>NZ_JABRPK010000009.1:1857-5423 GCF_013248995.1 Frigoribacterium sp. VKM Ac-2836 | reverse complement strand
AACGCAGAAAGGCCCCTTCCGTGGAAGGGGCCTTTCTGGTGTTTCTCTAAAAGGAGTCCGGCGGTGTCCTACTCTCCCACAAGGTCCCCCTTGCAGTACCATCGGCGCTGAGAGTCTTAGCTTCCGGGTTCGGAATGTGACCGGGCGTTTCCCTCTCGCTATGGCCGCCGAAACATTTACCACACACCGATCATGCTGGTGGTGAAGTCTGTTTCAGACCATGCGTCCCACCCGTGATGGATGTGACGACTTGTCTGTTGAATTGTTCCCGACCGTATTTCGGGAACCACATAGTGGACGCAAGCAGCTTTCCCCCACCTCTACAGGGAGGGAGTGTTGTCAAGTTATCGGCTTATTAGTACCGGTCAGCTCCATGGGTCGTTAGTCCCCACTTCCACATCCGGCCTATCAACCCAGTAGTCTAGCTGGGAGCCTCTCACCCCTAAGGGTATGGAAATCTCATCTCGAAGCCGGCTTCCCGCTTAGATGCTTTCAGCGGTTATCCGTTCCGAACGTAGCTAATCAGCGGTGCCCTTGGCAGGACAACTGACACACCAGAGGTTCGTCCATCCCGGTCCTCTCGTACTAGGGATAGATCTTCTCAAATTTCCTACGCGCGCAGCGGATAGGGACCGAACTGTCTCACGACGTTCTAAACCCAGCTCGCGTACCGCTTTAATGGGCGAACAGCCCAACCCTTGGGACCTACTCCAGCCCCAGGATGCGACGAGCCGACATCGAGGTGCCAAACCATGCCGTCGATATGGACTCTTGGGCAAGATCAGCCTGTTATCCCCGAGGTACCTTTTATCCGTTGAGCGACAGCGCTTCCACAAGCCACTGCCGGATCACTAGTCCCGACTTTCGTCCCTGCTCGACTTGTCAGTCTCACAGTCAAGCTCCCTTGTGCACTTACACTCGACACCTGATTGCCAACCAGGTTGAGGGAACCTTTGGGCGCCTCCGTTACTTTTTGGGAGGCAACCGCCCCAGTTAAACTACCCACCAGGCACTGTCCCAGAACCGGATCACGGTTCGTAGTTAGATATCCAAAGTGACCAGAGTGGTATTTCAACAATGACTCCACCTGAACTAGCGTCCAAGCTTCACAGTCTCCCACCTATCCTACACAAGCCACTCCGAACACCAATACCAAGCTGTAGTAAAGGTCACGGGGTCTTTCCGTCCTGCTGCGCGTAACGAGCATCTTTACTCGTAGTGCAATTTCGCCGAGTTCGCGGTTGAGACAGCTGGGAAGTCGTTACGCCATTCGTGCAGGTCGGAACTTACCCGACAAGGAATTTCGCTACCTTAGGATGGTTATAGTTACCACCGCCGTTTACTGGGGCTTAAATTCTGAGCTTCGCTTGCGCTAACCCTTCCTCTTAACCTTCCAGCACCGGGCAGGCGTCAGTCCGTATACATCGTCTTGCGACTTGGCACGGACCTGTGTTTTTAGTAAACAGTCGCTTCCCACTGGTCTCTGCGGCCTTTCCCGCTCCGGGAGTAAATCCCATCACGGTTCCGGCCCCCCTTCTCCCGAAGTTACGGGGGCATTTTGCCGAGTTCCTTAACCACGATTCTCTCGATCTCCTTGGTATTCTCTACCTGACCACCTGAGTCGGTTTGGGGTACGGGCGGCTTGAACCTCACGTCGATGCTTTTCTCGGCAGCATAGGATCACTGATTTCCCCCAATCGGGGTACGCATCGGATCTCAGGCGCATTGACGACGGATTTGCCTATCGTCAGCCCTACATCCTTACACCAGGTTCACCTTACGGATACCATCGCCTGGCTCAGCTACCTTCCTGCGTCACACCTGTTAATACGTTAACCGCACCAGCATGGGGTCGAGCGTTAGACCGGCCGGCCTCACCCCGAAGGGATCAGCTCAGCCGGGTTAGGACTCTTAGCACCACTGGATTAGCTTGGGCGGTTCTTCGCCGGTACGGGAATATCAACCCGTTGTCCATCGACTACGCCTGTCGGCCTCGCCTTAGGTCCCGACTTACCCAGGGCGGATTAACCTGGCCCTGGAACCCTTGGTCTTTCGGAGGACGGGTTTCTCACCCGTCTTTCGCTACTCATGCCTGCATTCTCACTCGTGTGGCCTCCACGGCTGGTTTACACCGCCGCTTCACTGGCCACACGACGCTCTCCTACCACTCCGTACGACTGAACCACGAAGGCTTGTCTATAATACGAAATCTACAACTTCGGTGGTGTGCTTGAGCCCCGTTACATTGTCGGCGCGGAATCACTTGACCAGTGAGCTATTACGCACTCTTTCAAGGGTGGCTGCTTCTAAGCCAACCTCCTGGTTGTCTATGCAACTCCACATCCTTTCCCACTTAGCACACGCTTAGGGACCTTAGTTGGTAGTCTGGGTTGTTTCCCTCTCGACGATGAAGCTTATCCCCCACCGTCTCACTGCTGCGCTCTCACTTACCGGCATTCGGAGTTTGGCTGACGTCAGTAAGCTTTTGGGCCCCATCGGCCATCCAGTAGCTCTACCTCCGGCAAGAAACACGCAACGCTGCACCTAAATGCATTTCGGAGAGAACCAGCTATCACGAAGTTTGATTGGCCTTTCACCCCTATCCACAGCTCATCCCCTCAGTTTTCAACCTAAGTGGGTTCGGTCCTCCACGACGTCTTACCGTCGCTTCAACCTGGCCATGGATAGATCACTTCGCTTCGGGTCTAGGACATGCGACTGGATCGCCCTATTAAGACTCGCTTTCGCTACGGCTACCCCACACGGGTTAACCTCGCCACATATCGCTAACTCGCAGGCTCATTCTTCAAAAGGCACGCTGTCACCCCTACAAGGAGGCTCCAACGGTTTGTAAGCAAACGGTTTCAGGTACTATTTCACTCCCCTCCCGGGGTACTTTTCACCTTTCCCTCACGGTACTTGTCCGCTATCGGTCATCTGGGAGTATTTAGGCTTATCAGGTGGTCCTGACAGATTCACACGGGATTTCTCGGGCCCCGAGCTACTTGGGATCCCCATTCAGCCAGCGCCAGCATTTCGGCTACGGGGTTCGCACCCTCTATGACCAGCCATTCAAAGCTGTTCGCCTATACTGCGCTGTAACTGTTCCTGTCCGGCAGAACAGGACAACGGGTCCCACAACCCCGACCATGCAACGACCGCCGTCTATCACACATGACCGGTTTAGCCTCTTCCGATTTCGCTCGCCACTACTGACGGAATCACTGTTGTTTTCTCTTCCTGTGGGTACTGAGATGTTTCACTTCCCCACGTTCCCTCTACCCGCCCTATATATTCAGGCGGGAGTCACCAGACATAACGCCTGGCGGGGTTTCCCCATTCGGAAATCCTCGGATCAGGGCTCGATTATCAGCTCCCCGAGGCTTATCGCAGATTTCTACGTCCTTCTTCGGCTCCAGATGCCAAGGCATCCACCGTTTGCTCTTAGAAACTTGACCACAAAGTTGCTGCCAGCCAAAGACTGACAGCTCAGTGTTATCTCATTCGCCAACCACATCCCAAAGGGCGGGTTGGTCTAAGAAATTGCACTTAGTATCACAAACAAC
>NZ_JABRPK010000009.1:0-1757 GCF_013248995.1 Frigoribacterium sp. VKM Ac-2836 | reverse complement strand
TCAGTGTTATCTCATTCGCCAACCACATCCCAAAGGGCGGGTTGGTCTAAGAAATTGCACTTAGTATCACAAACAACGACCAACCCGAAGGCCGGCACTGCTTGCGACTAAGATGCTCGCGTCCACTGTGTAGTTCTCAAAATACGGGCGGCACCATGATCACCCTGCGATTGATGCAGGACTTTCATGGCCCAGAGGAAAAACCCCCACACACAAAGCATGGGTGCTTGGTCCCTCAGGACCCAACAGCGTGCACGCTCCCCACCGAAAACACCCTCACCTTCCAGACACCCGAAGATGCCGTACTAATGCTGATGCCCTCCGTGAAGAGCCATTGTCAATGTTCCACCCATGAGCGTCGGCCGAAGACATTCGCTTCGAAACCGACTTGACTCGTTGACCCCCGTGTATACCGCGGGGCGAGTACATGCTCCTTAGAAAGGAGGTGATCCAGCCGCACCTTCCGGTACGGCTACCTTGTTACGACTTAGTCCTAATCACCGATCCCACCTTCGACAGCTCCATCCACAAGGGTTAGGCCACTGGCTTCGGGTGTTACCGACTTTCATGACTTGACGGGCGGTGTGTACAAGGCCCGGGAACGTATTCACCGCAGCGTTGCTGATCTGCGATTACTAGCGACTCCGACTTCATGAGGTCGAGTTGCAGACCTCAATCCGAACTGAGACCGGCTTTTTGGGATTCGCTCCACCTTACGGTATTGCAGCCCTTTGTACCGGCCATTGTAGCATGCGTGAAGCCCAAGACATAAGGGGCATGATGATTTGACGTCATCCCCACCTTCCTCCGAGTTGACCCCGGCAGTCTCCTATGAGTTCCCACCATAACGTGCTGGCAACATAGAACGAGGGTTGCGCTCGTTGCGGGACTTAACCCAACATCTCACGACACGAGCTGACGACAACCATGCACCACCTGTATACCGACCTTGCGGGGCGACCATCTCTGGACGTTTCCGGTATATGTCAAGCCTTGGTAAGGTTCTTCGCGTTGCATCGAATTAATCCGCATGCTCCGCCGCTTGTGCGGGCCCCCGTCAATTCCTTTGAGTTTTAGCCTTGCGGCCGTACTCCCCAGGCGGGGAACTTAATGCGTTAGCTGCGACACGGAGACCGTGGAATGGCCCCCACATCTAGTTCCCAACGTTTACGGCATGGACTACCAGGGTATCTAATCCTGTTCGCTCCCCATGCTTTCGCTCCTCAGCGTCAGTTACGGCCCAGAGATCTGCCTTCGCCATCGGTGTTCCTCCTGATATCTGCGCATTCCACCGCTACACCAGGAATTCCAATCTCCCCTACCGCACTCTAGTCTGCCCGTACCCACTGCAGGCTGGGGGTTGAGCCCCCAGATTTCACAGCAGACGCGACAAACCGCCTACGAGCTCTTTACGCCCAATAATTCCGGACAACGCTTGCACCCTACGTATTACCGCGGCTGCTGGCACGTAGTTAGCCGGTGCTTTTTCTGCAGGTACCGTCACTTTCGCTTCTTCCCTACTAAAAGAGGTTTACAACCCGAAGGCCGTCATCCCTCACGCGGCGTTGCTGCATCAGGCTTTCGCCCATTGTGCAATATTCCCCACTGCTGCCTCCCGTAGGAGTCTGGGCCGTGTCTCAGTCCCAGTGTGGCCGGTCACCCTCTCAGGCCGGCTACCCGTCGTCGCCTTGGTGAGCCATTACCTCACCAACTAGCTGATAGGCCGCGAGTCCATCCTTGACCAAAATTCTTTCCAA
>NZ_JABRPK010000008.1 GCF_013248995.1 Frigoribacterium sp. VKM Ac-2836 | reverse complement strand
GCGGCGGAAGATCGGGTCCGACAGGGGCACCCCGATGACGCCCGCCGCGGTGAGGACGATGACGACGCTGCCCGCGAGGAACCAGACGCCGGCAGCCCACGACGCCCACCGGACGGCGGTGAACTGGGCGAAACTCAGCACCCCCGGGGCACGGTTCTGCCCGGGAAGGACGAACGCGGCGAGGATCAGAAGCCCGATGGTGAGGGCTGCGGCGAGGTCGTGCACGATGCGGGCAACAGGCAGGCCGTAGGTGACGAGGTCACCAGGATCGACGATCAGCGTCTGCGTTGTGGCGCCGGTGAACAGCAGTGCGACGAGAGTCACGGCGACGGCGAGGGGTACGCACGCGACCAGCAGCGACCCGACGGGGCGCAGCGGCGGCAGCTGGGTGACACCGGTCTCGAGGTCGACGTCGTCGAGCTCGGGCGGCCGAGTACTCACGATGACTGCCCACCGCGAGGTCGCGGGCACAGAGAAAGAGGGAAGGGGAACACGGGAGACGTCCTGACAGGCGCCGACAGGCGGCACCGAACAGACCACCCACCACGGCCACATGAGCCACAGCGGGGGTCGAGATCACGGTCACACCCGGCACATCACCGACCTCCTGCTGGGTTGCGGCAGGGATGGTCAGGGGCGGGTGTGCGACACGCTGACACCCCTCAGAAGGAGACGTCGAGCGTCACGAGACGGCACCTGTGGTGTCGTCACGGAGTGACAGGTCAGGTGACGGCCGGCGGTCCGCGGTGAGGCTGGGTCGACCAGGCAAGACCTGAGTCATGGGGAACGAGACGTGCAGCCCGCGCCACGACGGCACGGAGCTTGACGGGCTTGACTACGAGCGCCAGGACGAGTCCCAGGGCGCAGACGACTGCCGAGACGCCCTCCCGAGCGAGTTCAGCCAGGGCCCGCACGGTTCGCTCTCCGAACCAGATGCCGACCACCGTCGCGACAGCGGCGACACCGTGCGCGATCCACATAGAGGGGCCGGCGTGCATCCCGGCCATCCCCGCCATCCCGGCGGCGTCACCGCTGCTGAGGACCAGGGCGTCGTGGCCGTGGTGTCCGCCACCGATCGCTGTCACGGCGGTGGTACTGGCGCCGAGGGAGAACAGGGTGTGGAACGCGAGCTGCGCGAACGCGACCGCGATCGACAGGCGGACGGCTGAAAGCTTCTTGCCCGTCACTGCGACAGCCAGCGGCAGCGCGAACGCCAGAGCGAGGCCGATCCCGAGGGCACCGGGTGCGGAGCCACCACCAGCGACGTGTGAGAACGCGGCAACGGTGAGAGCGAGAACGGTCGTCAGCGAACCACGAAGAAGACGTGACCACCTCGACCCCACGACGTTCTCCTCACCTGTTGCTGAACGCTTCCAGCTTACGGGGGGTGTTCCACGCCAAAGGGGCCGAAGGGGTTGGTGCAGCCGTCGGGTCTCTTGACTTCGAGTGACGGACCGCGAGGTGTCCGAAGAACGTCCCCTCATCGAGATCTGTTCCGGGCTGGCCTATTGAGACAGCCAAGGCCCCATAACGGTGGGGAGAGGCTGGTCCCAGGGGTTGTCCGGTGATCGATCGTTGATCGGGACGCCTCGTCATCCAAGGCCGAGGCAGAACGCCATCACGGCTTGCTGCACCGGGAGGAGTCCGGCTTTGAAGTTGTGCCCGACGAATGCGGGGTGTTCAACCGCGTCGGCACTCACCTCACGGCCGCGGACGAACGGTGGGCACGGGTTGAAGCGAACTCCTGCTGGCGCGAGGTCGAGGAGAGCCGCCGTGATCTGGTACGGCTCCAGGGCCTCAACGTGCGCACCGGGACCGTCCGAGAGGATCACGTCCGCTGACCGCACAGCTGTCTCCAGGTCGTCAGTCCACACAGCTCCCGGGGTTGCGAGTTCGGTCGGGCAGCATTGGATCAGGTCGAGTTGCAGGACGCGAGCGGCTTCCTGCCATGCCCTGGCGATGTTGCCCTCAGCGCCCACGAAGAGGAAGCGAAGCGACGAAATGTCCCCCCGCTGCCGCAAGGAGTAGAGGTCGGGCAGCACCTCGCACGGGTGGTTCTCGTCCGTCATGGCGTTCACGACCGGCATCGCATGAGCCGCGGCCAACGCTTCGACCACGGCGAGGTCATGGTGGCGCACCACAATAAGGTCGACCCAGTTATCGAGGTACTGAGCGACATCTACCAGCGCCTCTGGCTTGTCGAGCGTCGTGTCCGGAAACACGATCGGTTCAAGCCCCATCAGCGAAGCTCCCCGCTCGAACGTGACCCTCGTACGCAGACTCGAAGGCGGAAAGAACATCACTGCGGAGCCCTTCACCGTTGGTCCCCGGCCCTCTCGGTACGCGTCAGCCAGGTCGAAGACCGCACCGACGTCAGATGAAGACCAGTCATCGAGCCTGACGAGAGAACGCATCCCACCACCGTAGAGACTGCCCGGAGCAGGATCGGCTGCCGGACTTCTAGTGTGGGGCGCATGCGACCGGATAGAGATCGACGACAAGGCAACCTGGCCCTTGTTGCGGCTCTCGTCGTCGCTACGGCCGGGGCAGCAATCTTGGTTTGGTTCGTCAATTCGACCGGCGGAGTCAGCGCGCTCTGAGTCAGCTCGCGCACCCCGGCATCTCAGTCCCGAACGTGCCCGGTAGGAGATCCCTTACCGCGCCGGCCGGTCGGCCTCATGACGTCAGCTCGAGGCGCGGCCGAGGATGTCGACGATCGTGGCGAGTTCCGACGGGGCTTCGAGATGCGCCAGGTGCCCCTGGCCACCGAGCACGTGCACGGCGGCGTCCGGCAGGAGGCCAGCGATGCCCTCGAATGTCGTCCCGTAGGGCGCCTGTCCACGGTTTCGCTCCCCGACGATCAGGTCGACGCGCTGTGCTTGCTCGGCCAGCCCCGCAGGCCGAGGCGCGTCGTTGATCGCGCGGGTCTCTGCGTGGATGGGGGTACTCAGGCGTCGCAGCTCCGGCCAGACAGCATCGTCAGCCCGCAGGCTCTCAATCACCGCATCGGGCATGCCCGCGACTTCGCGCAGCGCGACCTCGACGCTCACGTCCAGATCGCCGGCATCATGTGCCCGCTCTAGTCCCGGAAGGGCAGCCGCACCGAAGGGGGCCATGATCGGCTCGTACCCGATCAGGTGCGGCACGGCGTGCTCGTTCGCCGCGTGCAGCGCGATCAGGGCCCCGTAGCTCCAGCCGAAGAGCGTCTGCACGGTGGGCAGGCGCCGGAGGGCCGTCAGGGCATCCTCGACCTCAAGCTCCAGCGAGTATTCCTGCGTCAGCGGGCCAGATGGGTGTCGACCCCGGCGGTTCAGCACGGCCACAGCAGACCACCCCTCCAGCCTTTGCGCGACTGCCGCCCACGAGGCTGCATCAGCCATGACACCCGGGATCATCAGGATCGTGGGCCCCTCTGCGTTGCCGTAGATGTCGACCGCGATCTCGCTGCCGCGGACGGGGACACGGTTCTGAATCATTTGCTCCATAAACTCATTATGGGGCAGTTGTCCTAGAATGTCTGCATGGCCGACAAGTCACCGGGGCGCCCTCGAGAGTTCGACCGAGACGATGCCCTTCGTGCAGCCGCGACCCTGTTCTGGCAGTACGGCTTCTCGGGTACGTCGACCAGGGCCCTTGCGACGTCGCTCGGGATCTCGAGTTCGAGCCTGTACGCCGCGTTCGGGAGCAAGGCCGACCTCTTCGACGAAGCTGTCCGGACCTACGCGCTGCGGTACAGCGCCGTGTACGACGTTGCCCTCGCCGAGCCCACTCTCGCCCAGGTCATCTTCCGGCTGCTCGCTGGATCGATCCGCGAGTTCGTGCGGACCGACGACGGTCACCCCGGTTGCCTGACGAGCAGCGCCGTCATGGTCGACACCTCCGCCACTCTCGACGTCCGTACGTTCGTCACCGATCTCCAACGCCGCGACGAAGGACGCCTCCGGGATCGCATCGAGCGCTCCGTGCTCGCCGGCGACGTCCCCCCAGGCATCGACGCCGCCACGTTGTCAGGTCTCGTGCAGACGTTGTGGCACGGCCTGTCCACGCGAGCGGACCTCGGTGCCGACGTCACGGAGCTCACCTCCACGGCCGAACTCGCCGTCGCCCTTCTCTCGCTCGAGCGGTCAGCAGGCGTGTCTCGTTAGACGATGGTTCACCAGGACATGACAGGCTGCGGCAATGACTGACTCGCCCGTTGCTCGAACGACTCTGATGGATCAGAACCTCGGCGCCGTGGCCAGCATCTCGCACGTGGAGGTGCGCCGAATCTCGATCGCGCCCGCGACGACCGGCGGTGCGCACACGCACAACGGGCCGGTTTTCGGAACGATCGAGAGGGGCTCCGTCACTTTTCAGATCGGCACGGGCACGGAGATCGTCTTGAGAGCTGGTGACGTCTTCTACGAGCCGGCCGGGGTCGTGGTCTCGAAGTTCGATACTGGGGACGAGCCCGTGGTGTTCCTCGGCTACTTCCTCCTCGAGGACGGCGCCGTTCCTGAGATCGATTTCACTTCGTAGGACTGTCCGATAGGGGCTCCTCATTCGAACGCGGCGAAAGACGGATCGTTTTCAGGGCGTGGGTTTGGGAGCTGATGGTCGACCTGGTAATTCGTGCGATCTGGTTCGTATCAGCTCGGGACCGGCAGCGGTTCGCCTGCCCTAGGAGGTCGGGCGATTAATTGAACGGTGTCCTCGAGAGAAACGTGGCCGGGGAAGTTGTACCGAGCGAACCGGCCAGAGGGATCGTCGCGGGAAATCGGCATCGCGATGGATGTCCGCCGGACTGCTTCGGCAAAGACCAGTCGTTGATCTTCGGGCAATGTGTGGCCTCGACGGTTCCGGAGGAACACTTCTGCTCGAGCGGGCTCCACCGATGTCAGACGCAGGGCGAGCGCGGGGTCACGTCGTCGAACGGGGAAGATCGCGAGCTGGGCCGCGTTCACAGAAGCTAGGGGCACCGCGTGATCGCGCACACGCAGCTCATTGTTCGCAAGGTTGACTTCAACTGGGGGCCAGCGTCGGTTGCGGATGATCGTCGTCGCGGCGAAGACCAGGATGAGGGCGCCCGCGAGGCCCCCCACGACGATCCAGATGGGAACGTGCCATCCACGAGCGAGGGTGACGGCGATGTTTCCGCCGTTGGCGGCGATCAGGAGGACAAAGAGCCACTGGAAGTTGCTCCACATGGTCCACCACCGTCGGTCCCCGATCTTCGTCCACCCTTGGGGCAGAGGCGAAGGGGCTGACTCGTTCGTGGGGTGCTCGTTGAAGGAGTCTGCTTCGTCGCTCATTAGGTGGACGCTAGTGGGTCAAGACCCATTGCTGGGTCCAGTCACAGTAGGGGACCCCGGGGGGACGGCCGTCCGCGGCACGGCCGATATGAAAGCATGAGTCATGACGTCAGACAACGCGCCAACAGACGGTCGGACAACGTGGCGAGTCATGCTCGTCCTTGCACTGCTCATCGCCGCTACGTCGGTCATCTTGATTGCTATCGACCCTCACCAAGGGGGCATGTACTTCACGCTGATCGGCATGCTCTGCTTGATCTGGGTGAGCATCACGAATCTGCGGCGACTCAAGTAGGTCGCTCGCCCGATAGGGGATCGCTTGCTGGGCTTCTCGCTTGCAGCGGGGTTGTGAGGTGTTCGTCGGCTGCCTACCGTGGTGGACATGAGCTTTCTTCTGGCTGGTCCGCTGGTTGCCGCGTCGGAGGGTCAGGCTGTGTTCTTCCCCGCTTCCTACAACTTCGCATGGGCCGCAGCCGTCGTTGCTGTTGTTGCAGGTGTGATCTGGATGATCGTGACGGTTGTTCGCTCCCCTTTGACGAGACTCGCTAAGGCTTTGTGGATTGCCGTGTCGATTGCCTTGCCCCTTGTCGGAGTGGTCACCTGGCTCGTTCTCGGACGAGATGCCCGACGGTCAGGCGCCGGCTCCGCGAGCTGACCAAGTCAGTCATGCTCGACCGTTGGCTGTCCCGATGGACGATACTCAGCCGGTGCGCTCGGCATAGTGGGCTGCTAGCTTCCGGGCATGACCTGGCCTGCCGTTCACATCTGCCGCTCGCTCGACCACGACGTCGCCGCCGTGTCCCGCGTCGCCGGGGATCCGGCGAACCTGCCAGCGTGGGCGACCGGTCTCAGCGCCGGAATCCGCCAGGAAGACGGACGGTGGATCACGGACTCGCCCATGGGGGTCGTCGAGGTGGCCTTCACTGGGCTTGTGGAGTTGGGGATACTCGACCACGACGTGACCCTTCCCGACGGATCTGTCATGCGGAACCCCTTCCGCGTCGTGGCCAACGACCAGGGCAGCGAAGCCATCTTCACCCTCTTCCGCCGTGACGGGATGTCTGAGGCGGACTTTCGGTCCGATGCTGAAGCGGTACGCGGTGATCTAGACCGGCTCGCGGTGCTGCTCCACAAGCGCCTCCCTCGCGCCTGATAGACGATTCTCGAGAGAAACGGGCCTGAGGGTTGTTCGGCCGGGAGGTATGTTCTCGGCATGACCGAGCGTTCACAGGACGGCCGTGTGATCGTGCGGGTCTTTCCCGACTACGCCGGGACCGTGCTCTGGTCCGGCGGGGCGGTCGACTACGAAGAGGCCCACCTGTCGCAGGAGCTCGAGGGTGATCTACAAGCATGGGAGTCGTTCCACCGATCGCGCCTCGATCCCGACCGCCCGACCCACACGACCCAGGATGCGTACGACTTCGCCGTCACCGGTCGCGCCCTCGCCGGGCAGCTGTCCGAGGAGCTCGGGCGCGGTGTCGAAGTCCACCTCATCGTCGAGGGACGTCAGGTTTTCCGATCAACGGAAGCGCCCCTCAATCCCAGGGCAGCCAAGGCCTTCCATGCCCGGGCCGAGCGGCAGGCTGCGGAGGCGCGCGCTCTCATCGAGAAGGTCGATGGCGGCCGTTGGTATGCCTACAACCCCGTTTCAGGGAGCCGCTTCTACCCCGGTCCAGCGCGTTCAGACGACAACGCCCGGGCCCATCCGTGACCCGTAAGAAAGGGCCCAAATCTGATTGGTTGAATATTCAGAGCAATTGAATATAGTGGGGGCATGACCCAACCAGAGATGCGCGAGCCAACGATGCTCGTCCTGACCTCACTCGCCGGCGGGCGAAAGCACGGTTACGCACTGATCGCCGATGCGGCAGAACTGTCCGGTGGCCGAGTCCAACTCAAGGTAGGCACTCTCTACGCCGCACTCGACCGGCTCGTGGAGCAGGGGCTCGTCGCAGTGGCTGGCGACGAGGTGGTCGACGGGAGGAACCGCCGCTACTTCGAAGTCACCGCCGAGGGCATCGACGCACTCCAGGCCACGGCAAGCCGTCTGGAAGCGAACGCCGCGGCGGCCCGTGCGCGGATCTCGGAATGGCGGCCGCGAGGTATTGCCGGCCAGGTGCAGTCCGGAGGTGTCTCGTGAGCGCAGTTGGCATGGATCGTCAGCACTTGGAGCAGCGATATCGACGACAGCTCCGGTGGTATCCGGGGCGTTGGCGCCGAGAGAACGAGGACGCGATGGTGGGGACGCTGCTCGACATGGCGGAGGAAGAAGGGCGCGAGCGCCCTCGCCGGGCAGAGATGCTCGACCTGGCTATCCACGGGCTCGGCGCCCGCCTCTCCGCGGTGTTCCCGGCTACCTCCCGGGACCAGGCTGCGAGCTTCGCTCTCGCAACAGGAGTGGCGTGGTCACTGCTCTACTTCATCGTGCAGGACTGGATGCCCTGGAATCCCGGGGCCCATGCTTTCGCCCTCGATCCGTTCGGCCCGTTCAACAGTGCCGGCGTCCTGGTCACGGCGCTGTGGGTTCTGGCCGGGGTGTTTGTTCTTGCCAGGCGCGGCACGGCCGCCAGGTTCAGCCTTCTGGGGGCCGCCGCACTTGCCGTCGTCCTGATCCTCGTGCAGACGCCGTCCTCGTCTGAGTACGCAGTGGTGTATCCGAGCCCTGACCGGGTGACGTTCGTCCTGCTCGCAGGTCTCGGCCTCATCGCTGCCGTGGGCAAGCCGCACCGGAAGTGGACCACGGCTGCCTCAGCCACAGGCTGGTTCGCTGCGTTGTCCGGCGCGCTGCTCGTCATGAACCAGCTGGACAGAGTCTCGGTTCCGCTGGCTGCCGGGCGACCGGGTTGGTGCGACTTCTTCAACCGCTACCTCTGGGCCGGCGGCCTCCTGGCCCCCGGTGTGGTGGGCATCCTGGTCGTGGTTGCCTTGTCCGCCGCCGTCGCTTTCCGAGTCACAGGGCACCGCCTTGGAGGCGCGCTCGTCTTGTCGGCCGTGCCCTGGGCCGCCAGCGTCTTGGTCAACTGGGCGACCTACCTCGGGGGTGACCCCTCGGCCGTTGTCATGGCTGTATTCATGGTCGTGGTGTGGGTTGCGCTTTCGCTTGCGGCCCTCACGTTGCGACCCCGAGCAAGGCAGGAGGGGCAGGCTCATGGAGCGCCAGATCCGGCCTGACGACATCGACATGCCACCAAACTCAACCCATCGACATCAGTCATTGGCTAACGCAGGGTGATGCGGCAGATCGGTAACTGAGATCGTTAGGGCGAATTCGTAAACGGTGCAGGTTAGGAGATCGGCGATCGAGACGAGCCAGCGTGCATTTCGTGAACCTGGCGGTCAGCCGATGACGGGGCGGTCTTCTGGGTAGTCGTAGAGCAGCGTCCGTCGTCGGACCGCGAGTGCCGACGCGAGACCGATGGGGCCGACCCGGCCGGCGAACATGAGGGCGGCAAGGACGTACTTCCCGAACGGGTCGAGCTCTTGGCTGAGTCCGACGCTGAGGCCGCAGGTGGCGAAGGCGGAGATCACTTCGAAGAGGATGCGGTCGAGGGGTTCGTCGCTGACCGTCATGATGAGCGCGGTCGCGGCGAGGACGAGGGTCGCGCCGAGGAAGATGACGCTGATCGCGACGCGCAGGGCTGCCTCGGGGACGGTGCGGCGGAAGACGCGGACGTTCTTGTCTCCCTTGCCCTCGGCAGCGATCGCGAGGAACAGCAGCGCGATCGTCGTGACCTTGATGCCGCCCGCCGTGGAGGCGGACCCACCGCCGACGAACATGAGGGCTTCGGTGGCGAGGAGAGTGATGGGGTGGGAGGCGCCGGTGTCGACGAGCGCGAAGCCGCCGCTGCGCATCATGGTAGAGGCGAAGAGCCCGTGGACCAGTTTCTCGCCCGGCGGGAGGTCGCCGATGGTCGCCGTGTTGCCCCACTCGAGGAGCGTCCACACCGCAGCTCCCACGATCAGGAGTCCGGTGGTGACCGTCACGGTCAGCTTCGTGTGGAGGTTCCAGCGTCGGAGGTGGGTCTTGTGGACCATGAGGACCATGAAGACGGGGAAGCCCAGGCTGCCCACGAACACCCCGACCATGAGAGGGACGATGATGGCCGGGTCGGTGGCGAACTGTTCGAGACCCTGAGCGTGGGTGACGAAGCCGGCGTTGTTGAAGGCCGAGACCGCGTAGAAGACACCGTGCCACGTGCCCGAGGCGAACGACCCCTCCCGGACGATGAACGCGGGCACGAGCACGAGCGCGAGAGCCGCCTCCACGACGACCGTGGTGAGCACGACGATCTTGAGCAGTGACTGGACCTCGCCGAGCTTGCTGGTGCCGATGCCTTGCTGGGCCATGATCCGCCCGCGTACGCCGAGCTTGTGCGTGACGGCCCGCGACAGGAGGAGCGCGATGGTCACGATGCCGAGGCCGCCGACCTGGACCCCGGCGAGGATGACGACCTGGCCGAAGAAGGACCAGTGAGTTGCCGTGTCGACGGTCACGAGCCCGGTGACGGTCATCGCGGACACCGCGGTGAAGACCGCGTCGTGCAGCGGGGTCCTCGTGCCGTCGGCCGTCGCGACGGGGAGTGCGAGCAGGGCGGAGAAGAGCAGGACGACACCGAGGAAGATCCCCAGCGCGACCAGTGCAGGCGAGCGGCGCAGGACTCCCTGCGAGAAGGCAGCGATCCGAGCAGGAGCGGCGGTGCCCTTCGTCTGCGTCGTCACCGGCCCCACAGTAAGGCACTCCCGCCGCCAATTCGACAGACGCACGTGACACCGAAGGGAGGGACGAGGGGGAGGCGCCTCAGGCTCACTACGCTTCGGTGCGTTCCCGTATCGGAGCCCATGTCCGTCCTCCGGCGGAAAACGACCTCGACCGGCTCCGCTCGATGGTGACCCTCGTGGTCGTCACCGCCTACCTCGACGAGGATGCCCTGGCCCGCGTCCTGCCTCACTGGCCGTCGCCGGAGCAGCTCGCCGACACGGTCTTCGACGGTGTCCTCACCTGCGGGGGCGGAGGACGCCGAGACGATGCGTACGTCGCCTACGCGGTGATGCTGGCGGCCCGTGCCAGCGCAGCAGCACCGACGACGCCGGCATCATCGCCCAGCTCGGACACGGTGAAGGTCAGTTCCGGGCTGGGGCGCAGCATCCATTGCTTCGCGGCCATGTGAAGACGATCCGCAAGATCCTGTCCGAGTTTCTCGGCGAGTCCGCCACCGACGACGACACGATCCAAGTCGAGGAGGTTGACGGTCGAACCGAGGGCGACGCCGAGCATCTCGACGGCAGTGTCGAACAACTTCACGGCCAGCGGGTCGTCTTCCTTCAGAGCCTTCGACCAGACCTTCGAGGTGAGTTTGGTCTTTTCTTCAGCATCACGGATGTCGAATAGTGAGGTCTCCCATCCGGCCTCGGCCATCGATGTGGCGACACCGCGCATGGATCGTCGGCCCGCGTAGGCCTCGGCGCAGCCACGTCGCCCGCAGCTGCAGAGAGCTCCCCCTGCCATCACCACGACATGGCCGATCTCGCCCGCGGCGCCTCTCGACCCTGTGTAAGGACGACCGTCGAGGATGAGGCCCCCGCCGACTCCGGTTCCCATCCACAGCCCGAGAACGTTCCGCCCGCCACGAGCCGCACCTGCCGTCCATTCGCCGAGCAGCCCGACATTGGCGTCGTTGCCCAAGGTCACCGGGACACCGAGCGCATCCGAGAGGGGAGAGATCAGGTCGACCTCGTCGGTCCATCCGACCAAGTTCGGGACCGTGAGGGCTTTGCCGTCATGTACGACCCCCGGGATGCCGAGACCGACCGCGGATGGGGCGCACTTCAGGGAGCGCACGAGGTCGAGGATCACGTCCAGGACGGCCTCTGGTCCGGTCTCCGGAGTTGCTGCTTTTGCCCGAGCAAGGACCTGATGGCTGTCGTCGACTGCTCCCACCTCGATGTTCGTTCCGCCGACGTCGATGCCGATGATGACTGTTCCCGTTTCGTTCATGCGGGCATGATGTCAGTTTTGAGACTGGAACGTGATCCTGGGCGAGACCTGGATTCAGCGCCTCTGTCTCTCGGACGGTCCGTTCATGTCCAGGTCAGGAGGGGGGGCCTCTCCACTTCTGGCTGCCCCGATAGTCGATCGGTCAGCGGGCCCGACGTCGATCAAGCAACTTCCGCAAGCCGATCGCTCGGCGGGCGTTACTGTGAATCAGTCACGAACGAGGACGAGCAGGGCGCCACTACCGAAGGCCAGGGTGCCCACGATCAGGCCGGCGGTGGCCGGATAGTCGTAATGGTGAATCGTCTGCGCGGCCACGTCGTCGCCGTCTACGTCGTAACTGCAGTCGACGCCGAGTGGCAAGAGAGAGACTTCCCCTACGACGCGAGTCGCCTCGTAAAAGGGGCCTCCCTCGTCGGGGTACGGCCCATGCAGGCATTGGATGGTGAGCGGGTCCAGCCCATCGAAGGTCAACCCCATCGCGATGGAGACGAGTCCGATCGGTATCGAGATGAGCAGGAGCGCCCCGCCGAACAGTCGTCTCGCCCGTGGCTGCATCCGCACAGAATACGGGTCACCATTCGACATAACCGTTGCGCGCGATACCCAGCAGAAGATTGCGCTAGGGACGTCGCTCGGGCGTCGGTTTGGTTGCCGCGTCCTTGATGCCGGCCGCGACCGCGCGTCGAATCACCCAATAGAGCACGTACAGGAATGCTCCAACGAGCACGACGAGAAGGGCTGCGCTGGTCAAAGGGTCCATGTCTCCACCGTAAAAGATCTCGCCATCAACCAGGTATCCGGTCAGTGGTTCGTCCCGATGGCCGATGGCCGATGGCCGATGGCCGATGGGCGCGCGGTCAGGGCTGAGGGGCGACGAAGACGTTCTCGGAGACGGCTAGGAAACCGTCCGGCGCGCTCATGCCGTCCGGGACGATCGAGTAGGTGATGCCGTCGGGCCCTGCGGTCCGGGTCACGCCTCCGCCACAGCCGACGATCCAGTTGTCCGCGTCGGGATAGGCGATCACGCACGAGGTGTCCTCGTCCTGGTGGCTCGCGACCCAGAGATCTGCGTCGTCGTGTTCGCCTACCCATCGGATCGATTCTTGGTCCAGGTCCTCGGTGGCGTAGGAGGGGAGCTCTGCCGGCAGCGGATGATCGACCGTCGGGGCCTGGTCCAGGTCGGCGAGTCCAGTGCTTGCCGTGGTGCAGGCCGAAGCGACGAGGATCAGCGTGATTGGCAGCAGTGACGTCGCGAGCCTCGTCGAACCGTTCATCTGCCCACCCTTGCAGCTCGAGGGCCGATCCGGTGTCCCGATGGATGATGGACCACCGGGTCGGTCAGGCCCGATGGTCCAGTTCGATCCCCTGCCCTGCGGCGTCCTCAGGGGAGCACGACGACCTTGCCCGCGATGCGGCCCGCCTCCGCCTCGGCGTGCAGCGCGGGCAGCTCGACCAGGGTGATGCGCCTGGTCACCTCGACCGTGAGCTCGCCCGCGTCGACCAGCGCGACGAGCTGCTCGAGGCGGTCGCGGTCGGGCCGCACGAACACCGTCGCGGCCCGGACCCCACGCGACTCGTCGCCCGGGGTGGCGATGAAGGCGGTCGTGCTGACGACCACTCCGCCATCGCGGACGGCGGTGACGTCAGCCTCGAACTGCGCAGGATCGAGCGGGGCCAGGTTGAGCATCACGTCGACCGGCTCGTCAAGGGCGTCGAGCACGTCGACGGCGGTGTGGTCGATGACCTGGTCGGCACCGGCGGCGCGGACGGCATCGGCGCTGCGGGGGCTCGCCGTGGCGACGACATGGGCGCCGAGGCGCTTCGCGAGCTGGATCGCGTACTTGCCGACGACGCCGCCCGCGCCGACGACGAGGAGGCGCTGTCCGGCCTGAAGGCCGCCATCGTCGACGAGGGCCTGCCACGCGGTCAATGCCACCGACGGCAGGGCCGCCGCGTCGACCAGGGGAATTTTCGTCGGGGCGGTGACGAGGGCGTCGGCAGGGGCGATGACGAACTCGGCCGCGCCTCCGTCGCGTTCCATCGGCAGGAAGCCGACGACCTCGTCGCCGACGGCGAGGCCCTCGACGTCGTCGCCGAGGGCCTCGACCGTGCCCGACACGTCGTAGCCGGGCACATGGGGGAGGGTGACCGGGATGGGGAGGAATCCGCCCCGCATGCCCCCGTCGGCCGCGTTGTAAGCGGATGCCGCCACCCGCACGAGCACCTCTCCCGCCCCGGGAGCGGGCTGCTCGACCTCGACGTGCTGGAGGACCTCGGGTCCGCCGACCTGCTCGAAACGTACTGCCTTCATGGCCTTCTCCTTCGTCATGTGCTTCGAACTCGAAGCAATGGTTCGAAGGTAGCACTGCTTCGAACTGGAAGCAACAGGTAGGCTCACGGTCATGACCGACGCCTCTCCCGCCCTCACGCCGGCCCAGCTCGCGGCCTACTTCGCCTTCACCGAGGTCAGTGCGCTCCTCCGGCCTTCTGTCGAGAAGCAGCTCCGGGAGGCAGGTGGGCTGAGCTACGTCCAGTTCCAGCTCCTCGCGCGCCTCGGGGACCACCCCCAGGGGCAGCAGCGGATGACCGATCTCGCCGACGGCGTGGTCCACAGCCGCAGCGGTCTCACCTACCAGGCGCAGCTGCTTGAGCAGCGTGGCCTGGTCTCGCGTTCTCCGTCGCCCGATGACGAGCGCAGCACCGTGGTCGCCATCACCAGCGCAGGCCGCGATGTCCTCGCGGCGGTCTTCCCGGGGCACATCGAGACCGTCCGCGGCCTGCTGTTCTCTCGCGTGACGGACGATGACGCCGAGCAGCTCGCCCGCATCCTCGGCCGCGTGAGCGAGCACCTCCGGGCGGCCCCGCCGCGGTCGGCGCGGAAGCGGACCTCGGAGATCCGCAGACCGCGACCCTAGAGCCGTCGGTGGCGCTCGACCTTCACGCGGCTCGAACCTCTACGGTCGCTGTCGTGCCTTTCTCCTCCATGCCGGTCCTGTCGTGAGCAGTGTCGTGTCCTGGCTCGAGCGCCGGCAGATCGGTCTCTACCTGGTGGCGATCCTCGCCGCCTGCGTGGTGGGCCTCACCGTGCCCGGGGCGCACCGTCTGGAGGGAGCGATCGAGCCCGTTCTCGCGCTGCTGCTGTTCGCGACGTTCCTCGGGGTCCCGTTCGCCGCGATCAGGACGTCCCTCCGCGACGGACGGTTCCTCGCCGCGGTCGGGGTGCTGAACTTCGTCGTCGTCCCACTCGTCGCCTACGGGCTGTCCCGGTTCGTGGCGGACGAGCCGGCGCTGCTGTTCGGGGTGCTGTTGGTGCTGCTGACCCCGTGCATCGACTACGTGATCGTGTTCGCCGGCCTCGCCGGCGGTGCGTCAGAACGACTCCTCGCCGCGGCACCGTTGCTGATGCTGGCGCAGATCCTTCTCCTACCGCTCTACCTGCTGCTGTTCATCGGCCCCGAGGGCGTCGCCGTGGTCGAGGTCGGCCCCTTCGCTCGGGCTTTCCTCCTCCTGATCGTCGTCCCGCTGACCGCGGCCGCGCTCGTGCAGGCCCTCGCTCGGCGACACCGATCCGGTGTCCTGATCGAGCGGACGATGCTCGGTCTGATGGTCCCGCTGATGATGGCGACCCTGTTCGCCGTCGTGGCCTCGCAAGCGGGTGCGGTCGGAGATCTCGCGAGGCAGTTGCTCGTGCTGGTGCCGATCTATGCCGGGTTCCTCATTGTCATGGCAGCCCTCGGCATCGGTGCCGGCCGCATCTTCCGGCTCGACGTGCCCGCGACACGGGCCCTCGTGTTCAGCGGAGCGACTCGGAACTCGCTCGTGGTCTTGCCGCTCGCGCTGGCCCTGCCGGCGTCGATGTCGCTCGCTCCGGTCGTCGTCGTCACCCAGACGCTCGTCGAACTCGTCGGCATGGTGATCTTCGTCCGACTCGTTCCTCGCCTCGTCCCGAGCCCAGCTAGAAGATGGCTTGGGGGTTCACGGGCACGCCGGTGAGGCCGTGGAGGCGGGGCGGCGCGATGCTGAGCAGGAAGGCGTGTCGGCCGAGCTCGGCGCAGGTCGCGGCGAGGTCATCCGTGGCGACGCTGTCGACCAAGGGCATGCCCAGGCGGGCCAGCCCCACCATGTGCATCGGCATGGGCATCCCCGGGTCGCTCGGTGGGAACGAGTCGCTGACGTCGCCGGCGTAGAGCGAGACGCCACGGTCATGCATCCATGTCACCGCGTCGACGGTCATGCCCGGCGCCTGGGTCTCGGCATCCCAGCTGAAGCCCCAGCCGCTGCGGACCACCACGGCGTCGCCTGGCAGCACCTCCACCCCCGTCCGAGCCTCGGCCGCGTCGAGGTCCGCCGAGGTGACGGGGTGCGCGGACGGCAGCCGCCCCTCCGGCGCCAGGTCGAGCAGGACTCCCCGCGTCGTGATCCCGGCGGCGAAGGCGCTCGTGGAACCGTGCACGACGCCTCCGGCCGTGACGGCCTCCTCGAGCGGCCGGCCCGGGTACACGATGCCGTCGATCGGCATGTGGGCGAACGCGTCGATGTGCGTCAGCGCCGGGTGGTGCGGTGTCACGACGAGGACCTCGGACATCCCCATCGGCGGCGTGCCCGTGTAGAGCAGCGCCTGCTGCACCGGGGGCGACGGCGGGGCCGGGGGAGCGAACGGCCCGCCGAGCATCGAGGCTGGCTCGACCGGGTACGCGAGCGACACGCTGCGGCCGACCCGCACCTCCTCAGCGGCCCGGGCCCTGGCGGCGTCGTCGATCAGGTTGAGCGTGCCGAGTTCGTCGTCGGCGCCCCAGCGGCCTCGGTCGTCGGGGAGTGCGGGTGTCGTCATGATGTCTGTTCCTGTCGATTCGGTGCAGCGCGGGTGGGTGGTGCACACTTTCGTGGGCCCTGCAGAAGCAGGTTCCTGCACCATAGCTCGATAAACAGGTTCCTGTTTAACGAGGTGCTCACGAAGGAGGCGCGCATGAGTGACGAGGAGGGGCGTGGGCTCGAGTCCGTGCTGGGCTGGAACGCGGTGAAGGTCGCGCGCATCATCGGCTCTCAGATCACCGCGGGGATGGCGGAGCACGACGTGAGCCTCGTGCAGTTCGGCGTGCTGTCGTGCCTGGCGGACGGTGCAGAACTCACGTCGGCGGAGATCGCGCGGGCCGTCTTCGTCCGCCCGCAGAGCATGGCGGACGTGCTCGACGGGATGGAGCGTCGCGGTCTCGTCCACCGGGTGGGCGTCCGCGTGCGCGGTCGGAGGAATCCGGCCGCGATCACGCCAGCCGGACAGGCCGTGCTGGACGCAGTGCAGCAGGTGGCCCTGGCGACGAATGACCTCAGCTCGCTCGGGTTGGACGCTTCGCGGAGCGCGCAGCTGAATGAACTACTGATTGCCGTCATCGAGGGGGCGGAAGCTGAGCTTGATGTCGGCGACGGTCCCTCATGACTGCCCGTCAGACGGGAAACGCGCCCGTCGTCGTCCCCATCGTCTCGAGCCATGACGTCGAGGGTTGCTGGATGCGCTGGTTTTCGGAGTCGCTCGGCCTTCGACTCGGACCGCATCGAACGGCACAACTGGTCGATCGCGTGAAGGGACTCGTGGGCAGTGCCCGATAGGTGATCGGTTGCCGGGTCGAATGATCGAGCAGCTGCCACCCGTGCTCGATCGGTGGGTCTGTCGCTCGTGGGGTGAAAGGATCGCGTCATGCTCGTGTGGCTCACTGATTGGCAGATCGCAGAAGACCACATTCATGTCGAGACGGGTGGCGTCGTGGACTGGACGGTGTATCCGGCCGATACGGCCTGGGTGGCTCGGCTCTTCGGGGATCGTCTCGCCGTTAAGTGGCAGTACGACACGTATGGCGGAGGGGTCGTGCAGGCGTCTCGCCGCGTTCGAGGACGTGTGGCTGCCATTCGAAGTGTTCGCTGTCGTC
Source organism: Frigoribacterium sp. VKM Ac-2836 (assembly GCF_013248995.1). Classification (GTDB taxonomy): domain Bacteria; phylum Actinomycetota; class Actinomycetes; order Actinomycetales; family Microbacteriaceae; genus Frigoribacterium. The sequence continues at coordinate 10,507 of NZ_JABRPK010000008.1, read as the reverse complement.
AGATGCGGTCAGCCGAAGGTGTCGTCCCTGTTCGTGGTGCGGCTGGTCTACACGAGGTGGAGGACACCTCAGGTTCATGGACCAGCAGCGCCGGTTCGCCTCGAAGTCGCTCGCAGAGGAGCGATGCGAAGAATTCGGGCCGGGGCTGGCGGTCCTACGCGAGCATCGTCGACGAGGGCGACCAAGAAGCTCGCTACGGCTACATCGTCACCGTTGAGCTGGAGTCAGCGAACACGACGTGCCGGGTGATCAGTAGCGCGTGAAGGCGGTCTGATAGGCGATCCGTCAGCGGGCTTCTTCGTTCTCGGTGCGGCTCGTCGGGTTTGGCGTATCCGTGTCGATGATCGTGCCGCACGCCATGTGGTCACGAGTCCCTTCCAGTGGCCGATCGGCAACCGGCCGCGTCGAGATCTAAACGAACCAGCTCGTGGCGTAGAAGACGACCCCGACGGCCAGAGCGATGGCCCCGACCCACAGCACACGACGCTGCTTGCGTCGTGGCAGTTCCTTTCCCTGGCTGTACTTCAGACCGACGTAGGCGAGCATGCCCAGTGCGAGAAGGAGGCACGGGAAGTACGCGAGTCGGAGCCACTCCGAAGTCGTCATCCTGCATCTTCCCGCGAGGCGGTCAGTGCACGCGGGCTCGGCGGCGACGTCGCAACGACCGATCGAGGACCGGCGGTCGTCGACCGCCCGGTCGGCGGTCTACCGCGCGTCACGGCCGCTCCACAGAGCGACACCCGCCATGGTCGGGTTCGTCAACCTTGCATCGAGCCGCTGGTGACGCTGCGTGAGGCCGGCCGATAGGGGATCGGCAGCCCGACTCGTCGGTCCCATCACCTGTGCGCGTGTCTACTCTTTCAACTGCCAGACCTCGACGACACCCTGCGCAACGGCGCAGGGACTCTGTGACGCGGTGGCGATGGCTTCTTCCAGGTCTTCGGCGTCGAAAACCGCGAAGCCGGCCACCGGCAGGTCGGATCGTCGATATGGGCCTTCGGAGACCTCCACCTTCGCCCCGTTGTGGTTGCGTACCTGGACCGGTCGGGTGGCCTGACCGATGATCGCACCCGTCGCCGCCAAGCCTGCGTCCGCTGCGTGGGCGCGGTTCCGTACTGCATCCTCCGTCTCGTCGTACCCAGCTCGGTCTCCGTACCCGATGGTGATGAACTTCGGCATCGTCGCCTCCTCTGCGCTTCTCACGGCAAAGATAAATCCCCGGGTGGCTCGGAAGGCAGCCCCGAACGTGGCTACGGGCAGCCGAGACGCGGCCCGACCGTACGGAACGCTTGGCCACTGGGCGATCCCCTGACGAAGACGGCGGAGGTGTCGCGTCGCCCCTCGTTCTTCGGCGCCCGGTTCGGCGGTGCCGACCCACCCCTCCCCTACGATGTGGTGCATGGTGCGCCACGGCGATCCGGGCGCGGTGGAGTCGTTCTTTCGCGCACATCCGTGGGTGGCAGCTGTCTGCAGTGCAGGGTTCCTCGTGCTCATCGCTTGGGGCGGGACATCCGTCGGGTGGGACCCGTGGGCTCCGATGGGCCGGGGCCTGAAGCGTCTGCCGCCGTGGCTGATGGTCGGTCTCGGGGTGCCCTTCTTCGCGTGGGGCGTGATCGTCGGGGTCTTCTTGCAGTGGCGTCTGTTGCGGCAGCGCTCCCAGGATTCTCCCGACCCGAGTCCCGAGCTCGAGAGGCTTCGACGTGACGGCCCGGGTTGGCTCAGCCGCCCCGCAGACATCGACGAGCCGTCACGAGACGTGGAGCTGGGACAGGCGGGTGACGATGCGCCATCGCCCGGAGGTTAAGATGACAAGATCGATTTCGGGGCGATCGACGTCCTGACTGGGGGGCGAAAATGAACAGGACCACAGCGGCCACGGCCGTACTCGTCATGGGGGCGACGCTCGCGCTCGGCCTCGCGGGCTGCACCGCCGAGGTGACGCCGACAGTGTCGGCGGACAAGTTCGCGACGACGATCGCGGACGCACTCGAGGAGAGCGTGGGTCAGCGCCCGCTCGTCGACTGCGGCGACGAGGCCATCGACCTGGTGGACGGCGACGAGGTGCACTGCGACGTCGGGGCCGCAGGGGACGACACGGTCTACGACTCGGTGACGACGATCAGCACAGACGGAGGCGGCGACTACTCCGTGGCCGTCGAGGTGGACCAGACGCCGAAAAGCTGAGCGGCACGTCAGATCCCTCGCGGTGTCAACCGCTACCCGCCGCCAGGCACATCCACCGTGAGGGCGACTCGGAGAAGGAACTCGACGTCGTGGCGATGCGGGATCGCTCACCGATCACGTCGCTCGGCCACAGCAGTTGCGTCGACCGGGCGAGCACGTCGTGGTCCCAGCTCGCGAGCGTGAATGCCCGACGATGGTTCTTTGTCTTGCGTTGCATAGTCGTGCGACGCAAGCTAGTGTGCATTGCATGACAACACCCACGACAGCGCAACTGCGCAAGGGAGTCGTCGAGTACTGCGTCCTCGGAGTCCTGCAGAAGGGGCCGACTTACGGCTGGCTGCTCTCCGAGCAGCTGGTCGCCCGTGGCCTCATCGGCAGCATCGGTACGCTCTATCCGCTCCTCAGCAGGCTCCGGGAGCGCGGCCTGATCGCCGCTGGCGAAGGGCCAGGCCCTGACTCGACCCGCCCGCGCAAGTACTTCTCTCTCACCGACGCCGGCGGAGAGGAGCTCCGACTGTTTCGAGAACAGTGGGACCCCTTCGTCGCCGCCGTCACCGAGCTCACCGCCCGTGCCGACCCGGAGTCGGCGCTTTTCGACCAGGAAGGTCCGACCCATGACCGCCTCTGACCAGCAGCACCCCGTGGCCGCTCAGTACCTCAAGGACCTCGATCGCGCCCTCATCGGGGCCCCCGACGACGTCCGCAGGTCCATGCTCGCCGACGTCGCCGACGAGCTCCGCGGCCTCGAGGGCGACGCCGCCCGGTCTCGCATCGCCGAGCTCGGCGACGTCGACACCATCGCGGCCGACGCCAGGGCCGACACGACGGCCCTCATCCCGGCCGCACCCAACAGGGGCTACGCCATCGGGACATCGATCACCCTCGTCGCTGGCTGGTATCTCATCCCCGTCTTCGGCTGGATCGCAGGCCTGATCATGATCGGTGCCGGCACGCACTGGACCGCCGCCGAGCGACGCCGCGGCATTCTCGCCAGCGTCCTCGTCATCCTCTTCTCGGCCGTGGCCCTCGTCGCGTTCCGGGGCACGGCAGTCTGGGGCATCGGACTTGCCGTCTTCGCCGTCGGCCCCCTCGTCGGCAACATCTTCGTCGCCTCCTGGCTCCGCGACCGGTGGGGGCGAACGACCGTTCCCGTGCGCGCGACCGTCTGACCAAGGGCTGCGCGGGCCTTAGGGCGTCGGCCAGCTGCACCTGGTCATGACTTCGGGGGAATGTCCGGACTGCGTCCTGGCGCAGCAGGCGGGAAGCCGGTGGAACAGGGACTCGATCGACTGGACCGTCTGCGAGAGTGCTGCCATGCCCTCTCCGCAGTCGCTGTCAGAGAACGAACGTCGTCTGGTCGCAGCGTGGGCTGCTGACTGCGCCGAGAGAGTTCTGCCTCTCTTCGAGGCCGAGGTTCCTGGCGACCACCGACCACGGGACGGAATCGCTAGAGCGCGAGCGTTTTCACGAGGTGAGCTGGATGCGGCAGGAGAGATCCGCCGCCGTTTCGTCGCGGGTCGGGCCGCGCACAGGGCGACCTCGTCGGCGGGGAAAGCCGCCGCATGGTCCGCAGGGCAGGCTACTGGCGTAGCGCACATGGGCGCTCATGCACTCGGCGCAGCCGCCTATGCGGTGAAAGCGGTCGAGCTCGCAACGCCGAATCGAGGCGAGACCGAGGTCCAGTGGCAAGTGCAGAACATGAGCCGCGCGGTACAGGCCGCGCTCCGAACCCTGCCGCTGCTCGGAGAGGACCCCTCGGGCCCTCTCGGTTCCGGCCTCCTCGCCGCTGGCGCACTGGGACGCACGATCCGCGCCTTGCAGACCGCCCTCAGGGTCATCGACCCGAACTGAGCTCCCCCCGCCCGTATCGCGCGTCCTGATCGGTGATGGGCCCCAGGCCAGGCTGGTTTGGCTCGGGCTCACGGATCGGGGATGCTGAGGGGGACACGAGGGAGCTTCATGATGGCGCGTTTCCGTTCTCTGCCCTTGCCGGCTCTTCTCGTGGTCTTGTTCGTGGTGACAGGCGCCCTGTGGTTCGGAATCGGTGTGGTCGTGATGCCCGGTGACCAGCCCGTTGTCGTGCGACTGATCGGGACGGTCTTCTATGCGGGAATGATGACCGCTGTCTTCGGTTTCATGATCACCCGGGCACGGCGTCTCGCTGGCGGAGTCACCGATCTGGCCGAGATGCGGGCAGCTCTCAAGGCCGGCAGCGTTCCTCCTGATGTCGATCCGGGAACGTGGATTCCGACCTTCGAGAAGTGGGAGCGTCAGTACCGGTTGAATCGGTGGTTCGGGCCCGTCACGTTCATCGGCTTCACGGCGCTGACTGCTTGGTTGGCCGTGTCCGAGGGGCCCGTTTGGTGGTTTTTTGCGGTGTTCTTCGTCGCCGCGATGATCTGGTCGACGGTCGATTCCTGGAGAGGATTCGCGAAGGTGGCCGCGATGCTCGCCGAGCTTCGTACGCGACCGCCCCATCCTCCGCGGATGGATGTGCCCGTCTCGTCGGAGAAGGAGTAGCGGATGAGGCCTGCTCTGCCGGTCTGACGGAAGCTGACGGGGTGAGCCTCGATCTTCTCCGCCGTAGGTGCCACGCTGTTCTCACCGAGAGCTCCTTCGGTCCCACCTCGACCAGGGGGACGGGGCAGGCGGATCACGGCCACGCGACTGACAGCCGCGGTGTCAGGGCAGCAGCAGGGACTCCAGTTCTCCTCGGTCGCCGCTGAAGGCGTTCATATCTATGAACGCTTCGTCACCGTCGTATCCGTCGAGTTTCTCTCGCGCGGACCACTGCCAGAAAGTCCAGTCCCGGTCGTCGGTGAGATGCGGCGAGGTGGCCACGGAGCGAAACCAGATGGGGTTGTCGGGGTAGCGCCCGGCCAGGTATAGCTCGTACCAGTCGCGGGTCGCGTAGAGCACGGCTGGCCGGCCGTAGTGCTGCTCGATGGCGAGCAAGAGCGGGGCGAGCACGTCTCGAACCGTGGTTGCCGGGGGAGGGGTGTCGCAGTACGTGGCATAGCACTCGACGTCGACCACGACGGGCAGGTCGCCACGGTGCTCGGAGACCGTGGCTATGACGTTGGTGGCTTGATCGCTTCCCGGGCTGTCGACGCTGAGGAAATGGTAGGCGCCGACGAGGAGCTCGGTGTCGTGGGCGTCGGTCCAGTTGTCGTCGAACCGGGGGTCTTGGTAGCTCGAGCCTTCCGTGGCTTTGATCCACGCGAAGTCGATGTCCTCTTCCGCCAGGACGTCCCAGTCGATCGTGCCCTGGTAGGCGGATACGTCGACACCCTGCACCGGGTACCGGAGGGCCGCGGTGCGGGTGGGCCAGAGGGTGCCCATGACGAGAAGCGCGGCGATGACGACCAATGCGAGGGCGACCACCGCGGCCGAGAGGAGGAGGAGGCGGCGATGCCGTCGCCGTCGAGGAACCGCGCCTGCTCGGGCCGACACGTCGCCCTCGTTCTCGTCATGTCCGTTCGCGTCAGGTTCCACAAGACACGAGGCTACGGGCACGGCTGCAGAGCGAACGGGCACATCCGTCGACCTGCTGCCCAGCTCGACGGGCGATTCTTCTCCGACCCGATAGACGATCGTCGATGTCAGCCGCGGCTGGGGATGTCCGTGCTGACGTCACTGACTGTGCTGACGTCACTGACTGGGTGGGGCGAGCCGGGGACTGAGGTCCTTGAGTGGTGCGGCGGTGAGGGCGACGAGGGTCATGGCGGCCCAGACACCGGCGGCGACGATGGCCGCGGTGCCGAGACCGGCGAGTTCCGTCACGACGGCGGAGATCATGACACCGGTCGAGGGGGCGAGGGTCATCAGTGCGTTCTGGGTTCCCAGGACACGGCCTCTGACCTGGTCGGGGATGCGTTCCAGCGTCAGGACGCCGACGAGGCTGGTGAACAGGCCACACGCGATGCCGCCGACGAAGGCACCGGCGATCATGACCGGCACGGAGACGAGGCTGGCCATGATCGCGAAGCCAGCTGTTGCACCGATCAGGCCTGCGCTGAGCCATCCGCGGCGACCTCGTCCTGGTCGGGAGAGCAGCGCGTAGATGCCGCTCCCGACGAGGAGGCCCACCGCGAGAGCGCTGAGCACCAACCCCAGCAGGGCATCTTGACCGGTGGCGGTGAAGTAGGCGGGAAAGATGAGTCCCTGGAATGCTCCGAGGACGACCGACGCCCCGAAGGCGATGATCATGACCAGGCGGATGAACGGGCTGTTCACGACGGTGGTCCACCCCTCGCGAAGTGCCTTCCACCCCGAGGCGGGCCGGTCCGGGCTGGGCCCGTGGGTGCCCAGGTGTCTCGGGATGACGGTCGTGACGGCGGCAGCGGCTAGGGAGAGTGCAGCTGTGAACCACAGGACGTCGGTCCCGTCCAGGAGGGCGATGAGAACCCCGGCGAGTCCTGGACCGAGGACGAGAGCGATGGCGCCGAGGCTCTCCCGCGTGCCGATCAGTCTCTCGGGCGTGAGGGCCGTGTGCCGCACGACGGCGGGGAGGAGGGTCTCGCGAGCCGTCTGGCCGGGGATGTCGCCGAGCGCTCCGATCACGCCGAACACCACGAAGATGCCGATGGTCAGGTCGGTGAAGAGGTCGAGGAAGGGCAACGCGGCCACCGCCACGGCCGAGACCACGTCGGTGAAGATCGAGATGCTGCGCCGGTTGGTCCTGTCGATGACCACGCCCATCAGCAGGCCTGCGAGAAGGGCAGGGACTGCTGTGGCGGCGGCGACCGTGCCGGCGCCGAGGACGCTTCCCGTGGTGGTGAGGATGACCAGCGGCAGCGCGATCGCTGCGACCGAGTTGGCCAGCACGGACAAGAAGTAGGAGACGAGGTATGCGGCGGCGATCATGCCCCAAGTCAAAACGTTGACGCAACGTGAAGGTCAAGGGCCCATCTCTAGGTCGTCAGTCGGGCCAGAACGTCCAACTGGCTGGCAGAGAAGGCAGCTCGCCGGTACTGCGAGATGAGTTCCCCGCTCGCCCGGCCGAGATCGTTCGGCAGTCCTGCCTCCGAGATGGCGGCACTGATCTCCGTCGCGATGCGGTCTCTGGTGGCGTCGGACGTGGCGGGCCCGACCGCGAAGAGATCAGTCGTGACGGCTGCGATGCGTCGGGTCACATCGGGGTCGGACGAGAGCGCATCGATCGTCGCACCCAACGTCTTGTGCATTTCAGGGTCGGCTGCGGCCAGGAGCAGCGAGACATCGGTTTCGAATCGGCGGACGGCACCGTCCGCGAGCGCGCTTCGGGCGCCGCTGTCCCGCGCGTCGTACTGTGCAGGGGATTCGGGGAGCAGTGAGCTGCGGAGTGCGACGACTGACTCGAGTCGGTTGCTCAGCGCTGCGATCTGTTCGCGAAGGGCTGCCTCGAGCTGGTCGAGTTCGGTGGAGATACTCGAGTGGGTCGGGTCGAGCAGACCAGCGATCTTCTCGAGAGGGAGGCCGACCCCGACGAGATGCCGCACGCGTAGGAGTCTCGACGCATCCAGGACCGAGTACTCCCGGTAGCCGTTGTCGCGGCGCTCGGGCTCGGGCAGCAGCCCGATGGCGTGGTAGTGCCTCACCGTCCTCGTGCTGACACCCGCGAGCCGTGCGACGTCGCCAATTCGCAATCGTGCATCTCCTCACATCCCCGGCATCAGCGTAACTGTTGAGAGCTTGCGCTGAGAAGGTGCTGGTGGCCGTCACCGTTGCCACCAGGGGGGGCGTGTGTCCGCTCGTTCACTTGGTCGAGGTATCAAGAACGCATGACGACGAAGATCGACACGGCATCGAAAGACCTGATCCGGGTGATCAGGCCCGCCTCGGACTCGGTCGACGCATGAGCTCGGCTCGACGTGCCCCTGGGGCCCCCTCGCGTGTCGGTGAGGTGGCCCGCACCTTCGGCGTCCTCGGCCTGACGTCGTTCGGGGGGCCGGTGGCGCACCTCGGCTACTTCCGCTCGGCGGTGGTCCAGCGCCGTCGCTGGCTCTCCGACCGCGCCTACGGCGACCTCGTCGCCCTGGCGCAGTTCCTCCCGGGGCCGGCATCGAGCCAGGTCGGTCTCGCGCTCGGCCTGCTGCGCGCCGGTCCGCTCGGGGCCCTGGTGGCGTTCGCCGTGTTCACGCTGCCGTCCGCCCTCGTCCTCTTCTTCCTCGCCGTCGGGGTGGGCCGTGTGGACGGGCCGGTCGGACGCGCCCTGATCGCGGGCCTCGGCATCGGAGCCGTCGCGGTCGTCGCGTACGCGGTGACCGGGCTGGCACGGTCGCTGGCGCCCGACGCGATCCGCGCCTCCGTGGTGGTCGGCGCCGTCGTCCTGACGCTGGCTCTGCCAGGAGCCGTCGGTCAGCTGGCGGCCATCGCGTTCGGGGCCCTCGCCGGGCTGGCCTTCTCGCGACCCGCCGCCGAGGAGCACGAACCGCTCAGGTTCCCGGTGCGGCGGGGGGTCGGGCTCGCCTGCCTCGCCGTCTTCGCCACGCTGCTCGTGGGACTTCCCATCGTGAGCCGGGTCACCGGCTCGGACGTCGTCGCGCTCATCGACGTCTTCTACCGCGCGGGTGCCCTCGTCCTCGGCGGTGGACACGTGGTGTTGCCGCTGCTGCACACGGGCCTCGTCGAACCCGGGTACATGAGCGACGACACGTTCCTCACCGGGTACGGTCTCGCGCAGGCCGTGCCCGGGCCCCTGTTCACGGTCGCGAGCTACCTCGGTGCCGTCACCGATCTCGGCCCGGGAGGCGCGCTCGGGTCGTTGCTGGCGACGCTCGCGATCTTCGCGCCCGGGTTCCTGCTGCTCGTCGGCGTCGCACCGTTCTGGAACGTCGTCGGGTCACACATCGGCGTGCGGGCGGCGATGCGAGGGGCCAACGCTGCCGTGGTCGGGCTGCTCGTGACCGCGCTGTTCGACCTCGCGGCCACGACCGACGTCGTCAGTCCGGGACCGTTCTGCCTGGCGCTGATCTGCTTCGTGCTGCTGACGGCCTGGCGGGCACCGGCCTGGGCGGTCGTGGGCATCGCGGCCCTGGGCGGCCTCGTGCTCCGCCTGACCTGACCCGGGGGGCCGGCGACGCGGCAGGACCTGGCGCCGCGATGCAACACGAGACGCCCCGTGCCACCGGACGCATCACGTCCCGGGCGTCGCGAGTTCTCCGGTCGTGTACTGGGCGCGGCCGAAGCCGAACGACCAGTCGGCGGGGGTGTTCTCGACGAAGCCCATCACGAGGTCCTCGCCGTGGGGAGAGGCGACGAGTCAGTCATGACGCCATCACAGCACCCGCGGCCTCCGACCGTCACGCAGCGACAGGCTCAGTCGTTCTCGTTGCGCGCCTTGGTGAAGAGCTCTTTCGTGCGGAGCAGTCGCAGGGACGTGACGAGGAGGAGCCCGCCCACGATGTTGAACAACAGTGTGTAGCCGAACCACCCCGACCACTGCGCGTAGGTGACGTCGCTTCCCGCTTGGATCGCACCGAAGATGAGGAGCGAGTCGAGGATCGAGTGGAACAGCTGCAGACCGGCCAGGAGGAAAGCCCCGGCGACGGCGGCTGCGATCTTCGCCGGGTCTGACGTGGTTCCGTGCTGCATGCGGGTCATGAGCGTGATCGTGCTGCCGCCCAGGACGGCGAGGACGACGGTCTGGAGCGAGAACGGCGCATCCACGAAGTGGTGAGCTGACTCGTCGAGGGTCGCGTGCCATTCGGGGAATGCCTGGACCACGAGCCACATGAAGATCCATCCCCCGGCGAGGTTGGCGACCAGCGTGGCAGCCCAGAGCTTCACGAGCTGGAGGAACGTGCCCTCTTTCGCCGCGAGGGCTGCGATCGGGAGGAGGAAGTTCTCGGTGAACAACTCGGAGTGAGCCAGGAGGAGGGCGAGGAATCCGATGCTGAAAGCCAACCCCGCGAGGAGGTGGCTGCCGGTCTCGGTCAAGACGGCGAGCATCGCCATGATGCCCAGGCCGACCTCGAGCCCCCCGAAGAAGCCCGTGATGAGCGTGGTGCGGAGGGTGCGGTGAAGGCGTTCGGCGCCCTCTTCCACGGTCGCGTCGAAGGATTCGTCGAGTTCGTCCTCGACGGGTTCGTCCGACTCGCCCAGTTCTCGTCGGCGGCGTTCGCTCATCACTCGTCCTTTCCGTGGAGACGAGTCTCGTCCTCAGGGTGAACAGTAGAGGCGAAATGGCTTGCATGCGTCGCGCGAGCAGAGGGTGCCGGAGGTGCCGGAGGTCAGGGCTCGTCTCGGGGGGTGTCGGTGCCGTGCAGGCGGGCGAGCTGGTCGTTGTAGGCGCGCAGGGTCGCGTCGTCGTCGCGGTCGGCCTTGCGGTCGTACCGTTTCG
>NZ_JABRPK010000007.1 GCF_013248995.1 Frigoribacterium sp. VKM Ac-2836 | reverse complement strand
TACACCGGCTGGTTCCGGTGGTCGCTCGAGACCCACCAGGGGCACCTGCTGATGACGGTGCACTTCTTGATCAGCGGTTACCTGTTCTTCTTCGTCCTCATCGGCATCGACCCCGGTCCGAAGCGGCCCCCGTACCCGATGCGGCTGATCATCCTGCTGGCCACGATGGCGTTCCACGCCTTCTTCGGCCTGGCGATCATGTCCGGTACCGAAGTCCTCGCCCTCGACTGGTGGCACGCCCTCGACGCCACCAACGACACCGCCCTCCTCGCCGACCAGGTCACCGGCGGCGGCATCGCCTGGGGCACCGGCGAACTGCCCGTCGTCCTCGTCGCCCTGATGGTCGTCCGCCAGTGGTCGAGGTCTGAGGAGCGCGCCGCGAAACGGTACGACCGCAAGGCCGACCGCGACGACGACGCGACCCTGCGCGCCTACAACGACCAGCTCGCCCGCCTGAACGGCACCGACACCCCCCGGAAAGAGTCGTGACCCTCACCACCTCCCCCACCCTCACCCGGACCGCCGGTGCCGTGTTCGCCGCGGTCCTCCTCGCCATCGGCGCGGCAGTCGGTGTCGCGACGCCTGTGCAGGCGCACGATCAGATCATCTCGACCTCCCCCAGCGAGGACGGTCACGTCGACACCGCGCCGGCGGAGGTGTCGATGGTCTACACCGACTCCCTCATCGAAGTCGGCGCCGTCGTGCTCGTGATGGACGACACCGACAAAGACTGGGCCGACGGCCCCGTCGCCCTCGACGGCCCCAACGCCACCCAGGCAATCAAGCCCGGCATGCCCGACGGGATCTACCAGGTGCGGTGGCGGGTCGTATCGAGCGACGGCCACCCGATCTCCGGTGTCTACGACTTCGCCGTCGGCACCGCCACCCTCACCACCGACACCAGCACAGACGCTGAGGCGACTGCCGACCCCGCTGCGGCCGGTCCTGACGAAGACACCGCGACCGGTGCGACGGCGACGCCCAGCACGGTGTCCTCCACCGTCGTGATCGGGCTCCTCGGAGCCGTCGCCGGGCTCGCCGTCTTCGGCGGCGTCCTCTGGTTCCGCAGCCGCCGCACCTCATGACTTCCCCGACCCACCACCATCACCTACAGAAAAGGATCACCATGCGCACCCTCACCACCACCGGCCTCGCCGCTTCCGCCGTCCTCCTGCTCGCCCTCACCGGGTGCAGCGCCGCCAGCCAGGACACCGCCGAAGCCGACACCAGCACCGAAGCGGCATCGCTGTCGATCGACGACGCCTGGGTCAAGGCCGCCGACCGTGGCATGTCCGCAGCCTTCGGGACGCTCGAGAACGACTCCAACCAGGACGTCACCATCGTCAAGGCCGAGTCCGACGCCTCCCCGATGATGGAGCTGCACGAGACCGTCGCGAACGACGCCGGTGAGATGGTGATGCAGGAGAAAAAGGGCGGGTTCGTCATCCCCGCTGGCGGCTCCTACGAGCTCAGCCCCGGCGCCAACCACCTGATGATGCTGGGCCTCGACGCGCCCGTCGCCGCCGGTGACGAAGTCGGCTTCACCCTGACCCTCACCGACGGGTCGACGTACGAGTTCACCGCTCCGGCGAAGGACTACTCGGGTGCGAACGAGACCTACGAGGGCGACGAAATGTCCGAGATGGACATGGGCGAGTAATGACCGACCCCACCCCTGAAAACACTCCTCGCGGTGTCAGCCGGCGGCACCTCCTCTTCGGAGGGGCGGCCGCCGGCCTCGGCGCCGCCGGCGCCATCGGCCTCAGCTACACAGCCCGAGGCACCACCTCGACCGCCGAGACGGCCGACGCGAAGCTCTCCGGTGCCAAGACAATCCCGTTCTACGGCACCCACCAAGCCGGCATCAACACAGCCCCCCAAGCCCACGCCGTCTACTACGCCCTTGACCTGCTCCCGGGAACGGATGCGGCGGCCCTGCGGCGGATGATGCAGGTCCTCACCGACGACGCCGCCCGCCTCAGCCAGGGAGACGCAGCCCTCGCCGACAGCGAACCCGAGCTGGCCTACGTCCCCGCACGCCTGACGGTGACGTTCGGGTTCGGGCCCGGCCTCGTCACCAGGGCTGCCGGTGCGGGGGCGGTTCCGTCGTGGCTGGGGCCGCTGCCGGCGTTCAGTGTCGACCGGCTCGACCCGGCCTACGGCGACGGCGACCTGCTGATGCACATCGCCGCGGACGACCCGATGACCGTCGCCCACGCCGCCCGGATGCTGCTGAAGGACACCCGCTCCTTCGCCACCCTCCGCTGGACCCAGACCGGGTTCCGGCGTGCCTCCGGGTCAGAGCTGAAGGGCACCACCATGCGGAACCTCTTCGGCCAAGTCGACGGGACCGTCAACCTCGAACCCGGCACGACGGACTTCGATCAGCTCGTCTGGCGAAACACCGGTCAAGCCTGGATGGCAGGCGGCACCGGGTTCGTGCTCCGCCGCATCTCGATGGACCTCGACAAGTGGGACAAGCTCGACCGGTCAGGCCGCGAGCAATCCGTCGGCCGGACCTTGTCGAACGGGGCGCCGCTGACCGGGGTGAACGAGCACGACGAGGCGGACTTCGAGGCGAAGACCCCGATCGGGTTCCCGGTGATCCCGGAGTTCTCCCACATGCGCCGGGCCCGGTCGGACAACCCCGACGAGCGCATCTTCCGCCGCGCCTACAACTACGACGACGCCCCCACCCCGGGGTCGTCGGTGTCGAACTCGGGGCTGCTGTTCGTGTCCTACCAAGCCGACGTCACCACCCAGTTCGTCCCCCTGCAACAACGCCTGAGCGACCTGGACCTGCTGAACGAGTGGATCACCCCGGTCGGGTCGGCAGTGTTCGCCATGCCGCCCGGCTGCACCAGCAGCGGCTACATCGGCGACACCCTCTTCTGACCCTCCCACCCGTCACCGCACCGCCTCCTTTACGAGCCACGAAAGACACCATGACCGAGACCCTGCAGCGCCCCACCCCGGCCTCTGACACCCCTCGCCCGAACACCTCGAAGGGGTGGCTGGGGCAGTTGCTCCTGCGGCTGCATTTCTACGCCGGCATCCTCGTCGGCCCGTTCATCCTCATCGCCGCCCTCAGCGGCGCCGCGTACGCCGTCACCCCGCAGATCGAGCAGGTCGTCTACGACCGTGAGCTGCACGCCCCCGTCACCACGACAACGCTCCCCCTCGCGGAGCAGGTCGAAGCGGCTGAGGCGTACGCGGGCGACGACACCCTCGTCGCCGTCCGTCCTGCCCCGGAGCCCGGCGACACGACCCGGGTCATGTTCACCGGGACAGGGCTCGGCGAGAGCGAGACCCGGTCGGTGTTCGTGGACCCCGGCACCGCCGAGATCCGCGGCGACCTCACCACCTACGGCACCTCCGACGCCCTCCCCATCCGCACCTGGGTCGACCACCTGCACCGCAACCTCCACCTCGGCGACGCCGGGCGGCTCTACTCCGAACTCGCAGCGTCCTGGCTCGGTGTCGTGGTCCTTGCTGGCGCAGCCCTCTGGGTCCTCCGGTACCGGAAGGCCCGCCGTGCCCGGCGCGACATGGTGCGCCCCAACAACAAGGTCACCGGGTACCGGCGGATCTTCTCCTGGCACGCCTCCACCGGGATCTGGCTGCTTGTCGGGGCCCTGTTCCTCTCGGCGACGGGGATCACGTGGTCGACCTACGGCGGCGCCAACGTCGACAAGCTCCGTGCTGCACTCGATTGGGGCACCCCCGCAGTCGACCCTGCCTTGACTGAGACCGCGGGCCCCACCGTGACCGGCGACCACGCCGGTCACGCCGGGCACGGAAGTGCTGCACCCGCGACCGATGATGCAGCAGCACCCGTGATCGAGCCGACGACGTTCGACGAGGTCCTCGGCGTTGCTCGGAGCGTCAACGTGAACACCGGGCTGGTGCAGATCACCCCGCCGACCACGGCCGACACCGCCTGGGTCGTGCAGGAGATCCAGCGCAGCTACCCCACCGAGGTCGACTCCGTCGCCATCAACGGGGACACTCTCGAAGTGGTCGACCGCACCGACTTCAAGGACTTCAACCTCGCCGCGAAACTCACCCGCTGGGGCATCGACACCCACATGGGCCAGCAGTTCGGCATCGCCAACCAGATCGTCCTCGTCATCACCGCCCTCGGGATCGCGACGATGGTCGTCTTCGGGTACCTGATGTGGTGGAAACGTCGCCCCACCCGCCCGGGAGCGCTGGTCGGGAAGCCCGCCGCCGCCGGCGCCCTCGCCCGGGCACCCTGGTGGGGCACCACCGCAGTGATCGTGGTCGCCGCCGGCATCGGGTGGTTCCTGCCGCTACTCGGAATCTCCCTGATCGGGTTTGTCGTGGTCGACGCCATCGTCACCGCGACACGATCACGCTCCACAAGCCGATAGGAGCTTGCGGGACAGGCACGCCTTTCGAGGTGCCCGTCCCGTGCTGGCTCGTCCGGAAGACTCAACGCATGCCCCTGCACCGTGACTACCGCCTCCTGGATGGACCACCACCCCTAACCGACTACCTGCGGCTGCGACTCGAGAGCGGCCTCTCGCCTAAGAGCGAGGCGCAGGGCGCTGGCGCTCTGACCGGTTCGTGGACCTTCCGGCACGTCGTCGACGCCGCAGGAGAGGCCGTCGGGATGGGGCGTATCGTCGGCGACGGTGCCTGGTATTTCCTCATCGCCGACATGGCCACCCTCCCTGGCCACCAAGGCCGGGGTGTCGGTGGCGCGATCCTCGACGCGCTCCTCGCCCACATCACCGAGCACGCGCCTCCGGAGGCCTACGTGACCCTGACCGCGGACCCACCGGGCAGGCACTTCTACGAGCAACGAGGCTTCACCGACGTCGCCCCCCAGCGGACCGGGATGCACCTCGTCATGCCCGCTCTATGTGTCTGGTAGACGATCCCCTATCGGGCGGGAAGCGGGCGTGCCAGGCGGCTGCCGCCGTCAGAGAGCCCGTGTCATCGTGAGCTCATCCCTGGAGCCGGCTGCGACGGCGAATCCGTTCCTCTCGTAGGTGCGCCGGGCGGACTCGTTCTGGGCCATGACCGACAACTCGAGGCGCGGTGCCCCCGTGGCTGCTGCCCACGTTGCCACGGCGTCGATGAGCAGGGTCGCCACTCCTCGTCCTCGTGCGGCGGGGTCCACCCACAGGGAGATGAGTTCTGCGCCAGCACCGGGCCGTGCTGACGGCGTTCCGGTAACCATGCCGATCGGACTGCCCGTTCCCGAGTCGAGGGCTACGAGGTCGATCGCCCCGGGGATAGAGAGGCGCTCGCGCCACCGGCCCTCATCAGCATCGACCCAATCAGCCAACCGAGAGCCGAAAGCCTCCGGGGCCTCAGCCAGCGCCGCAAGCCTCAAGGAGCGCCAGACTCTCCAGTCGTCGGACGACAGGATGATCAGCGTGACTGTCATTCGTTCACGGTAGCGACCGAAGCACGACCCGTCAGCGGACGAGGCGGCATTGCTGGCGCTGCCACTGTTGTGGTCGATGCCATGCTGACGCCATGGATTTCAGCATCGTCACTGAGCATGTGGAGTCTCGGGACGGCACCTCGATCGGCTACCTCCGCCAGGGCACCGGACCAGGCATCGTCCTGGTGCAGGGCGCGATGGCCGACGTCCACGCCTACCGAGACCTCGCCCTCGCCCTGTCCTCCTCGTTCACCGTCATCACCGCCGAACGACGCGGCCGCGGTATCAGCCCGCGCCCGTATACCGCCGACCACACCATCACCCGCGACATCGAGGACCTCGACGCGGTCATGACCGCGACCGGCGCGACGAAGCTCTTCGGACTCAGCTCCGGCGCTGTCATCGCCCTGGAAGCCGCACGCACCCTGCCCAACGTGGAACAGCTCGCTGTCTACGAGCCCCCGTTCTACCGCGACGGCATCGACCGGGACGGCATCCGCCGACTCAACGTCGAAATTGAGCGCGGACAGGCCGGTGCTGCACTCATCGATGCGCTCGTCATCGCTGGGACCGCACCTGCGCTCATTGCGCGAGCCCCGCGGCTCGTCGCCCGCGTCCTGGGCCGTGTCATCCTCGCGATCCAGTCCCGCCAGCCCGGTCCGGCGTCATCGCTCCGCGACCTCCTCCCGGGCGTCCGCTACGACTTCCACGACGTCACCGAACGCGACGGCCACATCCAGGACCACGCGAGCATCGACTGTGCAGTCCTGCTACTCAGCGGAACCGCGAGCCCGACATTCCTCCGCACCGCGATCCGCGACCTCGCCGGCATCATCCCCGACTCGCGGCACACGGAATTCGACAGACTCGGCCACGACGGCCCATGGAACAGCGGCGGCCCCGCCCAGATCAGCGCCGCGCTCCACGCCTTCTTCACACTCTGAATCGGACGCAGCAGCGTCTCGATAGGCAATCGTCTAACGGGCGATGGGTAAGGGACGGTTCACCATGGCTGCGGGCACGGTCTTGGTCGTCGTGAATCTGGTTCGACGACTTCGGCGATCTCCGCCCCCAATCCTCGTCGAGACGTCGCAGTTCAGCACGTCCACCAGTGGGAACCGCTGGATCAAGGGGTTCCAGATGGCCCTTCGCCGTGCTTAAGGATCGGTTCACTCATTGGTCTGCAGTTTTTTTGTTGGTTCTTTGCGTCAAACCGTTTGACGGATCTACCGTCGCATCAATCGATTGACCCCCCGGATCAGTCGATCGACCCGAAGGAGCGGCATGCTGAGGATGAAAGACATCGCCTCCCAGGTGGGCGTCTCCGTTTCTTCCGTCTCACTCGTCCTAAACAACAGGGACGCTGGTCGAGTCAACGCAGCCGTCGCTACAGAGATCCGTGACCTGGCGAACAGCTTCGGCTACGTCCCGAACCAGCTGGCCCGATCACTAAAGTCGAAGCAGACACGCACGATCGGACTCGTCTCCGACCGTGTCGCCAGCGTGCCGTTCTCGAGTCACATGCTCGGCGGGGCTCAGGCCGCCGCGTGGCAAAGAGGTTACATCCTCATGCTCATCGACACCGGAGGCGACGCTGACCTCCAGACCCCTGCAGTGCAGTCGCTGCTTCAACGCAACGTCGACGGGCTCATCTTCGCTTCGACCTTCCACCGGACAGTCGACCTTCCTCCAGTACCCGCGACGACACCAGTCGTCCTGCTCGACGGGCGCCCCGAGGACACCACATCCGGAGCCGACTGGGTCGTGCCAGACGAGGAGCACGGTGCCCGAGACGCAGTGACGCACCTGATCGGAGCTGGCCACCGGCGCATCGGCTTCTGCAGCGTTCGCGCCTACCCCATCGCCGACGAACTACGAACCCGCGGCTACGTCGAGTCCTTGACGGGCGCAGGAATCACCGTGGACCCCGACTTGATGGTCGTCGCCGACGACGCCGCGACTTCGTTCGCCCTCGAGCCGGCAAGACGCCTTCTCAACCGGCCCACCTCCTCCCGCCCCACGGCTGTCTTCTGCTTCGGCGACCAGATCGCCATGGGCTTCTACCAGGTGGCCAGAGAGCTCGGGCTTGAAGTCCCCACCGATCTCTCGATCGTGGGTTTCGACAACCAGGAGTTCGTCGCAGACGCCCTCGACCCCGGACTGACGACCGTGCAGCTCCCCCATGCACGAATGGGCGAATGGGCCGTCGACCGTGTCCTGGACCGGGTGGAAGACAATTCCTCAGCCGCCGAGGCCCCACAGGGCCACCGCATGGCGTGCCCACTCGTCGTCAGGTCATCAGTCAGTACGCCCCTGGACCCTCCGTGACCTGCTCCCCTTCCTAAGTCCCCCACAATTTCTCGCCCCGCCCGCGTTTCCTGACGCGGATGTCAGGCGTGCCCGGCAGCGCCCCACTGCGTTCCACCTGCCGCAACCTTCCCCCACCACCCACAGCAAAGGAGCTGCATCATGCACCACAGCCCACGCCGCCGCCGAACCGTCACGTTCGCCGCCGCCACGGTCGTCTCTCTCGCTGCCGCCACTCTCGCGGGCTGTAGCCCCGCCGGCGGCGACGACGACACCTTCACCATCCTCCAGTACGAAGACCCCACCACAGCTCAAGGCCAAGGGTGGCAACTCGCCGTCGACCTATTCAAGGAAAAACACCCCGACGTCAAGGTCGACTTCCAGACGACGAGCTTCGATGCCTTCCGCAAGAACGCGAAGCTCGTCCTCTCCGGCAACGACGTCCCCGACGTCGTGGAGTTCAACAAGGGCAACGCCGACGGCGGCCAGCTCGCCAGCCAGGGACTGCTGCAGGACCTCGACGACCAGGTCGCCGAGAGAGGCTGGGACGACAAGATCACCGGATCCATGCAGTCCTTCGCCAAGTACGACGAACTCGGCAGAGCAGGCAGCGGCAACTGGTACGGCGTCCCGAACGTCGGCGAATACGTGACCTTCTACTACAACAAGGACGCCTTCGCCAAGGCGGGCATCACCCAGGTCCCCACCACCATGGAGGAATTCGAGGCCGCCATGCAGGCTCTCCAGGGTGCCGGCACCACGCCCGTCTCATCCTCAGCGGCCGTCAACCAGGGCTTCAATCAGATGTGGGTCTGGTACTCGCTCGTCTCAGCCAACGCTGACCGCGACCAGATCGACGACTTCATGTTCCTGAAAGACGACATCGACTTCGACGCTGCCCCCTGGAGAGAAGGGACGGAGAAGTTCCAAGAATGGATCGACGCCGGCTACCTCGGCACTAACCTCGGCGGCCTGAACTTCGAACAGGCCAACGTCAACTTCCTCAGCGGCAAGACCGGGATGCTCATCTGGAACAACGGCGTCTTCTCGCGCATCAAGGACGAAGCAACCTTCCCCTGGGGCTCGTTCACCCTTCCCGGCGCGAACATGACCATGGGCTCGTCCGGCCACCTGTGGGGAGTGCCCGCGAAGGCGAACAACAAAGACCTCGCCTACGACTGGATCGACATCACCCTCAGCGACGAGGTGCAGAACGCCATGGGCGAACTCGGCGGCCTGCCCCTCGCAGGCGACACATCGTCGATCACCGATCCTGTGACCCGCGAGTACACCGAACGTTTCGACGAGACCGTGGCCGACGACACCCTCGCCTTTTACCCCGACTACCCAGTGCCGGGGTTCCTCGACTTCATGCAGAACAACATGTCGGCCATGTCCAACGGCAATGAGACCGCTGACGGGTACCTCGAGAAGCTGCAGGACTTCTACGACGACGGCAAGGCCACCGTCGACCAGGGCTGACCCGTGGGACGGGTGCTCCGCGCCCGTCCCACCTCATCGTCGGCGCCCATGGGCACGACGGACAGGAGATCCACCCATGACATCGACCACGACCAGGAAGCTGGCCCGCTTGGGGCAGCACTCCTACTGGTGGTACCTCGTGCCGATGATCCTCGGCACCCTCGCGATCGTGCTCGTCCCCTTCGCGATGAACGTCTGGACCAGCCTCTTCCAGTGGAAGGGCGGCCTCGCCCCCATGCGCTGGTACGGTCTCGGCAACTACGCCGACCTCCTGGGCGACGCCCAGTTCTGGCTCGCGTTCAAGAACTCCGTCTTCATGATCCTCGGCATCGTGGTCGTCCCAACCTTGATCGGGCTCCTGTTGGCCGCGGTGCTCTTCGATTACCTGGGCCGCGAATTCGGGCCCCGCGTCGCTGCGACCCTCAGGGCACTGTATTACCTGCCACAGATCCTGCCCATCGCCGTGGCCGGGTTCATCTGGAGTTGGGTGCTGGCCACTCAGGGCGGCCTGCTCAACAGCGTCATCGGCGCCGTCGGCGGCACCAGCCCCCCCGATTGGCTCGGCAACCCCGACATCGCCATCTACGCCGTCATGCTCGTGCTGGTCTGGCTACAGATCGGCTATCCCGTCGTCATCTTCATGGCCGCCCTGCAACGGGTCGATCCTGAGCTCTATGAGGCCGCAGCACTCGACGGAGCCCGCTGGGGACGCCGCTTCACAGCCATCACCGTTCCCCAGATCAGGCCCGAGATCTTCGTCGTCGTCATCACCGCGACCGTCGGTGCCCTCAAGGTGTTCGCACCGATCCTCATCCTCACGGGAGGTGGACCCGAGGGCTCGACCGTTGTCCCGTCGTACTACTCGTATCGCAACTTCTTCGAGCTCTCCAAGGTCGGGTACGGGTCGGCCATCGCTACCGTTATGGCCGTCGTAATCTTCGCCACCGCCGGGGTGCTGCTCTGGCTGCAGCGCCGCGACACAGAAGGAGGAAACGCATGAGTGCGCTCCTGTCCGACACCACCACCCGACCCGAACTCGGGACAGAGGCGGCGCCTCCTTCCCGGACTCCCCACCGTCGGGGTCGCCGCGGCGTGGCTCGCTGGGTGGTACTGGCCCTGGCCGCAGGGTTCGCACTGCTGATGCTGGCACCTCTGCTGCTGCTCGTCCTCAACGCGTTCAAGACGGGGGCCGACTACAGCGCCAACGGGCCGTTGACCCTGCCTGAGAGCTTCAGCATCGAGGCCTTCCAGCAATACCTCGCGATCGTCGACTACCCCCGCGCGCTCGTCAACTCCATCGTCATCTCCGGACTCGTCGCCGTCCTTGGGACAGCCCTTGCCCTGGTGACCGCCTACGGGATTGGCATCGGCCGCGTCAGGGGGCGAGGATGGATGCTCGCGATATTTCTCCTCGCGACCATGCTCCCCCAGGAAGCTCTGATCTACCCGCTCTTCTACGGGGCCCAGGCGACGGGTCTGTTTAACACGATCTGGAGCGTCGTCATCGTCTTCACGGTGCTCCAGGCCGCGTTCGGCACCTATCTGCTCTCGAGCGTCATGGCCACGATTCCGCCCTCGCTGCTCGAGGCGGCAGCTCTCGACGGCGCTGGACGGCTCCGCATCCTCACCACGGTCGTCTTCCCCGTCCTCCGTCCGACGTTGTCCGTGCTGGTGGTGTTCTTCTTCGTCTGGACCTGGAACGAGTTCTACATCCCCCTCGTCCTGCTCTCCGATCAGTCGGCGCAGACCATCCCCATCGCCCTCGCCACCCTGCAGGGACAGAACAGCATCGACCTCACCGCGCTCAACGCC
This sequence comes from Frigoribacterium sp. VKM Ac-2836, assembly GCF_013248995.1. Taxonomy (GTDB): domain Bacteria; phylum Actinomycetota; class Actinomycetes; order Actinomycetales; family Microbacteriaceae; genus Frigoribacterium. The sequence goes on along the minus strand of NZ_JABRPK010000007.1, from coordinate 24,030 downwards.
GGATCCCTACTCTCGCTGCTTCCCACGCTGATCTTCTTCCTCATTTTCCAGCGCACCCTGAGCCGCGGCGTCACCGCCGGCGCGGTGAAGTGACCGCGCCCCACCACGACCACCTCGTCACGAACCCTGGAGGCACCATGCTCCCCACCCTCACCGAACTCGCCCCGCCCGCTGGAGTCCGGACACGGACTGTCAACGCGGAGAACCCCGGCGGGTCCTTCGGGACTGCAGCGGCTGCCTCCTCGCCGCTCGGCCCCGGGCGCAAGGGCAGCGCCTGGAAGTCCCTGCCTGCAGGCGGCACCATCGACCTCGTCGACATCTCCGGACCAGGTGTCATCCGCCACATCTGGATCACCGTTCCGGACCGCACCGAAGCAGGTCCTTTCGTCCTGCGCGACCTGGTGCTCCGTGCTTACTGGGACGACGAAGAAGAACCCTCGGTGGAGGCACCTCTGGGCGACTTCTTCTGCAACGGCTTTGCAACCCGTGCCCTCGTCACCTCGGAGCCCATCGTCGTAGCGCCAACTGGTGGCATGAACAGCTATTTCCCCATGCCCTTCCGGCGTCGAGCACGCCTCACTCTGACCAGTGGGCACGGCGCCAACATCGAGCACGTCTTCTTTCAGGTCGACCTGACCACCGGCGACGACGTCCCTGACGACACCCCCTACTTCCACGCCCTCTGGCGCCGGTCGAACGGCTCGACAGCCCTTGGTGAGGACCACGTCGTCCTCGACGGTGTGCAAGGGCACGGACGATATGTCGGCACGTACGTGGCGCTCGCCTCCCTCAGCAGATTCTGGTGGGGCGAGGGCGAGATGAAGTTCTACGTCGATGGCGACCGCGACCTACCAAGTCTCTGCAGCACGGGCCTCGAGGACTACGCCGGAGGCGCATGGGCATTCCAGGACGAGCTCAGGACGACACCAGAACCCGTGCCCCTCACGTTCAGCGCGCCCTACTTCGGCTATCCGTTCTGCAGCTCACGAGACACCACCGGAGCGGGCACGTTCCTCCAATCGACCGCGCCGATGCACGCGGTCTACCGCTGGCACCTACCCGACCCCATCTGGTTCCACAGTGACCTCAAGGTGACGCTTCAACAGATCGGGACATGGGACCACGGGCTGTTCGAACGCTCCGACGACATCAGCACCGTCGCGTACTGGTACCAGTCAGAGCCACATGTGCCGTTCCCGAGCTTTCCGGAGACCTCAAGCCGTGTTCCTCGATGACCGGTATCTCGTCGCGCATGGTGGTGCTCGGTGAATCGCTGATCGACATCGTCGAGCGCGACGGGCGGACAAGTGCGATGCCAGGCGGCTCGCCACTGAACGTCGCTGTGGGTCTCGCTCGTCTGGGGCACGACACGACGTTCATTACTGAATTCGGTGATGACGATCACGGCGAACTCGTTGCCCAGCACCTCGACGGGTCAGGCGTGACGACAATCCGCGGGTCGGACCGATCATCGAGCACCTCGACTGCGACAGCGCACCTGGCTGCGGATGGTTCCGCTACCTACGAGTTTGACGTCAATTGGACACTCGGCCAGGAGACGACAGCAAAGGCAGGGCGCAACCCCGCGCTTGTTCACGCAGGTTCCCTCGGGGCGGTGCTCGCGCCGGGTCGGGTGACGGTGGAAGCGTTCCTACGCAGTTCTCCTGCGAGCACGGCACGAACCTTCGACCCAAACGTCCGCCCGTCTCTTCTCGTCGACAGCGAATCAGCTGCGGCCTTCATTCTCCGCTGCGCAGCCCTGTGCGATGTCGTCAAACTCAGCGGCGAGGACGCTGAGTGGCTCTTCCCGGGTACGGCCTTGGAGGAGGTAGTCGTGCGACTAGCGACGGGCCAGACATCGCTCGTAGCTATAACGTGCGGGGCGGACGACGCCCTGTTGCGTGCCGGCAGGGAGACAATCGCAGTCCCCGCGTTCGACGTCGAGGTCGTCGACACCATCGGAGCAGGAGACGCTTTCATGGCTGGCCTCATCGACGCCTGGACGCCGAAGCGTCGATCTCCCCTGACTTCGGAGGCCCTGATGCACATCGGCACGCAAGCGGCCGCATGCGCTGCGCTGACCGTGCAGAGGGCAGGGGCCATGCCTCCGACACATACTGAGGTCGATGAGTTCCTGGCCGGGCGGTGACCGATCGTCCATCGGGACAGCTCGTGAGATCAACTCCCGAACTACGGCCCACGGCACCTCGTACGGTTGGGTCATGGACCCGTTGTCTAGCGCCGCCCTCTTCGTTGCAATCACGAGCGCGATTCTCTACGCGCTCTACTGGGTGATTCGACGTGCCGTTGCAGCAGACATCAAAGACGCAGAGGATCGTCGTAGTCCGATCCCCTATCGGCACACCATGCCTGTGCCTCATGGCTGGATCGGGCTATGCCCCAGGGAAGGCCACCAGCATCGCGAACCCAGAAACAGAACATCGGGATGATGGTCTTTGCTCTTGGACTCGGGGTATTCGGTGCTGCATGGCTTATCTTCAACCCTGAATGGTCGGATATCACGACCCGAGGCCTACCGGTTTGGCTGGTCGGTCTGATGCTGGTCGGCCCCTATTTCGTCCTGTTCGTGGCTGGACTTCGAGGCTACCCGAACAGAAAGTCGTAGCTGCGGGTTCGCTCCTGGCGAGGCACACAAGAAAAGGTCGGCTCGAGCCGTAGCACCGGTGATCGATCCCTTATCGGACGGCCCGTGCACTTGAACGAAAGCCATGGCTCCGGCTAGAGCAGAGCACTAGTTCTTTCCCTCGCGTCGCTTAATCACCCAGATGGCTCGACCGGCATTCAGAGCAACGAACACCACCCCGAAGCCCACCCCTATTAGGCCGAGCCGGTTCGTCACAGCACTGACCACAAGGAAAGCAACGATGAGGACGACGCCCACGGCCATACCGATGAGCGCCCTTCTAAGTTGAGCTTTAGCCGGACTGACGTCGCCGTTGGGAGTCATGGCCCAAGAGTGCCACTTCTGTTCCATTCACGGGTTCTGACCGGTTTAAAAGCCGAGCCCCTCTCAGGACACGCGCCTGACACACTCGAGGTTGGAAGTCGTCTCGCACTTTCTGGCATTGGAGCGAACCATCGACGCACACGACCTACCCGCGTCACCCGACTGGTCCTTCACCTTCGGAAGCGAGGGCACTGGTCCTGCTGTCAATGTCGCTGCCGACGACGCCTTGGCACGACTGGCATCCGCAACAGAGGATCTACGCCGCAGGAAGAATCCTGCGGCGAGCTTCCCGCCGAGCTGGGTCGCCCTCATCCGCGAGGCGGCAAACGGGGGAGCCTCGGAAGGAGCCATCGCGATCGCGAGCGGACAAAGCCTGGCGTCTGTTCGGAATAGCCTCTCTTAGCTTCTGGGTGAGGAACCCCCTGGGCCCGCCAGACGAGCGTCTAACGGGACGCGGACAGGGATCGCAACCGGACAACGCTTCGCCACGCAGCTACCGCAGCCAACACGATCAGGCAACCTATGAGAAAACTATTCGCCTGCACAGTGAACGCCACGATCGCGAGGACGACGAACACCACGAATGCGGTGATCGAAACGACGAGTTCCGTCGACTTTGCCCTGGCACTTCTGTCTCGATTGTCAGCCATGCCGGGACGCTACACCCGGGCTCGCACCGGGCTGCCCCCTGATCGATCGTCTATCGGGACACCTAGAAAGACTGCGCACTTAGCCCAATGTCGTGAGGAAGGAGGAAGCACTTCGAAGTCTCGTGGCGATGCCCCGTTGCGTCGCCTGAGAGTCGAGACGGACGTCCAGCGGCCCTGGCATGGGTTGGAGTGCACGCTGCGTGGCTCGGATGCGAGTGGGATCGAGACCGTCTCGGAGTGCGATCAAACGGCCCATGTCGTACCGGCTCATGGCTTCTGGACCGGCGAGGTGATGCATGCCAGCCCGTCTTGCGTCGGCCAGTTCAAGGAGCGCACCCGCGAGGTCGGTCACGTGGACGGGGCAGCGAACATCGTCGGTGAAGAGGTGCCCGTCCCCCCCGCGCAGCCGAGTGTGCAAGCCGTTCATGCACGGACGCGCCGTTACTGCTGATGATCAGCGACGTACGCGCGATCATGGAGGCGGGGGCAATGGCACGCACTGCCGTCTCTGCCGCTGCCTTGGCGGCGCCGTAGGGAGTGCGCGGGTCTGGCAAGGCCCGCTCGGAATACGGCGAGTCGGCCCCGGAGAAAACGGCGTCGCTCGAGACGAACACGAGGTGCGCGCCTGCCGAGGTCGTCGCGATTGCCGCGTTCGCCGCTCCATCCGCCGTCGTGGCCCAATCGGACTGTCGATACGCGACGTTCATCACGACGTCGGCGCGAGCGGCTCGGACCAGCTCGATAGTTGCCTGCCGGTCGCGGAGGTCGAGTTGTAGCCAATGGCCTCCACTTGTCGGACTAGTGGAGCGCGTGGAAGTGCCGATCGCGTCGATATCCTGAGCCCGTGCCTGGGACAAGATTTCACCGCCCAGAAGCCCGCTACCGCCGAGAATGAGCATCCGCATATGGCCACGCTAGGCGGAGCGACTCATTCCGGTGGGCGATCCCCTATCGGGAATCGTCACCGCGCTGCTCTGAGCCGTCTTGCTCGAGTCTCGATCGAAGAAACCTGATCGTGAGGACGAGGGCGTACGCGGCCAACGCCAAGACGATGACTACGAGAAACGAGGTCAGGATCGAGAGACCGGCGGCTAGACCGGCAAGCTGATTGAGCTGAGACATCATCGATCAAGGCTAGTGACGTCGAACTACGGTGCCGGTCGAGGATCCCCTATCGGCCGGCACAGCGGCCGAGCAGCCGTCATCATGAGTCCGCCACCCTCGTCATGATGGTCGGGAGTCGCGCCGATACCTAGCGACGAGGAGACAGAGGTTGGACGAAGGCGAGGCTGACATGCATCTGGCACACGAAGACACCCTCATCGCATGGTCGCAGGAACGTGGGGCGCAGGTCCAAGGTGCCGTGGATACGACCCTCTTCTCGGTTGACGCGGGCGATGAGGGTGAGAGGCTCGAGCTCGTGGCCGGAGGTTGTGAACTCTGGGTTCGCTCTCGGGGACCTTTCACGCTCCTGGCAACGATGTCCTCCGTCGTGGCGGCTGAGAAGTACATGTTCTACACCCGGGCAGGACATAGACGCATCGCCCTGGGGTTTCCGCGTTGGTCATACCTCCGGGTGGGCGATCGCGTCGCCGCAGGCGTGACCATCACGTGGGGAGACACGACCACGACCATGTCCTGGTCAGAGCCACAAGGACTCGAGACCATCACCTTCTTCTACCCGAAGGCCAGTGCTGCCGTCACGCTCTCCCACCTGGTGCAGATGCCCGTCGTGGACCTCATCGCGGCAATCGAATCGCCAGCAGAGGGAACTGCGTTCGGCAACCTTGTCCAGGCGTTGTGACGATTGGGCACGCCCAGATCCTTCGAACACGTGCCCATCACGGCAGTACCTTCTGCCACGACTAGAAACGCGGTCGGCTGTCGATCGCCTATCGGGCGGCTCCGGTACGGCTGATGTCAGGACACCGCGTCGTGACAAGTGGAATGGGATCTCACCCTGCCATGATGTCGGCGTGCTGAAAGATCACGAGATCATTGTCGCGCTGCGGAAGGTCTTGCAGCAATACCGGTCAACTGGCCCCGCGCTGACCTACCTCGACTACGAGATCGATGATCTTCGCGTTGGGACGGGAAACGTCGACGTCGAGTTGCGGCAACGAGACGGGCATTCAGCACGCTTGGTGATCCAGCTCCCCTCCAGCGGCGCACCTCAGTTCTGGCTCTACGCCACACCAGCGAACGCAGATGACTGGGTCGGTCAACTACTCCTCTGGATCGACGAGGAAGTCTTCACGAATGGCCTGATGGAAGGGCGCGCGCGCACGGAACGCGACGGGGACAGCTACGTGCAAGCGGCCCCCTACGGCTGGCGGCTCGTCGACGCCCGAGAACATGAGCGCCTCACGGAGGCAGCCGGCCCCGAAGGTTGGTACAGCGGATGGGGATGACGACCCATGGTCAAAACCGGCCAAGTCACCAGTGACTAACAAGCGCAAGGCCACCGAGGAGCACCCTTGAACGTCACGGTTGAGATTGGCGACTGGGAGCACGTCTGTTGCGGTGAAGCGATCGAGCGCAACGACGTGGTCGACCTGGGTTGCAGCCGATTCCAAGACGCCGACGGACAGGTGCGGTTGATCGAGACCCACCACGATTCCCGCCCTGAAACCCGCGTCCGCGGGCGGGTTGTCGACATCCTCGTCCTCGCCGACGACGGCGTGACGACGCCGATCCTCCGACTGCCCAGCGGGCCAGCTCTGCGCGGCTGCGACGACAACGACGACGGGCACCTCGAATCACCCTGGACAGGTGAGCTCGTCGATGAGAGAAGCAACCGCTTCCTCCTCGTCGTGAAGCGATAGCCGATCCTCTATGGAGACAGGCCAAGGCGTGTAGTTTTCCAGTGACAATGGGTCTGAAGGAAAAGGGAGCAGCCGTGAAATTCCTTGCCGCTATTGCCGGCATAGGCGTGGTCCTTGCCGTTGTCCTTCTGCTTCGAGCACCGGATGTAACCGGCCAGCTCCTGTTCGGCGCCCTCGCCATCGCGATGCTCGTCCTCGCAACCGGCTCCCTCGTGGCGGCGCGGAAGGCCAGCTCTCCCAAGAGCACCGATCACCATTGATCCGCCGGCCCTAAGGGCGCGCCGCTCTCTCGTCTAGGTCACTGCTGCTCGGCTCGCTGAATGGCCCTGTAGACCGTTGACCGAGCGACGCCGAACAACTCGGCGATCTCGCTCGTGGTGTGTTCGCCGGTGCGGTGGAGCTGCACGAGGTGCTTCTCCTGCGAGGCGGTGAGCTTGGGCTTACGGCCCCGAAGCTTGCCGGCGGCCTTCGCGATCGCCATGCCCTCCCGAGTACGAGCCCGGATCAGGTCGGCTTCGAACTCGGCCACCGTGCCGAGGACGTTGAACAGGAGCCGGCCGACAAGGTCAGTGGGGTCGTAGACCGCTCCCCCGAGGTTCAGGGCGACGCCCTTCTTTGTGAGCTCGTCCGCGATGTCGGTTGCGTCGCGCAGGGACCGGGCGAGGCGGTCGAGCTTCGTGACGACGAGGACGTCGCCGGCGCGGAAGGCAGCGAGGGCTTCGCGGAGGCCGGGCCGGGCTCGAGTCGTCCCCGAGAGGCCGTGGTCAACATGCGCGTGCTGACCGTCAACACCGAGTGCTACAAGACCATCACGTTGTGCTGCGAGATGCCGTCCAGGTTGAGACGCGGGCGCTTCCGATGATTATCGGATGACTGTAGCGTTTGAACCCCCCATCACCGGGCATTTTTGCGGGACAGGCATACGCGAATCCGCAGGCCAGATGCCACTTGACCTCGGGCGTCCAAAGCGGCCGCTCGCGAGTGTCCCGATGAACGACCGCCCATCAGACACAGCGCACCCCCGCCACGCGCGTGACCCGGAGCGATGCACGGGCCCGCACCGGCCCGGCCCGGCCCGGCCCGAATCATTCTCAGGTGATGCGACCCGAGGTCGCCCTGGTCCGCGAGCTCGCGGGCGGCGACCTCGGTCCGATCGTCTCGTGCCTGCGCGGCGGCGGGCCGCCGTCCGAGTGGGCCCAGCACCGAGCAGGAACGCGTCGGCACCGCCTGCCCGACAGCGGACCCGCACAGCATGGCTTGAGACAGCGCCGACCCGACCGAAACCCGCAGACGAACCCACAGGCGATCGCCCACGGAGTTCAGCAGCTCACCGAGCGGCGAGCGCCTCGACCGGGGTGACCGACGTGGCCCGACGGGCCGGGACGAGGGCGGCGACCCCGGCCAGCACGGCAGCCGTCACGGCCAGCCCGACGAGCAGCGGCACGGGCAGCGAGGGCGGGATGAGGCCCCGGTTGGCCGACCCGAGCAGCGCCTGGGCTCCGGCCCAGCCGTACACGACACCGAGCACCACCCCGACGACGATCGCCGTCAACGCCATCTGCGTCGCCTCGAGCAGGATCATGCGGCGCACCTGGCCCGCGGTCGAGCCGATCGCGCGCAGCAGACCCAGCTCGCGCCTCCGTTGCATCACGCTCAGCGACATGTCGTTGACCATGCCGACGGCGGCGATCACGGCCGAGAAGCCGACGAGACCCGCGACGATCAGCAACGTCGTGGTGAACACCTGATCGAGCTCGGCGGCGTACGACGGGTCCTGCTCGAGCGAGTAGATGAAGGTGCGCAGCGTCTCGAGTGCGACCGACAGGGTGGTGACGAGGGTCACGCCGATCACGATGCCGATCGTGGCGCGCGTGCTGCGCTCGGGCTGACGGACGGCGTTCTCGGCCGCGAGACGGGCCACCTGGCTCGTGCCGAACGTGCGACCCACGGCGCTCAGCACACCGGGCATCAGCGCGTGGGCACCGACGACGACCCCGGTGAACGACAGCACACCACCGACGAACGCGATCAGCACGCCCGACGCATCGGCCATCCCGACGACGACTCCGGCGACGAGCAGCAGACCGCCGCCGACCACGAGCAGGGCGGCGAGCACCGTCCGCACGATCCGGCGGGACCGGCCGGAGACGGGCGAGTCCTGCGCGGCGTCGGTCGCCTGCAACGGCGTCACCTGGAGGACGCGTCTCGAACCGACCCAGGCGGCCGCGACCGTGGTCAGCACGACGGCGACGGCCGGGACGAGACCGCCCACCGAGAGGTACGAGTACGCGAGGTCGGGCAGCTGGCCCCGACCGACGAGCACGCGCACGGCGACGACGACGAGGGCGAGCCCGGCGAGGGTCCCGAGCACGGCCCCGGCGACACCGACCACGAGACCCTCACGGGCGACGGCCCGACGCTGGTCACGAGCGGACGAGCCGAGCAGGCGCATCAGGGCGATCGTCGGCGTGCGGCCGGCGACCACGGTGGCGAAGGTATTGGCCGTGACGATGGCTCCGACGTAGAGCGCGAGGCCGACGAACACCGCGGCGACGGCCCCGAGCATGGTCGAGACGGTGCCGCTCGTCGCGACGACCGAGTCATCGATGACCTGCTCGAACACGTGCGTGACGCCGAGCAGGCCGACGCCGAAGGTCGTGCCGAGGGCGGCCACGAGGATGCTCGGGCGGTGCTCGAGCAGCTGGTCGCGGGCGCTCACGCGACACGCTCCAGGTCGAGCATGACGCCCGAGATCTCGGCGGCGCTGCTGCGGCCGATCTCGTGCACGATGCGGCCGTCGGCGAGGAACACCACCCGGTCGGCGTAGCTGGCCGCGACCGGGTCGTGCGTCACCATCGCGATGCTCTGGCCGTGGTCGGTTGAGGCCGTCCGCAACACGTCGAGCACGTCACGACCCGCCTTGGAGTCGAGGTTGCCGGTGGGCTCGTCGGCGAAGATCAGGTCGGGCCGGGTGGCCAGGGCGCGGGCGATCGCGACGCGCTGCTGCTGCCCGCCCGAGAGCTGGTGCGGGCGGTGGGTCAGCCGGGCACCGAGGCCGAGCGTGGAGACGAGCCACTCGATCCACGCACGCTCGTCAGCGGTGGCGCGCCGCCCGTCGAGACGGAACGGCAACTCGATGTTGGCCGAGACGTCGAGGGTCGGCACCAGGTTGAACGCCTGGAACACGAAGCCGATGCGGCGGCGGCGCAGCAGCGTCAGCTGCGTGTCGTCGAGGCCGGTGATGTCGGTGTCGCCGAGCAGCACACGACCCGAGGTGGCCGAGTCGAGACCCGCGGTGATGTGCATCAGGGTCGACTTGCCCGAACCGCTCGGGCCCATGACGGCGGTGAACTCTCCGGCCCGCAGGTCGAGCGAGACGTCGCGCAACGCGTCGACGCGGCCGTCGCCCTCACCGAAGGACTTCGTGACGTGGCTGACGCGGGCGACCGGGCCCGCGCCTCCTCGTGTCGGGTCGGCGGGACGGGGGGAAGGAGGCGAGGCGCTGGTCGTGTCGTTCATGGCTACGATCCTCGCCGCCGGGCGCGGTACTGGAATATGACGTCCGCCCACGGACTCCCCCGGGGGTTATCCCCCGACGGCGTCGGGGCGGACGCCGGTCAGACCACTCCGGACTCGTAGGCCGCGATCACGATCTGGACGCGGTCGCGCAGGTCGAGCTTCGCCAGCACACGGCCGACGTGCGTCTTGACCGTCGACTCGCTCACCACGAGCTGCTCGGCGATCTCGGGGTTCGTGAGCCCGCGGGCGACGGCGGTGAAGACTTCGCGCTCGCGGTCGGTCAGCTCGTCGAACCTCGCGGGCGCACCCGTGCCACCCCGCGGGAGGCGCGGGACGGCCACCTCGAGGACGGCACGCGTCGCGCGCGGCGAGACCACCGCGTCCCCCGCCGCGACCGCCCGGACGGCGGCCAGCAGCTCGGCCCGCGGTGCGGTCTTCAGAAGGAACCCGCTCGCCCCGGCTCGGAGCCCCCCGAAGGCGTACTCGTCGAGATCGAAGGTGGTGAGGATCAGCACGCGGCTCGACGGATGCTGCCGCACGATCCGCCTCGTCGCCTCGATGCCGTCCGTGCCGGGCATGCGGACGTCCATGACCACGACGTCCGGTGCCAGCCGCCCGGTCAGGTGGACCGCCTCGTCACCCGTCGACGCCTCGCCGACGACGACGAGATCGTCCGTCGAGTCGAGCATTATGCCGAGACCCCGCCGGACGAGCTCTTGGTCGTCGACCAGCAACACCGAGATCGTTTTCACCGGTCCTCCTCGACGTCGGGTAGCTCGGCGGTCACGCGCCAGCCGCCGTCCGGCCGAGGACCCGCCTCGACAGATCCACCGTAGAGCCGCGCGCGCTCGCGCATCCCCACGAGCCTGCGACCCGAGCCGAGCGGGCCCCCGCCCGAGGCACGCCCGTGCCCGTCGTCGGTGACCACGACGGTGACGGGAGGCCCGTAGGCGATGGCGACCCGCGCCTCCTGCGGGGCGTCCGCGTAGCGCAGCGCGTTCGTCAACGCCTCTTGCACGATGCGGTAGACGACGGTCTGCACGCCCTCGGAGCGCGGCGGCGTGCCGGACGCCTTGAGGACACGTGGTACCGCGGTACGACCTGCCGTCGGATGCCCAGGGACCCAACACACGTGCGGTCGCCGTCGCATCGCCTGCCCGGTGGCGGTGTCCGGGCGGTCCTGGCAACACGATCAGCGGCAGGCGCGTAACGTCTGCCAGGTCGAAGGCGTTTTCTTGCGTCTTCATTGGCCGGTGTTGCTTGCATCCCTGCCCGTGAAGCTCATGCGACAACATCGGCATCTGGGGCACGGCTGCGGACTCTTCCGCGGCCGTGCCCCTCTCTCGTCCCCGCGAGGGGTGACCCCGAGGCGGCTCAGCGGGAGCCAGGGGCGGCCCCGGCGGTGGGAGCGGTGCCCGTGTCGACGCGCACGGTCAGCGCCAGCGCGTAGCCCGAGGTCGCATCGCCGGTCACCGACGGCAGTTGCAGCGCCCCGCTGTCGTCGCTGAACACGTTGTCGCTCGCGAGACTGACCCGCCCGAGGTTGGCCGTCGAGCCGTCGTAGTCCGCGAGCGCGTAGACGGTCCGGCATGCGCCCTCGGGCAGGGCGAGCTGCGATGTGGCGATCGCGTTCGTCGAGTCGGTGATCGACCCCACGTCGGGGTAGACCTCGAAGTGGATGTGCGGCCATCGGCCCGAGTAGCAGGCCGGGAAGACCGACGAAAGGGTCACGGTGCCGGTCGCATCGGCGACCTGCACGCCGCGGAGATACGTCTCGTCCGTGATGCCGTCCGAGTACATCGAGTAGCCGCCCGCCGCGTCGCAGTGCCAGACGTACACGGCCACACCGGTGAACGGCACGTCGCCGTTCGCCATGTCGAGCACGGTCATGCTCAGCGTGATCGGCACCCCCGCCGCGGTGCTGCCGCCCTCAAGACTCGACCGGATGTCGCTGCGCACGATGCCCGACTGCTCGAGCACGTCGGCTCCGTTCGAGCCGTCGCCCGGATACGGCCCGGCCGTCTCGTCGGGGATCTCCCCCGCCGGCAGCGTGGTGGCTGCGCCACCGGTTGCGCTCGGGCTCGGCGTCGCCGTGGGAGTCGAGGAGGCGCGGGTCCCTCCCGTCCCCGAGACCGACGTGCAGGCGGCGAGTACGACGCTGCCCGCACCGAGACCGATCAGGCCCAACACGCCGCGGCGCGAAACCAGCGTCCGCAGGTCGAAGGCGACGCCCTGGTCGACGACCTCGTCGTCGACGCGGTCGAGCAGCCGACCCTCGTAGGCGGGGCCCTCGGGGGTTCGGTCGGGTTCGGGGATGCGGGTGGGGCGGTGGTCGCTCATGGTCACGCTCTCGGCTCGGGATTGATCGCCTCGGATGAGATCGTCGTCAGCCTGAGGGCCCTCCCGATGAGCCCGCACTGCGCCTCCTGTGGCCCGCCCATGAAGGAGGCGCGGTGCGAGACCCGCTCGCACCGCGCCTCCTCGGGTCGCTGGCTACCGGTAGACGCGCACGTAGTCCACCTTCATCTGCTGGGGCAGCTGGGTGCTGCCGTCCGGGTACCCGGGCCACGCACCTCCGACCGCCACGTTGAGGATGATGAAGAACGGCTTGTCGAAGACCCACGGGTCGCCACCGGTGCTCGCCGGCGTGACCTGGTGGTAGACCTGCCCGTCGACCGACCAGGTGATCGAACCCGGGGCCCAGTCGACCGCGAACGTGTGGAAGTCGTCGGCGAACGACCAGCCCTGCGGGTGCTGGTAGGTGCTGGTGAGCCCCTCGCCACCCGAGTAGCCCGGGCCGTGCACGGTGCCGTGCACGCGGTGCGGTTCGAAGCCGACGTTCTCCATGATGTCGATCTCTCCGGCGCTCGGCCAGGCGTTCGTCGGCAGATCGGCGCCGAGCATCCAGAATGCCGGCCAGATGCCCTGGCCGCGCGGGATCTGGATGCGCGCCTCGACCCGGCCGTACTGCGCCGTGTACTTGCCCTGCGTGGTCAGCCGGGCCGACGTGTACGACCCGTCTCCTTCGCGCTGCGCGGTGATCACGAGGTTGCCGTTGCCGTCCAGGGCCGAGTTCGCCCGCGAGCTCGTGTAGTTCTGCAGCTCGCCGTTGCCCCAGCCACCCCCGCCGGTCTCGAGGTTCCAGACGGACGGGTCGGGGGCACTGCCCGCGCCGCCGTCGAACTCCTGCGACCAGACCACGGCCTGCTGGGCCGAGGTCTCGGCCGAGGCGGGTGCGGGTGCCGCGGCGACCGTCGTCGCGGCGAGGGCTGCGGCGGCGGCCAGGCCGACGCCGGTCAGGATGCGTCTGTTCACGTGTCTCTCCGATCTCGTGGTGCGTGCGGTCGTGGTGCGTGCGGTGGTCTCGCGTCCGGTCACGGGTAGGTCACCACCCGACTCGGGACGGTGTTGCCCGCGGGCGTCGGCACCGAGTCGCCGACACCGTTGATGACGCTCGAGATCGTCCCGACGTCACCGAGCGAGACCGTGAAGACGCCGTGGGCCTTCACGCCCGGGGTGCGCGGCACCTCGAACGCCTGCCCGAGGCGCACCTTCGGGTTGGCGTTGAAGAACGAGTAGACGCCACCACCCCAGATCTCGTGGTCGGTCACGCCGTCGGCGACCTTGTACGCCGCCCAGCCCTCGCCGGTCGGGCTCTGCCACGACGCGTTGTCGGGCACGTCGTACGGCAGCTCGTTCTGGAAGAAGATCGTGCCACCGCGCTCGCCGTTCCACACCACCTGGTACTGCTGGTAGTGCTCGACGAACAGGCCGGTGGCGAGCACGTCGTCACCGTTCACCTCGACGCCGGTCGCACCGCGGTTGACGGTCCAGCCCGTGGGGGCCCCGCCGTGGTCGGCACGCCAGGCCCAGATGTGGTCGACGATCGTGTCGTCCGAGTTCACCTGCAGCGTGGTCGTCGCGTTGCCCTGGATGCTCGAACCGACCCGGAAGAACACGTCCTGCACGCTCTGCGGGTTCGTCGCGTGGTCGACGTGCGACCCCGAGGTGCCGAGTCGCATCAGCTGGTCGCTGTTCTGCGTCCCGGCGTCGACGACGAGGCCCGAGACGTTCACCCCGGCGATGTCGGCCGTGGTCAGCACGGCGTCACCGCTGGTCGGCACCAGCGTCGGGAAACCGATGCCGGTGACGACCGTGTCGGCCCGGGTGACCTCGATCGCCTGGTCGAGCGCGTAGGTGCCCGGCGTGAAGAACAGGTTCAGCCCCTGGGCCAGCGCGCCGTTGATCGTAGCGGCGGTGTCACCCGGGTGGGCGACGTAGAAGTCGCGCATCGGCAGGTCGGTGCCGGCGGTGTCGGGCCAGGTGACCCCGGCGGAGTCCCGCTGCAGCGAGGGGACGAACACGTGGTAGTCGCCCGCCTCGTCGACGTAGAGGTACGGCTTCTCGCGCGTGACCGGGGTCGTGGCGAGGGTCGTGTAGCTCGCCGAGAAGTCGTTCGCGGGCGCGCCCTGCACGCCCGAGAAGGTCATGTTCCAGTTGCCGCCCTGCCAGGACCCGAGCGTCGAGTCCCGGGTGTACCACTGCTGCTGCGAGCCCGAGGTGACGGTGCCGTCGACCTTGCTGTCGGCGATGTACCCGCCGGACGAGTAGCCCTGACCGCCGTCCTGGTTCGACGGGCCCATGGTCAGGTCGCCCTTGATGTGCACGCGACGCATCGGGGCCGCCTGCGACACGGCCCAGCGGTCGACGCCCGACTCAGGCTCGACGGCCAGGTTCTCGACCGAGCGCCAGAAGTTCTGGGTCGCGTTCTTCTCGTCGCCGTAGTTCCAGCCCGAGTCGACGTTGACCGCACCCTGGATCGTGACGTCGTCGGGGTTCTTGCCGAGCCCCTGCAGCGCCGTGTAGAAGCCGAGGTTGGCGAAGACCCGGCCGTAGGTGCCGGGTTCGAACAAGAAGGCGTGGCGCTGGTCACCGAACTGCGCCGTGGGGTTGCGCAGCTGCGCGTCGAAGGCCGCGTCGATGTCGGCCTGGATGGTCGAGACCGGCACGCTCGGGTCGTACACGGTCACGTTCGGGCCGAAGTCCGGCCGGTCGCTCGTCGCCACCGCGGCCGTGCCCCCGGCTGCCGCCTGGGCCGCGAGGGCCGGCAGGACCGCCCCCACGACGCTCGCCGCGACCCCCGCCGCGATCACTGTCCTCATCCGTCTGTGCATGATCTTCTCGTCTCCGGTGGCGTCGTTGCCACCCGTTCGGACCGTACGCCCGCCTCGACGTCGAAACAAGACCCTCCTGTCCAGTACGCGAACGGGGGGCAAGGGAAAGGTGCGGCCGCCGGCTCGGATCGAGATGTCACGACTCGCCGCTCACGTCCAGAGCTGAGCGGCACGTCGTGACATCTCGATGTCCGACCGTGCCGGCCGACGTCAGGGCGCGGGTTCGCCCGGCGCCGGCGGGTCACGGACGACCTGCTCGGCCCCGGCCTTGTCGAGCGTCCCGGGGAAATTGAATCGCCCGAACCTGCCGCCGGGGTCGTGCGGGCTGACCGGACGAGCGATCGAGGAGGCGCGGATCACCTCGATCAGCAGGTCGCGTCGGGTGTCGTCGAGCACGGGCGTCGACCGCTCCCGGAGCAGCACCGACGCCGTCGGCCCGCGACGCCGCCCGATCTTCAGCAGCAGGCCGGCCCGGTCGCCGTCGCTCAGCCCCACGAGCTCGGCCCGCTCGATCTGGTCGAACGGCACCAGTCGGTGACGGATGCGGAGTCGTCGACCGGCGAGGTCGATCGCGAAGGGCTCGTTGAGCCACAGCACGACGTTCCACCCGATGGCGGCAGCGGTCGCCCAGAACACGAACGAGATCGGGACGGCGATCGGGCCGAACAGGTCGACGAGCGACTCGCCCCCTCGCGAGAAGAACGCACCTGCCGTGCCGAGGATGACGATCGCGGGCAGGAACACCCGCATCGCCCGCACCAGCACCCGCTGCTTCGGCTCGTCGTCGAAGACGACCCAGGTCTCGTCGGGCATGCCGTCACGGTACCGGGCGGCGGCGCCGGAGCCACCGAGGAACGGCGGCGGAGGCTCGAGACCTCAGGCAAACTCGCCGAGACCTTCTCGCGCGCGGCTGTGTCATCGGCTGCATGGCGTGGCGTGGCGTGGCGTCTCGGCGTGGCCGAGATGCGCGCGAGTCAGGCCGATGCCTCCGCGCGGGCGACGTAGCCCTCCACGAGCCGGTCGCTGGCCGCCTCCGTGTCGGGTACCGTCGCTCGATCCACCGCCAGCCGCACCCAGTCGTCACCCAGCACGAGGTCGGTGACGCATCTGACCGCCGAACACGACCGGTAGGCCCGATCGCCGTCGGCGAGCCCGGCGACGGTCACCGCGGTCTCGGGGTCGACGAGACCGAAGTCGATGCGCTGATCGAGGGCCCAGGCCCCACCGGTCAGGACGCTCTCGTCGCTGTAGGGCGTCGTGCCGGCGAGGATCGAGCACGACGTGGCGACCGCCCGACTCCAGGCCGCGGCGTAGACCGACCAGCCGCCGCCGGGGGTCAGGACGAAGAGCTCGTCGCCCCCGCCGAGGGCTTCGCGTTCCAGCGCGGCGCCGGCGACGCACGACCAGGGCCGCGCGGGGCCGCCGAGCGGCCAGGGGGCGTCGGCCACGTCGGCGGACGAGACGACCTCGGTCACTTCCGCCACGATCGTGGCGAAGCGTTGCTCGGGTGTGGCCTCGACGGACGGCTCGAAGTTCGTCGCGCTGATGGACACCCAGGTGTCGTCGATCAGCTGGTCGAAGGTGCAGCCCCGGAAAGTCGTGTCGCCGAAGCATCGACCGTCGGGGTCGTCGCCGTAGATCTCGACGAACTGCGGCCACTCGCCCGTGGCGTGCGGCAGCGCCTGCACGAGGAGGCCGCTGTAGGCGCTGCCCTCGGTCGGGTTGTTCTTACCGTCCGACGACGCGCCGTCGTTCCAGGTGCACGAGAGTCCGCCCTCTTGGGCGATCGCGTAATCCGACGGGGTGATGCCGTCGCGGTCGTAGTGGTCGCGCGGAGCCCACGACGCGTCGAAGGCGGTGGCGGTGGCGGGTGCCAGGAGGCCTGCACAGTCGACGCCGAGCTCGGTGACCGGAGACTCGGCAGCCGGAGGCGGTGTCGTCGCGGGCCCCGAGGTCACCGGCGGCGTCGGAGTCGACGCGTCCGAGCCGCCACCGCTCG
This sequence comes from Frigoribacterium sp. VKM Ac-2836, assembly GCF_013248995.1. Taxonomy (GTDB): domain Bacteria; phylum Actinomycetota; class Actinomycetes; order Actinomycetales; family Microbacteriaceae; genus Frigoribacterium. Next base: position 6,895 of record NZ_JABRPK010000007.1, on the reverse strand, counting down.
TCCCGCCCGTCGTGCACGCCCCCACCAGCATGATCACCGCGAGCGCCGAGGCGAACGCCGCCCCGACCCGATTCGTCGTCGTCGTCGTCGTCGTCCCCATTCGTCGACGCTACCGAGCCGAGGAGGCGCGGGCCGTCTCGATCGTGCAACGTTCGTACCCGATGACCGCCGGACGAGGGGGCGGCGACTCGACGGTCTCGCGACCTGCCCGCTCAGGCGAGCCGCGCCTCCAGACCGTCCCGCACGCGGGGCCACTCGGCGCGGAGGATCGAGAAGTAGGCCGTGTCGCCCACGGTGCCGTCGGCGGCGATGCGGTGTGACCGCAGCACGCCCTCGGGCACCGCGCCCAACCGGCGGATCGCGGCCGCGCTGCGGAGGTTGCGGGCGTCGCATCGCAGGGCGACTCGGTTCAGCCCGAGGGTGTCGAAGGCGTGACCGAGCAGCAGCAGCTTCGTGGCGGGGTTCGTCCGTCCTCCCCAGAACGCGCGCCCGTACCAGGTGCTGCCGAGCTCGACCCGTCCCTGGGTCGGCACGAGGTCGTACAGCGTCGTGGTGCCGCGCACCTCGCCGTCGTCACCACGCACGGTGAAGGCGAGGGTCGTCGGGTTCGCGCGTTGCGCCTCCGCGTGCTCGGCGTAGGCCGTGACGTCCGCCGGTCGTCGGGTCACCATGCCCGCCCACAGCGCGTCGTCGGTCAGCGGCCAGAGGGCGGCCGCGTCGGCGACCTCGAGGGGGTCGAGTCGCACACCGTGCCCGGCCAGTCGGACCTCGTGGATCATCGGACTCGACCTCGCGCACCCATGCCGTCGATCCTAGGAGCACGGCGGGTCGCACGCGGTGGCGGAGGTCGGCTACGGTGATCGATCGACAGCCCACGAACTGGGGGCCGCGGCACGACCCCACCGTGCCGCACCATCGTCTGACGCGCCCGACCCGACGGGCCCGCCCGAGGAGACATCCATGAGCACCCACAGCACCCCCAGCCGCCTGCGCGAGGACGACGTGGACGGCGTCGTCTGGGACGCCGCCCAGGAGGCGCGACTCGCGTCCGCCTCCGCCCGCACCTCGACCGCGGCGGCGACCCTGCCCGCCCCGGGTCCCGCCGCCGTCTGACCGGGAGCCGCTAGGGCCGGTCGGCGTCGTCTCGGGCGTCGTCCCGCTCGTCGACCCCGTCGAGCGGCGCGACCGGAACCCCGGTGGCCACCGCCCCGGCGGTCGCGGCCTCGGATGCCGCACCGGCCCCTCGCCGCCCGGCACGACCCGCGCCGCGACCGTGGGCTGCACGCTCGGCCGCCTCGAGCTGTTCGGCCTCGTCGCCCGAGAGCGCCTCGCCGCGCGACACCATGCCGGCGACGTCGGAGAGCGTGATCTGGGGCAGGAACAGCGACAGCACGAACGCCACCGCGATGAACGGGATCAGGTAGGCGAAGACCGGCGCGAGCGAGTCGGCGTAGGCCTCGACGACCAGCCGACGGATCTGCTCGGGCAGCTGGTTGAGCGTCGCCGGGTCGAGGGTGGCCGTCGCCTGGGAGGCGTCGCCCGCCGAGGCGCCCGCACCCGTGAAGACGTCCGTCAGGTTCGAGGTGAGCCGACTCGTGAACAACGCACCGAAGATGGCGACGCCGAGCGCGGCGCCCACCTCGCGGAAGTAGTTGTTCGTGCTGGTCGCGGTGCCCACGTTCTGGGCGTCGACCGAGTTCTGCACCACGAGCACGACGACCTGCATGATCAGGCCGAGGCCCGCGCCGAACAGGAAGAGGAACACGCAGATCAGCCAGAGCGGGGTGTCGGCGGTCAACGTCGTGAAGAGCGCCATGGCGATGCCGGTCAGGATCGTGCCGACGACCGGGAAGACCTTGTACTTGCCGGTCTTGGTGATCAGGTTGCCCGACAGGATCGACGTGCCGATCAGGCCGACCATCATCGGCAGCAGCAGCAGCCCCGAGACCGCGGCCGAGGCGCCCGACGACATCTGCAGGAAGGTCGGGACGAACGCGATGGCCGAGAACATGCCGATGCCGAGCACGAAGCCGACGGCGGTGGCGAGCACGAACACCTTGTTGCGGAAGAACGACAGCGGGATGATCGGGTCGTCCGCCCGCGACTCGACGAGCACGAACAGCGATGCCGCGATCACGACGCCGGCGCCCCACAGCCAGGTCTCGGGAGCACCCCAGCCGTGGTCGTCCTGGCCGCCGAACTCGGTGAAGAAGATCAGGCAGGTGGTCGCCGCCGACAACAGCACCACGCCCAGCACGTCGATGCGCTTGGTGGCCTTCTTGCTGGGCAGCGTCAGGGCGGCCCAGGTGATGACGAAGGCGGCGATGCCGACGGGGATGTTGATGTAGAACGCCCACTGCCAGGTCAGGTGGTCCACGAAGAAGCCACCGAGCAGCGGCCCTCCGATGGCCGACAGGCCGAAGACCGCACCCAGCGGCCCGAGGTACTTGCCCCGCTCGGAGGCGGGCACGATGTCGGCGATGATCGCCTGCGACAGGATCATCAGGCCACCGCCGCCGAGACCCTGGATCGCGCGGAACACCACGAACATCCAGAAGTCGGTCGCGAAGGCGCAGCCGATGCTGGCGAGGGTGAAGATCGCGATCGCGACGAGGAACAAGTTGCGTCGGCCGAGGACGTCACCGAACTTGCCGTAGATCGGCATGACGATGGTCGTGGCGAGCAGGTAGGCCGTGGTGATCCAGGCCTGGTGCTCGACGCCGCCGAGTTCTCCGACGATGGTCGGCATGGCCGTCGACACGATCGTCTGGTCGAGGCTCGACAGCAGCATGCCCGAGATGAGGGCGCCGAAGATGATCCAGATGCGCCTCTTCGTCAAGAGGAACGGCGCGTCGGCCTTCGCTGCGGTGGTGGTCGTCATGGCAGGGTCACGGCGCCTTTCGTTCGGAGGTGATGGGGTCGAGGGACGGGAGAGAGGACGGAGGCGCGGAGCCGGCGAAGAGACCGCGCGCGATCGACAGCTGATCGCGCAACACGGCATCGAACCGCTCGTCGGGCCGGCCTGCGCCGAAGAAGAAGTGCTCGAAGGCCCGCTGGACGAGCCCGGTCAGCACGGTGACGGCCACGTCGATGTGCGGGTCGGACTCGTCGAGCCCCTCGTGCGCCGCGACCGATCGGACGATCCGACGCCGTTGCTCGTCGCCCTGGCGCATCATGGCACCGATCAGACGCGGCTCGCGGTCGAGCGCGGCCTTGAAATCGGCGGCGCGTTCGCGGGTCAGCCCGATGCTCTCGACCCGGTCGACCACGAGGGCGCCGAGATCGTCGAACACGGTCGACAGGGGCGGGAGGCGCGGGTCGCGCCGCGAGGAGGCGTACCCGTCGAGCGCCTCGTCGTCGTCGTCGAGCGCGACACCGACGACGACGTCCTCTTTCGACGCGAAGTGGTTGAAGAACGTCCGCCGCGAGATCCCGACCGAGGCGCAGAGCTGCTCGATCGTGAACCCCGACAACCCGTGCTCGGCCGTGAGGCGTCGAGCGTGCGCGGTGAGTTCGACACGGGTGCGCAGACGGCGCCGGGCCGTCTTGCCGGTGGACGCGGTCGCCGGGAGCGAGGGGGTCGCCGGCCGAGGTGCGGGCGGGCTCGTGACCATGGTGCGCCTCCTCGGGGTCGTCGCTCGGGTGATCGGCGACGTCGCCGGGGGCGGATGCCCGGTCTCGATGATTGCACTCTCGTGGCAATAGTGCAACGTTGCGTCGAAGGAACGTCCCCCGACACCGACCTGCCTGAAGGCTTCGCGGCAGTCCGGTCCGTTTCTGCTGAGAACGCCGTCAGCAGGCGGCAGGTGTTGTTTACGCTGTCGGGATGAGTGCTCCGAGGGCCCGAAGGGTCTGCCTGTCGATAGCCGGATTCGCCCTGGTGGCGATCGGCCTCGGCGTGCTCGCGTTCACGTTCGACTGGAACGCCCCGACCATGTTGGGGTTGCCCGCCGGTCTGGCCGGATTCGCCTTGATGATCGCGGGCGCCGTGCTGGCCGAGGTGGGCTTCCGTGGTGCCGTGAAGGCACGACGACGCGAGACCGCGACCCGTCGGCGAGGCCAGGTCGGCGACCTCGAGCGCACCTCGTGACCGCCTGACGCGCCTGAGCGACGACCAGATCCGCGTGCACTTCGAGGCGGGTCGGTGAGTCGCCCCGGTCAGCGCCCGGGGGCGCCGGACCTCAGACGGTCAGCCACTTGATCGCCGGGTAGAGCACCCGGGCGATCTTGCGGGGGCACGGGAACGAGGTCGTGGTGCCGTCGTGCTCGTTCAGCGTGATGACGGGCCGGTCGCCGACGGTCGAGTAGTCGACGGCGGCGAGCGAGTCGACGGGGATCTCGCGGGTCGTGGGGCGCCCGGCGGTGTCGCGGAGGACGTAGACGAGACGGTCGTCGTGCACCTGCATGCCGTGCTGCGCGTTGCCCGTCGTCCAGGTCACCGAGAGTCTCACGAGGCGACCCTAGCGGTTCCCCGCAGGGCAGGGCCGAGGGCCTGACGCGCAGTGCTCGGCGCGCCCCTTCGATGAGGAGGCGCGGTGGCGGACGTCGTCACGGGGCCAGGACCCCGAGGGCGGTGCCCAGGTCGCGGAAGACCGCCTCGGCGACGGGCCTGCGGGACGCCGGCAGCGCCTCCTGCACGGCTCGCGCGTAGGTGGCGCCGGCGCCCTCGACCCCGCTCGCCCCCTCGGCGGTCAGCGCCAGGACGAAGCTACGGCGATCGCTCGGGTGCTGCTGCCGCGACACGAGGCCGGCGGCCTCGAGGCGGTCGGCGAGGGCCGTCATGGCCCCGGACGAGAGCCCCAGGGCCTCGCCGACCTTCTTCGGCGGGGTGTCTCCCTGCACCGAGAGGTGGACGAGGGCGAGGAAGTCGGTCGCCCCGACACCGATGCGCTTGGCCAACCGGTCGTTGACGAACGCCATCCGCGACTGCAGGTGCTGCAGCGCGATCAGGACGGTGGAGACGTCGTCCGCCCGAGGCTCGGCGGGGTGGTCGATCGTGGGCTCTGCGGGCGAGGACGCCTGGGGTGGGCGGGTCATGGGAACTCCGGGGTGGTCGGGCGATCGCGATCGAGCTCGGGAGTCGTCGGCGACACGTGTCGCTTTGATGGCGAACAACTCGATAAGCGAGTAATTCGATGAACGTAACATCCGGCCGGCGGCCCGGACAAGACCCCCAGGCGGGGCCGAGAGGGCCGATCGTGCAGGTACGCACCTCCCTTCATGGCGAGTAAACTCGCCGCGGACTCGCCGCTCGGGTCCGGCCACCCGGGGTCGACGACGATCCGACGACACGATCGACACCGCAGGAGCACCCCTATGACCGCAGACCCTCGCCCCCACGTCGTCATCGTCGGCGGTGGCTTCGCCGGCATCGCGGCGATGAGGTCCCTGCGTGACGCCGACGTCCGCATCACTCTGATCGACCGCCACGTCTACAACATGTTCCAGCCGCTCATGTACCAGGTGGCCACCGGCGGCCTCAACGCGGGCGACGTCACCTACTTCTTGCGCAGCCTGCGGTCCAAGCAGTCCAACGCCGACTTCCGCCACGGACTGCTCACCACGATCCGGGCCGACGAGCGGATCGTCACCCTGCGCGACGGCGAAGAGATCGCCTACGACGCCCTCGTCCTCGCCAACGGCGTGAACACCAGCTACTTCGGCACCAAGGGTGCCTACGAGTACGCCTACTCGATGTACTCGCGGTCGCAGGCGCTGCGCATCCGCGACGAGCTCTTCACCCAGCTCGAGAACGCCGCCGCCTCGCAGGGCAGTGGCGAGGTGCGGGTCGTCATCGTCGGTGGCGGTGCGACGGGCGTCGAGATGGCCGGCGCGCTGGCCGAGTTGCGCGACCAGGCGTTGAAGGACGCCTACCCCGAGATCGACGCCTCGAGCATCACGATCACCCTCGTCCACCGCAGCGGCGAACTGCTCAAACCGTTCTCCCCCCGCCTGCGCAAGTACGCCGCCAAGGTCCTACGCAAGCGCGGCGTCGACCTGCGGCTCGGCACGGGTGTCGAAGAAGTACGCCCCGACGGCGTGGTCGCCGCCGACGGCGAGTTCATCCCCGCCGAGCTCGTCGTCTGGGCCACCGGGGTCGCCGCCCACGCCGAGGTCGCCTCGTGGGGCGTGCCACAGACCGACGGCGGACGCATCCAGGTCAACGACGACCTCACGGTCAAGGGCCTGGACTGCATCTTCGCCGCGGGTGACATCGCCGCCACGGACGACGCCCTCGCTCAGCTCGCCCAGCCGGCGATCCAGGGCGGCGAGCACATCGGCGAGCAGATCGTCCGCTTGCTCAGCGGCAAGAAGCTCGAGAAGTTCAAGTACCACGACAAGGGCACCATGGCCACGGTCGGCACGAACGCCGCCGTGGTCCAGCTGCCCAACGGCTTCACGATGACGGGCCCGTTCGCCTGGCTTCTCTGGGTGTTCGTCCACATCACGAGCCTGCTCGGCAACGGCAACCGACTCTCGACGCTGACGCACTTCTTCGTGCGTTACCTCTGGGCCCTGCGCAAGCGGGCGATCCCCATCGTGGGCGACGTGCGTCCGGTCCGACCGAACGGTGACCGCGCACCCGAGAAGTGGCAGACCGAGAAGGTCGAGTAACGGCCGAGCCGCCAGGTCGGGTCGTCGGGGTCTGGCGGACCGCGCCGCCTGACCGCGCCGCCGAACCAGCGTGCTCCCGCCGGCGCATGCCGAAAACCCCGTCTCGAACCATGAACCCGGATGGAAACGGGTGCATGGCTCGAAACGGGGTTCGAAGGTGATCCGGTAGGTACCGGATCAGGCCGCGTAGGCGGGGCCAGGCCGGCGGTGGCCGGTCAGGCGGGTGTTATTCCGTGGCGGCGGTGATCTTCGCGACGCCGACGAGCATCTCGTCCTGGAC
>NZ_JABRPK010000006.1:136189-157666 GCF_013248995.1 Frigoribacterium sp. VKM Ac-2836 | reverse complement strand
ACAATCTGACGATTGTTGTTGTCCATCAATCTCAAAGAAACCTAAACACCACTCACAACCCCACCAAAAGATGAAGCCACAAGCAATGCCAGGGTATAATTTGGCATTTGACAATGTGCACGCTGTTGAGTTCTCAAGGACCAAACGCACCAGGGTCCGAGTCTTGGAAGACTTTTGCCCTGGGCAGTTCTGTAACCTTTTGCACTGATCGACGATGTCGAGACCGTGCCGAAGTCCCTTGCGGAACGAGCCGTAACTCTACATCATCTTGCTCAGTGTTCGCAACTCGCTTGGTCCGAGGCTGTGAAGCAACTCGAGGACTTGGAAGTTGGTCCCGCTTGAGGGCCGGAGGAGCTTCGCTCCGCCGCACCTTTGGGGTGACGAGTGATTACTTTACACACGTCCTGACGGGTGTGACCAAACCTCCGTGCATCCCGGGCGTGTCGCGGTCGAGATCCCCGGAAGTACGGGCTTCTCACCCCAGGGGCAGCACGAGGACGGCTCCCAAGGACACCGAGGCGATGACGATCCACGACGTCAGACCCACGAAGAAGGCCCGCGCGCCCGTGCGGACGAGACGCTCGAGTCGGATACCCGACCCCAGGCCGACGAGCGCGAGTCCGAGCAGGACCGACTGGGCGGTGCCCGCGGTCGCGAGCACCGCCTCCGGAACCGGGATCAGCGTGCGGACGAGGACCGCGACGGCGAAGCCCGCGACGAAGAGGGGGAGGATCGGGGGCCGAACACCGGTACCGCCGTCCCGACGACGGATGACGGACGACGTCAGCGCCACGATCGGCGCGAGCATCAGCACCCGGGTGAGCTTGACGACCACCGCGATCGCCAGGGCGGCGGCTCCTGCGGTCTGGGCGGTGGCCACCACCTGCCCGACGTCGTGCACGCTCGCCCCCACCCAGGCCCCGAACTCGAGGTCGGTCAGACCGACCCACCCTCCGACCAGCGGAAGGACGGCGATCGCGAGGGTTCCGAACAACGTGACGAGGGCGACGGGAGTCGCGGCGTCCTTGCCGCGGTCGCGGGTGACGGCGCTCATGGCGCCGATGGCCGAGGCACCACAGATCGAGAAGCCGGCCGCGAGCAGGAGGGGTTGGTCACCGGGTAGTCGGGCCCACCGGCCCAGCAGATACGTGACCCCGAAGGTCGTCGCGAGGATCGCGATCACCACGAGGATCGTCACCCAGCCGAGCCCGGCGACGTCCACCAGGCTGAGTTGGAGACCGAGCAACACGACACCGATGCGCAGGAGGCGCTTGGCCGCGAGGGTCAGCCCGGGTTTCCAGCTGCCGTCGAGCAGCGGACGGAGGGGCCGGACCTGCGCCACGGCGATGCCCAGCAGGACGCACCACGTCAGGACGGGGACCGCCGGCAGCACGAGGTGCAGGCACCAGGCCACCGCGTAGGCGGCTCCGGCGACGACGAGCCCCGGCACCGGACGCGCACGCGGAGGCGCATCGACGGTGGCGGGACTCACCGCCGGCCTAGACCCGGTTCTTGGCGGGGTTGATCAGCGAGCCGAGGCCCGAGATCGCGACCTCGACGGTCTGGCCCGACGTGAAGGGACCGATGCCGGCGGGCGTGCCGGTCAGGATGACGTCGCCGGGCAGCAGGGTGAACACGTCGGTGACGTACTCGATGAGTTCGGGGATCTTGTGGATCATCTGCATCGTCGACTCCCGCTGCATGACCTCGCCGTCGACCCGGGTCTCGATCGTCGCGTCGGCCCAGTCGAACTCGTTCTCGATGTAGGGCCCGAGCGGCAGGAACGTGTCGTAGCCCTTGGCCCTGGTCCACTGCCCGTCGGCGTTCTGCACGTCGCGGGCCGTGACGTCGTTCGCCACGGTGTAGCCGAACACGACGTCCTGGTAGTCCTCGGCCTTGACCCGCTTGGCGATCGAACCGATGACGATCGCGAGTTCACCCTCGAAGTCGACGCGACCGACATCGGGCGGCAGCTGGATCGAGTCGCCGAAGCCGATGACCGTCGTGTTGGGCTTGAGGAACAGGATGGGCGCCTCGGGCGCTGACTGGCCGAGTTCGTCGGCGTGGTCCTGGTAGTTGAGGCCGACCCCCACGACCTTGGAGCGCGGGATCACCGGCGCGAGCAGCTTGGCCTGGCGCAGGGACACCCGCTCGCCCGTCGTCTCGTATCCGCTGTACATCGGGTCGCCGGCGAGGACGATGAGCTCGCGCTCGTCGACGATGCCGTAGCGGGGGTCTTCTCCGGGCGTGGCGAAACGGGCGATCTTCACGCGTCGAGCCTAGTCATCCAACCGTGGACGTCGGGACGGCGCCCGTACTGGATGTCGGTGAGCTCTTCGCGCAGCGACATGGTCAGTTCTCCGCCGGACGCGGCAGGCGAGCCGATGTGGATGCCCTCGCCCTTGAGCTCGGCGATGGGGACGACGACCGCCGCCGTGCCGCAGGCGAAGACCTCGACGATGTCACCGGACTCGACGCCGTCGCGCCATTCGTCGATCGTCACGCGGCGACGCTCGACACGGTGCCCGCGCGCCTCGGCCAGCTCGAGGATCGAGTCGCGCGTGATGCCCTCGAGGATCGAGTCGCTGTCAGGCGTGACGAGGGTGCCGTCCTTCTTGACGAGCACGACGTTCATTCCGCCGAGCTCTTCGATGTAGTTGCTCTCGGACGAGTCGAGGAACAGCACCTGCTGGCAGCCGTTCTCGTAGGCCTCTTGCTGCGGCAGCAGCGACGAGGCGTAGTTGCCGCCGGTCTTCGCAGCGCCGGTACCGCCCTTGCCGGCACGGGCGTAGTTCGTGGTCAGCCAGATCGACACGGGAGAGACACCGCCGCTGAAGTAGGCACCTGCCGGGCTCGCGATGACGTGGTACGACACCTCGTGGGCGGCCCGGACCCCGAGGAAGGCCTCGGTGGCGATCATGAACGGTCGCAGGTAGAGGCTCGTCTCGGGCGCTGACGGCACCCATCCGAGATCGGCTCGCACGAGCTGCCGGACGGACTCGACGAAGTCGTCGGTGCTCAACTCGGGCAGGGCCAGACGGCGGGCCGAGCGCTGCAGGCGACGACCGTTGGCGTCCGGGCGGAAGGACCAGACCGAGCCGTCGGCGTGCCGGTAGGCCTTCATCCCCTCGAAGATCTCTTGCGCGTAGTGCAACACCGACGCCGACGGGTCGAGCTGGAGCGGGCCGTACGGATGGACGGATGCCGCGTGCCAGCCGTCGGCGAGGGTCCACTCGATGGTGACCATGTGGTCGGTGAAGTGCTTGCCGAAGCCGGGGTCGCTGAGGATCGTCTCGCGTTCGGCGTCGTCGCGAGCCGTCTCGGACGGCGTCAGCTCGAATTGCAGCGGGAAGTCGGCCGAGTCGTCGGTCGGGGCCGGGGCGTTGTCTGTAGTGGTCATGATGCCCTTCAGGCGGAGGCAGACGGGGACAGGGTGCGCACGCGGTCGGCGATCGCCGAGCCGATCTCGGCGGTGCGTCGGGCGGGCACGGACGCTTCGCGCCCCGCGCGGTCGGCGATGTCGTCTTCGACGGCCCGGGTGACACGGGCGGCCGCCTCGGCCAGGCCGAGATGATCGAGCAGCAGCGCGACGGAGAGGATCGCCGCCGTGGGGTCGGCCTTCTGCTGCCCGGCGATGTCGGGCGCCGAGCCGTGCACGGGCTCGAACATGCTCGGGAAGGCCCCGTCGGGGTTGACGTTGCCCGAGGCCGCCAGGCCGATGCCGCCGCTGATGGCACCGGCGAGGTCGGTGAGGATGTCGCCGAAGAGGTTGTCGGTGACGATGACGTCGAAGCGGGACGGGTCCACGACCAGGTGGATGGTGGCCGCGTCGACGTGCTGGTAGTCGACGGTGACGTCGGGGTACTCGGCCGCGACGGCATCGACGATCCGCTGCCAGAGGCTGCCCGAGAAGACGAGCACGTTGGTCTTGTGCACCAGGGTCAGGCGTCCGCGACGGCCACGGGCCTTCTCGAAGGCGAACCGCACCACGCGCTCGACGCCGTAGGCCGTGTTGACGCTGACCTCGTTCGCGATCTCGTGGGGCGTGCCCTGGCGCAAGGCGCCGCCGTTGCCGACGTAGGGGCCCTCGGTGCCCTCTCGGACGACGACGAAGTCGACCTCGCCGGGCGAGGAGAGCGGCGACGGTACGCCGGGGTGGACCTTGGTGGGCCGCAGGTTGACGTAGTGGTCGAGGGCGAAACGCAACCTGAGCAACAGTCCGCGCTCGATGATGCCACCGGCGAGCCGGGGGTCTCGCGGGTCGCCGCCCACCGCACCGAGCAGGATCGCGTCGTGGGACGCCACGGCCGACAGGTCGTCGTCGGTCAGGACGTCACCCGTCTCGAGGTAGCGCGTCGCGCCCAACGAGAAGGTCGTCACGTCGAACCTCGCGTCGTCTCCTGCCGCGACCTCGAGCACCTTGAGCGCCTCGGCGACGACCTCGGGGCCGATGCCGTCTCCGGGGATCGCGGCGAGTCTGACGGTGCGGGGCATGGTTCTCCTGGCGTCTCGGGGGGCTCGCCACACTTTACCCGTGGGCACGACCGTCGCGCGGGCCGGGTGGCCGGGCCGGTCCACCCGCGCCGGGGTGGACCGGTGCGACGCGTGGCCTCAGTCGGCCGAGGAGGCGCGGCGGAGGGTCGTGAGGGCGACCACCACCGCGGCGACCATGACCAGTGCTCCGACCCCGGCCGTGACGACGAGGCCCTGGTCGAACGCGTCGGTGGCAGCGGTCAGCAGCGGCCCGGCGAGCGAGCCGGGCAGCCCGTCGGAGACCGCCACCGCGCCTCCCAGCGTCTCGCGGGCGGCTTCGCCGGCTTCTGCGGGCACGCCTGCGGGGACCACGAGCGCTCCCCGGTAGATGGCGGTCAACATGCTGCCGAGCACCGCGGTGCCGAGCACCGCACCGACCTCGTAGGCCGTCTCGGACACCGCCGAGGCGGCCCCGGCCCGGTTCGCGGGGACGGCCGCGATGATCAGGTCGTTCGAGATGGTCTCGGCGGCACCGACGCCCAGGCCGACGAAGGCGAACGCCACGACGAACACGACGACGGGCGCGCCCGCGCCGGTGGCGAAGACGGCGCCGTAGGCGAGGGCGGCCGAGGCGAGACCGATCGCGACGATGGTGCGCGGGCGCAGCCAGCGGACGACCCGGACGACCCCGAGGCCGGCCAGGATCATCACGACGAGACCGGGCACCAGCGTGAGCGCGGCCTGCAACGGGCGCAGTCCGACCACGAGCTGGAGGTGCTGGGTGGTGAAGAACAGGAAGGCCACGAGCGCCACGACGGCGAGCAGGTTCACCATCACCGAGCCCGCGAACACCGGGTTCGTGAAGAGCCGGACGTCGAGCAGCGGCCGCGGTCGGCCGAGCTGACGCCGGACGAACGCCCACCCCGAGCCCACGCCGACCACGGTCAGCACCGCGACGGGCCAGACCAGGCCGTCGGTCGCCAGCAGCTTGATCGCCGCCACGACCGGGGCCATCGCCGCGAGCGACAGCAGCACCGAGAGCGGGTCGGCGGGGCCCGGGGCGGGATCGCGGCTCTCGGTGAGCAGCAACGGCCCGGCGATCAGCAGCGGCACGAGCACCGGCACGGCGATGAGGAACACCGAGCCCCAGGCGAAGTGCTCGAGGAGGACGCCGCCGACGACGGGGCCGAGTGCCGACCCGGCGGCGAAGCCCGAGGCCCAGACGGCGATCGCGAGTCGGCGCTGCTCGCGGTCGAGGAAGGTGCTGCGCAGCAGCGAGAGGGTCGCCGGCATGATCATCGCGCCGAAGAAGCCCAGCACGGCCCGCGCCGCGATGAGCTGCTCGGCGCTCGACGAGAACGCCGCGAGCACCGACACCACGGCGAAACCGCTCGCCCCGATCAGCAACAGCTTGCGCCGACCAAACCGGTCGCCCATGGACCCCATGGCCACGAGCAGCCCGGCGAGGACGAGCGAGTAGACGTCGACGATCCAGAGCTGCCCGGCGGCGCTCGGCTGCAAGGCGGTCGAGATCTCGGGCAGCGCGAAGCTCAGAACCGTGTTGTCGACCGAGACGAGCAGCACCGGCAGCATCAGCACGACCAACGCGGCCCACTGTCGTCGCCCCGCGCGGGGCGGAACGCCGGTCGGGGTCGCGGTCGGCACGGGTGCGGGGCGGGTCATGGCGCTCTCTCGAGGTCGGGTGGCGATGATCGTTCGGTGGCGCCCGCACCGCCGCTCGGCGGTGGCTCGGACGAGAGCGGGAGGCGGGGCACCAACCGTCCGGACGGTACAGTTACACCGTCCAGACGGTACAGTAACAGAATGAGTCCTCGACCGTCAGCCCGGGAATCGATGCTCGACACGTTCGAGACGCTCGTCGTCGACGACGGGGAGCGCGCGGCGACCTTCGACGCCGTGGCCGCGGCCGCCGGCGTCTCGAAGGGCGGGCTGCTGTATCACTTCCCCACCCGTGAAGCCCTGGTCGACGGCCTGGTCGACCGCCTCACCGCCCTGCTCGACGACGACGTCGCCGCCATGACGAGTGCACCGGAGGGCGTCGTCGACTACTTCGTCCGGACGTCGTCACCCGCGGCCATCCCGGCCGACGACCCCCTCGACCGCTGCATCACCGCCGTCTCGAATCTCGCGTCCAGTGGACGCCACCCCCGGGCACTGGAGGCCCTCACCACCATGCAGTCCCGCTGGCACCAGGTCGTGCTCGACGCCGTCGGCGACCCCGCCGTCGCCCGGGTCGTGTCGCTCGTGTCCGACGGGCTCTACTTCACGCCCCGCCCGTTCTCGCCGGTGGACTCGGACGGCGACCCTCGCCACGACACGTCGATCGACGACGTCATCGCCGTGCTGCAACGGCTCGTGCCTCGCGGCTGACCCGCGCCTCCTGCGCTCGCCGCCGGTCGCCCCCCGACGAGCCGGCGAGCCCCCGGGAGCGACCAGGGCCCCGACGGCCCCGGTGTCTCGAGGATCAGACGGCGACGATGCAGGCCGGACTGCCGAGCGTGAACAGGTCGACGGGAGCGCCGGGCAGGCCGGTCACCTCGTCGAGGGGAAGCACCGAGACGGTGTCGGAGCCCTGGTTGGCGCAGTAGAGCAGGCCGTCGGCGATCGCGAAGTGGCGGGGCCACTCGCCGCCGCAGGGCGCCTGGCCGACCAGGCGCAGCCGTGAGGACTCGCCACCGTCGGACGTGCCCTCGGCGTCGACCGAGGCCTCGAGCACGCTGATCGTGTCGCGACCGCGTGTGGCGACGTAGACCCGCGACCCGTGCACGGCCAGGTGCGACGGCAGGTCGCCCCGCTCGCCCGCCTCTCCCTCGACGACCGCCACCGAGTACGGGATCACGAGTGCGTCACCCTCACGCCTCAGGACGTAGAGACGGGCGTCGAGCTCGCCCAGGACGAGCAGGTCGTCACCGAGCCAGGCCAGGTGGCGCGGACCCGAGCCCGGGGGCAGGGGGTGCACGGCCAGGATCGACGGCTCGAGCGTGACCGTGTCGACGGAGATCTCGATCAGCCGGTCGGCGCCGAGGTCGCTGACCAGGTGCGTTCCCCACGGGGTGGCGACGATCTGGTGGGCGTGCGGTCCGCCCTGGCGCTCGCTGACGGGGCCGGAACCCGCAGGGAGCGCCACGGTCGAGGTGACACGGGCGGGATCGGTGGCCTCCGAGCTGAGCACGCCGAAGGTCCCGCCGACGTAGTTCGCGACGAGCAGGGAGTTCGAGGCCGGGTCGTGCGCGATGTGGCAGGGCGAGGCGCCGCCGGAGGCCGCCACACCGGCCTCGACCAGGCGGCCCGCAGCGATCGTGTACGAGAGGACGCGGCCCTCGTTCGTCTCGGCGACGGCGTGCAGGGCCCCCTCGGTGACGACGAGGAACGACGGGTCGTCGGCCTCGACGACCTGACCGGCCTGCCACCGGCCGTCGGCACGCGACCTCTCGAGGACGGTGATGCCGGTGCCGTGGCCACCGCTGACGGCGGTGTACGACCCGACGTACAACCTGTGGGGAGCGACGGCCCCGGCGACGCTCACGGCCGGCTCGCGCCGGGGTCGTCGCCCGCGGCGATGCGCTCGTGGTGGTGGATCACCTCGGCGACGATGAAGTTCAGGAACGATTCCGCGAAGGCCGGGTCGAGCCGGGCCTCCTCTGCCAGGCGGCGCAGGCGTTGGATCTGCACGCGCTCCCGTTCGGGGTCGCTCGCGGGCATTCCCGCCGCCGCCTTCAGCAGGCCGACGGACTGGGTGTACTTGAACCGCTCCGCGAGCATGTGCACGAGTGCGGCGTCGATGTTGTCGATGCTCTGCCGGATGCCGGCGAGCTCGTCGATCGCGCCCTGGTCGGCTGAGCTGAGGGGGCTGTCCGCCCCGAGAGGACTGTCGAGTGCCATGCACCGACCCTATCGGCGACCCCGCCGACGGGGCCGCCGACGGACGAAGGAGGCGCGTCCCGCTCTCGCAGGACGCGCCTCCTCGACGACCGTGTCGCCACGCGGGCCGGCCCGGCGCGGTCGACGGCGCGGGTCAGTCGACCAGCGTCAGCGTGACCTCGACGTTGCCTCGTGTGGCGTTCGAGTACGGGCACACGTGGTGTGCCGCGTCGGCCAGCTCTTGACGGCGCTCGGCCTCGACGTTGGGCGTGTAGATGTCGAGTTCGACGGCGAGGCCGAACCCGCCCTCGCCGTTGCCCCCGATGCCGACGCTCGCCGAGACCTCGGCCCCGGTCGTGTCGACGCCGAGCTTCTTGCCGGCGCCGTGCATGGCACTGAGGAAGCAGGCGGCGAAGCCCGCCGCGAACAGCTGCTCGGGGTTGGTGCCCTCGCCGGAGCCGCCGAGTTCTTTGGGCGGACGCGTGTCGAAGTCGAGTCGGTCGTCTTCGCTGCGGACGTGGCCGTCTCGACCCCCGCCGGTGGCGTGGGCGATGGCGGTGTAGGCGATGTCGAGTGTCATGAGGAGAAGACCATACCTAGATTCTGGGAGTTGGCTCAGTGGCGGGTGAGTGTGGTAACGAGGCTCAGCCCAGCAGATCGTGACGCTGCACGATGGCGTCCCGGCCCGGACCGACACCGATCGCCGAGATGCGCGCACCGCTCATGGCCTCGACGGCGAGCACATAGTCCTGGGCGGCCTTCGGCAGGTCGTCGAAGGAGCGCGCGCCGGTGATGTCCTCGGACCAGCCGGGGAACTCTTCGTAGATCGGCGTCGCGTGGTGGAAGTCGCTCTGCGAGACCGGCACCTCGTCGTGACGGACGCCGTCGACGTCGTACGCCACGCACACGGGGATCGTCTCGAGGCCGGTCAGCACGTCGAGCTTGGTGAGCACGAAGTCGGTGACGCCGTTGATGCGGGCCGTGTAGCGAGCGATGGGCGCGTCGTACCAGCCGCACCGGCGGGGGCGGCCGGTGGTCGTGCCGAACTCGAAGCCGTTGGCCCGGAGGAATTCACCCGAGGCGTCGAACAGCTCGGTCGGGAACGGGCCGGCACCGACCCGGGTCGTGTACGCCTTGACGATGCCGATCACACGCTCGATGCGACCCGGGCCGATACCCGAACCGGTCGAGGCGCCACCTGCGGTCGCGGAGGACGACGTGACGAAGGGGTAGGTGCCGTGGTCGACGTCGAGCATCGTGGCCTGACCGGCCTCGAAGAGCACGGTCTTGCCGGCCTCGAGCGCCTGGTGGATCTCGAGCGCCGTGTCGGCCACCATCGGCTTCAGCCGCTCGGCGTACGAGAGCAGCGACTCGACGACCTCGTCGACCTCGATCGCGCGACGGTTGTAGATCTTGACCAGCAGGTGGTTCTTCTGGTCGAGGGCGGCCTCGACCTTCTGCCGGAGGATGCCCTCGTCGAAGATGTCCTGCACGCGGATGCCGACACGGTTGATCTTGTCGGCGTAGGTCGGCCCGATGCCCCGACCGGTGGTGCCGATCTGACGCTTGCCGAGGAACCGCTCGGTCACCTTGTCGAGCGTCCGGTGGTAGTGCGTGATGACGTGTGCGTTCGCGCTGACCCGCAGCCGGGACACGTCGATGCCCCGGGCGATCAGCGCGTCGAGCTCGTCGAAGAGCACCTCGATGTCGACCACGACACCGTTGCCGATGACGGGCGTGACGCCCGGCGAGAGGATGCCCGAGGGCAGCAGGTGCAGCGCGTACTTCTGGTCGCCGATCACGACCGTGTGGCCGGCGTTGTTGCCGCCGTTGAACTTGACGACGTAGTCGATGCGGCTCGACAACAGGTCGGTGGCCTTGCCCTTGCCCTCGTCGCCCCACTGGGCTCCGATGATCACCACTGCTGGCATGGGTTTCTCCTCACGTCGGGGGAACGCACCGGGTGAGGTGCACTTGAGTCTACCGGCTGGCCGCTCCGGGCCGCCCGGAGGGGCGGGCACGGCACGCGAAACCGAGGAGGCGCGGCGCCGGTCTCGGGGACCGGCACCGCACCTCCTGGGGTCGCGCCTCAGTCGCGGGGCAGCGCCGCGAGTCGTTCGACCGTCGCGTGGGCGCCGTCGGCGATCAGCCCCTCGAGGGCGTCGAGGTAGGCGGAGGTGAAGCGCTCGTCGTCGACGAGGTCGCCGAACACCTCGCGATCACGGAGGAACGCGAGCCGGTCGTCACGCTGGGTCACCGCCGCCGCGGTCAGCCGGTCCGCCAGACGGTCGACGATGGTGATCGGGTCGCCCTGCTCGTCGACGGCCTCGGCGTACCGGGCCCAACTCGCCACGATCGCCGCCGACCGCCGCACGTCGCCGTCGGAGGCGAGGTTCTCGCGTACGACCGGCAGCAACCACTTGGGGATGCGGTCGCTCGACTCGGCGCAGAGACGGGCCAGGGTGTCGCGCACCTCGGGGTTCTGGAACCGTTCGATCAACGTCGCCTTGTAGTCGTCGAGGTCGATGCCGGGCACCTCGGACAACGTGGGAGTGGCCTCGAGGTCCATGTAGTCGCGCAGGAATCCCGCGATCGCCGGGTCGGTGGTCGCCTCGTGGGCGTAGCGGTAGCCCGACAGGTACCCGTAGTAGCACAGGCCCTGGTGGCTGGCGTTGAGCAGGCGCAGCTTCATGAACTCGTACGGCTCGACGTCGTCGACGAGCTGCACGTCGGCTCGCTCGTATGGCGGCCGACCGAGCGGGAAGTCGTCCTCGAGCACCCACTGGAAGAAGGGTTCGGCGACCACGGGCCACGCATCGGCGATGCCGAGCCCGTCGCGCACCTCGGCCCGGTCCTCGTCGCTCGTCACGGGCGTGATGCGGTCGACCATACAGTTCGGGAACGACACGGTCGTCCGCATCCACGCGGCGAACGCGGAGTCGACCAGCTCGGCGTAGGCCGAGAACATCTTCTTGGCGACGTGCCCGTTGCCCGGGATGTTGTCGCAGGACATCACGGTGAACGGTTCGAGCCCGCGCTCCCGTCGACGCTGCAGGGCGGCCGTCACGAGCCCGAAGGTGGTGTGCGGCGACCGACCCGCCGCGACCGCCTCGAGATCGGCGCGCACGGCGGGGTTCGTCTCGTCGAACTCGCCCGTCACGTGGTGGAAGTTGTAGCCACCCTCGGTGACGGTCAACGACACGATCTTCGTCTCGGGCGAGGCCATCTTCTCGACGACACCCTCGGGGTCGTCGACCGCGAGCAGGTACTCGACGACGCTCCCGATCACCCGAGCTTCGCGCCGACCGTCGGGGTGCTTCAGCACGAGGGTGTAGAGGCCACCCTGGGCGTCCATCACCTCTTTCATGCGGCGATCCTGCTCGAGCACGCCGACACCGCAGATGGCGAAGTCGCGGGCCTCGCCCTCGGCCAACAGCCGATCGATCACCATCGCTTGGTGCGCCCGATGGAACCCGCCGACACCGAAGTGCACGATGCCGACCGTCAGACCGGTCCGGTCGTAGCCGGGCACCGCCACACCGGTGGCGGCGACGGCGTCGAGGGTGTCGGGCGAGAGCACGACGGGTGTGGCGGGAGCGTGGGTGTCGGTCATGGGTTTCTCCTGACGTGGTGCGGACGTGGCGGGCGGAGCCGACGGTGTGTCGGCGACGACGAGGCGGCGCGGGTCACTTGACGGCACCGAGCGAGAGTCCCTGCACGAGCTTGTCCTGCGCGGCGAACCCGGCGACGAGCACCGGGAACGACACGGCGACGGCCGCGGCGCAGACCTGGGCGAGGAACAGCCCTTGGCTGGTGACGAAGCTCGTGAGGAACACCGGCGCGGTGAACGCCTGCGTGCTGGTCAGCACGCTCGCGAACAGCAACTCGTTCCAACTGAAGATGAAGCAGATCAGAGCCGTGGCGGCCAGCCCCGGCCCCGAGATCGGCACGATGATCCGTCGGAAGATCGAGGGCAGGCTGGCCCCGTCGATCGCGGCGGCCTCGAGGATCTCGACGGGGATCTCGGACAGGAACGACCTCAGCATCCAGATGGCGATGGGCAGGTTCATCGACGTGTAGAGCACGACCAGCAGTCCGATGCTGTCCAGCGCGCCGATGCGGGACGCGATCAGGTAGACCGGCAGCAGGCCGGCGACCATCGGCAGCATCTTCGTCGACAGGAAGAAGAACATCACGTCGGACCACTTCTGCACCGGCCGGATGCTCAACGCGTACGCGGCCGGCAGAGCCAGCACGAGCACGAGCAGGGTCGACAGGATGGACGCCGACGCGCTGTTGATCAGCGGCGGCCACGGGCTGGCGCCCGAGCCGGCCCCGAAGAAGTTCGCGTAACCGTCGAGCGTCAGCGGTGCGAGGACCGACGGCGGGTTCGTGGCCGCGTCGGTCTCACTGTGCAGGCTGGTCAGCACCATCCACGCGACGGGCGCGAAGAACGCGAGGCCGACGAACCACGCGACGAGGCCGAGCAGCGCCCCGCCCGCCCGACCGCGCCGGCTGCGCCCGGCGATCGCACCGGGAGCCGAGGAGGCGCGGGTCGGTCGGGATCGTCGGGTCGTGGCGGTCGAAGGCCGGTCGAGGGTGGGTGCGGTCATCGGTTCTCCTCCTTGAGAAGAGTGGAGACGCTGCGCAGCGCGAAGGTCGCGATGACGATCGTCCCGATCACGACGACCACACCCGCGGCCGAGGCCGCGCCGTAGTCGTGCGCCTGGAAGAACTGCTGGTAGATCGTGTACGGCAGGTTGGCCGTGCCGAGCCCGCCCGAGGTGATGGTGAAGACCGCGTCGAAGTTCTGCACGATGTAGATCGAGCCGAGCAGGGCGGCGAGCTCGAGGTAACGACGCATGTGCGGAAGGGTCATGAACCGGAAGACCTGCCACCCGGACGCTCCGTCCACCCGGGCGGCCTCGATGACGTCGAGCGGGCGACTTTGCAGACCCGCCAACAGGATCAGCATCATGAACGGCGTCCACTGCCAGATGAGGGCCGCCTCGACGGCGATCAGCGGTGTGTTCGTGATCCAGTCGGGCTGAGGAGCCGTCACCCCGAACAGACCGAAGAACCAGGTCGACGCGCCGTTGAACAACCCGTACTCGGGATTGAACAGCGCGTGCTTCCAGACCAGGGCCGCCGCGACGGGCACGACCAGGAACGGCGCGATCATGATCGTCCGCACCACCCCACGTCCGAAGAAGTTGCGGTCGAGCAGCATCGCGACGACCATTCCGAGGACGAGGCTCACGAGTACGACCGTGACGGTCAGGACGATCGTGGTCAGCACCGAGGCGCGGATGTTGGCGTCGGTGAAGACGTTGACGTAGTTCTGCACGCCACCGAACTCGACGTCGTTCGGATAGAGCGAGTTCCAGCTGACGAACGACACGATGATCGTGATGAGGAACGGCACCTGAGTGACCGCGATCACGAAGATCAGTGCGGGCAGCAGAGGGGCCCGGCGGGCCCACGCCCCGGCCCTGGCCAGGGCCGCCGCATCCCGACGAGGGGTGCGGAAGCCCGGGGCCGAGGGCCGAGGCTCGTGGGGAGCAGGCGCTTCGACGGTGGCGGTCATTGCTACTCCTGGTACTTGTCGCTGACCTTCTCGGCCAGTCCTTGCCCGGTGCTCAGCGCCTCCTCGACGGTCTGTTGACCGGCGATCGCGGCGCTGACGTCTTGCGAGACCTGGGTGGCCATGTCGGCGAACTCGGGCACGGCGACGAACTGGATGCCCGCGGCAGGACGCGGCTGCACGCCGGGGTCGTCGACCTTGGCGTTCACGATCGCGTCCTCGGTCTGCTGGTAGAACGGCGCTGCGGCGGCCTGGTACTCGGCGTTGTCGTACGTGCTAGCGCGCTTGCCGGCGGGCACGCTCGACCAGCCGACCTTCTCGGCGACGAGTTCTTCGTATTCCTTGCTCGATGCCCACTCGACGAACTTCGCCGCCGCGTCCTGGTTCGCTCCGGCCTTCTGGATACCCCAGGCCCAGGTGTAGAGCCAACCCGAGCTGTCGGTCTCCTTCACGGGGGCCGCGGCATAGCCGATCTTGCCCTTGACGGGCGAGTCGTCCGCCTCGAGGCTTCCGGCGGCGCTCGTGGCGTCGTACCACATGGCGACCTTGCCCTGCTGCAGGTTGTTCAGGCACTCCGTGAAGCCGGCCTGCGGCGCACCCGACTCTCCGTGGTCCTGGACGAGCTTCACGTAGAAGTCGACGGCAGCGGTGAACTCGGGGCTGTCGACCTGGGCGTCCCAGTCCTCGTCGAACCAGGTGCCACCGAAGGTGTTGACGACGGTGGTGAGCGGGGCGAAGATCTGACCCCAGCCGGGCTGGCCGCGCAGGCAGATGCCCTTCATGCCGGGTTCGACCCCGTCGACCTGGGCGGCGAGGTCGGCGACCTCCTGCCACGTCGGATTCTCGGGCATCGTGAGCCCCGCCGCCTCGAAGACGTCGGTGCGGTACATCAGGAACGACGACTCGCCGTAGAACGGCTCGGCGTAGAGCTTGCCGTCCGCTCCGGTCAGAGCCTTGGTCATCGGCTCGAGGATGTCGTCCTGGTCGAACTCGTCGGACGAGGCGACGGTGTCGTCGAGCGGGCTCAACCAGCCGTTCGCCGAGAAGCTCGGCACCTCGTAGTTGCTGAGCGAGGCGACGTCGTATTGGCCGGCCTGGCTCGAGAACTCCTGGCTGATCTTGGCGCGCACGTCGTTCTCGGGCAGGACCGTGTAGTTGACCTTGATCCCGGTGTCTTTCGTGAACGAGTCGGCGGTCAGCTTCTGCAGGTCGATCATCTGCGGGTTGTTGACCATCAACACGTTGACCTCTTCGTCGCCCCCGGAGGCCGACGTCCCGCCGGCCCCTCCGCAGGCGCTGAGCCCGAGGGCTGCTGCGACGCCCACCGACATCGCGATCGTGAGCTTGCTGGCTCGGTTGTCTGATCTCACGGGACCTCCATTGGTCGTGATCGAGCGGTGCGTCGGGTGAGGCGGATTCGGGTCGCTCAGATGAGCGCGCCTCCTCAGATGTGCAGAAGTCTGACATGGCCTCAACAGATGTGCAAGGGGGCTCAGATGAGACAGAATGGCGGCACCTCGAGAAAGCAGACCCATGGAGCGTCACGTGCCCGGCCCCGATCGCGATCAGCGGATTCTGATGGCCGACCTGGCCCGCGCCTACTACGTCGAGGACCGCTCCAAGGTCGATCTCGCCGCGCAGTTCGGCCTCAGCCGGTTCCAGGTGGCCAAGTTGCTCCGGGCCGCCCGCGACCACGGTGTCGTCTCGATAGAGATCCACGACCCGCGTCGCCCGTCGCGGGACGACGATCTCGCCCGACTGCTCGGCATCGACCGCGTCCAGGTGGTCGACGTCACGGGAACGACCGGCCAGCAGACGGGCGAACGCATCGGGACGGCGGTCATGGCCGCGTTGACCCACACCTTGCGCCCCCAGACGACCGTGGGCATCTCGTGGTCGCGCACCATGGACCTCGCCGCCCGTTCGATGCCCGATCTGCCCCCGTGCACGATCGTCCAGCTGGCCGGCGCCCTGCAGGTCGTCGGGTCCGGCACGCTGCCCCAGGTGATTGGCACCCTGGGGGCGTCACCAGGGATCACCACGTTGCCGATCCACGCCCCGTTGGTCGTCGACAAGGCCTCGACGGCGCGCGACCTGATGCGGCAGCCCGAGATCGCCGAGGCCCTGGACCGGGCCGACCACCTCGACCTGGCCGTGGTAGCCGTGGGTGCCTGGCGGCAGGGGGAATCGAGCGTCTGGGAGAAGCTCGGGACGGTCGATCGCGACGAAGCCGACGCGGCCGGGGCCGTCGGCGAGATCTCGGGACGACTCTTCGACGCCGGCGGACGACCCGTGAACACGTCGCTCGACGAGAGACTGATCGGCGTCCGATTCGACCAGCTGGCCCGGACCCCACAGGTGATCGCCGTCGCCCACGGGGCCGGACGAGCCGAGGCCGTCGTCGCCGCCGCCCGCGCCGGGTTCGTCACGCACCTGATCGTGGACACTACGCTGGCCCAGGCATTGATCGAGATGCTCGAAGCCGCCCCCTGAACACTCCAGCGCGCCCACCCCGATGCCGCTGATCCGAGACTCGAAGAGGAGTTGCCCGTGACGACCGAACAGACCCCCACCACGATCCTGGTGGCCGGAGTGGACTCGTCCACGCAGAGCTGCAAGGTCGTCGTCCGCGACCTCGCGAGCGGGCGACTCGTCCGGCAGGGAGCGGCGAAGCACCCCGAGGGCACCGAGGTGCCCCCCGCCGCCTGGTGGGAGGCGCTGCTCGCGGCGATCGCGGACGCCGGCGGGCTCGACGACGTCGCGGCCCTCTCGATCGCCGGGCAGCAGCACGGGCTCGTCGCCCTCGACGCCGAAGGACGCGTCGTGCGCGACGCCCTGCTCTGGAACGACACCCGCAGCGCACCGGCCGCCCGCGACCTCATCGACGAGCTCGGAGCAGATGCCTGGTCCCGGCGCACGGGCTCCGTGCCCGTCGCCTCGTTCACCGCGACCAAGCTGCGCTGGTTGCGCGACGCCGAGCCCGAGGCCGCGGCGCGAGTCGCTGCGGTGGCCTTGCCGCACGACTGGCTCACCTGGCGCCTCCTGGGTTTCGGGCCGTCGGACGAGAGCCCGCTCGGGCCCGACCTCGACGCCCTGGTCACCGACCGCTCGGACGCCAGCGGCACCTCGTACTGGAGCCCGTCGGCCGAGGGCTACGACCTCGACCTCTTCGAGCACGCGTTCGCCCGGGCCGGACGCGAGGCGACCGGTGCCGCCCCGGGCCAGGACGGGCTCGTCGTGCTCCCGCGGGTGCTGCAGGCCGACGGGACGGCCGGGACGACGGTCGCGAACGGCACGGTCCCCGGGGGCATCGTGATCGGCGCGGGTGCGGGCGACAACGCCGGGGCGGCTCTCGGTCTCGACGCCACGGTCGGCGATCTCGTCATCAGCATCGGCACCAGCGGCACGGCCTTCGCCGTGACCGACCGGCCCGTCACCGACCCGAGCGGCACCGTCGCCGGCTTCGCGGACGCGGCGGGCGGCTACCTGCCCCTGATCGCCACGCTGAACGCCGCCCGGGTGCTGTCGTCGATCGGCGGGCTGCTCGGCGTCGACCACGACGAACTGGCCCGACTGGCCCTCGCCGCCGAGCCCGGCGCCGGTGGCGTCACGCTCGTGCCCTACTTCGAGGGCGAGCGGACCCCCGACCTGCCCGACGCCACGGCGACGCTCTCGGGCCTGACCCTGGCCGGCTCGACCCGCGAGAACCTGGCCCGAGCCGCGGTCGAGGGCATGCTGTCGGCCCTGTCCGACGGCGCCGCCGCCGTCCGCCGACAGGGTGTCGACGCCACCCGTGTGCTCCTCGTCGGCGGCGCTGCGCTCAACCCCGCCGTCCAGGCCGTCGCCCGACAGGTGTTCGACCTGCCCGTGGTCGTGCCCGAGCCGGGCGAGTACGTCGCCGACGGGGCGGCACGGCAGGCGGGCTGGGCCCTCTCGGGGACGCGACCGTCCTGGGCGGCCGCGACCAGCGCCTCCTTCGAGCCCGACCTGCGACCCGCCGTCGGCGAGCGCTACCGGGCCGCTCAGGCCCTGGGGTCGTTGCCGCGCGCCTGAGGCCGGGCACGCGGCGCGGCTGATCCGGGAGGCGCGGGAGGCGCCGCCTAGGATCGGACCATGCCCAGCGACCCGGCCAGCACGCGCACGACCATGGCCGAGGACTACCTCAAGGTCATCTGGAAGGCCGAGGAGTGGGCCGACGTCGACACCGACCCGGGCATCTCGACCAACGAGATCGCCGCCACGCTCGGCGTCAGCGCGTCGACCGTCTCGGGCAACCTGCGCAAGCTCGACCGCGACGGCTACCTCGACTACGAGCCCTACCGGCGCATCGCGCTGAGTGACGAGGGGCGTGCGATCGCGGTGTCGATGGTTCGTCGCCACCGCCTGATCGAGACGTACCTGGTCGAGCGCCTGGGCTACGGCTGGGACGAGGTGCACGACGAGGCCGAGGTGCTCGAGCACGCGGTCAGCGACCGACTGCTCGATCGGTTCGACGCCGAGCTCGGCCATCCGACGGCCGACCCGCACGGCGACCCGATCCCCGCGGCCGACGGCACGGTCGTGCGGCCTCCCGCCCACCCGCTGGGTGACTTCGTCGAGGGCGAGTGCGGCTTCGTCGTCCGCGTCTCGGACGACGAACCCGAGCTGCTGCGCTACCTCAGCTCGCTCGACCTGCGGGTCGGCGCGCACGTCCGCGTCGGCGAGCGCCGCGACTACGCCGGCTCGTTGCAGGTCGTGCTGACCGACGCCCACGACCGCGCGGTCGGCAGCGTCGAACTGGCCGGCGTCGCGGCGGCGTCGGTGTGGGCGAACTCCGAGCCGCACACGCACGCCTGAGGCGGAGGTCGCGTCGGCCGGCCTGAGGACGACGGCAGGAGGCGCGGGCCGGGTCAGGAGGCGCGGGCCGAGTCAGGAGGCGCGGGCGGCCGACGCGGGGTCGGCCAGCACCGACGAGAAAGCGAGCTCGGCGGCACCGATGGTCAGACGGTCGGCGCCGAGTGCGGCCCGGGCGATGCGGACGTCGTCGCGGGCGCCGGGCAGGGACTGAGACCGGACCCGCTCGACCAGCCGGTCGGGGTCGGCCGCGTGCAGGGACCCCAGGAATCCCCCGAGCACGATCAGCTCGGGGTTGAACGCATTGACGACGCCCCGCAGGGCGACGGCCAGGAAATCGATCTGCCGTCGGACCTCGACGGCCACGGGTGAACCGGGCTCGGCGCCGGCGAGGGCCGCGTCGAGTCGGTCGGCCTGGCCGCGGTCGAGCCCGGTGACGGCGAGCAGCCGGGCCTGGCCGACCTCGGTCTCGAGGCACCCGACGGCTCCGCAATGGCACACCCGGCCGGCCGAGTTGACGAGGGTGTGGCCGATCTCGCCGGCGTAACCACCGACGCCGGTCATGGGTCGGCCGCCGAGGAGGACACCCCCGCCGACTCCGCTGGCCCCGCCGTTCAGGAAGACCAGGTCGTCGACCCCGCGGCCCGCCCCGAAGCGGCCCTCGGCGATGGCACCGAGCGACGCGTCGTTGGCCGCCTCGGTGGGCAGGCCGGTGGCCGAGGCCAGCACCGCCGCGAAGGGTTCGTCGACCCACCCGAGGTGCGGGGCGAGCCGGACGACTCCCCCGGCCGCGTCGACCAGGCCCGGCACGGCGACCCCGACCCCGACCACCCGTACGCCGGACGCCAATCTCGAGGCCCGGAGATCGGCGATCACGGAGGCCGCGACGCGGGCCGCGTCGGACGCCGTCGGCACGTCGACGGTCTCGCGCCGCACTCGGTGCTGCACGCCCCCGTCGAGGCCGACCACACCGACCGTGACGGCGTCGACCTCGGGGTTGACGGTCAGGGCGACGACCCGGGCACTCGGCGTCACCACCGGACTTGGACGCCCGACCTTGTTGCT
The DNA here is from genome assembly GCF_013248995.1 of Frigoribacterium sp. VKM Ac-2836. Lineage (GTDB taxonomy): Bacteria > Actinomycetota > Actinomycetes > Actinomycetales > Microbacteriaceae > Frigoribacterium. Next base: position 137,829 of record NZ_JABRPK010000006.1, on the reverse strand, counting down.
GCCGACGGGGTCGCTCTCGACGACGAGCCCGAGCTCGACCAGTTCGCCGACGAGGGCTGCGATGGTCGACCGGTTGAGTCCGGTGGCCTGGGTCAGGGCGGACCGTGACGCGGGACCGTCGACGTGCACGAGCGCGAGCACGGTCGCGAGGTTGGCCCGACGTACCCGGTCGAAGCGCGCCCCGAGATCGGGCGAGGGGGACGGCGTCACCGTGGGCGCCGGCGTGGGGTCTGCCATCGTCTCGTGCCTCCTGGGTTCTCGACCGAGGCTAGCGGCCCGGTCGACGACCGTCGTCCCGCACCGCGTCGCCGGGGCGTCGATCCCGGGACGGCCGCGGACGCCCCCTTGCCAGGCCTACCCGGTGAGGATATGTTCGTACTCGCAACAAACGCACTCGACGATGAGGAGACACCATGGCGACCACCCCCACCCGCGAAGACAAGTTCTCGTTCGGCCTCTGGACGATCGGCTACAACGGCTCCGACCCCTTCGGCGGCCCGACCCGCCCGCAGCTCGACGTGGTCGAGGCCGTCGAGAACCTCGATCGCCTCGGCGCCTACGGCCTGACCTTCCACGACGACGACCTCTTCGCCTTCGGCTCGACCGACGCCGAGCGCCAGAAGCAGATCGACCGCCTGAAGGGCGCCCTCGACGCGACCGGCATCGTCGTGCCGATGGTCACCACGAACCTGTTCAGCGCACCCGTCTTCAAGGACGGCGGCTTCACCTCGAACGACCGCGGCGTCCGCCGCTTCGCCCTGCGCAAGGTGCTGCGCAACATCGACCTCGCCGCCGAGCTCGGCGCGAAGACCTTCGTCATGTGGGGCGGCCGCGAGGGCGCCGAGTACGACAGTGCGAAGGACGTGCAGGCTGCTCTCTCACGCTACAAAGAGGGCGTCGACATGCTCTCGCAGTACGTGCTCGACAAGGGTTACGACCTGCGCTTCGCGATCGAGCCCAAGCCCAACGAGCCCCGCGGCGACATTCTGCTGCCGACCCTCGGTCACGCGATCGCGTTCATCGAGACGCTCGAGCACCCCGAGATGGCGGGAGTGAACCCCGAGGTCGGTCACGAGCAGATGGCCGGGCTGAACTTCACGGCCGGCATCGCCCAGGCCCTCTACCAGGGCAAGCTCTTCCACATCGACCTCAACGGTCAGCGCGGCATCAAGTACGACCAGGACCTCGTCTTCGGCCATGGCGACCTGCAGAACGCGTTCTCCCTCGTCGACCTGCTCGAGCACGGCTCGCCCCAGGGCGGCCCGACCTACGACGGCCCCCGCCACTTCGACTACAAGCCCTCCCGCACCGAGACGATCGACGGCGTATGGGAGTCCGCCGCAGCCAACATGCGCATGTACCTGTTGCTCAAGGAGCGCGCGCAGGCCTTCCGGGCCGACCCCGAGGTGCAGGAGGCCCTGGTCGCCAGCCAGGTCGCCGAACTCTCGGTGAACACCCTCTCCGACGGCGAAGGCTACGAGCAGCTGCTCGCCGACCGCGCCTCCTACGAGGACTTCGACGCCGACGCCCACTTCGGCGGACACGGGTACGGCTTCGTGCGTCTGCAGCAGCTCGCCCTCGAACACCTCATGGGCGCTCGCGACTAGGAGCGAACGCGCCAGCGTTCGCGTCGCGAGCGC
>NZ_JABRPK010000006.1:0-136089 GCF_013248995.1 Frigoribacterium sp. VKM Ac-2836 | reverse complement strand
CGACGCGCCCCAGCGCGTCGGACGACTAGGAGCGAACGCGCCAGCGTTCGCGTCGCGAGCGCCGACGCGCCCCAGCGCGTCGGACGACTAGGAGCGAACGCGCCAGCGTTCGCGTCGCGAGCGCCGACGCGCCCCAGCGAGTCGGACGACTAGGAGCGGTCGCGGCAGCAGGAGCGGGCAGGAAATCGGTATATTACGAGCATTGCTCTGAAGACCGGCCGAACGGATCGACCTCGATGACTGCCCGCCCCTTGCGCCCGCGCCGCTCGGCGACCGACCGCCCGTCGGTCGCCGTCATCGGCACCCGCGGCTACCCCAGCTACTACGGGGGTTTCGAGACCGCGGTCCGCCGCATCGCGCCCGCCCTGGTCGACGCCGGTTGGGACGTCACGGTCTACGGTCGTGACGGCTCGACCCGCGACGACGACCCTGCCCGCGACCGTCGCGTGACCTCCCGCCTGACGCGGGGCGTCGAGAGCAAATCGTTCAGCACCCTGAGCTACGGCCTGACCGCGGTGCTCGACGCCCTCGTGCGGCGACCGGACGCGGCCCTCGTGATGAACGTGGCCAACGGCTTCTGGCTGCCCCTGCTGCGGCTGCGGGGCATCCCCGTGCTGGTCAACGTCGACGGCATCGAGTGGGAGCGCGCCAAGTGGGGACGTGCCGCCAAGACGGTCTTCCGTCTCGGAGCCAAGGCCAGCGCACGCTTCGCGAACGGCCTGATCTGCGACGCCCGCGAGATCGTCCGGCGCTGGCAGGTCGACTTCGGCGTGGACGGCCTGTTCATCCCCTACGGCGGCGACCCGGTCCCCGACCTGCCGGTCGAGCCGGGCCAGCGGCACCGCGGGTACGCCCTCGTCGTCGCGCGCTTCGTCCCCGAGAACACCGTGGTCGAGTTCGTCGAGGCGGCCCGTGCCATCGCGGAGCGACACGACGTGGTGATCGTCGGCTCCACCGGCTACGGCGGCGAGCTCGACGAGCTCGTGCGCAGGCTGGCCGACGAGAACGACCGTGTGACCTGGCTCGGCCACGTCAGCGACGACGACCGCCTGCACGCCCTCTGGCAACACGCCGGGGCCTACTTCCACGGCCACAGCGTGGGTGGCACGAACCCGGCCCTGGTCCAGGCCATGTTCGCCGGGGCGCCCGTCGTCGCCCGCGACACGGTCTACAACCGCGAGGTCCTCGACGGCTCCGGCACCCTGGTCGCGCCCGAGCCCGCAGCCATCGCCGCCGCCGTCACCGCCCTGCTCGACGACCCCGCCGAGCAGGAGCGCCTGAGCGCGGCGGCCCTCACCCGTGCCGCGGACGCCTACACCTGGCAATCGGTCTGCGACGCCTACGAGGAGGCGCTGCGAGCGACCCTGCGCCGTCGGCGCTGACACAGGGTCTCGTCGAGATTTAACTTGCACATGGGTGTGCAAGTTCGTACAGTGGAGACATGCCTTCCACCGATGCCCGAACACGTGCGCCGAGGCGAGACGCCGCCGCGAACCGCGACGCGCTGATCGCCGCCGCCGCGCTCCTGCTCAACCGTGACCCGGCGGTGTCGCTCGAGGCCATCGCCGCCGAGGCCGGTCTCTCACGCCGCTCGGTGTACGGCCATTTCGCGACCCGCGACGACCTCGTCCGCGAGGTCACGCTGCGCGGTGCCGCCCGTGTCGGCGCCGCGGCCCGCCCGGCGCCGATCGACGACCCCGTGGTGCAGCTCGCCTCCCTCGCCGCCCGACTCTGGGCCGAGGTCGAGCACGTGCGCGTCATGGCCCAACTGACCGTCCGCGGCCCGATGGCCCACGAGGTCGGCGAAGCACTCGCCCCCCTGCGCACGGCCGTGCGCGACGTCGTCCGGCGCGGGGTCGAGTCGGGGCGTATGCGCGACGACATCGCACTGCGCACCCTCGCCCACCTCGTCGAGGGCGCTGCCCTGTCGGTGCTCGACGAGGCGACGACCCGACACCTCAGCCGCGCCGAGGGCCATCGACTCGTGATGCTCGCCGTGCTCGGTGTCGTCGGCCTCGACTGGCGTACCGCCGGCGACCTCGTCGCGACGACCCCCGCGCTCGCCCTGCCTCCCGAACCCGTGACCAGCTCCCCCTCCGACCCGTCGACAGGACGACGCGCATGAGACTCGACCTGCGAGACGTCGCGATCGGCGACGGCCCCGGTGCCGCCCTCCCCCCACTCACGGCGACCGCCGATCGTTGGAGCCCCGGTTTCGTGGCCGTCGAGACGGAGAACGCTCCCACCCTCGCGTCGCTCGTCGCCGGGGGCCGCATGCACCCCGAGACGGGGCGGGTCACGGTCGACGGTCGGACGGACGACGCGGCGATCCGCGCCTCCTTCGCGCTCGTCGACACCCCCACCGTCGCCGAGCCGTTCCCGGCCCTCACGGTCGTGCAGGTCGCCCGAGAAGAACTCGCCCTCGCCGGACTCCGCGCCGACAAGGCCTCGGCGCGTGTGCTTCTCGACGAGATCGGCCTCCGCGAGCACGAACGGACCCGCATGAGCGCCCTGCCCACCGAGCTGCGGGTACGCCTGCTCTGCGAACTGGCCGTGCTCCGGCCCGAGGTCCGCGGGCTGATCGTGACGACTCCCGAACGTCACGGCGGCGACGTCGCGGCGTGGCTCTCGGTGGTGCACGATCTGGTCAGCCGCGACTACACGGTGCTGACGATCACCGGGTTCGCCGCCCTCGCGACCATCGAGTCGCTCCCGACGCCGGACTTCGCCCCCGGACCCGAGCCCTCGCCCGAAGCGCCGTCCGCGTCCGACATCGCCACTCCCCCTTCCTCCGACGACATCGCGGTCGCCACCACCCCCGACACCTCCGTCGAAAGCGACCAGCCGTGAAGATCTTCGCCCTCGTCCGTTCCGAGCTGCAGCGCCTCACCGCCACCCCGCTCGCCCGTCTGGCTCTCGTCGCCCTGATGACCGTGCCGCTGCTCTACGGCGGTCTCTACCTGTGGGCCAACCAAGACCCCTACGCGAAGCTCGACCAGATCCCCGCCGCCCTCGTGAACACCGACGCCGGCACGACGGTCGACGGTGAGGCCGTGAACTACGGCGACGAGGTCTCCGACCAGATCACCGACGGCGGCGACTTCGACTGGCACGTCGTCTCGGCCGCGCAGGCCGCGGCGGGTCTGCGCGACCAGACCTACGACTTCACCTTCACGATCCCGAAGACCTTCAGCGACGACCTGACCTCGGCGAGTGGTGACGACCCGACCCGGGCCCAGATCACCCTCGCGACGAGCGACGTCAACAGCTACTTGTCATCTACGATCGCCGAACAGGCCGCGAAGACCATCCGGGCCTCGGTCACCGAGAAGGTCGGCAAAGAGGCGGCGAGCCGCCTCCTGGTCGGTCTCGCCGACGTGCGCACGAATCTGGGCAGTGCCGTCGACGGGGCCAATCAGCTCGTCGCCGGCACCGGCTCGGCCGTCGCCGGGGCGAACCAGCTGGTCGACGGCTCGACCGACGCGGCGACCGGGGCCCACACCCTCGCCGACGGGGCGAGCGGACTCAGCTCGGGCGCGTCGTCCCTGGACACCGGGCTGCAGACCTTGAAGACCCAGACGACGAACCTGCCCGCTCAGACGCAGACCCTGGCGGACGGTGCGGCGCAGGTGGCAGCCGGCAACGACGCGTTGGCCACCGGTGTCGCCGAGGCGGCCTCGACGAGCGCGACGGCTGCGGCCGCCCTGCCCGCAGCCCAGCAGCAGGCTCAGCAACAGATCGCCGCGGCCCTGACCGACCAGGGGTACACCGCCGAGCAGATCCAGCAGATCGCCGCCATCTTCGCGCCCGCGACCGAGTCCCTGACCGCCGCCCTGGAGGACGCGAACACCCAGATCCAGGGCCTCGACACCCAGGTCGGACAGCTCGCCACGGGTGCTGACCAGGTCTCGACCGGTGCCGCGACCCTGGCCGCCGCCACCCCCACCCTGACCCAGGGCATCTCGGCGGCCGCCACGGGTTCGTCGCAGCTCTCCACCGGCGCGGCGAGCGCCGCCACGGGCGCCTCGACCCTTGCGACCGGCCTGGACACGCTGAGCAGCGGGTCCACCTCGTTGCGTGACGGCATCGTCGACATCGACACCGGGACGACGCAGTTGCGCGACGGCCTGCAGAGTGGGCTCGGAGAGATCCCGGCGAGCACCGAGCAGACGCGAGACGATCAGGCGAGCGCCATCAGCGACCCCGTCTCGGTGACGGACGACGCGCTGACCAGCGCCGGCACGTATGGCGCGGGCCTGGCCCCGTTCTTCATCAGCCTCGCGGCCTGGATCGGCATGTACGCGCTGTTCCTGATCGTGAAGCCGATCTCGAAGCGGGCCATCACGGCCGTCAAGGCTCCCGTGCGCATCTCGCTGGCGGGCTGGCTGGCCCCGGTCGTGCTGGGCGTGGTGCAGATGGTCGCGCTGTACTTCATCGTCACCGAGGCCCTCGGTTTCGAGGTCGCCCACCCGCTCGGCATGATCGGGCTGATGGCCCTCGCCTCGGCGGCGTTCGCGGCGATCATCATGACGCTCAACGTCTGGCTCGGCAGCGTCGGGCAGTTCCTCGGCCTGGTGCTGATGGTCGTGCAGCTCGTCACGGCCGGCGGCACGTTCCCGTGGCAGACCCTGCCCGCCCCGCTCGCCGCTCTGCACTTCGTGCTGCCGATGAGCTACGCCACCGACGGCCTGCGCCAGGTGATGTACGGCGGCAGCTCGGCAGCGGCCTGGGGGGACGCCAGCGTGCTGACGGCCTGGCTGCTCGGCGCGCTCCTGCTGACCTGGGTGGCGACCGCCCGCATGACGCGGGCGCGGACGATGCGAGACCTGCGGCCGTCGCTGATTGGCTGAGGCCTGCGGCGGACGCCGGGAACGCAGGAGGCGCGGGTCGGGTGACCCGCGCCTCCTGCGTTCCCCTGACGATCGCCCCGCTCAGCCCGCCCGGGTCTCGAGCGTCGGCAGGACGCTCGGGTCGGCGTCGGCGAGGAACGTCGTCAGGCGCTCGACCTCGTCGGTCTCGCCGATCGCGGCCGCACCCCGGCGGAGGGCGAAGAGCGACCGCAGCACGCCGCGGTTGGGCTCGTGCGACCACGGCACGGGGCCCTGCCCGCGCCAGCCGGCCTTGCGGAGGGCGTCGAGCCCCCGGTGATAGCCGACCCGGGCGTAGGCGTAGGCCTCGAGCTCGGCACCACGGGCATCGGCCTCGTCGCTGAGCAGGGCCCAGGCCAGCGAGGACGTGGGGTGGGCGGTGACGACCTCGACCGTCGTCTGCGTCTCGAGGTCGGCGACGACGTCGGGTTCGGCGGGCAGGCGGGTCTCGGGCACACCGAGCAGGTTCGTGGAGGTCATCCCCCCATCATCCCCGACGACCGTCACGACGGACGTCGTCACCGTGGCAGGACTCGTTCCGCTATGCAATACTGAGATATCACACACGGCCCACGGCTGTGACGGGTGCGCGAGCCCCCGCGACTTCTCGACGAAAGACCACCGTGCCCACGACCCGAACGCGCCGCGCCGCCCTCGGCTCACCTGCCCTGCTCGCGTACCCGATGCACGGCCAACGCAAACTGCTCGGCGAGGGCTACCGCACACGCGACGGCCATCTCATCGAATGGCTCGGTCACGAGCTGGCGGACCGCGGCGGGGTCACCGTCGTGTCGCGGCCCGAGCCCCTCGTCACCTCGGTCACCCGCCGCCGTCCCGTCGGCGTGGCCGCCGCGGGCACCCGGTCGGTCGACGCGATCACCCTCCGGCTGCCCGACCCGCGTGATCCACGACGCTGGTGGGTCGCGTCCGCCCGCTGCTACCCCTCGTTGCCCCCGTCCTCGGCATCCGTGCCGGCGCTCGTCTGGAATCCCTTCGCCGCCCTCGCCCCGGCCTCCGCCAACCCCTTCGTCGGCCCCCGACGGGTCGTCCTCGACCTGCTCGACGATTGGAGCCGGCACTACGCCTTCGAGAGCATCCGCGGCGAGGTCGACGAGGCCTACGCCGCGGCGTTCGCCCGCGCGGACGTCGTCACGGCCAACGGCGCGGGTACCGCCGCCCTCGCTCGACGTCACGGACGCACCGACGTCGTCCTGCTGCCCAACGGGTGCGACCCCCACCGCTTCGACGGCACCAGCCGTGCCACGGGCCCGACCACCGTGGGCTACGTGGGCAAGATCGGACGGAGGCTCGACCTCGACGGCATCCTGGCCACCGTCGCTGCCCTCCCCCATGTGTCGTTCGTGTTCGCCGGCCCCGTGCTCGACGCCGAGTACCGGGTGCTCGCCGAGTCGCCGAACGTCACCCTGCTGGGCGACGTGCACTACGACCGCGTTCCGGCCCTGTTGCAGACCTTCGACCTCGGATGGGTGCCCCACCACGTCGGCGAGCGGGAGGTCGGTGGTGACGTCATCAAGACGTACGAATACCGCGCGGCGGGGCTGCCCGTCCTCAGCACGGCCATCTGCGGCATCGACGCGCGCGGCCTCGACGGGGTGACCGTCGCGGACGCCGCCGAGCATGCTTCGGTGCTCGCCGCACTCGAGACCGTCGGCACGAGGGTCCCTCGGCTCCCGGGTGTGATCCCTCCCGACGCCACGTGGCGACAGAAGGCCGACGTCGTCCGCGAGGCGCTCGGGCTGCCGACCCTCCGATCCTCCTAGATCCGACCAGCCCAGCCCCCGACCAGCCCCGACCCGACACCACGCCGTTCAGCAGGGAAGAACTCCATGGAACTCAAGACCTTCATCACCATCGTCCGCACACGGTGGCTCCTCATCGTCGTCGTCACCCTGAGCGCCGTGCTGCTCGGGGCGACCGCCTCGCTCGCGACGGCGAAGTCGTACTCGTCGTCGACCCAGCTCTTCGTCTCGGTCTCGTCGATCGGCTCGTCGGACGCCGGCGACCTCGTCCAGGGCAGCAGCGCAGCCCAGGCCAAGGTGAGGTCGTACGTCTCCGTGGTGACCTCGGGACGGGTCCTCGAACCCGTCATCGCCGATCTCGGGCTCGACACGACGCCCGCGGGGCTCGCCGCGAAGATCTCGGCCTCGAGCCCGGTCAACACGTCGTTGATCGACATCTCGGTGTCCGATCCCGACCCCGCCCAGGCCGCTCGACTCACCGGCGCCGTGGCCGCGAGCTTCGAGAAGGTGGTCGAAGAGCAGCTCGAACGACCCGTGGGCGGAGGCAATGGACTCGTCACCGTCGAGACCCTCGACGATCCTGCCGTCCCGACCAGGCCGACAGAGCCCAAGCCGGTCCTCTGGATCGGCCTCGCACTCGGTCTGGGCCTCCTCTCGGGCACGGCCCTGGCCCTCCTTCGCAACACCCTCGACACACGCATCCGCAGCAAAGCCGACATCGGCGAGGTGACGGACGCGCCGCTGCTCGGGGGCATCGGCTTCCACACCGAAGCCTCCACGGCGCCGCTGATCGTCCACAACGAACCCCGCAGCCCGCTCGCCGAGTCGTACCGCGCCCTCCGCACCAACCTGCAGTTCGTGTCGTTCGAGGGCCACAACCGCACGTTCGTCGTCACGTCGGCGATGCCCGGCGAGGGCAAGTCGACCACGGCCGCGAACCTGGCCGTCTGCCTGGCCGAGACCGGGGCCTCCGTGCTGCTCGTCGACGCCGACCTGCGTCGACCTCGCGTCGCCGAGATGATGGGACTCGAAGGCGCCATCGGGTTGACCGACCTGCTGGTCGGCAGGGCGGAACTCGTCGACGCCGTGCAGCCCTGGGGAAACCTTGACCTCCACGTCCTGCCGTCGGGCACCGTTCCCCCCAATCCGAGCGAACTGCTCGGCTCGCTCGCCATGGCGAGCCTCGTCTCGGCGGTCGAGATCGACTACGACTTCGTCGTCATCGATTCCCCGCCCCTGCTCCCCGTGACCGACGCCGCCGTCCTCAGCCGCTGTGTCACGGGTGTGATCGTGGCGACCGCCGCACAGCGATCGTCGCGTCACCAGCTGAAACAGGCCCTCGCCGCCATCTCCGAGATCGGCAGCCGCACCGTGGGGATCGTCCTCACCATGGCTCCGACCAAGGGCCTCGGCGCCTACGGGTACGGCGCGTACGGCGCGTACTACGGCTCCGCGACCGCGGACTCGTCCGCGACCGCGGACTCGTCCGCGACATCGGGCTCGTCCACGACATCGGCGGTGGACGCCCGTTGACCACCCCTCCCCTGCTGGTGGTGTGCACCGGCAACGTCTGCCGCTCGCCGCTGGCCGCCGAACTCTTGCGCCAGGCGACGCGAGCCGTGGTCGAGAGCTATGGGACGGCCGCTCTCGAAGGCCGTCCGTCACCGCGAGCGACCCTGGACGCCGCCCAGCGCCTGGGGCTCGACCTGGCCACCCACCGCGGCCGTCAGCTGACGGTCGAGGCCGTCGACCAGGCCCCCCTCGTCCTCGCGCTCGCCCGGGAGCACCGACGGGCCGTCGTGTCGATGGTCCCCCGAGCGAACCGGTCGACCTTCACCCTGCGTGAGTTCGCCCGCCTGAGCCGTCTCGTCGACCCCGACGACTCCGAGCGGGCGAGGGCGACGGCTCCCGACGACACCGTCCGGCTGCAGAGGGCCGTGGCACTGGCGGCCGCTCGCCGCGGCTCAGGGCGCCTCGTGACCGCGGAGGACGACGACGTGATCGACCCCTTCGGGGGCACGGCAGAGGTCTATGCGAGGTCGACCGCGCAGATCGTCGCCGCCGCGAACGTGGTCGCCACCTATCTCGGGCGTGCCCTGCGAGCCTGACACCACCCGGGCCAGGCTACCGATCCGGCGAGTCGACGAGCGTGCGCGCGTCCCGACCACGGACGTCGTCAGCCCGGTCCGATCCGGACGGGTCCGCCCCTGATCGGCCGTCATGCGACCGGTCGTCCAGCGCGCAGAAGGCCCAGAGCACAGCGGACATCGAGAACCAGACGAGGTAGTCGAACGAGAACAGCGTGACGATCATGACGACGAGGACCGCGCGACCCACTCGGGAGGCGTGGACGAACCCGATGACGAGCACGGCGACCAACAAGACGACTCCGGTGATGCCGAACGTGGCGAGCGTCGTCACGAGTTGGTTGTCCACGACCGTGAACCCCTCTTGGGGCAGGAGCCCTCGCGCGTACAGTTCGGGTTCGCTTCCGAAACCGCTGCCGACCACCGCCTCGAGGGCGGGCCGCCCGATGAGTCCGGACACCGCTCGCAACGCCCCCATGCGGTTCTCGTACGAGCCGGAGGCCAGCAGCGTCTCGACCGCCTGGACGATCTCGGACGCCAGGGCGGCGGAGGCCGCGACGGCCACGAGCCCCACCAGGACGATCTTGGTGGCCCGGGTCCGCGCCTCGGAGGTCAGCAGGACGTAGGTCACGGCGAGGAGGACCCCGACGACGACGCTGCGGCTGCCCGACAGGAGGATGCCTGTCGACAGCGCGACGACCGCGACCGACGGGAACCAGGCGGGGAAGGTGCCCCGCGCCGCGAGGACGACGACCAGGCAGACGGCGAGGAAGACGGCGTACGGGATGGGGTGGCCGAGGGTGCCCTCGATCCGCACGAGACCACCGGGCAGGATCTTGTTTTCACTGACGAACGACCGGCCCGTCGCGAGGACTTTGTACCCGAAGGGGAACGGGCGGTGCGTGACGGTGAGCTCGACGACTCCCAACGCGACCTGCACGAGCCCGAGGGCGACGAGCCCCCGGACGAACACCGTGACGTCTCGAGGTGAGGACGTCGCGACGAGCCACGAGATCGCGATCCCGATCGCCGCGAGTTCGGACATGAGGACGATGGTCGAGGGGGCGAGCACCAGCACGCAGACGATCGAGAAGGCGAAGAAGACCGACGTCGCCATCGTGGCCCGAGGGCGCCCGATCACCCACGACCGGGGTGAGACGAGTGCCGCCCCGCAGAGTCCGACCACGGTGGCCACGGCGACGTGGCGGACGACCTCGGGCGCCGACCCCGACGTCGTGGAGACGAGCACGGCCACGGCGACGACGAGCGCCGCACCCCGTCTCCGGTCGACCGGCAGGAGGAGCCCGCCGATGAGCGCCACGAGCGCCGCCGTCAGGGCAGCGGCGAGGGCGACGATCATCGGAGCGCCTGCCCTTGGACGTCCGGAGCCGACGCGGGGACCGCGGCGCGCACGGGTACGGGCTCGGGCTCGGGCTCGGGCTCGGGCTCGGGCTCGGGCACGGGCTCGGGCACGGCCCGATGCCGGCTCGATCGCGCCAGGGCCGAGAGCTGGACGACGAACCCGACGGTCTCGGCCAGGACGAGTGCCCACACGGCTCCGGACGCGCCGAGATGGACTCCGAGCACCAGGACTCCCGGGACGCCCACGATCGCAGAACCGATCGACGCCGTGGTCGTGTGTACGTGACGCCCGGCGCTCACGAGGGCGAGACCGGCACCGCGTGACGCGCAGATCACGCCGACGAGGACACCTCCTGCCACGGCCAGGTCGGGCGACACCGGGACGGCTCCCGTGAAGAGGACGACGGCGACGGCCGGCATGCACGTCGCGAAACCGACGCCGACGACGAGACCGAGCGAGGCGTTCACCCCGAGGGAGATCACACTGCGACGATGCGCGAGCTCGGCGGAGGGCACTCCCACCCAGGTCTGCAGGCGGTCGGGGATCGCGGACACCACCTGCAGCCCCATGCGCAGGGGCCGGTCCACCGCGGCGAATGCGGCCACGGAACCAGGCGACACCGCGCCCAGGAGAGCCACGGGCAGGGATTTGTAGGTCGTCGCCACGCCCCGCCCGACCACGAGGACGAGTTGGGATCGCACGACGGACGGGACGGCGCGGAAGTCGGCCGCTCCGGGCAGACGGGCCCCGCCGAGACGGGGAGCCACCACGAAGGTGACGGCGGCCGCGAGAACCATGCCGGCGCCGTAGACCTCGAGCGGAGCACCGGCTGCGATCGCACCGGCCGATGCGAGCGAGACCAGCACACGCGGGAGGGTCTCGGCGAGGAGGATCAACAGCGGACGCCCGAGACCGATGAAGTACCAGGTCGGGCTGAGCGCCCCGAGCGCGACACCCACCGAGACCAGCACGGCCGCCGGTCGGTGATCGCCCGCGACGACCACCGTCACGGCCGCGGCGACGGGCAGCAGGACCGCGGTCGCCACGAGCTTGCTGGCCAATGCCGTGGCGAAGAGGCCTCCGGGGGGACGCGTGCCTCGGGCGACGCGTTGCGGACCGACGATGCCCCACCCGAGTTCGGCGACGACCGCCGTGGCGATGCCGACGGAGGATCCGACCGCCACGGCGGCCCACCCCGACGCCCCGTGGGTGGAGGTGACCGCGGGGATCACGGCCAGGGGGGCGGCCGCACTGAGGGCCGGCACGAGCAGGTGGAGGGCGAGACGGCCGACCTGCCGCCCGAGTCCCCTCACGAGCGGACCGGGCCCAGGCCGAGGCCGAGCGCCGCCAGGTGGTCGGAGAACCGGTCGTACGATCGCTGGACGGTCGCCTCGAGGCGCGCGGCCACGTCGCGGGGCGCCGGCGCCTGATCGGCGGGCCGGGCCGCGACCAGGGCGTCCGCGATCGAGGAGGCGCTGGCCGGCTCGGTCTGGACGAGCAGGCCCCCCACCTCGCGTCGGACGTCGTCGAGGGCGCTCGATCGTTGGGTGATCACGGTCCGACCGCATGCGAGCCCCTGCCAGACCTTGTTCGCCACGACACCGCGGGCCTTGGTCGAGGAGCCGAAGACTCCGAGGACCACGTCGGCCCGGGCGATGTGGTCGACGAGCTCGCTCTCGGCCACCGCGTCGACGAAGGCGCACCGGTCGGCGAGGCCCGCTCGAGCCACGCGCGCCTCGACGGACCGGCGGGCGGGACCGTCGCCGACGAGGACGACCTCGACTCGACGACGTGCCCCGACCAGAGCGAGGGCGTCGATGACGAGGTCGACGCCGTGCAGGGGGATGTATCCCCCGTAGTAGAGCACCCGGAGGGCGTCGTGAGGCGGAGCGGGCGGCTGCCAGGTGGCCCAGGCCGGCGCGCCGACCGCGAGCGCGAGGACCGGCGCCGAGGGGGCGTGCCGCCGGACGATCTCGGCGGCCCGGGGCTCGGTGTCGACGAGGTAGACGTCCGCGAACCTCACGGCGGCGGCGTCGAGCACACGGAACCGGAGGGCCGCGGGGGATGCCGGAGAGACCCGACGCCAGTCGTCCACCACGGTCTCGTACAGCCCCACGAACCCGTCGACGACGAGGACGGCTCCGTGCAGCCGGGCGACGAGCCAAGCGAGCGGCGCGTGGCCGAGCCGGAACTCGGAGAGCAGGACGACGTCGGCATGACGCGCGCCCCGGAGGAGCGCGCGGACGTCATCGATCGCGCGGAGCGACCGGCGGGCGGCCCGCGACCGCGGTGCGATGACGACCGATGCCCCGAGCTGCCGTTCGAGATGGGCCCGCACGCGGACGTTTCGGGGGTAGCCCGTGTCGTGCACCCCGTACTGGAGCACGCGGAGCGGACCGGTGCCCGGGCGAGGGACGCCTGCCCCGCGGCGGGTCGAGCGACTCATCGGGCGGCCGCCGTGACGCCGAGCTCGGACAGACGGTCGACCACGGCGTCGACCGAGGCAGCGACGGACAGGAGCGAAGCGTTGCCGGCGACGTGGTCCGAGACCGCCCGACGAAGCTCGGCGTCGCCGGTCAGGTCGCGGACGGCCGCGAGCCACCGGTCGGGTTCGCCGACGGGCAGGACGAGGCGTCGTCGCAGGTCGGGGTCGGTCACGAGGAGGGGCGCGGCACCGTAGCTGTCGCCCAGCAGAATGGGCACGCCTGCGGCGGCCGCCTCGACGGCGCTCCGGCCGAAGGCCTCGCGCGAGGCCGTTCCGACGAAGAGCCCGGCATCGTCCCAGAGCCTCGCAGGGTCGACCCACCCGGGCATGGTCACGCCCTCGGGCAGGGAGGCGCGCAGCCGAGCCTCGAGCGGACCCTGCCCGTGCAGGCGACCGGGCACACCGGCCCGGGCAGCGAGTTCGACGAACGCGGCGGGTCGCTTGTCGACGTCGAACCGGGCCGCCCAGACGAGAGGCGAGGCGGCTTCACCCCAGGATCTCCGGGCGGAGAGGCGGATGCCGGCTGGGACGAGGTGGGGACGGCGGGCCCGCGCCACCTCGTCGGCGAGCACGGGCGTCGTCGCCCAGACGTCGTCGGCCTCGCGCAGGGCCCGACCCTCGACGAGACGGAGGGCGACCCGGCGAAGGTGCCCCTGCTCACCGGGAGCGGGCCAGGGCAGTCCGCGTACCCACGCCACCCAGGGCGTGGACCCGCGACCACGAGACCGGGCGAGGGCGACGTCGCTCTGGGTGACGAGGGTGACGACCACGTCGGCTGCATGGGCCTCGGGAGCGCTCGACACGAGATCCGCGACCTCGTCGAGAACCGCACGACCGTGGGCGCGCACCGTGACCTCGCGGACCCCCGGGGTGTTCGCGACGGTGCCACGAGCCGTCGGACGCAGCCCCAGGACGGCCCGCCAGTCGAGCCCCCGTGCCCGGGCCTCGGCGACCAGGTCGTGGGTCGACCGGTAGACACCGCTGCGGGCCATCAACGGTGCCGCGATGAACAGGACCCGAGGGACGGATCGGGATCCGTCGGGGGCGGCGGACGAGGTGGACGACGGCACGGGGCACTCTCGCTTCTGCTCGGGAGACAGGAAGTGAACGACCCTCAGGCCGATCATCAAGAGTATAGGTGTGAAATATGAGTCAGGTCAACGTGTGCCCGCAGGGGCCGAGAAGCGATGGCGCACGACCCAGGCGTGCATCACCACGGCAGCGGCTGCCGCCGCGTTGATGCTGCGCGTCGAGCCGAACTGAGAGATCTCGAGCACGGCCTCGGCCGCCGCGAGCGCCTCCGGCGACAACCCCGGTCCCTCTTGCCCGAAGACGAGGACGCACCGTTCGGGCAGGTCGAACGTCTCGATCGGCACCGAACCCTCGACGTTGTCGACGGCGAGGACGGGGAGGCGCTGCTCGCGCGCCCACGCCAGGAACGTCTCGACGTCGGGATGGTGCACCACGTGCTGATACCGGTCGGTCACCATCGCGCCGCGCTTGTTCCACCGACGGCGTCCGATGATGTGGACCGTGTCGGCCGCGAAGGCGTTGGCACTCCGCACGATCGAGCCGATGTTCATGTCGTGCTGCCAGTTCTCGACCGCCACGTGGAAGCCGTGCCGGTGGGCGTCGATGTCGGCGACCACGGCTTCCATCGTCCAGTACCGGTAACGGTCGACGACGTTCCGCCGGTCGCCCTCGCGGAGCAGCTCGGGGTCGAAGTGGTCCCCCTCCGGCCAGGCTGCCTCGCCTCCCGGCCAGGGCCCCACCCCGTGCGTCAGCTCGTCGTTCGGCGGCGTCGGGGACTCGTCCTGGGGCATCCGACCAGGGTAGGCGGTGAGAGGAGGCGGCTCGCGCCTCCTCGTCGTCAGGGCACCTCGCTAAGGTGACCGCATGGGTGCACGCGAAGACGTCGAATGCTGGCTGACCGACATGGACGGCGTCCTCGTCCACGAGAACCACGCACTGCCCGGGGCCGCCGAGCTGATCCAGCAGTGGCAGGACGAGGGCACCCCCTACCTCGTGCTCACCAACAACTCGATCTTCACCCCACGCGACCTCGCCGCCCGACTGCGCGCGTCAGGGTTGCACGTGCCCGAGGAGCGCATCTGGACGAGCGCCCTCGCCACGGCCGACTTCTGCCGCTCGCAGATGCCCGGCGGTTCGGCGTTCGTGATCGGCGAGGCGGGCATGACGACGGCCCTGCACGAGGCCGGGTTCATCATGACCGAGACGAATCCCGACTACGTCGTCGTGGGCGAGACCCGTAACTACTCGTTCGACTCGATCACCAAGGCCGTGCGCCTGATCCTCGGCGGGGCACGGTTCATCGTGACCAACCCCGATGCGACGGGGCCCAGCGCCGACGGCGTGCTGCCCGCCACGGGCGCGATCGCCGCGATGATCTCGAAGGCGACGAACAAGGAGCCCTACGTGGTCGGCAAGCCGAACCCGATGATGTTCCGCTCGGCCATGAACCGCATCGGCGCCCACAGCGAGAACACCGCGATGATCGGCGACCGGATGGACACCGACATCATGGCGGGCATCGAGGCCGGTCTGCACACGATCCTCGTGATGACGGGCATCAGCGACCAGGCCGAGATCGACCGCTACCCGTTCCGGCCCAACGAGATCCTGGCCGGGGTGCACGAACTCGTGCGCAACGAACCGGTCGAGTCCGACGTGGTCCCGTCCGAGGCCTGACCCTCCGGGGTCGTGGAGGCGCGGGCGAGTCGATCGATCAACCCGCGACCGCGACGAGGCTGGTGGTCAGGGCCTCGCCACCGCTGCGGTTGACGAAGCACGAATAGGTGCGGTCGCCCGCGGCCCACGCCTCCGCGTCGGCCGGGAAGCTCGCGAGCAGCTGCACGTCGGGGTAGGCCGCCGCGGCCTGCCGGTCGAGCGCGTCCGAGCCGGTGCAGAGCAGGTTCATCTGGCTCTGAAGCACGTCGGCGCCCGGGTAGGCAGCTGCAGCATCACCCTCGAGGGTGCCCAGGCGGGTGAGCTGCGCCACGTGCGGCTGGGCGCAGTCGGCGACCTCGTAGTCCTGCTGCCAGGCCGATTCGAAGGCCGAGAAGCACTCACCGCCCTGCAGCTCGGCGTACGAATGCGTGCCGGCCGACAGCGGACCCGCGGGGACGACCTCGGCGGCGGGCTCGACCGGGGCGGCCGTCACCGTCCGGGCCGCGGTCGGCGCCGCGGCGACCGACGGATCACCCGTCACGTCGTCCGTCGAGGCGAAGAGCGACCTCGAGATGAAGAACAACGCGACGAGCAGCAGGACGATGACCAGCCCTGCCCCCAGGGCGGCAAGGACCTTGTGCGTCCGCACCCACTCGGCCAGACCGGCCGTGCGGGGTGCCGCCGCAGGCGTCTCGTCGGCCGGACGGGTCCGCGGGACGAAGACGCCGGCTGCTCCGACCTCACGGCGCGGCCGTTCGCCCGTCGGAGCGGCGGTGGCGCTCATCGAGACACCGGGTAGCACCGGGGTGGCGTGGTCCGCGGCACCGGCCACGTCCGGGGCGTGGGCGACGTCGCGACGTTCGTCGAGCGCGGAACGAGGAGGCGCGAACAGGCCGGTCGCGGTCGTCACCTCGGTCACGTCGTCCAGACCCTCGTCGTCGTCGGCGTCGGGCGTCGGCTCGACCTCGTGACGGGGCTCCTCGCCCGAGCCGGACAGAGACCACGCGGCGGGGACGTCCGCGGAGGGGACGGCGTGCTCCGGCTCGTGCCGCGAGCCCGTGGGCGCGGCATCCTCGACGGAGGTGGACGGGACGACGCCGAGGATCTCGGTGAAGGTGGGTTCGCGGTCGCCGGTGGTGGGGGGCTCGGCCTCGGACGCCTGGGGGGACGACACCTCGACACCGGGGACGCGCGTCGGCGCCGAGGGGGCTCCGGGGACACCGGACGCGACCCCGGAAGCGGCCGCTGCGGCCGCCGCGGCGCCCGCGGCCCCTGCGGCCTCCGCCAAGCGGCGCTCCCGCCGCGTCATCTCGTGGTGTTCTTCGACCCACCACGGAGCATCGGCACGACCCTTGCGGGAGCCCGCGTCCTGCTCGGGTTCTGGCTCGGGCTCGACCTCCGGCTCCGGTGACAATGCCGGTGCCAGCTCTGGCTCTGGCTCTGGCTCTGGCTCGGGCTCGGGCTCTGGCTCTGGCTCGGGCTCAAGCTCTGGCTCTGGCTCGGGCTCGGGCTCTGGCTCTGGCTCTGGCTCTGGCTCTGGCAGCGCATCCCAGTCGAAGGTCGCGGGCTGGGCGGACTCGGGCCGGGGCGCCGAGATCAAGGCCGTGAAGGCCCCCGGCTCGTCGCTGGCGTCGGTCCGGTCGTTCGCGTCCTCGGGGTCCGATGGCGGGTCGGCATGATCGGCCCCGTCCGCCGGTCCGAGGTCGGAACGCGACGACTCGGACTGCGCGGCAGGGTCCGGAGTCGGCACGGACGACGGGGGCTGCGGCGGCGGCACGGCACCCGTCAGCGCCCCGAGGTCGAGAGCCTGGGGGTGACCCGAGGTCCTGGGCGGAGTCGTCCCCGCCGGGGACTCGGGCACGACGAACGGAAGGGGGGCCGGCGACAGGTCGAACGCCTGGGTGGGGACGTCCTCGGGGGCGACGTCGTGAGCGCCACCCGCGCCTCCTGACGGGGTGTCGGACGCCGTGTCGTCGTCTTCGACGGGGCCGTCGAACTGCGCGGCGAGCCAGTCGCTGGCGTCGTCGCGCCCGGCGTCGTCACCGTCGCCGTCCTCGCCGTTCCGCCGGTTGTCGGTCACGGTTTCAGCCCGAGGTCTTCCAGCCCGATGGCGGCGTAGTAGGGGTAGCCCGCCGCCTCGATCACCTCGCGGGCTCCGGTGCTGCGGTCGACGACGACGGCGACCGCGGCGATCTCGGCTCCGACGGCCTCGAGAGCCCTGGCGGCGGCGAGGGGCGAACCGCCGGTCGTCGAGGTGTCTTCGAGCACGACGACCCGCTTGCCCTCGAGGTCGGGGCCCTCGACCTGCTTGCCTCGGCCGTGGTCCTTGGGCTCTTTGCGGACGACGAAGGCGTCGTAGTCCTTGCCGAGCGCCACGCCTTGGTGCAGCACGGCGGCCGCGATCGGGTCGGCGCCCATCGTCAAGCCCCCGACCGCGAACACGTCCGGGACCTCGTCGATCAGGTCGACCATGACCCGGCCGATCAAGGGTGCGACACGGTGATCGAGGCTGACCTTGCGGAGGTCGATGTAGTACGTCGCCTTCTTGCCGCTGGTCAGCGTGAAGTCGCCGTGGAAGACGGCCTCGGAGCCGATGTAGTCGATGAGCTGCGTGCGTGCGTCGGTCACGGTGACCCATGGTAGAGCAGGCGGCCCGGGAACGTCGGGGCGGCCCGGCTCAACGGCCGTCTCGGGACGACCGCTCGATCGATCGTGTGGTCAGTCGGTGCAGGTCCGCCCCTGTGGCGGACGGCAGGAAGAAGTCCTCGTAGCGCACGACCGCCGAGCGGGCGAGCCGGGCCAACCGCACGTCCACGGAGACCTGGTGACGCTTCGGGTACGTCTCGATGCGGACGGGGGCGACGCCGCGTGCCCGCTCGTAGTGGCTGCCCTGCGGGGCTCCGGCCGCCCCCCTGCGTGAATCATGAGACATGTCTCGTTTCTACTCTAGTCGGTGACACAAGTGAACGGCCTCAATGCCCTATGGGCAACGAACCACCGAGCTCCCCCTCGCACCCCGCCCGGCTTCGCCACCGCGTGTCCCGTCCAGCCGCTCGGCGACCGCGAGGTGCAGCACGTCGAGGGCCGATTCACACAGGGCCCCCGTTGATAGCGTGGCTTCATGCGCGTCGCGACCTACAACGTCAACTCCGTCCGGGCTCGAGTCGGTCGGGTCGTCGACTGGCTCGTCCGAGAAGACGTCGACGTCGCGGGGTTGCAAGAGATCAAGTGCAAGCCCGAGCAGTTCCCCTACGACGCCTTCCGCGAGGCCGGTTACGAGGTCGAGCTGCACGGTCTCAGCCAGTGGAACGGCGTCGCGTTCGTCAGCCGTCTGCCGATGGAGGACGTAGAGATCACCTTCCCCACGCAGCCCGGCTTCGCCAAGGGCCTCGAAGGCCCCGATCAGCCCAAGGAGGCGCGCGCGATCGGCGTCACCGTCGAGGGCATCCGCCTCTGGAGTCTCTACGTCCCGAACGGGCGCGAGCTCGCCGATCCGCACTACGCCTACAAGCTCGACTGGCTCGCCAAGCTCGCCGCCGAGACCGAGACCTGGCTCGCCGAGCGACCCGATCGGCCACTGGCCCTGATGGGCGACTGGAACGTGGCTCCGCTCGACACCGACGTGTGGGACATGTCGGTCTTCGAGGGCCACACCCACGTGAGCCAGCCCGAACGCGACGCGTTCTTCCGCTTCGAGGAGGTCGGCCTGACCGACGTCGTGCGGTCGCGCCTCCCCGAGGGCTACACGTACTGGGACTACAAGCAACTGCGCTTCCCGAAGAACGAGGGCATGCGTATCGACTTCATCCTGGGCTCGAAGCCGTTCGACGACCTCGTCACCTCGGTGGCGATCCACCGTGACGAGCGCAAGGGCGACGCCCCGAGCGATCACGTACCGGTGGTCGTCGACCTCGATCTCGAGACCGAGCTCGACGACGACCGACCGATGATCTTCTGAGTCCCGGCACCGCTCGCCTGCGGCGCTCGACGCCAGGAGGCGCGGGTCAGGCGAGCAGCGCCGCGACCAGCACCAGCACGGGCACCGACAAGATCGTCGTCGCCAGGACGGTGTCCCGTGCGACGACGACCCCGGTCCGGTAGCGCTGGGCGTAGTTGAACACGTTCTGAGCCGACGGCAGCCCTGCGAGCACGACCGCCACGAACAGCTCGTCTCGATCGAAGTCGAACACGAACGCCCCGAGCAGCCAGGCCGTGACCGGCATCACGACCAGCTTCAACACGACGGCCACGACGATGTCGGACCGCCCCTGGCCTGCCTGGAACGGCTTCGACCCGTGCAGCGACATGCCGAAGGACAGCAGGACGACCGGCACCGCGGCCCCGCCCACCAAGTCGAAGGGCTCGCGGACGGCCTGGGGAATCTCGAGACCGGTGACCGCGACGAGCACGCCGAGCACGGACCCGATCAGCAGGGGGTTCGTGAACGGGCGCGCGATGGTGCGCCCGATGCTGCTGCCGCGATTCGTCACGGTGTCCATGACGGCCAGCACGATCGGTGTGAGCACGAGCAGCTGGTAGAGCAGGACCGGCGCGACGAACGTGGCGCTACCCAGCACGTAGGTGGCCACCGGCAGACCGATGTTGTTCGCGTTGACGTAGGCGCCCCCCATCGTGCCGATTGTCGTGTCGGCGGTGCTGCGGTGGAGTACGACCTTCAGCACGAGGACGGACAGGACCGCGGCTATCAGCGAGGCGAGGGCCGACACGACGAGCAATCGGGAGAACAACACGTGGACGTCGGCCTGGGAGATCGTGGAGAACAGCAGGCAGGGCGTCAGGACGAAGAACACCAGGCGCGAGAGCACCCGGTGGCCGGACGCCCCGAGCAGGTCGACGCGTCCGACGACGTAGCCCGTCGCGATCACCACACCGATGATCGCGAACCCGATCAGCACTCCACCCATGGGTCCATCCTGTCGCACACCCGAAGGGCCGGCCGGACGACGGGGTCAGGCAGCGGGCACCCCACCCCCCACCGGAGCTCCGATGCGCTGGAGCAGATGAGCCGCCTCGTCCTCGGCCTGGGCGTCGGCGGCCCAGGCGACGACACCGACCTCGTAGGCGGCCACGGCGAACGACTCGCCGGTCGCGAGCCCGCTGGCCTCGGCGAGGTCGTCGGCGAAGCGCTTCGCCGCCTGCGTGACCGGACGATCCGAGGCGACGACGACCAAGGCGCCGCGTCGCAGGCCGCTCGCAAGGCTGTGGACCGCGCGGTCGAGCTGCACCGCCGTGGGGGTGGCGGCGTCGATCGCCACCACTGCCCAGTCGAACCCGACGATGTCGTCGATCGGGGTGGTCAGCTCGGACGAGAGCACGACGACCTCGGCGTCGAGCGCTGCCGCCCGATCGGCGACGGGACGGATCATCGGGTACGGACCGGCCAAGACGAGCTTCGGGGCGTGGGCGAACAGCATGACGGGGCCTCTCGGGGTGGAAGGATCGCCCGGCGGGTTCGACCGGGCGAGGCGTCAAGTCGACGAAGTGTCACATGCAACTCTACGTGTGGTATTTGAATTGCACAAGCCGGGGCGGCCCCGGCCTTCGGGCGCTCGGCTCGCCCCGGAGGCTCCGTCGTCGGATGATCCGCACCTCCTGAGGCCTCGAGGGGTCGGCGGTCGGGCAGAATCGACGGGTGACGCGCCTCCACGATCCCTCGGTCCACTCGTTCGCCAGCGACAACTACGCCGGGGCCCACCCCGAGGTGCTGCAGGCGATCGTCGACGCCAACGGCGGCCACGTCGGTTCGTACGGCGCCGATCCCTACACACGGCGCCTGTCCGAGGTCGTCGTCGAGACGTTCGGCGAAGGGGCCGCGATCGACCCCGTCCTGACCGGCACCGGTGCGAACGTTGCCGCACTGCAAGCGTTGACACCCCGGTGGGCGGCCGTGGTCTGCGCCACGACCGCTCACGTCTACACCGACGAGGGCGGGGCACCCGAGCGCCTGGGCGGCATCAAGCTGCTGACGGTACCGACCTCCGACGGCAAGCTGACGCCCGACCTGATCGACCGGCAGGCCTACGGCTGGGGTGACCAGCAGAGGCCACAGCCGCTGGCCGTGACGATCACGCAGAGCACCGAGCTGGGCACGGTCTACACGCCCGACGAGATCCGCGCCGTCACCGACCACGCGCACACTCTCGGCATGCGCGTGCACCTCGACGGCGCCCGTCTCGCGAACGCGGCCGCCTCGCTCGGCGTGCCCTTGCGGGCGATCACCCGCGATGCCGGAGTCGACTCGGTCTCGTTCGGTGGCACCAAGAACGGTCTGGTGCTGGGTGAGTCGGTCGTCACCTTCACCGAGGAGGCGCGGGCCGGGCTGGTGTACCTGCGCAAGATGGACGCACAGCTGGCCTCGAAGATGCGCTTCGTCTCGGCGCAGTTCCTGGCGATGCTCGACGGTGACCTCTGGTTGCGGTCGGCGACACGGGCGAACGCCATGGCCACGCGCCTGGCCACCGGGCTGTCCGCGCTACCGGGGGTCACCGTCACGCAGCGAGTCGATGCCAACGCCCTCTTCGTCGTCTTGCCCCGACACGCCGTCGAGCCGCTCCGCGCAACCCATCACTTCTACGACTGGAACCGCGCGACGGGTGAAGTGCGCCTCATGTGTTCGTTCGACACGACCGAGCAGCACGTCGACCGGTTCATCGCGGACGCCGGGGCACTGATCGGCTGAGGTCCGGTTCGCTCAGCCTCGGGCGGCCTCGACGAACGCACGGATCAGGTCGACGCTCTTCACGCCGCGGCTCGACTCGACTCCCGAGCTGACGTCGACTCCCACCGCGCCGATCGTCTTCAACCCCTCGAGCAAGCCGGCCACGGTGTCGGGCGTGAGCCCCCCGGCAAGCAACCACTGCCGGCTCGGTGGCCTGGCGTACAGCGGCCCGGCGTCGAAGACGGCACCGGCACCCGGGTCGACCGCATCGAGGAGCAGGGCGTCCTCGCGGTAGGCGACACGCGCCTCCTCGGGTTCGGCCGCGTAGGCGGCGGCGCTCACGGCGCGGATGACCCGGAAGCCCGCCGCATGGGCGGTGGCCACGTCGGCAGGGGTCTCGTCGCCGTGCAGCTGCACGGCCGACAGCGAGGAGGCGCGGGCCAGCTCGAGCACCGTCCCGATGCCCTGGCCGCGGAACACGCCGACGGTCTCGATGCCCTCCGGCACGCGGGCTGCCAGCTCGCGTGCGGTCGCGGGGTCGATCGTCCGCGGACTGCCCAGGGCGAAGACGAACCCCACGGCGTCGGCCCCGGCCTCGACGGCCGCGTCGACGGTCTCGGGCGTGGACAGGCCGCAGATCTTCACCCAGGTGCGCATGGCCCCAGTCTGCCCGCAGGGCGCATCCCGGACGACCCGAGAGTCGTCACGCGGCGTTTCTCGACGGTGGATCGCACGGCCCCTACGCGGGCAGGTCGTCGAGGTCGTCCCGCGTGGGGTCGGCCACCTCGTACTTCGCGACGCTCAGGCCCTCGCCGCCGTCGGCCACGTCGACCCGCACGGTGTCCCCGTCGACGATGTCGCCGCCGAGGAGGGCCATGGCGAGCTTGTCGTCGATCTGCCGCTGCATGAGGCGGCGAAGCGGTCGGGCGCCGTAGATCGGATCGTAGCCCCGCTCGGCGAGCCAGGCGCGGGCGTCGGGGGTGACGGCGAGGGCGAGACGGCGATCGGTCAGACGACGGCCGAGGCGGTCGACGTAGAGCGACACGATCTGACCGAGGTCGTCGGTGCTCAGGGTCGAGAAAACCACGATGTCGTCGAGCCGATTGACGAACTCGGGCTTGAACGCCTGGCGCACGAGCCCCTGCACGAGCTCTTCTTTCTCGGGGTCGCTCAGGCCCGGATCGGTGATGACCTGCGAGCCGAGGTTCGAGGTCAGCACGAGGATCGTGTTGCGGAAGTCGACGGTGCGCCCCTGGCCGTCGGTCAGTCGCCCGTCGTCGAGCACCTGGAGCAGCACGTCGAAGACCTCGGGATGGGCCTTCTCGACCTCGTCCATGAGCACCACGCTGTAGGGGCGACGGCGAACGGCCTCGGTCAGCTGGCCGCCGGCCTCGTAGCCGACGTAGCCAGGAGGCGCGCCCACGAGCCGGGACACGCTGTGCTTTTCGCCGTACTCGCTCATGTCGATGCGGACGAGGGCCTTCTCGTCGTCGAAGAGGAAGTCGGCGAGGGCCTTGGCGAGCTCGGTCTTGCCGACTCCGGTGGGCCCGAGGAAGAGGAACGAGCCGGTGGGCCGATCGGGATCGCTGATGCCGGCGCGGGTGCGTCGGACCGCTTCACTGACGGCCTGGACGGCCGCCTTCTGACCGATGAGGCGCCTCCCTAGTTCGCTCTCGAGATGCAGCAGCTTCTCGGTCTCGCCGCTGAGCAGGCGGCCGACGGGGATGCCGGTCCAGGCGGCGACGACCTCGGCGATGTCACCGTCGGTGACGGCGTCACTCACCAGCCGGTCACCCGATTTCTCGAAGGACTCGGCATCGGCGAGGCGCTTCTCGATGTCGGGGATGCGTTCGTAGCTGATGCGGGCGGCGTCCTCGTAGCGCCCCTCGCGGAGGGCGCGGTCGGCATCGATGCGGGCCTCGTTGAGGTCGCTGCGGAGCGTGCCGACACCCTGCAACGCAGCCTTCTCGGCTTGCCAGCGGGCGTTCAGGTCGTCGTACGCGGCCTGTTGCTGGGCGATGGCCTCGCGCAGGGTGGCGAGGCGGGCCTGCGACGCGTCGTCCTTCTCTTTCTTGAGAGCGAGTTCTTCGATCTGCAGGCGGACGAGGCCTCGGTAGAGCTGATCGAGTTCGACGGGTGAGGAGTCGATCTCCATCTTGAGGCGTGAGCCCGCCTCGTCGACGAGGTCGATGGCCTTGTCGGGCAATTGACGGCTGGGGATGTATCGGTTGGACAACGACGCGGCCGCCACGAGAGCGCCGTCGGTGATGGTGACGCCGTGGTGCGCCTCGTACCGCTCTTTGAGCCCACGGAGGATGGCGACGGTGTCCTCGACGGTGGGCTCACCGACGTAGACCTGCTGGAAGCGGCGCTCGAGGGCGGCGTCCTTCTCGATGTACTGGCGGTACTCGTCCAGGGTGGTGGCACCGATCAGACGGAGCTCGCCGCGAGCGAGCATGGGTTTGAGCATGTTCGACGCGGCCACCGAGCCCTCACCGCCACCAGCACCCATCAAGGTGTGCAACTCGTCGATGAAGGTGATCACCTGGCCGTCGCTCTTGGTGATCTCTCCGAGGACGTCCTTGAGACGCTCCTCGAACTCGCCACGGTACTTCGCGCCGGCGACGAGGGCGGCTAGGTCGAGGCTGATCAGCCGCTTGTCCTTCAGGCTGTCGGCGACGTCGCCCTCGACGATGCGCTGGGCCAGACCTTCGACGACGGCGGTCTTGCCGACGCCCGGTTCGCCGATCAGGACGGGATTGTTCTTGGTGCGGCGGGTGAGCACCTGGCTGATGCGACGGATCTCGGCATCGCGGCCGATCACGGGGTCGAGCTTGCCACTGCGGGCGATGGCGGTCAGGTCGACGCCGTACTTCTCGAGCGCACTCTTCTGCTTCTCGGTGGAGGCGGGTGCGCCCTGCATGTTCGCCATGGATGTGCCTTTCTCGAAACCTGAGTGGAGCTGACTCAAGTTTAGCCCGAGAGCCCTGCAGCGCAAGAGAACGCGGCGCCGTCAAGCTCGTCCGGCCCGGCATCACGAAACAACCGTGCAGCCGACATCTGGAACGTTAGTATATTGAGTGCACTCCTAACCGAGGAGCACAGGGCCGCGTGTTCTCGCCAGCCCGTCACACCACCGTCATCCAGTCAGTAAGGAACCCCGTGAAGAACACTTCGTTCCGCGCATCCGCGTTCGGCGTCATCGCCGCAGCGGCAGCGCTCGGCACCGTGGCCACCAGCTCCCCCAGCATGGCCGCACCCGCCCCGGCATCCGTGTCCACCGAGGCACCCGCCACACCGACCCCCGCCGACGACACCACCGAGCGAGGCCCCCTCGAAGAGGCCCCGGCCGAGCAGAGGGCCGACGACGATTCCGACGAGCGCGACCCCTCCGAGGCACCCGCCTCGCCGACACCTGCGACTGCGCCTGCGCCTGCCGAGGCGCCTCTCACACCGACGGCCCCGAACTCGAGAGCTGCCACGACGACGTACACGAACAGTGCGGCCATCACCGGGAGCCCGACCCGCCCGGGTGACGTCTCCGACTGGATCGACGTCAAGTTGACGTATCCCACCCTGCTTGGCTACGGATCGTTCACCGCGCCAGAGGGCACGACCATCGAAGCCATCGAAGCGCGCTGGAACAAGAACGACGTCCTCGAGGACTCCGTCCGCATCGCGAACAACGGCAGGACCGCCACGATCAAATCGCGGGAGTGGCTCGCCCCCACGTCTCTCTTCTGGGGATCGAACGGGCTCTACCTGAAGGTGAAACTGCGCGTCTCGCCGACGGCACCGCCTCAGTCCGAACTGAGCGGCGGCGACCTGACCATCGTCGGAGTTCTCGGGATCACGCAGGACCGTACCGACGTCCCCGTCTTCACGGCCGGCATGTCCGCCACCCCGACCACCATCGACATCCCCGGCCGTTCGTCGCAACTGACCGGCCAGGGAGACCCCGGTTCGTTGATCGTGCTCAACGGCAAGACGGAGACCCTGGTCGGCGACGACGGCGTCTGGACGGCGACCGTCGGCGGCCTCACCCTGGGCTCGAACCCGGTGACCGTCGAGCAGTTCGCGAACGGCCTCAAGACCGACTCGGCCGTGATCAACGTCGACCTCCGTGTCGCGCCTCTCGGCGGTACGGTTTCGATGCCCGCTGAGATCGACGCGGAGGTCATCGCGTCGGGCACCGCCCAGGCGGGTTCGCAAGTCGTCCTCACGAATACCTCGGGCCACGAGGTCGCCCGGACCACAACCGCCACGGACGGCACGTGGTCGACCCCCGTCACCGCGCCCGGTGTCGGCGGCAAGTACACCCTGACTGCCCACCAGGAAGTCGACGGCGAGCCGAACGGCAACCTCAGCCTGACCGTCGCCTACGGCCCGGCCGTGTCGATCACGTCCCCCGTCGACGGTGCCGCCCACGACGGCGGTCTCGTCACGATGAGTGGCACGGGCGAGGCCGGCGCGACCGTGACCGTCCGCGAGCAGGGCACCGAGGCGATCCTCGGTGCCACGACCGCCTCGGCAGGTGGCACCTGGACGCTGAAGACCACGACCCTCGACGACTACAAGCACGTCCTCGAAGTGACTCAGAGCGGCAAGGGCAACAACACCACCCGCTCCACGGTGACCCTGAACCCCGACAACGAAAAGCTCCCGGTGATCGTCGCACCGACGGTCGTGAGCCCTGCGGCCGGCAGCACCGTCACCACGAGCCGCCCCACGTTCAGCGGTACCGGCCAAGAGGGCGCCGTCGTCACGATCGGCTACAACGCGAAGAGCATCATCGGAACCGGTGTCGTCGAGGACGGGAAATGGACCATCGCCCCGACCCGCGGCCTCGGCATGGGCGTCAGCACCCTCGTCGTCACCCAGACCGCCGGCGACGACGTCCAGACCGTGACCCACACGATCACCCGGGTCGCCGCCGAGCAGCCCCTGCGCGTCACCAGCCACGCCAGCGAGCAGACCTACATCCCCGGCAAGACCACGTTCCGCGGCACCGCCCCCGTCGGCTCCACGATCCGCGCCACGAACCAATGGGGCACCGTCATGGGCGCCACGACCGCGACCGACGGCACCTGGTCCTTCGTCCGCAACCTCGGCCCGACCACGACCGGTTACGACATCACCTTCGTCGCCACGCCCCCGACCGGCGCCCCGCAGACGGTGTCGCTGAAGCTCATCTACGCCGGCACCCTCGCCTTCCAGGTGTCGAGCCCCAAGAACAACAGCACCTACGCCGTCGGCACCACCACGTTCACCGGCACCGCAGCCCCCGGCACCACCATCACCGCCACGAACCAGTGGGGCACCCCGATGGGTCGCGCCGAGACCGGTCTCGGCACGACCTGGTCCTTCGACCGCTACCTCGGGCCCACGGGCGCCGGCTACGACATCACCTTCGTCGCCACCAAGGGCACCCAGACCCAGCGGACGACGCTGCACCTGAACTCCGCCCTCACCAACGTCCCGGTCGCCGTCACCAGCCACGCCGACGGCGCCACCTACCGCCCCGGCAAGAACATCCTCACCGGCACCGGCACCCCCGGCGCCACCGTCAAGGCCGTGAACGCGAAGAACAACTGGAACGTCCCCATGGGGCAGACGAAGGTCGACGCCGACGGCACCTGGGCGCTCCCCGAGCGCAACTGGGGCCCGTCGAACGACTACGCCATCAAGGTCACCCAGACCAACCCCGACAAGACCACGAGCACCACCACGGTCAACGTCACAGCACCCGTCTTCGCTCCCCTCGTCCTGACGAGCCCCGCAGTCGGTGACACCTACGACAACGACGTGGCGGCGACCTTCACCGGCACCGCCACCCCCTTCGCGACCGTAGCCGTCAGCTCTGCCACGAGCGACACCACCTTCCGCACGGTCGAAGCAGACGCCCAAGGCAACTGGTCCTTCACCCGCACCTGGGGCCCCGACCACGACTACCTGCTGACCATCACCCAGAAAGCGCTCGACGGCCAGACCGGCACCCCCATCACCGGCTTCGCCTGGAACAGCAGCGGCAACTGACACCACCCGGCGGTCGAGACGAGCACGGTCACGTCACGCCTCGCACCATCACAACGCCGCCGAGCCCGGGACGACCACACAGCACGCCCGGGCTCGGCGACCCAGCGACACACGGTGCGGCAGCGCGAGATGCAGTCACAGGCCGTGTCGTCTACATTTCATGTATTGTATTTCACAGAGCATGAACATCGTGACACATGCCCCACCTGTAAGGACCAATCACTTCATGAAGAAGACCCTCAAGACCACTGGAGCCTTCGGGCTCGCCGCAGCCACCATCGTGACGGGCCTCGCCTTCGGCCCAGCCGCGACAGCTGCGACCCCGCCAGCCGCCGATGGTACCAACGCGATCACCGTGCCCCAAGCCCCGGGCGCGGCATCGCCGACAAATGTCTATGTCGGCACCGTTTCCACCTGGATCGCCATGAAGTTCCGCGGGACGGACGTGCACGGGATCGGCTACTTGACGGCACCCGTCGGCACCACGATCGAAGATGCCGAGATCCGAGACAGCTCGACCGGCGCACGCGATGAAGCGAGGACGAGCCGCATCCGGATCGCCTCGGACAAGAAGTCCTTGCAGGCATGGGGAACGAGCGCATCGGGTGACAACTTGCATTGGGGCACAGAGGGCTATTACCTCGCGTTCAGGCTTCGCGTCGCCTCCACGGTCGTGCCGGGAACGAAACTGACCGGGGGTCAGCTGACGGTTCGTCGCGCACCAGAATTCGGCGGCGGCTTCGTTGCACAAGGGGCACTCAATATCACTGCCCTCGCCGCTCCCTTCTCGGCTCATGTCGAATCCGTTGACTCCTCGACCCGCAGCGCTGTCATCTCTGGACACGCCGTGCCCGGCTCGACCATCCTGGTCAACTACTTGCCGTCGGGGTATGCCGACGATACGGGGTACTGGTCGGCGAAAGTGACCGGCCTCGAGCCCGGATCGAACTTGTTCCGGGTCGAGGCGCGGAAAGACGGCACCACGACCGAACCGATCTACGTCGATGCGAAGCTCGATGTCGCCTCTCTCATGGCATCGGTGTCGTTCCCCGCCGATCACACCCAGAACGCCGTCGTGTCCGGCACGGCAGAACCGGGGGCGACGATCGTGGTTCGTGACGCGGCCGGCACCGAGATCGCTCGCACCGAAGCATCGGCGAGCGGCGACAGCACGTGGACGGCTGAGATCCCCGCCCCGAACGCGGGTGGGGACCACCCCGTCACGATCCAGCAAGAGATCGACGGCACGGCCGCCGGTGAGATCAGCCTGGCCGTCGCCTACGGCCCGGCCGTGTCGATCACGTCCCCCGTCGACGGCGCCGCACACGACACCGGTCCCGTCACGATGACCGGCACGGGCGAGGCCGGCGCGACCGTGACCGTCCGCGAGCAGGGCACCGAGACGATCCTCGGCGCCACGACCGTTCCCACCAACGGCGCCTGGACCCTGAAGACCACGAACGTCAACAACCGCAAGCGCGTCCTCGAAGTGACTCAGAGCGGCAAGGGCAACAACACCACCCGCTCCACGGTGACCCTCAACCCCGACAACGAAAAGCTCCCGGTGATCGTCGCACCGACGGTCGTGAGCCCTGCGGCCGGCAGCACCGTCACCACGAGCCGCCCCACCTTCAGCGGTACCGGCCAAGAGGGCGCCACCGTCACCATCGGCTACAACGCGAAGAAAGTCATCGGGACCGGCGTCGTCAAGGACGGCACATGGACCATCACCCCGACCCGCGGCCTCGGAATGGGCGTCAGCACCCTCGTCGTCACCCAGACCGCCGGCGACGACGTCCAGACCGTGACCCACACGATCACCCGGGTCGCGGTGGAGCAGCCCCTGAGCGTCACCAGCCACGTCAACGGGCAGACCTACGCCCCGGGCCTGACCACGTTCCGCGGCACCGCCCCCGTCGGCTCCACGATCCGCGCCACGAACCAGTGGGGCACCGTCATGGGCGCCACGACCGCGACCGACGGCACCTGGTCCTTCAACCGCAACCTCGGCCCCACCACGACCGGCTACGACCTGACCTTCGTCGCCACGCCCCCGACCGGCGCCCCGCAGACGGTGTCGCTGAAGCTCGTCTACGCCGGCACCCTCGCCTTCCAGGTGTCGAGCCCCAAGAACAACAGCACCTACGCCGTCGGCACCACCACGTTCACCGGCACCGCAGCCCCCGGCACCACCATCACCGCCACGAACCAGTGGGGCACCCCGATGGGTCGCGCCGAGACCGGTCTCGGCACGACCTGGTCCTTCGACCGCTACCTCGGGCCCACGGGCGCCGGCTACGACATCACCTTCGTCGCCACCAAGGGCACCCAGACCCAGCGGACGACGGTCCACCTGAAGCCTGCCGTCGTCAACGTCCCGGTCGCCGTCACCAGCCACAGCGACGGCGCCACCTACCGTCCCGGCAAGAACATCCTCACCGGCACCGGCACCCCCGGCGCCACCATCAAGGCCGTGAACGCGAAGAACAACTGGAACGTCCCCATGGGGCAGACGAAGGTCACGGCCGACGGCACCTGGGCGCTCCCCGCCCGCAACTGGGGGCCCTCGAACGACTACGCCATCAAGGTCACCCAGACCAACCCCGACAAGACCACCAGCACCACCACGGTCACCGTCATGGCACCCGTCTTCGCCCCCCTCGTCCTGACGAGCCCCGCGATCGGTGACACCTACGACAACGGAGTAGCGGCCACCTTCACCGGCACCGCCACCCCCTACGCGCGGGTGACCGTCAGCTCCGCCAAGAGCACGACCGTCTACCGCACGGTCGAAGCCGACGCCCAGGGCAACTGGTCCTTCACCCGCACCTGGGGTCCGAACCACCACTACTCGCTGAACATCACCCAGAAAGCCCTCGACGGCCAGACCGGCACCCCCATCACCGGCTTCTCCTGGAACAGCAGCGGCAACTAACACCACCACCACGCCGCCGAGCCCGGGACGACCACACAGCCCACCCGGGCTCGGCGGCCCACCCCGCCCCCAATCCGAAAGGCTCCCCATGCACGCGCCTCGCCTCCGCGCCGCCGCTCTCGCCGCCCTGGTCGGCGCAACCCTCGCCTCCGGCGTCGCCGGCTGCACGAGCAACTCCGACACGACGCCCGACGCGTCCGACTCGAGCACCCCGCTCGCCGAGTCGACGACCAGCCCCTTCGTCACCGAGACCTGCATCGACGGCAACGCCTCCGTCGTCCTCGACGAGAAGACCACCGACGTCACCTTCAGCGAGGCGTGCGACAGCGTGGACGTCATCGGCAGCGGCGGCACCGTCACCCTCACCGACGTCAACCATCTCGTCGTCGAGGGCACCGGCATCACCGTCACGGCCGGCAGCGTCGGCACCGTCGACTTCGCCGGCGACGGCAACACCGTCAGCCACACCGGTGCCGAACCGGTCGTCAACGACAACGGAACCGCCGACAACACCGTCACGGCCCGCTGATGGTCAGCGTTCTCCTCCGACGCGGTACGACCCCCGCAGCCCTCTCCGCCGTCGCGGCCATCTTCTTGATGTCGGCTTGCTCCTCGACCGAGACCGATCGGACGCCCAGCCCGACGGCCAGCGACACCGTCGACGCCGCCACCGTGGGCACCTGCGACGACGGATTCATGCTGATCGACCTCGGCAGCACCGACGACGCCGCTCCCCCGCTCGACACGAGCAGTTGCGACCTCGTCTCGATCGTCGGGACATCCGGAACCGTCGTGCTCGACGAGGTCGGCACGCTCGTCATCGAGGGCACCGACGTGACCGTCTCGGTCCGGGACGTCGAGAGCGTGCAACTTGCCGGCGACCACGACACCGTCACTCATGCCGGCCCGGCCCCGACCGTGGACGATCAAGGCCAGGACAACACCGTCACCGCGGCGGCAGAACCCGCCGCGGAGTGACCCGTCGGGTGGGACGGCCGCACGACGGCCGTTCCCACCTCGACGGTGCATCATGGGCCGATGCTCGACCACGTCCTCGCCCGCCGCCTGCGCGACGCCGGATTGCGCTGGCGACCCCGCACCGGCGACCGCTTCGTCATCGAGACCCCCGGATTCGATGGCGATGTCTTCACGCTCAGCGAGATGACCATCGAAGCCCACGAGTACCCCACCGGCACCGTGCTCGGCTTCAACGGCACCACCGAGTGGGCGCTCGACTCGGTCGCCGCCGACGACAGCCTCTGGCTGCCCCGAGAGGATCAGCTGCGCGACCTGCTCGGCCCGGTGTTCCGTGGGCTCATCCGACACGTCGACGACGACGGAGGCGGAACCGTCTACGAGGTGGTCACCCGGCCCACGGGGGCCGACATGGACCACCGGCACCGCGCCTCCGGCGCCGAAGACGCCTACGCGCAGGCGCTGCTCGCCTACATCGACGCCTCCCTGCGCCTCGACGAGGCCGACGCCCCCTGACGAGCCGGGGCCTCGTCAGCCCCGACGGATCGACCGTGTGACCGTGAACCTCGGGTCACGAGCGATCTGGGTGGTCGCCCCCACCACGCGCTCGAGCACCGGTCGATGACCGAGCGGTGAGTTCCACACGCACCACAGCTCACCACCCGGGCGCAGCAGGCGAGCTGCCGCCTCGAAGAGCTTGCGGGAGATCGCCGTGTGCACCGTGGCCCCGACATGGAACGGCGGGTTCAACAGCACGACGTCGGCCGAGGCCTCGGGCAGCGACGAACCGGCGTCGTCGCGCGACACCGTCACACGATCGGCTACGCCGGTGGCCCGCATCGTGGCTTGCGCGGACTCGACCGCTGCCCAGGACTGGTCGGTCGCGACCACCCGCACCCCCGGTCGCGCGAGTGCGAAAGAAGCGGCGAGCACTCCCGTGCCGCACCCCAGGTCGACGACGTCGCGAGCCGCATGTGCCGCACGATCGAGGACGGCCAGCAGCGCTCGGGTGCCGACGTCGATCGAGGTGCCCGCGAACGCCGCACCGTGTGCGACGACGACCACGTCGCCGTGACGCGACGTGCGCGGCCAGCCGAGCGCGCCTCCTCGTGTGGGGTGCGTCGCGGTGAGAATCCGCGACTTCTGGCGGGCTCGGCCGGCGGACACCTCGCCGAGATGGCGCGAGAGGACGTCGTTCATCGTGAGCGTCATGTGCTTGACGCGTCCCCCGGCATAGACGCGCACGTCGGGGTGCGCGTGTCGGGCGAGGAGGCCGGCGATCTCGTCGAGGGCGTCGAGCCCTCGGGGCAACTGCAGCAGCACCGTCCGGGCGCCCTCGAGCAGGGCCGCGTCGAGCCCGTGGTGCGACCACGTCGGGACCACCCCGAGGCGCTCGGCGTTGGCGTCGAGCGCGAGTTCGCCCGAGAGGGCGTCCTGGTGCACTCGAATGCGCGCACCGGGCAGCAGGGTCGCGACCCCGAGAGTCAGGGCGCCGTAGCGGTCACCGATCACGGTGACGGCATCGGGGTGGGCGGGGAGCGCCTCGTCCGCGGTGTCGAGCAGCAGACGGTCGGTGGCGTCGTGCGCGACGAGTTCGGGGGCCTCGATGTCGGGCCACCGGCGCAGCTGCTCGAAGTCGATCATCCGGCAACGCTAGCCGGGCGACGGGACGAGCCACGACGTGCCGCCCACCGCCGACGGTGAGCGGCACGTCGAGACACGTCTCGGGGCCGGCCGTTCGCGTCAGCGGAGGGGACGCCAGACGACGACCGAGGTCTGACGGGACGGACGGGTGCCGTGGCGCAGCGGGACGACGCCGCTCTCACCGGCGGCGAAGATCCGGGCGCCGGGACGGTTGACCATCTCGTCGGCCAGAGCCCGTTCGAGTTCACGCACGCGGGACTGCAGCGCGGTGACCTGGTTCTCGAGCTCGAGGATGCGCTTGATGCCCTCGAGCGAGATGCCCTCACCACCGAGCCGTGCGATCTCGCGCAACTGCACGACGTCACGCATCGAGTACCGGCGCGACTTGCCCGCCGTCCGCTGCGGTACGACCAGGCCGAGCCGGTCGTACTGCCGCAGGGTCTGCGCGTGCAGGCCCGAGAGCTCGGCGGCCGTCGCGATGGCGAAGAGGGGCGAGTGCTCGTCCATCGGCCACTGGGTGGGGTCCGGTCGGTCCATCTCGTCTCCTGTCTCGTCGCTCGTGACCTGCCGCCGGGGAGGCGCTGGTCGGGTCGGTCTCGTCAGGCCCGCGCCCGGGCGATCAGGTCGTCGCGGGGGTTCTCGGACGGCAATGCGGCGGCCAGCGCCTCGACGGCCTCGCGCGCCTTCTCGTTGAGGTGGGCGGGCACAGCGACCTGGACGGTGGCGAGCAGGTCACCCACGCCGTCCTTCGCGTGCACGCCGCGCCCCTTGACGCGCAGCACGCGTCCCGAGGGGGTGCCCGGTGCGACGCGCAGTCGCACCGGGTCGCCTCCGAGCGTCGGCACCTCGATGGTCGCGCCGAGGGTCGCCTCGGCGAACGTGACGGGCACGTCGAGCCGAAGGTTCTTGCCGTCCAGTTCGAACACGGGGTGCTTGCGGACGGCGACGGTCAGCACCATGTCGCCGGCTTCGCCGCCGTCGGGGCTCTTCTCGCCCCGGCCGCGCAGCTTGATCTTCTGGCCGTCGTGCACCCCCGCGGGGATGCGGACCTTCATCGGTTTGCCGTTCGAGGACTGCAGCGAGATCGTCTCGCCGACGATCGCGGTCTGGAAGTCGAGGGTCGTGGTCGCCGTCATGTCACGGCCCTTCTGAGGCCCACCGAAGCCGCGGTACCCGCCGCTGGTCTGACCGAAGCCGCCACCACCGAACATGCCGCCGAAGATGTCGTCGAAGCCACCGCCACCGCCCTGCCGGAACTGCGTGCGCTGGCCACCCTGGTTGAACATGCCGCCGAAGACGTCCTCGAAGCCGCCGCCCGCACCGGCACCGCCGCTGCCGGCCGTGAACCGCGCGCCGTTTCCCATGGCCCGCACCTGGTCGTACTCGCGACGCTGCTCGGGGTCGGAGAGCACCGAGTTGGCCTCGCTGATCTCTTTGAACCGGGCCTCGCTGGCCGCGTCGCCCGGGTTGGAGTCGGGATGGTACTTGCGGGCGAGCTTGCGGTAGACCTTCTTGAGCTCGGCGGGCGTGACGTCTTTGGAGACACCGAGGACGGCGTAGAAGTCCTTGTCGAACCAGTCCTGACTCGCCATGCGGCACCTCCTTCCTTGACTGGAGGTCGCTGCCTGGCAGCGACCGGAAGAGAACGGGGGAGGCGGTGGGCACCTCGTCGAGGAGCCCACCGCCGGTCGCGACTCACGTCGCGGGGGCGGTGACGAGCGACCGTGGGCCGCCCGTCACCGGGGTGTCACTGAGGGGTGTGCACCGCGACCTTGGCGGCCCGGATGACCCGGTCGCCGATCGTGTAGCCCGGCTCGATGACGTCGGCGACGGTGTTGACCGTGACGTCGGCGCTCGGCAGCTGGACCAGTGCGTCGTGCTTGCTGGGGTCGAAGACGTCGCCCTTGGCACCGATCTGCGTCAGGCCGAACTTGTCGAGCCCCCCTCGGATCTTCTGCGCGATGACGGTCATCGGGCCCTCGGCGAGGTCGCCGTGCTGTTCGGCACGGGCCAGGTCGTCGAGCGCCGGCAGGAGCGAGCGGACGACCTCGGCGACCACGGCCTCGCGGTTGGCCTCGCGGTCACGCTCGACGCGCCTCCGGAAGTTCACCAGCTCGGCCTGGGCACGCAGCATGTCTTGACGCATGTCGGCGACGAGATCGGCACTCGCCGCGTCGAGGATGGCCTCGTCGTCGGCGCTGAGCGTCTCGGTGCCCTGGGGTGCATCGGCCATCTCGTCTGCCGCGGCCTTGGCCCCGGCCGGGGCCTCGGCGTCGGCCGGGGTCTCGACATCGGGTGCCTCGGCGTCGATGAGCTCGTCGGGGTCGACGACGTCGGCCGTGCCACCGTCCTCGGACGGAGTCGCGGGACGCGGCTCGTCGTCGGGCTTCTTGTTCTCGTCAGTCATGCCGACCGCCTCTACTTCTTGTCGTTGTCGTCGTCGTCCACGACCTCGGCGTCGACGATGTCCTCGTCGTCGCCCTGGGCCTGACCGTCGGCGGGAGCACCCTCTCCACCGGCGGCACCCGTGTCGCCGGCCTGGTCGGCCTGGCTCTGCGAGTAGATCGCCTGGCCGAGCTTCTGCTGGCTCTCGTTCAGCTTGTCGAACGCGGGCTTGACGGCGGACTCGTCGTCACCGGCGAGAGCCGACTTGAGCGAGTCGACGTCGGCCTGGACCTCGGACTTGACGTCGGCGGGAAGCTTCTCGTCGTTCTCCTTGATCAGCTTCTCGATCGAGTAGACGAGCTGCTCGGCCGAGTTGCGGGTCTCGTTGGCCTCGCGACGCGCCTTGTCTTCGGCGGCGTTCTCTTCGGCCTCGCGGACCATGCGCTCGATGTCGTCCTTGGACAGCGACGAGCCACCCGAGATGACCATCGACTGCTCTTTGCCGGTGCCCTTGTCTTTCGCGGACACGTGCACGATGCCGTTGGCGTCGATGTCGAACGTGACCTCGATCTGCGGCACACCACGCGGAGCCGGTGCGATGCCGGTGAGTTCGAAGGTGCCGAGGTTCTTGTTGTCCCGCGTGAACTCGCGCTCGCCCTGGAACACCTGGATCGCGACGGACGGCTGGTTGTCGTCGGCCGTCGTGAAGGTCTCGCTGCGCTTGGTGGGGATCGCGGTGTTGCGCTCGATGAGCTTGGTCATCGCGCCACCCTTGGTCTCGATGCCGAGGCTCAGCGGGGTGACGTCGATGAGCAGGACGTCCTTGCGCTCACCCTTCAGGACACCGGCCTGCAGAGCGGCACCCACGGCCACGACCTCGTCGGGGTTGACGCCCTTGTTGGGCTCCTGGCCACCGGTGAGCTGCTTGACGACCTCGGTGACGGCCGGCATGCGGGTCGAACCACCGACGAGGACGACGTGGGCGATGTCGCCCACCTTCACACCCGCTTCTTTGATGACGTCGTTGAACGGCTTCTTGGTGCGGTCGAGCAGGTCGCTCGTCCACTGCTCGAACTGCGAGCGCGAGATCGTCTCGTCGAGGTTGAGCGGGCCGTCCGCCGTCAGCGTGAGGTACGGCAGCTGGATGCTGGTCGAGGTGCTCGACGACAGTTCTTTCTTGGCTTGCTCGGCAGCCTCTTTGAGGCGCTGCTTGGCGATCTTGTCGGTCGACAGGTCGACGCCGTGGGCGTCCTTGAACTTCTTGATGAGGTGGTCGACGATGCGGTTGTCCCAGTCGTCGCCACCGAGGCGGTTGTCACCCGAGGTACTGCGCACCTGGATCGTCGAGAAGTCCTCGTCCTTGCCCACCTCGAGCAGGGAGACGTCGAACGTTCCGCCACCGAGGTCGAAGACCAGGATGAGCTCGTCTTCCTTGCCCTTGTCCAGGCCGTAGGCCAGAGCGGCGGCCGTCGGCTCGTTGATGATGCGCAGGACGTTGAGGCCCGCGATCTCGCCGGCCTCTTTCGTGGCCTGGCGCTCGGAGTCGTTGAAGTACGCGGGGACGGTCACGACCGCGTCGGTGACCTCTTCGCCGAGGTACTGCTCGGCGTCACGCTTCAGCTTGCCCAGGATGCGGGCACTGATCTCTTGCGGCGTGTACTTCTTGTCGTCGATCTCGACCTTCCAGTCGGTGCCGACGTGACGCTTGACCGACGCGATGGTGCGGTCGACGTTGGTGACGGCCTGGCGCTTGGCGGTCTCGCCGACCAGCACCTCGCCGTCCTTCGTGAAGGCGACGACCGAGGGGGTCGTGCGCAGACCCTCGGCGTTCGCGATGACGGTGGGCTCGCCGCCCTCGAGGACGCTGACGACCGAGTTGGTGGTACCGAGGTCGATTCCTACTGCACGTGCCATGTGCGATTTCTCCTTCGTGGTGCGGTGTGACGAAAGCCTTGGGGGCCGGCCTTGAGTCGGCCTGGCTCAACTTTACTCACCAGCACGCAGAGGTCAAGCTGTGAAGCTGAAAGTTGAGCCAGAATGACTCAAGTCCCGGACGGGGGGTGCAGCACCGGGCCCGCGAAGGAGGCGCGGCGCCGATCCGTCACGGACGCCCACTAAGTTGACCCCCATGACCGCAGCGCAGACGCTCGCCGACACCGACCCGATCCCGCGCCGCCGCGTGGTCTCGTGGGCCCTCTGGGACTGGGGCTCGGCAGCCTTCAACGCCGTCGTCACCTCGTTCGTCTTCAGCACCTACCTGGCGAGCGGCGCGTTCGTCGACCCGGCCGTCGTGGCAGCCGCCGGCGACGACGCCCGCAACCCCGCGCTCGTGCTCGCGAAGGCGGACAACGCGACCGTCATCTCGACGGCCCTCACGATCGCGGGCGTGCTGATCGCCCTGCTCGCCCCCGTGCTCGGCCAGCGCAGCGACGGGTCGGGCCGACGCAAGCTCTGGCTCGCCGTCAACACCGGCCTGGTCGTGCTCGCCATGGTCGCGATGGTGTTCGTCGCACCGGTGCCCGACCTCCTCGTCTTCGGCGCCGCCCTGCTCGCCGTCGGCAACCTTTTCTTCGAGTTCGCGAGCGTCAACTACAACGCCATGCTCGTGCAGGTCTCGACCCCGAAGACGATCGGCAAGGTGTCGGGCTTCGGATGGGGTCTCGGCTACGTCGGCGGCATCGTGCTGTTGCTATTGCTGCTCGTCGCGTTCCTGCAGAGCTTCGGGGTCGCCGGGCGTGGGGGCGTGTTCGGCGTCCCGACGGGAACGGCGGGAGGCGCGTGGGACGTCCGCCTCGCGATCGTCGTCGCCGCGGTGTGGTTCGCCGTGTTCGCCGTGCCGGTCCTGCTGTCGGTGCCCGAGCTGCCCGCCACCGCCGCACGCGCGCGGGTGGGACTGTGGCGCTCGTACCGCCTCCTCGGCTCCACCATCGCGAGGCTGTGGCGCACCAACCGTCAGGTGCTGCTGTTCCTCGTCGCGAGCGCGGTGTTCCGCGACGGCCTCGCCGCCGTGTTCACCTTCGGCGCGATCATCGCCGCGCAGGTGTTCGGCTTCTCGCCGAGCATGGTCATCTACTTCGCCGTCGGGGCCAACCTGGTGGCGGGGGTCGGCACGTTCGTCGGCGGCTGGCTCGACGACCGGCTGGGGGCGAAGGCGATCATCGTCGGGTCGTTGTTCGGTCTCGTCGCCGCCGCCTTCGCCGTGCTCGCCATCGGCACGGCGACGAACCTCTTCTGGGTGTTCGGCCTGGCCCTGGCCCTGTTCGTCGGACCGATCCAGTCGGCCAGCCGGTCGTTCCTCGCCCGCATCACGCCGCCGGGCCGCGAGGGCGAGATCTTCGGGCTCTACGCCACGACCGGGCGAGCGGTGAGCTTCCTGGCACCGGGACTCTTCACCCTGTTCGTCAGCGCCACGGGCGACACCCGGTTCGGGATCGTCGGCATCGCGCTCGTGCTGCTCGCCGGGCTCGTGCTCATGCTGCCCGTCAAGGCCGTCCAGCGCGCGATCGACTGACGACCGGGCCGTCACGTCTCCGCCCTGCGGACGACGACAAGGTCGGCGGTCCTCCGTAGGCTGATCGGGTGACCACCCTCGACGACGACTACGACCTCCGCACGTTCGCGGCCGCGCTCGACCCCGAGGCGTCTGCCGAGGCGCCCCGTGCCGACGGCGACACCGCCGGCTGGCTCGCCGCCGAGTCGATGGGCTTCCACGAGGCGTCCTCCGACGAGGCCGCCCTCGGCCGTGCCGCCCGCCGACTCGACGCCGACGGCCGACGCCTCACGGGCGTGTACCGTCGCGAGGCCCAGCCCGGCTCGCTCGACGCCGAAGGTCGCCCCGTGGCCACCTTCGCCTCGTTCGACAAGACCCTGCACGTCGGTGGCGGCCGCCTGGTCGAGGCCGACCTGGTCGCCGGCGTCACCGTCCAGCCGACCCACCGGCGCAAGGGCATCCTCCGCCGCATGATGACCGACGACCTCGCCCGCGCCAAGGCCGCCGGCACCCCGGTCGCCGCCCTCACCGCGAGCGAGGCGTCGATCTACCGTCGCTTCGGCTTCGGCGTGGGGGTCCGCGAACGCACGATCGAGGTCGACGTGCGGCGTGCCGGCGGATTGCTCAGCGAGCCCGAGGGCAGCACCGACCTCGTCACCCTCGCGTCACTGGCCGACGTGGCACCCGAGGTCTTCGCCCGGTTCCACGTCCGCAACCCCGGCTCGATCGACCGCCACGAAGGCGCCTGGGACCACGCGCTCGGTCGGGCGCGCGCCGACGGCACCCCCGACCCCGGCGTCCGGGCCGCCGTGCACCGCGACGCGACCGGCACCGTCGACGGCTACGTCACCTACCGGGTCGAGTCGGCGGGCGGGGGGCCGGGTGCCCCGGGCACACAGGTCCTCGTCGTCGTCGACCTCGTGGCCGCAACCGACGACGCCTACCTCGGCCTCTGGCAGCTGCTGCTCGCGGTCGACCTGGTCCAGGTCGTCCGGTACTCGAACGCCCCGCAACACGACCCGCTGTCCCACGCCCTGGTCGACGGTCGAGCCCTGACGATCAGCCACGACGAGGACCACCTGTGGTTCCGCGTCCTCGACCCGGTGGCCGCCCTGCAGGCACGTCCCTGGGCGGCCGACGGCGTCGTCACGATCGCCATCGGCGACGCGCTCGGCCATGCGTCCGGCACCTATCGGGTGACGAGCGAGGGCGGCGACGCCACCGTCAAGAAGGCGGCCGTGCGCCGGGCCGACCTCGAGCTCGACGTCGCGACGCTCGGTTCGCTCTGGCTCGGCGGGTTCGACCCGGTCACGCTGGCCGCCGCGGGCCTCGTGCGCGAGCGGCGCAAGGGCGCCGTGCAGAAGCTCCGAGCCATGTTGCTGCCCGATCGCCCGCTGCACGGCATCACCTACTTCTAGGACGCGCACCCCGCCGAAACGTCACGACGTGCCGCTCACCTTCACCGTTGAGCGGCACGTCGTGACATCTCGGCAGCAGGCTCAGGCCCGCTCGAGTCCGTTCGCCCGGGCGACCCCGCCGTACCAGTGCGCGCTCGGCTTCGGGGTGCGCTCGAAGGTCTCGCGGTCCCAGCCGATCAGGCCGAAGGTCGGGCGGAACCCACTGGCCCACTCGTAGTTGTCGAGGGCGCTCCAGTGCTGGTACCCCAGCACCTCGATGCCCTCGTCGATGGTGTCGTGGACGTGCTCGAGGGCACCCTGCGTGTAAGCGATACGGCGGGTGTCGTCGGCCGTGGCGATGCCGTTCTCGGTGACCATCACGGGCACGTGGCCCGAGAGCTCCCACGCGCTGCGGATGCCCTCGGCGGCGGCCGGCGGGTAGAACTCCCAGCCGGTCAGCGTCGTCTCGAGCCCCTCGGCGACCGGCCGCGGACCCTCGGGCCCGACGAAGGTCTGCGTGTAGGCCTGCACGCCGACGAAGTCGTCGCCCGCCGCCATCTCGCTGTACCAGTCGTCGCGCACGTAGCCGTACTCGCGCGTCCTCTCGGCGGCACCGGGCTCGTCGACGGCCTTGAACGCCTGGGTCGCGACGGTCCAACCCGACTTGATTCGCGGCAGCTGTGACAGCACCTCACGGCTGCGCTTGTGCGACGCGAGCAGAGCATCGGCGACCTCGAGGTCAGGGTTCGGCAGCCCGTAGGCGACCAGGTTCGAGGCGTCCTCACCGCCGGCCAGCATCGCGGCGATGTTCGGCTCGTTGATCGTGCAGACGTACTCGACGCCTTCTGCGACGACCGGCAGGGCGAGCTCGGTGTAGCGCGCGAACAGGTCGGCGGCGTCGGGTGCCCGCCAGAAGCCGTCGCGCTCGAACCAGCGCGGCACGGTGAAGTGCATCAGCGTGACGATCGGCTCGATGCCGAACTCGTGACAGGTCTCGACCATGCGGCGGTAGTGCGCGATCTGCGCCTTGCTCACGACACCGCGCTCCGGTTCGATGCGGGCCCATTCGATGCTGAACCGGTAGCTGTTCAGCCCCAGCTCGGCGAGCAACCGGATGTCGTCGCGAAAGCGGTTGTAGCTGTCGGCGGCGTCACCGCTCGGCTCGACGATGGTCGTGCCCGGCGTGTGCTCGTGCACCCACCAGTTGCTGTTGACGTTGTTGCCCTCGATCTGGTGCGCCGCGGTCGCGGCACCCCACAGGAAGCCGTCGGGGAAGGTCAGCACAGGATGGTTCCTTTCGGATGGAGCGAGAGGGGGTGTCAGGAGGCGCGGTGCGAGCGGCGCGGGTTCGGCACGGCGTCGAGCAGCCTCACCGTGTAGGGGTCGGTCGGCCGCTGCAGCACCTCGGCTGTGTGCCCCCGCTCCACCACGGCGCCCTGGTTCAGCACCATGATGTCGTCGGTGATCAGGCGCGCACTCAGCAGGTCGTGCGTGATGTAGAGCATCGAGACGCCCCACTGCTCGCGCAGGTCCTCGAGCAACGCGAGCACACCGGCCCGCAGCGAGACGTCGAGCATCGACACCGGCTCGTCGGCGATGATCACCTGCGGGTCGCTCGCGAGCGCCCGGGCGATCACGACACGCTGCCGCTGCCCACCCGAGAGCTGGTGCGGCAGCTTGGCCGCGAACTGCTCGACCGGCGTCAGACCGACCGTCTCGAGCAGCTCGAGCACCCGGCGCCGCGCCTCCTGACCCTCGAGGCCCGTGTAGTTCACGACCGGTCGGGTCAGTGTGTACTCGACCGTGTGCAGCGGGTTGAGCGCGGCGTAGGGGTCTTGGAAGACCATCTGCACGTCGCTGCGGAAGCTGCGCAGGGCGCGGCCGCGCAGGCGGGTCACGTCGGTGTCGCCGAACGTGACGCTGCCGCTGGTCGGCTTCTCGACGCCGGTGACGAGCTTCGCGATCGTGCTCTTGCCCGACCCGCTCTGCCCGACGAGGGCGAGCGACTGACCCGATTCGAGCGTGAACGACACGTCGCGGACGGCTCGCACGGGGTCGTCCCCCCGACGAGGAGGCGC
This sequence comes from Frigoribacterium sp. VKM Ac-2836, assembly GCF_013248995.1. Taxonomy (GTDB): domain Bacteria; phylum Actinomycetota; class Actinomycetes; order Actinomycetales; family Microbacteriaceae; genus Frigoribacterium. The sequence continues at coordinate 93,219 of NZ_JABRPK010000006.1, read as the reverse complement.
GTAGGTCTTGGTCACGCCGCTCACGGTGATCGCGTGCTGCGCCGTGCGCCGGCCACGCGTGGCGACGGTCGGCACCGAGGTCGTCGTGTCGACGCGGCGGTCACCCCGGGCCCGACGGACCGAGCGGTCCTCGAAGCCGGGCAGCGAGACGACCTCGGCGCGCGGGTCGGCGTAGTGCGACAGCAGCATGCGCGTGTAGTCGTCCTGCGGGTCGGCGAGCACGTCGGCCGAGCGACCGTCCTCGACGATGCGCCCCTCGTGCATCACGAGCACGCGCTGTGCCGACTCGAGCACGATGCCGAGGTCGTGGCTGATCAGCACGGCCGTGAAGCCCTCGCTCTGCTGCAGCGAGATGATCGTGTCCATCACGGCGTGCTGCACGAGCACGTCGAGGGCGGTGGTCGGCTCGTCGAAGACCATCAGCTGCGGCTCGAGCGACAAGGCGAGGGCGATCGAGACGCGCTGACGCATGCCGCCGGACAGCTCGCCGGGGAACCGCGCGAGGACGCCCGGGTCGAGCTCGACCTTCGCGACCAGCTCGGCGGCGCGGCTGTGCCAGCGATCGCGAGGCACGTGGCCGTGGGCCTTGAAGACGTCGACGAAGTGGTTGCGGATGGTGCGCACCGGGTTCAGCGCGTTCATGCCCGACTGCAGCACCATCGCGAAACCGCCCTGCCGCTGCTGACGCAGGGCCTCGGCGCCCAGGTCGCGCACGTCGGCGCCGTCGAACCAGATGCTGCCGCCGTTGGTGCGTGCCGGAGGCTTCTGCAGCCGGGTCAGCGCGTAGCCGAGCGTCGACTTGCCCGAGCCGGACTCGCCGACCAGGCCGACGAACTCGCCGCGCTTCAGCTGGAACGACACGTGGTCGACCGCCTGCACCGGCGTGGCGCCGGCGCTCTCGTAGACGACGCTGAGGTCGCGGACGTCCAGCAGCACGTCGCCGGCGGAGGACGAGGCCGAGGAGGCGGTGGGCTGGTCGGTGAGGTCCGTGGCGGTCACTTGCGCGCCTCCTTCTTCTGCTTCGCGCCTTCACGAAGTCGGGGGTTGCCGACGGCGTCGACGCCGAAGTTGATCAAGGTCAGGCTCATCGCGAGCAGGGCGATGCAGAGGCCCGGTGCGAAGAGGAGTATCCACTGGCCGGTCAGCAGGGCGTTCGAGTTCTGCGCCCAGTAGAGGATCGTGCCCCAGCTCACGATGGACGAGTCGCCCAGCCCCAAGAACTCGAGGCCGGCCTCGGCGAGGATCGCGCTGGTCGCCGCGCCGAAGAACGACCCGGTGATGAGCGAAGTCATGTTGGGCAGGATCTCGCGGAAGACGATGCGCCCCGAGCTCTCGCCCGAGAACCGCGCCGCGGTGACGAAGTCACGTGAGCGCAGTGACTGCGTCTGACTGCGCAGGACGCGCGCACCCCAGGCCCAGCCGGTGATGACGATCACCGCGAGGATGACCGCGATGCCGCCGTTCTGCAGGTAGGCCGCGATGACGATCATCAGGGGCAGCCCCGGGATCACCAGGAACAGGTTCACGACGAACCCGACGACGTCACCGCCGAAGCCCTTCATGTAGCCCCAGCTCAGTCCGATCGCGACGGCGACGAGGGTCGACAGCACACCGGCCACGACGCCGACGAAGACACTGATGCGGGCGCCGTAGATCAGTTGGCTCAGGACGTCCTCACCGGCCGCGGTCGTGCCCATCCAATGGGCCCAGCTCGCGTCGGCGTTGCGCTCGAAGCCGTTCTCGCTGCCGCCGTAGGGGGCCAACAGCGGGGCGAAGATCGCGACCAGGACGAACAGGCCGAAGATGACGACGCCGATCTTCGCCTTGGGGTTCGACCAGATGGTCGCGGCCATGCGGCCCATGGTGAGCCAACGGCTGGGCGCCTTCTGCTCGGCGGGGCCGGTGGGGGGCGCGCCCTCTGGCAGGTGGACGGACACGGTGGAGGTCATCGGCGGGTCCTTGGGTCGAGCACGCCGTACAAGATGTCGACGAGGAAGTTGGCGACGAGCACGCTGACCGTGATCATCAGGAAGAGGGCCTGCATCAGGGGGTAGTCCTGGCCGATGACGGCGTTGAACAGCAGGTAGCCGATGCCGGGGTAGCCGAACACCTGCTCGACGAGGATCGAACCGCCGACCACGCCACCGAGGGCGAGGCCGAAGCCGGTCAGGTTCGGCAGGATCGCGTTGCGCGCGGCGTAGCGGACGGCGACCGTGCGGCCCTTCAGACCGTTGGCCTCGGCGAAGGTGACGTAGTCGTCGCCGAGGGTCGAGATCATCGCGTTGCGCATGCCGAGGATCCAGCCGCCGAGGCTCGTCAGCAGGATCGTGATGGCCGGCAGCACCGCGTGCTGCAGCGCGTCGCCGACGAAGGCGGGTGTGAAGCCGGGCGTGGTCGTCGCGCCGTAGGCGCCCGTCGTCGGGAACCAGTGCAGGACGTAGCCCAGGAAGAAGAGCAACAGCAGGGCCGTCCAGAAGTACGGGAAGGTGCTCATGAAACTGCCCGACAGGGTCGGCAGGGAGTCGAGCCAGGTGCCGCGCTTCCAGGCCGCCGCGACGCCGATCAGGGTGCCGAGCACGAACGCGATGATCGTGCAGACCCCCACCAGGATCAGCGTGAACGGCAGGGCCTGGCCGACCAGGTGGCCGACGGTCTCGGGGAAGAACGTGTAGCTCGTGCCGAAGTCGAGACGCACGACCTGACCGAGGTAGCTGACGTACTGCTGCAGCACGTTGCCGCTCGGCACCCCGAGCTGGGCCTCGATCGCTGCGCGGGTCGCGTCGCTGACGGGACCGTTCTGCGACAGTTTGGCGATGGCGGCGTCGGTCGGGCTCCCGGGCATCAGCCGCGGCAGGATGAAGTTCAGCGTGACCGCCGCCCACAGGGTGAGGACGAAGAGGCCGAGCTTCTGGGCTGCGTACTTCACTTGTCGTCCCCTTCGGTCGAGACGCGCTTGAGCTTCGTGAAGATCAGCAGCGGGGCCTGGTCGTAGTTCTGCGGGGCCATGTACGGGTTCTCGGCGGAGGGCCAGCCGGTGAACTTCGAGTCGTTGAACAGGCCCCAGAGACCGCCGTAGTACAGGCCGATCACGGGCAGCTGGTCGTAGACGACGTTCTGCAGCTGGTACGCGTACTGCTTCTGCTGCTCGGGGTCGGTCGTGGCCTTCCAGTCGTCGAGCAACCGGTCGACCGCCGGGTCGCTGAACCGCTCGAAGTTGGCCGCCGTGGTCTCGCCGACCGGGGTCGCGAACTGGCTGTTGAGCAGGTTGTTGTACGCCTGGTAGACGTTGCCGTTGCCCATGCCGCCCATCGCCATGTCGAACTCACCGTTCGCGATGGCGGACTGGTAACCGGCAGGTTGAGGAGCCTGGATCTGCACGTCGATGCCGATCGCACCCAACTGGCTCCGCACCTCCTGGACGGCTCGCAGCCAGTCGGTGTACCCGTTGGCGGTCAAGATGGTGATCTTCAGCTGCTGCCCGTCGGGGCCGACGAGCCGGTCGCCCTGCTGCGTGTAACCCGACTCGGCGAACGCCGCGAGGGCACCGTCGACGTCCTGTTCGATCACGCCGGCGTTCGGGATCGACGGGTCGAGGTCGTCCTGCTGGTTCGGCAGGATGAGCCCGGTCTGACCGGCCGGCTCGAGGTAACCCTCGGTGGCGGACTCGGCGATGGGGCCCCGGTCGAGGGCCAGCGCGATGCCGCGACGCAGGTTGACGTCGTCGAAGGGCGCCTTGGTGAGGTTGGGCACGAGCCCGATCACGCCGCCCGGCGGGAACCAGAACTGGTTGTCGGGGCTGGCGGCACCCCAGGTCCCCTCGACGTCGCTGATGAACGAGTACGACCAGTCGTAACCGCGGGTGACGGTGTCGAGCTGATTGTTCGTCGCGGGCAGGATCAGATGCCCGATCTCGATCTCGTCGGCCTGCCAGTAGGTCGGGTTCTTGTCCATCGAGTACTGCTGCGGCGAGTAGTTGCCGAGTGTGAACGGTCCGGTACCGACCGGGTCGGGGTTGCGGAAGGTCGTGGGGTCGTCGACGTCCTTCCACAGGTGCTCGGGGACGATCGTCGTCTGGCCGATGATCTCCATCGCCGGGACGTCGTCGGTCTGCAGGTGGAAGACCACGTGCTCGCCCTGCTGCTCGATCGTGTCGATGTGCTGCCAGGCACCCTTGAGGTCGAGCGTCGGGTCGGCCTTGATCAGGTCGAAGGTGTAGACGACGTCGGCCGGGGTCATCGGCGTGCCGTCGGACCACTCGACGCCGTCGCGGATCGTCATGTCGATCGTGCGTGCGTCGGGCAGGACGGTCTCGCTGGCGAGCCAGGGCGTGATCTCGCCGTCGAGCGGGTTGATCTCGAGCAGGGGCTCGTAGATCCAGGTCGAGGCCGTGCGCTTGTTCGTGAGGAACGGGTTGAAGTTGCGCTCGAACTGCGGGTTGCCCTTGTCGGCGTTGATCAGCATGGTGTCGGCCCCGATGCTGGGGTCGGGCTGGCTGCGGATCTGGATGCTGCAGCCGGTGGCCACGAGCACGGCGGCCGTGGCGGCTGCCAGGGCCCCGAGGGTGCGGAGGCGTCGGCGCGGGTGTCGCCGAGGGGGTTTCGCGTGCGTCATCGCCACGTTCTCTCATTCGTCGTCGAGGTGAGCTGGGCCCACTGTAAGCGCATACATAACCGCTGCGCAAGCAGAAGGCCGGACGAGGAGGCGCGAGATCGTTCGACGCCGAGCCAACCGTCAGGGGATGCCAGGGCCCGCACGCCAGAATCGGCGTCGGGCACCGGTCGCGGTGCCGCGGCCGACCGGAGGGACCCGCATGGCCAGCACGACCCAGCTGCGAGCGCTGCGCGCCTCCGTGCCCGCGGTCGCCGAGCGGGCGCACGACATCGCCGACGACTTCTACCGCCGCCTGTTCGCCTCACGACCCGACCTGTTGCGCGACCGATTCAACCGGGGCGACCTCGCGCAGGGCAGGCAGCAACGCGAACTCGCCCGGACGATCGTGGCCCTGGCCGAGGCCGTGCTCGACGCGGCCCCGGGGTCGGGGCGCGAGGCGGGCACCGACCGGCACCGCGCCTCCTCGGGTGGCCGGCCGTCCGGCGTCGACACCGCCCGCCAGGCCGGTGCGCCGACCCTGGCTCCCGCGACACCCGGCGAGATCGTCTCGCGGCTGGCACAGCGACACGCGGCGCTCGGCGTGACGCGCGACGAGTACGACCTGTTCGAGCGGCATCTCGGCGAGGCGTTCGCGCAGGCTCTCGGCCCGGACCTGACGCCCGAGGTGGCCGACGCCTGGGCGGCCGTGTACCACCAGGCCCGCGACGAGATGGCGACGACGGTCGAGGCGATCTACCGGCAGTCCGACCTCGAGCCCGGCGACGAGTGGCGCGAGGCCCTCGTCACCGAGCACCGAGTCGAGGCCGAGGACGTCGTCGCGCTCACCCTCGTCTCGGCCGACAGCGAGGCGCTGCCGCGGTACCGTGCCGGCCAGTTCGCGTCGGTGCAGGTGCGGCTGGCCGACGGTGCGCGTCAGATCCGGCAGTACAGCCTGCGCGGCGGGCACGACGAGCAGTGGCGCATCAGCGCCCGGCTGCTGGCCGGCGAACCGCCCGCGCCCGACGGCGAGGTCTCGTCGCACCTCATGCACGAGCTGCGGGTGGGCGACGTGGTGAGCGTCTCGCCCCCGATCGGCTCACTGACGATCGACGACCTCGACGACGCCCCGCTGCTCTTCGTCTCGGCCGGCATCGGCTGCACCCCCGTGCTCGGCATGCTCGACCACCTGGCCCGCACCGAGCCGGACCGCGTCGTGACGGCCCTGCACTTCGAGCGCACACCCGAGCGGCACGCCCACCGGGTCGAGCTCGAGGCGCTGGTCGCGTCGATGCCGAACGCGACGCTGCGGGTCAGTTACACACAGGGGGCGCTCTCGGCACTCAGCGCGCTGGCCGCGGCCTCCATCGACGGGCCGGGCGTCTACCTCGACCCGATCGACCTCGCCCGGGTCGACCTGACCGCGTCGCACCGGGTGTTCCTGTGCGGGCCGTTGCCGTTCATGGCGATCGCCCGCGCGGCCCTGATCGGCCACGGGGTCGACGCCGACCGTGTGCACTATTTCGTCTTCGGGCCCGACGACGGCAGCGTCACCGGGGCCGACACCGGGCAGGGCGGGCTCCGGTAGGGCTGCCGAGCTGTCACGACGTGCCGTTCACCTCCAGACGTGAGCGGCGCGTCGTGACATCTCGCCAGGCAGGAGGCGCGGCGCGGCGACCGCGGGCGGGCGTCACTCAGAGCGCGGGACAGCTCTCGCGCAGCAACACCTCGACCGGCAGCGTGATTCGCTGCGGGGGCGCGCCGGGGTCGGTGAGGCGCTGCACGACCGCCCGCACGGCCAGACGGCCGAGCTCACCCATCGGCTGACGCACCGTGGTCAGGCGGGGTCGGGAGAACCGGCCGGCGTCGATACCGTCGAAACCCGTCACGAGCACGCGGCCGGGGACGTCGACGCCCTGCTCGACGAAGACGTCGAGGACGCCGAGGGCCGATTGGTCGTTCGCGCAGAGGACGGCCCGCGGCAGCTCTCCGGCCGCCAGCAGGGCCGCCGCCGCCCGGCGACCACCGGCGCGGGAGAACTCGCCCGGTTCGACCCGGGCGGCGACGCGCGCGCCCGACTCCCGATGGGCCGCGAGGGCCCGGTCGAAACCGGCGTGACGGTCGAGCTCGTCGGGCGAGTCGGACGGGCCGGCGACGTAGGCCACGTCTCGTGCCCCGTGCGTGCCGAGGACGAAGTCGGTCAGGGCGTGCATGCCGGCGACGTTGTCGACGCCGACGTGGTCGAGCTCGTCGCCCGGGCGGGAATCGGCCAACACCACGACGGGGATGCGCCGCGACACGTGCGCGAGCAGGTCGCCCGGCACGGTCTGGGCCAACACGGCGAGCCCGTCGACGCGGCCTGCGATGTCGTTCACCATCACCTCACGGCTCGACCCGCGGCCGGCGGCCACCATCAGGGCGAAACCACGCCGCCAGGCCTCGACCTCGGCGCCGCGGAGCACCTCGTCGAAATAGAGGTTCGCCGGGTTCGAGCCGTGGTCCGGCCCTGGAGGCGCGGCGTGGGTCGTCACACCGGGACGCGCCTGCGTGGGGTGGGACGCCCCCGCTCCCTCACGGTCGTCGATCAGCGGGATGCGGGTCGCGTCGGCCACCCGCGCCCAGTCGGGCTCCGGGCCGTCGATGCCGTCGTGGCCCGGCAGGAAGAGCCCGAGCACGCCCGTCCGTCGACCGGCGAGACCGCGGGCCGCGCCGCTCGGCACGTAACCGAGCGCCCGCACCGACTCGAGCACCCGTCCGCGGGTCTCGGGGCGCACGTCGTCGGGACGGCGCAGCACCCTCGACACCGTGGCGATCGACACGCCGGCGTGAGCGGCCACGTCGTACACGGTGGGGGCCTTGGTCACGAGTGGTCCTCCAGGCGGGCGGCGGCGGGTCGCGGACCATCCTAGGTCGGCCGGTGCCCGGGGCCGACCCGCGGCGCCTCGTCCCCACCCTCCCGATCGTGCGCGCGTTACGCAGCGTTGCCGCGAGGCAGCCGCCGCCGCCGTGCCGCCCGTAGCGTGGAACCCATGGCCACCAGCGACACCATCTCGAACCTGCTCGACGAGCGACGGACCTTCACCGCGCCTCCTGCACTCGTCGAGGGGGCCAACGTCACGTCCGCCGAGCACGCGCGAGCCGCCGCCGACCCGGTCGCGTTCTGGGCCGAGGCGTCGCAGCGGCTCGACTGGCACACGCCGTGGACGGTCGCCCACACCTGGAAACCCGTCTCCGAGGGGCCGGACGGCGAGCTCACGGTGCCCGAGGCCACCTGGTTCGCCGACGGAACACTCAACGTCGCCGTGAACTGCGTCGACCGCCACGTCGATGCAGGCCTCGGCGACAAGGTCGCCCTGCACGTCGAGGGCGAGCCCGGCGACCGCCGCGACATCACCTACGCGCAGCTGCAGCGCGAGGTCGTCAAGGCGGCGAACGGCCTGCGGTCGCTGGGCGTCGGCAGGGGCGACCGGGTGGTGGTCTACCTGCCGGTCATCGCCGAGACGATCGTCGTGACGCTGGCGATCGCGCGGCTCGGGGCGATCCACTCGCTCGTGTTCGGCGGCTTCTCGGGCGAGGCCCTGAAGTTCCGGGTCGAAGACACCCGCGCCAAGCTGCTGGTGACGACCGACGGGCAGTTCCGTCGCGGGGCCGCCGTTCCGGTCAAGGCGAACGCCGACCACGCCGTCAGCGGTGACAACGAGATCGAGCACGTGCTCGTCGTCCGACGGACCGGTGACCGGACGCCCGACGTGCCCTGGACCGAGGGCCGCGACCTCTGGTGGCACGACGTCGTCGACCCACAGCCCGACACCGACGAGCCCGAGTTCTTCGACGCCGAGACGCCGCTGTTCATCATGTACACGAGCGGTACGACGGGCAAGCCCAAAGGGCTCGTGCACACGAGCGGCGGTTACCTGACGCAGGCGAACTGGACCCACTGGGCCGTCTTCGACGCCAAACCCGACGACGTGCACTGGTGCACGGCCGACCTCGCCTGGGTCACGGCGCACACCTACGAGATCTACGGCCCGCTGTCGAACGGCCTGACCCAGGTCATCTACGAGGGCACGCCCGACACCCCGCACCCCGCCCGACACCTCGAGATCATCGAGCGCTACGGCGTCACCACCTACTACACGGCGCCCACGCTGGTGCGGACGCTGTCGTCCTGGTTCCCCGAGGGGCTGCCCGACCGCTACGACCTGTCGTCGCTCCGCCTGCTCGGCACGGTGGGCGAGGCCATCAACCCCGAGGCGTGGGTGTGGTTCCACGAGCAGTTCGGCCGCGGCCGCTGCCCGATCGTCGACACCTGGTGGCAGTCCGAGACGGGGGCCGCCGTCATGGCCCCGCTGCCCGGCGCCGACACCCTCAAGCCGGGCTCGTCGCTGCGGGCCCTGCCCGGGCTGTCGACCGCGGTGGTCGACGACGCCGGCGAGCGCGTGCCGAACGGCAGCGGCGGCTACCTCGTCGTGCAGCAGACCGGGCCAGCGCTGGCCCGCACCGTGTGGGGTGACCCCGAGCGCTACCGCGACAGCTACTGGGCCACGTACTGGCGGCAGGGCTGGTTCTTCTCGGGCGACGGCGCGAAGTACGACGCGGACGGCGACATCTGGCTGCTGGGCCGGGTCGACGACGTGATCAACGTGTCGGGTCACCGTCTGTCGACCATCGAGATCGAGTCGTCCCTCGTCGCGCACCCGGCCGTCGCCGAGGCGGCCGTGGTCGGCGTGGCCGACGCGCGCACCGGTCAGGCGATCGCCGCCTTCGTGGTGCCGTCCGCGCGACCGGAAGGAGGCGCGGTGCGAGACGCCGGGGACGCCGCCGAGCCGGCGGTGTGGGCTCCGCTCTCGGGGTCGCTCTCCCCCGCGCTGCGTGCCCACGTGGCCGACCAGATCGGGCCGATCGCGAAGCCCGCCACCGTGCTCGTCGTGCCCGACCTGCCCAAGACCCGCTCGGGCAAGATCATGCGGCGGCTGCTGGCCGACATCGTCGACGGCCGCCCGCTCGGCGACACGACGAGCCTGCAGGACGAGACCGTGCCCGGCCGGGTGGCGGCCGTCCTCGCCGAGGCGACCCGCGCCTCCTGACGATCTGTCACCCCCACGGGAATCATGCGTGCGCACACGGAGTTGTGCTGACCGTGGCTCGATGACGCGCCTCGACCCCTCACACCGTTCCGAGAAGAAAGCGTCGCCATGTCGATCTCCGAGACCACCGCCGCCCCGACCACCCTCCGCACCGCCGAGACGAGCGCGCCGCTCGTGCCGCTGCTCGATGAGCGCTGGAGCCCCCGCTCGTTCGACCCGACCGCCGAGATCTCGGACCGTCAGCTCGACGCCCTGCTCGAGGCCGCACGCTGGGCACCGTCCGCCGCGAACACGCAGCCTCGCCGCTTCGTCGTCGGCCGCCGCGGCACGGCCACGTTCGACACCATCGTCAAGGCCCTCATGGGATTCAACGCCGCCTGGGCGGGCAACGCGTCGGCGCTCGTCGTCGCCGTCGCCGAGACCTCGACCGTCGACGGCGAGGTGCGTCAGTGGGCCGAGTACGACCTCGGCCAGGCCATCGCCCACCTGAGCGTCCAGGCCCACGCCGAGGGCTTCCACACGCACCAGATGGCCGGCGTCGAATGGGACGAGATCGTCGCCGCGTTCGGCCTGACCGACAACCTGAAGCCCGTCACCGTCACGGCCGTCGGCGTCGTCGACGAGGCCGACAAGCTGATCGAGGCCCTCGCCGAGCGCGAGACCGCCCCCCGCGAGCGCCTGCCCCTCAGCGAGCTCGTCCTGCGCCGCGACTAGCAGTTCCTGGCCGCGCGCCGCGGCATTCCGCGAGATGTCACGACGTGCCGCTCACCTTTGATCGTGAGCGGCACGTCGTGACATCTCGTCCCCTGCAGGGCTCCCGCCCCGCCCGATGACGAGCCGCTGCACCCGGGCCACGAACACCGCCGAGCGCGGGCCGAGGTCGTCATCCGAGGCCTGCACCTGCCGCCAACCCGCGTCCTCGAAGTCCTCGCGTCGCTGCAGGTCACTGCGGTACGTGTCTCGATCGGTGCGGTGGTGGTCGCCCTGGTACTCGATGGCCACTCGGGCGGAGACGTCGGCGAGATCCGCTATGCCGACGAGCCGGTCGTGCTCGTCGTCCACCGGGTGGTTCGGCACCAGGCCGGTCACACCCGCTCGTTCCAACAGCAGGCGCATCCGGGTCTCTTGCGGCGACCACACCCCGGGGCGCGCCAGCGCCAACGCGCCACGCAGCACGGACGCGTTCCGGCGAGATCCCCAGGCCGTCACGCGGTCGGACAGCTGCCCGAAGGGAATTCCCCGGGCCGGGGCGAACGGCGACCACCGTCCCGCCAGGGCGTCCGCGACGGTCACGAGGTCTTCGAGAGGGAGACCCACGGCCGACTGGGCCCAGGCCGTCAGCGGGTCGACGACCGGCAGACCCCGTACCCGGTACTCGGACCTGCCCACCGTGTCGACGCGCCCGATGTGCCCGATCACCCCGGCCCGGCGGACCCGACCGCCGCCCGTCGACTCGACGTGCAGCGGCCCTCCCTCGACGTCGAGTCCCCGGGGCAGGGGTAGCTGCCACAAGGCCAACGCCGTGGTGTGGCTGAAGACCGTCCCCGGCGGAAGCACGGGGACGAGGTCTCGGCAGCGATCCGCCAGGCCGACGGCCGTCCGGCGGGTGCGCACACCGTGATGGGGTGCCCTGAGGTCGGCCCGGCGCAGTCGGTCCGGACCCACACCCAGCGCCCGGGCCTCGGCGACGGCGAACGCCCGGTCCACCAGCGGGGAAGGAAGGTCGAGCGGCACCCCTCGAGCGTGGCCGCCCCCGACGCATGCCGGTGGAGGCCAACCGCGCCTGTGAGTTCTCCCTGCACGAGGAGAGGTGGGGAGGAGACGCGAGGTGTCAGGACGTGCCGCTCAGGTTCAGAGGTGAGCGGCACGTCGTGACATCTCGAGGGAGCGTGCCCGGGCTGGTGCCGGACAGCCCGGGCTGGTTGGCTGGGGGCATGTCGATCTCCAGCACGGCCGAGAAGGCCGAACTCCTCCGTTCCTTGCACGTCCCCGGTGACCCGCTGATCGTCACGAACGTCTGGGACAGCATCACCGCGCGCATCGTCGCGAGTGCGCCGGGCGTCAAGGCACTGGCCACCGCCTCCCACTCGATCAGCGAGGCGCACGGCGTCGAGGACGGCGAGGGTCTCGACGTCGACGACATGCTGGCCGCCGCGCGCATCGTGATCCGGTCGGTCGACCTTCCCGTCTCGGTCGACTTCGAGAAGGCCTACGCGACCGATGCCGCCGGCACGCTCGACAACGTCTTCCGCCTCATCGAAGAAGGCGCCGCCGGCCTCAACATCGAGGACAGCATCGGCCAGGCCAAGGCGCCGCTCTACGACATCGACACCCAGGTCTCGAAGATCGCCGCCGCCCGCCGGGCCGGTGACCGCGCCGGTGTGCCGATCGTGATCAACGCCCGGGTCGACGCCCTGGCAGGTGACCCCGACTCGTTCGACGACGCGATCACCCGAGCCAACGCCTACCTGGACGCCGGGGCCGACTGCGCGTTCGTCCTCGGCCTGGGCACCGAAGACCTCGTGATGGCCGCCCTCGACCAGATCCACGGCAAGGTCAGCGTCATCTCGAACCCGTCCTCCGTTCCGCTCGCCCGCCTGGCCGAACTCGGTGTCTCACGGGTCAGCTTCGGTCCGACCACGATGGGCCTGACGCTCTCGCACCTGCGCGACGCCGCCACCACCCTCACCGCCCGAGGCGACTACCCCGCCGAGCTCGGCTTCTCGTTCTGACCCACCCCTCCGACGCACGGCACCTCCACCCCGGTGTGCAATTCGCGACCATCCGAGAACGACACGCCGTCCGAAGAACCTGACGGGCGGCGTGTCGCCGCCGCATGGTCGGGTTCGGCACGCTCGACGCACACGCGCAGGTCGGGTTCGGCACGCTAGACACACACGCGCGGTTCGGGTTCGGCACGCCGGCTACGACGTTCGCCAGGCGGTGACCGGTGCCAGCCGGGTGACCGATGCCGCCGCACGAGAGACGACCCGCGCCTCCTGAGCTCATGAGAGCCGAGGAGGCGCGGGTCGCGTCCTGCGCGGAGGTCACCTAGTCGTCGCGGTCGCCCTTCGAACGGTCGCGTTTCGAGCGCTCGTCTTCGGCGCGCTCGTCTTTCTTGCGGTCCGACTCGGACGCCTCGGAGCCGCCTTCGCCGTCCGGCTCGGGCACCTCGTCGCCGTTCCGTTCGATCGTCGCCGCGGCGGCCTGGCGCAGACGCATGCCGGCGAGCTCGTCCTTGGCGAGGGCCGCGGCCTTCTTCTCGCTCTGGGCGGTGTCGCGGGGCGGCAGCAGGATGTCGCGCTCGGCCCGGAGGCCGGCCTGCAACTCGCGACCGCGCTCGAGCTCGGCGTCGAACTCGGCCCCGAAGAGCAGGGCGTTGTTGGTGATCCAGAGCCACAGCAGGAAGACGATGACCGCGCCGAGCGAGCCGTAGGTCTTGTTGTAGTTCGAGAAGTTCGCGATGTAGAACGCGAATCCCACGGATGCGACCGTCCAGATGACCAGCGCCACGAGCGACCCGAGGCTCATCCACTTGAACTTCGGCTGCTTGACGTTCGGCGCCCAGTAATAGAGCACCGCGACGATCACGATGGCGATCATCGCGAGGATCGGGAGCTTCGCGATGTCCCACACGAAGACCGCGGTGCTGCCCAGCCCGACGAGGTCGCCGACCGTCCTGGCCACGGGGCCGCTGATGACCAGGATGAGCGCGGCGACCACGATCAGCACGACCGTGAACGCCGTGACGCCGAGCATGGTCGGACGGAGCTTCCAGATCGGTCGCCCCTCGTCGATGCCGTAGACGCGGTTCATCGCCCGCCCGAACGCCCCGACGTAACCGGACGCCGACCAGAGCGCGCCGAGCACACCGACGACGAGGGCGACCCCGGCGGCCGGCGAACCGGTGAGCTGCATGATCGGGTCGCGGAGCAGGTCTGCTACCTGCGGCGAGCCGAACTGCGAGACGAGGTCGAGCAGGGTCTTGGCGGTCGAATCCGCTTGCCCCACCACGCCGAGCAACGAGACGATCGCCAGCAGCGCCGGGAAGATCGCGAGCACGGCGTAGTACGTGAGCGCGGCGGCGAGGTCGGTGCACTGGTCTCGCGTGAATTCACGGAAGGTCTTGCCCAACAGGTAGCCCCACGACGGTTTCGAGATGTCGGTGAGGTCCTGCGGCTTGCGCGAGTCCTCCTCGTCGGGCGACTGTTGCTCGCGTTCGGTGCTCTTCTGGGCCACCGGTCAGCGCCTGATCGTCTTGACGATGCCGGCGACGAGAGCCACGACGCCCACGGTGCCTGCGGCAGCAGCTGCCACGACGGGCTTCGGGTCGCTGTCGAGCCGCCGCTTGACACTCGCCTTCAGTCGACGGGCGTGCGCGGGGACGCTCAACTTGTCTTCGATGGCGTCGAGCGTGGCCGCGAACTCTTCACGGGTGCGGGCGAGGTCGAGCTCGATCTCGGGAATGCTCGCGCCGGGGCGGGGCCCGGTGGCGTTCTCGGCGTCCTTGTCGGGCGACGTGCTGCCGTGGGCGTCGGCGCGCTCCTCGGCCGCGCGGGCCTCGGCGAGCTCGGCACGGGGGTCGGGCCGGTCGCCCTTGCCGTGCGCGTCCCCACCGCCGGCGTCAGTGTTTCTCGGGGTCATGGCTGCCCTGCCCTTTCAACGCGCTGACGTCGGCCTTCACGCTGGCGACGGCCTTCTCGGGGGTCGGCGGCACGCCCTTCTTGAGGGCCTTGACGCCGAGCAGCGCCAACACCGCGGTGATCACGAGCAGGACGGCGGCCACGATCAGCGCCGCGAGCCACGGGGCGACGACGGTCGACAGACCCAGGACGCCGGCCGTGATGAGGACGGCGAGCAGGAAGAAACCGAACAACGCGGCACCGACCAACAGCCCGACACCCACCCCGGCTTCTTTGGCCTTGGTCGCGAGCTCGGTCTTGGCGAGCGCGATCTCGCCGCGGATCAGGCGCGAGATCAGCTCAGGCAGGCTGCCGATCAACGAGCCGAGTGACCGCTTGGTGCTCTGTTCGGGTGCTTTCAGGTCACTCACCGACCGTCACCCCCGGCAGCTTGTCGTCGTCGGGGCTGGTGCCCGAGGTCTGCTTCGTGACGTCGTCGGCCTTCTCGTTCACCTTGTCGGCGGCCTTGCGCGCCGCCTCGGTCGCCTTGGCGGCGGCCTTGTCGGTGGCGTCCGAGCCCTTGCCCGAGACGGACTTCGCCTTGGCACCGACCGCGTGGGCGGCGTCGTTCGCGACGTCCTGGGCCTTCTTGGCGACGACCGGAGCGTTCTCCTTCACGAAGCCCTCGGCCTGCTGCACGCCCTTCTGGACGGTCGGGTTCTCCCACAGGCTCTCGGCCTGGTCCTTGATCTTGACGTAGGCGCCGCGGCCCGCGCGGGCTCCGAGGACGTACCCGACGGCCGCTCCTGCGACGAAGAGGATCTTGCCTTTCATGAGTGCTCCTTGGCTCGTGGTGGCAGGTAGGCCCTCCACGCTGGCACGAGACGGAGCACACGGCCCAGATTGGCGAGCCACCGGGGGACGACACCGCCTGCCCGACACCCGGGGACGAGCCGTCAGGCACAGCGGTCAGGCACAGCGGTCAGGCACAGCGGTCAGGCACAGCCGTCAGGCACAGCCGTCAGGAGGCGCTGGTCGCCACCAGGGGGACCCGCACCTCGAACGCCTCGCTGCGCACCATGACGACCGCCAGCCGCACGAGTCGCGCCGTGCACCAGCAGAACAGGACGACGAGCAGGCTGTTGCGGGCGCCGAGCACCAGCACCGCCAGCGGGTTGAGCTCGATGAGAGGCCGGTAGAGGATCGGGAAGACGAGCGTCGTGAGCCCCGAGGCCCAGGCGGTCAACACGGCCGGCGTGCGGAACGCCTCGGGGCGCGCGGAGTAGCCGACGGCGACGATCGGCACGATCCAGAGCAGGTACTGCGGTGAGCCCACCTTGTTGAACACGACGAAGGCGAGCGTGAGGGTCAGGGCGCCGAGCAGCACCGTGCCGAACTCGCCGCCGCGGTCACGAGCCACGACGACGGTCACGGGACCGGCGGACGCCGCCGGCCCGCGCCTCCGGAACCCACCCGACACGGGCAGGCCGAAGGTGGCCACGGCCAGGACACCGGCCAGCAGCATCAGGACGGCGAGCATGACCTGGGTGCTGTCGTTGATCATCCAGGTGTCGCCCGGTCCCATCACCTCGCGGGTGGCGAGGGCGACGTTCTGGTAGACGGAGGCGCCGGGGACGCGCAGCATCGCCATCCAGAGCCACGGCGTCGCGAGCGTCGACTCGAGCTGGAGGGCCCGCCCCGACTGCATCGTGACGAAGCTCGTGATGTCGTCCGTTCCACGGCCGAGCAGGACGCACGACACGACGACCATGGTGACCAGCACACCGGCGCGCACCACGACCACGCGGTGTCTCGAACCGACGACGACGGCCGCGACGACGGCCGCCGGCCAGACCTTGATCCAGGTCGCCACGGCCAGCAACAGGCCGGCCACACGGGGACGCCTCGACAGCAGCATCAGGGCGGCGACGACCAAGGGCGCGCTGAAGCCTTCGAGCCGCAGGAACGCCACCGGGGCGAGCAGGAGCGTCACGAGCAGCCACCACCAGGCGGCCTCGTTGTCGACCGTCCACCGACCGCGGTCGGTCAGCAGCCAGAGCGCGACGGCGTCGAGGGTGGTCAACAGTGCCAGCCAGACGAACTGATAGTGCTGCTCGCCGAAGACGTTCGGCAGCACGATCGGCACGATCGCCCCGGCCGGGTAGACCCAGGAGAAGTCGAGGACCGGCCAGACGCCGTCACTCAGGGCCCCGGTCGCCCAGAGGCGGTAGAGGGGGAGGTCGCCGCTGACCCCGCCGCCGATCATCAGTGGCGTCAACACCAGGAAGACGGCGGCGTGGACGGCGACGAAGCCGTAGAGCAGGCCACGCGGATGCGCCTGCACGCGTGCTCGACGGCGGTGCAGCCGCGTGGCGAGTGGAGCAGGCGCGACGGCGCTCGAGGTGGTCACGGCTCGAATGTAAGGCCGCGGCCTTGCCGTTGGCTTTCGGGCAGGTGAATCCATCGGAAGATCCCTCTCGAGGCGGAGGTCCGCGCGGTGTACGGTGCCGTCCATGGACCGACGACGTTCCGCAGACGGAGGCGAGGTCACCCCGCCGGCCGACGACACACCCGCACCCTTCGACCTCGGCAGCGTCGACGACGACCTGGCCGTGGGCCGGGGACGCCCGATCGGCTTCTGGCTGACGCTCGTCGACGGGTTGATCGACCGGCGCTTCGACGAGGTGCTCGACGAGCACGGGGTCACCCGCCGCCAGTGGCAGCTGCTCGCCCTGCTCGACCGCGGCCCGGCGACGCGCGCCGCCCTCGACGGTGCCGTCGCGCCCTTCCTCGACCCGAGCACGGGCGAGTCGAGCGCCGACCACCTGGCCGAACTGGTCGAGAGCGGCTGGGTGAGCCTCGCGACCGACGGAGTCGGTGGTGGCCGCTACACCCTCACCGAGCGCGGAGGCCTCGCACACCACAAGCTGGTCGACGTCGTCGAGGGCATCCGTGACGAGGCCGTCCAGGGGGCCGAGCCGGGTGCCCACGCGACCACCGTGCGGTTCCTCCGCACGGTGGCGGTCAACCTCGGCTGGCGACCCGACCCGACGGACCGGGCCGACCGGGCCGACGGGCTCTGAGCCTCGTACCGCACCCGGCTGCGGCGTGCGACGACCGCAGGAGGCGCGGCATCAGCCCCGCAGGAACACCCACCAGATCATCAGCATCGTCACGACGAACCCACTGACGAAGTTGAGCGCCAGGAAGCGACGCCAACCGCGGTTGACCTCTTCTGCCCGGTCGTCGGTCACGTTCCACCACGGTGCGCAGCTGATCGCGTAGGGCAACGTCAAGAGGGCCGCGAGGGGGCCCGGCCATTCGGTGAAGGTCAGCAGCACGCCGGCCAGCAGGTACGCGACCACCGAGAGGCGCACCGTGGCGCGGGCACCGATCCCGGTCGCGATCGACGAGATGCCGCCCTCGCGGTCGGCCAGCACGTCCTGCACGGCGCCGAACGCGTGACTCGCGACGCCCCAGAGGAAGAACGCGCCGAGCAGCGCCCACAGTTCGGGTGTGAACGCCGCCCCGGCCAACACGAGCCCGTAGACGGCCGGGCTGACGAAGTGGGTGCTCGAGGTGACGGAGTCGACGAACGGGCGCTCCTTGAAGCGCAGCCCGGGGGCCGAGTAGGCGATGACGGCGAAGACGCTGACGGCCAGGACGAGCCAACTGGCGGGGCCTCCGACCATCACGAGGAACACCAGGAAGGGCAGGTTCGTGATCACCGCGGCACGCAACGTCGTGCGGTGCAGGCTCCGGTCGAGCAGCGCCCCCTCGACGCCGCCCTTGCGCGGGTTGTGCAGGTCGCTCTCGTAGTCGAAGACGTCGTTGATGCCGTACATCGCGAGGTTGTACGGGACGAGGAAGTACAGGGCGCCGACGACGAGGACGGTCCAGTCCACGCCACCGCCGCCGCCGAGCAGCGACGTCAGCACGTACGCCGCGGCGAACGGGAACGCCGTGTTGATCCAGCTCAGGGGCCGGGACGAGACGAACAGGGCCTTGACCGTGGTCACGAGCGCGCCTCCTCGGCTGTCGCGGCCGCCCGAGTCACGGGCACCCGGGGCGTCTTCGGACCGCCGAGCAGCACCCACACCGACGGCAGCAGCACGAGCGCCGCGACGGCGTAGGCGAAGTCCTCGAGCGGGGCGATGCCGACGAAGACGCCGCTGATCCGGGTGGCGTCGTACCCGACCAGTCCGATGCCGATCATGACGTTGTCGAACACCGCGGTCATCACGAGCAGCACCCCGGTCGCGAGACCGGCCCCCAGCAGACGCTCGCGACGCCGCCGCGACGTCAGGGCCGGGGACGAGGAGGCGCGTACGGCTCGCCCGCGCACCGCTGCGGTCACCAGCGCCAGCAGGCCGACCACGGCGACGATCGCCAGGAAGACCGCGTTGACGGCCCAGTAGGTCACGACCGTGCACCGTCCGCCGGGACCCCTGGGGCGCGACGGTCGAGCACCGTCGCCGCGAGGATGCGGGTCCCGGCCAGCAGGTTCATGGTCAGGTAGCACAGCAGGGTCAGGAAGAAGACCTCTTCGAGCGGCAGCTCGGGCGCCACGAGGACTCCGGTCATGAACGAGGTCTCGCCCCGGAAGAAGATGCCGAGGTCGATGCCGACGATGTCCCAGATCAAGAAGAAGCCGACGCCGACCAGCAGCGTCACCGCTGCCCGGGGCACGTCGCGCCAGAAGAAGAGAGTGAACCGCCGGTCGAGGACGACCATGCCGAGGAGCGACACGAGCAACGCCGCGAGGTAGACGAAGCCCATCAGTCGGCGGCGGACTCGGCGGGCGACGGTTCGGTCGTCGACGGCTCGGGCAGCGGCTCGGTGCTCGTGTCGCCTCGCAGGTTCTTCAGCAGCACTTCGGCGCTGATCAGGCACATCGGCAGACCGATGCCCGGGCGGACCGAACCGCCCGCGTAGAACAGCGAATCGACGCGCGTCGAGACGTTGCCCGTGCGGAACAGGGCGCTCTGGGCGAGCGTGTGCGCGGGGCCGAGCATGCTGCCGCTCCAGGCGTTGACGTCGTCGACGAAGTCACGAGGGCCGCGGGTGCGTCGGACCACCACCCGCGAGGCGAGGTCGGGCACCTTCGCCCACTCGGCGATCTGGGCGATGACACCGTCGGCGAGACGCTCGATCATCGGATCGCCGTCCCCGTCGAGGTCGCCGGAGCCGAGCGCCGGGTCGGCGGGCAGCGGCACCAGGACGAAGAGGTTCGTGTGACCGGCCGGAGCCGTCGAGGGGTCGACCGTGCTCGGCTTGCAGACGTAGAGCGACGGCGGGTCGGGGATGCGCTTGTCGGCACCGAAGATCCGCTCGAAGTTCTCGTGCCAGTCCCGGGCGAAGAGCAGGGTGTGGTGCTCGAGCTCGGGGATCTCTCCTTCGACGCCCAGGTACATCAGCAGGGCGCTCGGCCCGGGGTTCTTCTTCGCCCAGTACGTCTCGTCGTACGTCCGCAGCTCGCGGGGCAGCAGTCGCGTCTCGGTGTGGTGCAGGTCGGCGGCGCTCACCACGAGGTCGGCGTCGGCGCGGTGCTCGTCACCCGCGGCATCCGCCCAGTCGACCCCGGTCGCTTCGGCGGTCGCCTTCGACCCCCGAGGCAGGGCGGCTCCCTCGGCTCCGAGGGGCTGGGTGACGATGCGCGTCACGGTGGCACCCGTCACGATGGTCACCCCGGCCTCGACGGCCACGTCGCGGATCGCCTCGATCACCGAGATCAGCCCGCCCTGCGGGTAGAGGACCCCGTCGTCGAGGTCGAGCGTGCTCATCAAGTGGTACATGCTCGGGGTGTCGAAGGGGGACGAACCGAGGAACACGGCGGGATACCCGAGGATCTGACGGAGGCGCGGGTCGGTGACCGTGCGGGACGCGTACGAGTCGAGGCTCGTCAGCAAGAGCCGCGCCAGCTTGGGCAGGCGCACCAGCACGTCACCCCTCAGCAGCGGCGTGAGGCTGCCGAAGCTCGTGTAGAGGAACCGCCGCTTGGCGATCTCGTAGGTGTCGCGGGCCGACCGCAGGTACCGGCGCATGCGTTCGCCGCTGCCGGGCTCTACCCGGTCGAAGAGTTCGACGTTCTGCTCGAGCCCGCGCGGCACGTCGATCGGCGCGCTGGCCGCGGGGTCGTCGGGCGTCGGCTCGAAGAGCACCCGGTAACCCGGGTCGAGCTCGACGAGGTCGAGGCGCTCGGCCGCCGACGTGCCCATCAGCCGGAAGAAGTGGTCGAAGACCTCGGGCATGAGGTACCAGCTCGGACCGAGGTCGAAGCGGAAACCCTCGTGGCTCCAGGAGCCGGCGCGGCCACCCACCTCGTCGTTCTTCTCGAGGAGCGTGACCTCGTGCCCCTCTCGGGCGAGCAGTGCGGCCGATGCCAGGCCGCTGATGCCGCCACCGATCACGACGACGCGGCGGCCGTGCCGGGTGACGCTCAGACCGTGCGACGTGTCGGACGCGCCCGTGCCGGCACCGGTGGCACCCCGACCGGCCGATGCGCCGCTCATGCGCGGGCCTCGGGCAGTCGCGTGACGCGACCGGCGGCGGCACCCGCCGCGATGCGCAACTTGACCGGGTTCGGTACGCGCACGCGCGCCCGGACCAGCGAGGAGGCGGGGGTCGCCTCGAGACGTCGGTTCAGCTCGGCGAACAGGCCGTGGGCCAGCGCCACCGCCCGACGGGAACTCGTCGGCAGCACGGGGATGATCTCGCCGCTCACGCGGAGGTCGTCGTCGATGTCTCGCACCAGTCTCGTCTTGGTCTGCTCGTCGAACGTGGTCACGTCGACCCCGGGGAAGTAGCTGCGGCCGAGCTGCTCGAAGTCGGCTGCCAGGTCTCTCAGGAAGTTCACCTTCTGGAACGCCGCGCCCAGGCGCCGGGCACCCTCTTCGAGCTCGGCGACCGTGCTCGGCGGGAAGGCGTGCCCCTGCAGGAACGCCTTCAGGCACATCAGGCCGACGACCTCGGCCGAGCCGTACACGTACGCGTCGAACGAGGCCTGGTCGTGCTCGCGGGCACGCAGATCGGCCCGCATCGAGGCGAAGAAGGGGGCGGTGAGCTCGGCGCCGAAACCGGTGGAGCGGGCCGTGCGGGCGAACGCGTGCACGACGAGGTTGGGGCTGAACCCCTCGACCAGGGCTCGCTCGGTCTCGGCCTCGAAGCCGTCGAGCAGCCGGCCCGCCGCCTCGGCACCCAGACCGGCCTCGGTCGCGGGGCCGTCGACGATCTCGTCGGCGACGCGCACGAGCGCGTAGACGTTCTCGACGTGCTGGCGCACCCCACCGCCGAGGAGGCGCGAGGCCAGGCCGAACGACGTCGAATAGTGGCGGATCACGCCGCCCGCGGTCGCGTCCGCCACGGAGTCGTACAGCGACAGACCAGTCATCGCACCCTCTCGAGGACGTCCTGCACGACCGGCGTCAGCGCCTCTCGCAGGGCCTCGGGCACCTCGTCGCGGTCGAGCACGTCCAGCGCCCGGCGGGCGTGCTCTTCGACGAGTCCCTCGGCGAAGGCACGGGCACCGCTGGCCTCGAGACGTCCGCGGACGTGTTCGGCCTCGGCCTCGCTGAGGTCGGCCTTGCCGATGAAGGGCTGGATCGAGAACCACTCGTCGGTGGTCGCGGCGTGGGCGACGAGCACCGTGCGCTTGCCCTCGCGCAGGTCGCCCCTCGTGGTCTTGCCGGTGGCCTCTTCGGTGCCGAAGACCCCGAGCAGGTCGTCGACCACCTGGTAGGCGACGCCGACCTCGCGACCGAAGTCGCCGACGGCCGTGACGACGGCCTCGCTCGCCTCCGCCAGGACGGCGCCCGCCTGCAGCGGCGCCTCGAAGGAGTAGACGGCCGTCTTGGCACGCTCCATCTCGAGGATCTCGTCCACCGTCGGGAGTTCGGCGGCCAACGAGAACTCGACGTCGACCATCTCGCCGCCCGCGCTGACGAAGATCGCCTCGTCGAGCAGATCGAGCAGGCGGGTGCGGACGTGATGGGCGCAGCCGATGCCGAGCAGCATGCGGCTGGCACCGGTCAGGGCCAGGTCGCCGGCGATGACGGCGGCCGACATGCCCCGGTGTTCGGCCGCGGGGGTCGGGATGCCCGCCGTCGTCGCCGTGTCGCGGTAACTGCCCGACACGTTGGGGATTCCGCGTCTCGAGAAGTCGCGGTCGATCACGTCGTCGTGGACGATCAAGGCGGTGTGCAGCAGCTCGAAGGCCGCGCCGACACGGGCGACCGCCTCGTCGTCGGCACCCCCGAGGGCGTCGTAGACCGTGAAGACCATGCGGGGCCGGAACCGTTTTCCGCCGGCGCTGTTCCGCTCGAGAACCGACCAGAGGTCGACGTAACGCCAGCCCACCGATTCGGCGCGGCGCTTGGCCATCGCGAAGAAGTCGTCGAGGACGGCGTCGACACGATCGTGTCTCGCCCGCGTGCCTGCGTGCAGGTGATCACTGTCCACCAGGGCAGACTACCTCTCATGACCCGAGAGACCCCGACGCATCCCCAGCCGACGCCCGGTGACCGGGCGGGCACGCACGACGAGCTCGTGGTGCTGCTCGACGACCAGGGCACGCCCGTCGGCACCACGGCGAAGGCGACGGTGCACACCGCCACGACGCCGTTGCATCTGGCCTTCAGCTGCCACGTCACCGACGACCTCGGCCGCGTCCTCGTCACCCGCCGCGCGCTGAGCAAGAAGACCTGGCCCGGCGTCTGGACGAACTCGTTCTGCGGCCACCCCGCCCCCGGCGAGACTCCGGCCGAGGCGCTGATGCGGCGCGCCCACCAAGAGCTCGGCATGGAGGTGCGTGACGTCGAGGTGATCCTGCCCGAGTTCCGCTACCTGGCCACCGACGCCTCGGGCGTGGTCGAGAACGAGATCTGCCCGGTGTTCACGGCCCGCGCCGTCGGCCTGCCCGATCCCTCACCCGACGAGGTCGCCGAGTGGGCGTGGGTCGAGCCCGGCGAGCTCCGCGACGCCGTCGCGGCCGCCCCCTTCGCCTTCTCGCCCTGGTTGGGCTGGCAGCTGGCCGCCTGGCCCACGTGAGCCGCGTGAGGTCGAGCCCTGGCTCGCCCCGCCGACACGCCTTCGAGGACGACGAAGGCGCGAGCCGGTCAGCCTGACCCGGCCCGCGCCTCCTGCGCTCGTGCTCGTGTTCGTCGGCGCCTAGCGCGGACGCAGGGCGTACGCCGCCGGGCAGTCGAACGGGTCGCGGGCCGAGAGCCCGACGCGGTTCAGGTACCTGATGACGATCGCGTACGACTTGCCGATCGTCGTCTCGGTGTAGGGGATGCCGTGCTCGGCGCAGTGCGCCTTCACCAGGGCGCTGGCCGCGCGCAGGTTCGGTCGCGCCATGCTCGGGAAGAGGTGGTGCTCGATCTGGTAGTTCAACCCGCCCATGAACGCGGTCGAGTGCCGGCCCGTGATGTTGCGCGAGGTGAGCACCTGCTTGCTGAGGAAGTCGACCTTGGCACCCTCGGGGATGATCGGCATGCCCTTGTGGTTGGGGGCGAACGACGACCCCATGTAGAGACCGAAGACGGCCATCTGCACGCCGATGAAGGCGAAGGCCATCCCGAGCGGGAGGAACCAGAAGACGACGCCGAAGTAGGCGACGAGTCGCACGGCGATCAGCGTGATCTCGAGCGCCCGGCCCTCGATCTTGTCGCGACCGAGCAGCGTGCGGAACGACGTCACGTGCAGGTTGACGCCCTCGCCGAGCAGCAGCGGGAAGAAGAAGTACCCCTGGCGGCGCGTGATGAAGCCGAGCACTCCGCGCTGCTTCGCCGCGTCCTCTTCGAGGAACGAGATCGTGTCGAACGCGATGTCGGGGTCTTTGCCCTTGGTGTTCGGGTTGGCGTGGTGACGGCTGTGCTTCGTCATCCACCACGCGTAGCTGATGCCCACGACCCCGGCGGCGAGCACGCGGCCGACCTTGTCGTTGCGCGTGCCCGACTCGAACACCTGGCGGTGCGCCGCCTCGTGCGTGAGGAAGGCGAACTGCGTGAGGATGATGCCCAGGGCCCCGGCGATCAACAGCTGGAACCAGCTCGAGCCCAGCAGGACGAAGCCGGTGGCGGCCCCACCGAGGCAGGCCACGAGCACGACGAAGACCGTGACGTAGAAGCCGGTGCGACGCTTGAGCAGACCCGCCTCGCGCACGGACTTGAGCAGGCTCGAGTAGGTGCTGGTCGGCTTGCCCACCTGGCCGGCGACGGTGGGACGGAACCCGGCGGGTGCCGCACCTGCCGGCGCATGGACGATGCGGGGGTGGGCGGTTCGAGTGGTCGTGGGGACGGTGGCGGTCATCGGGCTCCCGCGGCTGGTCGACTTCTCAGCCGGATGGAGGGACCGGTCGTGGCCCGCAGATGGTGCGAACGTAACGGCGTGGGCTGGGAAGGTGTCGGGAGACCGCCGGTCCCGGCTGGGTCCGCCGCCGCCTGGCGTTCAGGAGCGCGCGGTAAACTCTGCGGGTCCCCCACCCGTGAAAGAGGTCTCGTGTCGCCTGCGCACCACGACTCCGGCGCGACCGCCCCCGTGGCGTCGTCCGACCCCTCGAACCGGGGCGTCGACCCGTCGCTCTTCGCGTACTGGCCCGTCCCGGTGCTGCGTGCCGTTCCGGCCCTCGCGGCCGCCGCGGCCATCACGTTCAACCCCGACCATTCGCCCCAGGTGGGCCTGCTGACCTTCGGGGCGGCGGCTGTGGTCGGAGGCGCCGTCCTCGCGGTGGGGTCCACCCTGCGACTCACCGATCGTTCGAGCCGCACCATCGCCGTCCTGCAGGGCGTCGTCGGGGCCGTGATCGGCGCCCTCTGCCTCGTCTTCTCGCACGGAGACCTGCCCGTGCTCGTCGCGTTCGTGACGGCCTGGGCCGTGCTGACGGGCGTCCTCGAACTGCTGGCCGGGCTGCGTCGTCGGCGTCGCTCCCCGCTCGCCCGCGACTGGACGACCGTCGGCGTGCTGACCCTGGCCCTGGCCGTCGTCTTCCTCGTCGTCCCGCCCGACTACAGCCAGCAGCTCGGCGGCATCGAGCAGATCGAGGGCGAACTGACGTCCTCGACCGTGCTCGTCGGCATCCTGGGCGCCTACGGCGCCCTGGTCGGCGTCTTCCTCGTGATCGCCGGCCTCTCGCTCAAATGGCAGACCGGGCATCCGGCCGATGCCGACACCCCTGACGACAAGGCACACACGTCATGACCCACCCCACCTGGCGCGACCGGTTCCGCCCCGCCGAGTTCCTCGGGCTGTCGGCGATCTTCGCCGTGTTCGTCGGACTCGTCGTCCTGATGACGACCCGCGACCTGCAGCTGGCGCTGATCTTCCTCTGCATCGGCTTCATCGTCGCGCTCGTCGTCATCGCCATGCTCGCCCTCGCGGCCAAGCCGAACGACGACGAGCGACACGAGATCGACGACGCCGACAAGCCCCGCGGCCACTGACACCGGCACGATCCGCCCAGCGCCTGCTCGAGGGCGCGCCGGTGAGGCGGGTCGTCCTCGTCGGCCGACCCGCGCCTCCTCGGCTCAGGCCAGGCGGTCGACCAGCTGCGAGGCGATGCCCGTATAGGTCGCCGGGGTCAACGCCACGAGGCGCTGCTTGGCCCCCTCGGACACGTCGAGACCCTCGACGAAGGCGACCAGCTCGGCCTGGCCGACGCGCTTGCCGCGAGTGAGCTCTTTCAGCATCGCGTAGGGGTCGTCGATGGACGACCGCCCGGCGACGACCTCGGCGCGGATCACGGTCTGGATGGCCTCGGCGAGGACCTCCCAGTTGCTGTCGAGATCGGCCTCGAGCGCCACCGAACCGACGGCGATCTCGCCGAGACCGCGACGGAGGTTGTCGAGGGCGAGCATCGAGTGGCCGAAGGCGACGCCGATGTTGCGCTGGGCGGACGAGTCGGTGAGGTCGCGTTGCTGACGGCTCGTGACCAGGGTCGACGCCAGCGAGTCGAAGAGCGCCGACGAGATCTCGAGATTCGCCTCGGCGTTCTCGAAGCGGATCGGGTTGATCTTGTGGGGCATGGTGGACGACCCGGTCGCACCCGCCTGCGGGATCTGCGTGAAGTAGCCCATCGAGATGTAGGACCACACGTCGGTGGCGAGGTTGTGCAGCACGCGGTTGGCGTGAGAGACGCGCGAGTACAGCTCGGCCTGCCAGTCGTGCGACTCGATCTGGGTCGTCAACGGGTTGACGGTCAGCCCCAGGGAGTCCTCGACGAAGGCCCGGGCGGTCTCGGGCCAGTCGAGCTCTGGATCGGCGACGACGTGCGCGGAGAACGTGCCGGTGGCCCCGCTGAACTTGCCGAGGAACTCCGTGCCCACGATCTGCTTCCGGAGGCGCTGGAGGCGGTGGGCGAAGACGGCGAACTCCTTGCCGACGGTCGTCGGTGTGGCCGGCTGACCGTGGGTGTGGGCCAGCATCGGCACGTCACGGGCATCGGTCGCCCAGGTCGTCAGGGCGGCGAGGACGGCGTCGAAGGCCGGCAACCAGACGTCGAACAGGGCCGCCTTCACCGTCACCGCGTACGAGAGGTTGTTGATGTCCTCGCTCGTGCAGGCGAAGTGGGTGAGCTCGGCGATGCCGTCGAGCCCGAGCTCGGCCAGACGGGCCCGCACGAAGTACTCGACCGCCTTGACGTCGTGGCGGGTGGTCGCCTCGAGACCGGCGAGCTCGTCGATCTCGGGCTGGCCGAAGTCCGTGACGACGGCCCGCACCGCGCGCTTCTGGTCGTCGTCGAGGGGGGTCGAGCCGAAGGCGCCCCGATCGGTCTGGGCGATCAGCCACTCGACCTCGACGTGCACGCGGGCCCGGTTCAGCCCCGCCTCGCTGAGGTGGTCGCCCAACGCGCCGACCGACGAGCGGTAGCGGCCGTCGAGCGGGCTGAGGGGCTGAGGAGGCAACGTCATGACTGTCCCTTGCGGAGTGCGGGTTCGATCTGGCGGAAGAGGGCCGAGCAGGCGTGCTCGACCATGTCGAGCACCTCGTCGAAGAGTCCTGCGTCGGAGTAATACGGGTCGGGGACGTCGAGACCGCCACCCGCCGACGCGGCGTCGGGAGCGAACGTGAGCAGCAGCTGCACCTTCGAGCGGTCGGCGTCGTCGCCTGCCCAGGCCCGGAGAATCCTCTCGTGGCCGCGATCGAACGCCACCACGAGGTCGTGGTGCGCGAAGTCGTCGGCCTCGAACTGCTTCGCCCGGTGCCGCGAACCATCGTAGCCGCGGCGCTCCAGGGCCTGGACGGTGCGAGGATCGGCTCCCTCGCCGACGTGCCAGTCGCCCGTGCCCGCGCTCGTGACCTCGACCCTGTCCGCGAGACCGGCGTCGGCGGCGAGCGAGAGCAGCACGGACTCGGCCATCGGCGAGCGGCAGATGTTGCCCGTGCAGACGAAGCAGATGCGGAACCGGTTCACCGTGCCCGGTCACCCCGCCCGACCACGGGGCGGACGACGACTCCGATGGCCCAGGCGAACACGGCGAGGACGATGGCACCGAGCACGCCCCACCAGAAGCCGTCGATGGTCAACCCGAATCCGAAGAGGCCGGAGATCCAGGCCACGATCAGCAGCAGCAGGCCGTTCACGACGAGCGCGATCAAGCCGAGGGTCAAGATGTACAAGGGGAACGCCACCACGCGGATCGCCGTGCCGACGACGCCGTTGACCACACCGAACACCAGGGCGAGCAACAAGAAGGTCACGATCGTCTCGAGGGTGCCCCCTGCGCCGTAGGGCGTCACCGACACCCCCGACACGAGCAGCGTGGTGAGCCACAGGGCCACCGCGTTGATGAGCAGCCTGACGACGAAACGGGTCATGCCCCCATCATGCCGACCTCTCGTCCACGGGCGGTAGTGCCCGACCGGATCCCCCGAGGAGGCGCGGTGCCCTGACGCGACCCGGGCCGAGGCCCATAGGCTGGCCGCGTGACCACTCCCGTCCGACTCCGTCCCGAGATCGCCGCCCTGCCGCCCTACCGCCAAGGCAAGCAGGCGTCCCCCGACGCCTTCAAGCTGTCGTCGAACGAGAACCCGTTCGAGCCCCTCCCGTCGGTCGTCGAGGCCGTCCGCGGCGCGGTCTCGCTCAACCGCTACCCCGACGCCTCGGCCGCTGCCCTGCGGACGGCCCTGGCCACGCGTTTCGGCGTCACCGTCGACGAGGTGCACGTCGGCGCGGGGTCGGTCTCGTTGCTCGCCCAGTTCGTGCTCGCGGCGGCGTCGGTCGGCGACGAGGTCGTCTACGCGTGGCGCTCGTTCGAGGCGTATCCGGGGCTCGTCACGGTGGCCGGCGCGACGAGCGTCCAGGTGCCACTGCGGGCCGACGGCGGCCACGACCTCCCGGCCATGGCCGCAGCCGTCACCGACCGCACCCGGGTCGTCATCGTGTGCTCCCCCAACAACCCGACGGGCACCACGGTGTCGGCGGGCGAGTTCGAGACGTTCATGGCCGCGGTGCCGGGCGACGTGCTCGTGCTGCTCGACGAGGCCTACGCCGAGTTCGTCACCGACAGCACCGCGGTCGACGGCGAGACGCTCACCGAACTGCACCCGAACCTCGTTTTGCTGCGCACGTTCTCGAAGGCGTACGGGTTGGCCGCACTGCGCGTGGGTTACGCGATCGGCGCCTCCTACCTGCTCGACGCCGCGCGAGCCACGGCCATCCCCCTCGCCGTCACCGAGCAGGGAGCCGCCGCGGCACTCGCCTCGCTCGACCACGCCGACGAGCTGCTCGGCCGGGTCGATCGCATCGTCCTGCTGCGCGACCAGGTGCGACGCGCCCTGATCGACCAGGGCTGGTCGGTCCCCGAGGCCCAGGGCAACTTCGTCTGGCTCGCCACGGGCGAGCACACGGCCGCCGCCGCCCAGGTGTTCGCCGACCACGGGGTCGTCGTGCGACCCTTCGCGGGCGAGGGCGTCCGGGTCACGATCGGCGAACCGTCCTCGGTCGACAAGCTGCTGCACGCCGCCCAACAGATCGTCGACCTCACATCCCGGTGACGGCATATGCCGCGGAATAGATTGGACGCCATGTCTTCCTCCGAAGCGACCGACGCGCCGCCGCCCGTCCAGCTCCTGTCGCCGTCGGGCGAGGTGGTCGAGTCCGCCGCGGCCGACGAGTTCCGCCCGTACGTCGACGCCCTGGGCGACGACGGTCTCCGCGCCCTGCACCGCGACATGGTGCTCACGCGCCGCTTCGACCGCGAAGCCGCCGCACTCGCCCGTCAGGGCCAGCTCGCCCTCTGGGTCCCCAGCCACGGGCAAGAGGGCGCGCAGGTCGGCCTGGCCCATGCCACCCGCCCTCAGGACCACCTCTTCCCGTCGTACCGCGAGCACGCCGTGGCCCTGTCCCGCGGGGTCGATCCGGTCGACATCCTGCGTCTGCTGCGCGGACACACGCACGGCGGCTGGAACCCGGCAGAGCACCAGAACTTCCACGTCTACACGCTCGTCATCGGCTCGCAGACGTTGCACGCGACCGGTTTCGCCATGGGCCTCGGGCTCGACGGCAAGAGCGGCACGGGCGACCCCGAGGTCGACCAGGCCGTGGTGACCTTCTTCGGCGACGGCGCCACGAGCCAGGGCGACGTCAGCGAGGCGCTGGTCTTCGCCGCGAGCTTCCAGACACCCGAGCTGTTCTTCCTGCAGAACAACCAGTGGGCGATCAGCGTGCCCGTCTCCCGTCAGTCGCGCACGCCCCTCGTCGCCCGCGCGGGCGGCTTCGGCATCCCCGGCACGCAGGTGGACGGCAACGACGTGCTCGCGAGCTATGCCGTCAGCCGTCGCGACCTCGAGGCCGCCCGCGCCGGTGGCGGCCCCCGCTTCATCGAGGCCTTGACCTATCGGGTCGGGGCGCACACGTCGTCCGACGACCCCACCAAGTACCGCACCGACGACGAGCTGCAGTCGTGGATCGCTCGTGACCCGATCACACGGTTCGAGGCGTTCCTCCGCGGCCGCGGCGAGGGTGACGCGTTCTTCGCCGACCTCGAGACCGAGTGCGACGATCTCGGCGCCGACGTCCGACGGCGGACGGTCACGCTGCCGAACCCCGACCGCGGTCTCATCTTCGACCACGTGTACTCCGAGCCGCACCCGCTCATGACCGAGCAGAAACAGTGGCTGGCGACCTACGAGCAGAGCTTCGGCGCGGGCGACACCGTGACCACCGACGAGGGGGCATCATGACCGACACCGTCGAGGACCCGACCGGCACGATCGAGCCGACCCGAGCCTCCGTCCAGACCATGCCGCTCGGCAAGGCCATCAACGCCGGGCTACGCCAGGCCATGGCCGACGACCCCCGCGTGCTGCTGATGGGCGAGGACATCGGCACGCTCGGCGGCGTCTTCCGCGTGACCGAGGGCCTGCAGGCCGAATTCGGTGAGAAGCGCGTCATCGACACGCCGCTCGCCGAGTCGGGAATCGTGGGCACCGCGATCGGACTTGCGATGGGCGGGTTCCGCCCGGTCTGCGAGATCCAGTTCGACGGCTTCATCTACCCCGGCTTCGACCAGATCACGTCGCAACTCGCCAAGATGACGAACCGACACGAGGGAGCCGTCACCATGCCCGTCGTGATCCGGGTGCCCTACGGCGGGCACATCGGCGCGGTCGAGCACCACCAGGAGAGCCCCGAGGCGTACTTCGCCCACACGGCGGGTCTGCGCGTCGTCAGCCCGAGCACCCCGCACGACGCCTACTGGATGATCCAAGAGGCGATCGCGTCGAACGACCCCGTCATGTTCTTCGAACCCAAGAGCCGGTACTGGCCCAAGGGCGAGGTCGACCTGAGCGATCCCCAGGCCCCGCTGCACGCCAGCCGGGTCGTCCGGACGGGCACCGAGGTCACTCTGCTCGGGCACGGCGCCATGGTCAGCGTGCTGCTGCAGGCCGCCGAGATCGCCGCCGCCGAGGGCGTCTCGGCCGAGGTCGTCGACCTGAGGTCGCTCTCTCCCGTCGACTACGGGCCGATCCTCGAGTCGGTCCGCAAGACCGGACGGCTCGTCGTCGCGCAAGAAGCACCCGGTTTCGTCAGCGTCGGGTCCGAGATCGCCGCCACCGTGGCCGAGAAGGCCTTCTACTCGCTCCAGGCGCCGGTGCTCCGCGTGAGCGGCTTCGACACCCCCTTCCCGCCCGCCAAGCTCGAGACGCAGTACCTGCCCGACGCCGACCGCGTGCTCGAAGCGGTCGACCGGGCCCTGGCCTACTAGGAGTCACGACATGACCAGCGAATTCACCCTGCCCGACGTCGGCGAGGGCCTGACCGAGGCCGAGATCGTCGAGTGGAAGGTCGCCCCGGGCGACAGCGTCGAGATCAACCAGGTGCTCGTCGAGATCGAGACCGCGAAATCCCTCGTCGAGTTGCCCTCCCCCTACGCCGGCGTGGTCGAGAGCATCCTGGTCGAGCCCGGGACGACGGTCGACGTCGGCACCCCGATCATCCGGGTCGGCGACTCCTCGGCGCCCGCGACCCCGTCGGGCCGAGCCGCCGAGTCCGAGTCGCTCGAATCGGGCGGACTGGCCCGCACGGCACAGATCGTGTCGCGAGGTGAAGAGGCGCTGTCGGCCCAGCGGGCCCGCCAGGCCGAGCCCGCTGCCCCCGCGCCCGCCGCTCCGGCCCGCTCGGCCGACGCGGTCAGCGCCGACGGCGACACGGGCTCGGTGGAGCACGCTCCCGACGCCCCGGCCGACTCGGGTTCGGGTGCCGTGCTCGTCGGCTACGGTGCCGCGGGCGGTCACGGCGCGACCCGCCGCCGCCGCCCCTCGCAGACCGAGGTCGACGCCCGGCAGCTGCGCGTCGCCGAGCAGGCCCGTCGCCGACCCACCACCTCGGTGCCCGCCGCCCAGGCCCTGCCGATCATCGCCAAGCCGCCGATCCGCAAGCTGGCCAAAGACCTCGAGGTCGACCTGGCCGTCGTGCAGCCCACCGGTCTCGCCGGCGAGGTCACGCGTGACGACGTGATTCGTCACGCCCAGCAGGCCAGCGTCTTCCGCAACATCGAGACGCCCGAATGGGGCGAGGAGCGCATCGAGCGCATCCCCGTCAAGGGCGTCCGCAAGGCCATCGCCGCAGCCATGACCTCCTCGGCGTTCACGGCCCCGCACGTCAGCCTGTTCGTCGACGTCGACGCGACCCGCACGATGGAGTTCGTCAAGCGGCTCAAGGCCTCGCCGCAGTTCGCCGGCGTCAAGGTCTCGCCGCTGCTGATCATGGCCAAGGCGATCATCTGGGCCGTGCGTCGCAACCCCATGGTCAACTCGGCCTGGACCGACCGCGAGATCCTCGTGCGGCACTTCGTCAACCTCGGCATCGCTGCGGCGACCCCTCGCGGCCTGATCGTGCCGAACGTCAAAGAGGCCCAGTCGATGAGCCTGCTCGAACTGGCCCAGGCCCTCGAGCAACTGACCCTGACCGCCCGCGACGGCAAGACGACGCCGGCCGACATGAAGGACGGCACGATCACCATCACCAACATCGGCGTCTTCGGCATGGACACCGGCACGCCGATCCTCAACCCGGGCGAGGTCGCGATCGTCGCGCTCGGCACGATCAAGCCCAAGGCCTGGGTGGTCGACGGCGAGGTGCGCTCGCGCATGGTGACGACGATCGGGGCGAGCTTCGACCACCGCGTGGTCGACGGCGACGTCGCCAGCCGGTTCGTGGCCGACGTCGCGAGCGTCCTCGAAGAGCCGGCGCTGCTGCTCGACTGACGCCGCGCCTCCTCGTCCGTTCCTGAGAAGTACACCGCGAGGGGCCCGGGCATCGCCCCGGTCCGTCGGTGTGCACTAGCGTCAAGTGCAGGACGACCGGTCATGACCAGATGGGACCACCCTCGGGTTCGACCGACGAAGGGCCCATGACCGACCACATCACCGACGGAGCCGTGCCGAAGCACGAGCAGTTGCGCTCCATCGTGCAGCGCCTCGCGGCCGGATCGCAGCCCGGCTCGGCCATCCCGAGCGAGCGCCAGCTCATGCTCGAGTACGGCGTCAGCCGCATCACGGTCCGCGAGGCCGTGGGGCAGCTCGTGAACGAGGGCTGGTTGACGAGGGTGCGCGGCAAGGGCACCTTCGTGGCGCACCGTGTCGTGCAGTCGACCCTGCACCTCGCCTCGTTCACCGACGAGATGACCAAACTGGGCCACGTGCCGAGCACCGTCGTGCTGGTCAAAGCCGAGACGACACCCCCGACCGAGACGGCTGCGGCCCTCGGGCTCGAGACCGGTGCCCCGGCGTTCCACATCAAACGCCTGCGCCTGGCCGACGGCGTGCCGGTCAGCATCGACGACGGCTGGTATCCGGTCGAGCGCCTGCCCGGCCTGCTCGACCACGACCTCAGCAGGTCGCTCTACCGCACGCTCGACGGCGACTACTCGACGCCGATCACCCGGGCGACCCAGACGGTCAGCGCCGAGGGGGCGGACGCCGACGTCGCGACCCTGCTCGGCACGCGTGAGGGTGCCCCGGTGTTGTACTTCGACCGGGTCTCGTTCGCCGGCGACGTCCCGCTCGAACACGCCAAGAGCTGGTACCGCTCGGATCGCTACCGGCTGCAGATGCACGTCGCGTCGGGCACGTCACCCGCCTGACTCCTGGCCCCGCCGCGTCGGCCTCAGAGGTAGAAGAGGGGCTCCCCCGAGTTGACGGTCGTGCCGACGGCCTGCTGCGAGACGCTGTCGGGGGCGCTGTCGAGCACGACGACCGGGACGACGGCCGAGTAGCCCGCCTCGGCCACGACGGCCGGGTCGAAG
This sequence comes from Frigoribacterium sp. VKM Ac-2836, assembly GCF_013248995.1. Classification (GTDB taxonomy): domain Bacteria; phylum Actinomycetota; class Actinomycetes; order Actinomycetales; family Microbacteriaceae; genus Frigoribacterium. The sequence goes on along the minus strand of NZ_JABRPK010000006.1, from coordinate 59,178 downwards.
CGGACGACGAGGTCGCCCGCCGCGACGGTCGCGCCCTCGGCGACGGCGAGTTCGAAGCCCGAGCCGCCGAGTTTCACGGTGTCGATGCCGACGTGCACGAGCACACCCGTGCCGGATTCGGCGACGACGACGAACGCGTGCGGGTGCAGTTTGACGATTTCGCCCGCGATCGGTGAGACGACCAAGACGCGAGCGCCCGCGCCGGCGTCAGCGCCGTCACCGGCAGGAGGCGCGCTCGGCTCGACCGCGACACCCGCGCCCACGAGCTGCCCGGCGAACACGGCGTCGGGCACCTCGGCGAGCGCCGTCACCCGGCCGGCGACCGGCGAGACGACCGTGGTCACGGCAGCAGGTCGTTGATGTCTTCAGCGAGCGAGTCGGCGATCGTGCCGACGATCACCTGGACACTGCCACCGGCGTGGACGACGGCGGTCGCTCCGGCGGCCTTGAGGGCGGCGTCGTCGACGAGCGAGACGTCCCGCACGTCGGTGCGGAGGCGCGTGATGCAGCCCTCGATCTCTTCGATGTTGTCGGCGCCGCCGAGTCCGTCGATCATGGCCTGTGCTTTCGACATGAGCTGTTCTCCTCCATCGGTCGGTCGCTCGGGGCGACGCGGGTGTCGTCCTAGTTGACACCACCCGCCGGTCTGAGGAAACTACCACTCACTGGTCATGACCGGACAGGACCGGACGCGCTCTGCGCGACCCGCGCCTCCTGCACCGCCCCACCCCCACGACCCACCCCGCGCCACGGCTGCTCACCGACGAGAGGACCACCTGATGACGACGACGACCGAGTCGGCCCCGACCAAGAAGAGGGGCTCGGCCGCGTTCGCGGTGCTGCAGCGCCTCGGTCGCAGCCTCATGCTGCCGATCGCCGTGCTGCCGGCCGCGGGCATCCTGCTGCGGCTCGGGCAGGCCGACCTGCTCGGCGCGATCCCCGGCTTCGAGACGGGTGCCTCGGTGATCGGCGCGGCCGGCCAGGCCGTCTTCACCTGGTTGCCGCTGATCTTCGCGGTCGGCATCGCCATCGGCTGGGCCAAGAAGAGCGACGGCTCGACCGCCCTGGCGGCCGTGGTCGGCTACATGGTGATCGACGGGGTGTTCAAGGCGATGTCGCCCCTCGTGCTCGCCGGTCGCGAGACCGCGACGGGCGACCCCGAGCTGATCAACTACGGCGTACTCGGCGGCATCGTGATGGGCATCCTGTCGGCGATGATCTGGCAGCGTTTCTACCGGACCAAGCTGCCCGACTTCCTCGGCTTCTTCTCGGGGCGGCGCATGGTGCCGATCCTCACCGCGGTCACCGGTCTGATCGTCGGCGTCGTGATGTCGTTCATCTACCCCCTGTTCAACAACGCGCTCACCGGCATCGGGCAGGCCGTCGCCTCGAACGACGTGATCGGCGGCGGGGTCTACGGCGTCGTCAACCGACTTCTGATCCCGACGGGACTGCACCACATCCTCAACTCGGTCGTGTGGTTCCTGGTCGGTGACTACACCAACGCAGGCGGCGAGGTCGTGCGCGGCGACCTGTACCGCTTCTTCGCCGGTGACCCGAGCGCCGGCGTCTTCATGACCGGGTTCTTCCCGATCTTCATGTTCGCCCTGCCCGCGGCGGCCCTCGCGATCTGGCGTCACGCGCGCCCCGAGAAGAAGAAGCTGATCGGCGGCATCATGCTGTCGACCGCGCTGACCGCGTTCATCACGGGCATCACCGAGCCGCTCGAGTTCTCGTTCATGTTCGTCGCCTGGCCGCTCTACCTCATCCACGCGGTGCTGACCGGAACGTCGATGATGCTGGTCAACGCGCTCGACATCCACACCGGGTTCACGTTCTCGGCGGGGTTGATCGACTACGTGCTGAACTTCAACATCTCGCAGAACTCGATCTGGCTGATCCCGATCGGGCTGGGCTACGCGGTCGTCTACTACTTCTTGTTCAGCTTCGTGATCAAGAAGTGGAACCTCAAGACCCCCGGCCGCGAAGACGACGACGCCGCTGTCGGCGAGTCCGCCTCGGCCTGAGCGCTCTCGACACCCCCTGTTCCGCGTCACACCCTCGGAACAGGGGGTGTCGTGCCGAACAGGGGGTGTCGCGCAGCGGGGGAGGCGCGCTCGGGTGGCGCGCGCCTCCTCGTTTTGACAATCATTATCAGTAGCAATAGCGTGGCGGTCATGAAGATGCGCTCGCTGCCGACCCTGATCGTCCTGCCTGCCGCGGCGGCCCTCGTCCTGAGCGGATGCGCGACGTCGAGCGATGCCGGTTCGGCCGAGGCCGCCGACGGAGGCGCGGTCTCGGTCGTCACGTCGACCAACGTCTACGGCGACATCGCCGAGACCGTCGGCGGGGACCTCGTCGACGTCACGAGCATCATCAGCGATCCCTCTCAGGACCCGCACTCGTACGAAGCCGACGCCCGCACGCAGCTGGCCGTCTCGAAGGCCGACGTGATCGTCGAGAACGGCGGTGGCTACGACTCGTTCGTCGACACGATGGTCGACGCGAGCGGCACCGACGCCACGGTCGTGAACGCCGTCGACGTCTCGGGCCTCGACCCCGAGGCCGGGCACGACGACCACGCCGACCACGACCACGCTGCGTTCAACGAGCACGTCTTCTACAGCCTCCCGAGCATGGCGAAGCTCGCCACCGCCATGGCCGACGAGTTCGGCCGCGTCGACACGGCGAACGCCGACACCTTCACCGCGAACGCCGAGGCGTTCGGCGAGAAGGTCGCCGACCTGGAGGCGCAGGCCGCGTCGATCAAGACGGCCCACGACGGCGAATCGGTCGCCTACACCGAGCCCGTGCCCGGCTACCTGTTCGACGCGATGGGTCTCGTCAACGTGACGCCCGAGGCGTTCGCCGAGGCGATCGAGGAGGGCGACGACGTCTCGCCCGCCGTGCTCAACGAGACCCTGAAGCTGTTCACCGACGGTCAGGTCGACCTGCTCGCCTACAACGAGCAGACCTCGAGCCCCGAGACCGAGCAGGTCGAGAAGGCCGCGACCGACGCGGGCGTCGCCATCGTGCCGGTCACCGAGCTGCTGCCCGAGGGGGAAGACTACGTGTCATGGCAACAGAGCAACATCGACGCGATCTCGGAGGCACTCGGCCGGTGACCGACCCCTCCGGCGCGACCTCCGTCGCCGCCGCCACCCGCGCCTCCTCGGCCGGTGGCGGCGGCGACGCCGTGCTGCGCCTGCGCGGCGCGGGCGTCTCGTTCGGCGCCCGGACGCTCTGGTCGGGGCTCGACCTCGACGTGCGGCCGGGTGAGTTCGTGGCCGTCCTGGGCCCCAACGGCGCGGGCAAGACGACGATGCTGCGGACGATCCTCGGGCAGCAACAGCTGACCGACGGGAGCATCGAGTTCCTCGGCCGGCCGGTGGGGCGCGGCCACCGGCGCATCGGCTACGTGCCGCAGCAACGACTGATGGAATCGGGCACTCCCCTGCGCGCCCGCGACATGATCGCGCTCGGCGTCACCGGTCACCGTTGGGGGCCGCGCCGCGAGTCACCCGCCGAGCGCGCCCGCATCGACACCCTGGTCCGAGAGGTCGGCGCGACGTCGTTCGCGAGCTCGCCGGTCGCGAGCCTCAGCGGCGGCGAGCAGCAGCGCACCCGGGTCGGCCAGGCCCTCGCGGCCGAACCGGCCCTGCTGCTCTGTGACGAGCCCCTCATCTCGCTCGACCTGCGCCACCAGCGCGAGGTCACGCGCCTGATCGACGAGCAGCGGCGCGCACGCAACGCTGCGGTCGTGTTCGTCACCCACGACGTCAACCCGATCCTGGACGTCGTCGACCGGGTGCTCTACCTCGCCGGCGGCCGGTTCCGCATCGGCACACCCGACGAGGTGCTCCGTGCCGACGTGCTGAGCGACCTCTACGGCACCCCGGTCGACGTGATCCGCACCATGGGCCGCGTCGTGATCGTCGGCAGCCACGACGGGCACGACCACCACGTCGACGAGCACCCGGGCGACGAAGGGCTCGTCCGATGACCGACCTGTGGTCGCAGCTGTTCAGCTTCCAGGACTTCGGCGAATTGCTCGTGCTCGTGCGCAACAGCGTCATCGCCGGCGCCGTGCTCGGCCTCGTCGGTGGACTGATCGGCCCGTTCGTCATCACCCGCAACATGCCCTTCGCGGTGCACGGCATCAGCGAGCTCTCGTTCGCGGGCGCCGCGGCCGCCCTGCTGCTCGGCGTCAACGTCGTCAGCGGGTCGCTCGTCGGCAGCCTGATCGCCGCCCTGCTGATCGGTCTGCTCGGCACCCGGGCCCGCGAACGCAACTCGATCATCGCGGTGCTCATGCCGTTCGGCCTGGGTCTCGGCATCCTCTTCCTGGCGCTCTACCGGGGACGGTCGGCCAACAAGTTCGGGTTGCTGACCGGTCAGATCGTGTCGGTCGACAACCCGCAGCTGGGCTGGCTGATCGCCATCTCCGCCGTCGTGATCGTCACGCTGGTCGTCATCTGGCGACCCCTGACCTTCGCCAGCGTCGACCCCGACGTCGCCGCGGCGGCCGGCGTGCCCGTCCGCACCCTCGGCATCGTGTTCATGCTGGTGCTCGGCCTGTCGGTCGCGGTGTCGGTCCAGATCATCGGCGCGCTGCTCGTGCTCTCGCTGCTCGTGACGCCCGCGGCGGCCGCGTTGCGACTCACCGTGAACCCACGGCTCGTGCCCGTGCTGAGCGTGACGTTCGCCGTCGTCTCGGTCGTCGGCGGCATCCTGCTCGCCCTCGGCGGCGGCCTGCCGATCAGCCCCTACGTCACCACGATCTCGTTCGCGATCTGGCTCGTCTGCCGCCTCGTCAGCTGGCGGCGCACGACCGCCGCCGGGAGGCCACGCAGGAGGCCACGGGTACCCTTGGCCCCGACCGGGGTCTGACACAGAGAGGCAGGACGACGTGGTGGTCCGACGCAACACGTGGCAACGCGAGGCCGTGCGAGAAGCACTCGGCACGAGCGAGGGGTTCGTCAGCGCCCAGGCGCTGCACGCCCACCTGCGCGAGACCGGCATCGGCCTGGCCACGGTCTACCGGGCCCTCGCCGACCTCGCCGCCGACGGCTCCGCCGACTCGCTGCAGCAAGAGGGCGAGAGCCTCTACCGCGCCTGCACCCCGGGCACGCACCACCACCACCTGATCTGCCGGAACTGCGGCACCACGGTCGAGATCGAGGCCGACGAGGTCGAGACCTGGGCCCATCACGTCGCCGCGACGCACGGGTTCACCGAGGCGCAGCACGTCGTCGACGTGTTCGGCCTGTGCCCCGCGTGCACGGCCGAGGCCCGTGAGGCCGCCGAGGCCTCCGCGTCCCACTGAGCCGCGCCTCCTCGACACCGGTCGCCACGGCCCCGCGGCGCCTCGGCCCGACGTCGCGAGGGCCCCGCAGGCGCGGGTTGCGTCGCTCCGGGCGTGTCGCGTAAGCTCTCCCTTTGGTTGGGCGCTCTCTGCGCCCATGTGCACCGCCCCCCGGCACCATCGCCCGATCCGACGATCGGGCAGGGGGACCGGCGCGCCGACAAGTGACCTTGGGTGAGGGCTTCGGCCCTCACGGTATCTACGGAGGAAAACCATGGCAGCAACCTGCCAGGTGACTGGAGCCGTTCCCGGCTTCGGGCACAACATCTCGCACTCGCACCGACGCACCAAGCGTCGTTTCGACCCGAACATCCAGAAGAAGACGTACTACGTGCCGTCGCTTCGTCGTAACGTGACGCTGCAGCTCAGCGCCAAGGGCATCAAGGTCATCGACGCTCGTGGTATCGAGTCGGTCGTCAAGGACCTGCTCGCTCGTGGGGAGAAGATCTAATGGCTCGTCAGCAGGACGTTCGTCCCATCATCAAGCTCCGCTCGACGGCGGGCACCGGTTTCACGTACGTGACCAAGAAGAACCGTCGCAACAACCCCGACCGTCTCGTGCTGAAGAAGTACGACCCGGTGATTCGCAAGCACGTCGAATTCCGCGAGGAGCGCTAAAAATGGCCAAGAAGAGCATGATCGCCAAGAACAACCAGCGCGCCGAGATCGTGGCCCGCTACGCCGAGAAGCGTCTCGAGCTGAAGAAGGCCCTGATCGACCCGAACGGTTCCGACGAGAGCCGTGAGGCCGCTCGCCTGGGTCTGCAGAAGCTGCCGCGCAACGCGTCGCCGGTCCGCCTCCGCAACCGCGACTCGGTCGACGGCCGCCCCCGTGGTCACCTCAAGGCCTACGGCATCAGCCGCGTGCGGTTCCGCGACATGGCCCACCGGGGCGAGTTGCCGGGCATCACGAAGTCTTCCTGGTAGGTTTCAACCGGTTCCACAGGGCCCTCGGCTCTCTGGTCTCGACCGCGCAGGCATGGTGAACGCCGTGTCTCGTCATACCGAACGAAGTCCGAGGAGGACATTTATATGGCTGACAAGTCACTGAACCGTACCGAGCTCGTCGCAGCTGTCGCATCCGAGTCCGGCCAGAGCCAGGCCGCCGTCAGCGGCGTCGTCGACGCGTTCTTCTCCGTCGTCTCGAAGTCGGTCGCCGACGGCACGAAGGTCACCATCCCCGGGTGGATCGCCTTCGAGAAGACGCACCGCGCCGCTCGCACCGGCCGCAACCCCCAGACGGGTGAGGCCCTCGAGATCGCCGCCAGCGACAGCGTCAAGGTCAGCGCCGGCAGCAAGCTCAAGGCTGCCGTCAAGTAGTCCTCGCTCTCACGAGCACCCGAGAAGGGGCGTGACGACCATCGGTCGTCCCGCCCCTTCTCTCGTTCTGATCACTCGACGTCGAGCGACGTCCTGCACCCCCGCCTGTTCACCAGGTGATCCGACTTACCCTGGTAGACGATGCCCAGACTCGCCCGAACCACGGCGCCCGCACTGCTCGTGCTGGTGGCGTTCGCGTCCCTCCTCGCCGCACTCACGTTCGGCGGGGCGGCCGACGCGCCCCTCGTCGTCGACCCCGGCCAGGTCGTGCGCTACGGCCTACCGATGGCCAAGATGCTCGGCAACATCGGTGCGGCTCTCACCATCGGCACGCTCTTCCTGACCTGCTTCGCCCTCACCCGACGCGAAGCCGAATACGACCGCGCCCTGGACGTCGCGGCCGCCGCCGCGGGCTTCTGGGCCGTCGCCTCGGCCGTCACCGCGTTCTTCACCTTCCTCAGCGTGGCCAACGTGCCGGTCACCTTCGACGACCAGTTCGGACGGACGCTCGCGTTCTTCCTGACGGACACCGAGCTCGGGACCGCCTGGCTCATCACGACCCTGATCGCGGCGACGGTCACGGTGCTGTGCTTCGTCGTCCGCAACATCTGGTTGGTCGTCGCCGTGACCGTGCTCGCCGCGGGCGGGCTCATCCCCATCGCCGAGCAGGGCCACGCGGCCGGCACGAGTGGGCACGACGCCGCCGTCACCGACCTCGCCCTGCACCTGGTGGGGGCCTCGGTCTGGCTCGGTGGCCTGCTCGCCATCGTGCTGCTCCGCGGCCACCTCTCGAGCGGGCGGCTGGCGATCGTGCTGGCGCGCTACTCGAGCGTGGCCATCGTCTGCTTCGTGGTCGTCGCGGTCTCGGGCGTCGGAAGCGCCGCCATCCGCATCGGCGACTGGTCGGCCCTGACGTCGGGTTACGGCGTCCTCGTGCTGGTCAAGACGTTCGCCCTCGTGGCGCTGGGTCTGTTCGGCGTCGTGCAGCGGCGGTGGCTCGTGGACCGCCTGGCGACGCACCCCAAGGCGACGACGAAGCTCTTCTGGTGGTTCGTCACCGCCGAGCTCGCGTTCATGGGTCTCGCCTCGGGCGTCGCGGCGGCCCTGGCCCGGACGGCCACCCCGGTCGAACAGATCGCCGCGACCGATCTCGCCGACCCCACGCCGGCGGTCATCCTCACCGAAGAGGCGCTGCCGCCCGAGCTGACGCCCCTGCGCTACCTCACCGAGTGGAACGTCGACCTGCTCTGGGGGCTGCTCTGCGCCTTCGGCGTCTTCTTCTACCTGGCCGGCGTCGTCCGCCTGCACCGCCGCGGCGACCGCTGGCCGATCGGGCGCACCGTCTCGTGGGTGGCCGGCCTCGTCGTGCTGTTCTACATCACCTGTGGCGCCCCGAACGTCTACGAGGAGTACCTCTTCAGCACCCACATGCTCGCGCACATGGCGCTGGGCATGCTCGTCCCCGTGCTGCTCGTGCCGGGTGCGCCCGTGACGCTCGCCTTGCGCACCATCACGAAGCGCAAGGACGGGACCCGCGGCGGCCGCGAGTGGATCATGATCCTCGTGCACTCCCGGTTCGCGACCTTCGTCAGCAACCCGATCATCTCGGCGGTGCTGTTCGCGGGCTCGTTGTGGGCGTTCTACTACACGCCGTTGTTCAGCTGGGCGACGACCACGCACATCGGCCACTACTGGATGATCGTGCACTTCCTGATCACCGGCTACCTCTTCGTGCAGTCGATGATCGGCATCGACCCCGTCAAGGGTCGACTCCCCTACCCCGCCCGCCTCGTCGTGCTGCTGGGGACCATGGCGTTCCACGCGTTCTTCGGCCTGGGCATCATGAGTGCCACCGGGCTCTTCCTCGCCGACTGGTACGGCGCCATGGGTCGCACGTGGGGGCCGACCCCCATGGAGGACCAGTACGTCGCCGGCGGCATCGCCTGGAGCGTCGGCGAGATCCCGACGATCGTCATGGCCATCGCCGTGGCCATCATGTGGAGCCGCAGCGACGGCCGCGAGGCCGTCCGGAAGGACCGCCAGGCCGAGCGCGACGACGACGCCGAGCTGAGGGCGTACAACGAGCAGCTCGAGGCGCTGGCGCATCAGCGCGAGCGCACCCGCTGACGCGACGGCCCGGGGGTCGAGGAGGCGCGGGTCGGGTCAGGCCAGCATCTCGCGGACCAGCGGCACGACCTTCGTCCCGTAGAGCTCGATGCTGCGCATCATGAGCTCGTGCGGCAGGCGCCCCATGCTGTAGCGCATGTCGAAGCGGGTCGCACCCAGCAGACGCATGTTCTGCGCGATCTTCGTGGCGACGGTCTCGGGCGACCCCACGTAGAGCGCACCCGTCGAGCTGGCGCTCGCCTCGTACTGCGCGCGGCTGTAGGGGGGCCAGCCGCGTTCGCGACCGAGCTGGTTCGTCTGCTCCTCTTGGTAGGGGAACAGCGCCTCCTTGGCGTCGGCGTCCGTCTCGGCGACGAAGCCGGGCGAGTGCATCGCGATCGGCTGCGAGTCGTGACCGAACTCGCCGAGGGCGCGACGGTAGAGGTCGGCGTAGGGCGCGAACTGGGCGGGCTGGCCACCGATGATCGCGAGGAAGAGCGGGAACCCGTAGTGCGCGGCCCGGATGACCGACTGCGGCGATCCGCCGACGCCGACCCAGGTGCGCATCGAGCCGCCCTCGGTCTTCGGGTAGACCTCTTGCCCGTCGAGGCCGGCGCGGACGGTGCCCGACCAGGTCGTCGGCCCCTCCTTCAGCAGCTCGGCGAAGAGCTGGATCTTCTCTTCGAAGAGCACCTCGTAGTCCTGGAGGTCGAGCCCGAAGAGCGGGAACGACTCGGTGAACGAGCCGCGGCCCAGGATGACCTCGGCCCGGCCGTTCGAGATCGCGTCGACTGTGGCGAAGCGCTGGAAGACCCGGACGGGGTCGTCCGAGCTGAGCACCGTGACGGCAGAACCCAGACGGATCGTCTTCGTGCGGGCGGCGATCGCGGCGAGCACGACCTCGGGGGCCGAGACGGCGAAGTCCTTGCGGTGGTGCTCGCCGACTCCGATGAAGTCGAGGCCCACCTCGTCGGCCAGGACGGCCTGGTCGACCAGGTTGCGGATGGCCTCGGCGTGCGTGACCGGACTGCCGTCGAGACGGTCCGTGATGTCGCCGAAGGTGTCGAGGCCGAACTCGAGGGGGTGTGCCATGCGCGTGCTCTCCAAATCAATACGTTTGCATCATTCTACCCGATCGGCGCCGGATGTGGTTCGACTCACGGCCGGTCGAGGGGGTTCGCGGCGATGCGGTCGCGCATTCCGCCACGGATGGCCCGGGCGGCCTCGGACCCGGGCTTCCGGTGGGCCTGGGTCGACATCGACCCGGCGAACTCGACGCCGAAGCCGTCCCGGGGCACGCGCGCGACGAGGGCGCCGACGAGTTCGCCCGGCCAGTCGTCGCCACCGACCCCCGACACGTCCAGGCTCGTCGCCCGCTCGAGCAGATGCCCCTCGACGTCGAGGTCGGCCGAGACCGCCGGCCACATGTGCCGCACGATCACGTCGAGCACCCGCTGGGCCCGTTCGGCCGACCAGCCCGCCCCCGTCGCGAACACCCGGGCGACCTCGCCCCCTGCTCGCTCGAACGGCTCGGTGTGGCTGTCGAACGGTGACGTCAACCCGACGTCGTGCAGGGCCGCCGCCACGAACAGCAGTTCGTGGTCGAAGGCCAGGCCCTCACGTCGCCCGAGGTCGACGGCGAGCGCCGCCGAGCGGCGGCTGTGCGCGAGCAGGGCCGGGCTCGACACGGCGGCGGCGGCCTCGAGGGCGCGGGAGGCTACGAGCGAAGGAGGCGCGAGCAGCTCGTCGAGGAGGGCGGCGGTCGGTCGCGACTCGGGCGTCGGGCGGGGCTCGGGCGTCATGGCAGGAACCCTACGGGTGGACAGCTCCTGCCACGAGTGGCAGTGTTGCCACCACCCCTCGACATCCCGCCAACGCGCCACGATGTGATCACCACGCCACGAGAAAAGATGGCGCTGTGTCCACGTCGTGGCGGCGTGCGGCTCGACTCACCCCAGGAGCCCCGATGCCCCCGTTCCGCACCGTCGCCACGATCGTCGCCGACGGCGTCGCGCCCTTCGAATTCGGGGTGCTCTGCGAGGTGTTCGGCCTCGACCGGACCGACGAGGGCGCGCCTCCGTTCGAGCACCGCATCGTGACCGAGCACCCGGGGCTCGTCCGCACGAACCAGGGGTTCTCGATCACGGTCGACCTCGACCTGGGTGCCGCGGCCGACGCGGACGTCATCTGCGTGCCGGCCCTATGGAACCGCCCCGACCAGGCCGAGTTCGTCTCGCCGGCGGTGCGCGAGCTGCTCGTCGCGGCCGAGGCCCGGGGGGCGTGGTTGCTGAGCGTCTGCAGCGGGGCGTTCGTCCTCGCCGAGGCCGGGTTGCTCGACGGCCGCCGGGCGACGACGCACTGGCGGTACTCGGACGCCTTGCAGCGCGAGTACCCCGCGATCGACGTCGACCCCGACGTGCTCTTCGTCGAGGACCGCCGGATCATCACGAGCGCCGGCACCGCCGCCGGCATCGACGCCTGCCTGCACCTCGTCCGCCGCGAGCACGGTGCCGCCGCCGCGAACGTGATCGCTCGGCGCATGGTCGTCCCGCCGCACCGCGACGGCGGTCAGAGCCAGTTCATCAAGACGCCCCTCCCGGTCGAGGTCGACGACTCCCTCGCGCCGTTGACCGACTGGATGCTCGGGCACCTCCGCGACGACCTGAGCATCGAGGGGTTGGCCGCGAGGGCGCACATGTCGCCGCGCACCTTCGCCCGACGATTCAAGGCCGAGGCGGGGGCGACGCCCGGGGCATGGCTCACCCGCCAGCGCCTCCTGCGGTCGCAAGAGCTTCTCGAGGCGACGGGGCTCGGCATCGACGCGATCGCCGACGGGGTCGGCTTCGGTTCGGCCGCCGTCCTGAGGCACCACTTCGCCCGCGTGCTCGGCACCACCCCGCGGGCCTATCGCGCGACCTTCGGCGGCGTGGGCGACGTGCGCGACCTCGAGCGGGCTGGAGCGGCCACCGCCTGACCAGGACGGACCTTGACAGGCCGATCCGCGCCTCCTAGGTTAACTACCTAAGTAGCTAACCAAAGGAGCTGTTGTGCTCGACGATGGGACGCCGATCTTCCAGCAGCTCGCTGCGCAGATCGAGAAGGACGTGCTCGACGGCACCTATGCCGACGAGGCACCGGTGGCGTCGACCACCGAGCTCGCCGCGTTCTACCGGATCAACCCGGCCACGGCCGGCAAAGCCGTCAACCTGTTGGTCGACCGCGGCATCCTCTACAAGCGCCGGGGCGTCGGCATGTTCGTCGCGACCGGCGCCCGCGAGCGCCTGGCCGAACACCGACGGGCCCGCTTCTCCGACGAGTACGTGCGCCCCCTGGTGTCCGAGGCGCGCGCGCTGGGCATCGACGTCGCCGCCCTCCACCACCTGATCGAACAAGAGGACCAGTCATGAGCCCCGTGATCGAGATCACCGACCTGAGCCGCCGTTACGGCTCCTCCCTAGCCCTGGACGGCGTCGACCTCCACGTCGACGAAGGCGTCATCTGCGGCCTCCTCGGCCGCAACGGCGCCGGCAAGACCACGTTGATGGCCTGCGTCGCCGGCCAGGAACGACCATCAGGAGGCGCGGTGAGGGTCTTCGGCCGAGAGCCCGCCGACCACGCCGACGTCCTGTCGCGGGTGTCGTTCGTGCGCGACAGTCAGCGGTACCCGGACGGTTTCCGGCTCAAGCACGTGCTGTCGGTGGCGCCGGCCTTCCATCGCGGGTGGGACGCCGCGCTCGCCCGCGACCTGGCCGCCGAACTGCGGGTGCCCGAGAAGACCGACCTGAAGAAGATGTCCCGCGGGCAGCTGTCCGCCGCGTCGATCGTGATCGGCATGGCCTCTCGGGCCCCGTTGACGATCTTCGACGAGCCCTACCTCGGCCTGGACGCCACGGCCCGGCAGCTCTTCTACGACCGCCTGCTCGCCGACTACTCGACCCACCCCCGCACGATCCTGCTCTCGACCCACCTGATCGACGAGATGGAAGCCCTGCTCGAGCGGGTAGTCGTGCTCGACGAGGGCCGGGTGCGGCTCGACTCCGACGTCGACCAAGCGCGGGCCTCCGCCTACCAGGTCGCGGGTACGGCATCCACCGTCGACCGGTTCACGAGTGGGCGCCGCCTCCTGTCGCAGCACGCGGTGGGCGGGCTTAAGACGGCGGTCGTGGACGGCGTCGCCGACGGCACCGCGCGCGCCGAGGCGGCCACCGCGGGCGTCGAACTCTCGGGGGTCTCACTGCAACAGGTCGTCGCGGCGCTCGGGTCGCGCGACACCGAACTCGAAGGAGCCGCCTCGTGAACCGCATCATGCCCGTCGTCCGCCTGCAGTTCGCCCGTCGACGCAGCGTCCTGCTCGTACCGTTGATCATCGTAGCCATCACGGTCGCCGTCACCGTGGTGATCCAAGTCACCCTCCAACGCTCGGGCACCTACGACGACGGCACCTCATACGCCACCGGCGCGCGTTTCAATCCGGGGGTCGTGTGGGCCCAGTCCGGGTACCTCGTCGCCATGGGCGTCGCCTCGGTCGCCTCGACCTTCCCCCTCGCCGCCTCGTTCGGGGCGACGCGGCGCGCGTTCGCGTTGGGCACGGCCGTGACGCACACCCTCGTCGCGCTCTACCTGACCGGCGTGTCCGCCGCCCTGCTCGCGCTCGAGATCCTGACCGACCACTGGTTCGGCGGCTTCTACGTCTTCGACGTCAACGTCCTCGGTGCCGGCGACCTGGGCGCGCTCGTCCCGATCGTGTTCCTCGGCGCCCTCGTCGCCCAGACGGCCGGTGGGGTGTTCGGAGCGGCCTGGCTGCGGTTCGGGCCGCGCGGTCCGCTCGGCATCTCGATCGGCATCGTCCTCGTGCTGGCCGTCGCACTCCTCGCCTCCGGCCCCTCGCTGCCCACCGTGTTCGCGAACTACCAGAGCTGGTGGTCGGCACTCACGGCGGCGCTGCTCGCGGCGGCCGCGATCGCGGGGACGTACGCGTTCCTGCGCCGCGCCTCCGTCCGTTGACCGGGAGTGACTACTCGAAGGTCAGCTCGTCGGAGGTGCTGATGCGCATCAGGTACGTGACCGTGAACGGGACGTCCTCGTCGATCGTGTACCGCTTGCCGTCGAAGAGCGACTGGGCACCGACGACCAGGTGGGCGGTGCCGGCCACACCGGGCACCTGCCACTGGCCCGACGGACCGGGCACGATCGAGACGACCGGGTGCACGGGGACCGTCCACGTCGGGTCGTCGGTGACCCGGTCGTCGACCTGGCGGCCGAACGGGCAGCCGGCGGGCAGCAGCACCTGCTGCGTGACGCACTGTTCGTCGAGCTGCTGGTCGACCATGTCTTGCACGGCCTCGACGAACGCGACCCGCGGCTGCACCTCGATCGACACCCCCGTCGTCGCCCCCACGCTGAGCGCGTCGGCCTGGACCGTCGGTGCCTCGAGGTAGCGCGACGAATGGTCGAGCTCGAATCGCGACGGGGCGAGCACCGTGAACCGGGTCGCGACGTCGGGGGCGTCGGTCGTGACGTCGCGACCGTCCACCCTGAACCGGGAGTCGTGCTGGGGCGTCACGTCGAGCTGCGCGGTGGGTGCCTGCACGAAGCGCCACGAGTGGAACAGCCCGAACCGGGTGCCCACCCGCTGCACGACGAACTGCGACTGGGCCGGGGCCTCGGCCGTGGCCGACGTGCCCTGCATCGAGTACGAGAGCGTGATGGCGTGGGTGTCGTCGCCGAGGTCGACGTCGCCCACCTCGGTCACGTCGTCGACGCCGCCGAGCGAGGGCACCTCGAGCAGCGCATCGGCCAGCTGGTCGGTCGGCGTGACGCCCGCGAGGGTCAGCGCGCTCGACGTGTCACCGCGGTCGACCGCGGCCACGTAGCCGCGGGCGAAGCCGGCGGCGCTGTAGACGGTGGCGTTCAGCGCCACGACGGTGACCCAGAAACCGATCAGCACGAAGAGCAGCGCTCCGCCCCAGATCGCGACGAAAGGCCAGCCGAGCGGTGAGCGCGTCCCCTCCCCCACAGACGACGACATGACGACAACAATAGGAGGCGCGGGTCACGAACAGCCGAGCGTCGCCCCCGTCGCGGGTAGATTGGTGGCCTCCCCCACTCCCTCCTGAAAGGTGCTCGTCGTCGTGAGCGTGGCCCTCTCCGCCGAACAGCAGGCGCTGTACGACGCGATCGAGAACACCCGCGAGCACATCTTCGTCACGGGACGGGCAGGCACCGGCAAGTCGACGCTGCTGAACCACCTGTCGTGGAACACCTCGAAGCAGATCGTCATCTGCGCCCCCACGGGCGTCGCCGCCCTCAACGTCGGCGGCCAGACGATCCACTCGCTGTTCCGCCTCTCGGTGGGGCTCATCGCCGACCACGACATCGAGCAGAACGCCGAGCTGCGCAAGCTGCTGAACACCATCGACACCCTCGTCATCGACGAGGTCTCGATGGTCAACGCCGATCTGATGGACGCCATCGACCGGTCGCTGCGCCAGGCCCGACAGCGCAAACACGAGCCGTTCGGCGGGGTGCAGGTCGTGCTGTTCGGCGACCCCTACCAACTGCCACCGGTGCCCGGCGACGCCGAAGAGCGCGAGTACTTCCGCGACAACTACCGCTCGATGTGGTTCTTCGACGCCAAGGTGTGGGCCGAGGCGAGCCTGCGCATCTACGAGCTCGCGTTCATCCACCGCCAGACCGAGGGCGACTTCAAAGAGATGCTCAACGCCGTGCGGCACGGTCGGGTCACGGCCGAGATCGCCGGGGCGCTGAACGGCGCCGGCGCCCGGCCGGTGCCCACCGACGGCGGGGCCATCACCCTGGCGACGCGCAACGACACGGTCAACCGCATCAACAAGGTCGAGCTCGATCGCCTGTCGGGCAAGGTGATGACCGCCAAGGCCGAGGTCAGCGGCGAGTTCGGCGGGCGGGCCTACCCGGCCGACGAAGCCCTCGAGCTCAAGGTCGGGGCCCGGGTCATGTTCCTCCGCAACGACTCCGAGCAGCGGTGGGTCAACGGCACGACGGGCGTCGTCACCCGGGTGCGCGACACCGTCTTCGTCGAGGTCGACGGCGAGGTGCACGAGGTGCAGCCCGTCGTGTGGGAGAAACACAAGTACTCGTACTCGGCGACCACCAAGCAGCTCAAGAAAGACGTCGTGGCCGAGTTCACGCAGTTCCCGCTGCGGCTCGCCTGGGCCGTCACGATCCACAAGTCCCAGGGCAAGACCTACGACCGGGCCATCGTCGACCTCGGCTCCCGGGTGTTCAGTGCGGGGCAGACCTACGTCGCCCTGAGCCGCATCACCTCGCTCGAGGGCCTCTACCTGTCTCGCCCGCTCCGGCCGGCCGACATCATCGTCGACCTCGACGTCCGCCGCTTCATGAGCGAGGCGTCGCGCGTGCCGGCGATCAAGGCCGCGGCCGACGCCGGCGTGGCCGAGGACGCCACGGCCGCCGCGGGTTGAGCGCTCGCCTCACGGCGGCCGCCTGACCGCTGCGAGTCAGGCGGCGGCCTTCGCGGCGGCGAGGTCGGCGAACAGCTCGGTACTGAAGCGGTAGGCGGCGCAGACCTCGTCGAGCACCTGCTCGCGCTCGTCGTCGGACCAGGGCACCGAGTCGAGCTGCCGGCGGTAGGTCGTCTTGAACGACTTCGGTTCGGCGATCTCGGCGAACAGGAAGAAGCCGACCCCGTTCGTGTCGAACCCGAAGCGTCGCTGCAGGATGCTGCGGATCAGGTGCCCGCCCGACAGGTCGCCGAGGCACCGCGTGTAGTGGTGCGCGATGAACCCGCCGGCCCAGGTCGAGGCCAGCTCGATGCGCTCGACGTACGCGCGGGTGGTCGGTAGCGGCGCGATCCTGGTGCGCCAGTCGTCGCCGAGCAAGAACGCCAGGTCGGCCTCGATGGCCGGCAACCGGGTCAACCCCGGGGCGAGGAACGGTGCCACGACGACGTCGCCCGACCAGCTCTCGGCGGCGTCCTCGAGGGCGGCGTAGACGAAGTAGTGCTGGGCGAGCAGCTGCACGTAGTCGTCACGCGTGCCGCGCCCGATCAGCAGGTCGGTCATGAACGAGCAGCCGACGTCGGTGGGCACGCGCTCGGCCGTTCGCTCGCGTACCGCCTCGGAGAAGGGGATGACGACGGTCATGAGACGCACCTCCTGGGTGACCTGGGTTAGGTGACCCTAAACCTAGCCAGAGACGCCCGGCGTCGGTAGCCCCCGGGGACGATCCCGGCGGACGCGCAGGCGGACCACAGGCCGCTGCGAGGCGGCTCCCCGCCGGGTCAGCGGCGGCGGCGCTCGGCCCCCACCGCGGTCGCGAGCAGCAGCAGACCACCGACGAGGTGCGTGACGTTGTCACCGAGGTTGAACGCGAGGAAGTTGACGTCGGTGCCCTCGAGGAAGAACCCGGCGACGCCGAAGACGACGAAGATCAGACCGATCCAGGTGTTGATGTAGCGGGCACTCGCCCGCGACGACGCACCCGCGATGATGAGAGCGGCGCCGGCCAGCACCCAGACGACGACCAGCGCCGGGTTGAGGTTCCAGACGAACCAGAGCGAGGCCCCCTGGGTGGAGAAGAAGGTGCCCATGTCCTCGACGAGGAAGCCGATGGCACCGAGCAGCAGGAAGACCGTGCCGACGAACAGACCGGCCCCGCGGTTGGGCGACTCGCGGATCGTCGGCTCGTAGGGAGCCGGGGTCGCGGTGGTCGTGGTGCCGTGGGTGCTGCTCATGGTGGGGGTGCCTCTCGTCGGTCCGGTCGCTGTCCAGTATGCCCGCCACCCGCGGCGGGCCGTCCGACCCGGACGGGCGCGTGGCTGGCAGGATCGTCCCCATGAGCCCGATGCCCCTCCGCCTGGTCGTGGCGATCAACCCCGGTGCGTCCGCCGGCGGCCGCGAGCACCTCATCGACCGGGTGCTCGCCGTTCTGCGAGAAGCAGGCCACACCGTCGTGCCGCTCACGGAGTCGAGCTACGACGATCTCGTGGCCGCGGCCCGCCGCGAGCTCGATCCCGGTCGCGGCGAGCGCCCCGACGCGCTGATCGTCGTCGGCGGCGACGGCATGGTGAACCTCGGGGCGAACCTGGTCGCGGGTACCGACGTGCCGCTGGGACTGGTGCCGACGGGCACCGGCAACGACACGGCCCGGGCCTTCGGGCTGCCCCACGACGACGCCGAGGCGGCCACGCGCCTCCTGGTCCGGCTGCTCGAGGGCGAACCGACCACCATCGACGCCGGCCGCGTGCTGCAGGCCGACGGCCGCGCCACCTGGTTCGCCTGCATGGTGTCGGCAGGCTTCGACGCCGTCGTCAACGAGCGGGCCAACCGGCTGAGCTGGCCGAAGGGTCGCCGCAGGTACGACGTAGCGCTCGCCATCGAACTGGTCCGCCTGCCGAAGATCGCCTACCGCCTCGAACTCGACGGCGTCGCGACGACGGTCGAGGGCACCCTGATCTCGATCGGCAACGGTCAGTCCCTCGGCGGGGGCATGAAGGTCACCCCGGACGCCGTGCTCGACGACGGGTTGCTCGACGTGCTCGTGGTCGAGCGGCTCACCCGGTGGCAGTTCGTGCGGCTCTTCCCGAGCGTGTTCCGCGGCACCCACCTGAGCCACCCGAACGTCACGGTGCACCGGGTGCGTCGTGCCGTCGTCGAGGCCGACGGGGTCGCGGCCTACGCGGACGGCGAGCGTGTCGGACCGCTGCCCGTCACGGTCGAGGTCGTCCCCGGCGCCTTGCACGTGTACGCCGCGATCGGACACTGACCTCAGCCGCGGTGCAGCGTCTCGCGGGGGTACTCGCCGAACCGCTGCTGGTACGCGGCCGAGAACCGACCGAGGTGGGCGAAGGCCCAGTGTCGGGCGACGTCGGCGACGGTCGTCGTGTCCGGGGCGGCCGCCCGCAGCGCCTCGTGCACGCGCCCGAGCCGGATCTCGCGCAGGTAGGCCGTGGGGGTGGTGTCGAGGTGGCGGCTGAACGCCTGTTGCAGCCCGCGCGGGGTGAGCCCCGCCTCCCGGGCGATGTCGACGGCGGAGATCGGCAGGTGGGCGCTGGCGTGCATGTACTCGACGGCCAGGCGCAGGCTCGCGTTGCGCGGTGCGAGCAGGGCCGCGGGCATCGAGGTCGAGGTGTGGACGAAGGTGTCGAGCAGGGCGCCGGCGGCGAGTCGGGCCATCTCGGAGCGCATCATGTCGCTGGGTTCGCCCGATCCGAGGTAGACGCGGCCGATCAGGCGCACGGTCGCGTGCCAGGCCTGCACCGCAGCCGACGACACGGGGGCGGCGTGGTCGAAGCGGAGCGTGCCGGGCATGATGCCGAGCCGCTCGGCCGCGACCTCGTCGACGACGGACTTCGACAGGTGCAGCAGGCTCTGGTTGACGTCCTCGGTGGTGAACTCGAACTCGCGTCCCTCGGGGAAGAGGATCGGCCGCCCGACGGCGCCGGCCACCTCGTCGCGACCGTTGTCGACGGTCGAACGCCCGCCGAGCAGCCAGTGCACGACGTGCTCGTCGCCCGCCGCGGCCTGGCCGTCGACACGCCCCATGAACATCGTCGAGCGGAGGGTCATCGCCCCGTCGCCCACGATCGTGTGGCGGAAGGCGAAAGGCGCCTCGGTGGGGACGACGTGGAAACCACGGCCGTTGTAGCCGGCCTCCATGATGTCGATGGCCTCGTCGAGATCGCGACCGCGCGCGTCGAAGCGCATCTTGTCGTCCCAGGCAGCCATCTCTGCGAATTGTTGCACGCGCTCCAAAGTCCGCACCATTCACCCCGAGGGGGTTGACATCTGCGTGCCGCTCCTTGTTGCCCCCGCCCGCGCCGCGCTCTGCGTTCGGCAACTCCTGCCCCGTGCTGCGGCCGCGGCGAACTGAGCGGCGCGACAGGCACGTTCGGCACGTGAGGGAGGAATTGCCGACCGGAGACCCGCGGCTCGCAGGAACCTCGCGTCGGCCCCTCCGACGCCTCCTCCGCCGCCTCCTCTGACGCCTCCTCCGACGCCTCCTCCCCAGAGGCGATGCCGGACGCTCCCTGAACACCCGCAGATGCGTGCTCGACGAGGGAGCCCGTCTCGTCGCCACGCTCGTGTGGCATGACCACGATCGCCGAACTCGTCTCGTCCGCCGGGGGGCTCCTCCACAAACACGACCTCGTCGCATCCGGTGCCAACGACCGGCATCTGACGGTCGCGGTTCGTTCACGCACCGTCAGCAGGCCCCGGCGCGGGTGGTACTCCACCTGGGCGCCTGAAGACCCTCGATACATCGCGGTCGCCGTGGGTGGTCGACTCACCGGTGCCTCCGCGTTGCATCAGTTGGGCGCGTGGTCGTGGTCCCGGCCGCCCGTGACGGTGTCGGTCCCCGAGACGGCTTCGCGGCTGCGGCGCCGGCGCGGAGTCCGGGTCGTATGGGATGCCCTCGAGATCAGTGGTCGCGGTTCGACCTGGTCCGTCGACCCCCGCGACGCCTTGGCCCGGGCAGTGGTCGAGACCCGGTCTCTCGAGGATGCGGTCATCCTGGTCGACTGGGCCAGGCGGGCAGGCATCGTCGAGGGGGACGACGATGCGGCCGAAGTGCTGTCCCGCAAACGTGCCGACGCTGCCGGTCTCGTGGCGTGGAGCGACTCCGGCGCCGAGAGCATCCTCGAGAGCGCGGCGGGCACGAGACTCCGGCAGGCAGGGCATCACGTCCTGCGCCAGGTGCCCATCCCCGGAACGCCGAAGATCATCGACATGGTGGTCGACGGCATCGTCGGTCTCGAGACGGACGGGCGAAGACATCACGAGACACGCTTCGACAAGGACCGCCTTAAAGATGCCGACATAGCTCGCGACGGTCGAATCCCGTTCCGGGCAGGGACGGTGATGTTGCGAGACCTGTGGGAGGCCACGGCCGCCGCGATCAGGGCACTCATCCGCACGGCGGGTGGGCCGCGGCCCGTCGTGGGTGTCGGGAACTCCTCCCTGCCGCGAGTGCTCGGACCGAGAGGGCGGAGAGCCTGGCGGCTCGCTCCACCTCGGCGACGCACGGGTCAGGAGTTGCCGACGATGGCAGGGTGACGACGGACGCGGGGTGACCAGGGGCGCAGGACGGAACGGCGGCGCAGATCGCGAGCAGGTTCGCAGCAGGCGGGCCTACCGTCGACCGCATGACCCTCGACGACATCACCCTGACCACGATCCGCGGCGAGTCCACCACGTTCGGCGCCTACGCCGACAAGGTGGTGATGGTCGTGAACGTGGCCTCGCGCTGCGGCCTCGCCCCGCAGTACGAGAAGCTCGAGGCGCTGCAGAAGCAGTACGGCGACCAGGGCTTCACGGTGCTGGGCTTCCCCAGCAACCAGTTCTTCCAGGAGCTCTCGAGCGGCGAGGCCATCGAGGAGTACTGCTCGGCGACCTGGGGCGTGACCTTCCCGATGATGGAGAAGGTCAAGGTCAACGGTCGTGGCGAGCACCCGCTCTACACCGAGCTGAAGAAGGCCACCGACGCCGACGGCAAGGCCGGCCGCGTCAAGTGGAACTTCGAGAAGTTCGTCGTCACGCCCGGCGGTGCCGTGCACCGCTTCCGCCCGACGACCGAGCCGGACGCCCCCGAGGTCGTCGCGGTCATCGAGGAGGCGCTGGCCGGCTGAGCGAGGAGGCTCGGGCTCAGCGCCCCGCCTTGTAGTGGGCGGTGACCCCGGTCGCCGTCAGCACGCCGGTGTTCCAGACCTGGGTGCTGTCGAGCGAGCCGGCGAAGTAGTTGCTGCTCGGGGCCGAGGTCCAGCCCGACAGCGGCAGCTGGCCGATGCGCCACCAGCCGGTGTAGGCCTGTGCGCTCCGGGTGGCCGCGTCGGCGGCGACTCTCGTGCCGTCGACGTAGAGGCTCATGCCGTTCGTGCTCGAGAGGGTCGCGACGACGTGGTGCCAGGCTCCGTCGTTGTACGACAGCGGCGAGGCGATCGTCTTGACCGCGTTGGGGTAGACGCCGAACACGAGCTTGCCCGCGTTCGTCATGTAGAGGTGCCGGTCGTAGAACCCGGGAGCCCCCGCCTGCGAGTTGGCGAAACCCACGAGTTCGCCACCGGCGGTCGTTTTCGTCCTGACCCAGGTCTCGATCGTGAAGTTGTTCGAGCCGGTGAACGACGTCGGGGTGGTGACCTGACCGCTGGCGCCGTCGAGCGTCAGGTACGGGCTGTCGTCGGCCGCGCAGGTTCCGGCGGTGAAGGACGCCCCGCCGACCAGGGTTCCGGGCCGGGCGTTGCCCGAGCTGTCGGTGGCCGTCGTCCCGGACACCTCGCTGTAGGCGAAGGCGAAGTCGGGCTTGTCGCTGAACGTCTCGGTGAGGCAGTCGTAGGCGCCGGCCGTCAATTTGGACGTCGGGTTCGCCACCGACGCGGCGAACGCGGCGTGCGAACCACCCGAGACGACGAGGGTGAGTGCGAGACCGCCGCCGATCGCTGCCAGGCCGATCGCGCCTCCTGCGGTCCGGAGGCGACGGAGGCGCCGCTCGCGTCGTCGCTGTGCACGGCGGCCGGTCGAGGCGGTCACGCGGCTCGACGCGACGCGCTCGTCGCGGTCCTCGCGCAGCAGGTACCGGTCGTTGCGGCTCAGCAGGACGATCAGGATCAGCAGGCCGCCGGTCACCAGCAGGTGGCCGTACTGGTGGCCCGCCGCCCAGACGAAGGGCGTGCCGACGTAGGGGACGCGGAGGAAACCGACACCGATCACGGCGCTGCGGTCGATCGGGGTCGAGTCGGCGCTCGGGTTGGCGTCGCCCTTGGTGACGATCTGCCCGGCCTGGCCGTTGTCGGAGTAGCGGTGCAGACGGAGGTGGCCGGCCTGGTCGGGGTCGTCGAAGAGCAGCACCTGTCCGCGGTGGACGTCGGAGGCCGCCACCGGCTTCGCGACGACGACGTCGCCGGGGTGGATGCGGGGCTCCATCGAGCCGGTCATCACGGTGGTGGGGCTCCAACCGAGGGCGGCGGGAGCGGCGGCGTAGACCATCAGGCCGAGCAGCGAGTAGAGCACGACGCGCGAGGCGGTACCGAGGGCGAGGCGGGTCCAGTCGAGCCACGAGCGAGAGGCACCCAGGGGCACGGTGATCGAGGCCGTGGCCGCTGCGGCGGGCCGCAACTTCAGGTCGATCGTGCTCATGGGTGCCTCTGCTCGGGGATGGTGCGGGTGATGCGGTGTCGGGCCGCCTGGTGCCGTGGTGCGGTGTGGTGCCGTGTCCCGGGGGTCAGCCGGGCGTCAGCCGGGGGCTCAGCTGTTCTGGGCCTCCCAGGTGAGGCCGAGGCTCGCGGTGCCGCCCTGGGTCGTGTTGGGGGCGGTGTTCGAGACGGTGTAGGTCACCTGGTAGGTGCGGGTCTCGGACGCGGTGCCGGTCGGGGCCCAGGTGCCGACGCCGTTGGAGTAGTTGGTGTAGCTCGTGCCGAAGGCGGCCAGCGTGCCGCTGTAGAGGCTCGAACCCGACGAGAGCGGGGTGAAGCCGGTGCACGAGCCGAAGCCGCCGCCGGTGCCCTGCACGACGCTCAGCGTGATGTTCGACGCGAGGTTGTTGGTCGTGGCGGCGCCCGTGCCGTACAGCTTGACGGCCGAGGCGAGCGAGCCGGTGCTGGTGACGGCGATGCAGTTGCTGCCGGTCTGGCCGGGCTTGAGGTTCGTGGCGGTGAAGAGAGCGGTGTTGCTGTCGTCGTCGGTCAGGGCGACGGTGCCGGCGGTCCAGTTGCTGGTGGGGTTGACCGTGGTCGACGAGAAGGCCGAGTACGACGCGGTCGAGACGACGATGCCCGAGGCGACGAGGGCGGCGGGGATGGCGATCCAGGCGGCGATGCGAGCGATGCGGGGGGTGGGACGGGACATGGTGTGCTCCAGGGGGCGAGAGGGTGGAAGGAGGGGGAGATCGGGGGCCACCCGGCGACGAGATCAAGGACTTCGCCGGTGAGACGCTCACCACTCGAACCGTTCTGGTTTCAAGTGATCGTTGTCTTCAAGTGGTACGGCAATCAAATTACTTGCTACTTGAGAGGCTTGCAAGCCAAACCATGTCCCCAGTGGTGGGGGTGTCCCGATCGTCAAGACTCTTGTTGACTGAGCCCGTGCCATGGACGGCACACCGACCTGTGTCACGGAGGACCCCCATGCCCGTCACGACCCCCGCCGATCCCGGCACCGCCACCCCCGGCCCCGCCGACCTCGGGCGCCTGCTCGACTCGTTCCGGCTGTTGATGCTGAACCACTCCCGGGTGCTCGACCACCAGGGCGACCTCTTCGGGCTGGGTGACACCGACATCCGGTTCCTCTTCTACGTGTGGGCCACCGGCGACCTGGTCACGCCCAAGCGAGCGGCCGACCACCTCGACCTCTCGTCGGGCGCGATGACGAACCTCGTCGACCGCCTCGTCGACGCCGGCCACCTCGACCGCCGCCGCAATCCCGACGACCGACGCAGCGTCATCGTCAGCCGCACGCCGCGCGGCGTCGAGGTCACGACCGCCATCGCGAGCGCCTACGCGGCCGCGTTCGCCGAGGTCGTGCCGGCGTCGCAGCACGACGCTTTCGCCGACACGCTGATCGACCTCGGCCGGGCCTTCGACCGGCACGGGGTCGGCACCGCCGCAGCCCCCGCCGCAGCCTGATCCGTCCCGCGCGGAGGGGTCGCTACGGGATGAGGCGGCGCAGGCGGGCGGCGTCGGCCAGGTCGACCCGGAACCGGTCGAGTGTGGCCAGCGTGTAGAGCCCGTCGATCTGCTGGTCGACCCAGAGCTGGTGGATGCGCCGGAGGTCGGCCTGGCGACTCTTCCAGCCGATGCCGTCGATCACGGCCATCACGGTCTGCCGCGGCAGCCGCACGTCGGCCATCTCTTCGATCTCGCGTACCGCGTCGGTCAGCTTCGAACCGGTCGAGTCGAAGCCCTTCGCCGCGACCACGATCGCGGGCTCGGCGGCCGACGGGATCACGAGATCGCACGGCGCCGTGCGGTTCGCCCGGCCGGTGAAGCGCGTTCGGGTGCCGCAGGCGAGCCCGAGGTCGCGGGCGATCGCCTCGATCTCGTCCTCGAGTCGACGGCCCGACACACCGGCACGGATCGCCGACGCCCGCGTGCCGGCCCGCGCCGAGAGCAGGTCACCGAAGTCGTAGGTGCGGTGCCGTTGCGACGCGATCAGGCGGACGAGCTCGAACTCGTCGTCGAGGTGGGCGACCAGGTCGTCGGCTCGCCCTCGGGCGAGCGTCAGCCAGCTCGGGGTGTCGAAGGCGTGCCGCAGCGAGTTGCGCAGCTTCTCTTGCGACAGCCCGACCGCCAGGCCGAGGGCCGGCACCCACGCCGGGTGCTGCCGGGTCCACTCGGCCAGGTGGTCGCGGTCGACCACGGGCAGCTCGCCGAGGCTCGCCGCGGCCCGGGCGAGGTCGGCCGCCGCCGCCGAAGGGGAGGTCGGGTCGACGTGCGGGGTCATGCGGCCGAGCGACGCCAGGTACTCGTCGAAGGTGGGGATGGTCATGGTCAGTCCCTCCCGACGAAGACGTATTCGGTGGCCGCCGTGCGGGTCGCCGCTCGATGCGTGCCGAAGCTGTAGGTGTGATCGACCACGTGCACCTCGACGTGCGGCTTGACCGTCCGCAGCAGCTGCTCGATGCGCTCGCGGCTCGGCACGGCGTTCGACGAGTACGAGAGCACGAGGGCCCCGGCGTCCGAGAACTGCTCGAAGGTGCGCACGAGGGCGTCGTCGACCGTGCGCGGGTAGGCGAACGGCGTGTAGAGCTTGGCGATCTTCTTGGTCTTGGTCTCGGTCATGATCGTCTGTCCCCGCCAGTACACGGCCAGCCCCTGCAGGACGTGGTACCGCTTCATGTAGTCCGCGTCGTCCCGAGGAGGCGCGTAGGGCGGATCGAGGTACACCAGGTCGGCGGGTGGTCGCGTCAGGTCGACCACGTCGCCCTCGACGGCCTCGTGCGCGAGCCCGTCGTCGAAGACCGTCGCGCCGTAGGCCCGGACGGCCGCCCGGAACTGCTCTGCCATGGTCATCCTCAGGTCGCGGCGTCCGTCGTCGTAGCGCGTGCCGGTGAACGTGAAGACGCCCCGCGGCTGCTTGCGCGCCGCAGCCAGCACGAGAGCGGCGATCGCCACGTCGCGCTCGGCACCGTCGAGCCGGTCGACGTGCGACCAGGCCGAGTCGAGGAAGGCCCGGTCGTCGGCCGAGAAGAAGACGCCGTCGAAGGTGCGACGAACGAAGTCGCGGTCGTCGGCGGGCGGGCCGCAGATCTCGTCCACGAGGTCGTCCGACACCGTCGTCGACCCGTTGACGACGGAGGCGCGGGCGATGACCGCGGGAAAGGCCAGGAAATCGTTGCTCACGACCTGGCGACCTTCCGCCTTCATCAGGTACGAGACGACGCCCGACCCGCTGAAGGCGTCGATCGCGGTCGAGGGCCGAGCCGCGCCTCCTGCGTCGTCGGGATCGCCGGCCGGTACGGGGGCGACGCGGGAGAAGACGTCGTGCAGCACGGGCAGCAGGGCGTACTTCGAGCCCATGTAGCGCAGGCGCGGGAAGGCGGCGACACGCGAGGGGACGGGCCCGGCGGCGGCCTCACCCACGTCGGCGGGCACGAGCTCGATGGTCACCGGGCAAGTCTGCCGCACCTCAGTCGTCGGAAGGGCTCCAGGCCTGGGTGTCGAGATCGGCGCGCGAGGCGTGCGGCACGTTGCCCGTGGTGGTGCCGGCGATGCGCAGGCTCTCTTGTCGCAGTTCGAGCTGGGCGACCACGAGCGCCGCGAGATCGGCGAGGTTGGCGACCTGCTCGTCACTCGCCGTGCCCGGTTCGCGGTCGATCACCGAGAGCGTGCCGATCGTGTGGCCGTCGCGCCTCGTGAGGGGCACGCTCACGTAGAACCGCATGCCGAGCGGGCCGGTGACGAGCGGGCTGGTCGCCACGCGACGGTCGGTCGCGGCGTCCTCGATGACCAAGGGCTCGGACGAGTGCACGGCACCCTGCGAGAGGTCGATCTGCCGCGCGACGTCGCCCACGGCGGGGTCGTAGTGGGTGGTGAACCAGGTGCGGTCGTCGTCGATCACGGTCGCCAGGGCGATGGGCGCCGCGAACAGCCGCGCGGCCATGGCCGTGACCCGGTCGAGCGCCTCGTTCGGCAAGGTGTCGAGCACCTCGCTGTGGTCGAAGGGTTCGGTGTCGCCCCCGCGCGTCGTGCCGTCGCCCACCGACAGGTCGCCGAGGCCGTCACGGTGCTCCGTGCTCTCGGTGATCACGACGTCGCGCATCAGCGCCACGAGTTCGGCGCGCGTCGGGCGTTCGGCGGGGTCGCGGCGGGTCATCGCGCGCAACGCGTGACGCCAGTGGTCGGGCAGCGGGTCGGGCAGCACGGGGTCGCGTGACAGCCGGGCCACGGCCGACTCGACGAGCGAACCGGGGAACTCGCGCCGGCGGGTGAAGCACTGCAGCAGCACGAGACCGAGGCTGTAGACGTCGCTCGGGGGGCCGACCTGGCCGCCCACGGCCTGCTCGGGGCTGAGGTAGGCGGCGGTCCCCGTCGTGACGCCCTCGGCGGTGAGCCGTTCGACGTCTTCGGTCAGGGCGATGCCGAAGTCGGCGAGCTTGGCCCGGGCACGCGCGGCGCCGTGGTCGCCGTAGTCGACGAGCAGGATGTTCGACGGCTTGATGTCGCGGTGCACGACCGAGTGGCCGTGGATGTAGTCGAGCGCCTCGGCCATGTCGTAGCCGATCTCGGCGATGTGCCGGGGGGCGAGTGCGCCGTGACGAAGCCGGTCCTCGAGGTTGAGACCGGCGATCAGGGGCATCACGAGGAATCGCTGCGGCCCGTTCGGACCCTGCTCGACACCCGCGTCGAACAAGCCGACCAGGCCGTGGTGCTCGAGGCTCGACAGCACGCCGAGCTCGGCCTCTTGCCGCGCGGGGTCGACCATCGCGCTGTGGA
This sequence comes from Frigoribacterium sp. VKM Ac-2836, assembly GCF_013248995.1. GTDB lineage: Bacteria > Actinomycetota > Actinomycetes > Actinomycetales > Microbacteriaceae > Frigoribacterium. Next base: position 31,463 of record NZ_JABRPK010000006.1, on the reverse strand, counting down.
ACACCTTGATGGCCACCGTGCGGTTGAGGCTCTCGTCGACGGCCTTGTAGACGGTCGCCATGCCGCCGCGACCCACGACGGACTGCAGGCGATAGCGCTCGGCGAGGACACGATCGAGCGCGTCGTCCTGCTGTGGCGCGGCCATCGCCTCCCCCTCGTGACTGGTGTGGGGTCCATCCTGTCGCATGTGGCGCGTTCCGGTGACGACCGCGCGGGTGACGATCGCATCACGACGGTCTCGTGGCCGGCGTCACGGCGAGCGCCCGCGACCCCACCGCGCCGGGTTCGCACCTTGCGATGCCCTGGGAGAACGGGGTCACCGGGAAGGGAGTGCGCCGTCCACCGGTTGGGTTGCACATGACAACCTACGGAATCATCGGAGCAGGCAACATCGGCAGCCAGGTCGCCCGGGCGGTCATCGCCCACGGGCACGACGTCGTGATCAGCAACTCGCGTGGACCCGAGACCCTCACCGACCTCGTGGCCGACCTCGGCCCCAAGGCGCGGGCCGCCACGGCGACCGAGGCCGGCGCGGCCGGCGACGTGGTCGTCGTCACCGTCCCCCTCAAGAACATCGACCAGGTGCCCGTCGAGCCGCTCGCCGGCAAGACCGTGATCGACACGAACAACTACTACTTCGAGCGCGACGGTCACATCGAGGCGCTCGACCAGGGCACCGACACGACCGCCGAGATGCTGCAGCGCCACCTGCCCACGAGCCGCGTGGTGAAGGGCTTCAACCACATCCCCGCCGACGACATCACCACCGACGTCGCCCCCTCCGGCACCCCCGACCGTCGCGCCCTGGCGACGTCGAGCGACTCGCCCGAGGCCGTCGCCCTGATGACCGACCTCTACGACGAGCTCGGCTTCGACACCGTCGACGTCAGCCCGCTGTCCGAGAGCTGGCGCGTCGAGCGCGACCGTCCCGCCTACGTCGTGCGCCAGACGAAGGACGAGCTCGTCGCCAACCTCGCGAAGGCGAACCGGGTGCCGCAGGCCTCCTGAACCGGCCGGGTGGCGACGCCGCCCCGAACGACGCGACCCGCGCCTCCTGCAGGAGGCGCGGGTCGCGTCGTCGTCGGACCGGACGGCAGGCGGCTCAGGGCACCCAGCAGCGGTACGCCGACCCGGTCACGGCACGCTCGCTCGTCACCAGCGAGGTCGTGTAGGTCTGGGTGAACGTGTCGACGGCGGGCAGGTCGACGACCTTCCAGCCGACCACCGCACGATTCTCGTTGAGCGCCTGGACGGCGCAGCTCACGTCGGTGCCGCCGGCCACGTTGATCGTGTACTGCACCCGGACGGCGTCGTCGTCCGCGACGGTGAAGCCGTAGTGACTCACCTCGAGCTCGGCCGAGTCGCCGTCGAAGGCGACCAGCACGACCCACGCCGCCACCACGACGGCCACGAGGCCACCCGACACGAGGGCGATCAGCCGCGAGCGACGAGCTCTACCCGGCCGACGGCCGTACCGGTCGTCGAGTCGTGCCGCCGGATCGACGGGTGTCGGGTGGAGGGTCTGCATGCCGACCAGGGTAGGAGGCGCCGGCTCCGAACCGCATGGACGTCGCGGGCGGGGCCGCCGACGCGCCGGGGGCCGCGGCCGAGCCGCGGATCAGGCGGCGTCGGCCTCGAAGAGCATCGAGAGGTCGAGGGGCTCGGTGGGAGCCAGCTCGAGGTGGGTCAGGTCGTCGTTCACAGGAAGAGACCGTTGCTGAGGAAGAGGGCGGCGACGAGGCTCGCGCTCGCGCCGACGGCGGCCGTGGCGATGACGAAGAGGGTCGCCTGGCGCTCGGTCTCGCGGACCTCCGAGAAGGCGCTGCGGCCTTCGTCGGAACGGCGACGCGTCGGGGTGAGGAGTGTCATGGTGAATCCGTTCTCGGCAGCCCTGTGCCGCCTGCCCGTGATGCTGATCTGGAGGGACCGCGACTCGTGTGCGGTGTCCCGTACCGCCCGTGAAGTCGGTACACATGAATGAAACCATGAGGTAGTTAGGCCATCTAGCTACTCCCCCGAGCAGTTCGCATAGCGGACAGGGGGCCGGCAGGAGTGCCGACGCCTGCTCGTCAGGACGATCGTGATCTGGTTGCCCGCCCTGCCGTGCTGACCTACACTCGATCCGTTCGAACACATGTTCGAGCGAGCAGGAGGACGAGATGACCACGCAGACCACCCACGAGCCCGTCGCGCTGTGGTTCGAGCGCGACCTCCCCGCGCGGCTGGTCTGGTCGTGCCGTCGGTGGCGGGTCAGCGACACCCCGACCGAGCTGCGCGTCGAGCCGGCCGTCACGCCGGCCTTCATCACGCACCCGCCCCGGCGCTTCGTGGGCTGGCGTTTCCAGGCCACCGACGACGACGGCACGACCCACATGTTCGAGGTCGTCCTCGATGCCGACGGCGGCTGGGTGCTCGGTCGCGTCTACGACTGATCCGTGGCGTGAGGGGTCCGCTGCACGGCGAACTGGGTCCGGTGCAGCTCTTCGTACCGACCGGCCGCAGCCAGCAGCTCGTCGTGCGTGCCGCGCTCCACGATCGAACCGTCCTCGACCACGAGGATCATGTCCGCGCTGCGGATGGTCGACAGGCGGTGGGCGATCACCATCGCCGTCCGCCCGTCGAGCGCCTCGCTGAGCGCCGCCTGCACGGCGGCCTCCGACGTCGAGTCCAGTGCCGCGGTCGCCTCGTCGAGGATCACGACACGCGGCTGGGCGAGCAGGAGGCGCGCGATGGTCATCCGCTGGCGCTCGCCTCCCGAGAGCCGGTAGCCGCGCTCCCCCACCATCGTGTCGAGCTGGTCCGGCAGCGACCTGATCAGGGGCTCGAGCCTGGCACGGCGGACGGCGTCCCACACCTCGTCCTCCGACGCCTCCGGACGGGCGAGGCGCAGGTTGCTGAGGATGGTCTCGTGGAAGAGGTGGCCGTCCTGCGTCACCATGCCCAGGGTGTGGCGCATCGAGGCGAAGGTCACGTCGCGGACGTCCGCACCCGCGAGTCGGACGGCACCACCGTCGACGTCGTAGAGGCGTGAGAGCAGCTGCGCGATGGTGGACTTGCCGGCACCGGACGTGCCCACGAGGGCGACGGTCTGCCCCGGCTCGATCCTGAACGACACTCCGTGCAACACCTCGTCGCCGCCGCGGGTGTCCAGGGTGGAGACCTCCTCGAGCGAGGCGAGAGACACCTTGTCGGCGGAGGGGTACGCGAAGCGGACGTCGTCGAACTCGACGCTCACCGGGCCGTCGGGGACGACCGCCGCGTCGGGCTTCTCCTTGATGAGCGGTTCGAGGTCGAGCACCTCGAAGACGCGCTCGAAGCTGACCACCGCGCTCATGATCTCGACCCGGGCGCTCGCGAGACCGGTCAGCGGCACGTAGAGGCGGGTGAGGAGGAGGGCCAGGGTGACGACCTCGCCGGTGTCGAGCTGGCCCGCGAGCGCGAGCGCACCGCCGAGCCCGTACACGAGGGCGAGGGCGAGAGCGGAGACGAGCGTCAACGCGGTGACGAAGACGAACTGCAGCAGGGCGCTCCGGACTCCGATGTCGCGGACGCGGGCGGCGCGGACGCGGAACTCCTCGGCCTCTTCGTCGGGACGACCGAACAGCTTGACGAGGGTGGCCCCAGGAGCCGAGAACCGCTCGGTCATCTGCGTGCTCATCGCCGAGTTGTGGTCGGCGGCCTCGCGGCGCAACGCCGCGAGACGGCTGCCCATGCGCCGTGCGGGCACGAGGAACACGGGCAGCATGATCACGGCGAGGACGGTCACGAGCCAGGACGTGCTGAGCATGACGATCAGCGTGAGGACGAGGGCCACGACGTTCGTGACCACGCCCGACAGCGTGCCGCTGAAGGCCTGCTGGGCACCGATCACGTCGTTGTTGAGCCGGCTGACGAGGGCGCCCGTCCGGGTGCGCGTGAAGAACGCGATGGGCATCTTCTGCACGTGGTCGAACACGGCGGTGCGGAGGTCGAGGATGACCCCCTCGCCGATCCGGGCCGAGTACCAGCGCGTCGCGAGCGAGACGCCGGCGTCGGCCACGGCCACGGCGGCGATGAGCAGGGCGAGTCGGACGATCGCTCCGACCTCGCCCCGCGCGACGATGACGTCGACCACCCGACCGGCCAGCACCGGCGTCGCGACGGCGAGGAAGGCCCCCACGATCGAGAGACCGATGAAAACCACCAGCTTGGAGCGGTAGGGCACCGCGAACCTCATGATCCGCCGCACGGACTCGCGGGAGATGCCGTGCTTGCCGTCCCTCGCGGACGAGATCTTGTACAGCGAGCTCCAGGCCGCGCCTTCCATGCTCATGACGGTTCCTTCCATGGGTACCAGGCCCAACCTAGACGGCGGTCGTGGCCTCGGGACGTCGATCACAGACGGCGGCGGAGGGCTGCCGGTAATCTCTGCCCATGAAGCGCACAGCAGATTCTCCGTCCGACTGCCACAGGCCCGGTGCCCGGACGACCCCGGGCACCCACCGAGCTTTGGCCACCACGATCCGATGAACGGCGACCTGCTCCTCAACATCGTCCTCGTCGTCGTCTTCGTCCTCGTGGGCGGGGTGTTCGCCGCCACGGAGATGGCGCTCGTCACGCTCCGTGAGAGCCAGGTCAACGCCATCGCAGCACGTGGCAAGCGCGGCGAGAAAGTCGCCGGTCTCGCCCGCGACCCCAACATGTTCCTCGCGGCGGTGCAGATCGGCGTGACCGTCGCCGGCTTCGCCTCGGCCGCCTACGGCGCGTCCTCCATCGCCCCGTCGGTCGCGCCGCTGCTGGTCGGCCTCGGCCTCGGCGAGCAGCTCGCGTCCACGGTCGCGACGATCGCCCTGACCCTCGTGATCGCCTACCTCTCGCTCGTCCTGGGCGAGCTGGCACCGAAGCGGCTCGCGATCCAGCGGAACGCCTCCTTCGCGTACGCCGTGGCCCCCGTCCTCGCGGTCTTCGCCGTCCTCATGCGTCCCGTCATCTGGTTGCTGTCGATCTCGACCAACCTCGTCGTCCGTCTTTTGGGCGGGGACCCGAACAAGACGGGCGAGGAGATGACGGAGGAAGAGCTCCGCGACATCGTCTCGAGCCACGAGGGCCTCCCCGAGGACGAGCGGCGCATCCTCGACGACGTGTTGTCGCTTCGGCACCGGCAGCTCAGCCAGGTCATGCGCCCTCGCCCGGAGGTCACGGCCGTGGACGGCACGGGGACCGTACGAGATGCCGCGGTCGAGGTTCACGACCAGCCCTACTCGCGGTACCCGGTCATCGACCGGTCGATCGACGACATCATCGGCTTCGTCCACGTCCGCGATCTCTTCGAAGCGATCTCGACGGACCCCGCCACACCGGTCCGCGACATCGTCCGCACCATCTCCTACCTCCCGGCGACGGCACGCGTCCTCCCGACCTTGACCTCGATGCGCGCCGATGGCCACCACATCGCCGTCATCGTCGACGAGTACGGCGGCACCGACGGCATCGTCACCCTGGAGGACCTCGTCGAGGAAGTGGTCGGCGAGATCTTCGACGAGTACGACACCGAGTCCGCCGCCGCCGATCTCGAGGCAGGAGGGGGGACCGTCGACGGTCGCCTGAACTTCCAGGACTTCGAGGAGGCGACCGGCATCCACCTCCCCGACAGCGCCTCCGACACCGTCGCCGGCTACGTCATCGAGACCCTCGGGCGCCTGGCGAAGGTGGGCGACGTCGTCGAGATCGACGGTGCACGGCTCCAGGTGACCCAGCTGGACCGACGCCGCATCTCGGAGCTCCTGGTCATCCCCGACGCCGACGAGACCGACCCTCCAGCCGACACCGACGAGGTCGTCGACCGCCCCTCGTCCTGAGCACCCCGAGAGCCCGATCACGCGTCCGTGATCGGGCTCTCGCCTCAGTGGGTGTGGCGGTGATGACTGTCGGGGTAGTGCTCGTGCGTGTGGGTGATCGCCTGGTGGGTGTGGACGCGCCTCCTCGGGGTGGTCGCCCTAGGGGACGATGACCGCGCGGCCGCGGACCGTTCCGGCGGCGAGGGCCTCGTAGGCCTTCGGGCCGTCGTCGAGCGAGTAGCGCTGGGTGGCGACCTCGACCTGCCCCGCACGGGCGAGATCGAGGACCTCGATCAGCTCGCTGCGGCTGCCCCAGTAGGGGATGCGGACGGCGACGTCGAAGGCGACCGTGCCGAACCCGACCTCGACGGTGCCGCCGCCGATGCCGACGATCGTGACGTCGGCGTCCGGCGCCGCGACCGCCACGGCCGTGGCCATCGTCGGCTTGGCACCGACGAAGTCGAAGACGGCCTGGACGCCGAGGCCTCCCGTGATCTCACGGATCGCGTCGGCGGCGTGCTCGTCGCTGATGACGGTGTGGTGCGCGCCGACGTGCTTCGCCAGCTCGAGCTTCTCGTCGGTCACGTCGAGTGCGATGATCTGCGCACCCGAGAGCGCCCGCAGGATCTGGATGCCGACGTGGCCGAGGCCACCGGTGCCGATCACGACCGCATAGGTGCCCGCCCCGAGCTTCGGCAGCGAGGTCTTGATCGCGTGGTACGGCGTGAGGCCGGCGTCGGTCAGCGAGACGTTCTCGACGGGGTCGAGGTCGCCGAGCGGCACGAGGTGGCGGGGGTCGTCGACGATCATGTACTCGGCCATCGAGCCGGGAGCGCCCAGCCCGGGGGGCTTGATGCCCTCGGCGGCCGCGTTGACGCAGTAGTTCTCCTTGCCCTGGGCGCACTGGTGGCAGCGACCACAGCCCCACGGGCCGTAGACGGCGACGGCGTCACCGACCTGCAGGTGCTCGACGCCGTCACCGAGCTCGGCGACGATGCCGGCTCCCTCGTGCCCGAGCGTGAGCGGCAGGGGGTAGCCCTGCGCCGTGTAGTCCTCGTCGCTGAGGCTCATGACGTACTCGTCGCTGTGGCAGACGCCGGCCGCCGTGACCTTCAGCAGCACCTGCCCCGGGCCGGGCGACGGCTTCTCGATCTCGACGACTTCGGGGTGCTGACCGATCTGGGTGTACTGGAGTGCCTTCATGGGGCGCAGGCTACGCCCGGCTGCTGGAATTCGGGCGACAGGTGTCGCCGTACATCCCCGAGGCGGACACGCCTCGCGCCCGTGACGGAGGTCGGTCCTACGATCGACGGCATGGCACACCTGCACCGGGCCGAGATGAGCCCCTCCAAGATCGATCTGCTCGACGCGTGGGTGCCCACCCAGCCGTGGTTCGAGGGCCCGCCGCCCCCCGGGAGCGACGGGGGCCTGCGCGACGTCGCCGCCTTCCGCTTCGACGACCCCGCCGGCGAGGTCGGCATCGAGACGATCGTCGTCGCGACGGCCGACGGCGTGCAGCTGCAGGTCCCCCTCACCTACCGCGACGCTCCCCTTGCGGGCGCGGACGCCCACCTGGTCGGGACGACGCGACACTCGGTGCTCGGCGAGCGGTGGGTCTACGACGGGACGGCCGACCCCGTATGGGCCGGGGCCCTCGCCACCGCCGTGCTGACCGGCGGCACGCAGGCCGAGGCCTGGTTCGAGGTCGAGGGCGAGCGGCAGGTCCGCGAGCCGAACTCGACCGTCGTGGGCAGCGGTGCCCCCGGCACCCCGGTGCCCGACGTCGACGAGATCACCGTCGACCAGGTCGAGGGCCGCACGGTCGTCACGGGCGCCACGGTCCGCATCGTCGTCGCCCGCGTCCTCGGCCGACACGACGCGGGCGCACTCGCCGCGACCGGTGGTCACACGGGTGACCACGGAGTCGACGTACTCACCGGCACCTGGACCGGGCACGACCAGCCCGAGACGCTCGCGGTCGTGCTCACGGCCTGACGACCCGAAGGAGGCGCGGTGCCGGCAGCGGGTACGCGCCGGTCGCGAGGGCCCTCGGGTCCGCCACCCGCGCCTCCTCGTCTCGTCCCCAGGCGGTCCTCCGGTGACGGGACGGTGAACGATCGTGCACGAGGCTTCGTCAGGTGGCACCGTGCCGCTACGGTGGCCCGATGACGGCGATCGACACCTCCCCGACGACCACGGCCACGGCCCCGGGCACGCCCCTGACGGGCACCGTGCTCGCGACGCCGCCGACGGCCGAGCTGCACCTGCACGTCGAGGGCACGCTCGAACCCGAGCTCGTCTTCGCCCTGGCCGAACGCAACGACGTCGATCTGCCCTTCGCCTCGGTCGACGAGCTGCGCTCCGCGTACTCGTTCGGCTCGCTGCAAGAGTTCCTCGACCTGTACTACGCGTGCACGGCCGTGCTGCAGACCGCACAGGACTTCCGCGACCTCGCCTGGGCCTATCTCGAACGGGCCCACGCCCAGGGGCTGCGACACGTCGAGATGTTCTTCGATCCCCAGGCGCACACCTCGCGCGACGTCGACGTCGACGCGGTCGTCGACGGCCTGACGCAGGCACTCGACGAGGCACGCGAGCGGTACGGCATCACGGGCGGGCTCATCCTGTGCTTCTTGCGCCACCTGCCGGTGGGTGACGCGGCCGCGACCCTCGAGTCCGTCGCGCACCGCGCCTCCGATCTGATCGGGGTGGGGCTCGACTCCTCCGAGGTGGGGTTCCCGCCGGCCGCGTTCGCCCGCGTCTTCGATCGTGCCCGCGCCCTCGGGTTGCACGTCGTCGCCCACGCCGGCGAAGAGGGGCCGCCGTCGTACGTCACGGACGCCCTCGACCTGCTGCACGTCGAACGGGTCGACCACGGGGTGCGCAGCCTCGAGGACGACGCGCTCGTCGCGCGCCTCGTCGCCGACCGGGTGCCGCTCACCGTGTGCCCGCTGTCGAACCTGCGGCTCGCCGTGGTGTCCGACCTGGCCGACCACCCCCTGCCCCGCATGCTCGAGGCCGGGCTGCTCGTCACGGTCAACAGCGACGACCCCGCGTACTTCGGCGGCTACGTGGGCGACAACTACCAGGCGTTGCGCGACGTACTGGGCCTCGACGACGACACACTCGCCCTGCTGGCGACGAACTCCGTCGAGGCGTCGTTCGCCGATGCGGACCGCAAGGCCGAGCTGGCCGCCGAGGTGCGAGCCTGGCGCGAGGCGCGTCGCACGGCCTGAGACCCGGGACGTCCCGCCACGGGATGGCCCCACGCGGAGCGGCTCGGAGCGGCTAGAGCGTTCGGCCGGCGTTCGCGTCGAGCCAGGCCTTGGGGTCGACCTGTGTGGTGCCGCCCAGCAGCACCTCGAAGTGCAGGTGCTCTCCGGTCGCGACCCCGCTGCGGCCGACCTTGCCGACCAGCTCGCCCACCTGGACCGTCTGCCCGGCGACGAGCGGACTCGAGCCGACCTGCATGTGCGCGTAGAGCGTACTGACCCGCTGGCCGTCGATCACGTGGTCGATCACCGCGTACTGGCCGAACTGGCCGTGCATGCTCGAGGTCCGCACGACACCCGCCGCAGCGGCACCGATCGGGGTGCCACCACCGGGCGTCAGGTCGAGCCCCATGTGCATGCTCGAGCACGCCGCGCACGGGGCCGAGCGGGGGCCGAACCCGGAACTGAGCACGACGGTGCCGGGGAAGGGCCACCGGATGTCGCCGGTGCCCGAGTTGACGATGGTGCCGCCCCCCGAGGAGGCGCGGTTCGAGCTCGTCGAACCCGCGAGGTTCTTCGAGGTGACCACGGGCTCGGGCTCGGGCGGCGGAGGGGGCGGCGGAGCGTCGGTCACCCCGAAGGCGTCGCGATCGGACACGGTCAACACGACGAGCGAGGCCGCGAGCGTCTGGGTCGGCATCGGCGCGGCACCGGCGGTCGGGATGTTCGACCCGCCGAGGTCGCTCGCCGAGGCGGGAGTGAGGTTCGACGTGAAGAAGAGCATGACGGCGCAGACGCCGAGCACGGGCAGGGTCGCCGCACGGACGCGCGACGAGACGGCCCGAAGTCGCGACCGGCCGGACCTGCCGCGGGGGCTCGGGCCCTGGCGCGGACTCGGGCTCACGACGCGGGAGACCGTCGCACCCGGTTTCGTGACGGGGACGAGAGGGGCGGCAGCAGGAGGCGCGGACGCAGAAGGTGCGGACGCAGAAGGTGCGGCGGCAGAAGCTGCGGCGGCCGGAGCTGCGGCGGCACGCTCGCGGGCCAGGGCCTCGCGGCGCGTCAGCGGCGGATCGGTGGTCACCGATGCCGCGGACCCGGCGGCGGTCGAGGGGTCGGTCATGAGCGCTTCCTGATCAGGACGGCGCGTCGACTCACGGTTCTCCTCGGCTGGGCGGACCGACCCACTCTACGATCCGAGGCGCCCGCTGACCAGGGGTGGAGGCGATCTTTCATGAGCTGCACCCTTCGGGTCGACCGACACCGCGCCTCCGGACCGGGGACGCTCGCCGCGATGCGGGCGACGATATCGGCCACGGGAGGGACCGGTCACACCCAGAACGCGGCACACCGGGACCGCCGTCACCCCACCTCGCGGGGGTTCCGTCCGGTCGCCGGCGCCCCTACCCTCGGGCCGTGACCTTCGTGCTGGCTGCCCTGCCCCTGCTGGTGATCGTGGGGGCGCTCGTCGACATCGTGACGCGCCCCGAGAGCGACGTACGCCACCTGCCCAAGGGCCTGTGGATCATGATCGTGCTGTTCCTGCCGCTGATCGGCAGCATCGTCTGGTTCGCCGCCGGCCGTGAGTACGGTCACCGCGTCGAGCAGGTCGGGCCGCGCGACCAGAGCCGGTACCACGAGGCCGCCGCCCGCACGCTCGACCACCGTGTGCGCAGCACGGAGCAGCAGCTCGCCGACCTCGACCGCGAGGCCGAGCACTACGAGCGGCTCGCCCGCTTGGCGAAGCTCGAGGCCGAGGTCGAGAAGCGCCGGTCGACGGCCGGAGACGACGTCCCCGCCTGACCGGCACCGCGCCTCCGGGTCGCCAGCGGGCGAGCACGCGGAAACGGGCGAGTCCGTGAAGGCGGGCGTCCGACGACGCCCGCCGGCCACGAACACGCCCGCTCGGCGTCCCGGGCACAGGGGTCAGCCGCGCAGCCAGGCCGCCGGGCGCGGACGGTCGTGCGGGCGGCCGTGCGGGCGGGCGGGCGCCGCTAGGCTCGCGGGATGGTCACCGTCGTGCTCCCCTGGCGTCCGCAACCCAGTCGCATCGCGGCGTTCGAGGTCGTGCGCGACTGGTACGCCGAGGCCCTGCCCGAGGCCGAGATCCGCACGATCGACTCGCCGGACCCGGTCTTCAACCTGGCGCAGTGCCGCAACCTCGGGGTCGCGGCCCTGGCCGACGACGAGGTCGCCGTGATCGGCGACGCCGACACCCTGCCGCAACGCGAGCCCCTGCTCGCGGCGATCGAGGCGGCGCGCACGAGCGGCCGGGTGCACCTCCCCTACACCGAGTACCGCTGGCTGGGGAGCGCCGGCACCGCGCAGGCGGCCGCGGGCACCCCCCTCGAGCGGTGCGAATTCGAACTCGTGCGCGGGGCCTGCTCGGGGGTCTACGTGACCCGCGCCTCCTCGTGGCAGGCGCACGGCGGGCAGGACGAGCGCTTCCGCGGCTGGGGTTTCGAGGACGCCGCCTGGTACCTCGCCCACACCACGCTGCTCGGCGAACCACCCCGCCGCCACGAGGGCATGGTCTTCGCCCTGCACCACCAGGCCGAGGTGCGCGAGGGGCCGCAGTACGACGCCAACGCCGCGCTCATGCAGCGGTACCGTGACGCCTCGGTCGGCGCCGACGCGATGCGCGCCGTCGTCTTCGGCGGCTAGGCCGGGCTCGCCCGGGCGTCCCGCAGGCGAGATGTCACGACGTGCCGCTCACGTTCGAAGGTGAGCGGCACGTCGCGACATCTCGAGGGGCGGGGCCGAGGAGGTGCGGGCCGGGTCGGTCAGCCGCGTCCGGTGAGTGCCGCGTGGGCTCGTGCCCGCCCGGGCGTCTCGCGCAGGGACGCCGCCAGCCCGGCCAGCCGCCCGGCCGCAGCGGGGTCGCGCGACGGCAGGTCGAGCACGTGCCGCAGCGCCTCCGCCAGCTCGTCGACGGTCGCCGTGTTCGGGGCCAGCGCGACGCCGACTCCGGTCCGTTCGAGGGCCGCCGCCCCGGCGAACTGGTCGGTCGAGAACGGCAGGACGACGACGGGAACACCCGCGGTCATCGCCTCGGTCACGCTGTTGTTGCCGCCGTGCGTGACCGCCGCGGCCGCCGCGTCGAGCAACGTCACCTGCGGCAGGAACTCACGCACGAGCCAGTCGGGCGGCACCTCGCCGAGGTCGGCCCGGTCACCCGAGCCGAGCGCGATCGCGGCCCGCACCCCGACACGGCGGAGGGCCTCGGCCACACGCCCGAGCACGTCGGACCGCACCGACAGGAAGCTGCCGAAGCTGACGTAGACGAAGGGGGCGGGCGTGGGGTCGGCATCGGCGGCCAGCCACGCGGCGACCTCGGTGTCGACGGGCTCGGCACGCACGGCCGAGCCGAGCCAGACGTGCGGCGGCAGCAGGGCCTCACGCGCGGGGTCGGCCAGCTCGCCGGGATAGTTGTAGAGCAGCAGGTCGCCGTGCTCGCCGAACGCACTCGTCGACGGAGCCAGGTGCGGAGCGAGCTCGGCCAGTGCAGCGTTCCACTCGGCGGTGAACGAGGCGTCGACCCGCTGGCACAGCTCGCGCAGCCCCCCCACGCCCGGGGCCGGGGGTCGCACCACCGATGTGGCGTCGAACCACCGATGTGCGTGGTTCGACGCCACATCGGTGGTGCGACTCGCCTCGGAAGGCTGCGCGCCGCCAAAGGCCGCGGGCCACTCGGGCGGGCAGCCGTAGACCTCGTCGCCCACGGGCAGCGCCGTCGGGTGCCCGAGCACGACGTCGGCGAACGAGACGCCCCCGGCGACGAGTGCGAGCCGGGCACTGAACGCAAGGTGGTCCACGACGATCTGGTCGGGCTGCACGGCGGCGACCACGTCGAGCACGGCCCGGGCCGTCGCGACGGGCTGCCACATGAGGTCGGTGAGACGTTCGCGCGCCTGGTACGAGAGCGTCTCGACCATGCCGAGCCGGGTGGCGTCGAAGAAGCCGCGCAGCGACGCGTCCTCTTCGGCCACCTGCTCCTCGGCGCGGATCACGCCGGGGTTCGAGCCGCGACCGAGCTGCAGGTGCACACGCTCGAAGCCGAACGACCGGACGATGGCGGCGGTGGCCGGCCCGGTCGCGACGACGACGCGCTCGCCGCGATCGCGCCACTCGGTGGCCAGGGTCGCGAGGGGCAGCAGGTGCGACGCGTAATCCGGGCTGATGACGAGCAGGGTCATCGTGCGCTCACGCTCCACTCGCGCTGTTCGAGTTCGTCGTGGTGCACCGTGCCGTAGACGCCGGACAACGCCCGCGCCATGGCCTGGATCGTGAAGGAGCGCTCGACGGTGTCGCGTGACCGGGCCGCGCGCGCCTCCGTGGTCTCGGCCGAGGCCGCGGTGAGCGCCTCGCCCATCGCGAGGCGTAGGGCGTCGACGTCCCAGGTGCGGGTGAGCCAGCCGGTGTCCCCCTGACGGACGTAGGTCGACGGCCCGCCCCCCTGCGGCGCGACGACGAGCAGGCCCGAGCCCATGGCTTCGAGCAGGGCGATGCCGAACTCCTCTTTCAGGCTGCCGCAGACGTAGACGCCGCGCGGTGCCGCGAGCCCCGGCAGGCCGAAGCGCGCCGCGGCGACCCAGCGGGCGACCGTGTCGTTCGGCCGGTGGCCGGGCAGCAGCAGTCCGGAGGCGCGGTGCCGACCGGCGGGGACGATCGCGTCGATCAGGTCGAGCTGTTCGCGCTCGTCGGCGCTCGGGTGCTCGAGGTCGCCGCCGATCAGCAGCAGGTTCGCTCGGTCGCGGAGCGGCACCCCGGACGCGTGGGACCCGGCCGCGGCGGCCCCGTCGGCACCGGCCGCGTCGGCGGCCCACGCCTCGACGATGGTCGCCATTCCCTTGACCCGGTGCAGGCGTCCGACGCTGACCAGCAGCGGCAGGCCGCGACGCTCGGGCGGCAGGGTCTCGAGCAGGGCGCACAGCTCGGCCATCGGCGGGGTCGCGGGCAGGCCCGCGGCGTGCTCGGCGGCCTCGGCGACGGAGCGGTCGACCACGTCGAGGTCGATGCCCTCGGGCACGATCGTGTGGCGCTCGGGGTGGGAGGTGACGTCGATGCCGACCAGCTCGCGCATGTCGCGCTCGAGCTCCGGCCGGGGGAACAACACCGTGTGCGACGCGTTCGAGGCGAGCTGCTGCACGAGTCGCGTGCGGAACCAGAAGTGCTCGACCTCGTCGACGTCGCCGAAGGTCTCGCGGGTCAGCGCGCCCGACAGGTCGAGGGACTGGATGACGGCGTGCGGGTCGGGCGCGACCGTGAACACCACGGGGATGTCGAGCTCGCGCGCCACGTCGGCCGCCGCGAGGCTGCCCACGTCGGCCATGCGCAGGTGCAGCAGGTCGACGCCGCCCGCGGCGCGCAGCACCCGCCGGATGCCGCGACGCGCGGCGACCCGCAGCGGCCACGCGGTCGCCGACGTGACGGGGTCGCTGAGCAGCGGGACGCGCCCGTACACGTGTCCGGAGGCGCGGATCGCCAGATCGTGGACGCTCGCGACCGCCGCGTCGGCCGATCCCCGCGAGAGGGTGACGACCCTGGCGACGTGACGGCCGTCGAGGACGTGCGCCGCGCCTCCCGCGGCGAGCGCGTCGCCGAGCCGCACGAGAAGCGTCGCGATGCCACCGTTGTCGCCGCTGCCGGCGTGCGTGAGGCCGGCGTCGATGTCGGCGTGCAGGAAGAGCTGGGCGATGGTGAGACCCTCGCGCCCGGCGGGGTCGGCGAGGTCGACGGGGTCGGCGCCGCCCCGGTCGCCGGTGCGGTCGAGCCCGCGGTCACCGCCGAACACGTCGTCGCGGGCCGAGAGGTCGATCTCGGCGAGGCGCGCGACGTCACCGAGGTAGCCGTCGTGACGGGCGAGCTCGCGCACGACGGCGGCGACGGCCTGGTCGCCGCGTCGCTGGCCGAGGGCCGACACGGCGGCGACGCGGACGTGCTCGTCCTCGCCCCCGTCTCGGGCGATGGTCGAGAGCGGGCGCGAGGCGATGCGGGCCCGCACCAGCCCGAGGGTCTCGACCAGGCGGTACCGCGCGGCGGGCTCGTGCACGCCGATGAGGGCACCCTCGAGTGCCACCGCGACCACGGCGGGGGCGGACGACGACCACTGCTCGAGCGTGCGCTGGGCCACCATGCCGGTGAAGCCCCCGGCGATGACGAGTCCGATCAGCCGGCCGATGGTGTCGTACCGGGGCAGTCGCTGACTGAGCGCGGACGCGGCGTGCTCACGCAAGAAGGTGCGGTCGCTCGACAGCAGGTCGCTCAGCACCACGTCGGCCTGCTCGTCGAAGACCTGCGCGAGCGCGTTCGTGGCCGCGATGGCGACGAGTTGGTCCTGGCTGCCGAGGGCACCGCGGAGCACCCGGATCGTGCGGGCCCCACCGGTGCGCGCGGCGTCGAGCGCGAGGTCGTCGGCGAGCCGCATCGAGTCGACCAGGCGGTCGGCCTCGTGGATCGCGTCGAGCGAGGTCTGGATGCCCATGCGGTGCCTCTCGATGGTGCGTCGCGCGTCGCGCGGGGGTCGACCCCGGAGCCCCGGGCCTGGTGGAGCCTATCGCCGCGGCGTGACCCGGCGGTGCGTTGCGTGCCTCGGGGGTCCGGTACCGTCGTGGGCGGCATCGATCCCGCTGCCGAATCCCGCAGCGAGAGGTCCCACCCGTGCGAATCGTCACCATCGGAGACGTCGGCGTGCTCGACGGCATGGTCCACGTCGGCGACGAGGCGATGTTCCACGAGGCGACCGTGCAGCTGCGTGCCCGCGGCGCCACGATCACCGGCGTCTCGTCGAACCCGGCCGAGACCGCCGAGCGGTACGGCGTCGACGCCGTGCCCGCGATCGGCTTCCACCCCGCGACCACCGGCGGCCGGCTCGGCCAGCGCGAGCGTCGCGCCCGGGTGCTGTCGGCGATCGACGGAGGCGCGGGTCACCTCCCGCAGGACGACCCCGCCTGGCAGGTGGTCGAGGCCGTCCGCGAGTCCGACGGCGTGCTCGTGGCGGGCGGCGGCAACATGGCCTCGCTCTGGCCGATGCACGTCTACGAGCGGAACACGCTCGGGCTGATCGCCCGACGGTTCGACAAGCCGCTCGTCGTCAGCGGGCAGACCATCGGGCCGGTGCTCGAGGGCGAGGACCGCGAACTCGTGACCGAGCTGCTCGACGCCGCCGCCCTCGTCGGGTTGCGCGAGGGCGCGTCGCTCGAGCTGGTGCGGACGCTCGGGGTCGACCCGGCGACGACGGTGGGGACGGTGGACGACGCGAGCTTCCTCGGGTTCGACGCCGCGCCTCCTGCCGGTGGCGCCGTGGACGCCGCGGCCGCACCGGCGCCGTACCTCGCCGTCAGCCTGTCCGCGCACGTGGGCGACGCCGACCGCGCGGCGTTCGCCACGGCCGTCGCCCGGCTGCTCGACCGGGTGGCGGGCGAGGCGGGGCTCGAGGTCGTGTTCCTCGCGCACTGGGCATCGCTCGACCCGACCGAGGAGCGCGGTGACTCGCTGCTGCACCGGGCCGTGCTCGACCAGCTGACCGTGCCCGCGCGGGTCGAACCGACGACCGACTCCCCCGCGGCCGCGCGCTTCGCCCGGGGTGCGGCCTTGCACCTGACCAGCCGTTACCACCCGGCCGTGTTCGCCGTCGCGGGCGGGGTGCCGACGGTCGGACTCGCGGTCGACGACTACACGACGATCAAGCTGACCGGGGCGCTCGGCAACTTCGGACAGACGAGCGTCGTCTCGGCCGGGCAGCTGCTCGCGGGCGAAGCCGACGCGATCGCGCTGGCGGCGTGGTCCAGGCGCGACGCGGTGCACGCGGCCTGGGCCGAGCGCCTCGACGAGACCCGCGCGGCGTCGACCGTGTGGTGGGACCGGGTCGCCGGCGCACTGCGCGGCTGACTCGCCCGGCGCCGGGCACAGCGCCAGGACGTGGTCACAGCGCCAAGCGTTCTCGTGGTGCGGTGTCCACCTCCTGGCGTGGTGGGTGGCGGGATGTGCGCGCCGGCTCAGCCCTGCAGGGTGGCGCTGGGGTACTCGCCGAAGCGCTTGACGTACGACGCCGTGAACCGGCTCAGGTGCGTGAAGCCCCAGCGTTGCGCGACGGCGGCCACGGTGGCCTCGCCCGGAGCGAGTTCGCTCAGCTCGGCCTTCACGTGGTCGAGGCGGATGGTGCGCAGGTACTCGGTGGGGGTCACCCCGAGCTGGCGGCTGAAGGCCTGCTGCAGTCCGCGTGGTGTGAGGTGCACGGCCTCGGCCAACTGGGTCATGTTGACCGGCAGGTGCGAGTGGGTGTGCAGGTACTCGACGGCTTCGCGCAGGCGGGCGTTGCGGGGCACGAGCAAGGCGGGCGGCAGGTCGATCGACCGGTGCGAGAAGGTGTCGAGCAGGGCGAACGCCGACTCCCGCTTGAGTTCGGAGCGCAGCAGTTCGGTCGACTCCCCACCCAGGATCGTCTTCGCGGCGTTCGTGATGGTGGCCTGCCACCGACGCAGGTCGGCGAGCTCGGGCACGGCCGTGTGGTCGAACTGCAGGGGCCCGGCGAGGGCACCCTCGTGCTCGGCGGCCATGCGCTCGAGGAACGCGGCGTCGAAGTGCACGAGGTTCTGTCGGTACTCGCGAACCTCGAACTCGAAGGCCTTGCCGGTCGGGAACATCAACGGTCGGCCGATCTCGAACGCGGCCTCTTCGGCCCCGACGTCGACCCGCCCCTCGCCCGCGGTGATCCAGGCGACGACGTACTCACGCTCGGGCTGGATCGCCCCGCGGATGTCCCCCAGGAACATCGCCGACCGCAGGGTCATGTCCTCGTCGCCCGCCGTCGTGTAGCGGTAGGCGAAGGTCTCTTGCCGGGTGTCGGTGCGGAAGCCGGCGCCGTTGTAGGTGTCCTCGAACAGGGCGCGCGCCTGGTCCATGTCGCGGCCGCCCATCTCGGAGCGCACCGGGGGCAGGGTCTGTTCGGGTTCCATCACAGTGATCCTGCCATGTCGCGCGCACTGAAAGAATGGCCTGACCGGGCGGAACCCCCGAAGCGGGGGCAGAGGTATAAGGCGCTCAGGCCCCGGTCGGGGGCGACGCGGGCCCGAAGGCCTTCGAGAACGCCGCCTTGAGAACGGCCTTGAAGCCCGTCGGCAGACGGGTGCGGTGGAGCACGTCGGCCTCGACGACGAGCGCGAAGAAGGAGTCACCATCGACCAGCCACCAGGCCCGCACCGTATCGGCGGCGAACACGGCCTCACCGTCGGGCTCGTCCGGGCTCTCGACGATGATGCGGTCCTCGTAGAGGGTCACAGCCCCGTGCTCGCCGTTCATGGACGCCGAGCACTCGAAGATCAGGTCGGGGTCGAGCGGGGGCGCGAAGTCGCCGAAGAACAGGTCGGCCGCCGGGGTCCGGGCCGCGTCACCGATCTCGCCGAAGTCACTGGCGACGTTGAAGTCGCCGAACCCGGTGTCGGGTGCACCCGAGGTGGAGCCGCCCGGGCTGTCGACCGTGGGAGCGCGGCGCGACTCGTCGCCCTCTGCGTCCACTGGTTTCTCGACTCTCGTCCTGATCAGGTGCCGACGTTCTCACCGGCGTGCACCTTCTGCACCTGTTCCATTAGATCGCCTAGCGACCTCGGACCGCGTGCCGCGGTGGGCACAGTTCGGTTTGCGGCCATTCCGGCCGACCGCAGGAGGCGCGGGTGGAGCCGGTCACGAGGGCCGCGTGATGCGCTCCACGGCCTCTCGGGTCAGGGCACGACTCGGCGGCGACGGGTCGAGCGCGAGATGGATCGACGCCCCCTCGACGAAGGCGTCGAGCTGGCGGGCGGTGTCCGGGTCGAAGTGGCGCTCGAGCTCGACCCGGCTGCGACGCATCCACTCCCGCGTGATCTCGCGGAACCGTGGCTCGCGGGCGGCGAGGGCGTAGAGCTCGTAGCTGATCACCTGGTCGCGGACCGCGGCCGGGCCGGTCAGGTCGTCGTGGATCAACGCGACCACCGCCTCCTTGGCCTCGTCCCGGGTGGTCGCGGCACCGAGTCGTCCCTCGAACCGCACGATGATCGTCTCGGCGAAACGGGAGAACGCCTCGTGCAGCAGCTCGTCCATGCCGTCGAAGTGGTAGGTCATCGAGCCGAGCGGCACGTCCGCGCGCGCCGCGATCCTGCGGTGCGACGCGCCGGCGACGCCGACCTCGGCCACGACGTCGAGGGTCACGTCGATCAGCCGGTCGCGACGGTCGGGCTCGGTGCGCCGCGTGCCCCCCATGCTCAGAGGCTCCGCACCACGCGGGCCGGGTTGCCGACCGCGACGACGTTCGCGGGGACGTCCTTCGTGACCACCGCCCCGGCACCGATCACGCTGTTGTCGCCGATCGTCACCCCGGGCAGCACGATCACGCCACCACCGAGCCAGACGTTGTCGCCGGCGAAACGCGCCTGGAGCGTGATCGCCCGTTGCTGCTGCGCGGCGATGTCGGGGTCGTCCGAGATGTAGAGGTCGCCCGCCAGCATGCGTTCGTGGTTCGTGCGCGCGTCGCCGGCGAAGTGGTCGGTGGTCGTCATGCCCGACACCCTAGACGACGAGCGTACGAACGTACACACTGGACGCATGACCAACCGACCGCCGTTCACCCCCGAACTCGCCAGACGTCGAGCGGCGGTCTTCGTGTTCATGGCCGTCGTCGGCGTCTCGCTCGCCTCGTGGGTGGTTCGCACCCCCGCCATCCGCGACCTGCTCCAGGCGAGCACGGGCGAGATGGGCCTCGTCATCTTCGGCCTGTCCGTCGGATCGATGGGCGGCATCCTGTCCTCCGCCCCGATCGTGCGGCGGCACGGGGCGCACCGCGCCGTGGCGATCGGGGGCACCTCGCTGGTGCTCGGGGTCGCCCTGGTCGGCCTGGCCGCTTCGCTCTCGGTGATGCCGGGCGTCTTCTGCGGCCTCGCTCTGGTCGGCGCCGGCGTCGGCCTCGCCGAGATCGCCGTCAACATCGAGGGCGCGGCCATCGAGACCGCGTCGGGCCGGTCGGTGCTGCCCGTCCTGCACGGTTGCTTCAGCCTCGGCACGGTCGCCGGGGCCGGCCTGGGCATCCTGCTCACCGCGACCCACGTGCCCGTCCAGTGGCACCTGCTCGGCGTCGCGCTCGCGGGCGGTGCCGCACTGCTCTGGGCGGTGCCGATCGTGCCGCGGGCGACCGGACGGTCCGACGCGGCGGCCGAGCGCGCCTCCGGGGCGAGGGCTCGACTCGCCGGCTCGCTCGCGGTCTGGCGCGACCGCCGGCTCGTGCTGCTCGGGCTGATCGTGCTCGCACTCGCCCTCGCCGAGGGGTCGGCCAACGACTGGCTGCCCCTGCTGTTCGTCGACGGCCACGGCGTCTCGGCGACCGCCGGCACGGTCGTCTTCACCGCGTTCGCGGCGGCGATGACGGTCGGCCGGTTCCTCGGCGAACCCCTGCTCGCGCGTTTCGGCCACGCCACCGTGCTGCGCGCCAGCGCCCTCGTCTCGGCGGCCGGCATCGCCCTCGTCGTCTTCTCGGACTCGGTCGTCGTCGCAGGCGTCGCCGTCCTGCTCTGGGGACTGGGCGCCGCCCTGGGGTTCCCGGTGACCGTCTCGGCCGCGGCCGACAGCGACGACCCGACGACGGCGGTCGGAGCCGTCGCGACGATGGCCTACGTGGCGTTCTTGGTCGGGCCGCCCCTGCTCGGCTTCGTCGGCGAGCACGTGGGCCTGCGCAGCGCGATGGTGGTCGTGCTGGCGGTGGTCGCGGGTGCGTCGCTGGTCACCTCGGCGGCACGTCCCCGTGAGCGGTCAACGGCCGTCCGGCCTTAGTGTACGTTCGTACACCATGACGTCACCGACGACCTCTCCTGCCGCACCGGCCCGCACCGTGCCGACGCGTGAGGACCGCCGCGCCCGACTCGGCGTCGCCCTGCTCTTCTTCACCAACGGCGCCCTGATCGCGAACCTCCTGCCGCGATACCCCGCGATCAAGGCCGGCCTCGAACTGTCGAACGCCGACTTCGGCCTGGCGGTCGCGGCGATGCCCGTCGGCGCGCTCGTCGCCGGGCTCGGGGCCGGATGGCTGATCCGCAGGTTCCGGTCGTCGCGCGTGGCCGTGGTCGGCACCGTGATCACCGGCATCGCCGTCCTGCTGACCGGCATCGCCCCCGTCGGTGGACTGCTCGCCGCGGGCTTCCTGCTCGCAGGCGCCCTCGACGCCATCGTCGACGTCTCGCAGAACTCCCACGGACTGCGCGTGCAGTACCGCTACCGCCGGTCGATCCTCAACTCGTTCCATGCCGTGTGGAGCATCGGAGCCGTCCTCGGCGGCCTGATGGGCGGCGCGGCGGCAGGTCTCGGCATCCCGATCGCCTGGCACCTCGGGGCCTCGGCGCTGATCTTCGCCGTCGTGGCGCTCGTCGCCTACCCGCTGCTGCTCGCCGGGCGCGAACCGGCCGAGGGCCTCCCCGAGGCCGTGGACGCGGTGGTCGTGACGGGTGCCGCGGGCGCGGAGCCGGGGGTCGCGCCCGCGGGGGGCGGTCCCGTCGACTCGACCCGCGCCTCCTCGGCTCGTGACGGCCGCCGGGTCTCGCCCGGGTTCCTGGCGAAGTGGGGCGTACTGCTGGCCCTCGTGGTCATCGCGTCGTCGGGCGCCGTGGTCGAGGACTCCGGCAGCACCTGGGCGGCGCTCTACCTCGGGTCGCTCGGGGCCGGCGTGACGGTCGCCGCACTCGGGTTCGTGTCGCTGCAGGGGGCACAGTTCGTCGGACGGCTGCTCGGCGACGGCATGGTCGACCGCTTCGGGCAGAAGGCCGTCGCCCGGGCCGGAGGCGTGTTCGTCGCCGTCGGCATGGGCGTCGCGCTGGCGTTCCCCTCGGTGGTCGGGACGATCGTGGGCTTCGCGGCGGCGGGGTTCGGCGTCGCGACCCTGATCCCGGCCGCGATGCATGCGGCGGACAACCTGCCGGGGTTCCGCGCCGGCACGGGCCTGACGCTGGTCAGTTGGCTGCTGCGACTGGGGTTCCTGGCGTCGCCTCCGATCGTCGGGTTCGTCGCGGACTCGGCCGGCCTGCGCTTCGGACTGCTGATCGTGCCCGTGGTGGGCGTGGCCGTGGTGCTGCTCGCCGGGGTGCTCGAGGGACGACGGGAACGAGGGTCGGCGCCTCGTGGCAGCTGATCCGGTACGAACCGGATCAGGGGGTCGCACCACGTTCTGAACGTCGCACCGCCGAATTGCGCGGTGCGACGTTCAGAACGTGGTGTGACACCCACTCCGCAGGCAGGCAGGCGGGCAGGGCGTGGCATGGACGTGCGGGAGCTGTCAGCGCCCAGAACTGGGGAGGGCGGCGGCGCGACCGGACCGGCAGACTCGGACGCTGATCCCGAGGAGGCCCGCCCGTGCTGTCCACCGTGTACGTCAGCCGATCGTCGTACCCCTTCACCGACGACGACCTGGCCAATCTGCTGATGACCAGTCGCTCGAACAACGCCCGACTGGGCATCACCGGCATGCTGCTGCACCGCGAGGGGCGATTCATCCAGGTGCTCGAGGGGCCCGAGGAGGCGGTCCGCGCGCGCCTCGCGGTCATCGCCCGCGACCCGCGACACACGGCCGTGCACACCATCGTCGACGAACGCGTCGAGGACCGGCTGTTCCCCGGCTGGACCATGGGCTACCGCGCCGTCACGGACGACCTCGCCACGGTGATCCCGGGCTACGCCGACGTCTTCGGCACCGAGACCGAGGCCGGGAACCGCGACCGCGACGGGCTGGGCAACCTGTCCCCGTCGTCGTCGCACAAGGTCCGCACCCTGCTGCGCTGGTTCCGCGACCAGCCCACCGAGGTGACCGACGAGCTCTTCTCGCCCCGCGCCTCCTGATCCCGACCCCGGCGCTCGGACCCCGCGACCGATACGAAGGGGTTGTGACGCCGGCGTGACCTCAGAGATACTTTTTGGACAAAAGTATCTTCCGCCGTCTGGAGTCCCGTGTCGCACCCCACCCCGTCGCCCACCGTCGTCTCGCCGCCCGAGGCACCCGACGCCTTCGTCCACCTGAGCAGCGCCGGCGTCAGCCTGCTGCTCGACGTGACCGGGGGGCGCCTGCCGGCGATCGTGCACTGGGGAGCCGCACTCGGCCGACCCGGCCTCGACGACGTGCGCGCGCTCGCCGCCGCGGCGGTGCCACCCTCCGTCAACAACCTGATGGACGAGCCGGTGCGGCTGGCCATCCTGCCCGAGCACCACGCGGGATGGTCGGGCAAGCCCGGGGTCGGCGGCCACCGATCGGACGGTGCCGACTGGTCGCCGCGGTTCGCGGTCGACACGCTCGACGTGACGGGCGAGGCCCGGGCGACCCGCGCCTCCTCGGGGCCAGGGCTGCTCGACGCCGGGGCCGCCGTCGTCACGGTCGAGGCGCACGACGACGTGGCCGGACTCGCGGTCGCGATCGAGGTCGAGCTGACGACGAGCGGGCTCGTCCGCACCCGGGCCGCCCTGACGAACGTCGCCGGACGACGCGACGGCGGCCGCGCGGGCTCGGGCGAGGACCGCTCGGCGAGCACCGCAGCCGGCGCCGCCAGCGTCGCCGCCGACGTCTACACGCTGACCGACCTGCACCTGGCCCTGCCGCTGCCGCCGCGGGCCCGCGAGATCCTCGACTTCGCCGGCCGCTGGGGCAAGGAGCGCACGCCACAGCGCCGCGATCTCGTGGTCGGCGTGCACGAACGCGAGGGACGAAAGGGCCGCACCGGACCCGACGCCGCGACGGTGCTGAGCGTCGGCGTGCCGGGCTTCGGCTTCGCCGCCGGCGAGGTCTGGGGCCTGCACGTCGGGTTCAGCGGCAACCACCGGCACTACGCCGAGCGCCTGTCGACGGGCGTGCAGGTGCTGGGCGGCGGGGAGCTGCTGCTGCCCGGCGAACTGCGGCTCGAGGTCGGCGAGTCGTACCGCAGCCCCTGGGTGTACGGCTCGTACGGCGACGGCCTCGACGACCAGGCCCGACGGTTCCACCGGTGGTTGAGGGCGCGCGAGCAGCACCCGACCCGTCCGCGCCCGATGACGATCAACGTCTGGGAGGCCGTCTACTTCGACCACGACCTCGCCCGCCTGCGCGACCTGGCCGACCGCGCCGCCGCCCTCGGTGTCGAACGGTACGTGCTCGACGACGGCTGGTTCCAGGGGCGGCGCGACGACCACGCGGGCCTCGGCGACTGGGTGGTCGACACCGACGTCTGGCCCGACGGCCTGTCGCCGCTGATCGACCACGTCACGGGCCTCGGCATGGAGTTCGGCCTCTGGTTCGAGCCCGAGATGGTCAACGAGGACAGCGACCTCGCCCGGGCCCACCCCGAATGGATCCTGCAGACCGGTGACCGTCTGCCCCCACGGTCGCGTGACCAGCAGGTGCTGAACCTCGGCATCCCCGGGGCGTTCGAGCACGTGCTCGGCCAGATGACGGCGATGTTGACCGAGTACGACATCGCCTACCTGAAATGGGACCACAACCGCGACCTCGTCGACGCGGGCACGTGGCCGACGGGTGCCGCGGGCGTCCACGAACAGACCCTCGCGGCGTACCGGCTGATGGACGAGCTCAAGGCGCGGTTCCCCGGTCTCGAGATCGAGTCGTGCTCGTCCGGCGGCGCCCGGGTCGACCTCGGCGTGCTCGAGCGCACCGACCGCGTCTGGGTGAGCGACTGCATCGACCCGCTCGACCGGCAGCAGATGAACCGCTGGACGATGCAGCTGCTGCCGCCCGAGCTGCTCGGCTCGCACATCGCCTCGGGCGTCAGCCACATGACCGGCCGCTGGCACGAGCTGTCGTTCCGGGCCGGCACCGCCCTGTTCGGCCACCTCGGCATCGAGTGGGATCTCGCCCGTGCCACCGACGCCGAGAACCGCGATCTCGCCGAGTGGATCGCGCTCTACAAGCGGCACCGCCATCTGCTGCACACCGGCGACGTCGTACGGGTCGACGAGGCCGACCCGTCGCTGCTCGTCTACGGATCGGTCGCCGCCGACGCGAGCGAGGCCCTGTTCTTCCTCGCCACCGTCGGACGCTCGGACGTCGCGCCGGCCGGCCGCGTGCTGCTGCCCGGACTCGCCCCCGAGCGGAGGTACCGGGTGGCCCCCGTGACCGTGGGATCGCCGGACCACGGCCTGACGCCTCCGCCGTGGTGGGGCACGCCGGACGAGGGCGGCGCCTACCCCGGGATCGTGCTCGACGGGCGCACCCTGGCGGTCGCCGGGGTACAGGCGCCCGTGTCGTTCCCCGAACGCGTCGTGCTGCTGCGGGTCACCGCCGAGGGCTGAGGAGGCGCGGGTCGCGTCCCGAGGAGCGCGCGCGGTGTCAGCGAGCGCACACGGCGTCAGCGGCCGAGCGCGTGCATCTGGATCGCGACGGCTGCGGCGCCGCGGGCCCACTCGTCGAACCGGAACTCCTGGACGATCAGTCGCGGCGGGGGAACCGCCCCGTGGGTGCCGCGCTCGATCGCGGCGGCGACCGCGGCGCCGCCGACGACCGCGAGCCGCACGCCCTCTCCCGACAGCAGGACCACCTCGGGGTCGAGCAGGTTCAGCACGCCCGCGATCAGCTGCCCGAGGACGTCGGCGGCGGTGTCGACGACGACCCGCGCCTCCTCGTGTCCGTCGACGGCGAGGGCGAGCAGGTCGTCGTAGGCGACCGGGCGGCCGAGGACCCGGGCGGCGGCGCTCTCGACCGCGGCGACCGTGAGGAACGCCCCGGCGCAGTCGCGGTGGCCGAGGTCGCAGGTCGGGGCCGGGGCGGCGGGAGGGGGTGCGGCGGGGGTGTGAACCGGCATCGGAGCCGGCGCCACGATCCGCTGATGCCCGACGCTGCCCGCCGACGAGTGCGCCCCGCCGATCACCTCGCCCGCGGCGACGAGGCCGAGCCCGACGCCCGCCCCGATCGTGACGAGGGCGAACGACCGCAGCCCGCGCCCCTCGCCGAACCAGTGCTCGGCCTGGGTGAGCGCGCGTACGTCGTTCTCGACCCAGACGGGCAAGCCCGTCGCGGTGCCCACCAGATCGGCCAGAGGCACGTCGTCCCAGCCCAGGAAGGGCGCGTGGCGCACGTGGGCCCGGTCGACGACCTGCCCTCCGACGGTGACGCCGACCGCCCTGACCCGGTCGTCCCGGGCACGGGCGGCGGCCACGACCACGGCCAGCTGCGCCACGACCGCCCCCGGCGCGAGGTCGGGCAAGGGCTCGTCGTGCTCGCTCAGCACCTCACCGCGCTGGTCGGTCACGACGACGAAGAGACGGTCTCGGGTCAGCTTGAGGCCGACGAAGTGGTGCGCGTCCGGGTCGAGGTCGAGTGGGATCGAGGGCCGACCCGAACCGGACGGCGACGCCAGGGCGGGGCGTTCGACCAGCAGCCCGCTCTCGAGCAGGGGCCGGGTGATGCGCGTGAGGCTCGGGCCCGAGAGGCCGAGCCGGGCCGCGAGCTCGGTCCTGGGCCGGGCGCCGTGCACGAGGATGTCGAGCACCACGGCCTGCGCACTCCCGGCCAGCGGTGACCAGCCGCCGTGCCCGCCGGCGCCGTGCCCGGGGTCGTGGGAGTCCGTCACGCGACGATCCTACGCAGCCGACCCGCGCCTCCTCGGTCGGGTCATCGGATCGACCTGGGGGTCTCCGTCCTGCTCGTTCGTACCCCGGCACCCGAAGTGGGGGACAACCGAAGGCGGCCCGATGACGGAACATCGAGTGTGGCGACAGAGACCGACGACGAGGCGCTGCCCCCGTGCGCCCTCTGCGCGGCACCGACCCGCCGGGAGCCCAACCCGTTCTACGGCACGGCCCTCTCGGTGCATCGCCACGTGCTCGTCTGCACCTCGTGCGCGACCGTCGGCTTCGCCCCGGTCGTCGACGACACCCCCGAGGAGGCGCGGTGTCGGCCCCGCCGCGCCGGCCTCCGAGCCCGCATGGCCGGCTGGTACCGCGCGCTGCCCTGACGCCGCCCCGCGCCTCCCGTGCCGGAACACCATCGACGGGACAGAACACCCAGGAACAGCGCGGTTTTCTGTCCCGTCGGTGGTGTTCGGCTGTGTGCTGCCGAGCGGCCGGTCAGCCCTGCGGTCGCCCGCCGTGGGTCGCCGCCGCGTGCTCGGCGTCGGCCTGGAAGCGCCCGGCCGCCTCGGCGTCGAGCTCGGTGCCCGCGCCGCAGTAGGCGCAGGTGTAGACGTGCTTCGTCGAGTACGGGATCACCGGGATGAAGAACAGCGTGAACCACCGACGGTGCTTCACCAGGCGCTGCGCGGCCTCGTTGCCGCAGACCCGGCAGACGAAGAAGAGGACGCCCAGCAGGGCGCTCGTGCCCTTGGTGCCGAAGATGATCATGCGCTCACCCTAGGCGGCGCCCCCGACCCGGTGCCGAGCCGCGTCGCACCACGAACTGTACGTCGCACCGCCGAAACAGGCGGTGCGACGTTCAGAGGGCGGTGCGACGCGGGCCCGCACCTCAGCCGGCGCGGAACCGCCGCAGGCGCAGACTGTTCGTCACGACGAAGACCGACGAGGCCGCCATCGCCGCACCGGCCAGCACCGGGTTGAGCAGCCCGAGCATCGCGATCGGGATCGCCGCCACGTTGTAGGCGAAGGCCCAGAACAGGTTGCCCTTGATCGTGCCGAGCGTCGCCCGCGACAACCGGATGGCGTCGGCCACCCCGGCGAGCTCACCGCCGACGACGGTCAGGTCGCCCGCCGCGATCGCCGCGTCCGTGCCGGTGCCCAGGGCGATGCCGAGGTCGGCCGTGGCGAGGGCCGCCGCGTCGTTGACACCGTCGCCCACCATGGCGACGACGTGAGCGTCCGCCTGCAACCGGGCCACCGCCTCCACCTTCTGTTGCGGGGTCGCCTGCGCGACGACGTCCGCCGCCGCGATGCCGACCTGCGTCGCGACGTGTCGGGCCGCGCCCGCGTTGTCGCCGGTCAGCAGCACGGGCCTCAGGCCGAGCCCACGGAACCGCTCGACCACCTCACGGGCGCCGGGCTTCACGGTGTCGGCCACGGTGACGACACCGCGCACCCGGCCGTCCCAGGCGACCGCGACGGGCGTCGCCCCGGTCGCCTCGGCCGCGGCGAACGCCCTGTCGAGTTCAGGAGGCGCGGTGACCGACCACTCGTCGGCCAGCCACCCGGGGCGGCCGACCAGCACGAGCGTGCCGCCGACGAGGGCCTGCACGCCGGCCCCGGCGTGAGCGGCGAACGCCTCGGCGCCGGGGACGACGACCCCGCGACGGGTGGCCTCGGCCTCGACGGCACGGGCCACCGGGTGCTCCGAGCCGGACTCGACGGCGGCGGCCCGGGCCAGGACCTCGTCGGCCGTCTCGGCCTCGCCCACGACGACCTCGCGCACGCCCATGCGTCCGGTGGTGACCGTCCCGGTCTTGTCGAGCACGATCGTGTCGACCGTGCGGGTGCGCTCGAGCACCTGGGGCCCGCGGATCACGATGCCGAGCTGGGAGCCGCGGCCCGTGCCGACCAGCAGCGCGGTCGGCGTCGCGAGTCCCAGCGCGCACGGGCAGGCGATGATCAGGGTGGCCACCGCAGCCGTGAACGCGGTCTGGAGCGGCCCGGCGAAGAACCCTCCGGTGCCGTCCACCAGGCCGCCGAACGCCAGCCAGCCGACGAAGGTCAGCACCGCCAGCCCGATGACGACGGGCACGAACACGGCCGACACCCGGTCGGCCAGGCGCTGCACCTCGGCCTTGCCGCTCTGTGCCTCTTCGACGAGGCGGCCGAGACGAGCGAGCTCGGTGTCGGCCCCGACCCGGGTGATCTCGACGAGCAGACGCCCGCCGACGTTGATCGTCGCGCCGACCACCCGGTCGCCCGGGCCCACCTCGACCGGCACCGATTCACCGGTCAGCATGCTCAGGTCGACCGCCGAGGTGCCCTCGCGCACGAGGGCGTCGCTGGCGATCGCCTCGCCCGGGCGGACGACCACGAGATCGCCGGGCACCAGACTCGAGGTGGCGACCCGCGCCTCCTGACCGTCGCGCAGCACGGTGGCCTCTTTCGCGCCGAGCTCGAGCAGGGCGCGCAGGGCCTCACCCGAGCGACGCTTGGCTCGGGCCTCGAGCCAGCGCCCCAGCAGGATGAAGACCGTGACGGCAGCCGCGACCTCGAGGTAGATCTCGGTCGGACCGCCGTGGGTCGCGACCAGGCTGAACGACATGTGCATGCCCGGTCGGCCGGCGTCGCCGAAGAACAGGGCCCAGAGGGACCACGCGAACGCGGCGACGACGCCGACGCTGACCAGGGTGTCCATGGTCGCGGCGCCGTGCCGCGCGTTCACGGCGGCGGCGCGGTGGAACGGCCAGGCACCCCAGACGGCGACCGGAGCGGCGAGGGTCAGCGCGAGCCACTGCCAGTTCGTGAACTGCAGGGCCGGCACCATCGACAGCACGACGACCGGCAGGGCCAGGGCGGCGCTGACCAGGGTGCGGTGACGCAGGGCGACGACCTCGGTGGTCCGGGCGTCCGGGGTGTCGACGCCCGCGGCGTCGGCCGAACCGGCCAAAGGCGCAGGAGGCGCGGGCAGGGTGGCCCCGTACCCCGCCGCGGCCACCGTAGCGATGAGGGCGTCGACGTCGGGTGCCCCGGGGTCGCCGTCGCGTGCCTCGCCGGCCACGACCCGCACGTGCGCCTTCTCGGTCGCGTAGTTGACCGACGCCTCGACGCCGGGGAGCTTGTTGAGCTTGCGCTCGATGCGGTTCGCGCAGGAGGCGCAGGTCATGCCCGAGATGTCGAGCTGCACGGCGCCGGGCTGCACGTCTCGCGTCATCGTGCGGAGAGCTGGTAGCCGGCCTCTTCGACAGCGGCCCGCAGCCGGTCGTGCTCGACGGTGGCGTCGGCCTGGACCGAGACGGTGGACGCGCCTCCCGGGTTGAGGTCGACCTCGACCGAGTCGACGCCTTCGACCTCGGAGAGCTCTTCGGTGACGCTCGCGACGCAGTGCTCGCAGGTCATGCCGTCGACCTGCAGGGTGGTGATGGTGGTGTCGGTCATGCGCGGTCCTCTCGATCGACGCCCAGGTTATACCCCCTAGGGGTATGAATGCCAGGGCGCCCGACCGGCTGTCCCCCAACCTCCGAGATGCCTCCGCGTCGAGACGGGGCGCCCGGCGGCGGACTACGAACGGAAGGGACCCCGCCGGGACGGCGGGAGAGAGAAGGCACCCGACCATGACCGAGATCACCGCACATCACGGCCTCTTCAAGGACACGAACCTCCACGTCGACGACACCGGCGGCTCGGGCCGCACCGTCGTCCTGATCCACGGCTGGCCCCTGTCGGGCGAGTCCTGGAGCAAGCAGGTCCCGGCTTTCGTCGAGGCCGGCTACCGGGTCGTCACCTACGACCGCCGCGGCTTCGGACGCAGCGACAAGCCCAAGACGGGCTACGACTACGACCACCTGACCGAGGACCTGCACACCGTCCTCACCGAACTCGACCTGGACGACGTCACGCTCGTCGGCTTCTCGATGGGTGGTGGCGAGGTCGCCCGCTACGTCGCGAAGTACGGCACCGAGCGCCTGCACAGCATCGTCTTCGCCTCGGCCGTGCCGCCGTACCTGCTGAAGACCGACGACAACCCCGACGGCCCTCTCACCAAGGAGGCCGCCGCCGAGATGACGGCCGGGCTGACCAAGGACGAGGACTCGTTCTACGAGGACTTCACGACCGGATTCTTCTCGGTCGGCGGCGTGCTCAAGGTGTCCGAGGCGGACCGTCAGGACGCCCTCCGGCTCGCCAAGCAGGCGAACAAGGCCGCCGCGCTCGAGGCCATGACCTCGTTCGCCACCACCGACTTCCGCGACGACCTGACGAAGGTCACCGTGCCGACGCTGGTCATCCACGGCGACGGCGACGAGACGGTGCCGTACGAGGGCTCGGGTGCACGGACGCACGCGGCGATCGCCGGTTCCGAGTTGCACGTGATCGCGGGCGCCCCGCACGGCGCCAACGTCAGCGACCCCGAGGAGTTCAACCGCGTCGTGCTCGAGTTCCTGAAGAAGTAGGGCAGCACCCGACGCGACCGCAGGAGGCGCGGTGCCGGTCCTCGAGACCGGCACCGCGCCTCCTGCGCGTCCTGCTGGGCCCATCGCGCACCCTCGCCCCCCGTTCGGGGGTGAAGGTCACGGGCGGGTAACGAAGTGGATCGGGCCCAATCGATTCCGGGCCCGGTGGCGAACCCTGTACATCCCCACCGGGACCAACAGACAAGGAGCTTTACCATGAACGCCTTCACTCGCAAGCGCATCACGAAAGCCGCCTTCGGCATCGCCGCCTCCGGCGCCCTGATCTTCTCCCTCGCCGCGTGCTCGTCCAACTCGGGCACCGCGACCGACACCTCCTCGACGTCGTCCTCGTCGTCCGCCGAGCCCAGCGCCGCCTCGACGCCCGCCGCGTCGATCGCCGACCTCAGCAACGGTGTCGACAC
>NZ_JABRPK010000005.1 GCF_013248995.1 Frigoribacterium sp. VKM Ac-2836 | reverse complement strand
GGAGAGTAGGACACCGCCGGACTCCTTTTAGAGAAACACCAGAAAGGCCCCTTCCACGGAAGGGGCCTTTCTGCGTTACGGGACCATTCTCGATACGCCGAACCGCGCCTCCTGCGCCGATGCGCGCTTTGGTAGAGTCGGCCCTTCACAACTCGACAGCTGGCAGAGAACGACAAGAGGAGCACTTCGGTGACTGATCGCGATGACGACGACCGCAAGGACGGCCCGCGCCGACCCTCCTCGGGCTCTGGCAGCGGAGGGCCGAATCGTGGCGGCGGCAGCGGTGGCCGCCCGTCGTCCGGCGATCGTGGCCGTGGTTCGGGGGAACGTTCTGCGAACGGGCGTCCGCCGCGTGGTGACCGCCCAGGTGAGGGACGACCGTCCACTGGTCGCCCGGCCGGCGGCCGCCCCTCGAACGATCGCCCCTACCGCGGGGATCGTCCGGCGGCAGGTGACCGTCCTCAGCGCGGAGATCGCCCTTCGTACGGAGACCGTCCCCAGCGGGGTGATCGTCCCCCCTATGGTGACCGTCCTCAGCGACCCGGCCGCCCGGCGGGCGACGACCGTCGGGGGGCAGCGCCTCGAGCCGGTTCCACCGGACGTGGCGATCGTCGTGATGCCTGGAAGCCCCGCGAGACTCCTGAAGATCGGGACCCGTTCGGCATCAAGTCGGTGCGTCCGGCGCAGGAAGTCGCGCACGTTCCCGACGACGTCGAGCCCCGCGATCTCGACAAGGTCGCCCGCGGCGAGTTGAAGACGCTCAGCAAGGAGAACGCGGACTGGGTCGCGAAACACCTCGTCATGGCGGGTCGACTGATCGACGAGGACCCGGAAGAGGCGCACAAGCACGCGTTGTCGGCGGGGCGTCGGGCCGGACGCATCTCGGTCGTCCGCGAGACCATCGCGATCACCGCCTACCAGGTCGGTGACTACGCCCTGACGCTGCGTGAACTGCGCACCTACCGCCGTATCTCGGGCCGTGACGACCAGCTCCCTCTGATGGTCGACAGCGAGCGTGGTCTCGGTCGCCCGGAGCGCGCGCTCGAGCTCGGACGCTCCGTCGACGTGTCGACCCTCGACGTGCAGGTGCGCGTCTCGTTGGCGATCGCCATGTCGGGGGCCCGCCTCGACCTCGGTCAGCCCCAGGCCGCGCTCGGCGAGCTCGAGATCCCGCAGCTCGACCGCACGAAGGCGTTCAGCTACAGTCCGGCCCTCTTCGCGGCGTACGGGACGGTCCTCGAAGACCTGGGTCGCCCCGACGAGGGTGAGCGATGGCTCGAGCTCGCCGACCGGGCCGAGGACGCGCTGGCGGCCCTGGACAACGGTGGTGCGGACGGTGAGACCGTCGAGATCATCGAGGAGGACATCGACGTCGACGACGAGCGCGCGGTCGGATTCGACGAGACGGCCACGCCGGACGCGCCGTCGAACGAACCGGGCGAGGCGGCGCAGGACGACGGGGACGTCCCCGCGAGCGACCCCGAGGACGGCGACACGCGACCAGGACACGACGAGGAGAGCGGCCCGCACGATGAGACTGCCCATTCCGAGACGGACCCGCAGGGCACCGACGACATCGACGACCGGCGTGCCTGAGGCCCGCACTCCGCTGGACGGCGTCGACACCGTCCTCGCCGACCTCGACGGGGTCGTCTACCGGGGCCGGCACGCGATCGACCACGCCGTCGGCAGTTTGACGGACGTGGCCCGCAGGCGTCGCGTCGGGTACATCACGAACAACGCCTCCCGGACCGCCGAGACCGTGGCCGGTCAGCTGGCCGGTTACGGGCTCGAGGTGTCGGCGGACGACGTGGTGACGTCCCCCCAGGCGGCCGTGCGCCTCCTAGCCGACGCGGTTCCGCCCGGTTCGACCGTCCTGGTCGTCGGCGGCGAGGGGTTGACCTCGGTGCTCGAGGCCGAAGGCTTCGTCGTGACCCGATCGGCCGAGGACGCGCCGGCGGCGGTGGTCCAGGGCTTCAGCCCCGACGTGGGGTGGACACAGCTGGCCGAGGCGGCCTTCGCCCTGCACACGGGCATCCCGTGGATCGCCACGAACACGGACTGGACGATCCCCCAAGAACGTGGCGTCGCGCCCGGCAACGGGACCCTGGTCTCGGCCGTGCACACCGCGGTGGGTCGGCTGCCCGTGACTGCCGGCAAGCCCGAGATCCCGATCTTCACGGCCGCCGTCGAGCGGTTCGGGGCGACGAAGGCCGCCTTCATCGGAGACCGGCTCGACACCGACATCGTCGGCGCGAACGCGGCGGGACTCGTCTCGATCCTGGTGCTGACCGGCATCGACGGAGCCAAGCAGGTCCTCGCCGCGGACCCGAAGTCCCGGCCGGACTTCATCGTCGGCGACCTCCGGGAGCTCGAGCGCCCGTATCCCGAGACCGTCGAACACGACGAGGAAGACGTCCACGTCGTCACCGTCCGCGGCGCGAGCGTCGCCGTCCGCGGTCACGTCGTGCGCGTGCTGTCCGAAGGGGATGACCCCGTCGACCTGCTGCGTGCCGGGGCGACCGCCGTGTGGGGGACCGGCAAGGCCATCTACGGTCTCGACGTCGATCCGAAGCTGCACGCGGACGGCTGACGGCCCTCGCCTCGACCGTCAGCGGCGGCGGCTAGTCTGGACGGCACCATGAGCGACCGTCCCCATCCCAGCCTTCGCGGCCACACCGACCGCGGCGTCGACAGTGCCGACGACCGACAGGAGGCACGGGCCGGGTTCGGCGCGCGGCTGCACGACATCGAGGCCCGCCCCCTGGCCTCGAGGGCCGAGGCGTTCGGCCAGATCCACGACGAGCTCCGTGCGGTGCTCGAGGGCACGCCGGACGGCACCGGTCAGGGCGGTCGATGACGACCTCCGACGCCCCGGGGGAGCGCCTCGACTCGGTCCTGGCCCGCCGTGGACTCGCCCGGTCGCGGACGCATGCCGCACGACTGCTGTGCGATGGTCTCGTCACGGTCAACGGGGTCGGGGTCGTCAAGGCCTCCGCTCGGGTGGCCGAGGCCGACGACGTCGCCGTCGCCGGGCTCGACCACTACGTCAGTCGGGCGGCACACAAGCTCCTGGCTGCGCTCGACGCCTTCGCGGTCGATCCGGCCGGGCGCACGGCCCTCGACGTCGGTGCGTCGACGGGAGGGTTCACACAGGTCCTCCTCGAGCGGGGTGCCGAGCACGTCGTGGCCCTCGACGTGGGCCACGGGCAGCTGGCGAACCCGGTGCGCTTCGACCCGCGGGTCACGATCGTCGAGGGCGAGAACGCGAGGTACCTGACGGCCGAGCGGTTCGCCGAGCTGACGAGCCGCGCCTCCACGGTGTCGCTCGTCGTCGCCGACGTGTCGTTCATCTCGCTGACCATGGTGTTGCCGGCCCTCGTGTCGAGCGTGGGTGTGGACAACGACTTCGTGTTGCTGATCAAGCCGCAGTTCGAGGTGGGCCGGCAGGGTGTCCGCGAGGGGCTCGTGCTCGACCCCGTGTTGCGGAACGACGCCGTCACCGGCGTGCTGTGGGCGGCCCACGACCTGGGGCTCGGCACGGCAGGGCTCATCTCGTCCCCGATCGTCGGCGGCTCGGGCAACCGCGAGTACTGTGTGCACTTCTCGGCCTCGGCGGGGTCGAATCCGACAGAATGGCTCAGCACGGCCGACAGCTTGACGAGAGGGTGAACGACATCTCTTCGACACGACACATCCTGGTCGTCTCGCACACGGGGCGCCCCGACTCGATCGACGCCGCCCTCGAGGTGTGCGGGTTGCTGGGCGATGCCGGCGTGGTGCCGGTGCTGCCCCGTGACGAATGGGACGACATCCGTCGGGCCCAGCCCACGGCCGCCATCGACGACGTCGAGATCCTCTTCGACGGCGTGGCTTGCGACGACCTCGAGTGCGTCATCGTTCTCGGCGGCGACGGCACGATCCTTCGGGCCGCCGAACTGATCCGCGGCACCCGGGCACCCATCGTCGGCGTCAACCTCGGTCACGTGGGGTTCCTGGCCGAGAGCGAACGCGACGAGATGGCCGACACCGTCGCCCGTGTGCTCGCGGCCGATTACGAGGTCGAGGAGCGATTCGCGCTCGACGTCACGGTGACCAACCGTGACGAGGTCGTCTACGAGACCTGGGCCATGAACGAGGCGACGGTCGAGAAGGCCTCGCGTGAACGCATGCTCGAGGTGGTGATCGAGGTCGACGGACGACCTCTGTCGTCGTTCGGCTGCGACGGCGTCGTCATGTCGACGCCGACCGGTTCGACGGCCTACTCGTTCTCGGCCGGCGGCCCGGTGGTGTGGCCTGCCGTGCAGGCCCTCCTGCTCGTGCCCCTCAGCGCTCACGCCCTCTTCGCCCGCCCACTCGTCGTCGGGCCCGACTCGGTGCTCGCCGTCGAGGTCTTGAGCCGCACCGACGCGCGCGGCATCCTGTGGTGCGACGGTCGGCGTGAGCACGATCTGCCCCCGGGGGCCCGGGTCGAGTGCAGCCGGTCCGACCAGCCGGTCCGGCTCGCCCGTCTGCGGACGGGCCCGTTCACCGATCGTCTCGTGGCCAAGTTCCAGTTGCCCGTCACCGGCTGGCGGGGTCCGGCGCAGGTCGAGGACGTGCTCGCCGAGACGGCGCCCCCGTCGTCCGTGGCCGACGGGGTCCTCGGGGTCGAGCGATGATCGAAGAGATCTCGATCCGCGACCTCGGCGTGATCGGCCGTGCCACGCTGCCTCTCGGGCCCGGCTTCACCGCGGTCACGGGTGAGACCGGCGCGGGCAAGACCATGGTCGTCTCGGCGCTCGGCCTGCTGCTCGGCCAGCGCGCCGAGAGCGGGGTCGTCCGGTCGGGCAGTCCCCAGGCCGTGGTCGACGGTCGCTGGCTGGTGCCCGCCGAGGGGGCCATCGTCGAGCGCGTCCGTGACGCGGGCGGCGACGTGGACGACGGCGAGCTCTTCCTCAGCCGGGTCGTGTCGGCCGAAGGACGCAGCCGCGCGGTCGTCGGAGGTCGCACGGCCCCCATCGGCGTGCTGGGCGACCTGGCCGACCACCTCGTGGTGGTGCACGGCCAGTCCGAGCAGATCCGACTCAAGTCGGCCGCCGCCCAACGCGCCGCCGTCGACGCGCACGGCGGGGCCGCACTGGCCGAGGCCGCAGCGCACTACCGCGGCGCCTACGACGCCTGGCTGGCCGCCCGTGCCGAACTGGACGAGATCACCCGCGACCGCGAGGCCCGGCGCGACGAGGCCGCGACTCTGCGGGCGGCGATCGACGAGATCGAGGGGCTCGCTCCCGTGGCGGGCGAACTCGACGAACTCGATGCCACGGCCGAGCGGCTCAGCAACGCCGAAGACCTCCGGCTGGCCGCCGGGCTCGCCCACGAGGTGCTCTCGACCGACGCGGTCGACGGCACGCGCGACGTCGTGTCCCTCGTCGAAGAGGCCCGACGGCAGATCGAACGCGTCGCGCCCCACGACCCCGCGCTCGAGCCGATCGCCGACCTTCTCGCCGAGGTCAGCGTGCAGGTCGGCGAGTCCGCCTCACGCCTGTCGAGCTATCTCGGCACCCTCGACGCCGACGTCGCCGTCGAACTCGAATCGGTGCAGACCCGCCGGGCCGACCTGGCGGGGCTCGTCCGCAAGCACGGCCCCACCCTCGACGACGTCATCCGTCTGCTCGACGACGGCAGTCGACGCTTGGTCGAGCTCGACGGAGACGACGACCGGCTCGCGCACCTCGACGACGAGGTGGCCGAGCTGCGGGCCGAGGCCGAGCGGCGGGCGGGCGTCCTCGGCGAGCTGCGCCGCGCCTCCGGGGCCGACCTCTCGGCGCGGGTCAGCGCCGAGTTGAGCGCCCTGGCCATGACCGGCGCCGAGATCGTCGTCGAGGTCACACCGCGGGACGACCTCGGGACGAGCGGCGGTGACGTCGTGTCACTGCTGCTCCGGCCGCATCCCGGCAGTGAACCCCGGCCGCTGGGCAAGGGCGCGTCCGGCGGCGAGTTGTCCCGCGTCATGCTCGCGCTCGAGGTCGTCATGGCCGGGTCGAGTGACGTCCCGACGTTCGTCTTCGACGAGGTCGACGCCGGTGTCGGCGGGTCGGCCGCGATCGAGATCGGCCGCCGACTCGCGGCACTCGCCGAACGAGCCCAGGTCATCGTCGTGACACATCTCGCCCAGGTCGCGGCCTTCGCCACCAACCACCTCCGCGTCGTCAAAGACGCCTCGGGGGAGGTCACGGCGAGCAGCGTCCATCAACTCGAGGGCGACGAGCGCGTCGCCGAGATGGCTCGTCTGCTCTCGGGGCTGCCCGACAGCTCGAGCGGTCTCGAACACGCGCGCGAACTGCTCGAACTCGCCTCGTCGGATCGACGACCGGCCACGGCCGACACACGTTCGTAACAGGCGTGGTCTGTCGCGATGGCTCGGTGTGACATAGGATGGAATCCCGTGGTGAACGTTGAGAACTCGGGTCCAGATGCCAGCACGACGAAGCACATCTTCGTCACCGGAGGCGTCGTCTCCTCCCTCGGAAAAGGCCTGACGGCCGCCAGCCTGGGCAATCTGCTCACGGCGCGCGGGTTGCGGGTCGTCATGCAGAAGCTCGATCCGTACCTGAACGTCGATCCGGGCACGATGAATCCGTTCCAGCACGGTGAGGTCTTCGTCACCGACGACGGTGCCGAGACGGACCTCGACATCGGGCACTACGAGCGGTTCCTCGACATCGACCTCGGTCAGTCGGCGAACGTCACGACGGGCCAGATCTACTCGACCGTCATCGCGAAAGAGCGTCGCGGCGAATACCTCGGCGACACCGTGCAGGTCATCCCTCACATCACCGACGAGATCAAACGGCGCATGCGCCAGCAGGCCGACGACGACCCGAAGCCCGACGTCATCATCACCGAGGTCGGCGGTACCGTCGGCGACATCGAGAGCCAGCCGTTCATCGAGGCCGCTCGTCAGGTGCGTCACGAGCTCGGTCGCAAGAACGTGTTCTTCGTGCACGTGTCGCTCGTGCCCTACATGGGCGCTTCGGGCGAGCAGAAGACCAAGCCGACGCAACACAGCGTCGCCGCCCTGCGCTCGATCGGAATCCAGCCCGATGCGCTCGTGCTGCGCAGCGACCGACCGGTCAGCGAGAGCAACAAGAAGAAGATCGCCCTGATGTGCGACGTCGACGAGGACGCCGTCGTCAACGCCAAAGACGTCGCGAGCATCTACGACATCCCGGCGATGCTCAACGACCAAGGCCTCGACGCGTACATCATCGACCACCTCGGTCTCGGCGAGAAGGCCGGCGAGGTCGACTGGTCGGGGTGGCAGCCCGTTCTGACGGCCGTGCACGAGCCCAAGCACGAGGTCACGATCGGCCTGGTCGGCAAGTACATCGACCTGCCCGACGCGTACCTCTCGGTCACCGAGGCGCTCAAGGCCGGCGGATTCGCGCACCAGACCAAGGTGTCGCTGACCTGGATTCCGTCCGACGACTGCGAGACCCCCGAGGGTGCCGCGAAGGCGCTGCGCGGTGTCGACGGCATCTGTGTGCCCGGCGGCTTCGGCATCCGGGGCATCGAGGGCAAGCTCGGTGCGCTCCGCTACGCCCGCGAGAACGGCCTGCCGGCGCTCGGCCTCTGCCTGGGGCTGCAGTGCATGGTGATCGAGTACGCACGCAACGAGGCCGGCCTGACCGGCGCCTCCTCGTCCGAGTTCGACCCCGACACCGAGTACGCGGTCGTCGCGACGATGGCCGAGCAGGTCGACATCATCGCCGACGGCGACCTGGGCGGCACCATGCGCCTCGGCCTCTACCCGGCCGCCCTCACGCCGGGCTCGCTCGCCGCCGACCTGTACGGGTCCGAGCTGGTGTCCGAGCGACACCGTCACCGCTACGAGGTCTCGAACCAGTACCGTCAGCAGATCGCCGACGCCGGCCTGCGCTTCTCGGGCACCTCGCCCGACGGCACCCTCGTCGAGTACGTCGAGCTCGACCGCGCGGTGCACCCGTTCTACATCGGCACGCAGGCCCACCCAGAACTGCGGTCGCGCCCGAACGACGCGCACCCGCTCTTCGCGGGGCTCGTCGCGGCGTCGCTCGAGCGTCACGACGCGAGCAAGCTGTTCGCCGACGAGGCCGACGAGGCCGATGCCGCCGAGGTCGTCGCGTGACCGACGCGGCCGTCGCGGGCAGGGGACCGCTCGCGGACGAGCCCGCGTCACCGACGGTCACGACGACCGAGGTGGTCTTCGAGGGCGCGGTGTGGAACGTGAAGCGCGACACCGTCGACTACAACGGCTCTCCGATGGTGCGTGAGTACGTCGCGCACACCGGTGCCGTGGCCGTGCTGGCCGTGGACGACGAGCAGCGCGTGCTCGTGATCAAGCAGTACCGGCACCCGATCCGCAGTCGCGACTGGGAGCTCCCCGCGGGCCTCCTCGACGCCGAGGGCGAGAGCAAGCTCGACGCTGCGAAGCGCGAGCTCGCCGAAGAAGTCGACCTCCAGGCGACGACCTGGGACGAACTGGTCTCGTTCCACACCACGCCCGGCGGCAACGACGAGATGGTCACGGTCTACCGAGCCACCGGCGTCAGCCCCACGGCAGGGGCGTTCGAGCGCAGTGACGAAGAGGCCGACATCGAGAAGCGTTGGGTCTCGCTCGACGAGATCGTCGAGGGCGTGCTCGCCGGCCGTTTGCACAACTCCATCCTCAGCATCGCGGCGCTCGCCGCGGTCGCGTCCCGCTGAGACACCCGTCGGCCCCGTGGGGTGGCGCCCTGGTCGTAGCCTGAGGTCGTGACGATCGAGGAGGCGCTGGACCGCTACCTGAGACACGTGTCGGTAGAACGCGGCCTCAGCCCGAACACGACTGCGGCCTACCGCCGCGACCTCGTCCTGTGGCGTGCGCATCTGGCGGAGGCCGGGCGGCGCACGCTCGACGAGGTCGAGCCCGCCGACGTCGCGACGTTCCCGGCCGCACTGGCGACCCGCGCCGAGAAACCGCTGGGCGCCTCCTCGGTGGCCCGTGTGCTGTCCTCGGTGCGCGGGTTTCACCGCTTCGCGCTCGAGGAGGGGCTGGTCGCGGTCGACGTGGCCGGCACCACCCGGCCGCCCAAGCTGCCGAGCCGCCTGCCGAAGGCGATCTCGGTGGGCCAGGTCGAGGCGTTGCTCGCCGCGACCGACGGCGACGAACCGACCCGGTTGCGCGACAAGGCCCTGCTCGAGCTGCTCTACGCGACGGGTGCCCGCGTGAGCGAGGCCGTGTCGCTGAACGTCGACGACGTGATCGAGGGCGACGTCGTGCGCCTGTTCGGCAAGGGGAACAAGCAGCGCATCGTGCCGCTCGGCAGCTACGCGCGGCGGGCTCTGGACGCGTACCTCGTCCGGGCCCGGCCGGTGTTCTCGCCGCGGGGAGCCCCGACGCCTGCGTTGTTCCTCGGCATGCGGGGGGCCAGGGTGTCCCGGCAGAACGCATGGCTGATCATCCAGGCGGCGGCCGGACGGGCCCAGCTCGGCATCGAGGTGTCGCCGCACACGTTGCGGCACTCGTTCGCGACGCACCTGCTCGAGGGCGGGGCCGACGTCCGGGTCGTGCAAGAGCTGCTCGGGCACTCGTCGGTGGCGACGACGCAGATCTACACGCTGGTGACGGCTGACGCGCTGCGGGACGTGTACTCGACGGCGCACCCGCGAGCTCGGTAAGCGTCGCGACCCGGCGCTGACCAGGCAAAACCCTCAAGCAAGGCATGAGGCTTCCTGGTGACGGGCCGGGCGCGGCAGCCCGCCGGCGTCGGGGGTCGCCGGTACTCTCGTTCCCGTGAGCACCAAGCCGACCTCGAGCACCCCCGCCCTCTTCGAGAGCGCTCCGGCGACCGTCCCCGCGAACGGCCCCACCGGGCGCCCGCGCACCGAGTTCCCGACTCCCGCACCGTTGTCGAGCCACGGCCCGGCCCGCATCATCACCCTCTGCAACCAGAAGGGCGGTGTCGGCAAGACCACGACGACGATCAACCTCGGCGCCGCGTTCGCGGAGTACGGCCGCCGTGTGCTGGCGATCGACTTCGACCCGCAGGGTGCCCTGACCGCCGGTCTCGGCGTGCAGTCGCACGACCAGGCCACGATCTACGACCTGA
This sequence comes from Frigoribacterium sp. VKM Ac-2836, assembly GCF_013248995.1. Classification (GTDB taxonomy): domain Bacteria; phylum Actinomycetota; class Actinomycetes; order Actinomycetales; family Microbacteriaceae; genus Frigoribacterium. Next base: position 148,806 of record NZ_JABRPK010000005.1, on the reverse strand, counting down.
TGATCGGCGCCGTCAAAGACGCCCACGACGTCATCGTGCCCACCCGCGTCGACAACCTCGACGTCATGCCGGCGAACATCGACCTCTCGGCCGCCGAGGTCCACCTCGTCAACGAGGTCGCTCGTGAGCAGATCCTGGCGCGCATCCTGCGGCAGGTCAGCGACGAGTACGACGTCGTCCTGATCGACTGCCAGCCCTCGCTGGGCCTGCTGACGGTCAACGCCCTCACGGCGGCGCACGGTGTGCTGATCCCCCTCGAGTGCGAGTTCTTCGCACTGCGCGGCGTCGCCCTGCTCGTTGAGACCATCGAGAAGGTGCGCGACCGGTTGAACCCGGCGATCACGCTCGACGGCATCCTGCCCACCATGTTCGACTCGCGCACCCTGCACAGCCGTGAGGTGCTCGAACGCGTCGTCGAGGCGTTCGACGACCAGGTGCTCGAGACCGTCATCGGCCGCACCGTCAAGTTCCCCGACGCCTCCGTCGCCGGCACCCCGATCACCAAGTTCGCTCCCGAGCACCCGGCGGCGCAGGCCTACCGCCAGCTGGCCCGAGAGCTGATCGCGCGTGGTGCCGCGGCCTGAGACGGCGACCGCCCAGGTCACCGACGACGACGATGCCGCTGTACGCGGACTCGCCCCGGGGGTCGGCGTCGGCGTCGACGCACCCGAGGTGTCGTCCGGGTTCGAGGTGCGACTCGAGAACTTCAGTGGGCCCTTCGACCTGTTGCTCTCGCTGATCGCCAAGCGCGAGATGGACATCACCGAGGTCGCCCTCAGCGCCGTGACCGACGAGTTCTTGTCGTTCCTCCGCCGCATCGACACCGACGAGAATCTCGACCAGGCCAGCGAGTTCATCGTCGTCGCGGCCACCCTGCTCGACCTCAAGGTCGCCGGGTTGTTGCCCCAGGGTGAACTCGTCGATGCCGAGGACGTCGCGCTGCTCGAGGCGCGCGACCTGCTCTTCGCCCGGCTGCTGCAGTACCGGGCCTTCAAGCAGGCCGCCGAATGGTTCGCCCGGCACGCTGCGGCCGAGGCGGCTCGGCACGCCCGCTCGGTGCGGCTCGAGCAGAAGTACCGGGTCACGACGCCCGAGCTCGTCTGGACGCTGTCGCCGGACGACTTCGCCGCCCTCGCCACCGTGGCGTTGGCCCCCCGCGAGATCCCCACGGTCGGCCTCGAGCACTTGCACGCGCCCCTGGTCAGCATCCGCGAGCAGGCGGCCATCGTCGTGTCGCTGCTGCGTCGCGGCGCGGTCCTCACCTTCCGCGAGCTCGTCGCAGGCGTCGACGAGAAGGGTGTCGTCGTCGCACGATTCCTCGCCCTGCTCGAGTTGTACCGACACGCGTCGATCTCGTTCGAGCAGGTCGAGCCGCTCGGGGAGCTCAGCGTGCGCTGGGTGGCCGAGACCTGGACCGAAGAGAACCTGGCGGCGCTGGGGGCCGACTATGAGGGGTGACGCCGCCCGCGCCTCCTCGTCCGTCGAGTCGACCGGGGCCCAGAACCAAGATGCCCCGACTCGAGAGGCCGACCCGACCGTCGTGATCGCACGCCAGCTCGAGGCGCTGCTGATGGTCGCCGACGAGCCGCAGCCGCTCGTCGAGTTGGCCACCGCCGTCGGCGCGCCGGTCCCCGCCGTGCGGAGGGCGATCGCGGCGCTCGTGGCCGACTTCGACGGTGTCGACAGCACCGTCCGGCGCGGCTTCGAGCTGCGTGAGGTCGGCGGTGGCTGGCGATTCTACGTGCGTGACGAGCACGATCCGGTCGTGCGCGATTTCGTGCTGACGCAGAACCCGACGAAACTGTCCTCAGCGGCTCTCGAGACGCTGGCGGTCATCGCCTACAAGCAACCCATCACCCGCAGTAGCATCGCCCAGATTCGGGCGGTCAACGTCGACTCGGTCGTCCGTACGCTGCTGGGTCGCGGTCTGATCACGGAGTCGTCCACCGACCCCGAGACAGGCGCCATCAACTACGAAACGACAGGCCTCCTCTTGACCCATCTCGGCATCAACTCGCTCGATGAGCTGCCCCTCATCTCGCCCCTGCTCTCGGACGGCCAGGGGGGTTTCGACGATGTCGCGTAGTCAGTTCTCGTCCGACGACTCCGAGATGGCCTCGGGTGAGCGCCTGCAGAAGGTCATGGCGGCGGCCGGCGTCGCCTCGCGCCGCGTGAGCGAAGACATGATCGCCGCCGGTCGGGTGACGGTCAACGGCAAGGTCGTCACCGAGCCCGGTCGTCGCATCGACCCGACGAAAGACAAGATCGTCGTCGACGGCAGCGCCGTGCAGCTCGACGCCACGCGTCGCTACGTCATGCTGAACAAGCCGGTCGGCATCGTCAGCACCCTCAGCGACGAGAACGGCCGTCCCGACCTGCGCCAGTTCACCGAGCAATACGAAGAGCGCCTCTTCAACGTCGGCCGCCTCGACGTCGAGACGAGTGGTCTGCTGGTGCTGACCAACGACGGCGAGCTCGCACACGTGCTCGCGCACCCGTCGTTCGGTGTCACCAAGACCTACATCGCCAAGGTCAAGGGCGTCGTCACGCCCGCGGTGCTCACCGAGCTCACGACCGGTGTCGAACTCGACGACGGCCCGATCGCGGCGGACAAGGCGACGTTGGTCGCCGGCGGCGCGGGTCTGTCGCGTTCGTCCGATTCGTCGCTGATCGAGATCACACTGCACTCGGGTCGCAACCGCATCGTGCGTCGCATGCTCGAGGCCGTCGGCCACCCGGTTGTCGACCTCGTGCGCCGCTCGTTCGGCCCGCTGCACCTCGGCACGCTCAAGGTCGGCCACATGCGGTCGTTGACCAAGGTCGAGCTCGGGGCGATCCTCACGATCTCGCGTGACGCCACGGCGGACTCGACGGTCGACGCCGCCCCGATCACCGAGAGCCCCGACGCCCCCGTCGACGAGGCCGACGTGGTCGAGCTGGCCCTCGCCGACGACGAGGTCGAGAAGGACTACTACGACGAGGACGACGAAGAGTACGACCCCGCGACCGACGCCCGTGCCGAGCGTCGCCGTGCGGCGGCCCGCGACCAGGCCGAGTCGACCTCCCGCCGGGCGCAGGTGCGCCGAGAGCAGGAGGCGCGGCGCGGGCAGCGTGACGAGCGTCCGACCCGGGGCGGCTACCAGGGCAACCGGCACGACGGACGCTCCGGCGACGAGCGCCCCGTGCGTGGCTACCAGGGAAACAACGACGACGGCCGTGGACGCGCGGGGCGCCCGGCTCGCACCGGGTACCACGGGAGCGACGAGCGTCCGGCTCGCGGGGGCCACCAGGGTCGGGACGACCGTGGGGGGTACCAGGGCCGCAATGACGACGGCCGCGGTGAGTCGCGTGGGGGTTACCAAGGCCGTAACGACGACGGTCGCGGGCGCGACGAGCGTCCGGCCCGTGGTGGCTACCAGGGTCGTGACGACCGCGGTGGTTCGCGTGGCGGCTACCAGGGTCGTGACGACCGGGGCGGTTCGCGTCCTGGCTACCAGGGGCGCAACGACGACGGGCGTGGTCGCGACGATCGTGGTGGCTTCGTGTCGCGTGACGACCGGGGCACGCGCGGCGGGTTCGTCTCGCGCGACGACCGCGCACCGCGGGGTGGCGGCGACCGTCCTTTGACCCCGGGCGAAGAGCGCGCGGCGGGTTACCCCAACCGCGACGCCAACCGCGACCCGCGCACGGGACGTCCCTCGGGCATCCGTGCCGGTGGCAAGGCGACCAACCGCGGGTGGGTCGACCGCAGCGCGGCCGAGCGTGGCGAGGACGAGCGCGGTGGCCGTGACGATCGTCGTGCCGACGGCGCCGGCTACCAGGGCGGGCGCGACTCGCGCGACGACCGTGGTGGTTCGCGTGGTGGGTACCAGGGTCGTGAGGACCGTGGTGGTTCGCGTGGTGGGTACCAGGGTCGTGAGGACCGTGGTGGTTCGCGTGGCGGGTACCAGGGCCGTGAGCAGCGCGACGACCGCGGAGACCGCGGCGATTCGCGCGGCGGCTATCAAGGCCGTGACGACCGTGGTGGCTCGCGCGGTGCCGGCTACCAGGGTCGCGACGATCGCGCAGGACGCGACGGTTCGCGCGGCGGCGGCTACCAGGGCCGTGAGCAGCGTGACGACCGCGGCGGTTCGCGCGGTGGACCCGCCCGTGGCCCGCGTGACGACCGTGGCGGGCGTGACGACCGCGGTGGGCGTGACGACCGCGGCGGTGACCGTCCCTACCGTGGCCGACCCGACGCCGGGGGACGTGGTCCCCGAGGGGGCGGGCGGTCGTGACCGACGCGCACCGCGCCTCCTCGTCCGACGACTCGACCACGCCTGACGACTCGACCGCCGACACGTCGACCGCTGAGGTGTCCACCGTCGACGCGTCGACGTCCGATGCGCTGGCCGCCGGAAGCCGTCGGCTCGCGGGCCAGGTGCGCATCGTCGGTTCGGGTCTGCTCGGTGCCAGCATCGGTCTGCGACTGCGTCAACACGGCGTCGACGTGATCCTCGACGACGTGTCGCCGGCGGCGCGCCGCCTCGCCGTCGACTACGGCGCCGGGCGGCCCCCGGCCGACGGCGACACCCCCGGGCTCGTCGTCGTCGCCGTGCCGCCCGACGTGACGAGCGACATCGTCGCCCGCGAGCTCGGCGCCTGGCCCGAGGCGCTCGTGACCGACGTCGCATCGGTCAAGGTCGCCCCGCTCGCCGAATTGCGCGAGCGCGGTGCCGACGTCTCGCGGTACATCGGCTCGCACCCCATGGCCGGGCGGGAACGCGGGGGAGCCGTCTCGGCTCGCGCCGACCTCTTCGTCGGCCGCCCCTGGGTCATCGCCGGGCACGACGACATCACGTACCGACGAGCCTCCGCCGTGGAGGACCTCGCACTCGATCTCGGGGCGACCCCGATCGAGATGACTCCCGAAGAGCACGACGCCGGCGTCGCCCTCGTCAGCCACGCGCCACAGGTCGTCGCCTCGTTGATGGCGACCCGTCTGCGCGACGCACCCGACGCGTCGCTCGGCCTCGCCGGTCAGGGCGTCCGTGACGTCACGCGCATCGCGAGCAGCGACCCGGTGCTCTGGACGCAGATCCTCGGGGCCAACGCCTCGCGGGTCGTCGCCGTGCTGCGCGAGCTCCGTACCGACCTCGACCGCGTCGTCGACGCCCTCGAGGCGCCGGACGCCCCGGGCAGTCGTCGTGCCGTCGCGGAAAGCATCGGCGCCGGCAACACCGGTGTCGCCCGCCTGCCCGGCAAGCACGGGCAACAGACCCAGTTCAGCTCGGTTATCGTCATGGTCGACGACACCCCCGGGCAGCTGGCCCGCCTGCTCACCGAGATCGGTGAGATCGGCGTCAACCTGGAAGACCTGCGGCTCGAGCACTCGCCGGGTGCGCAGGTAGGACTCGCGGAGGTATCGATCGTGCCCGAACAAGAAGACCGACTCGTGACCGAGCTCGACGCCCGGGGCTGGACCGTCGCAGGGGCGTTCGCGTGAGCGCCGACGTGAACGCCACGGGCTCCGACGTGGCCGCCGACGTCGACCTCGAGCGCTCGCCGGGGGAGCACGGCGTCGGCGGTCCCGCCGGCGAAGCGCACGTCGAAGAACTGCGCGCCGAGACCGCCGCGGCCGTGCACCGCCACGTCGTGGTGGCCGTCGACGGACCGGCCGGAAGCGGCAAGTCCAGCGTCAGCCGCGCCTCCGCATCCGCCCTCGGGTTCGACTACCAAGACACCGGGGCGGCCTACCGGGCCTTCGCGCTGCACGCTCTCGACGGCAAAGTCGACCTCGAGGACGCGGAGGCGATCATCGCGGCCTTGCCGACGTTCCACTACGCGATCGGGATCGACCCGGCCCGCGCCTCCTCGGTCACCGTCGGCGGTCGCGACGTGACCGACGAGATCCGGACGCCGCGGGTGACGACCGCCGTCAGCCACGTGGCCAAGGTGCCCGAGGTCCGCCGGTTCATGGTCGACCTGTTCCGACGCATCATCGCCTCGACCGACAAGCCGGGCATCGTCACCGAGGGGCGCGACATCACGACCGTCGTCGCACCGGATGCCCAGGTCAGAATCCTGTTGACCGCGAGCGAAGCCGCTAGAATGGCCAGGCGTTCGGCCGAGGTGACCGGGCAGAGTGCCGAAGAGACAGCTCGGCAGCTCTCGACCCGCGACCGGCTCGACAGCAAGGTCGTCGACTTCATGACCGCCGCACCCGGCGTCTCCACCGTCGACTCCACCCAACTCGACTTCGACCGGACCGTGCAGGCCGTGGTCGAGCTCGTGCGAGCGAGCACCCCCATTTCTTAAGGAAGACCCCATGGCAGACGACGACAAGTACCCCGAGCTCGACGAGCAGATGGTCGACCGCATCCAGACGATGCCCGACGAGGACGCCGACCAGCGTGCCAGGGCCCTGCGTGCAGGCCTGACCGACTACGACCTCGACGAGGGCGACATCGACGTCCTCGAGGGCGCCGAGTGGGACCCTGACGCGTTGACCTACGCCCCGGCCCTGCCGGTGCTGGCGATCGTCGGCCGTCCGAACGTCGGCAAGAGCGCGATGGTCAACCGCATCCTCGGGAGGCGCGAGGCCGTCGTCGAGGACAAGCCGGGCGTCACGCGCGACCGCGTCTCGTACAAGGCCGAGTGGGGCGGACGCCGTTTCACCCTCGTCGACACCGGCGGGTGGGAGCCCGACGCGATCGGCATCGACCGCTCGGTCGCCATGCAGGCCGAGATCGCCGTCGACCTGGCCGACGCCGTGCTCTTCGTCGTCGACGTGAACGTCGGGGCGACCGCCACCGACGAGGCCGTCGTACGCATGCTGCGCGCTTCGCACAAGCCCGTCATCCTCGTCGCCAACAAGAGCGACGACGCCCGCAAAGACCTCGAGGCCGCATCGCTGTGGTCGTTGGGGCTCGGCGAGCCGTTCCCGGCATCGGCACTGCACGGGCGCAACGTCGCCGACCTGCTCGACCTCTGCATGACCAAGCTGCCCGCGGTGTCGACCGTGGCCAAGCAAGAGATCGGCGGCCCGCGTCGCGTCGCGATCCTCGGTCGGCCGAACGTCGGCAAGAGCTCGCTGCTCAACAAGGCCGCGGGCGAAGAGCGCGTCGTGGTCAACGAACTGGCCGGCACGACCCGTGACCCCGTCGACGAGCAGGTCGAGATCGCCGGACGGGTGTGGACCTTCGTCGACACCGCGGGCATCCGCAAGCGCGTCCACCTGCAGCAGGGTGCCGACTTCTACGCGTCGTTGCGGACCTCTGCCGCGCTCGAGAAGGCCGAGGTCGCGGTCGTAGTGATCGACGTCACCGAGCAGATCTCGACGCAGGACCTGCGCATCATCGACCTGGTGCTCGAGTCGGGCCGTGCTCTCGTCCTGGCGTTCAACAAGTGGGACCTGCTGGACGACGACCGTCGTCGCTACCTCGAGCGCGAGATCGAACAAGACCTCGACCACGTCTCGTGGGCGCCGCGGGTCAACATCTCGGCCCGCACGGGTCGTCACCTCGAGAAGCTCGTTCCCGCCCTCGAACTCGCCCTCGAGTCGTGGGACACCCGCATCCCGACCGGCAAGTTCAACGCCTTGCTGGCCGAGCTCGTCGCCGAGCACCCGCACCCCCTGCGGTCGGGCAAGCAGCCGCGCATCCTGTTCGGCACCCAGGCCGCGAACCGCCCGCCGACCTTCGTCCTGTTCACGACCGGATTCCTCGACCCCCAGTACCGACGGTTCATCACGCGTCGTCTGCGCGAGATCTTCGGTTTCGAGGGCACGCCGATCACGGTGAACATGCGCGTGCGCGAGAAGCGCAAGCGCCCGTAGTCACGGTTCCGTCCCACAGGTGCACCTGTGGAGAGAGCGCCCGGTTGTGGATCGTTTCCACACCGGGCGTTCTGCATTGCTAGGGTGACTCTCAGCGATGGCGATATGTGAATGTCGCATGACGGAGGGCGAGGGTGCATGGCAGATCTGACGGTGGACGAACGGACGTTGACATCGGTGGCCTGGCGGGTGTCGACGGCGGCGGTCGATGCCGAGGTGTCGGCGACGCTGGCGGTCGAGTCGGCGGCTGACGTCGGGTCGCCGAGTGTGGCCGGGACGCTCGATGAGGTCACCGGGCAGCTGGTGCGGCGTGCGGACCTGACCGGCGACGCGATCCGGGCCGTGGCAGATTTTCCGACCATCTTCATGCGTGAAGTCGAGCAGGTCGAGTCCCGGCTCGCCGCCGGTTTGCCGGTGGGCGACCTGGCCGGGGTGGGGTCGAAGTGAGCGCCGACGGCGACCCGGGGGTGGGCTCGGTGGAGGGCATCCGGCAGCTCGCGAAGGCGAGGCGTGACGAGGTCGATGATCTCGAGGTGGCGTCGTTCCGGTTGGCGGAGGCGGCAAGTTGGGGCACCGAGTGTTGGCGGGGTCGGTCGGGTGAGCAGTTCGTGGCGTCGATGACGGACGTATCCTCCGAGGTGGCTGCCGTGGCGCGCGGGTTGGAGCATCATGCGGAGGCGCTGGAGGCGTACGCGGTCGAGTTGTCGTTGATCCAGGAGTCGAGGAGGGCCCTGGAGGCGCGGCGGGCGATGGCTGAGAAGGCCATCCTCTCGACCGGGGTCACGCTGAAGACGATCATGCGCGAGGCGCAGGACGCGGCCCGGGATGACCTGATCGGAATCGTCGTGGAGTCCGAGTACCGCTCGGGTGAGCGGTCGGCTCTGCAGCGGCGCATGGACGATGAACGACAAGAGCTCGACACCGTGGCGCACCTGTGGGCCGAGCTGGTCGAAGAGCGGGCGGCGGTCGATCGCCGGTGCGTTGCCGCGCTGCAGAGTGCCGAGGCGATGGGTGCGCTGCCGCAGGTGACCGCGGCCGCTGTTGCGACGGCGTCGGCCGAGCAACTGTTGGCGTTGCTGGCGGGCCTTTCGGCGACCGAGTTGATGCTCCTTCTCGAGCACCATCCCGAGCTGACGAACAAGGCGTTTCTCGCCGATCCCGAGCGGGTGCGGGCCTGGTGGGACGAGCTGGGTCGGCAGGGGGCACGGAACGCCGATGATCTGACGGCACTGCAGGTGGCGTTGGTGCGCGGTGCGCCGGCGATCATCGGGGCGTTGGACGGTCTGCCGCCGTCGGTGAGAGTTGCGGCGAACGTGTTCAACGCGAAGCGGCGGATGGCCGAGATCGACGAGATGGTGGGGCCGCTCCGGCGGCGGGGGCTGACGGGCGATGCCGACACGCTCGCTGCTCTGGCGCGGGAGCGTGCCTACCTCGGGCGTGCGGTGGACGAGCCGCCGACGGTGCAGCTGTATCTCTTCGACCCATCTAAGAGCCGCATCATCGAGATGATCGGGGAGTGGAATGACCGGACCAGGACGGTGCTGACCTACGTGCCGGGGACGCTGACGAACATGGATTCGTTTTATGGAGACCCCGAGAGCGTGCAGCAGATGGCCCGATGGCTGTCTGACGGCGACCCCAGCAAGGCCACGGCTGCGTTCGTCTTCAAGGACGGGCTATTTCCTGGAGGGACGGAAGGCCGCAGGGACCCAGCAGAATTCGTAGGGGCCTTCGCGGAGGCGAACGACCTCGATTTCGCTCGCAAGTCGAGCAAGATCCTGTACGACTTCCAGCGAGGTCTGGCGGTCGATCCTGTGTCACGTGAGCCCGGCCATCGAGAGATCGCGATCGGCCACAGCTGGGGGCTCGCGAACATCACGTCGGCCGAGGTGCGGGGTGCCACCTACGACAAGGTCGTCTCACTCGCCGGCGCGGGAATGCCGCCCGAGTGGCAGGCGCGAACGGGCACGACCTACACCGACTACAGCTATTGGGACTTCCTGCAGGCTGCTCAGCGCACGGGTGGGGTGTGGGAGGGGCGCAACCCGAACCGGTCGGAAGAGTTCGACTCAAAGGGGTACTACCTGGGTCCCCACGACATCCAGCTCGGTGAGTCCGGGCTGGAGATCGTCGCTCCGTCGAGAATCGACGACAACCATGCTCTCGTCGCCGAGACGGGCGCAGACAACGATCAGGTCCTGACTGACCTGTGGGAGGAGCTGTACGGCCATGGTTCCTAGGCGGTCGCTATCTCTCATCGCGCTGTCCGCAACGTCAGTCCTGGGTCTGGCAGGGTGCTCTGCTCATGTCCCACCTTCACGAGAGGAAAGTCTCATGTCCGAAGCGGCGACCGCCGTGGACCTGCCAGCACTCCGCGAGGATGTTCGCGCATCGCAGCGGATGCTGGCCCAGTTCGTGCCAGAAAACGACGTGCTGAGCGTCGACGAGTCTCCGAATGGCGTCTTGATGTCATGCGCCGGTGGAACACATCGATGGACTGGCGTGACCACGGTGGAATATGCGGCTGACTTCGACGTCGATTCCCTGTACACAACCATGGAGGACGCGCTCGCGGACTCCTCTCTGTTCACGACGATGCGGGAAGAGAGTCGATGGGGTGGTGATCGGCTCGTCGTGGAGGATGCGGCCGGAACGCGATACACGATTCGTCTCGTTCCACAGGCGTCGAAGGTACAGATCGCTGCGAGTTCCTGGTGCTTTACGGTTCAGCCTGGGCAGACGAGCGGTGGCCAGTTCTAGGGGTGGGTAGTGCGCCATTGGCGTTCTTGAACCACTCGAAATTCATGATGAAGGCGCCGTCGTTCGGAGGGGACCGGGGAAGGTGAAGCCCAAACCTAAGCGCTGTCTTCGAGTCGCCCTGGCACGTCGTGTGTGTTCACGACCTATGGCTCGACGTCACCTGCCCCCGCTGAACCCCGGTTTGAAAGCTCGGCGACAACCACGCGCTCGCCGCCCAATCGAGTGACGACATGTGCCGGTGCGCGATGACGTGAGGAAGGAACTGTTTCCGGATGGTTAGAAATGAGATGAAATCCATCGCGGTGCGGTGTGCGGTCGTCGTGGCCGCGTTGACCAGCTTGGTCGTGGGTTGCGCCCAAGAGACCCCGGAGGGGCTTGAGCAGATTAAGTACATCGACGAAGAAACCGAGCAGGAGGGATCTGACCGAATCGATCTCGGACAATTGCGGCAAGACATCCGTGTCGTTCAGCGCCGCCTCGTATCCATGGGGCCTGATGTCGTCGAAGGAAGCATCGAGGAATCCTCGAACGGCGTTCTGATGTCGTGTTCGGGTGGTCGGCACCAATGGACTGGGTCGACGACCGCCGAGTATTCGACCATTCCGGCCCAGGAAAACTACTACCGTCTGGTCGAATCAGAGTTGGAAGGGTCCGACGAGCTGACCGCGTCTCGGCAGTTCTCACCGGATGGCCAGGACGAATGGCTCATCGTTCACGGGCCGGACGGTACTCGCTATTCGATAACCGTCTGGACGGATATTTCGAAGGTTCAGGTGTCGGCGAGTTCGTGGTGCTTCACGGTTCGGCCCGGGCAGACGGAACGTGGCCGGTTCTGAGGGTGGAGTGGTCCGCCACTGGCGTTCCACATCTACTGGGATTTTCTGATGGAAGCGAAGTCGACCGGTGGTGTCTGGGGCGGGCGCAACACGAACCGATGTGATTACTTGCGAGTCGCGCGGATACGTCGTGAGGCCGTATGGCGTCGAGCTGGAAGCAACCGGGGCCAGCTACACCCCGGTCTGGAAGCTCGATGACAACCACTCGCTGGTTGCGGAAGCGAGCGATGACAATGCCCAGGTGCGAGATGCCCTCACGGATGAGATCTACGAGGAACAGCATGATTCAGCGCCGCGGAGTGTGTGTGTGGCGGCTGCTCTCGTCCTTGTATCCATCGGCCTATCAGGCTGCAATAGCGAAACGCGTGACAGCGCGAGAAGGATGCTTCACGTGGACGAAAAGACCGATCGAGTCGACCTGCCCGCCCTCAGACGGGACATCATGGCTGTCCAGCGACGTTTTGCATCGATGGGTCCCGAGGATCAGATCGTCAGCATTCTCGAGCCGCCGGATGGTGTCTTGATGTCGTGTTCGGGTGGGCAATTCCAGTGGACTGGGTCGACCTCCGTCGAGTACTCGACTGTTCCGGACGAACAGGGCTACTTCGAGAGGTTGGAGGAAGAGCTTGTCGACGACGTGGGGTTTACGACCAAGCGCCAGTTTTCTCCAGATGGTGAGAGTGAGCGGCTGATTGTCACGAGCGAGGACGGCACTCGGTACTCGGTCAAGGTGTGGACGGGGATCTCGAAGGTCCAGGTGACGTCGAGTTCGTGGTGCTTCACGGTTCAGCCCGGGCAGACGAACGGCGGTGAGTTCTGAGGGTGGGATAGGGCACCATTGGTGTTCGTGAGACGAGTGGACGGGGTGCGAAGGTGACGGGCGCTGGGTTGTGGCACCGCGCCTCCTCGGGGGTGGGGTTGTCGGCCGCGGCCGACAAGGTGTGGCAGCGGCTGCAGCTCGACCGGCTCGCCGGTGGCCGCCACTCGGGCTACGTCATCCACGAGGACATGCGGCAGCACCCGCGAACGGTCCGCAGCTTCATGGGCATCCGGTGGCTGCTGTTCGGCGAGACCGTCGTCGGACTCACCGCCATCTTCATCGCCGCCGTCCTCACCAGCCGCGGTGAACACGTGCCGTGGGCCGTGTGGTTCCGGTCCACCGTCGTCCTGTTCATCACCGCCTCGCTCTACGTCTTCGCCTGGAGGGCACAGCTCGGCTACTACTGGGCGTACTCACGCCTCCGCCTTTTCAGTCGCATTTTTCCGATCGTGACGCTGATCATCGCCACCATCCCCGGGCTCTATCCCGAATGGATGGTCGTCGAGCAGATCGTCTTCTCGCTGCTGATGATCGGCATCGGCGATCTGCTCACCAGCGATCACATGCGTGCGGCCTTCCCCCGGCCGGCCAGGCGGGGTGCGAGCGGCTCGACGGGCTGAGATCGCGGAGTCGTCGCGCACCACGCCACGAAGTGAACAACCCGCCATCACATCTCGTGGTGGAGTGATCAACCCGTGGCGGGATGGAGGCATGAGCGGATCGCGTGGTGGCGAGTGGCCACGTGGCGGGGCCGCATTCGGGTCAGTCGTCGAGGCGCGGTGCCATCGCGACATCGGCGGGCTCGACCACGTGCCCGTCGCCCGTCACGAACGCAACTCGCACCGGTTCGTCGGACCCGACGACGCTGAACCGGCGTGCGGCGCCGTCAGGGTGGGGATCGTGCTCGTCTCCCCAGGCCGCGAGGGCGGCCAGCACGGGGGCGAGGTCGCGGCCGGCGTCCGTCAGCAGGTACTCGACGCGCTCGCGGGCCTGGCCCTCCCGGTAAGACGACCGCTCGAGCACACCGGCTGCGACGAGCGAGTCGAGCCGTGCGGTCAGCACGTCGGGCGACAGGCCGAGCCGCGCCCGGAACTGCGAGAACCGCGTGTGCCCGAGCAGAGCCTCGCGCACCACGAGCAGAGCCCAGCGTTCGCCGAGCAGGTCCAGGCTGCGCGCGATGCCGCAACGCGGGTCGAGAGGTCCACGGGATGCCATTTCGACACCCTACCTCAGTAGGCTTTTCGTATCCAGGGTGCTAGCGTCGCCGTCATGCCCCGTGATCTCGCTGCTTCCGTTCGTCCCGAGGGGCCGAACCGACTCGCGTTCTGGACCTGCGCCTCCGTCCTCGCCCTCGCTCTGTGGACGAGCGGCGCCGCGACGCCGGTCTACCCGCTCTACGCCACCGACTGGCAGCTGACCCCGTTCGTCACCACCGCGATCTTCGCCGTCTACCCCCTCGTCCTCGTGGTCGTGCTGCTCGTCTTCGGCAGCCTCAGCGACACGATCGGCCGACGCGCGAGCATCCTGCTCGGCGTGGGCGCGTCCATCGTCGGCGTGTTGCTGTTCGCCCTCGCACCCGACGTCGGCTGGGTGCTCGTCGGCCGGGCGTTCATGGGCCTCGGCGTCGGTCTGTCGCTCAGCCCCGCCACCGCCGCCATGATCGACATCGCCGGGCCCGTCAACTCGGCCCGGACCGGGGCCATCAGCACCGCCTCCACCGCCGTCGGCCTCGTCTTCGCCACTCTGCTCGGGGGAGCCCTCGTCCAGTACGCACCCGAACCCCTGCACCTGACGTACTGGGTGCTGCTCGTCGTCGAGCTGGGCGTGCTCGTCCTCGTCGGGCGGCTGCCTCGCGACCGGGACGAGAAAGCCGGGCGCTGGAGGCCACGGTGGCCGAGCGTGCCCCGCGCGCTCCTCGGGGCCGTCGGGGCCGCGGCCGTCTGTGTCAGCGCCTCCTACGCTCTCGGGGCCGTGGTGCTCTCGCTCGGTGCCGAGATCGGCGTGACGCTGATCGGTAGCGACAACGCGTTCGTCACCGGTGCGGTGATCGCCCTGTCGATGGTCGTCATCGCGGTCGTGGCGCTCGCGTCCAGGCGGGTGCCGGTGGTCGTCGCGGTCGTCGTGGCGGCAGTGGCGACGGCGCTCGGCTTCACGGCCCTGGTGCTGGCGGCGGCGCAGCAGTCGTTGGCATTGTTCCTGGCCTTCTGCGTGTTGTCGGGGGTGGGCTACAGCCTGTTCTTCGCGTCCGGGCTCGGGATCGTGTCGCGGTTCGCGCCGGAACACCACCGGGCGGGGACGCTGTCGGCCGTATACCTCGTCGCCTACCTGGTGCAGGGGGCCACCGCCCTGTGGCTCGGCGCCCAGGCGACCCGCGGAGGGCTCGAGAGCGCCGTCGACGTCGGGGCACCGGCCATCGTGGGGCTGGCGCTCGCGGCGATGGTGGCGGTCGTCGTCGTGATGCGCGGACGGGAGCGGCGTCGGCGGGTCGCGGCATAGAGGCGGCGAGGCGCGGTAGAGCCCAGGAGGCGCGGGCCGGGTCGCGTGGGGGAGGTGCGGACGGCAGGTGGTCGGTCGGCCTGACGCCAGGAAGTGGTCACCGCGCCAGGTTTAGTCCTGGCGCGGTGACCACTTCCTGGCGTTGTACGCGAGCGGTGCGGCCGGCGGGCGGGCCAGGCGACGGGTGTCGATTGGCCGTGCGCGCCTCCTGCGGCTAGCTTTGACACCGCACTCAGCGGCACCCGAACTCCGGAGGACCCATGGCATCGCGCGACTCGTTCGCCCCCGCCGTGGTCGTCGCACCCCTCCAGGCCGTCGACGTGCGGCCCCGCCGCCGAGGCTGGACCGTCGTCTGGTCACGCCGCACCGTTCACTTCGGTGCGGTCTCGCCGACCCGCTGAGCCGCGCTCGAGGTGAGCCGTGGTGCCGACCGGCACCGTGCCTCCTCCGCCTGCGATGTGATGAGCGGCCGAGGCCGTGACCGCACCGCCGAGAGCCGCGGCGACCCGGCGCCCACGATCGTCGTGACGCGCCCTGCCCGTGCCGGCATGCGACGGAGCCCCCGCCCGTCACCACCGGCGCGTGCCTCACCCACCGGGCCGCGACCGCGTCAGAGCGGGCCCGCGCCCGGACCCGAAAGGAACACCGTGAACACACCCGTCAGCTCGAAGCCCCGCCCCGAGGAACCCACGAACCGGAGGCACGCCGCGAAGCGGACCCGGCGCCTGGCCACCCTCGCCACGGTCGGCGCGGCCGCACTCGCCCTGACCGCCTGCACCCCCGGTGGTCCGCCCGTGGCCGCGCTCGACAACGGCGACCAGGGGGAGATCACGATCGCCGTCTTCGCCGGCTGGCCCGAGGGCATCGCCGTCTCGCAGTTGTGGAGCGCCGTGCTCGAGGACGAGGGCTACGACGTCACGCTGACCGACGTCGACGTCGCGCCCGGTTACTCGGGCGTGGCCTCGGGTGACTACGACCTGGTGATGGACTCGTGGCTGCCCAACACCCACGCCGACTACGTCGACCGGTTCGGCGACGACATGACCGACCTGGGCGCCTGGTACACCGAGGCTCGCAACACGATCGTCGTGAACGAGGACGCCCCGATCACCTCTCTCGACGAGCTCGCCGCCAACGCCGATCTGTTCGGCAACACGATCGTGGGTCTCGAGCCCGGTGCCGGCCTGACCCAGATCACCGAGGAGCAGGCCATCCCCACCTACGGCCTCGAGAGCATGGACTTCGTCACGTCCTCGACGGCGGCCCTGCTGACCGAGTTGCAGGCACGGACCGACGCGGGTGAGAACGTCGTCGCCACGTTGGCACGACCGCACTGGGCCTACGACGCCTACCCGATCCGCGACCTCGAAGACCCCGAGGGGGCGATGGGCCCGGCGGAAGAGATCCACTCGATGGCGAGCTCGACCTTCGACGAGGACTTCGCGACCGCCAGTGACTGGCTGCGCGACTTCGAGCTGAGCGAGGACGACCTGTTGTCGCTCTGCAACGTCATGTTCAACGAGAACGGCGGGGCGGAAGGCACCGACTACGAGCCGATCGTCCGCGCGTGGATGGACGAGCACCCCGACGTCGTCGAGGCGCTCACCGGAGCGTAGGAGGCGCGGGCTGGGAGGCGCGGCTCGGGCGCCGTGAGAACGGGGCCGGCCTACCGCCAGCGGCGCAGCGCCACGCGCTGCACCAGGTTCAGCACGGTGTCGCTCAGCGTGCCGAGCAGCGCCAGCAGCACGATGGCGAGGAAGATCCGGTCGACGCGTCCGTTCGACTGCGACTCGGTCAGCAGGAACCCGAGGCCCATGGACGACGCGATCAGCTCGGCCGCGACCAGGAACAGCCACGCCTGCGCCAGCGCGAGCCGCAGCCCGGACACGAGCGACGGCAGCACGGCCGGCAGCTGCACCCGGGTGAAGAGCGACACCCGCCGCAGGCCATAGGCGCGGCCGGCCTCGACGAGCTGCGGGTCGACGTGCCGCAGCGACCCCGCGACCGTGGTGAACACCGGGAACGCCGCACCGATCGCGATCAGCGTGACCTTGCTGTCTTCGCCGATGCCGAGGTACAGGATCAGCAACGGCACCCAGGCCAGCGACGGCACCGCCCGCACGGCAGCGATCGACGGAGCGAGCACCGCCTCGCCCACCCGGGACAACCCGACGACGGCCCCGACGACCAGCCCGATCAGCGACCCGACCACGAACCCGATCAGCACCCGCTGCACCGAGATGGCGACGTAGAGGCCGAGCTGGCCCGTGGCGGCGAGGTCGACTCCTGCCTGCGCCACGTCCACGGGGGACGGCAGGCGGTACGAGGGCACTCCGCCGACGGTGGTGGCGAGCACCCAGGCGGCGAGCACGGCGGCCGGCACGAGCACCCCGAGCAGTGCCAGGCGGCGGGGAGCAGGCGCGCCCGGGGCACCCGGGCATCGCGGCGCGGGCGACCCGGACGAGGATGCGCGGCCTGCGCTGTCGGCGACCCGCGCCTCCTCGGCGGGTCGGGTGGCGGTCAGGGTGTCGCTCATGAGGTGGACGCGGCCTTCGCGTACGAGTCGTCGAAGAGTTCGTCGAGGGCGGCGTCGACGTCGTCCTGCGAGGGGACGTCGCCGGACTCGACGAGGATCGGGCCCACGGTCTCGAGGACGGCGCGCTGGTCGGCCCCGGGGGCGGGGTCGATGTCGAGGTGGGTGCGGTCGATCACCGTGGTGGCGACGGCGGGGTCGATCGCGGCGGCCTTCGCGAGGATGGCGGCGGTCTCGTCCGGGTTCTCGAGCGCCCAGGTGCGGGCCTTCTCGTACGAGTCGACGACGACCTGCGCCACATCGGGCGAGGCCTCGAGGAACGACTCGGTGGCGTTGAGGAACCCGTAGCTGTTGAAGTCGACGTTGCGGTAGATCAGCTTCGTGCCCGACTCGGCCTCGCTCGCGGCCATGATCGGGTCGAGCCCGGACCAGGCGTCGACGCTGCCGTTCTCGAGGGCGGCGCGTCCGTCGGCGTGCTGCAGGTTCTGGATCGTCACGTCCGACGCGCTGAGCCCGGCCTGGTCGAGTGCCTGCAGCAGGAAGAAGTACGGGTCGGTGCCGCTGGTCGCGGCGATCGTCTTGCCGCGGAGGCCCTCGACGTCGGTGATGGTCGAGTCGCCCGGCACGACGAGCGCCGACCACTCGGGCTGCGAGTACACGTCGATCGTCTTGATGGGGGAGCCGTTCGAGCGGGCGAGCAGCGCGGCCGAGCCGGCCGTCGAGCCGACGTCGACCGCCCCGGCGCGCAGCAGCTCGTTGGCCTTGTTCGAGCCGGCCGACTGGGTCCAGGTGACGGTGACGCCGTCGCCGAGGGCGTCCTCGAGGTAGCCCTGGTCCTTCACGACGAGGCTGAGCGGGTTGTAGGTCGCGAAGTCGATGTCGAGGGTGTCGGTCGACCACTCGCCGTCGCTCGCGCCGCCGGCGGCCTGGGCGGCGCCGGTGCCGGCGTCCTCACCCGCGACGCAGCCGGTGAGGAGAAGGGCGCTCGCCGCAGCGAGAGCGAGACCGCCGGCCCAGGAGGCGCGGGTGCGGGTGGTGGGGGAGGTGCGGAAGGTCATCGGTTCGTCTCCGTGCTGTCGGGGGCGGTGCGGTGGTCGGGTGCAGGTGCAGGTGCGGGTGCGGGTGCGGGTGCGGTCAGGGTGCTGGTGGGCGAGGTGCCGGCGTGGACGCGGTGGACGCCGAGGTCGGCGAGCAGCTGGAGGCGCAGCTCGGCCAGGGCGGGGTCGTCGCGGTCGCGGGGCCGGGCGCCGGGCACGGTGACGATGCGCTGGATGCTGGGGGCGCCTCCTGCGGTGTCAACGTGCGTCGCGCCTCCTGCGGTGGTGTCGGCGGCGACCGTGGCGCCTGCGGGCTGCTGCTGCGAGAGGTCGGCGAGGACGACGATGCGGTCGGCGAGGTAGAGGGCTTCGTCGACGTCGTGGGTTACGAGCAGGACGGTGGTGGGTTCGGCGCGGTGGATGTCGAGCAGCAGGTCGTGCATGCGGAGGCGGGTGAGGGCGTCGAGGGCTCCGAAGGGTTCGTCGAGCAGCAGCACCTTGGGGGCCCGGGCGAGGGCGCGGGCGAGGGAGGTGCGTTGGGCCATGCCTCCGGACACCTGGCGAGGGCGGAGGTCGGCCGAGCTGCCGAGTCCGACGAGGTCGAGCAGTTCGGTGATGCGGGCCCGGCCGGCGGCCTTGTCTGGTTTGTTGGTCTTGTCGTTGTTGGTCTTGTCGTTGTTGGTCTTGCCGGCCTTTGGCAGACCGAGCTCGATGTTCTGGCGGAGGGTGCGCCAGGGCAGGAGGCGCGGCTCCTGGAACGCGATGGCGCAGCGTTGGTCGGTGGGCCGGGTGGGGGAGTCGTCGATGTCGACGGTGCCGGTGTCGGGCTGGTCGAGGCCGCCCACCTGGCGCAGCAGGGTCGACTTGCCGCAGCCGGAGGGTCCGACGATGGCGATGATCTCGCCGGCCATGACGTCGAGGTGGAGGTCGTTGAGGACGGGGCGCTCGCCGAAGTGCCTCCCGACGCCGCGCAGACGGATCGGCAGGGCCGAGGAGGCGCGGGTCGTCGAGGTGGGCATGTCACGACGGTAGGTGGGCGGGGTGCTTGCCGTCCCGTGCGCCGTAACGGGGCGAAACACTCCGTTCGGTCCGCCCTGCCCTGGTTCGGTCTCAGGCACACCCATTCATCGGCTATAGTTGTGGGGTTGCCTCGGTCGGGGCAACACCAAGACCTGGGTTGCCATTCGAACCCAGATCTCGGGCTGTGGCGCAGCTTGGTAGCGCACTTGACTGGGGGTCAAGGGGTCGCAGGTTCAAATCCTGTCAGCCCGACCATTTGGATTTAGAAGATGTCTGTGACATCTCTCTTGCGTCACTCCACAGGAAACGATTGCTGCGCAATGCGCCTCGAATACGCCAAATTGCCATGAACCCTCAGCCGGTTCCAGGAATTTCAAAAGCACATACAAGTTTAACGGATTTTGACTGACCTGGTTCGAGGGGCTGACCTGGTTGACGAGCTCGAGGCGTCTTGGTCTAGCCGGAATTCTGAGCGATGCGGTCACTGGATCACGAGGCCTCGCACGACTGGGTGCTGCACTTCCTCTTCCCCATTGAAAATCGCATTATATTTTTATGCGCCAGACAATGGTGCCTAGTCGTCTCCCTCTTGATGCTGTTCTTTGGTCACGTTTCCTACCAAAGCTCTGACGTCGATCGCTTGGGGCGATGGCCTCCGGCGACCTTCGGAGTACGCAAGTCGCGCAGCGGCTAAGTCAGCAAGACGGACAGCTTGAATGACTATGACCCGGCGCAAACCGGCCGACACCTCGCCACGCTCGTGGGCCACCGCAGCCACTCGAGATAGGGTTTCCGCCCGGCGGGCTATACGAATGTCGGGATGCTCCCTTTCAGCTCTCATTGAATCCGGCACGAGCTTTGAGCGGTAGGAGCGCGGCAAGTTTTGACGCAATGACACCGGCGGAATTTTCTCATTCAAGATGGCCTTGTATTTCGATGTTTCAATTGCGGTCAGGTAGACGGAATACTCCAATGCGTCAATCGCCTTCGTTCTTTCAGGAGTCGGAAGGCCACGAAGATGCTCAGCCGGCCAAAGCTGCATTTCTGCCACCTCGAATGGGTCGAGAATGCGGTAAGCCAGTGTGTCGGAACGCTGTCCGCGCAGATGCCGGCCAATTCTGGTTGCGAAGTCCTCTTTGGTCTGGCCAACGTAGATGGGCTCGCCGTCGTAGTCGAAGAACGCGTATACGCCAATGCATCGTCCGAGAGTCTTACCCGAATCCATGTCCACGGCAGATAGCGCCGTATTGAGCATCTCCCTGAACGCTCGCACGAAGGGGGTCGGAAGAGACTTGCGCGATGGCGGGGGGCCATCCGGCTCGTTGTAGGAGGCAATCCCACGACTACCCATGAGCAACCTCCAGTTCAAACGTCGATTGCTCCAGGGTGCCTCGGATCAGGGGCATCAAATAGTTTTCTGATAACCAAGCAACCGCCGGCACAGCGACCGCGTCTCCGAAGGCAAACAAGGCTTGATTAGTCCGGGCACCAGAGAGGTTGTAATCGCCCGCGCCCATGAGTCGGGCGTATTCGAGCGGGGTCATCCAACGCACCTGTAGGCCACCATCTCCCAGCCTCACGACGGCCTGCTTCGAGGAACCCCCTCGGGCTGTCCGCAGGCATCCAGAAATGTCGTCTGGACGAACCTCCCACACCGCTATGCCTTTTCTCGTGCGTCGGTAAGCAGTCCGAAACTTGGTACCTGGCGAACTTCGCATCTCGACGATGCGGTCTAGTTGCATCGGCGAGAGCGATGCCGTGAACAATCCTGTGCGGGTCTCATCCCACCATCGGTCGTCATCGGCCGACATATCTTCGACGAGATCCCCTAACCCTGTGAGGAGGGGGGCGGGTGGAGCGGGCAGGACAGCCCTGTGCGTACGGAGCGTGGGATCACCGTAAACGGCCTGGAGCCAGTCTGGCCTCAGTTCGCTGTGGCCACTGTCTGTCGTCTTCGGGGGATTGAGAGCCCCGACCAGAAACAATCGAGGACGAGATTGGGGGATGAACCTTCGAGCGTCGAGGGCCAGGACATCAACCGAGTAGCCGAGATCGTTAAAAGCCCGCACGGCCGCGGCAAGATCGTCACCCCCATGAGAAGTAGCGAGGCCCACCACGTTCTCCAGGACGGCAACCTCGGGCCGACCGTCTTTCAGCTCATCCAAAAGCCGTATGTAGTGCCAAAAGGCGTTGGACTCACCAGTTCGGATTCCTCCGCGCGACCCGGCCAGGGACAAGTCCGTGCACGGTGACGATCCCCACGCGAGAGTTGCGTCCTTCGGAAGAGAATCACCTTTCACCTTGGCGATGTCGCCAAGAACGAAGTTGTGGTCCTCGGAGTCATCCTTAAAGTGACCGGCGTAGAGGGCCTGTTTGTCAGGTTCGTAGTCGTTCGCCCAAGTGACTTGAAATCCCGCAGATTCGAGCCCCATGCGAGCCAGTCCAATGCCGGCAAAAAATTCGAGAACCTTGGGCTTCCGAGAGGGGAGCTTCACGAGATTTGACACACAAAAACTGTACCTGCCAGCACCGTCATTGGGGAGCTGGAAGAGAGCGACTACGAGGCTTTCAGGGACGGAAATGTCTCTTCAAGAAGTCCGTGGAGAGCCGTTGCCGCTTCCAAATCCAGCTGGAGTGACTGGCTCGACTTCGGGATTGACTGGCGTTCCGCTGAGCCAAAGGTTGAGAGGTGCAGAAGCTGCCCGTGTTCTGAGCTCAGGACTGTCTGGTGGAAGCAAGTGACCTCCGTGGCGTGTGCTTTGACGGATTGAGTTCCTGGCTCGAAAGCTCCAATGATGGCCATAAATAATTATCTCCCTTCTTCGGTGCCTACGTCGATAGCGAGTCGGCTACGTCTCCAGCTTTGCTGGGCACCTCAGTCGTGAAGGCCTTGGCGCGGACGAACTCGCCGGGAATCCTCGTTTTAGACATGAAGGCGGACCCAAACGCTTGTGAGATAAGTGCGGTCTCCTCTGCTGCGCCCCTTGACCCTGCCCCAAGGGCATGGTCTCTACTAGGTCACACACCGGCACCGCGCCGGCGCGACCGAGAGGAGCCTCCCGTGGCCTGGAGCACACGCGA
This sequence comes from Frigoribacterium sp. VKM Ac-2836, assembly GCF_013248995.1. Lineage (GTDB taxonomy): Bacteria > Actinomycetota > Actinomycetes > Actinomycetales > Microbacteriaceae > Frigoribacterium. Next base: position 126,407 of record NZ_JABRPK010000005.1, on the reverse strand, counting down.
GCTGGCCGAGCTGGCCGGCACCACCGTCAAGTCGGTCCGGTACTACCACCAGCTCGGGTTGCTCGACGAGCCCGAGCGGCTGGCCAATGGGTACAAGCAGTACGAGGTGCGGCACCTGGTCCGCCTGCTGCAAATCACCCGCCTCACCGAACTCGGCGTCCCGCTTGCCCAGATCGAGTCCATCGGCTCGTCCGTCGACGATCCGGCCGGCGCCCTCCGCACGATCGACGCCGAGCTCGCCGCCACCATCGAGCGGCTGCAACGCATCCGCGCCGAGTTGGCGGCGATCCTCGAGAACCGGACCAGCGCCTCCTTGCCTGCTGGGTTCGCCGAGGCGGGACGGGACCTCAGCGAAGCCGACCAGTCGCTGCTGCTCATCTGGTCCAAGGTGTTCGACGAAGGGGCGATGGACGATCTCAAGCAGATGCTCATCGACTCGCCGCGAACGGCAGCCGACATCGAACTCGACGACCTCACGGACGACGCTGACCGCGAGACGCGGCGGCGGTTGGGGGAGCAGTACGCTCCCGTGCTCGCGGCGGCGACCCAGCGGTACGAATGGCTCGGCACCCCGGGGGAGCGGGCTCCCCGAGGCGCGGCATTCGCCCAGCAGACCGTGACCGACGCGGTCGTCGAGCTCTACAACGGTGCTCAGCGCGAGGTGCTCTATCGGGCGTCGCTCATCGGGGCCGGGAAACTCGACGACCTGGCCGCACTCGAGGCGGCGCTCGACGCCGCCGAGACGCCTGGCGGTGTCGAGCCGGCCGGTGCCGAGGCGACCGATGTCGGGGACGCAGGTGGCGGCTCGGGGGCGAGCCGCGCCTCCTCGGGTCGTGGCTCCGAGGGAGGCGAGCGATGACCGACGAGACACTCGCGCCGACGCTCGCCGAGGACCTGCTGCTCGTGCTGCTCGACCCGTCGTCGGGGTCGATCCACAGCGAAGGGTCTCCGTTGTTCCATGTGCTGGCCGGGGCCGTGCTGACCGAGCTGGCGCTGCTCGGAACGGTCGACATCGACCGCACGACCACTCTGCGGGGACGGCAGGTGCGCGTGACGCCGTCCCCTCCTCCGAGCGACGAGTTGCTGCTCGACACCTGGCAGCGGGTCGAGCGCAAGCCGACGGACGCGTACTCGCTCGTGCTCGAGATCGGCCCGGCCCTGCGAGCGCCGACTCTCGACCGGCTGGTGGCGCGCGGGGCGCTGCTGCGGGAGAAGACGAAGACGCTCGGATTCATCCCCGGGACCCGGCTGCGCCTGGCCGAGGGGGTAGGAGGCGCGGGTCGGCGGGGCGAGCTGGTCGCGTCGTTGCGGAGCGTCCTCGCGGAGGGTGCCGAGCCGTCGGTCCGCACGGCGGCCCTCGCGGCTCTGGTGTCGGCGAGCGGAGCCCTGCCGGCACTGCACCGGGACATCCCGTGGTCAGGCGACGTTTACACCCGCGGGCGCGAGCTGCAGCAGGGCAAGTGGGGTGCGCGGATCGCGGGGGACGCGATCGCGGTGGCCGCTGCGGCGATGCTATCGACGTCGTTGATCGTGGCGGTCGGGCTGCCGGGGCTGCGGGACGACTGAGGTCGTTCTCGGTGCGGCGGTGTCGCATCGCCTCGTTGCTCTCTTCACCACGCCGGTGTTCGGCGTGCCCTCAAACCTCAGTGACACCTATCGAAGGAGATCACCATGTCCATCGCGCTCACCCTCTCTGGACCGTCGCGCTTGTCGGCCGCGGCCACGACTACTGCGTCTGACGCCTCATCGGGCGGCCCGTTCGCCTGGTTGCAGGAGCTGATGGGCCAGGTGCCCGAGCTCGCGCAGCCGGTGATCTTGGTGCTGGCGGGGGCGATCCCGTTCTTCGAGGGGGAGGGCTCGGCCGCTCTCGGCGTGCTGAGCGGGGTGAACCCGGTCGTCGCGGCGCTGGCTGCGATCGTGGGCAACGTGTTGTGCGTGGCCGCGGTGGTGTGGCTCGGATCGTGGGTGCGGTCGGGGGTCGTGGATCGACGCAGGAGGCGCGAGGCGGGTGGGGCACCGGCCGGCGGGTCGGGTGCGGTGGCGGGTGCGCCGGGTGCGGGTGCGGTCTCGGACGGTGGTGGGGGGTCTGAGGTGTCGTCGTCGAGCGGTGCTGGGGGTGCCGAGGTTTCGGGAGCCACCCGGGTCGTGTCGCGTGATGAGCTACTCGAGACGAAGCCCGAGAAGAAAGGGACGCAACGCCTCAAGCGCTGGCTGGTGAAGTTCGGAGTGCCCGGGGCGAGCTTGCTGGCACCGCTCGCACTGCCGACGATGTTCACCGCGGCGACCCTCGTCGGCACCGGGGTGTCCAAGGGGTGGGTGATGCTCTGGCAGGTCATCGCGATCGTGCTGTGGACGACGGCGGTGACGGTGGTTGCCACGGGGGTGTTGAGGGTGGTGGGTGGATGACACCGGTCACCAAGTCAGTCCTCCGCTAGGGGAGCGCCAGGCTCGAGTCCGTTCTTGGAAAGGTACTTGAGAGCCAGCTCGACCGTGACGATCTTTCGCTTCAGATCTTGGATTCCAGGGGAAGATTGATCGCTAAATTCGTCCATCCGTTCGTGCCTACGCCGCACCTCGCGTTCGACCTGCGTAAAGACACCCCACATTTCTAGATCGGGTTCCAGGCCTTGCCGTTTGCGAAGAATGGCGGCCGCTAGGCGGCGTTCGACGACGGCCTCCAGCGTCTCCGCGCTTGTTCCCTGGCCCGCGAGACCGTAGGCGATGCCTCCTCCGCCGGCCGATACCAACGTGCCGGCTGTCAGTAGTCCACCGATCATGCCGCCAGGCCCGAACGCGGCTAGTGCGCTGGTGAGGGCAGCAGCACCTGCAAGACCGGGCGCGGCAGCGAGTGCCAGGCCGCCAGTCGCCACGACGAGTGCTGCCGCCCCGACGCTCAGCGCGCTCCACTTGATCCAATTGACGCCACGACCTGGGGTCAGCTCCGTGCGGGCCTCCTTGGCCGCTTCGAAAACGTCCAACCCGTACTGGGAACCAAGCCCCATTTCGGCGGTGAGATCCTTCATGGCGTCTCTCCATTTGTCCCGTGGCAGGTCGATCTCGTAAGGACGAATGACGTTCTCGGCTGCCAGAACCGTCAGGAGGACGACAGCCTCCTCTTTTGTACGATGGCGGCTCGGCAACGGCTCGACGAGCAGGGGCAACAAATCGGTCGAATCGACGGCGAGACGAGCTACGTCACCCGGAACTGGTCTTCCCGCCTCCTTGTTGCGAAGAACGATCTGCTCGACAGCGTCCTCTTGTACTCGACGCAAGGCCCCCGTGAACCTTTCCAGGTCGTCACCCTTGAGCTGTTGCCTCATCAGGTGGGCGTAACGGAGAGCCAGTAACACCAGCGATTCGGCCGGATCAGCGGGTACGTCTACGCCGAGCTCACGAGCAGACAGATCCTTGGAAGCCGAGCCGTACAGGGCGAACCCGATCGCTGTCGCCACCGTCTGTGAGCTGAGGTACTCCCTCGCAAAGTGGCCCTGGACGAAGTCTTTCGTCGCGTCGACCCTGAAGTCGACGAGCCACGGGATGACCGAAGAGAGGCCTCGGTGAGCCGCGACGGGATCGGACCCGTTCCAGAAATTGACCCACCACGACAAATTGGTAGGTGGCTCTCGCAACGTCTCTTTGAGCTTGTCGACGTCGAAAGCCCCGTTGGCCAGAGGGCTGCCGATCGTCACCATTCCCGCAACCTCGAGACTAGCGGGCAGGCGCCTCAGAAGGTCTGCGGCGATGACCGATCCGAGGCTGTGTCCTACGATCACGAGCCTCCCCGTTGCCGGCAAGCCGCCGATGATTCGGTTGAGGACTTGGGCTCGGATCTGTGGATTCGAGAGATAGTTTCGAGCCTGCCTGAAGGGTGGGGCGGCGATCGCCGCACCGACCCCAGCGTCAAGCCCCGGGATTCCTTCTCCTCGCACGTGCTTTCCCAGTCGGGACTCGATCGCGCCCATGCGGGCCTCGAACGCGCGACGATTCTGGCGAGCGGCGTCGCGTATCGGAGTTTTCAGTGTGACGTCGGGGACGTCCTCCCTCACGTCCCAGTCGATCAGCGCGTGGGCGTACTTCGGGGCGATGACTCGGGAATCCTCGAGGGCCGGGTAACCCAGCTCAACGAGCGAGGCGGAGAGAATTCCTCGCCAGTTGTCGTCCTTATCGCCATTTCCTACGCCGTGCAGGAAAAGCAGGATTGGGGCAGTGGTCACAGTCGATTCCGTTCGGGTCAGGTCGGTGTGATGCTTTAGCTTGAGGTTCGGGCTCAGGCATAGGACTTGATGACGCTGCGGATCGCGTCAGCGTGTTCGTAAATGCCGTCGAGGGACTCGATGGCATGTTTGGTCTCGACCTTGTCGGCGTCGAAGACACCGAGGTACTTCTGCTTCTTGCCGTTGAAGTGCAGGCGCGCGATCGGCTTGCGGTTGTTGTCGTCGAGCAGGACGGCGAAGTACGACTTGGCGTCACGGTGGACGATGCGCTCGGGCTTGACCTCGCTGCAGGCGATCGCCTTGACGATCTGGTAGCCCTCGAGCTCTTCGAGAGTCGTCTCCGTCTCGGTGTCCCGATCGAGGTCGGCCTCGACGACAGCTTCGCTGCTGACGGTGCCCGCGGGGGCTTCGGCCGGCATCGACGGAAAGTTCGGGGAGCCCAGCGCCGTCTTCAGACGATCGTTCACCTGGTCGTTCAGGAACTGCTTCGACGCCTTGACCACGAGTGGTGTGAACTGGTCACGCACCTTTTGGGTGAACGAGCCCTCGTAGACGCGGGTCGTGACGAACTTAATCCAGTCGTCGGACGGATCGCGGAACTGAGCGGCGATGGCTCGCTTGAGCTGGCCGACGTACTTCAGCTCCTCCGCCGCACTGATGACGGAGTCGAGGTCGAAGACGTCCTTCGTCAACTTGCTGAGCTCGGGGAGGAGAGTCTCGTCGATGTCCGACAGGTCGAGTACCAGGAACGGCTTGTCGTCCATGCGGTTCGGCTTGTCGAGGTCTGTGTAGAAGTGGTAGCTCTCGCCGTTCGTGAGTACGGCGATTCGGGCGTTCGTCACTGCGAAGTAGCGGAAGAGCTGCGACGCGTGCTCGATTCGGAGGGGCTCGGTCGACTTCTTGCACTCGATCAGGATCTGGACTTCGCCGTCACGCATGATCGCGTAGTCGATCTTCTCGCCCTTCTTCACGCCGACGTCGGCCGTGAACTCGGGCACCACCTCGAGGGGATTGAAGACGTCGTACCCGAGAATCGTCGAGATGAACGGCATGATGAATGCGTTCTTCGTGGCTTCTTCGGTCTGAATCGCCTCGCGCTGGTTCTTGACCTTCAACGCGAGTGCGGCGAGCCGCTCGGCAAACTCCATGGTTGTCCCCCTTTTGTGACGGTTTCTCAAGAGACTAGGTGACGCGAGGAGTGCTCAAAGACAAAGAACTCGCAGGTGTTCCGTTCCTCTAGGTACCACACGGCCGCGATCGACTCAGTGAGCGACGTTGTGGTTTGCCGTGAAGCCCCCCGGCGCACTAAGTGGTCGCTAGGCGGCCCGAGGACGGCGGCAACCTTGCTCGCCGTTGCTCGCAGACTGCCCCGTGCCTCCTTGGCTTCACGCCCTTGGTAGTTTTCCCACCCGCTTGGACGTCAGGCCCGAGCCCGGTACGTCGTCGCGACGGCTCCGGAGGCGAGGTCGTGACGGGCGGTCGGGGTGAGGTCGAGGGGGTGAGGGAGGCCGGCGAGCAGGTAGGGGCCGTGGCCGGCGACCCAGGGGTAGACGGTGAACTCGAACTCGTCGACCAGGCCCCAGCCGACGACGTCGGTGGCGAAGGTGGAACCTCCGAGGCGGAGCGGGCCCCCGGGTCGGCTCTTTAACTCGAGGACCGCCTCGCGCGGGTCGCCGCCGAGCAGCTCGGCGTTCCAGTCGACGCTCTCGAGCGTCGTCGACGCCACGTATTTCGGGATCTCGTGGATGGTCTTCGCGAAGGGCTGCATCCAGTCGGGGAACGCGTCGGAGGCGGGCGGACGCCAGGACTGCTCCATCAACTCGTAGGTGACCCGGCCCAGCAACAGACCGTCGGCCTGCTCGAGGGCCTCCGTGGCCAGCTGGTGGATCTCGGCGTCCGGCCGGCCCTCACGGTGGTCGATGCAACCGTCGAGCGTGACGTTGATGGAGTACGTGAGCGTCCTCATGCGGGGGAGGCTAGCCCTGCTTCGGAGCCACCACCAGAGGCGCGGGGGGCTAGCGCCCGACAGCCCAGTGCGACGGCCGCGCGAAGCCCTCGGGCAGGCGCGTCACCGCATCACCCCGGGCACTGTTCACCTGCATCTGCGTCAGGTAGATCGCCCCCGACAGGTCCGCCCCGCTGAGATCGGCGTCCCGCAGGTCGACACCCAGCAGATCGCAGCGGTCCATGTCTGCCCCGCGCAGGTCCGCCGCGATCGCGATGCTGCCGCGGAGCGTCCGCCCCCGCAGATCCGCCCCGGCCAGGCCCGCACCCATCAGGTCGCTCCCCGGCTCGAGCGCCGGGCCCTTGCCCTTCGATCGCCGAGGAGGCGCGGGGACGGCCGCCCGGGCGACCTCACTCGCCTGCACCAACAGCGGACGCGCCGCGTCGTACTCGGCATCGACGTCGAGGGCGGCCAGCTCGTCGGGCGTGCCGTCTGCGAGGAGCCGGACGTGCTCGAAGGCGGTCAGCCACGGGGCTGGGTCGGGGGTGGTGGCTTCCAGGCGCTCGCTCTCGCGCTCGACCAGTGCGATCGCCTCGTCGAGGTACCAGAGCAGCTCGTGCAGCCGCCTCACGAGTGGGAAGGTCGAGAACATCGCCTCACGGGTCGAAGCGTCGTCACGCCACGACCGCCCCGCGAAGGTCTGCCGACTGACCTTCTGCCCCGCCCCGAAGCAGTCGAACACCGTGCAGCCCTTGAACCCGCGATCACGCAGCTGCGGGTGGATGCGACAGCCGTCGTGTTCGTCGAGATTCGTGCACGGGTCACCGGCCGGCTTGTCGAACGGAAAGTCCGCGCTCTTCGTGAAGGCCAGCGCCACACAGCACAGCCCGAAGCAGTTGGCGCAGTCGGCTCCGAGGTCGGCACGGCGGCCCAGCTCGATCCGTGTGCGGGTGCTCATCGCGGCAAGGCTAGCGCGGGCTGTCAGTCCGTCGTCGCTCCGTGTCACGGGGGTAACGGCGGTTCGAGTGGTCCCGAATCGTCGTTCATCTCGCCAGGAGGGACGATTCGCGACCACTCGACGACGGGCGGATGAGCGCGCGAACGCAGCCCGCACCTCCTAGAGGGTCGTCGGGTGGAGGTCGGCGAGGAGGCGCGACCAAGCGACCTCGCGGGCGAGCTGGCCGGAGGCGCGGAAGAGCTGCACCTGGCGCGTGTCGGGGAGGGCGGCGGCGAGGGCGTCTCGGTCGGCTGGAGAGAAGCCGAGCTTCTGCCAGAACGGACCGGAGCGGCGGGAGAAGAGCCAGGCGTGTCGGGCTCCGTGCGCTGCCGCGTCGGTGAGGGCGTGGAGGGCGAGACGGGAGCCCGCGCCGCGAGTGCGCGCGGCGGGGGCGACGGCGACGCTGCGGATGAGTGCGTGCTCGCCGTCGGCGCTGAGCTCGTAGCCGGTGCTGCCGACGACCGTGCCGGTGGCGCCCCGTTCGACCCAGAGCCGGAGGCGCGGCGTGGGGGAGTCGAGACCGGCGAGGGTGAGGTCGGCGGCGGCGAGGAATGCGCGGAGGTCGGCTCGGGCGTCGGCATCGGCCGGATCGATGGGGACGAGGGGCATGGTCGCCATTCTTCCGGGGGAGCGGGGGCTCGGCGGCTCAGAACGGGCCGCGCGGGGGAGTCGCGTCCGGAGACGCCGACCTAACCTGGAGGAATGCTCGTCGTCGGACCGTCGGAGGACGCGATGTCCATCTGGGCGATCGGGAGCATGGTCGCGCTGCTGTTCGGCACACTCGTCGGGGCGTGGCGGGCCGATCAGGCGACGACCGACGTGCTCGGGATGTAACTGACCCGATCACAGCAGCGACGTCGCCCTCCGCGCGGGTGGAGAGGGCGACGTCCTCGATGCTCAGTTGGTCCAGGTGGTCTTCTCGTAGTCGAAGCCTCCCGTGACGTCCATGACGATCTGGGCCGGATCGGCGACGTTGAAGCCGACGGGGTAGCTGACAGACGCACCCGGGAGGATGGTCGTCGAGGGGGCAAGGGTGAGCCCGCCTTCGGTGTCGAAGATCTGCTCTGCTTCCTGGCTTCCCGACGATGCGGAAATGAAGGTCAGCGACGGGTCGTAGCCCTCGGTCGCCGTGTTCGTGATGGTGATGGTGAACTTGACGTTGCTCGGTTGCGAGCCCGTGTAGGCGTACTGGCTGGGCGTGAATGCCTCGGGGGCGCTGATGCCGAGGGTGAGGCCGTCGAAGGTCGCCGTCTCGCCGAAGGTGAAGGTGGTCTTGGCGGCCTCGGTCGCGGGCGCGGTGTTCCCGGCGGCGGCAGCGACCTCGGTCATGTTGGGTGCGGCTTCGCCGCTCGTTCCCGTTGCCGGGCTGCCTGAGCAGCCGGCGAGGGTCAGACCGATGATGGAGGCAGCGGCGAGGGCGGTGGTGATCTTCGTGGCGCGGGACATCGTGTGTCTCTTTCTACGGGTGCTAGACGATGGGAAAGCTCGCGTTCGGGTGCAGAGCAATCCTCAGGACCCTATGGGTCAAGCCCGATCTCGACGGCCCGTTTTCGACAACGGGTGTCTCTTTCACCTCGTGTGCCACGTTCATTCATCGCCAGGTGACGGTCAGGTGACAAGCGTCGAACGACTGACTACCTGAAGGTGAAATCAGCCGTTTTACACCGGAGGGGGTTGCCTGGCGCCTTGTCGATGCGGACACTGTGCGAGGTCGATTCCGGCCCGAACTCGCGGGGGAGCGACGATGACTTTGTGGTGGAACAGGCTGACGAACACGGGCCGAGTGCTGATTGCTTGTGGCTTCATGGCGTTCTTGCTGGTCGTCGGCGGCGCGGCGAACGCAGCCGCTGGCGGTGCCCTTTCCGGGGTCGACGAGACCGCCGGCCCGGACGGCGCGGCGCAGCCCTTCGTCGCCGTCGACGCCACGACGGGCCCGACCCCGACTCCGACACCCACCCCCGTCGTCAGCGTCACTCGCATCGACGAGAGCGAGAGCGTCCCGTTCGAGTCGGTGTCGGTCGACGACCCGAACCGCGACGTCGGCACCAGCGTCGTGACGACGACCGGACGAGCCGGCACGAAGGTCCACACCTACGAGGTGACGACCACCGACGGTGTCGAGACCGCCCGCACCCTCGTCAGCGAGATCGTCACGGTCGCCCCGGTGCAGCAGGTCACGAGCGTCGGGACCCGCGTACCCTACGTCGCCCCGGCGCCCGTCGCTGCGCCCGCGCCAGCGCCCGCTGCGGGCGGGTGCGATTCGAACTATTCCGGGGCGTGCGTCCCCGTCGCCTCAGACGTCGACTGTGCCGGCGGCAGCGGCAACGGCCCCGCCTACGTCCAGGGGCCGGTCACCGTGGTGGGCTCGGACGGCTACGACCTCGACCGAGACGGCGACGGGATCGCCTGCGATCGGTAGGCGCTCGCCGGACGTGTCACCCGACGAGGGTCGAGTGGTCCCGATGTGTCCTTCCTGCGCGGCGGAAGGACGTTTTCTGACCACTCGATCGGGACCGCTGGGCCAGAGCGCGAAGTGACCTCCCAACGGGGGCTCGTCTGCGCGTCAGGTGTCGCCCTACCGTGCGGGCGGGGGGAACCACATGAGCGAGACCGTGGCACGCGGAAGCGTCGCGATGACACTGAAGGCCCGACGGCCCGCCTATTCAGTGATGCAGGAGTGCCTGCGGGTCCAGGCCGAGGCGCCCACCCGGACCCGGCGGCAGCGGTTCTTCGGGCACCCGCCCCTGAGCGCCGACGCCCGCAGCTGGTACCAGGGTGCCCTCGGCGAGATCGAGGTCGCGCGCGTGCTGGCCGAACTCGGGCCCGAGTGGTCCGTGCTGCACTCCGTCCCGGTCGGCTCGGGAGAGTCCGACATCGACCACGTCGTCATCGGCCCGACGGGCGTCTTCTCCGTCAACACGAAGCACCACGCCGGCAAGAAGGTCTGGGTCGGCGGCGGCTTGGTGACGGTCGGCGGACACCGGACCGACCACTCTCGCAACTCCCTTCATGAGGCGTCCCGCGCCTCCCGGTTGTTGTCGAGGGCGGCCGGCACCGAGATCGTCGTCAAGCCCGTCATCGTGCTCGTGGGCGAGGCCTCGCTGACGGTCGGCAAGAAGGCGCCCACGGTGCCGGTGGTCGTTGCCGCCCGCTTGCGGAAGTGGCTGATGAACGGGCCGCGGCTGCACTCGCCCGAGGCGCTGGCCTACCTGAACCTGGTCGCCGAAGAACGCGGCACCTGGCACACGGAGGCGCTGGTGCTGACGGACACGCTCCGTCACGAACACCGCTTCGAGCGCCTGCAGCGCGACGTCGACGACGCGGCCCGGCGTCGCCGGCGGTGGCGCGTGGGCACCGCCCTGGGTGTGCTCGGTGCGAGCGGCGGAGTCGCCATCGCGGTGGTGGCGACGGTCATGAGCACGGTCGTCTCGACCTTCGGCTGAGGATGAGGCCGAGGGCGGGAGTCGGCCACCCCATCGCGAGAGGGCATGGTCAGGGTCGTCCTGTGCCGAGACCAGGGCTCCGCCCCACGCATCGCGGAGTGATGCTTCGAGAGTGACGCCGAGTCCGTCGGGCGTGAGCGGCGATTTGTTGATCCGGTACGTACCGGATCAGCCGTTCGGCGGCGCGGACCGCCGGCCGACCGCCCGATTCAGGCCAGATCGCACCAGGACGACGGTCGTGACAGCCCAGACGGTGAGCGAGCCGATCAGCGGTGCGGGCCCCGACACACGGAACTCGACGACGGGTGAACCGCCGGGAAACGACATGCGCCACGCGGCCACGCCGGGAACGGACAGCGGTCCGCCCCACGCCCAGCTCCCCACGAGGGCACCCATCATCAGCAGGAACGACACCGCGAGCGCGAACGCCCCGGAGACCACGACAGCCGAGACCGTCCTCGCCACGATCGAGATCACCCTGGTGACATCTGACATGCCCACCACCTTGAACCACCGACGGCCCTGCGGGCAAGGCTGAGCCGCGGCAGACAGGTCTCTAGATCTCCTCGGCCGGTCGAGTGGTCCGAAAATGTCCTTCGTGGGGCGGGGAAGGACGTTTTGGGACCACTCGACCGAGATGAGAGGGCGAGCCCGAGGAGGCGCGGGGCGCGTCGGCGAGGCGCGCTCGTGTAACGAGTGGGTGAAGACTGCAGCCCGTGCACGCCGCGGCACGGGGGTGCCCGCATCCGCGGCGGGGCGCGGATAACGGGGGGTTCGGGTGAGCGCCGACCCGCGCCTCCGAGGCTCTGGCCAGCTGGCCGTGGCCGCGAACCTCCCTTATCGTTCACCCGAACGATAAACGGAAGGCCATCCCCGCATGACACCGATCGTCCCCGACCACCGACACGGGCTCAGCCCGGCGCGAGGCGCCGACCGAGTCGCCGACCGCGGCGCAGGCCCGAGCCGCCGCACCGTCCTCGCCGGTGCCGCCGGCCTCGCCGGCCTGGGCCTGCTCACGCTTGCCGGCTGCACGCCCGCGCGCAGCACCCCGACCATCCCCGAGGCCGCCGCCACCGGCACCCCCGCCCGCGGCGGACGCCTGCGCATCGCGCGCCCGGCCGCCTCCGCCGCCGAGACCCTCGACTCGGCCAGCTCGCTCTCGGCCTACGAGTACCTCGGCGCCCTCTACAACCGGCTCGTCAAGCTCGACGACGCCGGCGTCACCGTGCCCGACCTCGCCGACGACTGGACCGCGAACGCCGACGGCACGAGCTGGACCTTCCGCCTGCGCGAGGGCGTGCGCTTCCACGACGGCCGCCGCTTCACCGCCGCCGACGCCATCTACTCGATCGAGCACATCCTCGACCCCGACACCGCCTCACCCCAGGGCGAAGTGCTCGCCGCGATGATCGGCCCCGGCGGCATGACCGCCGTCGACCCGCTCACCCTGCGCTTCGACCTGCTGACGCCGAACGCCGAATTCCCCTCGCTGCTCACCGCGTACCAGTGCTACATCGTCCCCGAGGGCAGCGCCGACCCCAGCCAGGGTGGCGGCATCGGTCGCACGGGCATCGGCACCGGGCCGTTCCGCCTGTCGAGCTTCGAGCCCGCGGGCACCGGCAGCGTCGAGGCGTTCGAGGACCACTTCGCCGGCCGCCCGGTGCTCGACGGCATCGACTTCTACTCGATCCAGGACACCACCGCCCGCGTCAACGCCCTGCTCGCCGGCCAGATCGACCTGATCAGCCAGACCAACCTCGACTTCGCCACCGCCCAGGTCGTCAGCGCCTCGGCCGGCGCCACCGTCGCCCGCGCGCCCGACGCCCAGTGGTACACGATCCCGATGCTCGCCACGAGTGCCGAGTTCAGCGACCCCCTCGTGCGTCAGGCGATGAAGCTCGCCTACGACCCGCAGGCGATCGTCGCCACCGCGCTCCAAGGCACCGGCTCGCCCGGCTGGGACAACCCCGTTCCCCCCTCGCAGGCCGTGTGGCTCGACGACCAGCGCGCCTACGACCCCGACCAGGCCCGCACGCTGCTCAAACAGGCCGGCCGTGAAGGGCTGAAGACCGAGATCTACACGTCGAGCTACGAGTCGGTGTTCACCCCGATGGCGGTCGCCTACCGCGACGCCGTCCGCGACGCGGGCATCGACCTGACCGTCCGCAACGCCTCGTCCGACTCGTACTACACGCAGATCTGGATGCAGAAGCCGCTGATGGTCAGCTACTGGTTCACCGGTCGCCCGATCGACCAGCTGCTCAACCAGATCTTCCGCACCGGCTCGTCGTACAACGAGAGCGCCTGGTCGAACCCGACCTTCGACGGGCTGCTCGACGACGCCCGCGCCGAGATGGACGACACCCGCCGCATGACGCTCTACCAGGACGCCCAGCGCATCGTCGTCGAGGACTCCGCCGACATGACCCCCATGTTCGGCGACCGCCTCGTCGGCCTGTCACGCGACGTCCTCAACTACCGCGAGTTCGGCTTCGAGTTCGACTACCTGCAGATCGGACTCCGCGCATGAGCCCCGAACACGACCCCGCCGTCACCCGGCCCACGCCGCCGAACCCCGCCACCGCCCAAGCACGCGGACGGGCGGCGACGCGCGCCCTCGAGAAGGAACTCGCCACCGACGACACCACCCGCGCCTCCTCGGCCGGTGGCCGGGGACCCGCGGACCGGGGCGGCACCGGCCCGGTCGCCGCGACCCTGGTCGTCGTCGCCCGGCGCGTCGCCACCGCCCTGCTGACGGTGCTGCTGGCCTCGTTCTTCGTTTTCTTCGCCGTGCAGGCGCTGCCCGGCGACGTCGCGCAGCAGCTGCTCGGCCAGGACGCCACACCCGACGCCGTCGCCGCCCTGCGAGAGACGCTCGGCCTCGACCAGAACGTCTGGGTGCGCTACGGCCAGTGGCTGCTCGGCGCGGCGCACGGCGACTTCGGCGTCTCACTCGTCAGCGGCCTGCCCGTGGGCCCCGACCTGCTGATCGCCTTCCGCAACAGCATGCTGATCGCGTTGCCCGCCATGATCGTCGGCGTCACCCTGTCGCTGACCCTGGGCGTCATCGCCGGCGTCCGCCGCGGACGTCCGAGTGACCACGCGATCTCGTTGATCAGCCTGGTCGTCATGAGCGTGCCCGAGTTCATGGTCGCCACCGTGCTCGTGCTGCTCTTCGCCATCGCCCTGCCGATCTTCCCGGCAGTGGTGCTGCGCGGCCAGGACGCCACGATCGCCGAACTGCTGCCGAGCGTCTGGTTGCCCGTCATCGTGCTGACCCTCGCCATGGCCGCGTACATCGTGCGGACGGCGCGGTCGTCGACGATCGACGTCATGGCGAGCGAGTTCGTCACGACGGCAGAGCTCAAGGGCCTGTCGACCCGCCAGGTCGTCTGGCGCCACGCCGTGCCGAGCGCCCTGCTGCCGACGCTCAACGTCGTGGCGCTGAACGTCGCGTGGCTGCTCGGCGGCGTCGTGGTCGTCGAGAACGTCTTCAACTACCCGGGCATGGGCAAGCTCATGCTCGAGTCGGTCTTCACGCGCGACCTGCCGACGATCCAGGCGATCGCGGTGGTCAGCGCCCTCGTCTACGTGGTGTGCAACCTCGCCGCCGACCTCATCGCGCTCGCCCTCGACCCGAGGCTGCGCACCCGACGGAAGGCCCGCTCATGAGCGCGATCACGCCTCCTCCCGCTCCCGCCTCTGGTCCTGGCGTTGATCCGTCACGTGACGGATCAACCCGTCTGGCGACACGGCTGCGATCGGTCGGGGCCGGTCTCGGCAGCAGCCTCAGCGCCTCCTCGGCCCTCAGCATCGGGCTCGCCCTGATCGCGCTGCACGTCCTGCTGGCGCTGCTCGCACCGGTGCTCACCGGTCACGACCCGGTCGCCACCGACTCGGGCGCCGCCCTGACCGGCACGAGCTGGGCTCACTGGCTCGGCACCGACCAGTACGGCCGCGACATCCTCTCGCGCACCCTCAACGGTGGGCGCTACGCCCTCGTCGTCACGTTCCTCGCGACGACGATCGCGGTCGGGATCGGCACCGTGCTCGGTTGCGTCACCGCCTACGCCGACAACTGGTTCGACGAGGTCGTCATGCGCGTCGTCGACGCCCTGCTGAGCGTGCCGTCGATCCTCGCGCTGCTCGTCGTCGTGACCGTGTTCGACTCGGGCCTCTGGGTGATCGTGCTCGCCGTCACCGTGATCTACGCGCCCGCCGTGACCCGCGTGGTCCGCGGCGCCGCCCGTACCGTCATCACGCAGGACTACGTGACCGCCGCCCGCGCCCGTGGCGAGAAGCCGCTGAGCATCGTGTTCCGCGAGATCGTGCCCAACGTCACCGACGTCGTGCTCGTCGAGTACGCGATGCGCGCCTCCTGGATCGTGCTGCTCATCTCGACCCTGTCGTTCCTCGGGTTCGGAGCCAACCCGCCGACGCCCGACTGGGGGCTCATGGTGCAGGAGAACCGCACCGCCCTGACCGTCGTCCCGTGGGGCACCCTCGCCCCCGTCGTCGCTCTCGCCACGCTCGTCATCGGGCTCAACCTCAGCGCGGACGGGCTCAGCAAATCGCTGGGCGTGGACCGCGCGCAGAAGGGGGCGGTCTCGTGAACGAGCCCACCACCACCGCAGGAGGCGCGGGTCGCCTCGTCGACGTCGCCCCCGACCCCGTCGTCCGCGTCGACGACCTGTCCATCTCGTACGCGGCCGGCCGCCGCGAGGTACCGGTCGTCCGGGGTGTCAGCTTCGAGGTCGGCGCCGGCCGCGCGCTCGGCCTCGTCGGTGAGAGCGGCAGCGGCAAGTCGACCGTCGCCAGGACCCTGCTCGCCCACCTGCGGCGGGGGTCGCGGGTGGTGTCGGGCAGCGTCCGTGTCGCCGGGGACGACGTGTTCGCCCTCGACGAGCCCGCACGCCGGGCCCTGCGCGGTGGCACGGCCGCCCTCGTCGCCCAGAACGCCGGCCAGGCGCTCACCCCGTCGATGCGCGTCGGACGCCAGCTGCGCGAGGCGCTCGAGAGCCACGGCCTGCCCGGTGGCGACGACCGCGTGCTCGAACTCGTCCGGCACGTGCGCCTACCCGACCCCGAGACGATCGTGCGGCGCTACCCGCACCAGCTCTCGGGTGGGCAGCAGCAGCGTGTCGCGATCGCCATGGCCATCGCGGCCCGGCCGAAGCTGCTCGTTCTCGACGAACCCACGACCGCCCTCGACGTCGTGACGCAGTCGGCCGTGCTCGAGCTGATCCGCGACCTCGCGGTCGAACTCGGCATGGCCATCGTGCTGGTCAGCCACGACCTCGGCGTCGTGTCGACCATGGCCGACGAGATCGCCGTCATGCACGAGGGCCGGATCGTCGAGCACGCGCCGACCGCAGAGCTGTTCACGTCGCCGCAGCACGAGTACACGCGCGAGCTGCTCGCGAGCATCCCGCGTGTGCACGCCGCCGCCGCCGCGAGCGATGCGGCCAGCGTCGCACCACGCTCTGAGCATGACACCGCCGACATGGGTGGTGCGACGTCCAGCTCGTGGCGCGACACCGGTGCCGCCCACACGGGCGCCGCCCACACGGGCACGTCCGGCAGCGTCACGGGCCCGGTCGTCACGGCGAGCGACCTCGTCGTCCGGTACGGGCGCGGCCTGCCCGCCGCGGTCGACGGTGTCTCGTTCACCATCGGCCGCCAGGAGACCCTTGCCGTCGTGGGGGAGTCCGGCAGCGGCAAGTCGACCCTCGCCACGGCCCTCGCGGGGCTGATCCCCGCCGAGTCGGGCCGGTTCGCCTTCCACGGTGCGGACGGAGTCGAGAGCGACCTCACCCGCCCGGTCGCCGGTCGCACGGCGACACTGCGCCGGTCGATCCAGCTGGTCTTCCAGAACGCCGACACCTCGCTCAACCCCCGGCGCACCGTGGGCGCGGCGATCGCCCGACCGCTGAAGCTCTTCACGGGCGAGTCGAGCGCCGAGCGTGTCGCCGAGCTGCTCGTCGAGGTCGGCCTGCCGCCCGAGTTCGCCTCGCGCCTGCCCGCCCAGCTCTCGGGCGGCCAACGTCAGCGCGTGGGCATCGCCCGGGCGCTCGCCGCCGGCCCCGAGCTGATCATCGCCGACGAGATCACGACGGCACTCGACGTCCGCGTGCAGGCCGGAGTCCTCGACCTGCTCGCCGGGCTCCGCGACGAGAAGGGCCTCAGCTGCCTCTTCATCAGCCACGACCTCGCCGTCGTCCGCGGCGTGGCGGACCGGGTCGCCGTCATGACCGGCGGCCGGATCGTCGAGGTCGGCCCGACCGAGAGCGTCTTCCGGGGGCCGAACCACCCGTACACGCGCACCCTGCTCGACGCCACGCTCGACCCGGGCACGACCGAGCTGCCCGAGGTCGGGGACGCACGACCGCGCTGGCGGGACGCCGGCGGCTGGGACGACCACGGTGACGGACACCACGTGGCGCGCTGGGAGGCGAGATGAGCACGACGAGCCGACCCGACCCGGGCCCCCGAGGCGACGAGCGAGGGGACGGCGCACGCGACCCGCGCCTCCTCGGTGACCCGCGCCTCCTGCAGGACCCCGCGTGGGCCGGGGGAGGCCGCACCCTGGGCGCCCCGCGGCCCGACCTCGCGGACGGCCTCCGGCCGGTGTCCGACCGACCGCGTGGCAGCGGGCCGTTCGAGGTCCGGGTGCGCGACGAGTGGGTGCCGCTGCCCGACGGCACGCGGCTGCACGCCCGCGTCTGGGCGCCCGTCGTCGACGAACCGGTCCCGGTGCTGCTCGAGTACCTGCCCTACCGGCTCGACGACTGGACGGCACCGCGCGACAGCGAGCGGCACCCCTGGTACGCCGCGCACGGGTACGCGTCGGTCCGGGTCGACATCCGCGGCACCGGGTCGAGCGACGGCCTGTTCGACGACGAATACTCGGTCCAGGAGCTCGACGACGGCATCGCCCTGATCGAGTGGCTCGCGGAGCAGCCCTGGTCGACCGGCGCCGTCGGGGCGTTCGGCATCTCGTGGGGAGGGTTCAACGCCCTGCAGCTGGCCGGGCGCGCCCCGGCAGCGCTCAAGGCCATCGTCACCGTCTGCTCGACCGACGATCGCTACGACAACGACGTCCACTACATGGGCGGCGCCGTGCTCGGCATCGACATGGCGTCGTGGGGCGGCACGATGTTCGCCTTCAACTCGCGGCCGCCACGACCCGAGGTGGTCGGCGCCGACTGGGTGGCCCGCTGGCGCGAGCGCCTCGAGCACAACCGCCCCATGACCACGACCTGGCTCTCGCACCAGGAACGCGACGACTACTGGCGGCACGGCAGCGTCTGCGAGGACTACTCGTCGATCACGGCCGCCGTGCTCGCCGTGGGCGGCTGGGCCGACCCGTACCGCGACGCCGTGCTGCGGTTGGTCGAGAACGTCGACGCACCGGTCAAGGGCATCGTCGGGCCGTGGTCGCACCAGTACCCCGACCGCGGACTCGCCCCCGGTCCGTGCATCGGCTTCTTGCAGGAGACCCTGCGCTGGTGGGACCGCTGGCTGCTCGACTGCCCGAACGGCGCCGACGCCGAGCCGGCGCTGCGCGCCTGGATCAACGACTCCGAGCCCCCGGCGACGTACTACGCCGAGCGGACCGGGCGCTGGGTGGCGGCAGAGAGCTGGCCGGCCCGCGAGACCGAGTCGCGCGTCGTGCCCCTGGACTCGCTGCGCGGCGGGGCGGACGGCCCCGTCGTCGTGCGCTCGCCGCAGAGCACCGGGCTCGACGCCGGGCGGTTCTTCCCCTTCGGCAACGCCACCGACCTGCCGCCCGACCAGCGCGCCGAGGACGGCCGTTCGGTCTGCTTCGACCTGCCGGTCGACTCCACGCTCGACCTTCTGGGCAGCGTCGTGGCCGACCTCGCCGTGACGAGCGACCTGCCCGACGGCACCGTGATCGTGCGGCTCTGCGACGTGGCCCCCGACGGTTCGTCGACGCTCGTCACCCGTGGAGTGCTCAACCTCAACAAGCGGAACGGGCGCGACCGCGCCGACGACCCGATGGAGGCGCGGGTCGAGCAGGTCGTGCGCGTCGCCCTGGTCTCGACCGGGCACTCGTTCCCGGCCGGCCACCGCCTCCGGATCGCTCTGTCGAGCGCCTACTGGCCGTGGGTCTGGCCGCACCCGGTCGAGGCGAGCCTCGCGGTCGATCCGGCGCGCAGCAGCGTGACGCTGCCGGTGTGGACCCGCGGGCCCGGCGACGGGTCGGCAGAGCACCCGGTCGACGACGGCGTCGTGTTCGAGGCGCCCGAGCGGGCCGAGCCCCTGGCGATCAGGTCGCTGCCGTCGACGTCGGACCTGCCCCAGCGCAGCGTGTCACACGACGTGGGCACCGGCGAGTGGGTGCTCGACGTCGATCCCGGCTACGGCGGTGGACGCGAGTACCCCGACGGGCTGGTCTTCACCGAGGACAGCCGGGAGACCTACCGCATCGTCGACGGCGACCCGCTGTCGGCCGCCGCCGAGTCGCGCTGGGCGATCGGACTCGAGAAACCCACCTGGAAGGCCTGGCTCGAGACCACGTCGCGCGTGACCGCGTCGGCCGAGGCGTTCCGGGTCGAGAACACCGTGCGCGCCTGGGCTCGCGACGGCGGGCCCGAGGCCGAGACGGTGCTCGTCGCCGACCGGACCTTCGACGAGCTCGTGCCCCGGACATCGGCATGAGTGGCGCGGGCGGTCCGAGCGCGCGGCAGAAGCCGGTCGTCCGGCGCGCGTCGATCGTCGAGGCGGCCCGCGAGGTGATCGTCCGTGAGGGCATGGGAGCGACCCGGCTGCGCGACATCGCCGCCGCGGCGGGCGTCTCGGTCGGCACCGTGACGTACCACTTCGACGGCGTCGCCGAGATCCTCAACGAGGTCGTCGTGCTCGAGACCGCTCGGTTCTACTCGTCGATCATCGAGGCGGTCGACGTCGAACCCGACCCGGTCGTCGGCGTGCGGATGCTCGTCGAGCCCCTCTTCGCCGACACCGACGCGACCGACGAGCACTGGCGGCTCTGGTCGGACTACTGGACGGCCGTCGCGCGCAAGCCCGCCGTGGCCGCCGAATACGTCGAACGCATCCGCGTGTGGGAGGCCTGCCTGACCCGCACGCTGCGCCGCGGGGTCGAGCAGGGACGCCTCACCACGGAGGACCCGTCGGCCCTGGCCCTCAAGCTCGCGGCCTACAGCGACGGCCTCGCGACCCAGCTGGCCCAGAAGGCCCCCGGGCTGACGCCCGCCCTCGCGCTCGAGTGGATGTGGACGCTGCTCGAGCACGAGACCGGGGCGTCCTTCCGGGGCCGACCCGCGCCTCCTCGGCCTCACTCGTAGCGGAGCGACTCCACCGGGTCGGCCTTGGCGGCGCGTGCCGCGGGCAGCGTGCCGGCCAGGAACGCGATCACCATCACCACGACGACGATCAGCACGATCGACACGGGGTCGAACGCGATCAACGTCAGCCCGGGCAGGTTCGACAGCAACGATCCGGCCAGGGCCGCGCTGGCGATGCTGCCCGCGATCATCGCGACACCCACGCCGATCGCGCTGCCGAGGAACCCGATGAACGCCGCCTCGAGGCTGAAGAGCCCGAACACCTTGCCGCTGCCCATGCCCATCGCCTTCATCAGGCCGATCTCGCGGGTGCGCTCCTGCACGCTCATCAGCAGCGTGTTGACGATGCCGAAGCTCGCCGCCAGCAGGGCGATGATCGCGAACGCGTTGAGCACCAGCACGATGCCGTCGATCACCGTGGTGAACGTGCCCAGTTGGTCGGCGACGGTGGTGCCGGTGTAGCCGGCGGCCGTCAGACGCCCTTGGAGATCGGTGACCTGCTCGTCGGACGCGTCGGACGCGAACCGCACCGTGGCCTGGGCGTAGCGGTCGACCTGGTCGGCGGGCACCCCGACGTTCTGTGCGTCGAACAGGGCCGTGCCGAGTGCGGCGTTGGGGGTGACCGCCGCCCCGGCCGGGGACGCGATGCTCTCTTCGGCGACGCCGACGACGGTCGCGACGACCGTGTGCTGTGTGCGGGTGGCGTCGGTCACGGCGAGGGTGACGGGCTGCCCGATGATCGACGCGTCGTCGGGGAAACCGAGGGGGTCGACGTACGACGTGGGGACGACCACCTGCAGCTCGGTGCCGTCGTCGTCCGGCTGCGCGCCGGCGGTCAGCGTGAGCTGCTGCCCCGGCACGAGCTCGCTCGCCGACACGACGTAGCGCGTGCCGCTCTCGCCCTCGACGTAGTCGGTCGAGATCGACCGGGTCGGCTGCACCGCGAGCACGCCGTCCACGCCCTCGAGGGTCGTGACGTCGTCCGGGGTCAGTGCGACGACGGTCGACCCGGGCGCGCCGAACCCGCCGGCGGCGACGGTGTCGGGGTCGTACTCGGTCGGGCCCGAGTCGGCCGGACCGAGACCCTGCGCGTCGTCGGAGGCCTTCGTGACCGTCATCGTGTCGGACGAACCGACGGCCGAGACCGTGTCGTCGATGTAGGCGTTGATGCCCGTGCCCAACCCGCTCGTCAGCGTGAGCGTGAAGGCGCCGACGAAGATGGCCAGGATGGTCAGGATCGTGCGGGTCTTCGATCGGAACGTGTTCGAGACGGCGGTCAGCAGCAGGTCCGTGGTCTTCATGCGGCCACCTCGGCCTCGTCGTCGACGATCAGGCCGTCGCGGATCACGATGCGCCGGTCGCAGCGCGCCGCGAGCTCGTCGTCGTGGGTCACCACGATCAGCGTGATGCCGTTCTCGCGGTTCAACGAGAACAGGATGTCCTCGACCACGGCCCCGGTCGCCGTGTCGAGGTTGCCGGTGGGCTCGTCGGCGAAGATGATGCGCGGGTCGTTGACCAACGCCCGTGCGATCACCGTGCGCTGCTTCTGACCACCCGACAGGTTCAGGGCCTTGTTCTTCGCCTTGTCGGCGAGCTCGAGCTGCTCGAGGGCCGCGAGGCCGCGTCGACGGCGCTCGCCGCGGGGCACGCCCGCGATCTTCATCGGCAGAACCACGTTCTCGAGCACCGACGAGCTCGACGTGAGGAAGAACTGCTGGAACACGAAGCCGAAGGTCTTGTTGCGCGTGCGGTTGAGGCGGCCGCCCTTGAGCGTGCTGGTGTCGACGCCCTCGAGCTCGACGGTGCCGGTCGTGGGGGCGTCGAGCAGGGCGAGTACGTGCATCAGGGTCGACTTGCCCGAGCCGCTCTTCCCGACGATGGCCACGCTCTCGCCCTCGGCGATGTCGAAGCTCACCCCCTTGAGGGCCTCGAACCGGTTCGGGCCGCGCCCGTACGAACGGCGGACGTCTCGGACCGAGATGATGGGCGCCATGGTGCTCCTGTCACTGATGGCCCCGGTCCGTCCGGGGCCGAGACCAACCCTCGCGGTCCGTTCGCCGCAGGGCGTCCCCCCGCCGCGGACACCTGCCCGACCGCCCGTACCGCGGCTGCGGTACGCGAGGTCGGGCGAGAGGGGGACTCGGCCGTCGGCGTTCCAGGGCACGATGGGGTCATGACGACGACGGACGGCAGGAGGCGCGATCCGGCCTACCCGCGACCTCGCGTCCCCTGGTGGCTGGGCGACACGCTCGCCGCGGTGCTCGTCGTCGGTGCGGCCTTCGCCCCCTTCCCCGTGGCGGAGTTCCGGCCGTCGAGCGGGCTGGTGCTCGCGGTCGTCATCGCTCCCGCCGCCCTGCTGCCGTTGCGGCGACGCCGACCGACGGCGGTCCTCGCCGGGATCGTCGGTCTCCACGGCATCGCCGCCCTGCTCGGTACGATCTCGCCCGGCGTCGTCGTCGCCGCCGGTATCGCGACGTTCGCCGTCGCGGCCCGCACCCCGCGTCGCCGCACCGTCGTCGTCACGGGCGCGGCCGCCCTCGCCGTCGTGCTGCTCAGCCTGTTGGCGGTGTTCGGCGGGATCACCGACCCGCGCATCGTCCAGTTCGCCCTGTTCATCGCCCTGGCGGCTGCCGCTGGGGACGCCAGCCGGTCGCGGCGCGAGTACATCGAAGCCGTCACCGAGCGTGCCGAACGGGCCGAGCGCACCCACGAGGCCGAGGCCTCGCGCCGGGTCGCCGAGGAGAGACTGCGCATCGCCCGCGACCTGCACGACGCCGTCGCCCACCAGATCTCGGTGATCAGCCTCAACGCGGGCGTCGCGTCCTCGGCCATCGAGACGCGACCCGAGAAGGCGGTGACGGCCCTCGCGACCATCCGCCGCGCCTCCCGGACGGTCCTCGGCGAGATCGGCGACCTGCTCGAGGTGTTGCGGGCCGGGGACTCCGACCGCACCCCGTCGCCGCAGCCGGGCCTCGCGCGACTCGACGAGCTGGTGGCCGGGTTCGCCGACACGGGTCTCGTGGTCGGCACGCGGGTGGAAGGACCGCTCGCCGCGGTCACGGGCGCGGTCGACCTGGTCGCGTACCGGGTCGTGCAAGAAGGGCTGACGAACGCCGGCAAGCACGGCGCCGAGCACCGCGCGCACGTGCTGATCTCGGTCGACGAGCACGAGGTCTCCGTGGTCGTGACGAACCCCGTGCCGGCGTTGCGCGCCGATCCCGACCCGGACGACGTCCGTGGCGGACACGGGCTGCTGGGGCTTCGCGAACGCGTCGCCTCGGTGCGGGGCGTGGTCGAGACCGGCGCGACGCCGGGTGGCTTCCGACTGGCGGCGGTGCTGCCGGTGACCCGTCGCTCCGACCGGGACGGGGAGGTCTCGTGACCACCGTGCTCGTCGTCGACGACCAGCCCCTCATCCGTCAGGCCGTGACCGACATCCTCGACGGCGAGGACGGCATCGCGGTGGTAGGCGAGGCCGTGAACGGTCGCGAGGCCGTGACACGGGCCTCGGCGTTGCTGCCGGACGTCGTCGTGATGGACATCCGGATGCCCGGGCTCGACGGCATCGGTGCGACGGCCGAGATCTGCGCCGACCCGCTGCTCGCCGGGACGAAGGTGTTGATCCTCACGACGTTCGAGGAGGACGAGTACCTCGTCGCGGCCCTGCGCGCGGGAGCGAGCGGGTTCATCGGCAAGGGCGCGGAGCCCGGCGAGATCGTCCGGGCGGTCCGGGCCGTCCACGCGGGGGAGTCGCTGCTGTCACCCGTCGCCACGCGCAGCCTGATCGAGAAGTACGTGCTGCCGGACGGCGCCCGGGCCGGCGGGGTGGGGCTCGCCCCGGGGGAGGCCGGGTCGTCGGGATCGGCGTCGGGGTCGTCGCGGCCCGTGCCACCCGAGCTGGCGCACCTCACCGACCGTGAGCGCGAGGTGCTGCTGCTCGTCGCCCGGGGCCGGGCGAACGCCGAGATCGCCGCGGACCTGGTGATCTCGCCGCACACCGCGAAGACGCACGTCAATCGCATCATGGCCAAGCTCGACGCCCACGACCGGGCACAGCTGGTGATCCTGGCCTACGAGACGGGCTTCCTCGCACCGAAGTCGTGAGCACGGGTCGCGCCGGGACCGTCCGGGCCTCGGCGGGAGGTGGTCACCCGGGCAACGCCCCGGCGACGACGTGCCCCCGGGCCACGACGGCCACGATGTTCGTCGTGTCGAGTACCCCGAGGTCGAGCCAGGGGCGGCCGCGCATCACGACGAAGTCCGCTGCCGTGCCCACCGCGACCCGCCCGAGCGTCGTGCCCCCCGAGTCGGCGTCGCCCTGCCCGATCGCCGACGCCGCTCGTGACGTCCCCGACTCGAGCACGCGCTCCGGCGACCAGCCGAACACCTCGCCCATCCGCCGCAGCTCGTCCATCTGCTCGCCGAAGCGCACGTGGAACCCGTTGGCGTCGGTGCCGAGCACGAAGTCCACCCCGGCCGCCGCCGCCGCGGCGAAGCCCGCGTCGCGCGTCGCCACCAGTTCGCGTGCCGAGGACTGCTGATCGGGTGTGACCGCCACGCTCGCGTTCGCGATCGCGTCGTTGATCAGCAGGGTCGGTGCCACCGGCACGCCGGCCGCCACGACCTCGCCCGCCAGGACGCCATCGAGTTGCGTCCCGTGTTCGAGCGAGTCGACACCGGCCCGCAGCGCGATGCGGATGCCTTCGGCCGTGTGAGCGTGCGCGGCCACGAGCAGGCCCAGGGCGTGCGCCTCGTCGACGATCGCCTCGATCTCGGCGACCGTGTGGTTGCGCCAGGACGGTTTGTCGCCGTCCGAGAGCAATCCGCCGCTCGTGGCGATCTTGATGCCCGTCGCACCCGCGCGGGCATGGCTGCGCACCAGGGCCCGACAAGCGTCCACCCCGTCGGCCGTGGGCTTCCGCAACCGCGGATCGACTCCGGGTGGCACGAACATGTCTCCGTGCCCGCCCGTCATGCTGACCATGCCGTGCGCGAAGAGCCGCGGTGCCTCGACCAGTCCGGCGTCGACCGCCCGCGCGAGCGAGAACTGCACCTCGTCCGCCGACAGGTCGCGCAGGGTGGTCACCCCGCCCGCGAGGGCCCGACGCGCGTGCGCGAGGCCGTGCAGCACCTGTTCCGTCGGCGGGGTGACCAACGGCCAGGTCAGGAACCCCGACGCCGCGCCTCCTGCGTTGCCGATCAGGTGCACGTGGGTGTCGATCAGCCCAGGGATCACCGACATCCCGTCGAAACGGGGCGAGGCGGAGGCCGGCCGCAGCTCGGTCACGAGGGCGTCGGGGGCCGCCTCCGTGCCCGATCGGGCCCATCCGAGTCGCCGGGGGCCGACGAACTCGTGGCCGTCCCAGACGTCGATTCCGTCGAGGGGCGGGGGCGTGGTGTGGTGGTGCACGGTGGGTCCTTGCGGGTAGGGAACGGGAACGAGGAGGCGCGGCGACGGTCAGCTGCGTCGCGTGCGTCGAGGCACGAGTCGGCCGAGTGCGGCCGGCGGTCTCATCCGGGTGCCGGCCACGACGAGCACCGCCAACGTGACGACGTACGGCGTCGCACTCGACACCGCGGCCGGAAGAGGGACGAAGGCGAAGATCGCGAGCAGTGCGACGCCGAGCACGAGCGAGGGCAGGCCGTCGCGCAGGCGTCGCCCCGGTGCGCCGCGCATCAGCCGACGGACACCCAGCGCCGCGAAGACGACCGCGAGCACGAACACCAGGGCGCGCAGCGTCTCGGGGCGACCGATGCCCACCGCGTCGCTGATGCCGAACAGCGAGGCGCCGAAGAAGACACCGGAGGGAGTCCAGTTGCCGAAGATCAGGGTCGCCAGGCCGATGAAGCCGCGACCGGCCGTCTGGTTCTCGATGTAGCCCTGCGAGATCAGCGTCAGATAGCCGCCAGCGAACCCCGCGAGGCCGGACCCGACGAGTACCGCGATCCAGCGAGTGCGGTGGACGCTGCCACCCAGCGCCTGCAAGGCGGCGGGCTCTTCTCCGGCTGCCCGCCAGCGCAGGCCGAACGGCGTCTTCCACAGCACCCACGCCACCAGCGGGATGATCAGCAGGCCGAGGACGGCGGCGAGCGAGACGTCGCGGGTGAGCCCGCCGAGCACTCCACCGAGCTGTGCGACGACGGGCAGCTCGGAGGCCTCCATCGTGCGGCTGAGATCGGGGGTGCCGAGTCCACCACTGAGCACCGGAAGCGACAGGTGCGGCACGTCACCGCCGATGCGGGGGGAGCGGGCGATGGTGCCGCCGTCCATCGTGCTGAACACGATGTCCGACATGAACCGGGCGACCGCGGCCGCGATCACGTTGATCGACACTCCGACGATCAACTGGTTGATGCCCATCTCGATGCAGAGCACCGCCATCAGCACCCCGAAGACGAGGCCGCCGACGACACCGCCGAGGAGGGCGGCCCAGGGCCCGCCGAGCGTGCCGAACAAGCCCGCCATCCACGTGCCACCGATCATCATGCCCTCGAGGCCGACGTTGATCACCCCCGCCCGTTCGGAGAAGAGGCCGCCCATGGCGACGAGGGCGATCGGCACGGTGAGCCGCAGGGCCGAGCCCCACGTCGACGACGCGGTGATGCCCGGGGCGTCGGCGAGGTAGCGGGCGAGGATCAGCAACCCGAGACCGATCAGGGTCCAGCGCAGGGCCGCCCGCACTCGTCGCGACGAGGGCCGGAGGCGCGCGACGGATGCGCGAGACGGCGCACCGTTCGACGGTGCCACCGTGTCCAGGGGATTCGGGCCGATGGTCATCGTGCGGCTCCTTCGGTCGGGGTGGACGACGGCGGAGTCGGTGTGACGGAGTCGCGGGCGGCGCGCACGCGCCGACGGAGGGCGAGCGTCAGGGCCAGTCTCGCGTCGGCCCGTTCGGTCAGCCAGTAGCCCACGGCCGACGACAGCAGCACGACGGCGAGGAACACCTGACCCACCTCGGTCGGCAGCTGGACGAGGCCGAGCACCTGGGCGCTGCGCTCGACGAAGGCGAGCACGAAGGCGCCGAGAGCCATGCCGATCGGATGCTGGCGGCCGAGCAGGGTCGCGGCGAGCCCGGTGAACATCAGGTCGGTCGGCAGGGTGCCGTCGAATCGGCCCGACACCGAGAGGATGTGCGGCAGCCCGACGAGCCCGGCGATCGCGCCGCTGATCAGCATGGCCTGGACGATCTTGCGATCGACACGGATGCCGGCGGACTCGGCGGCCTCGGGCGAGCGGGCAGCGACGCGCAACGAGTAACCGAACACGCTGCGCTCGATCACCAGGTAGTAGACGATGCCGGCCACCAGGGCCACGACGACAAAGCTCGAGACGGCCCCCTGACCGGTGCCGATGCCCGGCAGCGCGGGCATCAGGCCGGCGTCGTCGATCATCGCGGTACCGGTGTTCTGCCCGCCGCCCGACCGGAACACACCGCTCAGCAGCACCGCAACGATGGTCGTCGCGATGGCGTTCAGCAGGATCGAGGTGATGACCTCGTTCACGCCGCGGTGGATCTTGAGCAGAGCGGGGATCAGGGCCCAGCCGGCCCCGACGGCACAAGAGATCAGCAGGGTCAGAGGCAGACGGATCGCCAACGGGAAGGGCAGCGACGCCGCGGCGACGGCACCGGCGAGGGCCGCCATGCGGTACTGCCCGTCGACGCCGATGTTGAACAGCCCCATGCGTACCGCGAAGGCCCCGGCGACGGCCGCGAGGTAGAGGGGGACGGCGTTGTTCAGGCTCGACACGAGCGAGTTCGTCTGGATGCCGTAGGACCACATGACCGAGAACGCGCTCGAGGCGCTGTACCCGCCCGCGGTCAGGAAGAGTGCGGTCACGCCGAGGGCGAGCAGCACCGAGACGATCGGGCCCGCGGCCGTCACGCCGACACGTCGAGGCAGACCCGTGGGAATGCCGCGACGCCGGATCACGACCGGCCTCCGGCCGCGGGGAGGTGGGCGCCGGTCATGTGTTCTCCGAGATCGATCGCGCTGACGGTACGGGGGTCGAGCTCGGCGACGACGCGACCGCCGTACATGACGAGCAGGCGATCGCTGAGCGCCAGGAGCTCGTCGAGGTCGGCCGAGACGAGCAGCGTCCCGAGCCCTGCGTCGCGCGCCGTCACCAATTCGCGCCAGACCGCGCTCTGGGCGCCGACGTCGACACCACGCGTCGGATGCGCGGCGACGAGCACGGTGGGTTCGGCGCCGAGTTCGCGGCCGATGATGAACTTCTGCTGATTGCCGCCCGACAGCGAACCGGCCGCCGTGGTCGGCGACCCTCCGCGGACGTCGAAGCGGCTGATGATGTCGGCGGCCGTCGAGGCCGCCGCGGACCGGCTGAACCACCAGCCGCGTTTGATCGGTGCCCGCTGCTGGTAGCCCAGCGCGGCGTTCTCGCTCAGACTGAAGCCCAGCACCACCCCGTCACGGTGACGGTCCTCGGGGATGTAGCCGAGACCGAGGGCTCGACGCTCGCGTGTCGAGAGGGCGTCGATTACGCGACCTCCGAGAGCGATGGCCCCGTCGTAGTCGACGCGTCCGAGCAGGGCCGCGAGCAGCTCGGACTGGCCGTTGCCCTCCACGCCCGCGATCCCGACGATCTCGCCCGACCGCACGCTCAACGACACCTCGTCGAGCACGGGGCGCTCGCCGGGTACACCGACGGTGACGGCCTCGACCGACAGCACGAGGGAGTCGCCGGGTGGGGTCGTGCGGGGCTCGACCGTGGGCATCGCGACCTCGACCATCAGACCGGCGAGTTCTCGCGGGGTGGTCTCGGCGGGCGTCGTGCGGCCGACGACCCGGCCGGCGCGGATCACCGTGATCTCGTCGGCGAAGGCGAGCACTTCGTCGAGCTTGTGCGAGATGAAGACCACGGATGCGCCTCGCTCGGTGAGA
Source organism: Frigoribacterium sp. VKM Ac-2836 (assembly GCF_013248995.1). GTDB lineage: Bacteria > Actinomycetota > Actinomycetes > Actinomycetales > Microbacteriaceae > Frigoribacterium. The sequence goes on along the minus strand of NZ_JABRPK010000005.1, from coordinate 97,578 downwards.
GCGCGGATCGAGCGGAACAGCGCGGTCGCCTCGGACGGCACCAGCACCGCGGTCGGCTCGTCGAGAATGATCACCCGCGCCTCGCGGTAGAGCACCTTGAGGATCTCGACGCGCTGTCGGTCGCCGACGCCCAGGTCGGCGACGAAGGCGTCGACGTCGATGTCGAAGCCGTTGGCATCGGCGAGCTCGGTGACACGAGCGCGGGCGGCGGCCGCGTCGAGCCGCCACGGGCTTCCGGGCTCGTCGGCCAGGACGACGTTCTCCCAGACGCGAAGCGCCCCGGCCAGGAGGAAGTGCTGGTGCACGATCCCGACACCGGCTTGCTGTGCCTGGCGCGGTGATCGGAAGTCGTGCACCACGCCCTCGACCTCGATGGTGCCTTCGTCAGGTCGTTCCTCGCCGGCGAGGACCTTCATCAGGGTCGACTTGCCGGCACCGTTCTCGCCGACGATCGCGTGGACCGTGCCGGGGTGCACGAGGACGTCGATCCGGTCGTTGGCCGTGAACGTGCCGAACCGTTTGACGATTCCGGTCAACCGGACCGACGCCTCGTGCATCGTCATCGGATCAGAGCGCCGTCGGGACGGTGACGTCACCGTCGACGATCGATGTCTCGGCCTGGTCGAGCTGGTCGGCGATGCCGTCCACGAAGCCGCCGCTGGTCGAGTAGCCGACCCCGCCGGTCTCGAGGTCGAAGACCTGTTCGCCGGTCTCGAGGGTGCCGGCGTCGAACGAGGTCATGACGTCCTCGACCGCGACGTCGACGTTCTTCAGCGCCGACGTGAGGATGTAGGGCTTGATGTCGTCGTCGACCTGTTCGTAGGCGTCACCGTCCACGCCGATCGCCCAGACCTTCGCGTCGGCCGTGCTCGTCTCGGCAGCCTGCTCGTAGACGCCCTGGCCAGACCCTCCGGCGGCGGCGTAGACCACGTCCGCCCCGCCGGCGTACATCGAGGCCGCAGCCTCTTTGCCCTTGGTCGGGTCGGAGAAACCGGTGAAGTCGCCGAGGGGTGAGAGGTAGGTCGAGTCGATCGTGATCGCCGGGTCGACCGACTTGGCGCCCGCCTCGTAGCCGACGAAGAAGTTCTGGATCGAGGGCTGATCGACCCCGCCGACGAAGCCGATGTGACCCGTGGTAGAGGTGAGGGCCGCGGCGACGCCGACCAGGTACGAGGACTCGTTGGCGGCGAACGAGATCGTCGTCACTCCGTCGATCTCGGTCCCGATGTCGGTGTCGACGTCCACGAACGCCGTGTCGGGGTGCTCGGTGGTCTCCATCGGCTGGGCGAACTGGAAACCGATGCCGACGGCGAGGTCAGCTTCTTGCGACACCGCCAGATCGAGCCGGTCCTGGTAGTCGTCCGTGTTCGGGCTCGACAGCTCGATGGGGTTGAAACCGAGCTTCTCCTGCGCGGCGGTGAAGCCGGCGTAGCCGCCGTCCATGATCGAGTAGTCACCGGTGGTGCCGTAGAGCAGGGCGACGGTCGCGGCGTCGGGATCGGCGGACGGGGTGGTCGCGGCGGTCTGCCCCGAGCACGCCGCGAGCAGCAGGGTGGCGGTGAGCGCGGCACCGGACGTGACCAGGAGGCGACGCGAGCGCTCGAAGCGCGGGGCAGGGCGGAACGGCAGTGTGGGCACAAGGACTCCAAAGCTGTAAACGATTTCTTGGCAAGAGGCGTGCGGGTGACTCTTGAGAGCTCGTCGCGGGTGAGGGGGTACTCCAACGCTAAGGCCCACGCTGTTACAAGCGTGTTTCGGGCGCGTAAGCAACAAGGTAAACGTTCTCAGATAATCGACGTCGTGTGGCACTGTGAAGTCATGACGACCGAACAGCGACCCCCCTCCGTCGACCTGGTCATCCGCCGGGTGACCGTCCTCGCCGGTACACGACGGCCCGTCGCGGCGTATCCCGATCTACCCGTCGACGACCCCGGGCGTCCCGAACCGGTCGACTTCTTGCACGACCATGCCATCGGGGTGGTGGGCGCCGACATCGCCTGGATCAAGCCCGACGGCGAGGTCTCGACGGCGGATCTCGAGACGGCCCGCGTGATCGACGCCCCGGGACGGATCGCGATGCCCGGAATGATCAACACCCACAGCCATTCGTCGATGACCTACTTCCGGGGCTCCGCCGAGGACGTGCCCACCGCCTCCTGGTTCAACGACCACATCTGGCCGATGGAGGTCAACCTCACCGAGCGGGACGTGTCGTTGGGGGCCCGGCTCGCCGTGGCCGAGATGCTGCTGGCCGGTGTGACCACCGTCGCCGATCACTACTTCTCGATGGAGCAGATCGCGGCGGCGATCGACGAGGGCGGCATGCGGGCCGTGCTCGCCGAGACCTTCTTCTCGTCGCAGGGTGCCGCCGGTCTCGACCGCAGCGCCGCGTTCGCCGCCGAGTGGAACGGCCGCGCCGACGGCCGCATCACGACCATGCTCGGTCCCCACGCCGTCTACACGGTCGACGACGCCGATCTCGTCCGTACTGCCGACACGGCCCGTTCGATCGGCGTCCGGAGCCACGTGCACGCCTCCGAGACCATGCACCAGACCGAGTCCTCGTTGGCGCGGCGAGGGGTGACGCCCATCCAGGTGCTCCACGACACCGGCATGCTCGACGCGGGGGCCCTGATCGCCCACGGCACCGGGATCGTCGAGAGCGACCTCGCCTGGTTGACGCCCTACTCGGACCGCGTCGGCGTCGCCTGCTGCGCCAAGGTCTATCAGAAACACACCCATACGACGACCCCGATCCGTCTGCTGCACGACGCCGGCATCACCGTCGGCATCGGGACCGACGGGTGCGCGTCCCACAACACGCTCGACATGTTCGAGAGCGTTCGCACCATGGCGCTCGTGCAGAAATCCGACGCGCGCGATGCGACCTGGATGCCCAGCTCGCATTCGCTCGACCTCCTCACCCGTCAGAGCGCCGCCGCGATCGGTCGGGAGCACGACCTCGGGGCCCTCCGACCAGGGTTCAAGGCGGACATCGTGCTGATCGACCCTCGCAAACCGCACCTGCAGCCGATGAACGACCTCGCCGCCGCGCTCGTGTTGAGCGTGCGGTCGAGCGACGTCGAGACGGTGATCGTGGACGGCCGTGTCGTCGTCGACGGCGGTCGTCTGGTCGGCGTCGACCTCGACCCGCTGATGGTCGAGATGAACGAGAGGCTGCCCGGGCTGACGGACCGGTCGCACGGCACCACTATCCAGACGTACGCTCCTTGACGATGATCGACGCAGACCGCACGCCCTGGCCCGACGTGGCCGCAGCCTTCGATCGCGGCGCGGGGATCGCCGTCTTGCCGTTCGGCGCCTTCGAGCAGCACGGACCGCACCTGCCACTCGGCACCGACACCGCGACGGCCCTCGAAGTCGCGCGTCGCCTGGCCGACCGTCTGGACGCCGTGCTGTTGCCGCCGGTGCATTACGGGGACACCTGGAACACCGCGGGCTACCGAGGGACGCTCTCGTTGTCATCCGCGACGGTCACCGCCATCGTCGTCGACCTCGGGCGTGCGCTGGCCGCGTCCGGTGCCGGCGGTCTCGTCGTCGTGAACGGGGACTGGGGCAACCGGGCCCCGCTGTACGCGGCCACGCGCCAGCTGATCGACCACGGAGTCCTCCGCACGGTGACGCTCGACCACCCGGGCATGGCCGAGGCGATCGAGCAGGTGCGCGAGAGCGCTCCCGCGGCACCCGGCCTCGCCCACGCCGAAGAGATCGAGACCTCGATCATGCTGCGCATCTCTCCCGAGGACGTGCGACGCGACCGTTACGAGGCGAGCTATCCCGTCTTCCCGTCCGACTTCGGCACCACCCCGATGCAGTTGCACCCGTTCTCGCCGAGTGGCGTCTTCGGTGACCCCTCGACGGCCACGGCCGACAAAGGTGAGCGGTTGCTCGACGCGACCGTCGAAGGGGCCATGGCCGTGCTCGGGGACTTCGTGACGGCGATCGAGGACGATCGAGCGGCGTCGGCCGGCCGACGCCACGACGGGGTGGGCCGATGACGCGGACCACCGTGCCCACGCTCGTCGACGTCGCGCGTGAGGCCGGCGTGTCGATCGCCACCGCGTCGCGCGTGCTGTCGGGGGCGCAGCACGTGTCGGAGTCTCGGTCGCGAGCCGTGCGCAAGGCCATCGCCGATCTCGGGTATCGGCACAACGCCGTCGCGAGCGCCCTCCGCAGCCAGCGCACCGAGACGGTCGGCCTGATCCTGCCGCGCTACACCACCGGTTTCCTGTCGGCGTTGATCGAGTCGGTCAGCGCGGCACTCGACGACGAGGGCATGTCCCTCGTGCTGCGTTACTCCGCCGACGGCGAGGATCACGACGTCGCCACGGTGGAGTCGATGTTGAGTCGACGGGTCGACGGACTCATCATCTGCCCGCCGAGCGAAGACGTCAGTCGAGACGCGATCGCCGCCGCCGACCGGGTGCCCGTCGTCCAGGTCGGGCGCCACATCTTCGGTGACGGCACCGACTCCGTGGGACTGGACGACCATCGGGCCACCGATCTGCTGGTCGGCTCGCTCGCAGACGGCGGGGCTCGCTCGCTCGTCACCGTGGGGTTGTCACCGGCCGACCCTGCCGATGCCCGTCGCATCGCTGCCGTGCGGGCGTCGTGCGAGCTGTCCGGCGTCGCGTTCGTCGAGGCCGTGGCGGCCGACGCCGTGCTGGCCGGGGGAGTCGCGGCCGCCAACGCGTTGCTCGCGAGGTCGGCGGCGAGCGGCACCGACGAGGGCGTCGCGCGGGGGATCGACCTCGAGGGGCGCTCGGTCGATGCCGTCGTCTGCGCGAACGACGACGTCGCGCACGGCGTCGTCACGGTTCTCCGCGTGAACGGCGTGGCCGTGCCGGAGGTCGTCCAGGTGGCCAGCCTGCTCGACGTGTCGTTCGGTGAGGGCGACGACCGCGAGATCACGACCCTGCGTCACCCCTGGCCGGCGATGGGCCGCGAGGCGGTCCGTCTGCTGATCGACGCCCTCGGGTCGGCGGCGCACGCCGATTCAGGAGGCGCGCGCCGAGTCACCCTCGCACCGCGCCTCCTCAGAGGGCGCTCGTCCCGCTGATCCGGAGATGCGCGGCCGTCGAGCCCGCACCGGTCGAGCTCTCACCGGTCGGGGCCGCGCGGCTCGACCTGCCGGCCTCCTGAGCCGGGCCCGGGGTCAGGGGCGCAGCACGCGGCGGAGGTGCCCGGCGGCCTCGTGCCCGACCCGGGCCATGGCCTCGCGGGTCTGGCCCCCGACGTGCGGAGTCAGAACGACGTCGGATCGACCGCGAAGGGGGTGCTCGACGGGCAACGGTTCGACCGTGGTGACGTCGAGACCGGCCCCCGCGAGGTGACCGGCGTCGAGTGACGCGACCAGCGCCTCCTCGTCCACGACGCCGCCACGCGAGGTGTTGACGACCACCGCGCCGGGATGCAGCAGGGCGAGCTCGCGCGCGCCGATCAGGCCGACGGTGGCGGGGGTCAGCGGCACGTGGACGCTCAGGGCGTCCGATGCCCGGAGCAGGGCCTCGAGGTCGGCGGGCTCGGCTCCGGCCGCTCGGACCGCATCGTCCGAGAGGTGCGGATCGTGGGCGACGACGCGCATGCCGAGGCCGTCACGGGCCGTGGCGGCCACGAGCCGAGCGATCCGCCCGAAGCCGAGCAGCCCCAGCGTCGCACCGTGCAGTTCGCGGCCCACGAAGGAGGCGCGGCTCGGTTCGGCCCCGGAACCCTCGGCACCCGGGCCGCCGGCCTCCGAAACCATGGCCGGCGAACCGCCGGCCCTCGCGCCTCCACCGCTCGACCACGCGGCCCCGAGCCCGCGTCGGGTCACCATCAGCAGCGTCACCGCGAGCTCTGCCACCGACCGGCTGTTCGCGGCCGGAGTCGTGGTCACGGTGATGCCGAGCTCGGCCGCGGTGTCGACGTCGACCGTGTCGAGGCCGACGCCGTGCCGCGAGACGATGCGCAGTCGCGGTGCCTCGCGCATCATCGCGCCGTCGACCCGGGCCGTTCGCAGCAGCACGCCGTCCACCTCGGACGCGACGTCGGACCAACCCGCGGCGCCGTCTCCCCAGCCGAGTCGGACGTCGGCCCAGCCGCGCAGGGACGCGACCACGTCGTCGTCGATCGGCCGTGGAACCCAGACGACGGGGGCGCGGCCCGCCGGGTTCGTCGGGCTCGTCCGGCCCGGGTCAGTCACGCGGCACCAACTGCCGGTTCGCTGCGCGGCGGTCGCCCTCTCCGCGCAGCAGCTCGTGGGTCGCGGCAACCACCTCGGCGACGCGGGCGGCCGGCACGATCGCCACGCCGTCGTCGTCGCCGAGCACCCAGTCGCCGGGCGACACCGCGACGCCACCGACCGCGATCGTCTCGCCCGTGCGGAACGGCCCGGTCTTCCACGGGCCGGCCGGTGTCACGGACCGCGCGAACACGGGCACGCCCACCCGTTCGAGCTCGACCACGTCGCGCGCGGCGGCGTCGAGCACGATGCCGCCCACGCCGAGCGCCTTGGCCTTCTCGGCCACGAGCTCGCCGATCAACGCGCGGGTCTCGTCGGCGCCACCGTTGACGACGAGGATCTCGCCCCGCCGGATGCGTTCGAACGCGGCGTGCAGGCCGGCGTTGTCGCCCGGGCGGGTCCACACGGTGAACGCCGGGCCCGACAGGGTGGCGCCGCGCCAGAGCGGACGGATGCCGTCCGCGACACCGAAGCGCTCCATGGCGTCCGAGACGGTGGCGGCGGGCAGCTCGCCGGGGGCGGGGAAGGACGGCGAGGCGGGCGAGGCGGAGGCGGTGCTCATGGTGCTCCTGTCGGTCGGGGGTGCGGGGTCTCTCGGTCGGTGGTGCGTGTGCGGTGGGTCAGTCGAGCGCGGGTGGCAACCCGGTGCGGGCGAGGTCCGAGGAGGCGCGGCGCAACTCGTCCGCGAAGCGCAGGACCGCGTCGTCGGTGAAACGACTCGTCGGCCCGCCCAGGGCGAGGGCGACGGGTCGGCCCGGCGGGCGTCCCGGGACGAGGACGGCGATGCCCGAGTTGCCCGGCTCACGCGTGCCGTGCGACACCGACCAACCCTCGCCGCGGGCCCGGTCGACCCGGGCCCGGACGGCGTCGCGGTCGACGGGCAGCGCCGGCACCGGCGAGAACGGGGTGGTCGGGCTCGAGGCGGTCGCGCCCGGGTGCGCCGTGGCGTCGACGTCGTCGAGGGTCGCGTCGAGCACGTCGGCGGGCTCGCCGCTCAGCAGCACGGCACCCGCGGCGCCGATCCACAACGGCAGCTCGTCGCCCACCTGGACCACGTGACGCAGGCTGTGCGGACTGGGCGACTGCGCGACGACGACGCGGGCCACGCCACGGCGCACGTAGAGGCTGACGGTCTCTCCCGTCGCCTCGGCGAGCGCGGCCATGCGGTCGGCGGTGGCGGCGGGCACCGCCCAGGCCCGGGCGGCGAAGGCGCCCCAGTGGATCATCCGCGTGCCGACACCGACCCGACCGTCGGGCCCGTGCTGCAGCATGCCCTCGGCGACGAGCGTGTCGACCAGACGCAGGACGGTCGTGCGCGGAAGGCCCGAGGCGCGCACGAGTTCGGAGAGGGTCTGCGTGCTGCGCTCCGGCGTGAAGGCCTGCAGCACGGCGAGGGCCCGGCTGACGGCGCGGACGCCGCTCGAGTCGCCGCGAACCGAGGCGGCGGCCACGGCGGACGGTGCCGCGGCGGACGGTGTCGTGTCAGCTGATGTCATCGTGTCGACCTCTCGCCGGGGAAGCGGGCCCCGGGTGGGACCGCCCTTGCGGGGACTTCCAGCGCGAAGCTACCATCAGGCGGACACAGACATCCACCAGGCGGACACCTTTCGGGGTGACACTCGCCGGTGCGAGCCGCTGCAACCATCACAAGGGAGTGATCGTGTGGGCAATCCGATCGACAGGAACAGACGCAAGGTCGTCACGGGGGCCGTCGGCATCGTCGCGACGGCGGTGCTCGTCGGCTTCGCGGCCGTCGACGCCGGCGACGGCACGGCGGGCGCCGACCCCCGGGCCAAGCTGACGGTGATGGCGCCCGCCGCGCCCGGCGGCGGGTGGGACCTCGCGGCCCGTGAGTCGCAGCAGGCCCTTCGTGCGGCGTCGATCGTCAACAACGTGCAGGTGGTGAACGTGCCGGGTGCCGGCGGCACCATCGGCCTCAGCCAATTCGTCGGCCTCGGTGCCGATCCCACCAATCTCATGATGACCGGCACGGTCATGGAGGGGGCGATCACGGTCAACGGGTCGGACGTCGGCCTCTCGGACACCACGCCCATCGCCAAACTGGCCGAGGACTACGAGGTCTTCATCGTCCCTGCGGACTCGCCCTACGAGACGATCGACGACTTCGTCGCCGCCTGGAGCGAGGCGCCGCAGAGCCACCCGATCGGCGGCGGCGGGCTCGGCGGCACGGATCACCTGCTCGCCGGCCTGTTCGCCCGTGAGGTCGGCGTCGACCCGGGCGACATCAACTACGTCTCGTACGCGGGCGGCGGTGAGGTGCTGACCGCTCTGCTCTCGGGCACGGTCGAGATCGGCGTCAGCGGGTACAACGAGTTCAGCGACCAGATCGAGGCCGGCAACCTGCGGGCACTCGCGCTCTCGGCCGAAGAGCCCGTCGACGGCATCGACGCCCCGACGTTCATCGAGCAGGGCATCGACGTGCACCTGCCGAACTGGCGCGGTCTCGTGGCCCCGAAGGGCATCACCGACGCCGAGCGCGACGAACTGGTCGCCATCATCGACGAGATGGTCGCCTCCGACGAGTGGCAGGACACCCTGAGGCGTAACTCCTGGGCACCGGCGGTGGTCACGGGCGAGGAGTTCGCCGACTTCATCGCCCAGGACCAGGACCGGGTCGACACGATCATCGAGGAGCTGGGCCTGTGAGCGGCGTCATCCGGACCGTCTCGGTCACCCGACGGGCCGTCGTCGTCGCGGACGGCTTCTGGCGCCGACGCACCGCCCTGATCGTGCCGGGGCTCATGCTCGTCATCGGTCTGGCCCTCGTCGTCGGCACGGTGACGATGCGCGTGCCCGACACCGCCACCTCGCCCGGGCCCCAGGTCTTCCCGGCCATCGTGGCCGCCCTGGTGCTGATCGTGGCCGTGCTGCTCGCGGTCGACGTGGTGCGCAAGCCCGAGGCGGCCACGGTCGAGATCGCCCAGCCCGCCGCCCCCGGCGACGTCGACGACCTCGACCTGGACGGCGAGCCCGTCGAGCGCCGCCCCACGAGCAACCGCCGGGCCCTGCTCGGCGCCCTCGGCACGGTGGTCGTGTTCATCGCCGCCCTCACGCCGCTCGGCTGGCTGCTGGCCGGCGCCGTCCTCTTCTGGGGCATCGCGCGGTCGCTCGGCAGTCAGCGTCCGGTCTTCGACGTCTTCTTGGCGCTGGCGATCTCGTCGATCGTGCAGCTCGCCTTCTCGGCCGGACTCGGCCTCAACCTGCCTCCCGGCATCTTCGAGGGGATCTTCTGATGGAATCGCTCGCCAACCTCGGGGACGGGTTCCTCACCGTCCTGACCCCGATCAACATGCTCTGGGTACTGATCGGCGCCGTGCTCGGTACGGCCGTCGGCGTCCTGCCCGGCCTGGGTTCGGCCATGGCCGTCGCCCTGCTGCTGCCCGTCACGTTCTCGCTCGACCCGATCGGAGCATTCATCATGTTCGCCGGGGTGCTCTTCGGCGGCCTGTTCGGGGACTCGATCTCGGGCATCCTCATGAACACACCGGGTAACAGCACGGCCATCGCCGGCACCATCGAGGGCCACAAGATGGCCACGAGCGGACGGGCCGCCCAGGCCCTGGCCACCTCGGCCATCGGTGCCTTCATCGGCGGCATCATCGCCTCGATCCTCGTGGTGTTCTTCGCGCCGCGGCTCGCCGAACTCGCCACCCTCTTCGGGCCCGCCGAGTACCTCGCTCTCGCGGTGTTCGCCTTCGTGGCGATCTCGGCGGTCGTCACCGAGTCGGTGCTCCGCGGCCTGGCCGCCCTCGGCATCGGCCTGGCGATCTCGGTCGTCGGCATCGACGGCATCTCGGGTGCCTCGCGCTTCACGGCCGGCGTGCCCGAGCTGTTCGACGGCATCGACATCGTCGTCATCACGGTCGGCCTGCTGGCGCTCGGCGAGGTCTTCAGCGTCGCCGCCAAACGCGGCACCCGCGACGAGACCGCGCTCGTGCCCTCGCGCGGTCGGCTCTGGCTGTCTCGTCGTGAGTTCCGACTCGCGGCACCGGCCTGGCTGCGCGGCACGGCGATCGGCATCCCGTTCGGCATCATCCCGGTGGGCGGTGCCGAGGTGCCGACCTTCCTCGCCTACGGCACCGAGCGTCGACTCGACGCCCGCCGCAAGGACTCGATGTTCGGCCGCGGCGCCATCCAGGGCGTGGCCGGTCCCGAGGCCGCGGGCAACGCCACGGCCGGCACCGCGATGGGCGCGCTGCTCGCCCTCGGACTACCGACCTCGGCCACGGCGGCGATCCTGCTCGCGGCCTTCCGCCAGTACGGCCTGCAGCCCGGGCCCCTGCTGTTCGAGCGTGCCCCCGACCTCGTCTGGGCACTCCTGGCGAGCTTCTTCGTCGGCATGGTGGTGCTGTTGATCCTCAACCTGCCGTTCGCCCCGCTCTGGGCCAAGCTGCTCAAGGTGCCGCGTCACTACCTCTACGCGGGCATCTCGGTGTTCGCGATGCTCGGCGTCTACGCGACGAGCGCCAAGATCCTCGACCTCGTGCTCGTCACGGTGATCGGGCTGATCGGGTTCCTGATGCGCCGCTACGGCCTGCCGGTCGCGCCGATGCTCATCGCGATCATCCTCGGCCCGCTCGCCGAGACCGAGTTCCGCCGGGCGATGGCCGTCAGCGAGAGCGACCCCGCCATCCTCGTCTCGAGCCCCATCTCGGTGACCCTCTACGTCGTGCTCCTGCTCGCCGTCGCGGGCGCCGCCTTCCAGAAGATCCGTAGCCGGAGGACCGCCGCCCAGGCGATCGCCGACCGCCAGAGAGAGACCGTGTGACCCAGCCCCACGACCCCACCCCGCCCCACGACCCGGTCGGGGCCCCCGACCGGCCCCGGCCCCTCGACGGCGTCCGCGTCCTCGACATGACCAACGTGCTCGCCGGGCCCTACGCGGCGTACCAGCTCGCTCTGCTCGGGGCCGACGTCATCAAGGTCGAGACACCGCACGGGGGCGACCTCGCCCGCCAACTGGGGGCCTCCGCAGAACTGAACCAGCGCCTCCTCGGCATCTCGTTCCTGGCGCAGAACGCGCAGAAGCGGTCTCTGACCGTGGACCTGAAGAAGCCGGGCGGGCCCGACGTGCTGCGGCGGGCGGTGGCCGAGGCCGACGTGCTGCTCGAGAACTTCCGGCCCGGCGTGCTCGCCCGCCTCGGTTTCGGCTGGGACGTGCTGCGGGGGATCAACCCCCGGCTCGTCTACGCGGCGATCTCGGGGTTCGGTCAGACCGGCCCGCTGCGTGGCAAGCCCGCCTACGACCAGATCATCCAGGGCAGCTCGGGCATGATGAGCGTCACCGGCACGCCCGAGACGGCCCCCCTGCGGGCCGGCTATCCGATCGCCGACACGCTCGGCGGGCTGGCGGCGGCGTTCGCGATCTCGTCGGCACTCCTCGGTCGCGAACGGACCGGCGTGGGCTCGGTGATCGACGTGTCCATGCTCGAGACCGCGGCGACCGCGATGGGCTGGGTCGTCTCGAACCATCTCGTCGCGGGCACCGAACCCCGGCCGCTCGGCAACGACAACGGCACGGCGGCCCCCTCGGGCACGTTCGCGACCGGCGACGGTGCCCTGAACATCGCGGCCAACAAGCAGGAGCAGTTCGAGTCGCTCTGCACCCTGATCGGCCGCGCCGACCTCGCCGTCGACCCGCGCTTCACGGCCCGCGAGGACCGCAAGACGCACCGGGCCGCCCTCACGAGCGAGATCGAGCAGGCGTTGTCCGCGCGCGGCGCCGCCGAGTGGGAGGCGCTGCTGAGTGACGCCGGAGTCCCCGCGGCGGCCGTGCTCACGGTGGCCGAGATGCTCGACAGCCCGCAGGTGCGCGACCGCGAACTCTTGCACGAACTGCCCTTCCCGGGGGGCGCGGAGGGCGACGACCCGTTGCGGGTGATGGGACACGGCATCCGTGTGGACGGCGTGCCCGGGGCACCGACCCTGCCACCCCCGTTGCTCGGACAGCACACCGACGAGATCCTCGCCGAGCTCGGCTTCGACGCCGACGAGATCCGCGACCTCAGAGAAGGAGGCGCGGTGTGAGCGCCCAGGACACCGCCGACCTCGAGGCCCGCCTCGCCGCGGCGCAGGCCGAGACCGCCCGGCTCGAGGCGCGCCTCGCCTCGACCACGGCCTGGTGGTCGACCGGCATCACCAAGATCGAGCCCGGCGTGATCGAGCTGCGCGGCTACCCGGTGCAGCAACTGATCGGCACCCTCGGCTTCGTCGAGACCGTGTGGCTGCTGACGCGCGGCGAACGACCCGAGCCGGCGCAGGCCGCCCTGCTCGAGGCCGCGCTCGTGGCGAGCGTCGACCACGGGCCGCAGGCACCCTCGATCGCCAGCGCCCGCATGGCGGTCACCTGCGGTGTCGGCCTGAACTCCGCCGTCGCCAACGGCGTCAACGTCCTGGGCGACACCCACGGAGGCGCGGGCCAGCAGTGCGTCCAGCTGCTGAACCGTCTGGTCGCGGCGCATCGCGACACCCGGGCACCGCTCGACGAGCTGGCCGCCGCCGAGGTGACCGCCCACAAGGCCCGGGGCGAGTTCGTGCCCGGCTTCGGACACCGGTTCCACCCGCGCGACCCGCGTCGCGACCCGCTGCTGGCGCTCGTCGAGCGGGCACGCGACGCCGGCGTGGTCGAGGGGCGTCATCTCGACGCGGCCCTCGCCGTCGAGGGTGTGCTGGCGTCCCGGAACGTGCCGATGAACATCGACGGGGTGTCGGCGGTGGTCTACGGCGAGCTCGGCATCGAACCCGAACTGGCGCGCGGGCTGTTCGTGCTGTCGCGCTCGGTCGGCATCCTCGCCCACGCCTGGGAGGAGCGTGGCTCGGGCCAGCGCATCAAGGGCCCGCTGCCCAAGGGGTTCCTGGCCGACTACACGGGCCCCGCCACCCGCGCCCTCTGAGTCCCGACCGCGGAGGCGCGGGTCAGGCCAGGGCGGCCGGGTCGAGGCCGTGCTGCTCGACCTGGATCGCCTGGCGGATCGTCAGCGGGTAGATGCGCGACAGCTCGGGGTTCGACGGGTCGCTCGAGATGTAGGCCACGCTCTCGACGTGCTGCTCGAAGGCGTTGACCTTGTCGCGCGGTGCCCCGACCACCAGTTGGAAGCCCAAGGAGGTCAGGGCGGCCAGGGCCCGGCCCGTGTACTCGGAGTCGGCCTTGACGAAGCCCTCGTCGAGCACGATCGGTGCGTAGGTCGGCACCCGGTCGGTGCCGTCGCCCAGACGGAACCGCAGCGCGGCTCCGAGCACGAACGCGATGAGCTCCTGCCCCTCGCCACCGGACTTGCCGGCCACCCCCTCGTGCACGATCTGCGTGCCGTCGGCGCGGGTCTCGATCGCCCGGAACTGGTAGTGCTCCCGCGCGTCCAGGACCCGGCGGCGCCAGGCGTCACCGACCTTCGACCTCTCTTCGAGGTGGGCCAGGTCGCGGCGGAGCCTCAGGAACCGGCGCTCGACCTCGGACGCGTCCCGCGCCTCCGGGGCAGGCCCACCCGAGGCGCCCCGGGCCCCGGCGGTGTGCTCCCTCAGCGTGCGCTTGAACTCGAGCAGGTCGCCGTTCGACACGGGTCGCGGCTCGATGTCGAGCGTCGACCCCTGCCGGAACTCGATCGAGCGCAGCGCCTGCGAGATCGGGCGGACGCCGCGACGGATGACGTGGCCGTCCTCCTCGATCTGGACGAGCAGGGCCCGCAGGCTGTCGCCCACGTCGCTGCCGGCCTTCTCGAGCCATCGCTGCTTCGCGTGCGGCAGGTCGTCCTCGACGAGCTGCCGGTGGATCGCCCGGACGGTGGGCAGGCTCTCGATCGTGGAGTCGATGCCCGCGGTGCGGTCGAGCTCGAGGTAACGCTCGAAGACGAGGACGAGCGTCGACTCGGCGTTCGCCCGGTCGCGGTCGTGAGCGTCGACCTGGGCCCGCAGCTGCGACGCGGCGTCGCGGTGGAGCCGCGCGACGTCGGTCGCCTCGCGCGGCGCGGCGAACGGCAGCGAGGCGAGGAGCGCCCGCTCGTCGTCGAACAGCGGCTCGGCGTCGGCGGCGTCGGCGAACTCGTCCTCGATGTCGACCAGCGTCGCGTGCTTCTCGTCGAGCTGCGCGAGCACCTGGTCGATCTCGGCCAGGCGCCGGGTCGCCGCGGACCGGTCGTCGTCGTGCTGCGTGGCCTCGGCCTGCAACGTCGCGAGCTCGGGACGCTCGACCGCGATGTGGTCGAGCTGGGCGCGCAGGTCGTCGAGTCGCGTCTGCGCGGGGGCGGTGTCGAGCTCGTCCCAGGTGAACTCCTTCGCGCGGGCGACGGCGTCGGCGACGCGGCGACGTTCGGCCGCCTCGGCCTCGATGGTGTCGTACTCGCCGCGGACCCGGGCCAGCACGGCCTCGAGGTCGACGATCTCGTCACCGAGCTCGGCGATGCGGGCGGCGTTGTCGAGGCCGATCCACGAGCGGGTCGACCGGTCGTCCTTGACGACGCGGTCGCGTGACCCGGTGCGGAGGCCGCGACGGGTCACGGCACCGCGGGTGCCGGCCGGCCGCGGGTCGTCCAGGTCGTCGGGGCCCTCGACGCAGAGCACGCTGCGGTCCGCCACGAGCTCGTCGTGAAGCCAGCCGCGGAACGGGCTGGACGGGTCGAGCCGCACCATCGCGGGCACGGTGTGGACGACGGGCGTGAGCGCTGGTTCGGCGCCGGCGGTCGCGGGCACGAGCGTGACGCGTCCGCGCACGTCGTTCTCGTTCACCCAGCGGCGCACGGCGTCGAAGTGCGCCCGGTCGACGAGGAGGTGCGTGGCGAGATCACCGAGCACCCTCTCGATCGCGACGGCCCACCCGGTGTGCTCGGGCGCGACCTCGAACAGCTCGCCGGCGTAGGGCAGGCTCGACACCGGCACGCCCGCCCCCTCGGCGATGCGTCGACGTCGCTCGATCGCGTCGTCGGGTACGTTGCTGCGGCGCTGCTCGAACGACCGCTTCTGCTTCTCGAGGGCGGCCAGGGCCCGCTTCGTCTCGCCGATGCGGGCGGCGAGCTCGCTGCGGGCGTCGGCGGTCGCGGCCCGGGCCGCGGCGTCGTCGGCCGCGAGGCGATCGGCGTGCTGCCCGAGGGCGGCGAGCTGCTCGTCGTCGCGGGGGAGGGCCTCCCCGATCCCGTCCAGGGCGGCGGCGAGACGGCCACGGGTGCGCTCGACGGCGGCGAGCTCGGCCTCGGCGGCGGCCACGTGCTCGCGGAGCGACTGCGTGGGATCGCCCCCGAGCTCGCTGATCCGCGCCAGGGCCTGTTCGCGGGACCGGAACGCGAGCTGCTCGTCCGCTTGGGCGCGCCTCCGGCGTTCGCTCTGCTCGCGCTTCTCGGTCGTGACCCGGTCGACCTCGCCGCTGACCCAGCTGCCGACCCGTTCGGCGAGCCAGACGCGCAGGCGGCTGGGCCCGTCGGCGTCGCCGAGCAGGCGGCGCTTGGCGGAGCCGTCGCGACCGGCGAGTTCGTACCGGTCGGCGAGCGTCGGCACGGCCTCGAGCACCTCGAGCTTCTTGCGGGTCGTCTCGAAGACGTCGTAGAGCGCCGACGCCTCGCGGTAGGTCGCGAGGGTGGTCTCCCAGCGACTGAGCGCCTGCGGCTGCACGAGCACGAACTGTTTGAACAGGTCGTCGATCGAGAACACGCCCTTCGACGCCTGGGCCCGGCGCAACAGGGTCAGGGCCTTGAGCTGCGACTCGTCGCTGCCCCCGATGCCGAGCTGACCGCAGAGCTGCACCCGCAGCTCGGGCTGCGACGAGGTGGCGAGATCGGTGGACGGGTCGAGCAGGCGGGCTAGCGACCCACGGGTCAGCGGGTTCTGGCTCGTCCCCTCGCGCGTCACCTCGGACAGTCTGCTGAGGTCGAAGCGGCCCTGGACGAGCAGGTAGACGCTCGCCTGGGTGACGTCGTCCTGGCTCGCGGTGTCCTCGCCGATCCAGGCCACGCGCACGGCCGTGACGGTCTGGCCGAGTTCGGTCGACCAGGTGATCGCGGCGCCGCTCGGGAACGACTGGCCGAGCGGACGCAGGAAGCGCGTCGTCGTGCGGTCCGAGGCGGCGTCGCGAACCTCGTCGGTCTTGCCCCGCGCGTAGCTGTAGACCGTGCGCTCGGACCGCTGACGGCTGTCGTCGCGGGCGGCCCGGTTGAACTCCTGCGGGTTGGGCATGATGACGGCGGCCATCGCGTCGAGCACCGTCGACTTGCCGCGGCCGGTGGGGCCGAGGATGGCGATGCCGCCGCGTCCGACGGGCATGCGGTGCAGACCGGCGTAGCTGCCCCAGTTGAGCAGCTGCACCTGCTCGATGCGGTACTGGCCCGAGTGGAACATGCCGAGGTCGGGCGAGGTGTCGGCGGTGCTCATGCCTGGGGTGCTTCCGTGTCGGTGTCGGTGTCGGTGTCGGTGTCGGTGTCGGTGTCGTGCGGGGACTCGAGGTCGAGGTCGAGCGGCACGGCGGTCGGGTCGGGGTCGGGCGCGGTCTCGGCCGGCACGACCGGCTCGACGTCCTCGGTCGGGGCCGGTTCCGACTCGGGCTCGGGCTCGATGACGGGGTCGACCTCGACCTCGTCCTCGTCGGTCGCGGCGGTGTCGCCCTCGACCCCCGCCATGTCGAGGTACACCCGCTCGAGGTGCACCAGTCGGTCGGGGGTCATCAGCGGCACGATCGCGGGTGAGACGACGAACAGCTCGGCGTCGCCGGGTTCGGCCGTCAGCAGGTCACGGGCGACGAGTGCCGCGATCGCGGCCTCGACCCGGCGACGGGCCCGCACCTCGTCCGAGCCGGAGTCGTCGTGGTAACGGCCCAGGAACTCGGCCACGGCGTCCTTCGAGATCACGACGGCCTCGTCGAGACCGTCCGTGAAGGCGTGCTCGCGGCGGGCGAAGACCATCAGCAGCGAGGCGTCACGCGAGAGCGGCTTCTCGCGGCGCAGCAGCACCGGCACGTCCTCCTCGCCGCTCTGCCGCTTGAAGGCGACCTCGTGGTCGTGGTCGACGACCAGGACGAGGAACATCTCGTCGAGCCGCGCCCGGATCTCGGCCTCGTGCGCGAGCAGCCCCGCCCAGGCCTCCTGTTGCCGGGCCCGCGACACGAACCGGTGGGTCAGCAACGTGACGAGGGCCTTGCGTCCTGCCATGGGCAGCATCTCGGACGCGGCGCCCGTCGTGACGTCCTCCGCGTCGCCCTCGTCGAAGGCGTCGCGGGAGGCGAGGGCCGAGTCCACGACGTCGGGCTCGTCCGAGGGGGTTGCGGTGCTCATGCGAGGTCCTTCGTGCCGGTCGTGGGGGTCGTGCGGGAGGGGGCGCCGGGCTCGGCGCCGGGCGGCTCCGCCCGAGCGCGCCGGAAGACGAGGCGAGGCAGCGTGACCTGTCGACCCGTGCCTCCTGGCCCTGCCGCCTCGGTCGGGTCGGCGGCCAGCTCGACGGTCTCGGTGTCGTCGCCGACGACGCCCCGGTCGAGCGCCAGGTCGAGCATGCTGAGCACGAGAGCGAGACGCCGGAACTCGGGCTCGGTCGCGCGGTACACGTCGGCGCTCGTGACCGCGTCGTGGTCGGCCAGCAGCCGATCGATGGTCGCGGCGACCGCGGCCGTGCTCGTGCCCGCCGTCAGCCGCAGAGCGGCCCGGTCGGCCTCGGGCAGTGCCGCGTCGCCGATGCTCACCTGCACGTCGACGGTCGGCCGGCCGCGGTCGGTGTGCAGCTGCACCTGACTGACGTCGCGGACGTCGAGAGCGCCGAGCCCCAGCCCGTCGCCGTACTCGGCCGGCAGCATCGCGTGGCCCGGTCGACGTTCGGCCCAGACACCGCCGGCGTGCAGCGCCCGATCGGCTAGGGTCAGCAGGCGCTGCTGCTGGTCGGAGCCCGAGCGGCTGAGGAAGCGCCGCAACGAGGACGTCCAGCGGCCGTACGTCTCTTGGACGGTCTGCTCTTCGGCGAGCAGCGACGAGATCAGCGTCTCGAGCTGCGAGCGCTGTCGTTCGGTGAGCTGCTCGGCCGCGTCGGGCTGCGCGAGGACCTTCTCGATGTCGGCACGCATCACGTCGATGCCGCGGGAGGACAGCATCTGGGCGAAGCCACGGTAAGCGCGTCCCTCGGGGGTCTGCTCGAGCAGATCGTTGTCGCGCAGGTACTGGTCGACCAGGGCGCCCTTGCCGACGTGTTCGGACGAGACCCGACGCGCGACCTCGCGGTGTCGCTGCTCGACCATGGCCCCGAGCTGACGGAAGTCCTCGGGCAGCGACGCGGTGAGACGCACCACCTCGCGCACCTGCCGGCGCAGCACGTCGGGGGCGGTGGGTTCGGTGCCGTGCCGTTCGATCTCGACCTTGCGTCGCTCGAGCTCGGCGATCTGCTCGTCGAGGCGCGCGAGCTGCGACTCGCGGCTGGGATCGGCGAGACCCGCGAGCTGCCCCACGGCGTGCGCGATGCTGTCGAGTCGGGCCTCGCTGACGGCGTTGTCGCGCTCGACGAGGTCGCGCACGAGGCGAAGGGCCTTGAGCGCATGCGACGACAGACGGTATTCGGCACGGGCGTCCGGTCCGGAGGCGCGGGTGCGGACGAGCCAGCGGCTCTCGACCCAGCTGCGGCAGTACTCGGCCGGCGTGGTCTTCTGCTCGGCGGGGGCCGGTGACGCGACGGACGCCGGGGACGCGGGCCGCGCCTCCTCGGGGACGACGGACGCCGCCTGCCCGGCCGTCGCTTGCTCGGACGCCGCCTGCTCGGCCGTCGCTTGCTCGGACGCGTTCTGCTCGAGGACGTCGGCGACCTGTCGGTGGAACCAGTCGGCCGACACGGGACCCTCGGCGTGCTCGAGGTGGCGGGAGAAGAGCGGCAGCATCCACCGGGCGTTGTAACCGCGGAGCAGGGCCCAGGTGGGGTCGTCTTCGTAGGCCGCGCGCACGTCGTCGCGGCTCAGGGCGTCGTCGTGCCCCGACGGGTGGTTCACCAAGCAAGACCTCCGGCAGTCGTCGGACGACGATACCAACTGGCGGCGCTCCGCCCCGCGACGGTGTCGCTCGTCGTCCGGAGCGGCCAAGATGTGGGGATGGGGATGGGGATGGGGATGGGGATGGGGATGGGAATGGGGTGGAGGCGGGGCGTCGTGGCGACCGTCGTCGTGGCCGTCCTCGTTCTCGGCGCCGGATGCGCCAGTTCTCGTGAGCTGACCCAGGAGTTCGAGTCGCTGATGGAGGGTGTCGACGGCGTTGTCGAGATCGAGACGGCCGGGGGCGACTACCCATTCGGCAGCGCGACGGCCCAAGCGACCGTCGTCGTCGAGGACGACCTCTCCGACGACGACCTCGCCGCCGTGGCGGAGCACGTCAGGCCGTTCGTGGCCCGCAACGTCGGCGACTCGTTCGGCTGGCAGTTCGTGGACGTCACGCGAGGCACCGTCTCGTTCGAGGTTCTCGCCGACGAGGACGACACGGCGGCCCAGCTCGCGCTCGCCCGCCGCGTCGCGGACGACCCGGCCTTCGCCGAGGTGTCCCTTGGCACGCACGAGTTCGGCGACGAGACCTCGAGCAGCTCCGGCTCGCCCCGGCAGGGGTTCGGCATCACGGTGATCCCCTCGGAGTCGTCGGACGTCGTCTCGGCCTGGCAGCGGGCTCGGTCCCTCCGGGACGGCGCGGCGCACCTGGCAGATGTCGACGTGACGGCGTGGAGCCCTGACGTGCGACGATTCATCACCGAGAACGTGACCGGGTTCCCCTCGGTCCTCGACGATCCGGCGTCGTCCCGCGTCGTCCTCGACGCCGTCGATCAGGCTCGTCTGCTCGACGCCGTCGGGCCCGCCGATCTCGGGACCGGGCGGGTCGAGGCGCTGCCCGAGGGCATCAGGGTCGACCTCGACGAACCGACGACCACCGGGTACTCGTCGGCGGCGGAGGTGGCGGAGGCATCCCCGCGAGCCTCGCGGATCGCCGGCGTCCTCGTCGCGATGTCGGAGGCCTCCGGCACCTCGATTGGTCTCGTCTCCTCACCGGGCGAGCTCCGAGAGCTCGATGGCGACCTGTCCGCCGCCGAATCCTTGGTCGATGCCGTGGCGCCCGAGACGGTCAGCTCCTCTGAGATCAGCGCCCGCTCGGTCGAGGTGCGGACGACGGCGCTGGCAGGCGTCGTGCCCGCGGTGCAGGCCATCGGTGCCTCCGAGGCCGTGTCGGGAATGGACGAGATCCGCGTCTCGTCGATCGGGTCCGATCACCGAGGGCTCGCCTTCTCGGGTCGGCCCGAGGCGCTCGCCCTGCTCACCACCGTGGCGGCCGCGATCGTGGCCTCGCCCCGAGCCGAGGACGTGACCGCGGCCGTCACGGAGGGCCGAGTGCGCATCGAACTCGGCGATGCCGTCACCGACGCGTCCCTGGTGGACGTCGTCGGAGCCGTGAAGACGGCACCGGTCGGGACACTCGTGACGTTCCGGCGGGACGTCCGGGGGGCGGTCGACGTCGCCGGCGAGACGGTCGGCCAGGGGGCAACGAGCGACTGCTCGACGCTCGAGGCCGACGATCGCCCCCTGTGCGCGACCGTCCGCTCCGCGTGGGGCCCCTGATCGCCGGGGCGGTGGCGAGCGGTCGTGACGCACGAGAACCCGACGACCCGGCTCGTGATGCAGGGGTGCATCGAGAAGGGGCAGGGCGCGTGATGTGTCGATCCCTCGGCATGAGACGCAGCGCCCTGGCCGTGGCCTTCTCGATGTCACTGGCCGTGACGGGTTGCGCGGGTGGGGGCGAAAGCGACAGGGACGACCGCCTGACCGTGGACGGCGCCAAGACGGAGACGATGGCGATCGAGAGATCGGTCGTGGACTCCTTCCCGGCGGCCGAGGTGGTGTCGGTCGACCAGGCGAGCACCGGTGTGCTGCTGAGCTGCTCCGATGACACCTACCAGTGGACGGGCCGGGTCACGGTGCAGATGGACGGTGCCTCGGACAGGGCCGCCGTCCTCGACGTCATCGCCGGGGCCTTCGACGACCAGGATGGCTACGACTCCACGATCGACGAGCAGACCGGCGACCCTCGCCTCCTCGTGACGGGCCCAGGAGGTGCGGCCTCCGTGGGTCGGTTCGACGAGTCCTCCCACCTCGTGACCCTCGCCTCGGCCTCTCGGTGCTTCGCGTTGCGCGAGGGCGAGAACTCGTACGACACGTACTGATCGTGACCTGCCGTCGGACGCCTGCGCTCCCGCCGGCCTGAGACGACGTGTCCGCGTGTGTCGGCCGGGCTGGCATCGCGGGCCCGGACGGTGCACCATCGGACGATGACCTCGACGATCGACCACGCCGACCCGACACCCGTCGTCCACGTGCTGCACGACAACGCCGAGTGGCTGCCCCCGCTCGTCGCCGCGCTCGACGCCGCGGGGGTGCCCCACCGCGAGCACCTGCTCGACGGGACGTCCTTCGACCTCGCGGCCGCGCCTCCTGAAGGGGTGTTCTGGTCGCGCTTGAGCGGCTCGGCCCACACCCGAGGCCGGGGGACCGCCAAGGAGGTCGCGCGAGCGACCCTGCGGTGGGCCGAGCGACATGGTCGCCGGACGATCAACGGCAGCGGTGTCGTCGAGCTCGAGGTGAGCAAGGTGGCGCAGTACCTGGCGCTGGCGTCGGCCGGGTTCGACGTTCCGGCGACGACCGCCGTGTTCGGGACCGCCGACCTCAAGGCACGGGCCCGCGAGCAGAGGCTGCCGTTCATCACGAAGCACAACCAGGGCGGCAAGGGCCTCGGCGTGCGCCGCTTCGACGACCTCGACGCGTTCGACTCGTACGTCGACGGGCCCGACTTCGAGGTACCGGTCGACGGGGTCACCCTGCTGCAGGAGTTCCTGCAGGCCGAGGAACCCTTCAACACGCGCGTCGAGTTCGTCGGCGGGCGGTTCGTCTACGCGGTGCGGGTCGACACCTCGGCCGGCAGCTTCGAGCTGTGCCCGGCCGACGCGTGCGTCGTCCCCGACGGTGCGGACCCGGCCACCTTCGCCCCGTTCGCGGTGCGCCCGTCGGTGACCGCCGAGCACCCCCTCGTGACGCGGCTCGAGGCCTTCGTCGCCGAGCAGGGCATCGAGGTCGCCGGCATCGAGTTCATCGAGACCGTCGACGGCCGCCTCGTGCCCTATGACGTCAACACGAACACCAACTACAACCCCGACGTCGAGCGGTCGTCGTCGGTGTCGGCCGCCGCCACCCTCGCCGCCTGGCTGGGCGAGGTGCTGGCGGCGGAGTACGCCGCGTCACCCGCCTGAGCGAGGGTCAGCCGGCCGTGACGGCGCCCCGTAGGGCTAGCGGCGAGCAGGAGGCGCGGGTGGCGCCGGCGAGGTCGCGAACGCCCCGGCCGCGAGGGCCGTCAGCACGACCGCACCGATCGTCACGGGCGCGAGCGGCCCGGCGAACGCCGCGGCGAGTCCGAGCGTCGTGCCGAGACCGACGACGAGCTGGCCGATCACCAGCAGCACGAGGCCGAAGGCGGAGCCGAGCAGGCTCACCCGGGCCAGGTCGTGCACTCGCCGGGCGTCGTCGGCCAGACGTCGTGCTCCCGTGGGCTCGGCCGCGAGCCGGCGTCGCATCCGCACGAAGAGCACGAGCGCGACGACGGCCAGGAGCAGCGGGACGGCGCTTCCGATCGTGAGCGCCGTCTGCACCACGCCGAACAGGGCGTCGGTGCCGCCGGGGGAGGGCTGGGTGCTCATCGGACTCCGATCGACTGGGGTGGTTGGGTCACGGGCGACATCGTCGGTGACGGGCGTCTCCGGTGGCCCGGGGGCCACGAACTCGCCCGTCCGCGACCGTCACGTGTCGGCTCGCCCGCCGGCACGCCGTCCGGACACGACGACGCCGACCAGGCGGGAGGCGAGGTCGGCGTCGTGGGCCGTGCGGCCGGGTGTCTAGTAGCGGGGCTTGCGGGCGGGCCGCTCGCCACCCTGCGACCGGTCGGGGCGATCGTCGCGGCGGGGCGCGCCTCCTCGGCGGTCGGGCTTGATCTCGATGAGCTTGCCGCTGATGCGGGTGTCGCTCAGGCGGTCGAGCATGTCGCTCGAGACGTCGGACGCGAGCTCGACGACCGAGAAGTCGGGGCGGATCTGGATCGCCCCGAAGTCGTCGCGGCTGAGTCCGCCCTCGTTCGCCAGGGCACCCACGATCTGCCGAGGCTCGACACGGTGGCGACGGCCGACCTCGATGCGGTAGGCGGTCATCGGCTTGGACGTGCGGGGGCCGCGGTCACGGCGCTCGCCCCGGTCGTCGTCACGGCCACCGCGCGGTGCACGGTCGTCGCGCTCGCGCAGCGGACGCTCGTCGCGCTGCGGTCGTTCGTCTTTCGGGTCGAGCAGCAAGGGGGTGTCACCCTGGGCGACCACGGCGAGGGCCGCGGCCACATCGGCCTCGGGAACGTCGTGGTGCTCGACGTAGTGGCTGATGATGTCGCGGAACGCCGAGATGCGGCCGTCCTGCGAGAGGGCCTCGGTGATGGCGTCGTCGAAGCGGGTGAGTCGGGTGCTGTTGACGTCCTCGACGGTCGGCAGCTGCATCTGCGTGAGCGGCTGGCGCGTGGCCTTCTCGATCGCGCCCAGCAGGCGGCGTTCGCGCGGCGTGACGAAGCTGATCGCCGCGCCGCTCCGACCGGCACGGCCGGTGCGGCCGATGCGGTGGACGTAGGACTCGGTGTCGATCGGGATGTCGTAGTTGACGACGTGGCTGATGCGGTCGACGTCGAGTCCGCGGGCCGCGACGTCGGTCGCGACCAGGATGTCGAGCTTGCCGCTCTTCAGCTGGTTGACCGTTCGCTCTCGCTGCGCCTGCGCGACGTCACCGCTGATCGCGGCGGCGGAGTAACCGCGGGCGCGCAGCTTCTCGGCCAGGGTCTCGGTCTCGCTCTTGGTGCGGACGAAGATGATCATGCCCTCGAAGTTCTCGACCTCGAGGATGCGCGTCAGGGCGTCGACCTTCTGCGGGTACGACACCATCAGGTAGCGCTGCGTGGTGTTGACCGAGGTGGTGGTCTTCGCCTTGACCGTGATCTCTTCGGCGTCGTTCAGGTACTGCTTCGAGATGCGACGGATCTGCGGCGGCATCGTGGCCGAGAACAGCGCCACCTGCTTGTCTTCGGGGGTGTCGGCGAGGATCGTCTCGACGTCCTCGGCGAAGCCCATCTTGAGCATCTCGTCGGCTTCGTCGAGCACGAGGTACTTGAGTTCGCTCAGGTCGAGGGTGCCCTTGGCGAGGTGGTCCATGATGCGACCCGGCGTGCCGACGACGACGTGGACGCCGCGGCGCAGGGCGCTCAGCTGGACGCCGTAGGCCTGGCCGCCGTAGACCGGCAGGACGTGGACGCCGCGCATGCCGGAGGCGAACTGCTCGAACGCCTCGCAGACCTGCAGCGCGAGTTCGCGGGTCGGGGACAGCACGAGGGCCTGCGGCTTCTTGGCCGAGACGTCGAGGCGGGACAGGATGGGCAGGGCGAAGGCCGCGGTCTTGCCGGTGCCGGTCTGCGCGAGGCCGACGACGTCGCGACCGTCGAGCAGGGTGGGGATCGTGGCGGCCTGGATGGCCGAAGGGGTCTCGTAGCCGATGTCGCGGATGGCCTTGAGCACCTGGTCGCTCAAGCCCAGATCGGCGAACGTCGGCGTCGTGTCGGCTTGCTCTGTGGCGTCGCTCGGGGCTTGCTCGGTGGTGTCACTCATGGTGCAACGGTAGCTTGTCCGGGGCCCGGGTCGCTGCTGCGCCCACCTCGTCGGCGTGGCCGTGTGCTCGCGAGGGGCCGGACCTCCGCGGTCGGCGTCGATGTCGGTGCCCCGAAGTAGTCTTCTCGACGACCGATTCCGCCCAGCGACACCCCGAAGGACGACGTGCAACCGACCTACCGCACCGCCAGTGGTCGGCTCTTCCAGGCCGACTGCCTCGAGGTCCTCGCCGGGCTCGACGACGAGTCGGTCGACCTTGTTTTCGCCGACCCGCCCTTCAACCTCGGCAAGGTCTACGGCGTCGGCATCGACGACTCCCTGGACGACGACGCCTACCTCGCCTGGTGCCGCCGGTGGATCGCCGAATGCGTCCGGGTGTTGCGGCCGGGCGGATCGTTCTACCTCTTCAACCTCCCTCGCTGGAACATCGAACTCGGCCACGTCCTCAACGGCGAGGGCATGACCTTCCGCCACTGGGTCGCCGTCGACATCAAGTACGGCCTGCCGATCCCCAACAGGCTCTACCCCTCGCACTACTCACTGCTCTACTACAGCAAGGGCAAGCCGTCGCGCTTCGTGCGGCCCCGCCTGCCGATCCAGGTCTGCCGGCACTGCGGCCGCGACATCAAGGACTACGGCGGTCACCGCGGCAAGCTCCACCCCGACGGCATCAACCTGACCGACGTCTGGCTCGACATCCCCCCGGTGCGACACCGGGCGACGAAGACCCGTGGGGCGAACGAGCTCAGCGAGAAACTGCTCGAGCGCGTGCTGACCATCAGCTCCGAGCCCGGCGACCTCGTCCTCGACCCCTTCGGTGGCTCGGGCACCACGTACGCCGTGGCCGAGAAGATGCACCGTCACTGGATCGGTGCCGAGATCGGTGACGTCCAGCCCATCATCCGGCGGCTCGAGGGCGAGGACGCCCAGGTCGAGCTGCCCGGGCGCGGAGACACCGGGCGTGGGGTGGCCGCCGGGGCCGAGCGCTAGCCGCTCGCGGTGCCGGGGCTCGCCGGCGACCCGTCGGAACGAACGGGCGTCGAGAGGGCCACCCCCGGCAATCGTGGTGTGTCGTGGTCCGAGAGGCGCGGCCGAGACGACTGCTCCGGTGCCGACACGACGGGGATCGGCGCGGTGGTCCGTGGCCGCTCGGCCGCCGGCCGCGGCTCGGGCTCGGGCGCCGTCGTCGGTCGATCGGCCTCCGACTGGGCCGTCGCAGCAGGCGGCACGATGATGCTGATGGGCGTCGTGTCGGTGTGCAGCGACTGAACACGCACGCGTTTGGCGCGGCGCAGCCACCGGCGCGCACCCGGGGTCGCGAGCAGGCTGCCCAGGACGAGACCCGCGCCGATCGCCAACGTCGTCAGCATCGAGAAGACGAAGTCGACCTGTGACCCGTCGTTGCCGGCCATGAAGTTCAACAACGACGAGGCCACCGCGAGCGACGGGAGCAACGATCCGCAGAACGCGGGTACGGCGATCACCGTCGCCGCCGTCCGCAGCCGGGCCGCGGCCACGGTCGACAGGGCGCCCAGCAGTGTCGCGGCGACGAACGTCGCACCCATCAGGGGCAGTCCGAGCTGGCGCAGGGTGAAGAGCGAGATGTTGCCGACCAGGGCGACGCCGATCGTGATCGGGATCATGCGGGCGGTCGACCCTTGGGCGATCGAGTTGGCCGACGCGGCGGCGAAACTGGAGATGAGCGAGAGCCAGAGCGGCAGCGCCTGCAGGGTGATGTCGGTCGGGTCGACCTCGATGTCCACGAACCGTGCGGTCACGGCGAGACCGGCCGGGATGCCGCACACGACGCCCGCGACGATCAGCCCGATCACCAGGGCGCGGCCCACCGCCATCGATCGGAAGCCCGAGATCGCGTCCTGCGCCCAGGTGACGATCGTGGGGTGCGGCAGGACGAGCACGACCACGGCCGCGACCATCGCCGCCGCGCCTCCCGGGGCCAGCAGCCCCGCCCAGATGCCGAGCGTGCCGAGTGCCGCGGTGGACGCGGCCTGGAGGCCGATGACGAAGAACTGCGGGATGCCCCTCGCGGTCAGCCCCCGACCGGAGGTCATGATGCCGATCATCACCACGAAGGCGCCGACGGCCGCCTGCCACGTGCCGCCGGCCTGCAGGGTCACCGAGACGCCGAGCAGACCCATCGCCAGGTCGGTCAGCCAGGACGGCCACCGGGGCGGCGACTTCAACACCTCGACGAGTCCGGCCACGGCCTCGGTCATGTCGCGGTCGTCGTGCAGCAGGTCGTCGACGATCTGGTAGACCCGCGACAACCGGTGAAGGTTCGACCCTTCGGCGTAGATGACCCGGGTCTTGACGAGCGGGTTGTGGCCGGCCGGGGCGTACTGGATGGTGATCGCCGTGCCCGTGATGTCGAGCTCGAGCGGGGCGAGGTTCCACTTGGTGCTGACGGCGACGATCGCGACCTCGGTGCTGCGGACGTCGGCCCCCGACGACAACATGACGTCGCCCAGGTCGAGGCAGAAGTCGACGATCTGACGGGGCGAGTAGAGGTCGCCGCCGATGCCGTGTTCGGGCGTCGTGCCCTCGTAGATCGTGCCGCGCAGCCGAGCGCGGACGTCCCTCAGCTCGTGCTGGTTGACCAGTCGCGACTGTGCCGGGCCCCGAGGCTTGCCCTTCGGCGCCTTGGGTACTCGCGGCGGGCGGGGCCTCACCGGGTTGGGGCGCTCAGGGCGCCTCGCGTCTGACACGCTGACCTCTTCCTCGCTCACGACCGGCCGGGCCGGGTCGCCGCCGAGGCGTTCCCATGTGGACCCGTCCGTCGAGTCTAGGAGGCGCGGCGTCGGACGTCGTGGCCGGCCGCGTCGTGGGGGACCTCCTGTCGAGACCAGCCGCTTTCGGACGGCGAGGGCGGTGCCTAGTCATCTCGGTGAAACGCGTGCGGGTAACGGTCTGATAACTGCTCGCACCGGTGTGTACCCCTGTTGGGTGCCCTTCTTGGCCCGCGAATGCGGAGGTTTCGGGGCAACGGATTTCTGAGGCGTACCCCATCCTCTGAATTCGGACTGGACCGTTTCGATTGCCGGTATCTCTCATGCGACATGTGTGTTTAGTCTCGAGGTGACGCGGGTCACGGAGGCTCATGCGGGTGAGGAATGGGCATGTCGTCTCGATCGGGGCGCCTGGGCGCCGTGGTGGGTTCGGTCGCGGTGTTCGCGTTGCTGGCGGAGTTGCTGGTCGCGGTTCCCGCGGTGGCGGCCGAGCCGACACCGGATCACGGGTCGGTTCCGCCGATCTCGTCCGACGCGGTCGACCCGGCCGTGCCGAGGGTTCCCGAGGGGGACTCGGTCCCGGCGGTGGGCGAGGACTTCGAGACCGCCCCCCAGCGCATCGGGCAGGCGCCGAAGGGCGCATCGAAGGTTGCACCGAAGGGTGACGAGGCTTTCGACATCGAGTCGGCGACGTTGGTGGACCAGTCGGAGTTCCAGGACGTCTACGAGAGCGACGACGGCACGAAGATGGCGGTCATCAGCCCCGAGCCCGTGAACGTCGAGCAGGCTGATGGTTCGTTCGAGCCGGTCGAGACGACGCTGGTCAAGCGTCGCGACGGCGACCTCCAGCCTGGCGCGCACCCCCTCGCACCGGTGTTCGCCGACACCGCTGCTGACGGGCCGGTCGTCACCGTGACCCGCGACGGCCACACGATGGGCATGCAGCTCGTGGGTGCCGCGGACACCAGGGCCATCCGCAAGGTGTTCCCCTGGTCGAGTACCCCGGCGGATCTCGTGCGTTACCCGGACGTGTTCCCGGGCATCGACCTGACTTATCAGGTGACGAGCGGGGCGGTCAAAGAAGAGCTCGTGTTGTCGAAGGTCCCCTCGGCGAAGAACGATTCGTGGACGTGGAACATCAGCGCTCCCGGCCTCGACGCGAGCATCGACGACAGCGGCGCCGTGATCTTCACCGATGTCAGCGGTGCGACGGTGTTCGGCATCCCGGCGCCGATGATGTACGACTCCTCGGGTGTCGAGGGGGAGAAGACCGATGCCGAGGCGATGGTCCCGCTGACGCTGAAGAAGGCGACCGCCGGGTGGGCCCTCACCCTCGCGCCGGAACGCGCCTGGTTGACCGACGACGCCCGCGTCTACCCGGTGCATGTGGACCCGACCACTGCTGGTGGGTACATGCAGGACATCCACTCCTACCGAAGCGACGGTGTCAGCCGCGTCGACGGGCTCTCCCGTGTGGGCAACTCCCGGGATGGTGGCGACAAGTTCTGGCGCACGGTGCAGCACTACGACTACGAGCAGTTCTTCGGCAAGCAGATCCTCGACGCCTACCTCGACACCGCCTACCCCGGCGGTGGGTCGCCGGCGACGTACCTCAACACGCTTCACACCGCCACGGCCTTCAGCTACACGGGTGTCGGCAGCCATCTCGGGAGCTGGTATCTGGGCAATGGCACGGGTGGGGTGGACGATGACCGTCTCACCCAGCTGATCGCTTCGTTGGTGAACGCCAAATCTCGTGGTACCTATTTCATGCTCCGCGGTCATGAGGCCGCGGGGGTGTACTCGTACAAGCCGGTCAATTCAGCCCTCCATGTCGTCTACAAGAGTTTTCCCGAGACGGGCGCGGCTCTTGCGCCGGCCCCGGCGAACGGTGGCCGGGCGTCTCTGACTCCCACGCTGAAGATCGATGCGTTCGATCCCGAGCGGACCGGTCTGCAGTACCTGTACCGCATCAGTGAGAACCCGAACCCGGACGTGTCGCCGGTGTGGGTCTCCGGATGGCAGGGCGCCTCGAAGGCCACCGTTCCGGCGGGCGTGCTGCAGCCGGGTAAGACGTACTACTGGAAGGGGTACGTCCGTGACGGGTACGACGGCCAGTTCGGCACGTCCACGGTTCGTGGCTCGAGCGTCTGGTCGTTCTCGACGAACACCCCTGCCCCGACGCCTTCGCAATCGAGTGCGTCGATCGCGGATGGGACGATCATCACCGGTCTGACGCCGACGTTGTCGACAGGGACGTCGTCGGATGCCAACGGAGACCCCGTCCAGTACCAGTTCACGGTCGCGACGGGGACGGATGGTGTCACGGGGGCTGTGGTGTCGTCGGGGTGGTTGGCGACGCCGTCGTGGACGGTGCCGGAGAACACGTTGCAGGATGGTGGCCGGTACACCTGGTCGGTGCGGACGAACGATGGCTACGACAAGCCGCAGCCGTCGTGGCGAAACGCCCTCGTGGTGAACCAGCGGATCGGTGATTCCGGGCCCGCACCGGTCGATACCGCAGGCCCGGTGACGGTGAACCTCGCCAACGGCAACGTCGGCCTGCGATTCGAGTCCCCGACGGTGTCGACCGTGGGCGGCAGCATGGGCATGGCGTTCAGCTACAACAGCCTCAGGCCCAAGGTCGGCGGCCTGACGGGGTCGTACTACGACGTCACGCCGGCCGCCGGCGCGATGCCCTCATACGATTTCACCGGCAAGACGCCTGTGCTCGTCCGCACGGACCCGGCCGTGTCGTTCGACTGGGCGCTGGGGTCGCCAGGCCCCGCCGTCCCGAACGATCACTTCCTTGCTCGCTGGAAGGGCTTCATCAAGGTGCCCACGGTCGGGAAGTACACCTTCGGGGTCAACCGCGACGACGGCGCCCGCGTCACGATCAAGGGCACCAAGGCCTACGACTCCGGCTGGACGCGCGGATCTCGAAGCGAGACCACGCAGTGGGGTTCCACACTCGATCTGACGACCGAGCCGGCATCGTTCCTGATGGACTACTTCGAAGCCACCGGTGCCGCAGGGATCGAGCTCTGGGTCAAGGACGACAAGGGCGATGCCTACGTCGTTCCTTCCTCGTGGTTCTCCCGCCAGGTGGAGACCCTGCCCGCGGGCTGGTCGGCGTCGACCGCGTTGAACGGCGACGCCGGCGATTGGTCGAGCGTCCAGGTGACCGACAGCGCCGCGATCCTGACCGACACCACCGGGACGGCGCATACGTACACCAAGACCGGTGGCACGGGTGCGTCCACCGGGTACAAAGCACCCGAGGGCGAGTACGGCGTCGTCGCTCTGGATGCCACGGGTAAGGTCACGGTCACCGAGGACGACGGCACGGTCACCGTGTTCGGCGCCTCGGGCCGGGTCGAGACCGTCACCGGTCCCGGCGACGCCGTCAAGCGTGCCACCCCGATCGCCACCTACGTCGGTGGGACCGGGATGATCCAGTCCCTGTCCGACCCGCTCTCGTACGACACTGCGTCGAAGACGTACACGCGGCAGGTGACCTTCGCCTACGGGGCTTCAGCAGGTACCCCCTGCACCGCGCCTCCCGCAGGGTTGGCCGCTGCACCGTCGGGGATGCTGTGCAAGATCAGCTATCCGGATGCCACGGTCACCGACCTCTTCTACGACACCGAGGGCAACCTCGCCCGGATCGTCGATCCCGGCGACGAGATCACCGACTTCGGCTACGACGATGGCAGGCTCACGACCTTGCGCGACAGCCTCGCGAACGACTGGCTCGCCGTGCCGAACCAGGGCCGGGTCGACGCGCCCACGGTCACGACGCAGATCGCCTACGACGACAAGGGCCGCGCGACGAGCGTCACCCTCCCGGCCCCGGACGGTGTGACCGATGACACCCGCCCACAGCAGACCTACGAATACGGCCCCGCCACCGGTGCCGGCACCGCGACGGTCGACGTCGCCGGCCTGACCGTCCCGGCCGGTGCCCACGCGATGACCGTCACCTACGACGACGCGTGGCGGCAGCTGACCTCCACCAGCCCGTCGGGTCTGACCAGCAGCCAGGTGTGGAACGGCAAGGACATGCAACTGTCCTCCACCGACGCACAGGGCCGCATGTCCACCACGATCTACAACGCCCAGGACCGCCCCACCGACACCTACGGGCCCGCCCCTGCGTCCTGCTTCGGCAGCGATCGGAAGCCGGTTCCGTCCTGCCCCGTCACGCCGGCACACTCGTCGACGGCATACGACCGAGGTCTCCAGGGTCTGAACGCGGTCTGGTACGACAACAACCGCTTCGCCGGCGCCCCTAAGGCGTACAGCCTCGGCCTGCCGAGTGTCACCGACGGGTCCATCGACAAGGACTGGGTGATGGAATCCCCGATGACGGGCATCCCGGCCGACGACTGGTCGCTGCGCATGACGGGGCTGATCACGTTCCCGACCGCGGGCACCTGGACGGTGAACACCCGCGCCGATGACGCCAGCCAGGTGTGGATCGATGACATCCCGTCCCCGGCCGACCCGGCACCGGGCGCCGTGCACGACGCCCCGGGTGTCACGATCACCACGACGAAGGCGAACCAGCAGGCCCGCATCCGCATCCACTACCTCGACAAGACCGCGAATGCGACCCTCGGTCTCTTCTGGACGGGACCCGGCACCGCCAAGGCCGTCGTCCCCGGAACCGCTCTCACCCCGGACTACGGCCTGGCGACCTCGAGCATGACTGACGACGCGGCCCCGGCCGGCGTGGCAGGCGTCTCGAGCGGTCAGGTGCCGTCGCAGACAATCACGACCGAGTACGCCAACCCGTGGCTCGGCCAGCCGACCGCGACCGTCGAGGACCCCACAGGGCTGGCCCTGAAGACCACGACGACCTACGAAAGCGTCGGCGGAAAGGGTCACCTCCGTCGCCTGACACGGACGCTGCCGGCTCAGGCCGCGGCTGGACAGACGAAAACCGAGTATTACGACGACGGGGACAGGACGCTCGCGGATGTCTGTGAGGTCCCTGCCGGAACGCCCCAGTTCGGAGCGGTCAAGACCGTCACACAGGCCGCAGGGATGGCGACCACCATGGTCTACGACGTCCTCGGTCGAGTCGTCGGTACCCAGCGCACGGATGACACCGGCTGGGCGTGCATCACTTACGACGACCGCGGACGTACCACCACAGCGGTGACCACCGCTACGAAAGACAGCCCCGCCAGAACGACCGAAACGAACTTCGCCGTCGGCGGTGACCCCCTGAAGTCGAGCGTCTCCGACGACTCCGTCGCAGGTTCCAACGAGAACAGCACCATCACGACAGAGATCGACCTGCTCGGCCAGGTCGTGAGCTACGAAGACGTCTGGAACACCGTCACCACCACCGCCTACGACCGCACGGGCAAGGTCAGGTCGACCACCACCAAGGCCGCCGTGGGTGCCCCTCACAGGCAGGCGTTCGAGTACGACGCGGACAGCCGGATCACGGAGGTCACCTACGACGGTGCCGTCCTGGCGCTGCCGGTCTACGACCGGGGCGAGCTCGTCTCGGTGTCATACCCGGCCGGTGCAGGGAACCTCGGCAACGGATCCGTGCTGCAGTCCATCCAGAAGAACGCCGCTGGTGCCCTCACCGGGCTGACGTGGACGTTCCCGAACGGGCAGGAATCGGTCACCGATCAGGTCGTCCGGTCCCAGTCGGGACGCATCCTGACCGACACCGCGACCTCGGGGGCTGTGTCGAACGTGTCGTCCTACGGGTACGACGCCGCTGGCCGGCTGATCACGGCTTCGATCCCGAGGCACCAGCTGACGTACTCCTTCGACAGCGCCACCTGTGGTGCCGCAGCGGCCGGGCGGAACGGCAACCGGATTTCCTCGACGGACGCCCAGGACGGAGGCGCGGCGTCGGTCACGACGTCGTGCTACGACACCTCGGACCGGCTCCTGTCGACCACCGTGACCGCGCCTCCGGAGGGTGCGACGCCGACGGCGCAGACGATCCCGGCAGCGAAGATCACCTACGACGCTCACGGCAACACCACACGTCTCGCCGATCAGGTCATGACCTACGACAGTGCAGATCGTCACCTGACCACGGTGTTGGACGACGGCAGCAAGGTCGTCTATCAGCGTGACGCCACCGATCGGATCGTGAAGCGAACGCAGACCACGAAGGAGGGGGTGTCCACGTCGACGACGTATTCCTTCTCCGGGGGTGGGGACAGCCCGGATCTGGAGCTCGATGACGGGGGCGCCGTGACCTCGTCCGTGGTCTCACTGCCCGGTTCGGTGTTGGTGTCGATGGGGGTGGGCTCGCAGTCGTGGTCGTACCCGAACATTCACGGCGACGTCATCGTCACGGCCGACCAGACCGGCACGCGGTCTGCTGGGCTTGCCGTGTACGACCCGTTCGGCCAGACCATGGATCCGGTGACGGGTGCCTTGGGTACGGTGCCGGCGAATCAAGCAGGGCCCGACAACGAGCCCGGCGACGCCGACTACGGCTGGCTCGGCCAACACCAGAAGCTCACCGAGCACCTCAGCACCCTCGCCACCACCGAGATGGGTGCGCGGCAATACGTCGCCGGTCTCGGACGGTTCCTCGAAGTCGACCCGGTCGAGGGCGGCGTCGACAACGACTACGTCTACCCCACCGACCCGACTAACGACCTTGATCTAGACGGTAACGCGACAGCAACTCGACAACGCGGCTTGTTCCTTGGAAATCCCGTATGGGGTGCCATCTGGGGCAATTACCTTCGCGGAATGCAGCGTGGTTGGAGCAGCTTGAAGTTACGCGATACACGCGTTCAGGCAAAGATCGCGTTCGGGGCGGCTGTGCTCATAGCCGTTGACGCGCGAGCTATAAGACGAGGCATCATCGTGCTGGCAGCCGAGCACAAGAAAGGCGCTCGAAAAAGCACTCAACAAAAGCATCAAAAAGGGGCAACGCGCAAGGCTCAGAAGGACAAAGACAAAAAACGCCAGAAGCCTGGTTGGAAAAGGAGATGAATGACATGCGCAGTTTGTACGGGTCGCCCGGAGGTATCGATGGCCTTGGACGCACAGTGGCGGATATAGAGGCTGAGTCTGGGCCGGAAGCTGCGTTTGCATATCTTCTTGGGCATGAGAGCGAGATCAAGTCACACGGTGGGCTTCTCCACCAACTTGGGCAGCTTGCATTCGATCTTGATCGGTACGGCTTCGCCTTGTCTGCATTCCGCGCTGCTCAGGCGCAAGGGTTTGATAGCTATTCAGATATTGGTCTGGTTCAAGAGTGCCTCGGTGAGGTAGATGCGGCTCTGGTGACCTATTCCGAAGCCCTCTCACGGCAACCCGAGGATCTTGATTCACTGGTCAACCTCGGGGTGCTTCTTTGCTCGCTCAACCGTCAAGCCGAGGCCGTTGATCCCTTGCGAAGGGCGGCCAAGATCGATCCCAAAACCAGTTGGCAACTTGCAGATGCTCTTCTCACACTGGAGGGTGAGGAATCGGCCATATCTGCCCTCCACGACGCCGTATCTGCTGGCGAAGACCGAGCGTACGTAGAGTTAGTTGAGCTCACGGCCGCGGATCTATCAATAAATGAAATTCGGGAGTCTCTTCTCCGCGCTGAAGCTGCTGGGTCACATGTCGCCCGGTCTGATTTGGTGGCGTACCTGACAGACGCCGACCTGCCCTTAGAAGCGATCGCTATGGGGCGCCAGGCGGCCGAAAAGGGAGATCGTCTAGTTGTTGGACCTTTGGCTGGGGCGTATGAGGGCATCGGTAATATCAGTGAGGCT
The DNA here is from genome assembly GCF_013248995.1 of Frigoribacterium sp. VKM Ac-2836. GTDB lineage: Bacteria > Actinomycetota > Actinomycetes > Actinomycetales > Microbacteriaceae > Frigoribacterium. Next base: position 62,161 of record NZ_JABRPK010000005.1, on the reverse strand, counting down.
AGACGGCTATACGCTCAGGCCGTTGAGGATGGCCAAGTCCAGTACTCACTGGATCTACAACGGGTAGCTGCGTCTAGCGACGATGCTGGGCAGCCCTAGGGCGTGTCTCTGATCGTTTCGTTCGGGCGATGACGGCGTCGACGACGACGGCGAACCGGTAAGCAATTGCGACTTTGCCTTACTTGGTCTCGAGGCCTCGCCACGAGACGATCCCAATGGTCGTACGCAAACACCACGGCGACGTCATCGTCACGGCCGACCAGGCCGGCACCCGGTCTGCTGGCCTTGTTGTGTACGACCCGTTCGGCCAGACCATGGACCCGGTGACGGGTGCCTTGGGCACGGTGCCGGCGAACCAAGCAGGGCCCGACAACGAGCCCGGCGACGCCGACTACGGCTGGCTCGGCCAACACCAGAAGCTCACCGAGCACCTCAGCACCCTCGCCACCACCGAGATGGGTGCGCGGCAATACGTCGCCGGTCTCGGACGGTTCCTCGAAGTCGACCCGGTCGAGGGCGGCGTCGACAACGACTACGTCTACCCCACCGACCCCATCAATCAATCCGACTTGTCGGGAGAGTTCGCATCTCTCGCGCTCGGAGGTGTAGCTGCCTTTGGTGGCGTGAGTTCATGGAACCCCGTCGGATGGGTAGTTCTCGCTGTTCTTGTCGTGATCCTCGCTGGAGTAGGCATTTACTACCTATCCAAAAGGCAAGCCAGGCCCATGACAAGAATATCGGTCCAAGCGGCAAGCCAAAAGTTCACAACATTCGCCACTCCACCCGTAAGAAAGCCAAAGACGCCGCCCAACGAGCGGGAAGGGGAGGTAAGCCGGAGAAGCATGCTCGACCCACTAGGGGAGGGCCTCACTACCACCCCACCGGCCGTAACGGTCAGAAAGCCCCTGGCGGACAGCACCACAAATACCCGAGGAGATTCTCCCGATGACTTTTTGCGAAGATGTCCTAGCGCAAGCGCTGACCAATCTCGTCGAGGCGCCGCAGGGCCCGCGCCTGGCGGGCATGGTGCTGGGGAATCGCCCTAAGCCCTGGGGCAAGTTGCGCAGTCAGCTCGGACATCTAGATCGGTTCGTCGTCGCCCATTCCGATCTGTCGGCCGAGCAAGTGATCGACTTGCTCTCCACGATGGGCGGGAACGTGCGGCAACCCCCCTGGGCCCACGTCGTCTCAGAGAAGGAAGACCTGGACAGACTTGCCGTGAACTTATCCGTACTGGCCGACAACTTAGACGGTGATGGCCGGGCCACCTTCGCTGCCATTACCCCACATCTCGCGGTCTATCAGGGCGAAAATTTTAACTCGACACGGCTCCTTGGGCGGTCGGACGGACTGCTGTCGACTTAACGCCAGAACTCCGTTTGGAAAAAAGGAAGAATGACATGTGCAGTTTGTATGGGTCGCCCGGAGGCATGGACAGGCTTGGAAACACAGTGCCGGACCTAGAGAAGGAGTCTGGGCCGGAGGCTGCGTTTGCGTATCTTCTTGGGCATGAAAGCGAGATCAAGTCGCACGGTGGTCTTCTTCACCAACTGGGCGGCTTTCATTCGATCTAGATCAGTACGGCGACGCCTTGTCTGCATTCCGCGCTGCTCAGGCGCATGGGTTCGACAGCTACTCAGATATTGGTCTGGTTCAAGACTGCCTCGGTGAGGTGGATGCGGGTTTGGTGACCTATTCACAAGCCCTCTCACGGCAACCCGAGGATCTTGATTCACTGGTCAACCCCGGGGTGCTTCTTTGCTCGCTCAATCGTCAAGCCGAGGTCGTTGATCTCCTGCGAAGGGCGGCCAACATTGATCCCAAACTAGCTGGCAACTTGCAGATGCTCTTCTCAAAGTGAAGGGTGAGGAATCGGCCATATCTGCGCTCTTGACGCCATATCTGCTGGCGAAGACCGAGCGTACGTAGAGTTAGTTGAAGTCACGGCCGCGGACCTATCAATGCATCAAATTCGGGAGTCTCTCCTCCGAGGTGAAGCTGCTGGGGCACATGTCGCGCGGTCTGATCTAGTGGCGTACTTGATAGACGCCGACCTGCCTTCAGAAACGATCGCTATGGGGCGCCAGGCGGCCAAGGAGGGAGATCGTCTAATTCTCGGACCTGTGCCTGGGGCCTATGAACCCGTGGAAATGTCCGTGAGGCGAGAAGACAGCGCCACCAAGCCCGAAGGTCCTCCCCGGTGTCAACTCACAGTGTCACCGACGTGATGGCCGGGCACACCTACGAGGCGTGGTCGGAGTCGTCGTCGTCGCTGCGGTCGACCCGGGGGTCGCCGGCCTCGCCCCGGTCGCGTCCGGCGTCGGCCATATCGTCGCGCCCGCCCGCGAACGGCGACTGTGTCTGCGTCTGCGCCACGATGGCCTGCGAGGTCGAGCCCAGGATGACGGCGGGGTCGACGCCCTTCTCGTGGGCGAGAGCAGCCGTCAGGCCCGCCGCCAGGCTGCCGCCCGCCGTGCCGAGCGTCGCGACGACGTCCTCCTGCCGAGCGGTGAACGGCTGGTCGGTCAACTCGGCGACCACCTCGCGGAGGTTCTCGTCGCTGGCCTCGACGGCCTCGGGGTCACCCTGGGTGATGGCCGCGGCCTGCGACACGACGGCGAGCGCCAATGCGGCCGCCTCGTCTTCGGGCGTCCGGTCGGTGGGCTCGTTCGTGTCCTGATCCATGGGCCGACCGTACGCTCGACGCATCCGCGGCCTGTCAGGTGTCGTGGGCCGGGGTACGGGCCGGTCCGCCGTCGCGGGAATGCGAGGAGGCGCGCGCGGCTTGGAACACGGATGAGCACCACCGAGACACCCCAGACCGACAGCATCCCGTCCGCCACCGGCGGTGACGCCCCCGGTACCGCCCTCGTGGTGGGTGCCAGCGGCATCACCGGTACCGCCCTCGTGGAGCAGTTGACGCGCGACGGTTGGGACGTCCTCGCCCTCTCGCGCCGCGCCTCCTCGTCCGCCGGGGTGACGGGCATCGCGGCCGACCTGACGAGTGCGGAAAGCCTGCGGACGGCCCTGGCCGACGCGAAGCCGACGCACGTGTTCTTCGCCGCGTGGCAGAAGCGCGACACCGAGGCCGAGAACATCGCGGTGAACGGGGCCATGGTCCGTGACCTGCTGGCCGCCCTCGACCACGCACCCGTGCGGCACGTGTCGCTCGTCACCGGGTTGAAGCACTACCTCGGCCCGTTCGAGGCCTACGGCACGGGCGACATGCCCGACACGCCCTTCCATGAGGACGAAGAGCGCCTGCCCTATCCGAACTTCTACTACGCACAAGAGGACGAGCTGTTCGCCGCCGCCGAGCGCCAGGGCTTCACCTGGTCGGTGCACCGCTCGCACACCGTCATCGGGTTCGCCGTCGGCAACGCCATGAACATGGGGCTGACCATCGCCGTGCAGGCCGCGTTGAGCAAGCGCCTCGGCCGCCCGTTCGTCTTTCCCGGCAGCGAGACGCAGTGGAACTCACTCGTCGACGTCACCGACGCGGGCGTCCTCGCCGAGCAGATGATCTGGGCCGCGACCGACCCGGCGGGTGCCGACGAGCCGTTCAACATCGTGAACGGCGATGTCTTCCGGTGGCGCTGGCTGTGGCCGCGTCTGGCCGGGCACCTCGGCATCGACCCGGCGCTCGTCGAGGGCTTCGAGGGCGAGCCGCGACCGCTCGAGCAGCAGATGGTGGGTCTCGAGCAGGAGTGGCGCGATCTCGTCGCCGAGCACGGTCTCGCCGAACCCGAGCTGTCGCGCGTCGCCTCGTGGTGGCACACCGACGGCGACCTCGGCCGCGACATCGAGGTCGTCACCGACATGGGCAAGGCCCGCGACGCCGGCTTCACCCGCTACCGCCGCACCGAGCAGGCGTTCGTCGACCTGTTCGAGCGCTACCGCGCCGCGCGTCTCATCCCGTAGACACCAGGAGGCGCGGGTCGGCACCCGGGGGAGGTGCGCGGGCGACGCACGGGCGATGCACAGAGGATGGCCAGGGCCGTGCGTCCCGGGCGCCGGTACGGTCGGCGAAAGCGACCCACCCGAGACGGAGCCGACATGACCCGCCCGACCCGCGCCTCCTGCGCCGCTCACCCCGCCTTCTCACGCCTTCCGGCGACGACGACCGGTACGACCCGATGAGGGTCACTGACACCAGCGACCTGTGGTGGAAGACCGCCGTCTTCTACAACCTCGACGTCGAGACCTACCTCGACTGGAACGACGACGGGGTCGGTGACCTCGAGGGGCTCGCCCACCGCCTCGACCACCTGGCCGAACTCGGCGTGACCTGCCTCTGGCTCGCCCCCTTCTACCCGTCGCCGCAGCAGGACAACGGGTACGACATCTCGGACTACTACGGCGTGGACGCGCGCTACGGCCACCTCGGCGACTTCGTCGAGGTCGTCCGCACGGCCAAGGACCGGGGCATGCGCGTGATCGTCGACCTCGTCGTCAACCACACGAGCGACCAGCACCCGTGGTTCCAGGCCGCACGGCGCGACCCCGGCAGCCGGTTCCGTGACTTCTACCAGTGGCGCGACGACGTGCCGGAGGATCAGCCCGAGAACATGTTCCCCGACGTCGAGGACGGCGTCTGGTCGTTCGACGAGGAGGCCGGCCGGTACTACCGGCACTCGTTCTACTCGCACCAGCCCGACCTCGCGACCGACCGGCAGGCGGTGCGCGACGAGATCGCCAAGGTCATCGGCTTCTGGCTGCAGCTCGGCATCGACGGGTTCCGCGTGGACGCCGTTCCCCATCTGATCGACACCGAGGCCGGTGCCGAGCACGAGTTCCTGCGAGCACTGCGCGGGTACGTCTCGCGGCGCAGCGGCAGCGGCATGATGCTGGGCGAGGTCAACCTGCCGTACGACGAGATGGTCGCGTTCTTCGGCGAGGACGACGGCGACGAGCTCACGATGCAGTTCGACTTCGTGGCGAACCAGGCGCTCTACCTCGCGCTCGCCCGACAGGACGCCGCCCCGCTCGCGGCCGCGCTCGCGGACCGGCCCGCTCTGGCCCGGGGCAACCAGTGGGGCAACTTCGTCCGCAACCACGACGAGCTGACCCTCGACCAGCTGAGCGAGTCCGAGCGGGCAGAGGTGTTCGAGGCGTTCGCCCCGCTCGAGTCCCAGCGCATCCACGGCCGCGGCATCGTGCGCCGACTGCCGCCGATGCTGGACGGCGACCCCCGCCGTGTCCGCATGGTCTACAGCCTGATGTTCTCGACGCCCGGGGCGCCCGTGCTGTTCTACGGCGAAGAGATCGGGATGGGCGAGAACCCGGAGGTGTCGGGTCGCGGGGCGGTGCGCACTCCCATGCAGTGGACCGACGAGCCCGGTGGCGGGTTCTCTCGCGCCGACGCCGACGACCTGGTCGCGCCCGTCGCCGCCGAAGGGTGGGCGCCCGAGCACGTCAACGTCTCGCGGCAGCGACACGAACCCGATTCGATGTTGCGCTTCGTGCAGAACCTGATCCGGCACTACCGGGCCTCGCCCGAGATCGGCTGGGGCGAGCTTGTCGTGCTCGAGTCCGGGCACAGCTGTGTACTGGCCCACGCCGTCTCGGGCAGCACGGGGACGCTGGTCGCGGTGCACAACTTCGCCCCCGACGGCCGATCGGTCGATCTCGACCTCGAGGTGTTGGGTCTCGACGACACCGTGCGCACCGTCGACCTGCTCGCCGACCTGGCCACGCCCGAGCCGGTGACCGCCGACGGTCACGTGCGCATCGAGCTCGAGGGCTACGGGTTCCGCTGGCTGCGCGTGCTGCGGTCGGGCGAGAAACGGCTCGTCTAGGCCTGCGGGTCGCTCCGCTCGGCCTCGGCGATGGCGTCACTCGGTACCGGCTTCCCCCGGCGCGACAGGAACGTCACGAGCCAGAGGACGATGCCGATCGCGAGCAGCCCGCCGGCGATCGTGTACTGCTCGGCGCCGCGACCGGAGGACACCGGCAGCACTAGCCACAGGCACGCCACCACGCCGATGATCGGCAGCACGGTTCCCGCTCGGAAGTGCCCGTGCGACACCGTGTCGCGGCGCAGCACGAGGACGACCACGTTCACCAACGCGAACACCGTCAACAGCAGCAGCGAGGTCGTGCCACCGAGCACCGCGACGATCGGCGACTCGGGCGACAGCGAGACGTAGCCGATCAACACGAGGCTGAGTGCGGTGGTGAAGACGATCGACGCCCAGGGGGTCCGACGCTTCGGGTGCACCCTGCCGAGGAATCCGGGCAGCACACCCTGCTTGCTCATGCCGTATAGCAGCCGGCTGGCCATCATCATGTTGATCAGGGCGCTGTTGGCGACGGCGAACATCGAGATGTAGGGCAGCAGCTGTCCGATCGGGAAGTCCGGGGCGGCCGTGTTCACCACCGTGACCAGCGGCGTCTCGTTGTCGGCCAGCTCGCCGATCGGGACGATCGCCACGGCGCAGATCGAGACGAGCACGTAGATCACCGCGGTGATGCCGAGGCCGGTCAACATGACCTTCGGGAAGATCCGGCTCGGGTCCTTCGTCTCCTCCGCCATGTTGACCGAGTCCTCGAAGCCCACCATCGCGAAGAACGCGAGGGACGTCGCCGTGCTGACGCTCAGCAGCAGCGACTTGTCGCCCGGTGTCTCGAACAGCACGACCTGCCCCCAGTCGGCGTTCCCGCCGGCGATGAACCAGAAGCCGATCAGGATCACCATGACGAGGCCCGACAGCTCGATCAACGTCAACACGACGTTCGCCTTGACGCTCTCGCTCACGCCACGGAAGTTGACGGCCATCACGAGCAGCATGAACGCCATCGCGATCAGCATCACGACCGAGTTCGACAATTCCACGCCGAGGCCTGCCGCCAGGTTGGCGGCGAACGCCCGCGACGCCGTCGACGCGCTCGTGATGCCCGAGCACATCACCACGAAACAGACGATGAACGTCACGAAGTGGATGCCGAACGCCTTGTGCACGTAGAGGGCCGCACCGGCGGTCTGCGGGTACTTCGTCACCAACTCGAGGTACGAGAACGCCGTCACGAGTGCCACGGCGAACGCAATCGTGAACGGCAGCCACGCGGCCCCGCCGACCTCGGCCGCGACCTGCCCGGTCAGGGCGTAGACACCCGTGCCGAGGATGTCGCCGACGATGAAGAGCAACAGCAGCTTCGGTCCGATCGCCCTCTTCAGCTCGGTCGGATTCTCACCCGTGTCGGTCGTGGGCTGCTGGTTCGTCGTCGACATGCTGACCTCCGGGGCGCATCGGTGTGTCTCGGGCGTTCCGGTCATCCTGCCCCCGTCGCGGCCGGGGCGGAAGAGCCGGGAGCACATCGTCACGGCCCGGACGCACCGGCCCCGGCCCGCCCCGAGGACGCAGGCGGTTCACGAACACCGCGACGTACCCTGGGCCCATGTCGGTCCGTCTGTCCCCACCCCCGTCGTCGACGCCCGGTCCCGCCCCGACTCCCGGTGCCACCGACCCGATGACCCCGCGGGCCGCCGGCCTCTGGGCCGCCCTCGCCGGCATCGTGTCGATGGCCGCGTTCCTCGCCGCCGCCGAGGTCGTCGCCCTGGCCACCGGCCCCACCGGCAGCCCGCTCTTCGCCGTCGGCTCGGCCGTCATCGACCTCGCCCCCGCCGGGGTGAAGGACACCATGGTGTCGCTGTTCGGCACCGGCGACAAGGTCGCACTCTTCGTGCTGATGGGCGTGCTGCTCGTGGTCATCACCGGCGCCGCCGGCTACGGCGAGTACCGCCGCCAGCCGATCGGCAAGGTCGCCTTCGTCGCGGGCGGGGCGCTCGCCGTGGTGGCGGTCCTGACCCGAGCGGATGCCGGCCAGGTGGACGCCATCCCGAGCCTCGTCGGCACCTTCGCAGCCGTCGTCCTGGTCGACAAGCTGGCCTCGCGCCTCCGTCGGTGGGCCCGCTCGACCTCGCCGGGGTGGGCCGAGCAGACGCAGCCCGTGCCGCCGTTGCGCGGGTCCGGCCTCGAGCGCCGGTCGTTCTTGACCTACACGGTGGTCGCCGGTGTCGCGGCGGTCGTCGTGGGCACGGGGGCCCGGGTCGTCAACGCGGGCCGAGCGAACGCGGCGGCGCTGCGGCGTGCCCTGACGCTGCCGCGGGCGAGCGTGACCGAGGCCGCGGTGCCGGCGGGCGCCTCCCTGGACGTCGAGGGCATCACCCCGTACGTGACGCCCAACGCCGACTTCTACCGGATCGACACGGCCTTGCAGGTGCCGTCGATCGACCCGGCCGACTGGAGCCTGCGCATCCACGGCCTGGTCGACCGTGAGGTCACGATCTCGTTCGACGAGTTGCTCGCGCTGCCGCTCGAAGAGCACATGGCGACCCTCAGCTGCGTCTCGAACGACGTGGGCGGTGACCTCATCGGCAACGCGCTGTGGCTCGGCTACCCGATCAGGTCGCTGCTCGAACGCGCGGGGCCCAACGGCGGGGCCGACATGGTGCTCTCGCGCAGCATCGACGGCTTCTCGGCGGGAACGCCGCTCGACGTGCTGCAGGACGACGGCACCGACGCCCTGCTCGCGGTCGGCATGAACGGGCAGCCGCTGCCGATCGAGCACGGGTTCCCGGTGCGGATTGTCGTGCCGGGCCTGTTCGGCTACGTCTCGGCGACGAAGTGGGTCGTCGAGATGGAGGTCACGCGCTTCGCCGACGCCCAGGGGTACTGGACGCCGCGCGGCTGGGACGCCCTCGGTCCGGTCAAGCTCGAGTCGCGCATCGACGTGCCCCGCGACGGCGGTTCGGTCGACGCGACGACGGTGTCGATCGCCGGCGTGGCCTGGCAGCCGCACACCGGGGTCGAGGCCGTGCAGGTGCGCATCGACGGCGGGTCGTGGCTCGACGCGACGCTCGCCGACTCGGTCTCGGCCGACACCTGGCGCCAGTGGGTCTACCGGTGGGATGCCGCGGCCGCCGGGTCGGGGTCGCACACGATCGACGTCCGGGCCCGGGGCGCGGACGGCACCTGGCAGGCCGAGGAGTACGTCCAGCCGGCACCGAACGGCGCCGAGGGCTGGCACCGGGTGACGGTCGACGTCGCCTGACCCGTCGGCTGACGGGTCGGCTGAGCCGCCAGGCTGTGGGGACGTCAGGAGGCGCGGGTGCCAGGGTGGGAGGGCGCGGCCCGTCCGCCGCGCGGCCCGCCCCCCCCAGGGCCGCCGCCCGATCGAAGGAACCCCCATGCCCACCACCGTCCACCTCGAACTGCACGTCGACCCCGCCCGCCTCGACCTCGCCCACGAGATCGCCCGCGAGACCCTCGTCGCCACGCGCGCCTGGCCCGGCTGCGAGGGGCTCGAGGTGCTGATCGACGACGCCGACCCCTCGGTCATGATCGTCGTCGAGAGCTGGGCCACCTCGGCCGACCACGACGCCTACGTGGCGTGGCGCGCGACGCCCGAGGGAGCCAACCGCCTGCCCGAAGTGCTGCTCGCCCCGCCCACCACCCGCACGTTCGCCGAGACGGTGCCGCTGGGCTGACGCCAGGGGCGCCGGCGCCTGCCGCCTGCCGTCAGGCGCCCGCCGCCTGCCGTCAGGCGTCGAGCAGACCTCGGATGTCGTCGGCCGTCAGGGCCGCGCTGAACACGGCGTCGTCGTCCATCACGGCGTCGAAGAGCTGTGACTTCTGCGCCTGGAGGGCGAGCACCTTTTCTTCGATGGTGTCGTTGGCGATCATCCGGTAGACCATGACGTTGTCGGTCTGGCCGATGCGGTGTGTGCGGTCGACGGCCTGGGCCTCGGTCGCGGGATTCCACCAGGGGTCGAGGATGAACACGTAGTCCGCCTCGGTGAGGTTGAGCCCGAAGCCGCCCGCTTTCAGACTGATCAAGAACGCCGGGGCGTCGCCCGTCTTGAAGCGGTCGATGACGTCGCCGCGCCTCCGGGTCGAGCCGTCGAGGTACTCGAAGGCGACGCCGCGTTGCTCGAGCCGGGCGGCGACCTTGTGCAAGAACGTCGTGAACTGGCTGAAGATCAGGGCGCGGTGCCCTTCGGCGACCACGTCGTCGAGTTCGTCGAGCAGCTGGTCGAGCTTCGCCGACGGGATGTCGGCGTAGGCCTCGTCGACGAGCGAGGCATCGAGCGAGAGCAGCCGCAGCAGCGTCAACGACCGGAACACGATGAACCGGTTGCGGTCGAGGTCGTCCATGAGCCCGAGCAGCTTCTGCCGCTCGCGCTGCAGGAAGGCGTCGTAGAGGTCGCGGTGCGCGGGGTCGAGGTCGACGCGGAGCACCTGCTCTTGCTTGGCGGGCAGGTCGGAGGCGACCTGTTCTTTGGTCCGTCGCATCATCAGCGGGCGGATGCGGCGGCGCAACCGCTGCAGCAGCTCGGGCGCCTCGCCCGTGGCGATCGGTTTGACGTAGTCGTCGGCGAAGCGGACGCTGCTGCCGAGCAGGCCGGGGGCCACCACGTGCAGCAGCGACCACAGGTCGGTGAGGCTGTTCTCGAGCGGCGTGCCCGTGATCGCGAGCTTGAACGGCACGTCGAGGTCGACCGCGCAGCGGTGCGCCTGCGAGGAGCGGTTCTTGACGAACTGGGCCTCGTCGAGGATCAGCCCGGCCCAGCGTTCGGTCTGGTAGGCAGCGAAGTCGAGGCGGAACAGTGCGTACGAGGTGACCACGACGTCGGCCCCCTGGGCGAGGTCGTGCACCGACCCGCGACCGCTCTTCGCCTGCGTCGTGGTCACGGCGCGGACGGTCAGACCCGGGGTGAACCGGGCGGCCTCGGCGACCCAGTTCGACACGACCGACGTCGGGGCGACGACGAGGAAGGGTGCGGGACGGGTGCTCGCACCCTCGGAGCTCGCCGGGGCGTGGGCCGTGGCGTCACCGGCCCGGGCCCCGTCGACCTCGCGCACGTGCGCGACGAGCGCGAGCGTCTGCAGCGTCTTGCCGAGCCCCATGTCGTCGGCGAGGACGCCGCCGAGCCCGTGCTCGTGCAGGAAGGCCAACCAGGCGAAGCCCTCGTGCTGGTACGGGCGGAGGGTCGCGTCGACCGTGGCCGGCACCGGGGTGGCCGTGGCGGCCTCGAGCCCGTCGGCGTCGGCGAGGGCCAGCAGCCCGCCGACGGCCCGCTGCCACTCGGCCGAGGGGACGGTCTCGTCGGCGAGATCGTCGAGCTCGGACCACAGGCTCGCCTGGTAGCGGTTGATGCGCGGGGCGACCTGCCACTCGTCGAGTGCCGAGGCCTCGTCGATGAGCCTCTTGAGTTCGTCGAAGGCGGGGTGGTCGAGGGACAGGTACGAGTGGTCGACGAGCAGCAGCTTCTTGCGCCCCTTCGCGAGGGCGGTGATGAGGGGTGTGAAGGGGACCGTCCGTCCCTCGACCGTCACGAGCACGCCCAGGTCGAACCAGTCGCGCTTGTCGGTCGGCATCGTGGTGATGGTCAGCCGCGGTTCGTCGGTCAGCTCGCGGTAGTCGGGTCGCGTGCCGACGAGGTCGAGCAGGAGGTCGGGTCGTGCCTCGAGGGTCGGGAGCGTGCCGGTCGCGAATTCGGCCGCCGTCACGCCCTTCAGCACCTGGTCGCGGGGAACGACGTCGAGCTCGCCCAGGTCGGGCAGGGGGGAGTGCGCCGTCAGCGGTCGCTTCACCCCGTCGATGGTCCACCCCCACGACAGGCGGATCGTCTGCCCCTTCTCGAAACCGACCGTGAGGGTCAGCACGGGAGGCACGATCGTCGGGAACTCGATCGAGGAGTCCGAGCTGACCACGTCGACGCTCCGACGCAAGGTCGGGTAGTAGTCGCGCAGGAACTCGTCGGAATCGGCGGCCGGGACGACCACCTCGGGTGTGACGGTCAGCAGCCGTCGCTGCTCGTCGTCGAGAGGAGCAACGGTCGGCGCGAGGGTGAACGTCAGCACCGGTTCGCGGGCGATGCACCACACTCCGTGGTCGGCGATCACGCCGGTCGACTCGGCTCGACGGGCCACGCCGTCGACGGTCACCCCTGCGGTCAACACCACCGAGCCGTCGTCGGCGCGCACGGCGTCGACCGTGACGCGGGCCTCGTCACCGACGACGACGTCGGTCGAGCGCTTGCCGGTCACGAGCGAGATGCCGAGACGCTCGGCCTCGGCCAGCAGGGGCCAGAGGAGCGGACTGGCGAAGTCGTCGACGATGAGCCAGTCGGCGTCACCGGGCGTGTAGGTCGAGACCGCCGACCGGTGCAGGGCCGCGAACTGGCCGAACCACGCGTGCTGGTCGGGCTCGATGGCGAGCCGGTTGAGCTGGTACGGCAGCGACGACCAGGTCAGGTTGCCCCGCACCCAGTTGCCCGTACCGCTCAGGGTCACCGGCCGCACGCCGAGTCGCTGGACCGTCGGCCCGCCCTGTCGACGAGCGGAGGGGGCGACCGCGCGCCCCCGGGTCGAGTGTGCCCGGTCGCGCAGTTCGAACAGCAGGCCCATGCGCGTCGTCCGAGCGGAGGAGGCGCGGGTCGGCCGCCCGATCGCCCCCACCGATGACCGCCAGTCGCCCCCACCCGGGCCGGGACGTGCAGCGCCCAGCGCGGTCACGCCCCCGGCCGTCAGGTCGTCGATGGTGGGCGAGAGGTCGCTGCGTTCCGCCACGGCCCGGGAATTGCTCTGCAGCAGCGTGGCCGCCACGTGCTTGCAGTCACCGCCGATCGGGCAGCTGCACCGGCTGTGGACCGGTCGGCTGTACTCGCCGCGGGTCGCCCGCAGGTCGACGACGACCTGGTACGGCGCCGACTCGGCGCCCTGGACGGTGCCCTCGAGTCGCTCGTCGGCCGGGTGCCACACGGTACCGAGCACCGCGCCGTCGCGGACGTACTCTTTGGCGCGGTTGAAGGCGCGGGGCCCGACGAGCCGGATGACGTCGACGGCGTCGACCAGCGGCACGGCCGTGGAGTGGACGGGGCCGTCGTCGGCGTCGCGCGTCGCGGCACCGTCACCGGGGACGAATCCGCCGTGCACGTCGAACTCGTCTCCCAGGTCCATGCCGTTCATGATGTCAGCCGTCACCGACACCTCGGGCCTCGTCCACAGGGGGCGGGACCGTCCACCACGCCGGGTGGCCCGTCCGGTCGTCTCCTCCCCAGGGGTCGGCTGCTCCACACCGCGGACGCGTGGCTAGGTGTGGGGGCGGAGCGGTGCCACACTTGACCCGTGCGGTTCACCCCGCACCACCTCGTCGAAGCAGCAGCTGGCTCGCATCACCCCCGCTCGTCCCGTCGCCCCGCTTCATCGCCCTGCCCCGAAACGTCACCGCCTCACCGGCATCGGGCCGCCGTCGCCCCGATGCCGCTCACCCTGCCCCCACGCTCGAAGGGATCGGCACCCCGTGTCCTCCGCCACGCCCCGCGACGCCTCGCGACTCGCCCACCTCGACGCCCTCCTGTTCGACCTCGACGGCGTGCTGACGCCGACCGCCGAGGTCCACATGCGCGCGTGGTCCCGACTCTTCGGCGAGTACTTCGCGGCGCACGACCTCGCGCCCTACACCGAGGCCGACTACTTCGAGCACGTCGACGGCCGCCCCCGCTACGACGGCGTCCGCGCCATGCTCGCCGCCCGCGACGTGGTCCTCCCCGAGGGCTCGCCCGACGACGGTCCCGACGTCGAGACCGTCTGCGGCCTCGGCAACCGCAAGAACGCGGCGTTCGCCGCCGAGCTCGCCGAGAACGGCGTGACGCCGTACCCGGGGTCGGTGGCCTTCCTCGACCGGGCCGTCGCCGAGGGCGTCCGCGTCGCCGTGGTCTCCAGCTCGCGCAACGCCGTACCGGTGCTCGAGGCGGCCGGACTGCGTGACCGCTTCGAGGTGATCGTCGACGGTGTCGTCGCCGCCGCCGAGGGCATAGCCGGCAAGCCCGCGCCCGACACCTACCTCGAGGGCGCCCGACGCCTGGGGCTCACGGCCGCCGACTGCGTCGTCGTCGAAGACGCCCAGTCCGGCGTCGAGGCCGGCCGCCGTGGCGCCTTCGGCCTCGTGCTCGGGGTCGACCGCGGCACGGGCGCGCAGGCCCTGCTCGATTTCGGCGCCGACCTCGTGGTCGACGACCTCGGCACGCTGGTCGGTGCACTCGACCGAACCCACGCCTCCTCGGCTCCGAACCCCGGCCAGGAGACACCGGGCACACCCACGAACACCAGCACCGGCACCACGGAGGCACACTCGTGAACCACATCACGTCCGACCCGCTCGACCGCTCGCGGTTCCCCGTCGACGAGTGGGCGCTCGTCGAGGACGAGTACATCCAGGGCGACGAGGGCCTGACCGAGACCGTGTTCGCGGTCGGCAACGGCTACCTCGGCCTGCGCGGCAACCCCGACGAGGGTCGAGGCGGCCACGCGTTCGGCACCTTCGTCAACGGCTTCCACGAGACCTGGCCCATCCGCCACGCCGAAGAGGCCTTCGGCTTCGCCCGCGTCGGTCAGACGATCGTCAACGTGCCCGACGCGAAGGTGATCCGGCTCTACGTCGACGACGAGCCGTTCGTGCTGTTCGAGGCCGACATCCTGCGCCACACCCGACGCCTGGACTTCCGCGACGGCGTGCTGGTCCGCGAGATCGACTGGCGCACGCCCTCGGGCAAGCGGGTCCTCGTGACGAGCCGTCGCCTGGTCAGCTTCGAGGACCGTCACCTCGTCGTGATCGAGTACGAGGTCACGATGCTCGACTCGTCGGCGTCGTTGCTGATCTCGAGCCAGATCCTCAACCGACAAGACCTCGGCGACCAGTACCACGCCGGCATGCGAGCCGCGGCCGAGGCGTTCGACCCGCGCAAGGCCGAGTCGTTCGACGACCGCGTCCTGCAGCCCGTGCTCAAGCGCAACGGTGGCACGCGTGCCGTGCTCGGCTACCGCACGACGAACTCGGGCATGACCATCGCCGTCGGTGCCGAGCACCGCATCGAGACCGACGCCGAGTGGGACCAGTCCTCGCAGATCGACGACGACATCGCCAAGCACGTCTACCGGGTCAAGGCACAGGCCGGTCAGAAGGTCCGCGTGGTCAAGACCATCACCTACCACACGAGCCGTGGCGTGCCTCCGCGTGAGCTGGCCGATCGCTGCGACCGCACCCTCGATCGGGCGGCCGAGACGCCGACGGCCGAGATCTTCGAGCACCAGCGCGCCTGGCTCGCCGACTTCTGGCAGCGCAGCGACGTCCAGGTCGCCGGACAGCCCGAGATCCAGCAGGCCGTCCGCTGGAATCTCTTCCAGCTCGCGCAGGCCACCGCCCGCACCGACGGCCAAGGCGTCGCGGCCAAGGGCGTGACGGGGTCGGGTTACGGCGGCCACTACTTCTGGGACACCGAGATCTACGTCCTGCCGTTCCTCACGTACACGTCGCCCAACGTGGCGCGCAACGCCCTGCGCTTCCGGCTCGGCATGCTCGACGCCGCCCGTGACCGCGCCGTCGAGCTGAACCAGAGGGGCGCGCTCTTCCCGTGGCGCACGATCAACGGGCTCGAGTCGAGCGCCTACTACGCGGCCGGCACGGCGCAGTACCACATCGACGCCGACATCAGCCACGCGCTCAGCCAGTACGTCCAGGCGACGGGTGACGAGGACTTCCTGCAGCGCGGGGCGGTCGACATCCTCGTCGAGACCGCCCGCCTCTGGGCCGACCTCGGCTTCTGGCGCTCGAACGGCGACCAGCGGTTCCACATCGACGGGGTCACCGGGCCCGACGAGTACACGACCGTCGTCGACGACAACCTCTACACGAACGTCATGGCACGGGCGAACCTGCGTGCGGCCGTTCGGGCGGTCACCCGGCTGAAGGACGACTCGCCGGTCGCGTTCGACCGCATGGTGGCCCGCCTCGGTCTCGAGGAGCACGAGATCACCGGCTGGCAGCTCGCCGCCGAGGCCATGCACATCCCGTACGACGACCACCGGGGCATCCACCCGCAGGACGCCCAGTTCCTCGACAAAGAGCTCTGGGACCTCGAGGCGACCCCGGCGAACAAGCGGCCGCTGCTGTTGCACTACCACCCCCTGGTGATCTACCGCTTCCAGGTGCTCAAGCAGGCCGACGTCGTGCTCGCGCTGTACCTGCAGGGCGACGAGTTCACGCCCGAGCAGAAGCTGCGCAACTTCGAGTACTACGACGCGCTGACGACGGGGGACTCCACCCTCTCGGGCGTGGTGCAGTCGATCATCGCGGCCGAGGTCGGCCACCACCAGCTCTCGCAGCAGTACTTCCTGTCCTCGCTGTACGTCGACCTGGCCGACCTGCACAAGAACACCTCCGACGGCGTGCACGTCGCGTCGACCGGCGGCATCTGGAGCGCGCTCGTCAACGGCTACGGCGGCATGCGGGACTGGCTCGGCTCGTTCAGCTTCGACCCGCGCCTGCCCGCCGACTGGGACGAGCTTTCGTTCCGCGTGTCCATCAAGGGCAGTCGGGTGCGGGTCGATCTCGCCCAGCACGAGATCGTCTTCACGATCGAGACGGGCGACGCGGTGACGCTGTCCGTCCGCGGCGACGAGGTCGACGTGTCGCCCGACGCCCCGGTCCGCGTCGCCCTCGACGGTCAAGGCCCGCGCATCACGACGCGCGTCCCCACGACGAGCGACCTGCGCGGTCTCATGCGCGCCGACGGATCGGTCATCACGGCGTCGATCCCGACGATCAGTGTGGACCGCTACGACGAAGACGAAGCCGCGTCCTGACCGACGCGAGGCCCGTCACCCGGACGACCCGCGCCTCCCCGTCCCCGAGGGGCAGAGGAGGCGCGGGTCGTCTGCGCGAGGGGGCGCGTCAGCGCACCGCGACGGGCGTCTCGGGGGTCGAGGCCGGGCCCACCGGCTCGACCTGGTCGGCCTGCGGGACGCGGCGGCGGAACAGCAGGGCGGCCACGACCGCACCCACGGCGAAGAACCAGGCTCCCCACCAGTAGGCCGTGGCGTAACCGGTGACGGCCGCCTCGGCTGCGACGGCTCCGGTCGCGGGCAGGTGGTCGGCGACGTAGTTCGCCGCGGCGGTCGCGGCCAGCGTGTTGAGCAGGGCCGTGCCGATCGACCCGCCGACCTGCTGGCTCGTGTTCACCATGGCCGAGGCGACGCCCGCGTGTCCGCGGTCGACGCCGAGCGTGGCGGTCTGGATCGACGCGGGCATGATCGAGCCCATGCCGAAGCCGAGCACCATCAGTGCCGGCAGCACGTTCGCGGCGTAGGTGCTCTCGAGGTCGAGTCGGGTGAGCAGCAGCATGCCGATCACGCCGAGGGTCATGCCGAAGGGCACCATGATCTTCGGGCCGAAGCGCGGCACGAAGAGGTTGGTCGACAGCTGGGCCGCGAGAACGAGCATGGCGATCATCGGCAGGAAGGCGAGGCCGGTCTTCGTCGGCGTGTAGCCGAGAGAGGTCTGCAGGTAGTAGGTCACGAACAGGAAGATGCCGAACATGCCGGCCCCGGCGATCGTCACGGACGCGTAGGCGGCCCCGCGGTTGCGGTCGAGCACGATGGACAGCGGCAGCAACGGGTGTTCGGCACGACGTTGCCAGGCGACGAACGAGCTGAGCAGGACGACGGCCGCCGCGAGGAAGCCCCAGGTCAAGGGCGAGTCCCACCCCTGGGTCTCGGCGTTAGAGAACCCGTAGACCAGCGAGAACAGGGCGCCGGACACGAGCAGTGTTCCGGGCACGTCGAGCTTCGGGCGCGGGCCGGTGCGGGTCACGTGCGACACGAAGATCGCGGCCCCGACGATCGCGACGGCGGCGATGACGACGTTGATGTAGAGGTTCCAGCGCCAGGAGGCGTACTGGGTCAGGAACCCGCCGAGCAGCAGGCCGATCGCGCCGCCGGCCCCGGCGATCGCGCCGAAGACGCCGAACGCGCGGGCACGCTCTCTCGGGATCGTGAAGGTCGTGGTCAGCACGGCGAGGGCGGTCGGGGCGAGCAGTGCGCCGAACGCCCCCTGCAGGGCGCGGGCGAAGACGAGCAGCCCGAAGGTACCCGCCGCGCCGCCGAGGGCCGAGGCCAGGGCGAAACCGATCAGGCCGATGATGAACGTGCGCTTGCGGCCGATCAGGTCGCTCACGCGGCCGCCGACGAGCAGCAGGCTGCCGAAGGCGAGCGAGTAGGCGGTGATGATCCACTGCCGGTCGCCGTCCGAGAAGCCGAGGTCGGTCTGGGCGGCCGGCAGGGCGATGTTGACGACGGTGGAGTCGAGCACGACCATCAGCTGCGCGAGCGCGACCGTGGTGAGGGTCCACCAACGCCGTGACGACGGCGGGGTGGGCGATGACGAGGAGGCGCGGGTCGCGCCGTCACGGGAGGTGGAGGCCTGAGACATGAGCGCGAGCATATACGAGTCTTGCCAGTTTCGGATACAAGCGGTTTCGTAAACATCCGAGGTAGAGTCACCCCATGATCGACAGGGAAGGCACGGCGACGACGCCCGCCGAGACGGGTCCCGCGACGCCCGGGCGTCCCGGTCGGAAGCGCGACCACAGTCGCGACCCCGAGATCCTCCGCTGCACCATCGACGTGCTGGCCGAGACGGGTTTCGAGGGCATGACCATCGAGATGGTCGCCGCCCGGGCCAAGGCCGGCAAGGCCACGCTGTACCGACGGTGGGCCTCGAAGGGCGAGCTCGTCGTCGACGCGGTGGCCTGCCTCAAGCAGGGGGCCGTCGACCTCGACGGCCTGCCCGACACCGGCACGCTGCGCGGCGACCTCGTGGCGATGATCAAACCCCACAGCATCGAAGACGCCGAGAAGAAGATGCGGGTCATGGCGGGCGTCGTGACGATGCTCTCGACCACTCCCGAGCTGGCCGAGGCCGTCGACGCCGCGATCGTCCAGCCCCGCGCCGAGGCCAATCGACTGCTGCTGCGGCGAGCCCTCGAGCGAGGCGAGATCGCGGCGGACACCGATATCGAGACGCTCGCGCTCGTCACCCCGTCGATGGTGTCCTACCGTGTTCTCGTCCTGCGCAAGCCGGTCGACCGCGACTACCTCGTCGGGTTGATCGACGGCGTGCTGCTGCCCGCCGCGGGGGTGCGTCAGACCGCTCGGGTCTGACTCGGCGGGGGACCGGGGTCGCGCCTCCCGTGTTCCGATCGTGTGAATTCCTCATGAAGGGGGCGGCGGGGGCGGGGCGCGCCCGTACTGTGCAGGCATGAGCGCAGAGCTGACGCTGGGGGCAGAAGAAGAGCTGCACCTGATCGACCTCGAGACGAAGCGGCTGTCGGCCCGGGCGCCCCACCTGCTGGCCCGGCTGCCCGCCGACCGCTACGGCGCCGAACTGCAGCGCACGACGATCGAGACGAACGTGCCGGTCGTGACCACGCTCGGCGACCTGCGCCGCGAGATCCTGACGCTGCGCCGGGACCTGGTCGAGGTGACCACCGCCGAGGGGCTCGCGATCGGTGCGGTCGGCACGGCCCCGCGCAGCGAGTTCGCCGACTTCGAGCTCACCACGACGGGTCGCTACGGTCGCATGCACGAGCAGTACCGGTTGCTCGTCGACGAGCAGCTGATCTGCGGCCTGCAGATCCACGTGGGGGTGGCCGACCGCGACCTCGCCGTGCAGATCGCCGGCCGCGTCGCCCCCGTGCTGCCGGCCCTGCTCGCGCTGAGCGCCAGCTCGCCCTACTGGAACGGCCAGGACACCGGCTACGCGAGCATCCGCTCGATCATCTGGCAGCGCTGGCCGAGTGCCGGGGCGACCGGGCCGATGGCCGACGCCGCCGAGTACGACCGGCTGCTCGCCGATCTCATCGACACCGGCGTGATCGCCGACAGCAAGATGGCCTATTTCGACGTCCGACCGTCGAGCCACGCGCCCACCCTCGAGCTCCGCACCTGCGACGCCTGCCCGCTGGTCGACGACGCCGTGCTGATCGCCGGCCTCTTCCGTGCGGCCGTCCGTCGGGCGGAGACCGACATCGAGGCCGGCCGCCCGGCCGAGCACCGGGCGGCTCCGCTGCACCGTGCCGCGATGTGGCAGGCGGCACGTGGCGGACTCGGGGGCGAACTGCTCGACCTCGAGCAGCACCCGTCGCGACTGCCGGCGGCCGAGGCGGTCCGGCAGCTCGTGGCCCGGCTGCGCCCCCAGCTCGAAGAACTCGGTGACTGGCAGACCGTGACCGACCTCGCCGAGGCCACGCTCGCCCGGGGCAACTCGGCCGATCGCCAGCGAGCCGCCTTCGCCGAGCGAGGGCGGCTCGACGACGTGGTCGACCTCGTCGTCCACGAGACCCACGGCCCCGCCGCCGGCCTGGACGCACCGTCGCCGACCCTCGTGGGGTACCGGTTCCGCGCCGGTGACGAAGCGATCGGCCCCGGCCTGAACCCGCGCCCGGCGTACCGCGACGTCGCCCGGTTCTTCCGCGAGCTCGACGCGACCGAGGCCCGCGCCCGGGGCATCGCCCGGGACACCTGGTGCGAGGGGGACGGACTGGGGTTCGGCGTGGGCGGCGACCACCGGGTCCTGCACTGCGACCTCGTGCCTCGCATCGTGACCCACCACGAGTGGAGCCGGCTCGCGGCCGGTCTCACGCAACGGGCCCGGGCCGTCGAGTCGTTCTTGCGCGACGCGTACGGCGAGCGTCGCATCGTCGCGGACGGTGTGCTCGGTCACGAGCAGGTCGTGGGTGCGGCGGGCTGGCGGGAGGAGGCCACGCGGTTGCCGGCGGACGCCGTGCGGGCCGCGGTGCAGGGCTTCGACCTCGTCCGCGACGAGCTGGGCGGCTGGCGCGTGCTCGAGGACAACCTGAGGTCGCCCAGCGGCGCCGCGTACTCGATCGCGGCCCGGCGGGTGCTCGACGAGGTGGTGCCGGATGCTCCGCGGCCGGCGGGGTTGCTCGACCCGACCAGCGTGTTCGCGGTGCTGCGGGCGACCCTGCTGGCCCACGCCGCGCCTCCTCGGGTCGGCGGCGCCGTGGCACGCGAGTCCGTCGGCGCGGTCCTCACCGAGGGGCCGACGAGCCCGGCCTGGTACGAGCACCGCACCCTGGCCGAGGGGGCAGGGCTCTCGTTGCTGCAGGCCGAGGACGTCGAGGTGCGGGAGGCGCGGGTCGTCGACCGCAGGACCGGAACCGTCGTCGACGCCCTCTACCTGCGCCTCGACCGCGAGCTGGTCGAGGTGCACGCGCCGCACGATCCCTTGCTCGGGGAGCACCTGATGGACGTGGCCGCGGCGGGCGGCGTCGTGCTGGTCAACGCCCCGGGAAACGGGCTCGTCGACGACAAGGCGATGTACTGCGCCGTGCCCGACCTGATCTGGTACTACCTGGGCGAGCGTCCGTTGCTCGAGTCGGTGCCGACCTACCGGGCGGGCGATCCGGCAGAGCGGCTCGCGGTGCTGGACCGGGTGGGCGAGCTCGTCACGAAGCCGGTCGGCGGCGAGGGCGGTCGGGGTGTGCTGATCGGACCGTCGGCGAGTGCGGCGGTCGTGGCCGAGAGGCGGGCCGAGATCGCCCACGACCCGGCCGGCTGGGTCGCGCAGGAGGTGGTGACGTTGTCGTCGCACCCGACCCTGACCTCGACCGGGCTGCAGCCGCGCCACGTCGACCTGCGCTGTTTCGTCTACCTGACCGGCACGGGAGAGGGCGAGAGCGTGCTGGCGGACCTCGGCCTGACCCGTGTGGCACCCGAGGGCAGCATGATCGTCAACTCGTCGCAGGGCGGGGGTGCGAAGGACACCTGGATAATGGGCGAGCCGCCCGCGGCGTCCGAGCCGCTCGAGCCGTCCGACCCGCCCGAGCCGCGGTGACGGTGTCGGTCAGAAGGGGCCGGCGGCCCTGGCGACGGCCTCGAACAGCGCGGTCGTGTCGTCGTCGCGGCGCTTGACCGACGTGCCGATCGTGCCCCCGGGGGAGTGGATCTCGGCCGAGACACGGCTGCCCCGGTCGGACGCGGTGAAGTCGAGCCGGACGGCGTCCCCGTCGCCCGCCGAGGCCGAGCGGCGCCGCAGCGTGGCACCCGTCTCGTCGGCGTCAGCCAGCGAGAACGTCGGGCTCGCCTGCAGAGCCCGGCGCACCAGGCCGGGCAGCATGGCCACCGGCAGCTTGAGGTCGAGCGTCGCCCGGGTCACCTCGGGGTCTCCTCGGACGATCTGGGGTCCCTGCGTGTCGGCCATGGTCGGAGCGTAACGCCCCCGGGGGCTCCGTCGATCCAGAAGAGGCGCCTCCAGGAGGATCTCTCGCCCGAGCTCGTCGTCCTCCTACGCTGTGGCCACGAGTGAACCGGCCCCTCTGCCTGCTTCGAGCGCCCCCGTCCTGCCTCCGCCTCCCTCCGCCGACGAGATGCGGGCGACGAGCGAGCGCATCGACGAGCTGACCCCGACCCTCGCGACGCCCTCGCTGCCGGCGGACGCCGCGCACGCCTACGTCGTCCTCACCGACGTCCTCGGGTCGAAGGACTTCGCCGCCATGACCGAGGTGCTGCATCGCCTGGTCGAGGCCCGCGGGCTCGGCTGGTCCCGCGCGGCCGAGTAGCCCGCACACCCACGGCAGGCACCGCCCGGGCACCCGGACGACGCCCGGGCGGCCGCCCTACGCTGGGGCGATGCCGCGCTCCGACCCGTCCGACCCCCGCCGCCCGTCCGGCACCGCCGCGCTCACCTGGGGCATCGTGCTGCTCGCGATCGCCGTGGTCGGGTCGCCCATCGGTGCGTCGGTGCTGCTCGTCGGACTCGTGGCCCCCGGTCGCCAGTCGTCCGTCGACGTCGTCGTCGCCCTCGTCGTGGTGGCCGTGCTCGTCGCCGGCGGTGTTCTGCTCGTCCGCAGAGGACTGGGCCGACGGAGGCGCTCGCGCCTCGAGGAGGTCGTCGACCGGGCCGCCTCGCCGGCGGGACCGACACCGTCGACGCGCCCCGCGCCTCCTCGGGTCGCTCCCGGCACCGGGTCGCCGGTCGTGGTGCCGCCGACTCCGGTCGACGCGGCTCCGGTACGGACCACGGCCGTCGTGGTCGACGATCCGGTCGCCCTCTGGCGCTCGGCCTTCCGGCTCGAGGCCTGGTGGTTCGTCGACCGTGGCACGGCAGGGGCCTCGAAGCCCTTCGCCGTCGTCGACGACGGCACACCGACCCTGCTCGCCTTCACCTCACCCGACCGCGCCCGGGACGCCGCTCTCGCCCGGGGTCTCGACGCGTCCTCCGCCGACCGGCTGGTCTGGCGCGCACCCGCCGACTTCGTGGCCGACGTCGGCACCTACACCCGCGCCGGGCTGAGGCGCCTCGCGCTCGACCCCGACCAGCACGGAGCCTCGGGCACCCTCGTGGCGCTGCCCGAGATCGCCCGGCTCGTCCGACGCTGAGGGAGGGGCGACCGGTCAGTTCCAGCGATAGCCGTGCTCGGGTCGACCCGGGCTGCCGTACCGGGGTTCGCGGGTCGCCGCGCCCGTGTCGGCGAGGTGTTCGAGGTACCGACGTGCGGTCACCCGCGACACCCCGGCGGCGTCGGCCACCTCGCCCGCGGACGGGGACCCGCCGAGGCGGAGCACCGCCACGACCTGCTCGAGCGTGGCCGGGGCGAGGCCCTTCGCCAACCGGGGCGCCGGCGCCCGACGCAGGGTGGCGAACCCCGAGTCGACGTCGGACTGGGTCACCTGGCCCTGTCCGGCGGCGAGCGACTCACGGAACGACCGGTAGGCCTCGAGCCGGTCGGCGAACGTCGCGAACGTGAACGGCTTGATCAGGTACTGGACGATGCCGAGCGACACCGCCGTCCGCACGACCGAGGCGTCGCGCACGGCCGTGATCGCGATGACGTCCACGGTCGAGCCCGCCGCACGCAGGGCCCGGCAGAGCTGCAGGCCGTGCGTGTCGGGCAGGTTCATGTCGAGCAGCACGAGGTCGAGTCCTGTTCCGTCGGGACCGCCGGCCCCCCGGACCGCATCGAGCGTCTCGCGTCCGTCGCGGGCCCGACCGACCACCTCGAAGCCGCCCAAGCGCTCGAGGTAGGCGACGTGCGCCTCCGCGGTGAGGGGCTCGTCCTCGACGACGAGCACGCGGACCCTGTCGCCGGACGAGGAGGCGCGGGTCACGACCGCACCCCGCCCGGATGCCGGGTGGGGGGATCGGCGTCGTCCGGCCGCCGGTCGGGCAGCAGCACCGAGAAGGTGGTCCCGTCCGGCCCCGTGGTGACGTCGAGCCGGCCCCCGACCCGACCCACGGCCTGACGCACGAGCGCCAGGCCGATGCCGCGCCCGCCCGCCCGCGCCGGTTTCGTGCTGAACCCTCGGCGGAAGGCGAGCTCGACGTCGTCGAGCCCCGGACCGTCGTCCTCGACGTCCAGCTGCACGCCGTCCTCGACCCGGGCGACGGTGACCTCGACCCGAGGCGGTCGCGCCGGGCGTGCGGCGGGGTCGAGGGTCGGTGCGACCGCGTCGAAGGCGTTGTCGACCAGGTTGCCCACGATCGTCACGAGGTCGCCGGGCTCGAGGTCGATCGGCCCGAGCCCCGGCTCGACGTCGACGCGCAGGTCGATCGACCGTTCGCGGGCCTGGGCCGCCTTGCCGAGCAGCAGGGCGGCGAGTGTCGGCTCGTCGATCGAGGCGACCACCCGGTCGGCGAAGCTCTGACCGAGATCCAGTTCGTCGGCCGCGAACCGGAGCGCCTCGTCGCCACGACCGAGCTCGATCAACGACACGATCGTGTGCAACCGGTTCGAGAACTCGTGGGTCTGCGACCGCAACGCGTCCGACAGCGTGCGCATGGTCTCGACCTCTCCTGTCAGGTGGGTGAGCTCGGTGTGGTCGCGCAGGGTCGTCACCGTCCCGAGGGTGCGCCCGGCACGGGGGTGGACCGCACCGGGCGCCGCCGGGGCGGCTCCCGCCGCCGCGCCTCCCCTCGCCGCGCCTCCTCGTCCGGCCGCCGACGTCGAGCGCCCCGGACCGCCGGTGGGCTCCGTGGCCTCCTGGTTGACGACGAGCACGCGATCGTCGGTCACGTGCATCTCGTCCGAGGCGCGGCGCCCCGAGGCCAACAGCTCGCGCAGGGACGCGGGCAGCTGCAGCTCGGCCAACGGGACAGGCGCCGCGATGCCCCCGGGGGGCAGATCGAGCAGTTCGGCGGCCTGGTCGTTGTAGAGCGTCAGGCGTCCCCGCTCGTCGACGAGCACGAGCCCCTCGCGCACCGAGTGCAGGACCCCCTCGTAGTAGGCGAACATCCGGGCGAGCTCTTCGGGGCCTCGACCCCAGGTCACCCGGCGCAGGTACCGGCTGAGCAGCCACGAGACCACGCCACCGAGCAGCACGGTCGCTCCCGCGGCCGCGAACACGAGCGGAAGGCGCTCGCCGAGGGACTGCGTGATGTTGTCGACCGTGACCCCGGCCGAGACGAGGGCGACGACCTGGCCGTCGCTCTCGATCGGCACGACCGCCCGTACGGACGGGCCGAGAGTGCCGGCGTAGGTCTCGGTGAACGACTCCCCGGCGAGCGCCGGGGCGATCGTGCCGACGAAGGGGCGGCCGATCTCGTCGGGGTCGGGGTGGGTCAGGCGGGTGCGGTCGGGGCGCATGACGGTGACGAAGTCGGTCGAGGTGTCGCTCATCAGGGCGACCGCGTAGGGCTGCAGCAGGCTGCTCGGGTCGGACGTCTCGAGGGCGTCGAGGACGTACGGGTTGTCGGCGATCGAAGTGGCGAGGGCCAGGCAGGCCCGCGCCGCCGAGCGGTCGGCGTCCTCGCGGGCCGAGCGGAGGGTCCAGGCCGTCCCGAGCACGGTCACGGCCACGACGAAGACCACGAGCAAGGCGAACAGCCGGGTGGCGATGCTCCACCGGGTGGGATCGACGGTCATCTCGGACGTGCTCCTCGCTGCGCGGCGGCCGGGGTCCATCATGACGTACGACCGGCGCGACCGGCGCGATCGACGACCGGCGCGACCAGTATGACCACAACGTCGACGCCCGTCGGGCGAGCGGCCAGAGTCGCCGCAACGAACCCCGCACGACCGTCGACGACGACGCCGCCGGTCACGAGCTCGAGGAAGACCCCCATGGCAAAGACGCACAAGGGCCGGCAGACCCCCACCCCCGGCGGAACGACGATGACGAACGGCGTCCGCGCCCGGCGTCGCATCGACCGCTCGCACTGGCTCTACATCGCGGTGATCGTCGCCGTCGCGGCCGGCATCGTCGTCGGCCTCACGGCACCCGAGGTCGCGGTGCAGCTGAAACCGATCGGCACCGCCTTCGTGTCGCTGATCTCGATGATGATCGCGCCGGTGATCTTCTGCACGATCGTGCTCGGCGTCGGATCGATCGCCAAGGCCGCGACCGTCGGCAAGGTCGGCGGGCTCGCGCTCGGCTACTTCATCGCGATGTCGACCTTCGCCCTGGCGATCGGCCTGGTCGTCGGCAACCTGATCCACCCCGGCGAGGGCCTCATGGTCGGCTCGACCGGCTACGAGGCACCCGCCGCCGCCGAGGAGGCCGGCGGCACGGCGGGGTTCCTGCTCGGCATCATCCCCGAGACTCTCGTGTCCTCGCTGACCAGCGGCTCGATCCTGCAGACCCTGTTCGTGGCCCTGCTCGTCGGATTCGCCCTGCAGCGCATGGGTGACCGCGGCAAGACGATCCTCGAGGGAGTCCGCAACCTGCAAGTGCTCGTGTTCCGCATCCTCGCGATGATCATGTGGGTCGCCCCGATCGGCGCGTTCGGCGCCATCGCCGCGGTCGTCGGCGAGACCGGCGTGGCCGCCATCGTCGCGCTCGGCACCCTGATGGTCGCGTTCTACATCACCTGCATCCTGTTCGTCGCCGTGGTGCTCGGCACCATCCTCAAGCTCGTGACGGGTGTCAACATCTTCCGGGTGATGAGGTACCTCGGCCGTGAGTACCTGCTGATCGTCTCGACCTCGTCGAGCGAGGTCGCCCTGCCCCGTCTGATCGCCAAGATGGAGCACCTCGGCGTCTCGAAGCCCGTGGTCGGCATCACGGTGCCCACCGGATACTCGTTCAACCTCGACGGCACGGCGATCTACCTGACGATGGCGTCGCTGTTCATCGCCAACGCCATGGGCACGCCGCTCAGCGTCGGCGAGCAGGTGTCGTTGCTGCTGTTCATGATGATCGCGTCCAAGGGCGCCGCGGGCGTCACCGGTGCGGGCATCGCGACGCTGGCCGGTGGCCTGCAGGCCCATCGCCCCGACCTCGTGGACGGCGTCGGCGTCATCGTCGGCATCGACCGGTTCATGTCCGAGGCCCGCGCCCTGACGAACTTCACCGGCAACGCCGTCGCCACGATCCTCGTCGGCACCTGGACCAAGCAGATCGACAAGGACCGCGTCGAGACCGTGCTCTCGGGTCGCGCGCCGTTCGACGAGGCGACCATGAACGCGGACGGGCACGGCGCCTCCTCGGACTCCGGCGCCCGTCTGCTCGACGGCCGCACGGGTGGGCTGGGTTCGCTCGAGGGCACCTCGCCCGACCGCATCTCGACGGGCTCGCTGCACGCCATGGTCGGCACCGACGGGCGCCGGGCCGACGAGCACCTGGCGGACGCGCCCGCCGGTGACGCTCGCACGGACGACGAACCGCGCCTCCGGTAGCGCCGCGCCGCGACCCCAGGACGTCGCCGAGACACCCGTCCGCACGCGGGTGTCCCGGTGACTTCCTGGGGTCTCGCCGTGTCCGGGCGGTGCAGCGTGCAACATCGTCGGGGGCGGCGTAGCGTCGCACCGGATGTGCGGTCTCGCCCCGCGGTCAGAGCCGACCGACCGGGCCCCGCAGGACGGAGCCACCATGCTCGCCGGACGCCTCGACGTCAGCACTCGCCGCTTCTCGGTCACCGAGGTGCCCACCCCCGACGCCGGGCCGGGTCAGGTCCGCATCGCCGTCGCCGCGGCCGGCGTGTGCCTGAGCGACGTGCACCTCATCCAGGGCTCGCTCACGCCGCTGCACCTGCCGGGAGACACCGTCACCCTCGGCCACGAGGTCGCGGGCACGATCGATCAGGTCGGCGAGGGCGTCACACGCCTCGCCGTCGGCGACCGCGTGCTGCTGCAGGCCGGCGAGGAGCGCGACGGCCAGGTCTTCACCCGGGGTGTCGACTACGACGGCGGCTGGGCCGAATACGCCGTGGCCCGCGCCGACACGGTCGTGCCGATCCCCGACTCGCTGCCGTTCGAGCAGGCCTGCTTCATCCCCGACGCGGTGTCCACGCCGTGGGCGGCGCTCACCACGACCGCCGACACCCGGCCGGGCACGGCCGTCGGCGTCTGGGGGGTCGGGGGTCTCGGCGCGCACGCCGTCCAGCTGCTCGCCCTCCTCGGGGCCGCTCCGATCGTCGCCGTCGATCCCTTACCCGGTGCTCGGGCCCGCGCCCTCGACTTCGGGGCCGACCTCGCGCTCGACCCCACCGACCCCGACTTCGCCACCCGGCTCGGCCAGGCGACCGGCGGGCGGGGACTAGCCCGGGCGTTCGACTTCGCCGGCGTGCCCGCCGTGCGCGAGCAGGCGATCGCCTGCCTCGGCTACCGCGGCCGCCTCACGCTCGTCGGCCTGTCGGACAAACCGATCACGATCACCGACGGGACGAAGTTCAGCTACCTGCAGCAGCAGGTCCTCGGCCACTACGGCTCCGAGCCCGCCGACGTCACCACGCTCGTCGACCTCGCGGCCCGCGGCAGGCTCGAGTTCTCGAAGTCGGTCAGCGCGACCGTTCCGCTGGCCGAGGCCGAGCGGGCGGTCGGCATGCTCGAACGCAAAGAAGGCGACCCGATCCGGATCGTGCTCGTCCCGTGAGCGACACGACCCGCCCCTCCTCGGCTCCCGGCGACGGCGGTGACCACGCCACCCGTCGTGACGTCGAGCACGTCGACCTGCTCGTCGTCGGTGCCGGCCTCTCGGGCGTCGGCGTGGCCGCGCAGCTGCACCGGGACTTCCCGGGTCGAAGTCTGGCGGTCGTCGAGTCACGCGACGCGATCGGTGGCACCTGGGACCTCTTCCGATACCCGGGCGTCCGCTCGGACAGCGACATGTTCACCCTGGGCTACGGGTTCCGGCCCTGGCGGGACCGCCGGGCGATCGCTCCGGGGGCGGCGATCCGGGACTACGTGCGCGACACGGCCGACGAGACGGGCATCACCGGGTTGATCCGATTCGGGCACCGCGTGGTCGCAGCCGACTGGTCGAGCGCCGAGGCCCGGTGGACCGTCACGATCGAGGTCGGCGGTGCTGCCGGGCCCGAGGGATCGCCCGCCGCCGGCGACATGTCGAGCGGAGGAGGCGCGGGTCCGGCCACGGCCCCTCGCCGGGTCACGATCACGTGCTCGTTCTTGTTCGTCTGTTCCGGGTACTACCGCTACGACGAGGGGTGGTCGCCCGCGTTCCCGGGGCTGGAGTCCTCCGCCGGCCGCGTCGTGCACCCCCAACACTGGCCGGAGGACCTCGACGTGACCGGCAAGCGGGTCGTCGTGATCGGGTCGGGCGCGACGGCGGTGACGCTCGTGCCCGCCCTTGCCGAGACCGCCGAGCAGGTCACGATGCTGCAGCGGTCACCCACCTACGTGCTGTCGCTCCCGTCGCACCGCAAGCGGGCCCGCGCCTGGCGGCGTCTGCTGCCCCGGAGCATCGACGACCGGCTCGTCCGGTGGCGGAGCATCGCCCTGGCGCTGCTCAGCTTCCAGACGAGTCGGCGCTCACCCGAGAAGATGAAAGCGTTCCTCCGCGCGCAGGTCGCGCGTCGTCTGCCCGAGGACTTCGACGTCGACCGGCACTTCCAGCCGAGTTACGACCCGTGGGACCAGCGTCTCTGCATCACTCCGGACGGGGCGCTGTTCCGGGCCCTCCGCTCCGGTTCGGCGTCCATCGTGACCGATGACGTCGACTCGTTCACGCCCGGCGGCATCCGTGTCGCGGGTCGCGACGGCCAGCGGTCGGAGGAGCTGCCGGCCGACGTCGTGGTGACGGCCACCGGGCTCAACCTGCTGCTGTTCGGTGGCATGCGGTTGTCCGTGGACGGGGTCGAGGTCGACCCGGCGACGCGTCTGACGTACAAGGGGTTCATGCTCTCGGGGGTGCCGAACCTGGCCTTCGCGATCGGGTACACGAACGCCTCGTGGACGCTGAAGATCGACCTCGTCGTGCACTACGTCACGCGGCTGTTGCGTCACGCCGATCGTCACGGGTACCGATCGGCCGTGCCGGTGGCGCCGGAGAAGCCGGGGCCGACGAGTCCGCTGATCGACCTGACGAGCGGGTACGTCTCTCGAGGGGTTCACCTGATGCCACGGCAGGGGGCGAGGTCACCCTGGCGGATGCACCAGAACTACCCTCGTGACGTGTGGTTGATGCGGCACAGCACGCTGACCGGGGACGGCGTGCGGTTCGAGCGCTGAACGGTGGCGTGCCCGTCGTCGTGCGGGGGCCCGCCCTGGACCGGGTGAGGGCCGGCTCAGCCGACCATCGCGAGGGCGAAGGGTAGGACGGCATGAGCCCCGGCACGCCGAAGTTCGCGACCGGCGACGGTGAGGGTCCACCGGCTGTCGACCAGGTCGTCGACGAGAAGCACCGGCCCGGACACCTCGGCGAGGGCCGCGGCGAGTTCGGGGCCGACCTCGAACGACTGCCAGACGTCGGCCAACCGGTAGACGCTGTTGCCACCCTGGCCGCGGCCGGCCGAGGGGCGGGCGCTGCCGAGAGTGCCGAGCAGCGGAAGACGTCCGACGGTGCTGATGGCCTCGGCCAGCGACCCGACGAGTTGGGGTCGTGAGGAAGAAGGCATCGCCACGACGCCCACGGGACGTTCGCCCCACGGCCACTCCCTGAGGACGCGCACCACCCCGTCGAGCAGATGCTTCGACAGGGCGTCGTCGGGGGCGTTCGCCGCGAAGACCTCACGCAGCGTGTTGCCCCACCCGAGGTCGGTGAGTCGGGCGAGGGCGCGGCCCGGCTCGACGCGTTCACTTTCGGGGATCTTGCCCTTCACGGCGACCCCGGCCCGGTCGGCGCCCGTTGGCCATTGGGCACGGGGGTCGATCTCGACACCGACCCGGTCGAGCGTGCTGGCTGCCGAGGTGGCCGCCTCACCGGCGATGTCGGTCGGGTACCAGGCCCCGGCGCAGACGTCGCAGCGTCCGCAGGGTTCGGCGGCCGGGTCGTCGAGGTCGAGCTGCAGCATCTGCATGCGACAGGTCTCGCCGCGTTCGAAGGCGAGCATGGAGTCCTGTTCGGCGACCCGGGCGGCGGCGATGCGGTCGTAGCGTTCGGCGTCGTAGACCCAGGGCTGGCCGGTGCTGACCCAGCCGCCCTGCACCCGGCGGACGGCACCGTCGACGTCGAGCACCTTCAGCATGAGCTCGAGCGGGGTGCGCTTGACGTCGACCCGGGCCTCGAGCGCGGGTGTCGACAGGGGCGTCTCGCCCAACTCGGCGAGCACGGCCGACGCCCGTGCCTCGGACGGCATCGAGGCCGTCGCGAAGTACTGCCAGATCTCGGCGTCTTCCGTGCCGGGCAGCAGCAACACGTCGGCGTTGTCGGTGGCCCGGCCCGCGCGGCCGATCTGCTGGTAGTACGCCACGGGGGACGACGGGGCGCCGAGGTGGATCACGAAGCCGAGGTCGGGCTTGTCGAAGCCCATGCCGAGGGCGCTCGTGGCGACCAAGGCCTTGAGGTCGTTGTCTTTGAGGCGCTGTTCGAGCTGTTCGCGTTCTTCGGGGTCGGTGCGGCCGGAGTACGACCGCACGTCGTGCCCGGCGTCACGCAGCAGCCGGGCGGTGTCGTCGGCCGCCGAGATCGTGAGCGTGTAGATGATGCCGCTGCCGGGCAGGTCGGCGAGGTGGCTGAGCAGCCAGCCGAGCCGGTCGCGCGAGGTCGGCAGCTGCAGGACGCCGAGGCGCAGGGAGGCGCGCGC
The DNA here is from genome assembly GCF_013248995.1 of Frigoribacterium sp. VKM Ac-2836. Taxonomy (GTDB): domain Bacteria; phylum Actinomycetota; class Actinomycetes; order Actinomycetales; family Microbacteriaceae; genus Frigoribacterium. The sequence continues at coordinate 30,379 of NZ_JABRPK010000005.1, read as the reverse complement.
GAGCGACCCGCGGATCGTCAGCACCTCGTCGCCCGGCCCCACGGCGAGTTGCTCGGCCACGTCGGCCACGACACGGGCGTTGGCGGTGGCGGTGGTGGCGAGGACGGGCACACCCGAGGGCAGGGTGCGGATGAGGTCGGCGAGGCGACGGTAGTCGGGTCGGAAGTCGTGGCCCCAGTCGGAGATGCAGTGCGCCTCGTCGACGACGAGCATGCCGAGGCGGGCGATGAGGACGGGCAGCTGCTCGTCGCGGAACCGGGGGTTGTTGAGTCGCTCGGGCGAGACGAGCAGCACGTCGATCTCGTCGTCGACCAGCTGCTGTTGCACGTCGGACCACTCGTGGGCGTTGGCCGAGTTGACTGCGACGGCGCGCACACCGGCACGCGCGGCGGCGGCGACCTGGTCGCGCATCAGGGCGAGCAGGGGGGACACGAGCAGGGTCGGGCCGGTGCCGCGTCGGCGCAGCAGCAGGGTGGCGATGAAGTAGACCGCGGACTTGCCCCACCCGGTGCGCTGCACGACGAGGGCCCGGCGGCGGTCGGCGACGAGGGCCCGGATGGCTTCGAGTTGCCCGTCGTGGAAGACGGCGTCGTCGCGACCGGTCAGGGCGCGCAGCAAGTCGAGGGCCTCGGCATCGATGTCGGTCGCGGTGCTCGTCGGTGTCATGGGTTCATGGTCGCAGAGGCCACCGTCACCCGGCGGACGCACGACGGGCGCGGCCACCCGTCTCCGGGTGGTCGCGCCCTGGGGACGAGACGGGGAAGCGGGGGGCTCAGCCCGCCGAGGGGTCCGTGTCCGGCTCGGCCGGGGGTGTCGCGCGCTTGCCCAGCTCGACCGCGACGAACGAGGCGACGACGCCCGCGACCAACGCGAACACCGTTCCGCCCGCGCCCCACGACTTCTTGCCGAAGAGCTGGTCGACCGAGGGACCGCCGGGGCCGGAGGCCACCGCCGCTGCCGCCGCGATCAGGACGGCGTTGTACTCGTAGCCGCCTTCGGTGTTCCAGGGGCCCTTGGCGAGGTGCACCTTGCGGACGGCGGTGACCATCGTGCCGACGAGGCCGGCGGCGGCGAGCGGGGTCGCCACGCCGAGGGCGAGGGCGGCGCCCCCGGCGGTCTCGGTGACGGCGACCAGGCGGGCGTTCCGGGCGGCGGGGTGCATGCCGGTGCCGGCCATCATCTGCTCGGTGCCGGCGAGACCCGGCCCGTCGAAGGCGCCGGTCAGCTTCTGAAGTCCGTGGCCGACGAAGAAACCGCCGACGGTCAGGCGGAGGAGGGTGGATGCGAGGCTCATGCACCGTTCCTACCCGCTGCCGGTGCTCACCGTCCGGCGGAGGAGCATCCGGTTCGCCGGCTCGTGTCAGTATCGAGGGATGCTCGCCGTCCAGTACGACCAGTTCGGGTCGATTCCGACCATCGTCGACCTCCCGTCACCCGTGCCGCCCGTGCATGGCGTCGTGGTCCGCGTCGCGGCCACGGGCGTGTGCCGGAGCGACTGGCACGCCTGGAAGGGGCACGACGACTCGGTGCGTCTTCCCCATGTGCCGGGTCACGAGTTCGCGGGCGTGGTGGCGGCGGTCGGCGAGGAGGTCACGCGGGTCGCCGTCGGCGCTCGGGTGACGGCTCCCTTCGTCTTCGCGTGCGGCACCTGCGACCAGTGCCGTGCCGGTGCCACGCAGGTGTGCACCCGTCAGCAGCAGCCGGGCTTCACCCTGCCCGGGTCGTACGCCGAGTCCGTGGTCGTCCCGCACGCGGACGTGAACGTCGTCGCCCTGCCCGACGAGGTCGGTTTCGTCGAGGCGGCGGCGCTCGGTTGCCGTTTCGGCACGGCGTACCACGCGCTGCACGCCCGAGCCCGGGTCCGGGCGGGGGAGTGGGTCGCCGTCTTCGGCTGCGGTGGCGTGGGGTTGTCCGCCGTGGCCGTCGCGGTCGCCGCCGGCGCGCGCGTGGTGGCCTCGGACATCTCACCCGCCGCTCTCGAACGGGCTGCGGCGTTGGGTGCCGAGGTCGTCGCGATGGGCGACGGCGCGGTCGCCGGCGTGCGCGCGGTCACGGGCGGAGGAGCCCACGTGGCTCTCGACGCGTTCGGCAGCAGGGTCACGTCGGCGGCGTCCGTGTCGTCCCTCCGGCCGAGGGGGCGGCACGTCCAGGTGGGCCTGCTGCTCGACGACGAGGCCGCCCCGGTGATCCCGATGGGCCGCGTGATCGCCGACGAGCTCGACCTGCTGGGCAGCCACGGCATCTCGGTCGGCGAGTACGCCGCGATGATCGACGACGTCGTCGCGGGCCGGCTGCGACCGCAGGAGTCCATCGGCCGGACGATCACGTTCGACGACCTGCCCGGGGCCCTGGCCGGCATGGACCGGCCGGCGGTCACCCCCGGCATGACGGTCGCCGTGTTCTGACGGCCGCCGACGATCAGGAGGCGCGGGACGCCTCCCCGACGACGGCGCGGGTGACCGTGTCGACGGCCTCCTCGACGAGGGCGTCCCGGGCGTCGGCGTCGTCTCGCTCGGACTCGTGCACGACGACGGTCGCGCCTCGTCGGGCGCCGACGTAGTCCACGATCCCGTGCTCGATCTGCGTCCGCATCGCCGTCTCGTAGCCGTGCCGCGCGTACGTTCCGGCCGAGTCGCCGGCCACGGCGATGAGGTGCACGGTCAACCTGCCGAGCTGGCGGCGCGTACCACCCTCGGGGGCGACCTCGAACGCCCACCCGTTGACGAAGACCCGGTCGATCCAGCCCTTCATCAGGGCCGGCATCGACCACCAGTAGACCGGGAACGCCAGGACGAGGTGGTCCGCCCGGTCGATCCGCTCCTGTTCGCGCACGACGTCGGCGGGAGTCTCCCCGTGACCACGGTAGGCCGCACGGTCCACCATGCCGAAACGTGGGTCGAACCCTTCCGCCGCCAGATCGGCCACCTCGACCGTGTCCGGGGGCAGGGCCTCTGCGAGGCGTCGGGCGACACCGGAGGTCAGTGACGCGTGATCGGGATGGGCGGTGACGATGAGCGTGTTCACGGCGACCAGTCAATCCGGTCCCGCTGGGCACCCGTCGACGGGGCAGGGCAGCCTAGCCGCCCCGGATCCACTCCGCGGCGAGCGAGACGGTGTGGGCGTAGTCCGCGAGCCGGGGCCGGTTCAAGAAGGCGTGACGCGCGCCCGGGACGACGTGGTGCCGCACGCCCGCCCCCGCGTCGGCGAGTTCCTTCGCGAACAGGTCGCCCGAGGCTCGCATGTTGTCGCGCTCGGCGTTCACCACGAGAGTCCGGGGGAAGCCCGACAGGTCGTGCCCGCCGGGGAAGGCGAGACGATCGGCCAGCACGCTCCTGGAGCCGGCGTAGTTGCGGTTCATCACGTCGAGGGCCCACCTCGCGTGGCTGAGACCGCGGTGGCCCCGCGACCGGTGGTCCCTCTCGGCAACCCGGGGGTGGGTGGCGTGGAAGAAGCCATAGGCGAAGACGGCGCCGACCGGAGGGCGACCGTCGTCGATGGTGCGGAGGGTGGCCGCCGCGGCGAGGCAGGCACCCGCGCTCGCGCCTCCCACGACGACGCCCGCGGGCGACCGGTCGGACACGTCGCCGTACGCCGCGACCACGTCGTCGAGCGCCATCGGGTACCGCCCCCGGGAGGGCATCAGCCGGTCGGCGGCGAGACCCGGCCCCGGGGGAGGCGCGAGGCGGTAGTCCACCGTGGCGACCCTCACCCCGCGTGCGGCGAGTGACCGCGCCACGTCGTGCGCCTCCGGCTGGTCGAGCCCTCCGCGGAAGAACCCGCCCCCGTGCAGCCAGAGCAGCGTCGGACCAGGGGACGCCACCGACCCCGGCCACGGCTCGTACCACCGAATCGGCACGGCCGAGCGGACGGGCACGCCCCTCCCGAGGGGCAGGACGCCGCTCACGCCCGGTCGTCACCGTCGTCGGGCAGGATCACCAGCTCGAGATAGTCACGCAGCTGGTGCACCACGTCGATGCGCCCGGGGTCGAGCAGCCACTGCAGCTGGATGCCGTCCCACAGGGCCACGAGCCCCGACGCCGCGCGATCGGGATCGACCCCGGGGCGCAACCGACCTCGCGCCTCCAGGGCTCGCAGGGCATCGCCGTACTCGACGCGCAGGCTCTCGAAGCGCTCGCGGACGTACTCGCTGCCGGGGTTGTCGGTGGTGACCGCCTCGCCGGCCAGGACGGCGTAGAGCGCGATGAGCCCGGGCACCGTCTCGTTGTGCCGTGCCTGCCCGAGGACCCTCTCGACGAGACCCCCGGAGTCCGGAGGCGCGGCGGAACGATCCGAGACCACGTCACGCCGTTCGAGGACCGCGAGCAGCAGTGCGCTCTTCGACGGGAAGTAGTGCAACAGGCTGGTCTGGCTCATGCCGACCACGTCGGCCACGTCGCGGAGCGACCCGCCGACGTAGCCCTTCGTCGAGAACACCTCGAACGCCGCGTCGACGATCGACACCCGCCGCTCGGCCGACTTCGCGTACGGCCCGCGACGCGCCGGACGACCGCCCTCGGGGGAGCCGGCAGGCCCGCGGTCGTGATCGCTCGTCGTCGAGCCGGTCGTCGTCATGATCGGCCACTCTACGACCTCCCGAGCACCCCGACAGTGAAATTCGAACGACCACTCGAATTTGTGTTAGCGTCGCTGACGCCACGGCCCCACGACGAAGTGAGATGAAGATGAGCCCGATTTCCCGACGGCAGTTGCTCGGCCTGGGGGTGACCGCCGGAGCCACCGCGATGCTCGCCGGCTGCGCCACACCCGGGACGGCCTCGGTCAACACCCTGCCGACCATCCCGCCGGCCGACGGCCCCGTCAGGCTGCAGTACTGGGCCTGGCTCAAAGGCCTCGACCAGGTCACCGCGCTCTACAACAAGAGCCAGTCACGGGTGCAGGTCGAGACCGTGTTCATCCCCGGCGGCAACGCGGGCGGGTACCAGAAGCTGTACTCGGCGCTCGCCGCGGGGGCCGGGCCCGACATCGCCCAGGTGGAGCTGCGCTCGCTGCCCGAGTTCCTGCTGGCCAACGGCGTCGTCGACCTGAAACGCTACGGCGCCGACCAGTACGCCGACCTCTACGACCCCACCCTGTGGAACCAGGTCAGCTACACGGACGGGGTCTACGCGATCCCGCAGGACAGCGGCCCGATGGGCATGTTCTACCAGCCCGCCGTCTTCGACACCGTCGGAGCCGCCGTCCCCGCCACCTGGGACGAGTGGGCCGCCGTGGGGGCCGAGCTGAAGGGTGCCGGGGTGCTGATGGACTCGTTCCCGCTCGCCGACGCCTCGCCCTTCGCCGCCTACGCCACCCAGGCCGGTGCCTCGTGGCTGCGTGCCGAGGACGACGGCTGGGTCATCGACATGACCGACGAGGCGACCCTGACCGTCGCCCGCTTCTTCGACAAGGCGATCGACGACGGCATCGTGACGACCGCGTACGGCGCCTACACTCCGGCCTGGTTCTCGGCCGCGAGCGCGGGCACCATCGCGTCGGTCGCGACGGGCTCGTGGGGCGACGCGTTGATCGAGGGCGTCAGCGGCGCCGAGGGCAAGTGGAAGTGCGCCCCGCTGCCGACCTGGCAGACGGGCTACGCCTCGAGCTTCCTCGGTGGTTCGACCGCGGCCATCCTCGCGAACAGCAAGCACCCGCAGGAGGCCCTCGACTTCGCCGTCTGGATGACCACGACGCCCGAGGGCATCAACGCCCTGATCGAGTACTGCGGCATCGGCTGGTCGCCGGCGCGTGACGTCGTCGGCACGCTGCGTGAGCAGCCCAGCCCGTTCTTCAGCGGTCAGAACTACAACCAGGAGGTCTTCGTGCCCGCCACGAAGGAGTCCTCGCAGAACCAGGACTGGAGTTGGTGGCCGATCACCCAGCAGTCCTTCAACATCTTGAGCGACGGCTTCCGTGGCAAGGCGTCGGGCGGCACGCTCGTCGACGCCGTGGTCCAGGCCGAGAAGGACATCATGGCCGTCTTCCAGAACAAGGGCCTCACCATCCGCAAGGCGAGCGCATGAGCGCCGCGACCGACACCAGGCCCGAGGCCGCGACCGACTCCACCCGCGCCTCCTCGGGGCCTCGACGCAGCAGCTCGAAGGGCGCCGTCAAGCGGGCGCCGTGGGTGCTGCTCGCGCCGTTCCTGGCGCTCTTCGCCCTGACCTTCGTGATCCCGATCGTCATCGCCGTGTTCTCGAGCTTCACCAAGGTCACCCGCAGCGGCCTGTTCGGTGAGGGTGGTGTCACCAGCGGGTTCGCCGGCTTCGACAACTACGCGCAGGTGCTCGGCGACCCCAACTTCGTCGCCTCGATCGGCCGCATGTTCCTCTTCGGCATCGTGCAGGTGCCCGTCATGCTGATCCTCTGCACGGTGCTCGCGCTGCTGCTCGAGTCGGCGTCGGCGAAGTGGCCGGGCGTGTTCCGTGCCGCGTACTTCCTGCCCTACGGCGTGCCCGGCGTCATCGCGACGATCCTCTGGTCGTTCCTCTACGTGCCCGGCCTCAGCCCCATCATCGACATCGGCGAGGTCTTCGGGGTCACGCCCGACTTCCTCGGGCCGAACACCGTGCTGTGGTCGATCGCGAACATCGTGACCTGGAGCTACACCGGCTACAACATGCTGATCATCATCGCGCAGCTCAAGTCGATCCCGGTCGAGTTGTACGAGGCGGCCAAGGTCGACGGTGCGTCGTCCCTGCGGGTGGCGTTCAGCATCCAGCTGCCGCTGATCCGCCCGGCCCTGCTGCTCACCGCCGTCTTCTCGATCATCGGCACGTTGCAGCTGTTCGCCGAGGCGCAGGTGCTGCAGCGTGTCTCGCCGGCCATCGACAGCCAGTACACGCCGAACCTCAGCGCGTACACGACGGCCTTCGCCTACAACGACTACAACGTCGCCGCAGCCCAGTCGGTCCTGATCGCCCTCGTCGCGTTCGCGCTGTCGGTCACGTTCCTCAGCATCACGAACAGGAAGCAGAAATGAGCATCTCGACGAAGGGGGCCGAGCACGCCACCGAGACCGAGTCCATCGTGACGTCGCAGGGCCGCGGCCGCGGTGCCGAGAGGCCCGCCCGCCGCCGCGCCCGCAGCGCCGGGCCGGACCGCACGGCCGGACGCTCGAAGGCGTCCACGATCATCGTCACGGCCGTGCTGGTCGTCGTGGCGCTGTACTTCCTGGTGCCCGTCTACTGGGTCGTCGTCGCGGCGACCAAGACCACGCCCGACCTGTTCGGCACCTTCGGCTTCTGGTTCGCGCCGACGTTCTCGCTCTGGGACAACCTCGGCCAGGTGCTGACCTACGGCGACGGCATCTTCGTGCGCTGGGTGCTCAACTCGGTGCTGTACGCCGGTGTCGGTGCCCTCATCGCGACGTACTTCGCCGCGGCCGGCGGCTACGCCCTCGCCAAGTACGAGTTCCGCGGGCGCAACGTCGTCTTCGGCACGATCCTCGGTGGGGTGCTCGTGCCCGGCACCGCCACGGCGCTTCCCCTCTTCCTGCTGTTCAGCCAGATGGGCATCGCCAACACCTACTGGAGCGTGCTGCTGCCGTCGCTCGTGTCGCCGTTCGGCCTGTTCCTCTGCCGCATCTACGCGCAGGCCACAGTCGACACCTCGCTCATGGAGGCCGCCCGCCTCGACGGGGCCAGCGAGCTGCGCATCTTCCACACGCTGGGCCTGCGCATCCTCACGCCGGCGCTCGTCACCGTGTTCCTGTTCCAGCTCGTGGGCATCTGGAACAACTACTTCCTGCCCCTGGTCATGCTGAGCGACGTCGACAAGTTCCCCGTCACGCTCGGTCTCAACAACTGGCTCAGCCAGACCGACCGCCTGCCCGAGTTCTACCAGCTGACGACCGGCGGCGTGCTGCTGTCGATCATCCCGCTGGTCATCGCCATGGTCGTCCTCCAGCGCTTCTGGCGCGGCGGCCTCACCGAAGGAAGCGTCAAGTGACCCCCAGCCCCGAGACCGGCTCCACCCCCTCCGTCGTCACCGTCGACTACCTCACCGACACCGGTCCCGGCCAGGGTGCGCGCACCCCCGCGCGCTCCTGGCTGCACACCGACGCCCCGACCCTCTCGCTCGACGGCACCTGGTCGTTCCGCCTGCTTCCCGGTGCGCCGGGCACACTCGGCGGACGCGGCGTCCTGCCCGAGGGCGAGCCCGTCGACGGCGTCGGCGCCCTCGACCTCGACGACTCGTCCTGGGGCGAGATCGAGGTGCCGTCGCACTGGGTGCTCGGCGGAGACGGCTCGCGCGGCGCTCCGATCTACACCAATGTGCAGTTCCCGTTCCCGACCGAGCCGCCCTTCGTGCCCGATGCCAACCCGACCGGCGACCACCGCCGCACCTTCGAGCTGCCGTCGTCCTTCGAGGGCGCCGAGCGCGTCCTGTTGCGCTTCGACGGCGTCGAGTCGCGCTACGTCCTGTGGCTGAACGGCGTCCAGATCGGCATGGGCGTCGGCAGCCGACTCGCCCAGGAGTTCGACGTCACCGACGCCGTCCGCCCCGGCGAGAACGTCGTGGCGGTGCGCGTGCACCAGTGGTCGGCCTCGAGCTACGTCGAGGACCAGGACCAGTGGTGGCTGCCCGGCATCTTCCGCAGCGTCACGCTGCAGGCCCGCCCCGTCGGAGGGCTCGACGACGTCTGGCTGCAGACGCCGTTCCACGGCACGGCCGGTCAGAGCCGAGGAGGCGCGGCCATCGTCCCCGAGATCACCGCCGCCGACGCCGCGTACCCGGTCACCCTCTCGGTGCCCGAGCTGGGCGTCGAGGTCACGTGGGCCACCCCGGCCGACGTCGCGCCGGTCGAGTTGGACGCGGTCGAGCCGTGGTCGGCCGAGACGCCGCGTCTCTACGACGCGACCGTCTCGAGCGCGGGCGGTGCCGAGACGATCTCGCTGCGCCTCGGCTTCCGCACGGTCCGCGTGGTGGGCGATCAGTTCGAGGTCAACGGCCGTCGCGTGGTCTTCCACGGCGTCAACCGCCACGAGACCCACCCCGACCGGGGCCGCGTCTTCGACGAGGAATGGTCGCGTCGTGACCTCGCGCAGATGAAGCGGTTCAACGTGAACGCGATCCGCACCTCGCATTATCCGCCGCACCCGCGCCTCCTCGACCTCGCCGACGAGCTGGGCTTCTGGGTCGTCCTCGAGTGCGACCTCGAGACCCACGCGTTCGAACGCCAGGAGTGGATCGGCAACCCCAGCGACGACCCGGCCTGGCACGACGCCTACGTGGACCGCATGGTCCGCACGGTCGAGCGCGACAAGAACCACCCGAGCATCGTCCTGTGGTCGCTCGGCAACGAGTCCGGCACGGGCCACAACCTCGCCGCGATGTCGGCCTGGACGCACGCCCGCGACGGCGGCCGTCCCGTGCACTACGAGGGTGACTACACGGGGGCCTACACCGACGTCTACTCGCGCATGTACTCGTGGATCGACGAGACACGAGCCATCGGCTCGGGCGACGAGTCCTTCACGCTGTTGGGCTGCACCCCGGCCGAGGCCGCGCGTCAGCGCTCGAAGCCGTTCCTGCTCTGCGAGTACGTCCACGCGATGGGCAACGGCCCCGGGGCGATCGACGACTACGAAGACCTGGTGGACGCCTATCCGCGCCTGCACGGCGGCTTCGTCTGGGAGTGGCGCGACCACGGGCTGCGCACCCACACCGCCGACGGCGTCGAGTACTTCGGCTACGGCGGCGACTTCGGCGAGGTCGTCCACGACGGCAACTTCGTCATGGACGGCATGGTGCTGAGCGACGACACCCCGTCGCCCGGCCTGTACGAGTGGGCACAGGTCGTCGCCCCGATCCGCCTGCGCTTCGAGACACCCACCGTCGACGGTCCACCCGTGCTGGTGGTGTCGAACCTGCGCCACTCGGCCGATGCCTCCGACCTCGTCTTCCGGTGGGTCGCGTCGCACGACGGCGAGGAGGCGCGCTCGGGCACCCTCGACGTCGTCGGCTTCGACGGCGGTGCGCTGTCCGCCCACGAGACGGTCTTCGTCTCGCTGCCCGAAGTGCCCGTGTCGCGCACCGGTGAGACCTGGTTCACGGTCACGGCCGAGCTCGCCGACGCCACCGTGTGGGCGGACGCCGGTCACGTGATCTCGACCCAGCAGCTCGACCTGACGCCGGCACCGGTGCAGGTCGCGACGCCCCGCCCCGCGGTCGTCGGCGACGGGCGCGACCGCTCGGCCCGCGCCTCCTCGGGGCGCGTCGAGCTCGGACCGGCCGTGTTCGACGACGGGCGACTGGTGTCGCTGGCCGGACGTCCGGTCGACGGTGCTCGCCTCGAGCTGTGGCGCGCACCGACCGACAACGACCGTGGCGAGTGGCTGACGCCGAAGGACCGCGACCGCGACGTGATGCGCAACCGGCACCGCGTCGACCTGTACGAGGTCGGCGTGCTGCCCAGCTCGCAGGACACCTGGCTGCTCGCCGGGCTCGACCGGCTGACCGCGCGTGTCGAGTCGGTGAGCGTCGCGCCGGGCTCGGTCCGGGTGAGGACCCGCTACGCCGCCGCAGACACGCGAAACGCCGTGACGACCGACGAGCAGTGGCGGCTCGTCGGCGACGACCTGTGGCTGTCCGTCGACATCGTGCCGACCGGCTGGTGGGACATGGTGTGGCCCCGCGTCGGCGTGCGCTTCGACCTGCCGGGTGAGGTCGACCACGCCTCGTGGTTCGGCACCGGCCCGCGCGAGTCGTACCCGGACAGTCGCCACTCGGCGTTCGTGGGGCGCTACGAGTCCGGCGTCGACGAGCTGTCGGCCGGGTACGCCCGTCCGCAGGAGACCGGGCACCGCAGCGACCTGCGCACGCTCGACCTCGGGTCGTCGGGGCGGCCCTGGCTTCGGGTCGAGGCCGTGCCCAGCGCCACGGGCGAACGCCCCGGCTTCACGCTGAGCCGCCACACGGCCCAGCAGATCGGCGTAGCCGAGCACCCGCACGAGCTGCCTGCGAGCGACCGCACCCATCTCTACCTGGACGCCGCCCAGCACGGCGTGGGGTCGCGGGCGTGCGGGCCGGACGTGGCATCGCGCCATGTGCTGCGCCCCGGGGCGCACCAGCTGCGACTGAAGTTCAGCGCGCTGTAGCCGGCTGCCACCGCCGAGGACGGGCGGGTCCGTGTCGGACGGGCGTCTCAGGACGCCCGGTCCGGCCGGACCCGCCCGTTCTGCGGGCCACCGGGCCGGCCTGCCGACGTGCTCAGCCGGCGCGGCGGGTGGCGCGGACGATCACGTCGGCCACGTGCCGGACCTCACCGTCGGGGCCCGTCATGTCGCGTGGCCGCACCTCGGCCACCTCGACCTGCCAGGCGTCGGGCGAGAGCCTGCCGACCATTTCGTCGACGGTGAAGAGCATGCCGGGGTCGCCGTGCTTCCCCGCTCCGAGTGGCAGGGCGTCGGCGTCGTGCCCGACGACGAGCAGGGTGCCGCCGGGTGCCACACCGTCGGCCAGTGCGGGGAACAGCCGCTCGCGGTCGGCGAGCGGTAGGTGCATGAAGTGCGCCGTGACCAGATCGAAGGAGGCGCGGGTCGGGCTCCACCTCGTCAGATCCGCCTGCTGCCAGGTGACGAGCGCGGGGTCGACGTCCTCCCGCTCGCGGGCCAGGGCGGCCGCCTTGTCGAGGGCGTTCTGCGAGATGTCCACGCCCGTGACCTGCCAGCCCCGCGAGACGAGCCAGAGGGCGTCGCCGCCCTCTCCGCTGCCGACGTCGAGCGCACGACCGGGGGCCAGGGGAGCGGCCTCGGCGACGAGGGCGGCGTTGGGGCGGCCGCTCCAGGCGCGGCCGGGCTGCCCGTAGCGGTCCTCCCAGTAGTCGCGGTCGTAGACGGGGTGGCGGTGCCCGTCGTGCTGGTGCCGCTGCTCCGACTCGCTCATGCGTCGATCCTCTCTCCGGCGCGGAGGGCTGCGACGGACGCCGCCACCTCTGCCGTGATCAGGTCCATGTTGATCGCTGCGCCGGCCATCGTGCCCGCGGCGGCCGCCGCAACGACCTGCGCCATCGGCTCGGTGACGTTGCCCGCGAGCCAGACCCCCGGAACGGCCGACCGGCCGGTGAACGGCTCGACGGTCGCGAGGTGCGTGCCGACGCCGGCGGGGTGCTCGGTCGCCTCGAGTCCGAGGTCGGCCACGAAGCCCGCCCGGGAACGCACCCGGGCCACCACGGCCAGCGCGCCGACCTCGACCGTACGACCGTCGACGAGCGTCACACCGGTCAGAGCGTCGTCCTCGGCCCGCACGCGCGCGACCGGGCCGTCGACCACCGTGACGCCCCGGGCGCGCAGCTGCTCTGCCTGCTCGTCGTCGAGGGTGAACGAGTCGTTCGTGAAGAGCACGATGTCGCGGCTCCATTGCCCGAAGAGCAGGGCCTGGTGCATCGCGAAGGGACTGGTGGCGAGCACGCCGATCACGCGGTCCCGGACCTCCCAGCCGTGGCAGTAGGGGCAGTGGACGACGTCTCGGCCCCAGCGCTCGGCGAGCCCGTCGACGGCGGGCAGTTCGTCGACGAGTCCCGAGGTCACGAGGAGGCGCCGGGCCCGCACCTCGCGGTCGTCGGTGCCCGGGGTGGTGACCGTGACGACGAAGGGCGCGTCGGGGTCGTCGTCGCGGTGGACGCCGGTCACGGTGCCCGAGGTGATCGCGCCTCCGTGGGCTTCGACCTCGGCTCGGCCGAGGCGGGTCAGCTCGCGGGGCGCGACCCCGTCGCGGGTGAGGAACGCGTGGACGCCCTCGGCGGGGGCGTTTCGGGGCCGGTCGTCGTCGACGACGAGCACGTCGCGGCGGGCGCGGGCGAGCGACAGGGCGCCGCTGAGCCCGGCGGCGCCACCGCCGATCACGACGACGTCGTGGACCTCGTCGGTCGGGCGGGTGTTCTGATTCGTCATGGTGTGACCTCCTGACTCGATCCTGCGACTCGGAGCATCGGTCTGGCAATCTCTCTTGCCGATATGGCAAAGTGTCGGGCATGAGCCACTCCACGAACACCGCCGCTGCCGACACCGCGAGCACCGACGACGTCCTCGCATCGGTCGGTCCGCGCCTCCGGGCCCTGCGCACGCGGCGTGGCGTGACCCTCACCGAGCTGGGGGAGCGCACCGGCATCTCGGTCAGCACCCTCTCGCGGCTCGAGTCGGGGCAGCGGCGGCCGACCCTCGAGCAGTTGCTGCCGCTCGCGCGCGAGCACGGGGTACCCCTCGACGACCTCGTCGGGGCGCCCGAGACCGGCGACCCCCGGGTCCACCTCAAGCCGCGGCAGCAGCACGGCATGACGATCGTGCCGCTCTCGCGCGGCGGGGGCGCGATCCAGGCGTTCAAGATGGTCATCCCGGCCGACTCGCCCCGGACCGCGCCCGTGCTCCGCACGCACGAGGGCTACGACTGGTTGTACGTGCTGCGCGGTCGCGTCCGACTCGTGCTCGGCGACCTCGACCTCGTGCTGCCCGCGGGCGAGGCGGCCGAGTTCGACACGCGCACGCCGCACTGGTTCGGCCGCGCCGACGAGCACGCGGTCGAGGTGCTCAGCCTGTTCGGTCGCCAGGGCGAGCGGCTGCACCTGCGGACCGCGCCCGGCACGCCCGCGGCCGACTGACGTCGACCGTGGCGTTCCCGGGCGGGTTCGTCGGAGGCGGGCGTCCCCAACGGCCCGTCTCCGACGAACCCGCCCGGTGTCCGTGTCACGGCGCCCGGTTCGCCCGGCTCGTGAGGCGTGCCAAACCCGACCTCCGAGCCGCCGCAGGGTGTACCGAATCCGACCACGGGCGGCGCCGAGAGGGCTTCCGACCGGAGATGAGCGGCGTGTCGGCCGTCGGGTGTCGCGAATTGCGCACCCCATGGCGGGGCAGGCGACCTCGGCCGCGTGAGGCGTCCCGGGGTGTCGGTGGCGCCTCCTAGGCTCGGGTCGGGCGTCCAGGCCGCGTCCCGACAGAAGGAGTCCGTGTGTACCTCGACGACGACCGGGTGGTCACCAGCCCGTCCGACCTGACGACCTGGGCCGCGTGCGAGTGGTCGTTCCTCCGACGGCTCGACGCGAAGCTCGGCCGGGTCGACGTCGTCCCCGACGCCTCCGACGACATGCTCGACCGTACGGCCCGACTCGGCGACGCCCACGAACTGCGCTACCTCGAGGCGCTGCGGGCGACCCGCCAGGTGGTCGAGTTCGAGCGACCGGCACCCTCGGGCTACGCGGCCGCCGCCGAGGAGGCACGGCTCGCCATGGCCTCCGGGGTCGACGTGCTCTTCCAGGCGACCTTCTTCGACGGCTCGTTCATCGGTTTCAGCGACTTCGTGGTGCGCACCGACACCGGTGCGTACGAGGTCTACGACACCAAACTGGCTCGCCACGCCAAGATCCCGGCCCTGTTGCAGGTGGCGGCCTACACCGACCAGATCCGGGCCCTCGGGCTGCCGTCGGCCGACACGGTGCGACTCGTGCTCGGCGACGGCCGCGAGAGCGTCCACGACGTCGCCGACGTCCTGCCGGTCTACCGTGTGCAGCGTGACCGGCTGCGCGCCGCCCTCGCCGAGCGGGTCGCCGCCGCCGCGCCGCTGGCCTGGGGCGACCCGACCGTCACGGCCTGCGGTCGGTGCGCGGCGTGCCAGGCGCAGGTCGACGAGCACCGCGACCTCGTGCTCGTGGCCGGCCTCCGCGGCGAGCAACGTCAGCGGCTGCATCGGGCGGGGGTCGTCACGATCGACGAGCTCGCCGGGTCGGACGGGCCCGTCGCCGGAATCGGGGCGACGGCCCTCGCCCGGCTGCGGGGGCAGGCGCGCGTGCAGCTCGCCACCGAGCGCGACCACACCGGGGCGCCCGCGGTCGAGGTCGTCGACGCCGACGCCCTGCGGACGATCCCGCGGCCCGACGCCGGCGACGTGTTCTTCGACTTCGAGGGCGACCCGCTCTACACCGAGGGCGACGGTCGGGCCTGGGGTCTCGACTACCTCTTCGGGCTGGTCGAGGCCGACGGCACGTTCCGGGCCTTCTGGGCCCACGACTTCGCGGGCGAGCGGCAGGCGCTGGTCGACTTCCTCGACTACCTCGCCGAGCGACGTCGGCTCTTCCCCGACCTGCACGTGTACCACTACGCCTCGTACGAGCGCAGCCACCTGCTCTCGCTGGCGGCCCGCCACGGCGTCGGCGAGGACGCGGTCGACGACCTGCTCCGCGACGGTGTGCTCGTCGACCTGTACCCGGTCGTGCGGCAGGCGTTGCTCGTCGGGTCGCACAGCTACTCGCTCAAGAAACTCGAGCCGCTCTACATGGGCGACGACCTCCGGCAGAGCGACGTCAAGACGGCCACCGCGAGCATCACGATGTACGTCGACGCGATCGCCGAACGCACCACGGGCGACCCCGAGCGTGGTGACCGCATGCTCGACGAGGTCCGCGACTACAACGAGTACGACTGTCGGTCGACCCTGCGGCTGCGCGACTGGTTGCTCGAGCTCGCCGACCGGCACGGCACCCGGGGCGACGACCCCGACGGCCCGACCGCACCCGACCCGCTCGAACTCGCCCGGGTGCCACGCGAGCCGAACCCGGTCGCCCTCGGCCTCGCGGCGCACGTGGCCGACGTCGACCCGCTCGACCGCACGCCCGACCAGACCGCGATCGCCCTTGCGGCGTCGGCCATCGACTACCACCGTCGCGAGGCCAAGACGTTCTGGCAAGAGCACTTCGACCGCCTGCGCAACCCGGTCGACGACTGGGCCGACACCCGCGACGTGTTCGTGGTCGAGACGGCCTCGGTCGAGCGCGAGTGGCAGAAGCTGCCCCGGGCCCGCAAGCTCAGCCGCGAGCTGCGGCTGCGCGGGCGACTTGCCCCCGGCAGCCGCCTCACCGAAGGAGGCGCGCCCTACGCCGTCTACGACGCCCCCGTCCCGACCGGGGTCGCCTCGCTCGGCCCGGGGCTCCGCGGTGCCGTCGGGTCGACCGTCGTCGAAGCCGGAGCGAACGGCGACCGGCACGAGGTCGTGCTGCTCGAACGCGTCGCCGGCGAGGACGACCGGCACGACGCGTTCCCGGTCGCGCTGACGCCCGCCGCGCCTCCCCGGGCCACTCCGCAACCCGAGGCGATCGCCGAATGGGGTGGGCGCGTGCTCGACGCCCTGCCCGAGATGCTGCCCGATCCGGCGTTCGACCTGCTGCGTCGGCAGCCACCGCGTCGGCGGTCGGGCGGCGGGCCCGCACCCGTGGTCGGGCACGACACCGTCTCGGCCGTCGTCGAGACCCTGCTCGACCTCGACCGGTCGTACCTCGCCGTCCAGGGCCCTCCCGGCACGGGCAAGACCTACGTCGGTTCGCGGGTCATCGCCCGGCTGGTGCGTGAGCACGGCTGGCGCGTCGGTGTCGTCGGGCAGTCGCACGCGGTGGTCGAGAACGTGCTGCGGGCGGCGATCTCGGCGGGGGTCGACCCCGAGCGGGTCGGCAAGGTGCCGAAGTCCGGCACCACCGCCGAGCAGGTCGACGAGCAGCCCTGGCGTGCCCTGAAGTCCGGCGGTGAGGCCGCGTTCCTCGCCGAGGCCGACGGCGGGGCGGGCGGTGCCGGGGCCGACGGCGGCGGGCAGGCCGTGGGGGCGGTGTTCGGGGCGACCGCCTGGGGGTTCGCGAACGCCGACAAGGTGGCCCGCGCCTCCCTCGACCTCCTCGTCGTCGACGAAGCCGGCCAGTTCTCGCTCGCGTCGACGGTGGCGGCCTCGGTCGCGGCCACGCGCCTCCTACTGCTCGGCGACCCCCAGCAGCTGCCGCAGGTCAGCCAGGGCAGCCACCCCGAGCCGGTAGACGAATCGGCCCTCGGCTGGTTGGCCGACGGCCACGACGTGCTGCCGGCCGAGTACGGCTACTTCCTGGCCACCACCTGGCGCATGCACCCGGCACTCTGCGCCCCGGTCAGCGAGCTGTCCTACGGCGGGGCGCTGACCGCCCACGCGTCAGACCGCCGCCTCGAGGGCGTCACACCCGGCCTGCACGTCGAACCGGTGACTCACGTCGGCAACACGACCTCGTCGGTCGAAGAGGCCCGGGCGGTGGTCGAGATCGTGCGCTCCGTCGTCGGGCTCGACTGGTCGGACGCCGACGGCACCCGGCTCTTGACCGCGGCCGACGTCATCGTCGTCGCGCCGTACAACGCCCACGGTGCCGTGTTGCGCGAGCACCTCGACGCCGCCGGGTTCGACGAGACACCCGTCGGCACGGTCGACCTGTTCCAGGGGCAAGAGGCGGTCGTGTCCGTCGTGTCGCTGGCCGCGTCGAGTGCGG
Organism: Frigoribacterium sp. VKM Ac-2836; assembly: GCF_013248995.1. GTDB lineage: Bacteria > Actinomycetota > Actinomycetes > Actinomycetales > Microbacteriaceae > Frigoribacterium. The sequence continues at coordinate 13,116 of NZ_JABRPK010000005.1, read as the reverse complement.
CCGACATTCCGCGCGGCCTCGACTTCCTGTTGATGCCGAACCGGCTCAACGTCGCGTTGTCGCGGGCCAAGTGGGCGGCCTTCCTGGTGCACTCCCCGCTGCTCGCGACGGGGTTGCCCACGTCGATCGCGGGGCTCGGGCTGCTCAGCGGCTTCTTGCGGCTGACCGGGCAGGGCCAGCCGGCCGCTCGGGGCTAGTTCCTTGCTACCCGAGATGTCACGACTTGCCGCTCATGTCCGAACCTGAGCGGCAAGTCGTGACATGTCGCGCGACGTGCCCTGGGCCGCAGTCGGCACCCAGCCCGAGGACCGGGCCCGGCTCAGCGGCCGGGCCGCAGCGTCAGCACCTCGGCGCCGTCCTCGGTGATGGCGATCGTGTGCTCGCTATGCGCGGTGCGGCAGCCGGTCACGCTGCGCAGGGTCCACCCGTCGGCGTCGGTGACCAGCTCGTCGGTGTCGGTCATCACCCAGGGCTCGAGAGCGAGCAGCAGGCCGGGCCGCAGCCGGTAGCCGCGGCCGGGTCGCCCGGTGTTCGAGACGTGGGGGTCCTGGTGCATGGTCGAGCCGATGCCGTGGCCACCGAACTCGACGTTGATCGGGTAGCCCGCCTCCGACAGTACGCTGCCGATGGCGTGCGAGAGGTCACCGATGCGCGCCCCCGGGCCGGCGGCCGCGATCCCGGCTTCGAGCGCCCGTTCGGTGGTCTCGATCAGGCGGACGCTCTCGGCCGGCCGGGAGTCGCCCACGATGAAGCTCACTGCCGAGTCGGCCGCCACCCCGTCGAGCACGACGGCGAGGTCGAGGGTCAGCAGGTCGCCGTCGACGAGCCGCCGGTCGTGCGGCAGGCCGTGCAGCACCGCGTCGTTCACAGCCGTGCAGACGTAGTGGCCGAACGGGCCCCGCCCGAACGAGGGTGCGTAGTCGACGTAGCACGAGACCGCGCCGGCCTCGTCGATCATCGTCTTGGTCCACGAGTCGACGTCGAGCAGGTTCGTGCCGACCGTCACGCGGTCGCGCAGCGTCTGCAAGATGGTGCCGACGAGGGCGCCCGTCGCCCGGGCCCGCTCGATCTCGGAGGGGTTCAAGATCTCGATCATGGGTGTCCTGCCGTTCTCGTGCCGAAGATCATCCCGGTAAAGGTATCCCACTCGATGCCCGTCCGCACTACGCTCGGGTCATGGTCCGACTGCCGCTCACCCCTGCCGAGATCGAGCGCGGTCGTCGTCTCGGAGCGCTGCTGCGGCGGGCCCGGGGCTCCCGGCCGATGCTGCAGGTCGCCCTCGACGCCGGTCTCTCGCCCGAGACCCTTCGGAAGATCGAGACCGGCCGCGTCGCGACCCCGGCGTTCTCGACCATCGCCGCGATCGCGAGCGTGGTAGGCCTCTCGCTCGACGACGTCTGGGCCGAGATCACCCACGACCGGGTCGGGGCGACGACCGACGCGCCGTCCCTCGTCGCCGCGGCCCGCGCCTCCTGACCCCGTCGGGGTGTCGAGACTCGCCGCTCACACGCCGAGATGAGCGGCACGTCGTGACGCCTCGGTCACCATAGGAGGCGCGGTGTCAGCCCCGCGGGCGCGCCAGTGACCCGAGGTCGAGCCGGGTCGAGACCTCGTGCCAGACGGCGTCGGCGAGTTCGTCGGTCGAACGGTCGGCGTCGACCATGACGACGACCTCGTCGGCCCGCTCGATGGCCTCGGCGTAGCGTTCGCGGGCTGCCCGGAGCCGCTCGTCGACCTCGAACCGGTCGGTCGTCGTGCGTCCGCTGGCGAGGCGCTCGAGGGCGACCTCGGGCGAGACGTCGAGGTAGATCGTCAGGTCGGGCAGCATCAGGTCGGTGCTGATCGAGTTCGACGAGGCGATCCAGTCGCTGCCCACGTCGGACGCCTGGTAGGCCTGCGACGACAGGTGGTACCGGTCGCAGAGGACGGTCGTGCCCCGCTCGACGATGCCGAGCATGCCGTCGTGGGCGTTGGTGATGTGATCGAGCCGGTCGGCGACGAAGAGCGACGCGATCACCCGGTCGTCCAGGTCGACCCGGCGGTTGAAGCCGTTGCGGATCAACGTGCCGACGGGGCCGTTGGTCGGCTCGGCCGTCTGGTGCACGGGCACGCTTGCATCGCCGAGGCGAGCGGCGAGCAGTCGGGCCTGCGTCGACTTGCCGGACCCGTCGATGCCCTCGAACACGATGAACGCCCCACGGGCTGACTGATCGGTCACCCGTCGAGCCTACCGAGCGTCGGGCGCGACGCAGGACCCGCCGTGACGCGCGAGCGCGACGACGGCGACCCGAGGAGGCGCGGTGAGGTCCCCGATCCCGCCCTCGACGTCTCCGGTCAGCACACGGTGGTGAACAGTGCAGGGTGCGCGGTCACCGGTGATCGGTGCGGGGCTGAGTGGTGACGACGTGAGTCGTGGCGCTGCCCTCCGCGCCTGCAGGGTGACCGGGATGACCGCCGGTCTCGGTTCGTGCTCGCCCCGGTGACGTCTACCGACTCACCGCGCAGGTCAGTTCTGCAGCTCGGCCTCCCAGTTGGTCTTCTGAATCTCGACGTCCAGTTCGCGGAGGTCCTTGGCGACGGCGTCGGCACGGTCCCGCAGCTCGGCGACCGGCAGGGCCGAGAACATCCGTAGCTCGCTGCGCAGCTGGCGGTAGCCGCCCGACGCACCGCGGGCCGCGTCGGAGGCGGTCACGAGCAGGGCGTGCGTGGCGCGCAGCGTCTCCCGGCGGGCCAGGGCGGCGGTCATCGTGTCGCCGCTCGGCAGGGTCGTCCGGGCGTTGGTGAGGTTGATGCGGACGACGAGCGACTCGAGCGTGGCCAGGGTCTCGACGGCCTGGGCGAGCAGGTCGGAGGCGGCCTCGGTGGGCTCCTCGCCCTCTTGGTAGCGCGCGTTCGCCGTGACGCGGTCACGCAGCTGATCGACCCGTCGCTGGGCGTCGGATCGCTGCAGGAGGGCTTCGGCGAGCTTCATGGTGAGAAATCCTACGCAGGTCGCGGGCGCCACGCGTCGTGCGTGTCGCTGGCGTCCGGTTACCGGTCGTTCATCGGGACACCTGCTCGGGCCCGTTTCGGCTGGCTGAGGTCAAGTGGCGCCTGGCCTGCGGATTCGCGTATGCCTGTCCCGCAAAAATGCCCGATGACGGGGGTTTAAACGCTACAGTCGTCGGATGCTCATCGGATACGCCCGTGTGTCGACCTCGGGACAGGATCTTGCAGCACAACGTGATGGTCTTGCAGCGCTCGGTGTTGACGACCAACACGTGCATGTTGACCACGGGCTCTCGGGCACGACTCGAGCGCGACCCGGGCTCCGCGAAGCACTGGCCGCGTGCCGTGCCGGCGACGTGCTCGTAGTGACGAAGCTCGACCGTCTTGCTCGCTCGCTCCGCGACGCAACCGACATCGCGGACGAGCTGACCAAGAAGGGTGTCGCCTTGAACCTCGGGGGAGCGGTCTATGACCCCACCGACCCTGTTGGCCGGCTCCTGTTCAACGTCCTCGGCATGGTCGCCGAGTTCGAAGCCGACCTCATCCGTGCCCGCACCCGCGAGGGCATGGCGATCGCCAAGGCCGCCGGCAAACTCAGAGGCCGCAAGCCCAAGCTCACTGCCTCTCAAGAGAAGCACCTCGTGCAGCTGCACCGCACCGGCGCCCACACGACCAGCGAGATCGCGGAGCTCTTTGGCGTCGCCCGCTCGACGGTCTACCGTGCCATTCAGCGGGCAGCGCCCGAATAGGCCTAGCGAGCCGATCGGCCGCTCAGGATACCTAGCACCACGAAGAGGCCTGAGAGGCCGAAAAGAGCTGCGGCCCCGATGAGGGCGGCACTCGTTGGTAGCCCGGGAGCGGTGGAGTAGCTCACGAGGATCAACGTCGCGCCCAGGACCATGGCTAGGAAAGCCAGGACTGCATATAAGCGCCAGTGGGGTCTCCGAGTCATGGTGGGGACTCTATATGTCTTGTTCGCACTGGATCGATAGGCGATCGTCTGCCGGCGCGAAGTTCAGTCGTCGCTCTCGGTTTTGGCGAGGGGCCCGAATTGATCGAAAGGCCTCGGAACACGCAGAGCGAGCTGGCCACACTTCTCACGCTGATCAACATGCTCACCCAGGGTGTCGAGTGGTCAAACACGAATGCGCCGGATCCACGGCCGACTCGGGGGAGCGGCCGAGGTGGATTCTTCGTCGTTAGCCCTCGCCACGCGGGTTGGTTCCACGCCTACGGGAGGTGCGTGGGGGAGGTGCCGGTCTACGGTCAGTGGATGACCAAGGAAGTGCATGCGCCGGGCGGCAAAATCGTGGGGCCCTCTTCGCAGGTGATGGTGATCCCCTTTTCCGTTTTCGGCGGACTTCTTGCCACATTTGCAGCTTCGGGAGACGGTGTCACTGGCGTCACATTTGGCGTGTCCGTGACTCTTGCTGCTGTTGCTGTGGTGTCCGCGATCTTGGGGTGGCGAAGAGCCAGGTCCGTCGAGGCTCTGTCACCGTTCCTCTTTTGGAGCAGCGCCGACTATCCCTTTCCGCAACTCGACCCGGACAGGCGACGACTCCTGGTCCGACAAATGGTCGGACGGGAACCGGTGACATCCGAGAACGCGGAGTCCGTTCGTTTCTTGATTCGGCGCAAGCGGCGTCGTGCGACCGCGCTGATGCCGTCGCTTGTGGTTATGTTCCTCATCCTGGCTGCGCTGGCGATCGCCGCTGGCTATCCGGGGTGGGGTTTGCTTGGAGCAGTTCTCCTACTTGCAGTGTTGGTCACGGCTACCCAGTACGAGAAGCGACGTGAGGATCGCGTGCTCAGGCTCGCGGAGGAGGCCAATCCAGATAAGGAGTGACGTACTCCGATGCCGACTCTCGCAACTCTGCAAGCTGTTCTTTTTCGTCGACAAGGAGCGACTGATGCCGTCCAAGATGCCTCGCTGGCGAAAGCGCATGGGGGTGGCCACGATCTTCTACACGCTCGGCGCCACGCTGTTCATTCTCAATGTGTTCATTGACCTGCCCAAGGCACTGAGTCTGCTGGGCGTGGCGCTCATCGCAGTCGGCCTTTACTTCAACATTCGCGCTATGGCTGAGATGCGTCGCTGACATCCGTCATTTAAACGGGCCGGTTCCAAGGCCAAGTTCATCGTCCCGGTGAGGGATCGGTCTGCGGGCAGCCAGTGTCGATCTCGCAACCAACCTCGGAGACGCTTGTCGTGGCTGCTGCTTGGGAGACATGGCTGCGTCACGTGCTCATCTTAAATACTGCGGGGGAGTGGCCGGCCGTCGAGACGTCTCGTATTCGTAGGGTTGCGAGATGCGCCAGGGAGGCTTGTCGGTTGTGCGGTGACCTCGGCTATCAGGGCGAATTGCAGGGGTGAGGCACTTCGCCCGCGAGAGCGAGTCATACGCTTCCTTTATGGCCAATAGTCCAAACGAGCGCATCGTACGAGCCATGCACTTGGCGAGCGAGATATCCACCGCCACCGAGCATCTCGCCCTCGGACTGAATCAAGCAGCGAACCCTGCCTGGCAAGCGCGCCAGCCGGGTGCGGTGTTCACGCAGCTATCGCAAGGTGTCGAGCGATTACTCAAGGTCACCTATTTACTCAGCGAGGAGAGCGCTGGGCGCGCAGTCGATCCGAAGTTCGGCGCCGGAGCCGGAGGGCATGCCATCAGCGCCCTAAATACCCGAGTCCTGTCGACTCTCGCCGCCGCGTCCGAGTCGGCCGCTCCGTACCTACGCGAACTACTCGCAGATACGATGAACGACCCGTTCTGGCGTGACGTCGTCGCCGCATTGGACGCGTGGGCCGCGACCTCCGGCCGCTACGGCGATCTCGACGCACTTCGTGGGAAAGCGTCCCAGGTAGATCTAGCTTGGGCACCGTGGGAAGAAGCGGAGCACCGAGCGATAGCGGAAGGGGAAGGATGGGGAAACTTGTCGGAGGAGGCGCTGACTGCCAGCAGACGTCTCGTTCTGCACAGCGTCATGCGCTGGTGGCACACCCTCTACAGGTGTTGGCAGCATGGACTCGTCGGGGCGGACGGAAAGACGTTCGCTAGCGAAGTCAGTCCGCAAAACCTCCACTTGGACGCAGTGCTCGCAGGTCTGGTGGCCCGACGTTAGGCCGTCTTGCTCGATCGAGTAAGACCTGTAGACCATCGGCTACCGAACAGCCTCACGGCGCGCTAATCGCTGCCCTTCTGGAGGGCGTATCGCACCACGGCGAGGTCCTCGTCGTGACGCTGCACAATGTTCGACCGGCGCACCTCGAAGTCGCTCATCGAGATAATTACGAGCCTGATCCCGTGCGCTGGAATCAGCTCGCGTCGACGGTCGTCGTAACGCTTCCGCTGCATGCCCCGGTGCATACCCGAGACGGTCATCACGTCTGGCTTGTCGAAGTGCCGCACCTGCTCGGTGTGCTGCCTTTCGTGGAACTCCACCACGAGCGCACGGTCGGGCCAGTACGCATCGACGGGCAGGGTCATCCGTCGCCCGGTGCTAGGCGAAGGGTCTCCTTCGAGCCACTCGAACCGATGCTGCCGACGGCCCGTGCTTCCGAGCACCTCGTCGCACAGCCCCAGCACGTACTCCTCGTTCTGCCTCGCCATGCCCTGACAGTAGCGGCCGCGCTCGTGGCTACTTCGCCTTGCGCTGAGCCCTGAGCCGCGCCTTCAGCTTCGCGTTCTGTTCCTTCAGCCGCTTCTTCTGCTCGCGGAGCTTGCGCTTCTGGTCGGCGTTTTTGCTGTCCTTCGCCTTCTCACGCGGTGTGCGGTTGAGCGCGCCTTTGGTGCGGGGCATATCCGGGTCCTCCCGACGGGTACTGGTGCTCGGAGCCTATCGAGCAACGCTCGACTCGGCGTATGGCGCGCACTGGACCGCCACTGCGCCGAGCGTCGCGCTTGGGACGTTGAAACTGGCGGAGGCTACGACCGTGGGCTGTCTGCCGGAGGCCCGCTGGAGCGCATCAGGTGCCGCCATTGCGCGCCCTTTCAATGAGCGTCGCGATGTAATAGCGAATGGCGCAACTGATTCTTCGCTTGAACGGACTCGTGGACGGCGCCCGATAGGGGATCGCTCATCGGTGATCGATCGACGGCAAGGGAGGTGCTGGCCAACGTTGCCTGTAGTTCCCTTGGGCAGCCCGGCGCGACTGTCCATGACAGCATTCGTTCATGCGGCTCTGGCCTAAGCGCTCTCGAATCACACCTCCGCGCGAGGAGGTCGATCCCAGGGTTCCGAAGCTTGCGGACTGGGATCAGCACGGCATCGTCGGCACACTCGGCTCTGGACCTGCTGCGGGAACGACCGTGGTAGCCCACAGCTATAGGACAGAGACGGGTGGCCTCGACTTCTACGAGCTGGAGTTCTGGGACGGCCCCGACCAGGTCTTCGACGCGGCCGGCCGGTTCGTCATGAGCGATTGGGTCACCGACAATCGAGTGCCCGGCGAAGAGGGTGGCCTTATCGACGCGCTGACCCGTGATGTCGATGTCACATGGTGGACCGACCGGGAACGGATCGACGCGTTTTGGTCGACGCACTGGGACCCACGTTAGGGACTCGCCTGACCAGCTTCAGCGTCTCACTTGCCGATCGACCACCGGGGCGAGGTCCAGTAACTAGCCTGAGCGCGTGAGAGGTGTCGGCAAGCTGAGATGGCTCGGGGTCGTTGTGTCGGTTCTGGGCCTGGTCTTGGCGACCTTGTGCTTTGCGTTAGCGGACGGCGACGGGGCCGCGATTTTCGTCGGTGTGCTTGCCGCTGCGTCAGGCCTGCTCGGGTTCGCGACGTTCTTCCTGAGCAAAAGGCCTAGATCGCCGTCCGATGACATCGATGAGACTGCCCGGTAGCCGATCGTTGACCGCGACCCATCCCGCTGGGATGCTTCTCGGAACCGAGGGAGGTCATCGTGTTCGAAGAACGCGGGTGGTTCGCCGAGGCTGACGCGAGAGCGCTCAGGCCCGCCGAGTCGGTGAACGATGTGGATCATCGTGGTGATGCTCCCCAAACCGAGCACCGGCCTGAACCGATCCGCCTCCGTCCAATTGATCGCCTCTTGCGCGGCTTTCCTTGGCATGACGGCATTCAGCGGCCGCGCCGTTAGCTAGCAGCCCGCGTCCGCCCGGTAGTCGACCGCTCAGCGGGTCTTCGAGCGGCCATCGAGGAGGGCCTTGCCCCCGTCGATGGCAAGGAACGCGCCAATGATGAGTACGAGAGTGTTCCCGAGGTTGACAACTTGCTGCAGGTCGAACGCTGCGATGGCGATGAGGCATATCCCTGCCATCACTTTGCCGAAGGCAATCACCAAGACTCGCCACCTCTCTTTATCGCTGTGACCGATCAACCCAAACCGCCTCCTTGCAGGTGAAGGTGTCGGTCACATCAAAGCATCCCGACTGTCTCACTGGGGGATCGGCTGCTAAACGCCAGGGTTGGCCAAGCGCAACTTAGGGACCGACCCCTTCTTTTATGGCGCCGAGCATTACTATTGAGGTGCTTTGCCGAGATTCACCCACACGACCGTGCCACTCGCAAGAACGACGATGGTTGCCACCAGAGGGGGCAGCCAGGCAACGAAGCCCGTGATCGCGGCGAAGACGGTGAACCCAAGGAACAACACGGCTACAGGCCCGAGAACCCAAACCAAAATGCGTCTGCACTTGTTCAAGCTCAGCCCCTTAAAGATGCTTTAGATCGACCAGCATTGTCGCGATCACTTTAACCGCCGGTGTACCGGGGGTGGCAGGTGCCGCCCGGTAGGGGATCTGCCACCGGGCCGCTCCTAGACTGGCGCGGTGACGGCGGTGGGTGCGGTTGGCTTCGACCTCGATGGGACTCTGTTCGATCACCACGGCTCAGCGCGATCCGCAGCAGTCCAATTCCTCGGCTCGCTCGGCGTCGTCACGTCGGAACCCACCCTCGCGAGATGGTTCGACGCCGAGGAGGAGCACTTCGAGCGCTGGCGGTCAGGCGAGATCAGCTTCTCGGAGCAGCGCCGTGAGCGGCTGCGTTCGGTCCTCCCGCCGCTCGGGGTCGGTGTCCCTGCCAGTGACGTCGATGTCGATGAGTTGTTCGGCCGTTACCTGCGGGCGTACGAGTCGTCGTGGCAGGCATTCCCCGATGCGCTGCCGCTTCTTCGGAGCCTGCGCTCGGCCGGTCACCGCATCGGGCTGCTGACGAACGGGACGGAGGCTCAGCAGCGAGCGAAGCTCCGGCGCACCGGTCTCCTGGACGAGTTCGACGTCGTCTGCACGTCCGAGCGCATCGGCTTCTCGAAACCCGACGCACGGGCCTTTGCCGCTCTCGCATATGAAATCGGAGTCGAGCCTGGGGCGTGCTTGTTCATCGGTGACGACCCGGCAAAGGACGCTGACGGAGCCAGGGCAGCAGGAATGCAGGCGCTACTGGTCGACGACCGCCGGCGCCGAGGTCTCCCGATCGGTGAGCTGGTCGAATCCGTGATCGCCGCGTCTGTGGGTGCCCGGTAGACGATCGGCTAGGGGTCTTCTACGGTGGAGCGCATGCGGCCTGATAGAGATCGACGACAAGGCAAGGTGGCCCTTGTTGTGGCTCTTGTCGTCGCTACGGCCGCGGCCGCAACCTTGGTTTGGTTCGTCGCTTCGACCGGTGGCGTCAGCGCGCTCTGAGTCGGCTCACGTTCTCCAGGGTCTTAATTGGGAAAGCGTCCGGTTGGGGATCGTTCACCGAGAACAGTTTCGGACTGACTTATCGAGATAGCCGGAGCCTTGTAGCTGCGGGGGAGCGGCTAGCTTCCGCCGGTGGCCCCTTCAACTGAGCCCTGACTCACACACTCGGGTCCCCGACATGCAACGCTCCGGAGGTGGCCGGCCATGTCTTCTGCAAACGCCTCATTTCCAGAACGGTGGCCCTTTCATGACGAACGCAAACCTCGACGAGATCCTGAGCAGGAGCCGCCCGGCGACTGCCGAGAACGATCCGGACCTCCTGGCCCTTATTGCACCGATGTCGGCCGCTGCACGCACCGAGGCGAGGGAGGCGCCACGCAGAGCGACAGGGCTCCGCCGACCAAGACGGCCTCTGCTCGCGGTGGTGCTGGGAGGATCGCTGCTCCTCGGAGGTGGTGCCCTCGTCGAGAGTGTGCAGCCGGACTACGAAGCTCACGCCACGATCGCCTTCGCTCTCCCCGGCGACCCGTTCATCGACAATGGTGACAGCGCCCCGACCAGGTGCCTGGCCGAAGTTCGCTTCGACGTCTCAGGCGGTACGGCAGCCCAGGACCTGGTGGAAGAGGTTGTTGAGGGCAGCGACTGGTCGGCGCTCGAGTCCCGTCTCGCAGCCCTCGTGCAAAGCGACCGGGGCGAGACCGACCTCGGCCACAGTGTCGTGAAGACCCTCGACACAGGAATCCGCTCGACACTCGATCCTCGACTCGTGGGCTCTGCCCGGTACGGCGGCGTCTCCCTGACGTGCGGGGTCACCGAGTGACCCTCGGACGGAGTGCCGCCTCGACGAGACAGCCCGGAGATTCGCAAGCACGCGTGACGGCAGTGATCGAGGCGACGTCGAGAGATCTGCTCGGTTACTTCCTGCGCAGGGTGAACTCGGCTGAGGACGCAGCCGACCTGCTTGGGGAGACACAGCTAGTCGTGTGGCGCCGCGTCGATCAGTTGCCGGTTGAGCCGCTCGAGGCCCGCTTGTGGATGTTCGGCATCGCTCGCCGGGTTGTCTCCACGTACCGGCGCGCTGGTGCCCGTCGTGTCGCCCTCGCCGACCGGCGCCGGCAGGAGATCGATGTGCGCGGTCCTGTTGCTCAGCCTGCAAGCGATGGTGAGGAGCTGCGTGCTCTGTTGCTCAAGCTGAGCTACCTCGATCAGGAGATCATCCGCCTCGTGCACTGGGAGGGCTTCTCCCTTGCCGAAGTCGCGACCATCTTGCATAAGAGACCTGGCACGATTCGGAGTCGATACTCGCGCGCGCGCACGTCTCTTCGTCAAGCCATCGACGATCACGGCAATGACATCTGATTCCGACCCACAGACCATCCTGCGAAGCGCCCTGCTACCGCCCGATAGGGGATCGTCTTCCGGGCTTCCGCGCCAAATCTCGTTCATGTTGATCGGGGTGGATGAATGGACCTTCCGCACCCATGCCTCGGAGGCGGCTCCGCATCCCCGGCCCGGCCCGAACGGGCAGCCACTCCTCCGTGTCGCGGGCAACGCGCCTTTGTCGCGGATGGGGACGCCTTCTGTCGGCGTCAGAGGCGGGTGGTGATCTCGTCGATGCCCGACACGGTGAGGGTAGGTGGCGAGAAGTGCGTCGGGTAGTCCCGCCCGGACCGATTGATCCAGATCGTGGAGAGACCGGCGTTGGCTGCGCCGTGGATGTCCCAGGGGTGGACGGCGGCGAGGTAGAAGGGGTCGGAGCCCCCGATGCGTCCGCGGGCGTCGGTGTAGGCGGATCGGGCGGGTTTCCAGGGCGAGTGGCCGTCGACTGTCAGCAGTCCTTCCATGGTCTGTCGGGCGCCGGCTTCGTCGAGCAGTCGTTCGGCTGTGGTGGTGGGACCGTTGGACAGGGTGAACAGCCGATGTCCGGCAGCGTGGAGCGCCTGCAGCCCGCCGGCGACGTCGGGGTGCGGTGGCGCGTGGGTGAACGCGGTCATCACGGTGTTCACGCTCTCGTCGAGGTCCCGGGGCAGCACCCACGTGCTCAGTAGGTCGCGGGCGTTGTTCGAGGCGATGTCGGGGAACGAGGCGTCGCCGCCAGAGGTCGTGAGAGCGAAACCGTCTCGGAGGACACTGGCGAACCACGTCGTTGCCAGCTCTCCGCTTGCTCCGAGGTGTTCGAACGAGGCGGCCACGGGGCTGAGGTCGGAGAGGGTCTCGTTGACGTCGAAGACGATGGTCGCTTGCTGCCGGGTCATCTCACCACTGTGCTCTCGTCGCTCGGGTGCACGGCCCGGATCGGGGTTTCGCGGTGGTGTCCGACCGGATCTCTCGGTCGGTCAGGCCGCTTCCGTTTCTGCGATCAGTCGACGGAGGGTGATCAGGGCATCGCGGATGCGGGTCTTCATCGTCCCGATGGCGACGCCGGCCTCGCGGGCAGCCTCGCTGTGGCTCAGCCCGCCGAAGTACACCAGTTCGAGGGCTTCCTGCTGCAGGTCGGTCAAGGTGCGCATGGCCTTCGTCACTCGCTCGTGCTCGACCCGGGTCTCGGCGGTCTCCGCCACGTCCTCTCGTGCGTCGACGAATTCCTTCGCGCCGACCGCGAGGTCGCGGTCGCGTGAGGACTGGGAGGCGCGCACCCGGTCGACGGCGCGGCGGTGCGCCATCGTGAGCAGCCACGACGATGCCTTGCCACGCGCGGGATCGAAGCGCCCGGCGGTCTGCCAGGCCTCCAGGAAGATCTCCTGCGTGACCTCCTCGGACTGTGCCGGATCGATCAGGATGCGACGGACCAGTCCGAGGACACGGGCAGCCGTACGGTCGTAGAAGACCGCGAAGGCTTGCTGGTTGCCTTCGGCGACGAGGACGAGGAGGTCGTCGTCGGAGCGCTCGGTCCCCAAGGGTGGCGCAGGTGCAAGAGACATGACGGTCAGTCCAGGTGGCTCGATGGTCGGGGTGGCGTGCCCCCGACGGCACCTAGTGGACTCTATGCGCCTGAATCGAAAGTGGTGACCCCAGAACGAGGCACAGAAGTTCTGTCTGCGCCGATCGTCAACTGCCGCGCAGGGGTGTTGGGTAGCGGCACCTCGCCACGAGTGTCCGAGAGGAGTCGTGCCAGCCGCCGTGCGGACGAGAAAGCGGGCGGCGCGATAGGCAAGGCGCCCGATGCCGGCGAGCTGCCCCAGGAGCAAGGGCGACGCGGTCGACGACGTGGCAATCGACACGGTGGCGCTTGCCTCGTCTGTTGGCCTGCCCGGACAGAGGAAACCCCCTCCTGCACGGATGCAGGAGGGGGCCCACCGGGATCACCGACCCTCGAGGCAGGGTGAGGGCCGGTGCGTCGTCACGGAGACGACCCGGGTTCCAGGCCGCACCTCACGAGGCGGGGTGCGGCCTCGGGTACTACTCCGTGGCGGCGGTGATCTTCGCGACGCCGACGAGCATCTCGTCCTGGACGGCGTCGGTGTTGAAGGTCTGGTTCAG
>NZ_JABRPK010000004.1 GCF_013248995.1 Frigoribacterium sp. VKM Ac-2836 | reverse complement strand
TCCTAGCCATGCGGCTGAAGCTCGTATCCGGTATTAGACGCCATTTCTAGCGCTTATCCCAGAGTCAAGGGCAGGTTACTCACGTGTTACTCACCCGTTCGCCACTAATCCCTGGAGCAAGCTCCAGTTCATCGTTCGACTTGCATGTGTTAAGCACGCCGCCAGCGTTCGTCCTGAGCCAGGATCAAACTCTCCGTAAAAGAAAAAACAGCACAACCGGAATAGGCCATGACTGCTGAATTTGATGCTGACTAAAGAACAAAACAATCTGACGATTGTTGTTGTCCATCAATCTCAAAGAAACCTAAACACCACTCACAACCCCACCAAAAGATGAAGCGACAAGCAATGCCAGGGTATAATTTGGCATTTGACAATGTGCACGCTGTTGAGTTCTCAAGGACCAAACGCACTCGAGTCCCGGTCTGTAAGACCTTTGCTCGAAGCTGCTGTGGAACCATACCATCCCGGTGGACCAAGTCAAACTGACTCGATTTCCGATCTTCACCTGGTGAAGACCAGCGCCTGGTGTGAACCAGAGGATGGATTTGAAACCCTACCACACGATTCTCAAGTCGTAAACGACTTGGCTTCGGGGAGGATGTCACCGCTTGAGGCCGGTAAGCTCCGGATCTGGACCATTTCTAGTCGCTGTCCTGGCCGCTCCGCCGCACCTTTGGGCTGACTCGGATTACTTTACACAGGGCCTCGGCCCCACCCCCAAATCCTCGCGCATCCCGGGCGTGTCGCCTCGGCAAGGCCCGGAAAATCAGGGATTGGGCCCCACGAGCCGAACCTGGACAGCGACGAAGCCCGCTCCCTCGACGAGGAGAGCGGGCTTCGTGGCGGCTGGGTATACCCGTGATCAGGCCGTCACGGTCACGCCGGCCAGCGTCTTCTTGCCGCGCCTCAGCACGACCACTCCCCCGCCGAGCCGGTGGTCGGCCAGGAGGTCGTCACCGTTCTCGACGCGAGCGTTGTTGACGTAGACGCCGCCTTCGGCCGTGGCTCGGCGAGCCGCACCGAGCGAGGAGACGAGTCCCGTCTCGACCAGCGCCTGAGCGATGGTCGTCGTTGCGTCCGCCGTGGCTGACGGCAACTCGGCGACCGCGCTGGCGAGCGTCTGCTGGTCGAGGGCGGCGAGGTCGCCTTGACCGAAGAGGGCCGCGGCGGCGTCGATGGCCGACCGGGTGGCCGAGGTGCCGTGGACCAGGGACGTGACGTTCCAGGCCAAGGCTCGCTGCGCCTCCCGACGGAAGGGTTCGTCGGCCGCTGCCCGTTCGAGGCGCTCGATCTCGTCGCGCGAGAGGAACGTGAACACCTTGAGTCGCGAGACGACGTCGGCGTCGTCGGTGTTGAGCCAGAACTGGTACATGGCGTAGGGACTGGTCAGCTCGGCGTCGAGCCAGACGGCGTTGCCCTCGCTCTTGCCGAACTTCGTACCGTCGGTGTTCGTGATCAACGGCGTGCCGATCGCGTGCACCGAGACGCCCTCGGTGCGGCGGATCAGCTCGGTACCGCTCGTGAGGTTGCCCCACTGATCGCTGCCGCCGGTCTGCAGGACGCAGTCATGACTGCGGTAGAGCTCGCGGAAGTCGAGACCCTGAAGGATCTGGTAGCTGAACTCGGTGTAGCTGATGCCGGCGTCGGAGTTCAACCGTGCGGCCACGGCGTCTTTCTTCAGCATCGTGTTGACGCGGAAGTTCTTACCGATGTCACGCAAGAACTCGATGGCGCTGAGCGGTGACGTCCAGTCGAGGTTGTTGACCACTCGGAGCCCGTTGACACCCTCGGGCGAGAGGAACTTCTCGACGTGGACGCGGATGCGGTCGACCCACTCGGCCGTCTGCTCGGGCGTCTTGAGCACCCTCTCGGCCGTCGGACGCGGATCACCGATGAGACCGGTCGACCCACCCACGAGACCCAGAGGCCGGTGACCCGCGAGTTGGAGCCGACGCATGGTGAGCAACTGCACGAGGTTGCCCAGGTGCAGGCTGGGCGCCGTGGGATCGAAGCCGCAGTAGTACGTGATCGGTGGGCCGGCCAGGAGGGCCTTCAGGGCATCGGCGTCGGTCGAGACGTGCACCAGGCCACGCCATTGCAATTCGTCCCACACGTCGTCGAACGAGGGATCGTTGCGCTGGGCGGCCAGGACGTCTGCGGTCGTTTCACTGGTCACCCGCGAAACGCTACCAGCGGCGACCGTCGCGGCCCTCACGCCCCTCCGCGCCGTCGCGAGACGGCGGCGCGGTACGGGGAGACCGTGGGATCGCCCTCGAGCGCGAACCGCCAGGGGAAGGCGTCCCCGCCCGCATGACCCGACACACCGACACGCGGGCCGGCGGCGATCGGGCCGACCGGTTCGGACGGGAGGCGCAAGCGGAACCGCGCCCCCTGACCGGGGGTGTCGGCGACCAGACGCGAGCCGTCGTCACCCAACTCGATGCCGAGAGCGGACCCGAGCCGGCCGGGACCACGCGCGAGATCGGACGGCGTCCGCGACGTCGCCCGACGCACGGTCGCCTCGTCCACCCCCTCGACGACCTCACCCGCGCGCAACAGCACACCGGATGCGTAGCCGTCGGGCCCGCACACGATGTTGACGCAACGGTGGATGCCGTACGACAGGTACACGTAGAGCGTCCCGCCACCCTCGAACATGCTGCCGTTACGGGCCGTGCGTCCGCGGTGGGCATGCGAGCCGGGGTCCTGCCCCTGACCGTGGTAAGCCTCGACCTCGGTCAGGCGCACGCCCACGGGGCCCGACCAGAAGATCGAGCCGAGGAGGCGCGGCGCGACCTCCAGCGCCGGTCCGGCCAGCAGGGACGCGAGCGCGTCGTCAGCGGGTGTCGGGGTCACCGCTCCCCCGTCCCCGGATCGGTGGCGCTCAGAAGAAGCGCTGCCCCTCGACGAGGGCGATCACGACGACGGCGACCAGGACCGCCACGGCGACGGCGATGACGACCGGCACGATCCAGGCACGGGTCGGCCGGTCGTCACGAGACCCTGGTCCACGAGAGCTCACGTCGCCACCGGGTCGATTGCCTGCACGAGGAGTCGCATCTGCTCGGTCAGCTGGGTGAGCTGCTCGGCCACGCGCTCGGGAGCCGTGCCGCCGACGCCCCGACGGCTGCCGATGGACCCCTCGACCGTCAGGACCGGGCGGATCTCGGGCGTCAGATGCGCCGAGATCGACCGGTACTGCTCGTCGCTGGGCTCGTGCAACTCGAGGTCGTGCTGCTCGCAGAAGCGGACCAGCTCACCGCTGATCTCGTGCGCGTCGCGGAAGGTGACGCCCTGTCGGACCAGCCACTCGGCGACGTCGGTCGCCAGCGAGAACCCCTGCGGCGCGAGAGCGGCCATGCGCTGCTCGTCGAAGTCGAGGGTCGCCACCATGCCCGTGAAGGCCGGCAACAGCACCTCGAGCTGCGACACCGAGTCGAACACCGGCTCTTTGTCTTCTTGCAGGTCGCGGTTGTACGCCAAGGGCAGCCCCTTGAGCGTCGCGAGCAGACCCGTCAGGTTGCCGATCAGGCGACCGGACTTGCCTCGGGCCAACTCGGCGATGTCGGGGTTCTTCTTCTGCGGCATGATGCTCGACCCGGTCGAGAACGCGTCGTGCAGACGGACGAAGCCGAATTCGCGAGTGTTCCAGAGGATGATCTCTTCGGCGAGCCGGGAGAGGTCGATGCCGATGGAGGCCATGACGAAAGCGAACTCGGACACCACGTCGCGGCTGGCGGTCGCGTCGATCGAGTTCTCGGTCGTCCGGTCGAAGCCGAGATCCGTCGCCACGAGCAACGGGTCGAGCCCGAGGGAGCTGCCGGCCAGGGCACCCGCACCGTAGGGCGAGGCGCCGGCCCGGCGCGACCAGTCGCGCAGGCGCTCGAGGTCACGCACCAGGGGCCAGGCATGGGCGAGCAGGTGGTGCGCGAGCAGGACCGGCTGGGCGTGCTGGAGGTGCGTGCGGCCGGGCATGACCGCCGCCGGGTGGGCCGTCGCCTGCCCCGCGAGGGCGTCGACCAGATCGACGACCTGCTTACCGATGACCCGGGCGTGGTCGCGCAGGTACAAGCGCACGAGCGTGGCGATCTGGTCGTTGCGGCTGCGCCCTGCCCGGAGCTTGCCTCCGAGTTCGACGCCGGCGATGCCGATCAACCCTCGCTCGAGCGCGGAGTGCACGTCCTCGTCGGACTCGGCCGCGGTGAACGAGCCGTCCAGGACGTCCGATTCGAGCCGGTCGAGTGCCGCGGTCATCGCGTCGAGCTCCGAACCGTCGAGGTACCCGGCCGCCGCCAGGGCCCGGGCGTGCGCCCGGGACCCCGCGATGTCGTACGAGGCCAGCTGCCAGTCGAACTGCGTGGACTTGCTCAGCGCCGCGAGTTCGGCGGACGGCCCGGAGGCGAAGCGGCCGCCCCACAGGGCGCCCGCCTCACCCGCGCGCTCGTTCTTGCCGGGCCCGTCGCCGAACCCGATGCCCTCGGTCACGCCCCGTGGGCCAGATCGCGACGAGCCGAGATCTTGCTGGGCAGCGACCAGATCTCGATGAAGCCCTTGGACAGGGACTGGTCGAAGGTGTCACCCGTGTCGTAGGTGGCGAGGTCGAAGTCGTAGAGGCTCGCATCGCTCTTCTGACCGGTGACGACGGCACGGCCACCCTGCAGCTTGAGGCGGATCTCACCCGAGACGTACTTCTGCGTGTCGTCGATGAAGACGTCGAGCGAACGCTTGAGGCCCGAGAACCACAGACCGTCGTAGACGAGGTTCGACCACTCGGCCTCGACCCCGCGCTTGTAGCGGCCGAGATCGCGCTCGATCGTCAGGGCCTCGAGCGCCTCGTGTGCGGCGATCAGGGCCATCGCGCCGGGGGCCTCGTAGACCTCGCGGCTCTTGATGCCGACGAGGCGGTCCTCGACGACGTCGATGCGACCGACACCGTGCTTGCCCGCGAGTTCGTTCATGCGCTCGACGATGCCGAGGGGGGTGAACGCCACGCCGTCGATCGCGGTCGGGACGCCGGCCTCGAACGTGATGACGACCTCGTCGGCGTCCTTGACGACCGCCGGATCTTGTGTGTACTCGTAGAGGTCCTCGATCGGAGCGTTCCACGGGTCCTCGAGGAAGCCCGTCTCGACGGCCCGACCCCAGACGTTCTTGTCGATCGAGTAGGGGTTCTTGGCGCTCTGGCGGATGGGCAGGTTGTGCTCTTCGGCGTACACGATCGCCTTGTCGCGGGTGAGGGCCAGGTCGCGGACCGGGGCGATGCTCGTGAGGTCGGGCGCGAGGGCCGCGACGGCCGCCTCGAAGCGGACCTGGTCGTTGCCCTTGCCGGTGCAGCCATGGGCGACGCTGTTCGCGCCCAGCTCTTTGGCGACCGACGCGAGGTGGCGGGCGATCAGCGGGCGGCTGAGGGCCGAGACGAGGGGGTAGGTCTTCTGGTACAGCGCGTTGGCCTTGAGGGCCGGCATCAGGTAGTCGGTGCCGAACTCCTCTTTGGCGTCGACGACGACCGACTCGACGGCACCGCAGTCGAGGGCGCGTTGACGGATGTCTTCCATGTCCTCACCGCCCTGTCCGACGTCGACCGCGAGGGCGACCACCTCTTTTCCGGTGGCATCGGCCAACCAGCCGATGCCGACCGAGGTGTCGAGGCCTCCTGAGTATGCGAGGACGACGCGTTCCGCCATGGTTCTCCTTGTGTGGTGTGGGTGTGTCTACGTGTGAGGTGGTGGGGTTGCTCAGCGGGCCAGCAGCCAGGTGAGCAGCGCCTTCTGGGCGTGGAGCCGGTTCTCGGCCTCGTCCCAGATGACGCTGGTCGGGCCGTCGATGACGTCGGCCGTGACCTCGTACCCGCGGTCGGCGGGGAGGCAGTGCAGGAAGATCGCGTCGTCGTCGGCCCTGGCCATCAACGCCTCGTCGACCTTGAACGACCCGAAGACGGCGACGCGCTCGTCCCTCTCGTCTTCTTTGCCCATCGAGACCCAGGTGTCGGTCACGACCACGTCGACGCCGGAGACGGCCTCGATCGCGTCGGTCGTGACCAGCACCGAACCGCCCGTGCGCGCGGCGATCGCCTCGGCGTCGGCGATGACGGTCGGATCGGGCAGGAAGCCCTCGGGGGCGCCGATGCGGACGTGCATGCCGGCCGTCGCACCGGCGAGCAGGTACGACTGGCCCATGTTGCAACGGCCGTCACCGACGAAGGCGACCGAGAGCCCGGCGAGCGTGCCCTTCTTCTCGCGGATGGTCTGCAGGTCGGCGAGCAGCTGGCACGGGTGGAAGTCGTCGCTCAGCGCGTTGACGACGGGGACGGTCGTCCCGGCCGCCATCTCTTCGAGCCCGGCCTGGGCGTAGGTGCGCCAGACGATGGCCGACACCATGCGCTCGAGCACGCGTGCCGTGTCGGACGGGGTCTCTTTGCCACCCAGCTGGCTGTTCGCCGTCGCGATGATCAACGGGCTGCCGCCGAGGTCGGCGATGCCGACCGCGAACGACACCCGCGTCCGCGTCGACGACTTGTCGAAGATGACGGCGACGGTCTGCGGACCGGCGAGCGGGCGCTGCGACCAACGATCGCGCTTGAGCTCGTCGGCGAGGTCAAGCACCTCGAGCTGCTCGGCCGTGGTCAGGTCGTCGTCCCGGAGGAAGTGGCGGGTCATTCGAGGCCTTTCAGGACGGTGGTCATGATCTGGGTGAACTCGGCGATCTCGTCGTCGCCGACGATCAGCGGAGGCGCGAGGCGGATGCTCGAGTCGTTCGGTGCGTTGACGATGAGGCCGGCCTCGAGGGCGTCGGCGGCGATCCGGGCCGCGACGGGCTTCGCGAGCCCCAGGCCGATCAGGAGGCCCTTGCCCCGGACCTCGCGGACGAGGGGCGAACCGATGGACCCGACTGCGGCCCGCAGCTGGTCACCGCGGACGATCGCGTTGAGCACGAGCTGGCTCGCCTCGATCTCGCCGAGCACCGCGTTGGCCGCGGCCGTGGCGAGGGGGTTGCCGCCGAAGGTGCTGCCGTGTTGCCCGGCCTCGAACAGGTCGGACGCGTCACCGAAGGTGATGAGCGCACCGATGGGGACTCCCCCGGCGATGCCCTTGGCGACGGTGATGGCGTCGGGGACGATGTCGTGCTGCTGGAAGGCGAACCACGAGCCGGTGCGGCCGATGCCGGTCTGGATCTCGTCGAGGATCAGCAGGGCCCCGTGCTTCGTGGTGAGCTCGCGGGCGCGCTCGAGATAACCCTCGGGCAGGTCGACGACGCCGGCCTCCCCCTTGATCGGCTCGACGAACAGGGCCGCCACCGTACCGTCGAGGGCCGCCTCGAGGGCCTCGACGGTCGTGTCGATGTGCTCGACCCCGGGCATCATCGGCTCGAACGGCTCGCGCAGGGCCGGCTTGCCGGTCAGGGCGAGCGATCCCATGGTGCGCCCGTGGAACGAGTTCTGCAGGGCCAGGACGCGGGTGCGGGTGCCGTCGCCGCGGTTGAGACGCGCCAGCTTGACCGCGGCCTCGTTGGCCTCGGCTCCGCTGTTGCCGAAGTAGACACGCCCACGCTCGCCCGCGCCGCTGATACGGGTCAGCCGCTCGGCGAGCTCGACCTGAGGGGCCGTCGCGAAGTAGTTGGAGACGTGGATCAGCTTGCTCGCCTGCTCGGTGAGCGCCTCGACGAGCACCGGGTGGGCGTGTCCGAGGGCGTTCACGGCGATGCCCGCCAGGAAGTCGAGGTAGCGCTTGCCGTCGACGTCCCACACCTGACAGCCCTCGCCGCGGTCGAGCATCACCTTCGGAGTGGACAGCGAGCGCATCATCGAGTCGCCGAATCGGCGCTGCCAGGTACCGCCTTGGGTCTGGATCATGGTCACGACTGTCCTTTCGTGTCGGTGCCGCTCGCGGCAGGGCCATCCGGGGCGGTGCCCCCGGTGGTGACGATCTCGCCGGCGGACGTGCCGAACGAGGTGACGACGGGGGCGCCGGTGGACGCCGCCCGGTCGTCGGGGACCACCTCGGTGCCCGACCCACGCTGGGTGAACACCTCGAGGAGGATCGAGTGCGGGATGCGACCGTCGATGATGGTCGCCCCGCCCACGCCGCCCACGACCGAGTCGAGGCAGGCGCGCATCTTGGGGATCATGCCCGACTCGAGGGTCGGCAGCATGTCGGTGAGGGCCGAGACCGTGATGGCCTCGACGAGCGAGTCGCGGTTCGGCCAGTCGGCGTAGAGCCCCGCGACGTCGGTCAGGACGACGAGCTTCGCCGCACCGAGGGCGATGGCCAGAGCTCCGGCCGCGGCGTCGGCGTTGACGTTGAGGGCGTGCTCCGGCTCGACCGGGTTCGTCGCGATCGACGAGACGACGGGGATGCGCCCCGCCTCGACCTCGGCCAGCACCGAGGACGGGTCGACATGCGTCACATCGCCCACGTGGCCCAGGTCGAAGGTCTCGCCGTCGACCACCACACCGCGCTTGCGACCCTCGAACAAGGTCGAGCCCTCACCCGAGACGCCCCGGGCCAGATCGCCGTGCTCGTTGATGAGGTCGACGATTTCGCGGTTGACCTCACCGGCCAGGACGTCACGCACGACCGAGATCGCCTCGGTCGACGTGTAGCGGTAGCCACCCCGGAACTCGCTCTCGATGCCGGCCGCGTCGAGAGCGGCGGAGATCTGGGGCCCCCCACCGTGGACGACCACCGGGTGCAGCCCGGCGTACCGCAGATACACCATGTCTTCGGCGAACGCTTGCTTCAGGGCGTCGTCGACCATGGCGTTGCCGCCGAACTTGACGACGACGACCTTGCCCGAGAAGCGCTTCAGCCAGGGCAGGGACTCGATCAGCGTCGAGGCCTTGACCGCAGCCAGCTCTTGTTCGTCGGCCGCCGTGGCGCCGGTGTTCGTGTGGACGCCCATCAGCTGGAGTACGCGCTGTTCTCGTGCACGTAGTCGTGTGTGAGGTCGTTGGTCAGGATGGTCGCCTCGACCGGGCCCGTCTTGAGGTCGACGAGCACGTGCACCGCCCGCGGGGTGAGGTCGACCTCGTCGCTCGGTCGGTCGGGAGCACCGGCGTGGCAGACCCGGACGCCGTTGATGGTCACGTCGACGTCATAGGGGTCGAATTCGGCCGAGGTGGTGCCGATCGCCGCGAGCACCCGACCCCAGTTGGGGTCGTTGCCGAAGACGGCCGCCTTGAACAGGTTGTTGCGCGCGATGGACCGACCGACCTCGACGGCGTCGTCGTCGGAGGCCGCCCCCACGATCTCGATGCGGATGTCGTGCGAGGCGCCCTCGGCATCGGCCTGCAGCTGTTCGGCGAGGTCGGCACACAGCGCCGTGACCGCCGCCGCGAAGTCGTCGGCAGGAGGCGCGACACCGGACTCGGCGCTGGCCAGCAACACGACGGTGTCGTTCGTCGACATGCACCCGTCCGAGTCGAGGCGGTCGAAGGTGACCCGGGTGGCCTCTCGGAGCGCGGAGTCGAGACCCGACGCGTCGACCTCGGCGTCGGTCGTGAGCACCACGAGCATCGTGGCGAGGCCGGGAGCGAGCATGCCGGCACCCTTGGCCATGCCACCGACCACCCAGCCGTCGCCCGCGACGATCGCCTGCTTGGGCTTGGTGTCGGTCGTCATGATGGCCGTGGCCGCGTCGAGCCCACCGTCGGCCGACAGAGCACCGGCCGCGGCGGTGGACCCGGCGAGCACCTTGTCACGGAAGGTCTGGTCCCCGACGCCGATCAGGCCCGTCGAGCAGACGAGGACGTCCGTCGCCGACAGGTCGAGAGCCGCAGCCACGGTCTCGGCCGTGGAGTGGGTCGTCTGGAAGCCGAACGAACCCGTGAAGCAATTCGCGCCTCCGGAATTCAGGACGACCGCGTCGACACGACCGTCGGCGACCACCTGTTGAGACCAGAGCACGGGGTTCGCCTTCGCCCGGTTGCTGGTGAAGACGGCCGCCGCGGCGGTGCTGCGACCACGGTTGACGACCAGGGCGACGTCGGGCGCGCCCGTGCTCTTGAGGCCGGCGACGACGCCGGAAGCCTCGAACCCGGCTGCTGCGGTGACGCTCACGGGGCGACTCCGTTCTGGCCGAGGCCGGTGGTCTCGGGCAGGCCGAGGGCGATGTTGGCGGATTGGACGGCGGCGCCGGCCGTGCCCTTGACGAGGTTGTCGATCGCGGTGACGACGACGACGCGGTCGGCGGCCTCGTCGACGGCGAGACCGATCAAGGCCGTGTTCGCCCCGATCGTGTCGGCCGTGCGCGGGAATTCTCCCTCGGGCAGGAGGTGCACGAAGGGCTCGTTCGCATAGGCCTGCTGCCAGGCCGACCGGACGTCGTGGGCCGTCACCCCCGGCGCCAGACGGGCGGTCGTCGTCGCGAGGATGCCCCGAGACATGGGCACCAGCACCGGCGTGAACGAGACGTTCACCTCGGTCGCGCCGGCCGCGCGCAGGTTCTGCTGGATCTCGGGGACGTGACGGTGACTGCCGCCCACGCCGTAGGCGGACGCCGACCCCATCAGCTCGCTGGCCAACAAGTGCGTCTTCAACGCCTTGCCCGCCCCGGACGGGCCCACGGCCAGCACGGTGACGATGTCCGAGGTCTCGACGACGCCTGCCTGGACCCCCGGCGCGAGACCCAGGGTGACGGCCGTGACGTTGCAGCCGGGTACCGCGATGCGCGTGGCCCCGACCAGGGCGTCTCGTTGACGGCCCGATCTGTCGCCGAGGACGAGTTCGGGGAGGCCGTACGACCACGCCCCGTAGAACTCGCCACCGTAGAACGCCTGCCAGGCGGATTCGTCGGTCAGTCGGTGGTCGGCTCCGCAGTCCACGACGAGCGTGTCGTCGGGCAACTGAGCCGTGATCGCCCCGGACTTGCCGTGGGGCAGGGCGAGGAACACGACGTCGTGGCCCGCAAGGACTTCGGGCGTCGTCTCGACCAGGGTCAGGTGTGCGAGGGAGCGGAGGTGCGGCTGGACCGAGAGGAGACGTTGACCGGCGTTCTGGAACGCGGTGACGGTGTGCACCTCGAAGTCGGGATGCTCGGCGAGCAAGCGCAACAGCTCACCACCGGCGTAACCACTCGCGCCGGCCACGGCAACGGAGAAAGGCATGCGTCCACCCTAATGTTCGAATCGGCCTGGGATCAGGGGCGGCGGCGCCGGGCGAGTGTCAGTCGCGGAGCGCCGCCCCGAATCGCTCGCCGGCCAGGCGGACCGAAGCGGATTTGGCCTCGGAGGCCTCGGCGGCGGTGAGAGTGCGGTCATCGGCCCGGAAACGCAATGCGAAGGTGAGCGACTTCGACGCGTCGGGCAGCCCGGAACCCCTGTAGTCGTCGACCAGCCGGACGCTCTCGAGCAGCGGGCCGGCGCCCTCGCGCACCGTGTCGAGCACGTCGCCCGCGGGGACGTCGGTGCCCACCACGAGGGACAGGTCTTGTGTCGCCGCAGGGTAGGACGACAGGGCGGAGGTGACCGGTTCGACGACGGCGAGGGCGATCAGCCGGTCGAGGTCGAGTTCGGCCACGGCGACCACGCGGGGCAGGTCGAGGTCGGTCGCGACGCTCGGCAGCAGCTCGCCCGCGATGCCCACGACCTCGTCACCGACCAGCACCTCGGCCGTGCGGCCGGGATGCAGCGACACGTGACGGGCCTGACGGAAGGTGACCGGGGCGGCGGCCGCGGATGCGGCGACGCGCACGGCGTCGAGCACGTCGGCGAGGGATGCCGTGACGGCGGGCTGCCCCGGGGCGCGGTCGACGACCGTGCCGACCGACAACAGGGCGAGGTGTCGCGGCTGAGCAGGCAGGGCCGCGGCGAGGGCGACCAACGTCGCCTCGTCGGGGCGGGCGGCCCCGAACGGGACCTCGTCGGTGCCGTAGGTGACGCCCTCGGCGGGCAGGAAGACCGTGCCCACCTCGAACACCGAGAGGTCGACGACACCACGACCGTGGTTGCGGCGGGCGACCTCGAGCAGACCCGGCACCAGAGAACGGCGCAACTCGGGCGCAGCCGAGTCGAGAGGGTTCGCGAGTCGTACGGCGGGCAGTGCGCTGCCGTCGGCCGAGCCGAAGGCGAGGTTCTGGGCCGACGAGACGAACGGGTACGCGGCGACCTCGGTGGAGCCGGCGGCGGCGAGCCCGTTCGACACCTGCCGACGCAGCTGCTGCTCGCGGGACAGGCCGCGACCGGCCGGGGCGACGGGCAGCACCGAGGGGATGCGGTCGTACCCCGTGATGCGGGCGACCTCTTCGACGAGCGAGGCGGAGTCGACCAGGTCGGTCCGCCAGGTCGGCGGGGTCACGAGCCAGTCGTGACCGGAACGCTCGACGCTCGCCCCGATGGCCGTGAGGGCGCCGGAGACCTCGTCGTCGGTGTAGTCGACGCCCATGAGGCGCGCGGCACGGTCGGCAGGCAGGGTGATCGTCTCGGGCGGGGTGGACTCGTCCCACCGTGACCCGAGTGTGTCGGCCGTGCCGCCGGCGAGCTCGACGAGCAGGTCGACCACGCGCTGGGCGGCCGCCTCGGCCACCTGCGGATCGACACCGCGCTCGAAGCGCTTCGACGCCTCGCTCGGCAGCTTGTGGCGGCGGGCGGTCCGCGCGATCGACGTGGGGTCGAAGGTCGCGGCCTCGACGAGGACGTCGGTCGTGGTCGCACCGATCTCGGTGGAGGCGCCGCCCATGACACCGGCCAGGCCGATGGCGCCCGACTCGTCGGCGATCACGAGGTCTTCGGCGTGCAGGTCGCGCACCTGGCCGTCGAGGGTCTCGAGGCGCTCACCCGGCGCCGCCCGGCGGACGGAGAGCCCACCGCTGACCTTGTCGATGTCGTAGCCGTGGATCGGCTGGCCGAGCTCGAACATGACGTAGTTGGTGACGTCGACCGGCAGCGAGATGCTGCGGACGCCCGCCAACCGAAGGCGCGACGCGAGCCACGGAGGGGTGGGACGGGTCGCGTCGATGCCACGGACCACCTTGGTGGTGAACGTCCGGACGCCGACGCGGTCACGCAGGGGCGCCTCGTCGTCCACGACGACGGGGAAGCCCGAGGACGGGGTCGGCGAGACGAGCGACGCGGGGTCACGGAAGGTCGCCCCCGTGGCGTGCGAGTACTCGCGGGCCACCCCGCGGATGCTGAAGGCGTAGCCCCGGTCGGGCGTGACGTTGATCTCGACCGCGGCCTCGTCGAGGCCGAGCAGTGCGATCGCGTCGGTGCCGACCTCGGGGTCGAGGCCGAGCGAGGAGAGCACGAGGATGCCGTCGTGCTCGTCGCCGAGGCCGAGTTCGCGCGTCGAGGCGATCATGCCGTCGGAGACGTGCCCATAGGTCTTGCGAGCGGCGATGGGGAACGGCCCAGGAAGGATCGCACCGGGCAACGACACGACGACCTTGTCGCCGACCACGAAATTGTGAGCGCCGCAGACGATACCGCGGACGTCGTCGGGATCGGTGGCAGCGTTCGGACCCACGGCGACCTGGCACCAGTTGATCGTCTTGCCGTTCTTCTGTGGTTCGGGGGTGAACTCGAGCACCTGCCCGACGACGAGCGGACCGGTCACGTCACCGACGTGGACGTCTTCTTCTTCGAATCCGACCGACACGAGGGCGGCATGGACGCCCTCGAGCGACACGTCATCGGACAGGTCGACGAACTCGCCGAGCCAACTCAACGGAACCCGCATCAGACCACCATCCCGAACTGCTCGCTGAACCTGACGTCGCCCTCGACCATGTCGCGCATGTCGTTCAGGTCGTTGCGGAACTGGAGGGTGCGTTCGATGCCCATGCCGAACGCGAAGCCCTGGTACTTCTCGGGGTCGATGCCCGCCGCCCGCAGCACGTTCGGGTTGACCATGCCGCAGCCGCCCCACTCGACCCACCGCGCGCCGCCCTTGGCGTTCGGCTGCCAGACGTCCATCTCGGCGCTGGGCTCGGTGAACGGGAAGTAATTGGGGCGCAGCCTGATCTGCGCCTCGGCGCCGAACATCGACCTCGCGAGGTGTTCGAGGGTGCCGCGCAGGTGGGCCATCGTCAGCCCTTCATCGACGGCGATTCCCTCGAGCTGGGTGAAGACGGGGGTGTGCGTCGCGTCGAGCTCGTCGGTGCGGAAGACCCGGCCGAGCGCGACGTTGTAGACCGGCAGCTCTTTCGAGAGCAGCGTGCGAATCTGCACCGGCGACGTGTGCGTGCGAAGCACCAAGTGGCGGTCGACCGGGTCGACGAAGAACGTGTCTTGCATGGCCCGTGCCGGGTGGTCGGCGTCGAAGTTCAGCGCGTCGAAGTTGAACCACTCGTGCTCGAGCTCGGGGCCCTCGTTGACCTCCCACCCCATGCCGATGAAGAGGTCGGCCATGCGCTCTTGCAACAGCGCCAGGGGGTGTCGAGCACCCGCGCGGCGGCGCGACGGCACGGCCGTGACGTCGACGGCCTCGGCCTCGAGCCGGGCGTCCTCCTCGAGGACGGCCAACTCGGCCTCCCGTGTGGCCACCGCCTGGCCGACACGACCGCGGGCCTGGCCGACGAGCTTGCCCGCCGCGGCCTTCTGATCGTTCGGCAGGTCGCGGAGACCGGCGTTCAGGCGTGCCAGCACCGAGGCCTCGCCCACGTGCTGTGCACGCGCGGTCTTGAGCTCGGCGACGGTGGCGGCCGTGGCGATCGCCGCGAGGGCGGCATCGACGGCCGACGCGACGGCGTCTTCGGAGAGGGGCACGGAGTCTGACACGAGAACCAAGCTTAGCGATCGCTCGGAGGCGACCCGCGCCTCCTGAACGTGCACCGGTCGATACTTCTACTCCATCACAAACATGATGATTTGTCGGGTATAGCGTGGAGCATCCGAGTCCTCGACGCGGAGGACTCCTCACCGAAGGAGACATGATGAAGAAACTCGCAGCCACCCTAGGTACAGCTTTCGTGTTGGTGTTGACGAGCATGGCCGTGGCCGCCCCGGCGAATGCAGCGACCCAGACCCGGACCACCAACTTCACGTACAACGACGGGGTGCAGGACTTCAGTTGCTCGCAGACCGCGACACTGACCGTCGGAGACATCACCGTGGTGGGACGCGCCACGGTGACCTGCTCTGGACGAGGCGACCTCGTGACCATCGGGGTGAACGGCACGCTGCAGGCGGGGTCGGGTGACCTGCTCGCGGCCACCAACACCTGCTTCACGACGAGCACCTGCACGGGGGCGGCGACCGTGCCCCGTGACGTCAGCGGGACCCAGTACTGCTTCTCGGGAGGGATCGTCAGCCTCGACTTCACGCCCTTCGTCCCCGGAAGCGAGGTGGCGCGCTTCTGCACGACCGCGTGATGCGGACGTGACACGCGGACACCAAACGGCGACGGCCTCCCGCACACGGGATGCCGTCGCCGTCGGAGGTCTGCAGACCACCACCGGCTCAGGGTCTGGGATCTCGCCCGCCCTCGGACGGCGCGGTCCGTCGTGAGTCGTCGTCGGAGGTCGGCAGTCCAGGACCCCCCGCGGGGCGACGACGGCGCGATCGGGCGAGGACTCCACGACGACCGGTGCGGCGATCCGCCACGCGCACGACGTACGAGAACAGGAGGTTGGTCAGCAGGTACACGACCAGGACCACCGCGAACAACGTGAAGGTGTACGTGCTGCCGTACGAAGTCCCGAGCCGGTTCAACCCCCGGCGGGTCAACTCGACGTACCCCACGATGTAACCGAGTGAGGTGTCCTTCAACAGCACCACGAGCTGCGCCAGGATCACGGGCAGCATCTGCCGGAACGCCTGGGGGAACTCGATGGCGAAGCGGGTGCGCACCGGCGAGAGCCCGATGGCGAGACCGGCTTCGCGCTGACCGCGCGGCAGGGCGGCGATGCCCGACCGCAAGGCCTCGCCGATCAGCGCGCCGTTGTAGACCGCCAACGCCAGGACGACGGCCCAGAACGCTCCTGTCGAGAAGACCAGGAGGATGAAGAGCATCATCAGCAGCACGGGCATGCCACGGAAGAACTCGAGCACGATCGTCGTGGGCACCCGGACCCACGCCGTGCGGGCCGTCCGCAGGAACGAGAAGAGCACCCCGACGGCCACGGCGAGGACCGAGGCCACTGCCGCCGCACGGATGGTCGCGAGCCACCCGGCACCGATGTTCCGCCAGAGGTTCCGGTCGAGCAGGATGTCCCACCGCGACGGGTCGAGCACACTAGCCGTGACGGCGCCGTTGGCGCTGACGCGGGGGCGACCGAGGAGGTACAGGACGTAGCCGACGAGGGCGAGGACCAGCACGACGCCGACCACCGAGATGATGCGCGATAGACGGCGGGCCTTGGGGCCAGGGGCGTCGTAGAGGACGTTCGTGCTCATCGCAGGACCGCGACCTTCTTCTCGACGAAGGCCGCGACACGACCCAGGGTGATGGTGACGACGAGGTAGAACACGGCCACCGACAACAGTGCCGTGATCACCGCGTCACCCCGGTCGTTGGCGATGAACTTGCCGGCGGCGAAGAGCTCGGCGACGAAGAACCCGCCCGCGACCGACGTGTTCTTCGTCAACGCGATGACGACGTTGATCAATGGAGGGATCACCATGCGGAACGCCTGCGGCAGGATTACCAGCGTGAGCGTCTGGCCGAAGCCGAGACCGATGCTGCGCGCCGCCTCGGCCTGGCCCACCGGCACCCCGTTGACCCCGGACCGCACGGCCTCGGCGACGAAGGGCGAGGTGTAGACCGTGAGTCCGATGGTCGCCAGCGTGAAGTAGCCGATGCCGACGCCGAGGTAGGGCAGCACGAACGCGCAGAAGAAGAGCACGAGCGTCAACGGGATGTTGCGGATGGCCTCCGTGTACGTGGTGGCGAACACACGGAACGACGCGACCGGCGAGATCCGCAGCGCGGCGACGACGAACCCGATGACGATCGCGCCGACGCCGGACAGCGCGAGGAGCTGCAGCGTCGTGACGAAGCCGTCCCAGAAACGGGGCCAGTTGTCGGTCACGGCGTCGAAGCCGGGGATGACGTCCAAGGGATTCAACGGGGTCCTTCGGTCAGGGCTCGTGACGCGGGCACCCGGAGCAGGTCGCCCCGGGTGCCCGCGCGGTGCTCAGTAACGGTCGATCGTGGGCGGGGTCGGGGTGTCCAACACCGTGCCGGCCGTCTTCTCCCACAATTCGTCCCAGGTGCCGTCGTCTTCGGCATCCTGCAGCGTGTCGTTGATGAACATGCGGAAGTCGGTGTCGTCGAGTGCCAGTCCGATGCCGTAGGGCTCCTCGGTGAAGGGCGCCCCGACGACCTCGAACTCGCCCTCGTTCTGGTCGGCGAGGCCGGCCAGGATGACGTTGTCGGTCGTCACGGCCGCGACCGCACCGGTGCGGAGCGGCTCGAGGCAGTTCGAGTAGGTGTCCGTGGCGATGATGTCGTCGGTGTACTCGGCGACGTTCGCTTCACTCGTCGAGCCGCTGACCGTGCAGACGGCCTTGCCCGCGAGATCATCGGCGCCCTCGATGCCGTCCGGGTTGCCCTCCAGGACGAGGAGGTCCTGGCCCGCCTCGTAATAGGGGCCGGCGAACGACACGACCTGCTTGCGAGCGTCGTTGATGGTGTACGTCGCGATGACGAGGTCGACGTCGCCGTTCTGGATGAACGGCTCGCGGTTGGCGGAGACGGTCTCGACCCAGGTGATGCCGTCGGCAGGGATGCCGAGCTTGGCCGCGACGAGCCTGCCGATCTCGGCGTCGAAGCCCTGCGGGTTGTCCGATCCGTCGTCGAGCCCGAACAGGGGTTGGTCGAACTTGGTGCCGATGGTGATCTCACCGGCCTCGGCGAGTCGCGCCATCGTCGTGCCGTCCTCGAAGTCGGCCACCTCGTCGACCTCGACGGAGCTCGAGGGCGCGGCCGAGTCGGTGCAGGCCGAGAGGCCGAGCACCGTGACGGCGGCTGCGGCTACGGCGACGAATCCTTTGCTGAGTCGCATTCTGTTCTCCTTGCTGTGTGGCCCGGGCGCCGAACGGCGGACGGGGGTTCCGGGGCCGTGCCCTGGGACACGGCGACGACGGCGTCGCTCAGTGCGTGAGGATCTTCGAGAGGAAGTCGCGGGCCCGGTCGGAGGCCGGGGCCGTGAAGAACCGTTCGGGCGTGGCTTCCTCGACGATCTCGCCGTCGGCCATGAAGACGACGCGGTCGGCCGCCTTGCGGGCGAAGCCCATCTCGTGGGTGACGACGATCATCGTCATGCCGTCCTGCGCGAGCTGGACCATGACGTCGAGCACCTCGGTGATCATCTCGGGGTCGAGGGCGCTGGTCGGCTCGTCGAGCAGCATGACCTTGGGGTCCATGGCCAGGGCTCTCGCGATGGCGACGCGCTGCTGCTGACCTCCGGAGAGTTGCGACGGCATCTTCTGGGCCTGGTCAGCCACTCCGACGCGTTCGAGGAGTTGCATCGCGCGCTTCTCGGCCTCGGCCTTGCTCCGCTTGCGGACCTTCACCTGCCCCAGGGTGACGTTCTCGAGCACGCTCTTGTGCGCGAAGAGGTTGAAGCTCTGGAACACCATGCCGACATCGGCGCGCAAGCGTGCGAGTTCTGCACCCTCTTCGGGCAGACGCGTGCCGTCGATCGTGATGACACCGTCGTCGATGGTCTCGAGACGGTTGATGGCCCGGCAGAGGGTCGACTTGCCTGAGCCGCTGGGGCCGATCACGACGACGACCTCACCCTTGCCCACCGTCGTGGTGATGTCTTTCAGGACGTGCAGGTCACCGAAGTGCTTGTTGACGTGGTCGACCACGACGAGGGGTTCCATGCGCCCACACAAACAGACCCCCAGGTCGGGGTCAAATTCACAGACGATTCTTAATGAAAACGAAACGACGCGTCTGGTCGCGACGTCCTCGCCCGACCAGAACCGCGCCTCCTGGCGGACGAGGAGGCGCTAGCTGCGGTGGGCGAAGGCACTCTCGTAGAGGCACACCGAGGCCGCCGTGGCGAGGTTCATCGATTCTGCATGACCGTAGATGGGCACGACCAGGGCGCGGTCGGCACGCGCCAGATCGGCGTCGGTGAGACCTCGGGCCTCGTTGCCGAACAGCCACGCGGTCGGTTCGGCCAGCACTCCCTCGGTCCTGGCGTCGAGCAGGTCGTCGCCTTTGACGTCGGCAGCGATCACCTGCAGGCCGGCCTCACGGCACCGGTCGACGATCGCCGGCAGCTCGACACCCACGGCGACCGGCACGTGGAACAGCGATCCCGTCGTGGACCGCACGACCTTGGGGTTGTAGAGGTCGACGCTCCGGCCGGTCATGATGACGGCGTCGGCCCCCGCCGCGTCGGCGGCCCGGATGATGGTGCCGGCGTTGCCCGGATCGCGGACCTCCTCGAGGATCACGATGAGCTTCGGCTCGGCTCCGAAGACGTCCTTGACCGACGTGGGGAACTGTTGACAGACGGCGACGATGCCCTGGGGCGTGACGGTGTCGGCCATGGCCTCGAGCACCGGCTCGGTGACGAACTGGATGTCGATGCCCGCGGCCTCGGCAGCGACCGACACCTCGGGGTAGCGCTCGAGGGCGGTCGGGGTGCCGAAGAGCTCGACGATCAGCTCGGGTCGGAAGGCCAGGGCCTCACCGACAGACTGCGGCCCCTCGAGCAAGAAGGTGCGGGTCTCGGTGCGGGCGTCGCGCTTCGAGAGCTTCGCCACCGCTCGGACTCGGGGCGATCGGGGGTTGTCGAGCAGGGAGTCGTGGGGCACCCGTCCATGATGCCGTACCCGGGGGGACCGGCGAACGGGTGGACGGGCAGAGAATCAGCCCGCGCACGGGCGCCGGACATGCACGAGGCCCGACGACGACACCGGAACGGGTGTCGGGCCGTCGGGCCTCGAGGATGATGCGAGTGCGTCTACGCGGCGACCTTGGGGGCCGAGGTGTCGGCAGGCAGGGCTGCCTTGGCGGTGGCGACGAGCGACGCGAAGGTGGCGGGCTCGTTGACGGCCAGCTCGGCCAGGATGCGGCGGTCGACCTCGACGCCGGCCAGGGACAGGCCCTGGATCAGGCGGTTGTAGGTCAGGCCGTTCGCACGCGACGCGGCGTTGATGCGCTGGATCCACAGGCGACGGAACTCGCCCTTGCGAGCGCGACGGTCACGGTACGAGTAGACGAGCGAGTGGGTGACCTGCTCCTTGGCCTTGCGGTACAGGCGCGAACGCTGACCGCGGTAACCCTCGGCACGCTCGAGGATGACGCGACGCTTCTTGGCGGCGTTGACCGCTCTCTTGACTCTTGCCATTTTCTTGTTCCTCTACGTTCGTGTCAGCGGTCAGTGACCGAGAAGCTTCTTGGCGACCTTGGCGTCGGCGGGCGCGAGCACCTGGTCCTGGTTGAGGCGAGCCTTGCGCTTGGCGCTCTTCACCTCGAGGTTGTGGCGCATGCCGGCCTGCTGCTTCATGATCTTGCCGGAACCGGTGACCTTGAAGCGCTTCTTGGCGCCGGAGTGGGTCTTCTGCTTGGGCATGTCTTACTTACTTTCTTCTGTCGGTCGGTCGGCCGGTGCATCGGCCGGGACCTCGTCGGACGTCGGGTGCTTCGGGGGCTTGGCAGCCGCCTTGCGAGCCTCGGCCTCGGCCTTGGCCTCGGACTTGTTCTTGTGCGGGCCGATCACCATGACCATGTTGCGGCCGTCGATGGTCGGGGTCGACTCGACGCTGCCGAACTCGGCGACGTCTTCGGCGAAGCGCTGGAGCAGACGCACGCCCTGGTCGGGACGCGACTGCTCGCGCCCACGGAACAGGATCATGGCCTTGACCTTGTCGCCACCCTGGAGGAAGCCCTCGGCGCGCTTGCGCTTCGTCTCGTAGTCGTGCTTGTCGATCTTCAGGCGGAAACGGACCTCTTTGAGGATCGTGTTCGCCTGGTTGCGACGAGCTTCTTTCGCCTTCTGCGCAGCCTCGTACTTGAACTTTCCGTGATCCATGATCTTGGCCACGGGAGGCTTCGAGTTGGGGGCCACCTCGACCAGGTCGAGTTCGGCCTCTGCGGCGAGACGCAGGGCCATGGCGATGGGGACGACACCGACCTGTTCTCCGCCAGGCCCGACGAGGCGGACCTCGGGGACGCGGATACGGTCGTTCGTACGGGGATCGCTGATGCGGAACTCCTCTGTCGTTTCTTCTGCATCTGTCGGGACCGGGCGGCCCCACCAGAGAAAGAGGAGTTTCGTGCGGGCGTCATCTGCAACGCGTCGCACTGCACCCTGGCTGCTCGATCCCTGCCCACCTACTGCCTCTTTCGAGGCCCCTGGGGGACGGTGGTGCTGATCGAACGGGGTGCCAACAACCCGGTAACCTTGTCTAACGGTCAAGCGCGGGTGGGAGAATCTCCACTTTCGCACGGAGCAGACGCTCCGAGCCTGGACGAGTTTAGCAGAGGATCAGTTCGTGAGCCACTCCCCCGACGACGCACCCACACCCGACGCCCGCTTCGGCGGTGCCGTCCCGGCGACACCCCCCGACCCGGCATCGGGGACGAGCCGGTTCGAGGACGACCTCCGGTTCGGCGACGACGCCGCTCGGGACATCGCCGACGTCAACGCCGTCGAGGTGATCAACACGGTCTGTGTCCACCTCATGAGCGCGGCGGCGGTCAAGGTGGGGCTCGCGGACGACCCGCAAAATCAGACCGACCTCGACGAAGCCCGCAAGCTCATCACGTCTCTGGCAGGGCTCGTCACGGCCAGCGCACCCGAGATCGGTGACCAGCATGCTCGTGCGCTCCGCGACGGTCTGCGGTCGCTGCAGCTGGCCTTCCGCGAGGCGTCGGCCATCCCCGACGCCATCGGTCAGGGCCCCGGCGAGAAGTACACCGGCCCCGTCAACTGACCGGAGGTCGAACGCAACCGGCACCTCGGCCGCAGCTCGCCCCGACGAGCACGGAGGGGCTCAGCCCGGGACCACCTTGACCGACATGCTGTCGACCCGGTCGACGATCACCGCGTCGGCGGCCCAAGCTGCCTGCAGTCTTCGCAGCAGGGACTGCAGGGCGTCCCGGTCGAGGCCGGGCGCCACCCCCAGCTGCACCACGATCTCGGGTGCACCGAGTCGAGCGTCTCGATACCCGGGAGCGACGACGAGGCTGACCAGCGCCTCCTCGTCCCGCGACGCGTCGAGGAACGCGCGGAGGACCCGTTCGTCCTGATGACTCGGCGTCCAGGGCAGGTCTCGGGCGACCGCCCAGACGGCCGGTCGACGCAGACCGAACTCGGTGATCGACCCGGGGTCGAGCACGATGCGGTCGGTGGATTCGGAAACGGCGGCGAGGGCCACCCGGCGGGCCTCCACGGGCACCGGTCGGGCCGCGGAACGCCACTGGGTCAAGGTCTTGACCGACGTGAAGACCGGTAGCACGTCACGACCGTCGGGCCCCGAGACCGTCACGATCGAGAGTTCCTGCGTCTTGTCGACGCGGCGGCCGTGGTCGTCACGACCCTCGTCACCGGCCACCGCGACCAGCGGCACGAGCAGGCGTGCCGGGCGGAACGCGTCGACGACGTCGCCCTCACCGAGTCGCCCCTCGCGGAATCCGAGGAGGGCGTCCAGGAGGCGCGGATCGGCGGAGCCGTCGTCCCCCGCGTGCGCCGTGTCGTGGTGGTCGAAGGTACGTCCGGCCCAGGGACGACCCGCACTGTCGGCCTCAGGGCCGACGCCGTCGTGTGCGTGCCCCGATCCGCCGGGCGCGCCGGTCATCAGTTCGAGGCGACGTCG
This sequence comes from Frigoribacterium sp. VKM Ac-2836, assembly GCF_013248995.1. Lineage (GTDB taxonomy): Bacteria > Actinomycetota > Actinomycetes > Actinomycetales > Microbacteriaceae > Frigoribacterium. Next base: position 194,992 of record NZ_JABRPK010000004.1, on the reverse strand, counting down.
AGGGCCGCGGCCAAGGTGAAGGCACCCGAGTACAACGCCTTGCCGACGATGGCACCCTCGAGACCCTGCGGCACGAGCTCGCGGAGGGCCGCGAGGTCATCGAGGCTCGAGATGCCTCCGGACGCGATCACGGGACGATCGGTGTGCTCCATCACCTGACGGAGCAGGTCGACGTTCGGGCCCTGGAGAGTGCCGTCCTTCGTGACGTCGGTCACGACGTAGCGGGCGCAGCCGGCCTCCTCGAGTCGGGCCAGGACCGTCCAGAGGTCACCGCCTTCTTCGGTCCAGCCCCGCGCTGCCAGGGTCGTGCCCCGGACGTCGAGCCCGACGGCCACCGCCTCGCCGTACTCGGCGATGACATGGGCGGCCCACTCGGGGTTCTCGAGGGCGGCGGTGCCCAGGTTGATGCGCTTGACGCCCGTGCTCAGCGCGTCTTCGAGGGACTTGTCGTCCCGGATGCCACCGCTGAGCTCGACGTTGACGCCCTTCACCTGCTTGATGACCTTCTTGATCACCGAACGGTTGTCGCCGCGCCCGAACGCCGCGTCGAGGTCGACCAGGTGCAGCCACTCGGCGCCCTGGCTCGCCCAGTCGTCCGCCGCGGCGACCGGATCGCCGTAGTTCGTCTCGCTGCCGGCCTCGCCCTGGGTCAGGCGCACGGCCTGACCGCCCGCCACGTCGACGGCGGGGAACAGGGTCAGGGCGGGGGTGGTGCAGAACTCGCTCATGTCGTCTTTCTTACGGCGTCGGGACACCGCAGGGTCAGGAGGCGCGATCGGGTCGGTCGCGTCGGGGTCAGAGGGTGCCGAGCCAGTTCGAGAGCAACCGGATGCCCGGCCGCCCCGACTTCTCGGGGTGGAACTGCGTCGCCCAGAGCGGGCCGTTCTCGACGGCGGCGACGAAGCGACCGCCATGATCGGCCCAGGTGACGTGCGGCTCGGTGAAGGGGCGGATCACGTCGAGCGACCATTCTTGAGCCGCGAAGGAGTGGACGAAGTAGAACCTCTCGTCGGCAACGCCGTCGAACAGCACGCTACCCTCGGGTACGTCGACGGTGTTCCAGCCCATGTGAGGCAGGACGTCGGCCTTGAGTTCGTCGACCACCCCGGGCCAAGCACCGAGGCCTCCGGTGCTGTTGCCGCGTTCGACCCCGCCTTCGAAGAAGACCTGCATGCCGACGCAAATGCCCATGACCGGGCGTCCGCCGGCCAACCGCCGGTCGATCAGTTCTCCGCCACGCACGGACTCGAGCTGGCTCATGACGGCGGCGAAGGCACCGACGCCGGGGACGAAGAGCCCGTCGGCCGCCTGAACCCGGGCCCGGTCGGCCGTCAGCTCGACGTCGGCACCGGCGAGCTCGAGCGCCTTGACGGCCGAGTGGACGTTACCGCTGCCGTAGTCGAGGACGACGACCGACGGACGGACGCCCGTCACAGGGCACCCTTGGTGGACGGGATCCCGCTGACGCGCGGGTCGGGCGCGACGGCCTGACGGAGTGCCCGGGCGAACGCCTTGAACTCGGCCTCGGCGATGTGGTGCGGGTCGCGTCCACCCAACACGCGGACGTGCACCGTGATGCCGGCGTGGAAGGTGATGGCTTCGAAGACGTGACGGACCATGGAGCCCGTGAAGTGCCCGCCGATGAGGTGGTACTCGAACCCTTCGGGCTCGCCCGAGTGCACGAGGTACGGGCGACCCGAGACGTCGACGACGGCCTGCACCAGGGCCTCGTCGAGCGGGACGAGCGCATCGCCGTAACGCGAGATGCCGGCTTTGTCGCCGAGGGCCTGCTTGAGCGCCGTACCGAAGGTGATGCCGATGTCTTCGACCGTGTGGTGCACGTCGATGTGGGTGTCGCCCGTCGCTGCCACCTCGAGGTCGATCAACGAGTGCTTCGACAGGGCGGTCAACAGGTGGTCGAAGAACGGCACCGACGAGTCGACGGACGAGTGGCCCGACCCGTCGAGGTCGAGGGCGAGGGTGATGCTCGACTCGCTCGTCGCACGCGAGAGGGAGGCGGTTCGGGCGGCGCGGGTCGTCTCGGTCACGAAGAGAGCCTAATGTCGCGAAGCGCCTCGAGGAACGCGGTGGTCTCGGCCTCGGTGCCCGCACTGACCCTCAGGTGGTTCGGGATGCCGAGGTCACGGACGATGATCCCCCGTTCGAGCAGGCGTGCGAAGACGTCGCTCGGGGCGTCGACCCCACCGAAGAGGACGAAGTTCGACCAGGTGGGCCACGGTTCGTACCCGAGCTCGGTCAGTTCGTGCACGATCCGATCACGTTGGGCCTTGATGTCGTCGACCATCGCGAGCATCTCGTTCGCGTGCGAGAGCGCGGCGACCGCCGCTGCCTGCGTCAGGGAGGAGAGGTGGTAAGGAAGGCGCACGAGACGCAGCGCGTCGGACACGGCCGGGTGCGCGGCCAGGTACCCCACCCGGGCGCCGGCGAAGGCGAACGCCTTGCTCATCGTGCGCGACACGACGAGACGCTCACGACCGGCGAGCAGGGTCAGTGCCGTGGGCTGATCGGCCGGCATGAACTCGGCATAGGCCTCGTCGACGAAGACGATGCCATCGGTGGCGTCGTATGCCGCCTCGATGGTGGCGAGATCGAGGGGCGTGCCGGTGGGGTTGTTGGGCCCGCAGAAGAAGACGATGTCGGGACGCGTGCGTTCGATCTCGGAGACCGCGGTCTCGGGCGAGATGCGGAACCCCTCGTCGCGGCGCCCCTCGATCCAACGACTACCGGTGCCCGTGGCGATGGTGGAGTGCATCGAATACGTAGGAGGAAAACCGAGGACGGAACGGCCCGGACCACCGAAGGCCTGGAGGAGTTGCTGGATGACCTCGTTCGAGCCGTTCGCGGCCCAGACGTTGTCGCGGGTGAGCCCGTGCCCGAGATAAGCCGCCAGCGAGTCGCGCAGTTCGGTGAACTCGCGATCTGGGTAGCGGTTGACCTCGAGAACCGCTCGAGCCACGGACTCGACGATGTCTCGGGCGACGTCTTCGGGGATGGGATGCGTGTTCTCGTTGACGTTGAGCGCGACGGGGACCTTCTTCTGAGGGGCGCCGTACGGCGTCAGACCCCGGAGGTCATCACGGATGGGCAGGTCGTCGAGACTGAAGGACACCCCTCCATGGTACGGGCGGGCCGGTGCCGGCACCCCCGCCGAGGACTCAGCGTACGTACTGAGCGGGCACGGCGAGGCTCTGGCCCGCTGAGACCTCGGCGCTCGGCAGATTGTTGAGCGAGACGAGGTCGGCGATGACGTCGCGAGGGTCGGCGCTGGGATCGATCTCGGCCGCCACCTGCCACAGCGTCTCGCCACCGTCGACGGTCACGTGCTGGAACTCGGCGGAACTCGACGTGTCGGAGGCTACTGCCCCACCCCCGTTGAGGACGACCGCGCCTGCCACGAGGACGAGCGGGACGGCGACCAATGCGGCGACGACCGCGCGGCCTCGTCGGGTGATGCGCAGACGCGTGCGCACGACTGGGGTCGAGTCGACGGGGGACGCAACTGCTGATGCTGACGTGACGCTCATGAGGTGGTCCTTTCACTGCGGGAAGACGAGGGACGCGTTCGTGCCCGGCACTCGGCCGGGAATGCCGAGCACGAAGACGTGTTCCGAACATACATTCGATTCTTTGTGCTTTCAACCCCTGAGGGAGGAAAACCGAGGGGGAATCGACCAGGATCGGGAAGCGAATACGCGACACACTCGAACATGTGTTTTGTCGACACCGCCCGATCGGATACGGTTTCGATCGGTGGTAGGAGTCAAACAGGGACCACCGACATCGACGGCAGGAGATCCATGAGCGACCCGAAGCGCACCCCGCAGGCGGCCCCCGACGCACCCCGTCGGGTAGACACCGGTCTCCTCCCGCGAAAGGAGTTGACGGCCAAACAGTCGTCGATCCTCGCCGCGATCACCGAGAGCATCGGGCACCGGGGGTACCCGCCGAGCATGCGTGAGATCGGCGACGCGGTCGGCCTCAAGTCACTCTCCAGCGTCACGCACCAGCTCAACCAGCTCGAACTGGCCGGCAAGATCCGCCGTGATCCGAACCGACCCCGAGCCCTCGAAGTCCTCGTGGACGCGACGGCCCCGGTCACTCCCCCGGCAACCGTCTTCACCACCAGCGACGACGGTGCCACCGCTCACGTCCCCATGGTCGGGCGGATCGCCGCCGGCATCCCCATCACGGCCGAACAGCAGATCGAGGACGTGATGCCCCTGCCGCGTCAACTCGTCGGCAAGGGCGAACTGTTCATGCTGCGGGTGGTCGGCGACTCGATGATCGATGCCGCCATCTGCGACGGGGACTGGGTCGTCGTGCGACAGCAGCAGGACGCCGAGAACGGCGACATCGTCGCGGCCATGCTCGACGACGAAGCCACCGTCAAGGTGTTCCGCCAGCGAGACGGCCACACCTGGTTGCTCCCGCGCAACAGTGCCTTCGAGCCCATCGTCGGCGACCACGCCCAGATCGTGGGCAAGGTCGTCGCCGTGCTGCGCTCCGTCTGACCTTCGTGTAACGCTCGGGCCCTGCCCTGCCCTCCCCGCCACGACGAAGCGCCGACCACCCCTGGGTGGTCGGCGCTTCGTCGTGTCAGGACGAGCGGGCCGGTGTCAGCGCCCGACGCCGACCGGTGCGACGTAGGGGGCGAGCCCGGCGACGTCGCTCGGGTAGACCCGAGCGTGCACTCGAGTGCCCTGTTCCACGTAGTCCGTGCTGAGGATGCGCCCGGAGTCGTGCAGGTGCGAGACCACGTCACCCCGGTCGTACGGCACCAACAGGTCGAGTTCGATCTCGGGTTCGGGCAACACGGAGGCGATGCGGGCGAGGAGCTCGTCGATGCCCTCACCGGTTCGAGCCGAGACGAAGATCGCCGTCGGTTCGAGCCCGAGCAGGACGAGACGCTGGTCGTCGTCGACGAGATCGCTCTTGTTGAAGACGACGATCTCGGCGATGTCGCGACCGTCGACCTCGGCGATGACGTCGCGGACCGTGGCGAGCTGCGCAGCCGGGTCGGGGTGTGAGCCGTCGACCACGTGCACGATCACGTCGGCCGCCTCGACCTCTTCGAGCGTCGACCGGAACGCCTCGACCAGCTGGTGGGGCAGGTTGCGCACGAATCCGACGGTGTCGGCGTACGTGAAGGGACGACCGTCCGCCGTCAAGCTCTTACGGACCGTCGCGTCGAGCGTCGCGAACAGCGCGTTCTCGACGAGGACGCCTGCGCTGGTCAGACGGTTGAGCAGGCTGGACTTGCCCGCGTTCGTGTAGCCCGCGATGGCGACCGTCGGCACCTCGTTGCGGTCACGGTTGGCCCGCTTGGCGTCGCGGGCCGGCTTCATCTCTTTGATCTGACGCCGGAGCCGGGCCATGCGGGTGTGGATGCGGCGTCGGTCGAGTTCGATCTTGGTCTCACCGGGCCCACGGCTGCCCATTCCGGCACCCGCGCCTCCTACCTGACCACCGGCCTGGCGCGACATCGACTCGCCCCATCCTCGGAGGCGGGGCAGCAGGTATTCGAGCTGGGCGAGTTCGACCTGCGCCTTGCCCTCGCGGCTCTTGGCGTGCTGGCTGAAGATGTCGAGGATCACGGCGGTGCGGTCGATGACCTTGACCTTGACGACGTCTTCGAGGGCGCGTCGCTGGCTCGGGGCCAGTTCGGTGTCGGCGATCACGGTATCGGCGCCGAGGGCCGCGACCGTCCCGCGGAGTTCTTCGGCCTTGCCCTTGCCCAGGTAGGTGCTCGGGTCAGGGTTCGGTCGTCGCTGCAGCAGCCCGTCCAGGACGACGGCCCCTGCCGTCTCGGCCAGGGCCGCCAACTCGCGCAGGGAGTTCTCGGCGTCGGACATCGAGCCCTGCGAGTAGACGCCGATCAGGACGACGTTCTCGAGACGCAGCTGGCGGTACTCGACCTCGGTGACGTCTTGCAGTTCGGTCGAGAGGCCCGCGACACGGCGGAGGGCCTGGCGGTCGTCCCGCTCGGACTGGTCCCCGTCGGAGCCGTCATCGCGCAGCGAACGGGTCTGGATGGCCTGAGCCGGCGAGAAGACGGTGTAGCCGGAGGCACGCTGGGCCGCACGATCGAGGACGCGCGCGACGACGTCGTCGGGCTGGTCGTTCCGCTCGGAGTCGAGCGGTGTCGTGGTGTGGTCTGTCATCGGGGTGATACTAACCCTTTCGGTGGACCGGGAGCAGGGAACGGCACCCCGGCGGATGTTCGGTAAGTTGGCGAGCATGGCCAGCGAGCACTACTTCTCCCCTCAGCCCGGAAGCGCGGCCAAGCCCAGGACCATCGAGGTCGTCCTCGCGGGCCGCGAGCTGACGGTGACCACGGCTGCCGGGGTCTTCAGCCCCGGTCGGGTCGACCCAGGAACCTCGGTGCTGCTGGCGGGCACGCCGACGCCGCCCCGGGCGGGTCATCTGCTGGACGTCGGATGCGGGTGGGGCCCCATCACACTGAGCCTCGCGCTGTCGTCACCCGACGCGACGGTCTGGGCCGTCGACGTGAACGAGAGAGTGCTCGACCTCGTGCGCGAGAATGCGCGGTCAATCGCCCTCGACAACGTCAACGCCGTCACCCCCGACGATGTTCCCGACGACCTGCGCTTCGCGACGATCTGGTCGAATCCGCCGATCCGGGTCGGCAAGAGCGAGCTGCACTCCCTGCTCGAACGATGGCTCCCCCGACTCGATCAGGGCTCGGAGGCCTGGCTGGTCGTCCAGAAGAACCTCGGTGCCGACTCGTTGCAGCGCTGGATGAACGAGACGATGACCGACGTCGTGGACGTGACCCGCGCCTCCACCAGCAAGGGGTACCGCATCTTGCGCGCCGAGCGTCTGACCGACGCCGATTGACAGGATGCCCCACACGAGCCCGACGTCGTACCCGGAGGGCCTCAGAGGTCGAGCGCGCCCGTGAAGACCAGTTCGGCAGGCCCGCTGAGCGAGACGTGTTCGCCGTCGTCGTGGTGGCTGATCGAGACGCCGACGACCCCACCGGGGACGTCGACCAGCCAGGCCTCGGGTGCCGAGGCCCCGGCCCAGTGGCGGGTGGCGAGGGCGGCCGCTGCCGCACCGGTACCGCACGAGAGGGTCTCGCCGCTGCCGCGCTCGTGAACGCGCATGCGGATGCGACCGAGGCCGTCGACCACGAGCGGGTCGGCGGGCACCACGAACTCGACGTTCGCCCCGTCGGCCGGAGCCGGGTCGATGATCGGCACGTACGTCAGGTCGAGACCGTCGAGTTCGTCGTCGCCGGCGAGGGCCACCACCACGTGGGGGTTGCCGACGGAGATCGGCAGGCCCGGACGGGCGGCGTGCAGTTCGCGTGCCCGGACGACCGGGTCGTCATCGCCGAGACGCCAAGGCCCCAGGTCGACTCGGAACCCCGTGCCGTCACGTCGTACTTCTCGTGCGCCGGCTCGGGTACCGACGACGAGGACGTCGTCGTCGCCCAACTGGACCAGACCCCGTTCGACGAGGTACCGCGCGAAGACTCGGATTCCGTTGCCGCACATCTCTGCCGGACTGCCGTCGGCGTTGTGGTAGTCCATGAACCACTCGGCCCGCGGCTCGACCTGCAGCAGGGCCGCCTCGGTGGACAGCGCCGCCGTCCGGACCGCGCGGATCACACCGTCGGCACCCACCCCGAAGCGACGGTCCGCCAGAGCCCTGATCATCGCGGGCGACAGGTCGGTGCTCGCGTCGGGATCGGTGAACAGGACGAAGTCGTTTCCGGTGCCCTGACCCTTGGTGAACTGCAGCGTGGTGGTCACTCGAGAAGTCTAGCCACGGCCCGGTCGATGGCCTGGGCATCGCCCGAGCGGGACCACTCCACGCCGTCGTACCGACGGAACCAGCTGGCCTGACGGCGCGCGTAACGGCGGGTGAGGGACGCCGTGGCGTCGATCGCGTCGGCCTCGGTGAGCTCGCCCCGGATCTGGGCCGCGGCCTGGGCGTATCCGATCGCCCGGCCGGCCGTAATCCCCCGCTCGAGCCCCAGCGGGAGGAGGCCCCGCACCTCGTCGACGAGACCGGACCGCCACATCTGCTCGACGCGACGATCGAGACGTTCGACGAGCACGGGGCGCTCTTCCGCCACGCCGAAGACGGTCGACGGCCGCCACGGCGACGACTTCTCGGGCAACGTGCCCGAGAAGGGGCGTCCGGTCAGGTCTCCGACCTCGAGTGCCCGGACGAGGCGCCTCACATTGTGACGCCCGATCGACGTGGCGGACGCTGGATCGCGCTCCGCCAAGAGATCGTGCAGGGCCCCGGGCCCGCGTTCGTCGGCGATCGCCTCGTACCGCGCCCGGATCACGGGATCGGTACCGGGGAACCGGAAGTCGAACAACACGCTCGAGACGTAGAGCCCCGACCCGCCGACGAGGACCGCCACGGCTCCCCGCGCCGCGATGTCGTCGATCAGCGCCCTGGCCGCGCGTTGGTACCACTCGACGCTCGCCTCGTCGGTGACGTCGAGGACGTCGAGGAGGTGGTGCGGGACACCTCGCCGCTCGGCAGTGGCGAGCTTGGCGGTGCCGACGTCCATGCCGCGGTAGAGCTGCATGGCGTCCGCGTTGACGATTTCGACGGCCTCACCTCGGGTGGCCAGCGCCTCGGCGAGGTCGAGCGAGAACGCCGACTTGCCCGTGCCGGTCGCCCCGACGACAGCGACCAGCACGTCAGCGGAGGTCGTCGGTCGTGCTGTAGATGGGAGTCGTCGCCACCCGCAGCGTGGGCAGACCGAGGCTCACCCTCGAGGGTCGACCCGAGGAGGCGCGGGTCGCGCCGGACTCGGACGGCGCCCCGCACGAGGTGGCCTGCGCGGCGTCCCAGGCGTCACCCGCGCGCGTGCGACGGACTTCGTACACGGGCTCCAGGCCGTCGACCGCATCGGCGAGGAGGTAGAACGGCGCGGCGTCGGTGACCCGCACGCGGACGACATCGCCGGGGCGCGGAACCGGGCGCGCCGTCGGGACCTCGAAGTGGACGAGACGACTGTCTTCCGCACGCCCCGACAGACGGTGGGTGGAGGCGTCCTTCCTGCCCTCGTCGGTGGCCACGAGAACCTCGACCGTCCGGCCGATCTGCCGACGGTTCTCTTCGGCGGAGATGCGGTCCTGCAGGGCCGTGAGCCGCTCGAACCGTTCTTGCACGACGGCCTTCGGGATCTGGTCGGCCATCTCGCCCGCGGGCGTCCCGGGGCGTACCGAGTACTGGAAGGTGAACGCGGACGCGAACCGCGATTGCTCCACCACCCGGAGGGTCTCGGCGAAGTCCTCTTCGGTCTCGCCAGGGAAACCGACGATGATGTCCGTGCTGATGGCGGCCTCTGGCATGGCCGAACGCACACGGTCGATGATGCCGAGGAATCTCTCGCTACGGTAGCTGCGCCGCATGGCTCGCAGCACTCGGTCGGAACCCGACTGCAGGGGCATGTGCAACTGCGGCATGACCGCGGGGGTCTCGGCCATCGCGGCGATGACGTCATCGGTGAAGGACGCCGGGTGGGGGCTCGTGAACCGAATCCGTTCGAGCCCGGAGATCGTTCCGACGGCACGCAGCAACTTGCCGAAGGCGAAGCGGTCACCGAACTCGACACCGTACGAGTTGACGTTCTGCCCCAGCAGCGTCACCTCGACGGCACCGTCGTCGACCAATGCCTGAACCTCGGCCAGGATGTCGCCGGGTCGGCGGTCTTTCTCCTTGCCCCGGAGTGACGGCACGATGCAGAAGGTGCAGGTGTTGTTGCAGCCGACCGAGATGGAGACCCAACCGCTGTGGGTCGAGTCGCGTTTGGTCGGCAGGGTCGAGGGGAACACGTCGAGGGACTCGAGGATCTCGAGCTGGGCCTCGTCGTTGTGGCGTGCTCGTTCGAGCAGTGTGGGCAGGGCACCCATGTTGTGCGTGCCGAAGACCACGTCGACCCAGGGAGCCTTGTCGAGGATGACGGCCTTGTCTTTCTGGGCCAGGCACCCGCCGACGGCGATCTGCATACCTTCGTGCTTCTTCTTCCGACCCGCGAGCGTGCCCAGCGTCCCGTACAACTTCTTGTCGGCGTTCTCTCGGACCGCACAGGTGTTGATGACGACGATGTCTGCCTCGGCCCCGTCGGCGGGGACGTAACCGGCCGCCTCGAGCGAACCACTGAGACGCTCCGAGTCGTGGACGTTCATCTGACACCCGAAGGTGCGCACTTCGTAGGTACGGGCCCGGTCATCGACGGGCGAGAGGTCAGGAGGGGTGGCGACCGTCGTCATGGTGATTCAGTGTAGATCGACACCACCCATGAGACGGTCACTCGAAGCGCACACCGCCTCGGCCGCTGCCCCCACGGGGTAGGGCCTTCTCGATCGCACGGCGCACGACCTCGGAACGGTACCCCCGACGCATCAGGTACCCGTTGAGACGGCGCTCGGCGGTCTCGCGGTCGAGGCCGCGCAACGAGCCGGCCCGCTTGCGTGCCCACTCGTCGGCCCGTTCTTGCTCTTCGTCGTCGTCGGTGTCGGACAGGGCCTCGTCGATGACCGACGGGTCGATGCCCCGGGCCCGTAGTTCGGACGTCACGGCACCCCGGCCGAGACCTTTGCGCTCTTGCTTCGATCGGATCAGCATGGCGGCCAGTTCGGTGTCGTCGAGCAGACCGACCCTCTCGAGTCGCGCGATCTCGTCGGCCACGACCGACGCGTCGAGGTCGCGTGAGAGCAGGAGCTTCTCCATCTCGTGAGAGGACACGCCTCGACGCGAGAGGGCATGCAGACTGACGTTCTCGGCGCGCCGCTGCTGCGCCTCGAGGTCTTCGGGCCCGTCGTCCGGCTCATCGCCCAGACCGGACGCCTTGGGTCGGCCAGCGGCCCCGGCCCGTGAAGCCCGAACGGAAGGATGGCCGGCCTCGGAAGCCGAGACTGCTGATCGCTCGCCCCAATGGGCACTGATGGCCGTCAGTACGGCCTCGGCACCCTGAGCCAAACCATCAGGCGATGACGACCTGCCCGTCGCCTCGGCGTCCCGTGAATCACGTTCGCCGCCGAACAGGCGCGTGACGGGCGCGAGTCGCCCGGTGTCGGCGTCCTCATCGGACGGACCCGACACCGGGGCGTCGTCGTCGTGCGAGGTCATGCGCCCTTTCGAGCGGCGATCTTCGCCTCGATCGACTCCACGGGCGCTTCGACGGGCTTCACGCCACCGACTCCGAGCTTGGCGAGGATCTTCTGCTCGATCTCTTGCGCGATGGCGGCGTTCTTGATGAGGAAGTTGCGCGAGTTCTCTTTTCCCTGGCCGAGCTGGTCGCCGTCGTAGGTGTACCAGGCACCGGACTTGCGCACGATGCCGTGCTCGACACCGAAGTCGATCAAGCTGCCCTCGCGCGAGATGCCCACGCCGTAGAGGATGTCGAACTCGGCCTGCTTGAAGGGCGGCGCCATCTTGTTCTTGACGACCTTGACGCGGGTGCGGTTGCCGACCGCATCGGTACCGTCTTTCAGCGTCTCGATGCGCCGGATGTCGAGGCGGACGGACGCGTAGAACTTGAGCGCCTTGCCACCGGCCGTGGTCTCGGGGCTGCCGAAGAAGACCCCGATCTTCTCGCGTAGCTGGTTGATGAAGATCATGGTCGTGCCGGTCTGGCTGAGTCCACCGGTCAACTTGCGCAGGGCCTGGGACATGAGTCGAGCCTGCAGGCCGACGTGCGAGTCACCCATCTCGCCCTCGATCTCGGCACGCGGCACGAGGGCGGCGACAGAGTCGATGACGACGAGGTCGATCGACCCCGAACGGACGAGCATGTCGGCGATCTCGAGCGCCTGCTCGCCGGTGTCGGGCTGTGACACGAGCAGGGCGTCGATGTCGACGCCGAGCTTCTTGGCGTACTCGGGGTCGAGAGCGTGCTCGGCGTCGATGAAGGCGGCGATTCCGCCGTTGCGCTGGGCGTTGGCGATGGCGTGCAAGGTCAGGGTCGTCTTACCCGAGGACTCCGGACCGTAGATCTCGACGATGCGGCCGCGGGGGATGCCACCGATGCCGAGAGCGACGTCGAGGGCGATCGAGCCGGTCGGGATCACCGCCACAGGAGCACGTTCGTCGCTGCCGAGGCGCATGACGGCGCCCTTGCCGAACTGTCGGTCGATCTGGGCGAGAGCCGTCTCGAGGGCCTTCTCGCGGTTTTCGGCTGAGGGCATGTCGTTCTCCTTCGTGGTGGTCGTCCGTGCGCCTATAGGCTGTCGCGTCGACGCCGACCGGTGGTGCAGGGTCGTCGTCGCTACGACAAGGCTGGTGTCGCCGGCATGTGCCGGTGACGCGGGACGTCGATGCGAGAAACGCTACGGGCCACCTCCGACATCGCGGTGGCGGTGGCGGCCCGACGTGCAGAACTCGATCGTCTACGTCCTTGTGGAGGACGCTACCATCCGTCCGAACACGTGTTCGACCCATCGGTCTCGGCGTGTCGAACACACACGCGAGCGAGCGACGCCTCAGCTCGTCGGTTCGGGCAGCCCGACACCGTGACGACGGGAGACCGGGACGCCCTCGGCCTCGCAGAGCGCCAGCCACACGTCGCGAGGCGACTCGCCCTGGGCGATGGCTTGGTCGGCGGTCCGGTCACCGAGCGACTGGATGACCAGGTCTCGGATGAGCACCCGGCCGTAAGCTTCTCCGAACTCGTCCTCGACGGCTCGGGCGAACTCGCTCTTTCGCATCAGACGAGGGTACCTCGAACGAGGAACGCCCCCGGCGTGAGCCGGGGGCGTTCGGAGCGATGCGGGCCGCTCAGCGGACCGCGAGGTCGGAGTCGAACTCGGCGACGAGGTCGTCCGGCAGGGTGTCGGGGATGGGGTTGAGCCCCTCGATGACGGCCATGCGGTCGCCGACCTCTCGCATGATGACCGAGATGGGGGTCTCGAGGGCATCGGCGACGGAGGCCAGGATCTCGGAGCTCGCCTCTTTCTGGCCCCGTTCGACCTCGCTGAGGTAGCCGAGGGCGACGCTCGCCTTGCTCGCGACCTGGCGGAGCGTACGACCCTTCTGCAGGCGGAAGTCACGAAGGACGTCGCCGATTTCTTGACGTACCAGGACCATGGGGGACCCTCCTTCGGGGACGACCCATCTGACGGGATGGTTTCAGATGGGGGACGACGAGTGGTGCTCGGACCGACTGACCACGACTGTAGCCATCGGGGACTGTGCACCTGTTGTGAACTCGAGAGTTGTAACGAGACCGAAACCCGGGCTATTCCCGTGCCTCGGCGAGCCACCGGTCGAGCATCGCCAGGGATTCGGAGACCGTGCCGGATCGGATGGCTTGCCGGTCACCGGAGAGAGCGAGCTCGACGACACGGACCTCGCCGGGGACCGCCAGACCGACGAAGACGGTGCCGGGACCGTGCCCGCCCTGCGGGTCGGGGCCGGCGACGCCGGTGGTGGCGAGACCGATGTCGACGGGGTGCCCGTCGACTGCGAGCCGGTCGCGGACCCCGGTAGCCATGGACGCCGCCACGTCGGGATGCACCGGTCCATGGCGCGCGAGCAGATTCGCGTCGACCCCGAGCAGGGTGTGCTTGAGCTCGGTCTGGTAGGCGACCACCCCGCCCCGGACGACGGCCGAGGCACCCGGCACGGACACGAGCTCGGAGACCAGGGCACCCCCGGTGAGGGACTCCGCCACGGCGATCGTCAGACGTCGGCGCGTCAGCTGGGCCACGACGTCCGCCGCCAGCGTCACGCGTCGGCCTTGCCGTGCCTGAGCGCCACGCGCATGTAGTCCGCGCCGGAGAGGAGGGTGGCGACCGTGGCCGCTGTCATGAGCACGCCGTTGACCCAGTGCATGCCCTCGCCGAAGACGTTCCAGAGAGGGAAGAGTGCCGACGTCACCGCGACGGCCTGCAGCACGGTCTTGATCTTGCCGCCGCGGGACGCCGGGATCACGCGGTCGCGCAGGACGGCGAACCGGTAGACGGTGATGCCGATCTCACGGACGAGGATCAAAGCGGTGACCCACCACGGCAGCTCGCCGAGGATGGTCAGCGACACGAGTGCCCCGCCGATCAACACCTTGTCGGCGATCGGGTCGACGATCTTGCCGAAGTCGGTGACGAGGTCGAGACCACGCGCGAGCATGCCGTCCAGGCTGTCAGTGAGGATCGCCACGACGAAGAGTGCCGCGGCCCAGACGCGGAGCGAGCCGTCCGCCCCGTCGTCGATCAGCAGCCAGGCGATGAACACCGGCGCCATCAGGATGCGCACCACCGTGATCACGTTCGCGATGTTCGCCGTGCTGGCGGGACCCGGACCCTTCGACGCGAAGCGACCGCGGAACGAGGAGGCCGGGCGTGGGGCGACGGGGTCGGAGGCCTCGTGATGGCTCATGGTCTAGTCCCTGCCCGTCAGGTGCCAGGCGTCTTCGCTGCCGGCGTCGTCGTCTTCCGCGTAGCCGCGGGTCATGGCCTCGACAGGATCGTCGTCGTAGTCCCCCGACTCGACCCGCTGGGCGGAGGCAGCACCCGAGGAGGCACGACCAGCGGCGGACTCGGTCGCTGCGTCGCCTCCGCGCAGCTTGGCCAGCACGCCCGGTAGCTGCTCGGTGGTGACGAGCACGTCGCGAGCCTTGGATCCCTCGGAGGGGCCGACGATGTCTCGGGACTCCATGAGGTCCATGAGGCGGCCCGCTTTGGCGAAGCCCACCCGGAGCTTGCGCTGCAGCATCGACGTCGAGCCGAACTGCGTGCTGACGACCAGCTCGGCGGCGGCGAGCAGCAACTCGAGATCGTCACCGATGTCGCCGTCGATCTCTCGCTTCTCGACCACTGCGGCGACGTCGGGGCGGTAGTCGGGACGTGCCTGACGCGTGACGTGGGCGACGACCTGGGCGATCTCGTTCTCTTGAACCCAGGCCCCCTGCACGCGCATGGCCTTGGAGGCCCCCATGGGCAGGAAGAGCCCGTCGCCCTGACCGATGAGCTTGTCGGCCCCGGGCTGGTCGAGGATGACCCGGGAGTCGGTGACGCTCGAGACGGCGAAGGCGAAGCGCGAGGGCACGTTGGCCTTGATGAGCCCCGTGACGACATCGACCGACGGCCGTTGTGTCGCGAGGACGAGGTGGATTCCGGAGGCCCGGGCGAGCTGGGTGATGCGGACGATGCTGTCCTCGACGTCGCGAGGCGCCACCATCATGAGGTCGGCCAGCTCGTCGACCACCACGAGCAGGTAGGGGTAGGGCTTGAGCTTTCGCTGGCTGCCCTGCGGGAGCACGATCTCTCCGCCGACGACGGCGCGGTTGAAGTCGTCGATGTGGCGGAAGCCGAAGCTGGCGAGGTCGTCGTACCTCATGTCCATCTCTTTGACGACCCACTGCAGGGCTTCGGCGGCCTTCTTGGGATTGGTGATGATGGGTGTGATGAGATGCGGGACGCCGGCGTAGATCGAGAGTTCGACGCGCTTGGGATCGATGAGCACCATGCGCACGTCGGTGGGCTTGGCCCGCATCAACAACGAGGTGATCATCGAGTTGATGAAGCTCGACTTACCCGAACCGGTCGCGCCGGCCACGAGGAGGTGAGGCATCTTGGCCAGGTTGGCCACGACGTAACCACCTTCGACGTCTTTGCCGACGCCGATCGTGAGCGGGTGGACGCTCTTGCTCGCCGCCGAGGATCGCAGCACGTCGCCCAGCGCGACGATCTCTTTGTCGGTGTTGGGGATCTCGACGCCGATCGCACTCTTGCCGGGGATCGGCGACAGGATGCGGACCTCGTTGGAGGCCACCGCGTAGGCCAGGTTCTTGGTCAGGGCGGTGACCCGCTCGACCTTGACGCCGGGGCCGAGCTCGATCTCGTAGCGCGTGACGGTCGGACCGCGCTTGAGGCCGGTCACCTTGGCGTCGACGTTGAACTGATCGAGGACCAGGCTGATCGCGGCCACGATCGCGTCGTTTGCCTCGCTGCGCGCCTTGGCGGGTTCTCCCACCGACAGGCTCGAGACAGCGGGAAGACGGTACGGAGCACTCTCGACGCCGTCGTCGACCGCGTCGAGCGAGGGCGGTGCGGGTTCGTCGGGGTCGACCGCGAGGAAGTCGGCGGCCGCGTCGCTCTCGCCCACGGGTTCTGCCGGCACGGCCGGGATGACCGTGGTCGACGCGGTCGGCTGGACGGGCGGGACCTCGAATCCCTGAGCCCGCACGGCGTCCTCGGCCCGATCGAGCTCGCCGAGGAGGTCGGCTGAGAAGATGTCGGTCGGAGCGGTCTGTGGCACACCGCTCCCGGTGGCACCGAACCCGGCGGACCCGGCCTCGGCGGCACCGGTGTCCGAGTCGTGGACGCCTGCCTCGAACACGGGCTTCTTGCGGCGCCGGCGACCGAGCGTCTCGGTCGGTGAGGTCTCGCCCGCGCTCACCAACGGGGTGTCGTACGCCGGGTCGTCTTCGCGCTGGTCTTTGTTGCGACGCCACCAGGGCAACGAGTCGGACTCGGCGACGTCCACCAGGTCAGGATCGGCCTCGGCCCCGGCCGAGGCCGAGGTCGTCTCACCGAACAGGTACGCGTAGAGCTCGCCGAGCCGTCGGTGGATGCGGTTCGGCGGGGTCTTGGTGATGATGAGCAGCGAGAAGGCCAACAGGACGACGACCAGTGGGACCGCGACCCACTCGGTGGCGAGGGCGAGCAGCCAGGAGGCGACGACCCACCCCAGCACGCCGCCACCCGTGGCGAGGGCTCGGAGCCCGGCCGCGGCGTCGGGTTGTCCGCCGAAGATGTGGCACAGGGCACTGATGGAGACGATGGAGAGCCCGAGTCCGATGCCGATGCGGGTGTTGTCGTGAACGGACGCCGGGTGCCGGAAGAGCCAGCCCGCGAAGAGGATCATTATGACGGGCAGGGCGTAGGCGACACGCCCCACGAGCCCGCCGAACGTGTATGCGTCGAACCCGACGGCGACGGGGCTGGTCGGGTTCAGCCATTCGACCACGGCACCGGCGATCGCGAGCAGCACGAGCAGGAACGGCACGCCGTCCCGTCGCTCGTCCTTGGCGAGCGACTCTTTGCCGAGCAGGCGGAATGCGCCACCGGTGAGGTGCGCGAGGCCCATCCATGCCGCGACGAACGGACCGGGGCCCTCGCGGACCGGGTCGGGCTGGCGGGGTGCGGGCAGCTTCTTGGTCGCCTTCGTGGCGCCGGAGGTCTGCGACGCTCGCGACGACGAACGCGCGCGCGCAGTCGACTTGGTGGGCGTGGCCATGGGCTCCAAGGTACCTCTCAGCACCGACAGTGGCCGGAGGCCGTCCGGTGTGTGTCAGTAGCGGATGGCGTCGATCACCTTCACACGAATCGCCACGAGCGCCGGCAGGAGACCGGCCACGGCCCCGATCATCGTGGCCGACGCCAGACCGATCAGTGCCGCTTCGACGGGGAACGGTGGAAGGTCGCTGACGGCACCCTGGGCGATGTAGCCCTGCACCGTCGGATTCTCGACGACGAGGACGGCCACCATGACACCGACGACCCCCGCCACGACCGTGCCGACGACGCTCTCGAGCATGACGGAGAAGAAGACCCGAGGGGCCGTGGCCCCGAACGATCGACGCACGCCGATCTCGCGGATGCGTTGACGGACGGTGACGAGGGCGATGTTGACCAAGCCGAGACCGCCGAGAAGCAACACCAACACGCCGACTCCGGTGATGATCAGCTTGATGGGGCCGAACGGGTCGGCATCGCCGCCTGCCGCGTAGTCCTGCCGTGAGACATCGACCTGCACGTCGTCACCGAGAGAGGCGCTCATGTCGGATGCCACCTGGGCACTCAAGGCGTCGCTGGTCTCGGGTGGAAGCCACATCTCGTACTGCGGGGTCTCGACGCCGTACGTCGCCAAGGCGAGGTCGTACTCGGGTATCGGCAGCAGGTACATCTGCGGGCCGTCGTACTCGGACGAGGCCGAGACGCCCGTGACGACGAGCGTCACGGAGTCGGACCCGCGCACGAGCACGGTCGGATGCGACGACAACGGTGGCGAGCCGAGCTGCCGCCAGAGCACCTCGTTGACGATGACGGGCGGTGCGAGCCGCAACGCGTCGGCATCGCTGAACCACGACCCCTCGGTCATCACCACCCGGTGCATCTCGCCATAGGGGACGTCGACCGTGACGGCTGCGACCTCGGTCACGCCGTCGGGCAGCTGGACGGCACGGTTGCCGTAGACCACCCGACTCGTCTGCTCGATGCCGTAACGCGCCGTCGTCGTGGTGAAGGCGTCCTGGATCGCCTGGGCGCTCGGTGAGGTGGCACCGTTCGAGTACGCGCTGACGGAGTAGTTCGCGGGACGCCCGCCGAACCGTTCGGCGTTCTCGCGAGACGACTGCTCGGCGAGCCCGCCGAGGGCGACCACGCCGGTCAGGGCCGCGACGGCGACGGCCACCCCGATCAGGCTGAGCAACACCCGGAGCTTGTTGACCCGCAGTTCGGCCCAGGCCTCGGCGAAGGCACCCACCACGTCGGCCAGCGCGCGCCTCACGCGTCGACCTCGCCCACGAGGGAGGACGTCGACGAAGCGGGTGGCGACGTCGGCGTCGGTGTTCCGAGAGCGCCGTCGACCGCCGCCGAGAGGACACCGGCGTCGAGCTCGTAGTGCCTCGAGGCTCGGGCCGCGACCGCGAGATCGTGGGTGATCGTGACCAGGGCGGCCTCGTTCTCGGTGGCGATCCCGTCGAGCAGGGTCATCACCCCGGCGCCGGTCTCGACGTCGAGCGCGCCGGTGGGTTCGTCGGCGAGGATGACGCGCGGCCGACGGACCAGCGAGCGCGCGATGGCCACGCGCTGCTGCTCGCCGCCGGACAGGCGGTGAGGCATCGAATCGGCCCGGTGGCCGAGGCCGACGCGCTCGAGGATCTCGCCCGCGATGGATCGGCGGCGCCAGAACTCGGTGCCCGAGGAGTACAGGAGGGGGGTCATGACGTTCTCGAGGGCCGTGCGTCCCTGCAACAGGTTGAACTGCTGGAAGATGAACCCGACCTGGGCACCTCTCAGTCGATCACGTCGACCTCGCCGGATCGAGCGCACGTCGACGTCGTCGAACCAATGCGTCCCCGTCGTGGGCTCGTCGATGAGGCCGAGGATGTTGAGTAGCGTGGACTTGCCCGATCCCGAGCGCCCGACGATGCTGACGTGCTCGCCGGCACCCACCTCGAGGTCTACGCCCGTGAGGATGTCCAGGGTCTGGTCGTCGGCGAGGGGCACCGTCTTGGTGACCGCCTCGAGCCTGATCAGGGCCATCAGCTGCAGAGGTCCGCACCCGTGGCGGGGTCGACGCAGTCGCCCTGCGGCGCCGCGGCGGCCCCCGGGACGAACTCGAGCACCAGGTCGCCCTCGGCCAGACCGTCCGTGACCTCGACGGTCGTGCCGTCGTTGATGCCGAGCGTGACCTCGCGTTTCTCGGCGGAACCGTCGGCCCCGACGACCGAGACGACACCCTTGCCCGCGGCGCCCTCGACGGCGGTGAGGGGCACGGTGAGCACGTCGGTGGCTACTCCTGCCGGGATCGTCAGCTTGGCGGCGAGACCGCCGAACACGGTGACGTCGCCCGGGACGACGCAGGAGACGCTCTGACCCGAGGAGTCCCCCGCCGGGGTGGAGGTGGCGTCCGCGCCGCCGTCCGTTCCGGTGGGCGCGGCGGGGCTGCCCCCGACGCTGAGCGCCGTGCACGGGAAGGGTGCCGGCCCTCCGGTGATCGAGACGGAACCCTCGGTCGGCCGACTGACGAGCCGATACAGCTGGGCCGCGGCGAGGGAGCCCGTCACGTGGAACGTGGGAGGCGCGACCTGCGCGACCGCGTCGCCCACGACGACCGTCTGGTCTTTGATGACGGCCACCGATGTGACAGTCCCTGCGACGGGTGCCGTGATGACTGCCGTCTTGACGATCGGCTTGCGTTCTGTCACCGTGCCGTCGGCGGCCACGAGCGGCTCTTGCGGTGTCTCGGACCGGAGGGTGGCGAGCCGGTCCCCCGCAGCGACCGCCTGCCCTTTGACGACGTCTACGCCGGTGACCGTGCCCGCGAGCGTCGCGGGTACGGGTGTCGCGGGGTCGGCCACAACCGTGGCGTCGACGACCACGTCGTTGGTGATCGTGCCGACGGCGACGGCGACCTGCGGTTCGACGAGTTCGCCGGTCGGGACGGCGACCGTGTCATCGCCGGCCGCAGGTACCGCGAAGAACGCGAGCTTTACGAGTGCCGCCGCGATGGCGACGAAGATCAGGATGCGGAGGATCGGGAAGACCCAGACTTTGGCGATGCGCACGGCTACCCCCGGTCGATGTACTGACGTGTCAGACATCAGCGTAGTGAGACCCCGGACACCGCCGCCTCACCCCTGAGGATGACCGGGAGCCGTATTTCTTCTCGCCGCGCTCCGCGGAGCCGCCCATCCGGACGGACACGACGACGGCCCGCGGAGTCTCCCCCGCGGGCCGTCGTCGTGAGCCTGCGTGTCTCAGGCGCTGATGACCACCGGCACGATCATCG
This sequence comes from Frigoribacterium sp. VKM Ac-2836, assembly GCF_013248995.1. Lineage (GTDB taxonomy): Bacteria > Actinomycetota > Actinomycetes > Actinomycetales > Microbacteriaceae > Frigoribacterium. Next base: position 174,463 of record NZ_JABRPK010000004.1, on the reverse strand, counting down.
GACGACGACGGTGCTGCGTGTTGACCCAGCGGCCGACCGTGCGACGTACGACCTGGCTGAAGGCGTGCGTGTCGCGCGTGCCGTTCTCGGCGGCCTCGGTGAGGGCGGCGATGATCTTCGGTTTGACGGCGTCGAAGACCCTCTCGTCCTCGGCGAATCCGCGCGACTGGATCTCGGGCCCGACGACGACACGGCCCGTGGACGCGTCCATGGCGATGAAGACCGAGATGAAGCCTTCTTCGCTGAGGATGCGACGGTCCTTCAGGTCGGCGTCGGTGATCTCGCCGACGGTCGAGCCGTCGACGTAGACGTAGCCGATGTCGAGCTGCCCGACGACCTTCGCGACGCCGTCGCGCAGATCGACGACGATGCCGTCCTCACCCAGGATGGTGTTCTTCTGCGGCACGCCGGTCCGAACGGCCAGCGCCGCGTTCGCATAGAGGTGACGGTGCTCGCCGTGGACGGGCATGACGTTCTTCGGCCGGAGGATGTTGTAGCAGTAGAGCAACTCGCCGGCCGAGGCGTGGCCCGAGACGTGCACCTTGGCATTGCCCTTGTGGACGACCTTGGCCCCGAGCTTCGTGAGACCGTCGATGACTCGGTAGACCGCGTTCTCGTTGCCGGGGATCAAGCTCGACGCGAGGATGATCGTGTCGTCGGCGCCGATCTCGATCTGGTGTTCGAGGTTCGCCATGCGGGCGAGGACGGCCATCGGCTCGCCCTGTGATCCCGTGCTCATGTACACGATGCGGTCGTCGGGCAGGTCTTTGGCCTTCTTGGCGTCGATCAGGACCCCGTCCGGCACCTTGAGGTAGCCCAGGTCGGCCGCGATACCCATGTTGCGGACCATCGAGCGCCCCATGAACGCGACGCGACGCCCGTTGGCGTGCGCGGCGTCGAGCACCTGCTGGACGCGGTGCACGTGGCTGGAGAAGCTCGCGACGACCACGCGGCGGGGAGCCCGGCGGATGACGTCGTCGAGCACGGGCCCGATGTCACGTTCGAGTGCCGTGAACCCGGGCACGTCGGCGTTCGTCGAGTCGGGCAGGAACAGGTCGACGCCCTCTTCACCGAGGCGAGCGAACGCACGCAGGTCGGTGATGCGGTCGTCGAGCGGCAACTGGTCCATCTTGAAGTCGCCGGTGTGCAGAACGGTGCCCGCCGAGGTGCGGATGGCGACCGCGAGGGCGTCCGGGATCGAGTGGTTCACCGCGATGAACTCGAGGTCGTACGGCCCGAGGGACTCACGCCCGCCCTCTTTCACGGCGAGCGTGTAGGGGGTGATCCGGTGCTCTTTGAGCTTCGCCTCGATGAGCGCGAGCGTCAGCTGCGAACCGATCAGCGGGATGTCCTTGCGCAGACGCAGCAGGTAGGGCACGGCGCCGATGTGGTCTTCGTGACCGTGCGTGAGCACGACGGCCAGGATGTCGTCGAGGCGATCGCGGATCGGTGAGAAGTCGGGCAGGATCAGGTCGACTCCGGGCTGGTGCTCTTCGGGGAAGAGCACGCCGCAGTCGACGATCAGCAGCTTGCCGTCGATCTCGTAGACCGTCATGTTGCGGCCGATCTCGCCGAGTCCGCCGACGGGGATCACGCGGAGCGTGCCGGGGGCGAGATCTCGGGGAGCGTGGATTGTCGTGGGCATCTGGTCCTTCGGTTGAGGTGGGGCTCGTGCCCCGGTGTGCGGGAGGTCTGTGGCCGGCGTCGTCGTCGGCGGGAATCAGGAGGTCAGCGTGTCGTGCCGTGCACCTTGGGCAGTGCACCACCGGCAGCGGCGTTGCGGTCGGGCCGGAAGCGGCCGAGGTCGAGACCGGGGATGGAGCCGACGTGCGACAGCTCGTCTTCGATCAGGGCGGCCTCGCTGTCTTCGGGGCCCACCAGCGGAAGGCGGACCCGCGGGCTCGAGATGCGACCGAGGCCGTGCAGGATGTACTTCGCCGCGACGGTGCCGGGCACGTGGGTCATGACAGCGCGGACGAGAGGCTCGAGCATCTGGTGCGCCTCGGTCGCCGTGTGCAGGTCGCCCGCGTTCACGGCGTCGACGATGGTTCGGTAGGGCGCCGCGGCGATGTTCGCGGTGACGCCGATCAGGCCCGAGGCGCCGATGGCGAGGTGCGGCAGCACGTTCGCGTCGTCGCCCGAGAAGTAGAGCAGGTCGGTCTGGTTGAGGACGCGGCTGACTTCGGCGAAGTCGCCCTTGGCGTCCTTCACGGCGACGATGTTCGGGTGCTTGGCGGCACGCAGCAACGTCTCGTACTTGATCGGGATGCCGGTGCGGCCGGGGATGTCGTACAGGATGACCGGCAGGTCGGTCGCGTCGGCGATCATGCGGAAGTGGGTCAGCACACCGGCCTGCGTGGGCTTGTTGTAGTACGGCGTGACGATCATGACGCCATCGGCGCCGGCCTTCTCGCTCGCCTTGTAGAGCTGGATGGCGTGTGCGGTCTCGTTCGACCCGCCGCCCGTGATGATCTTGGCCCGACCGGCGGCAACCGACTTGCCCACCTCGACCAGACGGAGCTTCTCGGGGTCGGTGAGCGTGCTGGTCTCGCCGGTGGTTCCGGTGACGACGATGCCGTCGGCCCCTGCGCTGATGCAGTCGTCGATGTGCTTCTCGACGGCCGGCCAGTCGACCTCGCCGTCAGCGGTGAACGGCGTCACGAGGGCGACGAGGACCTGACCGAAGGGGTTGTTGATGTTCGACACGCCCTCCAGCGTACTGTCTCGCGTCGGGCCGGCCCCCCGAAGGGCCTTCGACACCCCGGCCGGGAGGCGCGGGGGCCCTCCCGAGGACGGGCGTCAGGGGGCGACGCGCCCGTTCGCCCCGAAGGCCGCGTAGGTCAGGGGCATGAGCTCGGCCCAGAGGTCTTCCATCTTCTCGGCGCACATCTCGATCTCGCGCTGCGGGAACGACGGGAAGTGCGTGCCCTCACGCTTCGTCCTCAGACTGAGGAAGTTCATCAACGACCGGGCGTTGACCGTCACGTACATGGACGAGTAGATGTTCAACGGCAGGACGATGCGGGCGACCTCGCGCGCGATGCCGGCGTCGAGCATGCGCTGGTAGGCCTCGAACGCCTGGGTCGAGGCGGCTCGGGTGGCCTCGTCGACGAGAGCGGACTGCTCGGGCGTGCCGGGCAGGAAGTCGTAGGCGCCGGGCTTGCCGACCTGCTGCAGGTTGCGGGTCGCGGCGGGTACGTAGAAGACGGGGTTGAGCTCGCGGTAGCGCCCGCTTTCTTCGTTGTAGCTGGCCATGCGATGCCGCATGAACTCGCGGAACACGAAGATCGGCGCCTGCACGTAGAAGGTCATCGAGTTGTGCTCGAACGGCGAGCCGTGGCGGTCGCGCATCAGGTAGTTGATCAGACCGGCGCCCTTGGTCGCCTGGGCACCGTCGGCCGACGCCTGCGCGCCGTCGAGGGTCAACTCGCCCATGGTCGAGACGCGCGCCGCGAACAACACGTCGGAGTCGTGGGCACTCGAGCGGACGAGCTCGACGGTGACGTCGGAGCGGAACTCGGGGGTCTTGGAGGAGGTCACGGCGGGGTTGGCTTCGGTCTCGGACACGGCGTCGACTCTACCTCGGCAGGCCAGGTCGAGGAGAAGACCGCGACGGTCCGGCGGCCGCTCCCCCAGCGGGCCGGAATACGGTGTCCCCATGACCGACGCACTCACCGTCCTGATCTCCGGCGCCAGCGGCATGATCGGGTCCGAACTGACCCGCCAGCTGCGTGCGGCCGGCCACCGTCCGCTCTCCCTGGTCCGTCACGAACCCCGCGCCGAGGACGAGTACACCTGGGTCCCGAGTGCCGGCATCGTCGACCACGACCTGATCGCCCGCGCGGACGCCGTCGTGAACCTGGCCGGCGCCTCCTTGGGTCGTCTGCCGTGGACGGCCGGGTACAAGCGCGACATCCTCGAGTCACGCCTGGCCGCGACGTCGACGCTGGTCGACGGCATGAGGGCGGCTTCGAAGGCACCCGCGACGTTCCTCAGCGGCTCGGCCGTCGGCGTCTACGGCGACCGTCCCGGCGAGCGGTTGACCGAGGCGAGCGGCCGGGGCGAGGGGTTCCTCAGCGACGTCGTCGTCGCCTGGGAGGCCGCCGCCGACAAGGCCCCGGAGGCCACACGCGTGGTCACGCTGCGGACCGGGATCGTGATCGGACCCGGAGGAGGCGCGCTCAAGCCGCTGCTGCCCCTGACCAAGCTGGGGTTCGGTTCACGACTCGGCACCGGCGACCAGTTCTGGCCCTGGATCAGCCTGCATGACGAAGCCGCCGCGATCGTGCATCTTCTCACGTCGTCCGTGGCGGGACCCGTGAACCTGGTCGGGCCCACACCGGCGACGAGCGACCTCGTCACGCGGACCCTGGCCTCTGACCTGCACCGCCCCTACTTGTTGGGCGTGCCCGAGGTCGTCATCTCGACGGCCATGCAAGAAGCCGGCCGGGAGATGCTGCTGCCCAGTCAGCAGGTCGTGCCCGAGGCCCTCGAACGCGACGGCTTCGTGTTCCGACACCGGACGGTCGAGGACGCCCTGTCGGCGTTCGTCGACGCCCTCTGACCGTCCGCCGCACCCGACCCCGTCGATTCAGGTCGTCTCGCGCCGCAGCTTGACGGCCCAGCGGAGGGCCTGCCGGGCCCGCCGACGATCGCCGCAGGCGTCGTAGGCCAGACCGAGCCGGAACCATGCGCGCCAGTCGTCGGGGGCGGACTCGACGGCCTCTTTGTACGCAGGGAACGCGGCGTCCGCCGCCTCGCGGTCGTACCGACCGGAGGCGCGGCGCGGCACGTCGTCCACCGGCAATCCGCCCTCGGCCGTGAGCTGACGGACGATCTCTTGGGTGCGCAGACCGAAGCGCAGTTCGACCACCAGAGCGAAGAGACCCAGGAGGGGAAGCACGAGCAGTGCGACACCGAGCGCGATCGCCACGGGCTCGCCGGTCGACATGAACAAGACGGCCCTCTGGCCGACCAGAGCGACGTAGAGCAGCAGCAGGAGCGCCATCACCAGCGCCGCGGTGCGCCCCTTCACGGTTCGAGGGGGAGCACGGCGTCGAGGCCCACGACGACCCCGGTGATGTGTGGAGCAGCCGCTATCGCGACGCGGAGGCCCTGCTCGTAGGCACGCTGCGACAGCGTGTCGTGTGTGAGCGTGAGGGTCTCGCCTTCGCCCCCGAACACGACCTCTTGCTTGGCGACGACGCCACGGAGACGCATGCTGTGCACCGGCACGCTCGCCACCTGCTGCCCCCTGGCCCGCTGGTCGGCGTGCGGAGCCGACACCGGTCCGAGGTCACGACGAGCCTCGGCGATGAGCTCGGCCGTGCGTACCGCCGTTCCCGAGGGCGAATCGACCTTGCCCTCGTGGTGGGCCTCGACGATCTCGACCGACTCGTAGAAACGAGCCGCCAGGGTCGCGAACCTCGTCGCGAGCACCGAACCGATCGAGAAGTTCGGCACCACCAGGACTCCGGGACCGGCCGCGTCGGCGACCACCGTCGAGAGCCGGGCCAGCCGCTCGGCGTTGTATCCCGAGGTGCCGACGAGGACCGGGATGCCCGCGCGGACGACGTGCTCGACGATCCGAGGACTGACCGCGGGATGCGTGACGTCGATGACCAGGTCGGCCCCGAGGACGTCGTCCAGGTCGTCGCGCGACGACAGACCGGCGTGCAGTTCGAGCCCCGGCGTGCGCTCGACGAGATCGACGATGAACGAGCCGAGGGTGCCGGTGGCTCCCACCACGGCGATGCGGGAAGTCATGTCGTCCAACCTACCGGGGCGACCGGACGGGGGCGGTGCCGCGACCTACCATGGTGGGCATGCCCCGGTTCCGCGAGACGGACGTCTCCTCCCCTGACGCCGCTGCCCTTTTGACCGAGTACTTCGCCGAGCGTGAGAGCACGTTCCCCTCGGCCCAGGGCAGGTACACGACGACCCTGCCCGACGCGACGGCGTTCGTGCCACCGACCGGGGTGTTCGTCGTCGTCGACGACGGTCCGGCGGGCCCGGACTCCGGCGCCGCGTCCGGACCTCGCGCGTGCGGAGGCATCCGACTCATCGCGCCCTCGGCCTCGGGCGCGGTGCGGTACGAGGTCAAGCACCTCTACGTGCGTCCCACCGGTCGGGCACAGGGGCTCGGCCGGGCATTGCTCGACGAGCTCGAACGCCGGGCGGCCGCGTTCGGCGCCGACGAGATCGTGCTCGACACCAACGACAGCCTGGCGGCGGCCGGAGGCCTCTATCGCAGCGCGGGGTACACGACGATCGAGCCCTACAACGCGAACCCCAACGCCACGACCTGGTACGGCAAGGCCGTCACGGGTGGAACGGAGACCGGCACGGCCGGGCGATGAGCCGGCCGGGGGGCAGTCGGCGTCAGAAGGGCTGTTCGACGGGCAACCCCGTACGGAGCTCGACCGGAAGGTGACCGAGGTCGTTGTGCGTCACGAGTTCGGGCGGTTTGGCCGATCGCACCCGGATGATGGTCAGCCCGGCGTTGGCCTGGTTGACGCCCATCCAGCGCCAGTCGGGAGCTCCGAACACCTCGCGGACGAACCAGCCGATCACGAAGTTGTGCGTCATGAGCAGGTCGTGACGATCCTCTCGGGCCGGGGTGAGCCACTCGGCGACGGCGTCGGCCATCTGTGCCTGTCCGGCCTCGATCTGCTCGTCGGTCACACCGCCGAAGAACGGCTTGTAGGACGACGGCATGTCGGGCGTCGGCCCGGACGGCACGCAGTCGAACAACAGGGTCGACGGTTGCGACTCGAGCGCCGGCATGCGCTCGGTCATGATGGCAGCCGTCTCTTCGGCACGCTCGAGCGGGGAATGCCAGGCCGCGTCGAACGGGACGCCGCCGAGGCGCTCGGCGAGGAGGCGCACCTGGCGCTTGCCCCGTTCGCTGAGGGGACCGTCGGGCAGCCCGTGCTCGGCGTCCTGCTGTTCGCCGTGCCGGACGAGGTAGAGGTAGTGGGACACCGTCGTCTCCTGGTTCATCGAGGGATCGCACCCGACGTCGCCGTCGGGACGGGGAAGGTCGTCTCGTCGACCTCGCCGACGACGACGGTGGACAGCGGGCCGGAGAGCAGCCGGGTGGCCAACGAGCGCACGTCGTCGGACGTCACCGCCTCGACCCGACCGAGTGAGGTGTCGAGGTCGACGAACTCGCCCGTCGAGATCTCGGCTCGACCGAGGCGGTTCATGCGGGTGTCGCTGTCCTCGAGGGCGAGGGCCGCAGCGCCCCCGAGTTGGCCGAGAGCCCGGCGGCGCTCGTCGTCGGTGATGCCGTCGGTGGCGAGACGGGTGAGCTCGTCGAGCATGAGACGCGCGACGTCACCGGCGTTGGCAGGGGTGCACCCGGCGTAGAGGCCGAAGAGACCGGCGTCCGAGTAGCTCGGGGCGAAGGAGTAGACCGAGTAGGCGAGACCACGGCGCTCACGGATCTCTTGGAACAGCCGGGACGACATTCCGCCGCCGAGCACCGAGTTGAGGACGGCCAATGCGGGTCGGGCGTCGTCGCCGACGGAAATGCCCGGCAGGCCGAGGAGCACGGTGGCCTGCTCGAGGGGTCGCCGGATCACCTGCAGCGGTTCGCCCGCGACCAGTTCGACGGGCGTGTCGTCGCGACGAGGCACGGGCGCCGCCGCGGCGGTGGGCCATCCGGCCCGATCGAGTGCCGCCGTCAACCGGTCGAGGGCACGATCGTGGTCGACGGCACCGGCGATCGACACGACGAGGTCTTGGGGACGGTAGTTCGCCCGGTAGTGCCGGTCGACGTCGTCACGGGTCGCAGCACGGATGCTGTCGGGCGAGCCGCCGATCGGACGCCCGAGCGGGTGATCGCCGAAGACCGACTCGAAGAGGCGCTCCCCGGCCATGTCGGCGGGATCGTCGTCGGCCATGGCGAGCTCTTCGAGGATGACGCCACGCTCGGTCTCGAACTCGAGCGGATCGAGGGTCGAGGAGGTCACCATGTCGGTGAGCACGTCGATCGCGTCATCGAGGTCGACGTCGCGCACCCTGGCGTAGTAGCAGGTGTACTCCTTGGCGGTGGCCGCGTTGTGCTCGCCGCCCACCGACTCGAACGACACCGCGATGTCGAGGGCTGAGCGCATCGACGTGCCCTTGAAGAGGAGGTGTTCGAGGAAGTGCGTCGAGCCACGTTCGGCGTCGGACTCGTCGCGAGAACCGACCGCCACCCAGAGACCGATGGTCGTGCTGCGAGCCCCGGGCATGCGCTCGCTCAGGACTCGGACGCCAAAGGGCAGGACGGTGCGCCTCACGAGCGCGTCGCCCGTGGCGCGGAATGAGATCTCGACCTCGTCGAGGGGGAAGGAGACAGGGCCGTTCATCACGTCGAGCCTAGGCGACCTCCCCTGCAGTCGTCCGTGAGTCGCTCCAGGGGGACTGCCACCCGAACTGGGGGACGATCAGGAGGACAAACAGACAACTCTGTTTGTCCTCATCGATGTTAGTCTGTACTCACCGACGTCGACTCGACCCCCTGACGGTCGTCGTCGGCGGCTGATCGGACGTCGCCAGAAGGTCCGGAGCGCGCGTCCCCCCACGCGGCTTCAAGCCGAGACGTCCCAAGGAGCCACGCTGTGACGGTCGATTCCCCCCAACCGGCCGTCCAGCGTCTCCCTGGCCGCCCCCGTGCCGACTCACCCGTTCCCGGTGCTCGGTCCCGTGTCCTCACGACCGCCGATCGCCTCTTCTACGACGAAGGCGTTCGCGTCGTGGGTGTCGATCGCCTGATCGCCGAGTCCTCGGTGACCAAGGCGACGTTCTACAAGCACTTCGGCGCCAAGGACACACTCGTGCTCGAGTACCTCGCCGGTCGCCACGACCTGGAGGCCTCCGAGCTGGCGGCCTTGGCCGAAGCCCACGACGGGGGTCGAGCAACCCTCGTCGCCTACCTCGACGCCGTGGTCGGTCGCCTGCAGTCGGTGTCGTTCCGAGGCTCGGCCTTCGCGAACGCGGCGTCGGAGTTCAGCGACCCGACCCACCCCGTGCGCCTCGCCATCTCGGAGCACCGTGAGTGGCTGACGGGCGAGATGGTCTCCCTCTTCAAGGCGGCGGGTCATCCCCTGCCGGGCGATGCCGCCGACGATCTCGTGCTGGCCCTCGACGGCGCCCAGGTGGGCGCGTACGCCGGCGACGCGATCGCCTCGGCAGCCTCCCTGCGAAGGACGGCCGAACGCCTGCTCGCCGCCTGAGTCACCGAGCGAGCACATCGGAGGCAGAGGTCACCACCGCCTCGGCGGAGCCCTACGGGCGACCGGCGACCGGACGGCCCCTTCGCCCGGCGATCAGGCCGAAGCGCGATCGAGGTCGAGTACCTGGTTTCGAGTGAGCTGGACCCGCGCGGCCTGGGCGAGCTCGTAGACCTGCTTCGCGTTCGTGGCGCTGGCCACCGGCGCGACGACGTTCGGCTTGGCGAGCAGCCAGGCGAGCGCGATGGCGGCGCTCGATACCTCGTGGACGGACGCGATGCGGTCGAGTTCGTGCACGACCTTCAGGCCCCTCTTGGACAGGTACTTCGCCAGCACCCGACGCCTCGGGCTGTGCGCGAGGTCGGAGCGCGAACGGTACTTGCCCGTGAGGAATCCGCTGGCGAGGGCGAAGCGCGGCATGACGGCGAGACGCTGCTGTGCGGCGACGTGCGACAGGCCCTTCTCGTACTCGACACGGTCGAGCAGGTTGTACTGGTTCTGCAGTGCCACCATCGGGGCGATGCCGAGCATGCCCGCCGCGATGCGCGCCTCGTAGAGGCGATTGCCCGAGTGGTGGGACCCCCCGAACCAGCGGACCTTCCCGACCCTGATGAGATGATCCACCGCCAGGAGGGTGCGCTCGAACGCCACCTCGGTGTCGTCCACGTGGAGGTACAGCAGGTCGATGCGGTCGGTGCCGAGGCGTTCGAGCGAGGCATCGACGGCCCGCTCGATCGCCCGCGGGGTCAGGCCGGGGTTGTCGGCGCTCTTGCCCACCTTGGTGGACACGACCATGTCGTCGCGTGATCGACGGGTACGCATCCAGGAACCGATCATGATCTCGCTGCGGCCGCCTGCGTACGAGTCGGCGGTGTCGACGAAGTTGCCCCCGAGGTCGAAATAGGCGTCGAGCACAGAGGTCGTCTCGGCCTGGTCGGCCGTCCACCCGAAGACGTTGCCACCGAGGGCCAGGGGGAAGACCTTGAGATCGGAGACGCCGAGACGCCGCCGAGGCTGGATGATGCCGAGGTCGACGGGCACGGTGGGCTGAGCGGCGGAGGCGCGGGCAGCGGCAGCAGCAGCCACGGCCGCGGCACGGGCAGCAGCAGCAGCGACGGCTGCGGCACCGGCGAAGTCGGACGTGGCTGAACGGGCGAGCTCCGCCGTCGTCTCGGTCACGCCGTCCCCTTCTCGTCGCGAACCCCCGATGCGCCTCTGTGCGACCGCATGGGGTATGGTTCGCTCTCCACGGTCAAGAATACGACCACGCGACCGGTTTCCCGCGCCGGCGCACCCAATCGTTACGCCGTGTCGCCACCCCGATCCGAGGGCGAGCCCCTTCGTCGGCCCGCGCCGACCGAGCAAAGGCACCGACGGCGAAGGGCCCGCGCCGACCGAGGTCGGAGCGGGCCCTTCGTGGCGTGGTGACTACGCGTCGACCGACTCGTCGGACGACTGCTCGGTCGCCCCGCTCGAGTCGGTGTCGGCCTCGTCGGCCACGACCGGAGCGAGCGAGAGCTTGCCACGGTCGTCGATCTTGGTGATCTCGACGAGGATCTTCTGGCCGACGCCGAGGACGTCCTCGACGTTCTCGACCCGCTTGCCACCGGCGAGCTTGCGGACCTCGCTGATGTGCAGCAGGCCGTCCTTGCCGGGGAGGAGCGAGACGAACGCACCGAAGGACGCGATCTTGACGACCGTGCCGAGGAACTGCTCGCCGATCTCGGGGTTGGTCGGGTTGGCGATCGCGTTCACCTGAGCGCGAGCGGCCTCGGCCGACGGCCCGTCGACGGCACCGATGTAGACGGTGCCGTCCTCCTCGATGCTGATGTCGGCGCCGGTCTCGTCCTGGATGGCGTTGATCGTCTTGCCCTTGGGGCCGATCAGTTCGCCGATCTTGTCCTGCGGGATCTGGACCGAGATCACGCGGGGCGCGGTCGGGGCCATCTCGTCGGGGGCGTCGATCGCCGAGTTGAGCACGCCGAGGATGGCGGTGCGTGCCTCTTTGGCCTGCTTGAGTGCGGCGTCGAGCACGGCGGTCGGCAGACCGTCGAGCTTGGTGTCGAGCTGGATCGCCGTGACGAACTCGCTCGTGCCGGCGACCTTGAAGTCCATGTCGCCGAGCGCGTCCTCGGCGCCGAGGATGTCGGTGAGGGCCGCGTAGCGGGTCTGACCGTCGACCGTGTCGGAGACGAGACCCATCGCGATCCCGGCCACGGGGGCCTTGAGGGGCACACCCGCGTTGAGCAGCGACAAGGTCGACGCGCAGACCGAACCCATCGACGTCGAGCCGTTCGACCCGAGGGCCTCGGACACCTGGCGGATGGCGTAGGGGAACTCGTCACGGCTGGGCAGCACCGGCACGAGGGCGCGCTCGGCGAGGAAGCCGTGCCCGATCTCGCGACGCTTCGGCGAACCCACACGACCGGTCTCACCGGTCGAGTAGGGCGGGAAGTTGTAGTGGTGCAGGTAACGCTTCTTGGTGACCGGGCTCAGCGAGTCGATCTGCTGCTCCATCTTGAGCATGTTCAAGGTGGTGACGCCCATGATCTGGGTCTCGCCACGCTGGAAGATGGCGGAGCCGTGGACGCGCGGGATGACCTGCACCTCGGCGTCGAGCGGACGGATGTCGGCGAGGCCACGGCCGTCCATGCGGATCTGCTCGGTGAGGATGCGGTCGCGGACGACCTTCTTCGTCGCCGACTTGTAGGCGGCGCCGACCTGGCCGAGGGCCGTGTCGGGCAGCTCGCCCGCGTCGACCTTGGCGGCGATGGCGTCCTTCACACGGGACTTGAGGGCGTCGTCGGCGTCCTGGCGCTCGATCTTGCCGGCGATCTTGTAGACCTCGGCGAGCTCGGTGCCGACGGCGCCGGTGACGGCCTCGAGCACCTCGTCGGTGTAAGGCAGGAAGACCGGGTAGTCGGCGATCTCTTTCGAGGCCTGCGCGGCCATGGCGGCCTGGGCGTCGACGAGCTGCTTGAGGAACGGCTTGGCGGCCTCGAGGCCCTGGGCCACGACGGCCTCGTCGGGCTTCGTGGCGCCGCCCTGGATGAGACCCCAGGCGTGCTCGGTGGCCTCGGCCTCGACCATCATGATCGCGACGTCCTCGTTGCCGGCGGCGTCGGTGACGACACGGCCCGCGACGGTCAGGTCGAAGACGGCGTCGGCGAGCTGGCTGGCCTTGGGGAAGGCGACCCACTGGTCACCGATCAGGGCGAGACGCACACCGGCGATCGGGCCCGAGAACGGCAGCCCCGAGATCTGGGTGGAGGCACTGGCGGCGTTGATCGCCAGGGCGTCGTAGAACTCGTCGGGGGCGATGCTGAGCACCGTGATGACGACCTGGACCTCGTTGCGCAGGCCCTCGACGAACGAGGGACGCAGCGGCCGGTCGATCAGACGGCAGACCAGGATGGCCTCGGTCGAGGGGCGACCCTCGCGACGGAAGAACGAGCCGGGGATCTTGCCCGCGGCGTACGAACGCTCTTCGACGTCGATGGTGAGCGGGAAGAAGTCGAAGTTGTCCTTCGGCTTCTTGCTGGCGCTCGTGGCCGACAGAAGCATGGTGTCTTCGTCGAGGTAGGCAGCGACGGCTCCCTGAGCCTGCTGGGCGAGACGACCGGTCTCGAATCGGATGGTGCGCTTGCCGAACTTGCCGTTGTCGAGGACGGCTTCGCCGAACTTGATCTCTGGACCCTCCATGTGGGGGCTACTCCTCTTTGTTTTGCATCGAGGCCCCGTGTGGGCATCGATGTGTACCGGGAGCGGGCGGCGTGGACGGCATGGCGACATGCACGTGCGACAACGCGACGGAGGCGGTGGCACGTCTGGCCAACAGTAGAAACGGTCGGACCCCGCACCCGACCGGGACGCTCGGCGTCGGTCGGGGCATTCCGCCTGTCACCACCGGTGACCAGCAGCCGTACCGGCCTGCTCCGAGCGCGACTCTAGCACTCGCACCCTTCCGGCCGGGTGCGGAGAGCGGGTGTCGCCCGGACGGGGAGGCGCGGTGCCGGGAGGACGGCGTTAGGGTCGTCTCCATGCGTGCTCACGACAGGTCCGGCCGGGATCGTCGCGCGAGTCGTCTCGCGGTGGCGACCGGCGCCTCCTTGGCTCTCGTCCTGACGGCGCTCGTGGCGCCGTCCGCCGCAACCGCCGCGGGGTACCCGACCTGGGCACAGGTCGAGGCCGCGAAGGGCAACGCCGCGGCGACCCAGGCGCAGGTCGACCTGATCGAGGCGTCACTCGACAGCCTCGAGAAGACCGCGTCCGACCGCAGTGACGAGGCCGTGCTCGCAGACCAGGCGAACGCGGCGGCGCAAGCCGACCTGGCGGCCGCCTCGCAGCGGGCGGACGAACTCGCCGCCGATGCGGAGCGTGCCAGGGCCGGCGCCGAGACCGCGAAGCAGGAGGCCGGCCAGTTGGCCGGAACCCTGTTCCGAACCGGTGGCACACGGACGATGGGCACCGACCTCTTCACGTCGCCCGACCCCGGGGCCGCGCTCTACCAGCTGGGCTCGCTGACGCAGCTCGGCGATCGATGGCAGACGGTGCTGGCCGACGCCACGACGGCGAGCAACACGGTGTCGTCACTCAGTGAACAGGCGACGACCGCCGCCGACCGCCGTGACTCCCTCGCCCGCGATGCCCAGGCCACGGCCGACGAGGCGGCCTCCGCCCAGGCGAGCGCCGACGCCGAGGTCACGACTGCCACGCAGCGCTCGACCGACCTCTACGCCCAACTCGCCGCGCTCAAGGACTCGACTGCCGATCTCGAACAGCAGTACCGAGCCGGCGTGGCCGCACAGCAGGCCTACGCGGCCCAGCAGGCGGCGGCGAAGGCGCAGGCCGCGACCAGCGCGAAGACACCCTCTGGCCCGTCCGGGGGCGGCGGATCGTCTGGGGGCACGGCGCCCGTGGCCGGCGGCGGAGGCTCGGGCAGCGGAGGCTCGGGCAGCGGAGGCTCAGGCGGCGCGGGCGGCGGGGGCACGACTCCCCCGGTCGGTGCCGTCAACGACCCGGCCGGCGCCAAGGCCTATGCCGCGACGAAGGTCGGCAGCGGCGCCGAGTACACCTGCCTCGTCCAGCTCTGGAACAAGGAGTCGGGCTGGCGCACCAACGCGACCAACCCTTCGGGAGGGGCCTACGGCATCCCTCAGGCCCTGCCCGGCAACAAGATGGTCTCGAGCGGGCTCGACTGGCAGACGAACTACCGCACCCAGGTGAACTGGGGCATCGGCTACATCCAGGGCCGCTACGGCACGATGTGCGCCGCCTGGGCGCACTCGGTCGCGAACAACTGGTACTGAGTCCCGGCCGTCGGGCCACGGGCGACGGGCGACGGGCGGACCGTGTCGCCGGGGACGAGAGAACGGCCCCCTCTGCGAACAGAGGAGGCCGTCGTCGAGACGTTCGGAGCGCGAAGACTAGCGGCGCAGGCCGAGACGACCGATGAGCGTACGGTAGCGCTCGATGTCGACCCTGGACAGGTAGCCCAGGAGGCGACGGCGCTGGCCGACGAGCAGCAGCAGACCACGACGCGAGTGGTGGTCGTGCTTGTGCTCTTTGAGGTGCTCGGTGAGGTCGAGGATGCGCTGCGTCATCACGGCGATCTGGACCTCGGGGGATCCGGTGTCGCCGGGGTGGGTCGCGTATTCTTCGATGATCCGGGTCTTGACGTCAGGTGCGAGTGCCATAGGTGGATCCCCTTTCAGTTCGTTGCGCGGTGCTCGTCACCGGATGTGCGAGCTCTCTTTCTCCGCGGCCGTTCAGACGGCAACCTGAGGAGCCTACCAGACGGGCGACGTCGAGCCCTGTCGTGATCGGGCCCGCCCCCGCCGCCGCCGAGGAAGCACGAGTCCGACGAAGGCCGCGCCGATCGCCGCCCCCAAGGTGTTCATCACGAGGTCCTGCGGGTCGGAGAAGCGGGTCGCCGACAGGTACGTCGCCTGGTAGGTCTCGATGCCCACCGTCGCGGCGAAGCCCACCAGGATGCCCACCCACCAGAACCGCTTGGGCAGCAGCAGCGCCGGGAACATGCCCATCGGCACGAACATGGCCACGTTGGCGGCCGCCTCGACCCGGGCGAAGGTGATCCACGCGGTCTCGTCGTGCCGCGCGAACACGTCGAGCGCCCGCCAGAGCAGCGCCCCCGTGTTCGCGTCGTAGACGCTGGGGCGCAGGGTCATCCAGGCGACCCCGGCGAGGTAGACGAGGGTGAGCAGGAGGAGCACGGCGCGACGCATCCGTCCATCGTGCGGCACCGGTCGGTGGGAGGACGCCCGGAACGGCCGAAGATCAACCTCGAGGACGACCCACCCCGCGGGCGACCGCGGCAGAGCCGAGGAGGCGCGGTGCGCGACCGCGTACACCGCGCCTCCTAGGCTCGTCGCGTGGACGCACTCACCGACCTCTGGGCCCGCATCAGCCAACTCGCCGCTCCCCTGCCCGGCTCGTGGCTGCTCGCCAGCGTGGCCGCCGGCCTGCTGCTCGTGCTGCTGCCGGGCACCTGGCACACGGTGCGGCACGCCGTCACCGTCGTGCACGAGGGCGGGCACGGTCTCGCCGCGGTGCTGACCGGACGACGACTGACGGGCATCCGACTGCACTCGGACACCTCGGGACTGACGGTGTCGAAGGGGCCGCGGACCGGGCCGGGCATGATCATCACGCTGCTCGCCGGCTACACGGCTCCGGCGATCGCCGCCCTGGGCGCCGCGTGGTTGCTGTCGGCGGGGTACGCGGCCGGGCTGCTCTGGGCGCTGCTTCTGCTGCTCGCGCTGATGCTCGTGCAGATTCGCAACTGGTTCGGACTCTGGGTGGTGCTGCTGGGCGCCGCCCTCGTGGTCGTCGTCACGTTCTTCGCGTCGCCGACCTGGCAGGCCGTGTTCGGGCTGGTCGTGACCTCGGTGCTGGGGTTCGGGGCGCTGCGCGCCTCGCTCGAACTGCAACGCAGCCGACGTCGCTCTCGCTCTACGGCATCGGACGCCGACCAGCTCGCCGGGCTGACCCGGGTGCCGGGCGTGGTCTGGGTCGGGGTGTTCGTGCTCGTCGCCCTCGCCTGCCTGCTGGGCGGGGCGGGGCTGCTCTTCCCCGGGGCGCTTGAGGCCGCGCGCTCGTTCGCCTGAACAGTCGGATGGTGTTCTGCCCCGCAGAGCCCGGTTCGATCAGCAGCGGCGACACGAAGGTGCCGACCACCGACCGCCGAGTGCCGCCCTTGACGTGACCACAACCGTCTGACAGAGTTTTTCATACCACATGTTCCACACAGCAGTTGCGATGCCGCTGCATCTACCGAGAGCAGTTGGCGTTCGTGAAAGCCACGTACGACCTCGACACGTGGTGGCGTCGAGCGAATTACACTGACGTCGTCAACCACCGGTGCAACTGAGAGGCGATGGTGAAGAACCTGATCTGGCTCGGCGCGGCGCTGACGCTCATGAGCATGGTCGGTGGCGTGTGGGCTGCGGTGCACCTCGTGAATCTGGGTATCGCGGCCGACGAAGGCGCCGAGGTGACATCCGACATGAGCCGGACGGCGTGGCTGGCCCTCTACGCGCCGGTCGTCACCTTTGTCGCGGGCGTGGTCATCATCATCGTCGGAGGGACCCAGAGGCCTCGCGCCGCCGGCTAGAACGGGCGGGCGCTCAGGCGGGGGCGGACGAGAGGGCGTGCACGGGGACATGACCCTCGAGGCGGGCCCGGCCGTCGAGACCGTCGAGTTCGAGCAGCACCGCGACGCCGGCCACGACGTAACCTGCTCGTTCGAGCAGGGTGATGGTCGCCTCGACCGTGCCGCCGGTCGCGAGCACGTCGTCGACGATGAGGACGCTCGACCCCGCGGGGATCTGGTTCGGACGCAGTTCGAGCGTGGCCTCGCCGTACTCGAGGGCGTAGCTCTCGCTGAGCACCTCGCCGGGGAGCTTGCCCGCCTTGCGCACCGTGAGCACGCCGACGCCCTGCTCGATCGCGATGGCCCCGGCGAGCGCGAAGCCCCGCGCCTCGATGCCGGCGACGGCGACGAACCCGCCGTCGAACGGCTCGGAGAGGGCCGTGGTCACGGTGGCGAAGGCGTCCGCGTCGGAGAAGAGCGGCGTGACGTCACGGAAGAGGATGCCGGGCTTGGGGAAGTCGGGGACGACGGCGATCTTGCTGTCGACGAACGAGGAGGCATCGGTGACGGTCATGGGGTCAACGGTAGTCGCGCGGACGGCCCACCCCGGGTCCACGTCACGATCGTGTGAACAGTCCGGACCGATGTCGGAGGCCCGTGCGAGAGTGCACGCATGTCGCGGTTCATCGTCCCCCCGTACCTGCTCGCTCACCTCGCCGAGGCCGACTCGCCCCGTCTGCACCGGGCGCCGCAGGCCGCGCGCAACGGTCTGCTCGCGATGGAGGCCGTCGACCGCAACGCCACTCCCCCGGTGGTCCAAGGGGCGCTCGGCGGCGGGGCCGTGCTCGAACGGACGATCTTCGACGCGCAGGGCAGCGAAGAGCTGCCGGGTGTCCGCGTGCGGGGTGAAGGCGAGCCCGCCACCGACGACGTCGCCGCGACCGAGGCCTACGACGCCCTCGGCGCCACCTACGCCCTGTTCCGCGAGGTGTACGGGCGGTCGTCGATCGACGGCGCCGGGCTGCCCCTCGACGCGACGATCCACTACGGCCAGGACTACGACAACGCCTTCTGGAACGGTGAGCGCATGGTGTTCGGCGATGGCGACGGCGAGGTGTTCGAGCGCTTCACGGCCTCGGTCAGCGTCATCGGGCACGAGCTCACCCACGGCGTCACGCAGTACACCGCGAACCTTACGTACCAGGGGCAGTCAGGCGCGCTCAACGAGTCGGTCAGCGACGTGTTCGGGGCACTCGTCGAACAGCACCTGTTCGGTCAGACTGCCGATCAGGCCACCTGGCTGATCGGCGAGGGGCTCTTCACGCCCGAGGTGCAGGGTCGGGCCCTGCGGTCGATGAAGGCCCCGGGCACCGCGTACGACGACGACGTCCTCGGCAAGGACCCCCAACCCGGGCACCTGGACGACTACGTCGAGACCACCGACGACAACGGTGGGGTGCACCTCAACTCGGGCATCCCCAACCGGGCCTTCTACCTCGTCGCCGAGGCGCTGGGCGGCGAGGCCTGGCTGCGGGCCGGGCAGGTCTGGTACGACACGCTGACCGGAGGCACCTTGTCGACCGAGGCGACCTTCGCGCAGTTCGCGGCGGCGACCGTGGAGGCGGCCACGGCACGGTACGGAGCGGACTCCGACGAGACCCGGGCGACCTCGGCCGGGTGGGAGGGCGTCGGGGTCACCCCGGCGTTCTGACGCCGGCCGGCGCGAGACCCTGCTGCCCCGCACATCGCAGGGGTAGCATCTCGCCCATGAAGGTCACCGTGTCGCGCTCCGGTGGGTTCGCCGGCCTCACCCGCAGCTGGTCGGTCGACGTCGACTCCGAGCCCGACACCGAGTCGTGGCTCGTCCTCATCGACCAGGTGCCCTGGTCCCAGGCCCAGACGGCCGCCCAGGCCGTGCAGCCCGATCGATTCGTCTGGGTCATCACGGCGGAGACCCGCCCCACCCGCAAGGCCAAGCTGCCCGAGCAGCAGGTGACGGGGCCGTGGCGCGAGCTCGTCGACCGTGTCCGCGACACCTCCGAGGCCGAGGCGAAGGCCGGTCCGACGCGATGAGCGACCGAGCGCGCCGACCTCGGCGTCGACTCTCGGGCGAAGTGCTGGCGGGGCTGCTCGCACTCGTCGTCCTCGTGGCGGGCGGGGTCGGCGTGGCCGTGGTGCAGAGCGGCAACCCGCTGAACGTCCGCGGGGCCGCCACCGCGCCTCCGTGGGGTCGCCCCTCGACCGACCAGCTCGAGACCCGGGCGGCAGCCGCCGGCCTCGAGAACGTCTGGGGCCAGGACCTCGCGATGCACGTGCACACGCACCTCTCGATCACCGTGGACGGACGAGCGGTGACGGTGCCCGGCGACATCGGGCACGACTCAGCCACGAAGTTCGCCGCCGAGATCCACACCCACGACACCAGCGGCATCGTGCACGTCGAATCGCCCACGCGCGAGACGTTCGTGCTGGGTCAACTCTTCAGCGAATGGGACGTCGCACTCGACGGCCGGGGCGTGGGGTCGCTCGGGCAGGGCGACGGTCTCGAGCTGCACACCTTCGTCGGGGGCAGCCCGTACACGGCCGACCCGGCCGGCCTCCCCCTGCGGGACTTCGAGCGCATCGACCTCGTGCTCGCGCCGATCGGGGAGACCGTCACCGCGCCCGCGGCCTTCACCTGGCCGGCCGACTACCGCTGAGCCCCCCGATTCTCGGGTACGCAGCGCCGGATGCCGCGACCCGGCCTACGAGACGACCGTGAGGCGTTGCGTGGGTCGGGTCATGGCCACGTAGAGGCTGGCGTTGCCGCGTCGGCCGGCCTGGCGCACTCGCTCGGGGTCGACCACGACGACCGAGTCGAACTCGAGCCCCTTCGACGTCGCGGGGCTCAGCACCGAGATCGGCTTGGTGAGCGACGCCGTACCGGCAGCCACCAGACCCTCGAACGCGGCGGACAGCGCCTCGACCAGTGTCAGGACGGCCTGTTCGGGCGCGATCACCGCGAGGGTTCCCTCGGAGTCGATCGCCCGGTCGTCCCGGACGGCCTCGACCGTGGCCCGGACGAAGTCGTCCTTCGAGGAGGCGCCGGTCACCTCGCGCACCGGCCACTCACTCGAGCGCACCGATCGGCTCGGGGTGATCTGCAGCCCGGTCGCCGTCGCGACGCCCTCGGCGTAGGTCACGATCTGCGCCGGGGTGCGGTAGTTGACGGTCAGCTCTTCGAGCCGCCAGGGAGCCGACGTGCCTTGGGCGCCACCGCCGCGACGACGACCGAGCAGGGCCTGGAGGGCACGGTCCCACGAGGAGGCCGACGCCGGGCTCGACGCCTGCGCGATGTCACCGACGACGGTGAACGACCGCAGCGGGCACCGACGCGAGAGCAGTCGCCACTGCATGGGCGAGAGCTCTTGCGCCTCGTCGACGACCACGTGCCCGAACGCCCAGGTGCGGTCGCCCGCGGCCCGCTCGGCCGTGGTCATCGATGCGGCGCGCTCGGCGAAGCCGCCGGCGATCTGCTCGGCGCTGACCATGCCTTCGACGCCCATGTTCTCGATGGCGCGCTCGGCGTTCTCGATGTCACGTTTGCGCTGGGCCTTGCGCGCCAGCCGCTCGGGGTCGACACCCGCCTGGAACTCGCCGAGCAATTCGGCCGCCTCGTCGAGCAGCGGCACGTCGGAGATGGTGAACCCGGCCCCGCGCTCGCGCCGCAGCAGGGCACGCTGCTCGGGCGTCCACCGCGGGGTGATCGAAGCGAGCCAGTTCGGTCGGGCGTAGAGGTCCTCGACGAGCTTCTCGGCGCTGAGCGGCAGCCAGGCCGTGTTGAGCAGCACGCGCACGTCGTGGGACTGCCGGATGTCTTCTCGCAGGACGGCCTCGTCGGACTCGTCGACCGTCGTGCCGTGCTCGCGCATCTGCTCGACGAGCTGGCGTGTGAGAGCCGAGAGGGCCGCCTTGTTGAACGTCACCCGGGCCACGTTGTGCGGCTTGCCGCGCTCTTGGGCCTTGCGCATCGCCTCGCCGACGAGCTCGGGGCGCACCACGAGCCGTTCGCCGTTGATGTCGATGGTCGTCGGCTCGGCCGGGCGGATCTGACGCGACCGGACGGCACGACGCATGAGCTCCGCCATCTCGGCGGACCCCTTGAGGGCGGCCACGTCGGGCGCGTCGTCGGTCTGCGCTTCGACGCCCGGGTAGAGGCCGCCGAGGCTGGACAGGACGACTCCGCTCTCGCCGAGCGACGGCAGCACCTGCTCGATGTAGCGCAGGAACGACCGCGACGGACCGACGACCAGCACGCCCGAACCCTTGAGCCGGTCGCGGTGCGAGTAGAGCAGGTACGCCGCCCGGTGCAGGGCGACGGCCGTCTTGCCCGTGCCGGGGCCGCCCTGCACGACGAGCACGCCGTCGAGTTGCGAGCGGATGATGCGGTCTTGTTCGCCCTGGATCGTGGCGACGATGTCGGTCATGCGGCCGGTGCGCTGGGCGGTCAGCGCGGCCATGAGCGCGCCCTCGCCCTGCAGCTGCACGTCGTCGCGGTCGAGCAGGTCGGGGTCGAACACCTCGTCTTCGAGACGGGTGACGATCCGCCCGTCGAGCGTCAGGTGACGACGAGCCCTGGCGCCCATGGGCGTCGCGGCGGTCGCCTGGTAGAAGGCGCTGGCCCCCGGTACGCGCCAGTCGAGCAGGATCGGGTGGTGGGCCTCGTCGCGCAGGCCGATGCGGCCGATGTAGCGGTAGCGCCCGCCCTCGCCCGGCTCGGCCGGACGGTCGACGTCGCCGGTCTGGCCGAGCAGGTCGGGCGTCTCGAGCTCGAGTCGACCGAACGCGAGCCGCTCGTCGACCGAGCCCAGCTGGACGATGGTGTCTTCGTACAGGCGCGCGTAGGCGTCACGCTCGCTGCGGCTCTGGTGGTTGCCGCCGACGGTCTCGCGGCGGGTGCGTTCGAGGCGGACGCGGGCATCGGCCTTCAACTCGTCGAGGCGGTCGTACAGGGTGCCCACGTAGGCGCGTTCGCGGTCGATCTCGGATGACAACAGGTGTTCGTACCCTTCGGGAAAAGTCGGCACGCCAGTCTACCTTCCGACCACCGACGGCGAGGGCCGGAATCGTACGAGAACGCAGGAGGCGCGCCCGTCCTCGGCGGGACGGGCGCGCCTCCTGGGGTGGTCGCGGCGGAGCCGGGTCTAGAACTCCTCGTGGGTCAGCGGGTCGCCGTCCCACAGGCGACCGCGCTCGAGGCCGCTGAG
Source organism: Frigoribacterium sp. VKM Ac-2836 (assembly GCF_013248995.1). Taxonomy (GTDB): domain Bacteria; phylum Actinomycetota; class Actinomycetes; order Actinomycetales; family Microbacteriaceae; genus Frigoribacterium. The sequence goes on along the minus strand of NZ_JABRPK010000004.1, from coordinate 152,384 downwards.
CGACTCGACCTCGTCGGGTGTGAGCTCGAAGTCGAAGACGTCGAGGTTCTCCCGCTGACGGCCTGCGTCGGCCGACTTCGGCACGGGCACCGCACCGAGCTGCACGTGCCAGCGCAGGACGACCTGGGTGGGCGTCTTGCCGTGGGCGCGCGCGATCTCGGTGACCCGCGCCTCCTGGAGCAGTTCACTCTGCTTCGCGAGGGGGCTCCAGCTCTCGGTGACGACGCCCATGCTCTCGTGCACGGCGCGCAGCTCGGCCTGGGGGAAGTACGGGTGCAGCTCGATCTGGTTGACCGCCGGCACCACGCCCGTCTCATCGGCGACTCGCTGCAGGTGCTCGGCCGTGAAGTTCGAGACGCCGACCGACCCGACGAGCCCGTCTTCTTGCAGCCTGACGAATGCCTTGAACGTCTCGACGTACTTGTCGACGCGGGGCAAGGGCCAGTGGATCAGGTACAGGTCGACGAAGTCGAGGCCGAGGTTCGCCCGGCTCTCGTCGAAGCTCGACAAGGTCGCGTCGTAGCCGTGGTGCCGGCCCGGGAGCTTCGTCGTGACGACCAGGTCCTCGCGCGGCACCTCGCTCTGACGGATCGCCGCCCCGACCGCCGCCTCGTTGCCGTAGTTCAGCGCCGTGTCGAGCAGACGGTAACCCGACGAGATCGCCTGGACGACCTGCGCCGTGCCCTCGTCGCCGTTCAGCCCGTAGGTGCCGAGGCCGAGCTGGGGCAGCGTGCGCCCGTCGTTGAGGCCGACCGAGGGGGCGGCCGACATCAGCTGACGCCGAGCAGGTCGATGACGAAGATGAGGGTCTTGCCCGAGAGCGGGTGTCCGCCACCGGCGGGGCCGTAGGCCAGGTGGGGCGGCACGACGAGCTGGCGGCGTCCGCCGACCTTCATGCCCGGGATGCCCTCCTGCCAGCCGCGGACCAGGGCCTGCAGCGGGAAGTTGATCGCCTCGCCGCGGCTCCACGACGAGTCGAACTCCTCGCCGGAGTCGTATTCGACGCCGAGGTAGTGGACGTTGACGGTGGAGCCGGACTGGGCCTCGGCGCCGTCACCGGTGGTCACGTCGGTGACCTCGAGCTCGGTGGGGGCGGGGCCGGTCGGGGCGTCGATCTCGGGCTTGGTCTGGGGGTCGTGAGTCATGCGAACCATCCAACCACCCCCGGGCCGAGGGGGCGGGCCGGCCGCTCGCGTCCTCCCTGCGAGGCTCGAGAAGCCGACCCGACGTCCGCACCGAGAACACGTCATCGATGCGAACACATGGACGCTACTCCGGCGGTGCCGCGACACCAAATCGGCCGGCGGACACCCACCCCGCGACGAGTGGGACGGCCGGGTCGCGCGAGCCTGCGGGATTCTGCACGATCGGCAAGAATGGCAGCTTGACCGCCACCCCGCCTCCGCCACCGCCGTCGCCCCGCCCTGCGCCGCCGGTCCGTCGCCCGCTGTTCGTCGACGTCACCCCGCTCCGCACCAGCCCCGCCTTCGCCCGCCTGTTCGCGGGCAGCGCGATCAGCGGCATCGGGACGCAGCTGACGCTCGTCGCCGTCGGTCTCGAGATCTTCGAGATCACCCGCTCGACCTTCGCCGTCGCCCTGGTCGGTGTCGTGTCGCTCGTGCCGATGATCCTGGCCGGGCTCTACGGCGGCATGCTCGCCGACGCCTTCGACCGACGGAAGGTCGCGCTCGTCGCCGCGGTCTTCGCCTGGCTCTCGACGGCGGCGATCGCGCTGCACGCCTACCTCGGGCTGCACGAGGTGTGGCTGCTCTACCTGCTGACCACGGTCAACGCCGTGGCGGGCACGATGATCGCGACCTCGCGCGCCTCGATCGTGCCGCGCCTCCTGCCCCGCGAGCTGTTGCCGGCCGCCTCCGCGCTGAGCGGCATCAGCATGGGCCTGATGCTGACCGTCGGACCCGCGCTGGCAGGCGTGCTGGTCGCGAGCGTGGGGTTCCCGCTGACCTACACGGTCGACGTGGTGCTGTTCTCGACGGCGTTCCTCGGCATCGTCACCCTGCCCCCGATCCGGCCGGAGGGCGAGACACAGCGTCCGGGGCTGGAGTCGTTGCGCTTCGGGCTGGCGTTCCTGAAGCGGTCACCGAACATCCGGACCACCTTCGTCATGGACATCGTCGCCATGACCTTCGGGATGCCCCGCGTGCTCTACCCGGTGGTCGGCACGCTCGTCATCGGAGGAGGCGCGGTGACGGTCGGCGTCCTCTCCGCCTCGTTCGCGGTCGGGGCGCTGTTGAGCAGCGTCTTCTCGGGCCGCCTCGGCCACGTCCGGCGACAAGGTGTCGCCGTGCGGTGGGCGATCACCGCCTACGGACTCTGCATCGCGGCGTTCGGCGTGGTGCTGCTCGTGACGCCGGCCCACGGCGGCGCCGTCACGGCAGGCCTCGACCAGGCGAACCTCGTCGCCCTCGGCGGGGCGGCCCTCGCCCTGGCCGGAGCCGGTGCGAGCGACAACGTCAGCTCGATCTTCCGCTCCACCATCCTCCAATCGGCCGCACCGGACGCGATGCGGGGGCGCCTGCAGGGCATCTTCATCGTGGTGGTCACGGGCGGGCCCCGGGTGGGCGACCTGTTCGTCGGGCTCGTCGCCGGGATCGCGGTGTTCTGGCCTCCCCTGCTGGGCGGGCTGCTCGTCGTGGCGCTCGTCGCACTCGTGGCCCGGCTGACCCCCGCGTTCGGACGCTACGACGCCGAGGCGCCGACGCCCTGACCCGCGTCCGCGGTGGCGACGGCGGTCGTCGCGGTGGCGAACGTCGCGGTGGCGGTCGTCGCGGTGGCGGTCGTCACCACCCGGGGCCCGAGTGGGGCGGACCGGCGTGACCGGGCAGCGGGGGCGGCCAGCCCGGGTGCTGCGGGTAGCCGACGAACGCGGTCGGCGGGGCCTGCAGGGCGACGCGGCTCGCCGTGAGGGCGTCGAGCAGCTCCGCCTCGTCACGCTGGACCGCCTCGTCGAGCGCACGACGCCCTTTGACGAGCCGCTGACGGGTGAAGGCCAGACGCGTCGCGTTCGAGATGAAGACCGTCATGGCGGGTCGGATGCCGCGGGACGCGGCCCACGACCTCGCACGTCGCCGGCCGGCGCTCGACGAGAGCATGCCGACCTCGTCGGCACTGAACCAGCCCACGGCGGCGTACTCGGCGAGCCGGTCGTGGGTGACCCTCCGCTCGTTGCGCCGGAGGAACACCACGAGCAGGACCATCGCCGCGAAGATCGGCACCTGCACGAGCAGGTAGTAGACGAAGAAGCCGTCCCCGACGACGAACAACGCCCCGTTCCAGAGCGCGTGCAGACCCGCTGCGGGAACGAGCCCCACGAAGAACCAGCCGATCGCACCGTAGGGGCCGGTCCTCCGAGCCGCGAGGCCGAGGGCGAACCCCGTGCACGCCGTGTACATCACGTGGGCGAAGGGGGACATGAGCGCGCGGACGAAGAAGACGTACGCGAGGCCCCGACTGCCGGTCGCGAGGTCCTCACCGACCTGCAGGGCGAAGTACTGGATGTTCTCGACGAAGGCGAAGCCCGCCGCCACGGTCGCCGCGTAGACGATGCCGTCGACCGGGCCGTCGAAGTGTCGCCGGAAGATCCACAGGACCAACAGGACGCCGAGCCCCTTCGCACCCTCTTCGACGAGAGGCGCCTGGACGACCGCGCCGAGCACGTCGTCGAGTCCGCTCGACCGGACCCCGAGCACCGATCTCGCCGTCGTCAGGGCGATGTCGACGATCAGCGCGGTGCCGACTGCCACCGCCGCGCCCCAGAGGAAGGCGAAGAGCAGGGCCACACGCGGTTCGGGCTCCCACCGGTCGACCAGCCAGATGCCGACCAACACGATCGCCAACGGCACGAAGGCGAGAAGGCTGCCCGCGAGCAGCACGGCGGGCTGCACGAAGATCGCGAAGTACAGGCCGACGGCCGCGGCGAAGGTGCCGATCACGGTGAACCCGACCGCGAGCGCCACCGCACTGGCGACGCGACGGCGTGGGGCCGGTTGCGCGAAGACCGGCTGCACCGGATACCAGACCGGCTCGGGGTTGACCGCCGGGCCGTGGGCCGGCCACCGGCCCCCCACCGCCGGCCCCGCCGAGTACGGGTCGGCGTAGGGCGTCAACGGGCGCCCGTACGCGTCGTGTCCGACGCCGTGGGGATCGGACCAGGTCATGCCCCGACCCTACGGGCTGGCACCGAGGTCGGCGCGGTGCGAGGCCCGTGCCGGCGCGGGCAGCCGGTAATCTCGCAGCATGGCCCCGACGCGTTCCCTGCCCGAGGACCCGTCGCTGTTCCGGTACGTGATCATGCGGGTCTGGCACGATTTCCTGCGCCACCGCACCATCGACGCCGCCGGATCACTCACCTTCTTCGCGATGTTGGCGCTGGTGCCCGGAGCCCTCGCCCTCGTCTCGGGGGTCGCGCTCTTCGTCGACGACGGTGACGCCGTGGACGAGATCCTCTCGGTGGCCCGGTACGTCCTGACCCCTGCCGCGATCGACACCCTTCGCTGGCCGCTCGAGCAGATGCTCAGCCTGTCGAACCCGGGCGTCGCCTTCGGCATCGGCCTGTGGCTCACCCTGTGGTCGCTGTCGGCGTACACGACGGCCTTCGGGCGGGCCATGAACACGGCCTACGAGGTCGAGGAGGGGCGTCGCATCTGGAAGTTCCGTGGCCACATGATGATCGTCACGCTCGTGTTGATGGTGTCGTTCGCCGTCATCGCCGTGATCCTGCTCGTGACGCCCACGCTGAGCGACGCCGTCGCCGCCCGGTTCGGCATCGGCCGCCCCTGGACCGACCTCTACAACGTCTTCAAATGGCCGGTGCTCGTCGCCCTGGCCGTGCTCTCGGTCGCGATGCTCTACTTCTTCACCCCCAACGTGCGGCCACCCCGCCTGCGCTGGGTGTCGTACGGCGCCATGGTCGCGCTCGGCGGCTGGGCGATCGCGACGGTGGGCTTCGCGGTCTACGTCGCGACGGTGTCGAACTACGACCGCTTCTACGGGTGGGTCGGCGGCGTGGTGGTCGTGCTGCTCTACGCCTACATCAGCAACTTCGTGCTCGTGATCGGCGGCGAGCTCGACAGCGAGATCTTACGCATGCGCCAGCTGCGTCGAGGGGTGCAGGCCGAGGAGGTCATCCCCCTGCCGTTGCGTGACACGGCGCGCAACCACATCCTGGCGCGCAACCTCGCGTGGGACGTCCGCGTGGGCCGCGCCATCCGCGAGCGGGCCCTGCGCGAGAACGGTGGCGTGCTCGAGCCGGACGACCTGCGGCGCGTCCACCTGAGGGGCGATCGCGACCGGCCCGCCGACGAGCGACCGCAGGCCGCACAGCGCGCCGAGCAAGTCGACCCGAACACCCACGCCCCCTCGACCTCTTAGGCGCCCTCGACGTCACCGACACACAGGAGGCGCGGTGCCGGTCGACCGGCACCGCGCCTCCTGCGTGTGGTCGCGTCAGCCGGCGGTCTCGTCGCCCGGGTTGCGGGCGCCCGTCGTGTTGGCCGCCCGGGCCACGGCCGCGGCGGGGTCGTCGACGTCGATGACGGTGATCGCGCTGGTGATCGGAGAGAGCCCGGAGAGACGGGCGGGAGAGAGCACCTTGCGCACCTGCTCGTCGGTCATCAGACCGGCGGCGACCACGAGGGGTGCGATCGCCGCGTTGGTCGTGAGGGCCGTGTGCGCGATGGCCGCCGCCGCCGTGTAGCCGATGTAGGGCGTGAGCGCCGTCACGCTGCCGACGTTCGTCTCGACCTGCTGGGTCAGGCGGGCACGGTTCGCCTCGATGCCGTCGACGCAGTTGACCCGCAGGGTCTGACAGGCGTAGGTCATCCACTGCAGGCTCTGCATGACCGAATGCGTGATGACGGGCTCGAAGGCGTTGAGCTGCAGTTGCCCGGCCTCGGCGGCCATGGTCACCGTGACGTCGGCCCCGGCGACGGAGAACGCGACCTGGTTCACGACCTCGGGGATCACGGGGTTCACCTTGCCCGGCATGATCGACGACCCGGCCTGCCGCGGCGGCAGCGTGATCTCGCTGATGCCTGCCTGGGGGCCGGAAGACAGCAGTCGCAGGTCGTTGCAGATCTTCGCGAGCTTGATGGCGCTGCGTTTGAGGGCCCCGCTCAGGGTCATGAAGACGCCCGTGTCGCTCGTGGCCTCGATGAGGTCGGGGGCCGTGACGAGGTCCATGCCCGAGAGCGTGCTGAGGTGCCGACGGACGGCGTCGGCGTAGAGCGGATCGGCCGTGATGCCCGTGCCGATGGCGGTGGCCCCGAGGTTGATCTCGCCCAGCAGCGGCACGACGTCGCGGAGACGCTGGACGTCCTCGGCGAGGGTGTGCGCGAATCCGGTGAACTCTTGACCGAGGGTCATCGGCACGGCGTCCTGCAGCTGGGTGCGACCGACCTTCAGCACGTCGTGGAACTCGGCGCCCTTGGCGGCGAACGAGTCGGCGAGCAGGTCGAGTTCGACCAGCAGTCGACGCAGGGTGAGCACCATCCCGATCTTGATCGACGTGGGGTAGGTGTCGTTGGTGCTCTGGCTGCGGTTGACGTCGTCGATCGGGTGCAGGTGGCGATACTCGCCCTTGGCGTGGCCGAGCAACTCGAGGGCGCGGTTGGCGATGACCTCGTTGCTGTTCATGTTGGTCGACGTGCCGGCCCCGCCCTGGATGACCCCGACGGCGAACTGGTCGTGCAGCGCGCCACCGCGGATCTCTTCGCAGGCCCGTTCGATGGCCTCGGCCTTGACCGGATCGAGGACGCCGATCTCGACGTTGGCCCGGGCCGCCGCCTGCTTCACGAGCGCGAGGGCCGTGACGAGGTCGGGGTAGACCGAGATCGGCCGCTGCGAGATGGGGAAGTTCTCGAGCGCCCGGGCGGTGTGGATGCCCCAGTAGACCTCGGCGGGCACCTCTCGGCTGCCCAGCGAATCGGTCTCGGTGCGGGTCGGTGCTGCTGTCTCGGTCGTCACGTGTGGTGAGCCTCCGTCGTCAGTCGGGGCCCGGTCGTCGTCGACCGGACGCTTCCGTCGAGCCTACCGGCGGGGTCGCGGGCCGGGCACGCGCAGGAGGCGCGGTCGGGGCGGACCGAGACGGTCCCGTTCGTGGGGACGAGACGAGGCGCCAGGGCCGGATCAGCGGTGGAAGCCCGGGATGATCAGGTAGATGCCGTACAGCACCCCGAGCGCGCAGACGACGAAGCAGGCGTACCCGGCGGCGGTGCGAACGGTCGTCCGTCCCTCGACCGTCAGGAGGCGCAGGCCGAGGGAGTAGAGCGACACGAGGGCAGCTGCGGAGAAGAGCGCCACGAGAGCCACCACGACGAACGCGGACCAGTCGATCATCAGCGCACCTCGTCGTCGATCGGCGCCGTGCCGCGGGGGGCGGGGACGGGCTCGGGTGGGTCGTCCATGCGGACGAAGGGGGCCTCGATCCCGGAGGCCGGGGTGTCGACCCGGCCCTTGCGGATGGCCCGCCGGGCACGACGACGCGAGAGCACCGAGGTGGCGGCGACGTCGACCTCGATGGCCGCCCCCTGGTCGTGCGGGCGGCGGCGCGAGAGGACGAAGATGCCGGCGATGACGGCCGCGCCGACGGCGGCGTCGATCACGAGGCCCGTGACGCCGAGCGTGGCGACGAGGGCTGCCGCGGCACCGACGGCTGCCGAAGCGGGGAGGGTGATGAACCAGGCGACGACGATCTTGCCGGCCGTGCCCCACTGGATCTTCGAGCCTCGACGTCCGAGGCCGGCGCCGATGATCGACCCGCTCGCGACCTGCGTGGTCGAGAGCGCGAAGCCCAGGTGGCTCGACGCGAGGACCGTCGCCGTGGTCGACGCCTCGGCCGAGAAGCCCTGCGTGGGCTTGACCTCGGTCAGGCCGCCGCCCATCGTCTGGATGATGCGCCAGCCACCCGTGTACGTCCCCAGGGCGATGGCGAGAGCGCAGACGACGACCACCCAGAAGGGCGGGCCGGAGTCGGGCGTGAGCAGGCCGCCCGCGATCAGCGTGAGCGTGATGACCCCCATGGTCTTCTGCGCGTCGTTCGTGCCGTGTGCGAGGGCGACCAGCGACGACGTGAAGATCTGGCCGTACCGGAAACCGCCGCGCTCGCTCTTGTCGTCCCGGCGTCGGGTGATCGTGTACGCGAGCCGCGTGGCGGTGTACCCGACCACCCCGGCGATCAAGGGGGCGAGCAGGGCGGGCAGCACCACCTTCGACAGAACGACCCCGAAGTCGACCGACCCCATGCCGGCGCCGACGATGGCCGCGCCGATCAACCCGCCGAAGAGGGCGTGCGACGAGCTCGACGGGAGACCCCGCAGCCAGGTGAACATGTTCCAGACGACGGCGCCGATCAGGCCGGCGAAGATCATCTCGGGGGTGATCTGCACCCCGCCGTCGCCCTCGCGGATGATGCCGCCCGAGACGGTCTTGGCGACCTCGGTGCTGAGGAAGGCCCCGACCAGGTTGAGGATCGCGGCCACCGTGACGGCGACCTTGGGTTTCATCGCGCCGGTCGCGATCGGGGTCGCCATGGCATTGGCCGTGTCGTGGAACCCGTTCGTGAAGTCGAAGAAGAGCGCCAGCGCGATGACCAGGACGACGATGAGTGTGATGTCCACCGGCCTGAGTGTCACAGGTGGGTGAACGCGGGTCAACTCGACGGTGACCAGCGGGGTACATCCCGGTGGACGACAGGTGACGCCCGCCCCGACGCCGCCGTGGCACCACCGATCAGACGTGGGGCACGAAGTCCTGCCACGCCCGTCGTCGCTCGCCCCGTGGGTCGTGCTCGACACGGTCGCGGGCGTCGATGATCAGGGTGCGTCGTCGGTGCGGGTCGTAGGTCGGCCAGTCGGCCACCGCTCCCGTGCGGACGAACTCGAGCCAGCGCGAGCGGGTCCGTGCCGCCGTGCGCAAGAAGGCCCGACGGCCACCCAGCAGGCTCATCGCCCACCCGAAGGCGGACCCCATGCGGTCGTAGACGGCCCAGAGCTCGAGGCCGTGGAACGCATCGACCCCGGCCACGCGCAGGATGCGCGTCGTGGCGTCGAAGCGGTAGAAACGCACGGGTTGGTGGAGCGCGTGCCGTTCGGCGACCTTGACGCTCGGGAACCAGAACGCGTAGTCGCCTCCGAAGTCGAGGGCCGCAGGTCGGGCGGGCAGCCCCGGGTAGTGCTTCTTGATCGCCTTCCGGGCCTTCTTCTCGGTGGCGGCGAAGATGGCCCGGATGCGCGGCTTGGTGGTCGCGAGGATGTCGCGGCGACCGGTGAACACCGACCCCTCGCGGTCGTTGGTGCCGATGATCAACGGCACCGGGTGGGCCCGGCCGGCCTTGAAGGCGTCCAACGGTCGTTCGGGCAGGAAGGTGCCGTCGATGACCGGGCTGAAGCAGATCGTGCCCGGGTCCTCGTCCGGGGTGCGCAGTTGCAGCCGACTCGCTGCCCGGACGATGGCCGTCGTCGGAGCCTCGGCGAGCAACGCGGCCGCATCGTCGACGCTCGTGGCCTCGAGGTCGTCGTCGTGCAGGTCGTGGGTCAGCAGTTCGAGGAACTCCCCCGCCCACCGCTGCGTCACGTCCGGCGGGTAGATCGCGTTGGGCGGCGCACTCTGTGCGATGACACCGCGGAACAGGCCGCGAGCGCGAGGCACGGTCATGAGGGTCGTCACCGCGTTGCCACCCGAGCTCTCGCCCGACACGGTGACGCGATCGGGGTCACCGCCGAACGCGGCGACGTTGTCACGGACCCATTCGAGGGCCGCGACCTGATCGCGCAGTCCGAGGTTCGACTCGAACGGACGGTCTTCGGTCGCCCAGTGGCTGAAATCCAGGTAGCCGAAGGCGCCCAGCCGGTAGTTGAGGCTGACGTAGACGATGCCGCCCTCGCGGACGAGCGTCTCGCCCTGTCTCGGGAACTCGCGGGACGACCCCACGCTGTACGCGCCTCCGTGGATGAAGACGAGGACGGGTAGTCCGTCGCCCGGCGTCGTCCCGTCCGGCGCCGTCACGTTGACGGTGAGGCAGTCCTCGCTGAGCGGGGTGGTCGCGTCGACGCCGACGAACTGCACGCGGTCCTGCGGGGCGGCCGGCCCGAATCGGCCGGCGTCGCGGATGCCCGTCCAGGACGCGGGAGCCTCGGGGGCCCGGAACCGGAGGCGCCCCACGGGTGGCGCCGCGAAGGGGATGCCACGCCAGGCGAGGACGCCGCGCTCCCGCACGCCTCGGACCTCGCCCGAGCGGGTGGAGCGGACGAGGTCGGGGGCCGGGACGGTCGCCCGGAGCTGTGCGGTCACGCAGCGATGCTACGGCCGGTCCGACGACGGACCGGGGCCGTTCACCCGACGTTCTCCTAGGGGGTGCCTGAGAAGATGGGGTGAACTTTGCAGTGGGTGCACGTCACCCGTCTGCCCGCGACGACTGGACGGAGCCCTGCTCACATGAACCTCGGCGAGCTGCTGATCATCCTGACCGGGTCGCTCGTCGTGACCGCCTTCGCCCGGTGGCGCGGGCTGCCCGCCCCGCTCCTGACGGTGGGCGTCGCCCTGCTCGTCTCGCTGATCCCCGGCGTGCCCGACATCGAGATCGACTCCGAGGTCATCCTGACCGTCGTCCTCCCGCCACTGCTCTACTCGGCGGCGCTCGACGTCTCCCTGCTGAACTTCCGCGAGAGCCGGGTCCAGATCGCACGACTGGGCGTGGGGGCCGTGGTCGTCACGGCGTTCGCCGTCGGGGCCGTCGCCTACGTGATGATCCCCGACATGACCCTGCCGGCCGCACTGCTCGTCGGGGCGGTGGTCGCGCCTCCTGACGCCGTGTCGGCAGCCGCCATCGGCCGCAAGCTCGGGCTGCCGCGCAAGGTGATGACCGTGCTGTCGGGCGAGAGCCTGATCAACGACGCCGCGTCGCTCACCCTGGTCAAGGTGTTCCTGGCGATCGTGGGCGGCGCGAGCCTCACACTGTGGGACGACCTCGGCATCTTCGGCCTCGCGATCGGTGTCGGCGTGGCAGTGGGTCTGGCCCTCGGCTTCGTCGCCCACCGTGTGCGCATTCGCATCGACGACCCCGTCGTCGAGAACGTCATCGGTCTGCTGTTGCCGTTCATCGCCTACATCGCCGCAGAAGAGCTGAACGGCTCCGGGGTGCTCGCGGTCGTGGCCGCCGGGTTGTACGTCGGCTTCAACTCACCCCGGACGGGCTACGCGACCCGCCTGCAGGAGCGTCCGTTCTGGTCCGCCGCCGACGTCGTGCTCGAGGGCTTCGTCTTCGCGCTGATCGGCCTGCAGCTGCGAGCCGTCGTCCTCGACGTCAGCGAGAGCGAGCGCGGCCTCGGGCAGAGCGTCGGCGTCGCCCTCGCGGTCCTGGCCGTGGTCGTCCTCGTGCGGCCGGTCTTCGTGTTCGGCACGTACTACGCGGCCCGGGCCGGCCGGTACCTGTTCCTCTCGCCGGTGCTGAGGAAGCTCCGGCGCGTGCCCGTCCTCCGCCGACTCCGCAGGGCACCGGCCCTGCGGACGGTGCGCTACCACCCGCAGCCTCGCATGGACTGGCGACAGCTGAGCGTCATCTCGTGGACCGGCATGAGGGGCGTGGTCACCCTCGCCGCCGCCGTGTCGATCCCGGCGATCACCGAGTCGAGCATCCCCGTGCCGGCGCGCGACACCATGTTCCTCATCGCGTTCATCGTCACGGTCGGCACCCTGTTGCTGCAGGGGCTCACGCTGCCGTTCGTCATCAGGGTGCTCGGCGTCCGCGACGACACCCAACACGATCGCGACCTCGCCGCCGAGCTGGCGATCTTCGCGACGAGCACCGACGAGACCATGGCGTACGTCGACGAGCGTCGTGCCGACTGGGAGAAGCGCTGGGGGCCGGAGCTCACCGAGCGCGCCGTCCAGCTCTCGACGACGAGGCTGTTGCGCCAGAACGAGGCGCTGCAGCGCACGGCCCTCGACGACGCCGACGAACGGGACGTCTCGGGGGCGACCGCCGCCCAGCGCGCGCGCCGTCGTGCCGCACCCCAGGCCCTCGGCTCGATCCGGCGCGAACTGCTCGCCAAACGACGCGAGGTGGTGCTGCGCGAGCGTGATGCCGGCGCCCTCGACGAAGAGGTCATGAGACGCGTGCTGCTCGGCCTGGACGCCGAAGAGCTCGCCATGGACACCTCGGCCTTCACGAGCACGAGGTCGTGACGCCGCCGCGGCGTATCGTGACCCGCACCGGTGGCGAGACGGTGACCCGGTGAGACGAGCGACAGCAGGAGGGCACGGGACGGTGGCGACCACGACGAACCAGGCGACGACCGGCGGCGTGGGCGGACCGCCGAAGCCCGAGCCCGGTCGCTACCGCCGGTGGTACTCGACCCTCCACCCGTCGTTGCAGTTGATCGGTCTGCAGCTCTGGCTGCCGCTCTTCTTCATCGTCGGCTTCTGCCTCTGCTACATCGCGGCCTTCCACGCGCCCCACCCACACGACGTCCCCGTGGCGGTGGTCGGATCCTCCTCGGCCGCCGCCGACCTCCAGACGGGCCTCGACGACGCCCGCCCCGGTGTGATCGACGTCCGCGCCTACCGCTCGGCCGACGAGGCCGAGCAGGCGGTGCTCGCCGGTCACGTCGCCGTGGCCTACGATCCGGGCGACACCACGATCTACACCGCGAGCGCCCACCAGTACCAGGTCGCCGCCCTCATCCCCGCGACGATCACGCCGGTGCTCGAGGCACAGGGTGTCACGCCCACCGTCACCGACCTGGCCCCCCTTCCCGCCAACGACGAGTACGGCACGGTGTCGATGTACCTGATGCTGTCGTGGTGCATCGGCGGCTACATGGTCGCCATGTTCATCGGTCTGATGGGCGCCCCGCTCCGTCACCGCACCCGGATGACCGTCATCGGCGTCGGCGGCGGCGTCATCTCGCTCGTGACGAACGTGCTCGCCGGGCCGGTGATCGGAGCAGTCGACGGGCACTTCGTGCCACTCTTCTTCATCGCCTGGGCCTGGATCATCGCGATCGGTCTCGCGGTCAACGGCATCAGCTACTTCGTCGGACGATTCGTCGCCCTGCCCGCGATGATCGTGTTCGTCTTCCTGTCCATGCCGTCCTCGGGCGCCGCCTACCCCGCATGGTTCATGCCCCAACCGTTCGCGTGGCTCAACGCCGTCGTGGTCGGCAGCGGCATCACCGAGATGCTCAAGCGCGTGCTCTACGGCGTGGGCCCCGGATACGGCCGCGGCATCACGATGATGCTTTCTTATGCCGCGCTCGGCATCGTCCTGATGGTCGTCGGCAAGCGGTGGTGGGAGAACCGACGCATCGCCCGCATCGTGTCGGGCCGCACCACGATGTTCGCCGACGCCCAGAACGCCAACCGCGAGTTCCTGACGGCCGAGCGCGACGAGGTGCTCGCCCGGCACGGCCTGGTGGCCACCGACACGGGCACGATCAACACGATCCCGGCCGCCGAGCGCGACGATCTCGGCGACCCCGAGGAACGAGGCGACATGTTCCTCGGCGCACCCGGCGGACTCGAGAACGAGGAGCTCACGACGCGACCCGTCCGGGTCGTCTCGACCGACCGGGCCGAGGTGGCGCACCCCGGTCGTGACCACGGCGCCGAGGGCTGACGCGGTACCCTCGACCCTCGTGAACACGAACACCCTGCACCGTCTGCTCGTCGCCCTCGTCGTCCTGCTGCTGATCACCGCCGGTTCGCTCTACGTCCTCTCGGTGACGCTGGCGCCGCAGGGTGGTCCCGACGTCGCGGCGCGCTTCGTGGGGTACGCCTGGATCGCGGTGGTCGGTGCCGTGCTCACGGGCGTCGTCGACTTCTTCGTCCGCGCGGGACTGAACCGCACCAGGGCTCGACGCGGACGCTGAGCCGGGGCCGTTGCCGGGCACTGGCCTCCTCGACGAGAGGCCGGCCCCCTGACCGAGGGACGGTCAGACGAGACGTGTCTCGGCGGCCGAGGCACGTCGTTCGGCCAGCTCGACGGCTGCGAGTCGCTCGATGCGGTGCCACCGGGCGGCCGTAGCGGCCATCCCGGCGACGAGTGCGACGACGCCCAGGCTCGACAGGGCGAGCAGCGCGCCTCCGAAGGCCGCGGCCACGACGACCACGACGAGGCCGAGGGCCCAGGCGACGGCCGGCAGCCACACGGGCATCGCACGGGCACGAACGGCCCGGGAGGTCCCGTCCAGCGCCGTGAACGAGGTCGTCGTGAGGCCGTCGTAGCTGGTCATGTCGTTCCCCCGTGAAGTCCTGTCGGACGGCGGGGTGTCCCCCGGAATCCGTCTCGAGTCCGACGATAAAGGGAACGCGCGTCGGCCGCGCCCCCCTCTGCGAGGGGCACCGTCTAGTCGTGAACGCCTCAGGGACCAGCGTGTCCGTCGGGTAGCGGCCCCTCGGAGGCGACCGTCGCGAGGTCCGCGGCGAACACGAACGTCCGGGCGATCTGTCCCCCGGTGAGCACCCCGGGGAGCCAGCGCGAGGCGTCGTCCCACATCTCGTCGAGGGGCAGCTCGTCCAGGCCGAACCAGCGCGGCGCGAGTTCGTCGCTCTCGGCCGGCTCGCCCTGCCACCGCGTGGCCACGAACACCGTCGACCGCTGGCTCCAGCTCTCACGGTGCGGAAAGAGGTAGAGCAGATCGCCCCGTCGGTCGAGGTCGGAGGCGACCACCTCGACCCCGCTCTCCTCCGCGATCTCGCGGACCGCCGCCTCCTCGACCCGTTCTCCCGGCTCGAGCTTGCCGCCGAGCCCGACCCAGTGGCCCGTGCCGAGTCCACGCTTCTTCCGACCCAACAGCACCTCGAGGCGCCCCTCGTTCTCACGCAACAGGTAGGTGACGCAGACGCGGTAGACCGACATGCCGGAAGGCTATCGGCTGCCGTCTCGCCCTCGAGGCGGCCCTCAGGAGGCACGGGTCGCGTCCCCGGGCACGGCTCGGCAGCTCGCGCGTAGGCTCGTCGTCATGTCCGAAGCACGATCGAGCGGGAAGCGACGCCCCGGGCCCGAGTTCCGTGGTGCCGGTCGCAGTCTCGAGGTGCTGCGCGCCGAGGCCCACGACGAGCTCTCCGCGCTCATCGAACTGCGGTGCCGCAACGGAGAGGACCCCTGGGACGTCATCCCCGGGTTACCCACGGTCGACGAACAGGTCGTCATCTCGTTGCGGGCCGACGCCCTCGGCACCGACGGCGTGCCGACCGCGACGGGGCTCGGGCTCGCCGACGAGCTCGGCTACCTGCGAACCATCGCGCTCTGGCACCCCGAGTTGTCGCGTGCCGTCTGGTCGCTCATGGGGCGCCTCGACGACGCCTCGCGCTGACCGTCGCACCCCGACCCGGTTGTCGGTGGTGAGCCGTAGCGTGACCCCATGAGTTGGTGGGACGTCGTGACCGTGACCGTGGGTGCCTTCGTGGGTGCCGGGGCGGCGTTCGCGTCGAACCTGCTCGTGCGACTGATCGAGTCGCGGCGCCGTGAGGCGTCGGCCCTGAACGAGCTCATCACCGAGATCCACTTCCGGCGCGTGCTGCGCCGGGTGGCCCCACGCCTCAGTCCCAATCCCCGAGCGCTCGACCCGGTCTACGAGCAGGCCCGCCATTCCATCTCGGCTCTGCGGGGTGAGATCCGTCGTGCTCGGCGAGCCCTCCGTCCGCGCTCGTCGGCCCTGCCCGTGCTCAACGAGATGACCCTCGCCTGCAACACCTTCCTCGACGACAGCGACGACGCCCCCGAGCGCTACCGGCTGCACCTCATGCAACTGCACGCGCGGCTGAACGCCTCGGTCCGGCGGCTGCGGTCCGACCGCCGCTCGATCTCCGACCTCGAGCCGGGCGAGGCGCACCTCGGAGCAACCGTCCAGGGGCTGACCGCGCCGACCACGGCCTTGCCGGTCGACGACTGACCGTGAGTAGACCGCCCGTCGGGTCGGACGACGCCGAGGAGGCGCGGGTAACGTCCTCGACATGAGCGACCGCCACGAGACCCCGGCATCCGACCGCACGCCACCCCGCGACGAGACGTCCACGGCGACCGACCCCGCCGGGCACGACGTCGACGCGACCCACACCGTCCCCGGAACGCACTCCGAATCGGCCGCCGAGAAGGCCGGCACGCCCGAACAGGCGATCGACGAGGCCCGCGAGGGCGAGGCCCCCGACCCGGCCGACGTGCACGTGGCGTCGGACGAGTACCCCGAGGTGCCGGCCTTCGGCGGCATCACGGCGAGCGACCGCTCGATCTGAGCCGCCGTTAGGCTCGGGTGATGGCCTCCGTTCCCGCTCCCCGCGCCCCCCAGAAGCCCGCCACCCGCTCGCACCACGGTCACGACTTCGTCGACGACTACGAGTGGCTCCGTGCGAAGGACGACCCCGAGGTCGTGGCACACCTCGAGGCCGAGAACGCGCACACCGAGGCCGAGACCGCGCACCTCGCCGAGCTGCGTCAGACCGTCTTCGACGAGATCAAGGGCCGGGTGCAAGAGACCGACCTCGGCGTCCCCGTCCGTGAGGGTTCGTGGTGGTACTACTCGCGAACGGCCGAAGGGCAGCAGTACGGCATCCACTGCCGCGCCCCGATCTCGGGGCGCGACGACTGGACGCCCCCGTCGATCGAGGCGGGCGAGGCCGCCGAGTCCGAGCAGGTCCTCCTCGACGGCAACATCGAGGCCGACGGCCACGACTTCTTCTCGATCGGCAGCTTCGACGTCTCCCCCGACGGCTCGCTGCTCGCCTACGCGGTCGACGTCGAGGGCGACGAGCGGTACACGCTGCGCATCCGCGACCTGGCGACCGGTCGCGACCTCGACGACGTGGTCACCGGGACGGCCGCCGGCGCCCTGTTCGACGCCACCGGCCGCTACGTCTTCTACCCCACCGTCGACGAGTCCTGGCGGCCGGACACCATCTGGCGACACGAGGTCGGGCAGCCCGGCGACGACGTCACGGTCTTCACCGAGACCGACGACCGCTACTGGATCGGTGTCGGCCTCACCCGGAGCCGTCAGTACCTCGTCATCGACGTCGGCTCGAAGATCACCAGCGAGACGTGGCTGCTCGACGCGACCGACCCCACCGGCGAGTTCCGGGTGGTCTGGCCGCGGCGCGAGGGCGTCGAGTACGACGTCGAGCACGCGATCGTCGCGGGCAGCGACCGCCTGCTGATCGTCCACAACGACGGAGCCGAGAACTTCGAGCTGGTCGACGTGCCGGCCGACGACCCCACCTCGACCACCGACCGCCGTGTGATCGTCGAGCACCGCGCCTCCGTCCGGCTCGAAACGGTCGACGCGTTCGCCGGCCACCTCGTGATCGAGTACCGCCGCGACGCCCTGCCGCGGTTCGCGGTCGTGCCGCTCGGCCCCGACGGCTACGGCGAGGTCGCCGAGATCGGCTTCGACGAGCCGCTGTTCGCCGCCGGTGTGGGCGGCAACCCCGAGTTCGGGCAGCCGACCGTCCGCTTCGGCTACACCTCGTTCGTCACGCCGTCGACGGTCTACGACCTCGACGTGCGCACGGGCGAGCGTCACCTGCTGAAACGGCAGAACGTGCTCGGCGGCTACGACCCGGCCGACTACGACCAGGCCCGGGAGTGGGCCACGGCGGCCGACGGCACGCGCATACCCGTCTCGCTCGTCTGGCGTCGGGACGCCGTCCCCACCGAGGGACCGTCCCCGCTGCACCTCTACGGCTACGGCTCGTACGAGCACAGCATCGACCCGGGCTTCAGCGTGGCCCGGCTGTCGCTGCTCGACCGTGGTGTCGTGTTCGCCGTGGCACACGTCCGCGGCGGGGGCGAACTGGGCCGCTCGTGGTACGAGGACGGCAAGACCTTGACGAAGAAGAACACCTTCACCGACTTCGTCGCGGTGGCCGACCACCTGATCGCCGAGGGGCGCACGACTCCGGAGCTCATGGTGGCCGAGGGGGGCAGCGCGGGCGGGCTGCTGATGGGTGCGGTCGCCAACATCGCCCCCGACCGGTTCGCGGGCATCGTCGCGGCCGTGCCGTTCGTCGACGCCCTGACGAGCATCCTCGACCCCGACCTGCCCCTCACGGTGATCGAGTGGGACGAGTGGGGCGATCCGCTGCACGACGCCGAGGTCTACGAGTACATGCGCGGCTACAGCCCGTACGAGAACGTCCGGGACGACGTGTCGTATCCGCGCATCCTCGCGGTGACCTCGATCAACGACACCCGCGTGCTGTACGTCGAGCCCGCCAAGTGGGTGGCGAGACTGCGAGAGGTCGGCGCGCCGGTGCTGCTCAAGACCGAGATGTCAGCCGGGCACGGCGGCGTCAGCGGGCGGTACGAGTCCTGGCGGGAGCGGGCGTTCGAGATCGCCTGGATGCTCGACGTGCTCGGGCGAGCCTGACCGTCGTGGACCACGTCGCGCTGCTGCGGGGCGTCAACGTCGGCACGGCCAAGCGCGTGGCCATGGCCGACCTGCGTCAGGTGGCCGCCCGTCTGGCCGACGAGAACCCGCTCCGCGACGACGCGCCCGACGGCCGCGGGGGTCGCGAGCCGAAGCTGCTGTCGGTGGCGTTCGCCGAGGTGCCAGGCGCACTCGGCGGGGTCGCGCCTCCTGACGTCGACCTGGGCGACGAAGAACTGGTCGTCTCGCCCGACGTCGTCTACCAGTGGCTCCCGGCGGGCGTCCTCTCCTCGCGGGTGCCCGCCGCCTGGTGGCGCGGACTGCCGACCCCGGTCACGGCCCGCAACGACGCCACCGTCCGCAAGCTGCAAGCACTGCTCGCCCGCCGAGCCCCCTGACCCCCAGCTCTGCCCTGCCCTGCCTGCACTCCCTGTGCACATCGCGACCACCGGGCGTCGACACGCCGCTCATGTCTCCCTGGGTGCGGCGTGTCGGGCGGCCGATGTCGGGTTCGGCCCGCCGCCGGAGGGACGCACGGTCGGGTCAGGCCCGCCCGGCGTCGGAGGGCCCGCCCGGCGTCGGAGGGCCCGCCCGAGGACGGGCGAGTCCGGCGGATGCGGGCGGGCGCCATCGACCGTCCGCCACGGACACGCCCGTGTTCGGCGTCCGGCGCGGTCAGAGTCGTCGGGCAGCCCGGCGGAAGCGGCGGAGGGCCTTCTCGGCCCGCCTCGTCTCGAGGGTCGCCAGCACGCCGTAGCCGAACGAGTCCTCGCCGGACCGGTGGGCGAACGCCGCGACCTCGCGCACCGTCCGCACCGCGGCCAGGGCGTCCCGGTGCTCGCCGAGGGCGTCCTGCACAGCCTCGGCCCGGCGTGCACGGCCGCGACCGGACCCGCCGCGGGGCCGGTCGGCCTCGAGGGCGTACCGCAGCCGCCGCGCGGCCTTCCTGGCGTCGTCGAGGGCCGGGACCGCGTCCGCTCCGCTCTGGAGATCCGTTGCGTCGAGGGCCGCGAGCCCCGCCCGGACGGCCCGCTTCGTCCGCTTCCGCTCTGCCCGCAGCCTCGCCGCCGAGAGCTCGGCCGCCGGATCCGCCGCATGCTCCCCCGTCGCCGGAGCCGCGACGAGCGCGTCCACTGCGTCCAGCAGGTCGAACCAGGCCCCCGAATCGAGCAGGCGCCGCAGGTCACCGACGGCCTCGCCGAGGCGTTCGCCGAGCCAGGCGTCGAGCCGCCCCGTGGCCTGGACGGCCACGAAGCCCGCCGGAGCCGAGGAGGCGCGGGTCGCCACCCGGCCCCGGCCCACCTCGACGTCGCGAGCGGCCCCCGACACGTGGCCGACGTGGGCGGCACCCGCCACGACGGTCGCGGCCAGCCCGGGGTCGAGGACACCGTCCCACACCGTCAGCAGAGCGCGCAGACGGCGCATCGCCGTCCGGAGCCGGCGTACCGCGTCCGGCTCGTCGTCGCGTACGGCGGCGTCGACCGCCAGCAGCTCGTCACGCAGGCCCGCCGCGGCGGACGCGACGAAGGCCGCGGCCGAGCTCTTCTTCGGGGCGATGGCGGACGAGGACGTGGACGCGTCGAGCCCGTCCGTGCCGCCGTCCGCCGGGGTACCGTCGCCGGCCGGCTCCGAGCCCAGCCCGCGGGCCAGCTTCGACTTCGACGACGACACGGACGCCCCGACGGCCTCGAGTCTCTCGGCGACCGCGTCGAGCAGTCGTTCGCCCTCGACACCGTCGACTCCTGGCGCCAGCTCGACCTCCCACTCGCGCCAGGTGCGCAACACGGCGGTGTCGGGGTTCGACGCCCGCACGACGTCGTCGGCCAGCTCGGCCATGTCGCGACCCGAGCCGTCGATCAGCCGGGTGGTCGTGCGTGTCGTCTCCAGACGGAGGACGGGATGCACGGACCGGCCACGCAACCGGGCCTCGACCAGCCGACGAAGGGAGTCCGGCACCCTCTCGTCCGGTTCGCCGAGCGGCCAGTGCACCTCGCGACGACCGGACGTGCCGACCGACGGCGGCAGCTTTAGGTGCCAACCGGCGTCGCCACCGCCCTCGCGCCTCCGGAGGGTCGTCCGGGCCCCGAGCAGGGCGTGGTCGACGGTGTCCCAGTAGGTCGCGGAGAGCTCGACGGGGTCGTCCTGCTCGACCGCGGCCACGACGAGCCCCTCGGTGTGGCCGTCACCGCCGGCACCGACCAGATCGGGCACGCGGGCGCTCTCGTGGACGTCGTACTTGCGCTCGATCTCGGTCTGTTCGGTGCGGCGGGGGGATGCGGTGCTCATGTCCTCCGTTCTAGTCGAGGGGGCTGGTGGGCCGCCTCCCGGGCCTCGCGGATCGGCCCGGCGTAGGGTCGTCGCATGAGCGACGTGGCCCCGAGTCTTGCCGGATGGATGGCGCGTCAGCGCTGGTACGCGACGAAGGGTCGTACGCCCGCCCTGCGGGTGATCGGTTCCTTCGAGGCGGAGGTGGACGACGCCCTCGCCATGACGCTGCTGATCATCGACGAGGCCGCGGACGTCCCCGTCCTCTACCAGGTGCCGCTCGTCAGCCGGTCGACTCCCCTGCCCGGCGGCGACGCGGCCTTCATCGGTTCGGCCGACGGTCGCTACCTCTACGACGGACCGCACGACCCGGCGTACGCCCGTGAGCTGCTGCGCACGATGACCGACGAGTCCCACGTCGTCGGTGCCGACGTGACGGTCGACGGCACGCGCATCGTCGACCCCGGGCGGGTGCGCCGATCGCGCGTGCTCTCGGGCGAGCAGTCGAACACGTCCATCGTGTACGACGTCGAGGGCGGCCCCGTCGACCAGGTCATCGCGAAGGTCTTCCGGGTGCTGCACCACGGTGACAACCCCGACGTCACCACCCAGGCCGCCCTCACCCGGGGCGGCTCGACGCACGTCCCCTCGTCGTTCGGCTCGCTGCGCGCCACCTGGCCCGACGTGGGACGTGAGGGCGGCACGGCCACCGGGCACCTCGCCTTCTCGCAGGAGTTCCTGCCCGGTCTCGAGGACGCCTGGCGCGTGGCCCTGACCGCTGCGGCCGACGGTACCGACTTCACCGCCGAGGCCCACGCGCTCGGCGTGGCCGTGGCCGAGGTGCACGCGACCCTCGCCGCCGACCTCGGCACGGTCCCGGCCGGAGACGACGAGATCGCCGGTGCCCTCACGAGCATGCGCCGCCGCATCACGACGGCTGCGCGGGAGGTGCCGCAGATCGCCGAACACGCCGCCGCGATCGAGGCCGTCTACGACGCGGCCGAGCACCTGCACTGGCCCGACCTGCAACGCATCCACGGCGACCTGCACCTCGGTCAGGCCCTGCTCTCGCCCGAGCGCGGCTGGATGCTGATCGACTTCGAGGGCGAGCCCCTGCGGCCCATGCCCGAGCGATCACGCCCCGATCTGCCGATCCGTGACATCGCCGGCATGCTGAGGTCGTTCGATTACGTGGCCGGGTCGCTGGCGCAAGAGGCGGTTCCGGTCGACGCGAAGTCCTGGGCACACGATGCGCGTCGGGCGTTCGTCGACGGCTACGTGGCCTCGTCCGGCGTCGACGTGCGCGCCGCCCGCGCGCTGCTCGACGCGTTCGAGATCGACAAGGCCGTGTACGAGGCCATCTACGAGAGCCGCAACCGGCCCGACTGGATCGACATCCCGCTCGCGGCCGTCGCCCGCCTCGCGGCCCGTAGCGCACCCACCGCCGGCTGAACCGACGGAGCAGGGGGCCGCTCCTCCCTGCCGTCCGGCACCGCGCCTCCTGATCCCCCGAGGGCGAGGACCAGGAGGCGCGGCCGCCGACTCAGGGGCGCGGGACGTTCCGCAGGTTCGATCGAGCCATGGCCACGGCCTCGCCCGCCCCGCCGTTCATGACGATCTTCGACATGGCCAGGGAGAAGCCCTTCACCTGGGCGCCCGTGATCGTGGGCGGCAGCGACAACGCCTGAGGGTCGGTCGCGATGTCGACGAGCGCCGGGCCGGGGTGCTCGAACGCCGCCTCGTACGCGGCTCGGAGGTCGCGGGGATCGTCGACGTGGACGGCGTGGATGCCGATGGCGCGCGCGACCGCCGCGTAGTCCGTGTACGGCACGTCGACGCCGAAGTCGGGGAACCCGTCGACGAGCATCTCGAGCTTCACGAGACCGAGCGTCGAGTTGTTGAACACCACGATCTTGACGGGCAGCTGGTACATCTGCGCCGTGACGAGCTCGCCCATCAGCATCGAGAGCCCGCCGTCGCCCGAGATCGAGACCACCTGGCGGTCGGGGTACGCCATCTGCGCGCCGAGCGCGTGCGGCAGGGCGTTGGCCATCGAACCGTGCAGGTACGACCCGAAGATGCGACGGCGCGGGGTCGGCGTGACGTACCGGGCGGCCCAGACGTTGCCCATGCCCGTGTCGGCGGTGAAGATCGCGTTGTCGGCGGCGACCTCGTCGAGCAGCGAGGCCGCGTACTCGGGGTGGATCGGCCGCATCTTCTCGACGTTCTTCGTGTAGGCCCCGACGGCACCGCTCATCAGCTTGTCGTGCTTCTTGAGCGTCTTCTCGAGGAACCTGCGGTTCTTCTTGCGGGTCACCAGCGGCATGAGCGCCCGGAGGGTCGGGGCGATCGCGCCGTGGACGGGCACCTGCACGTCGGCGCGACGACCGATGACGGCGGCGTCGACGTCGACCTGCGCGATGGTCACCTTCGAGGCGTCCGGCAGGAACTGCGGGTACGGGAAGTCGGTTCCGAGCAACACGAGCAGGTCGGCGTCGTGGATGCCGGCGTGGGCGGCGCCGTAGCCGAGCAGACCGGTCATGCCGACGTCGAACGGGTTGTCGTACTGGATGACGTCCTTGCCGCGCAGACTGTGCCCGATCGGGGCCCCCACGAGGTCGGCCAGCGCGATGATCTCGTCGTGCGAGCCGCGTCCGCCTTCACCGACGAAGAACGCGACGGTGTCGGCTTCGTTGATCGCGTCGGCCAGGGCCTGGACGTCGTGCCGGTCGGGCACGAGCTCGGGCGGGCGGACGCTGACGTAGGCAGGTACCTTGCCGCCCGCGTCGAGCTCGGCGATGTCACCCGGCAACGTGATGACGCTGACGCCCTCACCCGCCAGGGTGTGCCGGATCGCGCTCGCGACGACCATCGGTGACTGTTCGGCCGTCGAGATCATCTCGCTGTAGCCCGAGCACTCGACGAAGAGGCGGTCGGGGTGCGTCTCTTGGAAGTAGTCCGAGCCGATCATCGTGCTCGGGATGTGGCTCGCGATGGCCAGCACCTTCGCGCGACTGCGGTTCGCGTCGTAGAGGCCGTTGATCAGGTGCAGGTTGCCCGGCCCGCACGACCCGGCACAGACGGCGAGCTCGCCGCTCATCTGGGCGTCACCCGAGGCCATGAACGCCGCGGCCTCCTCGTTGCGGACGTGGATCCAGTCGATCCCGCCCTTCGCCGACCCACCGGTGCGACGCACGGCGTCGACGATCGGGTTCAAGCTGTCGCCGACGATGCCGTAGATGCGCCGGACCCCGGCGGTGACGAGCTGGGCGATGATCTGGTCCGCGACCGTGTCTGCCATGGTGTTCCCTTCGTGGTGCGTGCTGGTACGCCTCCCAGCCAACTCCCCCGGCGCTCACCGACGACCGGGCTTAGCCTGGGTGCATGAGCGACATCGCGAGCACGTACGTCCCCGAGTCCGGCAGCATCACCATGTTCAGCACCTCGTGGTGCGGCTACTGCGCCCGGCTCAAGCAACAGCTCGGCAAGCAGGGCATCGCCTTCACCGAGGTCAACATCGAAGAGGTGCCCGGCACGGCCGAGATCGTCGAGAAGGCCAACGGCGGCAACCAGACCGTGCCGACGATCATCTACCCCGACGGCTCGACGGCGACGAACCCGTCGCTCGCCGACGTGCAGGCGAAGCTGGGCCTCTGACGATCGTGGCGGATGCGACGGTCTCGTCCGCTGCGACACCCCCGGCCCTTCGCCTGCTCGTGCTGGGTGGGACCGCGTGGCTCGGTGGTGAGATCGTCTCGGCCGCCCTCGCGCGGGGCCACGAGGTCACCTGCCTCGCCCGCGGGTCGTCCGGCACCGTCCCCGACGGTGCACGGTTCGTCGCCTCCGACCGGGGCACGCCCAGCGCCTACGACGCCGTGCTGGCCACCGGGCAGCGCTGGGACGCGGTGGTCGACCTGAGCCGCGACGCCTCGCACGTCCGCGAGGCCGTCGCGGTGCTCGAGCCGGCCAGCGCCTCCTTCGTGTTCGTGTCGAGCGTCAGCGTCTACGCCGACACCGCGACGACCGGGGCCGACGAGTCGGCCGCCCTCGTCGACGCCGACGAGTCGGACTACGGCGGGTCCAAGGTCGCCGGTGAGCGTGCCGTCGTCGAGACCTTCGGTGTCGACCGATCCCTGGTCGTGCGGGCAGGGCTGATCGGCGGCCCGGGTGACCACACGGGTCGCACGGGGTGGTGGCCGCTCCGCTTCGCCGGGGGCGCCGGGTCGTCCGGCGCCGATCCCGTGCTCGTGCCCGACGTTCCGGGCCTCGAGGTGCAGCCCGTCGACGTGCGCGATCTGTCGGCCTGGATCGTGGCGTCGGTCGAGAGAGGCCTCTCGGGCACATACGACGCCGTGGGCGACCGGCAGTCCCTGACCGATCACCTGGCGGCTGCTCGACAGATCACCGGCCACACGGGCGAGGTCGTCCCCGTCGACGAGACCTGGCTCGAGGCACACGAGGTGGCGCCCTGGGCGGGGCCCCGGTCGCTGCCGCTCTGGGTGCCCGTCACCACGCACGCGGGCTTCGGTGCCCGGGCAGGAGGCGCGGGTCGGGCCGCGGGCCTCGTTCCGCGCCCCGTGCACGAGACGTTGCGCGACGTCCTCGCCTGGGAGCTCTCGCGTCCCGGCCCGGTCGGCCCCCACGGTGCGGGGTTGACGCCAGGCGACGAACGCGACCTGATCGCCGCCGCCCGCGACCGCTGAGGCCGCCCGGGCCGCGGCCTCAGGCGGTGAACCACGTCACCGCGTGTCGTGCAGCACACCCGATCTCGTCGGGGCGCGGTGCACGAAACTCCCGGTGATGCCGTCGGGCGGCCCGTGTCAGCTCTGGGCCGGCGGGGCGAAGAACTCGATCTGGTTGCCGTCGGGGTCCTTGATCATCAGGGCGTGGCCGAAGTCGGCGTCCTGCAAGTCGGACTCGATGCCGAGCGACGTGGCGTGTTCCTGCCAGGCGACGACGCCGTCGCGGTCGGTCACGGCGAGACCGATGTGGTCGAGCCCGGGGACCGTCGGGTCGAAGACCGCCGACGATCCGTCGGTGTAGGCCGTGACCCCGAGGATCTGCCCGTTGCCGACCGAGAAGATGCGGCGGTCGAGGCCGTCGAGCTCGATGCGGCCGACGGGGCCGGCACCGAGCAACTTCTCGTAGAAGGCGAGGCTGGTGTCGAGATCGGAGACGGTGATGGCGACGTGGGCGTAGCCGGAGAGTTCGGGCATGAGGTGCTCCTTCGGTGGTCGGGTGTTCTCCGACCACCGAACTCGCCTCGACTGAGAGGGACTCCGTCGACCGGGTGACACGGGGGCCGGGTCAGCCCTCGAGCGCCTCGGTGAGCAGGGCGACGAGGGCCGAGAGCTGGACGTCCACGGAGTCGACGACCTCGGAGTCGTCACCGTCGAGCGCACGGGCGGCCAGACCGGCCTTGCTGTCGATCAGCTCGGCGATCTTCGTGTCGATCGTCTGTGCCGCGATGACGCGCCACGCGGTGACGGGCTCGGCCTGACCGATGCGGTGCACGCGGTCGATCGCCTGCGTCTGCTCGGCGTCGGTCCAGGACAGCTCGGCCAGCACGACGTTCGAGGCGACCTGCAGGTTGAGCCCGACACCCGCCGCGGTGAGCGAGCAGACGACGACCTCGACGTCGGGATCGTTGACGAAGGCATCGATCTGACGCTGGCGGACGGCCGGGGTCTGGTCGCCGCGGATCGAGGCGTACTTGATGCCTCGCTTGGCGAACGTGGCCTCGGCGACGTCCATGACGTCGATGTGCTTGGCGAAGAACACGACCTTGCCGACGTTGCGGGCCAGCTGCGCCGTGTAGTCGGCGGCGAGGCCGGCCTTGGCCTGACCGATGCGGCGCACCATGCTGAACACGTTCTCGCCCGTGCTCGACGCGCTGGCGTCCTCGAGCTCCCACTTGGCGACCTGGCGGACGAGATCGTGGTCGATGCCCTCGACCCGGACGCCCGACGTGCGGGTGGTGAGCGCGGTGCGGTACTTCTGCACCATGCGGCGGGCGAGCTCGCGCTCGGCGTCGCGGATCGAGCGGCCCACCTCGTCGTCGAGTTCGACGGGCAGGTCGGCGATGCGGCGGGCGGGGATGTCGGAGGCGACGTCCACCTTCTTGCGACGGACGATGCCGAGGTCGATGACGATCTCGCGGGCCGACGAGAAGAATCCGGGGTCGGCGGGCGTCAGCCCGACGTCTTCGAGGCGTTCCATCAGCTCGGCGTTCGGCTTCTTGTCGCCGATCCAGCCCAAGAACTCCCAGATGGCGCGGAAGTCCTCGATGTCGTTGATCAGCGGGGTGCCGGTCAGCGCCATCAGCAGCGGGTGGGCGGTGCGCGAGCGGATGCGCTGGGCGAGCTGCAGCACGTGGCGCGAGCGCTGCGACTCTTTGTTCTTGATGAAGTGCGCCTCGTCGACGATCATGCCCTTGAAGCCGAGGTCGCCGAGCCAGCCGACGTGACGGTCGAGCACCTCGTAGTTGACGATGACGACGTCGGCGAACGCGTCGAGCTTCTCGCCGTCACCGTGGATGACGGTCGCCGATCGCGTCGGCGTCCACAACTGCACCTCGCGGGCCCAGTTCGTCTTGACGACGTTGGGCACGACGACGAGCAGCGGGTAGGCGGCCGCCGCCTGAGCGGCGAGCAGAGCCTGCGCGGTCTTGCCGAGGCCGGGCTCGTCGGCGAGCAGGTAGGTGCGGTGACCCTGGCGGGCGGACTCGACGAGCTGAGCCTGGTGGTGCATGAGGGTCGCGCCCGCGGGCGCGTCGACGGTGGTCGGTTCGGGCAGCGGCATGCAGGCCGAGCCGCCGCCGGCGCCGTATTCGAACGACTTGAACAGCGGACCGAAGAGCTCCCAGTTGGCGAGGCGACGCGGGTGCGCCTCGCGAGCGACCTCGGCGAGTGCGAAATCGGGCGGAAGGAAGGGGTTCGCGAGCTGACGAGAGACGACCGACTGCGGTACGACCTGGCGGTCGGAGGCCACGGCCACGGGTGCGGCCTCGGTGACGATGATCTGCTGCTCGGGTTCGAGCTCGAGCCCGGCCGACATCTGCATGTCGCGCTTGAGGGTCCGGGCGGCCTCGCTGACGGTCGCCGCCTCACCCAGCAGGGTGATCAGCGACGTGTCGCGGGCGGCGGTCTTGGCGAGGATCTGGGCGACCCCGTCGAGTCGCTTCATCTGCTCGGCTCGCTCGGACTCGCTGATGGCCTTGTCGACCCTGACCCGCGCCCGCTCTTCTCGCATGAGCAACGCGATGACCTGGAACTTGGTCCGACTCGACGGCTTCACCTGACCACGTTGGGCGGCGGCCTCGACCTCGCGCACGGCGCGGGCGAGGACGGGGATCAGCCCGTCGTTGTCGACCTCGCGGCGACGGTTCGGACGCTGGGCGGTGCGGGTGCCACCCGATTGACGCTGGCCTGGTCGAGCCAAGGCTCCTCCTCGTGGTCGACGCGGGACGTCGACGGTGCTGTGCCGCCATGTCGGCGGTGGGTGCTGCGCGGGGCACCGAGAGGCTCGGTGACCCGGACGGACGGCGACCGAGACGGTCGCGCCGGATGCGTGCGGGGCGGGGTGCCGCGCGGTGGACAGCTGTACCGGCTTCGTGACGGGCGACCTTCGTGGCGGGCAGTCCGACGACGGCACGTGCCCCGAAG
Source organism: Frigoribacterium sp. VKM Ac-2836 (assembly GCF_013248995.1). Classification (GTDB taxonomy): domain Bacteria; phylum Actinomycetota; class Actinomycetes; order Actinomycetales; family Microbacteriaceae; genus Frigoribacterium. Next base: position 124,075 of record NZ_JABRPK010000004.1, on the reverse strand, counting down.
CCCCGTCACGCCGAGGTGTCGACTCGCACCGGAGGAGGCGCGGACCGGAGAACACCCGGGCGGTGAAGCTGGGGACAGTTTACGCGTACGACGCGCCGGTACGCCACCAGCGCCTCCTCGTGTCTCGTGGCCCGGTCGCGATGGGTGGGTGACGGCGGGACCCGACGACCGTTCGGTGGCGGGGGGTCAGCCGCGGCGACGCAGCCCGCGGGTCGCGGGGCCCTCGAGCACGCTGCCGTCGGAGGCGAACCGCGAACCGTGCACCGGGCAGTCCCACGAGCGTTCCGCGTCGTTCCAGGTGACGATGCCGACGACATGCGGGCAGATGGCCGACACGGTGCACACCTCGCCGTCGACGGTGGAGCGCGCGACGGGGGCGAAGCCGCCCGAGCGTCCGACCTCGCCCTGGCCCTCGGCCGGTGCCACGGCCACCAGCCGGTTGGTCATCGCCCCGGCCCAGCCCTTGGCGGCCCACCAGGCGTCGGCGGCGTTGATGCCGATGCCCGAGGCGATCGCGATCGGCGTCGTGACGCGCTTGTGCAGGGCGGTCATCCAGGGCTCCGGGTCGCCGAGCACGTCCGAGACGAGGGTCATCGCCGCCTGGACCGCGTTGGTGAGTCCCCAGTGCTCGTAGCCCGTCGCCAGGTAGATGCGTCCTCGACCGCGGGGCAGCCAGCCGACGAACGGGACGTGGTGGGGCGTGCCGTAGTCCTGACCGCTCCACGAGTGGGTCAGGCGGGCCCCTGGCCAGTGGCGTGTGGTCCAGTCGACGAGGTCGTCGACCAGCGCGGTGGTCGAGGAGGCGCGGCCCACCGCGTGTCGGTTACCGCCGGTGACGAGGCGGTCGCCCACCGCCGAGAACGACCGGGTGGGACCGTCGACCGCCTGGTACATGCCCTCGGGCAGGTGCTCGGCGCCGTCGAAGGCGAGGCCGTAGGACCGCTCGCTGCGGAGCTTGGCGAAGTAGAGGCCACGGTCGAGGACCGGGCTGCCGGTCGTGACGTGCACCCTGCGGCTGCAGACGTCGAGGCCGTCGCTGTGCGTCACCACCGGGCTCGACGCGTCGACACCCGTCACGCGCACCCCCTCGACGACGACGCCGCCGAGGGCCCGAACGTCGGCCACGAGGGCTGCGATCGCCTGCATCGGGTCGAACTGCGCCTGGTCGGGAAGCCGCAGGCCGCCCGTGGTGCCGAACGGCAGGTCGAGGCCGAACTCCTTGACGACGGGAAGGCCGGCCTTCCGGGCCACGAGGTACTCGTCGTCGACGGCCGCGATGCCGCCCCGGGTCGTCGAGTAGCTGAAGGCGTCCCGGCGCTCGACCTCGACCCCGGCCTCGTCCAGGTAGTCGACCATCCAGTCGAAGCCCGCCCGGTTGCCCGCGACGTAGGCGTCCACGACGCTCTGGTAGGTGTTGGTGCGGATGCGTTGGAGCTGTCTGCCCTGCAAGAGCGACATCGACGCCGAACCGCTGCCGCTCGCGACGCTGCCCACCGACCGAGCCTCCAGGACGGCGACGCGGTGCCCGCGCCGCGCGAACAACAGGGCGGTGACCAGGCCGGTCAGACCGCCACCGACGATCACGTCGTCGTAGACGGTCTTGGGATCGATCCTGTCGGTCGTGACGTCGGGCGCGGCGTCGAGCCAGGGTGACGGCATGAGGGGCCTCCGGGTGCGCGAGTAGGTGCTGCGCGCCACGGTAGGCCCCTCGGGCGTCGCGCGCCGGACCCGACTCCGGTGGGGGCCGTTGGCGCAACGGGGGGCGGGTCAGGCGGGGCGGGCGAGGGTGCCCGCGGCCGCGCCGATCAGTTGCACGGCCTTGCGGCGGCCGGTGTCGGTGCCGAGCGTGGCCTGTCCGCCGGCGTGGGCGAGCAGCTGTGACGCGACACCGGGCGCGAGCCGGTCGGCCAGGCCGGGCATACGGTCGACCCAGGCGCTCGTGACGTCGTCGGCGAGGCGCTCGCAGGCCCGGGCCTCGGCCTCGTCTCCGTTGCCCCGGTGCCACTGCCCGGTGACGACGAGGTGAGCGACGAGGGCTGCCGCGTCGCGGGCCGGGTGCCCGAGCCCCGCGGTGTCGACGTCGAGCAGCCCGGTGACCCGCCACGGCTCGGACGGGTGCACGAAGAGCTGCTCGAGATGGAGGTCGCCGTGGATCACGGTCAGGGCGTCCGAGGCGATGGAGGCGCGGCGTCGGTCGATCTCGTCGTAGAGACGGTCGATCTCGGCCTCCCGGTCGGGCAGGGCGGCGCGCAGCGTCGAACGGTGCCAGGCCCCGTGGTCGAGCGCGTCGGACTGTGCCCGCGCGCTCAGGTCGACCCGGGCGATGCGCGTGCCGAGGTCGACCATCTGCTCGACGAAACGGGGGTCGTCGGCCAGCTCGACGACACGCTGGCCGGCTGGCACACCGGGGACGCGCTCGAGCACCAGCAGGCCGTCCGATCGTGACGCGAGGACTGCCGGCACGGGCAGTCCCTGCCGGCGGAACGACTCGTGCAGAGCGACGATCGGCCCGACACGGTCGGGCCGGACCACCTTGAGGAAGACGGTCGTCTCGGCCGCGTCGAGGCGGATGACGGCCCGCTTGCCCGGCCGGTACGCCGCGACGCTCAGCCGCGGCTCGGTCACGACGACGCCCAGAGCCGCGAGCGCGTCGGCCACGCGGTCGGGGTAGGTGGCCCCGGCGAGTGCCGGCAGCATGGGGTCGGCCGGGTAGGCCCAGACCGCGAGCAGCTGCCCGGTGACGGGATCGCGGGTGAGCACCGACGAGCCGTCGGCGGCCCGGGTGTCGGTGTCGATGAAGGTCAGCACGGTCGAGGTCGCACCGGCGGGGTCGACCGTGTCGACCTCGTAGCCGTAGAGGAACCCGGCGCCGGACGGCTCGACCGAGTGGGGTCGGAAGGCGACGACGGTCAACCCCGAGTTCGCGAACGCGGCGGGGAGCACCTCGGCGGAGTTGGGCCACACGGGGACGCAGTCAACCAGCACACGACCCGATCGGCGGGGAGGCGCGGGCGGGGTGACCGATTCGTGACCTGACCCGACGTCGCGACCGACGCCGCGCCTCCCCGTCTACCCTGGGTGTCGTGAAGATCGTCTCGCGCATCCGCCAGACGAGACGCACGCCCCTGCTGCAGGTGGTGAAGACGAGCGTCGCGGTCATGGCCGCCTGGTTCGCGTCGGTCGGCCTGCTGCAGCAGCCGTTGCCCATCTTCGCGGCGATCGCGGCCCTGCTCGTGGTGCTGCCCAGCGTCAACCAGTCGTTCGTGCGCGGCCTCGAGCGCAGCGTCGGAGTCGTCGCCGGCGTGTTGATCGCGTTCGCGGCCGGACAGCTGTTCGGCGACGCGACGTGGATCGTGCTGGCGATCGTCGTCGTGAGCCTGCTCGTGGCGTGGGCGTTCCGGCTGACGCCGAGCTCGGCGAACCAGGTGCCGATCTCGGCCATGCTCGTGCTGGCGATCGGCGCCCAGACCCCGGACTACGCACTCGACCGGGTGCTCGAGACGATCATCGGCGCCGCCATCGCCCTGGCGATCAACGCCCTCGTCGTGCCTCCCGTCGCGCTGGCCCCGGCGCACCTCGCGGTCGGCCGGTTGGCCCGCGACGTCGCGTCCGTGCTCGACGAGACCGCCGCCGTGCTCGACGAGCCGGTCGATGCGGCCCGGCTGACCATGGGACTGACGAGGGCCCGCGATCTGCGGGCCAGCCAGGCCCGAGCCGTCGACGCCGTCACCGCAGGCGAGGAGAGCCTGCAGCTCAACCCCCGCGCGAGTCGCAACCGCAGCGTGCTCGAGGCCGACGCGGCACTGCTGCGCCGCCTGACCGTGCTCGTCAACCGCGTCGTGGGCATGGTGCGGTCGGTCCACGACAACTACGACCCGGGTCTGGCCGACGACCCGGTGGTGCAGAGCATCGCCGAAGACCTGCGTCGAGCCGCCCACGACGTGCGCCTGCTGGCGCGGACCACCGAGGAGGCGCTCCCGGCCGGCCGCGCCTCCCGCGTCCCCGACTCCGCCGACGGGCACGCGACGGGCGTCGGGCACGACGACGGCCCGGCACTGGCGTCGCCGGTGAGGGTGCTGCGGCCCGACCCGGACAACTGGGTACTGGTCGGCTCCTTGCTCGAGGACCTGCGACGCGTGCGGGAAGAGATCATCGGGTAGCATCCGACGATGCGACGGGGCCGGGCGACAGGGGTGGTCGATCCTGCCGTCGACCGGTACGCCCCGTTCGACCTGGTGACCGATCCCCGAGTGCTCGGACTCGCCCGCGAGACGATCGAGACGGCGCACGGCTCGACCGTCGTGCACCACGCGGCGTCGCCGGCCGACCCGTCCGCCCGACGGCGGGCGACGGTGATGCTGCACGGGGCCGCCGGCTCGTGGACGACCTGGACTCCCCTGCTGCAGGCCGCCCGCGAGGTCGACGCCGTCGTCTCGCGACCGGTGCTCGTCGACCTGCCCGGCTGGGGCGACTCGCCCGACCCCGAGCCCGGCCTCGACGTCGAGTCGGCCGCCGCCGTGGTGGTCGAGGTCGCCGAGGCCCTGGGTGTCACCGAATTCGACCTCGTCGGTCACTCGATGGGTGCCTTCGTCGCCCTGCACCTGGCCGCGATCCGACCCGACCTCGTCCTCAGCGTCTCGGTCGTGTCGGCCACGTCCTTCTCGGCGATCGACGCCGTCACCCACCCGGTGCGGGGGCTCGTGCGGTTGCCGGCGTTCACCTTGTTGCGGGCCGCGTTCGGGGTGCTGCCCCGCGCCTCCGTGTCCTTGCTGCGGGGGGCCTCCCGCATCGGACTGCTGCGCGTGTTGTCCTCACCCGTGTTCCGTCACGTCGACCGCGTCCCGAGGTCGGTGCTGAGCGCGTTCGTCGCCGAGCTACGCCCCCGGGGCTTCCTCTCGGCCTCGCGGTCGGGTCAGGGGTACGACGCCTCGCGTTGGCGGGCCATCGACTGCGACGTGTCCGCCGTGAGCGGGGCCGACGACGTCTTCGCGCGCACGTCCGACCTCGACCGATTGGCGGCGGTCGTGCGGCACGCCCGGACGACGTTGCTCGCCGATTGCGGCCACTTCGCTCACGTCGAACGGCCCCACGCGACCCTCCGGGCACTGGGCTGGATCGAGGGCTAGGACGCCCCGCCCTCGACCTCGCGGACGATCATCGCCACGCACCGAGCGTGACCCAGCGGCCGGAAGTGCCCGTCGACGGGGAACTCGATGTTGACCGCCCCCGGCAGCACGCTGCCCTCGGTGACGTGGGCGTCGAATCGCGACGCCATCGACGTGATGGTCCGGTTCGCGTCTCGTCGGTCCGAGAGCCGGCGCAGCTCGGCGTCGCGCGGCGAGAACACCCTGAGCGTCTTGTTCGGCAGCACCGTCGACCAGCGCGTGCCCGAGAACGGGCTATTCACGGCGACCATGCGGGCGATGCGCCGGTCGCGGTCCGTCGAGACCATCATCGTCTTGCCGACCAGTCCGCCCTTGCTGTGGGCCAGCACGACGACGTCCCGCAGGTCGTGCGCGTCCAGGATGCGCTGGGCGAGCTCCGCGGTCGCGGCGATCGGGCGACGGTTGTGCCCCATGCCCGGCACGACGACGATCGCGTGCCCCAGATCGTTCAGCCGGTCGGCGACCGGCCGGAGGAACCGCCAGGTCTCGTAGACGCCCGGCAACAAGAGCACCGGTTCGCGGTCGCCGACTCGATAGCGCCTCGGCACGACCCGACCGGACCGTGTGACGAGGTGCACCCACCAGACGTAGCGGTAGTCCAGCACGATGGTGCGGACGAACCGCCAGAGGCCGACCCGACGACGTCCGTGCCCGCGCGACGGTGTGGAGCTCATACCGCCACGCTAGGCGGCGTCAGGCGGCCGTGCCCACCAGGGGCAACTCGCCCCAGGGCTCGCCCTCGGGCCAGGCGATGGACTCGACCGCTTCGCGGGCCATCTCGAGCGTGAGGTCCCACCGGCCGCAGATCGACGCCCACGGGGGCGGGAAGGCCGCCGCGTCGTCGAGCAGCGAGAGCGCGAGATCGCCGAAACCGGCCCGGGCCGCCGCACTCGCCGCATCGGGCAGGGCATCGGCGAGACCGTGGACGACCCGCACGCGATGGGCGAAGTCCATCTGCTCGATGTCGTCGAACGCCCCCCAGGCGCTCTCGATCTCGCGCCGCAACCGGGTGATCTCGATCACGTCGAATCCGGGACGGTCGGCGCGTCCGGGTACCGCTCGTGCCATGTCAGCCCCCCTCAGAGCATGGCCACGGATCGGGTACCCGCGGCCGGGCATCGGCATCGACGCCGATGCAGGCGAACATACCATCCAGTACGGTCCGGCCTCCATCGCTCTCGATCACGACTCGGTCACGGCCGCGAGCGCGGCCACGAGCACGCTGACGCCTCCGCCCCGACGTCGAGCACCACGCCTCGCACCGCCCTCCTGCGCAGATGTCCCCCGAAGACTGAGCCACCGCCGAGGCCCACGGTCTACCGTCCACGACGCACCCACCGGTGCGACGACTCCGCACGAACCCACGACGAACGGGAGACATCATGTTCCAGGGATCCGACCAACTCCGCGACAACATGCAGAAGGTCCTCGTCGACCTCATCGAACTGCACGTCCAGGGCAAGCAGGCCCACTGGAACCTGCTCGGCTCGAACTTCCGTGACCTCCACCTGCAGCTCGACGAGATCGTCGACGCGGCCCGCGAGTTCAGCGACGAGGTGGCCGAGCGCATGCGCGCCGTCTACCTGATCCCGGACGGCCGCACCTCGACCGTGACCCGTGAGACCAGCCTGCCGGAGTTCCCCGCGGGCCCCGTCGAGACCACCGCGGTGGTCGACCTGATCGTCGACCGCATGTACGCCGTCACGGGCACGATGCGCACGGTCCACGACGACGTCGACGACGAGGACCCCACGACGGCCGACGTGCTGCACAGCATCCTCGAGCGCCTCGAGCAGCTGGCCTGGATGACCGGCGCCGAGAACCGCCACCCCGAGACGGACGCCCGCCAGGACTCGACGCGTCAGCGCGACGAGGACGCGGCGACCGAGGGCCTCGACCGCGTCGGCGCCGTCGCCAACTGACCCGACCACCACTCGAGGGCACCGTCCGGGACCGCGCGACCCGCGCCTCCCGGGCGGTGCCCTCTCTCGTCGAGAGGACCATCCCATGACCGAATCGTTCGACCACGTCATCGTGGGCGGCGGCATGACCGCCGATGCCGCCGCGAAGGCGATCCACGAGGCGACGCCCGACGCCACGGTGCTGATCGTCAGCGCCGACGTCGACGCGCCCTACACGCGCCCCGCGCTGTCGAAGAAGCTCTGGACCGACCCCGAGTACACCGAGGCGGACAACGACCTCGGGACCGTGGCCGACTCGGGTGCCGAGATCCGCCTGCGCACCCTCGTCGAGTCGATCGACCGGGAGGCCCGGACCGTCACCACCAGCACGGGCGACGTCATCGGATACGGCGCCCTCTTGCTCGCCACCGGCGGCAGCCCCACCGCACTCGATCTGCCCGACGACGACCGGGTCGTGTACTTCCGCACCGCCGAGGACTACCGCCGCCTCCGATCGCTCTCGGGCGGCGGCCGGCACGTCGTCGTCGTGGGCGGCAGTTACATCGGCACCGAGCTCGCGGCGGCCCTCGTACAGAACGACACCCGCGTGACCCTCGTGTTTCCCGACGACGTGCTCGGCGGGTCGGTCTTCCCGGCGTCGATCGCATCGACCTTCGAGAAGACGTTCCAGGAGGCGCGGGTCGAGCTGGCCCGCGGACGTCGCGTCGAGAGCGGCACGGCCGACGACGCCGGCGTCCACCTGCGGCTGGACGACGGCTCCACCCTCGACGCCGACGCGGTCGTGGTGGGTCTCGGCATCTCGGTCGACGACCAGCTCGCGGCCGACGCGGGTCTGACCGTCGACGACGGCATCGTGGTCGACGAGCACCTCCGCACCGGCGACCCGAACGTGTTCGCGGCCGGCGACGTGGCGTCGTACCCCGACGCCATCCTCGGGCGCCGCCGCGTCGAGCACGTCGACAACGCGAAGTCGCAGGGCCCCGTCGTCGGTCGCAACATGACCGGAGCCGACGAGGTCTACGACCACACGCCCTACTACTACTCGAAGGTGTTCGACATCTCGTACGAGGCGGTCGGCACGCTCGACGCGTCGCTCGAGACGGTCGTGGACGACAAGGGCGACGGGCGCGCGGTCGCGTACTACCTGGGCGACGACGGGGCGGTCGAGGGCGTGCTGTTGTGGAACGTCGACGAGGCCCGTGACGCCGCCCGGGCCGTGGTCGCGGCCGGTGTCACGCCGCGCGACGAGCTCGTGGGCCGCATCTGACGCGTCGACGACGACACGACGACGCCCGCGCGATCACCTGATCGGGCGGGCGTCGTCGTCTCGGGGGTCAGCCGAACAGGAACGGCGGGCGCGCCGCACGGTCGAGCTCGAGGGCGAAGATGCCACCGCTGAGCGGGAACTCCTCGAGCTGCTCGTCGCTGAGCCCCTCCCGGGCCGACAGCACGAAGAGCGTCCGAAGATCGTCGCCTCCGAACCCGATGCCGGTCAGGTTGGGCACGGGGAAGGCGATCTCGTCGACCAGGGCGCCGTCGGCGTCGAGGTGCACCACGGTGCCCTCGCCGAAGATGGCCCCCCAGAACTCGCCGCGTTCGTCGCGGGCCAGGCCGTCGTGTGCGCCCTGCGACGAGAACGGCACGAGCTCGCCGAGGGTGCCCTCGGCGTCCCACGAGGCACGGTAGATCGTGTCGTCACCCGTGTCGGCGAGGTAGATCTCGCTGCCGTCGTCGTTCCACTCGAACCCGTTGGTCGTCGCGAAGTCGTCTCGCAGCTGGGTGAGCGTGCCGTCGGGGGCGACGCGGTAGAGGCCGGCGACGGGGCTGCCCTCGGGGTCGGTGGCCCCGACGACGAAGGCGCCGAACGGGTCGCACTTGCCCTCGTTCAGTCGCAGGCGCTCATCGGCGTGGTCGACCGTGGCGATCGTCCGCTGCTCGCTCCCGTCGTCGCCCATGACGACCACCGTGTCGTCGAGGGCCGCGACGAGTCCGCCCCCGCGACGACGCTGGAAGCTCGGCAGCGGTGGGTCGACGAGGACCGTCGTGTCTCGCGTGCCGTCGGCCGAGGTGCGGTGCAGGAGGCCGTACGTGATGTCGGTCCAGACCAGCTCGTGGGTGTCGACGTCCCAGACGGGACTCTCGCCGAGCGTGGCCCTGGCGTCGAGGAAGAGGCGGGGTTCGGACGTGGTTCCGGTCGGAAGATGCATCCGACCGGTCTACGCGCCCGGCATGTCCGGCGGCTCCATGCCTCGTCCACAGGGGTACGGAGCCCGGTCCTTGCACACAGAACACTGCGAGGGACGGGCACGAGGAGGCGCGCTGGGCCACCGTAGGAGGAGTGACGGACACCCTCGAGACCACCGACGACATCCAGGCCGAGCACTTCGGCGCGACCACGGCCGCCCGCGGCGAATGGCACCGCCCCGATCCCCGTGACGACGGTTATGTGCCGCTGCGCTCCTACGGTGCGATCGGCGACGGTCGGACCGTCGCCCTGATCGCCCGGGACGGGCAGATCGACTGGCTGCCGATGCCCAACATGGACAGCGACCCCGTGTTCTCGGGCATCGTCGACTCGGGCAGGGGCGGACGCATCGAGTTGCGCCCCGTCGACGACGACTTCGAGGTCCAGCGCGAGTACGTCGAGAACACGAACGTCCTCGTCACCCGCTTCCGCACCGCCACCGGCGTGGTGCAGGTCACCGATGCGCTCGTGACAGGCATCGCCGGACGCCTGCCCTGGGCCGAACTCGCCCGTCGCGTCGACGGCATCACCGGGTCGGTCGACATGCGCTGGGCGGTCATCCCAGGTAACACGTTCGGCACTCACCCGATCCGTCGCGTCGACACCCTGCACGGTCCGGTCCTGCGGGCGGCCGACATCAACCTGGCGCTGGTCGGCTTCGAGCACGGCCGACTCGACTCGGTGGAACCCGGCGACGGCGAGGCCCATGGCGGCCCGCACCGGTTCTGGGGCGAGTTCTCCACCCACGAGGGGTCGCGTTCGATGATCTGCCTCTGCGGTGTCGAGGACGAGCCCCTGCACCTGCCCGACCCGCACGTGGTCGACCAGGGCATCGACCGCACGGTGCGCAACTGGCAGACCTGGTCGGACGAGTTCCACTGGGACGGCCCGTGGTCCGATGCCGTGCAACGCAGTGCCCTGGCGCTCAAGTTGCTCATCTTCAGTCCCACCGGCGCGATCGCAGCCGCCGCCACGGCCGCTCTGCCCGAGAACTTCACCGGCGACAAGAACTGGGACTACCGCTTCGCGTGGGTGCGCGACCTGGCCTACACGGTCAACGCGCTCGTCCGGTTCGGCCTGCGCGAAGAAACCCAGGCGGCCGTCTCGTGGTTGCTCTCAGCGCTCAAGGCCAACGGCCGCACGATGCACATCTTCCTCAACCTCGACGGCTCGGTGCCGGACGGCACCCACGAGACCGGCTCCGAGGGCTGGCGTGGCATCGGTCCGGTCTACAAGGGCAACCCCGCCGGCGAGCAGCTGCAGCTCGGCACCTACGCCGACATCCTCGCGATCATGAGCCAGTACGCGGCCGACGGCAACATCCTCGACGAGTCGACGGGCGACCTGCTCGCCGGTTTCGCCGACGACGCCTGCCGTCGCTGGCAGGAGAAGGACTCCGGCATGTGGGAGCTCGCCGACGAGCAGCACTATGTCAGCAGCAAGATGGGCTGCTGGCAGGCCATCGACGCCGCCCTGCACCTCGCTGAGGTCGGCCAGATGCACCCCGACCCCGAGGACGTCGTCTTCTGGAAGAAGAACCGCGACCTGATCAAGGACTGGGTCGCCGAGAACGGCTGGAACGACGAGATCGGCTCGTACGTCATGTACCCGGGCAGCGAGAAACTCGATGCGTCGGTGCTGCTCCATGCTCCGAGCGGCTTCGACCGCGGCGAGCGCATGTCGCGCACGATCGACGCCATCCAGCGGGAGTTGGGTGCCGGGCCCCTCGTGTTCCGCTACAGCGAGGTCGACCAAGAGGAAGGCACCTTCGTGGCCTGCGCCTTCTGGCTCGCCAGCGCCCTGGCCTGCGTCGGCCGACAGGACGAGGCGGTCGAGCTGATGGACCAGCTCGTGCAGCAACCGAACGACCTGGGTCTGATGACCGAGATGATCAGCGCCGACGACGGGCAGTTCCTCGGCAACCTGCCGCAGGGCCTCAGTCACCTCGCTCTCGTCAACGCCGCGATCACCATCGACGAGATGGGCCGCGAGGGCAGTACCGACCACATGGAGGGGCAGTGACCCGACGCGACGTCAGAGGGTCAGCCGGCCTTCTTCTGGGGGGCCGCCTTCTTCTGGGGGGCCGCCTTCTTCTCGGGGGCGGACGAGGCGGGCTTCTTCTTCGCGGCGGAACCCGCGCCTCCTGACGTCGACTTCTTCGCAGCCGGCTTCTCAGAGGCCGACTTCTTCGCAGCCGGCTTCTTCGTCGAGGACGTCGTCGTCGCCGCGGCGGGCTTCTTGGTCGGCTTGCGGTGACCACCGGACCGGTTCGTCTCGACCGACCGGCGCAGCGCCTCCATCAGGTCGATGACCTCGCCACCCTCGCCGTCCTCGTCCTCGGGTGCCTCGCCGAAGGTGGCGTCGGTGTCGAGAGACTCCCCCTCGTCCAGCTTGGCGTCGATCAGCTCTCGTAGCTCGTGCTGGTAGTCGTCGCTGAAGTCGGCGGGCTCGAAGTCGTCGCTCAGCGAGTCGACGAGCGACGACGACATGTCGAGCTCCTTGTCGCTGATGCGCGTCGGCTTCTCGAGCGCCGGGAACCGGGCCTCGCGTACCTCGTCGTCCCAGAGCAGGGTCTGCAGCATGAGCACGTCGCCGCGGACGCGCAGAGCGGCCAGCCGGGTCTTCTGCCGCAGCGAGAAGTGCACGATCGCGGTCCGGTCGGTCTCTTCCAGGGTGCGGCGCAGCAGCACGTAGGCCTTGGGTGAGGTGCCGTCCGGCTCGAGGAAGTAGCTGCGGTCGAGCATGATCGGGTCGACCTGGTCGCTCGGCACGAACTCGAGCACGTCGATCTCGCGCGACCGCTCCTCGGGCAGCGACTTGAGGTCGTCACCGGTGATCACCACGGTGCGGTCACCGTCGTCGTAGGCCTTGTCGATGTGCTCGTAGTCGACGACCTTGCCGCAGATCTCGCACTTCCGCTGGTACCGGATGCGCCCGCCGTCCGCGTCGTGCACCTGGTGCAGGGACACGTCGTGGTCCTCGGTGGCGCTGTACAGCTTGACGGGCACGTTGACGAGCCCGAACGTGATCGCGCCCTTCCAGATCGATCGCATGACGCTCATCTTTCTCCGCGTGCGCTCCGAATGACCGTCTGCGGGGTACAGACCCCCGAGCGGGGGAGGTGCGGCGCGGGCACCGTGGAGACATGAGCCAATACGACAAGAAGAACCCGGTCGACCTCTACCCCGCACCGCCGTTCCCGAAGCAGGAGCAGTCGCTGCCGGGCGAGGCCTGGAAGATGGACCCGAAGCCCGACCACGGCGAGACCAGCTACGTCGGCAAGGAGCGCCTCACCGGCTTCCGCGGCGTCATCACCGGGGCCGACTCGGGCATCGGTCGTGCCGCCGCGATCGCGCTCAGCCGCGAGGGTGCCGACCTCGTGCTCAGCTACCTGCCCAGCGAGCAGAAGGACGCCGAGGAGGTGCGCGACCTGCTCGAAGGCGAGGGTCGCAAGGCCGTCCTCGTCCCCGGCGACATCTCGGACGAGCAGTACTGCAAGGACCTCGTGCAGAAGGCCGTCGACGAGCTCGGTGGGCTCGACACCCTGGTCATGGTGGCCGGACGCATGAAGAGCAACGACGACATCCTCACGCTCACCACCGAGGACATCGACTCGACCATCAAGACCAACGTCTACTCGTTGTTCTGGCTGACCCAGGCCGCGATCCCCCACCTCGAGCCCGGCTCGTCCATCGTGACGACCGGTTCGGTGCAGGGCACGCAGCCCAGCCCCGACAAGATCGACTACGCCCTGACCAAGGGTGCGATCGGCGTCTTCACCTCGGGTCTCGCGCAGCAGCTGGCCCCCAAGGGCATCCGCGTCAACCAGGTCTCGCCCGGCCCGGTCTGGACTCCCCTGCAGCCCGGCTCCGACGACGCCGAGACGGTGTCGCAGTTCGGTGGCCAGGCGCCCTTCGGCCGCCCCGGCCAGCCCGCCGAGCTCGCCGCCGCCTACGTGCACCTGGTGAGCCCCGAGTCGAGCTACACCTCGGGCGCGACCATCACGATCGCCGGCGCGATGCCTGCGGTCTGACCCCGCGCCTCCTCGGCGCCGTCGTCCTGACGACACCGCGGCCCGTCGTCCCGTTCGCGCGGGGTGGCGGGCCGTGGTCGATGCGGCGGGTTGCCGTCCTCGGCAGCGGGTCCGCGCCGACCCGGCGCCGAGGACACGGACCCGCCGCAGCCGGGTAGAACGAGAAACACACGACACGAGGAGGCGCGCAATGGCGGGCAAGGGACGTGGCGAGACCGTCGAGGTCGGCGGGCACCGGCTGCAGCTGACGAACCTCGACAAGGTGCTCTACCCCGACACGGGTACGACCAAGGCCGACGTGCTGGGGTACTACGCCGCCGTCGCCGAGTGGATGCTGCCGCACGTCGAGGGTCGCCCGGCCACGCGCAAGCGCTGGGTCAACGGCGTCGACGGCGAGGTGTTCTTCGAGAAGAACCTGCCCGACTCCGCACCCGACTGGGTCGCCCGACACACGATCGAGCACAAGGACCACGCGAACGTCTACCCGATGGTCAACGACGTGGCGACCCTCACCTGGTTGGCACAGGTCGCGGCGCTCGAGGTGCACGTGCCTCAGTGGCGGTTCGGGCCGAAGGGTGCACAGCGCAATCCCGACCGGCTGGTGCTCGACCTCGACCCGGGCCAGGGCGTCGGCCTCGCCGAATGCGTGGCCGTCGCCCACCTGCTGCGACCGGTCGTCGAGGGCATGGGCCTCGAACTGATGCCCGTGACGAGCGGCAGCAAAGGCGTGCACCTGTACGCCCGGCTCGACGGGAAGCAGAGCAGTGGGCAGGTCGGCGAGGTGGCCCACGAGCTGGCCCGGGCGATGGAGGCCGACCACCCCGACCTCGTCCTCAGCACGATGGGCAAGGCCGATCGTCGGGGCAAGGTGTTGCTCGACTGGTCGCAGAACAACGGGAACAAGACCACGGTCGCGCCGTATTCGTTGCGCGGCCGGACGCGACCGACCGTGGCCATGCCGCGCACCTGGCGAGAGCTCGCCTCGAAGACCCTGGCTCAGCTGGAGTACACCGAGGTGCTGTCGCGCCTGAAGCGACGCGGAGACCCCCTGGCCGACGTGTCGGCCCACGTGCCGGTGCCGTCCGGCGAGCTGGGCGAGGACTTCCGCAACACCGAGGCCCCCGACCACGATCCGACCTCGACGACGCGCGACCGCCTCGAGGTCTACCGCTCGAAACGCGACGCGTCGAAGACCGCCGAGCCCGTACCCGCCGACGCCCCCGCCTCGACCGACGGCACCAGCTTCGTGATCCAGGAGCACCACGCCAGCTCACTGCACTGGGATTTCCGCCTCGAGCACGACGGCGTGCTCGTCAGCTGGGCTCTGCCGAAGGGCGAGCCCGACGACCCGGGCACGAATCACCTCGCCGTGCAGACCGAGGACCACCCGCTCGAGTACGGCACGTTCGAGGGCACCATCGCGAAGGGCGAGTACGGCGCGGGCGAGGTCACGATCTGGGACTCGGGCGAGTACGACCTCGAGAAGTGGCGCGAGGGCAAAGAGGTGATCGTCGTGCTGCACGGCGAACAGCGCGGCACCCGGCGCGTGGCGCTGATCCACACCGGGCACGGCGGTGGACGGGCCGCGTCGAACTGGCTGATCCACCGGATGAAGGACGACAGCGACGGCGGGCACGGCGCGGGCGGGAACGGCGCGGGCGGCCGTGGCGCGAAGTCGAGCGTCGGCAACTCCTCACGCACGACGCGCCCAGCCGGCGGCTCCCCCGACGGATCGGGCCGCGCCTCCTCGGCTCGCGACAGGAAGCAGGAATTGCCCGCCCCCGACCCGGTGGCCCCGATGCTGGCGACGACGGGCGACGCGCACGACGTGTCCGAGGGCGACTGGGCGTTCGAGATGAAGTGGGACGGCATCCGCGCCGTGGCGATCGTCCACGACGGCGCGGTCACGCTGACCAGCCGTAACGGCAACGACCTGACCCCGGCCTACCCCGAGCTGCAGGTGCTGGCCGAGCGGGTCGAGAGCGAAGGAGGCGCGGTGCTCGACGGCGAGATCGTGGCCGTCGACGAGAAGGGTCGCCCCGACTTCGGGCTGCTGCAGACGCGCATGGGACTGACGCGGTCCCGCGACGTGGCCCGGGCGGCCACGGGCGCCCCGGTGAAGCTGCTGCTGTTCGACGTCCTGCGGGCCGAAGGGCGCTCGCTCGTCGAGGACGAGTACGACGACCGACGCGAGGTGCTCGAGCGGATCGTCGAGATCGGCGGCCCGATCGACGTGCCTCCGGCGTTCGAGGGCGACCTGGAGGCGGCGGTCACGACCTCGAAGCACCTCCGACTCGAGGGTGTGGTCGCCAAGCGGCGCGACGCGACCTACAGCGCCGGCAGACGCTCGCGGGCCTGGATCAAGATGAAGCACCACCAGACGCAAGAAGTCGTGATCGCCGGCTGGCGCCCGGGTGCGGGTCGGCGGGCGGGCGGTGTGGGCTCGCTGCTGATGGGCGTGCCCGGAGACGACGGGTTGCACTACGTCGGCCGGGTCGGCACCGGGTTCACCGATCGCGAGCTGGACGAGCTGCTGCCCTCGCTGCGGGCAACCGAGCGGAAGACCAGCCCGCTCGTCGGCGTGCCCGCTGTCGACGCGAGGGACGCGCACTGGGTGACCCCGTCGCGAGTGGGCGAGGTGTCCATCGCCGAGTGGACCTCGACCGGGCGGCTGCGACAGCCGTCGTGGCGCGGGTGGCGGCCCGACAAGTCGCCGGACGACGTCGTCCGCGAGGGGTGAAGCCGCGCACTTCGCGTGGGGGTATCGGTCTGGGCCCGTCGGGTGTTGAGTGCAGCATGAGCACACCTCCACCCGCCCCGGCCCCGATCGATGCCGCCACCCTGCGCGGCAGACGGGTCGTGCTCGTGGTCGCGGTACTGGCCTCGTTCGTGGCGTTCCTCGACGGGTCGATCGTCACGGTCGCGCTGCCGGCGATCGCCCGCGAGCTCGGCGGTGGTACGGCCGGAGACGGCGGGACGGCCGGGGCAGGCGGCGCCGGCCTCGCCCTGCAGCAGTGGGTGGTCGACGCCTACCTGCTGACGCTCGGGTCGCTCATGCTCGTGGCGGGCTCGCTCAGCGACACGTTCGGGAGGGTGCGGGTGCTGCGCGCGGGCCTGGTCGGGTTCGCCGTGACGAGCGTGCTCGCCGCCCTCGCCCCCGACCCGGGTCTACTGATCGCCGCCCGGGCCCTGCAGGGCGTGACCGCGGCCCTCCTCGTGCCGAGCAGCCTCGCCCTGATCACCTCGACCTTCACCGGCCCCGCGCAGGGCAAGGCCATCGGCAGCTGGACGGCCTGGACCGGCGTCGCGTTCCTGATCGGCCCGCTGACCGGTGGCGCACTCGTCGACACGCTCGGCTGGCGCTGGGTGTTCGCGGTCGTGGTCGTACCGGTCGTCCTCACCCTGGTGCTGATGACCCGGTTGCCCGGCGACGCGCACCGGGGAGGCGACGGCGCTCCCCCGCGGGTCGACGTCGTGGGCGCCGTGCTGGCCGCGGTCGGCCTGGCCGGCCCGGTCTTCGCGCTGATCGAGGGGCAGCGGGTCGGGTTCGGCACCTGGTTCGTCGTCACCCCGCTCGTGGTCGGCCTCGCCGCGCTCGGCACCTTCGTCTGGTGGGAGCGCCGCACACCCGCCCCGATGATGCCGCTGACGCTGTTCCGCACCCGCGCCTTCACCGTGGGCAACCTGGCCACGGTCGGCATCTACGCGGCCTTGAGCCTCGGCACCCTGACGATCCCGCTCGTCGTGCAAGAGCTCGCCGGGCTGCCCGCGACACTGGCCGGGCTCGTCACCCTGCCGACGACGATCGTGTCGCTGGCGTTCTCGACCCTGTTCGGCACGCTCGCCGCCACCCACGGCCCGCGCCTGTTCATGACGGTCGGGCCGCTCGTCACGGCCGGCGGGTTCCTCTGGATGTTGCTGGTCGCCGACCCGATCGACGTCTGGTGGCAGGTCGTGCCCGGCGTGGTCCTGTTCGGGTTCGGCCTGTCGGTGACCGTGGCTCCGCTCACCTCGACGGTGCTGTCGCAGATCCCCGCCGGTCAGTCGGGCATCGCGTCCGCGGTCAACAACGCGATCTCGCGGGTGGCCGGGTTGGTCGCCGTCGCCTTCCTGGGCGTCATCGCCGGAGGCGCGCTCACGGTGAGCGGGTTCCACCGCGTCGTGATCGTGGTCGCCGTGCTGCTCGGGGTGAGCGCCCTGGTGTCGTTCGTCGGTCTGCGCGACCGCGGCCGCGCCTCCTGAGGTCGCCACCGCGACACGGTTTTCAGGAGGCGCGGTGTCAGGGCCCGAAGCGGCGCCAGGAGGCGTCCTGCTGGGCCAGGCGCCGCAAGGCGAGCAGCAGGGGTTCGACCAACACGGTGCCGAGCACGACGTACTGGACCGCGGCGTCCACGGAATCGACGGGGATGCCCGCGATCTCGGCCTCGGCGACCTCGGCCATCGACCGCGCGTAGCCGTCCAGGGTCTCGTCGGGCAGTGCGAAGCCCGCCGCCTCGAGTCCGTCGACCGCGACCTCGAGGGCGGCGAGCACGTCGACCGACCCCGGGTCGATCGTCCACCCCCAACCCGCCACGAGTGCTTCGGCGCGGGAGAGGTCGACGCCCTCGGACGCGGTCGCCGTGACGGCCGACTGGGCGACGCCGAGCACCTCGGCCACGGTCTCGTGCTCACCGTCGAGTTGCCCGAGGACCGCCCGGGCTCCGGCGACGCTGAGCCCGCCCGCGCCGAGCAGCGCGCGGACGAGGCGCAGCCGACGCACGTGGTCGTCGCCGTACCGGGCCTGGGTGGCGCTGGTGCGCTCGCCCTCGGGCAGCAACCCCTCGCGCAGGTAGTACTTGATCGTGGCGACCGGTACCCCGGTCGTCTCGGCGAGCTGAGAGATGCGCACGGATTGCCCCTTGACATTGGATAGCGAGACTCTCCAATATTAGAGAGCGCCACTATCCATTTAAGGAGACATCATGTCGCGAGTCAACCCGGGCCGCACCACGCACGAGCACGAGGGCGAACTCGTCGTCTTCTTGATCGGCATGACCGTCAACCGCTGGTGGCGGCCCGACCAGTGGGGACCCGTGTTCGCGGCGATGGGGCCGATGCTCACCGAATTGTTCCGTGATCCCGAGAGCGGTCTGGTGGGCATGAGACTGACGCTCGGACGTGGCGGGCCGGTGCTCGTGCAGTACTGGACCTCACTCGAGAAGCTCTACGCCTACGCGAGCTCGCCGCAGCAGGCGCACCGGCCGGCCTGGACGGCGTTCAACCGCCGGGCACGCAAGGCACCGGGGGCCGTCGGCATCTGGCACGAGACCTTCGTGGTCGAGCGCGCCGAGAGCATGTACGTCGGCATGGCGCCCTCGGGGCTGGCCCAGGCGACCCGGTCGGTGCCGGTCGGTCCGCGCAGCGACACCGCGCGGGCCCGGGCCGCGAGCGGCCGGACACCCGGGGCCGCTTCCGGGGCCGCGCCGGCCTGACCCACCGGCCACCCGTCCGCCGAGCCGGGAGGCCCCATTGCCCTGAGTCGCCTGTGACCCTACGATGAGCCAGACGTGAGCCGCCCTCGTTCGGGGGTGGCTCCAGCTCTGTCGTGAGACAGCCGTGATTACAAGGGAGTAATCGTGTCCGCTGCCCCTGCCCGCTCCTCCTCGACCCCTCGATCGCGATGGGCCCGTCCTCCGCGCCGCGGTCTCGGGTTCGCCGCCGCGACCGCGGCCACGGCTCTGCTGCTCAGCGGTCTGCCGGCGATCGCCGCCCAGGCCGCTCCGGTCGACCTCGCCCGCTTCGGCACGGTCACCGCCTCGGCGAGCCAGGCCGACGGCGACGGGACCTTCCCGGCCGAGGCGCTGATCGACGGCGACGCGGTCACCCGCTGGGCGAGTGGCAACGGGCCCGACGAGGACGTCGAGTTCACCGCCTCCGTGATCGTCGACCTCGGCGGCACCGCCCGCGTCGACGCGATCGGCCTCGACTGGGAGGCCTCGTACGCGACCGACTACACGGTCGACCTGACGTCGGGCGACCCCGGCCTGCCCCAGAGCTGGACCACGGCGCAGACGGTCACGAGCGACGGCGGACGTGACGACGTCGCGCTCTCGACCCCGACCGACGCCCGGTACGTCCGCATCAGCATGCTGCAGCGTTCGGCCGCCACCTGGGACGCCAGCCGACCCCACTGGTACGGCTACTCGGCCTACGGCCTGCAGGTCTTCGGCGAGGCGCAGACGCGCTCGGTCACCTTCGACCGGTCCACCGCCAGCGTCGCGGCCGGCCAGACCCTGACCGCGGGCCTCGGCCTGACCGGTCCGAGCGACGAGCCGGTCACCGTCCGCGTGCGCTCGACGGGCGGCACGGCCACGGCCGGCACCGACTTCGCGGCCCTCGACGAGACCGTGACCTTCGCACCGGGCGAGACCAGCGCCTCCGTCGACCTGGTCACGACGTCGACGGGCGCACTCAGCCCGCGCAAGACGATCGAGCTGACCGCGTCCGAACCGAGCTCTCCGACCGTCGTCGGCACGCGCGCCACGCTCACCGTGACGCTCACCCCGACAGGCGCCCTGCCGAACGTCGGCGCGACGACCGTTCTCGACGACTTCGAGGGCGGCGTGCCGACCGGATACTTCGGCTGGGGCCAGAGCCCCGCCGTCACCCCGGCGCTCGACACCGTGGAGGCGCAGCGTGAGGGGGCGACGGGAGTCCAGGCACTGCGTGCCACCGTCGCCGGCCCGACCACCGCCGAGAGCTGGTTCGGGTTCTCGCACGACGTCCCCGCCACCGACTGGAGCGACCACGACGGCTTCTCGTTCTGGTTCCGGGGCACCGCCTCGGACCTGCCCCTGCACTACGAGCTGAAGAACGGCGACGGCGCCCTCTTCGAACAGACCGTCGTCGACGACAGCGCCGACTGGAAGCAGGTCAGCGTGCTGTTCGCCGACCTGCGGCAGAAGGGCCAGCCGTCGAGCGACCTGCGCTTCGACCCCTCGGCCTCGACCGGCTTCGCCGTCACCCTCACCGGTCTCGGTGCCGGGGCGTGGCAGTTCGACGACGTCGCCCTCTTCGACCGGGCGACGATGATCGAGGACTTCGAGGGCGACGTGCCGCTCGGCACGACCACCGACCCGGTCGGCTTCTTCACCTGGGGCTCCCCCGCCCCGCTCGAGCCCACGATCAGCCGTGACGTCACCGTGCAGGAGCGTGACGGCCGCGCCGACAACCACGTGCTGAGCGGTACCTCGTCGATCCCGGCCGGTGGCTACGGCGGGCTCAGCCACAACCTCGCCGACAGCCAGGACTGGTCGAGCTACCAGGGCCTGCGCTTCTGGTGGTACGCCTCGCAGGCGAACAACCCGGCCTCGCCGACGGCGGGAGCCGACATCAAGGTCGAGATCAAAGACGGCAACCCGGCCGGTGGCAGCACCGCCGAGACCAGCGAGCTGTGGGCGACGACCTTCAAGGACAACTGGGGCAGCAGCACCAGCCGCTGGAAGCTCGTCGAGCTGCCGTTCTCGGCGTTCACCCCGTCGGGCTATCAGCCGGGTGACGCGGCGACGACGAACGGCACGCTCGACCTGACGAGCGCCTTCGGCTACTCGTTCACCTTCACCCCGGGCACGCCCGCACCGGTGGGCTACGCCATCGACGACACGCAGCTCTACGGCACCCCGGCGAGCGCCGCCTCGGTCACGGTCGACCCGTCGCAGGACGTCTACCTGGTGGAGGCCGGCGGCTCGGTCGAGATCCCGCTGACGGTCACGACGGCCGGTGACGAGCCGCTCGCGTCCGACGTGTCGGTCGACTGGTCGACCGCGGACGGCACGGCCGTCGAGGGCGCCGACTACGACGCGGCCTCGGGCACCGTGACGTTCGCGGCGGGGACCGCCTCGGGGACGGCCCAGCCGGTGACCGTGACGACCCGCGCCTCCTCGGGGGCCGCCGAGTCGAAGGAGTTCGCGGTCTCGCTGGCCTCGACCGCGGCGAAGGTCGGCGACGGTCCGCGCGTCGTGATCGGCGCGCACGATCTGCCGTACCTCGACCCGTCGCTGCCGACGGCCGACCGCGTGGCCGACCTGCTCGGCCGCATGACGCTGGACGAGAAGGTGGGTCAGATGGCGCAGGCCGAGCGGCTCGGCCTGTCGTCGCCCCAGGACGTGAGCGGGCGCGCGCTCGGCTCGCTGCTGAGCGGCGGCGGTTCGGTGCCCGAGGGCAACACCGCGGTGGCCTGGGCCGACATGGTCGACGCCTACCAGCGTGAGGCCCTGTCGACCCGGCTGCAGATCCCGATGGTCTACGGCGTCGACGCCGTGCACGGCCACAGCAACGTGGTGGGTGCGACGATCTTCCCGCACAACACCGGCCTCGGCGCGACCCGTGACCCGGCCCTCATCGAGCAGATCGCCCGGGTGACGGCGACCGAGGTGCGGGCCACCGGCGTGCCGTGGACCTTCGCCCCCTGCCTCTGCGTCTCCCGCGACGAACGTTGGGGTCGCAGCTACGAGTCGTTCGGTGAGGACCCCGACCTGGTGCGCACCTTCGCCGCCCCCTCGGTGATCGGCCTGCAGGGAGACGACCCGACCGACATCGGCGGTGCCGACGAGGTGCTCGCCACCGCCAAGCACTGGGCGGGCGACGGTGGCACGAGCTACGACGACTCGGCGGCCGGCACGGGTGCGTACCCGATCGACCAGGGTGTCACGCACGCCGACTCGCTCGAGGACTTCACCCGGTTGCACGTCGACCCGTACCTGCCGGCACTCGAGGCGGGCGTGGGCACGATCATGCCGTCGTACTCGGCGGTCGACCTGGGCGAGGGGCCGGTGCGGATGCACGAGAACGCGGCGCTCAACACCGACCTGCTGAAGGGCGACCTGGGGTTCCAGGGCTTCCTCATCAGCGACTGGGAGGGCATCGACAAGCTGCCCGGCGGCAGCTACGCCGACAAGGCGGTCCGCTCGGTCAACGCGGGTCTCGACATGGCGATGGCGCCCTACAACTACGGCGCCTTCATCGACGCGATCGTGGCGGCCGTCCGCTCGGGCGACGTCGCCGAGTCACGGGTCGACGACGCCGTGCGGCGCATCCTCACCCAGAAGTTCGACCTCAACCTGTTCGAGCAGCCGTTCGCCGACCGGACCAACGTCGACGGGGTCGGCTCGGCCGAGAACCGCGCCGTGGCCCGTCAGGCCGCCGGCGAGTCGCAGGTGCTGCTGAAGAACCAGGGAGGCGCGCTGCCGTTGGCCGCAGACGCCGACCTGTACGTGGCCGGATCGACCGCGGACGACCTCGGCCGCCAGATGGGCGGCTGGACGATCAGCTGGCAGGGCGGTTCGGGTGACACGACGACCGGGACGAGCATCGCCGAGGGCATCCGCGAGGTCGCTCCCGGGGCCTCGGTCACGCTCAGCCCGGATGCGTCGGCACCGATCGGCGCCGGTCAGACCGGTGTCGTGGTGGTGGGCGAACGCCCGTACGCCGAGGGCCAGGGCGACGTGCCGAACAACGGCTCGAGCCTGTCCCTGACGGCGTCCGACCAGGCGATCGTCGACACGGTCTGCGCCGCCACGGAGTCGTGCGTGGTGCTGGTCGTCTCGGGCCGCCCGCAGCTGCTCGGCGACGTCGTGAGCGTGGCCGACGCGGTCGTCGCCTCGTCGCTGCCCGGCTCCGAGGGCGCCGGCGTCGCCGACGTCCTGTTCGGCGACCGTCCCTTCACCGGGCGCCTGCCCGTGACC
The DNA here is from genome assembly GCF_013248995.1 of Frigoribacterium sp. VKM Ac-2836. Lineage (GTDB taxonomy): Bacteria > Actinomycetota > Actinomycetes > Actinomycetales > Microbacteriaceae > Frigoribacterium. The sequence goes on along the minus strand of NZ_JABRPK010000004.1, from coordinate 100,988 downwards.
TGGGCGGCGAGCGCCGACCAGGTGCCGATCAACGTCGGTGACGCCGACTACGAACCGCTCTTCCCGTACGGCTGGGGTCTGCGCACCGACGATGTCCGCGGGCGTCTGGAGGCGCTGGTCGCCTCCCTGCCCGAGGGCGCGGCCCGTGCGGCGGTCCAGGCCGTGCTCGACGCCGACGTCTGGGACGCTGACGGAACGGTGACCGACGCGCGCACGGCCCTGCGCCTCCTGCTCGCGGCGGTGGCACCGTTCGGCGGCACCGACCTCGGCACGATGGCCACGGCCGACGACCTCGTCTCGGTCGCCCGAGACCTCGCCCAGGCGGCGATGGTCGAGGGCAGCGCGGTCGACGGGTCGGCGGCCTCGACCGCCGACGCCGAGAACGCGCTGCAGCGCGGGCTGCCCGACGTGGCGCTCGAACGGTTCGCCTCGGTGCTCGGCATAGACCTGGGCGTCGTCGAACCGACGAAGGCCGTCGTGCCGGGGACGCTCGATCCCGCGACCGCCCGACCGGGCGACACGGTGTCGATCACGGCGACGGGATTCGTCGCCGGCGAGAGCCTCGCGGGCACCGTGTTCTCGGAGCCGCAGTCGATCGGCGAGGCGACCGCCACGGCGGCCGGCGTCGGCGTGCTGCGGTTCGTCGTGCCGGCCGATCTCGAGCCGGGGGCGCACGTCGTCGAACTCGAGGGGTCGGGGCAGATCGCCCGAGCCACGCTCACGGTGCTCGCCGCGGCGGACCCCGGTGACCCGGGGACGCCGGGTGCGGGCACTCCCGGTGCGGGCACTCCCGGGACGCCTGGTGGGGCCGGACCGGGCGGCGGCTCGGGCTCGGGCTCGGGCTCGGGCGGCACCGTCGTGGCGTCGCCGGCCGGGCTCGCGTGGACCGGCTCGGGCGAGTGGATCGGCATCGCCGTCGCGGCCTTCCTGATCGTGGCGCTCGGAGTCGCCCTGCGGCTGCGTCGCCCCCGCGACCGGGGCTGACGCACCGCGCCGCGCCACGCTGGGCCTCGCCCTCGAACCCCGTATCGGACGATGCACCCAGTTTCTTCCGGGTTCATCGTCCGATACGGGGTTCTTCGTCGGGTCAACGCTCTGCATCCGCGTGCGACACGCTCCCGCTGCTACCGTCGCGGGGTGCTCTCGACCGACCGCCTGCTGCTGCGCCGCTGGCGCGACTCCGACCGCGAACCGTTCGCAGCCCTCAACGCCGACCCCGAGGTGATGCGGTACTTCCCCTCGACCCGCACGCGAGCCGAGAGCGACGCGATGGTCGACCGGCTCGATGCCGCGATCGAGGCCGACGGCTTCGGGCTCTGGGCCGTCGAGCGGCGCGACTCGGGGGCCTTCATCGGGTTCGTCGGGCTGTCCCGCCCGTCGTTCGACCCCGGCTCGCCGAGCAGGTCGAGATCGGCTGGCGACTCGGCCGCGATGCCTGGGGTCACGGATTCGCCACCGAGGCCGCCCGAGAGGTGGTCCGGTACGCGTTCGACGCGTCGGGGGCCGACCTGACCGCCCTGATCAGCTTCACGGCGGCGGTCAACGAACCGTCGCGCCGCGTGATGCGGCGGCTCGGCATGACGCACGACCCCGCCGACGACTTCGGCCACCCCGCGCTGCCGCCCGGCCACGAGCTGCGGCCGCACGTCCTCTACCGCCTTAGCCGCGCCTCCTGACCGACGCCGAGCTGCCCGCCGAGGACGCCGATCAGCCCGTCGCCAGCCCCCGCCCCCACCCCGGTGAGCGCCCCGCCCACCTCCGCCAGCGGGATCGTCCGGCCCACGAGCGACTCGAGCGGCCACCTCTGCCAGGCATCGGACGACCACGCGACGGCCGACGCCAGCCGCTCGGGTGCGGCGTCCTGCGTGCCGGTCAGCGTGACGAGCCCCTCCACGAGCCGGCCACTCGCCACGACGAGGTCACGCCCACGCGACACGGTGCGCCCACCCGCAGGGGTACCCGTCGCGGACGCAGCGCCCCCGAGCACCACGACTCCCCCGACGGCCACCTGATCGACCAGGGCCGACACCCCGGTGCCCCCGTCGAACGCGAACCCGACCGTGCGGTGGCGCCCCGACCGGTCGACCGACGCGAGCACCCGTGGCAGGGCGTGCGACCCGGTCGACGCCCTGGGGTCGGCCAGGGCGACGGCACCGAAGGCCCGCGACCGCTCACGCCGCGCCTCCTCGGGGTCGACGACCACGACGCGCGCCCCGGCGTCGGTGGCCATCGCCGTCGCGACCAGTCCGGCGGCCCCCGCCCCCGACACGACGGCGACCTGGCCCGCGAGTGACGGCACCCCCGAGAGCCCGAGCAGCGAGGAGGCGCGGTGCAGCACTTCGGCGGCCGTCGCGATCGCGCCCGCCACCGGGGCGAGCACGGCTGCGGGCACGTCCTCGGCGACGACCACCACGGTGGTCCCCCGGCGCAGGTGCACGTGGCTCGCGATCGTGCCCGACAACTGCCAGCTGCGCCGGGTGCGCTCCCCGCCGTACCGCTCGCCCGAGACGCAGGCCGAGGCCAGACCGCGATGACACGGGACGCACCGCCCACACGCGACCGTGCCGGACCAGACCACGCGCATGCCGGTCCGCAGCCGACGACCGTCGTGCGCCCGGGCGTGCTCGTCGGCCTCGACGACCCGCCCGACCGCCGAACCGCCCGGCACCACGGGCAGGGACGCCGCACCACGGCCGACGAGGGCGAGCACCTCGTCCGGGCCGAAGGCGGCCAGCTCGACGGCCACCAGGGCGTCCCCGCGCGCCAGGCGCACGCCGGGCACCGCGATCTCGCTGAAGCCGTGTCCGCCTCCGACCCCGGTGCCGAGCCAGACCTGTGCCGTCGCCGGCGGGTCGAGGCACACGTCGTGGCCGTCGAGAACGGGTCGCATCGGGTCGATCCGCGGCCGCCCCGCCTGCGTCGCCCTCGACATCGTCCCCAACCCCTCGCACCCGGCCTTCGGTGCACGCCACGACCCTAGGCAGGGCGGGTGGCGGCTCGGCGAACTCGAGGCGTCCACCCGGTGAACGCACCCGACCGTCGAGTGGGCGGAAGATGCGGTCGCGCCCCGCGTGACCAGCATCTCCTGCCCACTCGCGCACCGGTCACGAGCTCCGGCCAGAGCGAAGGAGGCGCGGGCCGGGTCAGGCGATCGGCGTCAGGCCCAGCGCCCGGATCACGTCGTCGGCCTCGTCGTCGGGCGACCTGCCCACGTCGACCACGACGTGACGCTCGTCCGCCTCGGGTGGTTCGAGCGTGGCGACCTGCGAGTCGAGCAGCGTGGTCGGCATGAAGTGGTCCTCGCGCGCCGCCATGCGATCGCCCAGCAGGGCTCGGCTGCCGCGCAGGTAGACGAAGACGACGTTGTGCTCGCGCAGCACGTCGCGGTACTTCCGTTTGAGCGCCGAGCAGGTGATGACGCCCGGAACGCCCGCCATCGCGTGCTCGACGATCCACGACGAGACCGTGTCGAGCCACGGTGCCCGGTCGTCGTCGTCGAGCGGGGTGCCCGCCGCCATCTTGGCGACGTTCTCGTCGGGGTGCAGGTCGTCACCCTCGTACGAGTCCCAGCCGAGCCGTTCGGCGAGCAGGGCCGCGACCGTCGACTTGCCCGAACCCGACACGCCCATGACGACGAGCACGGGGTCGGCGGCGTACGACCCGCCCGCCGGCACCGCGCCTCCTGCGATCACACCGGGCGCCGAGGAGGCGCGACCGGTGTTCTCGAGGACGCTCATCAGACGAACACGCTCGCGAGCATGACCCCGGCCAGGGCCGTGAGGCTGAGGACGCACTCCATCAGGCTCCAGGTCTTGACGTTCTCACCGACGGTGGTGCCGAGGTACTCCTTGATGAGCCAGAAACCGGCGTCGTTCACGTGTGACAGGAAGACCGAGCCCGCACCGATGGCGAGCACCAGGAGCGACGCCTCGGGGGTCGACATGTCGGCGGCGAGCGGAGCCATGATCCCGGCGGCCGTGACCGTGGCGACGGTGGCCGAACCGGTGGCGACACGCACGAGGGCCGCGACGACCCAGGCGACGAGCAGGACGCTGACGCCGGACTCCGAGACGGCATCGCCGATCACCGTGCCGATGCCGGTGTCGATCAGCACCTGCTTGAACCCGCCACCGGCCCCGACGATCAGCAGGATGCCGGCGACGTCGGGCAGCGACGAGCCGAGCGTCTTCGAGACGGCCGCCTTGTCCATGCCCCCGGCCCGGGCGTAGAAGACCATCGCGTAGAGCACGGCCACCGTCAGCGCGACCATGGGCGTCCCGAGGAACTCGAGCAGGTCGACCCAGGTGCCCGTGGCCGTCGGCAGCGCCGCCTCGCGGATCGACCGGGCGAGCATGAGCACGACGGGCAGCAGGATGCCGACCAGGGCGTTCACGAAGCTGGGGCGCCTGCGGGCAGAGCCTTCGCCGCCGTCTTCCTCTTTCGAGACGAAGAGGTCGGGCACCGGAACGGGCGCCCACTTCGCGGCGAGCTTCGAGAACAGCGGGCCGGCGACGATCACGGTGGGGATGGCCACGAGCACGCCGAGACCGAGGGTCAGGCCGAGGTCGGCACCGACGGTCGAGACGGCGAGCAGCGGGCCGGGGTGCGGAGGCACGAGGGCGTGCATCGCCGAGAGCCCGGCGAGCGCCGGGATCGCGATGCGCATGAGCGGCAGGCCAGAGCGGCGGGCGACGAGCACGATCACGGGGATCAGCAGCACGAGGCCGACCTCGAAGAACATCGGCAGGCCGATCAGCGCGCCGATCAGGGCCATCACCCAGGGCAGCGCCTTCTGCGAGGAGCGCGAGATCAGGGTGTCGACGATGCGGTCGGCTCCGCCGGAATCGCTCAGCAGCTTGCCGAACATGGCGCCCAGGCCGATGAGGATGCCGACGCTCGTCATCGTCGAGCCGAAGCCCGCGCCGAAGCTCGTGACGGCGTCACCGGGGGCGAGACCCGCGCCGATGCCGACCCCGACGGCGCCGAGCAGCAGCGCGAGGAAGGGGTGGACCTTGAGCCAGGTGATGAGGCCGACGATCACGACGATGCCCGCGAGGGCCGCGATGATCAACTGCGCATCGGTGCCCGAGGGCGTGGGGGCGGCGGTGGCCGCAGCGAGGAGATGCATCCGGTCGCATCCTTCCGAGGACGCGTCCCTGCGACCTCTTCGTCATGGGCCGAAGCCCGGAAATTGTCGCCCGACGGTGCCTGACGGAAGTCTGGCAGTCTTGTCTCACGGACGAATCCGATTAGTGTGAATAATCAGACTTATGGAGTGTGCCATAGTCGGCACGACCGCGCCACCCTCGCCCGTTCCCCCTCTTCCCCTAGGAGTCGACGATGACCTCCGGTCTCGCAGCGTCACGAGAACGCGGCCTCCACGCCAGGGTGGTCGACGTCCTCGGCACCGAGATCGTCGACGGCAGACTCCCGGTGGGCTCCGTCCTGAACCTCGACGATCTCGCCCTCCGCTTTTCCGTCTCCCGATCGGTGCTGCGCGAGGCTCTGCGGGTGCTGCAGTCCCTCGGCATGGTCGAGCCACGTCAACGCATCGGCACGCAGGTGCTCCCCCGGACGTCGTGGGACCTCATGAATCCCCAGATCATCCTCTGGCGGGGGCGCAGCCCCGAATACTTCGTCCAGATGCGCGAGCTGCTCGAGCTGCGACTCGGTCTCGAGCCGGTGGCGGCGCGGCTGAGCGCGCAGACCTTCACACCCGATCAGGCCTCCGCCGTCGAGGACGCGGCCCGCACGATGGTCGCGGCGGCCGCCTCAGGCGACGGGCGCGCCTACCTCGAGGCCGACGTCGCGTTCCACAGCGCCGTGCTGCGCGGCTCGGGCAACGACGTGATCGGTCACTTCGCTTCGACCGTCGAGGCCCTGCTGCGCACCCGGACCGAAGAACGCCGGTTCACCATCACCGAGTACACGCCGGCGGCGGCCGGACTGCACCTCGACCTCGCGCTGGCCATCCGGGACGGCGACGCCGACGCGGCCTTCTCCCGCTCGTGGCGACTCATCGACACGACCGTCGACGAGTTCGTCGCCGAGTCCGGTGGCTCCCCCGCCCACTGACCCGCGCCTCCTGCGCACGCCGCCGACCCGCGCCGCCCGCCACCCCCTGCATGCCGCCACTGTGCACTTCGCGACACGTCGACGACGACACGCCGTCCCGGGCGTCTCTCCGACGGCGCGTCGGCCCGTCCTTGTCGAATTTGGTACGACGCGGGCCGCCTGGCCGGTCGCGATCGGCTCGGCTCGACCCGGCCGGGACGTGACGCGGCGCCACACCCTCTCGGCGCGCGCGGCGCGCACGGCGGACACACCGAGGAGGCGCGGTGATCGCACAGACGCCCGTCACGTCCCGTTCACGTTCCGGTCGCCCCCGGGGTGGAGCATCGTCGCATGATCTCGCTCAGCGCCCTCGTGAAACCGAAGGACGGAATCCACTCGGTCCGCCTTCTCGAGAAGAGCCTCCGCGACCACTACGAGAACGTCCCCGTGAAAGACCACCAGTACCTCGTCCGTTTCGCCGACGGCCCCGCCCTGGTGACCGACGAGCTCGCCGGTCTGCGGGTCGACGTCGTGGTCTCGGACGAGCGGGCCGCGACGCACTTCCGGGAGGCGCTCGCCGGCGAGATCGCGACCCGCGTCCTCGGACGGACCGTCGACGTCGTGTGGTCGCGGTCGGCCACCGTGCCGGCACCGCTCCGCTGAGGGGCGGCGGCCCCGGACGCGGTCAGTCGCCCTCGGCCTCGGCGTCGGCGTCGCCCTCGCCCTCGGCGTCGGCCGCGACGATCAACGCGGTCATCGTGCGGTGCAGCACGACGAGCTCGTCGTGCTGCACCCCGAGCCGCGCCATCATGCGGCCCGGGATGCTCTCGGCCTCGCGCCTCAGCGCGACCCCTGCCGGGGTCAGCTCGATCGCCAACGCCCGCTCGTCGTCGACCCGCCGTCGACGGGTCACCAGCCCCTGGGTGTCGAGTCGCTTCAGCAGAGGGCTGAGGGTGCCCGGATCGAGCCGCAGCAGACGACTGAGCTCACGGCCCGAGAGCGGGGCGTGCTGCCAGAGAGCCAACATGACGAGGTACTGCGGGTGCGTCAGACCGAGCGGTTCGAGTACCGGACGATAGGCGGCCACGACGCTGCGTGACGCGACGGAGAGAGCGAAGCAGATCTGACTCTCGAGATCGAGCGGGTCGACGGCCACGGCGGCCGTACCCCCCGCGCTCGGGGCACCTGAGGCGCTCACGCCCGAGGCACCGGGCAGTGCACCATGGTGCGGACGCCCGTCCGGTCGACGACGTGCTCGTCCATCGGTGCACCGCAGAGGGGGCAGACACCGCCGTGCTGCGGGGCCACGGCCGGAGCCTCGTTCTTCAGCCCGAGCTGTGCACCACCGATGTAGGGCCGCAGCCGGGCGTTCATCCGCTCGACCAGGTCGCCGAACCTGCTGCCGTGGTCGTGGTGCCGCCCGGGTTCGCTCATGATCGTGAGCCTACCAATGATTGGTGCCCCAACGACAAGCACAGAACCCGACGCACGACCGCGCCCGCCTCGGTGGACGAGGCGGGCGCGGGCCGGTTGGACCGAGGAGGCGCGGGTGGCGACGGTCAGGCGACCTTGCGACCCTGCGCCAGCGTCTGGTGCGCCCGGGCGGCGAGCTCACCGCGGACGAGCACCTCGTACCGACCGGCCTCCATGGTGCGGACCGACGAGAAGTCCCGACGACCTCGCAGCATCTTGTGACCGACGAAGCCCCACAGGGCCCCCCACAGCGCACCCAGGCCGACGGCGACGAGCAGCACGCCGATCCAGGCACCGGACGGGGCGAAGATGCCGAAGAGCAGACCCAACAACAGACCGAACCAGGCGCCCCCACCGGCGCCGCGACCGGCGGCCTTGCCCGAGGTCAGTCGACCCGAGACGTTCTCGACGGTGCGGATGTCGTGGCCGACGATCGACACGCTCTCGACCGGGAACCCCTCGTCGGACAGCAGGTCCACGGCCGACTGGGCGTCCTCGTACTTCGTGAACGAGGCCAGGACCTGCGGATAGCCCGCGCCGGCGAAGGCACCGATGCCACCGGGGCCGGGCGTTCCCGTCGTCGGGGTCGACTGCGGCCCGGGCTGACCGTAACCCGGCTGGCCGTAGGGTGCGCCCGGTTGCCCTCCCTGCCCCGGAACGGGGCCCGACGGACCGGCAGTCTGACCGGCCTGCTGGCCCTGATCGGGTGCGTGCTGCTGCCCGGCGGTCTGCGGCGCGTACTCGCCGTACGCGGGACGCGGGCGGTCGTCGGGGGTGGGAGTGGTGTCCTGCTCGTTGCTCATGTTCCCGTTCTATCGCGCCCGCGTCGGCGCGGAGGGAATGCACAGACGGCACACAGCATTCTTCGGCGCATTCCCCGTCCCGGCCCGTGCCACCACGACTCCCCTCGCCGACTCCGGCCCCGTGCGGCAGGATCGACGGATGACCACCACCCACGTCCTCGTGCTCGACTTCGACGGGACCGTCTGTCTCGGTGACGGTCCCGTGCTGACCTACGCGCGCCTCCTCGACGAGGCGCTCGCGGAGACCGACCCACGGCACCCGCCCCGGCTGGTCGAGGCCGTGCTGGCCCGGTTCGTGGGCAGCCCGCTCGACGACGAGCCGACCGGGGTCGACGAGGCGGTCGCGCTCGCGGACGGTTCCCCCGACGGATACGTCGTCGCCGAGCGGGTCTCGCGGGCCCTCGGCATCGACGACGACACCCGCTCGGCCGCGTACGCCGGGGCCCGTGCGGCTCTCGCGGACGGCCGCCTCGAGACCACGGCCCCCGAGGGGCTCGCCGAGCTGCTCGGCTCCCTGCCCGACGGCGTGCACGTGGTGCTCGTCACGAACTCGCCCGAGCACGGCGTCGTGCAGCCGCTCGAGCGCCTCGGCCTCGCCGATCGCGTCGACGCGATCGTCACCGACGCGCGCAAGCCGTCCGGGCTGCCCGCCGTGCTCGACCGACTGCGGGCCGACGCAGGTCTCGACGACCGGCCCGACCGACTGCTCAGCGTGGGCGACATCTGGGCGAACGACCTCGAGCCGGCCGCGGCCCAGGGATCACCGACGGCGCTGGTGGAACGCTTCCCGGCCCCCGACGCGCGCCCGACGCACCGGGCGCCGACGCTGCCCGAGCTGTACCCGGCGATCCGCGCCTGGGCGACCCGCGCCTCTTGAGCCCCGCCGCGCCTCCGGGGCGCCACCCCCTCGAGGAGGCGCACCCGCCGTCGCGACGTCGGTGTCAGACCGTCGTCGGCACCACCGCGAAGCGTGCGCCCGGGTGGTCCGCCGAGAGGTGCGGGCCGGGACGACCGAGCATCTGCTCGCGCAAGGTGCCCGTGGCGGGCTCGGCCGGCATGCGGCCGCGGCGGCGCAGTTCGGGCACGACGAGCTCGGCGAAGTCCGCCAGGTCGGCCGTGCCGAAGATCGGTTCGAGCAAGAACCCGTCGAGATCGGTCTCGTCGACCAGGCGCTCGAGCTCGTCCGCGACCTCGACGGGATCGCCGACCACCTGCAGCCCCCGGGTGCCCTTGCCCCGCAGATCGTCGAGGATCTCGCGCACGGTCGGGGCCGGTGAGCCGTCCTTCGGCAGGAAGCGGTCGATGTTGCTCTGCCCCATCTGACCGGCGGGCCCCCCGTCGTCCTGCAGTTGGGTCAGGTCGCGTGAGGGGTCGAGCGAGAGCAGGTCGATGCCGGTGTTGCCCGCGTAGAGGACGGCGACGACCTCGTCGGTCTGCAGGTCGTCGAACTCCTTCCGCAGGGCGACGGCCTCGTCGTGGGTCGGGGCGACCGTGACGGTCAAGCCGACCATGATCTTGACCGACTCGGGGTCACGACCGTGGGCAGCCGCCTTCGCGCGGATGTCCGCGACGTTCGCGGCCGTCTTGGGCACCGTCGTCCCCTGGACGAAGACGCACTCGGCGTTGCGCGCGGCGTAGGCGCGACCCCGGTCGGACGTGCCGGCCTGGAAGAGGACGGGCGTCCGCTGCGGCGACGGCGCGACCGTGAAGTAGCCCGACGACCGGAAGTGCTCGCCGGCGAACTCGACGCGGTGGATGCGATCGCGGTCGGCGAGGACGCCCGCCTCGGCGTCACCACGGAAGGCGCCGTCCTCCCAGCACCCCTCCCAGAGCGTCATGGCGAGATCGACGTACTCGTCCGCCTGGTCGTAGCGGGCGTCGTGACCGCGCATCTCGTCGTGGCCGAACACCTCCGCGACGGTGTTCTGCGAGGCGCCCGTGACGATGTTCCAGCCGATGCGGCCGCCGGTCAGGTGGTCGAGCGTGGCGAAGCGGCGAGCCGACTGCACGGGGTGGTCGAGCCCGGTCGACGAGGTGACGACGAAGCCGAGGCGCTCGGTCTCGCGGGCCAGGGTCGGGATCAGCAGGGCGGGGTCCATGCCGGGGAAGTTGATGCCGCCGCGGGCCGCGGTCTCGGGCAGGTCACCGTCGATCGACGGGTAGCCGAAGCCGTCGGCGAAGAAGAGGAAGTCGAAGCCGGCGCGGTCGAGCAGCTTCGCCATGCCGATCCACAGGTCGAGCCCGTGGTAGCCGAGCGAGTCGCTGCGCGGGTGGGACCAGCTGAGGGTGCCGCCGACCTGGGGGCCGGCGACTTCGAACACACCGAGACGGATCTGCTTCATGCCGCCAGTGAACCGGACGGTTCACCGGGAGTCCAGCCCCGAAACAAGGTCTTAACACGGGCGGGGACCTGCCGCAGGGTCCGGATGCATGCGCCTCGGCGGTCAGGAGGCGGACGCGGCGACGCGGACCCGAGCGACGAGCGCCTCGGTGGCATCGACCGCCGCGCGGTCGACCGCCTCGCTCCAGCCGGCGCTGAGCACCGTGGCCTGGAAGCCGCGCCAGAGCGCCACCGTCTCGTGCGCGAGCGACTCGGCCCGCGCCTCCTCGACGCCTTCGGCGCGGTAAGCCGCCGCCACCTGGCCCACCCACTCGGTGCCGATGTCGCCGAGCAGCGAGGCGTAGCGCTCGCGGTCGAAGCTCGCGAGGCCGAACACCTCGAAGAACAGCCGGTTGAAGGGCTGGTTGACGGGGTCGGACACCGTGTGCCAGACGGCCAGGAGGCGCCGGTCGAGCGGCAGGTCGGGCCCGGCCAGGTGGTCCACGACGCCGACGATGCCCGGGAACCGCCGTTCGGCGCCGTGCAGGGCCGCGGCGACCAACTCTTCCCGGCTGCCGAAGTAGTACAGCAGCATGCGGTTGTTCGAGCCGACCGCCGTCGCGAGGGCGCGCAGCGTGAGCTGGCCGATGCCGTTCTCGAGCACGTGATCGACGACGCGCTCGAGCAAGTCGGCCTTCTTGTCGGACGACTCGCGCGTGGCCATGCCCCCGAAACTAACCTGCCGCGAGGTCGGTGATGACGGCAACACGACCGAAACGACGATGAAACAGTCCGGGTCTAGCTTTTCGACACCTCACCCGAACGACCTTCCAGGAGACCCCCATGAGCCCCCTCTCCGTACCTCCCGCGTTCCGCACCACGTCGCTCGATCGGCGCGGGTTCCTGCGCCTGGGCGGCTCGGCCGCCCTCGTCGTCGGCACGACCGCCCTGCTCGCCGCGTGCACCGACTCGTCGGCCGGAACGGGCGCGGCGACCGGCGGGGCGGCCTCGGGCGGATCGTTCGGGACCATCGCCGTGCAGCTCTCGTGGATCAAGAACATCGAGTTCGCGGGCGAGTACTTCGCCACCGAGAAGGGCTACTACACCGACGCGGGCTTCAGCGAGGTCACGCTGCTCGCCGGTGGCGGACAGACCGGAGCCGAGGAGGCGCTGCTCGCCGGACAGGCCAAGGTCGGGTTGTCGTCGGCCTCGCTCACCGGCCCCTCGGTCGCGCAGGGCGCGGCGCTCAAGATCATCGGCACCACCTTCCAGAAGAACCCGTTCTGCCTGCTCTCGCTCGAGGAGGGCGAGCCGATCCGCACCCTCGCCGACCTCAAGGGCAAGAAGATCGGCGTGCAGTCCGGCGGCAACCAGACAATCTTCGAGGGGTTCCTCAAGGCCAACGACATGAGTCTCGACGAGGTCGAGCTCGTCGCCACGCAATACGACATCGCCCCGCTCGAGACGAACGCCTACGACGCGCACATGTCGTACATCACGAACGAGCCGATCCTCGCCGAGATGGACGGCTTCACCCCGGTCGTGCTGGGCTTCGCCGACAACGGGCTGCCGTTCGTCGCCGAGACCTTCACCGTCACGCAGGACACCATCGACAACGAGCGCGACATGCTCAAGGCCTTCCTGGTCGCCGAGATCAAGGGCTGGACCGACGCGGTCAAGGACCCGGAGCAGAGCGCGAAGTACGCCGCCGAGAAGTACGGCAAGGACCAGGACCTCGACGTCGAGGAGCAGACCGCCGAGGCCGAGGCGCAGAACACGCTGATCCTCACCGAGGACGTCAACGCCAACGGCCTGTTCACGATGACCGACGAGCTGGTCGCCGAGAACATCGCCTCGCTGAAGGCCATGGGCACCGACGTGTCGGCCGACGACCTCTTCGACCTCAGCATCATCAAAGAGGTCTACGACGAGAACCCCGAGCTCATCATGACCTTCACGATCCCCACGGCATGACCATGACGGACGGCACCACGACCGCACTCACCACGGCCACGGGCGACCCCGCCGGTCGACCCGAGCTCGCCACGGGCATCAACATCCAGGGGTTGACCAAGTCGTTCTCCCTGGGCCGGAAGAGCGTGCAGGCCCTGACGCAGATCGACCTGGGCACGAAGAAGGACTCGTTCCTCAGCCTTCTCGGACCCTCGGGCTGCGGCAAGTCGACCATCCTGCGCATCCTGGCCGGGCTCGAGACGCCCACCTCGGGCAGCGTCGTGATCAACGGCAAGACCGCGGCCGAGGTGCAACGCGGCCACGAGACGGGCATCGCGTTCCAGGACTCGGCCCTGCTGCCCTGGCGCAGCGTCGAGAACAACATCCGGTTGCCGCTCGAGGTCGCCGGGCTGACTCCCCCGGCCGGCCTGATCGACGACCTGATCGACCTCGTCGGTCTGAAGGGCTTCGAGAAGGCCAAGCCGGCGCAACTGTCGGGCGGCATGCGGCAGCGCGTCTCGATCGCCCGCTGCCTCGCCGTGCAGCCGACCATCATGCTGCTCGACGAGCCGTTCGGTGCACTCGACGACATGACCCGGCAGCGCATGAACGTCGAGTTGCTGCGGATCTGGGGCGAGAAGCCCGCCACCACGCTGATGGTGACGCACGGCATCAGCGAGGCCGTGTTCCTGTCCGACGTCGTCGCCGTGATGAGCGCCCGGCCCGGCCGCATCGCCGAGGTGGTCGAGATCGACCTGCCCCGACCACGTCTGCCCGAACTGACCCGTACCCCGGAGTTCCACGCCTACGTCGACCGGATCTCCGAGATCCTCTTCGGCTCGCACGGGGCGGCGACGGATGACTGATCTGCACACGTCGCCGCGCGACACGGCCGAGCGCGAGGTCGAGGTCGAGGCCGGCCGGAGCGTGGCGCTGCCGGCCGAGACCGCCCGGGGACGCGAGCGACGGTCGGTGCTCGGCTCGATGGCGGCGGCCCCGCCGTGGGTCGGTGCCCTCGTCGGCATCGTGTTGATCGTGGCGATCTGGCAGGTCGTGGCCGTCACGCTCTTCTCGGTGACCGGCTCGGTGCCCCCGCCCGGCCAGGTGTTCGTCCAGCTCGTCACCGACCTCAGCGATCTGGTCTACTGGCGCGCCATCGGCGCGACCGCCGGCAGCGCGGCGTGGGGTTTCCTCTGGGGCAACCTGATCGCGTTCGCGCTGGCCTTCGCCGTGCTGCTCGTGCCGTGGTTCGAAGGCCTCTCGACCCAGCTCGCCGTGGTCTGCTCGTGCATCCCGCTGACCGCCATCGCGCCGATCGTCACGCTCATGTCGCCCGCCGGCGGCCGGACGACGTCGATCTTCCTGGCTGCGCTGAGCGTGATCTTCACCACCGTGATCGGCACGCTGCTCGGCCTGCGGGCCGCGAGCGAGACCCAACTCGACGTCATCATGGCCTACGGCGGCTCTCGCTGGACGCAGTTGGTCAAGGTCCGACTGATCGCCGCCCTGCCGAGCATCCTGGCGGCGCTCAAGCTGGCGGCACCCGCCGCGTTCCTCGGCGCGGTCCTCGGCGAGTACTTCCTCATCGGTGTCGACCAGGGCCTCGGCATCCTGCTGCTCGCCGCGCAGGCCACGGCGGCGTCGGTCAAGCTCTGGGCACTGGCCCTGATCTCGGGCGGCATCGCGGGGGTCGCCTACTTCGTCATCGGGCGGATCAGCCGACTGGTCACGCCCTGGTCGGCCGGCGACAGCCGCGCCGGAGAGGGGTTCTGATGGCCACGACCCTGCCCACGGGCACCGGCACCCGCGTCACCGCTCCCGCGGTCTCGACCAGCGCCTCCTCGACGGCCCGGTTCGTCCTGCGGCGCATCGGCCGCACCGTGCTGACGATCGCGATCTCGGCGGTCATCCTCGGCATCCTCTGGAACCTCGCCATCGTCGTGCTGCAGGCCAACGCGTTCATCGCGAAGACCCCGGCCGACGTGTTCCGCTGGTTCTTCGTCGACTCCGAGCTCAGCCAGACCACGGCGGCCGAGAACCGCGTGCACATCGCCGGCCTGCTCGGGGTGACCCTCTGGCACGCCGCGATCGGCTTCGTCTTCGGCGTCGGCGGCTCGCTGGTCGTGGCCGTCGTGTTCACCCTGATCCGGCCGGTCGAGTTCATGTTCATGCCGATCGCCATGCTGTTGCGCACCGTGCCGCTGCTCGCGATGGCCCCCGTGATCTACCTCGTGCTCGGCAACGGCATCGTCACCGCCGGGTTCATCGGCGGCGTGGTCGTGTTCTTCCCGTTGCTCGTCAACCTGACCCTCGGCTTCCGGTCGGTCAGCGCCCAGTCCGTCGACCTCATCCGGGTCTACGGCGGAAGCCGCTGGACGATCATGCGCAAGGTCGCGTTCCCCACGGCCCTGCCGTACTTCTTCGCCTCGATGCGCATCGCCGTGCCGGGCGCGATCACCGGCGCGATGCTCTACGAGTGGCTCTTCACCTACGAGGGCCTCGGTGCCGCGATCACGGCGGCGAAGTCGCAGTCGCAATACGGCGAGATCTGGGCCATCGTCGTGCTGATCACCCTCGTCTCGATCGTGCTGTACACGATCACGACCTTCGTCGAGACGGCGGTGCTCGCGAAGTGGGGCCCCAACGCCGGTAAGGCGACCGCGTCATGACCGGCGGCAGCATGACCCGCCGCGTGCTGGTCGACACCGACACCGGCATCGACGACGCCCTCGCCCTGCTCTGGCTCGCCGCGCAGCCCGACGTCGACATCGTGGGCATCACCGCCGTCTACGGCAACTGCGTCGTCGACGACGCCCTGCGGAACGTCGGACACGTCCTGCAGCTCGTCGGACGCGACGAGGTGCCGGTCGCCCGCGGCGCCGAGGGGCCGCTCGAGGCGGAGGCGCACATCGCGCACTACGTCCACGGTCACGACGGTCTGGGTGACGTCGTCGCCGTACGGCCGCTCCCCCGCGTGCTGCTCGACACCCCGGCGGCCGAGCACCTCGTCGAGGTCGCCCGGGCGTCCCCGGGCGAGATCGACCTGCTCACCCTGGGGCCGCTCACGAACGTGGCCCTGGCGCTGAGAGCCGAACCGCGCCTCCTGACCCTCTTCCGGTCGGTGACGATCATGGGCGGCAGCGGGCCCTTCCCGGCCCTCGGCCGCACCGACATGGTCGACGCGAACGTGCAGAACGACGGTGTGGCCGCCCGCGAGGTCTTCGCCGCCCCGGCGACCTCACGCCTCATGGTCGGCGTGAACGCCACGTCGCAGGTGATCACCGACGAGTCACACCTCGCCGCGTTGCGCGACTCGGGCACCCCGACCGGCACGTTCGCCGCCGACGTCCTCGCGACCTACCTCGACTTCTACCGGAACGCCTGGGGCCGCCGGGTCAGCCCCGTCCACGACGGCCTCGCCGCCGCGCTGATGGTGCACCCCGAGTGGATCGCCGACAGCGTGACCGGGCCGGTCGGCATCACCCACGACGGTTTCGCGACCCGCGGCCGGGTGATGCGCACGGCCGACGGCGCCGCGGTCGACTGGCACCCGGACGGCCCCCTGCCGCCCCGCGACCCGTCCACCGACACCACGGCGGTCACCGCCGTCCACACCGACCTCTTCCTGCCGTCGTTCGTCGACGCCCTGATCCACGGAGCCCGCTCGTGACCACCACCTCCCCCGCCGACGCCACCCGTGCCCCCTCGGTGACCTCCCACTCGCCCGCCGACGCCGGGGTGCGTGACCTGCGCGACCTGCCCAAGGGCCACCTGCACCTGCACATGGAGGCCGCGATCCGACCCGATTCGCTCGCCGACATGGCGGCCGCGTCGGGAGTCGTCGTCCCGATGCCGACCAGTTTCGGTGATTTCAGCGAGTTCAGCGCGACCTACCAGGGCATGCTCGTCGTCCTCGCCGAGCGCGACAACCTCTTCCGTCTGATCGACGAGGCGATCGAGGACTGCGCGGTCGAGGGCGTCGCCTACGTCGAGTTCGGGGCCAGCCCGCAGTTCTACGTCACCACCTTCGGATCGCTCGACGCGTCGCTGCGCGCGATGCTCGCCGCCTGCGCCGAGAGCGGAGCGCGATGGGGGGTCGAGGTCGGCCTGATGATCACCGTCGACCGCACCGAAAGCGTCGAGGCCGCGAACGACCTGGCCCACCTGGCCGCTGCCTACGCCGACCGCGGCGTCGTCTCTCTCGGGCTCGCCAACGACGAGCGGGGCAACCCCGCGGCCCGCTACGAGGAGGCGTTCCGCATCGCCAAGCACGCGGGCCTGCTCTCGACGCCGCACGCGGGTGAGCTCGCCGGGCCGGACCAGATCGAGGAGGCGCTGGACGTGCTCGGCGCCGACCGCGTGCTGCACGGCGTGACCGCCGTGCACAGCGAGCCCCTGATGGCCCGCCTGGCCGCCGAGGGCGTCTGCCTCGACGTGTGCCTCACCTCGAACGTGCTGCTCTCGGTGATCCCCACGATCGAGGACCACCCCCTGAAGCGCCTCGTCGAGGCGGGCGTTCGATGTTCGATCAACGCCGACGACCCCATTCTGTTCGGGCCCGGCGTGCTCGCCGAGTACGAGCTGGCCCGGACCACCCTCGGGTTGTCCGACGAGCAGCTCGCCACCTGCGCGCTGAGCTCGATCGAGTGCTCGGGGGCGAGCGACGAGCTGAAGGGTCGGGCCGCCGACGAGATCGCGGCGTGGCTCGCGGCGTGATCGCCTCCCGCTTCGCCTCGGCCGCGCCCGTCCGGCGGCTGGTCGTCGAGGGCACCCACGTCGCGACGGTCGACGCCCACGACACCGAGTACGTCGACGGGCACGTCGTGGCCGACGGATCGCGCATCGTGGCCGTGGGGCCCGGGCCCGCCCCCGAGTGGTGCACCGCCGGGCTGGCCCCACCCGGGTCGGCTCCCGGGGCGGCGGCGCCGGATGCCGCGCCCATCCCGGTCGACCGCGTCGACGGCCGCGGCCACCTGCTGACCCCGGGTCTGGTCAACACGCACCACCACCTCTACCAGTGGCTCACCCGTGGCGTCGCGCAGGACGCCATCCTGTTCGACTGGCTCGTCGCGCTCTACCCGACCTGGGCGCGCATCGACGAGTCGCTCGTCGAGGCCGGGGCCTCCGCCGCGATCGCCGTGCTCGCCCGGTCGGGCTGCACGACCGTCGGAGACCATCACTACGTCTTCCCGGCCGGAGCCGGAGACCTGCTGGGCGGCCTCGTCCGGGCCGCCGCCACGGTCGGCGTCCGCCTGCACGCCACCCGGGGCTCGATGGACCTCGGTCGGTCGCAGGGCGGCCTGCCCCCGGACTTCGCCGTCGAGACGACGGACGCCGCCTTGCGCGCCGGTCAGGAGGCGGTGGCCCGGTTCCACGACCCCTCCGGTGACGCGCGGGTCCAGATCGCGATCGCGCCCTGCTCGCCGTTCTCGGTGACGTCCGACCTGCTGCGCGAGTCAGCCGTGCTCGGACGGCAGCTCGGCGTCCGGCTGCACACCCACGGCTCGGAGACCGTCGAGGAGGACGCCTTCTGCCTCGAGAGCTTCGGCCGCACGCCCACCCAGTACCTCGAGGACCTCGGCTGGCTCGGCGAGGACGTCTGGATGGCCCACTGCGTCCACCTGGACGACCACGCGATCGGACGGTTCGCGGCGACGGGGACGGGCGTGGCGCACTGCCCCTCGTCGAACGGTCGTCTCGCCGCGGGAGTCGCCCCGATCGCCTCGCTGCTGCGCGCGGGTGCTCCCGTGGGGCTCGGGGTCGACGGTGCCGCCTCGAACGAGTCCGGTCAGCTCGGCACCGAGATCCGGCAGGCGGTGCTGTTCGGTCGCCTGCGATCGGGCGCGGACGCGTTCTCGGTCCGGCAGGGCCTGCGCCTGGCGACGATCGGGGGCGCCCGCGTGCTCGGTCGCGACGCGGACCTCGGCTCGATCGAGGTCGGCAAGCTGGCCGACCTCGCCCTCTGGCGCGTGGACGGGGTCGAGTTCGCGGGCATCGCCGACCCGGTGGCCGCGCTCGGGCTGGCCTCGATGCCTCCGCTGGCCCGGCTCTGGGTCGGAGGCGACACGGTCGTCGCGGAGGGCGAGCTCGTGCACGCCGATCAGGGTCTGCTCGCCGAGGGCGCGGCCCGCGCGTCCGCGGAACTGCGCTCGCGCGTCTGAGGCGACCCGCGCCTCACCCCATCACGAAGGCCCCGCAACCACGAAGGCCCCTCTCGAGGAGGGGCCTTCGGGCGGTTCTGTCGAACCCGTTCTGGTGGATCTGAGGGGACTCGAACCCCTGACCCCCTGCATGCCATGCAGGTGCGCTACCAGCTGCGCCACAGACCCAGAACTGCTGCCCCTGTCAAGTTTTCACCCCGTCGGAAGCAACTCGTCTACATTACTACATTTTTCGAGCTCGCAAGTTCACCCCGACTCGGGCCCCCATCGCGGGCCGCCGAGAAGACGCGACATGCCGCTCACCTCCAGAGGTGAGCGGCATGTCGTGACATCTCGCCGACGCGGCGAAATAGAGGAGGCGCGGGCCGACTAAGCCTCGGCCGGCGCGGTCGCCGACTCGGTCACCACGTCGAGCGGGATCGTGGGGCAGTCGCTCCACAGTCGCTCGAGCGCGTAGTACTGACGGTCCTCGTCGTGGAAGACGTGGGCGACGACGTCGCCGAAGTCGAGGAGGATCCAGCGGCCCTCGGCACGACCTTCGCGACGAAGCGTCTTGACGCCCGCCTCGAGCATCTTGTCTTCGATCTCGCCGGCGATGGCGACCACGTTGCGTTCGCTGCGGCCCGTGGCCAGCAGGAAGACGTCGGTCAGGGGCAGGGGGCCGGACACGTCGAGGGCGACGAGGTCGTCGGCCTGCTTGTCGTCGGCCGCGCGTGCGGCGATCTGCAGCAGCTCGATGGCACGAGGGGTGGCTGTCACGTGTTCCTTAGGGGGTAGGTGGTGATGCGGACCGACCGGAGTCGGTTCGGGTGCAGAGGGCCTCAGCCCAACACCCCGGTGGCGAAGCCACCGATGATCAGGCCGATGATACCGAGACCCACGACTCCGCCCGAGATGCCGAGGATGAGCGGCAGGTGGTTGCCCTTGGGCTGCGATGCGGCGAGCACCACCGCCCGCGTGGACGTGTGCGTACTGATGGCGCGACTGGCCCGGACGGGTTCGGCGTCGCTGGACGCTTGCTCGGCGTCGCCCTGCTCGAGGATGCGGTCCATGTCGGAGTTGTCGATGCGGGCCTGCGAGCCGGTGGATGCCAGGCTGCGGGGCAGGTCGATCGAGCCGGTGATGATGATCTCGCCGGTCGCGTTGAGCGCTCCGGTCACGTCGGCGACCTGCGCGTCGGTGAGGATCAGCGCGTTCTGCTGACCCGTGCTGGTGCCGAGTTGACGACCCGGGACGGACTGCGCGTCGGGCTCGTCGGACTGGGTCGACCAGTGCCCGGACGGCAGGATCGGCACCGCGCCGGACGACTCGCCGCCCTGCTCGGGCGACGAACCGACACCGGAGGTGCGGGGCGATGACGCGACGGGACGGGACGGGGCGGGAGGCGCGCTGGGCGAGCCCTGACCGCTGCGTCCCTGCTCGTCGGACAGCGCGAAGGGGAAGACCGTGGGGGTCGACGCCGGCGCGGGCGTCGAGGGCGTCGGAGCGTTCGTGGGGGGCGAACCCGTCCGGCGGGGCCCGGGCACGTCGTCCGACGAGTCGTCGTCGGCCGGGGCGTCGGAGGGCACGGGGGGCGAGGTGGGGCGGACGGCCGCAGCAGCCGGAGCCCCCGGTGCCGAGGCCGGTCGGTCGGCGACGGGGGCGATCTCGTCGACGGTGTTCAGTGCGTCGGCGAGCGGGCGGCGGGGCTCGGGAGCCGGAGCCTGGAGGGGCACGGGAGACGCGTCGCGAGTCTGGCTGGCGTCACGCAGGGCGCGCATCTGGCGGCGGGTCAGGCCGGTGCCGGGGTCGACGACCGAGCCCGGCGCGGGGGGCGGGACGTCGCGCCGTGCGGCCGACGAGGGCACGGGAGTCGGGAGCTGGAGGTCGACCGGAGAAGCCGTCGCCGGTCGAGGACCGGGTGTGGACGTCGAGGCAGGTACCACGGGCACGGCTCCGGTGATGGCCTGGCCGGCCTCGCGGGCTCGCTCGAGGTCGCGGATCTGTCGCCGGGTGAGGGGCGGCTGACCGTCGGACGTGCTCATGAAACGCTCCGATACAGATGGTGCTTGGAGATGTACTGGACGACGCCGTCGGGGACCAAGTACCACACCGGAAAGTCTCGACCCACCCGGGCGCGGCAATCGGTCGACGAGATGGCCAGTGCGGGGACTTCGAGCAAGCTTACGTCGCTCTCGGGCAAACCGCTAACGCTGAGGTCGTGCCCCGGCCGCGAGACGGCGACGAAGTGGGCGAGGTCCCACAGCTCTTGGACGTCCTTCCAGTCGAGGATCTGGGCGACGGCGTCGGCGCCGGTGATGAAGAAGAGCTCGGCCGTCGGACGGAGCCGCCTGATGTCGCGGAGGGTGTCGATCGTGTAGGTCGGCCCGTCGCGGTCGACGTCCACACGGCTGACCGTGAAGGTCGGGTTCGACGCCGTGGCGATGACCGTCATGAGGTAACGGTGCTCGGCTTCGCTGACCTCGGGTTTCATCCACGGCTGGCCGGTCGGCACGAACACGACCTCGTCCAGGTGGAACGACTGCGCGACCTCGCTGGCCGCGACCAGGTGCCCGTGGTGGATCGGGTCGAACGTGCCACCCATGATGCCGACCCGGGGACGCCTGACCCCCTCGCCGTCGGGCACGGTCGCCCCCGCAACGACCATCTCGCTGGCCTCGACGGTCAGTGCTTCTCGGGGTGACCGAACTCGTCGATCGGGCCGTCGTGGTGGTCGAGCTTGTTCGCCTTGCGCAGCGACCGGTTGGCGACGTCCCGGTAGCTGAAGACCACGTAGCCGAGGACGAGGAACGCGATGGCGAAGACGCCAGCGATGACCGGGGCCGGCGCGATCAGCGGTGCGAGTTCTTCGTGGGCTTCGGCGAGCAGCAGCGAGGCGTCGAGCATGGGTTCTCCCGTTCAGGCGGTGACGATCGTGGACGAGTCTACCCGCGCACCTGGCCCTGGCCCCGCACGACCCATTTGGTGCTGGTGAGCTCGGGGAGCCCCATGGGTCCGCGGGCGTGGAGCTTCTGGGTCGAGATGCCGACCTCGGCACCAAAGCCGAACTCGCCACCGTCGGTGAACCGCGTCGAGGCGTTGACCATGACGACGGCGCTGTCGACCTCGGCGAGGAACCTCTCGGCGGTCACCAGGTCGTTGGTCACGATGGACTCGGTGTGATGGGTCGACCACCGCGCAATGTGCGCCATGGCCTCGTCGACGTCCGCCACGACGCGGACGGCGAGGTCGAGCCCCATGTACTCGGCGGCCCAGTCCTCGTCGGTGGCCGGCACCCCGTCGGGGAAGACCTCGAGCGTGCGCTCGTCACCATGGATCGTGACGCCGGAGGCGCGCAGGGCACCCAGCACCGGTGGCAGCAGGCGGTCCGCGGCGTCCCGGTGCACGAGCAGGGTCTCGAGCGCGTTGCACACGCTCGGCCGCTGCACCTTGGCGTTCCGGACGATGTCGACGGCCCAGCCCTCGTCGGCGCTGGCGTCGAGGAACACGTGCACGACCCCGGCACCGGTCTCGATGACGGGCACCGTCGACTGACGCACGACGGTGTCGATCAGCTCGGCGCTGCCCCGCGGGATGAGCACGTCGACGAGCCCGCGAGCCCGCATGAGCTCGCCCGCCCCGTCCCGTCCGAACTCGTCGATCGTCACGACGGCGTCGGCGGGCAGGCCCACCTCGTCCAGGGCCTCGCGCATGACCTCGACGAGCACGCGGTTCGACTCCTGCGCCGCGCTGCCACCCCGCAGGACGGCCGCGTTGCCGCTCTTCAGGGCGAGCGCCGCGATGTCGACCGTCACGTTGGGGCGGGCCTCGTAGATGGCGCCCACCACGCCGAACGGCACGCGGACCTGATCGAGTCGCAGCCCGTTGGGCAGCACCTTGCCGCGCACCGACTCGCCCACCGGGTCGACGAGCGAGGCCACCAGCTCGGTGGCCTCGGCGAGACCGGACAGGCGACGGGAGTCGAGCCGCAGGCGGTCCTGCAATGAGGCGCCGACACCGTTCTCGCGCGCGTTCGCCAGGTCGAGCTCGTTGGCCACGACGATGCGGTCGACGTTCGCGACCAGGGCTGCGGCGATGGCGCGGAGCCCCGCGTCCTTGCGATCGGCCGTCGTCGTCGCGAGTACGCGCGAGGCGGCTCTCGCGGCGGTCAGCTTGTCGGTGAGCGACGGGGCCGGGGCATCGATGAGCGACATGCACGAAGCCTATGCGCCGGTCCCCCGTCCCGCGAGAGCCGACCGCGGGCGGCGGCGGGGCGGCGGTCGCTCGGACGACGCCCCGGGAGGCGCGGGTCAGGCCGGGCGCTCGGCAGAGCGCCCGGCGCCCGCCGCCGCAGATCCCGATCCCGCGGCTCCCGCCGCTTCGAAGAAGGTGCCGACGTGCTCGCCGGCGAGGGCACGGGCGACGTTGCCGGTGCTCGTCACGAGGACGGGGGTGCCGGCCTCGGCCGCGAACCGGGCGGCCGCGACCTTCGTCCCCGCGCCTCCGGTGCCGACGCCGGCCTCACCGGCGGCACCGAACGTGACCCCGGCGAGGTCGTCGCCGAACGGGACGTCGAGGATCGCGACGGCACCCGGCTCGTGCGGCGGCCGGGTGTACAGGGCGTCGACGTCGCTCAGCAACACGAGAGCGTCGGCGCCGATCAGCTGCGACACCAGCGCCGCGAGCCGATCGTTGTCACCGAAACGGATCTCGTGGGTGGCGACCGTGTCGTTCTCGTTCACGATCGGCAGGATGCGCAGCTCGAGGAGGCGTTCCATGGCGCGCTGGGCGTTGCTGCGGTGCGTCGGGTTCTGCATGTCGCCCGCGGTCAGGAGCACCTGCCCGGCCACGATGCCGTAGCGGCGCAGGCTCTGCTGGTAGCGGTAGATCAAGACGTTCTGTCCGACCGCGGCGGCCGCCTGCTGCGTCGCGAGGTCGGTCGGCCGGGCGTCGAGCCGCAGGTGCGGCAGGCCCGTGGCGATGGCCCCGGACGACACGAGGACGACCTGGGCGCCCCGACCGTACGTCGCGGCGAGGGCTTCGACCAGCGGGTCGATCTGGCCCGCGTTCACACCGCTGATCGATGACGAGCCGACCTTGACCACGATGCGACGGGCCGTGCCGAGGCCGGCGCGGTCGACGACGCCCCCGGTCACGCCCGCTCGTCGCCTTCGGCGTCGTCGCCCTCTTTCACGAGGAACCCCTCGTCGTCGGTCCACAGACCGGCGGCGCGCTCGCGCTGCAGCTCCGCGCGGGCCTCGGCCTTGGCGTCCATGCGCTCGAAGTACTCCTCACGACGCTGGTTGCGGGTCGGGCGGTCGTTCTGGATCAGACGCGGATCGGTGCCACGGGCGCTCGTCATGAGTTCGGCCGTCGAGGTGAGGGTCGGCTCCCAGTCGAAGACGATGCCGCCCTCGGGGCCGATGACGACCGTCGAACCGGCCTGCGCGCCGGCCTTGAACAAGGCGTCCTCGACGCCGATCGCGTTGAGTCGGTCGGCCAGGTAACCCACGGCCTCCTCGTTGTTGAAGTCGGTCTGGACGACCCAGCGCTCGGGCTTCTGACCGAGGATGCGGTACACGTTGCCGTAGGTGCCGCCCTCGACCCGGATGACGAAGGGCTTCTCGTTGACGGCGCGGGGACGCATGACGATGCGAGGAGGCGCGGGGCGCGCGGCGATCTCGGCCCGGCTGGCCTCGACGACCTCGGCCAGCGCGAAGGACAGGTTGCGCAGGCCCTCGTGGCTCACCGCCGAGATCTCGAAGACGCGGTAGCCGCGGGCCTCGAGCTCGGGGGTGACGAAGTCGGCCAGCTCACGACCGTCCGGCACGTCGACCTTGTTCAACGCGATCATCTGCGGGCGTTCGAGCAACGGCTTCTGACCGTCGGGGACGGGGTAGGCCTCGAGCTCGCGCAGGATGACGTCGAGGTCGGTCAGGGGGTCGCGGCCCGGATCGAGGGTCGCGCAGTCGAGCACGTGCAGCAGGGCCGAGCAGCGCTCGACGTGGCGCAGGAACTCGAGCCCGAGCCCCTTGCCCTCGCTGGCGCCCTCGATGAGGCCGGGGACGTCGGCGACCGTGTACCGCGTGTCACCCGACTCGACGACGCCGAGGTTGGGGTGCAGCGTCGTGAAGGGGTAGTCGGCGATCTTGGGCTTCGCGGCCGAGAGGGCGGCGACGAGGCTCGACTTGCCGGCCGACGGGTAGCCCACCAGGGCGACGTCGGCGACGACCTTGAGCTCGAGCAACACGTCCCCGGCCCAGCCGGGGGTGCCGAGGAGGGCGAACCCGGGGGCCTTGCGTTTGGTCGACGAAAGGGCCGCGTTGCCGAGGCCACCGATGCCGCCCTCGGCGGCGACGTAGCGCATGCCCGGCTCGACCATGTCGATCAGCTCGACGCCGTCGGCGGACTTGACGACGGTACCGACCGGGACGACGAGCTCGAGGGTCTCGCCGTTGGTGCCGGCGCGGTGGTCGCCCATGCCGAAGCCGCCGTTGTCACTGGACCGATGCGGTGCGCGGTGGAAGCCGAGCAGCGTCGTGACGCCGGTGTCGCTGACGATGACGACGTCCCCGCCGTGGCCGCCGTTGCCGCCGTCGGGACCGGCCAGGGGCTTGAACTTCTCGCGCTTGACGGACACGCAGCCGTTGCCGCCGTTTCCGGCGCGGAGGTGGAGGGTCACTTGGTCGACGAATGTGGCCATGAGGTGCTTGATCTCTTTGTCTGTGCGTGCCGGTGCGAGCTGCCCGGGTCAAACACGTCTGGGGCGAGCAGGATGCTCGCCCCAGACGGTGCGACCCTCGAGGGGCCGCCGGTGCGGGTCGTGTGCCGACGCCGCGTGGTCTCTCTAGACCGTGGCCGTCGCGGAGGCGACGATGTTGACGACCTTGCGGCCGCCCTTGTTGCCGAACTCGACCGAGCCGGGGGCGAGGGCGAAGAGGGTGTCGTCGCCGCCGCGGCCGACGTTGACGCCGGGGTGGAAGTGGGTGCCGCGCTGGCGGACGATGATCTCGCCGGCGAGGACGACCTGGCCGCCGAAGCGCTTCACGCCGAGGCGCTGTGCGTTCGAGTCACGACCGTTGCGGGTGGACGATGCGCCCTTTTTGTGTGCCATGTGTTCTCAGCCCCTAGCTCAGTTGATCGAGGTGATCTTGACGCGGGTCAGGTCGGCACGGAAGCCCATGCGACGCTTGTAACCGGTCTTGTTCTTGTAGTTCTGGATGACGATCTTCGGGCCGCGCAGGTCGTTCAGCACCTCGGCGGTCACCGTGATCTTCGCCAGGGCGTCGGCGGCCGAGGTGACGGTGTCGCCATCGACGTGCAGCACGGCGGGGAGGGTGATGGCGTCGCCTTCGGCGGCCTTGAGCCGATCGAGGGTGACGATCGTGCCGACCTCGACCTTCTCCTGCCGACCACCGGCGCGCACGACTGCGTAGACCATGTCTGTTCCTTCACGAGTTGGGGGTTTCAGGCACGACGCGGCCTCGAGCCAGAGCGCACCAGCCGCTCATCGTACAGGGGGCCGCTGGGGTCGTCAACGCGCCCGGAGCCGGGCCGACGACTACGATCCAGGGCGTGATCCTGATCGACGAGGCCGTCTGGCCTGCCCACGACACACTGTGGGCCCACCTGGTGAGTGACGACTCCTACGACGAGCTGCACACGTTCGCCGCCCGTCACGGCATCCCCCGCCGCGGGTTCGACCACGACCACTACGACGTGCCCGAGTCGCGACGCGCCGAGTTGATCGCCGGGGGCGCCGTCGCCGTCACGGGCCTCGATCTGGCCCGCCGCCTGGAGCGCAGCGGACTACGGGTGTCCCAGCGGGTCAAACGCGGCCTGTCCGCCTGATCGACCGGCGCGCTCGGACGACACCGCCCCGGGCGGTCACCAGGTCGTGTCGAAGCCCTCGTAACTGGCCACCACCGCGCCCGATGCGATGTCGACGATCGTGGTCGTGACCCCATCGGCGACGGGATCGATCGTGTACGAGTAATCCGTCGGCGTCGTGGCGTCCCCGACCGACTGCACCGCCAGGTACTGCCCGTTCGGGGAGACATCGAATCCCTCGATGACCCCGGACGCGCTCGGGGGCTGCCAGAGCGTCCGCGAGGTGGCGCCGTCGTCCGCGACGACCAGGGTGCGGTAGGTCGCTCCGTCGTCCGACGGCACCGAGACCTGCTGCACCACGTGGTCCGAGTCGAGGGCCACGAGGGGCCCGGCGAAGGGCAGGACCCCGTCCACCGGGGCGGGTGCCCGAGGGCGTTCGTCGCCGGTGGCGAGGTCCACGACCATCGACGCGATGCTCGACGCGGCGACCAGGGTCGTCCCGTCGAGCGAGACGCCCTGCAGCAGGGAGTACGTGCCCACGGGTCGCACGGGGTCGACGCCCGAGAGGTCGACGACGCTCACCGAGTCGTCGAGGGCTTGCACGACGACGTCGTCCTCGCCGGGGACGAACGCCCAGTCGGCCGGTTCGACGGGTTGTCCGGAGAGCGCGAGGACCGGTGTCACGGCCCGCTCCCCTTGGAGCGGGAGCGTGTAGAGCGTCTCGACGTCCGAGCCCGTCGGCCGGAACGAGAACGCCAGCGTCGTGGTGGCGCGGTCGGCCGCGAAGCGCGTGATCAGGCCGGGCCGGTCGGGGACGGGCAGGGTCTCGACGGCGGCCCCGTCGAGCGACACGAGGCTCAGGCTGCTCTGCGTCCCGTCGTCCGTGACGACGGCGACCGCCGAATCGAACACCTCGTAGGCCTGGATGCGTGGAGCCGACCAGACGGTCGTGCGATCGGAGCCCCGGAGCCCGGCCCGTTCGATGCGGTCCTCGGCCCCGCCCGTGCCCCGGACGAGCCGGTACAGCGTGGCCGGGGGCGTGCTGAACCGGGCCTCCAGGGTCGAGGTCTGGCGTTGGTAGACGCTCGAGACCCCGTCGATGCGCACGTGGTACTCGGTGGCGTAGTCGAGCCGGTCGGTGAACGTCACCGCGACCACGTCACCGGAGGTCTGGACCGTGAACGCCGTCGCGGGGGTCACGACCACCTGCGAGGGGTCGACGTGCGCGAGCGCCTGGTTGGCGAACACCCTCAGCTGCTGGCCCGGCCGCTCGACCGCGGCGGTGGCGTCGACCTGCGTGTCCGACGTCCTCGGCCCCTGGAAGTACGTCAGCCCGACGAAGGCGGCACAGACCACCGCGAGGACGGTGACGACGGCGATCCACCGGACGCGCCAGCGAGCCTGCGCGTCGCGGGCGTCCTCCTCGGTGAGGAACACGGGGTCCGAGGCGAACGGGTCCGACGTGGTCCGTGCCGTCGCCCCCTGGCCCCGCCCGCCCTCAGTAGAGGTACGGGTCACTGGGCTGTCCCACGGTGGTGACGTCGTCCGGCACGAGGGCGACGGGGTCCTGGCTCGAGCTGCTGCGGTTCGTGTCGAAGCCCCCGGTCACCTCGACCCAGTCGTCGGCGGCGACCTGGTCCTGCCAACCCGGCAGGTACACGGGGACGCCGACGGGCTGGGCGTCGACCGCGCAGCACGTGATCACGAATCGCGAGACGTAGAACACGTCGTCGGGGTCGGTGTCCGACGGCGTGACGAACCCGACGACGTCGGCGGTCTTGCCCTGGTAGAACGCGAGGTCGGTGGTCTGGCGCAGCAATCCGGCCCAGTCCAGCACACTGAACGAGCGGTAGGCGTCCGAGGAGGCGCTGGTCGCGTCGGCCACGGAGGTGCGGTCGAGCGCCGCGGTCGACGAGTTGACGTCGCGCTGCCCGGCGGTGGCGCTGGTGAGGGTGGCCGGCGGCACGGCGACGACGGCGATCGCGATGGCGGTCGTGACGACGAGACCGGCCGAGAAGGCCAGGCGCCGGACGCCGGTGGCCAGCGGACGGCGTCGTCGCGGGCGGAGGCCGTCCTCGACCGCAGGCACGGCGGCCGTCTCGAGCCGCCCGTCGTGGTCGTGGTCCGCGTGGTCGTGGCCCGCGTGGTCGCCCTCGTCCTCGCCCCTGACGGGTGAGAACGCGAGCGTGGCGAGCGACAGCAGCATGCCGATGACGATCATCACGACGGTGAAGACGTCGTACCGGGGGTGGATGTACAGCACGAGTTGGCCGGTGGCGGCGAGCCAGAGGGTGGCGACGCCGACGACGAGAGTCAGCAGCACCCCCTGCCACCGGTCGAGCAGTCGGCGCCAGGGGCGGGGAGCAGGGCTAGGCGACATAGTTGACCACCAGTCCGATCGCGGCACTCGTCAGGGCCACCACGAGGGTGACCTGCCCGAGCACCTTGGGCGTGTAGGTCGTCCGCAGCAGGGCGAGCATCTTGACGTCGATGATCGGACCGAAGACGAGGAAGGCGGCGATGCCGCCGGGCATGAAGGTCGAGGCGAACGGCAACACGAAGAACGCGTCGACGTTCGAGCAGATCGAGATGACGAAGGCCAGCACCATCATCGCCAGCACCGACCAGACCGGGTTGCTGCCGAGGGTCACGAGCACCGACCGCGGCACGATCGTCTGGATCGCACCGGCGATCGCCGCGCCGATGAAGAGCGCCGGCATCATCGTCGACATCTCGCGACGGAACAGGTCGACGCTCTTCGCCGTGCGACCCCGCCCGTGCCCGTGCCCGTCGTCGACGCGGCACTCGGCCGCGAACGAGGACGTGAGCAGACTCTGCTGGTTCGGGTGCTTGCTGAACAGCCAGCCGATCAGGTTCGCGATGACGAACCCGCCGATCAGCCGGGCCACGAGGATGCCGTTGTCCCATCCGAAGGCCTGGTGGGTGGTGATGATCGTGATCGGGTTGAGGATCGGCGCCGCCAGCAGGAACGTCATGGATTCCGACACCGTGAAGCCCTTGAGCACGAGGCCGCGCGCCAGCGGCACGTTGCCGCACTCGCAGACGGGCAGGAACATCCCGAGGAACGAGATCACGGCCCGACGGGGCACTCCCCGTCTCGGCAGCCACGACGAGAAGAACGCCTGCGGCAGCCACTCCTGCACGATGATCGACAGCACGATGCCGAGCAGGACGAACGGCATCGACTCGACGATGACGCTGACGGTCAGCGTGACGAAGTCCTGCAGGGCGTTCGGCAACAGACCGGGGCCGAGCAGAGGCGAGGCGAGACGGACCACGACGAGCACGGCGAGCACGAGTCCGCCCGCGACGAGCAACGGCACGCGCGACGGCGCCGGGCGCGCAGCCCGGCCGGCGCCGTGCCCGGCGTGGCCGGTGTGCTCCCGGACGGGAGCGCTCACCGCTCGTCCTCGCTCTGACCGGTCGGGGGCGCGAAGCGTGACCAGTCGGCGGGGGCGGGCGCCGGATGCGCCGGCACGACGGGACGTTCGGGCGGGGCGACGGGTGCCGACGGCCCTGTGTCGAGGACCGTCGGGACACGGCCGGCTCGCACGCCGCCGACAGGAGGCGCGGCGTCGTCGACGAGGTCGGTCGCGTCGTCGACCGGCTCGGCCTCGGCGGCACGAGGTGCGGGTTCGGCCGCCCAGACCTCGTCGCCGCCCCCGCCACCCAGCCACGATCGAGCGAGAACCGCACCGGCGACGAGCAGAGCGGTGTCGACGATGCCGGCCGAGAGCGGGACGGTCGTGAGGTAGAGCGCCAGGTTCACCCAGGTGCCACCGCTGATCGAGAGCACGATGCCGGGCACGATGCCGACGACCGCCAGCGCGACGGTGCCGACGGCACCGGCGACCACCGCGTGGCGGACCACACTGCGAAGGTCGGACCGCGGCGTGAGCGGGCGGACGGCGGCGAGCACCACGAACGCGGCGACGTAGAACGGGAAGGGGTAGAGCACGAAGCTGCCGAGGAACTGCCCGACGGGCGTCGCCACGAACCCACTGGGGAACGCCGTCACCGAGAACCCGACGGCGGAGCCGACCAGCGCGACGAGTCCGAGGACGAAGCGGGCGACGAGCACGACCACGAGTGCCGTGGCCGCGACGAGCAGACGCTCACGCCCCTCGGGCCCCGAGACGGAGACGGACACAGCCCGGAACCTCGACCTGACGGTCGGAGTTCCGGGCTGGGTCAGAGGCACGAAGTCACCCTAGACGACTCAGAGATCGTCGGAGCTGACCCCCACGCCGAGGATGAACGGACCGGACTCGCCGGCCGTCGTCGGCTCGGCAGGAGCCGCCGCGGTCGTGCCCTGGCTGGAGGCCCGGCGCGAGCGCGAGCGTCCCTGACCGGGCTGCTTCGGCTCGGGCAGCGCGCCCAGCACCGAGTCGAGGAGCTGCTCGGCGTCCTGGCTGCTGATGCGACGCGGCTCGCGCTGCGTGGTCGCCACCGGGATGTCGAGGATCGCGACCGTGGCGTCCGGGGTCGAGACCGTGGCCGAGGAGCGGCGACGCTCGGTGGTCTTCTCGACCCGCGCCTCCGTGGGTTCGTCGGCGGGCGCGGTCACGGGAGCGGCCGTCCGCTCGGCCGGTGCCGCGGCGGGGACCTCGATCACACCGGAGGTCGCGTCGGTGGCGGCCGACGCGGCGGGTGCCGCCTCGTCGGCCGTCTCGCCGGCCTCGCGCTGGGCGCGCGACGAACCACGACGGCCCTTGCGACCCGAACGACCACGACGCCCTTCGTCGCCCGAGTCGGTGGACGCCTCGGCGGCCGGCTCGGCCTTGGTGGCACTCGCGGCGGCGGCGTCGATGGCGGCCTCGACGGCCGCCGCGGCCTGGCTGGCCGCGTCGTCGTCCTTGGGACTGCCTTCTTCGGCGTGGGCGATGGTGCTCGCCGCGATGCGCGAGAGGGCGTTCTTGACGTCGTCGGTGATGGCGTGGGTACCCGTCGTCGGGTGCGCCCCACCGGTCGGCGACGAGGGACCGCCACGACCGGACTGCGGAGCGGTGCCGGCGCCGGCGCCCGTGTTGTGCGCGTTGCCACCCGACTTGCCCGGGCCCCCGGCCTGGCCGCCGCGTCGGCGGTCGCCCTGCTGGCCGCCCTTGCGGGGCTGCTGCTCTTGGACACGGGCGGCGCTGCCGGCCTCGGAGAACGACTCGGCCAGGCCGAGGCCCAGCTTCTTGCGCGTCATCTGCACCAGTCCGAGAGAGGTGACCTCGGCCACCTGGTGCTTGGTGCGGTCACGGCTGAGGCACTCGACCAGGCGACGCAACACGAGGTCGCGGTTGGATTCGAGGACCATGTCGATGAAGTCGACGACGATGATGCCGCCGATGTCCCTCAGACGGAGTTGACGGACGATCTCCTCGGCGGCCTCGAGGTTGTTCTTGGTGACGGTCTCCTCGAGGTTGCCGCCCGAGCCGACGAACTTGCCGGTGTTGACGTCGACGACGGTCATCGCCTCGGTGCGGTCGATGACCAGCGAGCCGCCAGAGGGCAGCCAGACCTTGCGGTCGAGTGCCTTCTCGATCTGCTCGTTGAGGCGGTACTCGTCGAACGCGTCCTTGTCGCCCTCGTAGCGCTTCACCCGGTCCATGAGGTCGGGGGCCACGGCCGAGAGGTACGACTGCAGCGTCTCGAAGGCCTCGTCACCGTCGATGACCATCTCGTGGAAGTCCTCGTTGAAGACGTCGCGCACGATCTTGATCAGCAGATCGGGCTCGGAGTGCAACTGGTTCGGGGCGTTGCCCGCCGCGACCTTCTTCTCGATGTCGGCCCACTGGTTCGTGAGGCGCTTGACGTCGAGGGTCAGCTGCTCTTCGGTCGCCCCTTCGGCCGCCGTGCGCACGATCACGCCGGTGTTCTCGGGCAGGGCCTCTTTCAGGATCTTCTTGAGGCGTGCGCGCTCGGTGTCGGGCAGCTTGCGGCTGATGCCGTTCATCGAGCCGTTCGGGACGTACACGAGGTAGCGGCCCGGCAACGAGATCTGGCTCGTGAGACGGGCGCCCTTGTGGCCCACCGGGTCTTTCGTGACCTGGACGAGCACGCGGTCGCCGGGCTTGAGAGCCAGTTCGATGCGGCGGGGCTGGTTGCCCGACGACAGCGAGTCCCAGTCGACCTCGCCCGAGTACAGGACGGCGTTGCGACCGCGTCCGATGTCGACGAAGGCGGCTTCCATGCTGGGCAGGACGTTCTGCACGCGTCCCAGGTACACGTTGCCGATGAGCGAGACGTTCTGGGCCTTGGCGACGTAGTGCTCGGCCAGGGTGCCGTCTTCCATCACACCGATCTCGATGCGGTCGCCGGACGAACGGACGATCATCTTGCGATCGACGCTCTCGCGGCGGGCGAGGAACTCGGCCTCGGTGATGACGGTGCGTCGGCGTCCGGCGTCGCGGCCGTCGCGGCGGCGTTGCTTCTTCGCCTCGAGACGCGTCGAGCCCTTGATGCGCTGGGGCTCCGTGATGAGCTCGGCCTGGCGCGGGGCGCGCTCGCGCCCACGGGTCTCGGAATCGCGCTCCTCGCGGTCCTGCGAGCGGCCACGCTGGCGGCGACGCGAGGCCGGCTGCTGCTCGCGGTCGTCACGATCGTCGCGGTCGTCGTCGCCCTCGCGGTCGTGCTCCCACGAGTCGTCGGCGTCGTATCGGTCGTCGCGGTCGTCACGCTGCCGACGACCGGGGCGCGCCGGGAGGACGCTGATCTCGGGGGCGTGGAAGATGAGGGACGTGGTCGTCAGGTTCGCCGGGATCGGCGACGAGGATGCGTCGGTCGTGGCCTCGTCGGTGGGCGCCGGCTCGGTCGCCCCGGCGACGAACGCCTCGGCGACCGCGTCGGTGGCGACGACGTCGGAGGTCGGGGCCTGGGCCGCGACCTGCTCGTCGGTGGTCTCGGTCTCGTGGGTCACGGGTGATGCCTCCTGGGCGTCGTCTGTCGTCCGGACGGGTGAAGGGAGTGCTCTCTGCTGCGTGTCGGGGCTCGTCACCGGGCCGGCGTCGAGCGCCGCCTGGCGAGCCCTGAGGCCTGCGAACAATCCCCTTCTCTTCTTCGGACGTCCGTCGTTGTCTGTGTTGTCGTTCACCACTTGCGGTGCGCTCCTCGCCCCGCCGAGGCCATGCCGTCGGCAGGAATTCTCGTGTCGTGGCCGGGCGGTGACGTGGCACCTGCCCCTGACCACCGCGTCCTCTCACGGCGCGCCTTGTCGGACACGTCACGTTCGGTCACCCGGGGTGTCGACCGACCTGCGGTCGTCTTCCTCGAGCCGAGCGTCGACGTGCTGTTCTTCGTAATCGTCTTGCTGGTTCGGAACTGGCCATCCGACGATGAGCGCCTGCGCTCTGGCCCGGTTTCCGCTCGACCTGGTCGACCCCGCGATCTCTCGCGGCACGACGGCCGGCACTGCCCGGTAAATCTGGATCTCGGGGCCTGGGCCCCACGACTGGCTCGATTATCGCACGCCCGCGCCCGTCCGGGGTCAAAGCGGACGCCCCGAGGGCCCGTGCGATACTGCTGACCGTGACCGTCGAGAGGCCTCGGGCCGTGACCCTGCCCACCGGCCGCACCCCGTACGTCGCGGCCGTGCTGCTCGTCGTCGCCGGTCTCGGCGGCCTGGTCGGGGCCTTCGCCCTCACGCTCGACAAGTTCCGGTTGCTCGAGAACCCGGGCGCGGCGCTCGGCTGCGACGTCAACCCGTTCGTGGGCTGCTCCCCGGTCATCAACAGCTGGCAGGCGTCGCTCTTCGGCTTCCCCAACCCGATCCTCGGCCTCATCGGCTTCGCCGCTCCGGTGGCCGTGGGCCTCGGACTCCTGGCGGGTGCCCGCTTCGCGCGGTGGTTCTGGCTGGCGTTCGAGGTCGGGCTCGTCCTCGCCTGGGTGTTCGTCACCTGGCTCTTCACGCAGACGGTCTTCGTGATCGGGGCCTTGTGCCCGTGGTGCATGCTCGTCTGGCTCGTCACCATCCCGCTGTTCTGGGTTTTCACGGTGTGGGGCCTCGCTCGGGGTGTCACGGTCCCCGAGGGGCCGGTCCAACGGGCGGCGGCACGGTTCCTGCCGTACTCGTGGGTGCTGCCGGTGCTCAACTACGTCGTGGTGGCGACCACGATCGTCGTGGCGTTCCCGCTGCTGCTGCCGACGATGTTCGGCTGACCCGCGCCTCCTCGCGTCGCTTCCGCCCGTCGGCGGATTCCGCACACAGGCTGCTCCCAGCAGAATCGAGGGCGACCTCGCCACGCTGTCCTGACGACCCCTGGACCACGACGAGGACTGATGACTCCACCCAGCGACTCCCCCGCCACCAAGAAAGAGCGCCGCGAGGCGGCCCGCGAGAAGGCACGCATCACCCGTGAGGCCGAGGCCCGACGGCGACGACGCAACAAGTGGCTCCTGCAGGGCGGGCTGATCGTCGGCGTCGTCGCCGTGCTCGCCGTCGTCGCGCTCGTCGTCACGCAGTCGATCAAGCCGGCCGGGCCCGGCCCGGCGAACATGGCGAGCGACGGCCTGCTCCTCGAGGGCTCGAACGGCGCGGTCACCGCCGTCTCGAGCGGTGCCCTGGCCGCCGACGCCACCCCGACCCCGGCCCCGAGCGCCTCCGGTTCCGTGCCGTCGATCGTGGTCTACCTCGACTACATGTGCCCGTTCTGCGGCCAGTTCGACACGACCAACGCCGAGCAACTCACCGAAGCCGTCTCGAGTGGTGCCGCCACCCTCGAGCTGCACCCCATCGGGTTCCTCGACAACGCCTCGCAAGGCAGCCGATACTCGACCCGCGCCGCCAACGCCTTCGCCTGCGTCGCGAACTACCAGCCCGACAAGGCCCTCGACGTCAACACGGCCCTCTTCGCACAACAACCCGAAGAGAACACCCGAGGCCTGACGAACGACGAGCTCGTCACGGCGGTGCAGGGTGCCGGCGCGACCGACGACCAGATCCCCTCGTGCATCACGGGTGGCGACTTCGAGGACTGGGTCGCCTCGGCCACCCAACGCGCGTTGAACGACCCGATCCCGAACTCGTCGCTCGACAAGCTGGCCAGCACCCCGCTCGTCCTGGTGAACGGTCAGCAGTACCAGGGCTCGCTGACCGACGCGAGCGCCTTCGCGCAGTTCGTCGCCGAGGTGCAGAACGGCGCGCCGACCGGCGACGCCGGCACGGGCGACCCCGAGGGCTCGACGGCGACGCCGACCCCCTGACGACGCGAGCCGTCGACACGACCGAACCCGCGCCTCCTGATCGATTCAGGAGGCGCGGGCTCGGTCGTACTCCGGCGTCACGCCGGCCGGTGGCTCAGAACCAGAGAGCCAGCTCGCGCGCGGCGCTCTCGGCGCTGTCGCTGCCGTGCACCAGGTTCTGCTGGACCTTCAGTCCCCAGTCGCGACCCAGGTCGCCGCGGATCGTGCCGGGCGCCGCGGTCGTCGGGTCGGTCGTGCCGGCCAGCGAACGGAAGCCCGCGATGACACTGTCGCCTGCGATGCGGAGGGCCACGGTCGGGCCGCTCTGCATGAACTCGACGAGGGGTTCGTAGAAGGGCTTGCCCACGTGCTCCTCGTAGTGCTTCGCGAGCAGGTCGCGGTCGGCCTGGACGAGGCGGACGTCGACGAGCGAGTACCCCTTGGCCTCGATGCGGCGCAGGATCTCGCCGGTCAGGCCGCGGGCGACGCCGTCGGGCTTGACGAGGACGAGGGTTTCTTCGAGAACGGACATTGCTCCTCTTTCGGTGGGTGGCGGGTGGCTCGCGGGCGGAGGCCCGACGAACGGGTGGTGGGTGCGGGGCTCAGGCGATGTCGCCCGGGATGTCACGCGACCGTGCGGCGTTCATGCGGTCGAGCTGCGTTCCTTTGACGAGGCAGTAGGTCCAGATGGCCACGAACAGGGCGGCCACGACGAACATGACCGGGTCGAGGAAGCCGCACGCCACCAGGCCGAGCTGGACGAGCCAGCCGAGGGCGACACCCCATCGCCACCGCAGGGTCTGCGAGATCAGCAGCGTCAGAACGATCGCGCCGAGGCCGCCGCCCCAGGCGACTCCGGCCGGCAGCAGCTGCCGCCCGAAGACGACGAGGGTGACGAAGAACAACGTCATGGCCTCGAGCACGAGCACGATCGAGAGCAGGCTCTCCGCCGCACCACGACGACGCCGTGGCCGAGGTGCGCGTCCGGTCTGTCCCGGTGGAGGCGCGGCCGCGGTCACGAGAGGCCCTCTGGCTGTTGCGACAGGGCGATGACGTCACCGACCAGCGTGATGGAACCCGTGACCACGACTCCGCCGGGCTCGTCTCCTTCGACCTCGTCGGCCAGGTCGCGGGCCGTGCGCAAGGCCGACACGAGATCGGTCTCGACGACGACGCGATCGGCACCCACGACGCCCACGGCGATGGCCGCGAGCTCGTCGGCGTCGATGGCCCGGTCGGACTGCGAGCTCGTCACGACGAACTGGGTGACCGTGGGCGCCAGGGCGCGGACGATGCCCGCCGCGTCCTTGTCGGCCAACACGCTGATCACCGCGACGACACCTCCGAACTGGAAGTAGTCGTCGAGCGCCTTGGCGAGGGCACGGGCGCCGTGCGGGTTGTGTGCGGCGTCGACCAGGATCGTCGGCTCGTTGGCCACGATCTGCAGACGACCGGGCGAGGTCGCGCTCGCAAGCCCCTCGGCGAGCACCTCGTGGTCGAGCGGCTGCGCACCACCGCCCAGGAAGGATTCGACCGCGGCGACGGCTACCGCCGCGTTCTGGGCCTGGTGGTCGCCGAACTGGGGCAGCAGCAGGTCGTCGTAGCGGCCTGCGAGCCCGCGGATCGTGACGACCTGACCGCCCACTGCCACGGTGGTCGACTCGACGCCGAAGCCGGTGCCCTCGACCGCGAGCGAGCCCTCGCTGAGCTCGACGGCGCGTTCGAGTTCGGCCAGGGCCTCGGGGGTCTGCGCTGCCGAGACGACGGCCGCCGTGGGCTTCACGATGCCCGCCTTGGTGCGCGCGATCTCGGCCACGGTCGAGCCGAGCCGGTTCTGGTGGTCGAGCGCGATCGGGGTGAACACCGCGACCTGGCCGTCGGCGACGTTCGTACTGTCCCACTCGCCTCCCATGCCGACCTCGAGCACGACGACGTCGGCCGGGGCGTCGGCGAAGCAGGCGAAGGCGAGAACCGTCAGGGCCTCGAAGAAGGTCAGGGCAGGCTCGCCCGAGGCCTCGAGGTCGGTGTCGATCATGGTCAGGTAGGGCTGGATGTCGTCCCAGTTCGCGACCAGGCGCTCGTCGCTGATCGGTTCGCCGTCGACGACGATGCGCTCGTTGAGGCGCACGAGGTGCGGGCTCGTCATGAGCCCCGTCCGCAGGCCGTGCGCCCGCAGGATGCTCTCGATCATGCGACTCGTCGACGTCTTGCCGTTCGTGCCGGTGAGGTGGATCACCGGGTAGGCCCGCTGCGGATCACCGAGCAGCTCGACCGCACGTCGCGTCGGCTCGAGCCGGGGTTGCGGCGCCTGTTCGCCGATGCGGGCGAGCAGGTCGTCGTAGACGCGTTGCGCGGCGTCCGCGAACTCACCTCCGCGGCCGTCGGGACCCTCACCCGGCTGGTCGTCCTTCTTCGGGGTCATGCGCGTCGCACCTCCACGACGACGGCCGAGCCGGGGCCCGATCCGACGACGGTCTTCTCGGCGTTCTCGCCGACGCCCTCGTGGACGTCGACGATCAGCTCGGTGGTCAGGGTCTCTCGAGAGATCAGCTCACGGTGGGCCTCGACCGCGGCAGCCGCGGCGGCGTCGGTCGTCAACGTCGTCGTGATGCGGTCGGACACGTCGAGGTCGGCCACCTTGCGGGCCTGCTGCACGGCGCGGACGACGTCGCGGGCCAGTCCCTCGGCCTCGAGCTCGGGGGTCGTCGCCGTGTCGAGCAGCACGAAGCCGCCGTCGCCGACGAACGCGAGGGCGCTCGACGCGTCCGCGACGGCCAGCTCGAGGGTGAACTCCCCCGGCAACAGCTCGACACCGCCGACGACGACGTTCTCGCCCGCGGGCTGCCAGTCGCCCTTCTTCGCCGAGGGGATGACCTGCTGCACCTGTTTGCCGATGCGCGGGCCTGCGGCGCGGGCGTTGACGGTGAGCTTGCGGGTGACGCCGTACTCGCCGAGGCTCTCTTCGGTCAGGCGGGTCACGACGACCTGCTTGACGTTGAGCTCGTCGCGCACGATGTCGGCGAACGCCTCGAGGCCCGCCGGGTCGGGCGTGACGACCGTCAGGCGGGCCAAGGGCAGCCGGACGCGCAACCCCTGGGCCTTTCGCAGTGCGAGACCGCTCGAGGCGACGGCGCGCACGGCGTCCATGGCGTCGACGAGAGCATCGTCGGCCGGGAACGCCGCGGCGTCGGGCCAGTCGGTCAGGTGGACCGAACGGCCCCCGGTGAGGCCCTTGTAGACCTCGTCGGCGACGAGCGGGGCGAGCGGGGCGGCGACCCGGGTGAGGGTCTCGAGCACCGTGAACAGGGTGTCGAAGGCATCGACGTCGTCGCCCGACCAGAACCGATCCCGCGAGCGACGGACGTACCAGTTGGTCAGGACGTCGGCGAAGTCGCGCAGCGTCGCGGTCGCGAGCGGAGTGTCGAGGGCGTCCAACGCGGACTCGACGTCGGTGACGAGGAGGCGCGTCTTCGCCAGCAGATAGCGGTCGAGGACGTCGCTCGAGTCGGTTCGCCATTGCGCCTCGTACCCGGGGGCGGCATGTCGACCCGCGCCTCCCGATGCGGCGTTGGCGTAGAGCGAGAAGAAGTACCAGGTGCTCCAGAGCGGCAACAGGAACTGTCGGACGCCCTCGCGGATGCCCTCTTCGGTGACCACGAGGTTGCCGCCGCGGATCACCGAGCTCGACATGAGGAACCAGCGCATCGCGTCGGCTCCGTCCCGGTCGAAGACCTCGCTGACGTCGGGGTAGTTGCGCAGGCTCTTCGACATCTTCTGGCCGTCGGAGCCGAGCACGATGCCGTGGCTCACGACGTTCGAGAAGGCCGGCCGGTCGAACAGCGCGGTGGACAGCGTGTGGAGCGTGTAGAACCAGCCCCGGGTCTGACCGATGTACTCGACGATGAAGTCAGCGGGGCTGTGCTCGTCGAACCACTGCTGGTTCTCGAACGGGTAGTGCACCTGGGCGAACGGCATCGACCCGCTGTCGAACCACACGTCGAGGACGTCCTCGATACGACGCATCGTGCTCTGCCCGGTCGGGTCGTCGGGGTTCGGGCGGGTGAGCTCGTCGATGTAGGGCCGGTGCAGATCGGGCTCGCCGTCGGCGTTCAGGGGCAGACGGCCGAAATCGGCCTCCATCTCGGCCAGGGAACCGTAGACGTCGACGCGCGGGTAGGCGGGGTCGTCGCTCTTCCACACCGGGATCGGCGAACCCCAGTAGCGGTTGCGCGAGATCGACCAGTCGCGGGCGTTGCCCACCCACTTGCCGAACTGGCCGTCCTTGACGTTGTCGGGCACCCAGGTGATCTGCTGGTTCAACTCGCCCATGCGGTCGCGGAACTCGGTGACGCGCACGAACCAGCTCGACACCGCCTTGTAGATGAGGGGGTTGCGGCAGCGCCAGCAGTGCGGGTAGCTGTGCTCGTAGCTGGCGAGGCGCAGCAGACGACCGTCGGCCCGCAGCCGCTGCACGAGGGGCTTGTTGGCGTCGAAGACCTGCAGCCCGGCCACGCCCAGTTCGTCGAACATCGGCAGGAAGCGTCCGCCGTCGTCGACGCTGACGATGACCGGGATACCGGCGGCGGCGCAGACCAACTGGTCGTCCTCGCCGTACGCCGGTGCCTGGTGGACGATGCCGGTGCCCTCGCCCGTGGCGACGTAGTCGGCGACCAGCAGGCGCCAGGCGTTCTCGGTGCCCCAGGCCTCGGTGTCGGCGTAGACGTCCCAGATGCGGTCGTACTCGACGCCCTCGAGCTCGGCACCGGTGAAGGTCGCGGTGACGGCGGCCTCGGCCGATTCGGCGGACTCGTAGCCGAGGTCGCGCGCGTAGGCGCCGAGCGTGTCGGCGGCGAGCAGGAACACGCTGCCGGTCAGCAGCTCTTGGTCGCCGGTCCGCTCACCCGGCAGCAGCGCGTGGGGCACGGCCACGTAGTCGATGCCCGGGCCCACGGCGAGCGCCATGTTGGTCGGAAGGGTCCAGGGGGTGGTCGTCCAGGCGAGCGCCTCGACGCCCGTCAGGCCGAGCGCCTCGGCCTTGGCGCCGACCAGTGGGAAGGCGACGGTCACCGTCTGGTCCTGACGGTTCTTGTAGACGTCGTCGTCCATGCGCAGCTCGTGGTTCGACAAGGGGGTCTGGTCGTGCCAGCAGTAGGGCAGGACGCGGAAACCCTCGTAGGCCAGGCCCTTCTCGTGCAGCTGCTCGAAGGCCCAGACGACGCTCTCCATGTAATCGACGTCGAGGGTCTTGTAGTCGTGGTCGAAATCGACCCAGCGCGCCTGCCGGGTGACGTACTGCTGCCACTCGTCGGTGTACTGCAGCACCGACCGACGAGCGGCGGCATTGAATACGTCGATGCCCATGTCGTCGATCTCGTGCTTCTCGGTCAGGCCGAGCTGGCGCATGGCCTCGAGCTCGGCCGGCAGGCCGTGGGTGTCCCAGCCGAAGCGACGGTGGACCTGTTTGCCGCGCATGGTCTGGTACCGCGGGAAGACGTCCTTCGCGTAGCCGGTCAGCAGGTGGCCGTAGTGCGGCAGGCCGTTGGCGAACGGCGGGCCGTCGTAGAAGACCCACTCGTCACAGCCCTCGCGTGCCCGGATCGACTCGGCGAAGGTGTCGTCGCGCTTCCAGAAGGCGAGGACTCCGGTCTCGATCTCGGGGAAACGCGGCGAGGCGGGGACGCCGGTGGCGTCGGAACCCTTGGGGTAGGTCATCGGTTCTCCAGGTCGTGCGGTGGGTCGCCTCCGCTGCACTGGCCGAGGGACCTTCTGACCACGAGGACGCCGTCCGGGTGCTCGACCCGGGTGGCGCGGTACCACCCCGCTTGCCGCCGCCCCCGCCCTCTCGGACGGTGACCGCGACCGCTCTGCTGCGGCTGTGACGGGCCTGCCCCGCCCGGTTCTACCGACGACCACCGGGCCTGGGCCCGCGGGTCGCTTTCTTCCGGGTGCTCCCCGGTGATGGCCGGATCGACGCGTGGTCGATCCTACCGTCAGAGCCGAGGAGGCGCGAGGCCGTCGCGAGGAGCAGGATCGAGGCCATGTCCTCCACCCCCTCCGAGCCACCGGCCAAGCCCGAGAGCACGGTCACCG
Source organism: Frigoribacterium sp. VKM Ac-2836 (assembly GCF_013248995.1). Classification (GTDB taxonomy): domain Bacteria; phylum Actinomycetota; class Actinomycetes; order Actinomycetales; family Microbacteriaceae; genus Frigoribacterium. The sequence goes on along the minus strand of NZ_JABRPK010000004.1, from coordinate 59,139 downwards.
TGATCGTGGCGTTCCTCGCCAACCTCTTGATCGCCGTCGCCAAGACGGTGGCCGCCTTCCTGACCGGCTCGGCCTCGATGGTCGCGGAGTCCGCGCACTCGTGGGCGGACACGGGCAACGAGGTCTTCCTCTTCATCGCCGACAAGCGCGGCGTCAAGCGGCGGGACGACGCCCATCCCCTCGGCTACGGCAAGGAGACCTACGTCTGGTCCATGTTCGCGGCCTTCGGCCTGTTCACCGTGGGGGCGGTCGTCTCGATCCAGCACGGCATCTCGCAGCTGACCGCCGAGGAGGAGGCGGAGAACTACCTGATCAACTACGTCGTGCTCGCGATCGCCTTCGTCCTCGAGGGCACGTCGTTCTTGCAGGCCTTCCGTCAGGCCAGGGGTTCGGCCCGCGAGCGGCGCACCCCGACCCTGCGCTTCGTCCTGCGCAGCTCGAACTCGACCCTCCGGGCCGTCTTCGCCGAGGACGCGGCCGCCCTGGTGGGGCTGCTCATCGCGTTCCTCGGCATCTTCCTGCACCAGGTCACCGGGTCGGCCGTGTTCGACGCGATCGGGTCGATCGCCGTCGGCGTGCTGCTCGGCGTCGTGGCTCTCGTGCTGGTCGACCGCAACCGCAGGTTCCTCGTCGGCGAGAGCCCGTCGGACGAACTCGAGTCCACCGTTCTCGAGCGACTGCTCGCCCGGCCCGAGATCGAGCGGGTCACCTACCTGCACACCGAGTTCGTCGGTCCGGGCCGTCTCTACCTGGTGGCCGCCGTCGACATGACGGGAGACGACAGCGAGGAGCACGTCGCCGTCGCCCTGCGCCGCGTCGAGCGAGAGCTCGAGGACCACGACGCCGTCGAAGAAGCGGTCCTCACCCTCTCGACGCCCGACGAGCCGAGCCTGACGCCCCGGAAGGCACCCGACTCGGCTCGTCGCTGACCTGGCGGTGGGGGCTCAGCCTGCGGAGGTGCGGCGCCGGGCGACGAGGATCGTCCCGACCCCGAGACCCACCAGCACCAGGCCGGCGAGGCCGACCCATGGCGTCGACTCGGCGGGGCCCGTCGAGGCGAGGGCAGCACGCTGCGCGACGGGGACGAGTCGGGCGGCGGTCGGCGCGGCCGCCTGCGCCACGACGGGCAGGACCACGGGTGCGTCCGGAGTGGCCCCAGGTGCGGGTGCGGGTGCGGGTGCGGGTGCGGGCACGGGCGGGGCCAGCGTGAAGTCGACGGTCACGGGTGCCGACGGGCGACTCCGTGCCAGCTGCGGTACGCCTCCCGAGGCCGGATCTCCGCCCCCGACGTACTGCTGCACGGTGGCCCGCCACGACCCGTAGGGCAGGGCCTCGTCGATCGCCCAGGTGCCGTCGGAGGGGACGACGGGGGCGTCGTAGTCATGACCCCATCCCGACTGCCCCGACAGCGCCTCGAACGAGTAGCGCAGCCACGAGCCGGCGACTCCGGTGCCCTCGAGGACGAAGGAGCCACCACCGGCCCAGGTCGTCGACGACGTCGGCAGGACCTGACCCTGACGGGGAGAGCTGATGGTGACGGCGGGCGAGGTCGGGACCTCTACCCGGAACGATCGCGTCTCCGAGCCCAGGACGATCCCGTTCGCACCCGTCACGACCACGATCACCGACTGGTCGGCGGGTGCGTCGCCGGTCAGGTGCACGTCCCGGGTGGCACGAGGACCCGTCACGCCCGATTCCGCCTGGACCGACCGGCCGGCCGTGTCGAAGACCTCGTACGAGAACGATGCCTCGGTCGTGTCGATCGTCAGTGGGTAGCCCAGGGTCGGGTAGACGGCTCCGTCCGCAGGGCTCTCGACGGAGAACGCCGCCGCCCCGGGGACGACCTCCTGCGGTGCGGGAGGGACGACCGTGGTCGGTTCCGTCGGGGGCGACGCCTCGACCTCCGACGGGGCCGACGTCCCAGGATCGAGCAGTGCCGGTGCCGGTGCCGGTGCGGCGGCGGCGGCCTGTCCGCCGAGCGCGATGCCCCCCAGGGCGATGACGATGGCCGTCGACAGCGCGGTGACGGTCGACACGGTCTTCTTCATGAGTGTTGTCCTCTTCAGTGAGTCGGGGTGGACCGGTCGCCCTGACCCACCCCCGGGCGACCGGTCGTCGTCCCGGGCATCCGGTCCGACGAGCACGACGTTAGTGATGCGTCACGACGATTCCTCATGCCGTGACCGGTCCGTGATCGAAGGTCATCCCGAGGGGTGAGACCACCTCCTCCCCCCGACAGGGATCGCCCGGTCGGTCTCCTCCCCGAGGCGCGTCATGACACGCGAATCCGCTTCTGTCAGCCGTTTCCGGGTGCGTCCGGCTATCGTGATGCAGTGCATGCAGTCATCAAGCTCGTGAGAGAGCATCCTTCCGCGGCGAGGTTCCTCGTCGTCGGGGGCATCGGCTTCGTGATCACCATGGTGATCAACTACGGGCTCAAGCTGTTCGTCATCCCTCAGCACCCGGTCACCGCCCTCGCGCTGGGCATCATCGTCGCGACGGTCTTCTCCTACTGGATGAACAAGAAGTGGTCGTTCGACGACCGGGGTGAGCGCCACACCGCCCACGAGATGTTGCTCTTCGTGATCGTCAGCATCGTCGGCGTCGCCATCAACTCGGCTCCGGCCTACCTGTCCCGTTACGGTCTCGGCCTCGAGGTGCCGAACGTATCGCGTGCCACCCAAGAGATCGCCGACTTCGTCAGCGGGCCGATCATAGGCACCATGCTCGCCATGGTCTTTCGATACTGGGCGATGAACAAGTGGGTCTTCCCCAAGCGCGCAGAGCTCGTCGACGTCCTCTCGCCCACGTCCCCGTCGACCTCGTCGACGCCCACCGTCTAGTCCGAGCGCGCCTCCCGGGCGTCGAGTCCGTCCGCGACCGGTCCGACGGCGGCCTCGACGACCGGACCGAGAGCGCCCCGCGACACCCCGGCACGGGCCCAGTTCGCGATCGCGGCGGCCGCGGCGGCGACCAGGGTCGACCCGGCCACCTGGGCCGTGAGGTCCGAACGGTCGCGGCCCGATCGCTCGGCGACGTAGGACGCGACGACCCCCTGCTGTCGTACGAACCTGACCGCGGCCGACGCGACGAGGTCATCGCCGAGCGCCATGGCCTCGGACTGCGTCAGCGCCCACGGCACGCGCTCGGGGTCGTGCGAGTCCGCCAGTGCGACGAGCGCGGCCTCGACCGCTCGGACGGGAGAGAGGTCCGAGGAGGCGCGCAGCAGGTCGCCGAGTCCGGCGAGGCTCTGGTCGAGGTCGAGCCAGAAGAGGTCGGACTTGGCCTCGAAGTAGTTGAAGAAGGTGCCCCGACTGACGCCGGCCCGCCTCGCGATGTCGTCGACGGTGGTGCCGGCGTAGCCGTTCTCGAGGAACAGCTCGGCGGCGGCGTCGGCCAGCATCTCCGCGGACGAGCGGCGAGGTCGGCCGACCGGCCGCCGGGGACGGGTCTGGCCTGGTCCATCTGACATGGCCACCATCATGCCGCTAGACTCGACGGCGCACTTGTTGCACCCGGTCCACGAATGCCGCCTCCCCCTCGGGTTCAGCGGACCACACTCGACGTCCCGTCACCCCTCACGCCCGGAGCCCCATGCGCAGCCGCCTGCCCACCCTGATCGCCGCCACCGCCGTCGCGAGCCTCGTGCTCGCCGGTTGCACGAGCGGCGGCGAGCCCGACGTCTCGTCCACGCCGGTCTCGGGGGGCACCCTGACCTATGCCTCGGGCGATGCCGAACCGACCTGCCTCGATCCGCACGTCGGGGGCAACTACCCCCAGGCCCTCGTGTCGACCCAGTACCTCGAGTCGCTCGTGTCGAAGGATTCCACCGGTGACATCGTCCCGTGGCTCGCCGACTCGTGGCAAGAGGCATCCGACGGCCTCAGCTGGACCTTCACGCTGAAGGACGGCGTCTCCTTCACCGACGGCACCGCCTTCGACGCCGCTGCGGTGGCCGCCAACGTCGCCCACCTGCAAGACCCCACGACCCTGTCGTCGACCGGTTACCTCGCCCTCGGCAAGGTGACGGGCGTCGAGGCGCTCGACGCCCGCACGGCCCGCTTCGACCTCAGCGAGCCCGACAGCGCCCTGCTCGAGTCGCTGTCGCAGCCGTGGCTGGCCATGGAGTCACCCGAGGCGCTGACCCGCAGCCAGGAGGTCAACTGCGAGTCGCCGGTGGGGACGGGGCCGTTCGTGGTCGAGTCGTGGACCAAGCAACAGCAGGTCGTCCTCACCCGCAACGAGGACTACACCTCTCCCCCGGCGGACGCCGGCCACCAGGGCCCTGCCTACCTCGACGAGATCGTCTGGCGGTTCATCCCCGACTCGGCGTCACGCTACGCCGCCCTGCAGGGCGGTCAGGTCGACGTGATCGACAACGCCCAGCCCGACACCCTGGTCGCCGCCGCGAAGGACGATTCCCTCGACGAGATCGACGCCCCGCGCCCGGGTGCCTCGAACCGCATCGAGCTCAACGCCGGCAAGGCTCCGTTCGACGACCCGGCCGTCCGAGAGGCGTTCATCCGCGGCGTCGACGTCGACTCCGGCATCGACTCGTTGTTCTTCGGCACGGCGAAGCGGTCGTACAGTCCCCTGTCGAGCGTCGAGCCGCTGGCCTTCTCCGACGAATCCCTCTTCGACGTCGACACGGATGCGGCGAACGACCTGCTCGACGCGGCGGGGTGGACCGCCCGCGACGCCGACGGCTTCCGCACGAAGGACGGCGTGCGCCTCGCGGCGACCTTCCCGGTCAGCACGAACCAGTCGATACCGGCCGAACAGTCGCTGTTCGAGCAGGTCCAGGCCGGCGCGAAGAGCCTGGGCTTCGACGTCACCCTCGAACCCCTCGACCTCTCGAGCTGGTACGGCGCCCTCGCGGCGAACGAGTACGACCTGGTCAGCGCGCCGTACACGAAGGTCGGCCCCGACGTGCTGCGCATCCTCTACGACAGCGATGGCATCACCCCCGCTCCCAGCGGCTACTTCGCCAACCTGTCGCAGACAGACGACCCGGCCCTCGACGACCTCTTGACCCGCGCCTCCGAGACGAGCGATGCCGACGAGCGCGCCGACCTCTACCAGCAGGCGCAGCAGATCATCCTCGAGGGGTGGCACGTCCTTCCGCTCTACGACCAGCAGAACCACTACCTGGTGCGCTCGGCCGTCGAGGGCGTCCGAGCCCTGCCGACGGTCCAGGCGCCGACGATGTACGACGCGTACAAGGCGAGCTGACCGGGTGCCTCCCGGGCGCTGGCGACGGGCCGGGCGGTGGCTCGTCGGCCGCCTGCTCGGCGCGGTCTTCGTGCTCTGGGCGGTCGCCACGCTGATCTTCTTCGCGATCCGCCTCGTCCCCGGTGACCCGGCCGAGGCGATCCTGGGCGGTCCGGGCTCGCAGGCGTCGGCGGAAGCGCTCGACGCGGTCCGTCGACAGTACGGCCTCGACCGGCCCCTGCTCGTGCAGTACCTCGCCCAGCTCGGCAGGCTCGTCACCGGCGATCTCGGCACCTCGTACTCGCTCCGCACCGACGTCGGTCGGCTCCTGCTCGACCAGCTGCCCGGCACGATCGGGTTGGCGCTGTCGGCCCTCGTCGCGGCCTGGCTGCTCGCGATCGCGACGGCCTGGTGGGCGACCCTCGGCGGTCGCGTCGCCTCGGCCGTGTCGTCCGCTCTCGAGGTGGTCGCCTCGGCCGTGCCCCACTTCTGGCTGGCCAGCCTGCTGATCCTCGTCTTCAGCACCGAGCTCGGGCTGCTGCCCCCGGTGAGCACGGGCACCCCTGCAGGGCTCGTCCTGCCGGTCGTCACCCTCGCGATCCCCGTCGCGGGGTTCCTCGGCCAGGTCACCCGCGATTCGCTGCTCGATGCGGCGGCCACCCCGTTCGCCCTCTCGGCACGGGCCCGAGGCGAGAGCCCGACGGGCCTGTTCGGCCGTCACCTGCTGCGCCACGCGGCCCTCCCCGGGCTCGCCCTGTCGGGCTGGGCGTTCGGCTCGCTGCTCAGCGGCGCCGTCGTCGTCGAGTCGGTCTTCGCCCGCCCGGGCCTCGGCCGCACGCTGCTCGGGGCGGTCACACTGCGCGACATCCCACTCGTGACCGGTGTCGCCCTGGTGTCGGCTCTCGCCTACGTGGTCGTGGTCGCCCTCGGCGACCTGGCCGAGCGGGCGGTCGACCCGAGAGGACGGGCGGCATGACCACGCTGCCCGGCCTGCCCCGGGGCACCGAGACGACCCGCACCTCCTCGCCCCGTGCCACCCGGCGACGGCTGCCGTCGCTCGGTCCGGCCGAACTCGTCGCGGCGGCACTGCTGCTGCTCGTCGTCGTGATGGCCGTCGCCCCGCGCCTGCTGGCCCCCGCCGACCCGCTCGCCGTGTCGCCGACCGACGCGTTCGCCGGCCCGTCGCTCGCCCATCCGTTCGGCACCGACGAGTCGGGACGCGGCGTGTGGACGCGCGTCGTCCACGGGGCCGGCGCCTCGCTCACCATCGGCCTGGTCGCGACCCTGATCGGCACGGGGCTCGGCGTCGCCCTCGGCGTCCTGGCCGGTCTCGGCGGTCGAGGCCGCGCCGGCCGCGTCACGGACGCCGGCGTCAGCCGCCTGCTCGAGGTGCTCTTCGCCCTGCCCGGCCTGTTGCTCGCGCTCGTCGTCATCGCGTTCACGGGGCCCGGCGCCGTACCGGCCACGATCGCCGTGGGACTCGCGACCGCGCCTGGTTACGCCCGCATCGTCCGCAGCCAGGTGGCGACCGTCCGCCGCTCACCGATGGTCGAGGCGGCGGTCGTGCTCGGACGCCACCCCGGGGTCGTGCTGCTGCGTCACGTCCTGCCGAACGCCCTCGCCCCCGTCGTGGTCCTCGCCACGCTGGGCCTCGGTCAGGCCGTGGTGTGGGCCTCGTCGTTGAGCTACCTCGGGCTGGGGTCGCCACCCCCGGCACCCGAGTGGGGAGCGATGCTCTCGGCCGGTCGCACGTACCTCGCGGTCGCCTGGTGGATGACCGTGTTCCCCGGCCTGGCCGTCGTGGTGACCGCCGCGTCCGCGACCGTCTTGGGTCGCGGCCTGGCCCGCCGCGGACGAGGAGGGTCGCGATGACGCCGACACCGCGGCCGACCGACTCCGCTCCGGACGACCGGCACCGCCCCTCCTCGGACGACCTCGTCGTCGACCGCCTGCACGTCGCGTTCGACGGGGTGACCGCCGTCGACGACGTGTCGTTCACGCTGCGGCCGGGCGAGTGCGTGGCCCTGGTCGGCGAGTCCGGCTCGGGCAAGAGCGTGACCGCCCGGGCCGTGCTCGGGCTGACCGGCGGCACCGTGACGGCCGACGAACTGCGGCTCGGCGGTGACGACCTGCTGACGCTGACCGAACGCCGCTGGCGTGGGGTACGGGGTCCACGCGTCGGTCTCGTGCTGCAGGACGCCCTGGTCTCGCTCGACCCCCTTCGCCCGGTCGGCCGCGAGATCGACGACGCCCTCAGGCTGCACACGCGGCTCACGCCGACTGCCCGCCGCGCCCGCGTGCTCGAGGTGCTGACCGAGGTCGGGATGCCCGACCCCGAGGTGCGTCGCGGCCTCCGGTCGGGCGAGTTGTCGGGTGGTCTGCGACAACGGGCACTCATCGCCGCGGCACTCGCCCTGGAGCCCGGTGTGATCGTCGCCGACGAGCCCACCACCGCCCTGGACGCCGAGGTGCAGCGTCTGGTCGTCGACCGGCTCGCGGCCCTCCGCGACGGCGGCACGGCCGTCCTCGCGATCAGTCACGACCTCGGGGTCGTGCGCCGGCTGGCCGACCGTGTCGTCGTGATGCGCGACGGGCGCGTGGTCGAGCAGGGCCCCACGGCGACCGTGCTCGACGCCCCGCGGGCCGACTACACGCGCATGCTCGTCGCCGCCCTGCCCGGCGGGGCACCGCGGGGTCGGCGCCTCTCGGCGCCGACCCCGCGAGAACACCCTCCTGCGCGGGAGGGGCACCCCGCGACGGCCGCCGTCGCATCCTCACCAGGAGGCTCGCTCGACTCGGCGACCCGGGTCACGACGACGAGTCCCCCGGCGGCACCCGTCCTCGTCGCCGCCGGTCTCCGGCGGGTCTTCAGGGGTGGACGTGGCCCCGACCGGGTCGCCGTCGACGACGTCTCCCTCAGTCTGCGGGCCGGAGAGACGCTCGGCCTCGTCGGTGCTTCGGGTTCGGGCAAGACCACCACGGCACGCCTGCTGCTCGGTCTCGACGAGCCCGACGCCGGCACGGTCGAGCTGCTCGGGGCGCCCTGGGCACCGGCACGAGAGCGCGATCGACGACCCCGCCGAGGTGACCTCGGGGCGGTCTACCAAGACCCGACGAGCTCGTTCGACCCGCGTCTCACGGTCGGACGCCTGCTGGCCGACGCGCTGACCTCGGGTCGCAGCACGCGCCTCGGCGCCGTCGAGCCCGAGGTCGTCGCCCTGCTGTCACGGGTCGGGCTCGGCGCCGACACGGTGGGGCGACGCCCCGACACGTTGTCCGGCGGTCAACGCCAACGGGTGGCCATCGCCCGCGCCCTGGCACCGCGACCCCGGGTGATCGTGTGCGACGAACCCGTCTCGGCCCTCGACGTCTCGGTCCAGGCCCAGGTGCTCGATTTGCTCGATGACCTGCAGCGTCAGGACGGGCTCGCCTACCTCTTCATCTCGCACGACCTCGACGTCGTCGAGCACATGTCCGACCACGTCGCCGTGATGCACGACGGCAGGGTGGTCGAGCAGGGCCGCACCGCGGAGGTCTTCGGCGCCCCGCGACACGAGCACACCCGCGCCCTGATCGCCACCCGCCCGTGACCGGGCGCGGTGGGCGCGCTCAGCCGCGACGGCGGGTGGCGTCGGCCTCGGCGGCCTTCGGGTCGACCACGTCGATCAGTCCGGACTGCGCCCACTCGAGCGCCCAGTCGGACCTCGCGACCTCGCTCGACTCGTCGGCGTACGCCTCGACGAGTTCACGCGCCTCGTCGTCGGTGGCGACCGACGGACCCGACCCGAGCAGCGGCTCGTTGGCCGTCTCTTTGGTGAACCAGACGGCGACGAGCCCGATCACGGCCGCGGCCATCAGGTAGAACGCCGGGATGTCGTGGGCCCACGAGAAGCCCCGCCCCTCGGCCCAGACGACCAACGCCTCGGCCGCGAGGGGCGTGGTGCCACCGAACAACGACACGGACACGTTGAAGGCGATGGCCAGGGCGCCGTACCGGATGATCGTCGGGAAGAGCGCGGGCAGCGTCGACGGCATGGTCGAGGTGAAGGTGACGAGCACGAGACCGAGCACCAGCAGGCCGACGAAGACGAGCGGCGTGCTCTCGGACTGCACGAGCTTGAGCGCCGGCCAGGACAGCACGAGGAACCCGACGCAACCGGCGAACAGCACGGGACGGCGACCGAACCGGTCGCTCAGGCGCCCGCTGAACGTGATGACGATCATCATGAGGACCATCACGACGATGACGAGCAGCAGCCCGGACGTCGCACTGCGGCCGAGGGTGTTCGTGAGGTAGGTCGGCATGTACGACAGCAGCATGTAGTCGGTCACGTTGAACACCAGCACGAGGCCGATGCAGACGATCAGCGCACGCCAGTTCTCGGCGAAGAGCTTCACGAACGGCACCTTGACGTGTTCGCGTCCGGCGGCCTCTTCTTGCTGCTTCTGGAACGCCGGGGTCTCCTCGAGCTTGAGGCGCAGGTAGAGCCCGATCAGGCCGAGCGGCCCGGCGATCAGGAACGGGATGCGCCAGCCCCACGCGAGCAGCGCCTCCTCGCTCATGCCGAGCTGCAGGCCGGTGACCAGGGAGGCGCCGAGCACGTAGCCGGCGAGCGTGCCGAACTCGAGCCACGACCCCATGAAGCCACGGCGCTTGTCGGGCGAGTACTCGGCGATGAACGTGGCCGCGCCTCCGTACTCGCCGCCCGTGGAGAAGCCCTGCAACAGGCGCGCCAGCAGCAACAGGACGGGCGCCCAGAGGCCGATGGTCGCGTACGAGGGGATCAGGCCGATGGCGAGCGTCCCCGCCGCCATGAGGATCATCGTCAGCGCGAGCACCTTCTGCCGGCCGATGCGGTCGCCCAGGGGGCCGAAGAAGGCACCACCGATCGGACGCACGATGAACGCCGCCGTGAAGGTGCCGAAGGTGAACAGGATGTTCAGCGCGTCGTTGCCGGGCGGGAAGAACACCTGGGCGATGGTCGTCGTGATGTAGGCGTAGACGCCGAAGTCGAACCACTCCATGGCGTTGCCGAGCGCGGCGGCGCTGACCGCACGTTTGAGCAGACCCTCTTCGACGACGGTGACGTCGTCGGTGGTGAGTGATCGTCGGGCGACCGTCGTGCGGTCGTTCTTCTTGGCTGACATCGGGTGAGGCCTCCAGGTCGTCGGGCAGATGCAGTCGACCCCAGCGTCGGCAAAAAACCGGACGAGCCTAACAGACCGCCATGTCAGTACCAGTGCAGCGTGTGCAGCAGTGCGGTGACCGCATCGCGCAGGAGGCGCGGCAAGGTTCCCGAGGACCCCTCGCCCGGGTGCGTACACTGGTCGCAGTCCCACATCCAGGCACCTCCCCACCGACACGGTGCCGTCCACAGAACCGGAGAAGACCATGCCGTCAGCGATGCCCGAGAAGCCCGCCCTCGAAGGACTCGAGGCCCGCTGGGGTCAGGCCTGGGAGGCGAGCGGCACCTACCGCTTCGACCGCACCGACGCCACCCGCGCCTCCGTGTTCTCGGTCGACACCCCCCCGCCGACCGCGTCGGGCAGCCTGCACATCGGCCACGTGTTCAGCTACACCCACACCGACGTCAAGGCCCGCTTCGAGCGCATGCGGGGCAAGCGCGTGTTCTACCCCATGGGGTGGGACGACAACGGCCTGCCGACCGAGCGTCGTGTGCAGAACTTCTACGGCGTCCGCTGCGACCCGTCGCTCCCCTACGACGCCGACTTCACGCCACCCTTCGAGGGCGGCGACAACAAGTCCTCCAAAGCCGCCGACCAGGTGCCGATCTCGCGCCGCAACTTCATCGAGTTGTGCGAACGCCTGACCGTCGAGGACGAGAAGCAGTTCGAGGACGTCTGGCGCAAGCTCGGCCTCTCGGTCGACTGGACGCAGAGCTACCGCACCATCGACGACGACTCGCAGGCGATCGCCCAGAAGGCGTTCCTGCGCAACCTGGCCCGCGGCGAGGCGTACCAGGCCGATGCCCCCACCCTCTGGGACGTCACGTTCCGCACGGCGGTGGCCCAGGCCGAACTCGAGGACAAAGAGATGCCCGGGGCGTACCACAAGCTCGCCTTCCACCGCACCGACGGCCAGGGCGACGTGCTGATCGACACGACGCGGCCCGAGCTGCTGCCGGCCTGCGTCGCCCTCGTCGCACACCCCGACGACGAGCGCTACCAGGCCCTGTTCGGCACGACCGTGCGCTCACCGCTGTTCGACGTCGAGGTGCCCGTGGTGGCGCACCACCTCGCGCAGCCCGACAAGGGCTCGGGCATCGCGATGGTCTGCACCTTCGGCGACACCAACGACGTCGTCTGGTGGCGCGAACTGCAGCTGCCGAACCGTGCCGTCATCGGCTTCGACGGCCGCTTCGTCAGCGAGGCGCCCGAGGCGATCACCTCCGAGGCGGGGCGCGCGTCCTACGCCCAACTGGCCGGCAAGACCGTGTTCAGCGCCAAGCAGTCCGTGGTCGAGCAGCTGACCGCGTCCGGCGAGCTGGTGGGCGAGATCCGCAAGATCTCGCACCCGGTCAAGTTCTTCGAGAAGGGCGACAAGCCCCTCGAGATCGTCTCGACCCGCCAGTGGTACATCGTCAACGGAGCCCGCGACGAGCAACTCAAGGGGTCCCTGCTCGAACGAGGCGGCGAGGTGGCGTTCCACCCCGATTTCATGCGCGTGCGCTACGACAACTGGGTCAACGGTCTGAACGGTGACTGGCTGATCTCGCGCCAGCGCTTCTTCGGCGTGCCGATCCCGGTCTGGTATCCGCTCGACGGCGACGGCAACCCGGTCTTCGACCAGGTGATCGTGCCCACCGAGGCGCAGCTGCCGATCGACCCGGCCTCGCAGGCCGCCCCCGGCTACGACGAGTCACGACGCGGCGTGCCCGGCGGCTTCGTCGGCGAGGTCGACGTGATGGACACCTGGGCGACCTCGTCGCTCACCCCCCAGCTGGCCGGCGGGTGGGAGCGCGACCCCGAACTCTTCGACCTCGTGTTCCCCTACGACGTGCGCCCCCAGGGGCAGGACATCATCCGCACCTGGCTGTTCTCGACGATGCTGCGCTCGCAGCTCGAGTCGGGCACCGTGCCGTGGAAGAACGCCTCGATCTCGGGCTTCATCGTCGACCCCGACCGCAAGAAGATGTCGAAGTCGAAGGGCAACGTGGTCACCCCGGCCGCCATGCTCGACGACCACGGCTCGGACTCGGTGCGCTACTGGGCGGCGTCGAGTCGGCTCGGCACGGACGCGGCGTTCGACCCGCAGAACCCGAAGCAGATCAAGATCGGGCGTCGTCTGGCGATCAAGGTGCTGAACGCGGCCAAGTTCGTGTACTCGTTCGAGCTGCCCTCGGGTGAGTTCGAGATCACGCAGCCGCTGGATCGCGACCTGCTCGCGTCGTTCGCCGCGGTGATCGAGACCGCGACCGAGGCGCTCGAGGGCTACGACCACGCTCGCGCGCTCGAGACGACCGAGAAGTTCTTCTGGACGTTCTGCGACGACTACCTCGAGCTCGTGAAGGAGCGCGCCTACGGTGCCACCACGCCGGCCGAACAGGCCTCGGCCGTGCTCGCGCTGCGCACGGTGCTCGAAGGCCTGCTGCGTCTGCTCGCGCCCTATTTGCCGTTCGCGACCGAAGAGGTCTGGTCGTGGACGCACGACGACTCGGTACACGGGGCCGCGTGGCCGTCGGTGGCCGAGCTCGACCTCGCCGAGGGCGAGGCCTCGTCCGGCCTCGTCGGCCTCGTGGGGCAGGCGCTCATCTTCGTGCGCCGGGCGAAATCCGACGCGAAGGCCTCGCAGAAGACCCCGGTGGCGTCTGCGGTCATCACGGGCCCCGCGGCCCAGCTCGAGCTCGTGAAGCTCGCGGCGGGCGACCTCGCGGCGGTCGGCAAGATCGCCGAGCTGTCGTTCGCCGAGGGCGACGAGCTGGCGGTCGGCGACATCGTGTTCGCCGAGGTGCCGGCCGACGCCGGCGCCGGTGCCGCTCCGGCCCCGACGGCAGGTGCCTGATGCAGCTCGGCACGCGGTGGAGCGTGGGAGGCGCGGCTCCGGCGGAGCTTTCCGCTCCCGTCCTCGGGGCGGTCGCCCAGGTCGAGCGTGAGATCGCCGACCAGGGCGTCGACGCGACGACGTGGCGTTGGACGCTGACCTGGCTCGAACGACGCCCCGTGGTCGAGCTCGACGACGGCACGGTGATCCGGGTCGACGCGGTCACCGGTGAGGCGCACGTCCACGAGCCCGTCGACGCCGAGGGCGACGACGACTAGCCCCGGTCAGACGCGGGCGAGCACCTCGCCGTGCGGCATGATCAGCCATCCGTCCGGGGCGTCGCGCCATCTGCGCCAGGCATCGGCGATCGCGTGCAGCTCGTCCGGGGTCGCGGCGCCCTTCTCGACGGCGTCGGCGTAGAAGGCGGACTCGGTCGCCCGGGCCGCCCAGCTGTCGCCCCACCAGGTGCGGTCCTCGTCGGACGCGAAGCACCACACGGAGGCGCTGCTCGCCACGTCGACGAAACCCGCCTCGAGCGCCCATCCCTTCAGGCGCCTCCCCGCGTCGGGTTCACCGCCGTTGCCACGGTGCACGACCTGGTAGACGTCCATCCACCGGTCGAGTCCGGGGTTCTCGGGAGCCCAGACGCAGCCGTGGTAGTCGACGTCGCGGACGGCCACGACTCCCCCGGGGCGGGTCACGCGCCGCATCTCGCGGAGGGCCGCCACCGGATCACCGACGTGCTGCAGCACCTGGTGAGCGTGCACGACGTCGAACGCGTCGTCGGCGAACGGCAGGGCGAACAGGTCGGCCGTCTCGAAGTGGACGTTGTGCAGCCCGGCCTCGACCGCGAGCGACGTCGCCTGCTCGACGACACCGGTGGCGGCGTCGATGCCGATCACCCGACCCGGGGCGACCCGTCCGGCGATGTCGACGGTGATGGTCCCCGGCCCCGACCCGACGTCGAGGACGCTGACCCCGGGCACGAGGTGCGGCTCGAGGTACGCGGCCGAGTTCTCGACCGTCCGCCACGAGTGGCTGCGCAGCACGCTCTCGTGATGACCATGGGTGTACCGGGCGGGCGTCTCGGGGCGTTCGCTCATGCGGCGACCCTAGCGCGCCTCCTAGTGTGGGCTGATGACGAACCCGTTCTTCTCCCCCAGCACGCTGCCGTACTCGCTGCCGCCCTTCGCGAGCATCGGGGACGACGACTACGGCCCAGCCTTCACCGCCGGGTTCGCCGAGCAGCTGGCCGAGGTGGAGGCCGTCGCGACCGACCCGGCCGAGCCGACCTTCGAGAACACGGTGGCCGCTCTCGAGCGCAGCGGTGCGCTGCTCACCCGCGTCGAGCACGTCTTCTTCAACAAGACCTCCTCGGACTCGACGGAGGCCACCGACGCCCTCGAGCTCGAGCTCGCCCCGCGGCTCGCGGCCCATGCCGACGCCATCAGGCTCGATCCGCGCCTGTTCTCCCGCCTGCGGCACGTATACGAGCGTCGGGACGCCCTCGATCTGTCAGCCGAGCAGCGGCACCTCGTCGAGCGCCTCGTCGACGAGGCGACCCGGTCGGGTGCTGCGCTCGGTGACGATGACAAGGTCCGCCTGCGCCACCTCAACGGCAGGCTGTCGACCCTGACCACGCGATTCGAGAAGAACCTGCTGGCCGACACGAACGACCTGGCCGTCGTGGTCGACGACCCGACCGAGCTCGACGGTCTCGACGCCGGCGCGATCGCCGCCGCGGCCGAGGCCGCCCGAGACCGCGGACTCGACGGCCGATACGTCGTCACGCTCGTGCTGTTCAGCGGTCACCCCTACCTGGCGAGCCTGACGAACGAGGCGCTGCGCGAGCGGATCATGCAGGCGTCGCTCACCCGTGGGCGTCGTGGGGGCGACCACGACAACCGCGAGCTCGTCCTCGAGATCGTCCGCCTGCGGGCCGAACGGGCCGAGCTGCTCGGGTTCGCGTCGCACGCGGCCTCCGTCACGGCGGGTGAGACCGCGGGCACTCCCGAGGCGGTGAGCGATCTGCTCGGGCGACTCGCGCCTCCTGCCGCCCGCAACGCCCGCGCCGAACAGGCCGAGCTCGAGCGTGTCGCCGGCCGGCCGATCCGGGCCTCGGACTGGGCCTTCTACGCCGAGCTCGTCCGCACCGAGAAGCACGACGTCGACACGGCGGCGATGCGGCCGTACTTCGAGGCCGAGCGTGTGCTGCACGACGGCGTCTTCTTCGCTGCGGGGTCGCTCTACGGGCTGCAGTTCACCGAGCGCCCCGACCTGGTCGCGTACCACCCCGAGGCGCGGGTCTTCGAGGTCACGGACGCCGCCGGCGGCGAGGTCGGGCTCTACGTGCTCGACCTGTACACGCGCGACAGCAAACGCGGAGGCGCCTGGATGAACCCGCTGGTCTCGCAATCGGCGCTCACCGGCCTGCCCAGCGTCGTCGTCAACAACCTCAACGTGCCGAAACCGCCGGCCGGCCGGCCGACCCTGCTGACCCTCGACGAGGTGACGACGCTCTTCCACGAGTTCGGGCACGCCCTGCACGGGCTCGTCGCCCGGGTGACCTACCCCACCTTCTCGGGCACGAACGTCTTCCGCGACTTCGTCGAGTTCCCCAGCCAGGTGAACGAGATGTGGATGCTCTGGCCCGAGGTGCTCGCGAACTACGCCGTCCATCACGAAACCGGCGAGGGGTTGCCCCAGCGACTGGTCGACGCCCTGATCGCGTCGCAGGGCTTCGGCCAGGGCTTCGAGACGAGCGAGTACCTCGCGGCGGCTCTGCTCGACCAGGCCTGGCACGCCCTCTCGTCCGCCGAGGCGGCGGCCGTCACCGACGTCGAGGCCTTCGAACAGGAGGCGCTGGCCGCGGTCGGCCTCGACCTCGCGGCGGTCCCCACCCGTTATTCGAGCACGTATTTCGCGCACACCTTCGCCGGGGGTTACGACGCCGGGTACTACTCGTACATCTGGAGCGAGGTCCTCGACGCCGACACCGTCCAGTGGTTCGAGGAGAACGGCGGGCCCACACGCGAGAACGGCGACCGCTTCCGATCGCGACTGCTCGGGGTCGGCGGGTCGAAGGACCCCCTCGAGGCCTACCGCGACTTCCGCGGTCGCGACGCTCGGGTGGAGCCCCTCCTCGCCCGCCGCGGCCTGGCCTGACAAGAGAGCGCCCCGGCCGAACCGGCCGGGGCGCTCTGTCGCCGCTGCTAGGCGGACTTCTCGGTGCGCTGTTCGACGACGCGCGGAACGATGGTCGGCGCCGCGTTCTCGAGCACGGAGGCGCGGGTGACGACCACTCGCCCGACCGTGTCGTCAGAGGGCACGTCGAACATGATCGGTCCGAGCACTTCTTCGAGGATGGCGCGGAGCCCGCGGGCGCCGGTCTGACGCAGGACGGCCAGGTCGGCGATCGCTTCGAGGGCCCCCCGGTCGAACTCGAGCTCGACCCCGTCGATCTCGAACATGCGCTGATACTGGCGCACGAGGGCGTTCTTCGGCTCGGTGAGGATCTGCATCAGGGCGGGCTGATCGAGTTGCGTGACCGTGGTGACCACGGGCAGGCGACCGATGAACTCGGGGATGAGGCCGAACTTGTGGAGGTCTTCGGGCAGGACCTCGCTGAAGAGCGCCGCCTCGTCTTCTTTGCTGTGCAACGGGGCACCGAATCCGATGCCGCGCTTGCCCGCGCGGTTCGAGATGATGTCTTCGAGACCAGCGAAGGCGCCTGCCACGATGAACAGGACGTTGGTCGTGTCGACCTGGATGAACTCTTGGTGCGGGTGCTTACGACCGCCCTGCGGGGGCACCGAGGCGACCGTGCCCTCGAGGATCTTGAGCAGGGCCTGCTGCACGCCCTCACCCGAGACGTCGCGGGTGATGGACGGGTTCTCGGCCTTGCGGGCGATCTTGTCGATCTCGTCGATGTAGATGATGCCGGTCTCGGCCCGCTTGACGTCGTAGTCGGCCGCCTGGATCAATTTGAGCAGGATGTTCTCGACGTCTTCACCGACGTAGCCCGCCTCGGTGAGGGCCGTCGCATCGGCGACGGCGAACGGAACGTTGAGCCGCTTGGCGAGGGTCTGGGCCAGGTACGTCTTGCCGCAGCCGGTGGGGCCGATCAGCAGGATGTTGGACTTCGAGATCTCGACCTCGTCGGCGAGCGACTCGGCGGCCGTGAGCGTCGAGGCGGCCCGGATGCGCTTGTAGTGGTTGTAGACGGCCACCGACAGGGCACGCTTGGCTGCGTCCTGGCCGATGACGTACTCCTCGAGGAAGGAGTAGATCTCGCGCGGCTTGGGCAGGTCGAACTCGCTCGTCGGCTCGTCACCGGCCTCGGCGAGACGCTCTTCGATGATCTCGTTGCAGAGCTCGACGCATTCGTCGCAGATGTAGACACCGGGACCGGCGATCAACTGCTGGACCTGCTTCTGGCTCTTGCCGCAGAACGAGCATTTGAGCAGATCGGCACTCTCACCTATGCGTGCCATGCTCGGCCTCCCTGATTGGCTGAGGTCATCGACCGGGACCGGTCGTCGTGTGAACCGAGCCTAACCCGATCCACCGACACTCACGGACCGACCCGGGCAGCGCGGGCACATCCGTCGACGACACGGTCGGGTCGACCGACCGGTCGCCGTACCATCGGCACGACGAAGGCCCCGGGCGAGTGCCCGGGGCCTTCGTCGTCATCGCGTGGTCAGCGGGTGAGCGCAGCCGGCTGGTTCTTGCGCGAACCGAGTACCTGGTCGACCAGACCGTACTCGAGAGCCTCTTGGGCACCCAGGATGTTGTCGCGCTCGATGTCGCGGTTGACCTGCTCGGGCGTCTTGTTCGAGTGCTTCGACAGCGTCTCTTCGAGCCAGGTGCGCATGCGCAGGACTTCGGCCGCCTGGATCTCGATGTCGGAAGCCTGGCCCCCGCTGCTCCCACCGGTCGCGGGCTGGTGGATCAGCACACGGGCGTTGGGGAGGGCCAGTCGCTTGCCCGGCTGACCCGCGGCGAGGAGGACGGCCGCGGCCGAGGCCGCCTGACCGAGGCAGACCGTCTGGATCTCGGGACGGATGTACTGCATCGTGTCGTAGATGGCCGTCATGGCCGTGAACGAACCACCGGGCGAGTTGATGTACAGGGTGATGTCGCGGTCGGGGTCCATGCTCTCGAGCACGAGCAACTGAGCCATGATGTCGTCCGCCGAGGCGTCGTCGACCTGGACGCCGAGGAAGACGATGCGGTCTTCGAACAGCTTGGCGTACGGGTCCTGGCGCTTGTAGCCGTAGGCCGTGCGCTCTTCGAAGCTGGGCAGGATGTACCGGGAGCTGGGGGTCTGCACTCGACCCGCGCCACCCATCATCGGGAGTTCCATGAGTTCTTCTCTTTCTCGTTCTGACGAAGGGGCGAAGGGCCTAGGCCTGGTCGGTGCCGGCGCCGCCGACGACGTCGGTGGCCGAGCCGCGGATGTGGTCGACGAAGCCGTACTCGAGGGCCTCTTCAGCGGTGAACCAGCGGTCGCGGTCGCCGTCTTCGTTGATCTGCTCGACGGTCTTGCCCGTCTGTGCCGCCGTGATCTCGGCAAGACGACGCTTCATCGAGAGGATGAGCTGCGCCTGCGTCTGGATGTCCGACGAGGTGCCACCGAACCCGCCGTGCGGCTGGTGCAGCAGGACGCGCGCGTTCGGCGTGATGTAGCGCTTGCCCTTGGTGCCGGCGGTCAGCAGCAGCTGCCCCATCGACGCGGCCATGCCGATGCCGACGGTGACGATGTCGTTCGGCACGAACTCCATGGCGTCGTAGATCGCCATGCCCGCCGTGATCGACCCGCCGGGCGAGTTGATGTAGAGGTAGATGTCCTTCTCGCTGTCTTCCGCAGCGAGCAGCAGCAGTTTCGCGGCGATCTCGTTGGCGTTCTCGTCGCGGACCTCAGAGCCGAGCCAGATGATCCGGTCTTTGAGCAGTCGGTCAAAAACACTGTTGGGCAGTGTCACGTCGGCCATGGTGGAGCTCCCATTCGTTGTCGCTTGTCGTCGAATCTATCGGAGCCAACGCACGGGTTCCGGGCTGTTCGCCCACGGCAGATACCGCGCCTTCCCGGCCCCGTGGGCGCACCCGAGAGCCCGGGAGGTGCGGCGCCGGGAACGACGGAGGGCCGGGTGCGCACTCGCACCCGGCCCTCTCGACGTGACGGGTCAGCTGACCCGACCCTGCCGCCTACGCGTGGTCGTGACCGGCGTGGTCGTCGTCGTCTCCGCCGACCCCCGCGGTCGCGGTGAAGGCGGACAGGTCGACCGAGTCACCCTTGCCGTCGACGACCTTCGCCTTGCTGAGCACGACCGCGAGGGCCTTGCTGCGGGCGACCTCGCCGACCATGGCCGGGATCTGACCGTTCTGGTCGAGGACCTTGATGAACTCGCCGGGCTCCATGCCGTACTGGGCCGCACCCTGGATGAGGTACTGGGTCAACTCGTCCTGCTCGACCTTCACGGCCTCTTTCTCGGCGATGGCGTCGAGGAGGATCTGGTTGCGGAAGGCCTTCTCGCTGCTCTCCTTGACCTCGGCACGGTGCTCCTCGTCCTCGAGGCGGTTCTCCTGCTCGAGGTGACGGTGCACCTCGTCCTCGACGAGCTTCTCGGGGACGGGGATCTCGACGGCCTCGAGCAGCTTCTCGACGACCTGGTCGCGTGCCTGAGCACCCTGACCGAAGGTCTTCGACTTCGCGAGCTGCTCTTTCAAGTCACCCTTGAGCTCGTCGATGGTGTCGAACTGGCTGGCGATCTGGGCGAAGTCGTCGTCGGCCTCGGGGAGCTCGCGCTCTTTGACGGCAGTCACGTCGACGGCGATGAGGGCGGTCTCGCCCTCACGGTCGCCGCCGAGCAGCTTCGACTCGAACGTGGTGCTCTCGCCGGCGGTGAGCGACTCGAGGGCCTCGTCGATGCCCTCGATCAGCTCGCCCGAGCCGAGCTCGTACGAGATGCCCTTGGCGGTGTCGACGACGTCGTCGCCGATCGTCGCGGTCAGGTCGATCTGGGCGAAGTCACCCGTGGTGGCAGGGCGGTCGACGGTGACCAGCGTGCCGAAACGGGTACGCAGGTTGGTGAGTTCTTCGGCGATCTCGTCGTCGGTGATGTCGACCGTGTCGACCGTCAACTCGAGGCCGTCGTACTCGGGCAGGTCGAAGTCGGGGCGCACGTCGACCTCGACGGCGATCTTCAGGTCGCCCGAGAAGTCCTTGACGTTCGGCCACTCGACCACGTCGGCCTCGGGACGACCGAGGACGCGGATCTCGGTCTCGGTCACGGCCTCGCGGTAGAACTTGTCGAGGCTCTCGCTGACGGCGTGGTTCAGCACCTCTTCACGACCGACGCGCTGGTCGATGATGGGCGGCGGCACCTTGCCCTTGCGGAAACCGGGGATGTTGACCGACTCGGCGATGTGACCGTAGGCGTGCGTGACGCTGGGCTTGAGCTCGTCGGGGGTCACGACGATGTTGAGCTTGACGCGCGTGGGGCTGAGCTTCTCAACCGTGGTCTGGACCAATGTGGGGCTTCTCCTGTGTTGGTGGTGCTGAACTCACATCCGAGACAGCAGGTAGACGATCGTCGGGGCGACAGGACTCGAACCTGCGATCTTCCGCCCCCAAAACGGACGCGCTAGCCACTACGCTACGCCCCGTGTATCAGCCTGGAACCGGCCGGCACGCGTGAGTCCCGTTGAGGTCGGGTACGTGAAGGCCGCGTCGAGTCTAGCCGACAGCGAGGCCCCGTGACTCAGCGACGCCTACGGATGCCTTATGCTGGTCTCACCGTGCGGCTCGGCCGCTCACGGGGATGTAGCTCAATGGTAGAGCCTCAGTCTTCCAAACTGATCACGCGGGTTCGATTCCCGTCATCCCCTCTCTGTTCGTTCGACGCCTCCGGCGTCGGCGCCGGTCGGCGCCTTGAATGAAATCTTCTCCGCGCGCGCCACTCCGGCGCCGGCGGGAGTTCTTTCAGGGACTTCCGAGCCGGCCGGGCCAGAAGTCGTGCTGGCGGATGATTCTTCCTGGCGCGGCGTGACCCAAGATGGCCACATGGATCGTGCGACGTTCGCCCGGGTCGCGCTGGTCGGTGCGGTCGTGGCCACCCTCGCGGCCGGGTGTGCCGCTCCCCCGGTCCACTCGACGAGCGCCTCCGGGTCCGGGTCCGGCACGATCGCGCAGGCTGCCCCCGCGCCCGGCGTGGCCACGGCCCCGAACTCGGGCGGCGTGCGGGTCGCCATCGTCGGCGACTCGCTGACCGCAGGGGGCGGTCGCCTGCTGAGCGACGGCCTCACCGCCGACACGTGGATGACCTACGCCCAGGGTGACGGCGTCGACTACGTGGGCGGTTACGCCAAGGGCGGATCCACCGTGCAAGAGCAGGCCGCGGCGGTGCGGCCCGTCGGCGACGTCGACGTCCTCGTGCTCATGTCGGGCACCAACGACGTACGGCTCGGGTTGAGCTTCGGCGACTCCGCTGCCTCGTACGACGCCATCGTCGACACGATCCACGCGAAACACGTCGTGGTGGCCGCGATCCCGCCCTACGACCGTGCGCCCCGTGCAGCGGCCGAC
Organism: Frigoribacterium sp. VKM Ac-2836; assembly: GCF_013248995.1. Taxonomy (GTDB): domain Bacteria; phylum Actinomycetota; class Actinomycetes; order Actinomycetales; family Microbacteriaceae; genus Frigoribacterium. Next base: position 37,336 of record NZ_JABRPK010000004.1, on the reverse strand, counting down.
TACGAGGCTCGACTCGAGCGCTTCGTCGCCGACCGGGGGTGGACCTTCACCGACCCCTGGGGATTCGCGCGTGCGGGCGACGTCTTCGCCGCCGGTACGACCGTCGACGGCATCCACCCCACGACGGCCGGCTACGAGGCACTCGGCCACGCACTCCGCGACACCGTCCTCGACGTGGCCGGCACGCGGGTCAGCGCCCCGCAGGCAGGTTCACCGGTGGACACGGCCACCGACGGCGCCCAGGCCACGAGCTGACGGCCCGCACGTCGAGACCCGACGCGGCCTCACCACGACCGGGTCTCAGCGCTGCAGGAACGCGAGCACGGCCAGCACCCGGCGATGGTCGGTACCGCTGTCTTCCAGCAAGAGCTTCTGGAAGATCGAGGTGACGTTCTTCTCGACGGCGCCCGTCCCGATGACCAGTTCTGCCGCGATGGCGGCGTTCGTGCGCCCCTCGGCCATGAGAGTCAGCACCTCTCGCTCGCGGGGTGTCAGGGCGGCGAGCGGATCGCTCCGACGCCCCAACAACTGCGACACCACTTGCGGGTCGAGGACCGTCCCACCGTCCGACACCCGGCCGAGCGCGTCTCCGAACTCGTCGAACGAGGCGATGCGGTCCTTCAGGAGGTAACCGACCCCGCCCGAGCCGGCCTCGAGCAGATCCCGCGCGTAGGCCACCTCGACGTACTGCGACAACAGCAGGATGCCGAGATCGGGCCGACGACGCCGAGCTTCGATCGCGGCCCGGACGCCCTCGTCGGTGTGCGTCGGCGGCATGCGCACGTCGAGGACGGCGATGTCGGGGCGGACCTCGTCGAGGTCGGCCAGCAGCGAGTCGGCGTCGCCGTAGGCACCGACGACCTCGACCCCGATCTCGTCGAGCAGACGGACGAGCCCCTCCCGCAGCAGCACCGAGTCGTCGGCGACGACGACACGGAGGGGCTGACGGGAAGGGCTCTCGAGACTCACCCGTCCAGACTACGGGCGCGACCCACCGGCTACGGTCGCCTCGGCGGTCCGGCCGGCGGATCGAGCGGCCCGTCGGGCAGTGCCGTGCCGGTCAGCGGCTCGGTCACGGCGGTCGACGAGAACGGCGGCAGCGGCTCGGTCGGCAGGGGAAGCGTCACACTGCTCGGTACGTCGATCGTCATCGGGATGCTCACCGTGACGATGGTCGGCCCGCCCTGCGGGCTGCTGATGTCGAGGAAGCCACCGAGACCCACCAGACGTTCTTGCACGCCGGCGAGACCGTGACCGTCCCGCAGACCCGCGCCGCCGTGTCCGTCGTCGGTCACGACGAGTTCGAGCAGGGTGCCGATGCCGTCGGGAGCCTGACGTGTGCGCAGCACGAGGTCCGCACTGGCCGCCTGGGCGTGCTTGCCCGTGTTCGTCACGAGCTCGGACGCGATGAAGTACGCGTTGCGCTCGATGTCGGTCGGGATGACGACGTGTCCGGGTACCCGGTTCAGCATCGTGGTGGGCACGACCGAGCGGTCGACGAGCGACTCGAGAGCGGCGACCAGACCGCGATCCAACAGCAACGGAGGCGCGAAGCCACGTGACAGGGCGCGCAGCTCCTCGAGGGCCTCGCGGGACTGCACCCGCGCCTCCTCGATGAGGGTCTTGCTCTTCGCGGGATCGGTGTCGACGGCGCGGGACGCCGCCGCGAGGTCCATCTGCAGGCGCACCAGGCGCTGCTGCGGACCGTCGTGGATGTCCCGCTCGAGGCGTCGGAGGGCCGTGCCCTCGGCGGACAAAGCGGCCGTCCGCGAGATCTCGCGGTCGGCGAGCTCGACCTCGAGCTGGTCGCTGCGGAAGCCGCCGAGCATCGCGGCGGCGATCGCCTGGTGCATCACCACGAAGCCGTGCACGACGTACGGATAGACCAGCACGACCGCGGCGAAGAGGGCGAGAGCCAGAATGACGAGCACCGCGCCGCCACCGGCACCGATCACCGAGGCCCAGTGGGAGGTGTCGAACTGGGGCAGGGCGCCGAACATGACCACGACCCCCAGGATCGCCAGGACCGGGCCGGCCAGCAGGCCCACCAGGACGAAGGTCGTGAAACCCGCCACGATCGGGAAGACCACGACGCCGTAGAGCAGGTAGAGCCAGTAATGCGGGTTGGCGAAGACCGACACCGCCCGGACGAAGCGGTTGGTCGACCGGCCCCACGCGGTGTTCGGCGTCCAGTCGACCGGACGGATCGGACGATCGCTGGCCCACCGGAGGCGCAGCACCTCGAAGGTGCCGAACCAGCGGGCGATCCAGAGACCCGCGAAGACGACGACCGCGAGGAACACCAGCGTGAAGAGCGAGTCGCTCGACCCGCTGACCGTGTGCAGGAAGAGCGAGGCCGCCGCCGAGACGATGACGACGAGGACGGCCGAGAGGGCGACGTAGCCGAGCTCGCGAGGTAGCTCGCGCCACCGACGTCGGTAGCCGCCCGGGCGGGCCGGTGGGGAGAGGTAGGGGTTCGCGGCGGTGATGGTGGCCTCCTGGATCATGCCTTCGAGCCTGGTCTGCGCGAGGTGTCCACCCCATGGTGCCAGCGCCCGGAACGCCGGTGGGGTTATCCCCCGTGACGACCCGCATGAGGTGAGGCTGACCTAGGTGAGCGCAGCCTCAGCTTGCTTGCGGAATCCTCCCAGACGTCTAGCGTTGCCTCCATCGTCTAGGAAAGGACCACGTCATGACCGACATCACCCGCACCGTCCCCCAAGGTTCCGTCGATCCCGACGTCGCCGCCGGCGTCGCCCAGTTCCTCAGCCAGATCGTCACCGACATGACGGCCCTGTCGGTCAACGGCAAGCAGGCACACTGGCACGTGCGCGGAATCGCGTTCGTCGCCGTCCACGAGCTCATCGACGTGGTGGTCGACCACGCCCGCGAATGGGCCGACCTCGCCGCGGAGCGCGTCGTCGCCCTCGGACTGCCGGTCGACGGTCGCATCGAGACCGTCGCGGCCAAGACGGTCATCCCCCCGACCTCCCCCGGCTTCAACCAGATCGACGTCACCATCGCCGAGCTGGTCGCCCAGATCGACGCCTCGCTGGTCGCCGTCCGAGAGGCCATCGACGAGCTCGGTGAACTCGACGCCTCGAGCCAGGACGTCGCCATCGAGATCTCGCGCGGCTTGGAGAAGGACCGCTGGTTCCTCGCGGCCCACGTCGCGGGCTGACGCACCACACCAGACGGCGAAGGCCGCCGCCCCTCAGGGGGTGGCGGCCTTCGCCGTGCGGGTCACAGGTCGCGGTGCGTCCAGCGTCCGCCGAGCAGCGTTCCGGTGACCGGCATGGCCCGCAGCTGGTCGTCGGACGCGACGAGCGGGTCGAGATCGGTGACCACGAGGTCGGCCTCCGACCCGACCTCGACGCTCGCGCGACCTCCCGTCGACGCCGCGAGCGCCGCGGAGGCGACGAGGCGTTGCTCGGGGTGCCAGGGCTCGCGTCCGTCCCGCGACCGCGAGATCGCCGCCGCGATGGCCACCCAGGGGTCGAGTGGAGCCACGGGTGCGTCCGAACCCAGCTGCAGCCGGACACCGGCCGCAGCCAGGCTCTCGAAGACGTAGGCACGCTCGGACCGTCCCGACCAGAGCCGGTCGACGACGTCGCGGTCGTCCATGGCGTGCTCGGGCTGGACGCTGGCCACGATGCCGAGCCGGGCGAACCGGGCGACGTCGGCGGCGTCGAGCAGCTGGGCGTGCTCGATGCTGCCAGGGCAACCGACCTGCTCGAAGGCGTCGAGCGCCTGGGCGTTCGCGGCGTCCCCGATCGCGTGCACGGCCGGCACCAGCCCTGCCGAGGAGGCGCGGCGCAGCCACTCGACGAGCTCGTCGGTCTCGTAGATGCACAGACCCCGTGCCGCGGGGTCGCTCTCGAGCCCGGGGTACGGGTCGTGGCAGAACGCCGTGCGGGTGCCGAGCGACCCGTCGGTGATGATCTTGAACGGCCCCATGGTGACGAGACCGTCGGTACCGGGCACGACGTCACCCGTGCGCAGGCCTCGCGCGATGACGGTCTGCAGGTCGCGCGGGTAGACCCCGGCGCGGATGCGCAGTCCCCGTGTGCCCCCGGTAACGCGGCGCGTCCAGCAGTCGAGCGACAAGGTCATCTCGAGGTCCACGATGCCGACGACGCCGCGAGCGGCGGCCGCCTCGACGGCTTCGCCCACCCAGGAGTCGAGCTGCTCGTCCGGGACGACGCTCACGGCGGCACTCACGTCGAAGGCGTCCTGCTCGCGCAGCAGTCCGGTCGGATGGTCGGAGCGACCGTGCAGGGCGAGGGCGGCCGAATCGAGCCAGACCGAGTGCAGATCGTTGCTGACCAGGACGACCGGCACGTCGCCGGCCACCGAGTCGAGCAGGGCCCTGGTCGGGGCGTCCGTCCACAAGGCGTCCTGGAAGCCGTAGCCGACGAGGGTGCCGCCCGCGCCGACCGGCTCGGAGAGCAACCTCTCCCCCACGATCGAGGCCGCCTGAGTTGCCGACCGTGCCTGCGACAGGTCGAGCCGTCTGCGCACGAGGGCCCACTGGTCCATGTGGACGTGGGAGTCCCAGAGGCCCGGAGCGAGCCAGCGGCCGCCGAGGTCGAGCACCTCGGCGTCCTCGGAGGGGAGGCCGGACGCGAGCGCGACGACGCGGCCACCGTCGAGCAGGGCGTCCACGGGGGCGGGCCCCGCACCGACCAGGCGGACGTTCCTCAGGAGCGTGCGCCGCGCCTCCTCGGCTCGGGTGCCGGCGACGACCGTCATCGGTCGCGCACCCGTCGCATCTCGGCGGCGAGCGCCGGCTGCGCGTAGTGCTCGCCGTGCTCGAGCTCGTCGACGATGCCGTCGACGACCTCGGGTGCCTTGTTCTGGCTCAGCTTGGCGCGGGCGTCGAACCTTGTGACCCGGAGACGGATGCCCACGGTGCCCTTCGCGACCCGTCTCGAGCCCTGCTCGTCGAGGGTCAGGGTCGACGGGTTGGGCATGACTCGCTCGAAATGGTCGACCAGCTCGCCCAGCACGCGGAAGTTCTCGTCGTCCGTGAGGATCTCGGGAGTGCCCCAGAGGTGTGCCGTGACGTGGTTCCAGGTGGGGATGATCTGCTCGGACGGGTACCAGCCGGGAGAGACGTAGCCGTGCGGGCCCTGGACGACCACCAGGACCTCGTGCCGGCCCAGCTCGTGCGAGCGCTCGTCCGGGCGCCCGACGTGGCTGACCAGCACGATGGCCTCGGGGTCGATCTCGTCCGGCTCGAGCACGACGGGGTAGTGCGACGCCACGAGCCCGTCGGACGTGTGCGAGACGATCGTGGCCCACGGGTTCTCGCGGATCAGCCGCTTGACCTCGTCGACGTCGGACAGGACGAACGTGGGGGTGTGCCGCATGCGCTCAAGTCTGGTCGGTCGGGCACCAGTACAGCTTGCGACCCGCTGCCATCTCCATCACGATGTTGGTTCCGCAGACCCGGCAGGGCAGACCCTCACGGTGGTACACCCAGTGCCGATCGGCCCGGCTGCGCAGCGCTTTGGCGTGCTGGGCCTTGGTCAGGCCGTCCATGGTCATCATCTGACCGAGCTCGACGCCGCTCTTGAGCAGTTTCGTCCAGTCCTTGTAGAGGGAGCGCAGGACGTCCTCGGGCACCTGGTTGCCGGGCGTGTGCGGGTCGAGCCGGGCCCGGAACAACAGCTCGGCGCGGTAGATGTTGCCGATGCCGCTGACCACGCTCTGGTCCATCAGCAGCAGGCCGATCGGCGTGCGCTTCTTGCGGACGGTGGTGACGAAGCGGTCACTGCCCTTCTTCGGCGAGTCGACCAAGGGGTCGGGCCCGAGCTTCGAGATCGCCAGGTCGACCCCGGCCGCGTCCAGGACCTCGCACTTGGTCGGGCCGCGGAGGTCGCCGACGGCGGTGTCGGTCAGCAGCCGGACGCGGACCTGACCGACGGGCTCGGGTGGGAACGAGTCGACGTCGTCCTCGGTCTTCTCCTGCTCGGCCATGCGGACACGGGACAGCCGGGGCGCTCCGATGCTCGACATCGAGTGTTCGCCGTCGTCGTCCGGGGCGTTCTCGGCCTTGCGGGTGGCCGACCGGCGCGTGCGCGACTCGGCCATCGAGTGGCCCGTGGCGATCTCACCGGCGAAATCCCACGCACCGTAGAGCCCGAGGTGCACGTGCAACCAGAGTCCGTTGTCGAACTCGAGGAACATCTGCTTGCCGACGGCCTTGGCATCGACCATCGTGGCGCCGTCGAGCCGGGTGGCCCCGTCGGCGAACCGACCCTGCGGCGAGCTCGCCTCGACACGATGGCCGACGAAGCTCTGCTCGAACTGGTTGGCGATGCGGTGGACGGAATGGCCCTCGGGCACGGCGGCACCTCTCTCGGTGGTCGGTGGGACGATCTCGCGCGGCGGCGGCGGAGACGACGGAGCGGCGAGACCCCCGTCGGGATCTCGCCGCCCTCGACGTTACGTCGTCAGTCGACCGGGTGACCGGCGATCGCACCGGTGGTCTCGTACTCGCCGACCTGCGCGATGCGGCGCACGTGGCGTTCGTCGTGACTGAACGGCTCGGCGACGAAGGTGTCGATGAAGGCGAGCGCCTCGGCCTCGGTGTGCTGACGAGCACCGATGGCGATGACGTTCGCGTCGTTGTGCTGACGGGCGAGCCTCGCGGTCGAGTCGTTCCAGACCAGCGCCGCTCGGACGCCCTCGACCTTGTTCGCGGCGATCTGCTCGCCGTTACCCGAGCCGCCGAAGACCACACCCAGTGCGTCGTGGCCGGCACGCTGATCGCGCACGGTCGCCCGGGCGGCCGCGATGCAGAACGACGGGTAGTCGTCGAGTGGCTCGTAGCTCGCCGGACCGTGGTCGGTCACGTCGTGGCCCGCGTCCGTGAGGTGCTGGATGACGGTCGTGCTGAAGTCGAGGCCGGCGTGATCGGTCGCCACGTGGATGCGCATGAGATCGATCCTACGGCCGGGTCAGTCGAAGATCGGCCCGACCGTGCGGGTGCGCTTGATCTCGAAGAAGCCGGGGTACGACGCCACGGCCACGACGCCGTCCCACAGGCGGACGGCCTCGTCGCCCTTGGGCGCCGGTGAGATGACCGGACCGAAGAACGCCACGCCGTCGACCGCGATGACGGGGGTCCCGACGTCCTGGCCGACGCGACCGATGCCGTCGAAGTGGCTGGCGCGCATCTGCTCGTCGTACTCGTCGCCGTCGGCATGCCGCGCGAGGTCGGCGGGCAGGCCCACCTCGGCCAGCGCGCCGGCGATCACGACGTCACCGTCCTTCTCGCCCTCGTGGTGGATGCGGGTGCCGAGGGCGTCGTAGAGCGGCTTGACGATCTGCTGGCCGTGCAACTCGCCGGCCGCCGTGACGAGGCGTGTGTAGCGCAGCATGCGGGCGAAGTTCGCCTTGTACTCGTCGCTGACGTCGTTGTCCTCGTTGAGCACCGCGAGGCTCATGACGTGGAAGGTGACGTCGAGGTCGCGGTGCTTCGCGACCTCGTCGACCCAGCGACTGGTCATCCAGGCCCAGGGGCACGAGGGGTCGAACCAGAAGTCGACGACGGTGTGGGGCGCGGGGGCAGGGGTGTCGGTCATGCCCACAGTCAACACCCCGGTGTCGTACAGCCGGTCTAGGCTTTCAGCGGACCACGAGTCCCCCCTCACCCCCCAGACGGATGGAGCCAGCGTGCCCGGAGAGAACCTCACCCGCGTCGAGGCGCAAGAGCGCAAGAACGTCGTCGACGTGCAGTCGTACGAGATCGCCCTCGACCTGACCCGCGGCGACGAGGTGTTCGGCAGCTCGACCACCGTGCGCTTCACCGCCACCCCCGGCGCGTCGACCTTCATCGACGCGCTGACCCGGACGGTCCACTCGATCACCCTCAACGGCACGGCGCTCGACGTCGCCGCGGTGAACGACGGCGTGCGCATCCAGCTCGCCGACCTGGCCGAGTCGAACGTGCTCGAGGTCGTCGCCGACGCCGAGTACACCAACACCGGCGAGGGCCTCCACCGCTTCGTCGACCCGGTCGACGGCGAGGTCTACCTCTACTCGCAGTTCGAGGTGCCCGACAGCCGCCGCGTCTTCGCGGTCTTCGAGCAGCCCGACCTCAAGGCGACCTTCCGGTTCACGGTCACCGCGCCGGCCCGCTGGCAGGTCGTCAGCAACCAGACGACCCCCGAGCCCGTCGTCGACGGCGAGACCGGCACCTGGACGTTCTCCCCCACGCCCGTGCTCTCGAGCTACGTCACGGCGATCATCGCCGGCCCGTACGACGTGGTCCGCAGCGACCTCACCAGCTCCGACGGCCGCACGATCCCACTGGGCATCTTCACGCGCCGCTCGCTCACCGAGTACCTCGACGCCGACTACATCTTCGAGAAGACCCGTCAGGGCTTCGCGTACTACGAGGACAAGTTCGACTACGCCTACCCGTTCGAGAAGTACGACCAGCTCTTCGTGCCCGAGTTCAACGCCGGCGCGATGGAGAACGCGGGTGCCGTCACCTTCGTCGAGACCTACGTCTTCCGCAGCAAGGTGACCGACGCCATCAAGGAGCGCCGCGTCGTCACGATCCTGCACGAGTTGGCCCACATGTGGTTCGGCGACCTCGTCACCATGAAGTGGTGGAACGACCTCTGGCTGAACGAGTCGTTCGCCGAGTGGGCGTCGACCATCTCGACGGCCGAGGCGACCGAGTGGACCGAGGCCTGGACCACCTTCCAGGCGATGGAGAAGAGCTGGGCCTACCGCCAGGACCAGCTGCCGTCGACGCACCCCGTCGTCGCCACGATCAACGACCTCGAGGACGTCCAGGTCAACTTCGACGGCATCACCTACGCCAAGGGCGGTTCGGTGCTGAAGCAGCTCGTGGCCTGGGTCGGCATCGACGCCTTCTACGCGGGCGTCGGGGCGTACTTCAAGAAGCACCACCACTCGAACACCGAGCTGAGCGACCTGCTCGTCGAGCTCGAGGCGACCTCGGGTCGCGAGCTCACCAGCTGGTCGAAGCTCTGGCTCGAGACCGCGGGCGTCAACACCTTGCGTCCCGAACTCGAGGTCGACGACGCGGGCGTCATCACGTCCTTCGCCGTCCTGCAAGAGGCCCCCGCCGACTACCCGACGATCCGCCCGCACCGTCTCGCGATCGGCCTCTACGCCTTGCAGGGCGACTCCCTGGTGCGCACGCAGCGCGTCGAGATCGACGTCGACGGCACCCGCACCGAGGTGCCCGAGCTGGTCGGCCTGAACCGCGGCGACCTCGTGCTGATCAACGACGACGACCTCGCCTACGCGAAGATCCGCCTCGACGAGGTCTCACTCGCCACCGCCATCGCACACCTGTCGAAGATCTCGAACCCGCTCGCCCGTGCCCTCGTCTGGGGCTCGGTCTGGGACGCCACGCGCGACGCCGAGACCTCGGCCTCGGACTACGTGCGACTCGTGCTCGACAACATCACGACCGAGACCGAGTCGACGACGATCCGCACCACGCTGTCGCAGCTGCTGCAGACCGCCCGCAGCTACGTGGCCCCCGCACGCCGTGCCTCCACGATCACCGAGGTCGGCGACGGCCTCTGGGCCCTGGCCCAGGGCGCCGAAGCCGGGTCGGACGCACAGTTCCAGTTCGTGACCTTCTTCGCCGCGATCGCGTCGACCGAGGCCCACAAGGAGGCGCTGGCCGGTCTGCTCGACGGTTCCCTCGCCCTCGAGGGCCTCACCGTCGACACCGACCTGAGGTGGCAGCTGCTCGAGGGCCTCGTGCTCGTCGGCGGTGCCGGCGAGGCCGAGATCGACGCCGCCCTGGCCGAGGACAACACGGCGAACGGTGCCCAGGCGGCCGCGCGGGCCCGGGCCACCATCTCGACCACCGAGGGCAAGCTCGCCGCCTTCGCATCGGTCGTCGACAGCGCCGAGCAGCCCAACGCCATCGTGCGCGCGACGACCCTCGGGTTCCAGCACACGAACGACCCGGCGATCCTGCAGCCGCTCGTCGAGCGATACTTCTCGTCGCTCACGGGCATCTGGGAGTCCCGCAGCTACCACATCGCCGACACGCTCGTCTCGGGGCTCTACCCGGCCGGTCTCGCCGACCAGGCGCTCGTCGACGCGTCGTATGCGTGGCTCGAGGCCAATCCCGAGACACCGGCGCTGCGTCGCATCGTCAGCGAGAGCGTCGCGGGCGTCGAGCGGGCCCTGCGAGTGCAGGCGGTCGACCTGCGGTAGTGGTGCCCCGAGGTCGCGAGACGACCGGATGACCGACCCGATGGCGGGCCCTCTCACAGGGCCCGCCGTCCGGGCATCCAGGCCGCTCTCGGGTGGGCTTGCGGGAGCGTGCTTGACTTGTCGCTCCTATGGACCTTCTCCTCGCTGCCGCCACCGACCCCGCCGCCCCGATCGCCTTCGACTGGGACGCCTTCTGGACGATGTGGCGGGTTCCCATCCGCATCGTCGCGATCCTGCTCGTCGCGGTGTTGCTGCGCATCGCCCTCCACTTCACCATCCGCCGGGTGGTCGACCAGGTCGTCAACGGCATCAAGCGCAAGCAGAACGTGGACGACACCCAAGCCCTCATGGCGTCGCCCCTTCAAGCCGTCCGGGTCGTCCAGCGCACCCGCACTCTCGGCAGCGTGCTGAACAACGTGGTCACCGTCGTCGTGGCGGCCATCGCGCTCGTGCTGATCCTGGGCGAGCTCAAGTTCAACATCGTCGCCATCGTCAGCGCGGCCGGTGTCGTCGGGGCCGGTCTCGCCTTCGGTGCCCAGAACATCGTCAAAGACATGCTCAACGGCATCTTCATGGTCGCCGAAGACCAGCTGGGCGTGGGCGACGTCGTCGACGTCGGGCCCGCCGCCGGTGTGGTCGAGGCGGTCGGCATCCGGGTCACCCAGATCCGGGACGTGAACGGCGTGCTGTGGTTCGTCCGCAACGGCGAGATCCTGCGGGTGGGCAACATGTCGCAGGGCTGGACGCGCGTGATCATCGACCTCGCCGTGCCGTACTCCGCCGACGTCGACCGGGTCCAGGACGCCATGCTGAACACGGCCAACGAGCTCGCGGCGATCCCCAAATGGAAGCGCGCGATGATCGATCAGCCCGAGGTGTGGGGCATCCAGTCCATCGCCGAGGAGCACGTGGTCATCCGCATCGTGGCCAAGACCAGATCGTCCGACCGCGACAACGTCGACCGTGAACTGCGGGCACGCCTCAAGAAGACCCTGGACGGCATGGACATCGTGCTGCCGTCGCTGACGAGCGTCGTCCTGACCGGCTTCGACAGCGCCTCCTCGGTCCAGGGCGCCCGGGCTCCACGCACCGTCCCGACGCCGCACGTCCCCCGAGGGAAGCGCAAGTGACCGACATCCCGCTGACGCCACGACCGACGGGCGAGCAGCCCACATCCCCTCCGCCCGGAGCCGTGCCGGTCACCGTCCGGCGTGGGCTCGGCGACGACGCCGCCCAGGGCAATTTCTGGCAGCAGATCGGTGGGCGGCCGACCTTCGAGAAGTTGGTCCGCCGTTTCTACGACGGCGTCCGCACCGACGACGTGCTCTGGCCGATGTACCCCGAGGCTGATCTCGAGGGCGCCATTCAACGGTTGACGGGATTCCTCGAGCAGTACTGGGGTGGGCCCACCACCTACAGCCAGGAGCGCGGGCACCCGCGTCTGCGGATGCGTCACATGCCGTTCCGTGTGACCCCGGAGGCACGCGATCGCTGGTTGCAGCACATGCGGGTCGCCGTCGACGAGCTCGAACTCGCCCCGCTCGACGATGCCATGCTCTGGGGCTACCTCGACCGGGCCGCCCAGGCCATGGTCAACACCTTCGACCGCTGACGGTCGGCCTCAGAGCAGGGACGAGCGGCGCTTGACCAGCACGTGCCCCTTGGGTGTCGTCAGGCGCGTCCAGGTGCCGGTCTCGAAGATCGTGACCTCGTCCTCTCCGTCAAGGAAGCCCAGGCTGAGGGCCCCGAAACCTGCGCCGGCCGGGACTTGCTCGGCACCCTCGACCGGGGCCGACCACACGTCGGCCCGCACCCGGTGCACGATCTGCTCGCCGGTGCCCTCCGGGATGGCCTCGGCGACCCGGGCGATGCCGGACTCGGCCGTGGCGCGGAGCCGGGCGGCCTCGATCGGCTCGAGCCTCGCCCAGCCGCCCCGTGGAGGGGAGATGGCGGCCCAGGTCACGGTGTTCACCGTGGCGGGGACGGAGACGGTGACCGACGCCGTCGGATCGACGACGTCGTTCTGGAGTCGCACGAGGCGCTCTTTCAAGGACCGCACCGGCACCACGGCGTCGAACTCGGGACGGTCGTCGAGTTGGAACGTTCGAAGTCCGAGCACCGTCGGGCTCGAGTCGAGCAGGCCCATCGGGTAGAACACGGCGACGTAGACGGCGAGCACCCCCGAACCGGCGATGAGTCGGACCGAGCCGTCCTCCACCCGGCCGGCGCGCCCGAGATAGGTCGCGAGATCGCTGAGGGACAGGGAGTCAGGGAGGGTGAATGCGTCGTTCATCGGCCCCCTAAACTACATCGGGTGACCGACGATCCGCTGCAGAGCCTGCTGTCCACCCTCGACCTGGCATCGGCGGGTAACGTCGGCGGACAGGACGTCTTCACCGGTGGCTCGCAACCCGAGCCGCTCGGCCGGGTGTTCGGCGGTCAGGTCGCCGCCCAGGCCCTCGTCGCCGCACAGCGCACCGTCGGTGCCGGACGCGACGTCCACTCGCTCCATTCGTACTTCCTTCGGCCGGGCGACCTGACGATCCCCATCACCTTCACGGTCGACCGCATCCACGACGGCCGCTCGTTCGCGACCCGTCGCACCCAGGCCTCACAGGACGGAGTGCCGATCTTCTCGATGATCGCCTCGTTCCAGACCCCCGACGAGGGTCTCGACCACCAGGTCGACATGCCCACCGGCCTGCCCGAACCCGAGGACGTGCCGAGCGACGCGGAGTTGCTGTCCGCCGTCGACAATCCCGTGGCCCGGTCGTGGGCGCGGCGCCCGTTCGACATGCGTCACGTGCCCTCGCCCGTCTTCTTCAGCGTCGAGGGCGACCACGTCGCCCACCAGGCCGTGTGGCTCAAGGCCACCGGCCCGCTGCCTGACGACGCCGACCTGCACCGCGCCGCCCTGCTGTACGCCAGCGACTACACGCTGCTCGAGCCGATCTACCGCCGGCACGGTGTGGCGTTCGTCACCCCTGGTCTCAAGGCCGCGAGCCTCGACCACGCCATGTGGTGGCACCGCCCCGCTCGGGTCGACGAGTGGCTGCTCTACGTGCAAGAGAGCCCCAACGCGGTCGGTGGCCGCGGGCTGTCGCTCGGACGCATCTACGACCGTGCCGGCATTCTCGTGGCGAGCGTGGCGCAAGAGGGCATGGTGCGCGTTCCGCGCGGCTGACTCGACAGCGACCGCCTCTGGTCAGCGGCGGCGGAAGGCCAGTGGCTCCTCGACGAACGGCGACCAGGCATCTCGTTCGACATCGGAGATGCGCCGTGGCTGATTCGTCGCGGAGTCGACCAGCACGATGGTCGTGGCGGCTTTGGTGAACAGCTGCCGAGGGTCGACCCCCTCGGGTGACCAGACCTCGTAGCAGACCTCGAGGCTCGCGCCGCCGAGACGCCCGACCCAGATCTGGACGTCGAGTGGTGCCCGCAGGTACGGGATGGGGATCAGGTACTCGAGTTCTTGCCGCGCGATGAGCGTCATCGTCGTGGCGTTCGGGCTGCCGTCGAGGACGGCGGCCGAGGACCGTTCGTCGATCGCCCCGTCGGCCGACCAGAACGCGTCGATGCGCGCCTCCTCGAGGAGGCGCAGCATCGACGCGTTGTTCACGTGACGGTATCCGTCGAGATCGCTCCAGCGGACTCGGGTCGGCACGTGCAGGCGGGTCATGACGGTGCGGAGCCGGTCAGTCGCGCGTGAGCTTGCGGTACGTCGCCGAGCTCGGCTTCGCCGCGTCGGCCCCGAGGCGCTCGACCTTGTTCTCTTCGTATGCCTCGAAGTTGCCCTCGAACCAGTACCAGTTGGGGGTCCCGTCGTCGTTCAGGCCCTCCCACGAGAGGATGTGCGTCGCGATGCGGTCGAGGAACCACCGATCGTGGGTGATGACCACGGCGCAGCCGGGGAACTCGAGAAGCGCGTTCTCGAGGCTGCCCAAGGTCTCGACGTCGAGGTCGTTGGTGGGCTCGTCGAGCAGCAGCAGGTTGCCGCCCTGCTTGAGGGTCAACGCCAGGTTCAGACGGTTGCGCTCACCACCGGACAGCACACCGGCCTTCTTCTGCTGGTCGGGGCCCTTGAAGCCGAACTGCGACACGTACGCGCGGGACGGGATCTCGGTCTTGCCCACCTGGATGTAGTCGTGCCCCTCGGACACGACCTCCCACAGGTTCTTGTTCGGGTCGATGCCCCCGCGGCTCTGGTCGACGTACGAGATGTCGACGGTCTCGCCGACCTTCAACTCGCCACCGTCGAGCGGCTCGAGGCCGACGACCGTCTTGAAGAGGGTGGTCTTGCCGACGCCGTTCGGGCCGATCACGCCGACGATGCCATTGCGGGGCAAGGTGAACGACAGGTCGTCGATGAGCACCCGTTCGCCGAACGACTTGTGCAGCTTCTTCGCGTCGATGACCTGCGAACCGAGACGCGGTCCCACGGGGATCACGATCTCTTCGAAGTCGAGGGTGCGCGTGCGCTCGGCCTCGTTCGCCATCTCTTCGTAGCGGGCCAGACGCGCCTTCGACTTGGCCTGGCGGCCCTTCGCGTTGCTGCGGACCCACTCGAGCTCGGACGCGAGACGCTTGGCGAGCTTGGCGTCCTTCTTGCCCTGGACCTGCAGACGCTCGCCCTTCTTCTCGAGGTAGGTCGAGTAGTTGCCCTCGTAGGGGTAGAGGCGACCGCGGTCGACCTCGGCGATCCACTCGGCGACGTGGTCGAGGAAGTACCGGTCGTGTGTCACGGCGAGCACGGCGCCGGGGTACTTGCTGAGGTGCTGCTCGAGCCACAGCACGCTCTCGGCGTCGAGGTGGTTGGTGGGCTCGTCGAGCAGCAAGAGGTCGGGCTTCTGCAGCAGCAGCTTGCACAGCGCGACGCGGCGCTTCTCACCACCGGAGAGATTGGCGACCTCGGCGTCGCCCGGAGGCGTGCGCAGGGCCGACATGGCCTGCTCGAGCTGGGAGTCGAGGTCCCACGCGTCGGCGGCGTCGATCTCTTCTTGCAGGGTGCCCATCTCGGCGAGCAACGCGTCGAAGTCGGCGTCGGGCTCTGCCATCGCGGCCGAGACCTCGTTGAAGCGGTCGAGCTTCTGCTTGATCGGGCCGACGCCCTCTTGCACGTTCTCGAGGACGGTCTTCGTCTCGTCGAGTTCGGGCTCTTGCATCAGGATGCCGACCGAGTAGCCGGGGCTGAGCTTCGCCTCGCCGTTGCTGGGGGTGTCGAGACCCGCCATGATCTTGAGGATCGTCGACTTGCCGGCGCCGTTCGGCCCCACGACACCGATCTTCGCCCCCGGGATGAACGACATGGTGACGTCGTCGAGGATCAGCTTGTCGCCGACCGCCTTGCGGGCGCGCACCATCGAGTAAATGTATTCGGCCATGGGAGCGAGTCTATCGGGCGGGGCCCCGCCCCCGACGTCACCAGTCGATGGCTCGGGTCGACCCCACGAGGCACGCCCCCGTGCCGAGCACCGGTGCCGTCTGACTCGAGTAGCCGGCGCCCGACACCTGCCCGATCAGGCAGTCCTGACCCCAGAGGACCGAGAACTGCACGCTGTCGGCGTCGCGGCCGATCGAGGTCGTGTCGGCGGTGACCTGCATGGTCGACTTGTCGAAGCCCGCGCCCACCAGCGCGTCGACGACGGCACGCCCACCCGGCCGGGCGTTCGCCGCGACGGTCGCGGTGTTCACCTCGTCGAAGTGGGCCATCGCCTCGGGCGTCGTCGACTCGGACGAGAACGGAGGCGCGTCCGTCGACGCTGTGGCCGGCGGTGTCGTCGGCGCGGGGTCGGGCGACGACGTGCACCCGACGAGAGCGACCGCCAGGGCCACCAGGATCGCGGCGGGCGCCGGGCCTCGCGGGGGTCTCGAACCGATCACGGGGGCCCTTCGTCGCTGGCGGCGGCCGCGGGTCGGCGAGCCGCGTCGAGTCTAGGGCGTGCCGATCCACGGACCAGGAGCACGTCGACGCCCGCGGCGGTCAGAACGGAGCGAGCACCTCGTCGGCGCCGACCGCCGGAGGGGCCCCCCAGTCCGCGGCCTCGGCCGGCGTCGCCGAGCCGCCCGCGTCCGACGAGGACGCGTCCGTCGTGGAAGGGTCCGACGGGGCGTCGTCAGCACCCCCGCCATCGGGCCGAGCCCCGGGTGCCGTCTCGCCCTGGTCATGGGCCGTCGCGGGATCGACGACGCCCGCGCCCGACGTCGTCCCCTGACGGTCCGCCGTGGAGGACACGACCCGCCGTTCGAAGATCGACCTGCCCCAGACGAGGTCGTGGCCGATCGCGTCGGCGTCGACCTCGACCGTCATGCCGCTGCGCTCGCCCGACTCCCACGACCGGATGCGCACGCGCCCGGTGACGACGACGCGTTGCCCTTTCCGGAGGCTGGCCAGGACGTTGTCGGCGAGGTGGCGGAACGCCGTGACGGTGTACCAGTTCGTCTCGCCGTCGACCCACACGCCGGTGACACGGTCGTAGCGCCGTTGCGTCGAGGCGAGTCGGAAACTCGTGATGGAGAGGCCGGTCTGCGTGACGAGGGCCCGCGGGTCGGTCGCGATGATGCCTGTGAGGGTGATGGTGTCTGTCATGACGGGAGTCTCGCGAAAGCGGGCGAACGTCACGACGGCCCCCGCGCCTCCTTGTGGAAGAGGACGACGGGGGCCGCCCGGGGGACGAGGCGACGGACGGGGGTCCGCCGGTGACCGTGCGTCAGTGTTCGTGGAACTCGGGGTAGTCGGCTCCCGGCCCCAGTGCCGCGAACAGGGCGCTCTTGGCCACCGCGAGGGTCGGGTAGACGCCGCCGTCGGTGCCCTTCGCGGACAGACGCACGGTGAAGCCGCCGTCGGTCCGCAGGATGGTGCCGACCGTGCCTGCCGGGCCCACGGCCACCCAGGTCTGTCGGTGCAAGGTGTTCTGGTCACTCATCGTCGAGCGCCCCTTTCCTCTTTCTCGGTCGGCCGCGCCGGACGGCGCGGCCCGTCTACGAGGCGAGCACGTACTTCGCGTACGACTTGCGGATCGTGTTGACCTTCGGCAGGGCCACGGCGGTGCAGTAGCCCTGGCCGGGGTTCTTGGCGAAGAAGTCCTGGTGGTACTGCTCGGCGTCGTACCAGGTGGGCAGCGGCTCGATCGTCGTGACGACGCCGCCGTCCCAGGCCTCGGAGGCTCGGTCGCGCGCCGCCTGGAAGAGCACCTTCTGCTCGTCGTCCGCGAAGAACATCGCCGAGCGATACTGGGTGCCGACGTCGGCGCCCTGCCGGTTCAGCTGGCGCGGGTCGTGCAGCGTGAAGAAGACGTCGAGGACGACGTCGGACGGGATCTTCTCGGGATCGAAGGTGACCGCCACCGCCTCGGCGTGCCCCGTGCGGCCCGAGCAGACGTCGTCGTAGCTGGGGTCCACCGTGTCTCCGCCCGTGTAGCCCGAGACCACCTCGGTGACGCCGTCGAGGGTGCGGTAGACCGCGTCGAGGCACCAGAAGCAACCGCCGGCGAGAACGAATGTCGTCATGCCCGTGAACCTACTCCCGTCCCCGCGGCCGCCCCTAGGCTGACCGAATGAGATCACCTTTCACGCCCTACGTCGCCGACGACGCACGGTATTCACGACTCGACTACGTCCGCACGGGGCGGAGTGGACTCAAGCTGCCCCGCATCTCGCTCGGCTTCTGGAACAACTTCGGCTCGGACCGCGGCCTCGAGACCCAGCGCGACATCGTGCTGCGCGCGTTCGACCGCGGGGTCACCCACTTCGACCTGGCGAACAACTACGGCCCGCCCTACGGCTCGGCCGAAGAGCAGTTCGGCCGCATCGCCGCGGCGAACCTGCTCCCCTATCGCGACGAGATCGTCGTCTCGTCCAAGGCGGGCTACGACATGACGCCCGGACCGTACGGCGACGGTGGCTCGCGCAAGTACCTGCTCAACTCGCTCGAGGCCAGTCTGGGACGTCTCGGCATGGACCACGTCGACATCTTCTACTCGCACCGACCCGACCCCGAGACCCCGATCGACGAGACGATGGGAGCGCTCGCCACGGCCGTCCGGCAGGGCAAGGCCCTCTATGCGGGCATCTCGAACTACGACCCGGCGCAGACGGAAGCCGCCATCGACGCGCTGGAGGCCGAGGGCGTGCCGCTGCTGATCCACCAGCCGCGCTACAACATGTTCGACCGTCGCCCCGAGCGCGGATTGTTCGACACCCTGCTCGCCCGCGGCGTCGGCTCGATCGTGTTCTCGCCCCTGGCCGGTGGCCTGTTGACCAACCGCTACCTCTCGGGCAAGGCGCCCGCGGGTTCGCGGGCGGCCGAGGGGCGATGGTTCTCGGAGGACGCCCTCGACGAGACCTACCTCGCCCGCGTCCGCGGACTGAACGAGATCGCGGAGGCGCGGGGCCAGTCGCTCGCGCAGCTCTCGCTCACCTGGGTGCTGCGGCAGCCCGCCGTGACGACCGCCCTGATCGGTGCGTCCTCCGTGGCCCAGCTGGACGACAGCCTCGACGCGCTCGACGGTGCCGACCTGACCGAGGACGAACTCGCGGCCATCGAGCCGCTGGCGGTCGACGGCACCGGGCGCTGAGCGGACGGCGCGGTGCCGGACCTCACCGGCGCCGCGCCCTCCGAGGACGTCCGGCGGGGATGTCGGTGGTCGGACCTAGCGTCGGGGGTGTTCTCGACAGCATCGGCCGGATGACCTCAGGAGCACCTCATGACCAGCAGCACCATCGACCACGCGATCGTCCCCTCTACCCCCCACGCGCACACGGCCATCCCGCTGCCCGCGCTGCGATCGACCCGCGGCGGCCTCCAGCTCGTGCAGGTGCACGACGACCTCGCTCGCGTGACGCGACCCGGCGGCGAGATCGTGGGCTATGTCGAACGCTTCGACGACCCGCAGGGTGATCGCTACCGCGCCAAGAGATTCCTGCCCCGCCAACGTCGGTTCGTCGAGATCGGCGAGTTCTGGAGCCGCGACGACGCCACCGACTGCTTCCGCTTCGCCTGATCGTGAGCTGCCCGGCGGCGGGTGACGGCCCACCGACCGCTCCCGCCTCGGCAGGCATGTCGCAGCAGTGCAACCTTCGACCTCGGCTGTAGTGTTCGCCCCATGCAGTGGTGGAACAGTTTCATCGAATGGCTCTCGTCCGACAACGGATGGCGCGTCGTCACCGATGCGGTCATCCCTTTCATCGCCATCGTCGTGGCCGGCGTCGTCGCAGCCCTCATCGGGCGCGCGAGCACGCGGCGGGCCGTGACGTCACACGAGGACGAGGCCAAGGCGGCAGCGGTCGCGGCCCTCGTCTCGGCCGCTCGCAAGGCTGCCGTCCACAGCTCGCTCGGCGTCGAGGAGCGTGCCTACGCCGACCACCTCGGTCACGAGGCCGACGTCCGCCTCCGCCTGCTGCCCGCGACCGGTAGCACTCTCGCCGCGGACTGGGCGGCCCACCAGATGGCCGAGATCAAGCGCAACTCGGCATCCTTCAGCTTCCAGGCCGAGCAGACGTTGGGTGAACTGCGCGACCGTCTGATCGAGTGGCAGAACCGCCCGAACCGCGCCAAGAAGCTGTTCCGCGACGATCTCGCCAGATGGAAGTACGAAGAGGCGGACGTCGACCGCGACACGGACGCGAAGCAGAAAGCGTGGGAAGCCGAACAGCGCGCATCGGCAGCGGCCGAGCGCCGACCCGCCCAGTCGATGCGGCTCGAGACGACGACCCCCTCGGCGACCCTCCGACCCGCAGCACTCGACGAGACCGTCGTCCGTGGCGACGAGGCGTACCGCGCACCCGAGGCCTCGGCCCCTCTCGCTGGACCGTCGCCCGTGTCCGCACCCGAGGCGCCCGCCCCAGAGGACGACTCGTCCGAGGCAGACACCCGTGACGACCCCATGGACGACGAGCGCTTCGAGCAACCGGTGAGTGCGAGTCAGGTCCGCCGTCGCACGGCCCCCGCCGGCACGGACGGCTGACGCCCTGACGACGAAGCGCCCCCGGCCTCGGCCGGGGGCGCTTCGTCATGTCGGGACGGTGGGGGGATGAATAGGGTGCCCCCGGCAGGAATCGAACCTGCGACCAAGAGATTAGAAGGCTCCTGCTCTATCCGCTGAGCTACGGGGGCGGACCCGTCCACGATACCGTGCCCGGCCCGTCGAGCCGGGTCGGGCACGGCACCGCTCACCCCACCGGGCTGGTCAGGTCGTACAGCGTGACCCCGTCGACCTCGGTCGAAGAGAAGTTGGCCTCGACCCAGGCCGCGATCTCGCTCGAGGACGAGCTGCCGCCGTTCGACTGCCCGACGGTACCGCCGACGAACCAGTGGATCTGCCCGTCGGTGACGTACTGCTCGAACTGCGCAAGAGTCGGAGACGGGTCGCTGCCGTTGAATCCACCGACCGCCATGACCGGGTCGCCGGTCGCGAGCTGGTAGCCCGCGGCGCCGTTCGATCCGACCGCCGCGGCGACCCAGGTGTACCGGTCGGCGTCCGCCCCCACCATGGCGGCGAGCTCGTCGCTGACCGAGCCCGAGCCGAGCAACGAGCCGGCTCCGCCCCCGCCACCGGGGCGTCCCGTCGAGGCCGCACCCGCGCCTCCTGCGGTTCCCGTCCCCGCGCCGCTGCCGTTGCCCGCGGCCCCGCCGGTGCCGCCCGGCAGCTGCGGGAGCGTGCCGCCACCAGTGCCACCGGGCCCGCCACCGGCCGCCCCAGGTGTACCGCCGAACCCACCGGTCCCACCGGCACCGCCGCCGCCGCCGCCGCCGCCGCCGAAGCCACCCATGCCGCCCGCGCCACTCGACACGGTCGGCCCGGCCGTGACGATCGAGCCGCTGTGGGCCGTCGACACGGTTTCGATCGAGTAGGCCGCCGGAGCCAACAACCCGCCCGTGACCAGCACGGCGAGCGTGGCCGCCGTCAGCGCGCGTCCCCGTCGCGGCAGCACCACGAGCACGGCGCCCGTCACGGCGAACGCGACCACGACGTACCGAAGCCACGGTTGCCAGGACTCCGCCCGACCGAGAAGGACCCAGGCCCAGACGCCCGTGAGCAGGGCCGACGCCGCCAGGACGATCCGCACCCACAGCCGGGCCCGGCGCCGCCACAGCACGTCGGCCGCGGTCCCGAGGGTGACCGCGATCGCCGGGGCGAGCGCCACCGTGTAGTAAGCGTGGAAGATCCCCGACATGAAGCTGAAGACGAGGGCGGTCAGCACCGTCCAGCCACCGAACAGCAGCAGGGTCGCTCGACGGGCCGAGGTCCGGTGTCGCCAGCCGAACAGCACGAGCGCCGAGACACCGATGACGAGGGTGGCGGGAAGCAGCCAGGTGATCTGTCCGCCGAATTCGCCCGTGAAGAGCCGGGTGATGCCGGTCTCGCCCCACATGCCCGTCGTGGCCGCACCGGTGCCGCCACCGCCGCCCGTCACGCTGCCGGTCTCGTCACCCGTGAGCCGCCCGAGGCCGTTGTAACCGAAGGTCAACTCGAGGAACGAGTTCGTCTGCGAGCCGCCGACGTACGGCCGCATGCTCGACGGCACCAGTTCGACGAGGGCGACCCACCAGCCGGCCGACACCACGACCGCCCCGAGCGCCGCCAGCAGGTGCAGCACCCTCGTGCGGAGCAGGACGGGCGCCGCGACGAGGTACACCCCGGCCAGCACGGGCAGGATGACGAACGCCTGCAGTTGCTTGGTGAGGAAGCCGAAGCCGATCGCCACGCCGGCCCAGACGACCCAGCGGACGCGGCCCGTCTCGATGCCCCGCAGGGTCAGGTACGTGGCGAGGGTCAGCAACAGCACGAGCAGCGCGTCGGGGTTGTTGAATCGGAACATCAGCACGGCGACGGGGGTCAGGGCCAGCACTCCCCCGGCCACGAACGCCGCGACTGCCGAGAAGTGACGCCGCACCGTCGCCCAGACGAGGCCGACCGTCGCGACGCCCATGAGGGCCTCGGGCAGCAGGATGCTGAACGAGGACAGCCCCAACAGCCGGACCGACAGCGCCATGACCCACAGGCTCGCGGGCGGCTTGTCGACCGTGATCGAGTTCGCGGCGTCGGACGAGCCGTAGAGGAACGCCTCCCAGTTCTGAGAACCTGCCTGCACCGCGGCCGAGTAGAACGAGTTCGCCCAGCCGTTCGCCGAGAGGTTCACCAGGTAGAACACCCCCGTGGCGACCAGCAGGGCGAGGAACGCCGGCCGCTCCCACCGTGCCGCGTCCTCGCGCCCGCGTACCAGACGGTGACCGAGCGCACGGAGGCGCTGGCCGGCCGAGACGGACGGCGAGTGTCGGTCGGTCAGCGCCGCCGGCGTCGTGCCCGCGCTCATCGCCGGGCAGCCGCGACGTCGTCGTCGCCGGACACGGCGGCGAAGCGGGTGGTGAGGTCGGACACGGGGTCGGGGGCGGGACCTCGCCCGTCCGCGGAAACCCGATCGTCCGCCAGCCCCGGCGTCACGTGCGTCGCTTGTGAGCGGAAGACCCAGACGCGCAGCAGGACGAAGCGCAGCACGGTCGCGACGAGGTTCGCCACGGTCAGGACCAGCAGCTCCGCGTGTGCTCCGGCCGCGGTAGCCGCCGCGTGCAGCGCGACGAGCGACCCCGACGTCAGCACCCAGGCGAGCACGAAGACCATCAACCCCTGCAGCTGGTGTCGAGCCACGCCCGATGCTCCGCGCACCCCGAACGTGAAGCGCCGGTTGGCGGCCGTGTTGAGCACGGCCGTGACGAGCAATGACGCGGAGTTCGCCGCCTGGGCCGACATCACCTGCTGAGCGACGAGGTAGAGCAACGCGTACGCCGCGGTCGAGGCGACCCCGACCACGCCGAACCGCACGACCTGCGAGAAGAACGTCGGAGGCGCAGGCGGCTCGAACGGACGCCTCCCGATCGCGTCGTACACCGCCTGGACCGGGATGGTGCCCCGGGCGATGCCCGTGCCCACCCGCAGCATCCCCTTGAGGTCGGCGGCGGCCGTCGAGACGATGTCGACCGAGCTGTCGGGGTCGTCGACCCAGTCGACCGGCACCTCGTGGATGCGCAGGCCGGAACGTTCGGCCAGGATCAGCAGCTCGGTGTCGAAGAACCAGCCGGTGTCCTCGACGAGGGGCAGCAGTCGCTCGGCGGCCTCGCGCCGGATCGCCTTGAAGCCGCACTGGGCGTCGCTGAAGCCGACGCCCATCGTGCGGCGCAGCAGGAAGTTGTAGCTGCGCGAGACGAACTCGCGCGTGCCGCCGCGGACCACCCGCGACGAGCGACTGAGCCGGGTGCCGATGGCGAGGTCGGAGTGGCCGGAGAGCAGCGGCGCCACGAGCGGGCCGAGTGCCGAGAGGTCGGTGGAGAGGTCCTCGTCGAGGTACACCAGGACCTCGGCGGGTGAAGCCGCCCAGACCTGCTTGAGGGCACGGCCGCGGCCCTTCTCGTCGAGGTGGACGGCGGTCACGCCCTCCAGGCGTCGCGCGAGGCGGTCGGCGAGCGCTGCGGTGCCGTCGGTGCTGGCGTTGTCGGCCACGGTGATGCGCCAGGTATCGGCGACGTGGCGGGTCAGGTGGTCGTGAAGGCTCGTGATGCTGGCCTCGAGGGTGGCCGCCTCGTCGAAGACGGGTACCACGATGTCGAGACGCAAGATGTCGGTGTCAGGCATGCGACCACGATCGATCGCCCGCCCATCAGCGGCCTCGCATCTGCCGATGGCAAAGCCGCAGAGGTCCTATGAGCTCTCCATGACGGGGGTGCCACGATCAGACCGCGAGCGCGAGGGCCCCGAGCAGGCGATCGAGCGTCGGCACTCCCGGCGAGCGGAAGACGACCTCGCCGTCGTCCCTCGTGACGACGATGGTCGGTGTGCTGCGGACGTCCCGTCGTTCGGCCGCCTCCGGTCGAGTGGCGACGTCGGATTCGTCGACCACGAGGGAGGGGACGAGCGCCCTGGCCTCGGCCACGACCGCCCGAGCCGCGTGGCAGGGACCGCAGAAGGCGGACGTGTACAGCTCGAGCATCATGTCGTGCACAACGAGGAGGCGCGGGGGAAACTTCCCCCGCGCCTCCTGCGGTCTCGTGCGTCGTCGCGGCCGGGGCCGCTGGCGTCAGTTGTCGCGGTCGTCGTTGCGGTCTTCGGGGTCGTCGACCGGGTCGCTGTCCTTCGCGTCGAGCGAATAGTGCACCTGCAGCTGCTCACCGACCATCTTCGCCTCGGTGGCGGTGTAGACGATGCCGGTCTCCATGCCGTCGATCAGCACGAAGTCGGTGATTTGCTCGTCGTACGATCCGTCGGTGCTGATGCGGGTGTCGGTGGAGCCGTCGCTCGGACCGCCGTCGAAGAAGACGACGTACTCGGAACCCTCGGCCACGGTGGGCTTGCTGTCTGTCATGTCCACAGGTCTACCAGGAGGCGCGGAGTCAGTGCCCAGCTTCCCGTGGCGGAGATGAATAGCCGGGCTATATAGCTTGGCTATATACTTGACCGATGATCTCCCAGCCGACAGACATCCTGGAATCCCTCCTGACGTCGACCCATCGCCTGACGCGCATCGCCGCGCAGGAGACCGGCCGCACCACATCACCCGCCGTCTGGCGCACGCTCTCGATCCTGACCACCGACGGTGACCTTCGCGTCGGCGACCTCGCCCGAGCCAGCCGTGTCTCGCAGCCCACCATGACGAAGCTCGTCCGTGGTCTCGCCGAGGACGAGCTGGTCAAGCGCATCGCCGACACGGACGACTCCCGGGCCTGGCTCATCTCCATCACCGGCCGAGGAACGGCCGCCCTCACCGAGTGGCGGGGCCGGCTCGCGGACTCGTTGGGCGGGCTGTTCGCCGACCTCGACGACGACGAGTGGACCGTGCTCGAGCACGCCTCCCGCCTGCTGGCGTCCCGCGTCGGCACCCGCTCCGACCTCCGCGCCGACGCCGAGGCGGTGTCGGCATGATCGCCGCCGGAAGCACCGCGCACGAACCGAAGCCGAGCATCCTCCGGCAACCGACCGCCGTGTGGGCCATCGCCTTCGCCTGCGTGGTCGCGTTCATGGGCATCGGGCTCGTCGACCCGATCCTTCCCGCCATCGCCGACTCCCTCGAAGCCAGCCCGACCCAGACCGAGTTGCTCTTCACCAGTTACCTCGCCGTCACCGGCGTCGCGATGTTCTTCACCAGTTGGGTGTCGAGCCGACTCGGCGCGAAACGGACCCTGCTGATCGGGCTCGCCCTGATCGTCCTCTTCGCCCTGCTCGCGGCCACGAGCGGTGACGTCTGGTCGATCATCGGGTTCCGTGCGGGGTGGGGGCTCGGCAACGCCCTGTTCATCTCGACGGCTCTCGCGACCATCGTGGGCGCGGCAGCCGGCGGCACGGCCTCCGCGATCATTCTTTATGAAGCAGCCCTCGGCCTCGGCATCGCCATCGGGCCATTGATCGGCGGCCTGCTCGGCTCGGTCAGCTGGCGGGGCCCCTTCTTCGGCGTCACCACGTTGATGGCGATCGCCTTCATCGCGATCGTGCTCTTCCTCAAGGGCGACACGATCGAGAAGCCCACGCCGACCAGGGTCTCGGCGCCGTTCCGTGCCCTGGGCCGCCCGGCGCTCGGCGCCCTCGCCGCGACCGCGCTCTTCTACAACATCGGTTTCTTCGTCCTGCTCGCCTACACGCCGTACCCGCTCGGTTTCGGTGCGCTCGGCATCGGGTTCACCTTCTTCGGCTGGGGCGTCGGCCTGGCCATCACATCCGTGTGGGTCGCTCCGCTGCTCACCGCACGCCTCCGCCGGACCACCGTGCTGCGCATCGCCCTGCCCCTGCTGGCACTCGACCTGGTGGCTGCGGCCGTCGTCGTCGGGACACCGGCCGCCCTCGTGGTCTGCGTCGTGGTCGGCGGCCTCGTGCTCGGCGTCCTCAACACGGTCCTCACCGAGTCCGTCATGGAGGCCACCGACCTGCCCCGCTCGGTCGCGTCCAGCGCGTACTCGGGCGTGCGCTTCCTCGGCGGCGCCGTGGCCCCGCCCGTCGCGACCCTGCTCGCCGACACCATCGCACCGAGCGCCGCCTACGTCTTCGCGGCCGCCAGCGTCGCCGTGGCGTTCGTCGTCGTGGTCGCCGCCCGGAAGGCTCTGCGCCGGGTGGACGACGGCCCCGAACCGGCTCGTGTCGAGGCCGAAGCCATCGGGGCCGGCGAGGCCCTGTAGGCCCGGCCATCTTCCGCGACCGCACCCGCGCCTCCTGATCTCGACACAGGTCTCGGTTCAGGAGGCGCGGTGCCGGAAGAGCACCGGGCTAGACTCGCGGAATGGCTACGAGCAACGACCGACTGGTCTGGATCGACTGCGAGATGACCGGGCTCGACCTCACGGTAGACGAACTCGTCGAGGTCGCCGTGGTCGTGACCGACTTCGACCTGACCCCGGTGCACCCGGGCTTCACCATCGTGATCAAGCCCGACCAGTCGGCGCTCGACAACATGGGCGAGTTCGTCACCGAGATGCACCGGTCGTCGGGGCTCATCGACGAGATCCCGAACGGCGTCAGCCTCGCCGAGGCCGAGTTCGAGGTGCTCGAGTACATCCTCAAGTACGTGCCGGCCGAACAGCACGCCCCCTTGGCCGGCAACACCATCGGCACCGACCGGGCCTTCCTCGCCAAGTACATGCCCCGTGTCGACGGCCACCTGCACTACCGCAGCGTCGACGTCTCGTCGATCAAAGAACTCGCCCGTCGCTGGTTCCCCCGCGTGTACTTCAACGCCCCCCAGAAGCACGGCGGCCACCGCGCCCTCGCCGACATCCTCGAATCCATTCGCGAACTCGAGTACTACCGTCGCGCCGGCTTCGTCGCCGACCCTGGCCCCACCACCGAAGACGTCCAGGCGATCTCGAAGGCCGTCGTGGACGAATGGGCTCCCCGGCTGTAGTAGAGTCTTCTCGTTGCGATCGCCTCGGCAGTCGCGCATGGTGGGTATAGCTCAGCTGGTAGAGCGCCTGGTTGTGGTCTAGGAGGCCGCGGGTTCAAGCCCCGTTACTCACCCAAATGAGATCCCCTGCCCTCCGATGGGCAGGGGATTTTTGGGTTCCGGCATCCTCTGGTCCGAGATGCGCGAGCGCATCCCGGACGTCGCGGTTCCCGACTTCGCTGCGCTCGTCACGAAGGGGTCCCTGCCCTCCGATGGGCAGGGGATTTTTGGGTTCCGGCATCTTCTGGTCCGAGATGCGCGAGCGCGCCCAGGAGTGGCTCGCCTCGGCGTGCGAGAGTTGACGGGTGGACGACTCCCCCGAGAACGGTGACGACGAGCAGGACGCCGACGGCGGGCCGACGGGCATCGACCCCTCCGAGGTGGACCCCGAGGCGTTCGACGCCATGGTGGTCGCCCAACTCGACCTGCTGCCCGACGACATGGTCGACGGTCTCGACAACGTCGTGTTCGTGACCGAGGACCGCCCCGAGGACGGCACGCTGGCCTTGCTCGGCCTCTACGACGGCGTCGCCCTCACCGAACGAGGCCAGTACGGCTTCGGCGAGCTGCCCGACCGCATCATCCTCTACCGCGAGCCGCACCTCGCCGCTGTGGAGGACCTCGACCAACTCGCCGACGAGATCCACATCACCCTCGTCCACGAGATCGCCCACTTCTACGGTCTCGACGACGATCAACTTCACGAACTCGGCTGGGCCTGACGAAGGCCGCGGTCACCCGATGATCTGGTAGGTGAAACGGTAGGCGTCGGCCGGGAGGCCCTCCGGCAGCTGGCCGACCATCTCGATGTCGAACGCGTCGGGACGCGAGACGACGAAGTACTCGGCTGACGCCGCCGCGTTCGACGCCGGGCAGATCGAGACCACCGGAGCCGTCTCGAACGGCGTCGAGTAGCGGACCCTCACCTGGGTGCCTCGACGACGCGCACGTCCCGAACCGAAGGCGACCGTCCCCCGCAGGTCGGAACCTGACAGGGTCGGAGACGGTGCGCCGTCGCCGTTCCGCCCCATGGCCGACGCCACGGGGGACGGGCCGCCGCGGGCACCCAGCAAGCGCCGGCCCACGGCCATGTCGCCTCCCCAGGACCAGAGCGGCCGGGCCTCGACCTCGCGACGGTCGACGATCTCGACGGCCGATCCGGTCGTGGCGATCCGCGTCGTCGGGTCGACGGCGAACCGCGAGCCGTATCCCTCGGCCAACTCGACCCCCGACGTCGTGAACCGACCAAGGCGGGTGCCCACGAGAGCGAAGTCATCACCCTTGGTCAGCCGCACGAGCACGCTCGACGCCCCGACCCGGGCGGGGTCGGCTCCGAGCAGGGCACCACCGAGCAGTCTGATGCCGCCGTCGATGTCGACGCCGCGGCGTCGCTTCTCGTCGTGCTCGATCAGCGGACCCGGCCCCCCGTAGATCGTCGGGGCGACGAACTCGACCTGCCGGACGTTGCCGATGCGCACGGTCGCGTCGGTGCCCGAGCCCGCCCGCTGCAGCGTCTCGATGTGCGGGGCGATCAACCGGACGAACTCGACGAAGTACTCGGCACCGGCACCCCACGCCAGCTCGAGGGCGACGTTCGCGCTGCCCTCGATGTGCAGGTTCACACAGGTGAACGTGTTCGTGTTGGAGCCGCCCGAGGCCGGCGACCGGACGACGACCGCGGCCTCGTCGACCGACCCGCAGTCGTTGACGAAGAGATCCGACCAGAGATTGTTGTTGACCCGCTCGACGAGGAGGGCCGTCCCGGCCACACCGGCCAACTGCACCCGCTCGAATCGTGACTCGAACCCGTTGACGACCTGCACGAGGGGCGCCGAGGACCCGTTGCCCTGCAGGGTCAACCCCTCGAGCGTGACCCCGTTGCCGTCGACCACGATCATGGGCTTCGTCGACCGCGGCAGGTGCCGGAGGTTCACGCCCCCGTCCGTCGACGCCCCGTACCGACTGATGTCCGCCCCCAGGCCCTCGATCGCGACCAGAAGAGGCACCGTGATCGAGTCGACGACGTACGTGCCGGCCGGCACCAGCACCCGGCCGCGAACCGCGCCGGCCGCCTCGACGGCACTCACGAACGCGGCGGTGTCGTCGGTCACCCCGTCGGCGACCGCCCCGTGGTCACGCACGTCGACCCCCACCCGCGGAGAGGGCGGCACCGACGCGCCAGGTGCCTGACCCTCCGGACCGGTAGCGGGCGCTTCGACGGCGTGAGCCCGATGGCCGCCGGGCGTGACCGCCGCAGCGCCGGCAGCCGCGATGCCCGCCGCTCCGACGAGGAGGAATCCGCGCCGGGACCCGGCCGACGATCCGGACGTTCGTTCACCCATTAACCCAGGGTACACGTACCTGGGTAATATATGCCCGGTACAATGTCGTCGGAAGATCGGAAGCACATCATCGTCACGACCATCAGTCCCCCACGTCGCACCGAGGCCGTGAGCGGCGCCGGCGCTGCGGCCCGTGCGCCGGGCCCACCCCGCAGCCTTCGACTGGACGTCCAGGCCCTCCGGGCCCTCGCCGTGACGATGGTCGTGGTCGAGCACGTCACCGGCCGACCGGCCGGCGGTTTCGTCGGGGTCGACGTCTTCTTCGTGGTGTCCGGGTTCCTGATCACCGGGTTGCTGCTGCGCGAGGCCGAGGGGCACGGTCGGGTCTCGATCCTCGACTTCTGGCGACGGCGCATCCGGCGCATCGTTCCGGCGAGCGTCGTGGTCCTCCTGGTGGGGACTGTCGTCACCTGGCTCGCCATCGGTCGGGCCCGAGGGGCTTCGGCCGCCGTGGACGCCCTGTGGTCCGTCGCGTCCCTGGCCAACTGGCACTTCGCGGCCGTCGGAACCGACTACTTCGCGGCCCAGGGCCCCGAGTCGCCCTTCCAGCACTACTGGTCGTTGGCCGTCGAAGAGCAGTTCTACCTCGTCTGGCCCCTCGTGGTCGTCGCGGCCGTCGCTGTCGCCGCCCGGCGGGGGCGCCCCGTCCCGCGGGTGACGATGGGCGTTCTCCTCGCGATCGTCGCGGCGGCGTCGTTCGCCGTGGCCTGGCGGCAGTCCACGGCGATGCCGACCGTCGCCTACTTCTCGAGCATCGCCCGCGCGTGGGAGCTCGCCCTCGGGGCGCTCCTCGCGACGGCATCGCCCCTGGTCGGCCGACTCCCCGCCGCGCTCCGGCCGGTTCTGTCATGGGCCGGCCTCGGCGGCGTCGTGGCGTCGGCGTGGATCACGACGACCGCCGTGCCTTTCCCGGCTCCGGGGGCACTCCTGCCCGTGATCGCCACGCTGCTCGTCCTCGTGGCCGGCACCGGGAGCACGGGCACTCCCTGGCTCGGTCCCGTCGCCAGCCGGCCCGTGACGATCGTGGGCGACCTCTCGTACTCGATCTACCTCTGGCACTTCGTCGTGCTCGTGATCGGCACGTCCCTGCTGGGCGACAAGCCGACGAAGCTCTGGCCGGCCGTGTTCGCGATTACGCTCGCCCTGTCCGCTCTGAGCTACCACCTCATCGAGCGGCCGTTCATCGCGTCGCCCCTCCTCGAACGGGGATCGGCCAGGCACGCCTGGCGGCGATGGCGACGAGAGCACCGGCGGACCTATCGACGAGGCGGGGTGGCGCTGCTCGCGGTGGCCGCTCTCACGGCCACCGGCCTCGCCGCGGACGCCGTGCAGCCCACGGCGGTTCCTCCCGTCCCGCCCCCTGCGGCGGCCGACGGACGCCCCGGCGACGGGTCGGAGGGCGACGGGAACGACGCCGGTGGGTCGGACGGCACCGACGGTCCCGACGTCCCGGCGCTCGACGAGTGGTCCACCGAGGTGGCCCGCGCCCTCTCCGCCACGTCGTGGCCCGACCTCGACCCCGACATCGAATCCGTCCTCGACGGGACGAGCGGCGGCAGTCCGCGTCTCGCCTGCGGGGACGCCGAGGCCAAGGGGCTGACACAGGACGAGTGCACGTGGACCTCTCCTTCGGCGACCACGACGGTCATGCTCGTCGGCGACTCGACGGCCATGCACGAGCTCGACGCCCTCACCCCCCTGGCCGAGGCTCCCGACGGCGGCTTCACCCTCGTCAACCGGGCCAAGTTCGCCTGCCCGTTCGTCGACATCCGAGTACAGAACGACGTCGCCGGCATCATCGACAGCTGCCGGGCGCACAACGACGAGACCCTCGCGCTCATCGAGGGCACACACCCCGACGTCGTCCTCGTCACGAACTCGTACCAGGAGATGAGCGAGGACGGCTCGGGCCCCGTCACCCCCGACCGCTGGGCCGAGGGGTTCGGGGCCTACGCCCGCCGGGTGGCCGAAGCCACCGGGTCCGTCGTCCTCCTCACGCCTCCTCCGGACGACGCCGACATCGCGTCCTGCTTCCGGCGTGGGGGGAGCCCGGTCGATTGCATCTCGCGGACGTCGCCCACGTGGCTCGACCGCGCAGCGGCTGACCGCACGGTCCTCGAGGCCGTCGGAGGGACGTTCGTCGACCTGCGGAGGCTGACCTGCGTCGACGACCTCTGCCCCGCGTTCGTCGGCGACGTCCCCGTCAAGCAAGACCGCGTGCACCTCACGATGGCGTTCGCCGTCGCCGTCTCGCCCGTGCTGGGCGAGCTGCTGCGAGCGCGGGGGGTCCTCTGAGGCCGCGGTGACTAGCGGGCCTCGACGAGCACGTCGGCGAGGCCCCTCGGTGACCACCGGGCGAGGTGCCGTTCCTCTTGAGCGGCCCAGACCTCCCACCACGGCTCGAAAGCGGTGCCGTCGCGGCCGAGGGCCCGCCTGCGTCGGGTCTCCGCGTCGAGCTCGAGCCAGACACGCACGTCGGCGAGCGACGAGGAGGCGCGGGTCAACGCCCCGGCCCCCTCGACGATCAGCGACACGGCCGGGTCGAGCGCCTCCCACGACCCCGCACGACCGTGTTGCCAGTCCCACCGCCGCCATCCGGGGGCCGTGGTCGACAGCACGGACGTCTCGACGACGTGGGACGCCGCCTCGAGGCCGTGCCAGCCGGGGTAGACGTCGTCGAGGTGGACCAGACGCACCGGGCCGAGGCGAGCGACGGGCCACGCGGCGGCCACCGCACGACCGAGCGTGGTCTTGCCCGAACCCGACCGGCCGTCGATCAGCAGGACGACGCGACGCGACCCGACCCGCGCCTCCTCTGCTCGGCGCAGCAGGTCGGTCACTGCGTCGTCCACGGCCACGCGATCAGGCAAGGACGAACTCCCACGTGCCGGCCAGGACGGCCGTGGTCACCGCGGCGGCGGCGACGACGACGCCGAGGCCGACCAGCACGCCGTCGCGCAGCCCGAACGACGACGGACGGGCCCACGTGCGCGGGGTGTCGCTGCCGAAGCCCTTGGCCTCCATCGCGGTGGCCAGCTTGCTGCCGCGTCGGACCGACAGCACCAGCAGCGAGAAGGCCTGCTGCCCGAAGCGCTTCAGCGCCCCGATCGGCCCGCCCGAGTCCGCGACGCCTCGGGCACGGCGGGCCAGGGCGAGCTGCCGCCAGTCGTCCATGAACAGCCCCACCAGGCGCAACCCGGCGAGGCCGCCCAGCACGAAGCGCGCCGGCAGCCGCAGGACCTGACCGAGGCCGTCGGCGAGGTCGGTCGGATCGGTCGTGGCGAACAGCACGATGCCCGGCACCCCCACGGCGAGTATGCGCAGGCCGATCGCCCCGGCCAGGGCGAGCGACCCCTCGGTGACCGAGAGCACGCCCAGGTCGAACACCGCCGCCCCGTCGTCGCGTCCGTAGAGGGCGATGGCGACGACCGACGTCGGGGCGGCGATCCAGAGCGGTGCCGTGCGCGCCAGCAGCTGCCGCGGCGAGAGCCCTGCGAACGGCAGCAGCAACGCCTCGAGCACCAGCGCTGTGCCGGCCGACACCCAGTCGATGGAGAGCAGCAGGGCCACGGCGAGCACGACGGCGGCGAGCAGTTTCGCGACCGGGTTGACGCGACCGACCGCGCCGGTCGCCTCGATCGGGGTCAGGACGCTCATCGGCGCGCCACGGCAGGGTCGGAGTGGCGGGCGTGGGCGCTGAGGTCGAGCACGTCGTCGGCGAGGGCCGACACGAACTCGGCGTCGTGGGTCACGGCGACGACCGCCCGCCCCTCGTCGAGCAGGTCGGCCAGCAGGGCGACGAGCTCGCGCCAGGTGCGGGCGTCCTGCCCGAAGGTCGGCTCGTCGAGGACGAGCAGCGACGGGCGTGACGCGAGCACCGTCGCGACCGAGAGTCGGCGCTTCTCGCCTCCCGAGAGCGTGAACGGGTTCGCCCCGACGAGGTGGTCGAGCCGCAACCGGTCGAGGAGGTGGTCGACGCGTGATGCGACCTCCGTCGGCGGCGCGCCCAGCGCCTCCGGACCCACCGCGAGTTCGCGGCGGACGGTCGCCGTCAAGAACTGGTGTTCGGGATCCTGGAACACCGTGCCGACGCGCGTGAGCAGCTGGCGGGGCTTCCAGCGGATCGGCGAGGAGCCCGCACCGGCGGCGAACGCCGGTCTGGCCTCGAGTGATCCCCCGACGGGCGCGAGCAGTCCCGCGACGGTGAGGGCGAGTGTCGATTTGCCCGAACCGTTCGTGCCCGTGACGGCGAGCGCGCGCCCTCCGGTGACGGCGAGGTCGATGCCGGCGGCGACCGTGCGACCCCCGGGCCCCTTGGGCCCCACCTCGAGGCCCGACGCCGTGAGCAATAGGTCACCGGCCGCGCGCGACCGGACGGGCGCAGGAGGCGCGGCGCCGGGAACCCACACCCCCGCGTCGACGAGGCGGTCGCGTTCGGCCCGCAGCACGTCCTCGGGTCGTCCGTCGGCCAGGACTCCCCCGCCCGCGTCGAGCACGACGACCCGGTCGACGACGGGCAGCCAGACCGAGATCCGGTGCTCGACGACGACGAGCGTCGCCCCGGTGTCGGCGACGACCCGGGCCACGGCGTCGCGTACCTCGACGACGCCCGCGGGGTCGAGGTTGGCCGTCGGCTCGTCGAGCAGCACCAGCCCCGGCCGCATGGCGAGGGCCCCGGCGAGCGCCAGCCGCTGCTTCTGGCCACCGCTCAGCTCGGAGGTCGGGTGGCTCAGCGGCAGGTCGAGACCTACGGCCTCGAGAGCGTGCCCGACACGGCGCCAGATCTCGTCGCGCGGCACGCCGAGGTTCTCGCAGCCGAACGCGACGTCGTCGCCCACGCGGGCGAGGACGACCTGCGAGTCGGGGTCCTGCAGCACGAGGCCGACCCGGCCGCGCTGGTCGGCGGGTACGCGACCATCGACCAGCAGGTCGCCGGCCTCGTCCCCCTCGTCGTCGCCGCCGAGCACGCCCGCGAGACCGGCGAGGAGGGTCGATTTCCCGGCCCCGGACGCGCCGAGCAGCAGCACGCGCTCGCCGGGGGCGACGTCGAGGTCGAGCTGGGAGACGGCGGGCAGACGGCGGCCGGCGTGCCGCCATCCCCAGCCGCGAGCGGTCACCCGGGCACCACCCACGGCGCCGGCCTCACCGGCCCCGTCGCGAGGTCGCCTGATCGCGTGGGACACGAGGAGGCGCGCCTAGATCCGGGCGTCCGCCGAGCGCCCCGAGGCGAACCGGGAGAGCGCCCCGGTGCGGGCGAGGCCGCGGGCGGCGAGCCACGAGAGCAGACCGGCCAGGACGGTGCCCGAGACGACCGAGGTCACGATGTAGATCGTCTTGGACCCGCTCGCATAGGCGGCGGCCGAGGCGAAGCTGGTGTCCATCAGGCCGACGGCGAGGCCGGCGACGGCGCCCGCGAGCAGCACCGTGCCGATCCGCCACGACTTGTAGAGGAAGAGCGCGAGCACGATCTCGGCGCCCAGGCCCTGGACGATGCCCCAGATGAGCACGGAGAAGCCCCACTGGGTGCCGATCAGCATCGAGACGACGGCCGCGACGACCTCGGTGTAGACGGCGGCACCGGGCTTGCGGATGACGATGCCGCCGAGCACGCCGGCGAAGAGCCAGCCGCCGTTGAGGATGCCCTCGAAGCCGCCGGAGAAGCTCAGGACGCTGTCGATGGGTGTGTAGGCCAGACCCCAGGCCCAGAAGACGACGCCGGCGGCGACGCCGATGACGCTGGCGACGACGATGTCGACGACCCGCCACCGGCGGGTCGGGGTGGTACGGGCCTTCGGCGTGAAGCCGGTCGAGCTGTCGCGAGCCGCCGTGGAACGGTTTTCGGGCGTGGACGTGGACATCTGTTCTTCTCCTCCCTGCGCTGGCATGACCCAGATCAGGTTCGACGGTCGAAGCGTGGTTCGCTTCCTCTCAGCCCGGCTCACCGGACTCCCGTGTGTTGTGGAGACGATCATAGCGCCGCCCCCGGCCGGCGTCAGAGCCCGGCGGCCTTCCGGACGAGAGCGGCGACGGAGGCGCGGGTGGCGTCGTCGTCGCTGGTCACGGCGTACGAGGTGGGCCAGAGGGTGCCGTCGTCGAGCCGGGCGCCGTCCTGGAACCCGAGGGTCGAGTAGCGCGTGCCGAACTTGGCGCCCGGCTGGAAGAAGACCACGGCCTTGCCGTCCTCCTTCGCATAGGCGGGGAAGCCGTACCAGGTCTTGGGGGCGAGGTTCGGGGCGTGCTCGGCGACGACCTCGTGCACCATCTGGGCGATCGGCCGTTCGACGTCGGTCATGGCCGCGATGGCGTCCGCGGCGTCCTGCGCCTCGGCGGCCGACTTGTCGGCCAGCTTCTGACGCTTCGCCTCGGCCCGCAGCTCGGCGGCGCGCTGCTTCATGGCGGCCTTCTCTTCTGTGCTGAACCCGGCGTCGGCCATGGTCGTGCCCTTCTCGTGTGTGCGTGCGTCGACCCGGTCGGGTCGGCGTACGCCCCATCGTGCCGCGCCGCGGGTCGAACAGGAGGATCGTCGCCCCGTTTCCGCGGTCGTACGTCTCACGCCGCTGGGTCGACCATCGTCCGTCCACGGCTGTCCAGCGAACGGGCGCCACGAGAGTTCATCACCCGACGAAAGCAACGGAGGACGCCGGCCGAGGGGGCGGAGGCGACTCCGTCGTGACATCCGTCACGGGAGGAGGTGACACCTCGGCACTTCTCGAGGCCGCCGATCTCGGGTGTGATCCTGGGAGACCGTGCGGCCCCGACCCGCACCCCCGGAAAGAAGATGCCGTGCGCAAACCCCTGAAGATCACCCTGTGGACGATCGGCGCCCTCGTGGCCCTCCCCACCCTGACGCTGGTGACGACGTCGATCGTGAACGTCGTCGCCACGACGTCGGATCTCGCGGAGATCACGTCCTACGGCGAGCTCGTGTCCGTCGACGGCAAAGAGATGAACGTCGTCGTCAGCGGGTCCGGAGCGGACACGATCGTCCTGCTGCCGGGTCTCGGTACGGCGGCTCCCGGCCTCGACTTCCAGCCGCTCGTCTCCGAGCTCGACGACACCCATCGCGTCGTCGCCGTGGAGCCGTTCGGCACCGGGCTGAGCGACCAGACCGACTCCCCCCGCACGGCGGAGAACATCGCGGGCGAAGTGCACGACGCGCTGCGACAGCTGGGCATCGACCGCTACGCGCTCATGGGGCACTCGATCTCGGGCATCTACGCCCTCGCGTACAGCCACCTCTTTGCGAGCGAGGTCACGGCGTTCATCGGGATCGACAGCAGCGTCCCCGACCAGCCCGGCGCCGAGGAGCCCACGCCGACCGACGGGCTCGTCGCGCTCCGCGACCTCGGTCTGCTCCGCGTGGCGTCCGCGGTCGCCGGCGACGCCTACGCCGGACTGCCGTACGACGAGGCCACCAAAGAGCAGATGCGCCTCCTGACGACGAAGAACTCGACCGCCCCGACCCTGCTCGACGAGATGGACGCCACCGCGAGCAACTTCGCCTCGGTCAGGGGGGAGACGTTCCCGGCGGACCTGCCTGTCCTCCTCTTCGTCGCGCAGGACGAGGCGGACCCCGACGCCGGCGGCTGGCTCGAGCTGCACGAGATCCAGGCCGCGAGCGTCGACCGCGGCCAGGTCGTCGCACTCGACGGAGAGCACTACCTGCACCACACGCAGTCGAGACGGATCGCCGACGACACCGACGAATTCCTCGCCGGCTGAGGAAGATCGCCGGGATGAAGGTCACGGCGGGGTAACGAATTCGATGCGTTCCAATCCTTTTCGGTGACGGTGGCGAACCCTGTACATCCCCACCGGGACCAACAGACAAGGAGCTTCACCATGAACGCCTTCAC
>NZ_JABRPK010000003.1:218444-220151 GCF_013248995.1 Frigoribacterium sp. VKM Ac-2836 | reverse complement strand
GACGACGAGGAGGAAGAGGACGACGTGTCGGTCGACGAACCGGAGTCCATCGAGCAGGCCGCGAGGCTGAAGACGAGTGCGCCCGAGGCGACGAGACCCAGCGTGGTCTTGGTGATGTTCTTGCGAGTGAAGGCGTTCATGGTGAAGCTCCTTGTCTGTTGGTCCCGGTGGGGATGTACAGGGTTCGCCACCGTCACCGAAAAAGATTGGAACGCATCGAATTCGTTACCCCGCCGTGACCTCGACCCGTTCGTCCGTGCCGTCGGCCGGGCTCGATGCCCGACGGGCACGAGCCACCGCGAGCCCTCGTTGGGAGGTCCAGAAGTCGCGGACAGTTTCGCGGAGCTCGGCCGCCCCGACGTCGGCACCGAAGGCGAGCGAACCGGGCTCGAGCGCGATGCCGTCGGCCAGGGTGGGCAGGGCCACCGGGTCGAACCCGACGGCGTCGACGAGGTCGGCGACGAGGTCGAGGGCCTCGCGGTCGTCCGAGGCGAGGGCGATCGCGCTGCGCTCGGGGTCGCCTGCGGGCAACGCCCCTTCGTCGAGGTCGTGGTACCCCATGTGGTTGAAGCCCTTGACGACGCGCGACGCGGGAAGGTGGCGCTGCACGAGTTCGCTCGTCGAGGTACGGACGTCCGAGAGGTCGTCGCGCAGACCGTCGGTCTCCCACCAGTAGTTCATGGCGTCGACGACGACCTTGCCGGCCAGCGCATCCACCGGTACCGAGTCGAGCTTGCCGAGTGGCAGGGCGAGCACGACGATGTCGGCCTCTCGTGCCGCGTCGGCCGACCAGACCGCCCGAGCCCCGGGGGCGATGACGTCGACGATCAGGCGGATGCGGGCGGGATCTCCTGATCCGGAGAGCAGGACGGGGTGGCCGGCGGCGTGGACGAGGCGGGCGAGGACGGTGCCGACCTTGCCCGCGCCGAGGATGCCGATGGTGGTTGCGGACGTCATGTGTCGTGCAACCGACGAGGGTGCTCGGGGATTCCGGACGCGGCGGTGCACCGCAGGCCCCTGAACCAGGTCTGCGGTGCACCGTCGGTGTGGAGTCGCTCAGGTCCGAGCGACGGGCGTGGCCGTCAGGCTCGTGCCGTCCGCCGACGGGCCGCGACGAGCAGGCCGAACCCGACGAGCAGTGCCAGCAGCCCACCCGCGAGCGGGGCCGTCGTGTGACTGCCGGTGAAGGCGAGCGACGACTCGGCGGCGAGGGCCGAGGAGGCGCTGGTGCCCGAAGCGAGGACGCTGCGGTCGGTCGAGGCGGTCACGAGGGCAGCGGTCGTGGTGACCGCCGTCCCGTCGGTGATCGCCGGCGTGGTGACCTCGTCGCCCGGTGTGGTGGGCGTCGTCGGGTCGACGGGATCGGTCGGGTCGAACGGCTCGGCCGGGTCGACGGGGATCGTCGGATCGGTCGGGTCGGTCGGGTCGACCGGGACGGTCGGGTCGGTCGGATCGGTCGGGTCGACCGGGACGGTCGGCGTGGTTCCGGTCGTCCCGTCCGTGGCCTCGCTGTCCCCGATCACCGAGACGGCGTTGCCCGACAGGTCGATCGGCAGCGTGATGGACGGCACGATCTGCGTGCCCCCGAGGATGCCGTCGTCACCACTGGTGCTGCCACCGGTCGTACCGGTACCGGGGCCGGTCGAACCCGCTCCGGTCGTGGTCCCCGTGCTGGACGAGTCACCGACCACCGAGATCGCGTTGCCA
>NZ_JABRPK010000003.1:53421-218344 GCF_013248995.1 Frigoribacterium sp. VKM Ac-2836 | reverse complement strand
CCCACGGTCACGGGCAGCCCCACCGACGGCACGACCTGCGTGCCCCCGAGGATGCCGTCGTCACCACTGGTGCTGCCACCGGTCGTACCGGTGCCGGTGCCGGGGCCGGTCGAACCCGCTCCGGTCGTGGTCCCCGTGCTGGACGAGTCACCGACCACCGAGATCGCGTTGCCACCCACGGTCACGGGCAGCCCCACCGACGGCACGACCTGCGTGCCCCCGAGGATGCCGTCGTCACCACTGGTGCTGCCGGTGGCCGAGCCGGCGGGGGCGACGTCAGCCGCGCCTCCGGCCGGGGTCTCGGTCGAGGCTCCGGTGCTCGCGGAGTCACCGACCACCGAGATCGCGTTGCCACCGACCGTGACCGGCAGGGTCAGGTCGACGAGCGCCTGCGTGCCCGAGCCGATCGCGTCGTCACCCGACGTCGTGGCCGGTGCGGGCGCGGTCGGTGCGGCCGGGGCGGGCGCCGGCGCGGTCGGCGCCTCGACGGGAGCAGCGGTGCTGGTGGAGTCGCCCAGCACCGAGACGGCATTGCCGCCGACGCTGACGGGCACGTCGATCGAGACGATGCCCTGGCTGCCCGAGAGCAGGCCCGAGTCGCCGCTCGTCGTCGTGACGGGTACGGCGGGTGCTACGGGTGCCGCAGGAGCCGCCGGTGCAACGACGGGCGCGGCAGGTGCAGCGACCGGCGCGGTAGGTGCCGCGACCGGGGCGGCAGGTGCCGCGACCGGGGCGGCGGGTGCCGCGGTGGTGCTGCTCGCGTCGCCGAGGACGCTGACGGCGTTGCCGAGGGCCGAGACCGGGGCCTCGACCACGGCGCCGATCTGGGTGCCCGAGAGCAGCCCGTCGTCACCGGTGGTGGTCGCCGCGTTCGCGGCGGTCGTTCCGAGGGCCCAGATGCCCCCGACGAAGAGCGCTCCCATGAGCCCTCTCGAGACGTACTTGTTCATGGTCTTCTCCAAGAGATGAGGTGTGTGGTGCCGCGTGGTCGCGGCGGGGTCGCTGATGTCGCCGGCAGCGGGAACGCTGCCGGGGCGACGCGACCGGCCTCAGTCGGGAGAAGAGTCGGTGTCGTACGCAGGCGTCGACGGGAGGTCGTCGTCGCCGTCCGCGGAGCCCGCCGACACGGCGAGTCCGGGAAGCTGGGAGGCGCGGGTCGCGTCGAGCGCGACGGCCCCGCCGGCCGCGCCTCCACCCGAGGCCTGACCGTTCGCGCTGCCGCCGGTGCTCGAGGGCAGGGCGGGCGTGCCGTGGTCGTCGCCGGTGGGAAGCGGCGCGGGGCCGGGGCCGGGCGCGAGGGGCACGGTGGTCGCCTCGACGGCCGGCGTCGAACCGGAGGAGGCGATGTGCGCCCGCAGGACGGTCATCGCGTCGGACGCGTCGTCGGCCGAGGTCGAGGCGGTCACGAGGGAGTCGCTGGCCTCGACGACAGCAGGGCCGTCGACGACGGTCTCGGCGCCGGTGGGGGCATCGCCCGCGGGCAGCGTGGTATCGGGCACGGGCGTGACGCCCTCGGGCACGACCGGCACGGCCGGCACGACGGGCACGACGGGAACGACCGGCA
The DNA here is from genome assembly GCF_013248995.1 of Frigoribacterium sp. VKM Ac-2836. Classification (GTDB taxonomy): domain Bacteria; phylum Actinomycetota; class Actinomycetes; order Actinomycetales; family Microbacteriaceae; genus Frigoribacterium. The sequence continues at coordinate 216,780 of NZ_JABRPK010000003.1, read as the reverse complement.
CGACGATCGGAGCGGCCGGAGCCGCCGCCGAGTCGCCGACCGCGGCGAGTCCGCCGTCGACGACGCCCGTGAGCGGGTCGGTCACGGTCGAGACGGGTGCGGGGCCGGTGACCGTCGACACCACGGGCACGGCCGCGACGACGTGGTCCACGGTCTGCGCGACGGGCGCGACGACCGACGAGACGGGCGCCGCGGCCGCGACGTGTTGGACGGCCTGTGGCACCACCGGGGCGGCGGCCTGCACGACCTGCTGCACCGGGGGCGCGACGGCCGTGGCCTGGACGGCGACGTCCGTGACCTGCGACACGGCGCCTCCAGCGGTCTGCCCCACGGCGGCCACGGGGGCGTCGAGCGACCCGGCGACCTGGCCGACGGCCGAGGTGACACCGCCGAGCAGTGACGACGGGGCCTCGTCGGCCGAGGCCGAGGTCGACGAGAAGGCGAGTCCGAGACCGACCAGGCCGATCGCGGCGAGACCGGAGAGTCCGAGGAGGCGCGCGAGACGGAGCGGGGCGGGTCGCCTCGTCGTCGTCTCGGCCGTCTGATCCACGGCGCACCTTCTTCGGTCGCGTCTCACGTCGAGGTAGTTGGCCTCGGCGTCGGGGTCGTGCCCCTCATCGCGCTGGTAAGACGCGATGTGCCGTCTTTTCTACGCCGACCGCCGGGAGATGTCCATGAGAACACCTCAGATGTACCCCGATCATGCCGATTCTCTCCAGGCGACGAGACCTCAGACCAGCTCGAGGTCCCAGGCCGGTGGCACGTACACCGAGCCCCAGCCGGCCCGCAGCCGTGTGATCGCCCGGTCGAACGAATCGAGCACGTCCATGTCGCGTCGGACCATCGACTGCAGCTGCAGGCCCTCGTACAGGGCGATCAACTGCTCGGCACCTCGGGCCGGTTGCATCGTCTCGGGTTCACGGCCGAGGTCGACGTCTCGCACGAGGGAGGTGTGGATCAGGCGATAGAACTGTTGCCATTGGTCGTGCAAGAGGGGTGCCAGGGGATGCCCGGGTGTGGCGGCGACGTTCACGGTGGCGCTGAGCAGGCGCATCAACGCCGGTTCGGCGGCGTTCGCCACGACGATGGCACGCAGCAGGGCGATCGTGCCGTGGGTCTCGACGAGGGGCAGCAGAGGACGGGTGCGACGGCCGACCCAGAGGTCGACGGTCGCCAGCACCAGGCCGTTCCAGTGCGTGAACTCGTCCCTCACGGTCTTGACCGGCAGGTCGACCGCTCGGGCCACCAGCTCGAACGAGGCCTCGTGGAAAGCGTGCTCGCTGAAGACGCGCATGGCCGCCTCGACGATGGCGATGCGCCGCTCCACGGCGGCGGAGGGGGCTCCGAACGGGGTGGCGGGGGTGGTCGTCGTGGCCGTCGGGGCGTCCGACGACTCGGGGTGGGTCTCGTGGATCACGCATCGACGTTACGGACCGCACGGCGCACGAGTCGACGCCCAGTCCGGGGTACACGGGTGCCGCTGCGTCGGTCGCGACGACAGAAAAAGCTTCAAAGATTGAGTTATCAGGGAGACCCGCGTATACCTCAGGTAACGGGGAACGCCCACACGAACCGATCACGTGTGTCCAGGTGCCTCCTCTTCCCAGTCAGGTGGCGCCATGCCCCGTTCGACGTCTACTTCCCTCCTCGCCCGCTCGGGGCTCGTCCTCGGCGTCGCCGCCGCCTTCACGGTGGCCTCGGCCCTCCCCGCGAGCGCCGCGAACGTCATCGACGGCCCCGTCGACCTCGGGTCGGCCCGCAGCTACGCCGTGCTCGCCGCCTCGACGGTCACCAACACCGGCCCCAGCGTGGTGAACGGCGACGTCGGCCTCAGCCCCGGCTCCTCGGTCACCGGGTTCGACGCCGGTGGCCCCGGCGTGATCGTCGGGGGCGTGCAGCACGTGGCCGACGAACCCGCGCGGCTCGCGCAGCAGGACCTCACCTCGGCCTACGACGTGGCCGCGGCGCTCACCCCGCAGGAGAGCAACGTCGTCGACCTGGCCGGTCGGTCGCTGTCGCCCGGCGTCTACTCGGGGGACGCGGTGCAGCTCACCGAGAACGGCAGCCTCGCGTTCGCCGGTTCCGATCGGTCGGTCTGGGTCATCCAGGCCGCGAGCACCCTGACCATCGGCGCGAACACGACCATGACCTTCTCCCAGGGCGCCAGCGCGTGCAACGTCTTCTGGCAGGTCGGCAGCTCGGCCACCCTCCTCGCCGACGCGGACTTCCGCGGGACCATCCTCGCGCAGGAGTCCATCACCGCGACCACGGGTGCGACCGTCGTCGGACGACTCCTCGCCCGCACCGGCGCCGTGACGCTCGACACCAACACCCTCGCCGTGCCCGCGGCCTGCCCCACGGTCGGCACGCCGTCCGAGACCGTCGCCCCGACCATCACGTCGGGCAGCCCGACGACGGCGACCGAGGGCACCCCGTACTCCTTCACCGTCACGGCGACCGGTGCCCCGGCCCCGACCTTCACCGTCACCACCGGCACCCTGCCGGCCGGACTCACGCTGAACGGCGCCACCGGCGAGATCTCGGGCACCCCGACCACCCCCGGCGACACCACCGTCACCATCACGGCTGACAACGGCACGACGCCGCCCGACACCGCGGACTACACGGTCACGGTCACCCCGGCCGTCGTCGTCACGCCGCCCCCGGGCGACGGCGGCACCCCTCCCGGCACCGTGACTCCCCCCGGCGCGACCACGCCGCCCGGCGCGACCACGCCGCCCGGCGCGACCACGCCGCCCGGGACGACCACGCCGTCGACCCCGGCCACCCCCGTCTCCGACCGGAACGGCACCGGCCCCCGCGGCGACCTCGCCTACACGGGTGCGGACACCACGCTGCCGGTGATCGGTGCCGGCCTGGTCCTGCTCCTCGGTGCCGCCCTCGTCACCGTCACGGCCATCCGACGCCGCCGCCTGGCCCGCTCCTGACCGACGGGTACACCGGCGGCGCCTCGCTCGACCGACCCGCGCCTCCTGACCGAGGCCCCGGGCCCGGGTCCCCGGTCGCCGGTCGACGGACGCCGGTCGACGCTCACCGGCTGGCCGCGTACCTCGCGCTCACCTCGGCCGCCGTCGAGGCGACGTCGAGGACCATCGTGTCGTCGAGGTCGCCCCGGAAGTGCTTGCTGGTCGGCGGCGAGGGCCAGGGCGCGTTCACCGCGTCGTAGCCGATGCGCCAGTAGCCTCGGGCGTTCTCGGCCGCCGCCTGGGACGACGACCCGACCGGTGCGCCGTCCACGTAGAGCGTCATGCCCGAGGAGTCCAGGGTCGCCGTCGCGAGGTGCCACGCACCGTCGGTGTACGTCGACGGGCTCTGCAGGGTGAAGTACCCGCCGCTGTAGACGCCGAAGATCAGCGTGCCCCGGTCGGTCAGGTAGAGGTGACGGTCGTACTGTCCCGACGCGCCCGCCTGGCTGTTCCCGAAGCCGATCAGCTTGCCGCCCGTCGTCGTGGTCGTGCGGAACCAGGTCTCGACGGTGAAGACCTGGGGGCCGTCGACGTTCAGCCCCGTCGTGACCTGACCGTCCACGCCGTCGAGCCTCAGGAACGGGCCGTCACCGGGGGCGCACGTGCCGCCCGTGATCGTGGCCCCGGGGGTGAGGGTGCCCGGTCGTCCGCTGCCGCTGCTGTCGCGCGCCGTCGTGCCGACCCCGTCGTTGAACTGGTAGGCGAACCGCGCCTGCGCCGCGACCGGGCGGTCGAGGCAGGCGAACCGCGAGGTGGCGAGCACGCTCGAGGTCGAGGTCGAGGCCGAGAACGCCGCGTGGCTCGAGCCGACGACGAGGAACAGCACGGCCACCCCGGCCACCACGGTGAGGGCGACGCCCGCGACCCGAGCCGCGCGCGACCGCCCCGACGGCTGCGAGGGCGCGCGATGACGGGACGGGGCGAGGGGGTCGACGACGTCCTCGCTGGTCGGCTCGAGCCGCGTCGCCGCGAGCAGGAGCAGCACGACGAGGGACACGACGAGCACGCCCACGACGCGGTCGCCGCCGTGCCAGAGCATCGGCGACCCGATGGACGGCACGAGCAGGACCCCGACGCCGTGCACGGCCTCGGCGGCGACGGGGCTCGAGTCGACCTCGGCGTTGGCGTCGCCCTTGAGTCGCAACGACCCGTCGTCGGTCGTGTCGACCAGACGGTGCAGCCGCAGCTCCCCGGTCCGGTCCGGATCGTCGACGAGTAGCACCTGCCCCGCGTCGAGGTCGGCGGTGTCGACGGGCATCGCCACGACCACGTCCCCGGCGGCGATCGCGGGCGACATCGACCCCGTGACCACGGTCGTGGGCGACCAGCCCCAGAGGGCCGGGACGGCCGCCCAGAGCAGGAGGCACACGGCCGTCGTCAGGACGACCCGCGCGATCGTCGCCAGGCACAGCGCACCCCAGAACGACAGGTCGGAGCGGACCTGCGAGGTGGTGGCGGCGGGGGCCGCGAGGGTCGTCATGTCGGCGTGTTCCGGCTCGGGCGTCGTCTCCCGCGTCAGCGGGTCTGGGCCTCCCAGGTGAAGGCGATCGCCGCGCGCGAGTCCTGACCGGTGTTCGGCGTCGACTGGCTGAGCGCGTACGTGAACTCGAACGAGCGGGACTCGGCGGCCGTCCCGTCCGGTGACCAGGTCGGGGCGCCGGTCGCGTAGCCGGTCCGTTGGCTCGCGAAGTCGGCGAGGGTGCCCGAGAAGACCTGCGCACCCTGGCTCGCCGGGGTGAAGCCGTCACACGAGGCGCTGGACGCGCCCGACCCCTGCTGGATCGTCAGGTCGAGGAAGGACGAGAGCGAGTTGGTCGTGGTCGCCGCGGTGCCGTAGAGCCGGACCGACGAGGGCAGGCTGCCCGCCGAGGTGACCGTGATGCACCTCGTGCCGGTGTCACCGGGCATCAGGCCCGAGGCCGAGAACAGGGCGACGTCGGAATCGTCGTCCGTGAGCTGCACGGTGCCGGTCGACCAGTTGCTCGTCGGGTTCGAGGTGGTGGCCGAGAAGGCCGAGTACGACGCCGTCGAGATGATGGCGCCGGAGGCGATGACGGCGACGGGCACGGCGGCCCAGCGGGCGCGACGCGTCCAGCGGGCGCGACTGATCGATCGGGACATGTCGGGGAGTCCTTCGGGTGGGGTGCGTCGCGGCCCCCATGGTGCGGGTCGGGAGGAGGCGCAGACGTGTCGGCACGGTGCCGATGATGCGAAAGTACCGACGAACGGTCACGTCGGTGAGGGTCTCGCTGTCCCCAGTGAGGGGGAACCACCTGTACCCCTTTCGAGCCCGGACGTCGGTCGTCAGCGTCCGCGACCGGACAGCAGGGCGTAGAGCAACGGGACCACCGAGACGATCATCAGCACGGTGCCGACGACGTCGTCGCCACTGCGCAGGACGGCGCCGGCGACGAGCAGCGCCCCGAAGAGCACGGCCGAGACCACGCGCCGGGCGGTCCGCTCGATGCGCGTCAGCTGGCGCTCGAGTCGCGGGCTGCCCACCTCGAGCGTGCCGTCCTCGAGTCGCGTGACCAGATGGTCGAGGCGGCCGGGCAGGCGCACGGCCACGGTCGCGGCGTCGACGGCACGACGTGTGACGTCCTGCACCGCGTTGCCCCGCTCGTCGCGGATCAGTTGCGCGGCGTAGGGCTCCACCGAGTCCCAGAGGTTGAAGGCGGGGTCGAGCGCGCTGGCGACCCCCGAGGTCAGCGTCATCGCGCGCAGGACGAGCAGGAAGTCCTCGGGCAGCTGGAACGGCAACGACCGGATGAGATCACCGAACTGTCCGGCGAACTCGCGGTACTCGCGGGGGTCCACCTGGCGCAGTTCGGCGAAGCCCATGCCGCCGAAGCGCGCGAAGGTGGCGGTCACCGCCCGCTCGAGGCCGACCGTGTCGGCGCTCGGCAGCAGGACGCCGAGGTCGCGCATGGCGTTCACCATGCCCGAGCCGTCCCGGGAAGCCGCCGCGATCAGCAGCTTGCGCAAGCCCGTCCTGGTGCCCGTCGGCACCTCGCCCATCATGCCGAAGTCGATGAAGGTGAGCTTCCACGGCCGCTGCCCGTCCGTCGCGCCGGGCACGGGGGTGACGAAGATGTTGCCGGGATGCGGGTCGGCGTGGAAGAACCCGTGGGTGAAGAGCTGCTCGAACATCACCTCGGCGAAGACGGGCGCGACCTCGGCCGGGTCGATGCCGGCGGCGGCGAGCGCCGCGACGTCGGTGATCTTGATCGCCGACACGTCGTCCAGTACGAGGACGCGTCGCGTGGTCCGCTCCCAGACGACGTCGGGCACGCTCACGCGGTCGTCACCGGCGAAGTCCGCGGCGAAGCGGGCCGAGTTGGAGGCCTCGTTCAGGTAGTCGATCTCTTCGAGGCTGGTACGGGCGAACTCCTCGACCAGGGCGGGGGCGTCGACCCGGTCCGACACCAGACGGACGTGGCTGAGCCAGCCGCCGACGCGGCGGAGGGCCGCCAGGTCGACGTCGACGACGGCGTCGATTCCCGGCCGTTGCACCTTGAGCACGACGTCGCGGAGTCCCGTGTCGGCCGCGTCCGCGGGGCCGAGCGTGGCGCGGTGCGCCTGCCCGAGCGATGCGGCGGCGATGGGTGACTCGGCCACGGACGCGAACACCTGCGAGAGGGGTCGGCCCAGCTCGGCCTCGGCCAGGGCACGGATTCCGGCGAAGGGGACGGGCGTGACCTCGTCCTGCAGCCCCTCGAGTTCTTTCGTGATCTCGGGCGGCAACACGTCGAGACGCGATGACAGGTACTGCCCGACCTTGATCATCAGGCCGCCGAGATCGAGCGCCAGCGTGTGGAAGCCCCGGGCGAAACGCCGCATGCGCCGGGCACGGGTGCGCTCGGCCAGTCGGCGCAGGCCGAAGCGCGGAAGCACGAGCTCGAACCACCAGGTGACGGCGAGGTGCCGTGAGGCGAACCGCAGGATGCGACGGTAGCGTGCGCGACCGGCACGGTCGCGCACGGGCGGACGGGACGCGGAGGGGTCGGTCGACGCCACTCTCGTCAGTCTCGGGCGAGGATCGAGTAGATGCGACGACGGGCCTCGTCGAGCACCGCCACCGCCTCGTCGACCTGCTCGGGCGAGCCCGTCCGGCCGACCTGTGCCGTGGCACGGGCGAGCTCGACGCCGGCCTTGGGCAGGGCACGGAACCGGTCGCCCGTGGCGGAGCGCTCGGGCTCCCACGGGGCCGACGGGTCGACCCCGGCGGCGGCTCGACCGGCCTCGGTGAGCGAGTAGACCTTGCGGCCGTCGGTCTCCTCGGCGGCAACGAGCCCCTCGTCGGAGAGCAGCTGCAGGGTCGGGTACACCGATCCGGCGCTGGGCTTCCAGTCGCCGCCGCTGCGCTCGTCGATCTCGCGGATGATCTGGTAGCCGTGCATCGGTCGTTCGGCCAGCAGCGCGAGGATCGCGGCGCGCACCTCGCCCCGGGGCGCCCTGGTGCCCTCGCGGCGGTCGAAGGTCGAACGGAGCTGCTCCATCGCCTGCCACATGCCGTCGAGGCCGTTGCCGAGACCGAAGCTGCCGGGTGCTGACGTGCTGCTCATGGTGTTCTCCTTGTCGAGGGTGGAACGGGGTCGAACGATACCCGGACGATATACCCTCGCCCCTGACCCGTCAGGGCCGACGCCCAGGCAGGAGGCGCGGCCTCGGGCAGCCCGAACGGTCCTGTTCTGGGGGTGCCGACGTCCTCGGACGGGGGGTTCGGGCCGCCGGACGAGGGTGGTTGAGTTCCATTCGTGGGCGTGAACCCCCACCGACGGCTCGCTGCCGTCACCTCTCCGGCGTTCCCCGACGTCCGCCGGAGAACACCTGCCGCCTCGACGTTCCCCGACGTCCGTCGAGGCGGCAGGGCCTCCCTCGTCGCCCGACGTCCGATGGAGGCGCGCATCCCTCGGTGACGACCCGCGCCTCCGAGATCCCCAGGAGTGCTCCATGCCGTCGTTCCCGATCCGCCGCCTCGCGGCGACCACCGCGGCAGCGGCCCTGGTGCTCACCGCCCTGGCGACCGCCCCGGCCCAGGCCGCGAGCCCTCCGGCCGCCGCGTCCGCCGCCGCGCCCGTGACGACTTCCGCCGCCTCGACGACCGCCGCAGGCGCACCCGCCGATCTGTCCCGCGACATGGTGACGGTGCCGGCCGCGCCCCTGTTGAGGGCCCGCACCGACGACGCCGTGTCGCCGGCGACGGGGGTGACGACCCACCCGGTCTACGTCAGCGTCGCCACGGTGACGGCCGCGACCTCGGACGACTCCCCCACGCCGCCTGACGAGGCCTCGATCCGCGCCGCCGTCACGCAGCTGCACGACTACTGGTGGGCGGAGTCGGGCCACACCGTGGACGTGACCCTCGCCGGCATCGAGACCCGCCCGCTCGGGCAGGCCTCGTGCGTCCCGGCCACGGTGCTCAACACGGTCCACACCGCGGCCTTCGGGGGCCGCTTCGCCAAGTACGCGTGGGCCGGCACGAACGAGCACCTGATCGTGCTGAGCCGTGAGACCTGCGGCACCACGGCGACGGCGTTCGGCACGGTCGGCGGCGACGGCGGCGAGGTGTTCAGCTCGTACGGCGCGGGCAGCGCGCTCGGCGTCCCGGTCCTGCTGCACGAGTTCGGCCACAACCTGGGCTTCGGCCACGCCGGCGCCGGCATGTGCCGCAGCACGACCTCGTTCGACGGCGCCGCGAGCGACTACCGCTACGCCACGTCGACCGACTCCCCCGCCGCCTGCCCCGTGCTCGAGTACGGGGACTTCCTCGACATCATGGGCTACTCGGTCTCGTCGGCCCGCCCCCACCTGTCCTCCGTGCAGCGCGTCCGAGCCGGGTTCATGACCGACGTGACCACCCTCAGCGGCGCGGGCACCACCCGCCAGGTCGTCGTCACCTCGCTCGACGGCACCGCGACGGGCCGCGCCCTGAAGGTCGTCGACCCGATCAGCGGGCAGGACTACTACGTCGAGTACCGCACCGCCACCGGAACGGACGCCACCAGCGCCGAGTTCGGCGGTCGAGCGGCGTCCTGCGCCGTCGCCGCGCCGGGCTTCACCCGCTGCGGGCTCACCAGCGACAGGACGACCGGCAGCGTGCGGGTGCTCCGACCGCTCACCCTCGCCGGCAGCACGGTGTCGACCGTGGCCCTCGCCGTCGGTCTCGACACGAAGCGCGACCCCAGCCGCCGTGACACGCACCTCGACGCGGGCGAGTCGTTCACGAGCGCGAACGGCGGTTTCACCGTCTCCGTCCGCTCGATGACCCCGTCGGGAGGCGCGGTGCTCGACGTCACGCTGGCCGGCGCCGCGAAGCAGCAGCCCGTCGCAGCCCCCGCCCCGGCGTCGGCCGTCGCCACGGCGAGCACGCTGACCGTCGACCGGACGCGCCAGACCTACGGCTCGCCGACGCGCATCACCGCCACGACGCGGGTCGTCACGACCGACGGGTCGACCCCGACCGGCACCGTGACGCTGCGGGACGGGACCACCACGGTCGGCTCCGCGCGGGTCGGCACCGACGGTCGTGCGGCGGTGACCCTCCCGGCGACGACCAGGTCGGGCGCCCACCCGCTCCGCGCCTCCTTCGTGCCCGACACGGCCGCGCAGGCCGGGTCGACCTCGGCGATCGTGACGGTCACGGTCGACAAGGCGTCGTCGACGAGTGCCCTGTCGACCGGCACGACCCCCGTGAAACGGAACGCCGCGGCGAACGTGACGGTGACGGTCGCGTCGCCCGGTGTCGCGAGACCCGAGGGCGTCGTCACCGTCTCGGCCGGTGGCACGGTGCTCGGGTCGACGCGGCTCACGAGCGCGAGCGGGGGCCGGGTCAGCGTCCCGGTCTCGTCGTTCACGCGAGCCGGCGTCTACGCCCTGACGGCCTCGTACGCCGGGACCGACGACGTGTCGGCGAGCGTCTCGAAGCGGATGATCGTCGTCGTCCGCTGACGCCGGAGGCGCGGGTCGGGCCACCCGTAGGGCCGCGGGCCGGCAGCTCGGGTGACGCCCGGAACGCGCGTCAGTACTTCGCGGACTGTCCGCCGTCGATCGGCACGACCGCCGCGTTGACGTAGGTGGCGTCGTCCGACAGGAGGAAGGCCACGACCGAGGCGATCTCGTCCGCCTTGCCGTACCGCTTGGTGGGGTTGATCTGGATGAACTGCTCGGCGGCCTTCTCGGGGTTCTCGGCGTCGATCTGGCGCATCGAGGCCTCGACCATCGGGGTCCAGATGGCGCCGGGAGCGATCGCGTTGACGCGGATGCCGAACTCGCCGTACTCGACGGCCGAGTTGCGGGTGAGGCCGACGACGCCGTGCTTGGCCGCGGCGTAGCCCGACTGGTTGCCGACGCCCCGGATGCCGCCGACGCTCGCCGTGTTGACCACGGCACCGCCGTCGCCCTGCGAACGCATGACGCCGAGAACCTTCTCGAGGCCGAGGAACACACCTCGCAGGTTGATCGAGACCACCTTGTCGAACTCGTCCGCGCCGAACCGCTCCGTGAGGTTCTGCTTGCCCTCGATGCCGGCGTTGTTGAAGAACGCGTCGATGCGGCCGAACCGCTCGATGGTCGCCGACACGTAGCGGGCGACGTCGTCCTCGCTCGACACGTCGGCGGTGACGGTCAGCACCTCGGCACCGGCGACGGCCTCGAGCACGGCGGCCTGCGAGTCGGCGAGCCCCTTCTCGGAGACGTCCACGAGCGCGAGCTTCGCCCCTTCGCTCGCGACGCGGACGGCGGTCGCGCGGCCGAGACCCGACCCTCCGCCCGTGATGAGGACGACCTTGTCGGTGAAACGTTCCATGGGACGGGCTCCGGTTCTCTCGTTCGGTGGGGCCCGACGCGGCGCCGGGCCAGTCGCCGGGCGGCTGCGCGCGGCTCCTATCAAGGCTACACATGTCGCCTTACTGCCCCCTGACCCCGCTCAGGCCACCCGAGGAGGCGCGGGTCAGCTCGGGACGGGCGTCCCGATCTCGACGCCGACGAGCCGTTCGTCGGCGATCGTCACCGGGTACGCCTCGCCGGTGATCCGCACGGCGGCCTCGGTCTCGCGCTCGGCGCACGAACCGCCGACCCAGAGCTCGACGTCGCCGGGCTCCACGACCCGTCGGTGGTGCCGGTCGGTCAACGCCAGGCGGGCGGTGGGCACGCGGAAGGCGACCCGTGCCTCCTCGCCCGGGTCGAGCGGGACGCGCGCGTAGCCGAGCAGCTGCGCGACCGGCCGGGTGACCGATCCGACGACGTCGTGGGCGTAGAGCTGCACGAGATCGGTGCCGGGGCGTGCGCCCGTGTTGGCGACCGTCACCGACACGACGAACGAGCCGCCCGCCGCCACCTCGGCGTGGTCGACGACGAGGTCGGACCGCCGCCACGACGTGTACGACAGACCGTGCCCGAACGGCAGGACCGGCGTGCTGTCGGCGCTCGTCACCTCGGACGGCCCGCCGAGCACCGGGTGCAGGTACGAGAACGGCTGGGCCCCCGCCGACCGCGGAAGCGACACGGGCAGGTGCCCGGACGGCTCCACGCTGCCGGTCAGCACGCCGGCGACGGCGGACCCGCCCTCCTCACCCGGGAAGAACGCCTGGACGACGGCGGCGGGTGCCCCCGCGCCCGACACCGCCCAGCCGACGGCGTACGGCCGACCCGAGAGCACGACCATGACGGTCGGCGTGCCGGTGGCGACGACCGCCTCGACGAGTTCGCGCTGCACCCCGGGCAACTCGAGGCTCTCGACGTCGTTCCCCTCACCGACGGTGCCCCGGCCGAAGAGGCCGGCCCGGTCGCCGACGACCACCACGGCGACCTCGGCCGCGCGGGCGGCGGCCACGGCGGCGGCGATGCGGGACCGGTCGGCGCCCTCGACGCCGCAGCCCGCCTCGACCACGACCTGGGTCGCCGGCAGCTCGGTGCGCAGACCGTCGGCCACGGTGGGCAGCTCGATGCCGAGCGGCACGCCGGGGTGGTGCGCCAGCACGTGGTTGACGAACGAGTAGCAGCCCATCAGGGCCTCGGCGCTGTCCCCGTTGGGGCCGACCACCGCGATCGAGGCCGGACCGGCACCGTCGGCACCATCGGCACCCCGCACCAGCGGCAGCACGCCGTCGTTGGTGAGCACGACGACCGACTCGTCGGCCAGCTGCCGGGCGATGGCCCGGTGCTCGGCCGAGTCGAGGTCGATCGAGGTGGGCGGCGGCGTCTCGAACGTCTCGTCCAGCAGCCCCAGTTCGTCTTTCTCGGCCAACACGCGCAGCACCGCCCGATCGACCAGCGCCTCGTCGACCTCGCCGTTACGGACCCGCTCGGCCAGGGGCTCGAGGTAGGCGTCGCCGGTGGGCAGCTCGACGTCGATGCCGGCCTCCAGTGCCAGCGCAGCGGCCTCGCCCCGGTCGGCCGCGACGGCGTGCATCACCTGCAGGAACGCCACCGAGAAGTAGTCCGACACGACCACCCCGTCGAATCCCCACCGTCGGCGCAGCACGTCCGTCAGGTACGACGGTGTGCCGGCGACCGGCACCCCGTCGATCTCGGCGTACGAGTTCATCACCGACCGCACCCCGCCGTCGAGGACGGCCATCTCGAACGGGGGCAGCAACACGTCCTCGACGAACCGCGGCCCGACCTGCGCGGGCGCGTGGTTGCGACCGGCCGCCGACGTCGAGTAGCCCACGAAGTGCTTCAGCGTCGCGTGAACACCGGCCGCCTGCAGCCCCTTCACGTAAGCCGTGCCGATGGTGCCGACGACGTACGGGTCCTCGGCGATGCACTCGTCGACCCGGCCCCATCGCGGGTCGCGGATCACGTCGAGCACGGGCGCGAGCCCCTGGTGCACGCCGAGGTCGCGCATCGACCCGCCGATCAGCCGCGCCATGCGCTCGACCAGCTCGGGGTCGAACGACGCGCCCCAGGCCAGCGGCGTCGGGAACGTCGCGGCCTGCCAGGCGGCGAGGCCCGTGAGGCACTCCTCGTGCACCAACGCGGGGATGCCCAGACGGGTCTCGGAACGGAGGCGGCGTTGCTCGCGCCACAACCAGGAGGCGCGCTCGACCGGGTCCACCGGCCGCGTGCCGTAGACCCGCGTCAGGTGGCCGAGTCCGTGGCGGGTCGCCTCGTCGTAGTCGCCCGAGGTCGCCATCTCGCCCTGCATCGGAGCCACGTTGCCCGCGCCCCGATCGACCCACCAGCCGACCAGCTGCGCGAGCTTCTCGTCGAGGGTCATCTCGGCCAGCAGCGACCTCACCCGGGCGGAGGCGCGGGGTTCGCCGGTCGTGGGGGTCTGCGGTCGCTGGATGGTGTCGGTCATGTCGGCTCGCGCCTCCTGGTCTGTGACGGTGGCGGTGTCGGTGGCGGTCATCCCTTGACCGCCCCGGTGAGCCCGCCGACGATGCGGCGTTCGAAGAGGCTGAAGAAGATCAGCGCGGGCAGCATCGAGAGCGCCGTGAAGGCGAGCACCCGGGCCGTGTCGACCGAGTACTGCGACGAGAACGCCTGCACGCCGAGCGGCAGCGTGAACGTCGACGGGTCGTTGAGGATGAACAGCGGCAGCAGGTACGAGTTCCAGGCGCCGATGAACGCGAGGATGCCGACGGTGATCACGCCGGGCAGAGACAGCCGCACCACCATGCGGAAGAAGAAGCCGAGGCGGCTGCACCCGTCGATGAACGCGGCCTCTTCGATCTCGTCGGGGATCGCCCGGAGGAACGGCACGAGGATGATGATCGTGGTCGGCAGGGCGAAGGCGATCTGCGGCAGGATCACGCCGGCCAGCGAGTTCGTCAGCCCGAGGTCGCGGATCACGAGGTACAGCGGCGTGATCGCGACGGTCATCGGGAACATCAGGCCCGCCGCGAACAACGCGTAGAGAACCCCGCGACCGGCGAAGCGGTACCGGGCCAACACGTAGCTGGCGGCCAGGCCGAGCGCGACGGTGCCGATCGTGGTCGCCCCGGCCGAGATCAGCGAGTTGCCGACCTGCCGCCAGAACGTGCCGCCGGTCAGCACGTCGAGGTAGTTGCCGACCTGCCACGGGCTGGGGAACCCGGACGGGTCCGTCGTGATCTGCGCGTTGGTGCGGAAGCCGCCGATCACGATGAACGCGACGGGAGCGAGCATGGCCACGACGACGACCGCCGCGACCACGTACGCGACGCCGCGTCCGGGGTCCGCGATGCCGCGCCTCCTGCGCGTGGTCGGCCGAGGGGTCGCCGGGGCAGGGGCGCCGCCGCGCGGGCGGGCGGGCAGGGTGCTGGCGGTCATCGTTCTTCTCCTGCGGTGGTGGCGGAGGTCGTGACGGCCCCGGCCGTGTCGCGTCGCAGCACGAAGCGTTGGTAGACGAGGGCGACGACGAGCGAGATGAGGAACAGCACGACCGCGACGGCGTTGCCGTAGCCGTAGCTGCCCGAGGTGCGGCCGTTGGCGACCATGTACGTGGCCATGGTCGAGGTGCCGGCGGTCGCCGCGATGTACTGGCCCCAGATGATGTAGACGAGGTCGAACAGCTGCAGTGAGCCGATGATCGACAGGAACGCCCAGATGCGCAGGGTGGGTCCGAGCAGCGGCAGCGTGATGCGTCGTTGGATCTGCCACCAGCTCGCGCCGTCGATGGCCGCGGCCTCGCTGAGTTCTTCGGGCACGCCCTGCAACCCGGCGAGGAAGAGGATGACGGCGAAACCGACGTACTTCCACGTGATGATCACGAGCAGGGTCCAGATGGCGATGCTGGGGTCGGCGAGCCAGTCGGTGGCGAGCGAGCCGAGCCCGACCTTGGTCAGCAGGTCGTTGACGGCGCCGCTGCCCTGCAGCATGAGGCTCCAGCCCGTCCCGACGACGACCTCGCTGATGACGTAGGGGACGAAGATCAGCACGCGGATCAGCGACTGCCCACGCAACTTGCGGTTGAGCAGCAACGCGAGGCCGATGGCGACCGGGCCCTGCAGCACGAGCGAGAGCACGACGATCGTGGCGTTGTGCCGGAGCGCGTCGAGGAAGGTCGGGTCCTGGAAGATCGTGACGTAGTTGCGGAACCCGACGAAGTCGGTCGGCGGGCCGAAGCCCTGCCAGCTGAAGAAGCCGTAGTAGGCGGCCATCACGATGGGGAACACCACGAACGCCAGGAACACCACGAGGGCGGGGCCGACGAGCAGGGCGATCTCGAGGCCGCGGGCGCCACGCCCCTTCCGGGACACGGCCCGGGAGGCCACCGGGGGCGATGCGAGTGCATCGCCCCCGGCGGTGGCGTGAGGCCGCGAGGGTGCGGCGGGCCGCACGGAGGGTTCGCGGAGACTCACGAGGCGCCCCCTACGCCTTCTTGGCGGCGGCGTCGACGGCGTCGACGAACTGCTGCGGCGTGCCGTCACCCGAGAGCAGGTCGACCACGGCCACGTTCATCGCGTTGCCGACGTTCAGACCGTAGACGGTGTCGAGCCACTGCGACACGAACGGGGCGTCGTTGTAGGCGCTGAGCACGTCCTGCAGGTAGGGCTCGGTGACGGCCTGCTGGGCGACCGTGTTCACGGGAGGCGCGTTGAAGGCCTTGTAGTAGGCCTCCTGCACGTCGGGGGTCGCCAGGTAGTTGAGGAAGTCCACGCACGAGTCGGGGGCACCGGCCGAGCACGAGTAGCCGTCGACGCCGCCCATGATCGCGCCGGCCTCGCCGTCACCACCCGGGACGGAGGGGAAGGGGAACCAGCCGAGGTCGGACAACGGCTTCTGGTCGGGCGTGAGCGAGGCGATGACGCCCGGGTCCCACGCACCCATCAGTTCCATGCCGGCCTGGCGGTTGGCGATGAGGCCGGCCGAGCTGCCGGCGCCCTGCTGGGCGGCCGTCGTGAGGAACCCGTCGTTGAAGGGCTCGGTGTCGCGGAAGTCGGCGAGGTCCTCGGCGGCCTTGACCCAGCAGTCGTCGCTGAAGTCACGGTCGGTCGCGGCCTGTTCGAGGACGTCCGAGCTGCACGAACGCAGCGCGAAGAAGAAGTACCAGTGGGCCGCGGGCCAGGCGTCCTTGCCGCCGAGGGCGACGGGCGAGACGCCCGAACCCTTCAACGCGGTGACGGCCTGGTCGAGCTCGTCCATCGTCGTCGGTGCCTCGGTGATGCCTGCGGCGTCGAAGAGGTCCTGGCTGTACCAGAAGCCACCGGGGAGCACCGCGACGGGCATCGAGTAGACCTTGCCGTCGACCGAACCCGACCCGAAGGTCCCCTCGCTGATGTCGTTCTTCGCGTCGTCCGAGATGACGTCGGTGATGTCCTTGACCTGCCCGGCCGAGACCATCGCCTGCAGCTTGCCGCCGCCGCGCTGCAGGAACACGTCAGGGGCGTCTCCCGAGTTGAGGGCCGTCTGCAGCTTGCTGTCGAAGTCCTCGTTCTGCACGGTCTGGACGTCGATCGTCACGTCCGGGTTGGCCTTCTCGAAGTCGGCTGCGGTCGCGGTCCAGAAGTCCTGGCCGGGGCCGGTCGTCGAGTTCTGCCAGAGGGTGAGCGTGCCGTCGTCCGACCCGCCTCCGCCCCCGGTGCTGCAGCCGGTCAGGAGTCCCGCTCCGATCAGCAGGGCCGCCGACCCGGCCAGGAGCCGTCGAGATGTGGTCATGGTTCCACCTTTTCCTCTTCGTTGAGCGGCCGTGGTCGGCCGAGCGTGCCGTGCTCCGATGCGCGGCATGGCCTCAGTGTCGAAAACGCCGGAGGTGGTGTCAAACGTTTTCGAAAACAATTTCCGTCGCGCTAGGCTGCCGACGTGATGACGGCACGGGTGACGATCCACGACGTGGCGCGGGCGGCCGGGGTGTCGGTGGCCACCGTGTCGAAGGCGGTCAACGGCCGCTACGGCGTCTCGGCGCAGGCGATCGAGCGCGTGATGGCGGCGGTGGACGAGCTGGGCTACGAGTCGAGTCTCGTGGCCAGCAGCATGCGGGCCCGCCGCACCGGGGTGATCGGCGTGCTGGTCGCCGACTTCGAGCCGTTCAGCTCCGAGGTGCTCAAGGGGGTCGGGGCGGCCGTGCGGTCGCGGGGCGCCGAGTACGACCTGCTGGCCTACAGCGGTGCGCACCGCGGGGAGAACACCGGGTGGGAGCGCCGCTCGCTCAGCCGGTTGAGCGGCACGCTGATCGACGGCGCGATCCTCGTCACGCCGTCGGTGCTGACGACGGCCTCGAGCATCCCCGTGGTGGCCGTCGACCCCCACACCGGTCGCACCGATCTGCCCTCGGTCGAGGGCGACAGCCGCGGTGGCGCGCTGCTCGCCGTCGAGCACCTGCTCGGGCTGGGGCACCGGCGCATCGGCTTCCTGGCCGGACGCCCCGACCTGCGGTCGGCGTCGTTACGCGAGGCCGGCTACGTCCAGGCGTTGCGGGCGGCGGGCATCACGCGTGACCCCGGGCTGACGCGCAACGGCGACTTCGAGTTGACGGCCTCACGTCAGGCGGCCCGCTCGCTGCTGACCAGCGCCGATCGGCCGACGGCGGTCTTCGCCGCCAACGACCTCTCGGCCATCGCCCTGCTGCGCACCGCCCTCGACCTCGGCCTGCGGGTGCCCGACGACCTCAGCATCGTCGGGTTCGACGACATCCCCGAGGCCTCTCGCGAGTCACCCCCGCTGACGACCGTGCAGCAACCCATGCAGCGCCTCGGCAGCGTGGCGGCGAGCATGCTCTTCACGATGCTCGAGGGCGGCGAGCCCGCCGCGCCCGAGGTGCAGCTGCCGACCCGCCTCGTGGTGCGCGGGACGACGGGGCCGCCGCGCGGTTGACGTCGCCGGGCTTCCACAATGGTTCGCGAATGCGTATGATTGTGGTCACCATGGCCGAGGTGAGCGCGTCCGAGTACGCACGAGAGCACGACATCTCCATTCGGCGCGCCCAGGCCGCAGCAGCGGCGGGTCGTCTCGACGCGAGGCGCGTCGGCGGCCGCTGGTTGATCGACGACGCCCTTCCTCATCGACACCTTCCCGGTCGACCGCTGTCGCGTCGCTCCGCGGATGCCCTCGTGGCGCGACTCTCGGACGACCCCGGCTGGGCCGAGGGCCTCTCGCCGAGTGAGCGCGGTCGGACCACCGCCCGCGTCGCCGAACTCCGCAACGAGGCGAGGCCGTCAGAGAGGCTCGCCCCCTGGCTACGGACCGCCTACCCCGCCGCCCTCGGGTTCGAGGCCCCTGCGGACGACCTCCCGGATCTCCGACTCGACGCCCGACTGACCCCGGGGGGCAGCAGCGATGACCGGTCCGGCATGAGCGACGGAGGCAGGCTCGAGGCGCACGTGTCCATTTCCGACCTCGACGCCGTGGTCCACGAGTACCTGCTCGTCCCGTCCCCCCGGCCGAACGTCACGCTCAGAGTCCACGACGGCGCCTCGCCCCGTCCTCTGCCACTCGGCGTCCTCATCGCCGACCTGGCGACGAGCACCGGGCCTCGAGAGCGAGCCGCGGCCGACGGATTGATCCGCCGGGGCTCACGATGATCGTCGCCCCGGCACTGCGGGCCGCCCAGGCCGAGGCGTGGCACGCTCTGTTCGAGGTGCATGCCCGCTTGCCGACGGGCTGGGCCGTCGTCGGCGGCCAGATGGTCCAGTCGCACTGCTGGGAGCGTGGGTCGACATCAGCCCGCCCCACGAACGACGCGGACACCGTGCTCGACGTGCGCGCCCATCCGACGATGTTGCTGCGATTCACGACGACTCTCCGCGACTGTGGGTTCGAGGCGGACGGTGAGAGTTTCGAGGGTCACCAACATCGTTGGGTGCGGGGCGAGGCCCAGATCGACGTCCTCATCCCGCGCTTCCTCGGGGAGCGGGCGTCGTCACGCCGCGGGGTCACTGGCGGGACGACCCTCGCCGCGCCCGGCGCCCAGGGTGCGGTCGACCGGGCACACCCCGTCGAGGTCCGGGTGAACGGCCGCGAGGGCGTCGTCTCGCGGCCGACACTGCAGGGCGCACTCCTGGCCAAAGCAGCGGCCATCGAGATCCCGGGAGACGACCACACGCGACACCTCGTCGACATCGCCACCCTCGGGTCGCTCGTCTCACGGCGAGATCGTGTGGCGGTGGACGTCACCGAGACCGAGCGCCGCCGCATGCGCGCCGCGATCAGCCTGATCGAGAAGGAACCACTCGTGTGCCGCGTCGCCGATGTCGACCCGATCGTGATCGCGCGCCTGCGCCTGGCCTTCGCCTGACCACGAGCCCCCGCAGACCCCGGTGTCGCCCTTGACACCAGAGTCCGTGTCGGGATTTCGGACTCCCGACGATGCCGACGGTTCGGGCCGCCGACGGCGTGCCTCGACAGGGTCGGTCGGGCACGGGGTGCCCAGGGGCACCCGGGCATGTCTTCGGAGCCGCACGCCTCCCCCGTTTGGGTGCCGCGGAAAAAGAGAACGCAGGAGGCGCGGGTCACGTGACCCGCGCCTCCTGCGTTCTCGGGGCCGTCAGGCCCGACCGGTCAGGCCCGACCGGTCAGGCCCAGAGGAACGGCACGACGAACAGCAGCAACGTGACGACCGGCCCGACGACCACCATCGACAGACCCCACCGGGTCAGGTGGCGGTAGAGGCGCGGTCGGTCCTCCTCGACGCCCGAGGCGACGATGGTCGCGCCGGTCGTGCCGAACGGGGCACAGTCCACGAGCGAGGCGGAGATCGCCAGGGCGTAGATGAAGCCGGTCATCTCGAGTCCGCCGCCCGGCACGAGCAGGGGGACGGCGAGCGGGATGAGCGCGCCCAAGATGCCGATGGTCGAGGCGAAGGCCGACACGAGTCCGGCGATCACGCAGATGACGAACGCGGCGAGCAACGGCGACGAGACCGAGCGGGCGACCTCGCCGAGCTGGTCGATGGCACCGAGCCGGGTCAGGACCCCGACGTAGGTGATGATTCCGCCGAGCAGCAGGATCGTGTTCCAGTCCACCCGCGCCAGCGACGCCCGACCCACGTCGGGCTTGACGAAGGCGAGGAAGACGGCGAGCGTCAGGGCCACGGCACCGAGGTTCAGGTCGACGTCGAGCAGGGTGATCGTGAAGAAGCCGACGATCAGCACGGGGATGCTCACGAGCACGACGAGCTGGTAGGCGCCGAGCCTGGTGGCCGTGGCCGGCTCGGTGAGGACGGCCGTGCCGTTCGAACCCTGCCCGCCACCGGTGCCGTGTGAGCCGCCGACTCCACCGGCCGGCGCCGAGGCACGGGCGGCGCCCGCCGCCCGGGTCCGTGCGATCAGCTCGCGACCGCCGAACAGGAAGAACGCGACGAGCACGACCACCGTGTTGATGCCGACCGAGAGACCGAACATCAGGCCCGGGTTGTAGGGGATGCCCGACGCCCGCGCCACGGTCATGACCGTGATGCCGTTGATGCTCGTCGGGGCGAGGGCGCCGCCCACGATGGCCGAGCTCATGACGATGCCCATCATCGTCGAGTGGATCTTGTGCTTGTGCGCGAGGCTCATCGCGATCGGCACGATCGTGAAGGCGGCGTGCGACGTGCCGAGGCAGGCGACGAGCGTCCCGATGACGAACATCGCCCACGGGATGAGCGCCACGCGGTCGCCGATCAGGCCGACCGAGCGGTCGACCAGCCAGTCGACCACCCCGGTCTCTCGGGCGATGCCGAACAGGTAGGTGATGCCGAGCAGGATCAGCAGGGCGTCGACCGGGAAGCCGCCGAGGACGTCGTCGAGGCTCTCGCCCACGACGAGCACGCCGACGAGGAGGGCGGCCACGAGCGCCAGGGCGCCCATGTGCACGTTGCGGATCGCCGAGAGGGCGAAGACGGCCACGAGGACGATCAGGGCGACGAGCTCGACGCTCACGAGGTCGCCGCCGGGGTCGGGTCGGTCGGGTCGGGGGTGAAGGGCATCGTCGTCGATCTCCTGGTTCGGGGTGTCACGGGGTCAGAGGGAGGGAAAGTCGAGGAGGCGCGGGTCAGCGACCCAGCGCGAGTCCGGCCCGGTAGGCCGCCAGCGCCGCCTCGGGCACGTCGGCGAGGTCGTCCAGCCGGACGAGGTCGCCGGGGGCCACGTCGGCCACGAGCCGCGCGCCGCCGAGCAGGTAGTAGGGCGCGATGCCCTCGTCGTCGGGATCGACGATCACGGGTGCGACATTGGCGATCTCGTGGTGGTGGCCTTCGACGCGGAACGCGGTGCCGGCCGACAACGCCTCACCGGCACGGGCGGCGAGCACCGTGTGCTGCCGGGGCTCGGGCAGGTGCGAGGTCCCGTCGACGGCCGCGACGATACTGAGCGGGGTCTCGACGCCCATGAAGTGGTACGGCCAGTAGATGCAGGCGTGACGACCGTCGCGGCTGACGACGTGCCCCTTGCCTCGCAGCGTCTCCCAGGTCACGGGATCGCCCGTACGGACGATCACGAAGACACCGCCGGCGAAGCTCGCCTCGCCCGGCAGACGGAGCATCGAGAAGACGTCGACGACGCCGGTGCGGCCGAGGAGACCGCCGTCCTCGCGTGCCGTGTAGAGGTCGGCGAGTTCGTCGGGTCGGGCGACGGGGTAGTGCATGGCCTCGACGTCGGCGCGAGCGCCGGTGTAGAGCGAGACGACGTTCATCTCGCACGAGTCGGCGGCCGCCGCGCGCTTGAGACCGGTGACCGCGGCGGCACGCGCCTCGAGGGTCGCGAGGGGGTCGTCGCCGAGGTCGAGCAACGAACCGAGGGCCGGGGCGTCCACGGTCGTGCCGGCCTGGTCGACGACGCCCGTGGCCGGATCGAAGGCGAGGTCGTACTCGCCGGACTTGCCCAGGGCCACGACGTCGAAGCCGCACTCGAGCACCCACGCCACGAGACGCAGCAGGTTCGCGGGCTGGTCGCCGTCGCCGGGCAGGTACCGCAGGCCGGCCGCGCGGGCCTTGGCGCTCAACGCCACGCCGGCCACGGACTCGACCTCCTTGCTGACCATGACGACGTGCACGCCGTGCTCGAGGGCGGTGTCGGCGTACCGGTGGCCGGCCTCGATCCGACCGGTGGCCTCGACGAGGACGTCGACACCCTCCCAGTCGACGGCCGAGGCGTCGGCGATCACGGCGATCGAGCCGGACGACACCGCCTGGGCCGTGGCCGCCGCCGTGGTCGGCGTCGCCACCTCGGCCGAGGGCACTCCCAGCTCGTCGAGCATGACCCGCACGCCGGCGACGTCGGGATCGACGAGTTGCGTGGCCGTCAGGTCGGGCAGCCGACGCAGCTGGTCGAGCAGGGTGCGGCCGTACCCGCCGTTGGCGCCGGTGAGGAGGACACGGACCGGAGTCGTGCGAGACGTCGTCGAGTGGAGGATCACCGTTGTTCCCGTTCGTTCAAGAGGCCAGGGTCGGCCCGGGCGAGCATGGCAACTGTAGCCGGGGTTATCAAATTGTCAAACATCGCACCAAATAGTCACATAGACTGATCGGGCTCCCGACGTCGCCGCTGCGCCGTCGTGAGCCCGCCCGCCACCGAAAGGTCCCGCCATGTTGATAGGTGCCGTCGCCGACGACTTCACCGGAGCCACCGACCTCGCCACGGGGTTCCGCAGTCGCGGCCTCGAGACGGTGGTCGTGGTCACCCCCTCGGCGGTCGATCCCGCGACCTACGCCGGCGTCGACGCCGTCGTGGTCGCTCTCAAGACCCGCACGGCCCCGGTCGACGAGGCCGTCGAGCGGTCGACCGCGGCCCTGGCCTGGTTGATCGACGCCGGGGCCGAACGGTTCGCCCTGAAGTACTGCTCGACCTTCGACTCGACGGACGAGGGCAACATCGGGCCCGTCCTCGATGCCTTCCACGACCGGCTCGGGACCGACCGGGCCATCGTCGTCCCCGCGTTCCCCGCGAACGGCCGCACGGTCCTGGAGGGCCGCCTGTACGTCGGCGACGAGCTGCTCGAGGAGTCGTCGATGCGTCACCACCCGCTGACGCCCATGACGCGCTCGCGACTCCGTGACCTCCTCGCGCCACAGACGACGGCCCCCGTGACCGAGGTGCCCCTGGCGGACGTGCGCGCGGGGGTCGACACCCTGAGGGCGGTGCTCGACTCGGCCCCGGCCGGTCACCTCGTCGTCGACGCCGTGGACGACGACGACCTGGTGACGATCGGCCGCGCGACGGCACACCACCGTCTGGTCAGCGGGGGCGCGGGCCTCGCCCTCGGGGTCGGCGCCGACGACGCGCCGCCGCCCGTCCTGCCCACCGAGTTCTCGAACGTGACCGGACGACGCCTCGTCGTCTGCGGTTCGGCCTCCGCCGCCACCCGCGGGCAGATCGCGCACGCGGCCGCCACGCATCCCACGCGCAAGATCGACCTCACGGCCGCCACGGCGGACCCCGCCGCCGAGACCGCGGCCCTGGCCGACTGGGTGCGCGGCCTCGACGCCGAGTCCGTGCCCGTCGTCTACTCGGTCGGTGAGCCGTCCGACGTCGTCGCGGCGGATTCCGCGAGCCGGTCGGCGACAGGGTTCTCGGCGGCGTCCGTGGTCGAGTCGGTCCTGTCGGCCCTGGTCCACGACCTCGTCGCGGACGGCACCGTCGGGCTGGTCGTCGTCGCGGGGGGTGAGACCAGCGGCGCCGTCGTGACGGCGCTCGGCACGGCCGCCCTGGTGGTCGGGCCCGCGCTCGGCCCCGGCGTCTGCTGGACCGCTGCGACCACGAGTGGCGGCCGACCGGTCGCCCTCGTCCTGAAGAGCGGCAACTTCGGTGCCGTCGACCTCTTCTCGACCGCCTGGGAGGCCCTCTCGTGACCGCAGCCGAACGACTCGTCGAGGCCGGCCGGGCCCTCGTCGCCGCCGGGCTCAGCCCCGGCAGCTCGGGCAACGTCAGCGTCCGCGACGGTGACCGCCTGCTCATGACCGGCACCGGCACGATGCTGGGGTCGCTCACGGTCGACGACCTCTCCGTCCTCGATGCCGACGGCAGGTCGATCTCCGGCCCGAAGCCCTCGAAGGAGGTCGCCCTGCACCGGGCGATGTACCTCAAGAACCCCGGACACCGGGCCGTCGTGCACGTGCACTCCCCCTCCGCCGTCGCCCTGTCCTGCCTCGAGCCCTGGTCGGAGCACTGCGCCGTGCCCCCGCTGACGCCGTACTCGCTCATGCGCGTCGGGCAGATCCCCCTGCTGCCCTTCGTCGCTCCGGGCGACCCTTCCATGGGATCACTCGTGACCGACAGCCCGGTGCCGTTCCGCGCGGCACTGCTGTCGAACCACGGCAGCGTCGTCAGCGGCGAGGACCTCGACCGCGCCGTCCTCGGCGCCGTCGAGGTCGAGGAGGCCTGCCGCATCGCCCTGCTCACCCACGGCGCCGCCCGCCGCCTCATCCCCGCCGACCAGGTGGCCGCCATCACCCGGGCCTCGGGCATGCCGTGGACGGGGCCCACCGCACTAGGCTGATCGACGCGAGAAAGGCCGGACGTGTCCACCACAGCCCCCCTCATCCCCGAGCAGCGGCGCGAGAGCATCGTCGAGCACCTCCAGCGCGAGCGCGTGCTGAGCTACCGGCAGCTGACCGACCTGCTCGGCGTCAGCCAGATGACGATCCGACGCGACGTCGCGACCCTCGAGGACGAGGGTCGCGTCACGGCCACCCCCGGTGGGGCGAAACTGACGCCGAGGCTCCTGGTCGAGGCGAGCCGTGACGTCAAACAAGACGTCGACGTCGACCAGAAGAGGGCCATCGCCCGCCAGGCGGCAGCCCTCGTCCGCGACCACATGACCGTGTATCTCGACGCCGGCACGACGGTGCAGGCGATGCGCGAACACCTCGACGACGTCACCGGCCTGACCGTGGTCACCAACGACCTCGCCACCGTCCGGTCGTTCTTCGACCACCCCGACGTCGACCTCATCGTCGTGGGGGGCCGCGTCGACAGCGCGAACCAGTCGACGCTCGGCCGCCTGACCCGCCTGACGCTCGCCGAACTGTCGCTCGACCTGGCCTTCATCTCGTCGAGCTCGTGGGATCTCGCGCACGGCGTCACCACGCCGGTCGAGGCGAAGGTCGAGGTCAAGCGGGCCGCACTCGAGGTGGCCGAACGCTCGGTGCTCGTCGCGGACAGTTCGAAGTACGGGCGATTCGGCAAGTACCGGGCCCTCCGGCTCGCCGAGCTTCAGACGATCGTGACCGACGACCGACTCGACGACGACGCGGCGGCGGCGCTCGTCGACGCCGGTCTCGACCTCGTGGTCGCCACCCCGGGCGAGCCCGCCTGAGGCGACGAGCCGCCGGCTCAGGAGGCGCGGGTCACCCGACCCGCGCCTCCTGCGTCCCCGGGGGCGCGCCGCTCAGCGCGGCACGACCGAGAACAGGAACTTCTTCTTCACCATCACCCAGAGCAGCAGCACCGAGACCGTGTGGACGATCGTGCCGACGACCACGCTCGACCGGTCGAGTCCGGGGATCGACGCCACGGCCAGCACGAAGAACACCTGCCAGATGAACACGTAGAGGCTCGCCTGGCCGAGGGGGACGTAGAACCATCCGACGGCCTTCGAAATCGGCGTCCAGAACACCGTGAGGATCGCGTAGACGCAGACGGCGACCAACGCGACGTCCACCAGTCGGCCCCACTGCATGTCGACCCGCTGGTAGCCGGTCGCGTAGAGCGTGTCGTAGAGGCCCGACGGGATCGGCCCCGGAGCGAATCCGTAGGCGTGCCCGGCCCAGATCAGCGCGAGGAACCCGGCGTAACCGACGACTCCGACACCCACCAGCACCTTGCCGAGTCGGGTGGTCAACGCCGTCACGATCTGCCGACGGTACCAACCGATCACGAGGCCGTGGGTGAACAGCACCTGCCAGGCGAAGAGCGGGAACACCGCCTCGAACTGCGAGGGCAGGAGGTGGACGTCGGGGAAGACCACGCCGACGGCGTAGAGCGCCCAACTCACCAGCAGCACGGCCCACCAGGCACGCCGCTTGATCGCCCACATGAGCGCCGGGATCGTCAAGCTGAGCACGACGAAGAGGCCCATGATGTTGAACGGCCACGGCCCCATCTCGAGCAACAGCAGCTGGCGCACGGCGTACCAGGGCGGCGGGTAGTCGAGCAGGCGGTCGACGTTCGGGTAGAGGTCGTAGACGCGCCCCTCGGCCGTGGTCCCGGTCGTGCCCGTGCCGCGGTCGGTGAACGTGGTGACGGCGTCGGTGTTCAGCAGCGGCACGAAGCTCAGCGCGAAGACGATCAGGATGACCGCGAGCGTGACGACGTACTGCTTGCGCGCCCGGACGAACGCCCCGATCGCCGCCGCCTTCTCTCCGTACTTCTTGATGCCCAGGGGGTAGACCATGCCGAGCACGATGCCGCTGAGGAACACGAACATCTCGGCGCCCGTGATCGCTCCGACGGCCTTGAGCGTGACGAACGAGAAGGGTCCGGCGACCTCGATGTGCGTGATGACGACCGCGAGGATGATGAAGCCGCGGAACAGGTCGATGCGCAGGTCGCGGGCGGGCGAACCGTCGTCGGGGTAGCGCCACCGGGGCAGCAGGCGGCCGACGACGCCGCTCACGAGGAAGGCCAGGGCGAGCGCCCCGGCGCAGGCCACGATCCACCCCATCTCGTCCCCGCCGCCGTCACGAACCTGGACGGTCGCGGCGTCGCCGTCGGTCGAGGTGATCCGATCGGTGACCGGCCCGAGGTCGATGCGGTCGCTCGCCTCGAGGTCGGTGCGCAGCGATCCCGCGATGCCCGGCTCGGCCGTGGCCCGCCAGTCGACCGGGCGGTCGCCCGCCTCGGCCTCGTCGCGCTCGACCTCGAGCCAGGTCACGCCGGCGATGCGGTCGTGCCCGGGCAGGGACTCCAGCACCTGACGCCACCAGCCCTGCTTGACGTCGAGCTCGGCCGCGCCGGCGAGCTCATCGGCGTAGAGGGCCCCGGTGTCGAGCAGCATCGGCCGGTCACGCCCCTCGGCGAACCGCTCGTAGAAGGTCGACGGCTGCGCCTCGGCGTAGCCCCAGGTCTCGCCGAAGCGACCCTCGACCTCGCCGGCGGCCGGAGCCTGGTTCTCGACCAACGGCACCGACGTGCCGGCCGCCGTCGAGGCGCTGCCCTTGGCGAAGTAGAACATCGACTGGCCGACCCAGTCGACCGCGTCGTCCCCCGGGTAGTAGGGCCCGTAGGGGTCGTCGGCCTCGGTCACCCGCCCGTCGTCGTTCGTGTCGAGCAGGCCGACGTCGCCGGCCGGCGTCTCGGGCAGGCGGCCGTCGGCGTCCGAGAACGGGTACCCCGCCCCGTACGACGGCGCCCAGACCATCCGTGCGCGGGACTCCCCCGCGTGCACGACGTCGGCCAGCTCACGGAAGGCGCCGACGAACGCGGTGGGCTGCTGTCCCCAGCGCTGCCAGTTGCCGTTCATCTCGGGCGCGAAGCGCACCAGCTGCGACGTGCCGTACTGCTCGTCGATCTCGGTCAGCAGGTCGTCGGCGCGACGCGCGTCCGCGGCGTCGAGCTCAGAGAGCCGCCCGGTCGGCTCGAGGCTGATCACGAGCACGGCGCCCTGCGCGGCGGCGGCCCGTGCCGAACGCCGCCACTCGTCGGTGGCCCGGCGATCGAGTGGGTAGTCGATGTTGACGCCGTACAGCGACGGCGTCGCGCCGAGCCGACCGGCGTAGCCGTCGGGGCCGTCCGAACCCCAGTCGAGGTCGGGGCCGAACCACGTGCCCGAGGGTTCCGGAGGCGCGGTGGCGGCCGACGCGGACGTCGCGTCCCCGAGCACCGCCGGCCCCAGCGCCAGGGGCACGAGGGCCGCGACGGCGAGGAGCGCGGCGCCGAGCCGACGCGCGACGGACCGTCGCGGCCCGCTCGCGGACCCCGCACCCGTCGACGACGGGTGGTTCAGCGTCGGCACACGAGCGTCCACACGTTACGGCCGCCCTCGTGCCGGTAGTCGAGGCTCTCGAGACTGAGCAGCGCCAGGGCCAGGCCGCGGCCGTCCTCGTCCTCGAGGTCGGCCATCGAGACGGCACTGAGGTCGATCTCGCTGGGCATGCCGTTGTCGTGGAAGACGGCCGTCAGGCGGTCGTCGGTGGCCGACAGTTCGAGGGTGAAGCGACGACCGAGGTCGGCCTCGGAACGACGCGAGTGCTCGACGACGTTCGCGGCGATCTCGACGATGGCCGTCTCGAACGAGAAGCGGGTCTCGAGCGAGTCGTCGCCGAGCGACGTCCACCAGGCCTCGAAGGCGTTCTGCACCAGGTCGATGCTCTCGGGCTCGACGGCCACGTCGATGACGACGGAGCCGGGACGCTCAGTCATCGAGGGCGGCCGCGACCGAGGCGCGGGGCTTGAGGATGCGGTCGAGGTTCGTCAGTCGCAGCACCATCGAGACCTGCTCGGTGGGTGCCACGAGCCGCAGGTCCCCGCCGGCCTGGCGTGCCGACTTCAGGCAGGACACGAGGGCACCGAGGCCCGACGAGTCGACGAAGGTGGTGCCCGAGAGGTCGACGACGATGAGGCGGTCGCCGGCGGCGAGGCGTGCCGACACCTCGTCCCGCAGTTGTGGTGTCGAGACGACGGTGAGACGCCCCTGTGGTGAGAGGACGCAGCCGCCCTCTACGGTCTCGACGGTGACGGTCATCATGATGGTTCCTTGTCGTGGGGTGCCGGGGGCCCCGGATAGAGAACGGCACGGACGATGATGCTGAAGATCACCAGGTCGAAGAGCACCCAGGCGATGTTGACCAGCGGTGCGATGCCCTCGGCCTGTCCGGTGGCGTACCGCACGCCGACGAGCACGAGTGCGGCGACGAGGCAGGCGACGGCCCAGATCTGCGGTCGGACGAGGTCCCAGCGGGGGCCGGTGGCCACCTGACGGGTCTTCGGCGTGACCGAGAAGCCCAGAGCCCGGCCGCGATAGACGTTCTGGAACGCCGTGGTGACCGAGGCGATCCAGACCGGGAACAACGCCAGCGAGTACTGCTGACCTCGCCAGGTCGGCCGCCCCGCGGCCACGACCCAGAACAGCAGCTGGTTGAGCACGAGGAACGGGATCAGGCGGGCGAAGAAGTCGACGCTGTAGGCCTGCACGGGCACGACGCCGAAGGACAGGCACAGCACGGGAGCGGCGATGTAGACCACGGCGGCGAAACCCGAGAGGTAGCTCCACATGGTCGAGAAGTACATGAGGCGCTGCCCCCACGAGAGCCCCTTCTGCACGAGCGGGTTCTCGCGGAAGAACACCTGCATCGTGCCCTGGGCCCAGCGCAGGCGCTGGGTCATCATGGTCGCCAGGTCTTCGGGGGCGAGTCCGATCGCCAGGATCTCGTCGTGGTAGACCGACTTCCAGCCCAGCCCGTGGAGGCGCATCGCCGTGGCCATGTCCTCGGTCACCGAAATCGTCGCGAGCGGCATGATCGCCTGCGCCTCGGAGCCCCGGTCGACGTCGAGCGCGCCGACGAGCAACGAGATCGACTCGATGGCGGCCAGCGGTGAGGACGACCGCTGCGCGAGCAGGTCGAGCGCGGCCTCGTCGAGGGCGTCGAACGTGTCGGGGCCGAGCGACATCGCGGCCAGTTCGGCGAGGTCGCCCTTCATGTCGGCGAGGTCGGCATCGGCGAAGCGGAAGGCGATCGTGTCGATGCTGCGCTGGAACCGGTAGGTGACGTCGCCGATGGACTCGCCTGATGCGAACTCGGCCCGGGCGCGCTCGACGACGGTCTCGGCGTCGTCCAGAGCCTCGAGCACGCGGGGTTGGTCGACGGCCTCCTCCCGCGCGCGGACGAGCAGCTTGCGCGAGGTGCGGATGGCCCGACGCACGGCGGCCTCCACCTCGGTGACGTACCGCGCGACCCCCAGCTGCATCAGCGCCTCCCGCCGGAGCACCGCGTTCGATCCACAGAAGAACGCACTGTTCCAGCCGTCCTTGGACTGCTGGATCGGCCCGTAGAACAGGGGGGCCTGACTGCCGAGGGGGTCGGACTCGGGCACGTTCTCGAACCACTGCGGCGTCTGCACCAGGGCGGTCCGCTCGTCCTTGAAGTAGCCCAGGGTGCGGTCGAGGATCTCGGGCTTCGGCACCTGGTCGGCATCGAGGATGAGCAGGAACTCGCCCTCGGTGGCCAGCAACGCGTTGTTGAGGTTGCCGGCCTTCGCGTGGCGCGGCCGGTCGGCCCAGTCGTCCGAGCGGGTGATGACGCCGATGCCGGCGGCCTCGGCGGCGGCACGGATCTCGGGACGTCCGCCGTCGTCGAGGATCCAGGTCGTGTGCGGGTAGTGGATGCGTTGCGCCGCGAGGGCGGTGCGCATGACGAGGTCGACCTCTTCGTCGTAGGTCGTGACGAAGACGTCGACCGTGACCCGCGTCTCGAGGGTGTCGGGGTCGGGTGCGGCCGGCGGCGCGCCGCGTTCGCGCAGCCGCCAGGCGCCGAGGCCGAACAGCAGTGAATCGATCACGCTGTAGGTCTCGGCGAGGATCAGCGGCACCGCGATCCACCACGACGACCAGTTCACCGACGCGGCCCATCGCCACACGATGTAGTTCAGGCCGGCGAGTGACGCCAGCAGCACCACGACCCGGATCGCCACGATGCGACGGCCACCGGTGGTGCGGTCGAGCAGCCGCTGATCGCGGCGACCGAGGGTGTCGGTCACGGGCGTCGGTCCATGACGACCACCGTGACGTCGTCGCGTGAGAGGCGTCGTTCGGTGAGGGCCACCATCGATCCGAGCAGACCGTGACCGTCGGGGCCGGGCTGCGTCGCGAGCCGCCCGACCTCGAGAGCCCAGTCGCGCTCGTCGTCGAGGACGTCGAGCACGCCGTCGCTCATGACGATCAACTGGTCCCCGACGCCGAGGCGGGTCGTCTCGGTGATGTGCTGCAGCTCGTCGAGCCCGAGGGGCAGCCCCGTGCCGGCGAGGTGTTGGACGCTGCCGTCGGCCCGGGCGATGATCGACAACCCCGCCCCGGCGTCGACGTACCAGAGCTCGTCCGTGTCGAGGTCGAGGACGGCGTGGAAGTAGGTGACGAACGTCCCGGTGCGTTGCAGATCGGTCCGCACGGCACGTTCGATGCGGTCGACCGCGAGGCCGAGTTCGCGTCCGGCGGCGACGTGCGGAGAGGCGGCCCGGCAGGCCGCGCGCACGGACGAACCGATGATCGCCGCCCCGACGCCCTTACCCATGACGTCGCCCACGGCCACGTGCACGAACCGGCCGATGAGCCCGTAGTCGTAGTAGTCGCCGCCGACGCTGAGCGACGACAGGCAGATCCCCTCGACGCGGACGCCCTCGACCTCGAGAGGCTCGGCCGGCAACAGCGCCTGCTGCGTCGACCGGGCGGCCGAGGCCTCGGCGTCGGCGAGCAGTTCGACCTGGGCCCAGGCGGCCAGGTCGCGGAACTCGGCCATCTCGTCGTCGGTGAGTCGCCGGGGCTCGGCGTCCATCAGGCAGAACGAGCCGACGACGTTGCCCGAACCGTCGCGGAGCGGGTGCCCGACGTAGAAGCCCAGCCCGTTGTCCTTGAAGGCGCCGAGGTGGGCGAACCGGGGATCGACGCGGGCGTCGTCGGTGGTGACGATGTCTCCCGTGTCGGTGACGAGACTGCAGGGCGTGTCGGTGCGAGCGGACTCGGGGTCCTCGAAGCCGGCGCGGCCGACGAAGAGCGCCCGGTCGTGATCCATCACGGTGACGGAGGACAACGGCACGCCGAACACCGCCCGGGCGACCCGCGTGACCCGGTCGAGGCGATCCTCGTGCCCCGACTCGACGATGCCGAGGCTCTCGACCGCCCGCTGGCGCCGTTCCTCGCGTGACTCGTCCCTGATCGACACGGCTCTCCTCGCTGGGCGCGCTTGGTGGGAACGAGCCTTCTTCGAACGGGTCAACGATGCCACAGACCCTCGTCCCCGTCATGCCCACCGAAAGGGGGACAGCGAGGAGGCGCGGTGCCGGTCGCCCGGCACCGCGCCTCCTCGGTGTGCTCGCCTCAGCGGAGGTCGGCCGGAATCGGCCGATCCACGCGGGTCCGGGTCAGCTGCCGGGCCAGAAACGTCCGATCAGGTCCTGGATGAACGGGATGAGGTCCTGCACCTGGTCGACACCGGCGAGGGCGACGGCCACGAGGGGCCAGAGCGACACGACCAGCGTCGAGATCACGGCCGCGACCCCGAGCACCCAGGCCAGGGCGCCGTTGCGCGCCTTCACGACGAGCAGCAGCAACACCAGCGCCAGGACGTAGCCGATGGCGATCGCCGCGGCGATCGAGCCGACGGGGACGTCGAGGGCGCCCGCCGTACCGCCGTCCGCCGCTCCGATGAGGGTGAGCACGGGCAGCAGCACGCCGACCACGATCAGCAGGCAGACGACGACCGAGGTCACCAGGGCGGCCCAGACGGCCCGGGGCCGGGGCCGGGGGCGCCGGGTGCTCGTCGTGGCGCCACGGCCGAACATCACTTCTCCGTCGTCGCGACGTGGTCGCCGTCGACGACGACCTGCGCGTCGCTGTCGGCGTCGACCTCGACGGTGACCGTGCCGCCGTCGACCGTCACGGTCACGTCGGCGCCGTCGGCCTCGTCAGCCTCGCCGGCATCGGTGGCCTTCTGGGAGTCGGCCGAGGAGGCGCGGGTCGCGTCGTCGTCGGAGGCGCGCTCGCCGTCCACCGCGTCGGCCACGCCGTCCACGGCGTCGGCGGCTTTCTCCCGGGCACCGGCGACGAACTCGGACGTCTTGTCGAGAGCGGCGTCGGCGGCGTCGGCGGTCTTCTCCCGGGCGTCGTCGCCGCGGTCCGCGGCCGAGTCACGGGCGTCCGCGGCGGAGTCGCGGGCGTCGGCGGCGGCGTCCTTCGCCTCGTCCGCCACGTCACGGGCCTTGTCGGCGACGTCGTCGGCCTTGTCGGCCGCCTTCTCGCCCACCTCGGCCGCGGTGGCCTTCGCCTGCTCGGCGAGCTCGCCGGCCTTGCCGCCCAGCTCGCGCGCCTTGTCGGACAGGTCGCCCGCAGCGGACTTCGCACGGTCGCCGGCCTCGCCGGCGGCCGCCTTGGTCTTCTCGCCGGCCTCCTTCGCGCGGTCCCCCGCCTCGGAGGCCGCGGCCCCGACGGCGTCGCGCGCGTCCGAGACGGCCTGCTTGGTCTTGTCGGCGGCGGCGTTCACCTTGTCGGCCGCGTCCTCGTCGGAGTCGAAGGGGCCGTGCACGTCCGTGACGGTCACGTTGACCGTGACCTTCTCACCGTCGAGCTGCCCGACGGCGTGCTGGACCTGGGTGCGGACGGTGTCGGCGAGCGCGGTGACGTTCGTCGGGTACTCGGCGACGACGGCGATGTCGACGACCAGACCCTCGTCGGTCGTCCCGGCCCGGACGCCCGGGACGGACCCCGTGCCGATGGCCGTGCGGAGGGCGCCGGCCAGCCGCTGGGGTGCGCTACCGAGTGCGTGGACTCCCGAGACGCCGAGGACGGTCACGCCGATGGTGTGCTCGAGGACCTCCTCGGGCGAGTCGGACGGGGTGGACGCCGCGGCGTCGATGTCGATGGGGGTGACGTGGTGGGTGGACTCGCTCATGAGACCGGCCTTTCATCGGGAAACGTGGGTGGAGCGGCGGACGGCCCCCGTCCTCGTTCGAGGGCGAGGGCCGTCCGCGCGGTGGGTCGACGGTCGTCAGTCGAGCCGTGTCGCGGACGACATCTGGCTGCGCAGTCCGCCGTTGATCTGGATGACGACGGGCGTCTCGGTGCCGAGAACGCCGTCCCAGTGGGCGACGGCCTGGTCGATGCTCCGACGGATGTCGGTCGGCGAGACACCGCGACGGGCGTTCGCCGTGACACGCAGGACCGACTCGCGCTTGACGCGGAAGGCGGTGACGTCCACCGAGACGATTCCCGGGATGTCGGCCAGCGCCTCCTCGAGGACCTGCTCGGCGACCTTCGCGTCGATGACGAGGCGACCACCGGTGGTCTGGTCACGACGCGAACCCTCGTCGACCGTGAGCAGCGTGTCGGTCTGGCCGTGCCCCTGCCGCAGGGCGAACCAGGCGAGCAGGACGATCAGCACGAGGCTGGCGACCGCGACGACCCAGAGTATCCACGGCTGCCCGGTCAGGGCGTCGGTCACGGGGCCCTTCGCGTCGGCGGCACCCTGCGAGACGGTCTGCTGGACGTCGGGCACGAGGGCACCGACGGCCACCGCCCCTCCGGCGAGCAGCAGCACGAGGCCGATGACGAAAACGACGATGCGGTTCAGAGCGCGATTGGTGCTGTTCATGACCCGACCGTTCCTTTCTCGAACAGCTTGACCTTGTGACGCAGGGCCGGGCTGAAGTCGTAACCGCCGAGCTCGTCACGGACGGCCTCGTCGATGCTGCGCACGTCGGTCTGACGACCGGAGGTGCGGGTCACCTCGACGAGGGCCTTGCGTTTGCCGACGCTCACGCTGACCTGCGACGGGTCGACGTCGCCGGCGTAGCTCGCGGTGCGGGCCAGCGAACGGGCGATGACCCGGTCGTCGACCACGGCCACGGTGCGCTCGGCCTTCGCCCCGCGACGACCCCGACGACCGGGGGCGAGCGACACGATGATGAGGACGAGCCCGACCAGCGCGACGACGACCGCGATCGCCGTCAGCACACCCACGGGAGCACTCGCGGCGTCCAGCGTCGATCCGACGAGGTCGGTCGGCGCGAGGAGGAGCGGAGCGGTCCCGACGGCGGCCAGGACCGACTCGGTGCCGATCCAAGCCAGGGCGATGATCAGCAGGACGGCCAGAGTGATGGCGATGCCGGCCCGGGACGAGTGCGTCTCACGGCGCACGATGCGCTTGTAGAGCGATGCGGTGCTCATGCGACGCGCTTCCTCTCTCGGATGTCGGCGCCCGTGATCTGCAGGTCGACCTTGTCGATGCTCGACCCGGTCAGCTGCAGCACGCGGTCACGGATGGTGGACTGAGCCGTCGTGAGACGGTCCAGCAGGGTGCCCGAACGGCGTTCGGAGACACCGAGGGGCGAGACGCGGATGGGCGTCTTGGCGATCACGCTGAGCGCGCCGTCGTGGTCGGCCAACTCGACCGACACCTTCGACGCGGAGACCTCGAGGGCCTCCGCGGTGACGGCCGAGACGACCCGACGCACGGCACGTGACGTGATCTTGTTCCGGCCGTGGAGGGCCTGGTCGGCCGTCACCGCCGCGGTCACGACGACCGCCGCCCGCGGAGTGCGTCGGCGAGGCCTCGGACGTCGAGCTTGCCCTCGACGACACGACCGACGCCGAACCCGATCGCCATGGCGATCGCGACGAACACGAAGGCCCAGAAGCCGAAGGCCAGGGCGGTCAACGCCAGGACGGCGCCGACCAGCATGCCGGTGGTCGTGGCGGTCACTTGACGCGGCTGTCGTCGGCGTCGTCCTTGTTGTCGTCCTCGGAGGGGATGTACACGTCGGAAACGGTGACGTTGACCTCGGTGACCTCCATGCCGACGACCTGCGAGATGGCGTCGGTGACGGACTTGCGGACGTCGTCGGCCACCTTCTGCAGCTCGACGGGGTACTCGGCGACGATGACGATGTCGGCGGCGACCTGCTTCTCGCCGACCTCCACCGAGACGCCCTGGCCGCGGTCCTGCTGGTTGATCACGTTGCGGATCGCGCCGATGGCACGGGCGGCACCGTTGCCGAGGTCGTGGACGCCACGGACCTCGCGGGCGGCGATGCCGGCGACCTTCGAGACGACGCCCTCGGCGATCGTGTTCTTGCCGGCGGCGTGGGACGAGGTGTTCTTCGCGGCAGCGGTGCTGGTGCTGGTGGCGGGGGTCACGTTGCTCATGGTTTCTCCTTGCGCTGGGGCCGGGTGTCTACCGGCCGGTGTCTGAGTGCCCGTGAAGCGGGACACATCATTCAGACGCATCGGTCACGTCGCATGTCATGGTGGATCAGCCAGCTCTCAGCGAACGATCCGAGAGCACTCGCTTTTCGGCCACGGCGTCCCCCGATCCGGGCGCAGGGTGGTACTCAGTTATTAGGGGCACCCGACCGCCCCACCGTCGATCACACACAGGAGGTCGTCATCACCACCGACGACCCGCTCCTCGAGGCGGCCGACGCGACACTGGCCGTCCGGGCCCGCGACGGTGACGTCCACGCCTACGAGGTCATCGCCCGACGTCACGGTCCGCTCATGCGCGTCTACGCCGCGCGCCTCCTCGGCTCCGAGCTCGAGTCCGATGACGTCGTCCAGGACGCGTTCCTCACCGCGTGGCGGCGCCTGTCCGACCTCGACGACCCGTCCCGGGTGCGCAACTGGCTGATGCGCATCGTCAGCAACAAGGCCGTCGACCGGCTGCGCGTCCGACGCGACCACGACGACGTCGATCGTCTCGAGGTCGCGGCACCGCGCCACGAGACACCCGAGCGCGTGGTCGAGGCGCGTCTCCAGCTCGACGCGATGTGGTCGGCACTGGACAAGCTTCCCCTCGACCAGCGACGGTGTTGGCTGTTGCGAGAGACGGCCGACTACTCGTACGCGGACATCGCCGAGGCCCTCGACCTGCCGGTCTCGACGGTCCGGGGCAAGATCTCGCGGGCCCGGACGTTCCTGATCACCGAGATGGAGGCGTGGAGATGAGCACCGACGATCGTTCGACCCTCGACGCCCAGGAGCCCGACGACACCGTCGACGGCATCCCGGTGGAACGGTTGGGCGACTACCTCGACGCGGGCCGCACGCCGCGCGAACCCGAGATCGAGGGGTCGGCGGCCTGCCGCCTGTACCTGCAGTCCCTGGCCCGGGTGCAGAACCTGTCGCGTGCCTCCCTCGAACACGTGGCGGCCCGTGAACCCGACCGTGACGGCGCGTGGATCGACGGCCTGCTGGACTCGATCAGACGTGAGGTGGTGGGCGGCCGCGAGATCCCGGTGGGCCACCCCGACCCCGGCGTCCGACTGAGCGTCACCGAGGCGGCGGCGCGCGGGCTGGTTCGACGAGCGGGCGATGCGCAGTCCGGGGTCGTGCTGGGCTCGACGACCATCGACGGCGACCTGACGACCGCCGGCGCCCCCGTCAACGTCAGCGTGACGGCCGCGGCGCGCTACGGACTCGACCTCGGCGCCGTGGCGGACGAATTGCGCGGACGGATCACCGAGACCCTGACGCGACACACCGGACTGAACGTCACCCGGGTCGATGTGCACATCGACGACGTGTTCGTGCCCCGAGAGGACGACCGATGAACGACGACACGCTCTCGCGGGAGCTGACCGACCTGCTGCGCGGCGTCGCGGGCATCGTGGACGTGTTCGACGCTCACCCGGTCGTCGAGGGCGCGGTCCGGGTGGTCGCCGCCGGGCTCGACCTCGCGGGCTCGACGGGACTCGTCGAGATCTCGCGCAGGTCCGACTCGGTGTCGGTCACCGCCCACGTGGCGACCGAGCTGGACGCACCGACACCCGAGACGCTCGCCCGGGCCGCCGACGCGCTGCGTCGACGCCTGGCCGAGACCGGCCTGACGGGCGACGACGTCGTGGTGGCGGTCTCGGCCCGCCTGGTCGAAACACCCCGCTGACGAACGAGGAGGCGCGGTGCCGGTCCGACCGACACCGCGCCTCCTGCGCGTCAGCGCTCCAGCCTCG
This sequence comes from Frigoribacterium sp. VKM Ac-2836, assembly GCF_013248995.1. Lineage (GTDB taxonomy): Bacteria > Actinomycetota > Actinomycetes > Actinomycetales > Microbacteriaceae > Frigoribacterium. The sequence continues at coordinate 179,300 of NZ_JABRPK010000003.1, read as the reverse complement.
GCCGGAGCGCGGTTCGACGTCGGTGCTACTTGATGGCGGCGCGGATCTCGGCGGCGGCAGCGGCGACGTCGTCGGCCGAGTAGATCGCGGCACCGGCGACGGCGACGTCTGCTCCGGCGTCCTGCACCGAGCCGACGGTGGCGGCCTTGACGCCGCCTGCGACGGAGAACGGCACGCCGCTGGCCTTGCCGGCCTCGAGCAGCGTCTCGAACGTGAAGCCCTCTTCGGCCTGCTCGTCGAGACCGGCGTGCATCTCGACGAACTCGGCGCCGAGGGCGACGACCTCCTTGGCACGGGCGGCCTTGTCGCCGACGCCGATCAGGTCGACGACGATTCCCTTGCCGTGCGCCTTGGCGGCCTTGACCGCCCCGGCGATGGTGCTGTCGCCGGCGACGCCGAGGACCGTCACCAGGTCGGCGCCGGCCTTGAACGCCTCGCCCGCCTCGAGCTCACCGGCGTCCATCGTCTTGAGGTCGGCGAAGACGATCTTGTCGGGGTGCGCCTCTTTGACGGCGGTGATGGCGCGGAAACCCTCGGCCTTGATCAGCGGCGTGCCGAGCTCGATGATGTCGACGCTCGGCGCGGCGGCGGCGGCCAGCTCGAGGGCGGCGTCGATGGTCAGGGTGTCCATGGCGAACTGCAGCTTCATGTGGTGCTCCTCGTGGGGGCGACGGGGCCCGATCGGGCCTCTGGATACGTCGTCGATCCCGTTGCCCTCGATCATGGTCCGCCGATGCTGAGAGGGCAGCTCCTCGACGGAGGCGTCCCACCCACCCGTTCGGGTAGGGACGATGATGACGGGTAGGCACACACCTAGGCTGAGGGGCATGAGTCGCACCCTGCACGACGGCCCCGGCCGAGCCGGTTCCGACGCCCTCGCGCGGACCGTGGCGTCCGAGCACGCGCGGGCGACCGCCGAGCTGGTGGACCGTCACGCGATGACGCTCGAGTCCGTGCTGGCCGCCCTGCGTTCTCGACGCCTCGACGATCGGGCGGCACGGGCAGAGGCCATCGACGTCGCAGCGGGCGCGTTGGTCGCGCTGAGGACCGGTTCGGACCGGGAGCGCGGCACGACGCTCGAGCCGGTCGTGGGGGCCTTCGCGCGCCTCCGGTCCGACCTGCGACCGCTCGTCCGCTTCGGCGACCTGGACGTGCAGTTCGTCGAACCGCCGGCCACGGGCCGGGCTTTGCCGGGTGACGTGGCGCACGTGGCGCGGGCCGTGGTGCGGAACGCCGTGCTCACCTTCGTCGATGCGGGCGACGCTCGTCGGGTGCGCATCCAGTGGGACTGCGACGGCCTGAACCTGCTGATCGCGATCCGTGACGACGGAGCCGGTGAGCTCACGGCACACGACGACGCCCTGCGGCCGATCACCGAGCAGGTCTCGGGCGTCGGCGGCGACCTGACGGTCGCGTCCACGGCCGGGTGGGGTTCGGAGCTGACGGTGCGGCTTCCGCTCGACCCGCCCCCCTCGAACGAGCCGTGGGAGCTGGTCGCGGCCCTCAGTGAGAGAGAGCGTGAGGTGCTGCACCGCGTGGCATCCGGCGATCGGAACCGCGACATCGCCTCGGCACTGGGCATCAGCGACAACACCGTGAAGTTCCACGTCTCGAACCTGCTGCGCAAGCTCGGGGCCCGCAGCCGCACCGAACTCGCCGCCCTCGCCTCGTCACCCTGACCGGGAGCCCGTGCCGGGGTCGTCGCCGGTCGAGAGCACCGAGACGAAGAATGGCCCCTGCCGTGTAGGGCAGGGGCCATGCTGAGTTGCGTGCGCCTGGAGGGACTCGAACCCCCAACCTTCTGATCCGTAGTCAGATGCTCTATCCGTTGAGCTACAGGCGCGTTTCTCGGGCCGATTGGCCAGAGGAAACACTACACGAGGGAGGCGCGGGGCGCGAATCGAGGCCGACCCGCGCCTCCTCGGGTCACGTCAGTAGGCGTGCTTGCCTTCGCCGTCACCCTTGTAGTCGCCGATCAGCTCGTCAACCTCGCCGGCGTCGGCCTGCCCGGGCCGGCGGGTCGGGACGGCGTCCTCGGCCGGTCCGTCATCGAGCGTGCGCGACCCGGTGCCACCGTCGGGGTGGTTCTCGCTGGTGATCTCGACGGGGCGATCGTCCCGCTCACCGACGGTGTGGTCGCCGTGACCTTCGCCGCTGCTGTTACCGCTGCGCTCGAGTTCGGTCTCGTCAGTGCCGTGCGGGTCGTCCGGGGTCTTCGTCATCGGGTTCCTCCTGCGAGCCGGGCCGTCCGGTCGTCGTGGATCGAGCTTGCGCCGCGGGCCGCTCCGGCGTCCACGACACCCACCACACTCACGGCTCGACCGGTCGACCCTCACGCTCCCGTGCCCCAGCCAAGCCCACAACATCCCTTGCGCAACATCTCTTGTGCATCTAGGGTCGACCGCATGACCCCGCGCGAGACCTCCCGCAGTACGCTCACCGACGCCGCCTCGATGCGCGTGCTGGCCCACCCGACCCGGTTGCGCCTCCTCGGGCTGATGCGCGAGCGCGGGCCGCAGACGGCCGCCCAGCTCGGCGACGCCGTCGACGAGGCCCCGGGCACGATCAGCTACCACCTGTCGAAGCTCGCCTCGATCGACCTGATCGGCCCGGCCGAGCCCCGGACCACCGATCGGCGTGAACGCTGGTGGCAGGCCACCGCGCAGCTCACCAGCTGGGAGCCCGCCGAACTGCTCGACGATCCCGACCGCCTCGCCGCGTCGTCCGCCCTGCAGAAGTCGATCGGCCAGGCCTACGCCGCCCGCTTCGGCGAGTACGTCGACGCGACGCCCACGCTGCCCCGCGAGTGGGTGGAGGCCGGCGCGAGCGGCGACCGCAGCCTGCGCCTCACCGCGACCGAGCTCGCCGACCTGCGCCGCGACCTCGAGGGCGTCGTCGAGCGCTGGCTCGGCGTCAGCGACGCCCACGACCCGACGCTCGACGACGGGGCCGAGCCCGTCGTGCTCGTCTACCAGGCCTACCGCCGGCCCTGAGTGCGGACCATGGGCGAGATCAGACGACCCGAGGAGGCGCGGGTCGCCCTGTCCGCGCTGGTCGCCGCCCACGCGATCTCGCAGACCGGCAACGTCGTGACGGCCTTCGCCGTGCCCTTCTACGTCCTGGGCCTCGGCGGATCAGGAGCGGAGGTCGGCCTCGCGGCCGCGTTCGCGACGGCACCGGTGATCATCGGCGGACCGCTCGGCGGCGTCGTCGTCGACCGGGTCGGGCACCGCCGGGCCGCGATCGTGGCCGACCTGGTGAGCGGCGCCTCCGTCCTCGCGATGCCCGTGCTCGCCCTGACCGTCGGACTGCCGTTCTGGGCCCTGCTCTCGCTCGTCTTCGTCGGCGGGCTGCTCGACACCCCGGGGCAGACGGCCCGCCGGGTGATGCTGCCCGGGCTGACCGAGCGCGCCGGGGTGCGGATCGAACGCAGCGTCGGCCTGCTCGACGGGTCCGAACGCTTCGCCAAGATGATCGGAGCCTCGATCGCCGGGCTGCTCGTCGCCGCCGTCGGCCCGATCGCCTCGCTGTTCGTCAACGCGGCCACCTTCGCCGTCTCGGCGAGCCTCACCCGGGCCTTCGTCCCCGCGCCCGATCCGGTACGTACCGGATCACAGAATTCGAGAGACGACCACCCGACAGAGCCGAGCGACGATGCCGAGCCCGCCCGCGCCTCCTACCGGGCCGACCTGGCCGAGGGCGCCCGGTTCGTCCTGCGCGACCCGCTGATGCGGCTGATCGTCGCGCTCGTGCTGGTCACGAACCTGCTCGACGCCGCTCGCGGGTCCACGCTGCTGCCCCTCTACGCGAACGATCGACTGGGAGGCGCGGCCGCCTTGGGACTGCTCGTCGCCACCATGGGCGGCTGCGCCCTGGCCGGCAACGTGGTCTTCGGCTTCGTCGCCCACCGAGTGCCGCGGCGGGTCACCTTCGTCATCTGCTTCACGCTCGCCGGCGGCCCGTCGAGCCTCGCCTTCGCCCTCGGGGCACCGCTGCCGGCGCTGGTCGCCGCGACCGCGCTCTCGGGACTGGCCGCCGGAGCCCTCAACCCCATCCTCGGCACCGTGCAACTCGAACGCACCCCCGAGCACCTCCGCGGGCGGGTCTTCGGGCTGGTCAACGCCGGAGCCTGGGCCGGCATCCCGTTCGGTGCCCTGCTCGGCGGCGTCGCCGCCGACACGATCGGACTGGCCCTCGCGTTCGGCATCGTCGCCGCGGTCTACACGACCGTCACGCTCGCCCCGCTCACCGGCGGGGCCTGGCGTCAGATGGAGCGCACGACCCCCTCGGTCGACCGGCCACCTGCACCCGCGCTGTGAGTCCGGACCACCCCGGCGCATCGGCAGGTCGGACCGAGCCGGTTTCCAGGCGCCGTGTAGTTAGCTCGTCCGGTGACCCCTCACCCCGCCCTCTCGACGACCCCGGCCGTCCGCCGACGGGTCACGGGTCGCTGGGTCGTCGCCTCGTCGGCCTCGGTCGTGGTGCTGGCGGGGGTCTACACGATCGCCGTCCTGACCGAGACCGGCCAGTCGATCGAGGACAGCATCCTCCGGTCGGTCGACGGCACGACCTTGCTGCAGTCGGGTGTCGCGCTGGACGCCATCTCGCCGCCGGCCGTGCTGCTGGTCGTCGCCCTCACGATGGTCGTCGCGTTCCTGCGCCGCCGGCCCGGCTCGGCCGTGCAGGCGGGCGTCCTGATCGTGGGGGCCACGATCACGACGCAGCTGCTCAAGCAACTCGCTCCGCGCCCCGAGCTCACCGGCGAGATCTACGGCAACAGCTTCCCCAGCGGGCACGTCACGGTCGCCGTCGCCGCCGTCCTGGCCATCATGACCACCTTCGGCCGGCACGCCCGACCGCTCTTCTACATGGTCGGCGCTGCCTTCGCGGCCGTCGTCGCCGAACAGACCGTGGCCTTCGGCTGGCACCGCTGCAGCGACGTCGTCGGGGCCTGCGCCGTGGCACTCCTCTGGCTCGGACTCGTGCGCATCGCCGCCGCGCGCCTCTCGCGCGACCCCCGCGGTCGTGACGACGTCGGGCCGCGATCCCACGGTGCGACCTCGGTGGTGCTCGGCCTCGCCCTGGTCGTCTGCCTCACCTTGTCCGGCGCGATCTGGAGCATCGGCATCGGTGCCGACATGAGCCTCACGACGTCGACCGGGCAAGGGGTACTGATGGGAGCGCGGCTGGCCGCGGCCGGCGTCGTCCTCGTCACGTGCTGGATCGCCTGGAAACTCGACCGCAAGGCCTGAGCCCTCCACCGACCGGCTCAACCCGCGGCGCCCGTCCCGAACAGCAGCCCGAGCAGGTACGTCACGGCGGCCGCCCCGAACCCGATGCCCAGCTGCCGCAGGGCCCGCTTGACCGGGCTCGCCCCCGACAGCAGACCGACCACGGCACCCGTGCCGAGCAGCGCGACGCCGACCAGGGCCGAGGCCACGACCACGGCCGCGAGCCCGGACAGACCGAACAGGTAGGGCAGCACGGCGATCACGGCCCCGGACGCGAAGAAGCAGAAGCTCGAAGCGGCAGCGCCGAACGCCGTGCCGAGCGTCTCGTGGGTGGCGGGTTCGTCGGCCGAGCGCGCCTCCTCGCCCGGGGCGTCCGCCCAGCCGCCCGTGGCGGCGCCCGGCGCCGCACCGGCAGGAGGCGCGCTCGGCGACGAGGCACCTCGCCCCGCACCCGCGAGCACCTGCCGCGCATGGGCCTCGGCCTCGTCCGGCGACATGCCCCGTGCCCGGTACACGAGGGCCAGCTCGTTCGCGTCGACGTCGAGGTCGGGCAGCACCTGCCTCGCCGTCGGGTCGGGTGTCGAGGCGTCGAGCAGCTCGCGCTGCGACCGCACCGAGACGTACTCGCCCGCGCCCATCGACAGGGCCCCGGCGAGCAGACCCGAGAGCCCGGTCAGCAGCACCACGTGGTTCGCCACACCGGAGGCGCTGATGCCGAGCACGAGCGCGAGGTTGCTGACGAGCCCGTCGTTCGCCCCGAACACGGCGGCCCGGAACGACCCCGACAGCCGGTTGCGACCCCGTTCGGCCAGGCCGCGCACCACCTCGCCATGGATGCGTTCGTCGGCGGCCATCGCGTCGGTGGCGTCGACGTCGGTCGCGTAGGGCGACCGCGCCTCGGCGCTCTGCACGAGCGCGAGCACGAAGATCGAGCCGAACCGCCGGGCCAGCACGCCGAGCACGCGGGTGCGCAGGTCGGTGCGGGCCGGACGCCCGACGTCGGCGCCGAGCAGGTCGACCCAGTGCTGCGCGTGGCGGCCCTCGGCGTCGGCCAGGGCGAGCAGGATCGCGCGCTCCTCGCCGTCGCGGCGGCGGGCGAGGTCACGGTAGGTCGACTCCTCGGCCCGTTCGTCGGCGAGGTAGCGACGCCATCGGCGCAGGTCGGCCGGGGTCCGGGTGCTCGTGCGCGTGCTGGTGGGCATGGGGACAGTATCGGGCGCGAGTACGGTCGAGCGGTGAGCACACCCCGACCCCGCTATCTCGGCGTCGACCTCGCCTGGCGCGACTCCACGCCCGCCCGCCCGGCGAACGAGACCGGCCTCGCCGTGATCGACGCCGACGGCACGGTGCTCGACGCCGGCTGGGCACGCGGGGTCGACGAGGTCGAGGCCTGGGTCCTGCGCTGGTCGACGCCCGGCTCGGTCGTGGCGGTGGACGCCCCCGTGCTCGTGCCGAACGCGACGGGGATGCGGGCGAGCGAGCGGCTCGTGGCGCGCGCCTACGGTCGCTGGCACGTGTCGGCCAACGCCAGCAGCGCCTCCCTGCCCTGGCTCGGCGGACGCACCCTCGGCGAGCGGCTCGAGCGTGCCGGCGGCATCTACGACGACGGTGTCGTGCCGCTGCCCGCCGAGGCGGTCGGACATTTCGAGTGCTACCCGTACACGACACTCGTCGGCATGGCCGAACTCGGCTACGACGACAAGCGTCCGCGCTACAAGCGACCCGACCTCACCCTGCCGAAGGAGGCGCGGCGCGAGGCGCGGGCGGCGGCCTGCGACGAGCTGCTCCGCCGGTTGGCCGGCCTGGCCGGGGCCGAGGTGCCGCTGCGGCTCGGCTCGCACCCCGTGTCGGCGATGCTCGTCGACGAACCGTCGCCGCTCGTCGACCGGGCCTACAAGCACCGCGAGGACCTGCTCGACGCCCTGGTCTGCGCCTGGACGGCGGCGCTGCGCGACCGCACACCGGGACGCCTGCAGGTGCTCGGCGCCGACACCGGACCCGACGCTCGCGGGAGGCGCGCGACACTGATCTCGCCGGCCCGCCCCGAGCAGCGGCTCGGCCCCGCACCCGTGGCGCGGGCCGACGCGGATGCGCCCCGTGCCCTCCGCACGTGACGCCCCCGGGGCGGGACGCGATGTCGTGACGCGACCCGCGCCTCCTGCCCTCGGCTCGTGCCGCCGTGTGGCAGGGTGACGGCATGCCCGCACGACCCGTGACCGTCCGCCGCACGACCGCCGACGACTGGCAGCGCGTCCGCGACCTGCGCCTCGCGATGCTCGCCGACACCCCGATCGCCTACGGCGAGACCCTCGCCGTCGCACGGCGCCACGCCGAGCCCGAGTGGCGGATGCGTGCCGCCCGCGGCCAAGCCGAGCACGGCACCTCGCTGGTCGCGATCGACGACGGCACGGGCGAGTGGGTCGGCTCGATGGGCGGATTCCTGCAGGCGCCGGGCCAGCCGATGCTGGTCGGCGTCTACGTCGCACCGTCGCACCGTGGGCGGTCGGCCGGGGTCGCCGACCTGCTGCTCGACGGCGTCGAGGCCTGGGCCGCGACCGAGGGCGACGTCCTGCGACTGCACGTCCACGAGCAGAACGAGCGGGCCGTCGCGTTCTACCGTCGACGCGGCTACGAGCCGACCGGCCACACGAACGCCTACGCCCTCGATCCGACGGCACGCGAGCTCGAGATGCTCGCGCCGCTGCGCTGAGCGCGGCGGTGGCCAGCACGCACGACGTCTTCCTCGAGGGTCCCCACGCCGAGTCGCGACATCTCGTCGAACGGACCCTGGTCGATCACGGCTTCACCCTGTCGGCGGCACCGGACGGCAGCACCCGGGCCACCCGGGGCGACCTGGTGTCCACCCTGGCGCTGCGGGCGTTCGCCGGGCGGGCGCAGATGCTGACCCTCTCCGTGCAGTGGTTCGTCGACGATCGCGCACGGCTCGTGGCACGCGTCGTGCACGAACCCGCCCTGTCGGTGCTCGGCGGCCCGGTCGGCGTCATCCGGGCGCAGCGGGCCGTCGGCGAGATCGTACGGGCGCTCGAGGTTGTCGCCCTCCGACCCCGAGAGCCGTGACGACGGGACGCAGCCTGTCCGCGACCGGGCTCGGCCTGTCCCCCGAAACGCGGGGTCCGTCGCCCGACCCTGTGAGGAGCGTCCACGTCTGAACCGCACCATCCCCTGCGGCCTAGCGTTCGCCTGGATGAAGGGTGCAAGCCTTGCATCGGTGTCGTCCGGACCGCGGGTCCCTGCCCGTGAAGCTCTCCCTGTGGCCCGGCGGCGTCACGGAGAGGACGTCGGGCCCGACGGACCCGACGTCCTCTTCGTGTCGCCCGACCCCGCCATGCCGGTGCCGCTCCCGTCGTGCCGCCCCCGGAGCTAGCCCGCGACGCCGTCGACGTAGAGCCAGCGCCCGTCGACCCGGGCGAAGCGGCTGACCTCGTGCTGGACGCCCACCCCGTCGCCGTCCCGGAAATGCGCCTCGAACTCGACCGTGCCCGCGTCGTCGAAGGGCCCACCACCGAGGGCCCGCACGATGTCGAGGCGGAACCATCGTGTGGCCGGGTCGACCTCGAGGGTCGTCGGTCGGGTCGAGGGGTGCCAGGTCTCGAGCAGGTAGGAGGCGCGCGCGAGCGCGAACGCGGAGTACCGCGAGCGCATCAGCCGTTCCGCCGTCGGGGCGGGCGTCGTGCCCCGATGCGCCGGTCCGCAGCACGACCCGTAGGTCTCGCCGCTGAGGCAGGGGCACCGCGCCGAGTCGTCGAGGTCGCGGCCGGGGCCGGGGCCGGGGCCGGATGCAACAGGAGACATCAGGCCATTCTGCGGCACGCACCGGCAACTCCTGGCTCCTGCTGCCGACCGCCCGCGCCACGCCTGCTCCGGCACCCCGACGCGGCACCAGCCCGGAGTTGCCGACATCGACCACCCGCGCCGCGCCTGCCGCGCCTGCCGCGCCTGCCGCGCCCGCGGTGCCGCGGGCTACTCCGCCGCGGGGCCGGTGGCACGCCGACGCCGCTCCCCAGTCCGGGTCGCACCCCAACAGGCCGCCCCCGCACTGGGCGTCGCCCTCGGTGCCCGGACCTGTCACGGTGATGCGGTGACGATCTCACCGACCTCCGCCTCGCACCCCGTCCACGAGCAAGAGCTCGTGTTCGCCCACGTGCGTGCGGTCCTGGGCGCGGCCGAGGCCGGTCCCGTGCCGCCCCGGCTGTCCCGTCGCAAGACCGCCCGCGCCCTGGCGTCGGCAGGCTTCTGCAACCTGACCGGCGAACCCGTCCGGGCGTCGTCCCTGAAGCAGGACGGGACGCAGTTCTTCGACCGCTCCGAGACCGTCCTGGTCGAGTCGCTCACCAGGGGCCGACGCTTCTACGGCCTGTTCGTCGAACCGACCTCGCCGACGCACGAGGACTGGACGACGATCACCGACATGTTCGCCGAGCTCGGCCGCCGCGTGCACGGCCGCCTCGCGCCCGCCGACCAGTTCCGAGGCTGAGCCTCCCCGGCCGCGTCCGAGATCGCACCATCGATGTGGTGTCGAACCACCCGAATGCGTGGTTCGACGCCACATCGGTGGTGCAACACGACGGCACGAGCCGCACGAGCCGCACGAGCGGCACGCGCCGCACGAGGTAGCGTCGCAGCATGCACGCCCTGCCCCCCGGAGCCCTCCGCATCGTCCATCTCAGCGACGCGCACCTGCTCGCCGACGGGGCCCTGCACCAGGGAGTCGTCGACACGAGCGAGGCCCTCGACCTCGTCCTGGCCGAGGCCGCTCGCGTCGAGGGGGTGCGCCTGCTGGTGGGGTCGGGTGACCTGTCGGACGACGGGAGCCGCGCCTCCTACCGCCACCTCCGCGACCGCACCGACGCGTGGGCGCGAGCGGCCGGCGCCGAGGTCGTCCTCGTGCCGGGCAACCACGACGTGCGGGCGGGCTTCGCCGAGGTGCTCGGCGGCGACCCCGACCGCCCCCTCGACCTCGTGCGCGACGTGGACGGGTGGCGGGTGATCGGGCTCGACACGTCGGTGCCCGGGGCCGGTTACGGTCTGCTGCGGCCCGAACAGCTCGCCTGGCTGCGCGACGAGCTGGCGACGCCCGCCGAACGGGGCTCCGTGCTCGTGCTCCACCACCCGCCGATCACCGCGCCGACGACCCTGCACGAGTCGCTCGCCCTGCAGGACCCGGAGGCGCTGGCCGCGGCCGTCGAGGCGTCGGACGTCCGCGTCGTCCTCGGCGGGCACTACCACCACCACATGGTCGGGCACCTGGCGGGCGTGCCCGTGGTGGTCGCGCCCGGGGTGGCGAACGACACGGACGTGCTGGCGGCCGTCGGCACCGAGCGAGCCGTGCGCGGCTCGGGCTTCGCCGTCGTCGAGGTGTCGGCCACGGGGTCGGTGCGCTCGACTCCGGTGCGCGTGCCCGACCGGCGGGACGGCGACGAGGTGTTCGTGCTGGACGAGGCCGCCGTCGCCCGCATCGCCGCCGCGGCCGGACCCGCGCCCAGGGGCCGCGCGTAGGCTCGATGCAGGCCTGCCGCCCACCCGGGGTCGGCACGAGGCCGTTCGTCGAGTCGTGAAAGTGAGACCCCCATGCGCGTGGTCGTCGTCGGAGCCACGGGCAACCTGGGCACCGCCTTGCTCACCCGCCTGCAGGCCGAGCCCGAGGTCACGTCGATCGTGGGCGTCGCCCGCCGCGGCCCCCGCATGGCGACGCCACCCTACGGCGAGGTCACCTGGTTCTCGATCGACGTCGGGGCCGACGACGCACCCGCCTCGCTCGAACGCGCCTTCGCCGGGGCCGACGCGGTCGTGCACCTCGGCTGGGCCCTGCAGCCGAGCCATCACAAGGCCGTCATGTACCGCACGAACGTGTCGGGCACCTCGCACGTGCTCGACGCCGCCGCCCGTGCCGGCGTGCCCCACGTGCTCGTGGCGTCGTCCGTCGGTGCCTACTCGCGCGGCCCCAAGGGGCGGCGGGTGGACGAGACCTACAAGACCAAGGGCGTCCGCCGGTCGAGCTACTCGAAGCACAAGGCGATCAACGAACGCGTCATGGACGCCTTCGCCGAGCAGCACCCCGAGGTCACGCTGACCCGCATGCGGCCCGGCCTGGTCTTCCAGGCCGCCGCGGCGAGCGAGATCGTCGGACTCTTCGCCGGCCGTTGGGTGCCCACCCGCTGGATGCAACGCGTGCGCCCCCTGTTCGTCCCGCTCGCCCCGCGCTTCGTGTCGCAGGTCGTGCACGCGAGCGACGTCGCCGACGCCTTCTGGCGGGCGATCGACCGGCGGGCCGGCGGCGCGTTCAACCTCGCCGCCGAGCCCGTGGTCGACCCCGACCGCATCGCCCGGGCCTTCGGCTCCCGTCTGCTGCCGGTGCCCTACCGTCTGCTGCGCGCCGTCGTGCAGCTCACCTGGCTGGCCCGTCTGCAGCCGACCGAGCCGGGCTGGCTCGACATCGCGGCGAAGATCCCCGTCATGTCGACCCAGAAGGCCCGTGACGTGCTGGGCTGGTCGCCCCGCCACACCTCGGACGAGACCTTGCGCGAGTTCGCGCGAGCCCTCGCCCATCGCACGAACCACGAGGGGTCGCACCCGCTGCACGGGTGATCCGGTGCGGGCCTCGAGACCCTACGGCAGCGTGAGCTCGAGGGTCCCGTCGTCGCGGACGGTCACCGACACGCCCTCGTAGCCGGTGATGCGCGGAAGGCCGTCGGCCGCCGGTCCGTCGTGGTCGCCCACGACGACGACCGAGGCTCCGGAGGCGCGGGCCGCCTCGAGCCCCGCCGCCGCGTCCTCGAAGACCACGACCTCGTCGGGGGCGACGCCCAGCAGCCGGGCAGCCAACAGATAGCCGTCCGGGGCGGGCTTGCCCACGGCCACCTGCTCGGACGCCAGCACGACGGCCGGCCAGGTCACGCCCGCCTCGGCCATGCGTGACCGCGCCAGGTCGTGGTTCGCACTCGTCACGAGGGCCACACGATCCGTCGGGAGACCCTCGAGGAACGCGGCCGCGCCCGGGATCTCGACGGTGCCCCCGCCCGTGCCGGCCTCGACGGCCTGCAGGCCGTCGGTGAGCGCCCGGGCCTCGACCTCGGGCAACCCGGGCAGGAACCGCGTGACGGTGTCGTGGGTCTGCCGTCCGTGCGCGAACGCCAACAGGTCGTCGACGTCGAGCTCGTGTTCGGCGGCGAAGTCGCCCCAGATGCGTTCGACCACGGCCGTCGAGTCGACGAGCGTGCCGTCCATGTCGAAAACGATCGCGCGGCAGGTGAGGGTCGTCATGTCGTCAGTCTGCCCCGGCGCACATGCGGCACGCACCCCCGCGGCGTACCGTGCGCCCATGCACGAAGACGAGCACGACACCCAGACCGGCACCGCAGGCACCGCCGACACCGCACCGGACCGTCGCGACGCCGACGACCCGACGGCGGACTTCCCGCGGAGCGAGGCGACAACGGCCGAGATGCAGCGGTCGGCCACCGAGGACTCCCCCGCCGTCGACGCCGACACCGACCTCGACGCCGTCCAGGCCCTGCCGGGCGAAGGCGGACCCGACGACGGTGGCGACATCGAGGTCGACCCGGACGACCTCAACCTCTCGGGCGACTCGATCCCCGGGCACCCCAAGCCCGGAGAGCCCGACCCCGCCGACGTCGGCACGCACGACGCCGCACCGTCGCACCCGAAGCCCGGACCGCCGAAGCCCCGAGGCTGAGGCTTCTCGCACCGACCACGAAGGGCCGCACCGTGTCGACGGTGCGGCCCTTCGGCGCGTGTGGAGTGGTGCCGGGCGGGCCGCCCCGTGAAGAAGCTCCCGGCCCACCGGGCACCATGCGCCCACCGTGGGCGGGCTCGTTCACGCTACCTGCGCAGTCTGAGCGCGCAAGGGGTGGGCGGCCCGAGAAAACCCCGATCAACCCCTTATTTTGGCTAGACTGACTAGCGACCTGCCACGGGGGGTGGCGCCTCCTGCCCCGATGCCGACCATCTCGGCGCAGATGATGGCGTGACGCTCTAACCTCTCGACACCGAGCAATTCTCCACAGCCTGTCCACAAAGCGAAAACGTGGGCCCGAGGTACGGTCGGAGGCGTGACCGACCTCGCTGCCGACGCCTCCCCCACGACCGACACCGCGCCTCCTGCCCCCGTGCTCGTGGTCATCGACCGGGCCCGGGCCGGCGCCCGGGGCGACGGCCCCGGGTGGCACGTCGTCGACGCGACCGGGCCGACCGTGCACGTCGTCGACCTGGGCGTGACGCGCGGCGACGGCATCTTCGAGGCGTTCGGCGTCGTGGACGGAGCGGTGCAGGCGCTCGAACCGCACCTGCGCCGACTGGCCCGGTCCGCGGCCCTGCTCGATCTGCCCGACCTCGACCTCGACCTGATCCGCGAGGCCGTGCTCGCCTCGGCCGCCGCCCACGAACCCGTCCCGTTCGCGTTGACCAAGCTGATCGTGACGCGCGGCCTCGAGGGCGTGCCCGACAGCGAGCCGACCGCGTGGGCGCGCACCGAGGTCTACGAGGACCACGCCGCCGAGCGACGCGACGGCATCCGCGTGGTGTCGCTCGACCGCGGCTACCGACACGACGTCGCGCAGACCTCGCCGTGGCTGCTGCAGGGTGCGAAGACCCTCTCGTACGCCGTGAACAAGAGCGTGCTGCGCGAGGCAGCCCGCCGGGGTGCCGACGACGTCCTCTTCGTCAGCAGCGACGGGTTCGCCCTCGAGGGGCCGTCGGCCTCGCTCGTCGCCCGCTTCGGCGACCGCTTCGTGACCCCCCGCACCGATCAGGGCATCCTCGAGGGCACCACGCAGGCGGCCGTGTTCGACGCCTTGGCCGACCTCGGACACGAGACGGCGTACGAGCTCGTGACGATCGAGCAGGTGCACGAGGCGGACGCCCTGTGGCTGTTCTCGAGCGGCCGCCAGATCGCCCCCGTGTCAGACCTCGACGGTCGGCCGTTCGCTATCGACCACGAGTTGACGACGTCCCTCGTGCAGGCCCTCTGGGCCCGCCGCGACTGAGCTCTGCTCACGGCTCGGGGCGGCGGACCCCACGAGGCGGCCACCCTCGTTCGAACGAATGTCCACGTTGCGAACGATGCACCGACCGATGGTGGCGATCGGTCGGCGACCTGCGAGAGTCGGGCACGCGTCGATTCACGGCGACGCGACCCGCATCACCCCGTTCCGCACGCGGTCGCAGGGCCGCAGAGATGAGCAGAACAATGAACAGCGTCCACGCCTCCGGGCACCACCCCCTCGTGCACGACCTGGCTCCCACCGAGCCGATCGACATCAGTGCACTCCTCCTGGCCGAGGCATCGGCATGAACGCCGCCGACCTCGCCCGACTCAGCCACGACCAGCTCGTGGCGCACGTCCGTCGCTCCGTCGACGTGACCGGCCACTACGTGGCCGACCAGCGGGTGCCCGCCGCCCGCATCGAGGTCTACGCCAAGCGTCGATCCACCGACCGGGCACGACGCTCGCAGCACGAGCGCGAGCCCGTCGTCTGCGGCACCGTCCTCGACATCACGCCGGGCCCCCGGTACGAAGACTTCTTCGCCCCCGCGGCGCAGCAGCTCGCGACCGCCTGATCCCGGCTCGGCTTCGGCCGACACACACGACGACCGCCGTCCCTTCGGGGCGGCGGTCTTCTGCGTCGCCGCCCGATGCGGGAGGCGCGGTGCCGTCCTCGGGGACGGGCACCGCGCCTCCTGCGCTCGCGTCGCCGACTAGGAGGCGCGGCTCCGCAGCAGCGTGAAGCTCGCGTCGCGCACGAGCAGCGTCGTGACGGCCCCCTCGACCTGCTGGCCGGGGTCGCTGGACGCGGCGAGCTCCCACTCGCCGTGGGGCGCGTCGGGCACGTTGAACTCGACGACCGCGGTCGAGCCGTTGACGAGGTAGGCGAACGCGTCGGCGTCCTTGTGCGTCAGGACGAAGGTGATCGCCTTGTTCTCGCCCTGCTGCCAGTCGCCGGTCGAGAACGAGTGGTCGTCGGCACGGCGCACCTGCACGTGGTCGTCGCTCTCGACCTCGGGAGCGTAGCGGAACCAGTCGGGGCGCAGGGCCGGGTTCTCGCGACGCAGCGTGATCAGCTCGGTCGTGAAGGCGAGGAGGTCGCGGTCGGCTCGCTCCCAGTCGAACCACGAGATCTCGCTGTCCTGGCAGTAGGCGTTGTTGTTGCCTCCCTGGCTGCGGGCGATCTCGTCGCCGCCGAGGATCATCGGCACCCCGGCGCTGATCAGCAACGTACCGAGGAAGTTGCGGCGCTGACGGTCGCGGTACTCGTTGACCGCGGGGTCGTCGGTCGGCCCCTCGGCACCACCGTTGAAGGACTTGTTGTCGCTCTCGCCGTCCTGGCTGTCCTCGCCGTTCTCCTCGTTGTGCTTCTCGGCGTAGCTGGTCAGGTCCGCGAGGGTGAAGCCGTCGTGTGCGGTGACGAAGTTGACGCTCGACAGGGGCGAGCGACGGTCGGCCTCGTAGACGTCCGGGCTGCCGAGCACGCGGTCGGAGAAGGTCGAGAGCACGCCGGGCTCGCCGTTCCAGAACTCACGGACGTCGTCGCGGAACTTGCCGTTCCACTCGGACCAGTCGGCCGGGAAGCCCCCGACCTGGTACCCGGCGGTGTCCCACGGCTCGGCGATCATCTTGACGCTCTGCAGCACGGGGTCCTGGTGGATCAGCGTGAGGAACGCACTGTGCTCGCTCGCCTCGCCGCCCTGGCGCGTGAGCGTCGTGGCGAGGTCGAAGCGGAAGCCGTCGACGTGCATCTCGGTGACCCAGTAACGCAGGCTGTCCATGATCAGCCCGAGGGCCGCGGGGTGGCTGACGTTCAGGCTGTTGCCCGTGCCGGTGGTGTCGAAGTAGTTGCCCTCGTCACCCTCGACCAGACGGTAGTAGGCGGCGTTGTCGATGCCCTTGAACGAGATGGTCGGGCCCATGTGGTTGCCCTCGGCCGTGTGGTTGTAGACGACGTCCATCCACACCTCGAGGCCGGCGGCATGGAGGTCCTTGACCATCTGCTTGAACTCGGCGACCTGACCGCCCTTCGTGCCCGCCGCCTTCGACGCGTACTCGTCGTGGGGGGCGAAGAAGCCGATGGAGTTGTAGCCCCAGTAGTTGCGAAGGCCCTTCTCCTCGAGGTGGCTGTCCTGCACGAACTGGTGCGTCGGCAGCAGCTCGACGGCGGTGACGCCCAGGTCGGTGAAGTGCTTGATCGCGGCGGGGTGACCCATGCCCGCGTAGGTGCCGCGGATGTCCTCCGGCACGTCGGGGTGGGTCTGCGTGAAGCCCTTGACGTGCACCTCGTAGACGACGGTGTCCTCCAGCGGCGTCAGCGGGCGCTGGTCGTCACCCCAGTCGAAGTCGCGGTCGGCGACGACGTTGCGGGGCATGGCCGCGGCCGAGTCGGTGTCGTCGCGCTGGTCGGGCTCGTCCATGTCGTGGCCGAAGACGGCCTGGCCCCAGTCGAACCGGCCGTCGAGGGCCGTGGCGTAGGGGTCGAGCAGCAGCTTGTGCTCGTTGTGGCGGAGGCCGTTCGCCGGGTCCCAGGGGCCCGCGACCCGCAGGCCGTAGCGGGAGCCGACCCGCGCCTCCTCGACCACGGTGTGGAAGACGTGGCCGGTACGGTTCGTCAGCTCGAAGCGGCGCTCGGTGCCGCCGTCGGCCCCGTCGTCGAACAGGCAGAACCAGACGCGGTCGGCGGTCTCGGAGTACACCGCGACGTGGGCGCCGCCGCCGGGCAGGGGGGTCACGCCGAGGGGGTAGGGCAGGGAACGGGAGTCGGTCATCCTCCCAGCAGTACAGGAGGAGCGGTTCGGGCGGCCAAGCTGAGCGCCGTACCCCGCCGCGCGCCTCCCGAAAACCACTATGGGGACGAAACATCCGCGGCCGCCACGGTCATCGGTCCCCGAAGTGGTTCGCCGCAGTCCTCCTCCCCACCCGGCGTTCATAGGAGGACTCTCCACCGGGCCCGAACGGCATGTACGCCGCCCGGCATCCTCCGCCACGGTCGGTCCATGGCCGAACCCTTCGATCCGTTCTCCTGCCCTCTGCACTTCGTCGCGACGCACGGCAACGACTCACGCGAGGCCAGAGCCTTGCGACGTGCTGTGGAGGGCGGGCACATGACCAGGGTCAGCCCGGGTGCCTACACGCCCACTTCGACGTGGCTGTCGCTCGACGGGCGAGGGCGTCACGTCGTCCTGACCCGAGCCGTCCTGGCCGGCCTCACGGCACCGAGTGTCGTGTCGCACCGCTCGGCCGTCGCGCTCCACGGACTACCCCAGGTGAGTCGGCAGTACGAACCGCTCGTAGAGATAATCGACGAGCGACGACGTGCGGTGCGACGGTCCAGGCTGCTTCGTCGACGCCCGGGACTGCTCGGAGCAGACGACGTGACCTTCGTGAACGGCGTGCCCGTGACCTCGATCGCACGAACCGCCGTCGACACGGCGCGGACGGCGAACTTCGCAGACGCCGTGCTCTGCGTCGACGCCGTGCTCCGTCGGCTCGTCCTCCCCCTCGGTCATCGGACCGGGCCCGCGGTCGACACCCTCCTCGCGCGACACCGCGCTGCCCTCCTCGACAGGGTCGGCCCGTCACACCACCCGGGGGGACGGGCCGCACGACGGGTCATCGACTTCGCGTCGCCTCACGCGGAGAACGGCGGTGAGTCGCTTCTCAGGGTCGTCTTGCACGAGCTGGGTGCCCCCACCCCCGAACTGCAGAGGATCTTCACCCGGAACGGGAGGTTCGTCGCGCGGTGTGACGCCTACCTCGCCGAGTCCGGCACGGTGGTCGAGTTCGACGGCTTCGTCAAGTTGACCGACCCCACGATGCTCGCCGGGAAAACGCCTGAGGAGGCACTGCGCGACAGAGTACGGCGCGACAAACGACTCCTCGCCCTCCCGGAGGTGAGGCATGTCGTCCACTGCTACTACATCGAACTCGTCAAGCCACGACTCCTGGCAGCGCTCCTCGACGACGCCGACGTGGCGCTGAACCCGCGACGGCGTGCGGAGGCGACACGCATTGCCGCTCGACGTTTCGACGGTGCACGCGGATGAACCACATCGGGGACGAAAGACGTGCGCGGGGCGCGGGTTTTCGTCCCCGAAGTGGTTCATCGTGGGGCGGGGGGCAGGGGGGCGGGGGCAGGGGGCTAGCTGACGTGCACGTCGGGGCGGCGTCCGCGAGACGGCTCGGCCCGGCGCAGCACCTCGCGCGTCACGGGTGCGACCTCGCCCACCCCGGTCAAGAAGAACCGCCCCATGTTCGACAGCGGGTTGCCCTCGGTCCACTCGAAGTAGATGTCGGGCACGACGCCGGTCTCGTCACGGATCGCCAGCAGCACGCTGGCGATGGCGTTCGGCACGGCACCGCTCGTGGTGCGCAGCACCCGGTAACCGTGCAGGGCGTGGCCGGTCACCACGAGGTCCTCCTCGAAGTTCGAGGAGTCCCCCTTGTGCACTTCGAGGAAGATCACGGGTGACCGTTGCGGGATGCCGCTGTACTTGCGTTCGGCCATCAACTTCTTCTTGTAGATCTCGGCGACCTCGCGCCCGGGTTCGTGAGCGATGACGCGGATCGTGCCGTACTCGTCGGCGTCCTCGCGAACGTACGCGAGAGCGGTGTCGTCGAGGGTGACCGAGGTCGCCCGCAGCTGGAACGACCGCTGCACACGAGAGACGAGTGACACGGCGATGATGCCGATGATGAAGATCGCGGCGATGCGCACGCCGTCGGGCCGCTCGACGACGTTGGTGATCGTCGTGTAGACGAACACCAGGGCGACGACACCGAAGCCGATGGTGCGCTTGCGCTGGCGCGCCCGGCGCGCCGACAGCGTCACCGCCACGGAGGCGCTGGTGATCAACACGAGCACCCCCGTCGCGTAGGCCCCGCCCTGGGCGTCCACGTCGGCCTCGAACACGATGGTGATGACGAAGGCGATGACCGTGAGGACGATCACGAGCGGTCGGACCGCCCGGGCCCACTGCGGCGCCATGCCGTAGCGCGGCAGGTAGCGCGGCACGAGGTTCAGCAGTCCGGCCATGGCCGACGCCCCGGCGAACCAGAGGATGCAGATCGTGCTGACGTCGTACAGCGTGCCGAAACCGTCCCCGAGGTACTGGTGCGCGAGGAACGCCAGGGCGCGGCCGTTGGCCGACCCGCCGGCCTGGAACTCGGCCTGTGGGATCAACAGGGTCGTCACGAAGCTCGACAGGATCAGGAACGAACTCATGATGATGGCCGCCGTGGCGAGCAGACGACGGGCCCCTCGGATGCGACCGACGGGCTTGGCCGGGGTGTCGGTGGCGTCGCCGGTGATCTGCGGCATGACGGCCACGCCGGTCTCGAAGCCCGACAGACCGAGGGCCAGTTTCGGGAACACGATCAGCGCGATGCCGACCATGACGAACGGGTTGCCGTGCTGGGCCGTCAGGGCGTCCCACCAGTTGCCGATGACGACCGGGTTCTCGCCGATGTGGAACAGCGAGACCGCGATCACCACGAGGTTGAGCGTCAAGAAGACCGCGACGAGCACGACGGCGATGCCGATCGCCTCGCGGAAGCCCCGGAGGAAGACCGCGGCGAGCAACGCGACGAGCACGAGGGTCAGCGGCACCTCGGCCCCGTGGAACCAGGCCGGGGCGAACGGGTTCTCGACCGCGTGCGCGGTGGCGTCGGCCGCCGACAGGGTGATGGTGATCATGAAGTCGGTGGCGGCGAAGCCGAGCAGCACGAGGACGAAGAGCTTGCCGCCCCACCAGGGCAGCAGCCGCTCGAGCATGGCGATCGACCCCTCGCCGCGGGGGCTCTCGCGGGCGACCCGGCGGTACACCGGCAGCGCGCCGAACAGGGTCAGGAGCACGAGCACGATGGTCGCGAGAGGAGAGAGCAGTCCGGCCGCGACGGCGGCGATGGCCGGCTGGTAGCCCAGGGTCGAGAAGTAGTCGACGCCGGTCAGGCACATCACCCGCCACCACGAGTGGGTCTTCTCGGGCACCTCGGCGTGCGGGCCCTGGTGCGTGCCCGCGGTCTCGGTGAGCCCGTGCAGCAACCAGCTGCGCATCCGCCGGCCGTTCTCGGGACGGGTCGACGGTTCGACCCTGGCGGGTGACTCGGGTTGCGCGGACACGGGTCCTCCTCGGACGTGCGGGGCGCACGGGCCGGGGTGCAGGCACGCGCGCTCTCACGTTAGGCCTCGCGCGCCTCCTCGTGGTGACGCCCGGCGTTAGGGAACCGTGAGGATGTCGGGGGTGCCGGGGTCACGGGCTCGAGGCGACCTCCGCGTCGCCGTCGGGCACGAAGCGGTAGCCCATGCCGAGCACCGTGACGAGGTGCCGGGGCGCGGCCGGCACCGGTTCGAGCTTCTTCCGTAACTGGGCGAAGTAGAGCCGGAGGTACCCGGTGTCCTTCGCGTGGAACGGCCCCCAGACCTCGGTCAGGATCGTCTCGCGCGAGATCAGCTTGTCGGGGCTGT
Organism: Frigoribacterium sp. VKM Ac-2836; assembly: GCF_013248995.1. GTDB lineage: Bacteria > Actinomycetota > Actinomycetes > Actinomycetales > Microbacteriaceae > Frigoribacterium. Next base: position 158,578 of record NZ_JABRPK010000003.1, on the reverse strand, counting down.
GCAGCAGCAGCTCGAGGATCTTCCACTCGGTCGGCGTCAGCCGGACCGACTCGCCCGCCGGCCGACGGACCACGGTCTTCGCCGCGAGGTCGACCTGCACGTCTCCGAACGTCACCACGGGCTGCTCGTCGTCGGTGCCCGACGGCAGCCGGCGGGTCTGCGCGCGGATGCGGGCGAGCAACTCGTCCATCGAGAAGGGCTTCGTGACGTAGTCGTCGGCGCCCGCGTCCAGCGCCTCGACCTTGTCGGCGGCGTCGGTGCGGCCCGACACGACGAGGATCGGCACGGTCGACCAGCCGCGCAGGCCGGTGATCACCTCGACCCCGTCGAGGTGCGGCATGCCGAGGTCGAGCATCACGAGGTCGGGGTGCCGGGTCGCCGCGAGGTCGAGGGCCTCGCGCCCGTCGGCCGCCGTGACGACGTCGTAGCCCCGCGCCCCGAGGGTCACCTTGAGCGCCCGCAGGATCTGCGGGTCGTCGTCGGCGATCAGGATCTTCACGGCGCTCACGTGGCCGACCGTACCCGATCGGCATCGCACGGCCCGGGCACCACCGGCAGCCCGACCACCATGGTCAGCCCGCCGCCGGGGGTGTCGTCGAGCGCGAGGGTGCCCCCCATCGCCTCGACGAACCCCTTGCTCAGCGCCAGGCCCAGCCCGAGCCCCGTGCCGTTGTCGGTGTCGCCCAATCGCTGGAAGGCCACCATGATCTCGTCGCGCCGCTCGACCGGCACCCCCGGCCCCCGGTCCACGACACGCAACTCGACCCGGTCGCCGAAGGCGCTCGTCGAGATGCGGACGCTCGCGTCCGGCGGCGAGTGACGCAGGGCGTTGTCGAGCAGGTTGACGACCACGCGCTGCAGCAGGACCGCGTCGGCCCGCACCGGCGGCACGGTTGCCCGCAGCGCCAGTTCGACGTCGGCCGGCCCGAGGCCCAGCTCGTCGAGGGCACCGAGCACGACCTCGTCGAGGTCGACGTCCGTGGTCGTCACCGCGAGCGCCCCGGCCTGCACCCGGCTGACGTCGAGCAGGTCGGTGACGAGGGTCGAGAGCGAGTCGAGGCTCTCGTGGGCGGTGGACAGCAGTTCGTCGCGGTCGGCGTCGCTCCAGGTGACGTCGGTCTGCCGCAGTCCGCTCACGGCGGCCGTCGCGGCGGCGAGCGGGCGACGCAGGTCGTGGCCGACGGCGGCCAGCAGGGCGCTGCGCATGCGGTCGACCTCGGCGAGCGGCGCGACCTGGCCCGCGGCCCGGCTGAGCTCGGAGTGCTCGAGGGCCGCCTCGACCTGGGCGGCGACGACGTCCAGGAGGCGCCGGTCGGCTGCCTGGAGCTCGGGTCCGGTCAGCTCGAGGGTCGCGTCGGTTCCCGCGGCGATGGACGTGGTGGTCTGCTCGGGGGACCCGGCCGGGCGTCCGTCCTCGACGAGCCGCGCCTCCCCCAGCTCGACCCCGCCCTGGACGACGCGCACCCGGGTCATGCCCAAGGCCTCGCGGGTGCGGCCGATCAGGGCCTGCAGGGCGTCCTGGCCGCGCAGCACGCTGCCGGCGACCGTGGCGAGCAGCTCGGTCTCGGCGAGCGCCCGGGCGGCGGCGCGACTGCGGCGAGCGGCCTGGTCGACGACGTAGCTGACGATGGCGGCGTTGAGCACGTAGAGCACGAGCGCCGCCAGGTGCAGCGGCTCGGCGATGGTCAGCTGGTAGATCGGCGCGATGAAGAAGAGGTCGAGGGTCACCCCCGAGAGGAGTGCCGCCAGTAGGGCCGGCCAGACGCCCCCTGTGACGGCCACCACCACGACCAGCAGCTGGAAGACCAGCACCGTACCCGCGATGCCGTCCTCGGAGCGGTGACCGGCCAGCAGCGCGGTGAGCAGGGGCCCCGCCACGAGGGCGAGCACGAACCCGGCGACCACTCGGCGCCGCGAGAGGGCCCCGCCGAGTCGGGGCAGCACCCGGTCGCGCCCGGCCGAGGCGTGGGTGACGATGTGCACGTCGATGCGGCCCGACTCGCGGATCACCGTCGAGCCGATGCCGGGGCCGGTCAGCGCCGCGGCCAGGCGCCCGCGCCGGCTGACGCCGATGACGAGCTGCGAGGCGTTCACGCCGCGGGCGAAGTCGACGAGCGCGCGGGGCACGTCCGAGCCGACGACCTGGTGGTAGGTGCCGCCGAGCTTCTCGACCAGGGCGCGCTGAGCGGCGAGGGCTCCGGGCGCTCCCTGCCGCAGGCCGTCCTGGGCGCTGACGTGCACGGCGACGAGCTCCCCGCCGGACGAGCGGGCGGCGATGCGCGCGCCCCGGCGGATCAGCGTCTCGCCCTCGGGCCCGCCGGTCAGCGCGACGACCACGCGCTCGCGGGCATCCCACGTGCTGTCGATGCCGTGTTCGTCGCGGTACGCCTTGAGCGCGCTGTCCACCTCGTCGGCCAACCAGAGCAGGGCGAGCTCGCGGAGGGCCGTCAGGTTGCCCAGACGGAAGTAGTTCGAGAGCGCCGCGTCGACCCGGTCGGCCGGGTAGACGACGCCCTCGGCCAGCCGGTCGCGCAGGGCCTGCGGGGCGAGGTCGACGAGCTCCACCTGGTCGGCGCTGCGCAGCACGGCGTCGGGCACGGTCTCGCGCTGGGTCGCCCCGGTGATGCGCTCGACCACGTCGGTGAGCGAGTCGACGTGCTGCACGTTGACGGTCGAGACGACGTCGATGCCGGCGTCGAGCAGGGTCTCGACGTCCTGCCAGCGTTTCTCGTGGGCGGAGCCGGGGGCGTTCGTGTGGGCGAGTTCGTCGACGAGCGCGAGCTGGGGTGCCCGCGCGAGCACCGCCTCCAGGTCGAGTTCGTCGAGCGCGACGCCGCGGTGGCCGACCGTCCGACGGGGCACCACCTCGAGGTCGCCGACCAGTGCTGAGGTCGCTCGTCGCCCGTGCGTCTCGACGACGGCCACGACGACGTCCACCCCTTCGGACCGCAACCGCGTTCCCTCTTCGAGCATCGTGTACGTCTTGCCCACGCCCGGTGCCGCCCCCAGGAGCACCCGCAACCGCCCTCGCTTCATGCGCTCAGCCTGTCACCGACCGAGGCCGGCCAGTGCCACGTTGAGCTCGAGCACGTTGACGGTCGGTTCGCCGAGGTAGCCGAGGTCGCGTCCCTGGACGTGCTGCTCGACGAGCGTGCGCACCGTGGCCTCGGGCAGCGAGCGGGCCTCTGCCACCCGGGCGACCTGCTCGAACGCGTACTCGGGCGACACGTGCGGGTCGAGGCCCGATCCCGAGGCGGTCAGGGCGTCGACCGGCACCGAGGCCGGATCCACCCCGTCGAGGGTCGCCACGTCGGCGCGGCGCTGCTCGATCGCGGCGACCAGGTCGTCGTTCTCGGGCCCGAGGTTGCTGCCGCTCGAGGCGGACGCGTCGTAGCCGTCACCGGCGGCCGACGGGCGGGACCGGAACCACTCGGGCAGGGCGGCGCCGTCGGCGTCGGTGAAGGACTGCCCGATCAGCGACGAGCCGACGGTCTCGCCGTTGACGGTCACGAGCGAGCCGTTCGCCCGGCCCGGCACGACGAGCTGCCCGATGCCGGTGACGAGGGCCGTGTAGGCGAGGCCGAGCACGACGGTGGCGACCACCATCGCGCGAAGGGCGACGCCGTACTGGCGGAGCGTGGAGCGGAGGTTCATGTCGGTTCTTCTTTCGGAACGGTGGTGCGAGAAGCGAAGGAGGCGCCGTGCCCGTCGAGTCGGCGGGGACGGGTCAGAAGCCGGGCAGCAGACTGACGACGAGGTCGATCAGCTTGATGCCGACGAAGGGCGCGACGACGCCGCCGAGGCCGTAGACCAGCAGGTTGCGCGACAGGATCTGCGAGGCCGACGCGGGGCGGTACCGCACCCCGCGAAGGGCCAGCGGGATCAGCACGACGATGACGAGAGCGTTGAAGACGATCGCCGACAGGATCGCCGAGGCCGGCGAATGCAGCTGCATGACGTTGAGCAGCCCCAGCCCGGGGAACACCCCGGCGAACATGGCGGGGATGATCGCGAAGTACTTCGCGACGTCGTTGGCGATCGAGAACGTCGTCAGGGCACCGCGGGTGATCAGCAGCTGCTTGCCGATGCGCACCACGTCGATCAGCTTGGTCGGATCACTGTCGAGGTCGACCATGTTGCCGGCCTCCTTGGCGGCCGAGGTGCCCGTGTTCATGGCCATGCCCACGTCGGCCTGGGCGAGGGCCGGGGCGTCGTTCGTGCCGTCGCCGGTCATCGCGACGAGCGCGCCTCCTTCTTGTTCGCGACGGATGAGCGCGAGCTTGTCCTCGGGGGTCGCCTCGGCCAGGAAGTCGTCGACGCCCGCCTCGCCCGCGATCGCCGCGGCGGTGAGCGGGTTGTCACCCGTCACCATCACCGTGCGGATGCCCATGCTGCGCAGCTCGGCGAAACGCTCGCGCAGGCCGGTCTTCACCACGTCCTTGAGGTACACGACGCCGAGCACGCGAGCCGCGCCGGACGGGCCACCCGTCTTCACCGCGACGACGAGCGGCGTGCCGCCGGCCTCGGAGATCTCGTCGATGCGGGTCCGCAGTTCGTCGTGCTCGGTCGACGCGAGGCGGCGGTCCTCCTCGATCCAGGCGATCACCGAGCCGCCGGCGCCCTTGCGGATGCGTGTGCCGTCGGGCAGGTCGAGCCCGCTCATGCGCGTCTGGGCGGTGAACGGGACGATCTCGCCGCGCAGGTCGGCGGCCTGGTGCCAGCCCGTGACGAGGGCGAGGTCGACGATCGACTTGCCCTCGGGGGTGGGGTCGCTGAGCGAGGACGTCGCGGCGGCGTCGACCAACTCGGCCTCGGCCACCCCGTCGAGCTGGGTGAACCGGGCGGCCTGACGGTTTCCGTAGGTGATCGTGCCGGTCTTGTCGAGCAGCAGCGTCGTCACGTCGCCGGCGGCCTCGACCGCTCGGCCCGACATGGCGAGCACGTTGCGCTGCACCAGTCGGTCCATGCCGGCGATGCCGATGGCGCTCAGCAGGGCGCCGATGGTGGTCGGGATGAGGCAGACCAACAAGGCGATCAACACGGGGACGCTGACCGCGGCGTCGCTGTAGCCCGCGATCGGGTTCAGGGTCAGGGTGACGACGACGAAGACGATCGACAGGCTGGCGAGCAAGATGTTCAGCGCGATCTCGTTCGGGGTCTTCTGCCGCGAGGCGCCCTCGACGAGCGCGATCATCCGGTCGACGAAGGTCTCGCCCGGCTTGCTCGTGATGCGGACGACGATGCGGTCCGACAGCACGCGCGTCCCGCCGGTCACCGCGCTGCGGTCCCCGCCCGACTCGCGGATCACCGGGGCCGACTCGCCGGTGATGGCCGACTCGTCGACCGAGGCGATGCCGTGGACGATGTCGCCGTCGCCCGGGACCAGCTCGCCGGCGACCACGACCACCGTGTCGCCGAGCGCCAGGTCGGCGGACGACACGTCCTCGACGGAGGCGCGCTCGGCCGAGGCGTCGCCCGTCGCGTCGTACGACACCACGCGTCGGGCCGTCGTGCTCGTGCGGGTCGCGCGGAGCGTCTCGGCCTGTGCCTTGCCGCGCCCCTCGGCGACGGACTCGGCCAGGTTCGCGAAGACGACCGTCAGCCAGAGCCAGATCGCGATGGCCCAGGTGAACGACCCGGGGACGACCGAGCCCCCGGAGGTCTGTGGGCCGGTGAAGGCACCGGCCACGGCGAGTACGGTCGTGTAGGCCGCGCCGACCTCGACGATGAACATGACGGGGTTGCGCCACATCTGGCGAGGGTCGAGCTTGCGCAGGGCACCGGGGAGGGCCGCGACCAGCTGGGCCGGCCCGAAGGCACCGGCACGGCTCGACGCGTCGGACGACGGGCCGGTCGTCGCCGCGGGAGGCTCGGACGGGGTGGTGGGAGCGATGGTCGGTGTGGACATGGTCAGTTCAGCCCTTCAGCGAGCGGGCCCAGTGCAAGCACCGGGAAGTAGGTCAGTGCCGAGATGACGAAGGCCACGCTCGTGAGCAGGCCCACGAACTGCGGCCGGTGGGTGGGCAGGGTGCCCGAGGTCGAGGGGGTGTGCCCCTGGGCGGCGAACGAACCGGCGAGGGCGAGCACGATCACGATCGGCACGAACCGGCCGAACAGCATCGCGAGACCCAGCGCCGTGTTGAACCACGGCGTGTTCGCGGTCAGGCCGGCGAAGGCCGAGCCGTTGTTGTTGGCGGCCGAGGTGAACGCGTAGAGCACCTCGCTGAAACCGTGCAGCCCCGCGTTCCAGATCGACGTCCCCTCGACGTCGGCGCGCACGGCCGGGATCGCGAAGCTCAGCGCCGTGCCGGCGAGCACGATGGTCGGCGTGACGAGGATGTAGAGGCTGGCGAGCTTGATCTCGCGCGGCCCGACCTTCTTGCCCAGGTACTCGGGCGTGCGCCCCACCAGCAGCCCGGCGACGAACACGGTGATGACGGCCAGCACGAGCATGCCGTAGAGCCCCGAGCCGACCCCACCGGGGGCGATCTCGCCGAGCATCATGTTGATCATCGCCATCATGCCGCCGAGCGCGGTGTACGAATCGTGCATCGAGTTGACGGCACCCGTCGAGGTCAGGGTCGAGGTCGTCCCGAACAGGGTGGACCCCCAGATGCCGAACCGCACCTCCTTGCCCTCCATCGCGCCGCCGGCGAGCTGCGTCGCCGTGCCGGCGCCGCGCAGCTCGAACCAGGTCATCGCCGTCAGCGAGACGGCGAAGAAGATCGACATGACCGACGCGATCGCGAGCCCCTGCTTCGTCGAACCGACCATCCGCCCGAAGGTGCGCGGCAGCGAGAACGGGATCGCGAGCATCAGCACGACCTGGACGAGGCTCGTCCACGCCGTCGGGTTCTCGAACGGGTGCGCCGAGTTCGCGTTGAAGAAGCCACCACCGTTGGTGCCGAGCAGCTTGATGGCCTCCTGCGAGGCGACCGGCCCGCCGGGGATCGTGGCGCTGCCGCCGGTGAGGGTGGTGACGTCGGTGAATCCGGCGAAGTCCTGGACCACCCCGCCGAGCAGCAGCACGACGGCGGCGACGACGGCGCCGGGCAGCAGGATGCGGGTCAGCGAGCGGGTCAGGTCGACCCAGAAGTTGCCCAGGGTCGTCGACCGGCTGCGGGAGAGACCCCGCACCAGGGCGATCGCGACGGCGATGCCGACGGCGGCCGAGACGAAGTTCTGCACGACGAGGCCGCCCAGCTGCACGGCGTAGCCGAGCGTGACGTCGGGCGAGTAGGACTGCCAGTTCGTGTTGGTCACGAAGCTGGCGGCCGTGTTGAAGGCCAGTCCGGGCGGCACGGCGGGGAATCCGAGGCTGGCGGGCAGCAGCGCCTGCGTCCGCTGCAGCAGGTAGACGAACGCCAAGCCGACCAGGGAGAAGGCCAGCACCCCGCGCAGGTAGGCCCGCCAGGTCTGCTCGGCCGAGCCGTCGACACCGATCACACGGTAGAGGCCGCGTTCGACGGCCAGGTGCCGGGAGCTGGTGAAGACACGGGCCATGTGGTCGCCGAGCGGGCGGTAGAGCAGCACGAGCACGACGACGACGGTGCCGATCTGCAGCAGACCGGCCGCGGTGTCGCCCATCAGAACCGCTCGGGTTTCACGAGGGCCACCACGAGGTAGACCAGGGCGGCCACGGCGAGCGCCGCGGCGATCACGTCGAACACGATCACAGCTTCTCGACCCCCCGGGCGATCAGGGCGACGACCGCGAAGGCGGCTGCCACGAGGGCGACGTAGAGGATGTCGAGCACGGTGACTCCAGGTTCAGGAGGTGCGGTGCGGCCGGTCGCGCCGGTCGCCGTGCCGGGTGCGGCACAGCGAGTCAGTAGACACCTGTCGCACGTCCCGGCCGGGCGTCCTCACGGACTCCCTACGGCGGGGGGCCGCATGCTCACGGATTCCTCACGCCGACCGGACGAGCAGTGCTCGTGCTCGTGCCGAGCCGGGGTCACGCGGTCGGGGTCACGCGGTCGAGGAATGACGCGGATGCCGGGCGACCGTCGGGGCACGCGGGAACGCCCCGTGACCGCGGGGGCCACGAGGCGTATGTCTCGAGAGGACCTGGCCCCCACCACGGTTCAGCTGGAGGGTCGCACCCGACGCGACCCTGCGCGATCTCGCAGGGGGTTGTGTGCCTGGTGTCTCTCGAGGCCGTCCGACCCGAATCGGACTCTTGCAGGATACGCGATGTCGGCGGCCCATTGCCTAATGGGCATGCAAATTCTCAGGAAGTTTCGGCACCATGGCGGGATGCACCTGACCTCGGCAGCCGGCGGACAGTCTCGATTCCTCACCGACGTCGTGGGTGGACGCGACGAGAAGCGTCGGGCCACGAGCCGTGGGCTCGCGGACGCGGCCTTCCGACTGGCGACCGAGAGGGGCTTCGACGGCTTCGTCGTCGAGGACGTCACCGCGCTGGCCGGTTACTCGCGGCGCACCTTCGCCAACCACTATTCCTGCAAGGAAGACGCCGTGGCCTCGGTGTTGCTGAACAAGGCGGGCGCGGCGGTCGACGCCTCATCCCTATCGGTGCTGGCCTCGTTCGAGGGCACCGACATCGACCTGCTCGAGCTGCTGCTGCTCTCGGCGGTCGACATCCAGCTCGTCGACTACATGATCAGCCTCCGTCACCTGCTGCGCACGCACGAGCCCCTGCTGCCGTACGTGCTCGCGGTCGGAGTCCCCATGACCGAACGCGTCGGCGACGTCATCGCCCTCGCGGTCGGTCCCTCACGCGACGCCCTGACCACGTCCCTGCTGATCCACTCGACCTGGGGTGCCGTCATCGCCGTCCTGCGCGGCGTCTACGATCCGTGGGTGGACGCGGCGACGGACGACGAACGCGTCGACGCCCTGCGCGCCTACTGGGTGACGACCTTCGACCGATTCCGCACCGGCTTCGGCCCGGTGGCCTGACGCGTGGACGGCGACGTCTCCGCCGTCCTCCCCGCCGACGAGGGCACCGTGCTGGCCGGGGGAAACATGAACACCGTCGTCCGCCAGGGTGACAGCGTGCTGCGCGTGGCCGGACGATGGACGCCGACCGTCCACCGCTATCTCGACTACCTGGCCCGCGCGGGCGTCCACGGCATCCCCCGGCCCCTGGGCATCGAGGGCGACCGAGAACGCCTGAGCTTCGTCGACGCGGACGTGCCGGTCTACCCGCTGCCCGACCACGTCTTCACCGATGACGCGCTCGTCGAGGGAGCCCGCCTGCTGCGTCGCCTCCACGACGCGAGCATCGGCTTCGGCCTCGACGGTGCCGTCTGGCAAGCCCCGGCGAAGGTGCCGTCCGAGGTGATCTGCCATAACGACTTCTCACCGCACAACCTGGCCTACGACGCCGCCGGGCACATCGTCGGCGCGATCGACTTCGACTTCGCCTCGCCCGGACCGCGTCTGTGGGACCTCGCCTACTACGCGACCCGGGCGGTCCCCCTCACCGACCGCACGCCGCCGAACGCCCCCGACATGGCCGACGCCGAGCGGCGGGTGCGGCTGCTCCTCGACGCCTACGGCAGCGAGGCGACCTGGGCCGACGTGCTGCGGGTCGCGATCATCCGGTTGCACGACCTCGCCGAGATGAGCCGCGACAAGGCGGTCGAGCTGGGCAACCCCCGTCTCGCCGACGACGCGGACGGGTACGAGCGCGAGGCCGCGTACCTGGCGACCCTGCGCGACTGACCCGCACGCGCCTCCTGCGCTCGACCACCGCGGCAGGCGCCGGACGCACGGACAGAGCGCCGGGGTCAGGAGGCGCTGCTCCGGTGCGTCAAGCGAGCAGGTCGACGGCGAGATAGCCCGCGTAGCCGCCCGAGGTGCGCCCGTCGCGGCGCCCCGAGGTCAACACCTCACCGACGTCCGACGCGACGAGCGTCGCGCCCGCGTCCCGCAGCCGGTCGACGAGCACGTTGTCCTCGTGGAGGTCGATCGGGGCGAACCCGCCGACCGCACGATACGACGAGGCCCGCACGCCCAGGTTGGCGCCGTGCACGTGGCCGTTCGGCCGTCCGGGCGTGTGCCGGGCGGTCCAGGCCGCGATCTGGCGAGGCGAGAGGTCGGCGAAGTCCGGGCGGACGGTACCGATCACGACGTCGGCACCCGCGGCCGCGCGGTCGAGCTGGTCGTCGATCCAGCCCGGGGGCACTACCGAGTCGGCATCGGTGCAGGCGATCCACACGGCCTCGAGCGGCAGGTCGCCGCGCGACAGGTCACCCGAGGGGGCGGCGAGCTCGCCCAGGGCGACGTCGACGCCCACGGCCCGCGCGGCGCCGACGCCTCGGGCGTCGATCTCGACGACGGTGACGCGAGCGTGCGCACGCGCGGCCGCGACCGTGTGGTCGGTGCAGGCGTCGGCCACCAGGACGACGACGACCCGCACCTCCGGGTGGGTCCGGGCCGTGTGCCGCCGGGCCAGGTCGATCCCGTCGAGGGCCCGCGAGACGAGTTCCTCCTCGTCGTGCGCGGGCACGACGACCGCGACGGCCCGGACGGGGAGCGCAGCGACCGAGTTCTCGGGGGCGGGGGTCACCCGCAGCCCCGTCCGCTGGGCCACGGACCGCGGGTCACGCGAGAACACGTCGAGCACGAAGTCGGCCTCGACGTGGTGCGAGACCCGGTGGAGGCGCGGGTCGGCCCCCAGCCGGGCGTGGACATCCTGCGCACCCTGCCGGAAGTCGCCCTCGGGCCGGGCCCAGTGGCACGCGACCACGTCGCCGTCCTCGGCGAGCCCGTCGACGATCGAGTCCACGAGCCGCCCGAACGCGTCGGGGGCCAGGTAGTAGCCGACCTCGCTGAGGACGACGAGGTCGAACGGGCCCGAGGGGTAGTCGGCGGCGGCGTCGGCCTGCTCGACCGTGACGTGCGGCAGGTCGGCCAGCCGTTCGCGGGCCGCCTCCACGGCCACCGACGACACGTCGAGGGCCAGCAGGCGGTCGGCCGCGGGGGCCAGGTCGCCGGTCAGCACGCCGATCGAGCAGCCCACCTCGAGCACGCTCCCGTAGTGCTCTCGCGGCAGTGACGCGACCGTGAGGGCCCGTTTGCGCCGCTCGTACCAGCGCGTCGTGACCCGCCAGGGGTCCGCCCGGCGGGCGTGCGTCCGGTCGAAGGTCGCCTCGGTCGCGACACCCGCTGCCTCGTCGCCGACCACGAACACCTCGCGACCGCGGGCGAAGTGCCGCTCGAACACCGGGTGCAGCACGGGCGCGTCCTCGGGTGCGGCCGAGAGGGGTCGACGCTGCGAGACGTAGGCCGCGAGGGCGGAGCGCTTGGCCGCGTCGGCGTCGGCGTCCAGGGGCGACAGCCGCAGCGACGGCCAGGGGACGTCGGGGTGGTCGGGCGAGCCCCAGTGCCACAACCAGATCGGGTACTCGAGCAACGTCGCACCGGCCCGGCCCGCCTCGCCGACCAGCTGGGCGGCGATCTCGCCGAGTACGCGGTGGTCGCGGTGCCCGTCCCCGCGCCAGGGTGCGACGACCAGGCCACCCGGTCCGGGCAGCAGGGGCCGCAGCCGCTCGGTGATCTCGGCCCGCGCCTCCCGCACCGCCCCGTCGGCGATGCTCCACCGCAGCAACTCGACGTCGTGACCCAGCAGCTCGACCGCGACCCGCGCCTCCTCGGCCCTCGTCGCGACGAGGCTCTCGGCGCTCGTGGCCGAGCCGGGGTGCGAGGCGGCTCCGTCGGTGACGACGACGACCGTGACCGGCACGCCCCGGGCCGCTGCGGCGGCGATCAGGCCACCGGCGCCGAGGGTCTCGTCGTCCGGGTGCGCGGCCAGCACGACCAGCCGCGTCACCGCGATCGGGTCGACGGCGTCGGTCAGCGGCGGCAGGGCGAGGAGGCGCGGGTCGGCCTCCCAGGTCTCGACCGGAGTCCCCGGCGCGCGACCGTCGAATCTCACCACGCGGAGGGCCCGTCCGCCACGGCGTCGCGGAGGATCGTCTGGCCGAGCGAGGCGTCGTCGCGCTCTCCGTGGTGCTGGCGTAGGTAGAGCCCGAGGTCTGCGACACGCTTGGCGTGCTGCGCGTCGGTCGCGAGCGGGGCGGGGCCGAGCGCACGGGACGCCCGCGAGAGCACCTCGTCGCAGGCGTGTGCCACCGTGCCGCGGACGCGCTTGGCCAGCAGCCGCCCCGCCTCGCCCGTCGCCTCACCGGCGTCGACGAGGTCGGCGGCCTCGACCAGCGCGCGGCGGGCGTCGGCCAGCCGCGTGTCGACGAGGCCGAGGGCCTGCAGGAGGTGCGGGTCGGCCGGGCGTTCCGGCGTGCGCGACGAGGCGGTCACCGCGGCGCCCAGCAGCGTGCGGGCCACCCCGACCGCGCCGCCGTACCAGCACGCCGCCACGCCGATGCCGCCCCACGAGAACCCGGGACGCTCGAGGTACCAGCCGGGCGCACCGACCTCGTGCGCCTCGACCGCGTCGAAGTCGACCGGCCCCGACGGGATCTCGACGAGTCCCCGGGGGTGCCAGGCGTCGGCGGTGACGGTCACGCCGGGCTGGCGGAGGTCGACCGAGAACAACCGCCGCTCGGTGCCGACCCAGGCGGTGACCAGGGCACCGTCGACGGTGCCCGCGAGCGAGCACCAGGGCTTCGTCCCGGTGAGCGACCAGGCGTTCGGCGTCCCGGGACGACGGGTGCCCGTCAGGCGGACCCCCGGGCCTTCGGCGGCGAACACGCCCCAGGTGAAGGACTCGTCGGCCCGGGCGCGGACGGGGAGCGTGGAGCGGTCCGCGGCGTCCGCGTCCGGCAGGGTCTCGGACGAGGTCGCGGCGAGGTCCTCGGCGTGTTGGTCGAGGATCGCGAGGGCGTCGAGGTGCGGCTCGACGGCCCGGGCCGCGCCGAGGTCGTGCGCCGCGAGCGTGGCCAGGGCCTGCCAGAGGTCCGCCGTCGAGCCGAGTCCGGGCAGGGCACCGTGTCGGCCGAGCTCGACCGCGAGGTCGAGGGCCTCGCCGACCGGCGGCGTCGGGCGGGATCGCAGCCGGCGCACGACGAGGGCGGTGGCCGTGCCGACGGCCGGACCCGCGCCTCCCAAGGTGACCGGGGCCACGGCCCCGGCCGGATGCGGAGGTGCGCTGGAGGTCATCGTGCCGACGCTAGTCGGTCAGCCGTCACGTCGGAGGGCCTTGACATGGAGCCCACCGACAGGTGTCGTCGATTCGACCGTGCGTCAGAACTCGTCGGAGTCGAGCGGGATGCCCTCGGCCGGTTCGGCGGACTGCGGCTCGACGCCACTCAGCCGACCGATGCGCACCTCGATCTCGTCGACCAGCCCCGCGTCCTCGATCTCGGTCTCGCCGGTCTGCTCCTCGGAGACGAGCATCTGGCTCGCCGGACCGAGCAGGATCTGGAACCTCTGGTGGACGCCGCCGCGATCCATGCCGGGCAGGTCGACCATGTCGGACTTGTTCTTCAGTGCCAGCGACCGCGCGTACTCGACGATCGCCGCCGCGATCGCGTCACCGGTGACGATGTATTCGTCGGCGTAGTGGATGCGTTTCACCGGTGGGTTCTCCCTGTCGTTGCGACGGCTCGTCGTCGCCGGTCACGCTACGCCGCAGGCATCTGGGAGGCCGCCTCGCCGGGGGACGTCCGCGTGCCGGAAGCGGGCAGAAGAAAAGCCACCCCGGAACATCTCTGGCGAGAGAGAGAACCGACGTGGCTTTCCGCGGAGCCGGTGGGATTTAAACTCTCGCGTTCGTCGCAGGACAGTCAGGTCACCGTTCTAATAGTCACGGGCTACCGGGCTCGACAGTTTCTTGAAGACGTCTCCGGCATCGAGATAGCCATTCGGTTGAGGGCGAATTATGGGCTCGCGGCTGGCGGACCTGACGAGTTCGAACCGTGAACCCTTTGTGGCCGGGGGTACCGCAATGCTGGTGCCAGGTCTGTAAAGATGAGTTTTTCTAGAGCTGTACCGGGGGAAGGAAAGTAGTGGCCACGGTCTACGTCTATGCGGACGAAACGGGAAATCTTGATTACGGATCTAAGGCAGGGGCTTCCGAATACTTCGGGTTCGGTACCGCGGTGTTTCGTGACGATCACCCGGCGGCCCTGTGGGCAGGGATGTCACTCAGAGCGCGCCTTGCCGGAGGTGAAGGCGAACGACCCGGGGTAGGGCTTCCAAAAGGGTTCCACGCCGTCAACGACACCCCAGCAACCCGTGCGGCAATGTTCGCCGAGATAGTCGACCAGGCGCCGCGATTCGACTTCACGTATCTCTTGAAGCGGAACGCCCGTGACTACGTCAGAGCCGCAGGGGAGATGCGCCTGTACAAGATGGCCTGGTTTCTCCACTTTAAGTACCTCGCCACCCAGGTCTCGGTCAAGGGAGACACGCTCATCGTCGTGGTCGCCACGCTCGGGACAAAAGCTCGTCAACGCGAGGCAGAGCTGGCTCTTAAGGACGTCTGCGAGCAGATGGGACGAAAATTCGTCCTGTGCATTTGGGACGCGAGCACTTCGTGGGGCATTCAAGTTGCGGACTATGGTCTCTGGGCGGGTCAACGCGACCTCGAGGGGCGTACCGGGACTTGGTTCACCGACTATGTGGAACCACTGACGGCATCTAGCTTCACGCCTTGGGGCCGCCTCGAAAGTTAGCGACCAGCTATCCCGTAGGAAGACGTCCCCTGGACTTCTTATCACTGGTCTATCGCCAGCCTAGGGGACACCGACGACATCCGCGCTCAAATAGACATGCTCAGGAGCTCGTCAAATCTCCCAGACCCGCGCGGACAGCGTCAGGCAGAACGTAGCAGTCATGCTCAGACACCCGCGGGGAGGGTGGGGTGGGGGTCCCAGGAGCATGCAAGGCACCCCCTACTCGCGGGCCGCCACAGCACATGGATACGTCTTAGAGTCAGCGACGTGAATAACCGAATGATGCTCACGCAACTCGGGGCTGGCCTGGCGGGCACGCTCGCCCTAGGGGTTCTCACCGGATGCTCGTCCTCCGGTGGCTCAACGGACCCGACGCCGACGGCAACGCAGGTCGAGGCCCGCCTTAGCGCCACTCTCGACACATGCGGCATCCGCTACGACGATGGCGCGCAACTGGGCGACGGCGGTCAGAGCCTGACCCTCGACAGTCAAGGCGAGGAGGACTTGGACGGGCTGACCTATTACTCAGTCGAGTGCGTCTTGGAGGACCTAGACGTGCCCGATGCGACCATGAACCTGATAGAGACCACGCGGGCGCTCGACGGGCGACAGACCGGCTCCTGGGACGGTATCGACGCGACCTGGTCATACCACCCGGATAACGGTGTGAATGTGACACTTGTCGACTCGAACTTCGAGGGGTAGGAATTAGCCCAGTGGTCTGCCCTGTGGACGCTGTCGCAAGTTGTCCATTCGAACCGCACTGCGGCGCGCTGGCCGACTTGTTCTGGCTAGGCTCACTCCACCAAGGGGGTCCTGATGCAGCCAGAACGTGAGTCAATCAACGCGATGGTCGAAACGGCCATGCGCGAGTTTGATTCGGGAAAACCAACTAGCGCGCTCGTTCGCTCAGCAGTCCGCATAGCCACGGCTCGACATGATTACTCGAACCTGATTTGGCTGACCCTTCAGTCGACGAGCCTCATTCCACGTGGACAAAAGGCCGGGCCTGACGACACCGTTGCCGCGCGCCTAACTAAGACAATGAGCGGCGCTCTCAGCGCCGATGAGATCATGGCCGAGCATGCACGGCAAACGCGCATGCACGCCAGGCTTCGAGCCATATCTTACGGCGACCAAGTCGGCACCATCGCCGCGGGTTCGCTCGGCGAGATCGAGCAGTCCCTGGCCGAGATGGAACGTATTTACTCCGACCTCACACCCAACCCAAATCTCACACCGATCGACACCTACCACGCTGTCCGAGAGGCGGATACCGGTCGGGCCAAGATCAGCCCGGCCATGCTCGACCAGCGTCATGTTCTCGAACGGGTGAAGGACGCCGTGTGGGCCTTTTTAGTCGACACGGAATTACAGCTCCAAGAAGGGCAGACCGCGGCATCGATCTTCGATCGCGCGCAGAGCTACATCAACGCTGCCCTCGCCCAGAGGGCACCCGACGCGGCTACTTCGTTCATTGCTGCTCAAGATCGCCTGCAAGCGGGTGGACGAGAAGAACTGTCGCACGCCCTGACGTCCTGCCGACGCGTGATCAAGTCGCTCGCAGATGCCTTGTATCCCGCGACGAATGAAGAAATCACCGGGGACGACAGCGTGGTTCGAGTGATGACCAACGACGCCTACCGCAACAGACTTCTGCAATTTGTTCGGGCCGAACTTGGCAAGCACGGCCAACACGACGTCATCAAGGCCACGATCCAATCCCTTGGAGCTCGCCTGACGGCTCTGGACTCGCTCGCGAGCAAGGGAGTTCACGACGACGTATCGCTTGCAGAAGCCGAGACCTGCATTGTCTGGACCTACCTGCTCGCAGGCGACATACTTCGTGTCGCCGACGGGTCCTCCCTTCTGCTGCGTAGCGAGGCTTGACGGACCACCTCATAAGACGGCGACCGAGGTCAAGAGCGGTAGAGGCCCGTAAACATAAGGAAAGGCCACCCCGAACACCTCTGGCGAGAGAGAGTTACGACATGGCCAATCCAGCGGAGCCGGTGGGATTTGAACCCACGGTTCCCACAAAGGGAACTCCACCTTAGCAGGGTGGTGCACTAGGCCGAACTATGCGACGGCTCCATGCGGCTCGCGAGCGAACGCGCAGGGACAAGCATAGCGGCCCGGAGGCCAGATGCCGAAACGCGTGCCGGAGCCGGCCGGACGTCGAGCCCCGAGGGGCAGGGACAGAACCACCCGTGCGCCACCCGCTTTGGGGGGCGCGATCGGCTTGTCGGCATTTGTGCGGACACATAGAGTACCCCTGACGACGACGACCGCCGAGGGGCCGAGGCCCGACAGCACGGGCCCGTTCACCCTTGCCGAACACGCCCTCCGACAGTCTCGCCGTCACGTGCCCCATCATCGAGCGCCGCACCCGAACGGCAGCGCCCGAGGGGTTCGCCGCCGGCACCGACGCCGGCTCCCACACCCCCTACGGTGCCGCACCCCTGATCCCGGCACCGCGGGGTTCTCATGCGTGCCGGTTCGGGCCGCCGCTTGAGGTCACCGGTCGTCCCGGCGAGCTGGTTACTCGCCGGGACGACTCCTCGGTCGTCCGGCCATCCCTAGTTCGAGCCGAACGCCACCGAGCAGGTCTGGTCGGCCGCCGTCTGACCGGTGAGGCCCTCGATGACCTCGGTCGTCGGTGCCGCGGTCGCCTCCCCCGTGCTCGGGTCGGCGGGTGTCGCCGTGTCGGCCGGAGTGGTCGGCGCCGGACTCGCCGCGGAGCCGTCGCCCGTGGCCGTGCTCTGCGAACCGATGCCGGTGCTGCCCTCGGGAATCGAGAACGGCACGTCGGCGGCGATCGCGTCGAAGAGCTGGGTCGCCACGGCCTTGTTCGGCTGCACCTTGCCCTCGTACACTCCCGAGCCGCCGGTCGTGCCGGGGTACTGGACGAAGTTGACGTCGTCGAGTGGCAGGTCACGCAGCGCGAGACCGATCTGCACCATGGTGTCGATCTTCGTCAGCTGGTCGGAGAGGGTCATGTTGCTGGCCGCGGCCCGGGCCAGCGAGTAGAGCTTCGTGGGGTTGCTGAGGGTGTCGGCGCTCTTCACCGTCCGCAGCAGCGACGAGAGATAGACCTGCTGGCTGCTGATGCGGCCGAGGTCCGAACCGTCGCCCACGCCGTGGCGGGTGCGCAGGAAGGCCAGGGCATCGGCCCCGGAGAGCACGGTCTCGCCGGCCGGGATGTCGAGGCCCGTGTAGCGATCCTTGATGGGAGTGGCGGCGCAGACCGGCACCCCGCCGATGGCGTTGGACATCTCGATGACGCCGTTGAACGAGATCGTGCCGGCGAAGGGGATGTCGAGACCGGTCAGGCTCGAGACGGTCGAAGCGACGCAGCTCAGCCCGCCGTACGAGTAGGCCTCGTTGATGGGTCGCGCCGACATCGCCGAGTAGTACCCGGAGCCGTCCTCTTTCGCGCACGACGGGATGGGCACGACCATGTCGCGCGGGATGCTGACGGCCGTCGCGTTGCTGTGGTCGGCCGAGACGTGCAGCAGGATGTTGACGTCGTTCAGGGTCGCGTCGCGTTCGCCGAAGGCCCCCTGGTCTTGACTGGCGTCGTTATCGGTCCCGACGACCAGGATGTTGAAGCCGCCCTCGTACTCGCTGATCGACGGAGGCGCGGGTCTGGTGGTCTCGCCCTGGGCCGCCTGCAGCTCGACCCCCGTGCCGAGGTCGCTGCGTACCTGATACGCCGCGATCGCGCCGACCGAGGCGCCGCTCACGAGCAGCACGGCCACCGAGGCGGCTACCACCTTCGTCACGGTCCGAACCGCGCCTCCGCTCGTAAGTCGGCCGTGACGGGCGACTCCCGTCGACGCCGGGGTGGAACGACGGCCGAAACCGGTCGTCTCGGGTCGGGCGGCTCGGCGGCCACGGCCGGATCGGTCGCGAAGGTCGCTCACGCGGTGTCCTCTCGGTCATCGACGACGGTCGTCGGCCACTCGGCCTCGAGAGATCTCGCGGATCGAGCGGGCGGACGGGCGCCGTTCGGTGTAGGGGCAGATGAAGATTCTAAACAGACGGCCCTGAGCCGCCGCCGGGACTCAGCCGACCGCGCGGTTCGCGACGAGCTGCACGGCGTACGACGCATGCCACTGGCCGGCCGCCGGTCCCCCGTTGCACTGCCCGTCACTGGCCCCGGGCGTCTTGATCCAGAGCAGGGCGTCGAGCTTCGTCGTGCCGGTCTGCACCGAGGGCACCGACCCCAGACCGGCGCCGGGGGCGTTGCACCACGTGCCCTTCCAGCCGCGACCGTTGCGCGAGGTGTCGATCACGTAGCGCGCGCCTCCTACCGCCTCCGAGACCTGCTCGGCGTAGGCCCGTTCGTTCTCGACCGGGTAGTAGTTCGAGACGTTGGTCGCGAAGCCACGGGCCCGATCGACACCTGCGGCCTCGAGGCGGGCAGCCATGATCTTCGGCGGCACCCAGTTCGAGTTGCCGGCGTCGATGTACGCCGGCACCCCGGCGGCGGCGAGTGCGGCCACGGCCGCGGCGATGGTCGCCTCCCGTCCGTTCGTCTGGGTGGGGCAGGTGCTGATGAGGGCCAGGGCGTCGGGTTCGACGATCACGGACGCGCGGTGGCCGGCCAGGCGTGAGGCGACGAGCTGGTTCCAGCGGAGGTAGGCCGCGTTGTCGGCGGAACCACCGGCCGAGTGGCTGCCGCAGTCGCGATTGGGGATGTTGTAGGTGACGAAGACGGGCGTCGCGCCGACCTTCTCGGCGGCGGCGACCGTGCCGTCGATCTTCTTCACGAGCTGGGCGTCGGTGAACCAGCCCCCGAGCCAGGTCGCGACGGGCTGCTGGGCGATGGTTCGGGCGGCCGACGCCTCGGCCGTCCGCCCCTGGGACGACAAAGCGGTCGCGGCGCGAGCCGCCTCGCCACTGGGGTCGACGTAGAGGCCGCCCCGGTAGAGGGTCGTGCTGGGGGCGGTGCGGATGGTCTGGGGGGCGACGGCCGGCGTCGTCACCGTCGGGACCGTCGACGAGGCAGGGTCGGGCGACGCGGTCGCCCCGCGCCCGCCGCGCGAGGTGAAGGCGGCGATGGCGCGCTCGGCCGACTTCGTCGGCCGGACGGTCGGGTCGGTCGTGGTCGTGGCCGAGGTCGCGGGTGGTGGCGTGGCCGAGGCGGAGCGCGGCTCGACGGGGGCGGCGTCCGCCCGAGCAGGCGCGCCCGCGAGGCCTGCCGCCAGGGCGACGGCGACGCCGATGACGACGGCGGCGCGGGTCGTCGGGGTCAGGTGGGTCATGTGTCGGTCCTGGGGAGGGGTCGGAGGCCCGGGCGGTGTTCGGCCCGCCCGGGTGCCGGCCGGTGCGGGGCCGCAACGGAGGCTCGAACAGTGCAACACGGAGGCACGGCCGCGTTCAGTCCCTGTTCGGGGGGACGGGGCGTTCCCCTTCGGGGGGCAGCCGTCGTGGCGGCCCTCGCGACGACCGACCTGGGACACTGGAGCGGCGGTCGCGGATGCTCCCGCACGCAGCAGGCCCCGGAGGACCACATGAACGGCGAGACCAACCGAGACGCATGGCGGGACTCGGTCGAGACCTGGCTCAAGGGCGACGAGCGCAACGACGTCTTCGACGGGTACCTCGACTGGTACCGCGCCCCCGTGATGACCGACACCGACGACTGGACCCGAGACTTCTTCGTGCTGCCCGCGGTCGGCTCGGACGTGCTGCACAAGCACGCCGGATTCGTCGACGGCGACTCCGCCGTCTCGGTGGACGACACCACCTGGCGCGAGCTCAGCACCTTGATCGGCGAGGCCTTCGCGACCTACGCCGCCGCCAAGCACTAGGCCGGTCCACCCGAGGAGGCGGGGGCCACGTCACGTGCCCCGCCTCACCTGGCGGAGGGCGTGGGATTCGAACCCACGAGACATCTCTGCCCACTTGTTTTCAAGACAAGCTCCATCGGCCGCTCGGACAGCCCTCCCGGTGGCCTGGCGAGCTATGCCGCCACGATGTGGACGAAACGCCACGTTTTGTCGTGGCGTCGTGTCCATTTCGTGGCGGGGTGCGCGCACCCGGCAACCAGGACGAGCCTAGCAACTCGGCAGCGCCGTCGGCTCAGAGCGTGGCGAGCACCTCGGCGAGCCCGTCGTCCAGGTCGCTCGACGTCTGCTCGTTGGCCGACGCGGCGACGTCGTCGGGTGCCTGGCCCATGGCGACCCCTCGCCCCTCGCCGGCCGCCCAGCGCAGCATGTCGATGTCGTTGCGCCCGTCGCCCGCGGCCAGCACCTGAGAGCGCGGCACGTCCAGCCACCCGCGCACCCGTTCGAGCGCGGTCGCCTTCGTGACGCCGTCGGGGGCGATGTCGAGCCAGGCCGTCCAGCCGACGTTGTAGTTGACGTGCTGCAGGCCCATGCGTTCGACGGCCGAGAGGAAGTCCTCGGTGTCGTGGTCGGGCGACACGACGACCACGCGGGTCGCGGGTCGCCCGACGAGGTCGTCGAACTCGACCTTCTCGGCGTTCAGGGCGGCGGCCGCGGCCGGGAACGAGCCGCAGTACCGCAGCAGGCCCTCTTGGTCTTCGACGGCGTAGCCGGCCCCCGCGTCGGCCAGTGCCTCGCGGATCGTCGACAGCACCTGGGTCGGGTCGAACTCCTCGACGTGCACGCGCCGGTACCCGGTCGGGGCCGACTCGTCGCGGCCCAGGGTGATCGCCCCGTTCGCACAGACGACGTAGTCCGAGACCAGGCCCAGACGCTCCATCACCGGCAGCGTCATCGACACCGAGCGACCGGTCGCGATCATGACCTGGTGCCCCTGGTCGTGGAGGCGGGTGATCTCACCCAGGACGGCCTCGGAGATCGTGCCGTCCTCGGGCATGATCGTGCCGTCGACGTCGAGCGCCACGAGCCACCGGTCGGCAGCGGCCACCGTCTCGTCGTCGGGTCGGGGTGCAGCAGCGGCCTGGCTCATGCGACGGGCTCGATGACCTCGAGGCCGCCGAGGTAGCCGCGCAGCGCCTCGGGCACGACCACCGAGCCGTCGGCCTGCTGGTGCGTCTCGAGGATCGCGACCAGCCACCGCGTGGTCGCCAGGGTGCCGTTCAGGGTCGCGACCGGCGCGGTCTTGCCGCTCTCGGTGCGGTAGCGCGTGTCGAGTCGACGCGCCTGGAACGTGGTGCAGTTCGACGTGCTGCTGAGTTCTCGGTAGGTGCCCTGTGT
Organism: Frigoribacterium sp. VKM Ac-2836; assembly: GCF_013248995.1. GTDB lineage: Bacteria > Actinomycetota > Actinomycetes > Actinomycetales > Microbacteriaceae > Frigoribacterium. The sequence goes on along the minus strand of NZ_JABRPK010000003.1, from coordinate 136,783 downwards.
CGGCACCCAGGCCTCGATGTCGAACTTGCGGGCGGCGCTCGAGCCGAGGTCGCCGGCCGCGACGTCGATGACGCGGTAGGTCAGGTCGAGGGCCTGCAACATGCTCTCTTGGAAGCCCACGAGCGCGTCGTGCTCGGCCTCGGCCTGGTCGGGGTGCACGTAGCTGAACATCTCGAGCTTGTTGAACTGGTGGACGCGCAGGATGCCCCGGTTGTCTTTACCGGCGGCCCCGGCCTCGCGGCGGTAGCAGGTCGACCAGCCCGCGTAGCGGATCGGGCCGGACTCGACGTCGAGGATCTCGTCGGAGTGGTACCCGGCGAGCGCGACCTCACTCGTGCCGGTCAGGTACAGGTCGTCGGCCGGCAGGTGGTAGACCTCGTCGGCGTGTGCTCCCAGGAATCCCGTGCCCGCCATGACCTCGGGCCGCACGAGCGTCGGGGTGATCAGCGGCGTGAAGTCGTTCTTCAACGCGAGGTCGAGAGCCATGTTCATCAAGCCGAGCTCGAGGCGGGCGCCGATGCCCCGCAAGAAGTAGAAGCGCGAGCCCGAGACCTTGGTACCGCGCTTGATGTCGATGGCGCCGAGCCTCTCGCCGAGGTCGGCGTGGTCGAGCGGTTCGAAGTCGAAGGAGGGGCGGGTGCCGTGCTCACGGAGCGTCACGAAGTTCTCTTCGCCACCCGAGGGCACGCCCTCGACGATCAGGTTGCCGATGCCGCGCGCGGCCGTGTCGAAGACCGCATCGGCCTCGTTCGAGGCGACCTGCGCCTCCTTCACGCGGGCGGCGAGCTGCTGCGCCTGCGCGACGAGCGCCTTCTTCTCGTCTTTGGGGGCCTTGGCCACCGTCTTGCCGAAGGCGTTCTGTTCGGCACGCAGCTCTTCGAAGGCCGCGATCGCGGCGCGGCGGGCCTGGTCGGCCGCCACCGCGTCGTCGACCAGCGACTCGGAGTCGCCCCGGGCCCGCTGGCTCTGCTTGACGAGGTCGGGGGATTCACGAAGCAACTGGGGATCGATCACCCGCCCATCCTAGGCAACGGCACCCGCCCGGCCGACGTTCTGCACAGAGCCTTCGCCTTCTCGTTACCTCGCCGGGGTGCGTCCAATACGCTCGCCCCATGACCGCCACCTCCCCCGCCCCTGCCGAGGGCGCCTCGACGTCCGAGCCCGAGACCGCTCGCCAGACCGCCGCGGTCGTCTACAACCCCATCAAGGTCGACCTCGACGCGATCAAGACGGCCGTCGAGCGCCACGAGTTCTCGAACGGTTGGGCCCCCACGAAGTTCTACGAGACCAGCAAAGAAGACCCGGGCGGCGAGGTGACCAAGCAGGCCCTGGCCGCGGGCGCCGACATGGTGATCGCCGCCGGTGGCGACGGCACGGTGCGCGCGGTCGCCGAGGCCCTCCAGGGCACCGACGCCTCACTCGCCCTGTTGCCCTCGGGCACGGGCAACCTGCTCGCTCGGAACCTCGAGCTCTCGCTCGACAACCTCGACGACTCGATCGCCACGGCGTTCAGCGGTCGCGATCGCGACATCGACCTCGGCGTGGTCGACATCGAGCGTGAGGACGGTTCGCGCGAGACCAAGGCGTTCGTCGTCATGGCCGGCGTGGGTCTCGACGCGAAGATGCTCGCGAACACCAACGACGAGTTGAAGAAGCGCGTCGGCTGGCTCGCCTACGTGGACGCCATCGCCCGCGCGCTGCGCGACGACAACAAGATCGACGTCCGCTACGAGCTCGACGACGGGGGCCGCAAGACGCTGCGTGCCCACACGATCATCGTCGGCAACTGCGGCCTGCTGCCGGCGAACATCATGCTCCTGCCCGACGCCGCGATCGACGACGGCATCTTCGACATCGTCGCGTTGCGCCCCGAGGGCTTCTTCGGCTGGTTGCAGATCTGGGTCAAGATCGTGTGGGAGAACGGCGTGCTGCGCCGCACCCAGGTCGGTCGCCGCATCCTCGCCGCGAACAGTCGCGAGGTGCGCACCCTGCGCTACAACAAGGGCAAGAAGCTCGTCCTGCGCCTCGACTCACCGCAGGACTTCGAGATCGACGGCGACTCGGTCGGCAAGGCCGTCGCCCTGCGTGCGGTCGTCGACCCGGGTGGCCTGACCGTCCGCGTGCCCGCCGACTCCTGATCAGCCGAGGCCGCTGATCAATCCGCGCAACCAGTCGCGGGCGTCGACGAACGCCTCGTCGTCGTGGCGCGACGAGACCTCGGCCGAGGCTCCGTCGGCGCGGGGGTACGACCCGAGGAACATCACGTTCGGGCTGAACCGTTTCAGACCGAGCAGGGCGTCGGCGACGCGTTCGTCGAGCACGTGCCCCTCGAGGTCGATCACGAACCGGTAGCGGCCGAGGGCGTCGCCGATCGGCCGTGACTGGATCAGGCTGAGGTTGATGCCGCGGGTGGCGAACTGCTCGAGCATGTCGACCAGGGCCCCGGAGCCGTCGGTCGGCAACTCGACGATCAGGCTCGTCTTGTCCGCTCCGGTCGCGGGCGGCACGGGCACCGTGCGACTGACCAGCACGAAGCGTGTGACGGCCTGGTCGTTGTCGCCGATGTCGCGGGCCAGCACCTCGAGATCGTGGTGGTCGGTGATCCCGGGAGGCGCGACGGCGGCGTCCGCGGAGCCCCCGGCCCCGCCCGCCTCGAGCAGCGACGCGGCGGCGGCAACGTTCGAGGACGCCGGCAGGTGCCCGTGGCCGGGCAGGTTCCGCTCGAGCCAACGGTGGGTCTGCGCGTAGGCGACCGGGTGCGCGTTGACGACCCGCACCTCCTCGATGCGGGTTCCCGGCCGGGCGACGAGCACGAAGTTGACCCGCACGAGGTACTCGCCGACGATGCGCAGACCGGGCACGGTCGCGAGGGCGTCCTGCGTGGCGCTGACCCCGCCTTCGACGCTGTTCTCGATGGCGATCATGGCGGCGGTGCTGACGCCCGAGACGACGTCGGCCAGGGCCTCGCCGACGTTGTTGACGCTCTTCCAGTCGGCGCCGACGGCCTCGGGCACCTGCTTGAGCGCCGCCTCGGTGAAGGTGCCCGCGGGCCCGAGGTAGCTGTAGGTCGTCGAGGAGGCGCGGGTCGGCATGACGAGGAGCCTACTGAGAGCCGCCCGGGCACCGCGACGAAGGTCCGCGCCGGGTGCCAGGATGTCCCCATGACCGACCGTGCCGGAACCCCCGCAGAAGCCAGCGACCTGATCGACCCCGAAGAGGTGTCGGCCGCGTACTACGAGCTCGTCCCCGACGTCAGCAAGGTCGAGCAGAAGGTCGTCTTCGGCACCTCGGGCCATCGCGGCTCCTCGCTCGACGCCGCGTTCAATGAGACCCACATCGCCGCCATCACGCAGGCGATCGTCGAGTACCGCGCGGGCCAGGGCATCACCGGCCCGCTGTTCATCGGGCGCGACACGCACGTCCTCAGCGGCCCGGCCGAGCGCACCGCGGTCGAGGTGCTCACCGGCAACGACGTGAAGGTGCTGGCCGACGCCGAGGGCGGCTACGTGCCGACGCCCGCGCTCAGCCACGCGATCCTGGTCTACAACAACGACCCGGCGAACACCGACAAGGCCGACGGCATCGTCGTCACCCCCAGCCACAACCCGCCCCGCGACGGCGGCTTCAAGTACAACCCGCCGCACGGCGGACCGGCCGACAGCGACGCCACGAACTGGATCGCGAACCGCGCCAACGAGATCATCGCCGCCGGCAACGTCGATGTGAAGCGCGGCGTGGGCACCCCCGGCCGCCACGACTTCTTGCGCGGCTACGTGGGTGACCTCGTCAACATCATCGACATCGACGCCATCAAGAAGGCCGGCGTGAAAATCGGCGCCGACCCGCTCGGGGGCGCCAGCGTCGAGTACTGGGGCGCCATCCGCGACGTGTACGGCCTCGACCTGACCGTCACGAACCCGGGCGTCGACCCCACCTGGCGCTTCATGACGCTCGACTGGGACGGCAAGATCCGCATGGACCCGTCGAGCCCCTCGGCCATGGCCAGCGTCGTGCACCGCAAGGACGAGTTCGACGTGCTGACCGGCAACGACGCGGACGCCGACCGCCACGGCATCGTCACGCCCGACGGCGGCCTGATGAACCCGAACCACTACCTCGCCGTGGCCATCGACTACCTCTACACGCACCGCCCCGAGTGGCGCGACGACGCCGCGATCGGTAAGACCCTCGTCTCGTCGAGCATCATCGACAAGGTCGCCGAGTCACACGGTCGCCGCCTGTGGGAGGTCCCGGTCGGGTTCAAGTGGTTCGTGCCCGGCCTGGTCGACGGGTCGGTCGCCTTCGGCGGAGAAGAGAGCGCCGGGGCATCCTTCCTGCGCAAGGACGGCACGGTCTGGACCACCGACAAGGACGGCATCCTGCTGGCCCTGCTCGCGAGCGAGATCATCGCCGTCACCGGTAAGACCCCGTCGCAGCTGTACGCCGAGCTCGTCGAGAAGTACGGCGACCCGGTCTACCAGCGGGTCGACGCGGCCGCGACCAAAGAGCAGAAGACCCGCCTGGGCAAGCTCGACGGCGACGCGATCGAGGCGACCGAACTCGCCGGTGACCCGATCACGGCGAAGCTCAGCAAGGCCCCGGGCAACGACGCGGCGGTCGGCGGCGTCAAGGTGGTCACCGACAAGGCCTGGTTCGCCGCCCGCCCGAGCGGCACCGAGGACGTCTACAAGATCTACGCCGAGTCGTTCGAGGGCCCCGAGCACCTGGCCCGCGTCCAGGCCGAGGCCAAGACGATCGTCGACGCCGCCCTCGGCGCCTGACCCGCGCCTCCCGCATCGCCCGACGGGCGTGTTCGTGCAGAGCGGGCGATCAGGGTCGCCCGCTCCCCACGAACACGCCCGTTCGGCTGTCTACGAGACCTCTCGTCGGCGGTCGCGACGGGCGCGCAGACGGCGCACGGCGGCGCGTGCGCTTCGGACGATGCCCCAGACGATGACGACGATGCCGACCGGCACTCCGAACAGGGCGAACCCCTCGACCCGCCCCTGCCAGTCCCAGTAGCTGAACGCCAGGAACGCCCCCACGCCGAGGGCGACGAAGACCAAGCCGATGACCACGAGCTGCCAGCCCGTGGCGGGCTTCTCGTCGGTGGGCGGGCGTCGGACGAACACGGGCTCAGCCGGCGTAGTCCGGGGCGGCGGGCAGGCCGAAGAACTCCTCGAGGGTGGTGACGCCGGTGTCGTGCATCTCGGTGGCGAGCGGCACGCCGACGTACCGGAAGTGCCACGGCTCGAACGTGAAGCCGGTCACGGCGACCTTGTCGGCCGGGTAGCGCAGCAAGAATCCGAAGCGCCATGCGTTGGCCGCCAGCCATTGCCCCTGGGGCGTGTCGCCGAAGCAGGCCTGCAGCGCGCAGCTCAGCGGCACGGGGCTGATGTCGAGGGCGAGCCCCGTCTGGTGCTCGCTGAACCCGGGGCGGGCGCTCTGGGCGTCGGCCTGGGCCTGCCCGAGTCGCTGCACCCAACCGGCGTAGACGCTCACCTGGGTGTCGTACGAGCGGTACGCGCTCTGCACCTGGAACGATCCGGCACCCTCGGCCTCGCCCGCCTGGAACATCGCGACGACCGCAGCGGCGGCCTCGGCCCGCAGGGTCGGCGGGTTCTGGTGGGTGACGTCGGGTGTGACGAGGTCGGCGGGGACGTAGTCGACCGGGTCGAGGGGCCGCAGCTTGTCGCTGACCACCCAGAGGCTGGCCGGGTCGTCCACCGACCGGGCCGCCTTGTCGAACGCGGGTGTCGTGGGGGACGTGGGAGGCGCCTCCTCGGTCGGGGTCGGTGTGGGTGTGGGTGTGAGCGTCGGCGAGACGGTCACGGCCGACGTGCTCGGGCTCGGCTCGGGCGCGCCCCCCGTGCATGCGGCCAGCAGACCGGTCGTCAGCACGAGGGCCAGGACGGTCGTCACGGGGCGCGGCAGGAAGGGGCGTCGAGACATCGCACCGAGCCTAGTCACGAGCCACGGGCGGGCATCGTCGGACGTCTCGGGAAGGCCCTGGACGCCACGATCCCTCTTCTTGTCGAAATCTTGCCCGTGAAGTAACTTTGCGTACCGCGCAATGACCAGTCGCGCCTCCCCCACCAGACAGAAGAGACACCATGTCGAGCGCTGCCCCCGCCCCCGCGACCACGGCCCCCGCCGAGCGTCAGGGCCTGATGACCCACCGCCAGATCCTGTACGTCATCTTCGGCCTGATGGCCGGCATGTTCCTCTCGGCCCTCGACCAGACGATCGTGGGCACCTCGATGCGGACGATCGCCGACGACCTCGACGGGCTCAGCCTGCAGGCCTGGGTCACGACCGCGTACCTGATCGTGTCGACCATCTCGACGCCGATCTACGGCAAGCTCAGCGACATCTTCGGCCGGAGGCCGCTCTTCCTGATCGCCATCACGATCTTCTTGCTGGGGTCGATCGCGGCCGGCTTCTCCGAGAGCATGTACCAGCTCGCGATCTTCCGGGCGATCCAGGGCATGGGCGCCGGTGGCCTCATGGCCCTGCCCCTCACGATCATGGGTGACATCCTCGCCCCGCGCGAGCGCGCCAAGTACCAAGGCTACTTCCTGGCCGTGTTCGGCATCTCGAGCGTCATCGGCCCGCTCGTCGGCGGACTGTTCGCGGGAGCCGACCAGATCCTGTTCGTCACCGGGTGGCGCTGGGTGTTCCTGATCAACGTGCCCATCGGCATCGTCGCCCTCTTCATCGTCGTGCGGTTCCTGCACATCCCGGGCCAGAAGCGACGGGAGAACGTGCGGATCGACTGGTTCGGCGCCGCGTCCGTCATCGTGGCCGCCGTGCCCTTGCTGCTGGTGGCCGAGCAGGGCCGCACCTGGGGCTGGAGCTCGCCCGGGGCCTTCGCCTGCTACGTGATCGGGGCCGTCGGCATCGTCGCCTTCGTCATGATCGAGCGATCGATGGGCGACGACGCGCTGATCCCCCTCAAGCTGTTCCGCAACCCGACCTTCTCGATGGCGACCGTGCTCGGCGTGCTCGTCGGGTTCGGCATGTTCGGCGCCCTGTTGACGGTGCCGCTCTACCTCCAGCTCGTGAACGGCGCGACACCGACCGAGAGCGGTTTCCAGATGCTGCCGATGATCGCCGGGTTGATGATCTCGTCGATCGTGGCCGGCCAGCTCATCTCTCGGACGGGCAAGTACAAGATCTTCCCGATCACGGGCACGGCGTTCATGGCCGCCGGGTTCTTCTGGTTCACGAACCTCTCGTTCGACAAGCCGTACTGGTTCATGATGGTCGGCATGCTGCTCGTCGGCCTGGGTCTCGGGCAGCTGATGCAGACCCTCACGATCGCGTCGCAGAACTCGGTCGGTGCCCGCGACATCGGCGTGGCGACCTCGGCGTCGACGTTCTTCCGCCAGATCGGCGGGACGCTCGGCACGGCCGTGCTGTTCTCCGTGCTCTTCAGCCGCATCCCCCAGACGATCGCGGCGGCGTTCGCCGACTCGAGCCTGCAGAGCCGGGCCCAGGCCGCCCTCGCCGACCAGTCGGTGCTGACCGACCCGGCGAACGCGGCCATCCTCAAGCTCTACCAGGCGGCCGGCAGCGGGGACACCTCGCAGGTCAGCGGGGCGCTCGACGGCAACACGTCGTTCTTGAACACCGCGGACCGCCGCCTCGCCGCACCCTTCCTCGACGGTTTCGCGAACGCGGCCGTGACCGTGTTCTGGGTCGCCCTCGCGGTCGTGCTCGTGGCCTTCGCGCTGAGCTTCTTCCTCAAGGCCACGCCCCTTCGCCAGAAGTCGGCGATCGACGAGGCGGCCGACGACGCCCGGGCCGCCGTGGCCGCCGACGCGGCGCTCTCGGCCCAGGCCGCCGCGGCCCGCACCGGGTCGCTCGTCGCACCCGACACCGGGTCGATCGACGTCGCGGCCTCGGGCGAGCGACGCGACGACGGGACGCCACGGTCCTGATCCGACGCGATCGTCGAGCCCGATGCGGGCGAGCTGGTGTCGCGACGCACCAGGTGTCGGGTAGCGTTCCCTGGACGGTGCTTCGGTGCCGAACGGATCGTCTCGTGTCCGGCGTTCCCTGCCCGTGAAGCTCACGCGGGAGGCGAGACAATCGAAGGCCGCACGCCCATCGGGCGTGCGGCCTTTCTCCGTCCACGGGACGCCCACCGAATCGATCCCCTGCGTGAAGCTCCGGTCGACGCGGCGGGACGTCTCTGCCCACTTGAGGCGGACCACTCCAGCCTAAGACGGGCACACCCGGCGGCACAGGGGTTGACACGAGCCGATAATCCCTGGTCAGTCGCAACTTTTTAGCTAGACGGGCTAGCGATGTGGGCTAGACTCCGCCTCATGCCCGATCAGCACGCCACCGCCGCACCCTTCGACGCGTCCGGCTACTGGTACACCAGCAGCACCGAAGAACGCGGTGTGACCGTGCTCAACACCTTGCGCGCCTACCGCGCCGCCGAGGTCGCCATGCGAGCGCGCACCCGCAAGTCGATGAAGATGAACGACACCGACCTCGCCGCGCTGCGGTTCCTGTTGCGGGCCCAGCGCCGGGGCGAACCCGTCAGTGCGAAAGAGCTCGCCGCCCAGCTGAAGATCACCTCGGCCTCGACCTCGGTGCTGATCAACCGACTCGTCACCAGCGGTCACATGCTGCGACACCCGCACCCGTCCGACAAGCGCGGGGTCCTGCTGACCGCCACGGGCGAGTCGAACTCCGAGGTCCGCGACACCATGGCCGCCATGCACGCGCGCATGATCTCGACGGCGGAGTCGCTGGACGCCGACCAGGCCGCCGTGGTCGTGGGCTTCCTGCAGCGCATGACGGCGGCCATCGAGATCGACGACCACCACGTCGACGACGAACCGACGTCGGCCGTGGCCGACTCCCCCTCCGCCTCTGCCTCCGCCTCCGCCTCCTGACCCTCGAGGCGCGCATCCGCCCGCGGGGGCTCAGGCCGACTCGACCCGCGCCGTCGGGAGCCGTCTGCGCATGACGGCCACCGCCTCCTCGTTGCTGTCGACGAGCAGGTAGTTGCGCCCGAGGGCCTCGGCCACGGCGCCGGTCGTACCGCTGCCGGCGAAGAAGTCGAGGACCCAGTCGCCCTCTCGGCTCGAGGCCTGGACGATGCGCCGCAGCACACCCTCGGGCTTCTGCGTCGGGTAGCCGGTCTTCTCCCGCCCCGTGGGCGACACGATGGTGTGCCACCACACGTCGGTCGGCAGCTTGCCCCGGGCCACCTTCTCGGGCGTGACGAGGCCCGGCGCCATGTACGGTTCGCGGTCGACGCTCGTCGAGTCGAAGTGGTAGGTCTTGGGGTCCTTGACGTAGACCAGGATCGTGTCGTGCTTGGTCGGCCACCGGTTGCGGCTCTTCGCGCCGTAGTCGTAGGCCCAGATGATCTCGTTCAAGAAGCAGTCCCGCCCGAACAGGGCGTCGAGCAGCACCTTCGCGTAGTGCGCCTCGCGGTAGTCGAGGTGGAGGTAGAGCGTGCCGTCGGGCGCGAGTAACCGCCAGGCCTCGGCCAGACGTGGCTCGAGGAACGACCAGTAGTCCTCGAACCGGTCGTCGTAGCCCATCAGGTCGCCACGGATGCGCTCGTACTGCACGCCCTTGAAGCCCGTCACCGAGGTGATCGAGTCCTCGGCGCTGCGCACCGACGTCGTGGACCGGCGTCGCTGCTGCCGCCCCGTGTTGAACGGGGGGTCGAGGTACACGATGGTGAATCCGCCGTCGGGCAGCTGCACCGTGACGTCGAGGTTGTCGCCGTGGACCACGAGGCTCGGGGAGGCGGTGGTCCAGTCGAGGGGCATCCGACCATTCTGCTGCCTGCCGGGCGCCGACACGTGCCCGACTCCCGGCCCGAGGCGCGTAGCGTGTCGGGATGACCACCGAGGTAGAGAACCGCCCCACCCAGAACCAGTACGCCCTCGTCGAGGACGGCGAGACGATCGGCTTCGCGGCCTACGACGTCGTCGGCCACGAGATCCGCTTCACCCACACCGAGATCGAGCCCAGTCGACGCTCCGCCGGCCTCGGGGCTCGACTCGTCCAGGGCGCCCTCGACGACGTGCGGGCGAACACCGACCTCCGCGTCGTGCCGCTCTGCCCGTTCGTGGTCGACTTCGTCGAGGATCACGTCGACTACCGCGAGCTGCTCGACCGCTGACCCCGGCGCGGCGCTGCCCGGCCCGGCCGAGGCGGGCGCCGTGCAGGAGGCGCGGGTCGCCTCGTCGGCGCCCGTCGCGTGCTCAGGGCACCCGCGCCAGCCACTCGGGCGTCGCGAACTTCGAGGTGACGAGTTGCTCCGCTTTGTCGAGTTCGGCCTCGGTGACGTGGCCCTCGGTCGCGCCGTAGAGGCCGGTGAAGGTCTGCTTGAGTCGCTCGATGATCTCGGACCGTGACAGTCCGGTCTGGCTGCGCAGCGGGTCGACCCGCTTCGCGGCGCTGGTCGTGCCCTTGTCGCTCATCTTCTCGCGGCCGATGCGGAGGACCTGCACCATCTTGTCGCCGTCCATGTCGTACGACATGGTGGCGTGGTGCAGCAACGCCCCGTTGCCGAGTCGCTTCTGCGCCGCCCCGCCGATCTTGCCCTTGGCGCTCGTGATGTCGTTGAGCGGTTGGTAGAACGCGTCGATGCCGAGCGACTTGAGCGCGGTGATGACCCATTCGTCGAGGTACGCGTACGAGTCGGCGAAGCTCATGCCCTGCACGAGCTCGCCCGGGGCGTAGAGCGAGTAGGTGACGATGGACTGCGCGTCCATGAACATGGCGCCGCCGCCGCTGATACGGCGCACCACCTCGAAGCCGTGGGTCGAGGCGGCGTCGAGGTCGACCTCGTTCTTCAGCGACTGGAAACTGCCGATGACCACGGCCGGCTGGTCCCACTCCCAGAAGCGCAGCGTGGGCCCCCGGCGACCCGCCCCCACCTCTTCGGTGAGCACCTGGTCGAGGGCGAGGTGAACGTTGGGCGACACCGGAGCGTCGTGGATGATCTGCCAGTCGTAGTCGCGCCAGTCGGTCGCCTTCGAGAGGCTGCGACGGATCGCCACGGCGATCGCCTCGGGCGAGAAGCCCAGCAGCACCGCGTCGGCCGGCAGGCCCTGCCTGATCGTCGCCGCGATCGTCGCCGCGTCGGATTCGACCGGCAGGCCGTTCACCGCCCGGTCGATGGCGTCGAGCGCCGTGTCGGGCTCGAGGAAGAAGTCACCGGCGAGCCGGAACCCGGCGATGCGCCCCTCTTTGACGTCGAGGTCGACGACCACGAGCTTTCCGCCTGGGACCTTGTACTCACCGTGCATGGTCGCAGCCTATGCCTGGTGCCCCACGCGGTCGTCGAGCCAGCGCACCAGGTCGGCCACGACCTCGTCGCGGTTGGTCTCGCGGAACACCTCGTGCCGGGCGCCGCGGTAGACCACGAGCTCGACGTCGCTGAGCCGGCTGCGGTTCACGTACGCGTCGGCGAGCTTCCGGGCGCTCGCCTCGCCGCCGAGCGGGTCGTCGTCGCCGACGAGGACGAGCACGGGCAGGTCGCTCGCGAGCCGCGTCGACGGGCGGCCCATCAAGCGCAACGTGTCGACCGTGCCGAACAGTTGCCGAGCCGTGGCCTGCACCGACAGGGGGTCGGCGGCCATGGCGTCGACCACGGCCTGGTCACGGCTGAGCCACTCGTAGCCGGTGTCACCGAGGTGGGCGTGCCGGGCGTTCAGATCACCGGCGTTCATGCTGCCGGGCATACGGTAGGCCGTGCCGCTCAGCACGACGGCGTCGAACCGGTCCGACCCCTCGTCGACGAGCTTCTGCGCCATCAACGAGCCCCAGGAGTGGCCGAGCAGCACGAGCGGCGAGCCGGGGTTCTCGGAGCGCGCGATGCCCGTCAACCGGACCACCGCCTCCATCGCCCCGCGCAGCCCCGAGGGGCCGAGGCGGCCGAGCTTCGTGTGGTCGCCGCCCCACTGGCCGAGTCCGGTCTCGCCGTGGCCGAGGTGGTCGTTCGCGTAGACCGTGTAGCCGGCGCGCACGAGGTCCTGCGCGAGGTCTTCGTAGCGCAGCGCGTACTCGCCGAGGCCGTGGGCGATCTGCACCACGGCTTTGGGCGCCGCGGCCTTCCAGACGTAGTAGTGCACGGTCACGCCGTAGGCGTCGGTGAACTCGTAATCGCCTCGGGCGGCGGAGAAGGTGGGCACGGCACCAGTCTCCCATCACCGGCCCGCCCCGGGTCGAGACGTCACGACGTGCCGCTCACCTCCGGAGGTGAGCGGCACGTCGTGCCATCGCGGCGCCCTGGGGCAGGGCAGTGGTGTCAGCGGCGGGCGTCGACGTCGGTGCGCACGACACCGAACGCCTGGTCGAGGTCGACGTCGACCTCGGTGCCGTCGTCGAGGCGCACGTCGACCTCGTAGGCCACGCCGGTGTCGTCGCTGCGGTCGGCGTCGGTCACCGTGCCCCCACCGGCGGCGGCGAGTGCGGCGGCCTCGGCCCGGTCGTAGTCGGCGCCGGTCAGGTCGTCGTCCCGGTTCGAGTCGTCGTCCGAGTCGTCTCGCCCCGAACCCGCGACGGGCGTCGGGGTGGCATCGGACCCCCGCGAGTCGTCGTCGACGCGGCTCGAGGTCACGGCGTAGTCGCCGTCGAGCAGCACCGTCGCCTCGCGCCCGTCCGGCAGGACGACCTCGACCTCGTAGCCGACGAGCCCGTCGTCGAGGCTGTCCACCTCGGTGACGGTGCCGCCGCCGGTCTCGGCGAGCGCCGCCTCCTGGGCCCGGTCGCGGGTCTGCGCGGGCACGCCGTCGTCGAGACCCGACGCGAGGGCGACCCCTCCGCCACCGAGGACGAGCACCCCGGCGATGCCGCCGGCGATGAGCAGGGACTTCTTCGTGGTGAGGGTGTTCTTCAGCATGGTCCGCTCCGTTCGTGGGGCCGTGTCGGCCGGGTCTGTCGCTCTCTCGAGCTGATGGACCCCACTCTCGCGAGCGGGCACTGAAGCCGTGCTGAAGCGACCTGAAGATCCGTTCAGGAGGCGCGGGTCGGCCCGGTCACGTCACGCCCGGCCGGCGGGCAGCGTCACCACGAACCGGGCACCACCGAGGGGTGAGGCACCGACCGACACCGCGCCTCCGTGGACGCGGACGATCTCGCGCACGATGGCGAGCCCCAGGCCGCTGCCGCCCGCCTCGCGGGCGCGGGCCTCGTCGAGTCGCACGAACCGGTCGAACACGCGCTCGCGGTCGGCCTCGGCGACGCCGGCCCCGTCGTCGTCGACGGTGAGCTCGACGCCTCCGTCGCGCTCGGCGAGGGCGACGGCGACGCGGCCCTCGGCGTGACGGGCCGCGTTCGCCACGAGGTTGCGGACGACCTGGCCGAGCAGTCCCTCGTCGCCGTCGACGCGGGCCGGACCGACGGCCGTGGCGTCGACGGCCAACGGTGCGTGACCGTCGGGGCGTGCGAGGCCGCGCAGACGGGCGGTCTCGGCCACCACGAGGTCGTCGAGGTCGACCGGGCGCCGTGTCACCCCGAGGGCCCCCTCGTCCGCCCGGGCGAGGACCAGCAGGCCCTGGACGAGCGCCGTCAGCCGCGCCTCCTCGCCGAGGACGGTGCCTGCCAGGGCCGCACCGTCGATGCTGCCGGGGTGCAGCAGGGCGACCTCGGCGTGCTGCCGGATCGTGGCGAGAGGCGTCTTGAGCTCGTGCGAGGCGTCGCCGACGAAGCGCCGCTGGGCCGTTGCGGACGCGTCGAGCCGGTCGAGCATGCCGTTCAGCGTGCGGGCGAGGCGGGCGATCTCGTCACCGCCGCCCGGGTCGGGCAGCCGGCGCGAGAGGCTCTGCGCCGTGACCGAGTCGACCTGGCGGCGCATCGACTCGACCGGCCGCAGGGCACGACCCACGACGAGCCAGGTGGTCACCCCCAGCACCAGCAACGCGACCGGGATCGCGATGCCGAGCGTGACGAGACTGGCGGAGGAGGCGGCGCTCGCCTCGTCGAGGGAGCGCGCGGCGACGACGCCGTACTCGGTCGAGACCACGTCGCGGGGCACGGACGTGGCCTCCTCGGAGGGCGAGAAGTCGTCTCCCGAGTCGTCGTCGGAGTCGTCGTCGTCCCCTTCCGACGCCGCGGGCGTGGGGGTCGCGATCGAGGCCGACGCGGTCGGCGTCGGCGTCGCGGTGCTCTCGACCCCGACGTCCTGCCGTTCGACGACGAACTCGTCATCGTCGAGCGACACGCGGTCACCCGAGTCGGACGAGGCGATCGACGCGGCGAGGCCGACGAGGTCGTCGTCACCGCCCGAGGCGAGCACCCTCCCCGACGCGTCGGTCACCACGACCAGGGCACCGTCCGCCTCGCCCGCGACGGCGACGTCGGGAGTCGAACCGAAGGCCAGGGCCGACACCGCCCGGTCCACGTCGGCCGAGGCGGCCTGGCGCGGGGCGTCGGCCAGCACGGCCTGCTGCACGAGCGCGAAGACGAGCGTGAACACCCCCAGCGTGAGTGCCACCGCGAGCACGGCGGCCACGGTGATGCGGGACCGCAGCGACGCCCGTCGGGGCCGGCCCGACCCGGCACCCTTGGCCGACCCGGACCCGGTTGTCGGGGCGCGAGGGGCGCGAGGGGCGCGCTCAGCCACCCCGCGCCTCCAGACGGTAGCCCGCTCCGCGCAGCGTGACGATGGCCTCGCGGCCGAACGGCCGGTCCACCTTGTTGCGCAGGTGTCGCACGTAGACCTCGACGATGTTGGGGTCGCCCTCGAAGTCGTCGTTCCAGACCCCGTCGAGCACCTCGCGCTTGGTGACGACGCTGCCGGCGTGCCGCATGAGGAACTCGAGCACCGCGAACTCGCGGCTGGTGAGTTCGACCGCGACGTCGCCGCGGTGGACGCTGCGCGAAGCCGGGTCGACGCGCAGGTCGCCTGCCTCGAGCACGACGGGTCGTTCGCGGGCGCCGCGGCGGACGAGGGCGCGCAGCCGGGCCAGCAGCACGGCGAACGAGAACGGCTTGGTCAGGTAGTCGTCGGCCCCGGTGTCGAGGGCCTCGACCTGGTCCCACTCGCCGTCCTTGGCGGTCAGCATGATGACGGGCGTCCAGTCGCCGCCCTCGCGCATGGCCCGGCAGACGGCGTAGCCGCTGAGGCCCGGCAGCATGATGTCGAGGACGACCACGTCGTAGCGGCCCTCGCGGGTGCGCCAGAGGCCGTCGGTTCCGGTGGCCGCCACGTCGACCGCGATGCCCTCGGCCTCGAGCCCGAGCCTCAGGCCCTCGGCCAGCGCCGCCTGGTCCTCGACGACGAGCACGCGCACGGGGCCTCCCTCGGTCGCGCCGTTTGCGCGTCCTGCCCATCATGGCGGGCGTGCGCTGAAGCGGGGCTGAAGCGGGTGCGACCCGGGCGAGATGTCACGACGTGCCGCTCACGTCCGGAACTGAGCGGCACGTCGTGACATCTCGGCGGGCTGAGGGCGCGGGGCCGAGGAGGCGCGGGTCAGTGCGCCGAGTAGCCGCCGTCGACGAGGTGGTAGCTGCCCGTGACGAACGACGCCTCGTCGCTCAGCAGGAAGAGCACGAGGGCCGACACCTCGGCGTCGGTGCCGAGGCGGCCGGTGGCGTGCTGCGACTCGAGGTACGAGAGCGCGTCGCCGTCCAGCGAGGCGCGTACGAGGGGCGTGTCGATGAAGCCGGGGCCGACCGCGTTCGTGCGGACGCCGCGCTTCGAGTACTCGAGGGCGGCGACCTTGGTCAGGCCCACCAGGGCGTGCTTGCTCGCCACGTAGGCCGCGTTCTGGGCGATGCCGACCGAACCGAGCACCGAGCTCATGTTCACGATCGAGCCGCCGCCTGCCTCGACCATGGCGGGCAGCTGGTAGCGCAGGCCGTAGAAGACGCCGTCGAGGTCGACCGAGCGGACGCGGTCCCAGGCGGCGATGTCGTACTCGCCGATGTCGGCGGCCGGGGCACCGATGCCCGCGTTGTTGACGGCGAGGTGCAGCGCGCCGTAGGTGGTCTTGGCGAACTCGACGGCCGCCTCGGACTGCTCGGGCTTCGCGGTGTTCTGCTCGAACGCCACGGCCGTGCCGCCCGCGGCGACGATCTGGTCGACGACGCCCTGGGCCGACTCGAGCTTGATGTCGGTGACGACCACCGAGGCCCCCTCGGCTGCGAGGGTTCGGGAGATCGCGGCGCCGATGCCGCTGCCTCCGCCGGTGACGAGGGCCGTCTTGTCGCTGAATCGTGCCATGGTGCGTGCCTTTCTCGATCGTGGGCCGACCGCCGGGGCCGGTCGGGCTCGTCGACGAGCCCCGGTGCGAACATACGCCCGCATGGATAAGCGGGCAACAGGTGTCGCTTTGCTGTGTGGTAATTCGTGCAGCCCGTGCAGCTTCTCCGTTTCGGGGGCAGGCTGGCGGGATGACCTCCCGCGCCTCCGACGACCCCTCTTCCCTTGCCACCGCCGTCCTCTTCGACATCGACGGCACCCTGGTCGACTCGAACTTCGCCCACGTCGACGCTTGGTCGCGGGCCTTCACCGACCTCGGCCACCCGGTCGACAGCTGGCGCATCCACCGGTCGATCGGCAAGGACTCGTCACTGCTGATCGAGGGTCTGGTCGGGAAGGACGTCGCCGCGCGCCTCCTGGACGACGCGAAGGACGCCCACTCTCGTCACTACTCCGAGCACCTGGGCGACGAGGGCGACCTGCACGTGTTCGAGGGGGCCACCGATCTGCTGGCCGAGCTCGCACGACGCGGGCACGGCGTCGTGCTCGCCACGAGTGCGCCCGAGGACGAGCTGGCGGCGCTGCGCGGGCTGCTCGACGTCGAGGACGCCCTCTGGGCCGTCACCTCGAGCGAGGACGTCGAGACCGCCAAACCCGACCCGGGCATCGTCGAGATCGCCCTCGCGAAGGCGGACGTGCCGGCCGAGCGCGCGGTGATGGTCGGCGACGCCGTGTGGGACGTCGAAGCGGCACACCGTGCGGGCGTCACCTGCGTCGGCGTGCTCAGCGGTGGGTTCTCGCGGGCCGAGCTGGTCGACGCCGGGGCCGAGGAGGTCTACGACGACGTGGCGGACCTGCTCGCCCGGCTCGACGAGAGCGTGATCGGTCGGCTCGCGCGCGACTGAGCCGGGCACCGGGGCGTGGTGTCCTCGCGACCGCCACCGCGCCTCCTGATCGGTCGGCGGCGCGTTCCGGCGTCAGGCCGCCGCGCCGCCGATGTTGACCATCCAGTGTTGGCCGTACCGGTCGTCGAGCATGCCGAACGAGTCGCCCCACGGCGCCTGCGCCAAGGCCTCGTGCACGGTGCCGCCCACGGCGAGCGCCTCGAACCAGCCGGTCAGGGCGTCGGCGTCGTCGGGGCCGCCGAACAGGGACAGCGAGATGCTGCTCGCCTCCTCGAGCGGGTACGAGTCGGGACGGTCGGCGCCCATCAGCAGCAGGCCCGACGGCGTCTGCAGCTGACCGTGCATGACCTTCTCCGCCTCGTCGGGCGTGCCGACGCCGAACTCGCCGAAGGTGCTGAAGGTGGGGCTGCCGCCGAACACCGAGGCGTAGAAGTCGAAGGCCTCGCGCGTCTGGTCACGGAACGCCAGGTACGGGGTGAGTTGCACGGTCACGGTGTCCTCCTGGGGTCGCGGCGCCGGGCGGCGTCGAGCCCAGGGTGACACCACCGGGCCCCGCGCACCAGCCCCGGATCGAACGCAGGAGGCGCGGGTCGCGTCCCGGGGGTCAGGTCGCCGGGGTGCCGCCCCGCGACGACGCCGCGAGCTGCACCACCAGGCCGGTCGCGATGAACCCCAGCATCAGGGCACCCATCACGACGGCCGTGCCGCCGAGCGCACCGGCGAGCGGCGTCGCGGCACCGCCGAGCCCGAACTGCAGACCGCCAGCGAGTGCGGCCGCCGTGCCGGGTGCGCGGTGTCCCAGCGCCTGCGTCAGCGTGATCGACCCGGGGATGACCCAGCCCCAGCCCGCGGTGACGAGCGCCAGCGCCGGCCAGATCATCGCCGGGCCGAGACCGGACAGCGCACCCACCAGCACCAGAGCCGAGCCCACGGTGCAAGTGACGAGTCCCACGGTGAAGAGGTGGTCCTCGGCGAAGCGCCCGACCAGGCGACGGAACACCAGGGTCGACGCGATCATGCACGATGCGTTCGAGGCGAAGACGAGCGTGTAGAGGCCCTCGCCGAAGCCGTACTGCTCCTGGAAGACGAACGACGACGTGGCGATGTACGAGAAGAACCCGATCGTCGCGGCACAGCCCGTCACGAGGTACCAGCGGAAGCGCGGCATCGCGAGCAGTGTGCCCATCCGCCGCAGGGACGCGAGCAGCGACCCCGCACCGGGCTCGGGATCGACGAGCGTCTCGGGCAGGCGGCGCGCGGCCGCCCAGGTCAACGCGGCCCCGAGCACGGCCAGCACGACGAAGGTCGCCCGCCAGCTGGACACCGAGAGCACCACGCCGCCGACGAGTGGTGCGACGACCGGGCCCACGGCGTTGATCGCGGCGAGCGTCGCGAACAGCCTGCTGCGCACGAGACCCGTCGTCGAGTCCCCGACCATGGCCCGGGCAGCGACCGAACCGGCCGCACCGCCGAGGCCCTGCGCGACGCGCGCGACGACGAGGGTGGCCGCGTCGGGTGCCCCGGCGCAGGCGATCGATGCGAGGGCGAACAGGAGGGTCCCGCCCAGCAGGATGCGCCTCCTGCCCCGACCGTCGCTGATCGGGCCGATCACGATCTGACCGACCGCGAACGCGACGAGGAACGCCGTCAGGCTCAGCTGCACCTCGGCCGTCGTCGCCCCGAGGTCGCGCGCGATGGCCGGCAACGCCGGGATGTACATGTCGGTCGCGAACGGCGAGATGCCCACGATGAGCGCCACCGTCAGCACGGCCCCACGGCCGGACAGCCAGGAGGGGCGGCTCGCGTCGGCCGGGACGTCGTCGTCTCTCATCACGCCGAGCCTAGGCGCACGCTTCCCCGCGCTGCCGCGCCGGGACCCTCGCCCGCCGCGCCTCCTCTCCGCCGCACCCGCGCCTCCTCGCCCCGTTGCCTGCCGCCTGCCGCCTGCCGCCTGCCGCCTGCCGCCCGTTGCCTGCCGCCTGTGCAAATCGCGACCACGCCGAGGGCCGGAGGCGTGCACATCCCGACACGTCGAGCGCGGCGCGCCGCTCACTTTCCGGAACGAGCGGCGTGTCGGCCTCCGACCGTCGCGATGTGCACACCCCGCACCCAGACATTTACTTAGCCGAACTAAACGAGTATCGTGGCTCGGCGATGACCGACTCCGCGCCTCCCGTCCCGCCCGCCCCCCGGGCCGTGCCGCACGCGCACCTCGCGACCGACGTGCGCGGTGCCGTGTTGCGGCTCGCCCGACGACTGCGGCAGCAGAAGGCCGACGCCGACGTGAGCGACGCCCAGATGGCCGCCCTCGGCTACGTCGTGCAGAACCAGCCGCTCACGATCGGGGCGCTGACGGCGCACGAGGGCGTCACTCCCCCGTCGATGAACCGCACCGTCGGCAAACTCGTCGAGGCCGGTCTGCTGCGTCGCACGGTCGACGACGACGACAAGCGTCGCGTGCTGCTCGAGACGACCGAGGCCGGGGCCGCGTTCGTCTTCGAGACGCGTCGGCGTCGTGACGAGTGGCTCGTGCCCCGCCTCTCGGCGCTGACCGCCGACGAACGTCGCACCCTGGCCGAGGCCACCGAGATCCTCCGCAAGCTGACCCGCTCGTGAACGCGATGTTCCGCAGCCTCTCGCTGTTCAACTACCGGCTCTGGTTCGCCGGCGCCCTCGTGTCGAACGTCGGCACCTGGATGCAACGGACGGCACAGGACTGGCTCGTCCTCACCGACCTGACCGACAACGACGCCACGGCGCTCGGCATCACCATGGCGCTGCAGTTCGCGCCGCCGATCCTGATGGTGCCGATCACGGGGCTCATCGCCGACCGGTTCGATCGGCGACGACTGCTGATGGTGACCCAGCTGGGCATGGGGCTGCTCGGACTCGGGCTGGGCGTGCTCGTGCTGACCGACAGCGTGCAGCTCTGGATGGTCTACCTCTTCGCGCTGCTGCTCGGCGTCGTGGCCGCGATCGACGCCCCGGTGCGGCAGAGCTTCGTCTCCGAGCTCGTGCCCCCCGGCCACCTGACGAACGCCGTGAGCCTCAACTCGGCGTCCTTCAACGGTGCCCGGCTGATCGGCCCCGCGGTCGCCGGCGTGCTCATCGCGACGATCGGCACCGGCTGGGTGTTCCTGATCAACGCGGGCTCGTTCGCCGCCGTGCTGCTGTCGCTGAGGTTCATCCGGATCGCTCAGCTCGAGCTGAAACCGGCCGTGTCGCGGGCCAAGGGGCAGATCCGCGAGGGGTTCCGGTACGTGCGCGAACGGCCCGACCTCGTCGTCGTGTTCGTCATGGTCTTCGTCATCGGCACCTTCGGCCTGAACTTCGCCATCTTCACCTCGACCATGGCCAGCGTCGAGTTCGGCGTGGACGCCAGCGGCTTCGGCCTGCTGTCCTCCGCCATCGCCGTGGGGTCGCTGGTCGGCGCCCTGCTGTCGGCCCGGCGCGAGAAACCCCGCTGGCGGGTGCTCGTCACGGCGGCGGTGGCCTTCGGCGTGACCTGCCTCGTCGCCGCCCTCATGCCGACCTACTGGAGCTTCGCCGCCGTCCTCGTCACCGTGGGTCTGGCGTCGATCACCCTGATGACGACGGCGAACGCCACCGTCCAGCTGACCACCGCACCCCGCATGCGCGGCCGTGTCATGGCGCTCTACATGGCCGTGTTCACCGGTGGCACACCGCTCGGCGCCCCGGTGGTCGGCTGGGTCGCGAACGTGGCGGGGCCGCGCTGGGCGATCGGCGTCGCGGCGGCGTCGGGATTCGTGGCGGCCGGCGTCGCGATCGTCTGGCTCGTGCGCGGGCAGCACCTGCGGGTCCGTCGGGTCCGGGTGGGCGAACCCGACCCCGTGACCGGCGCGCTGCCCGTGCTCGGCGCGGGGCGGTTCCACTACCGCCTGGAGCACGACGGCGACGGGGCGGCGGACGCCGCACGCGACGAGGCCGCGACCGAGCTCGCCGTCGACGAGGGCACGGCCTCGCGGCCGTCCTGACGAGGAGGCGCGGTGCCGGCCCGCCACCCCGCCCACCCGGTCAGGACCGCGCGTACACCAGCACGGAGGCGAGCAGCACGACGAACGGGGCGACCAGCAGCAGGTTCAGCAGCTTGTGTTCGACCATGACGGCCACCCACTCCCGCAAGAACGCGCTCGGCACGTAGTACGCGGCGGTGGGCGACCCGACGACGTCGGCGCTGCTGCCGGTGTCGCGAGCCAGCAGGGCCGCTCGCAGCACGTGGTAGTTGTTGGTGACGACGAGGGTCGAGCCGGTGCGTCCGGCGTCGGCGAGCACCCGCCCCGACAGCACGAGGTTCTCGCGGGTGGACCGCGACTCGGTCTCGGGCAGCACGTCGGCAGGGTCGGCGCCCTGGGCGACCAGGTACTCGGCCATCGCCTGGCCCTCGGGCCGCGGCTCGTCGGCGCCCTGCCCACCCGAGGGCACGAGCACGGGCCGACGCGCTCCCTCGGGGGTCGACCGGTAGATCGCCAGCGCCCGGTCGAGCCTGCTGCGCAGGAGGGGCGGCACCTCACCACGGATCAGCCCGGAGCCGAGCACGATCAGGGCGTCGGGTTGCGGGCGCACCCGGGGTCGTGCGTAGACGAGCGACCACAGGGTGAACGCGGCGAAGGTCAGGGCGGCGTAGCCGGTGACGAAGACGACCACGACGCCGAGGCCGAGGGTGACGTCCTGCAGGGCGGCGACGTCCGAGCGTCGGCCCGCCTCGACCAGGAACACCACGACCACGGGCACGCCGATCAGGGCGATGCCGACGAGCAACGACAGCAGGTTGCCCAGGCTGCGCCCCTCCGATCTCAGCATCGTGACCCCGTTCGCGATCGCGAAGACCGCGAGCGCGAGCACCAGCACCGGGACCAGGACCCCGGCGAGGACGAACACGAAGACGAGCGGCGGGAACGCGGTGACCAGGACGTCCGACAGAGCGACGAGCCCGAACCCACCGGCCGTCAACAGGAATACCCCGTTGCGGAACCGGCGGGCGTCGCGCCGGCGCGAGACGGCGAAGAGGAGCACGAAGACGACGGCGATGCCGGCCGAGATCACGGTCATGCCCCGAGATTACAAGCGTGAGCCTTCGGTCAGCGGTCGAAGAGGTTGCCGAGGCCCGGGATCTGGAATCCGTCGCCGAGGTTGCCGAGCTGTTCGCCGAACCCACCGACCTGCTCGCCCAGGCCGCCGACCTGGTCCCCGAGGCCGCCGAGGTACTCCTCGCCGCCGGCGGTCAGACCGTCGAGACCTTCGAAGCCGAACCCGTTCGTCAGCTGGTCGAAGTCGATGCCCGACGTGACCGCCTCCGACAGCAGGGGCAGGGCGACGCTGCTGACCGCCGCCGCGCCGGCCACGGCGACGGCGAGCCCCGCGACCCCGGCCACGCCGGCACCGACCGCGGCGCCGGCCGCGACCTTGCCCCCCGTGCTGCCCAGCACCCGCTTCATCAGACCGGGGTGCGCCGTCTCACCCCGGGTCGCCGCACGGGCCAGGTCGGCGGGGTCGCTCGACGCCGGGCGCTCGCCCGCGGGGACCTCGGCGCTGAGACGCGCCAGCACCTGCTGCCGCTGCTCGGGCGTGAGCCGCTCGAACGCGTCGCGGTGCACTTGCTCGAGCTGCTGCGGCGGCGCGGTCTGCAGCAGGTAGTCGTACTTGGCGAGGGCGGCGCGGTCGGCAGCGGAGCCCTGGGGGGCGTGGCCGCCGGGGGTCGGCCCGCCGCCGGAGGCCGGCCCGCCACCGGAGGCCGACCCGCCGCCGCCCTGCCGGTCGTCGCCGGTCACCTTGTCGGAGACCTTGCGCACCATGTCGCGCCAGTCGGTCGAGCCGCCGGACGCACCACCGCGCCCGCCGGACGAAGAAGAAGAGGAGTTGCCGAGCGCACGCGCGGCGGCACCCAGGAGACGGTCGAAGTTGGCCATGCACGTGATCCTCCCGGCCCCGAATGCGAGAAGCCCCCGCAGAAGCCGAGCATCGTCCGGGAACGGCGCGTCCGAGGCGGCGGGTTACCGTCGAGCCCTCGGCCGGGTTACATTCGCAGGGGACGTCCGCGCGGGCCCGACCCGCGACGCGCGCCCACCACCAGGGAGGTGTCGCATGGGCAAGGCAGCAGTCACGGGCTGGGTCGCATTGGCGATGTTCGTCTCGGGCGCGGCGCTCGTCCTGGCGGCCACCTTCCGCCTGGTCAGCTTGGGCCTCTTCGCGGGCGGCTTCATGCCCCTCGGCGACCTCGATTTCGTCACCATCGCCATCTGGTTGCTCGGTGCCGCCCTCGCCGTCGGTGGCGTCGCCCTCGCTCTCGTCGGGCTGGCCGACCGGGTGCTCGGCGCCCTGCCGCGCGACGAGCCGGCGCGCCCCCCCGAGCACGAGGTCGTCCGTGAGACGGCCTCGGTCACCGTTCGAGCGACACCTCAGGAGGCGCGGGACCTCCCGGCAGGACGGCCCGCCGCCGCCGTCCTCGCCGCCGCCCCCGTGGTCGCCGCAGCGCCGACTCCGGCCGTCGCCCCCGCCACGGGCACGCCGATCGAGACCGCGCCGACTTCCCCGAGCGCGCTCGAACCGACACCGCCGGGGCCGAGCCTCGCCGACCGCGTGCGTCCCGTCCTCTCGTCCGCCGCCGTCCGCGTCGGGGACGCCGCACGCGCCACCGGTGACGCCCTGGCCCGGGCCGGTCGGGCCACGGCCCGAGCCACCCGCCGAGCCGCACAGGCCGTGGTCGCGTGGGTCCGACGCACCACGCCGGTCGTGGCCGCCTGGTTCCGTACGACCGGTGGCACCGTCGCGACGCGCACCCGACCGGCCGCCCGCTCGACCTGGGACGGCGTGCGTCACGGCAGCCGGGCCACCGCGGCCGGTGCCGTCGTCGCCGCTCGGGCCACGGGGGCGAGCGCACGCCGCGCCTCCTCGGCCGCCGCCGCCCGCGCCCGGGAGAACGCGCGCACCCTGTCGGCCGCCCGGGCCGCCGCCCGCCAGGCCGAACTCGATCGTGAGTCCGCCCGCGAGGCCGCCCGCCTCGACTTCTTGACCTCGCGCCGAGTTCCGACGGGGACGCCCGCGTCGGCCGCCGCCGCCCTGGCCGGCCCGACCGACGCCGCCGTCACCGAGCAAGAGTCGGCCCCGCTCACACACAGCGCCTGACGCCGCCGCAGTCCCCCTCGCCGGAGGACGCCTTCGAGTGGACGAGGCACCACGATGTGCGGCGGTGCGGCGTCCACTCGACGGCGCGTCCGAGGGCATCCCCTAGGCTCGCCGCATGCGCGCACCCCTTGGACTCGTCGGCCTGGTCGCCGTGGCACTCGCCGTGACGGGCTGCACCACCATCGGGGCCGAGGCCGGTGAGCGCCCCGAGCGCGCCTCCTCGTCCGCAGTGGCGACGCCGGGCACCCCTGCGGTCGACGGCGTCGACCTGCCGCCCGAGGGCGCCCGCTTCGACTACCAACTGGGAGGCGCGTCACCCGTCCCCGACGGAGCCACCGTCGTCGCCCGCGACAGCACCGACGATCCCGCCCAGGGCGCATACGGCATCTGCTACGTGAACGGGTTCCAGACCCAACCCGGGGCGGAGTGGCCGGACGAGCTGCTCGTGCGGACCGCCGACGGCGAACCGCTGGTCGACCCGGGCTGGCCCGACGAGCACCTGTTCGACCTGTCGACCGAGACGAACCGGCAGGCCGTCGCCGAACGACAGGCCTCGACGATCGAGGGCTGCGCCACCTCGGGGTACCGAGCGGTGGAGTTCGACAACCTCGACTCGTGGACGCGCTCGGAGGGCGCCTTCGGCGAGGACGAGGCGGTCGCCTTCGCCACCCTGCTCGTCGCCCGGGCCCACGCCGCCGGGCTCGCGACGGCGCAGAAGAACACCGCCGACCTCGGCACCCGGGGCCGGGACGAGGTCGGCTACGACTTCGCCGTCACCGAGGAGTGCGACCGCTACGACGAATGCGACGCCTACACGGACGTGTTCGGCGGGCTGGTATTCGACGTCGAGTACACCGACGCCCTGCGCGGCTCGGTCGAGCAGGTCTGCGCACGGATCGACGCACTCGACCCGGCCCCCTCGACGATCGTGCGCGACCACGACCTGGTGCCGGCCGACGACTCGGCGCACGCCTACACGGCCTGCTGACCCGCGCCTCCTCGTCCCACGCTGTGGCGAGATGTCACGACGTGCCGCTCAGTTTCGGAGCTGAGCGGCACGTCGTGACATCTCGGTCAGCCGGGCCTAGGCCTCGCGGGTGATCTCGACGGTGACGAAGAGCTCGCTGTTCGACGACCCGGCGTACACCCCGCGCAGCGGCGGTACGTCGCGGTAGTCGCGGCCCTGGCCGACCACCACGTGCCGTTCGCCGATGTCGATCAGGTTGGTGGGGTCGTAGCCGTGCCAGGTGCCGCAGAAGAACTCGACCCAGGCGTGCGACTCGCCCGTGACGGTCTCGCGCAGCTCGGCCGAGGGCTTGGGGTGCAGATAACCGCTGACGTAGCGCGCCGGGATGCCCGCCGCACGCAGGGCGCCGACCGTGACGTGGGCGATGTCCTGGCAGACCCCGGCCCGTGCGGACCACGACTCGGCGGCCGTGGTCTTGACGTTCGTGACGCCCGGCAGGTACCGCACCGCGCCTCCGACCGTCTCGCAGATCGCCATCGCCGCGGCGCACGGGTCGACGTTCGTCGCTCGTGCCTCGGTGCCGACCGCGGCCAGGTCGGCGGGAGGCGCGGTGAGGGGCGTCTGCTCGAGGTGCTCGACGAACGACGTGCTGGCCCCCGCGATCGCCGCGAGGTCGGCCCACGAGATCGTCTCGGACGGGTGCGCCTGCGGCCGCACCTCGACGAGCGAGGTCGCGGTCAGCGAGAGCTGCCGGTGCGGCAGCAGCACCTCGAACGACGACACCCTCGTGCCCCAGTAGTCCACGTACTCGTGCGAGGCGGCGACCGGTTCGATGCGCAGGTGCGACGAGAGCACGAACTGACCCTCGGTGTGCGCCGGCAGCATGCGCGCCTCGTTGTAGCTCGCGACCGCCTCGCCCTGGTACGAGAAACCGGTCACGTGCCGGATGCGCAGCCGGCTCACGATCGCTCCCCCACCCAGGTGGGCGCGGCGCTCGTCGGGAAGTACCGCTGACGGATCGCCTCGGACGCGGCACTCGTCGCGGCCTGCACGGTGTCCATCTGCCCGGGCAGGTCGTCGAGGATGTCGCCGATCGGCCGGAACTCGAGCTCGCTGCGCATCTGCCCGAGGATGCGCACGCCGCTGTCGGACGCCGCGACCCGGTGCGTCGTCGGCTCGACCTCGCGCAGACAGGCCTCGGCCCGGCTGATGGCGAAGAGCACGCTGCGCGGGAAGAGCCGGTCGAGCAGCAGGAACTCGGCGGCGTTGCGGGCGCTCGGCACACCCCGGTAGGTCCGCAGGTAGGCCTCGTACGCACCGCACGACCGCAGGATCGTCGTCCACGACGGGCCCGACGCCTCGGTCAGCGTGCGGGTGGCGAGCAGGCGGGCCGTCATGTCGGCCCGTTCGATCGACCGGCCGAGGGTGAAGAACTGCCACACCTCGTCGCGGCTCGTCGCGCTCTCGATGATGCCGACGGCGAGCGCGCTGCGTTCGCGCACCCAGGCGAAGAACTCGTGCACCTTGTCGTCGGCGACCTTGCGCGGCATGCGGGCGCGCGTCGTGTTGAGGCATTCCCAGAGCTCGGTCGAGACGATCTCGCGGGCCCGGCGGGCGTTCTCGCGGGCGGCGCCGAGCGAGTAGGCGATCGAGGCCGGGTTGTGGCGGTCGACCGCGAGCATCGACAGCACGTCGCCCCGCGCCAGGTCGCCCTCGGGAGCGTCGCTGCCCATCACGGCGAGCAGGCTGCGGCAGGCGACGTCCTCCTCGATCCAGGGGTCCTCGAGCAGCAGCTGGAGGTGCACGTCGAGGATGCGCGCCGTGCCGTCCGACCGCTCGATGTAGCGGCCGATCCAGAACAGGCTCTCGGCGATGCGGCTCAGCATGATGGCCCTTCGGTCGGTGTGGCTCCGTGGTCGCGGACCGGGGACGCAGGAGGCGCGGGCCGGCTTCGTGCCCCCGCCCGCGCCTCCTTCGCTTGTTGCTGTTGCGCCTGCTGGTCGTTGCGGGGGTCGTCCTGGGGCGCGTGGTCGGGGCTGTGGTCGGCCGCGGCGGCCGCGGCCTCGGCGACCTGCTCGGGGGTGACGACCGGGATCGACAGGGTCGGCGTCGTCTGCTCGGCGATCAGCGCGCTCACGTCGTGACCGGCCCAGGCGTTGACGTCGCCGCCGACGATCCAGGTGTCCTTCGAGCCGCCGCCCTGGCTGCTGTTGACGACGAGCTGACCCTCGGGCAGCGCGACCCGGGTGAGTCCGCCGGGCAGCACCCACACGTCGTCGCCGTCGTGCACGGCGAACGGCCGCAGGTCGGCGTGCCTCGCGCGCAGACCGTCGTCCACCAGGGTCGGGATCGTGCTGAGCTGCACGACCGGCTGCGCGATCCATCCCCGGGGGTCACGCCGCAGCTGCGTGCGCAGCTCGTCGAGCTCGCGTCGGCTCGCGGCCGGGCCGATGACGAGACCCTTGCCGCCCGAACCGTCGACGGGCTTCACGACGAGTTCGTCGAGCCGGTCGAGCACCTCGTCGAGGGCGCCGGGGTCCTCGAGCCGCCAGGTGGGCACGTTCGGCAGCAGGGCCTCCTCGCCCAGGTAGTAGCGGATCAGCTCGGGCAGGTACGTGTAGACGAGCTTGTCGTCGGCGACGCCGTTGCCCACCGCGTTCGCGATCGTCACCGTGCCGAGACGAGCGGCCATCAGCAGGCCGGGGGAACCGAGCACCGAATCGGCCCGGAACTGCAGCGGGTCGAGGAACTCGTCGTCGACGCGACGGTAGATCACGTCGACGCGTTCGGGACCGCCGGTGGTCCGCATGAAGACACGGCCGCCCGAGCAGTAGAGGTCGCGGCCCTCGACCAGCTCGACGCCCATCAGGCGGGCCAGCAGGGTGTGCTCGTAGTAGGCGGAGTTGAAGACTCCGGGGGTCAGCACGACGACGGTCGGCTCGTCGACGCCCGACGGCGCGCTCTTCTTCAAGGCCGCCAGCAGCCGGTTCGGGTAGTCGCCGACCGGGCGCACCCGCATCGAGACGAACAACTCGGGCAGCGTCTGCGCCATGACGCGCCGGTTCGAGATGACGTAGCTGACGCCGCTCGGCACCCGCACGTTGTCCTCGAGCACGCGCCAGGCGCCGGCCTCGTCGCGGACCAGGTCGATGCCGCTCACCTGGATGCGCACGCCGTTCGCCGGGTCGATACCGCTCGCCTGCCGGTGGAAATGGCTCGAGCTCGTGATGAGACTCGCCGGGATGACCCCGTCGGCGATGGCGGTCTGCGGGCCGTAGACGTCGGCCAGGAACGCCTCGAGCGCCTTCACGCGCTGTTTCACGCCTCGTTCGACGGTGGTCCATTCGGCGTGCTCGACGACGCGCGGCACGGCGTCGAGCGGGAACGGCCGCTCTTCGCCGGCGAAGTCGAAGGTGACGCCCTGCGCCAGGTACGAGTCGGCCAACGCCGCCGTGCGGCCCCGCAGGTCGTCCTGCGTCATGCCCTCGAGGGTCGCGTGGATCTCGTGGTACGCCCGACGGGGCGTGCCGTCGCGCTCGAACATCTCGTCCCACGCGGCGGCCGACGCGCGGGCCCCGCGCGGCTCGGACCGTCGGGTCGCGGCACCCGTGACGGTCGCGTATCCCTCGAAGAGCTCTCCCATGGCTCGACGGTAGCCAGGGGGTGTTGCCGGGGTGTTTCGGCCGTGCGGCGGGGGTGTGTCGTGGCCCTCGGACACTGCTATACGACACCTGTCGCCCGGCGGAGGACCGGCACGGCGGAGAGGACAAAAGCGAACACCGAGTGCTTCCCGCGAATCCGATTTGTTACAGAAAACTCTCAGGAGGAATAGCGTCACCCCTGAACGACAAGAACGTCCCACTGGGAGGACCACCACATGCGCTTCAAGTACCTCGTCATCGCCCTCATCGCGTTCCTCGCGTACACCTACGGCGCCAAGGCCGGAAAGGGCCGCTACAAGGAGATCAGCAACTTCTTCGGCTCGTTCTGGAACGACCCCAAGGTGAAGAAGGCACGTGCCCAGGCCAAGAAGGACGTCACCAAGGCCCGCAAGGCCGCGGTGAAGAAGGCCCGCAAGGCCGCGCACTAGTCCTCTCAGCCGCAGGGGCCCGAGAGGACGACCTTCTCACGGGCCTCTTCGCATGCGGCCGTCACACAGACCCCGCTGGCACGCACCCGATCCCGACCGTCTCAGCAGTACCAGCGCAATCCGCGCACCAAACGAAAAGGAACACATCATGGGCTTCCTCGCCTTCATCCTCCTCGGCCTCATCGCCGGCGCCATCGCCAAGCTCATCCTCCCCGGCAAGCAGGGTGGCGGCTGGATCGCCACCCTCGTCCTCGGAGTCATCGGCGCCCTCATCGGTGGCTGGATCGGCGGAGCCGTCTTCAACGTCGGCTACGACGGCTTCTTCAGCATCCAGAGCTGGATCATCGCGATCCTGGGCGCGCTCGTCGTCCTCGTCATCTGGGGCTTCATCACCGGCCGCAAGGGCAGCCGCGCGTAAGCAGCTCCCCCGCAGTTCGACAGAGCGGGCCGTCCCTTCGGGGGCGGCCCGTTCCGTCGTTCCCGGACGCCTGGGCTGCGCCTCCCGGGCTTGGGTGCCGAACCGGACCCGCGCCTCCTCGTCTCCTCACCTCGCGTGCCGAACCCGCGCCTCCTCACCTCCTCACCCCGCGTGCCGAACCCGACCCGCGCCTCCCCACCTCGCGTGCCGAACCCGACCCGCGCCTCCTCACCTCGCGTGCCGAACCCGACAACCGCCGCGCGCCACGCCGCTCACCTTCGCCCCACGGCCCCGATCACCTGCCGGTCGTCGCGAATTGCACACCTCGGCCGGGCGGCAACCGCATCGGGGGCGGGGCAGGGGTGCGGGTGCGAGACTCGGGGCATGTTCACGCAGAACCGGCCAGACCCCGAGTTCGAGGTTCCGGAGGCGGTGGTCACGGCTGCGGGTGGCGACGCGATCACCGCGGTGTGGCGCAACGAGGCCGGCGGCACCACGTACCGGCTCGGCGACGGGCCGACCCGACGCTTCGCCAAGTGGGCACCGCACGGCAGCGGACTCGACCTGCACGCGGAAGAGATGCGGCTGCGCTGGGTCGTCGACCACACCCCGGCCCCGCGGGTGCTCGAGATCGGCGGCGACGACGACGGCGAGTACCTCGTCACCGCGGGTGTGCCGGGACGCAGCGCCGTCGACCTGCTCTGGGCCGCCGACCCGACGACCGCCGTGCGCGAGGCGGGACGGGGGCTGAGGCGACTGCACGACGTGCTGCCGGTCGACGAGTGCCCCTTCAGCTGGTCGGTGGACGACCGGATCGCGACCAGCGTGAGAGCTCGCACCGCGCCTCCGGAACTCGGCGACCCGCCACCGATCGACCGCCTCGTCGTCTGCCACGGCGACCCGTGCGTGCCCAACACGCTGATCGGCGACGACGGCCTCTGGTCGGGGCACGTCGACTTCGACGCCCTCGGCGTCGCCGACCGCTGGGCCGACATCGCGGTGGCCACCATGAGCCTCGGCTGGAACTACGGGCCCGGCTTCGAGCAGACCTTCCTCGACGCCTACGGCGTCGCCGACGACCCCGTCCGCACCGCGTACTACCGGGCGCTCTGGGCCGCGACCTGAGCCGGGTCGGGCCCCGTCGGGGGTCACGACGCCACGATCTGGGCACCACGCCACGAGAAAACGTGGCGGCATGACCACATCGTGGCGTCATACATCGCCCGGGTCGTCCAAGATGGTGCGGTGACCGACATCGAGACCACACGACGACACGACGGCAGCCGTGACGACATCAGCGGCGCCGTCGACGGCAGCCTGCGCCAGGACGTCAGCTACCTCGGCAGCCTGCTGGGACGGGTGCTGCGCGAATCCGGCGGCGCCGAACTCTTCCAGGCCGTCGAGGACGTCCGGGCGGCCGTGATCGCCGCCTACGAGGGAGCCGACGGCGCGAGCCTCGACGACGCCCAGCGTCTCGTCGACGCCCTCGACCAAGAGCTCGCCGAGCAGGTCGCCCGCGCTTTCACGTGCTACTTCCACCTCAGCAACCTCGCGGAGGAGCACCACCGTGTCCGCGTGCTGCGCCGCCGCGGCAGCGAGGCGAGCGCCGCAGGGGACTCCGTCTCGGCCACGCTGCGCCAGCTGACCGACGAGGTCGGCGCCGAGGAGGCCTCGAAGCGACTCGACGCGCTGCGGTTCCACCCCGTGCTCACCGCGCACCCGACCGAGGCCCGCCGCCGTGCGGTGGCGTCGAGCATCCGGCGCATCAGCGACCTGATGACGGACCGCGACCGGCTCGAGAACGACGTCGCCGTGGCCGAGGCCGAACGCCGACTGCTCGAGGAGGTCGACACCCTCTGGCGCACCTCGCCCATCCGCACCACGCGTCCGACACCGCTCGACGAAGTCCGCACGGCGATGAGCATCTTCGACCAGACGCTCTTCGAGATCGTGCCGCAGGTGTACCGCCTGCTCGACGACCGCCTGCTGGGCGACGCCGCCGGGCGAGAGCCCGCCGTGGCCCCCGCCTTCATGCGCCTCGGCACCTGGATCGGCGGCGACCGCGACGGCAACCCGCACGTCACCGCCGAGGTCACCCGGGCCGCGGCCGACATCGCCGCCGAGCACGTGCTGCTCGGCCTGCACCGGGCCACCACCCGCGTCGGCGGCACCTTGACCCTCGACGAGGCCGAGACCCCGGCCTCGGCCGAGCTGGTCGCCCTCGCGGAGGCGCAGCGAGCGATGGACGCGGACGTCGCGTCGCGCATCGGCGTGCGGTCCCCCCACGAGTTGCACCGACGCGTGCTCATGTTCGTCGCGGCCCGCATCGACGCCACCCGCCGCGAGGGAGCACCGCTCGCCTACGGCCACCCCGACGAGTTGCTCGCCGACCTGCGGGTCGTGCAGCAGTCGCTGCGTACGGCCGGCGCCCATCGCAGCGCCAATGGCGACCTGCAGGGTCTCGTCTGGCAGGTCGAGACCTTCGGCTTCCACCTCGCCGAGCTCGAGGTGCGCCAGCACTCGCAGGTGCACCGCACGGCCCTCGAAGAGCTCCGTGCGGCCGACCCGGTCGCCGGCGGGGAGCAGCCGACCGGCGGCGACGCCGGGGCCGACACCGCGCCTCCTGCCCGCAGCGAGATGACCGACGAGGTGCTCTCGGTGTTCCGCACGATCGCCGACCTGCAGAAGCGCTACGGCACGCGGGCCGCGTCCCGGTACATCGTGTCGTTCACGCAGTCCTCGGCCGACCTCGCCAACGTGTACGAACTGGCCGAACGCGCGATGGGTGACGAACCCGCCCCCGTGCTCGACGTCATCCCGTTGTTCGAGACGTTCGCCGACCTCGAGGCCAGCACGCGCATCCTCGACGAGGCCCTGCGGACCGAGGCGGTGCAGAAGCGCCTCGCGGCGACCGGCCGCCGCCTAGAGGTCATGCTCGGCTACTCGGACTCCTCGAAGGACGTCGGCCCCGTCTCGGCCACCTTCGCCCTGTACTCCGCCCAGGCCCGCATCGCCGACTGGGCTGCCGAGAACGACATCGAGCTGACCCTCTTCCACGGTCGCGGAGGCGCCCTCGGTCGCGGCGGCGGACCCGCGAACGAGGCCGTGCTGGCGCAGCCGCCGGCGTCGGTCGACGGCCGCTTCAAGATCACCGAACAGGGCGAGGTCATCTTCGCCCAGTACGGCAACAAGACGATCGCGGCCCGACACGTCGAGCAGATGGCAGCGGCCACGCTGTTGGCGTCGAGCCCCTCGAACGAACAGGCCAACGCCACCGCGGCGGCCCGCTTCGCCGAGGTCGCCTCGACCATGGACGTCGCCTCACGCGAAGCGTTCTTCGGCCTGGTGAAGGCCGACGGCTTCGCCTCGTGGTTCGCCGCGGTCACCCCGATGGAGGAGGTCGGGCTGCTCGCGCTCGGCTCACGCCCCGCCCGCCGTGGCCTCTCGGTCGAGTCGCTCGAAGACCTGCGGGCGATCCCGTGGGTGTTCGCCTGGACCCAGGCCCGGATCAACCTCGCCGGCTGGTACGGCCTCGGCTCGGCGCTCGAGGCCGTCGGCGACCTCGAGCTGCTGCGTGAGGCGTACGCGACCTGGCCGCTCTTCTCGGCGATGATCAAGAACGTCGAGATGTCGCTCGCCAAGACCGACGAGCACATCGCTCGCGAGTACCTGGCACTGGCCGACCGCGACGACCTCGCCGAGCGCGTGCTCGACGAGATGGCCCGCACCCGCAAGTGGGTGCTCGCGGTCAGCGGTCACGGCGAGGTGCTCGACGGGCGACCCGTATTGAGCCGCGCCGTGCGGCTGCGCTCGCCCTACGTCGACGCGCTCTCGCTGTTGCAGCTGCGGGCCCTGCGGGCCATCCGCGTCGCGGGCGGCGGCGACCCGGCGGACGCCGACCACCGCCTGTTGCTGCTCAGCGTCAACGGCATCGCCGCCGGACTGCAGAACACCGGTTGAGCCCGGGCGGGTCGCTTCGGCCCGCCTCCCCGGCCTCTCCGGGTCGAACCACCGATGGAGCATCGAACCACGCGAGTCCGTGGTGCGATGCTCCATCGGTGGTTCGGCGCCCGTGCCGCAAGCCGGGGCGCAGGCCGGGCCGGGCGGAAGTCTACGCGTGTAGCTCGCTTACGGGAGCCAGCAGGCTGGTGCCATCCGTAAGGGGCACTTGGGGGCCACTCGGCACTGTTGTCACGAGTAGACCCTTCGTGCCAGACTCCGATGCACAGCGTCGCCGATGATGCCGATCACGGTCGGGGAGGCGCGCGATCCGCACCCACCGAGCAGTGTTGCTCACCATCGAAAGGCCACCCATGGTTTCCCTCGGGATCGTCGGCGCCGGACAATTCGCCGGACAGTTCGCCACCCTCTTCAAGGTCCACCCCGACGTCGACCGGATCATCGTCACCGACCTGCTGCGCGAACGGGCAGACGAGCTCGTCGACCGTGAGGGACTCGACGGTGCCGTCGACTCGTTCGAGGCGCTGCTCGAGACCGACGTCGACGCGGTCGCGCTCTTCACGCAGCGCTGGACGCACGGCCCCCTCGTCGTGCAGGCCCTCCGCGCCGGCAAGCACGTCTACTCGGCCGTGCCGATGGCGATCGCGGAGGACGAGATCGCCGCGATCATCGACGCCGTCCGCGAGACCGGCCTCACCTACATGATGGGCGAGACCAGCTACTACAACCCGGCGACCGTCTTCGCCCGCAAGAAGGTCGACGAGGGCGCCTTCGGCCGCGTCTTCTACGCCGAGGGCGACTACGTCCACGACATGGACCTGGGCTTCTACGCGGCCTACCAGTACAGCGGCGGCGCCGACTGGAAGAAGACGGCGAGCTACCCCCCGATGCACTACCCGACGCACTCGATCGGCGGAGTCCTCGGCGCGATCCCGGGGCACGCGGTCAGCGTCAGCTGCATCGGCGTCCGCGACGACCGCGGCGACGGCGTCTTCGATCGCGAGGTCAGCCAGTTCGACAACGACTTCTCGAACGCCAGCGCCTTGTTCGAGCTCGACGACGGCGGCGTGATGCGCATCAACGAGATGCGTCGCGTCGGGTACCCGTCGCAGATCCGTGAGTCCCGTTTCCGGTACTTCGGCACCGAGGCCAGCTTCGAGCAGCTCGCCACGATCAGCCTCTGGCAGGACAAGGTGGACGTGACCGACGTCACCGCCGACCTCACGACGCTGCCCAGCATGCCCCTCGACGACCCCTCGTTGGCCCACGTCGCCCCCGAGCTGCGCGAGGCCTTCGTCTCGGGACACGCACCCGTGCACGACGTCGACCGTCTGCCCGAGGTCTACCACGGCATGCCGAGCGGCCACGAGGGCAGCCACCACTTCTTGGTGGACGACTTCGTCCGGGCCGTCGTCGACGGCACCCTCCCCCCGGTCAACGCGTGGGTCGCGGCCCGCTACACGCTGCCCGGCATCGTGGCGCACCGCTCGGCCCTGCAGGGAGGCGAGCGCCTGAGGGTCCCCGACTTCGGGGACGCCCCGGCCGAGCTGCCGACGCCGGGGACGTCCGGGGCCACGGCTACGATGGCGACGGGCTCCCACTGACCGACGCGGCGTCGGCCGTCCTGACGGGGCCGGGCACGGGGAGGCGACACGCATGACGTCGTCGGCACCCCCTCCACACGGCCAGGTCACCCGGTCCGACGTCGCCCGGTACGCCGGCGTCTCGACGGCCGTCGTCAGCTACGTCGTCAACGCCGGCCCCCGGCCGGTCGCCGAGGCCACCGCGACGCGGGTGCGCGAGGCGATCCGCGTCCTGGGGTACCGCCCCAACGCCAGCGCCCGCGCCCTGCGCACCGGCTCGACCCGCATGCTCGGGCTGGTCGTGCCCGAGATCGGCAACCCGTTGTTCGCCGAGCTCGCCGTCGCCGTCGAACAGACCGCCGCCCGGCTCGGGTACGCGGTGTTGCTCGTCAACAGCGAGAGCGACCCGCGCCTCGAGCGGCATCTGATCCAATCGCTCGTGGCGCGGCAGGTCGACGGCATCATGCTCAGCACCGTCCAGAACGGGTCGGCGGTCGTCGACCTCACGACGCTCGCGGTGCCTGCCGTGCTGCTCAACACGTTCGAGGGCCGCGAGGGTGTCGACACGGTGGGCGTGGACGCCCGCGCCGGGGCGAGGGCCGCGGTCGAGCACCTCATCGGACACGGCCACGACCGCGTCGCCCTGATCATCGGCGACTCCGGCGAGGGCGTCGAGGCCCGAGAGCAGGGCTGGCTCGACGCCACCCGGGCGGGCGGGCTGATCGACGGCCCCCTCGTGCGCACCTCCTTCACCCGGCGGGGCGGTTACGACGCTGCGACGAGGCTCTTCGCCGGCCCCCGCCCCCCGTCGGCACTGTTCGCCAGCTCCGACCTGCAGGCCCTCGGTGCCCTCCGCGCCCTGGACGAACTCGGCCTCCGGGTGCCCGACGACGTCGCCGTGGTCTGCTTCGACGGCACGGATGCCGCCGACTTCGCCACCCCCCAGCTCTCGACCGTCCGTCAGCCGGTCGAACGGATGGCCGACGAAGCCGTCCTCCGCCTGGTCACCCCCCGCGAGGGCGGGCCCCCACGCCACTCCTCGTTCGTCCCCGCGTTGCTCACCGGCCCGTCCTGCGGCTGCGCGGCCAGACCCCTCGACGCCTGAGCTGCGCGGCTGCGCGGCTGCGCGGCTGCACGTCGCACCACCGATCGAAGCTCGAACCACGCACTTTCGTGGTTCGACGTCCGATCGGTGGTGCCTCATGCGGCCGAGCGGCGGCAGGGGCGCGGGGCGGAGGGGGCGACGAGCAGGAGGCGCGGGGCGGGTACGCGACCCGGCTCGCGCCTCCTGCGTCCCCGGTCAGGCGAGCAGCTGCTCGCTGAGCGCCCACAGGCGGTCGGACTGCTCGGGATCGAGGGCGTAGTCCTTGACCCCGCGCCCACGGGCATCGGCGCGGAACGGCTCGGCCTCGGCGACGTCCTCGAAGTAGCGGGCGCCGAGCCCCTCGACGAGCGGGTGGACGGCGACGAACACCGATGTCGCGGCCCCCTGCTGCGTGGATTTGAAGGCCGGGTTGGGGGTGCCGTCCTCGTCGATCCAGCCGCGGTCGATCATCTCCTGCTGCGGCAGGTGGCGCTGCAGCGGCGTCAGGATGCCACCCGGGTGCACGGCGTTCGCCAGCACGCCGTCGTCGGCCCACCGCTGCGTGACGCCGACCGCGAAGAGCGAGTTCGCCGTCTTGGACTGGCCATAGGCCGACCACGGGTCGTACTCGCGACGCTCGAACATCACGTCGTCGAACACGACGGGCGAGAAGTGGTGCCCGGTCGAGCTGAGCGACACGAGGCGCGACGGCGTGCCCGAGGCCTGCGCGCCCTCGACCAGGGCGTCGCGGAGCGCCGTCGCGAGGGCGAAGTGACCGAGGTGGTTGTTGCTGAACTGGAGCTCCCACCCCTCGGGGGTGCGGGTCTCGGGCGTGGCCATGATGCCGGCGTTGTCGATCAACACGTCGAGCGGGCCCTGCCACGCGTCGGCGAAGGCCTGCAGGGTGTCACGCTTCTCGAGGTCGAGGATCGCGGCGCGGACGCTGCCCGGGCCGGCGGCGGTGCCGGATCCGGCATCGCTCGCGCGGCTCGTGGCCGTGCCGGCGCGGATGTCGGCGACGGCCTGCTCACCCTGCTCCGCGCGGCGCACGGCCAGGGTCACGTCGGCCCCGGCGGCGACGAGCGAGCGGGCGGTCTCGATGCCGATCCCGGACGCGGCACCGGTCACGACGATGCGCTTGCCGGTCAGGTCGAGGCCCTCGACGACCTCGTCAGCGGTGGTGGCGGCGGTGAAGGGGGTGGTGATGCGAGTCATGTTGTCGACGCTACGCCCGGGGCCGGTGGCAGCCTCCCGGGTGCGCAAATCCCGACCGGCACCGCGCCTCCCCGTGTGCCGAACCCGACCGGCACCGCGCCTCCCCGCGTGCCGAACCCGACCGGCACCGCGCCTCCCCGCGTGCCGAACCCGACCGGCACCGCGCCTCCCGGCGTGCCGAACCCGACCAGCGCTGCTCGACACGCCGCTCGATCGACCGCGAAAGCGTCCTCGGCGGCCCCAGTTGTCGCGAATTGCACACCCGAGCCGGGCGACGGCGCACAGCAGGGCGGGGCGACGGCGTGCAGCCGGGCGGGGCGACAGCGCAGGGCCGGGCGGCGCGGGGCCGACTCAGGCTGAGCGGCGGGCCCGTCGCGTCCGGACGAGCGCCGCGGCGTAGAGCGCCGCGGCGACCCAGTGGCCGACGAGGCCGACCCAGAGCACCACGAGACCGATCGTGCGGGTCACGGCACCGGCGTCGCCGAGCGAGGACGACGCGGCGCCTGCCGACCCGCCGACCTGGTCCACGACGGCCGCCGCGACCAGCACGAGCAGCAGCCCGACGAAGATCAGCGCCGTCCGGATCTTGCCGACCCACGTCACCGGGAACGACGCTCCGGCCAGCACGAAGAGCGCGTAGGCGCTCAGCAGCAGATCGGGCACGAGCAGCAACGGCAGAACCGGCCAGGGCACGAGACCACCGGCGACGAACGCGATGACGACGACGATCACGGTGATGCGGTCGGCCACGGGGTCGAGCCACCGGCCGAGCTCGGAGGTGGTGTTCGTCCGGCGAGCGATGAACCCGTCGAGGAAGTCGGTGACGAAGACGACCGCGATGACGACCATCGCCGACCAGTAGTGCTGCCCCACGATCAGCACCAGGAACACCGGCAGCAGCAGCAGACGGGCCGCCGAGATCGCGTTGGGGACGGTGCGCCACTCGTCCTGACGGAACAGCTTGTCGACGAGCGTCACGAGGCCCCCTCTGCGCGATCGCGCGGACTGTCGGTGCGGTCGCACCGATCACACCCGAGGAGGCGCGGGTCGCGCCCCCGAGATCGTCTCGAGTCTACGGGTGCCCCGCCCCCGGGCGGAGGACACCGTGATCAGGCGGTGCCGTAGAGCCCGTCGGGCAGCTCGCGCGTGAAGATCTCGGCGGTCTTCGGGCCGACACCCTTGAGGTCGGTGAGGCGACCGGTCAACTCGGCCCGGTCGGCGGACGACCGCACGAGGTGGTTCACCGACCCCCAGTCGGCGTCGACACGGCCCATGACCTCGTGCAGTTCGTCGCTCATCACGTGGTCGATTCGCGCGTAGCCGGCCTCGTCGAGCAGGTGCCGCAGCCCCTCGTGGTCGAGCTCGTCGAAGCGGGCAGGGCTGGTCAGCCCGTGGTCGATCAGCACCCGGTAGGTCTCGGCGGCGACGCCCTGCTGCACGGGCCGGCCGAACAGCACGCTCGCGAGAAGCCAGCGGTACAGCTGTTGCGGCGAGCCCTCGCTCACGTCGATCCCGAGGTCGGACGGGTGCTTCACGTCGCTCATGCCGTCCTGTCTACGCCTGGCGCGCGGCGCGGGTGACGCGACCCGCGCCTCCTCGGCTCGGTCGAGCGACGGATGCCACGCGGACCCGCCCCATGACGACGAACCCCGTTCCGTGCGGTGAACCACGATGGACTGTGGTTCGTCGCACGGAACGGGGTTCGCGGCGCAGGCTACCGACTAGCGGTCGGCGTGCTGCAGCGTCGGGTAGTCGGTGTAGCCCTCGGCGCCGTCCGCGTAGAAGGTGGCGGGGTTCGGTTCGTTGACCTCGTGGTCACCCTGCCAGCGCTCGACCAGGTCGGGGTTGGCGATGGCGAACCGGCCAACGGCCACGGCGTCGGCCTGGCCGTCCGCGACCTCGGCGATCGCCTCGTCGCGCGTCGTGATCTGACCGAAGCCGCTGTTGGCGATGAAGGAGCCACCGAAGCGCGTGCGGAGGTCCTGCACGAGCTCGCCGCGCAGGTCGGCCTGCAGCACGCTCAGGTACGCGAGGCCGAGCGGGGCCAGGCCCTCGACGAGCGCGCGATAGACGGCCGTCACGTCGGCGACGTCGGTCTCGACGACGTCCTGGATGTTGTGCATGGGCGACAGACGGATGCCGACGCGGCCGGCACCGATCGCCTCGGCCACGGCGGTCGCGGTCTCGATCGCGAGACGGGCACGGTTCTCGGGCGTTCCGCCGTACTGGTCGGTGCGGACGTTCGAGACGGGCGAGAGGAACTCGTGCAGCAGGTAGCCGTTGGCGCTGTGGATCTCGACGCCGTCGAGCCCGGCCTCGAGCACGGCGCGCTTCGACGCGGTGACGATGTCGGCCGTGACCTGGCGCACCTCGTCGGTGGTGAGGGCGTGCGGCACGGGGAAGTCGACCTTGCCGGCGGCGGTGTGCACCTGACCGTCGATGGCGACGGCGCTGGGGGCGACGATGCGGTCGGTGCGGGTGATGTCCGTGTGCGAGACGCGGCCGCCGTGCATGACCTGCATCACGATGGTGCCGCCCTCGGCGTGGACGGCGTCGGCGACGCGCTTCCAGCCGGCGACCTGCTCGTCGGTGACGATACCGGGCTGGCCGTCGTAGGCCTTGGACTCCTGCGAGGGCCAGGTGCCCTCGGTCGTGATCAGACCGAAGGAGGCGCGCTGGCGGTAGTGCTCCACCACGACGTCACCCGGGACGCCGTCGTCACCGGAGCGCAGACGGGTGAGGGGCGCCATGACGACGCGGTTGGGCAGCTCGAGCTGGCCGAAGGTGGCGGGAGAGAAGAGGTCCAAGGGTGGTCCTTCCGAACGGTGAGGCGCCCTCGGGCGGGGGCGCTCGTGAGGCAACCCGGCCGTTGCACGCTGCATTCCCGCGCTGCGTGTCGACACCTCGGGAAGTCGTCGAGACCCCTGGGCGTGAGCCGGGACCCGGGCCGTTCCCCGGGGCCTCAGGCGACCGAGGCCCGCCGCGAGGAGGGCGGCGAGCGCGGCCACGGTCAGGGCCGCGCCGTGCCCGTCGGTCCGGACGATCAGCCCCAGGAGGGTGGCCCCCACCGCCTGGCCCAGCACGAGCAGGACGAAGAGCAGCGCCGTCCCGCTCGGGGCTCGAACCGCGTCGATCTCGGTGGTCCACGCGATCAGGGCACCCGTCGCCGCCGTGTAGGCCCAGCCGAACGCCGCGCAGGCGACGAGCGCCACGGGCACGGCGGCCGGCAGGTTCGCGACGGCGGCCGTGCCCACCGCCATCACGGCCGACGTCAGGGTCCAGACCGTTCCGGGGGCCAGCCGCGCCAGCGGTCGCGCGGTGACGATGACGGCCGCGCCTCCCGCACCGAGGCAGACCCAGGCCCAGACCGACACCCCGGCGGACACGCCCGCGTCGGCCAGCAGCGTGCGCCCGTAGTTCCAGACACCGGCCGAGGCGCCGCCGGCGAGGAGTGCCGCGATCAGCACGCGGCGGTGCGCGACGAACCACGACCGCGGCGGCAGCAGGCCCGCGGGACCCACCGGCGTGGGCCCGGCGTCGGGGCCTGCGGGCGCGGCGTCGACGCCTGCAGGCTCGGCATCGGGGCCTGCGGGCGCGGCGTCGGGGCCTGCCAGGGCACGGGCGGCGTGCGCCTCGTCACGGCGGGCCGGGCCGAGGGACCGGGCGAAGGAGGCGCGGCGGTCGAACACGAGGACGGCCCCCGCCGCCACGACGGCGCCACCGGCGGCCACCAGCCAGGCGATGCGCCATTCGGGCAACAGTGCGACGGCCAGGAGCCCCGCCACGACCAGGCCCGGGCCGGTGCCCGCGTTGACGATCGTCTGGGCACCGGGCTGCCGTGCGGGCTCGAGACCGCGCTGCACGAGCTGCACCAGTGCGGGTGACGCGAGTCCGGCTCCGGCCGACCCCAGCACGGCCGCGAACGCGAACGAGGTGGCTTCCGGTGCGAACGCCATGCCCGCGGAACCGATCCCGGCGGTGGCACCCGCCGCGGCGACGAGCCCGCGCGGGTGGTGGCCGGCCGCGGCGAACCCCACCACGGCGCCGACGACGTAGGCCAGCGACCCTCCCGACGAGATGACCCCGGCGACGCCCGCGTCGAAGCCGAGGTCGGCCTGCATCTCGGGGAGGTACAACCCGTAGGCGAGCCGGACGAGGCCGTAGGTGACGGCGATCAGCACCGTGCCGACCGCGACGAGCGCGACGCCGTCGTCGATCCGGGGCCTCGAGGTCGCGTCAATCGAAAACGTACGTTTCATTTTGACAGCCTAAGCTGTCGACATGCCCTTGCGCCCGGCCAGCGAGAAGAAGATCCTCGACGCCGCCGACGACCTGTTCTTCACGAACGGCATCGCGGCGACGCCCGTCGACGCCGTCCTCGCCCGGGCGGGCGTCTCGGCCGCGACGATGTACCGCGGCTACCGCAGCAAGGAGGCGCTGGTCGCCGCAGCCCTGACCCGTCGCCACCAGGCCTGGCTCGCCACCTGGGACGCCGCCGTCGCCCGGCACGACGAGGCCGGCCCGCGCCTCCTCGCGGTCTTCGACGCGCTCGACGACTTCCGGTCCCGGCCGACGGGCGCCCGCTGGTGCGCCTTCCTCGCCTCGGCGGCGGAGTACGTCGATCCGCCCGCCGACGTCGCCGAGGCCGTGCGGCTCGACACCGAGTCGCTGCGCACCCGGCTCACCGATCTCGCGCGTCCGCTCGTCGGCGCGGACGCCGACGAGCTCGCCGAACGCCTGCTGCTGGTCGTCACCGGCGACCTCGCCATGCGTCTGCGCGAACCCCACCGTGACACCACCACGGCTCGAGCCGTCGCCGCCGCCCTCGTGGCCACCGCCCTCGCCGACCCGCACAGCTGACACCCGCCCCCGGGCACCTCGCACCCGCGCCGCCGGCCCCCGCGTGCAATTCCCGACCCTCACCGCCCGCCCCCGTGTGCAATTCGCGACTACCGAGCCGCTCGACGCCCGATGCACCCCGTTTCGCCGGCGTGTCGCCAGCCCGATGTCGCGAATTGCCCGCGGGAGGGAGGGGTGGAGGTCGGGTACGGCGCAGGGACGAGGAGGCGCGGGTCACCCCAGCGAGGAGGACCCGCACCCGGCCGGGTCGGCCCGCTCAGCTCTCGCGGTCGAAGCCGACGCGCACCGCGGCGATGTCGTCGTCGCCGTGGCCCCGCTCGGCCGCCGTCCCATAGACGCCGGAGAGCGCCTCGAGCAGGCCGGTGTCGAACCCCGTGCCCTGCGCGGCCTCCTGCATCAGCCCGATGTCCTTCCGGATGCCGTCGAGCGCGAACTGGGCCGGGTACTCGCCCGCGATCATCGTCGCGCCCTTGAGGTGCGCATAGGGGGTGTCGGACGCTCCGCCGTCGATCGCATCGAGGAAGAGCTGCGGATCGAGACCGAGCGCCTGGGTCAGCGCGAGCGATTGCGCCGCCGCGGCGGTGATCGAGGCGATCCAGGCGTTGGCGGCGAGCTTGAGGGCCGTGCCCTGCCCGACCGTGTCGCCCGCGACGATCGTCTTCGAGCCCAGGGCGTCGAGGACCGGACGCACGGCCTCCAGCAGAGCGCCGTCGCCGGCGGCCAGCATGACGAGCTTCCCGGTCGCGGCGGGCTTCTTCGTGCCGAGCATCATCGCCTCGACCAGCCGGAGCCCGTGCTCGTCGGCCGTCCGGACGACCCTGGCCGTGTCGGCCTCGCCGATGGTGCTGGCCTGCACCCAGACGGCATCGGGACCCGTGTCGCCGGCCGCGTCGTCGAGGACCTCGAGCACGGCGTCGCCGTCGAACAGCACGGTGACGACGACCTCGGCGCCCGCGACCGCCTCCTGCGCGGTGTCGGCGACCACGGCGCCGTCGGTGGCGAGCGGCTCGGCCTTCGACCTCGTGCGGTTCCAGACCGTGACGTCGAACCCCTCGCGCAGCAGTGTCCCCGCCACGCCCTGACCCATGATGCCCGTCCCGAGCACTGCGACCTTCATGGCCCCGACGCTACGCCCGGCGCCGTCGAGAGGCCCCATCGGTCGAGCGGCCCTCGTCGGGCCAGCGGCCCTCGTCGGGCCAGCGGCCCGA
Source organism: Frigoribacterium sp. VKM Ac-2836 (assembly GCF_013248995.1). Taxonomy (GTDB): domain Bacteria; phylum Actinomycetota; class Actinomycetes; order Actinomycetales; family Microbacteriaceae; genus Frigoribacterium. Next base: position 93,161 of record NZ_JABRPK010000003.1, on the reverse strand, counting down.
CCGTCGGCCCACCGGAGACTCAGTCGAGCGGGTCGGGACCCACGGGGTCGGGTCGCATCGCCCGACGCACCCGCGCGACGACCGACGGGGCGGGCGGGTCGTTGTACGAGCCTGCCTCGACCTGCCCGCTGAGCCGTCGAATCGCCGCCATGACCTCGTCGGTCGCGTGCCGTCGAGCCCGCCCCGACTTCGCCTCACCGTGACGGGAGAGATCGATCGGCTCGCCGAACTCGACGGTGAACTTCCGGAGGCGCGGGATGCGCGAACCCGCCGGTTGCAGCTCCTGGGTCCCCGTCAGGGCCACCGGCACGACCGGCGCTCCGCTCGTCAGGGCGAGCCAGGCGACCCCGGTCCGCCCCCGGTAGAGCCGACCGTCGAGCGAGCGGGTCCCCTCGGGGTAGATCGCGAACGCGTCCCCGGCGGTGAGCTTGCCGAGCCCCAGGTCGAGGGCGTGCTGGGCAGCGGACCCGGCGCCGCGTTCGACGCCGATCGCGCCGATGCCGGTGAAGAACGCGCGCGAGACCCAGCCCGAGACGCCCGTCCCGGTGAAGTACGCGTTCTTCGCCAGGAACGAGACCTGACGAGGTGCCATCAGGGTGATCACGACGCTGTCCATGAACGAGAGGTGGTTGCTGGCGAGGATGACGGCACCGCGCCGCGGGACGTTGCGTCGGCCGATCACCCGGGGTCGCCAGACCACGCGCACGAGGGGTGAGAGGACCGAACGGCCGAGGGTTGTGAGCACGTTCCACTGTGCCCGACGGGACATTCCCCGAACGGCATGCCTCGCCCGTCGACCTCACCCCGGACCCCTCGGCACCCACCCGCACCACCCGATTCGGGGAACAGAGAATGTCCCCCTCGTGGCGGATTGCCGCGGACCGGCGTGCGCCCTATCGTCGGAATTCGACCGAAACAGGACGACCGTCCGGTTCACGAGCCCTCGACCACGATCTCGTCGCCCCCGGCCGCCAGGCAGGACGGACGTCGCGAGGCCACGTCGGCCGAGCGATCGATGACCCGCTCGAACGAGCGGACATCAGCATGCGTCCCGGGGCCGCGCGGCCCCGGGTCGGCCGACGACGCCCACGCGGTGACGACAGCCCAGACGACAGGAGGAGATCCCCGTGGACGACGAGACCGTGACCGGCCGCTCGTCGCGCCTGCCGTTCGTCTTCGGTGGCGCCGCGCTGATCTACACCTACTTCGCCGTCGCCAGCATCGTCGGCGCCGGCACCTCGGTCGGCGTCGGGCTCGTCGCGACGGTCGTGGCGACCGCCCTGTACGGGCTGTCGACGCTCGTGTGGATCGCGCTCGTCGTCGTGGCGGTCTCGTCTGCCCGTCGGACGCGACGAGGCGCCCCCTTGGACCAGGCGAGCATGCGCGTCATCGGTCTCGCGCCACCCGCTGGAGGCGCCGTGCTGCTCGCTGCGGCCTACGTGGCCCGCATGAACGGGCAGCCGTTCGTGGGCGGCTTCGAGGCCATGGTGATCACGACGGTCGCACTCGTCGTCCTGTCGCAGGCCTTCCCGGCACTCGGCTTCGGCCCGACGGCCCCGGGTCAGCGCCAGTCGTCGGGGGGCGGCGGCGCGTCGTCGTAGGGGTCGAACGGGGCGTCGGACGGCAGGTCGTAGAGGTCGTCGGAGGGCACCTCGGGGATTTCGTCGACGGCGGGCGGAGCAGCCGCCCGGTCACGACGGCCCGTGGCCGGCGTGCCCCCGGCCGTCCGGGCCGAGCGTGCCGCGGTCGGGCGGGCCGGACCGGCCGCAGCGTCGACCTCGTCGGCCGGTGACGTCACCGGGCCCGAACCGGCCGCCGCCTCGGCCGGGGAGGTGCCGCCCACGACCGCGAGCACCTGCTGACCGTACGTGTCGAGCTTCTTCTGACCGACGCCGCTGATGCCCGCGAGCTGATCGAGAGACGTGGGACGTGTGGACGCGATGCCACGCAGCGTCACGTCGCCGAAGACGACGTAGGCCGGGACGCCCTGTGCCCGAGCGACGCCGGCGCGCCATTCGCGCAGGGTCTCGAACAGAGCGGCGTCGTCGCCCGTCAGCTCGGCGGCACCGCGTGACGACCCCCGACCCGGGCCCGAGCCGCCCCTCGCCCGGGCCGAGCGTGCCGGGCGTTCGGGCTCTCGCCGCAACCGGACGGTCCGCGCGCCCGAGAGCACCTCGCCCGCCGCGTCCGTGAGCAACAGCGTCCCGTAGCCGTCGGGTGAGACCGCGAGCAGCCCCTGGGCGAGCAGCTGACGCACGACGCCCCGCCACTCGACGTCGCCGAACTCGGTGCCGATGCCGAAGGTCGACAGCTGCTCGTGGCGGTTCTGGAGGATCTTGGGGGTGGACTTGCCGGTCAGGATGTCGACGATCTGCCCCGCACCGAACTGCTGGTTGCGCTCGCGCTTGAGCCGGACGACGGTCGAGAGCATCTTCTGCGCCGCCACCGTGCCGTCGAGCGATTCGGGCGGCGTGAGGCAGGTGTCGCAGTTGCCGCAGGCGGTGCTCGCCTGCCCGAAGTAGCCGAGCAGCTGCACCCGTCGGCACTCGACGGTCTCGCAGAGGGCGAGCATCGCGTCGAGGTGGGCACCGAGTTTGCGACGGTGTTCGGCGTCGCCCTCGGACTGGTCGATCATGCGCCGCTGCTGCACGACGTCTTGCAGCCCGTAGGCCAGCCACGCCGTCGAGGGCAACCCGTCGCGGCCGGCACGTCCGGTCTCTTGGTAGTAGCCCTCGACCGACTTGGGCAGGTCGAGGTGGGCGACGAAGCGGACGTCGGGCTTGTCGATGCCCATGCCGAACGCGATGGTGGCGACCATGACGATACCCTCGTCACGGAGGAACCGGGCCTGGTTGCGCGCCCGAGTCTGCGCGTCGAGACCGGCGTGGTACGGCAGGGCCGGGATGCCCTGCCCGACCAGGAACTCGGCCGTGCTCTCGACCGACTTGCGCGACAGGCAGTAGACGATGCCCGCGTCGCCGTCGTGCTCGGCGCGGATGAAGCGCAGCAGCTGCTGCTGCGGGCCGTTCTTCGCCTCGATGCGGTACTGGATGTTCGGCCGGTCGAAGTCGGCGACGAAGTGCTTCGCGTCGTCGAGCTCGAGACGGCGCGAGATCTCGCGGTGGGTGGTCTCGGTGGCCGTGGCCGTGAGCGCGATGCGCGGCACGTCGGGCCAGCGCTCGTGCAGGACCGACAGCTCGAGGTAGTCGGGACGGAAGTCGTGACCCCACTGCGCCACGCAGTGCGCCTCGTCGATGGCGAAGAGCGAGACGTGGCCCCGGTCGAGCAGCGACTTGGTCGACTCGAGTTTGAGCCGCTCGGGCGCCAGGTAGAGCATGTCGAGGTCACCCGACACGAACGCCTGCTCGACGGCACGACGACGGTCGGGGTCTTGCGTCGAGTTGAGGAACGCCGCGCGCACGCCGACGGCCTCGAGGGCGTCGACCTGATCTTGCATCAGCGCGATCAGCGGTGAGACGACGATGCCCGTGCCGTCGCGCACGAGTGCGGGCACCTGGTAGCAGAGCGACTTGCCGCCGCCCGTGGGCATGAGCACGAGGGCGTCACCGCCGTGCACCACCTGGTCGATGATCTGCGCCTGCTGACCGCGGAACTCGTCGTAGCCGAACACCCGGTGCAGCACGTCGAGGGCGGCGGCGGGGGCGTCGGGGGCCAGGGCGGGCGAGGCGGTGGGGGTCACGCGACGAGTCTACGAGCGGCCACCGACGCGGTCAGCCGACCCGCGCCTCCTGGGGACGGCCGTCGGCCGGAGGCGCGCTGGGGACGAGAGGAACGCTGCGAGTCGTGACGAGACCGGTACGCCGGGCCGCCCGGACCACGAGCCACACGTAGAGCGGCGTCGAGACCACCGTCACCGCCAGGGCGAGGGGGCTCCCGTCGCTCGACTCGACGCCCGCGAAAGGGGCCGACAGCAGGAACAACACGGTGTTGTTGAGCACGTGCGCGACGATCGCCGCCTCGAGCCCTCCCGTTCGCCAGGTCAGGTAGGCCGCGGCCACTCCGAACACCGCGACGTCGAGCATGCCCCAGACGTTGTAGTCGTGCCCGAAGGCGAATCCGACCGTGGGCAGGACGATCGCCGCGATGGGATACCGCAACCACGATCCGATGGCCTGCATGGCCAGACCGCGGAACGCGTACTCCTCGGCCGCCGCCTGGAACGGCGTGACCAGGAGGATGACGACGACCGCCCGGACGAGGGTGTCCGCCGGCGTGGTGACCGGCCCCGTCCCGATCGCCTCGCCCGAGAGCGGCGGCACCACGACGTAGCTGAGCCCCACCGTCAGAGCCATGAACGCGAGGGCGGGCACGATGCACCGCACGAGCCACCGCCACCGCAGCCGCCCCGCGACGCTCGAGAGGCCGCCGACGGCGCCGGGGCCGACGATCAGGGTGCCCAGGACGATCGCGGGCAGCATGACAGCGATCGAGGCCAGGGTCGTGAAGAGCACGAGCGGGTCGGCTGCCGCCAGCGCGTCACCCTCGATCCCGGCCTGCAGTCGTTCGGCGGCGGCGGCCCCACCGACGGCCGTGGTCACCCCGAGGACTCCCACGTAGACCACGACCGACGCGAGCAGGTACGTGACGACCGCCACGACGGCCGCGAGCACCGGTTTCCACCACCGGTAGGAGGGCACCGAGCGGAACAGGCGGTGGTAGCTGTACGTCGTCACGCGACGAGCGTACGGGAGCCCTCTGCCTCCCGGCCCCGGGTCGCACCACGAACTGAACGTCGCACCACGGGTTTCCGTGGTGCGACGTTCAGACGGTGGTGCGGCGGTGCCCTCCGAGGATTAGGCCTCGGGGGAGGTCGCGGTCGCGCGGAGCCTGCGACGGCGGGCGAGGACGAGCGCCGAGCCGCCGGCCAGCATCAGGGCGAGCGCCGCGAGGGCGGCGAGCCCCAGGCCGTCCTGGCCGGTGAAGGCCAACGAGCCGTCGGGGTTGCGGACCGTGCCGGCGGGCGTGCTGCCGGTGCCCGACCCGGGGGTGGCGCCGGGCACCGTTCCGCCGGGCACCGTTCCACCGGGGGCCGTGACCGGGGGCGTGTTGCCCGGGTCGGTCGGCGGGACGACCACGGGAGCGGCCGCGGCGGCGAAGACGATCGGGACGGACGCCGTGGTGCCCGTGCCGTCGACCGTGAGCACGATCGATCGGGTGACGGGCCCGGCGACGGGGGCGGTGATGCCCTCGGGGACGACGAAGCTCAGGGTGGCGCGGCCCTGTTCGTCCGAGTTGTCGAGGATCGTCTCGTCGATGGGTGCCGAGGCGAGCTCGACACCGTCGAGGGTCGCGGTCACGGTGCCCGACGCGTCCGCGGCGGCTTGCTGCAGGACGAGCGAGGACAAGGTCATCGACACGGTGTCACCGGCGGCAAATCCACCGACGGGCGCAGCGGTCAGCTCCGAGACGCCGACCGATCGCGACGCGAAGTCGGGGTCGGAAGGGTCGCCGGCCTGGGTGTCGAAGTACTCGAGCTGGCTCTGCAGGTCGACCTTGCCGCTGTCGGCGTGGGCACGACCGTTCGCGAAGGCGGCGAAGCCGTCGCCACCCGAGGCGAGGAACGAGTTGACGGTCACCTTGTAGACGGTCGCGTCGTCGAGCGCCGCACCGTCGAGCGAGACGGAGGCGATGCGCGAGCCGGCCGAGGCGGCGGGGTCGTAGGTGTAGCTCAGTCCCTCGGACGTGCCGAGCTTCAGGGTGCTGTTGCGTGCGGCGGTGGGCCACTGCTGCTCGAGCACCTGCCGGATCTCGGCACCGGTCATGTCGACCACGACCAGCGTGTTGGCGAAGGGCTGCACGGCCGCGGCGGCCTTGTAGGTGACGTCGCCGTTCGGTGCGACGAACGGCAGGTCGTCCCGCAGTCCCCCGGGGTTCATGAAGGCGAGCTGGGCGCCGCTCGCGGTCGTCGACGCCAACTGGATGTCGGCGACGAAGTTGCCGAGCGTCGACTCTCCCGCGCGGTTCGACACGGGCAGCCCGTTGGCGTCGGGGTTGGCGTTGTAGGCGCGGTTGAACGAGTCGCTGATCGAACCGATGACCTCGGCCCCCCGGTCGGCCGCGACGTCCACGGCCTCGGCGACGATGGCCTGGACCGTGGGGTCGGGGGTGAACGCGTTGTAGAGCGGAACCAGGCGGTGCGAGGCGATCGTCACCCGGTCGCGGAAATCGGTGGCGGCGGGGTCGACGGTCATCGTCACCCGGGCGAGGTTCGTCCCGTAGCTGCCGGTCTGCACGACGGCGCGCTGCGGCCCGCCGTCGGACGGCGAGACGAGGTAGTCGTAGCCCTGGTGGGTGTGTCCGGAGAAGATCGCGGACACGTCGCCCGAGACGCCGCGAGCGATCTCGCCGAACGCGTTGTCTCCGGTGACGGAGTCCAGGCTGCCCGTCTCGGCACCCTCGTGCAGCAGCAGGACGATGGCGTCGGCGGCGTCGTTCGCGACGATGTCGTCGGCGACCGCGTTGACCGAGTCGACGACGGGCGCGAAGGTGAGCCCCTCGATGCCGGCCGGGCTGACGAGCGTCGGCATGGTCTCGGTCAGGGCGCCGATGAAGGCGACGCGGACGCCGCCGATCTCCTCGACGACGTAGGGGTCGTACACCGGGGCACCGTCGCGCAGGATGTTCGCGTTCACGTACGGGAAGTCGCTGTTCGCCCGGACGCGGCCGGTGAAGTCGGCCTGACCCTGGTCGAACTCGTGGTTGCCCGGGGTGCTGACGTCGAGGCCCATGGCGTTGAGGGCGTCGAGGGTGGGCTCGTCGTTCTGGATGAACGAGGTGAAGGTCGAGGCACCGATGTTGTCGCCGGCCGATACGAAGAGCGTGTTCGCGTTCTCGGCTTCGACGGACTTGACGGCACCCGCGAGGACGGCGGCACCCGCGATGGACGCACGAGACCCCGGGGCGTCGGCCTCGAGTCGACCGTGGAAGTCGTTGATGCCGACGAGGTCGATCGTGACCGGCACGGCCTGGGCCGGTGCGGCGGCGACGAGACCGAGCAGGAGGGTGCCGGCGGCGACGGAGGCGAGGGCCGCGCCACGGACTCGCCGCCGGCCTCCCGTCGGGACGGACTCGGATGACGGGGGGCTGATGCGCATGGGCGTCGGGACTCCTGGAGAAGACGTAAAGGGTGGGACGACACCCCCCGACAGGGGGCGCTGCACACGACCATAAGTTCTCGCTGGGCACTCGACAAGAGTCCGCTGAAGATCGTCACATGTTGTTTACCGGGCCCGTCGTCGCGCCGTCGGCTACCGCGCCGCCTCAGTCGGCGATCAGCCGCTTGCCCATGCCGACCGCGTCGTCCACCGAGTACCCCAGGTGCTCGTAGAACGCCCGCACCCGCTCGTTGCCGGTGCGCACCTGAACGTTGGCCTTGGGGCAGCCCCGCTCGACGAGCAGGCGCTCCACCTCGGCCATGAGCTGCCGTCCGAAGCCCTCGCCCTGTCGATCGGGGTCGACCGCGACGTAGTAGACCCAGCCCCGGTGACCGTCGTAACCCGCCATGGCGGTGGCGACCAGCGCCTCCTCGTCGTCGATGCCGACCAGGAACAGCTCGCGCTGCACCGTCAGCTTGCGTTCGATGTCGCGTCGCGGGTCGTTCCACGGGCGGGTCAGCCCGCAGCGCTCCCAGAGCGCCACGACGGTCTCGGTGTCGGCCTCGTCGAAGGGTCGGATCTGCATCCACCGAGCCTGCCAGACCCCCGAGCCGAGGAGGCGCGACGCCGGTCGCCACCGTCCCGCACCCCCTCAGGGCCCTCGCGTTAGGGTGGGTCGTCGTCCGAGCCGCGGTCGACAGGGAGGGGCCACCCGTGACCGATGCTCGCCGACGTCTCGCCGTCCTCGGGTCGCCGATCGAGCATTCGCTGTCGCCCGCGCTGCACCGCACGGCCTACGAGCACCTCGGGCTGCCCTTCGACTACGACCGTGTCGAGGTGGCCTCGGGCGGGCTCGCCCCCTTCGTCGAGGGCCTCGACGCGAGTTGGCGCGGGCTGAGCCTGACGATGCCCCTCAAGCGCGAGGTGCTGCCCCTGCTCGACACGATCTCTCCGCTCGCGCGGCGACTCGGCGTCGCGAACACCCTCGTGATCGACGACGACGGTCGGCGCCACGGGTACAACACCGACGTCGACGGCATCGTGCGCACGATCCAGGGCTTCCACGACGCCCGTCCTGCCGCGGCGACCATCCTCGGCGGGGGTGCGACGGCCCTGTCCGCCATGGCCGCCGCATGGGAGCTCGGCGCCCGGTCGTTCTCGATCCACCTGCGCAACCCGATGCGGGCGGGCGAACTGACCTCCCTCGCGGCCGAGCTCGGCGCCGACGTCATGGTCGCCCCGCTCACCGAGCTGCCGTCCCTCGGCCCGCTGGACTTCGTCATCAGCACGCTGCCCGGTGGTGCCGCTGACGACCTGCACCTGCGTCCGGTCAGCGCCTCGTCGGTGCTGCTCGACGTCGCGTACGAGCCCTGGCCGACCCGGGTCGCGTCTCGCTGGTCGGCGGACGGCGGTCTCGCCGTCAACGGCCTCGACATGCTCGTCGAGCAGGCGCTCGGGCAGGTACGACTCTTCGCCGGCGGTGCGCAGGACGAACCGGTGACGGACGAGGGCGTCCTGCGCGACGCGATGCGCGCCTCCGTGGGTCTGCCGGCGCGCGGACGGTCCACGAGCGAGAGCGTGGCGGGCTGACGATGGCGACGCCTCTGCCGGTCTCGATCGGTCGGGTCGCCCTCGGCGGCGGACGCCCCGCGGTCTGCGTGCCGCTCGTGGCCCGGACCCCCGACGCGCTGGTCGCGGCGGCCTCGGCTCTCGACGGCGACACGGCCGAACTCGTCGAACTGCGCATCGACTTCGTCGACGCCGCCTTCGCCGCGGCACCCGACCCCGACGGTCCCGCGCGCACCGGCGCCGAATCGCCGGGGCCCGCCGACCTCGCCCTGGTGGCCGAGGTCGTCCGGCGGGTGCGCGACGCCCTCGACGCCGACCTCCCGCTGCTCTTCACCCTGCGCACCCACCCCGAGGGGGGCGAGCGCGACGTCGCCCCGGCCACCTACGACGCCGTCCTGCGAGCAGCGATGGCCACCGGTCTGATCGACGCCGTCGACGTCGAGATGTACACCGACCCCGATCTGCTCGGCGGACTCGTCGACGCGGCGCACGAGGCCGGCCTCGTCGTGGTGATGTCGTCGCACGACTTCAGTGGCACCCCGTCACAGGGCGAGATCGTGTCGCGTCTGCTCGAGCAGCAGGAGAACGGCGCCGACGTGGTCAAGTTCGCCGCGATGCCGGTCGGCACGGACGACGTGCTGACCCTGATGCGGGCGACGGCCGAGTTCCGGGCCGGGGCCGGCCTCGTGCCCGCCGTCACCATGTCGATGGGGCCGCTCGGAGTCGTGTCCCGACTGGCGGGCGAGACCTTCGGCTCGTGCCTGACCTTCGGCTCGTCCGGGGCGTCCAGCGCACCCGGCCAGGTGCCCGCGGCCGGACTGCGGGCGGCGCTCGAGCTGGTGCACGAGGCACAGCAGGGCTGAGCACAGGGCTCCGGCAGCCCGACCCTCGCAGCGTCCACCACCGGGAACGAGCGACGGACGTCGCTCTACAGGACCACCACGGCGGTCGGGTCCGCCGGAGTCCGAACAGGCTAGCGGGCCGCCACGCCGACCCGGAACCCCCTGCTCTCGTTCGTCCTGCCCGTGATCGGACCGCTCGCCTGGTCCGAGCCCACCATCTGACCTCACCCCCGAGCAGCGGGCCGGTCGCGGCCGGCGGGCCATGGGTGCGGTCAGGCGGGCCCGGGGTACTGCCGCTCGCCGCCCGTGTCGAACCGCTCGCCCGAGGCGCGCGAGGGCAGCAACGACATGACGAGCAGGGTCAGCCAGCCGAGCACCGGCAGCAGGTAGAAGAGCAGGTACCAGGCAGTAAAGCCCCCGTCGTGCAGACGCCGCGACTGCAGCGCGAGCGTCGGCAGGAAGCTCACGGCCGCCCACACGATCAGCACGACACCCTGATGGTCGATGTACCCGAGGTCGGTGTCGTCCCCACCCGCCCAGGTCGACGTGCCGCCGGTCCCCGTCGCCCACGCCTGCAGTGCCCCCTGGAACACGAACGCGATGACGAACCACCACCAGTACTCGCTGCGGCTCGCCCGTCCGTGGAACGTGGCGTACTTCCGCCAGAACCGGACGACCGCGACCTTGGGCGAGGCGCGGTGGTACGGCTGGTCGAGGGGCACGGGGCCGGCAGCTCCGGTCATGGTTGTCTCCTGCGGTCTCGAGTGGCGGACACGACCATCCTCTCAGCGCCGCGAACGCGTCGTGGCCGCCGGGCACGACCCGCCGGTACTGTGGGGCGCGCCGACCCTCGAGTCGGCACCGTCGCCCATCCGGGGCTACGGAGGACGAAGGAGACCCCATGAGCATCGGCGGCGGAATCGCCTTGATCGTGATCGGCGCGATCCTCGCGTTCGCTCTCGACTTCCAGGTCGCAGGCATCGACATCCAACTGATCGGCTACATCCTCATCGCGGCCGGCGTGGTCGTGACCATCATCGGCATCGCCTTCGCCTCGCGCCGACGCTCGACGGTCTCCACGACCCGCAGCGCCGTCGACCCGGCCACGGGCGAGCGCGTCGAGCGTCGCTCGACCGACAGCGACCCGCTGGTCTGACGACCGGGGTCGCCCGCGACCCGAGAACGCAGGAGGCGCGGTGCCGGCTGGCACCGCGCCTCCCGTGCGTCCGGGGCCGGATACCGCTAGAGCTGCACGCCGTCCCGCGTGGAGGCCGCGCGGTGACGTCGACGCAGCACGAGGGCGGCACCGGTACCGGCGAGCATCAGTGCGAGCGCCAGGGCGGGCAGGGCGTCGGAACCGGTGAACGCCAGGGGGCCGCGTCCGGAACCGACCGGACCCGCGCCTCCTGCGCTCGTGCCGTCACCGGGGACCGCGGCGGGCGGGGTCGTCGGTGCCGGTGCCGGCGTGACGGCGCCCTCGACGACGGCGACCGTGGCGGCCAGTGTCGTGCCGCTCTGCGTGCCGGTCACCGTGATCGCGTAGCTACCGGGTTCGGTCGGAGCCGTGACCGTGTAGGTCGCGACCCCGTCGATGACGTCGGCGATGCCCAGGTCGGTCACGGCGCCGTCGACGTCGAGCGTGCCCGTGACCTGGCGGTCACCCGCGAGGCCGAGGGTGCTGACCGGGAAGTCCGCTCCGGGGGCGACCTCGGTCGGAGCCGAGATCGTGGCGTCGGCGCTCAGACCGTCGAGGTCGCGGTCGAGCTGCAGCGCGTTCACGATCGTGAAGAAGTTGTCGGTCTGGTCGATCAGTCCGACGACGTTCGCGGCACCGGGGCCGTACCCCGCGACGCGCAGCTGCGTTCCGGTGTGCTGCTGCGATCCGCCGGCCGCGGCGGTGCCGTAGGCGATCTTCATCGTGGTGCCGTCGACCGTCGTCAGCGCGGTGCTGAGAGTGGCGGGCGGCGTCGAGTCGACGATCTGGCTGGTGTGCGCGTGGTCCGCCGTGACGATGACCATCGTGTTGCCGTCGGCCTTCGCGAAGGCCAGGGCCGACTGCACGGCCTCGTCGAGATCGAGCACCTCGCCGATCTGACCGCAGGCGTCGGCGCTGTGGTCGCGCTTGTCGATCGAGGCCCCCTCGACCTGCAGGAAGAACCCTTGGTCTCCCGTGTCGAGCAGGTCGATCGACTTCTCGGTCAGCGAGCGCAGCGAGAGGCCGGACGACAGGCGCGCCGGGTTCGGCTGGCAGGTCTGCGGAGCCAGGTCGGCTCCGCCCACGGTCGCCGTCGTGGCGGCGTAGCGAGTGGGGAAGTTGCCGTCGGTGAACGTGCCCAGCACGGGCTGCGCCTGGTCCGCGGCCGCGAGGGCGTCGAGGCCGGCGGCGTCACGCACGACCTGGTAGCCGCGGTCCTGCGCCTGAGCGAAGAGCGTGTCGCCCTGCCACTGACCGGCGCGGGCCGCCTGGCCGAACGAGGCCGCGCCTCCACCGAGGGTCAGGTCGGCGCGGGTGCCGATGATCTGTTCGCTGATCGAGCCGAGGCCGCCCTGGTCGAGGGCGTCCGCACCGCACTGGGTGACGCTGTCGGGCCCGTAGCAGCTGCGGGCGGCGACGTGCGCGGCCTGGACGGCCGGGGTGGCGTCCTGCAGCTCGGCGGTCGACACGTTGCCGGTCTTCCTGCCGTTCGCCTTGGCGATCTCGAGCAGGGTGTCCTGCGGGACGCCGTCGACGTCGACCGAGATGGCGTTGTCGTAGGTCTTCGTGCCGGTGGCCCAGGCGGAGCCGGTCGCGGCGGAGTCGGGCACGTAGTCGGGCTTGCCCTTGTTCGCCCCGTCCTTGTAGACCGAGTAGGTCGTGTACTGGCCGGTCAGGGGCAGGGCGTCGATGCCGGGCAGCGTTCCGCCGGCGCCGTACGCGTAGTTGCGGGCCGAGGTGATCTCGCTGTCGCCCATGCCGTCGCCGATCAGCAGGATGACGTTCTTGGCGGGCCCGCCCTTCACCGAGTCGAGCAGCAGCTGCGTGCTGTCGTCGATGCTGCGCGCGGCGCCACCGTTCTGGGCGACGTTCGCGGGGGTGGCCGCGAGGGCGGCCACGGGGCTGAGGGCGAGGGCGGCGACGGCGGCCGTCGCGACGACCCCCGTCGTCAGGGCCGCACGCCGGCGGTTCGGGGTGTTCTTCGACACGGTTCTGCTCCTGTGATCGTGATCGTGATCCGGCGCCCGGCGACGGAGTCGTCGCGAGGCGAGGATCAGCAGACTCCTGCTCGGTGGCCGGCGCGTGAACGGGGACGCGCGATCGCGTGAACACCCTCGGACGGGGGGCCGTGGGGGGCGAGCGGAGCAGGTCGCCGTCAGCCGACCGTCGAGCGCAGCACGGACGACCCGTCGGGGCGGCGGCGCACCTCGACACGGTCGACGATGCGTTGCTTGAGCTCGTCGACGTGGCTGACGATGCCGATGACGCGGCCCGAGGCGCTCAACCGGCCGAGCTCGCTCATGACGGCGTCGAGGGTGTCGGGGTCGAGCGAGCCGAAGCCCTCGTCGACGAAGAGGGTGCCGAGCTCGAGCCCGCCGGCCTCGGCCTGCACGACGTCGGCGAGACCGAGGGCGAGGCTGAGCGAGGCGTAGAAGGTCTCGCCGCCCGAGAAGCTGCCGGGGTCTCGGGTGGTGTCGGTGGTCGCGTCGCGGATGACGAGTGAGAGCCCGGTCTTGCGCGACCGTGACCCGACCTCGCGCTCGTCGGACGAGGCGAGCTCGTAGCGCCCGCTCGACATCACCGACAACCGCACGTTGGCCGCCGCCACGACCTCGTCGAACCGCCGCAGCAGCACGTAGGTGCCGAGCGTCACGCCCTTGACGTTCTCGCCGGTCGAGGCGCTGGCGAGGTTCGCCATGCGCACCACCGCCCGGGCGTGCTCGACGGCGGCGTCGGCCGCGGCGGTCACGGTCTCGAGGGCGGTCAGCGCCTGACGGGACCGCTCGGCCCGGTCGCCGGCGCGCGTGGCCTCGTCGGTGACCTCGTCGAGCTCGGCCTGCACCAGGTCGAGGGCCTCGACGGCCGTCGCGACGTCGGCGGCCTCGTCGCCGGTCAGTGCGGCCACCTCGGCCTCGGCGAGCCCGGCCGCGACGATCGCGCGTTCGCGCTCGTGAGCCGACACCCGCGACTCGAGGACCGCCCGGTCCGCCGCCTCGAGGGCGGCGTCCGCGACCTGCTCGACGTCGTCGAAGCCGCTCCGCTCGAGAGCGCCGGTGAGCTCGGCTCGCCGACCGACCGCCGCGTCGGTCGCCACCGTGACGGCGTCGAGCAGGGTCAGGAGGCGCGTGTCGCGTTCGACCCCCTCGCCCACCGTCACGGCGAGCTCGACGATCGTCGGGGCACGACCGTCGAGCAGTCGCGCGATCTCGACCTCGTCGTCGAGCAGGGCCCGCCGGTCGGCGGCGATGCGCTCTCGGGTGGTGGCCGCTCGTTCTCGGAGGTCGTCGAGCTCGGCACGCAGCCGGTCGAGCTCGAGGTCGTGGGCCACGACGGCCGCGTCGGCCGCCGCGAGGGCCGTGCGGGCCCGGGTGGCCTCGGACACGCGCAGGGCCAGCCGGGCCAGCTCGGACTCGACCTCGTCGCGGGTCAGCTCGCCCAGGGCGCGGCGGGCTTCGGCGGCCCGCCCCTCGGCCGCGGCGTGCCGGGCGGCGGACTCGCGCTGACGTGCCTCGGCCGCGCGGGCCGTCATCGACGCGGCCTCGACCTGGTCGTCGGTGGGGTGCTCGGCGCCGGCGGACGCGGGGGCCGGGTGCTCTCGTGAGCCGCACACGGGGCACGGGGCGCCGACGACCAGACCCTCGGCCAGATGGCCCGCCATGCCCTCGATCTGACGTCGGCGGAGGCCCGCCTCGTCGTCGACGGCGTGCAGGGCCGCCGCCGAGTCGTCGGCCAGTCGCCCCGACGCCGTGCCGACGGCCCGTTCGAGGAGGTCGAGGTCGTCGAGGTCACGCAGGTGGGCCCGCGCCTCGGCCATCGCCTGCTCGGCGGCCGCGAGGCCAGTCGAGGTCTCGGCCAGGGCCTCCCGCCGGACGACGAGCGACGTCCGGACGGCGGGTGCCGCGAGGAGTCGGTCGTCGAGCTCGCTGCGCCGCTGATCGGCGTCGACGAGGGAGTTCTCGGCCGCCTCCAGGGCCGTCCGACGACCGGGCAGAGCCCGTTCGGTCCGGGCCGCCTCGGTCAGGAGCGCGAGCTCGGAGAGCCGGGCGTCGCGACGCGCGGCGACATCGGCTCGTACCGGCCCCTCGTCGACTCCCGCGGCCCCGGCGCCGTCGACCCCGGTGCCCTCACCGTCGGCGTCGCCCCGGAGGGCCTCGGCCAGGCGTGACGCCGTCTCACGCTCGGCTCGGTCCGCCCGGGTGACCGCGGCGAGGGCGTCGGTCACCGTCGCGGCTCGTGTCGCCGCGGCGACGCGCGACCGGACCGTGGCGATCTCGTCCTCGTCCTGGTCGAGACGCGTCCGCCGGGTGACGAGGTCGGCCCGTCGATCGAGTGCGGCCTTCAGCGCCCGCACGCGATCGAGCGACCGACGCGCCGCGTCTCGGGCCTCGATCACTCGTGACCGCCGGGCCGTCGCCTCCGAGGCCTCGGTCTCGAGGGCTTCGAGCGCGGCGACCGCGCGGTCGGCGGCCCATGCCTCGTCGAGGGCCCCGGCGTCGAGTCCGCTGGCTTCGAGCAGCCTCGCGCGAGCCAACTCGATGTCTCGGTCGGCCGCCGCGACGGCGGCGTTGGCGACCTTGCGCCGTTCGACGAGTTCGGCCGTGGTCCGCTCGTAGATCTCGGTGCCGAACAACGACTGCAGAACCTCTTTGCGCTTCTCCCCGGTCGACCGGAGGAAGGCCGCGAACTCGCCCTGCGGCAGGACGACGGTCTGCACGAACTGCTGGCGCGAGAGCCCGAGGATGCGTGAGACCTCGGCGCCGGCCTCTTGGGTGCTGATCGAGACGATCTCGCCGTCGACGGCGTCGGGCGACGAGAGGCGCCACAGCTTCGCGGTCGCGTTCGCCGGCGTCGTGCCCGCGCCGCGCGCCTTCGGACGGCGGTACGCGGGGGTGCGCCGGATTCGGTGGACGCCCGCGCCGTTCTCGAAGACGAGCTCGACGAAGGGCTCGACGTCGGGGGCGGCGTGGTGGCTGCGCAGCCGGTCGGGCGTCGATGCCGACCCGGCGAGCCCGCCGTACAGGGCGAAGACGATCGCGTCGATGATGGTCGACTTGCCCGACCCCGTCGGGCCTTCGAGCAGGAAGGTGCCCGAGGCGCCGAGTGCGGCGAAGTCGATGCTGTGCTCGCCCGCGTAGGGCCCGATGGCGCGCAGGGTCAGCCGGTGCAGGTTCATTCGCTCGTCTCGCTCGCCCGGGCCGCTTCGTAGGCGTCGCGCACCACCGCGAGCTCGGCCTCGCTGGGAGCCCCGCCCGAGGCGAAGGCGACGAAGTCGGCCGCGACCTCGACGGGATCGGACTCGGCCGTGACGGCGGTCAACGCCGAGGCCGCGACCGCACCGACGGGGGCATGGTGGATCGCGAGGGCGTGCGGGAAGTGCTCGGCCACGCGCGTGTAGAGCCGTTCGGGGTGGACGGGATCGGTGACGAAGACCCGCAGCCAGGCGTCGCGCAGGTCGTCGTGCCGCCCGTCGAGCAGGGCGTCGAGGGAGTCGGTCACCTCGGCGAGTCGACGCGGCACGGGGGCCGGGACGAGGTCGACCGAGACGGAGCCGTCGGCGGCCAGGTCGACGATCGTGGACGACTTGACCTGAGCCCGCTCGCCGAACGAGAAGGCCAGGGGCGATCCCGAGTAGCGCAGCCGACCGGACGGGCCGACGCGTTGGGCGCCGTGCAGATGGCCGAGGGCGACGTAGTCGACACCGTCGAACACCGTCGACGGCACCGAGTCGACGCCGCCCACCCGGATGTCGCGCTCGCTCTCGCTGCGCTCGGGTGCGGTCTCGGACTCGGCGCCGGCGGCCTCGGACCCGACCCCGCGGCCCGGTGCCGGCCCGGCCACCACGAACGCATGAGCCACCACGACCGACCTGGTGCCGGATCGCCCGGCGAGGTCGTCGCGCACCCGCTGCATCGCCGCACCCACGACGGCCGCGTGCGATCGGGCCAGCGGCTCGTCGGCGCCCGCCGGCGCCAGCGACCGCCGGACGCTGTCGGGATCGAGGTAGGGCAGCCCGTAGAAGGCGACCGGCCCGTCCGGGTCGTCGAGGACGACGGGTTCGTCGAGCAGGTCGACCGACGCCCGCAGGTGCAACCCCGGCCTCATCAGCTCGGCCGCGAACCCCAGTCGCACCGCCGAGTCGTGGTTGCCCGGGGTGACGATCACGGTGGCGTGCTCGGTGAGCCCCGCCAGGGCCCGCCCGAGGAGGCGCACGCTGGGCACCGCGGGGACGGCCCGGTCGTACACGTCGCCGGCGACCACGACGACGTCGATCGACCGGTCGGACACCAGCCCCACCAGGTGGTCGACGAACGCCTGCTGGTGCTCGTGCAGGTCGACACCGTGCAGCGTGCGACCCAGGTGCCAGTCGCTGGTGTGCAGGATGCGCACGGTGCCCCTCTCGTCGGTGTCGCGGTCGGTGTCGCGATCGGTGCGGCACCCGGTGCCGGAGTCGGTTCCCTCGACTGTATCGGGGCCCTCCGACAGAGCCGGGTGCGCCTCCTCGCGGCCGACACCGCGCCTCCTCGCCGCCGACACCGCGCCTCCTCGGAGGGCGGCACCGCGCCTCCCGGCCGGTCGCCGGCCCGCCCACGGGAGTGAGATGGTCAGATGCCCACCCACCACGGTGGGCCCGACGAGAGCGAGACCGTGAGCCACGACCCCCTGCAGCCCGACCAGGTCACCGCCCTCCGCCACGAGGTCGAGGCACGCCTCGACGCGATGGTGGCCGACCTGACGACCTACGCGAGCCTCGAGACGCCGTCGGACGACGTCGACCTGCTCGAGGCGGGGCTGCGCTGGATCGAGGGCTGGCTCGGCGAGACCGTCGGGCCCCCGGCCGACCGCAGGGTGCACGTTGTCGAGGGCTTCGGCGACACGGTCACGCTCGACTACCTGTCGCCGTCGGGGTCGACCGAGTGGGTGTCGGCCCTGTGCCACTACGACACCGTGTGGTCCGAGGGCACGCTCGCCGACTGGCCCGTGACGATCGAGGGCGACCGCATGACCGGCCCCGGCGTCTTCGACATGAAGTCCGGGCTGATCCAGCTCGGCAACGCGCTGGCGATCGGCGACCGCCTGGGCCTGCCCCGCCCGAACGTCCGCCTGCTGCTCAACGGCGACGAGGAGGTCGGGAGCATCGCCTCGCGCGAGGCGATCGAGCGCGAGGTCGGACGAGGAGGCGCGGTGTTCGTCTTCGAGTCGGCCGCCGACGGTGCCGTCAAGACCGCCCGCAAGGGCGTCGGCATCTTCGAGGTGGAGGCCTTTGGGGTCGAGGTGCACGCCGGGCTGCACCCGCGCTCGGGGGCGAGCGCCGTCGACGAGATCGCCCGCGTGGTCATGACGCTGCACGCCGCCGCCGACTTCGAGGCGGGCACCTCCTTGAACGTGGGGGTGCTGCAGGGTGGCACCCGCACCAACGTGAAGGCCGGCTACGCCCGGGCGATGGTCGACGTCCGGGTCACCTCGTCGACCGAGGCCGAGCGCATCGAGCGGGTCTTCGCCGGGCTCGCGGCGCACGACCCGGCCGCGACGCTGAAGGTCACCGGCGGGTGGAATCGCCCACCGATGGAGCGCTCGGCCGCGACCGGTGCGCTCTACGAGCGCGCGGCCCGGGTCGCCGCGTCGCTCGGGTTCGAGCTGCGCGAGGTGTCCGTCGGCGGAGCCAGCGACGGCAACTTCGCCGCCGCGCTCGGCTTCGCCGTGCTCGACGGGGTCGGCGGTGTCGGCGGCGGAGCACACGCCCGCCACGAGTGGATCAGCGTGCACGGCATGGTCGAGCGCACCGAGTTCGTCAGCGCCCTGCTCGCCGACCTCGCCTAGTCCGCTCCCCGCTCCCCGCTCCCCGCTCCCCCACCGCACCGCACCGCACCGCCGAGTGGACACCACGCCGCCGCACGACACGGCGCCACGTCCACACGGCGGTTCGCTGCCGCGACGTCGCCCACCCCCGTTCGCACACCGCACCCTCACGACCACGACGCCGAGGCCCGGCCCGACCGCAGCGGCACCCCGCCACGCCGCACGATCGCCGCCAGCCGTCGCGGATCGAGCACGTCGTCGATGTCGCACCTCTCGATGCGTCGGACCCGGCCCGTCCCCAGGAGCCGAGCCTCGCGCTTCTTCTCCCGTCGAACGACCTCGGCCGGGGACGAACCCGCGAGCATGCGAGGGTCCGAGTACTTGCCGAAACCGTCGAATTCGAGCACGAGCCCGAACTCGGCGAAGAAGAAATCGCATCGTCCGACGAATCCTCGAGCGTCGAAGAACTCCTCCTGCAGGATCGGCTGAGGCGCACCGAGCCGATGCAACACGACTCGCACGAGTGACTCCCCTCCGTTCTCGGACAGGGGCGTGGCGAACGACATCGCTCGCTCGAGCGCCAGTTCACCCCGCCGTCCGACCGTGCGGCCGGCCATCGCGCCGAACCGGAGCCGGAACTCGTCGCGCAGATCGTCGACTCGGGCGCGCATCTCGTCGACACTCGGAAGCCGACCCGCGACCAGGAGCCGACGACGCATCACGCCGTCGAGACAGAGGACGCCGTCGTCGAACCCCGACGACCTCGCGACGTCGTAGGCGGTGCGCAACTCGCTCGTGACCAGCAGGTCGCCGACCCGCTCGACCTCGTCGTCCTCGAGACCGGCCGCATGCTTGACGAGGGCCGGCGTGGTCTGGGTCGAGGCCCGACGCCGGTCGATCACGTGCACCCGGCGCGGGTCGCCCTGGACGCTCGGCAACCCGTGCACCGCGACGGCCGACCCGTGGGAGACGACGCAGTCGGCGGCGAGCGCGGACGCGGCAGCCCGCACCCGGACGACGTGGCGACGCCAAGGCTTCAGTCGGGCCCAGCCCTCCGTCGGTACGTAGACGCCTCTTCGGACGCGGACGAGTCGTCCCGCGGCGGCATCGCGACGCAGGGCGCGCGCCTCACGTGACTGTGCGCCCGGCGTGGCGGAGAAGATCAGATCGGGAAGGTCGTCATCCATCCGTCGATGTTCGGCCGCGGATCGAGCCCGGCCGCGCCTCCGGAGCCTGCCCGTGGACGACCGCCTGCCTACCGCGTCCTGTGGACGAGACGATCTGTTCGGGCCGAGAACCGCCGAGTGGACGACACGCCGCCGCATGACGCGGTGCGCTGTCCACTCGACGGTGTCCGGCACCGGCGTCAGCGATCAGCCCCCTCAGCCCCGTCAGCCCCCTCAGCCCCGTCAGCCCCCTCAGCCCCTCAGCCCGGTCAGGCGTCGAGTGTGAAGTCGTACACGCCGGCGTCGAAGCGCGCGTAACCGGGGTAGTCGATCAGCTCGTACAGCTCGGCACGGGTCTGCATCGACGGCACCTGCGACTCGAGCGTGCCGTCGGCGCCCAGCGCGTCGAGCGCTCGGGACGCCGCCCCCATCGCCGCCCGCATCAGCGACACCGGGTGGATCACCATGCTCACCCCGACGTCGTGCAGCTGGCGATGCGTGAACAGTGGGCTCTTGCCGAACTCGGTCATGTTGGCGAGCACGGGTACGTCGAGGGCCGAGCAGATCGCCTCGAACTCGCCGAGGTCGGCCATCGCTTCGGCGAAGATCGCGTCGGCGCCCGCGTCCACCAGGGCACGGGCGCGGTCGATCGTCGCCGCGAGCCCGTCGAGCGCCCGGACATCGGTGCGCGCCATGATCACGAGCGCGGGATCGCGCCGGGCCTCGACCGCGGCCCGGATGCGACCGGTCGCGGTCGCCACGTCGACGACCTGCTTGCCGTCGAGGTGACCGCAGCGCTTGGGGTTGACCTGGTCCTCGACGTGCAGTCCGGCCACGCCGGCGGCTTCCAGTGCCTGGACGGTCCGGGCGACGTTCATGGGCTCGCCGAAGCCGGTGTCGGCGTCGACGAGCACGGGCAGGTCGGTCATCGACGCGATCTGGCCGGCCCGCGTGGCGACCTCGGTCAGCGTGGTGAGGCCGATGTCGGGCAGCCCGAGCTCGTTGGCCATCACGGCACCCGAGACGTAGACGCCGTCGAAGCCCTTCTGCTCGATCAGGCGGGCGGTCAACGGGGTGAAGGCGCCGGGGAAGACCACGGTGCGCTCGTCGGCCAGCCCCGCCCGGAACGTCGCGCGCTTGTCGGCCGGCGACACCGTCGAGTACAGCATCAGAACAGCCCGCCCGGCTGGGCGGCCGAACCCGCGAGCGCGTCGGGCGCGACGATGCCGAGTCGCCGCACCTCGTCCGCCGTCAACGAGGGGAGGCGCGTGGCCAGGTCGACGAACCGCTCGACCTCTCCGCGCGGCAGCACGCCCTCGGCCAGCGTGCAGAACTTGCGGACGTAGTCCTCGCGTCCGAAGGGCCGCGCCCCCAGGGGGTGGGCGTCGGCGACGGCGATCTCGTCCACGAGGGTCGTCCCATCGACGAACTCGACCTCGATGCGGCCGCCGAAGGCCTTCTCGGCGGGATCGGTCGAGTGGTAGCGGGCGGTCCAGGCGGGGTCCTCGGCCGTGGTGATGCGCTGCCACAGCTCGACGGTGTCGGGCCTCTGCGCGCGGGCGGGGGCGTAGCTGCGCTCGTGGTGCCACTCGCCGTCCTGCAGGGCGACGGCCACGATGTAGGGGATCGAGTGGTCGAGCGTCTCGCGGCTGGCCGTCGGATCGTACTTCTGCGGATCGTTCGCCCCCGAGCCGATCACGACGTGCGTGTGGTGGCTGGTGTGCAGGACGATGCCGCGCACCTGCGAGGGGTCACGCAACACCGGATGCGAGCGGCCGAGTCGGCGGGCCAGGTCGATCCACGCCTGGGCCTGGTACTCGGCCGAGTGCTCTTTCGTGTAGGTGTCGAGGATGCCCCGCTTCGACGTGCCCGGTGCCGGCAGGGGCACGTCGTACGACGCCCCGGGCCCGTCGAGCAGCCAGGCGATCACGCCGTCCTCGCCCTCGTAGATCGGAGCGGGACTGCCCTGCCCGCGCATCGCCCGGTCGACGGCCTCCACCGCGGCCTTGGCGGCGTGGGCGGGGGCGTAGGCCTTCCATGACGAGATCGCCCCCTTGCGCGACTGCCGCGTGGCCGTCGTCGTGTGCAGCGCCTGGCCGATCGCCTGGTGCACCACCTCGGTCGAGAGCCCGAGCATCGTGCCGAGCCCGGCGGCGACCGACGGGCCGAGGTGGGCGACGTGGTCGATCTTGTGGGCGTGCAGGCTGATCGCCCGGACGAGGTCGACCTGCACCTCGTAGCCGGTGACAATCCCGCGCAGCAGGGCCGCCCCGTCGAGTCCGCGGTGCTGCGCCACGGCCACGAGGGCCGGGATGTTGTCGCCGGGGTGCGAGTACTCCGCCGCGAGGAACGTGTCGTGGAAGTCGAGCTCACGCACGGCGACCCCGTTCGACCAGGCGGCCCACTCGGGCGAGACGGGGTGCTCGGGCGCGACGCCCGTGACCTGCGCACCCGCGCCTCCGCTGGTCGGGGGGTGTGCGAGCGCCTGGTCGCGCGCGACGGCGACCGGCGCGCGCAGCAGCGAGGCGGCCGAGACCGCCGCGTTGTCGATCAGGCGGTTGATCACCATCTCGGTCACGTCGTCGTCGACGGGGGCGTGGTCGGTGGCGAGCACGGCGAGGCGCCAGGCGAGTTCGTCCTCGCGGGCCAGCGGCTCGTCGCTGCGGTGGACCCGCACCGTGTGCACGACGAGGTCGGCTGCCGGGCTGCCGGGCCCGCCCGGGGCCCCGGACGAGGAGGCGCGGGTCACGTCGCCCCCGCTGCTCGCGTCGCCCGTCGCCCCGGCGTCGTCTGCGTGCTCGGACGCCTGCTCGTGCTGCGTGCCCATCGGCCACCCTCTCTGGTGGGGCGGGCGTCATCGCGGCCCGCCGTCTGCCGTCGTCGGTGACGGCCGTGTCGTTGCCGACCAGTCTCGCACTCCGTGCTGCACGACCCGCGAGAGGTACCTGACGCACCATGGACTGGACGTCGCACCGCCGAATTCGGCGGTGCGACGTCCAGTCGGTGGTGCGACGCGGACGCCGCGCAGCGGCGCAGCGACGCGGCGCGCGGCGCGGCGCGCGCTAGAGCACGCTCTTGGGCACGCGGTGCAGGGTGACCGCGCCGACGGCGTCGAACGGGTGCAGCGGATCGGGGGCGACCGAGCCGGTGGGGCCTCCGAGCCTCGAGTGCCCGACCGCGCTCAGCACCGCGTACGCGTCACCTCGCGACCAGCCGTGGTCGTCGACCAAGAACGAGAAGGCGTCCTCGTAACCGCGACGGATGCTCTCCTGCACCGGGTCGCCGAGGCCGACGAAGATCCAGTCGTCGGCGGTCTCGATGCGCGGCGCCCGCAGTCCGAGCCCCGGCACCAGGTCGATCGAGACCACCGCCGTGCCCTCGGCCTCGATCGCCACGAACGACGACTCGCCCTCGGCCATGATGGCGTGCACGTCGCCGATCGACAGGTACGCGCCCTCGACCATGACCGGCAGGTAGACCGTCGAGCCGATCGTGTTCTCGGTGACGTCCATGTTGCCGCCCTGGGCGTACGTGGGCATGATCGTCGAGTTCTCGCCCTGGGCCGGCGCCGTGCCCATGCAACCGATCATGGGCCGGGCCTCGAAGACGTGCCGGTCGGTCACGTGCACCCCGTCCGAGTCGATCGGTACACGCCGGGTGAACATCTCGTCGCCCATCACGTGCTGCAGCGCTCCTGATCCGGGCAGGCTGACCGACCAGCCGTGCTCGATCAGACGGATCTCGTGCACGGTCACCGCGAGCGCGTCGCCCGGCTTCGCGCCCTCGACGTAGACCGGCCCGGTGACCGGGTTGATCGGCACCGACAGCTTCGCGAGGTCGCGGTGCTCGTGCAGCTCGGCGTAGACGGCGTCGCTCGTCTCGAACCCGATGCGCTCGCCCGTACCGGGTTCGATGCGCAGGGCCGGCGGGACCGAGGCGGTGAAGCCGGGGCGGCCGTGCTCCTTGCCGAGGAAGTGGTCGATGCCGTCGACGGCGCTCACGCGTCGCGCCGTTCGGAGTCGGCGGAGGGGGTCGAGGTGACCGTGTCGTCGTCGGCTGCCTGCCCGAGGGTCGGCGCCGCGCCTCCTCGGCTGCGGTAGTAGAGGAACACGCCCGCGCCGAGCACCAGCCAGACCACGCCGCCGATCTTGGCCTCGGGTGCCGCGTTGACGAGCACGTAGCCGATGATCAGGAACCCGATCACGGGCACGACGAGGTGCAGCAGCCAGTTGCGCGACTTCTTCTTGACGACGTAGTGCACCACGACCGACACGTGCAGCAGCATGAAGCCGAAGAGCGCCCCGAAGTTGACGAGCGATGAGATGACGTCGATCTGGCCGACGAAGAAGAGAACGAGCACGGCCGAGAGCGCCGACACGACGAGGATCGCGGCCTGTGGCACCTGACGCGTGTTGATCGTCGACAGGAAGGCCGGCAGCTGCTTGTCACGGCTCATCGAGAACAGCAGACGCGAGGTCGCGGCCTGTGCGGCCATGGCGTTGGCGATGCCGACGGCCAGGACGTTGACGACGAAGAACGCCGTCGCCCATCCGCTGTTCGAGGCCTCGCGCACCAGGTCGAAGAAGGCGTTGCCGGCCTCCCCCTCGGGGAACGAGTCGCGACCACCGGCGAGGGCGCTGGCCAGCCAGGTCTGCAGCACGAAGCAGAACGCCACGATGAACAGGGCGATGATCATGGCCTTGCCGGCTCCGCCACGCTTGCCGGTGCTCTCCTCGGCGAGGGTCGAGATGCCGTCGAAGCCGAGGAAGCTCAGCACGGCGATCGACAGCGCCGAGGCGATCAGCGGTGCGGTGACCTTGCTCGAGTCCCAGATCGGATCGGTGGTGAACTCGGCGCCGGGGATCGTGCCACCGTTCAACGCCGTCACGGCGATGATGACGAAGATCACGATGAAGACGACCTCGATGGCGAGGAACACCCGGTTCATGAGCTTGATCGAGCTGATGCCGAGCAGGTTCACGGCGGTGTTGATCGCGACGAAGATCAGGGCCCACATCCAGCGGGCGGTGCCGGGGAAGATGCCGATCATCGACTCGGCCGCGAAGACGTAGAGCAGCGTAGGCACCAACAGGTAGTCGAGCAGGATGGCCCAGCCGGCGAAGAACCCGGCCACGGGATGGATGCCGCGCCCGACGTAGGAGAAGACCGAGCCGGCCAGGGGGATCGACTTCGCCATCTGCGCGTAGGCCAGCGCCGTGAAGATCATCGCGACGAGACCGACCAGGTAGACCAACGGGACCATGCCCGAGGAGGCGTTGTAGACGGTGCCGAAGATCGCCCAGGGCGCGATCGGGACCATGAAGATCAGGCCGTAGATGAGCAGGTCGACGGTCGAGACCGACCGTTTGAGTTCTTGCTTGTAGCCGTACTGCTCGAGCTGCTGCTGGTTGCTCAGCTCACCGCCGGCGGCGGCCTTCGTGGGCAGGGACATGGTGTGCTCTCTCGCTCGGGTGGGGATCGGGGACGGTGCGGGTGGGGGAAGACGTGGGCCGCGCCGGTTCGGGAGGCGCGACCCACGCCGGTCAGGAGGCGCGGCTCGCGTCGCGCAGCTCGTCGTGCGTCGCCAGGAACGGCGCGACGACCGCGCGGAACTCCTCGGGTTGCTCGAGGTGCGAGCAGTGGCTGGCGCCCGCGAACACGTGCGAGCGGACGTCGCCGATGCCGTCGACGAACGGTTGCCACGTCGCGGGGGTGGCCTCGTCGAACTCGCCCGCGACGACGAGCGTCGGCGCGGTGACGGACGACAGGCGGTCGACGATCGTCCAGTCGCGCATCGTGCCGATGACGTGGAACTCGTTCGGCCCGTTCATCGTGTGGTAGACGGTCGGCTCGGCCTCCATCTGCTGCTCGCTGTCGACGAAGTCCTGCGGCATGGGCACCACGCGGCAGACGTGACGCTCGTAGAACACCTGGGTGGCGGCGAGGTACGCGGGGTCGGTGGTCGTGCCGTCCGCCTCGTGCCGGGCCAGCGCCTCCTGGGTGTCGGTCGGCAGCTGCGCCCGCAGCTTGCCGGCCCCCTCGACCCAGAGCTGCATGGACGCGGGCGAGTTGCAGATCGCCAGGCTCGCCAGTCCGACCGGCGCCGTGACGGCGATCTCGGCACCGAGCATCCCTCCCCACGACTGCCCGAGCAGGTGGTACCGCTCGAGGCCGAGGTGCGCGACGAGGTTCTCGAACTCGGCGACGAACAGCTCGGGCCGCCAGAACTCGACGGGGGCGTCGGGCAGGTGGGTGCTGCGGCCGCAGCCGAGCTGGTCGTAGTGCACGACGGTGCGGCCGGTCTCGTCGGCGAGGGCCTCGAGGTTGCGCAGGTAGTCGTGGGCCATCCCCGGGCCACCGTGCAGCACGACGAGGGACAGCGCACCCTCGCGCGGCTCGTCGGGCGTGGTGACGCGGTACCAGGTCTCGGCGTCGTGGAAGGGGGCGGTGCCGGTGGTGATCGTGGACATGCCGGTGAGCATGCACCCGCCTAAGGTCTCGCGACAAGACCTTTCGCGATGCCTTAATCTGCCTGTAACACGACGAGACCTCGTCCGCCGGGCCGGCGGCGGGTGGATACACGGGGACGGGGACGCGATGGGCCAGGACGACAACCGAGGAGGCGCGGGCGACCCACGCCCGGACGTCGCGGCCGACGGCCCCCTCGGCGGTGCGCTCGGGGCTCCCCTCGCACCGACGACCCGGGTCGACGACATCACCGACCGCCTCGTCACGGCCATCACCATCGGCGAGTACCTCCCGGGCTCACGCCTGCCCGCCGAGCGCGACCTCGCCGCCTCGTTGCGGGTCGGGCGCATGACCGTCCGTGCCGCCCTGGCCCGGCTGGTCGAGCAGGGGCTGATCGTGACGCAACGCGGGCGCGGGGGCGGGTCGTTCGTCCAGGCGCCGCCGCCGGGCGCGGGCAGCGACGTCGTGCGGCGCACCCTCTCGGCGCGCTGGTCCGACCTGCGCGACACCAGCGAGGCGATCAGTCGCTTGCACGGCGTCGTCGCCGAGGCCGCCGCCGAGAACCGCACGCCCACCGACGTCGTCCGGCTGCGCGATCGACTCGAGGGCTACCGCGACGCACCGTCGGGGCTCGCGGCGCAGAAGGCCGACGAGGCCCTGCACGTCGCGATCGCCGAGGCCGCGGGCAATGCCACGCTGCGCGGCGTGCTGTTCGACCTCGAGGCCCGGGTGAGCATCTCGGCACCGGCGCACCTCTGGGGTGGGCCGGACGGCATGCGCGAGATGGAGCTGCGCGCCCTCGCCGACCACGAGGCACTCGTCGCCGCCATCTGCGACGGACGGGCGGCGGACGCGGCGGGGATCGCCCGTGAGCACGTCAAGATCGACCTCGAGCTGCTCGAGCGCGAGCTCGGCCGCACCGACGCGACGGGCTGACGCCGCCGTCGAGAGCCGGCCCGCGCCTCCTCGTCCCCGTCGGTCCCGCCGTGACAGGCTGGGCGGGTGAGTGACCCGACGACGAACGACACCGGCCCCACGACCGCCCCGCCCGCGTGGTGGACGACGGCGACGGTCTACCAGATCTACCCGCGCAGCTTCGCGGACTCGAACGGCGACGGGGTGGGCGATCTCGGCGGCATCCGCCGGCGACTCGGGCACCTGCACGACCTGGGGGTCGACGTGATCTGGCTGTCGCCGATCTACCGCTCGCCCCAGGCCGACAACGGCTACGACATCAGCGACTACGACGACATCGATCCCTCGTTCGGCACGCTCGACGAGTTCGACGCCCTGCTGGACGAGGTCCACGCGCTGGGCATGAAGCTCGTCATGGACCTCGTCGTCAACCACACCAGTGACGAGCACCCGTGGTTCGTCGAGGCCCGCTCGTCGCGCGACGACCCGAAGCGCGACTGGTACCTCTGGCGTGATCCGCTGCCCGAGGGCGAGGGGACGGACGCGGCCGGAACGCCCGGTGCCGGCACGTACCCGACCGCGTGGCGGAGCGCGTTCAGCGGCCCGGCCTGGACCCTCGACGAGCGCACGGGCCAGTACTACCTGCACATGTTCGCCTCGAAGCAGCCCGACCTGAACTGGCAGAACCCCGACCTGCGCCGCGCCGTCTTCGACATGATGAACCGCTGGCTCGACCGGGGCGTCGACGGTTTCCGCATGGACGTGATCAACCACATCGCGAAGGAGCCCTCGTCGTTGGCGCCGGGCGCACCGCACTTCGTGATGGGTGGGCAGATCCACGACCACCTGCGCGAGATGCACCGCGAGGTCTTCGCGCACCGCACCGACCGTGACCTGATCACGGTGGGCGAGATGCCGGGCGTGACCGTCGACGACGCGAGGCTGTTCACGGCGGCCGACCGGCACGAGCTCGACATGGTGTTCCAGTTCGAGCACGTCGGCCTCGACCACGGCCCGGACTCGAAGTTCGACAACCGCCCCTTCGACCTCGTGGCGCTGAAACGCTCGCTGTCGCGCTGGCAGAACGGTCTCGCCGACCAGGGCTGGAACAGCCTCTACCTCGGCAACCACGACCAGCCCCGCTCGGTGTCGCGCTTCGGCGACGACGGCCGGTACCGGGTCGAGTCGGCGATGGTGCTGGCGACCGTGCTGCACCTGCACCGCGGAACACCGTACGTCTACCAGGGTGACGAGATCGGCATGACGAACGCGGGCTTCACCTCGATCGAGCAGTACCGCGACATCGAGTCGGTCAACTGGTACGAGGAGTCGGTCGCCGCGGGCGCGGAGCCCGAAGCCCTGCTCGAGTCGTTGCGCTTCCGCAGCCGCGACAACGCGCGCACCCCGGTGCAGTGGTCAGGAGGCGCGGCGGCGGGATTCAGCACCGGCACGCCGTGGATCGAGGTGGTCGCGAACCACGACACCGTGAACGTCGAGGCCGACCGTGCGAGCGGCGAACGCTCGGTGTTCGAGCACTACCGTCGCCTGATCGCCCTGCGGCACGAGTCGCCGGTCGTGGCGCTCGGCTCGTTCGAGCTGCTCGCCCCGGACGACGAGCGGCTGTACGCGTTCACCCGCACCCTCGGGGACGAGCAGCTGCTCGTCCTGGCGAACTGGTCGGGTGAGCCGTACGAGCTCGACCCCGCTCTGCACCCGGCGCTGCGCCGCCGGTCGGTACCGCAGATCGTGATCGGCACCGTGCCCGGCGGGTCCGGGCTGACGCTCGACCCCTGGGAGGCGCGCGTCCTGCGGGCCTGACCCGCGCCTCCTCGCCGCCCCGCCCCCCGCCCCCGCCCCCGCCGCCGCCGCGCCCTCCTGTGCAAATCGCGACAACGCAGGCGCGGCGCGCCGCTCGGGCCGGAAGATGAGCGGCGCGCCGCGCTCCCCTCGTCGGGTTCGGCACGCTGCACGGGGCACGAGCGGTCGGGTTCGGCACGCCGCACGGGCACGAGCCCTGACCCCGACGCGAGCAGGCGTCGCACCACCAACTGAACGTCGCACCGCCCAAATACACGGCGCGACGTTCATCCGATGGTGCGACTCGCACCCCCGGGCCTCACACCCCGGGCGGCGGTAGCGTCGGCGGGGTGAGCGATCCCGACGACGCGCCCGCGCCTCCTGGCGACCCGACCGGCTCGACCGACCCCGAAACGGTCGAGCACGACCCGGCCACCCGCGCACCCGCCGAACTGCCGCACGGCTGGGTGCGCATCGGCGAGCGCCGCTGGTGGTCGACCTGGGTGGGGGCGACGACGGCCTTCGCGTTCCTCGCGGCGATCCAGGGCGTCAGCTTCTTCTTCCGCATCGCCGAGGCGACCTTCCGCTGGGACCTCGCTCTGCTGATCGCCATCGGTGTCACGGTCGGGATCGTCGCCGTGATCACGCTGATCCGGAACGCCCTGGCGCCGCAGCCCTGGGTCGACCTCGACTCCGGACAGCTGCGCGCCGGCACCCGCCGACCGATCCCCCTGACCCAGGTCGACCGTGCCGTCCTGACGACGGCGCCGGTCGGCACCGGCGGTCGCGTGCTCGTACTGCGCCTGACAGCCAAGGAGGCGCGGCTCGAGTTCATCCTGCGCGACCGGCAGGACGCCACCCTCGACCCGACCTCGACCGCCGTGTTGGCGGAGGCGCTGCGCCGCAGCTCCGTCGCCCTGCCCACGTCGATCCACGACCCGACCGGCCGGTTCGCCCGCTACAACTTTCCCGGCCACATCGGCCGCGACGACGCCGTCGCCCTCGTCGAGCACCCGCCCGCGGCAGGGGAGCCGCTGCCCGCGGCCTGGTGAGCGACGCGGACCGGGCCCTCAGCGCTTCCAGTACCCCGAGAACGTGATGCGGTCCTTCGGCAGGCCCGCCGCGTGCAGGTGCCGCCGCCCGCCGGTCGCCAGCGCGGACTCCCCCACGACGTAGGCGTAGGCCCGCGGGTCGGCCGCCGACCGCGACAGCAGCGCGGCGAGCGCCCCCTCCCCCGGCAAAAAGTCAGCACCAGCACCGGCACCGGCGCCGGCCGCGCCCGCGCCTCCGCCGAGCGCCCGCGGGTCGAGCTCGTCCCGCACGACCCAGGTCACCTCGACGCCGTCGGGCGCGTCGAGCGGACGCACGTCGGCCCGGGTCGGCACCTCCTGGATCACCGACCCCACGGAGGCGCGGTGCAGCGACCGCACGATGCCCTCGGTGCCCGGCAGCCCGGTCTCGTCGGCGACCAGGTGGATCTCGGTCGCGTCGTCGGGGGCGTTGAACAGCACGCCCTGATCGAGCAGGCCGAGGGCGTCGCCGGGGCGGGCGGCGCAGGCCCAGATCGCCGCGCCTCCTTCGAGCTCGCCCGAGTCGCCGCGGTGCAGCACGAAGTCGATGTCGAGCTGGGCCCGCGAGGCGTCGGAGGACGAGGCGCCCGACCCCGCCGGCCGGAACTCGCGCACCGTGTAGTTGGCGCAGTGCGGACGCTC
Source organism: Frigoribacterium sp. VKM Ac-2836 (assembly GCF_013248995.1). GTDB lineage: Bacteria > Actinomycetota > Actinomycetes > Actinomycetales > Microbacteriaceae > Frigoribacterium. The sequence continues at coordinate 62,585 of NZ_JABRPK010000003.1, read as the reverse complement.
GGGCTCGGGGATCGCCAGGTACTGCGCGTACCAGAGCGAGGTCGTCGCCCGCGGCAGCCTCAACGAGCCGCTGCCGGGCAGCGGCAGGAACAGCCGGAACCACTGGTCGAAGCCCATGTCGCCGAACTCGTGCAGGTCGTCGCCGACGACGGTGACGCGCTGGAAACTCGGCGAGACGCGCTTGGAGCGCAGCACCTCGAGACGGTGCAGGCGGGGTTCGGCGGGCTTGACGGGCGGACGGCGGGTCGACATAAGGTAAGGCTAACCTAACGAACCGCGGGCCGCATCCGGCATCGGCGACCACGCCCCGACGGGCACGCCGACGTCGAGCCACCCGCACGACCCGCACGACCCGCACGTCCCGCACGACCTGCACGACCCGCACGACCCGCGAACCCGCGCCCTGCCCCACTGCTCCACCACGATCCGAAGGAGACCCGTGTCCGAACAACACGCGTCCGCACTGCTCACCACCGCGACCGCCGACGAGTACGAGCGCCTCACCGGCGCCGCCGTCGCCCGGATCGCCGACCGCTTCCGCACCACGCGCCAACCCTTCTCGGGCGAGGGTCGCGCCCACCTGCAGCACCTCGTCGACGCCGTCGACCTCGACGCCCCGGGCGCCGGCACCGACGACGCCTTGCGCGAGGTCGACGAGCTGTTCACGGCGAACGCCGTCTGGTTCCACGACCCCGCCTACCAGTCGCATCTCAACTGCCCGGTCGCCCTGCCCGCCGTCGCCGCCGAGGCCGTGCTCGCCGCGGTGAACCCGTCGGTCGACACCTACGACCAGTCGACCGTCGGCACCCTGATCGAACGTCGGCTCGTCGACTGGACCGCCGGGCGCATCGGCTTCGACCCGGCCACCCGCGACGGCGTCTTCACCTCGGGCGGCACGCAGTCCAACCTGCACGCCCTGCTGCTCGCCCGTGAGCACGCCACGACGCGCGCCCGCGACGAGGCGAGGGCCGAGGAGGCGCGGCTGCGGAACACGGCCACCCCCGGTCACCGTCCCGTCCCGCACGCCACGGCGCGGCACGACCTGCTGGGCCGCATGGTCGTGATCGCCACCGCCGAGAGCCACTTCAGCGTGCAGAAGTCGGCCCGACTGCTCGGGCTCGGCGAGGACGCCGTCGTGACCGTGCCCACCGACGCCGCCGGCCGGATGCTGCCCGAGGCCCTCGCCGTCACGGTGGACGCCCTCGGTCAGGCCGGACATCTGCCGATCGCGGTGGTGGCGACCGCCGGCACGACCGACCGCGGGTGCCTCGACCCGCTCACCGCGATCGCCGAGGTCTGCGACCGCACGGGCGTCTGGCTGCACGTCGACGCCGCCTACGGTGGCGGGTTGCTCGTCTCGCCCACACGTCGACACCTGCTCGACGGCATCGAGCGTGCGCGGTCCGTCACCGTCGACTTCCACAAGACGTTCTTCCAGCCGGTGTCGTCGAGCGCGCTGGTCGTGCGCGACGGTCACGACCTCGACCCGGTCGCCTGGCACGCCGACTACCTCAACCCGCTCGCCGACCCCGAGCCGAACCAGGTGTCGAAGTCGCTGCAGACCACCCGACGGTTCGACGCGCTCAAGCTCTGGGCGACGCTGCGCGCCCTCGGCGCCGATGGCGTCGGCGAGTTGGTCGACCGGGTGATCGACCTCGCTGCCGACGCCCACGACCTGCTGCGCGACGACGACGAGTTCGTCCTGCTCGCCGAGACGCAGCTCAGCACGGCGCTGTTCCGCTGGCAGCCGGCGGAGGTCGACGACGCGACCGCCGACCGGCTCGTGCCGCTCGTGCGACGCGTGCTCTTCGAGTCGGGGCGCGCGATCGTCGCGAAGACCGTGGTCGACGGGCGCCCGTGCCTCAAGCTGACGCTGCTGAACCCCGACGCGGGTCTCGACGACGTGAGGGGCGTGCTCGAGCTGGTCCGCGCCTCCTCGTGGGCGCTGCTCGAGAACGACGCCGCCACCCTGGTCGCCGTCGCGACGGAGGCCGCCCGATGACCGCCGCCACGACCGCGGCACCCGCAGCCGCCACCGCGACCGCCGCCACCCCGCGCCTCCACGACCTCGTCGGCGTCGGCATCGGCCCGTTCAACCTCGGCCTGGCCGCCCTCACCGACCCGCTCGACGACGTCGACGCGGTGTTCCTCGACCAGGCCGACGGCTTCTGCTGGCACCCCGGCATGATGATCGAGGGCGCGACGATCCAGGTGCCGTTCCTGGCGGACCTCGTGACGATGGCCGACCCGACCTCGCGCTTCGGCTTCCTGAACTGGCTGAAGACGACGGGCCGGCTCTACCCGTTCTACATCCGCGAGGACTTCTCCCCCCTGCGGGCCGAGTACGACGCCTACTGCCGGTGGGTCGCCGACCAGCTCGACACGCTGCGCTGGGGTCGCCGAGTCACCAGCGTCGAGGAGCAGCCCGACGGCACGTACCTCGTGACCTCGCGACGCGGCACCGACGGAGCCGCAGAGACCTGGCACGCCCGTCACGTCGTGCTGGGGGTGGGCACCGAGCCGCGCCTGCCCGAACCGCTCCGGCGTCTCGCCGACCGGCGCGGCCCGGGCGGTCCCGTCGTGCACAGCGCCGACTACCTGGCGGCCCGCGATCGCCTGCGGGCCGCCGACTCGGTGACGATCGTCGGCAGCGGGCAGTCGGCCGCCGAGATCTACCGCGACCTGCTCGACACGACCCGCGTCGGGGCCCGCCCGGGGCACCGGCTCGACTGGATCACCCGGTCGCCGCGGTTCTTCCCGATGGAGTACACGAAGCTCACCCTCGAACTGACCAGCCCCGAGTACACCGACCACTTCCACTCGCTGCCGCGCGAGACCCGCGACCGGTTGGGCCGCGAGCAGCGCAGCCTCCACAAGGGCATCAGCGGCGACCTCGTCGACGACGTGTACGACACGCTCTACCGGCTCAGCGTCGACGGGCCCGTCGACTCGACCCTCCTCACCGAGACCGAGCTCGTCGACGCCCGGTGGATCGACGACGACGAGCAGATCGAGCTCACGCTGCGGCACGCGCAGCTCGACACCACGGCCACCCGCCGCACCGAGGCGCTCGTCGTGGCGACGGGTTACGCCGCCCGGGTGCCGACTTTCCTCGACGCGCTCGGCGACCGGGTCGACCGCGACGACCTCGGCCGCCTGGCCGTGGCGCGCGACTACTCGATCGACGGCGGCCGGGGCCGGCTGTTCGTCCAGAACGCCGAGGAGCACACCCACGGCCTCACCGCCCCCGACCTCGGCTTCGGCGCGTGGCGGAACTCGAGCATCATCGCCTCGATCACCGGCCGCGAGCCCTACCCCCTCGAACGCCGCATCGCCTTCCAGACCTTCGGCCGCCCCACCGCCTCCGCCGCCGCCGCCCCTGCCGCCTCCGCCCCTCCTCCCGGGTGCGCAATTCGCGACACGTCCGATGCGCAGGCCCCCTCCAGAGCGGAAGTGAGCGGCGTGTCGCCCCGCGACGGTCGGGATGTGCACGCCCCGGACCCGGACGACGGTCGGGTTCGGCCCGGCGGCCGCCCGCCCGAACCGACACCGACCGAGGAGGCGCGGGTCACCCGATGAGCACCACCCACGACATCGAGGCGCTCGCGCCCGAAGCCCCGTCCCGCACCGACGACCGGGCGACGGGCGTCGCGTTCTCGCGCCGCGCCTCCTGCGGCCTGGTCACGATCGAGCCGTTCGCCGCCGACCCCTATGCCGTCTGTCTGCGCCGTTGGCTGGCGCATCCGGCGTCGGCCGCCTGGCAGATGGCGGGCCTGAGCACCGACGAGGTGCGCGCCTACCTCGCCACCATCGAGGCCGACCCGCACCAGCAGGCCTGGCTCGGCCGGGTCGACGGCGAGCCGACGTTCTTCGTCGAGACCTACGACCCCGCCGAGGTGCTGCTGACCGAGGTCCACGACGCCGAGCCGGGCGACGTGGGCCTGCACCTGCTCGTCGCCCCGCCCCGGGGGCAGCGGGTGCACGGGCTGACCAGCGCGGTGATGGCGAGCGTCGTCGACTTCGTCTTCGAGATCGAGCAGGCCCGGCGGATCGTCGTCGAGCCCGACGTGGCCAACGACCGCATCGCGGTGAAGAACGACGAGGTGGGGTTCCGCGCGCTCGGCGAGGTCGGGCTGCCCGACAAGACGGCACGGCTCTCGGTGCTGACGCGGCACGACCGGGCGGCGGCGCACCTCGCACCCGGGCCGATGGAGTGGGCACACCGGCACCTCGTGGCCAAGGCTCTGAGCGAATTCGCCCACGAGCGGCTGATCGCCCCGGTGGCCGACGGCGCCGCGGTCGCCGACGCAGCGCACCACGACACAGCGGTCGCCGACACAGCGCACCACGACACAGCGGTCGACGACGCAGCGCACCACGACGCCGCCCCGACCGCCGCCCCCTGGCGCGTCTCGCTCGACCACGACGGCCACCACGTCGACTACCGCTTCGACGCCCGCCGGCAGGCCCTCGAGCACTGGGCGATCGACGAGACGACGGTCGTGCGCACGGTCGACGGCCACCCCGAACCGCTGGACGCCCTCGCGTTGATCGTCGAGCTGGACGACCTGCTCGGCATCCCCGAGTCGTTGCTCGCCACCTACCTCGAGGAGGTCTCGTCGACCCTGGCGAGCGCCGCCTACAAACGTCACCGCGGAGGGCCGACGGCCGAGCATCTGACGACCGCGGACTTCCAGACGGTCGAGTCCGCCATGACCGAGGGCCACCCGGGCTTCGTCGCGAACAACGGACGCATCGGTCTCGGACTCGACGAGTTCCACGCCTTCGCGCCCGAGGCCGCGGCGCCCGTGCGACTGGTCTGGCTGGCGGCCCGCCGGTGGGTCACGCACCTCGCGCTCGGCGCCGGGCTCGACGAACGATCGCTGTGGCAGGCCGAGCTGGGCCCCGCGACCCTCGCCCGGTTCGACGCGACCCTCACCGCGAAGGGCCTCGACCCGGCGGCGTTTCACTACCTGCCGGTCCACCCGTGGCAGTGGCAGCATCGCATCTCGATCTCGTTCGCGCCGGACGTCGCGCGGCGCGACCTCGTCCTGCTCGGCGAGGGCGACGACACGTACCAGGCGCAGCAGTCGATCCGCACCTTCGCGAACCGCAGCCGTCCCGACCGGCACTACGTCAAGACGGCGCTGGCGATCCAGAACATGGGCTTCGTCCGCGGTCTCTCGCCGGCCTACATGAGGCCGACGCCCGCCATCAACGACTGGGTGCACGACCTCGTGCGCACCGACGCGACCCTGCAGGAGGCGCGGTTCCGGGTCCTGAGGGAGCGCGCCTCCGTCGGCTACACCGGTGACGTCCACCACCGGACCACGACCCCGTCGCCGCACCGCAAGATGATCGCGGCCCTCTGGCGCGAGAGCCCGGTGCCGCTGGTCGGGCCGGGCGAGCGCCTGGCCACGATGGCAGCGTTGCTGCACCGGGACGGTGCCGGCGACGCGCTCGCGTCCGCGCTCGTGAAGGCCTCCGGGGTGTCGGCCGAGGACTGGCTGCGGTCGTACCTGCACGCGTACCTGCGGCCGGTCGTGCATTGCCTGCGGGCGCACGACCTGGCGTTCATGCCGCACGGCGAGAACGTCATCCTCGTGCTCGAGGGCTGCGTGCCGACCGCGGCGTTCATGAAGGACATCGGCGAGGAGATCGTCGTCGTCGCCCCTCGCGAGGTCCCCGAGGCCGTGCGACGGACCGTGCACCCGGTCGACGACCGCGAGAAGGCGCTGGCGGTGTTCACCGACGTCTTCGACGGGGTGTTCCGGCACCTGGCCGCGATCCTCGACGGCGACGGCGTGCTGCCCGCGGCCCGGTTCTGGGCGCTCGTGGCCGAGTGCGTCGACCGGCACGCCGACGAGCACCCGGACCTGCCGGGATCGGTCGACCTGCGGGCGGCGCGCTTCGACCACTCGTGCCTCAACCGGCTGCAGCTGCGCGACACCCGGCAGATGGTCGACCTGGCGGCGCAGTCGTCGTCACTGATCTACGCCGGAACGCTGGCCAACCCGATCGCGCGGTGACCCCGTCGGGCCTCGAGGCGGAGGCGGTCGGGCCGCCTCCGCTCCGGAGAGGTGGTGGCCGATTCACGGTCGGCCACCACCGGGTCCGCATGAGGCCACGGGCCGCGCGGGGACGCCGCCGGTCACAGGGGGAGAACCACCGGCAGCGGGTCGAGCAGCTCGGATGACGTTACCGCTGTCAAGTTGCTCGCGTTTCAAGATACTCGCCGAAAGAGGATGCTGCAAGGACGATCGGTACACGTTCGCAACGGGTCGGCAGGTGATTCGAAGCTCGAACAACTCACTCGACGAGGTAACCTGAGGGTCCGTGGCGCCCGTCGCCGCGCCTCCTCGTCTTCGCTCCGTCCTCGCGTCGCCGCCCCGCCAGCAGAGAGCCCATCATGTCCGACGTCTCGCCCCAGCCGCCCGCCGGCTCCCCACCGCCCCTCGACGACGAGGGACAGCTCGACGTGACCCTCGTCCTCACGGCCTACGCGTCCCTGCAACGACAGGGCGAGCGCGTGCAGAAGGTCGTCGCCGACCACTTCGGCATGGGCACCACGGACCTGCGCTGCCTGACGTTCATCGCCAGCGATCACGACACGACCCCCAAGCGCGCCGCCGAGTTCCTCGAGCTGTCGACCGGGGCGACCACGAGCCTGGTCGACCGGCTCGAGAGCGGCGGGTACATCACGCGCCAGCCGCACCCGTCCGACCGACGGAGCGTGTTGCTCGAACTCGCCCCGGCCGGCCGCGAGGCGATCGACCAGATCCACGACTTCTACCGCAGGGCGTTCCGCGACGCCGTCGACCCCAACCACCTCGACTTCCTCGCGGCGGCGATGCGCGCGATCGGCGACTCGCTCACGCGCGCCGCGGCAGGCGACGACGCCGTCGGCGCCATCGACGCCTGAGCAGCCGCCGCGTCGGCCGCCTCCGGCCCGGACCGGCGCGCGTGGCCGGTCGTAGGGTGGGTCGATGACTCCCTCGGACGTCCTCGTCGAAGCCTTCTCGCGCCTCCCCGCCATCGCCGTGCGGGCGGTCGCCGACCTCTCGGTCGACGACCTCGCCTGGCGCCCTGACGACGAGGCGAACACGATCGCCTGGCTCGTCTGGCACACCGCCCGCGGGCAGGACGTCCAGATCGCCGACCTGGCGGCGTCCGACCAGGTCTGGACCGCCGACGGCTGGGCCGAGTCGTTCGGGCTGCCGTTCTCGTCGGCCGAGATGGGCTACGGCATGTCGCCGTCCGACGTGGCCGCGGTGCGGGTCGATGCCGAGCTGCTGGTCGGCTATCTCGAGGCCGTCACGCTGCGGACGCGCGGCTACCTCGGCGACCTCGACGGTGCCTCGTACGAGGACGTGGTCGACGAGGCGTGGGACCCTCCGGTCACCGCCGGCGCCCGCCTCGTCAGCATCTTGAACGACTGCGTGCAGCACCTGGGCCAGGCCTCGTACGTGCGCGGCCTGCTCGACCGCCGCTAGCCACCGGCCGCTGAGACCCCCGGTCGGCCACACGACGAAGAACCCCGTTCCGAACGATGAACCCCCGAGATGCGGGGTTCATGGTCCGAAACGGGGTTCGAGAGCCGAGGAGGGGCGGTGCGCGCCCCCGAGGAGCGCTCGCTACGCCTGCACGCCCGCGAGCTCGTCGATCAGACGATCGCCCGAGCGGGCCTCGATCATCTCGGCGTCGATCTCGGCGCGGTCGAGGAGTTCTTCCATGCGACGGCGGCGCTGACGCGTGATGAGCGTGACGACGGTGCCCTCCTTGCCCGCACGGCCGGTGCGGCCGGAGCGGTGCATGTAGGTCTTGTACTCGTCGGGCATGTCGGCCTGGACGACGAGCTCGATGTCGTCGACGTGGATGCCGCGGGCGGCGACGTCGGTCGCGACGAGCACGTTGACCTTGCCGCTGGTGAGCAGTTGCAGGTTACGCGTGCGGCGGGCCTGGTTCAGGTCGCCGTGCAGGCTCGTCGAGCGGATGCCGGCGTCCTCGAGCTGGTCGGCGAGCTGCTCGGCGAAGGCGCGGGTGCGGGCGAAGACCAGGGTCTTTCCGCCACCCGAGGCGAGCTGCTCGATGACCGCGGTCTTGTCGCGCTGCTCGATCAGCAGCACGCGGTGGTCGATCGTGGCGCTGGCCTGGTCCTCACCGGCGACCTCGTGCACGGCCGGGTCGACCAGGAACTCGTCGACCAGCTTCGCCACGCCCTTGTCGAGGGTCGCGCTGAAGAGCAGCTTCTGGGCGCGGGCGCCGTCGGGGCGGACCGTCGCGGTCTCGCGGATGATGCGCTGCACCGGCTCGAGGAACCCGAGGTCGCACATGTGGTCGGCCTCGTCGAGCACGGTCACGACGACCTCGCTCAGGTCGAGACGACCCTGGTCGATGAGGTCCTCGATGCGACCGGGGGTGCCGATGACGATGTCGACGCCGCGGTTGAGCGCACCGACCTGACGCTGCTGGGGCACGCCGCCGTAGACCTGCGTGGTGAACAGGCCGACCGAGCGGGCGATGGGCTGCACGGTGCGGTCGATCTGCATCGCGAGCTCACGGGTCGGGGCGAGGATCAGCGCACGGGGCTTGCGGCCCATCTTGCGGTTCTTGGCGCCGTTGTTCTCCATCAGCTTCTCGACCAGGGGGGCGCCGAAGGCGATCGTCTTGCCCGAGCCCGTGCGGCCGCGACCGAGCACGTCACGACCGGCGAGCACGTCGGGGATCGTCGCGGCCTGGATCGCGAACGGAGCCGCGGCACCCATCGAGGCCAGCTGACGCTCGATGTTGTCGCCGAGGCCCAGGTCGCCGAAGCTCACACCCTCGACGTCGGCCGCGGTGACGACCTCGGCCTTGAGCTTCTCGAGCTTGACGTCGTCCTCGGGCGAGTAGTGCGTGGCCGAATCGCGCTTGGGGTAGAAGTCGCTGCCGCGACCGGCGTCACGCGCGGGGCGGGCGTCGCGGTCGAAACCACCGGAGGCGCGGCCACCACGCTCAGGACGGTCACCGTACGAACGGGGGGCGCGATCGTCACGCGAGCGGTCGTCACGGGCCGGACGATCGCTGCGGTCGTAGCTGCGGGCCGGACGGGCGTCGCGGTCGAAACCACCGGAGGCGCGGCCACCACGCTCAGGACGGTCACCGTACGAACGGGGGGCGCGATC
>NZ_JABRPK010000003.1:0-53321 GCF_013248995.1 Frigoribacterium sp. VKM Ac-2836 | reverse complement strand
GTCGCGCGAGCGGTCGTCACGGGCCGGACGGGCGTCGCGGTCGAAGCTGCGGGCCGGACGCGCGTCACGGTCGTAGCCGCGGGCCGGGCGGTCGTCACGTGCCGGGCGGTCCGAGCGGTCCCACGAGCGGGGCCCGCGGTCGGAGCCGCGGGCGGCGTCACGACCACCGTCACGGCCGTAGCCACGCGCGGCCTCGCGGCCACCGTCACGGCCGAAGCGAGGGGCGGCGTCGCGACCACGCTCGCCGTTGCGGCTGTCGAAGTCGCGGTTGCCGAAGCGGTTGCCGCCGGACGACTTCTCGCGGGGCTCCCAGTTGGGGCGACGGTCATCGGAGCGGGCGGCCCCGGGGGCACGGTTGCCGCCACCGTCGCGGGTGCCGAACTCGCGGCGTCCGCGGTCGGCGCGCTCGCTCGCGTCCCAGCGCTTCTTGGGGGCGGGTGCACCGGCCTCGTCGGCGCGGTGTCCGCGGTGCTTGGGGCTCTTGGAGCCGGCCTTGGGTGCACCACCGGTGCGGTCGGTGCGCGGGCGGGAGTTGTCGTAAGGAGACATGGAGGAGTTCTTTCCGGGCTTGTCAGAGATGACGCGAAGAAATACCCGGGCAGCCGTTGACCAGGACCGTTCACAATCGTGAATTCATCCCGTCGTGACTCGACGGGAATCCGGCCCACAAGACTTACAAACCCTCGTGCTGTTCAAAGCTGTGCATGATCGGCCCCCGCAGGTGCCGATGTGCTCGCGCCACAGGCGCGGTGTCTTGAGCCGACCCACCTACGATACCCGACCCTCCCCCGAACCGGAAGCCCCGCCTCCTCGGGTCGGTGGGCGGCCCACCGGTCTCTCCCGGCATACCGAACCCGACCGGCCGACCGCATCGCGGCGTGCCGAACCCGACACCTACGATTCGACACGCCGCTCCGGACGAGCACTGAGCGGCGTGTCGACGGCCCGTCGTCGCGAATTGCACGGCCACGGCCACGGCCACGGCCACGGCCACGGCCGCGGCCACGGCCACGGCCGAACCCGGCATGCCGGCCGAGATCAGCCCCGGGGGCCAGCCGGCTCGGCCGCGTCGCCGGCCTCCGCGGCCCGGCGGTCGGCCCGGCGTTCGCCGATGCGCTCCCACAGGTAGTAGATGACGGGCAGCACCACGAGGGTCAGCAGGGTCGACGACACGAGCCCGCCGATCACGACGATGGCGAGCGGCTGCGAGATGAAGCCGCCGTGGCCGGTGACCCCGAGCGCCATCGGGGTGAGCGCGAAGATCGTGGCCGCCGCCGTCATGAGGATGGGCCGCAACCGCCGCGATGCCCCCTCGAGCAGGGCCTCACGCACCCTCAGCCCCTTCTCGCGGTACTGGTTCACGAGGTCGATCAACACGATCGCGTTCGTCACCACGATGCCGACCAGCATGAGCACGCCGATCAAGGACGCGACGCCGAGGGGCACACCCGAGGCCAGTTGCAGCAGGATCGCCCCGGTCGCCGCGAACGGGATCGACACGAGCAGCAGGAGGGGCTGGATCAGGCTGCGGAACGTCGCCACCATCACGATGTAGACGATCAGGATCGCGATCAGCACCGCGAGCCCGAGCTGCGAGAACGCGTTGGCCTGGTCCGCCGTCGCCCCGCCGACCGTGGCGTCGGTGCCGTCGGGCAGCGTCACCGACGCGACGGCGTCCGACACCTCGGTGCCGGCGGCCGACAGGTCGTCGCTCGACGGCGTGATCGTCACGGTCGCCGAACGCACCGCGTCGGTCGTCGTGACCGAGGTCGGCCCGGTCGTCTGCTCGACCGTCGCGATGGAGTCGAGTCGCACGGGTCCGGTCGGGCTCGGCAGCTCGAGGGCCTCGAGCTCGTCGATGGTCGCCGGAGGCGTCGGGTCGACGGTGTAGACGTCGACCGAGCTGTTGTCGATCTCGAGCGACCCCACCCGGAAGGGCTGGATCGCCTGCGACACGATGCCACCCACGGCGACCTCGCTGTAGCCGAGCGCCGCGGCGGCCGCTCGGTCGACCTTCACGCCGATGACCGGCTGGGCCGCCTGCAGGTTCGAGCTGGCCTCGGCGGTGCCGGGGAGCCCCTGCACCTCTTTCAGCACGGCGTCCGTGGCGGTCTGCAGACTGTCGGGGTCGGGGGCGGTCACGTCGACGGTGATGTCGTTGCTCGTGCCGAAGCCGCTCGAGGCGGACACCTCGATCTCGCCCGCGTCGGTGACGTCGTCCAGTCGGGACCGGACGTCGGCCTGCAGGGCGTCCTGGTCGGCGCTCTCGTCCGTGGTGATCGAGTAGGTGACGGTGCTGTCTCCCGAGCCACCGAGGAAGCTCGCGATCGACGTGCCGCTCGAGCCGATGGTCAACTGCACGGTCTCGATGCCGTCGACGCCCTCGAGCACCTGCTCGACCTGGTCGGCGGCGTCGGACTGCGTCTGCAGGCTCGACGCGGGCGGCAGGGTCTGCGTGACGGTGAAGGTGTTCTGCCCGCTGGCCCCGAGGAAGTTCGTCTTCATGAAGGGGATGACGGCGCCCGTGCCCACCAGGATCAGCAACGCCACGAGGATCGTCACGACCGGTCGCTGCAGGGTGCCCCGCAGGACGGGGACGTACGCGCGTCGCAGGCGGTCGAGCGGCCGGGTGTCGGACGGGTCGGAGGCCCGGGTCGTCAACGACTCGGCCGTCGCCCCCTCGACGGCGGCGGCCTCGCCTCCCGGTGCGTGCTTGTGGGCCTTAGGCGCCCGGAGCAACCAGTACGCGAGCACGGGCACGATCGTCAGCGCGACGAACAGCGACGCGACGAGCGCGATGGTCACCGTGAGGGCGAACGGCCGGAACAGCTCGCCGGTGATGTTGCCGACGAAGGCCAGCGGGAGGAACACCACGACGGTCGTGACCGTCGAGGCGGTGATGGCGCCCGCCACCTCGCGCACGCCGACCTTGATCGCCTCGAGCCGGTCGACGCCCGCGGTGAGGTGCCGCTTGATGTTCTCGATGACGACGATGGAGTCGTCGACCACGCGGCCGATGGCGATCGTCAGCGCGCCCAGGGTCAGGATGTTGAGCGTGTAGTCCGCCGCCTGCAGTCCGATGAAGGTGATGAGCACGCTCGTCGGGATGCTGATCGCGGTGACGATGGTCGACCGGATGGACAGCAAGAAGACGAGGATGACGATCACGGCGAAGACGAGGCCGAGCAGTCCCTCTTCGGCGAGCGCGTCGATCGACTGCTGGATGAACGGCGCCTGGTCGAAGACGACCGTGAGCTCCACGCCGTCGCCCAGGTCGGTGGCGAGGCTCGGGATGGCGTCGCGGACGGTCTGCGAGACGTCGACGGTGTTGGCGTCGAGGGTCTTGGTGATGGCGACCGTCAGGGCGTCCTGCCCGTCGACCCGGCTGATGGAGGTCACGGGGGCACCGGTCAGTTGCACGTCGGCGACGTCGCCGATCGTGGTGGCCGAGGTGCCGCCGAGCAGCGGCAGGGCGCGGATCTCGTCGACGGTGGTGAGTCGTTGACCGGCCTGGATCGACAGCGTCTTGCCGTCCTGCGTGATGGTTCCGCCGGGGATCAGCGTGCCGTTGGCGTCCAGGGCGTCCTGGAAGGCGGCGGTCGTCAGCCCCGCGGCGGTGAGTGCCGTCTGGTCGGGCGAGATGACGACGCGCTGACCGGCGTCGCCGTAGATCGAGGCCTCTCGGACGCCGTCGAGCTTCTGCAGGTCGGGCACCGTCACGGTCGTCAGCCGGTCGACGAGGGCCTGCGAGTTCGCCGAGTCGTAACCGGTGACGGCGATCTGGATCACGGGCAGGTCGTCGAGGCTGCCCGTGACCACCTGGGTGTCGACCGAGTCGGGCAGCGAGAGCCGGTTGATCGCCGACTGGATCTTCTGCTCGGCCGAGTCGAGGTCGGTGCCGTAGGTGAACTCGGCCGAGACCGTGCTCTGCGAGGTGCTCGAGGTGGCCGACGTGCCCTCGAGGCCGGGGATGATCTGGACGGCCTGCTCGATCGGTGTCGACACGTCCTCGTTGACGACCTCGGGCGTGGCACCCGGGTACGAGCTGACGATCGCGATCTGCGGGAACTGCACGTTGGGTGCGAGCTCTTGCTTGAGCGAGGTGAGGGCGATGCCGCCGAAGACGGCGACGACGATGGTGACGAGGGCGATCAGCGCGCGGTTGCGCAGGCTGAAGACGGACAGCAGGTGCACGGGGCTCCGGTGGTGAGAGGGAGAGCAGAGGAGGCGCGGTGGACGACGTGCACCGCGCCTCCATTGTCACCAGCCTCTCTGGGAACTGGCGGCGCTTTCTTACATGCCGTGCAGAACGGCCCCGGTGGTCTTCCTGTGGACGAGTCGACTCCCCGACCGAGGCGTCGCGATCCGAGGAGGCGCCGGTCGCGTCCCTCAGACCACCTCGGCCAGCAGCGGCGAGGCCGGCGCCTGCACCCCGTCCACGCCGTCCCACGCCGCCCGCAGGCCCGCGAGCGCCCGGTCGGTGTCGCTGTCCGCGTACGAGAACGGCACGCGGAGGAACCGCTCGAACGCCCCGTCGATGCCGAACACCGGACCGGCGGCGAGCAGCAGCCCCTCGCGCCGGGCGGCGAGGGTGAGCTGCGAGCTGACCGGCGCCCCGAGCCCGACCCAGGTGGTGAGCCCGCCTGCCGGCGACGGCACCTGCCAGGACGGGAACGCCTCGCGCAGGCCGTGGACGACGCGGTCGCGACCCCGTCTCAGGTGGCCGGCCCGCGCCTCCAGCACGCGGTCGAAGTCGCCGAGCAGCTCGGCGACCACCAGCTGCTCGAGCACGGGCGTGCCCAGGTCGCCCGCCGAGCGGGCGCGGACGAGCCGGTCGACGAGCGGGCGCTCGGCGCGGATCCAGCCGATGCGCAGCCCACCCCAGAGCGACTTGCCCACCGAACCGATCGAGACCGCCCGGCCGTACGCCGCCATCGGCAGGGGGGCGTCCCGACGCCGGTCGATCGCCATCTCGGCCATGGTCTCGTCCGCGATCACCACGGTGCCCTCGTCGGCCGCCGCCTCGAGCACCCGCACGCGCTGGTCGGCGGGCATCGTCGCGCCGGTGGGGTTGTGGAAGTCGGGCATCAGGTAGGCGACCGGCGGGCTGGTGCGACGCAGGGTCTGCAGGAGGGCCGCCTCGTCCCAGCCGTGGTCGACGGTGACGCTGACCGGCACGAGACGGGCGCCGGCCCCGCGAAGGGCCTCGAAGGCGTGCGGGTAGCCGGGTGCCTCGACGACGGCTCGGTCGCCGCGCGAGACCAGCACGCGGGAGAGCAGTGCGATGGCGTGCTGCGCCCCGAGGGTGACGACGATCTGCTCGGCGCTCGTCTCGAGCCCTCGCCGTCGGTACCGTTCGGCGATGGCCTCGCGCAGCACCGGCCGCCCCACCGGGTCGTAGCCCGGCTCGTCGAGGTACGCGCCGAGCCGCCCGGCCGCCCGCTGGGCCGCCTCGGCGATGCCGTCCACCGCGGGCAGCGCCGCCTTCGTCAGGTCGAGCAGCCCCTCGGTCGTCGTCGGGCGGGGCACCGAGGTGCGGGCCGGCAGGCGCACGACGCTGCCGCTGCCTCGCAGGCTGTCGACGTGCCCCGAGTCGCGCAGCGCGGCGTAGGCCGCCGCGACGGTCGTGCGACTGACGCCGAGGTGCGCGCAGAGGTCGCGCTCGGACGGCAGCCGTGTGCCGACCGGCAGCCGGCCGTCGAGCACGAGCAGGCGGATGCGGTCGGCGAGCGCCAGGTAACCGGGGGCCGAGGAGGCGCGCCACGAGTCGAGCAGGACTCCGAGCGCTCGTGACGAGACGGTGGTGGCACCGTGGTCGGAGATGCTCATGGCGCCACCTTAGGCCGATTGGACCCTTGCCACCAGGCCAGTTCGGCGATTGGATCGACTCCATGCTCTTCTCGCGTCGCCTCCTGCAGTTGTTCGTCGGCCTCGTCGCCTACGGCTTCGCCATCGCCCTCATGGTGCGCGCGGGCATCGGCGTCGCCCCCTGGGACGTACTGTCCCAGGGCCTCGTCCTGCACACCGGGTTGACGTTCGGCACCGTTACGTTCGTCACGAGCCTCGTCGTGCTGCTGCTCTGGATCCCTCTGCGTCAGCGACCGCGCTTCGGCACGATCGCCAACACGCTGATGATCGGGCCGGTCGCCGACCTGGGGCTCCACGTGCTGCCGCAACAGACGGTGTGGTGGGCGCAGGGGCTGACGTTCGCCGGCGGCCTGGTGCTGCTGGCCGTCGCGAGCGGCCTCTATATCGGGGCCGACTTTGGGCCCGGGCCACGGGACGGCCTCATGCTCGGACTGCACGCGCGACTCGGGTGGCGCGTGGGCGTAGCCCGCACGGTCATCGAGGTCACGGTGCTCGCCGCGGGCTGGCTGCTCGGCGGCCAGGTCGGCATCGGCACGGCGGCCGAGGCCCTGTTGATCGGCCCGCTGGTGGCGATCACGTTGCCGTTGTTCGCCCGGCGCCGGGTGGCCGGGGGTCACCCCCGAGCGGGGGGTGAGATCAACCCGACGACGGACGAACCGCGCGTTACGCTCGTCTGACGACGAACAGCGGGCGCAGTCGCGCGCCCAGGGGAGCCACATGACCGACATCTTCACCACCGGCCCGGACGACCAAGACCTTGACGATCACGAGCCCACCGGGCGACGTAAGCGTCACATGTCGGGCCCGGTGAAGACCCTCGTCATCCTTGCGTCGGTGCTCGTCGGCATCCTCGTCACGGTTGGTGTCATCGGTGGTGTCTACGCGATGAACCTGGCCCGCAGCTACGACCAGAAGACCACGAAGATCCCGCAGGCGTTCCCCGACGAATCGACGCGGCCGGTCGCACCGACCGACGGCTCGATGAACATCCTGCTCATGGGTAGCGACTCGCGTGCAGACGCGACGAGCATCGACGAAGGGGGCCCGAGCGACCAGCGCACAGACACGATGATGCTCATGCACGTCGACGCCGACCGCAAGAAGGTCTACGTCATGTCGATCATGCGCGACCTGTGGGTGCCGATCCCGGGCCATGGCGAAGCGA
Organism: Frigoribacterium sp. VKM Ac-2836; assembly: GCF_013248995.1. GTDB lineage: Bacteria > Actinomycetota > Actinomycetes > Actinomycetales > Microbacteriaceae > Frigoribacterium. The sequence goes on along the minus strand of NZ_JABRPK010000003.1, from coordinate 46,288 downwards.
AGATCAACGCGGCCTTCGCCTACGGAGGCGCGCCCCTGACAGTCCAGACGGTCGAGCAGCTGCTGCAGACCCGCATCGACCACGTCGCGATCATCGACTTCGAGGGATTCAAGGGCATGACCGACGCCCTGGGCGGCGTCGACGTCTTCAGCCAGAAGAGATTCACGGCGCGCGGCACGACCATCGTGCCGGGGCTCAACCACCTCGCGGGTGACGATGCCCTGAACTTCGTCCGTGAGCGGTACGCCTTCACCGACGGTGACTACACCCGGGTCGAGAACCAGCAGGCGTTCATGACCGCGATCGTCGACAAGGTCATCAGCCGTGACACGCTCACCGACCCCGCGAAGATCTCCGCGTTCGTCGACTCCGTCTCGGAATACCTGTCGGTGGACGACACCCTCGACGCGGGCACCCTGGCGAACCTCGGCGTGAGTCTGCGAGGGCTGGCCAAAGAAGACATCGACTTCTTCACCGTCCCGACCGCCGGCACGGGCACGTCCGCCGACGGTCAGTCGATCGTCAACCTCGACACGGCCCTGATTCCTCGCCTGCAAGCGGCTCTCAAGGACGACGCTATGGAGTCCTTCATGCTCTCGGTGCCCTGACGAAGCACGGGCGAGAAGGCCACCGGGCCTGGGCCCTCCCCCACGCGTCGATGTTCGTTCCCATAATGTGACACTGATTCATTACGATGGACCTTTGACAGTGGAAGGACTGGATACTCAGGGGTATCCATCCGTGGCCCATCAGCCGTAAAACCAGTCCCGGTTCGATCCCTGTCGGCACACGTCGAGACGAACGCTGCAAGAGGGGGAGCTCGTGACCACCACGGATGACGCGCGCCTTCGGCACGGCATCATCGGGGAGGCGCCGGCCCCCTGGGCCCGCCACTACGCGCGACGACTGGCACTGACCGACACGGTCATCGTGCTCGTCGCGGTAGGTGTCGCAGAACTTCTCTGGTACACCATCAACGTCGCCGCGAGCTGGGGCTGGGCCGCATGGACGCCCGTCGCCACGCGTCACACGATCGCCACCTTGGCACTGACCATCGGCTGGCTGTTCGTCTTGTCCTCCTACGGGACCCGCGACGCGCGCATCATCGGCCAGGGTGCCCTGGAGTACAAGCGCGTGCTCGAGTCCTCCCTCATGCTCTTCGGCACGTTCGCCATCCTCGCCGTGGTGTTCCGCCTCGACCTCGGTCGCAGCTTCGTCCTCACCGCGTTCCCCGTCGCCGCCGTCTGCCTCGTCCTGTCCCGCTGGGCATGGCGCCAGTGGCTCGTCTCCCGGCGACGGACAGGCACGTACACGGCTTCGGCCCTCCTCGTCGGCTCGCGGGAGTCCGTCCTGCACCTCACGGAACGTCTCACCCGGATGCCCGAGGCGGGCTACAAGCCCGTCCTCGCCTGCGTCCCGAGCGCCCGCCCACGAGAGACCGTCCACGGCATCGAGGTGGCAGGTTCCCTATCGGACATCGAAGCCGTGCTCAAGCGGGGGCATATCGACTGTGTCATCGTGACGAGCAGTGACGAACTCCCGGCCGAGACGGTGCGCCGTCTGGGCTGGTCACTCGAGGCGTCGGGCACCGAGCTGATCGTCGCCCCGGCCCTCACCGACATCGCCGGCCCGCGGATGCACACTCGCCCCGTGGCAGGCCTTCCCCTGATCCACGTCGAGTCGCCGGTCTACGGCGGGCGGAAGGTCTGGACGAAGGTGGCCATCGACAAGGTGGCAGCGGGACTCGCCTTGCTCGTGCTCTCTCCGATCTTCCTGACCATCGCAGTCATCGTGGCCTCCACCTCGCCCGGCCCGGTCATCTTTCGACAGCAGCGCGTCGGCCTGGGCGGGGTGACCTTCACGATGTTCAAGTTCCGGTCGATGCGGGTCGACGCCGAACAACACCTTGCCGACCTCGCCGAGCAGAACCGCGACGCCGGCAACGACGTGCTCTTCAAGATGAAGGACGATCCACGTCTCACTCGGCCGGGCGCGTTCTTGCGTCGATACAGCCTCGACGAGCTCCCGCAACTCTTCAACGTCATCAACGGGACCATGTCCTTGGTCGGACCGAGGCCACCTCTCGATGCCGAGACCAAGTCCTACGAGAAGCACAACTTCCGTCGGTTCCTCGTCCGTCCGGGGATCACGGGCCTGTGGCAGGTGAGCGGCCGCAGCGATCTCTCGTGGGAAGACTCGGTTCGACTGGACCTCTACTACGTGGAGAACTGGTCGGTGCTCAACGATCTGATTCTGCTCGGGCGCACGGCCCGAGCCGTCCTGCGTGGGAGCGGTGCCTACTAAGTGGCGCTGACCGGGGGCTCCCCAGACCGGCGAACCGTCATTCTCGGTGCGTAGAACCACTCGACCCCGGCCGTCGGCGTTGTCACCGTGATAAAGGCGTACCTGAAATACCAGAGAAGTCGACGGCTTCGTCTACCTTGAGATTGAACCGTCGGCTAATGCGCGCCCCTCCGCTTCCCATGGCTTCGTGTGCAATCAGATCGAGGATTGCTTATCGAAGTGAGTCCGCATCTCCGCCCATCCGCTGGTCACCGCATCTGTTCTGGTCCTCTCGCCGTACCGGTCGGAGCGCTACGGTTCCGCCTGGGCCTGAGGAAAAGTCTGGACCCCTGGGGGGTCATGGGGGCCAAGATGAAGTACCCGGAGATACCCTCGGAGCGAGCAGGCCGACTCGCGATGGATGCAGCCCGGAACACGGACTCCAAGCGGTAGGTCCGGGGTTACACCAGGCGCATGCGACTCTGAAATCGGCGTCGGCCTTCTTTGCGGTGGAGCTCGACTACGAGTCAAGCGGATGAAAAAGTTCATCAATGAGCACAAAGATGAGTTCAGGGTCGGGCCGATCTGTCGCACGTGGCAGGCCACCCCGTCGATCTACTGAGCCCTCACGTCCAAACCGCCGGCGGCCCGTTCGATCGGGTATGCCGTCCACACCTTCGAGGTGGAGCGGGTGCACGGGAGCAACTACGGCGCCGACGGCGCGCTGGGGATTGACGTCTAGCTGCGACGGGCGGTTCATAAGAACGATTTGGCTATTGTTCCGACCGATTCATCGAAGCAGGCGCGATCGCGTCCGTCGGATCGAAGGGCGACAGCTATGGGCTCGGCCTTGGCCTCGTACGGGCTGCAGCAACCTTGTTGACGGCCGAGTCTCTTACTCCGGCTGTCCATCATCAGCTTCGTTGTGGCCAATGGGTTGATCTGCGCGCTCTTGGCCCGCAACCGGGTCGGGGATCTCCTTCGCGCAGCTCGGCCGACAGCATCGACGAAGGGATGAACGTGAAGCCGATGACCTCTGACGCCGAACCGCTGAAAGCGCACGGGTCGCGCGTCAGAAGGTCCGTCCGCCGTCGGCTGACACTGCTACGGCGTCGCCCAGCTGAATCCATACAGACCCGGCACCCGCGGCGATTACGATGGGCGCGAACTCGTCAACAGATGCGAAAGCTTCATCTGCGCAACCCACAACCGCCGGCACCGATTCTGCGCTCGACATGTCGAGGAGAAGGACTGCTACTCCGCCGCATGCCTCAGTTCGGCGCCCGGCGACCACGTATCCACCGGGCTGTGAGTCAATCGACACTGCGCTGGGGATGGTTGTGCCGGCATCCCAGGAGACTCCGGAGTCGGTCGTTCTGTGGATGACGCCGTCAGAACAAAGCAATGCTGCGTTGCTGCCGTCAGCCGGCGCGAGGGCAACACCGGCTGCGCAAGGCGCAGCCGCACTCCCGACGGGCGAGTGAACGATGGCAGGTTGCCCAGGGTCCAGGTACCACGTGGTCGCTACGCGGTCCGGGTAGGTCTGGAAACCAGCGCCCGATGTGTAGGTGGCGGTCACGCCGGGAACGCAGGACGACCCGCCCAGACCGACCGCGTAAGCGTAGGCCCGATCAACCGCCTGCAGCCGGAAGACCGACGAAAGGTCTGTGGTGATTGTCGAGGCGGTCCAGGTCGATCCGCCGTCTACGGACTTCTCGAGCACAGGTCTCGCCGTCGGGGAGCACGTACCTGCTGTCGCCCTGTAGGCAACAGATTCGTCCACTACTGAGAGGTAAGTCGATGGTGACACGAGCGCAACTTGCGTGGCCGTCGGAGCGGGGAACGTTGCGGCGTCACCCGCCTCCGTCGAGTCGTCGGTCGCCGACGCGATAGGAACAGGAGTGTACGCGTCAGAAGAGGGAGACTTTCCTTGCCCCAGGAGGGCGTATCCGACCAAGGCTGCATCAACGAGGACGAAAAGGGTGAGTGCACCGATTACGAGGGGACGTGTGTAATTCGAGCCGCGGCGGCGGCGCTGATTTTGGGTCATCGGGGGTGGGTTCCTGTTCCTGATGCTGTGACGGTCGCGGCTTGGCGCAGGACATCGGCGACGACGTCCGCCGCGGGCACAAGTTGGCGACCTGGTTTAGAGGAAAATGGATAGGCCGAGGCGATAAAGTTCCACGATATCGTCAGCCTTAGGGTGTCGAGCCCGTTCGACCAGGCCGCCGGGCCGCCACCCATGAGCACATAACCTCCGCGATGATCACGGATGTAGTCACGCAGTTCCACGTGGCTCCACTTCTTGCTGATCGGCATGTGCTCATTGGATAGTGCCCCCAGGACGGCTCCGCGAAGAAAGGACTCTTCGGCTACTCGAGCCTTCGACGACAAATCCTCACTTCACGCGTTCTCTCATACTTGCATATGAACACGCCGACGTAGGGGCGAGAAGGACGCGGCAGGGCATGGTGCGGGCCCGAAGGAGGCCCTGCAACGAAGGGCCCGTCGCCCCCTCCGACCCCACGTCTGCTCACACCTCGAGGCGCCGCACCGTCCGACGGCCTCTCGCGCGCCTCCGGTGATGCACGACCGCCAGCATCACGAGTCCGACCAACGCCCCGACGGCCGCCCCGAGCGTGTTCGCGACGACGTCGTCCACGGTCGCGTAGCGCATCGGCAGGAAGATGTGCTGCCCGACCTCGATCGCCACGCTGACCGTCCCTCCCACGAGCGTCGCGACCCACCACCGGTGCCCGCCGATTAACAGCACGACCAGCAGGCCGATAGGCGCGAAGAACGCGACGTTCGCCCACCATTCGAGCTGGGCGTAGTCGAACCAGCCGGGCAGTCCCCGACGGTGCAGGGCGGCGAGCGCACGACCGATGCTGGCGCGCAGACCACTGTCGACCGGCGTCGGCCAGTACGCGATGGCGGCCACGACCGCGCCGTACACCATCAGCATCGCCGTGGCCGTGAGGCGGCTGCCCAGGGTGGCACGGGCCCGGCGAACCCGACGAATCGTCACAAGACGACGTCCGACCCCATGACTGCCGCCGCGAGCAGCGACTCTCGCGAGAGGTCCTCGGGTTTGGCCGCGCGCCTCCTCGGGGGGTCGAAGGGTACAAGACTGGACGGCATTCGGCCACGTTAGCGGTGACGCCCCTGCAGTCCGCTGAGGCGCACGTGGCCTGATCGATCGCCCACCGGTACGAAACAGTTCGGACGAACCCGATCTGACCGGGAATAAACGGCTCACGAGTGAAGTTGACAGGCCCTCGCACGGGAGTAGAGTCGCCGCTCGTGACCAACGACACCCGGTCGCCGAAGCGTTGGCTCATCGGTGAACCCCTGCCCTCCGAGAAGCTCGAAGGACAACTGCTGCCGAAGCACCTGGCCCTGCCGATCTTCGCCAGCGACCCGCTGAGCTCCGTTGCCTACGCCCCGCAAGAGCTGTTGATGATCCTGCTGATCGGCGGCCTCGGGTTCCTCACCCTCGCGCCGTGGGTCGCGGTCGCGGTGGTCGTCCTGCTGCTGGTCGTCGTCGCCTCGTACCGACAGCTGATCAAGGCGTACCCGTCGGGCGGCGGCGACTACGAGGTCGCCCACAAGAACCTCGGCGAGAAGGCCGGCCTCGTGGTCGCCTCGGCACTGCTCGTCGACTACGTCATGACGGTGGCCGTGTCGGTCGCCTCCGGCGTCGACAACATCATCTCGGCCGTGCCCGAGCTGGCTCCGGTCCGCGTCGAGCTCGCGATCGTCTTCGTCGTCCTGCTGGCGGCCGTCAACCTGCGGGGCGTGCGCGAGTCGAGCAAGGCGTTCGCGCTCCCGACCTACCTCTTCGTGTCGAGCGTGTTCGTCATGATCGTCATCGCCCTGGTGCGCACGGCCCTCGGCGACCCGCCCGTCGCCGAGAGCGCCGATTACACGGTGCAGGCGGACCAGCTCACGCAGGCCGCGTTCGTGCTGCTGCTGCTGCGCGCGTTCTCCAGCGGCTGCTCGGCGCTGACCGGTGTCGAGGCGATCGCCAACGGCGTGCCCGCCTTCCGCCGCCCCAAGGTGCAGAACGCCCAGAAGACGCTCGTGTTGATGGGCAGCATCGCCATCGTCCTGTTCGCCGGTCTGGTCGCCGTCGCGCTGATCGCGAAGGTGCACTACGCCGAGGACGCCTGCGACCTGCAGGGTTTCGTCGACTGTGCCACGACGCCCCAGCGCAGCCTGATCGCGCAGATCGCCAGCGCGGTCTTCGGGGGCGCGTTGTTCGGCATCCCGTTCTACGTGATCCAGGCCTGCACTGCTGCCGTGCTGCTGCTGGCGGCCAACACGGCCTTCAACGGGTTCCCGCTGCTCGGCTCGATCCTGGCCCGCGACCAGTACGCCCCCAAGGCGCTCAACACGCGTGGTGACCGCCTGATCTACTCGAACGGCGTCATCGTGCTGGCATTGGTGGCCTGCGCCATCCTGCTCGTCTACCAGGCCAGCGTCACGGGCCTGATTCAGCTGTACATCATCGGCGTCTTCGTGTCGTTCACGCTCGGCCAGACGGGCATGGTCGTCCACTGGACCCGGATGCTGCGCGAGGGCTGCGCCGACCGGGGGGCCGTCTACCGCGCCCGGGGCATCAACGCGTTCGGTGCCCTCTTGACGGCATCGGTGTTGATCGTCGTCACGGTGACGAAGTTCACCCACGGGGCCTGGCTGGTGTTCGTCATCATGCCGATCCTCTTCGTGCTGATGCTCGGTGTGAACCGGTACTACCGCGACGTCCTGGTCGAGATCGAACCCGACGCCACGACGCAGTTCGGCTCGCACGGCGACCACGCGATCGTGTTGGTCGGAACCATGCAGAAGCCCGTGCTCAAGGCGCTCGACTACGCCATCGCGGCGCGCCACGAGTCGCTCGAGGCGATCCACGTCGGCATCGACGACGAGGCCACGGCGCTGTTGCAACGCCAGTGGGCCGAGCAGGACATCGAGGTGCCCCTGCGGATCGTCGCCTCGCCGTACCGCGACATCAGCATGCCGTTGATCAAGTACATCAAGGCCCACCGCGACGAGCACGGCAGTGAGGTCGTGACGGTCTACACGCCGATCTACATCGTCGGCCACTGGTGGGAGGCCGCGCTGCACAACCACAAGAGCCGTCGTATCCGCCAGAAGCTGATGCTCGTGCACGGAGTCACGATCTCGCTCGTGCCGTGGCTGCTCGACTCGTCCGAGGTGCTCTACGGGCGTCGCTCGCGGCCGATCCCCGGCCAGGACCGTCGGGGTGAGCCGATTCGCCCTCGCCCGGTGCCGCGCCGCGTGCTCGAGCCGGCGGGTCGTCGGTCGGGTGCCGCCGGGGGTGCCCTCGGTGCCGACGCGGGCCCCGACGGCCGTGCCGGCGCGGCGGTCGAAGGAGGCGCGGTGCAGCGAGGTCTGGACGTCCAGCCGACCCAGGACGTCACGAAACCCGGACCGAAGCAGACCCCGCGTGCGCCTGGTTCGGCGACCGGCAACCGCGGAGGCGGTGCCGCCGCCCGCAAGGCCCGCTCGGCCGCCCGCAACTCCACCGGAACCGCCCCCCGCAAGAAGAAGTAGCCGCCCGCCCGCCCGCGCGCCTTGCTCGACCTGCCCTGCCCTGCGCTTCGGCCGAGGCGGAGCCTTCATCCCTACGGGGCGACGAGGCCTCGGACCTGCCGCTCGAACCCGGCCTGACCCACGGTGGCCATCACCTCATCGTGGCCTGATTCGTGAACGAGAACACTGTGCGCGAGCTCATCGAGGCGGCTTCGGTCGAGAGCTCGATCAGCGCGTCGCCGTCCTGTCCAGCTCCGGCTTGGTTACTTGAGCGGCGCCACGCCCCTGTTCTCGTTGTGGCCGCACGCCAGCACCTTCTTCTCAGGCCACAGCGCCGGTGGAACCAATGCCCCGCTGGTTCGGGGCATGATGCGCGGCACGCCGATCGTGGCCCGCGGCACGGTGCACACAGCGAGATCTTCGGCGAGAAGGATTATTGGCCGAGCCGCGAGTCGGCGACATACCGTAGCCGCCGGAGACGTGCTGGCAGGCATCGTGTCCAAAGAGACCAAGGCCGAGGCGGCTGCGACGCGTGCTGCGTCCCAGTCAGTACCCGTGGCCGGTGGGGCTCAGCGGCGACGAAGCGGCCCTGACGGCATTGGCTGCTCGCGTTAAGCACGATCTCCCTGGGCCCGACGACAGCACCGAAGACCCCGATTCGCGTCCACCCTGCGGCTGATCTAGCGCCTCCCGACGAGAACGCTCTCCGGGCGCGAGAAGGCGGCGTCGCCGGACGACGTCACCCCGTCCGTCTCTCCCGCACCAGGGCGCTTCTGACCGTGCAGCAGACCGATCCCGACAGCGATCCACAGGAGATAGCTGACTGCCCCGTCCTGCATGGTCGGGAGGACGATCTGGCTAACGAGAGATGCGGCGATGGCAACGAGACCGAGGTGAGCCGCCCCTGCCCTGGGCTCCTTCACCGCGAGAGAGACGATGCGTCCGGCGAGGGCCAGGTAGAGCACCAGGACGAGAGGACCGGACTCGAGGGCCAAGAGCAGGAGGAAGCTCTCCACCAGCACCGGATTGTCGTCGTAACGCAAGGCTCGAGGCCCGACCTGGCCGAGGCCGATTCCCAGCGGGTGTTGGACGAGCAGCTGGAGAGACTCCCTCAGACTCGCAGCGTGGCCTCCAATGGAGGGATCGTTGCCGGTCTCGATGCGGACGTTCACATAGGCGAGAGCGGTGAGCCCGATAGCGACCCCCGAGATGCTGGCGAAAGCGAGAGCCACACCGGGCCGAATGTCCCGCAGCTTCAGGCAGACGACGACAACCGCCAGGCACGCCAGACCGAGCAGGCCGCTTCGCGACTCCGACAACACTATCGCGACGACAGGGAGGACGCTGAGGGCGATGCGCGTGCCGAACTTCCGGTCACCCATCATCCAGATGAACGACATGATGATAAGGAACCCGACAGCCATCTCATTTGGTGCCGAGAACGGGCTGAAGGCACGTGGCTCGATGCTGTTCGCGCTGAAGAGCGAGCTGGGGAAGCGCTCCCCCTCGGGGACGGGAAGACGTCCGAGGACGTAGAGCCACTCGATGCCGCGACTCCAGGTCGCGATCGCCACTATTCCGGCGCCTTGGCCTGCGACGACGACGACAGTGGAGATGCGAGACGCGTTGACCCGATCGAGCACAGCCGGCACGATGATGATCAGAAGGAGCGGCAGGAAGTCGTTCCGCCAGCCGTAAGCCGCCTGCTCCACGTTTGAGGACCCGATTCCCGATACGGCACCCAAGCCCACGATCGTAAGAACGATGATGAATAGCTCCGGTCGAACCCGAGCTATCCGAGGGCTGAACACGACGAGGACGAACAGGAGGATCAGGACGCCGTCCTTGGCTGCGCCGAACACCGTCGCGAACTGAGCCTGACCCAGTTTCACCAATAGACTGCTGACCACCCCGTTGAAGGGCAGATACACGGCTAAGAAGGCGATGCCCATCCAGGGATACTTCATGAGTGCTATGGCAAGACAGAGGATGATCGCCAGCCCCGTCGCGATCAGCGGACTCGCTGTGACCGCCAACGTGACACCGGCTGCCAGGACGCACGCCCCACCGATGAGGAGCAGGTTCCCACGGTTCATGAAGAGGCCCTCTCTCGTCAGCTCACCAAGAAGAAAGCTGTTTTCTCATGGCCCACATAGTCGTCATCGCTCCGTTCGTCCCCCACGACGGCATCGATCACGCAGGAGGCGAAGCAATACGCCGTCACATCTTATCGCTGAGCAAGAATCACACAATCTCGCTGGTGACGCCGAAGACCGCCGCCAATGATGCCGCGCTCGACAAGAACGAGCACGCTGCCCACACCGTGGTGCTGGTGCCGCGGAGTGCTGCGTGGCTGAGTCGACCTGCTGCACCGATCAGAGGTCTCGTTAACCTGTTGTCGGGGCCGACCTTGGGACTTGATTTCGAGCACAACCTCCGGCGCGACCCCTCGGTCCGGGCCTTGCTCCGCGAGGCTGACCTCGTCGAGTTGCAGTGGTCCGAGACAGGACGCTTGAGCCGTTTCGTCCGGCGAAGCGCGCCTACCACCCCCCAGCAGATCGTCGCGCACGACGTCCTTGCGCAGAAGCTCGGTCGACGCTGGCGAGACGAGACGTCTCTCATCCGGCGAGTGCTCGGATTCGCGCAGGCAGTCATCTGGTCGCGGGGTGAGAAAAGATTCTTCGCCGAGATCGGCACCGTCGTGACGTTCAGCGAGAAGGATGCGGAACTGGCTCGCTCGACGGTCCCCACTGTCACCGTACACACACTGCCTCCGGCGCTCGCGGACGACACCATGCCGAGCCGGTTCGAACCGCGTCCCGCCAGCGGCCGCGTGCTCTTCGCAGCAGCCTTCCACCGGCAGGAGAACGACGAAGCGGCTCGATGGCTCCTCGAGTACGTGTGGCCGATCGTACTCAGAGCCCGACCGTCGGCGACGCTCGTCCTGGCCGGCTCGAGCCCATCCGATTTCCTACGACGGGCTGCCGCCCGCCCCGATGCCCACATCGAGGTCACCGACTACGTCGACTCCCTCGCACCGTATTACGCAGACGCCCAGGTTGCGGTCGCGCCTCTGCTCCATGGGGGTGGGGTCAAGTTTAAGTCGATCATCGCGATGCTCTGGGGGCTGCCCCTGATAGCGACACCGGTTGGCGCCGAGGGAGTCGGCGACGGCTCGCACGTGTTCGCCGTCACGAAGGACGCTGAGGACTTCGCGGAGGCCGTCCTCACGGCCCTCACCGCCCCAGACACGCACCAGAAGGCAGCAGCGGCTTTCGCCTGGGCTCATTCAACGTACAGTTCCGAGGCCTTCGACGATGCCCTCCAGGCGATTGTCAACGGGCACGTGACCACCAATATCTCTCGTCAGCCCCATTAGGGGTCTTGGAGACCGCCGACACCTGCCTTAAGGTCGGCCTTGCGCCCGCCATTCTCCGTGACGAGGCAGCCCCGGGGGGAACGATGTCCATTAAGTCGACACTCGCACTGACCGCGGCTATCGCCGTGACGGCGGGATTGTTCGTCGCTCAGCCCGCGGCCGCGGCGCCCGCGCCCACTGTGGTGGAGTCCTTCGAGGGGTCCGCGGGCAGCACCTGGACCTCGACGCTGGGTGCGGCGACGGTCGATACGAAGACCGACAGGCCGACCGCCGGCTCGGGCTACCTACGGCTCGGCTACTCGTTCGCCGCGGGGAACATCTCCGAGGTCGGCTATTCGAAGACTCCCCCGACGGTGACCGCAACCGTCCCGACCAGCGTGCAGGTCGATGTCAAGGGAGATGGCACGTACAACACCGTCTATCTTCGACTCCGCGACGCGACCGGAGAAATTTTCCTCTATCGGCTCGACACCCTCAACAACGCGTCCTGGCACACCGTGACCCTAGATCTGCGGACGAGACCGGACCAGTCGACCGGCGGGAACCACAACGGCGTCCTCGACGGGCCCGTGAGCCTCTTCCGGCTCAACGTCGCCCGGAACGGCACCCAGCCGGCCAGCGGATTCGCGGACCTCGACAACCTGCGGTTCGTGGACGAGGGCTGGACCCAGGTCCAGAGCACCGCCGAGGTCTTCTCGGCGAAGGCGGACGCGTCGACGACGCTCTCGTTCCAGGCCGGAACCGCCGGCGACTACACCCTGACCATCGCGGATCTGCAGGGCCGCCAACGGTCGTGGACGGGTTCCGCAGCGACCCCCGGAGCCGTGCGCTACGTGTGGGACGGAAAGGACTCGGGAGGCACGCCCTTGTCAGGGAGCATCTTTGCGTCCGTCTTCTACGACACGACGCGCAACGGCATGGTCCAGGCACCGTGGATTCTGGGGACCCCGTACGTCACGGGCGTGTCGGAAAAGTCTCCCGACGACGTCGGGTCGATCGTTGGGATCAACAGCTTCCTTACGACACTCGACGACCCGGTGACCGTCGACGCCCAGACGAGACTGATGGAGACTGCCGCGGTGCGCCAGGCTCGCGAGGAATTTGACTGGAATCGGATCGAGCCCCGTCAGGGGTACTTCGACTTCGCCAAATTCGATCAAGCCGTCGAGCTCGCCTCCGCGCGCAATGTCGAGGTCATCGGCAAGCTGGTCTACTCAGCTCGTTGGGCCTCATCGGCACCGTCAGGCACAGCGGATGCCGACAGCGTCTTCTATCCGCCCCGGAACAACGCCGACTTCGCGGCCTATGCGAAGACCGTTGTGAACCGGTACAAGGACAAAGTTCACGTGTGGGAGGTCTGGAACGAACCGAACACCAGTGCACACTGGAAGCCGCAGGCCGATGGCACGGCGTACGGTCGACTGCTTGCGTCGGCGTATGCGGCAATAAAGCAGGCCGACCCGACGAGCGTCGTGCTGGGCGGCTCACTCGCCGGGTTCGACGATGCGTACATGTCAAAGGTCCACGCGGCGGGGGCCGCCAATTCCTACGACGGCCTGTCGATTCACACTTACACGGACGGCACACCGGAGAACGGGACGTCGTCGGTGTACATCGAGGGGGCCAAGTCCTTCCTCGCTAGGAACGGATTGTCGAATCGCAAGGTCTGGTTGACGGAGCTCGGTTGGTCAACGTGTACGGGCGTGTGCCCAACTGGTGTATCCGAGGTGGACCAGGCCAAGTACCTCGAGCGTGCATATACGGACGCGTCCGCGCGCGGCGTGGCGGGGGCATTCTGGTTCTCGCTCGTCGAGGTCGGCAATTCCGGCAGCCAGTTGGACAACTTCGGCCTCGTCGAGACGGGCGGCCGACAGAAGCCGGCATTCGCCGCGCTGACGAGGGTCGGGCAAGCTCTTGACGGCGCCGTCGGAGTCGGGTCCATGTCTCCCACGGCGGACGGGCTGAATTACATCGTCAACGGCCTCGACACGACCACGGGCCTCGGCGTGAACATGATCGGAGGCGGCTCCGCGATGATCCAAACGTCGTCGTCGGGGCACTCCGGAACAGGTTCGATGCAAGTGGACTACGGCTTCACCGGCAGTTCTCAAGGTCTGGAGATCGTCGCCGACAAGCTGATGTCCGGTAGACCGACGGCTGTCTCCGTCTGGGCTTACGGCGACGCCAGCAATGCGCCCATCTACATGAAGCTCAAGGACGCGAAGGGCGAGTTCTTTCAGGCCAAGGTAGGGCAAATGAGCGCCCCTGGCTGGCAACGGCAGACGTTCTACCTCGACGGCAACAACCCGAACTACGATCGATGGGGAGGAGACGGCGTCGTCGATTACCCCCTGACCGTCAGCTCCCTGTACGTGTACCGGCCGACGACCGGAGTTCAGTTCGGACGGGTGTATTTCGACGACCTGAGCGCGCACATGGGCACCGTCACGCGCGGAGCGGTGGCGATTGGGCGGGGGAAGAACCTGCAACTGGTCTACTCGATGTCGTCCGGACTCGTGGACGTGCCCGTCCAAAGCCCGACAGCTGGTCTGCGTGTCGGATCGCAGGTCACGCCTCTCGAGGTCGCGAAAGGTCCCACGAACAACCTGGTGAGGGTCCAGCTGAACCCCGACCGGCTGGTGACCATCGAGTCGACCGCAGTGACGAGCCCTGATCCCGCCTATGCGGGGGACCTCGTCGGTGTCGTCTGGCGCGGCGGGGACAGGGCGACCTATACGATCCAGATTTTCGACTCGAGTGGTGCCGCGGTCCGGACCATCGCGTCGTCTCTGAACTTCGACGCAGGCAGGCGCACCGCCACGTGGAACGGTCGGACGGCGACGGGCGCGGTCGCGCCACCCGGGAGCTACGTGATGCGCTTGGTGGCGCTCGGAGCGGACGGCCGCAAATCCGTCCTGGACACGCCCTTCACGTTGAGGAGCCGTTAGCTTCGCGGCGACGCGGTCGCCCAGACGGCGAGCCCGTGCCGACGGAATCTCTTCGCACGATCCTTGAGATCCGATGCCTGTCGGCCGGGCCGCCTCGCCATCAGGTCGAAGGCCGCCGCCCTAGACCAGAGCCCTCCGGAGAAGATCGCCCGCCACACGAAGCGACGAAGAGGGCCCGGCCTGTAGGTGACGCAGTAGTAGTCGTAGGTGTTGCGTGCCCACATGGTCGAAACAGACCCCCCACTCGCGATTACGGAGGCCCCAAGAGCGTGGACGGCATTAGCCCCGGCCACGAGATTGACGCTGAGACCAGCCTCGGCGACCCGCCGACAGAGGTCCAGGTCCTCCCCGTACATGAACCATCGCTCCGTGAGCTCCGGAACCGGCGTGCGAGCCTCAGCGGATAGATAGAGGCACCCGCCGGACACCCACTCGACGGGTGTCAGCCCACGTCGGAGAGCAGGCCGATAGAGGTGACGGCCTTGGACGAGAGCCAGCCGCGGAAGCATCCTGCTCAGGCCGGAGTAGTGCGTGAAGAGCGGCCAAATTCGAGGCTGGGCTCCCGCGGCGAGCACGGCCACCGTCGGCCCGTTGTCGATGATGGGAGCCACGATGCCCACGCCGGGTTCCGCCGCCGACTCGACGAGGAGATCGAGGGATCGGGGGTCGATAGACGCGTCGGGATTGAGCAGAAGCACGTCCCCTTCCGGGGCCGCTCGAAGCCCTTGATTCACCGCCACGGCGAAGCCGACGTTATCGTCGTTCAAGATCGTCCTCACGCTCGGCTGTTCGAGTGAGATGCGAGCGAGAAGTGCCCTCGTACCGTCCTGGGAATCGTTATCCACTACGACGACATTTCGGCCGGACAAGATGCGGAGGCACGCTTCAACATCTTTCTCGGCGTTGTACGTCACGATGATTATGGTCAGCTCGGGCACAAGTTCCTCTGCTTGTAGGATGGATCTCGATCGAAATCCTGTAAACCTTATCGATGATCCCGAGGCCAGAGCATGACCCTATTCTCCGTCCACGCGCTCGCAGACCGCTTGCTAAAGGGGACGGGGCGCGCTCATGAGACGAGCAAGGCCATCCGGCCGAGCTGGATCTGGGGCGAGCTGTTCCGCCGGGGCACTCAACTGGTTCGCGGGACGCTGCTCCTGCGGCAGCCCGTCTTCCTGGGCTCAGGAACTCGCCTGCTCGGCAGATCTGGCCTTTCGTTGGCGCGGGGAGTATCGATCGGCTCGCGCAACCTCATAGACGCTCGAGGTTCACGTGGTCTCGTGATGGGGCCGGGCAGCCGACTCGGTCATAACGGGATCGTCACCACGACGAGCAGGCTGACCCTCCTCGGCGTGGGGTTGTCCCTCGGGAAAGCATCGGGCATCGGTGACAATTTCCACATCGGATGCTCCGGCGGTGTCACGTTCGGTGACAACGTCATTGTCGGCCCGTACTTGCTCGTCCATTCACAGGAGCACAACTACGCAGATCCCGACGTCCCCATCCGCGACCAAGGCACGACGCAACGCGAGGTCGTCGTGGGCGACGACTGCTGGATCGGTTCGCGTGTGACGCTGCTGTCGGGTACGAAGCTGGGGCCGCGTACTGTCGTGGCCGCCGGCTCCGTCGTCCGGGGTGAGCATCCCGGCGGCGTGCTCCTCGCTGGGACACCGGCAAAGGTCATCCGACAGATCTGATCCCTATCCTTCGTGCCTTGTTCTTTTGTAAAGGCTGAAGAAGAGGCAGGTGATCATGTCGTTGGCCACAAGCAGAAGCGCCAATTCGATCGGCCCCAGGGGGAGCGTCGACGATACTAGGACGGATAGGGCCAGCGTCAGCGAGAGCCGGACGATGCTGCGCTTGATGCCCCCGTTCGTCACGGCGAGCGTCGTCAGACCGAAACCGAAGAACTGGAACAATACGCCAAGAGCCAGGACGAGCACGGCCCAACGGGCTTGTTCATATTCGGCACCCATCACCACGGGCAGGAGCAAGCCGGCAGCACCTACACCGACAGCAACGACCGCACCATATCTGAGGAGGACTAGTCGGAGCTGGAGCCAGATCGAACGTCGCTGCTCCGCATCATCCGCCGCGTACAACCGGGCCCGGAACAACTCGCCGTTAAAGGCGCGACTCACCCCGACGATGGCCGTGTAGCAGAGGAAAACAACTCGGACCTGTGCATTCACGATGTTGCTCGCTGTGGCCGCGATGATGATGATCGGAATGGCCACGCCGGTGCTGTAGAGAATACTGTCGATTCCGAAGAGGACTCCCTGACGCCAAGGCGCCGAGGTGACGGTCACGTCGCGCTCGGAGTTGTTCTTCCTCCAAAAATGGGTGAAGTACCCGCCTACCAGGAAGACTCCGATCACAGCCCCGATCGTGCCGCCGAAGGCAGCCGATCTCGCGGTGCCGAGCGCGGAGCCTGCCGCGTTGAGCCCGACCTGGTACGTCAGGCGTACCGCGAGCTCGGAGTTGGCCCGAGTTGACGATGCACGCGCCCGAAGGAGGAAGGCGAACGGCACTGAGCAGAGCTGGATCAACGAGGATGTCGCGACGACGGCGAAGACCAGCTCCCCCTGACCTTCCGGAAGGGTCAGTAACCCCAAGGTGACCGAGGCTGCCCCGGTGAGGAGGACGACCAAGCCTCCCCGCGCCAGTGCGATGCCGAGGCTGAGTCGCCCCTGGAGGATCAACTGATCCTGTCCGAGCAATCCAACTGCGGAGATCACCTGCGTCATCGCCAAGGCGGCCGAGTACTCGCCAAACCCCTGGGCTTGGAGCGAGACCGCAAGGAGGAGGGTCCCGCCGGTCGAGAAGAGGAGCGGGAGGAACCGCAGGACTGAGTAAGCCAGATGACCGGTCTTAGCCATGCCTGCCTGGTCTCCCCCGTCGCAGCTCCGCCACTACGTCCTGGGTCGCACGAGCGTACTGCGTCAGCGAGAAGCGGTCGCGGACATCCGCGAAACCAGCGGAAGCGAGATCCCGAGCCAGCGTCCGATGTCGGACCAGGCGTTCGATGGCGTCTGCCAGTTCGAGGGCATTACCGGGCTCAACGAGCAATCCGGTCTTCTCGTGAGTGACGATCTCCTGTAGCCCGTCGACTCGCGAAGCGATCACTGGGCGCTTGGATGCCAGAGCCTCTGCGGCGACGGTGCCAAAGGGCTCGACCAGTGACGGGACGACCGCGATGTCCGCGCCGCTGAAGACGGCGCCCGCATTCTCCACGAAACCGACGAAGTCGACGAGCCCGGAGAGCCCAGCCTTCGCCACGGCCTCACGCAACTCGGCCTCGTACCACTCGTAACCGGGGTAGACCGAACCCGCGATGACGAGACGGAGGGGCATCCCCCGCTCGAGGAGTAAATGACAGGCCTCCACCAGGACATGGACGCCCTTACGAGGGCTGAGCCGACCGACGAAGCCCACGGTCCAGGTGCCGGCCTCCGGGCTCAGGTCCGAATTGTAGTAGCCATCCCAGGCTTTGCCGTTGTAGATCACCCGGATGTCATCGAGACCCGTCGGGGTCGAGTCGACGACGTGTCTCTTGGTGGACTCGCTGTTGGCGACGACGCGTGTGACGAGTCCGATGGGCGCGTGCAACACCCGCTGAAGATGCCGGTTCCCACCCAGCTCTGCTTCTCGTACATGCACGAGAGAGGAGACCCGGCTCACCCAGGAGGCCACGACCCAGACGGGCTGCGTCAGCGTGTTGATGTAGACGGCCTGGGGGCGGAGTCGGCGGATCAGGCGTATCGCTCTAATAAGGCCACGTGCGGAGGTCCAGACGAGAACACCCAAACCCCTCGGCGAGACCAGGGACTTTCGTAGCACGGGCACGCTCACGAAGACGACGGTCGCCCCTGCCTGTTTGAGCAATTCGACGAGCGGCCCCGTCTCGGGAAGGACGACCGTGACCTGGTGCCCCGCTTCAGCGAGGGCCCTGACGGACTCTACGGCCATGCGGTCGCTTCCGTAGAGCTCCGCTCCAGGATGCGTGAGGACCACGTCGACTGAGCCTCGCGGAATTACCACGACTCCACTCGCAACTGAGTCCCGAAGTTTCGAACAAGGCGGGACTTCGCCGACATCACCACGTTCTGCCACCATCGGCAGAGACAACGGCGTTCTGCCCGGCATTGAACCACAGGGACTCTCCGGCCGCCGACAGAGCAATGTCCTTACGTGATGTGGAGATGGGACCGAGAACGCAGCCGATGACGGCTGGCGTCGATCCGACGGTGTTGCTCAACTCGGAAATCTGAGCTCCGGCGCACGTCGTCTCATCAATCGAGGCGATGACGTAGCTGTCGGCGTCGCTGTCCATGGCGACGATCCCGGGTACGAAGAGACCATCCGACCAGGTCGTCCCGCCATCCTCGGTCCGGTAGACGTTTCTGTCAGCGCAGACGAGAGCAGCCGCGGAGTCGCTGCGCGGCGCGATGCTCACCGGCGCGGCGCACGGGGCCTTCGCGAGGGCTTGGGGGGAGTTAATGGTCCCGTCGCTGCCGGGCACCACATACCACGTCGCAGAGAGACGATCTGGGTACGTCTCGAATCCCGAACCCGACGTGTAGGTCGCCGTGAGGCCAGGAGTACAGGTCTGCCCCTCGAGGCCGACGATGACGACGAAATCGGTGTCCTGAGCATCCAGACGGAGTGCCGACGCGAGATCTGTCGACACTGTTGTCGACACCCACGAGGCGCCCGCATCCGTCGACTTCTCCAGCTCAAGGCTCCCGCCGGTCGCGCAGTCCCCTGCTGCGACGCGATAAGCCGTGTCGCCATCCACTGCTGAGATCAGCACGGTGCTTGGCGTCAGTTCGGTGAAGGCAGTCGTCGGCGCTGGCGGGGGAGCCTCCGAAGCACTTGCAGAGGCTGTAGGTCGCGGCGCGGCGCTAAAAGGCGGGGCCGCCGGAGCATCATCGTCGAAGGCGCCGACGGCGTAGGCGACCAACGCTACGTCCAGAGCTGAGAAGGCGACCAATCCCAAGATGGCCGCACGTTTCCTCGCCACCGAACTGCGGCGGCGTCGCTTGTCACCGGCCATCAGCGCGAGGTCTCCACCGACGGCTCCACCGTTGCGGCCAGAGCGAAAAGCGAGATCGCGACATCGGCTGCCGGTACGAGCTGCTGCCCTGACTGGACGAAGGTCGCGTCGTCTTTGCGGTAGGGGTCGACGACATCGTCGTCAAGAACGTCCTCGGGCGTCGGGATGAGCCCGCGTCGCGCGGCCACGACCGAGACGGCGGAACGAAGACGCTCTGCCGTGTCCGATAGCGGGATATTGGCGGCCTCAGCGAGGTCCTCTGCCACCACACCTTCGGCCAGTCGAGCAAATTCCCTAAGCGTAAAGGAGTAGCGCGAGGCACGAGGGAAGAGCGACACGACCGAACGCCTGTGTTCCAGGGCCATCCCGAAAACGAGATCCGCTCCGGCGATGTGACCCTCGAAGAGATACCTCGACGAGTGCCGACTCTCGGGCAATCCGTACGAGCGTGCCAGCACCTGGGCCTGCTCTGGCATGTCCTGTGCGTCCTGCGCCATGGTGCCAGCACTCTCCACGGACACCGCCGTCACGCCGGCGCGATGGAGCCCGAACCGCAAGTACTGCTCGGCCATGGGCGAACGGCAGATGTTTCCGGTGCAGACGGTGAGGATCGTGAACGTCGGGTTCGTCGAACGGGTACGAGCGAACAACGACACGACTAACGCGACCTGACTTTGGTCTTGGCGTCCGCCGAGGGGAGGGCGTCCGGACCGTCGATCTTGTCCTGGTCCATGCCGTAGTACGCGCCATAATTTCCGTAGCCGTAGGCGTCCGGGCCCTTCGTCGGGAGCATGGTCATGACGACGCCGAGAACTCGGCCGCCGATGTGCTCCAACGTCCGGAGCGCAGACTGCAACTCGTTCCGGCTGGTCCGCCCCGCGGCCGCGATGACGATGGCGCCACCGGTCAGCTTTGCGAGGATCGCCGCATCGGTGACGGGAAGGAGCGGCGGGGCGTCGATGAGAACGTAGTCGAACGACTCGGTGAGGGACGCGATCAACGACACCATGGCCTTGGAGCCTAGGAGCTCGCTCGGGTTGGGGGGGATGCGGCCGGCGGGGAGGACGTACATCGTGCCGCGCCCCCATGGCTGCAGGACGTCCTGGATGTCGGCACGTCCGATCAGGACGTCCGTGAGACCGACGACACCTTCGAGACCCATGGTGTCGGCGAGCCTCGGTAGTCGCAGGTCGCCGTCGACGACCACGACGGAGGCTCCGGTCTCCGCCAGCGCTACGGCAAGGTTGGCCGTCGTCGTGGTCTTGCCCTCGCCGGGGAGCGACGACGTCAAGACGAAGCATCGCGACGTCGACTCGAGGTTGACGAACTGCAGGTTGGTCCGGAGCGAACGGAAGGACTCCGCACGCGGGCTCCGGGGGTCGGCGTGAACGATGAGCGGTCGTTTTTTGGCGCCCGGATCGAAGCTGATGCCACCGAGGATGGGAGCCGACGTGACGAGTTCCACGTCGTGCGATCCATGGATGCGCGTGTCGAGCGTGCTCTTGAGGACGGCTGCGCCCACACCGAGAGCGAGGCCGATCAGGAAACCGAGGGCGAGGTTGAGCGTGGTGCGAGGGGACGACGGCGCCGAGGCCGCGGCCGCGGGCTCGATCGTCGCGATCTTGACGAGGCTCGGCCCGCCGCCTTCCGGCGACTCGAGATCGTTGACGACGACGTTGGCGAAACTCTCACCGACCGCGTTCGCCAGCGCGGCTGCGCGTGCCGCATCACCGTCCTCGACGGTGATGTCGACGAGAACCGTGTTCGAAGGAGACTCCGCTGTGATTTCCGATGCCAGCTCGTCGGTGCTCATGTCGAGACCCAAGTCTGCGATGACGGGCTCGAGGACGCTCTTGCTGGTGACCACGGAGACGTAGGAGCGCACCTTCTGCTGCGCAGCGCTGCTGCCTTGCACGAGATCGGACGTGCTCGAGGACTCCGACGACTGCACACTCACGAACAGCTGGGTCGACGACACGTATCTTGGTGTCGCCAGGATCGAGGCCAGAGCGCCGGCAGCGACGCCGACGAGCATCACTGCAACGATGAGGATCCACCCTTTGCGAAGGATCCGGATGTAGTCACGCAGTTCCACGTGGCCCCATTTCTTGTCGGTCGGCAAGGGGGGTCAGGAAGCGACGATCCCCCGGGATGGCCCCGTGATGACGAGCAACGAGCAATGAGCAATGAGCAACGCGACTGCGTCAGCAGCGAAACATCGTCACGTCAGGCCGGGCCCAATACTTGCACATTGCTCGTGTTCGCCATGACTATCGGGGAACACGTAGCGTAAACGTAACGTGAGCAGGTAGTGGCCGTCATCGGCTGTCAGCCGGCTCAAGGGGCTTGCGCAGAACGTTAATTCTGGGCGATCGCCCCGAGCAGCCGGTGCGCGATGGCTGCATACCCGGCGTCGTTCGGATGGAAGTCGTCGCTTACACCGCCCTGAGCCACGCGCCCTGCCGGCCCTCTATTGGAGTCCACCTCGAACAGATCGCTCATCGGTCGGAACGCACCGCCCTGGGCTGCACACTCGGACTGGACGACGTCGTCGTAAGCCGCGGCTTCGTCGGCTCCTCGCCAGACGCCCGCGCAGACGAAGACGACCCCAGGCGACGATTCCCGGATCGCACGGAGGGTCTCCCCATAGTCGGCCTCGAAGGTCGGGAGCGGTGTGGCATCAACGTCGTTGGTGCCCAGTTGGACGATCGCAAGGTCCTGGTCGGTGCCTACCGAGGCCACCTGTCGCACCTCCGACGTCGTCGCGTCGACCTGGAACCCCTGATCCTCGGTAACGGGGCCATTCGCCTCGAGGGCCTGCACCATGAGCGGCCGGAAGCCACGATCGGCCGCGGATGCGTAAAGACCCGCGGTGAGCGAGTCCCCGACGAATAGCGTCTTGAGAGGAGTCGCGCCCCGGGTCACACTCACGTTCGACGTGACTTCCGGCGCGAGCGAAGCAGGCGCCGAGCTCCCCGACCCCGCTGGCGGACTCGTCGACTCGGAGACGCGAGGTCCGGCTACGCAACCCGCGAGAGTGACGATGGAGGCGATCGCGGCGAGCAGCGCCAGTCCGTGCATGCGTTCTTGGTGCAAGAAAAGCCCCTCAAGTTGATGTTTGCGAGCTTACCGACCTTGCTTGACGACCCTCGGCCTTTCGTCCGACGGCGATCGTGACCTTCGCGGTACGGTCGTTCTGCTTCTACCTCACGCACATTGAAGTGACCTTCCTCTCGTTTCGCGATTTCGTTCTGGCTCTTGGGTTTCGGGGTGGAGACCCTCGCGGGCACTCCCCTCGTCGCCCACCTGCTCATCGCGCCCGTGTTTGGCGTCGCTGGAGCAGCTGCACTCCGCCTCATCACGGACACGCCCGCACGTCTCCTCTGTCTGAAGTCCCGTGGGCCGCGGCTCGATATCGACAGGCCCCGTCGAGAGCCTGCGGTGAGCGCCCAGCTCGACGGGCGGCTGCAACAGTCGTCCCGCCACCAGCCATTCCCTCGGTCAGACGAGGCGTGCCTCCAGCGGGGCCAAGACCTGCCACGCGACGCTGCGGCCTGCGCGGTTCGCGCCGATGGTGGACGCCTGCAGCCCGTAACCCGCCAGGAAGATCCGCGGGTCTCGCTTCGAAGCACCCGCCCTCACCGCCACGCCGCCCGACTGCTCGCGCAGATGCAGCTCCGACAGGTGAAGCAGCGCGAGCCGGAACCCCGTTGCCCAGATGATCGCGTCCGCCCGAGCTGCACTCCGGGGACCCGGCCACCGAGGTGCCGTCATCCGTGCCGTACCCGGCCTCGTGCCGCCCCCAGGCCTGGTCCGCCGCGGCCTCCGTCGCCGTCTGCTCCGCCACCCACGACATCCACCCACCCCACCGCCCCTGACCCGCCGCCCCGCCCACCCCTTCGGCTCCCCCACCTGTGCAAATCGCGACAACGGAGGCGCGACACGCCGTCCGACGCAGGCGACAGTCGGCGTGTCGCCCGCCGAGTGTCGGGTTCGGCACCACCGACGCCCCCTCTCAGGTCGGGTTCGGCACGGTCCACCTCCGCTGCGGTCGTACCGCCCCGCACGCGCACCCACGACGCGGGCGCCAGGACGCACCCGCAGCGCACGGCGCCAGGACGCACCCGCAGCGCGCGGCGCGAGGACTCACCCGCGGCGCGCGGCGTCGCTCTCCGAAAGCCGGGCCACGACCTGCCGCGCGATCGCCCGCCCCGCGCGGTTCGCCCCGATGGTCGACGCCTGCGGCCCGTACCCTGCGAAGAACACCCGCGGGTCGAGGCTGGACGCCCCACCCTCGACGCTCACTCCCCCGTCGGCCGACCGGAGCCCGAGCGGGGCGAGGTGTCGCAGCTCGGGGCGGAACCCAGTCGCCCAGAGGATGGCGTCGGCCGGGGCGAACGTGCCGTCCGCCCAGCGCACGCCGTGCGGTTCGATCGACGCGAACATCGGCCGTTCGACCAGCACGCCGCGTTCGATGCCCGACACGAAGCGCCGGGTGCGCGGGACGCCGGTGCCGCTGACGATGCTCGGCAGCGCCTGGCCCGCCCGGGCCGCACGGTCCTGTTCGGCGACGGCCGCGACGGCCGACTCGACGTCGAGTTCGCCCTGGTCGAGCCAGTCCACCGGCCGGCGCGTCACCCATGTCGTCGAGGCTGCGACGCCGTCGAGCTCGAGCACGAAGCCGATCGCGCTCGTGCCACCACCCACCACGACGACGTCGAGCCCCTCGAGATCGGCCGCCGCCCGGTAGTCCGAGGTGTGGAGCTGCCGACCGAGGAACGTGTCGCGCCCGGGGTACCACGGGATGAACGGGGAGCCCCAGGTGCCGGTCGCGTTCACCACGACCTCGGCCCACAGCGTTCCCGAAGCCGGCCCCGAACGCGAAGCCGGCCCCGAACCCGAGGTCGGCCCCGAACCCGCCTCCGCCCCCGTCACCGCGGCCGCCGCGGCCGCCGCGGCCGCCGCCGACCCGGCACCCGAGGAGGCGCGCCCCGCCCACCGCACCGAGAACCCGTCCCCCAGCCCGGTCACGGCGGTCACCTCGACGGGTCGCCGCACGTCGAGCCCGAGTGCGGCTTCGTAGCGGCCGTACTGCTCGGCGACGACCTCGCGAGCGGGGGCCGACCGGTCCGCCGCGTCGAAGCCCAGACCGAGGCCGGCCATGCCCGGAAGGTCGTGCACGCGGTGTGCGGCACCCAACCGCAGGCTCTCCCAGCGGTGCTGCCATGCGCCTCCGGTACCGGGGCCTCGGTCGAGCACGACGAGGTCGCGGCCCCCCTCGAGTCCGAGCCGTCGTAGGTACCACGAGACCGACAGGCCGGCCTGTCCCGCACCGACGACGACCACCCGCGTCCGCTCTCGTTCGCCCCCTGCAGTCATCCCGACCATCATGCCCGTCCGAGGCGGCAGCCGGGGCTAGGGGTACATGATAAGATCGGTCCAGTTTTTCAAGAGCATCCTGTCGGCAGTTCCCGGGTCGTCCGACACCGTTTCCGGGCCGAGTTCAGAGGGGGTCACGCATGGGGCGCGGCCGTCAAAAAGCCAAGCACACCAAGGTCGCCAGAGAGCTGAAGTACTTCAGCCCTGACACCAACTACGGTGCACTCGAAAAAGAGTTGGCGACGAAGAACGACTCCGGCGACGAATACGTCGACAAGTGGGCCGACGATTTCGACGACGAGTACGACACCGAACACGACCAGAACAAGAGCGCCTGAGGCCGGTCGGCTGATGAGTTCTTCGTCCTCCTCCCTCGTGTGGGAGCAAGTCGTCGTCGACGCGAGCGATCCGGTGCGGCTCGCGCGCTGGTGGGCCGACGCCCTCGGTTGGGTGATCGTCTCGTCCGACGACGACGAGCCCGAGATCCGTCCCACGGCCGACACGCTGCCCGGGCTGCTCTTCGTGGGCGTCCCCGAGGCCAAGACGATCAAGAACCGCCTCCACCTCGACTTCCGGCCGAGCCCGGTCGACGGCCAGAGCCGCCAGGCGACGCAGGCCGACGAGGTCGCCCGTCTCGAGTCGCTGGGCGCCGTCCGTGCGCAGGTCGGCCAAGACGACGACGCCGTGTCGTGGGTGGTCCTCACCGACCCCGAGGGCAACGAGTTCTGCGTCCTCTGACGCGTCGGCCCACACGACCGGTTCCACGCGCATTACAGGACGACGGCCCCTCGATCTCGAGGGGCCGTCGTCGTGCGGTGCGGTGCGGTGCGGTCGAGGCGATCGCCCGTCCGGAGGCGCGGGTCAGCCGCCCACGAGCGTCGCGACCGCAGGCAACAAGCCCACGACCAGCAGCAGGATCATGCCGCCGGCCGTGAAGGCCGCGACCTTGCGCCCGCCGGTGAATGGTGACGCCGAAGAACGCAGCGGCGCCGGATCTGCGGGAACGCGGCTGACCCGGGCACTGCGCGGGGCGGCGACCGACGTGCGGGAGACAGCGGGAAGAGGGGTGTGGGTGGTGCTCATGGGTCGACTCCTTCGTCGTCCGGTCTGACCTCGTCGTCAGCACGCCCGTCACGGGCGTGGGCCCATCGTACGTCCGCCGCTGACGGAACGCCATGCGGCGTGTCCGGCGGTCAGCCCGCGTAGGACCCGACGAGTCGCACCGCGCCTCCGTCGACTCCCTTGGCGCCTTGCTCGAAACCGGCGAGGTCCCGCGGCCCGGTCGAGACGGTGCCGACCGGCCAGGTCGCGATGCCGTCGGACTCGAGCGCTGCGGTGACGGCAGCGGCCTGTGACGAGGCGACGACGGCGATCATGCCGATGCCGAGGTTCCAGGTGCCCTCGCTCGACTCGAGGGTCGATCCGGCGAGGTCGCTCAGCACCCGGAAGACGGGCAGCGGCGACCAGGTCGACCGGTCGACCTCGGTCCACGACCCGAGGGGTAGCACCCGGGCGAGGTTGGCCGCGATGCCACCGCCGGTGACATGGCTGAGCGAGTGGACGGCGCCGTCGAGTGCGGGGTCGTCGAGCACGCGCAACAGGGGCGACGTGTAGAGCCGAGTCGGTTCGAGCAACGCCTCGCCGACGGTGCCCGAGAACTCGGGCAGGGTGTCGTCGTAGCCGAGGTCGCGTGAGGCCAGGATGTGTCGCACGAGCGAGAAGCCGTTGGAGTGGACGCCCGACGACGCGAGGGCGAGTACGACGTCGCCGTCGGTCACGAGGTGCGGGCCGAGCTGGCGGCCCGACTCGACCGCACCGACCGCGGCCCCCGCCACGTCGTAGTCGTCGGGCCCGAGCAGACCGGGGTGCTCGGCGGTCTCGCCACCGACGAGGGCGGTGCCCGTCTCGC
The DNA here is from genome assembly GCF_013248995.1 of Frigoribacterium sp. VKM Ac-2836. GTDB lineage: Bacteria > Actinomycetota > Actinomycetes > Actinomycetales > Microbacteriaceae > Frigoribacterium. The sequence continues at coordinate 19,775 of NZ_JABRPK010000003.1, read as the reverse complement.
TGCAGGCCCGGGCGATGCCCTCGACGATCGACGCGATGCGGGTCGGGACCACGCGGCCGCAGGCGATGTAGTCGGTCATGATCAGCGGCCTGGCGCCGACCACGACGATGTCGTCGACGACCATGCCGACCAGGTCTTGCCCGATCGTGTCGTGCTTGTCGAGCGCCTGCGCGATGGCGACCTTCGTGCCGACGCCGTCGGTGGACGTGGCGAGCAGCGGCTTGTCGAAGTCCTTGAGGAAGGAGACGTCGAACAGACCGGCGAACCCGCCGACGCCGCCGACCACGCCGGGGCCGTGCGTGGCGCCCACCGCCGCCTTCATCAGCTCGACCGCCCGGTCGCCGGCGGCCGTGTCGACCCCCGCTGCGGCGTAGGAGGCGCTGGTCGAGTGGGCAGAGGAGGTCGCCATTCGTTCATCCGTTCGGTGTCGCTCTAGACTGTCGCGGTAACCCCAACTCTACGGTCTGGAGCCAGATCCGCATGTGCGGCATCGTCGGTCTCGTCGCGCACGAGCCAGCAAATCAACTCGTCTACGACTCGCTCCTCCTGCTGCAGCACCGAGGGCAGGACAGCACCGGCATCGCCACCGCCGAGGGCGGCATCTTCCACGTCCACAAGACCAAGGGTCAGGTTCGCGAGGGGTTCCGCACCCGTGACATGCGCGCCCTGCTCGGCACCATGGGCCTCGGCCACGTGCGCTACGCGACCAAGGGAGCGGCCACCAACGAGCAAGAGGCGCAGCCGTTCTACGTCAACGCTCCCTACGGCATCGTGTTGATCCACAACGGCAACCTGACCAACACGCGAGAGCTCACGAGCGAGCTGTTCCACGTCGACCGTCGGCACCTCAACACGAACAGCGACACCGAGCTGTTGGTCAACGTGCTCGCGCACGAACTGCAAGAGCAGGTGAACGGCAGCGAGCTCGATCCCGAGCAGATCTTCGCCGCGGTCACGCGCGTGCACGACCGCGTCCAGGGCTCGTACGCGGCGATCGCGATGATCGCCGGCCACGGCCTGCTGGCGTTCCGCGACCCGTTCGGCATCCGCCCGCTGGTGCTCGGTCGCCGCCTGGCCGCCGACGGCGTCCGTGAAGAATGGATCACCGCCTCCGAGTCCCTCGTGCTCGAATCCGGTGGCTACGAGATCGTCCGCGACGTCGCCCCGGGCGAGGCCGTCTTCATCTCGCTCGACGGCCAGATGGTGTCGAAGCAGTGCCACGCCAGCCCGCGTCTCATCCCCTGCTCGTTCGAGTACGTCTACCTGGCCCGTCCCGACTCGATCATGAACGGCATCTCGGTCTACGACGCCCGCCTGCGCCTCGGCAACCGGCTGGCCGACACCATCGCTGCGCACTCGCCGATCGGCGACATCGACGTGGTCATGCCGATCCCCGACTCGTCACGTCCCGCGGCCATGCAGGTCGCGCAGAAGCTCGGCATCGAGTACCGCGAGGGCTTCTACAAGAACCGCTACGTCGGCCGCACCTTCATCATGCCGGGGCAGGCCGAGCGCAAGCGCTCGGTGCGCCAGAAGCTCAACGCCATGTCGAGCGAGTTCAAGGGCAAGAACATCCTGATCGTCGACGACTCGATCGTCCGAGGTACGACCTCGCGCGAGATCGTCGAGATGGCCCGGGCCGCCGGTGCGAACAAGGTCACCTTCACCTCGGCCGCTCCCCCGGTGCGCTTCCCCCACGTGTACGGCATCAACATGCCGTCCCGACACGAGCTGATCGCCCACGACCGCAAGATCCCCGAGATCGCCCGCGAGCTGGGTGCCGACCACCTCATCTACCAAGAGGTCGCCGACATGCAGTCCGCCATCACCGAGGGCAGCGACGTGACCGAACTCGAGATGAGCTGCTTCACGGGCGACTACGTCACCGGGACGGTCAGCCCCGAGTACCTCGCCTGGGTCGAGGCCAACCAGCTCAGCTGAGCCGACGGGTCGACCACCACCCGCGCCTCCCCCTGCTTCCACCCGCCGGGGGAGGCGTCGTGTCGGTGTGCGTCCCTAGGCTGGGGCCATGAGCGACGTCGGCATCCCCCGCCCCGAACCGACCGCGACGCCCCCGGCGTCCGCCCTCCAGATCACCGCCTTACGCAAGGCCTTCGGCGACAAGGTCGCCGTCGACGGCATCGACCTGACCGTCCCCACGGGTTCGTTCTTCGGCCTCGTCGGCCCGAACGGCGCCGGCAAGACGACCACGCTCTCGATGGCGACCGGGTTGCTCCGTCCCGACGCGGGCAGCATCGCGGTGCTCGGCGTCGACGTCTGGTCCGACCCGACGCACGCCAAGTCGCTCGTCGGCGTCCTCAGCGACGGCATCTCGCTCTTCGACCGCCTCACCGGTGAGCAGCTCGTCACGTACCACGGCCTCCTCAACGGCATGAGCCGCGAGACGACGGCGCAGCGGGTCGGCGACCTCCTCGACCTGCTCGACCTGCGCTCGGCCGGCGGCACGCTCGTCGTCGACTACTCCGCGGGCATGACCAAGAAGGTCGCGCTCGCCTGCGCGCTCGTCCACGCGCCGCGCCTCCTCGTCCTCGACGAACCGTTCGAGTCGGTCGATCCGATCTCGGCCGCGAACATCCGAGACATCCTGCACGGCTACACGCAGAACGGCGGCACGGTCATCGTGTCGAGCCACTCGATGGACCTCGTGCAGCGCATGTGCGACCACGTGGCCGTCATCGCCTCCGGTCGGGTGCTCGCCGCCGGCACGACCGACGACGTGCGCGCCGGCTCCACGCTCGAAGACCGATTCGTCGAACTCGTCGGCGGCCGTCAGCACAACGAGGGGCCGTCGTGGTTGCGCACCTCCTGAGCCTGCGCTGGCGGGTCCTGCTGAACGGCTTCAAGCGCAGCACGTGGCAGCTCGTCGCGGCGATCATCGGCGGGCTCTACGGGCTCGGTGTCCTGGCCGCGGTCGTCATCGGCCTCGTGGCCCTCTCGTTCGCGCCCGAACGCTGGGCCTGGACGGCTGCGGTCCTCGGGGGCTCGCTCGCCGTCGTCGGCTGGGTCGTCGTGCCCGTCATCGCCCGCGGGTACGACCAGACCCTCAGCGTCTCCAAGCTGCGCCAGTTCCCCATGCCTGCCGACCGGCTCCTCGTCGCGCTGTTCGTCACGGGGCTGTTGGGCATCCCGGGCATCGTCACGCTGGTGGCCGCCCTCGCGACGACGTTCAGCTGGGTGCAGCACCCCCTCTCGGCCGTGCTCGCCCCCTTCTGCGGGGTCCTCGGCGTGTTCGTCTGCGTGGCGGCGTCACGCGCCGTCGAGACCGCGACCAGCGCCCTGGGTGCCAAGCGTCGCTACCGCGAGTTGATGAGCGTCGCGATCTTCGTGCCCCTCATCCTGGCCGGGCCGCTGATCGGCCTGGCCGGCCAGGGACTCAGCTCGATCGGCGACGACCTGCCCCGTGTGGCCCATGCCCTGTCGTGGAGCCCCCTCGGCGCCGCGTGGTCGATCCCCGGCGACGTCGCCCTCGGTCGACCTGGCGAGGCGGCCCTCAAAGCCCTCATCGCCCTGGCCACCCTCGGCGTGCTGTCGTTGCTGTGGCGACGGGGGCTGACGAGCGCACTCGTGGCTCCCCCGGCCGTCACCGCCACCGCGGCGTCCAAGGGGCTCGGTCTCTTCGCACGATTCCCCGCGACCCCGACGGGCGCCGTCGCCGCCCGAACGGCCGTCTACTGGCTGCGCGATCCGCGCTACGGCGGCTCGCTGATCGTCGTCCCCCTGATGCCCGTCCTGGCGATCTTCCTGTCGTTCTCCCTCGACACGGCCTGGCCCTTGTACGCCATCGGCCCGGCGGTCGCGGCGTTGCTCGCCGTCACCCTGGCCGCCGACGTCTCGTACGACGGCACCGCCTTCGCCGCACACCTGTCCACCGGGTTGGCGGGTTCGGCCGACCGCGCCGGCCGCGTCCTCACGCTCGGCCTGTTCGCGGTGCCCTCCGTCGTGCTCGCCACGCTCGTGCCCCTCGCGATCGTGGGCCGATTGGACACGGCCCCCGCTCTGCTCGGCATCGGTCTCGGCCTGCTCCTCACCGGATTCGGCGTGTCGAGCGTGGCGTCGGCGCTCTACCTCATGCCCGTCCCAGCCGCCGGCGAGAGCCCGTTCAAGTCGCCGCCCGGGGCCAACGTCACCTCGACCCTCGGCCTGTACGCCTCGTGGGCGATCGTCTTCGCGTTGTCACTGCCCGAACTCGTGCTCGGCGTCGTGGCACTGGTGCAGGGCTCCGTGCTGCTGGGGCTGCTGACCCTCGCCGTGGGGGTCGCCCTCGGGGACGTCCTGATGATGGTCGGCATCCGCCGGGGCGGGCGTCTTCTCGACGCCCGGGGCCCCGAACTGCTCACCCGACTGCGGCGGGCCCGCGGAGCCTGATCCGGCAGCCGACCTCGGTCGGCACCACCGTCAGCCCCGCCAGCACGTCGCCGTCAATCGTGGCAGACGTCGCCATCAGTCGCGACTGGGGTCTCCGTCAATCGCGGCTGGAGTCGCCGTCGGTCACCTGGTCGGGCGCGGACTCGGTCCGGTCGACGGGCAGCTCGAGCCGTTCGCGTTCGACCTGGACGCGCTTGGCCCCCCGGCTGGTCACGCGTTCGGCGACGATCGCCACGACGCAGCCGACGGCGCCGCCGATGGTGAGTCCCCAGAGAGAGATGTACCCGTAGGTCTGCGCGACGCCCTCACCCGAGTCGAACGGGAAGAGCGAGGTGACGATCAGCGACACGACCACACCGAGCGCGGCGCCCATGATCAAGAAGACGGGCACCTTGGGCGCTCGACGGACGGTGACCTCGTCGCGTTCGACGATCGACTCGACGACGGGCTCGGCCGCGGGCTCGACGACGGGCTCGGGTCGGTGCTGGTCGTCGGATGCGTTCGTCACCCGCCCATCATCCCAGAGCCGGCCGGCCAGCGCCGACGCCCGTCTCGACGTCGAGCAGGGCCTCGCCACCACCGTCGTCCTCGACGCCGGCGCGGCGGCGCTCCGGCCCGGACGCCGAGGAGGCGCGGGTCAGCTCCGCTGCCAGGAGATCGGCACGTAACCGGTCAGGTCCGCCCTGCTGCCGGAGGCCGACACGAGGGCCCCGGCCCGCGCCTCCTGCCAGCTGAGGTCGCCGGTGGCGAGCCGCACGAAGGTGGCGGCGTCGGTCTCGACGACGTTGGGCGGCGTGCCGCGGGTGTGGCTGAGCCCCTCGCGGAACTGCACGGCACCGAACGGTGGCACGCGGACCTCGACCGTGGCCCCGGGTTCACCGTCGGCGAGCACCTGCAACAGCCAGCGGACGGCCATGGCGGTCACGGGCCGCGGCGGGGTGGCGTCGGCGGCGAGCGCCGCCCGCACCTCGCCCACGGCGGCCGATCCCGCCGCGTCCTCGATCCGTGCCCTGGCCATGGGCCCACGCTACCCGCGCCACCGCCACCGCTCCACCGCCACCGCGTTCCGCGCCCCGCGGAGGACTCGGCAGCGCGGCCGACCCTCGGTAGGCTGTGGCGCGTGCGAATCCTCGTCCTCGGTTCCGGTGCTCGCGAGCACGCCATCATCACCGCCCTGCTGCGCGAAGACGCGGGCCACGAGATCGTGGCGGCGCCCGGCAACGCGGGCATCGCCCAGCAGGTCGACATCGTGCACCTCGACCCGTCGAACGGCGCCGTCGTCACCGAGTACGCCCTCGAGAACGACGTCCAGCTGGTCGTCGTCGGTCCCGAGGCCCCCTTGGTCGCCGGTGTCGCCGACGCTCTCCGTACCCGGGGCATCCCGGTGTTCGGCCCCGGCAAGAAGGCCGCGGCGCTCGAGGGCAGCAAGACCTTCGCGAAGCGCGTCATGGACGAGGCCGGCGTGCCGACCGGGCGGGCCACGCGAGTCGGCACCCTCGACGAGGCCGTCGCCGTCCTCGACGACTTCGGCTCGCCCTACGTCGTCAAGGCCGACGGACTCGCGGCCGGCAAGGGTGTCCTCGTCACCGACGACCGCGACGCCGCGGTCGAGCACACCACCTACTGGCTGCAGCACGGGCCGGTCCTCGTCGAGGAGTTCCTCGAGGGCCCGGAGGTCTCCCTGTTCTTCCTCAGCGACGGTCACACGGTCGTGCCGCTCAGTCCCGCACAGGACTACAAGCGCCTGCTCGACGGCGACGCGGGCCCGAACACCGGCGGCATGGGGGCGTACTCGCCGTTGCCCTGGCTCGCCGACCGCTTCGGCAGCGAGAAGGACTTCGTCGACGAGGTGCTCGACACCATCGCCACCCCGACGGTGCGGCAGCTCGAGTCCGAGGGCACGCCGTTCATCGGCCTCCTGTACGCCGGTCTGATCCTCACCGAGCAGGGCGTGCGCGTCATCGAGTTCAACGCCCGCTTCGGCGATCCCGAGACGCAGGTGGTGCTTCCGCGTCTGGTCACCCCGCTCAGCGGTCTGCTCCTCGCTGCGGCGACCGGGTCGCTCGGCAACCACGAGTCGCCGCGCTTCTCGTCCGACGTGGCCGTGACGGTGGTCCTCGCGAGCGAGGGCTACCCCGAGGGTGCCGTCAGCGGTCGCCCGGTGGGCGGGCTCGACGACGCGACCGCCGTCGCCGGGGTCCACCTCGCCCACGCCGCGACGGCACGCCTCGACGACCGACTCATCGCCACGGGCGGTCGGGTTCTCAGCGTCGTGGCCCAGGGCTCCGACTTCACCGAGGCCCGGGGTCGTGTCTACGACGCCCTCTCCCGCATCGAGCTCGAGGGCGGCCAGTACCGCCACGACATCGCCGAACGGGTCGCCCGGTGACCGCCCCCGACGGCACGACGGTTCCCTCCGACGCCACCGCAGGAGGCGCGGCTAGCCAGGCCACGCCCGTCACGACGGGCACCCCCCGCCACCTCGACGGCTGGACGCCCGTGTACTCGGGCAAGGTCCGCGACCTCTACGTCCCCGCGCCGGTGGCCGGCTCGGTCGGTGACGCCGCCACCCTCGCCGACACCGAGCACGTGTTGGTCGTCGCGAGCGATCGCGTCAGCGCCTTCGACCAGGTCCTCGAGCCCGGCATCCCCGGCAAGGGAGCCCTGCTCACGCAACTCAGCCTCTGGTGGTTCGCCCAACTGGTCGAGGTGCCCAACCACCTCGTCGACCCGACCACCGCCTCCGTGTCGCTGCCCGGTCAGGTGCGAGACCGCGCGATGCTCGTGAAGCCGCTCGACATGTTCCCGGTGGAGTGCGTCGTCCGCGGCTACCTGGTCGGCAGCGGCTGGGCCGAGTACCGCGAACACGGCACCGTCTGCGGCATCGCCCTTCCGGCCGGGCTCTCGAACGGTGATCGTCTGCCCGAGCCGATCTACACCCCGGCGTACAAGGCGCCGCTCGGCGAGCACGACGAGAACATCTCGTTCGAGCGCACGGTCGAGTTGGTCGGCACCGAGACGGCGTCGGCGTTGCGCGACCGGTCGCTCGAGATCTACCGTCTGGCGTCCGACGTGGCAGAGGCCCGGGGGGTCATCCTCGCCGACACGAAGTTCGAGTTCGGTACCGACCGGGTCACGGGCGAGATCACCCTGGGCGACGAGGTGCTCACGAGTGACAGCAGCCGTTTCTGGGACGCCGAGGCCTACGCCTCGGGCAACCGCACGCAGAGCTTCGACAAGCAGATCGTCCGGGACTGGCTCACCGCGCACTGGGACGGCGTCGGAGAGGCTCCGGCCCTGCCCGACGACATCGTCGCCCGCACGGCGGACCGGTACCGCGAGCTGATCGAGCGCCTCACCTCTCGCTGACGCCGGCCCGCGACCGCACCGCCCCTCTCGGTTCCGCCCTGACCCGCCCGGTCGGGAATGCCCGCCGACCGCGCCCGGTTCAAGTCGATGACACGTCACCGAACAGGTGACGACCAGACCCGACCCGACCAGACCAGACCGAGGGCATCCATGACCGACACCTCCGCGACCGACGCCACCCGCGCCTCCTCGTCCCCCGCGACCGGCCCTCGGGCGCAGGGCGTCGGCGCCACCGACCTGCTCGCCGCCGACACCGGCATGGGTGCCGTCACGCTGAGGGTCGCCGACCTCGACGCGATGACCGCGTACTACCGTGACGCGGTCACCCTGACGGTGCTGGCCGCCGAGCCGGCAGCCGGTCGCGTCGTCCTCGGACGCGGCGCGACCCCGATCGTCATCCTCGAGCACGCACCCGAGCTGAAGCATGCCGGCCCTCGCGAAGCGGGCCTGTTCCACACCGCGATCCTGTTCGAGACCGAGGCCGACCTCGCCGCGGCCGTCTACAGCGTCGCCACCCGTCACGCGGGCACCTTCACCGGTAGTGCCGACCATCTCGTCAGCAAGGCCTTCTACTTCACCGACCCCGAGGGCAACGGCATCGAGCTCTACTGGGACCGCCGCCGCAGCGAGTGGTCGTGGACCCACGGGCAAGTGGACATGGCGACCCTGGCCCTCGATCCGAACGCGTTCGTGCAGCAGAACGTCACCGAGGAGGCGCTGGCCGGCTCGGCGTCCCGTCCCGCCACGGTCGGCCACGTGCACCTGAGCGTGGGCGACGTCGAGACAGCCCACCGGTTCTACGTCGAGCAGCTCGGATTCGAGACGACGACGCGGTTCGGCCCGCAGGCGCTGTTCGTCAGCGCGGGCGGGTACCACCACCACATGGCCATGAACACCTGGAACAGCGCCGGGGCCGGGCGACGCGGCCTCGCGCTGGGCCTCGGCCTGGTGCGCATCGAGGTACCGACCACCGACGACCTGGGTGCCCTCGGCGAGCGCCTCGGCCACCACGGAGTCGCGACCCGTGACGACGGCCGGGTGCTGGGGTTCGATGACCCCTGGTCGAACCAGATCCAGGTGACGATCCGCCCGAGTTGACGCCTGGCACCGCTAACGTCGAGGCATGTCCCCAGCCGACTCCCCACTCTTCAGCACGACCCGCGAGGGCGACCTCACGCTCGACGACCACCAGGCGATCGCGGCGATGCTCGCCCGGGCGTTCGCGAGCTACGACCATTGGTACGCCGGGGCCCGGAGCTGGGCGGGCATGCAACCCGAGCTGAGGGTCGTCGCGCGTCGAGATGACGTGGTGGTCGCGCACGCCGGCCTGCGTCGCCAGTTCGTGACCGTCGGCGACACCGACCTGCTGGTCACCGCGGTCGGCATGGTCGCCGTCTCGCCCTCGTCGCAGGGCACCGGCGTCGGCGGTGAACTGTTGCGACAGGTCGACGCAGCACTGACCTCGCTCGACAGCGGCTTCGGACTTCTCGAGACGGGCGACGAGGTGCAGGGGTTCTACCGCCGCGGCGGTTGGCTGCCGGTCGAGGGCCTCACGGCGCATTACACCGCGTTCAGCGCCGACGGCGCCGGTGTCCTCGTGACGCAGGACCACGGTTGGCTGCTCCACGAGGGCACGCTCACCGTGGCGGACTGGCCCGAGGGCGAGCTGCACTGGAACGGCCAGATGGTCTGAGACCCGTGGGACGCCGAGGAGGCGCGGTGACCGACGACCGGTCACCGCGCCTCCTGCGGTCTGACGTGGCTTTCGGCTACGCCGGGACGCCGACCACGGCCGGGTCCTCGTTCGAACCGGGCGCCGACGGCTCGACGCCTGCGCGGACGCGCTGGCCGAGGGTCGCATCGACGTTCGTCCAGTACTGGTAGACCCGCTCGCGCAGCGCCGGCTGGGTCACCTTCGAGACGTGACCGACGATGTTCTGCACGAGACGGTCACGCTGACCGTCGTCCATGACCTCGCGGACGAGGGTGCCTGCCTGGCCGAAGTCGTCGTCCTCCGCGTGCAGGGTCGCCGCCGAGCGGACGAGCTCGCCGTCGGACTCCCAGCCGCCGGTGTCACCCGCGGCCTGCGGGTCCGCCGCCGGGCCGCCCACCGAGTTCGGGGCGTAGACCGGCGCCGTGGCCTCGCTGAAGTGGTAGCGCGCCGCGCCGTCCTTCGAGTACGAGTGCACCTCGGTCTTGGGCATGTTGACCGGCAGCTGCTGGTGGTTGACGCCCACGCGGTAGCGGTGCGCGTCGGCGTAGCTGAAGATGCGGGCGAGAAGCATCTTGTCGGGGCTCGTCGCGATGCCGGGCACGAAGTTCGACGGGGCGAACGCGGCCTGCTCGATCTGGGCGAAGTAGTTCTCGGGGTTGCGGTTCAGCGTCATGGTGCCGACCTCGATGAGGGGGTAGTCGCTGTGCGGCCACACCTTGGTGAGGTCGAACGGGTTGAACCGGTAGCCGGCGGCGTCCTCGTAGGGCATCACCTGGACCGACAGGGTCCAGGTCGGGAAGTCCTCCCGCTCGATCGCTTCGGACAGGTCGCGGATGTGGAAGTCGGCGTCCTCGCCGGCGATGCGGTCGGCGTCCTCCTGGGTGAGGATCTCGTTGCCCTGGTCGCTCTTGAAGTGGTACTTCACCCACGAGCGCTTGCCCTCGGCGTTGATCCACTGGTAGGTGTGCGAGCCGAAGCCGTCCATCGTGCGCCAGGAGGCGGGCAGGCCGCGGTCGCCCATCAGCCAGGTGACCTGGTGGGCCGACTCGGGCGACAGCGTCCAGAAGTCCCACTGCATGTCGTGGTCACGCAGGTGCGAACCGGGCAGGCGCTTCTGCGAGTGGATGAAGTCGGGGAACTTGATCCCGTCGCGGATGAAGAAGACGGGGGTGTTGTTGCCGACGAGGTCGTAGTTGCCCTCGGTCGTGTAGAACTTCAGCGAGAACCCGCGGGGGTCACGCCAGGTGTCGGGGCTGCCCTGCTCGCCGGCGACGGTCGAGAACCGGGCGAGCATCTCGGTCTCGACGCCGGGCTGGAAGAGCGCCGCGCGGGTGTACTGCGAGACGTCGCCCGTGGTGACGAACGTACCGAAGGCACCGCCGCCCTTGGCGTGGACGATGCGCTCCGGCACCTTCTCGCGGTTGAAGTTGGCGAGTTTCTCGACCAGCTTGTGGTCGTGCAGGACGATCGGGCCGTCGGCACCGACCGACTGCGAGTGCTCGTCGCTGGCGGCGGGGGCGCCGTTGTCGGTGGTGGTGATCTTCTTCGCGTCGGTCATGTGTCCTCTTTCGTCGGTGGTTCGTCGTCGTGTGGGTTCAGGGGGGCGGGGCCGGCTCAGGGAGCGGGCACCGCGGAAAGGGCGTCGGATGAGGAGGCGCGGATCGGCTCGTCGCCCTCCGCGCCCAGGGCCTCGGCGGCTCGACAGGCCGGGCACAGACCCCAGAAGGTCACCTCGGCGGTCTGCACGAGGTACCCCGAGTCGTGCGACGGCGTCAGACACGGGGCGTGGCCGACGACGCAGTCGACGTCGGCGACCGCACCGCACACGCCGCAGACCACGTGGTGGTGGTTGTCACCCGTCCGCAGTTCGTAGAGCGCAGCCGAGCCAGCGGGTTCGATGCGACGCACCAGTCCCGCGCCGGTCAGGGCGTTGAGCACGCCGTACACCGCCTGCAGCGAGGTACCGGGCAGCTCGAGGGCGACCCGGGCGAAGACCTGCTCGGCAGCCGCGTGCGGCGACGGCTCGAGGGCGCGCAACACGGCGAGCCGGGGCTCGGTCACGCGCAACCCGGCGGAGCGCAGGGCCTCGCGGGGGTCGTCGATCGGAACGGTCATGGACTAAGTCAACCACTCTTTTGATCAGATCAAAACAATTGAGGACGGCTCGGAGGCTCTTCCCGGGATGGGGCGACCCGCCGCCTGTGGACAACCACTCCGAGGGGCCCGCGGGTCGCTAGCGTCGTCGACATGAGCACCACCGCCACGACACCGTCGTCAGCCACCCCCGTCGTCCCCCCGGGGCGCGACCTCGTGGTCGACCTCGCCCGCGTCTTCTGCGTCCTGCTGGTCGTGGCGATCCACGTGATGATGGTCGGCGTCGCCGTCGACGCGACGGGCGCCGTCGCCGTGAACCGACCTCTGCAAGAGCAGTCGTGGTTCGCCCTCTCGACGTGGGCCGGGCAGATCATGCCGCTCTTCTTCGTGGTCGGCGGGTTCGCCAGCGCCACGGCCTGGGCCGGTGCGCGTCGCCGCGGCGCCGATGCCGGCGACTTCGTCCGCGGCCGGCTGCTGCGACTCGCCCGCCCGGCCGGCGCCGTCTTCGCCGTCCTCGCGATCGCCCTCGCCGTGGCGACCCTGCTCGGCGTCGATCCCGAACTCCGCGACGTCGTGGCCACCGGCGTGGGCTCGCCGTTCTGGTTCCTCGCCGCCTACGGCATCACGCAGGTTCTCGTGCCGGTCATGGCCCGGTTGCAGGCCACCCGCCCTTGGGCGACCCTGATCGTCCTGGTCGTCGCCGCCGTCCTGGTCGACGCGGTGCGGTACGGCACCGGCGTCACGGCGGTCGGCCTCCTCAACCTCGCCTTCGTGTGGCTGTTCGTGCAGCAGCTCGGCTTCGCCTACGCCGACGGTCGGTTCCGTCGAACCCCTCGGGTCGTGCTCTTCGTCGTCGCCGTCGTGGCCTACGCCGCCCTGGTTCCGCTGACGTCGATCGGGCCGTGGTCCGACGACATGCTGAGCAACCTCAATCCGCCGACCGTGCCGCTCATGGTGCTCGGAGTGGCCCAGATCTGCGTGCTGTCGCTCCTGCACCCCGCTCTGTCGCGCCTCATGTCCACGCCTGCGGCCCGCGCCGTCGTGTTCGCGATCGGCAGCCGAGGCATGACCATCTACCTCTGGCACCTGCCGCTGCTGATCGCCCTGTTCGGCATCCTGCTGGTCGTGGGCGGGCCGCTCCCCCAGCCCTCGACGGCCGCCTGGTGGTGGACTCGCCTGCCGATCTGGGCCCTCGTCATCGGGCTGGCCTGCCTCGTGTCGCTCGCGACGGCACGGTTCGAACGGCCGCCGCGAGCGCTGCCCGAGGGCCGGCGCCGCGCCTCCTGGTGGCTGATCGGTGCGGCGGCCGTGCTCGCGATCGGCCCGCCGTTCGACGTGATGCACGAGGGCCTCGACCTGCGCAACGCGATCGCGGGGGCCGTCTGCCTTCCCTTGGCGATCTGGCTGCTCGGCCGATCGCGACCGGGCGTCCCGACCCTCGAACCGGCGGCGACGACCCCGGGCGGGGGCTTCGCGAGGGCCGACGAGGCCCGAGAGGGGTAGACGCCCGGCCGACGGGGGGTTCGGCCGGGCGTCCGGCGGTCTCGGGGCGGATCAGGAACCCCTCGACCGGAAGCCGGACAGAAGGCCCGATCACGAGGCCTGCGCTCTGTCCGCTGAGAACACTCTGCAGCTCGAGTCCATGATCACGCTGACAAGAGCCTCGCATTCTGCTGATGATCGCTCTCGTCCCGTCGCGGGCGCGCCTCCCCCCGCCACCTGGAGGCGCGCGCGGCTGCCGTAGACTCGTCGCGTCCACCCGTTGACGCCTCTGCAGGAGTAAACCAGTGCCCACAATCGTCGTCGAGGTCATGCCCAAGGCTGAACTACTCGACCCCCAGGGCAAGGCCGTCGCCGGCGCCCTCTCCCGTCTCGGCAAGGGCTCGTTCACCGACGTCCGCATCGGCAAGCGTTTCGAGGTCACGGTCGAGGGCGAGGTGACCGAGGCGGTCCTCGCCGACGTCCGCGAGCTCGCCGACGACATGTTCTCGAACTCGGTGATCGAAGACGTCGTCTCGATCACGGTCGCCGACGCTCCCGCCGCCCTCTGATGCGCGTCGGTGTCGTCACCTTCCCCGGCTCCCTCGACGACCGTGACGCGCAGCGCGCGGTCCGACTCGCCGGTGGCGAGCCCGTCGCCCTCTGGCACGGCGACCACGACCTGAAGGGCGTCGAGGCGATCATCCTGCCGGGCGGCTTCAGCTATGGCGACTACCTGCGCGCCGGTGCGATCGCGTCCTTCTCGCCGATCATGGCCGATGTGGTCGACGCCGCGAACGCGGGCATGCCCGTGCTCGGTATCTGCAACGGGTTCCAGATGCTGGCCGAGGCCCGCCTGATCCCGGGGGCGCACACCCGGAACGCGCACCAGCAGTTCATCCGGCGCGACCAGCGTCTCGTCGTCGAGAACGCCCGCACCGACTGGACGAACGGCTTCACCGAGGGGCAAGAGATCACTATCCCCCTCAAGAACGCCGACGGCCGCTTCATCGCGGACGCCGAGACCATCAAGCGCATCGAGGGCGAAGGGCAGGTCGCCTTCCGCTACGTCGGCGTCAACCCGAACGGGTCGATGGACGACATCGCGGGCGTCACCAACGCACGCGGCAACGTCGTCGGCCTGATGCCGCACCCCGAGCACGCCGTCGAAGAGGGCTTCGGCCCCGACACCCCCGCCGCGATGTCGAGCGGCGTCGACGGCCTGACCTTCTTCACGTCCGTTCTCGAGAGGGCCCTCGCCAAGTGACCGACCAGACAGACCGCGCCACGCACGACGCCGAGATGATCGACGTCCGCCCCGAGGGTCACCAGCCCGACACCGTGGCGAACGCCGCGGCGACGCCCGACAAAGAGCAGCCCTACGGCGCCCTCGGGCTCAAGGCCGACGAGTACGCCTCGATCCGCGAGATCCTCGGCCGTCGTCCCACCAGCGGTGAGCTCGCCATGTACTCGGTCATGTGGAGCGAACACTGCTCGTACAAGTCGAGCAAGATCTACCTCCGCCAGTTCGGCCAGAAGGTCTCGCCGGCCATGAAGAAGAACCTCATGGTCGGCATGGGCGAGAACGCCGGCGTGGTCGACGTCGGTGGGGGGTGGGCCGTCACCTTCAAGGTCGAGTCGCACAACCACCCCAGCTACATCGAGCCGTTCCAAGGTGCTGCCACGGGCGTGGGTGGAATCGTCCGCGACATCATCTCGATGGGGGCCCGTCCGGTCGCGGTCATGGACCAGTTGCGCTTCGGCGACATCGACGCAGCCGACACGGCCCGGGTCGTGGACGGCGTGGTCGGCGGCATCAGCTTCTACGCCAACTGCCTCGGCCTGCCGAACATCGGGGGCGAGACCTACTTCGACGCCGTCTACCAGGGCAACCCCCTGGTCAACGCCCTGGCCGTCGGCGTGCTGCGCCACGAAGACCTGCACCTGGCGAACGCCCGGGGCGTGGGCAACAAGGTCGTCCTCTTCGGTGCCCGCACCGGCGGCGACGGCATCGGCGGCGCCTCCATCCTCGCGTCCGACACCTTCTCGTCCGGTGGCCCCACCAAGCGCCCCGCCGTCCAGGTCGGCGACCCGTTCGCCGAGAAGGTGCTCATCGAGTGCTGCCTCGAACTGTTCCGTGACGAGCTGGTCGAGGGCATCCAAGACCTCGGGGCCGCCGGCATCAGCTGTGCCACCTCCGAGCTCGCCTCGAACGGTGACGGCGGCATGTTCATCGAGCTCGACAACGTCCTCTTGCGCGACCCGTCACTGACCGCCGAAGAGATCCTCATGAGCGAGAGCCAGGAGCGCATGATGGCCGTCGTGCGCCCCGACAAGCTCGATGCGTTCCTCGCCGTGGTGGCGAAGTGGGACGTCGAGACCAGCGTCCTCGGCGAGGTCACCGACACCGGCCGGCTCGTCATCAATTGGCACGGCGAAGAGATCGTCAACGTCGAACCCCGCACGGTCGCCGTCGACGGTCCGGTCTACGAGCGCCCCGTCGCCTACCCGAGCTGGATCGACGCCTTGCAGGCCGACAGCGCCTCGACGCTGCCCCGTCCCACGGGCAACGCGGTGCTGCGCGAACAGTTCCTCGAGCTGCTCGGCTCACCCAACCTGGCTGACAAGAGCTGGGTCACCAACCAGTACGACACCTACGTGCTCGGCAACACCGCGCTCAGCTTCCCCGACGACGGCGGCATGATCCGCGTCGACGAAGAGACCGGTCTCGGTTTCGCCATCGCGACCGACGCGAACGGGCGCTACTGCCAACTCGATCCCCGGCAGGGTGCCCGTCTGGCCCTGGCCGAGGCGTACCGCAACGTCGCCGTGACCGGTGCCGTCCCGGCCGCGGTCACCGACTGCCTCAACTTCGGCAGCCCGGAGGACCCCGAGGTCATGTGGCAGTTCTCGCAGGCCGTCGAAGGCCTGGCCGACGGGTGCCTCGAGCTCGAGATCCCGGTCACCGGCGGCAACGTGTCGTTCTACAACCAGACCGGCACGCGTCCGATCCACCCCACCCCCGTGGTCGGCGTCCTCGGAGTGATCGACGACGTCGCCAAGCGCATCCCGTCCGGCTGGCAGGACGAGGGCGACAACATCTACCTGCTCGGCACCACGGCGCTCGAGCTCGACGGGTCGGCCTGGGCCGGAGTCGTGCACGACCACCTCGGTGGCCGTCCGCCGGCCGTCGATCTGGCGGCCGAGGCCCGGCTCGCGCAGCTGCTGCACGCCGGGGGCGACCAGTCGCTGATCGCTGCGGCCCACGACCTGAGCGACGGTGGCCTGGCGCAGGCGTTGGCCGAAGCCGTGCTGCGTTTCGGCGTCGGCGCCCGTGTCTGGTTGGGCGAGGTGCTCGAGCGTGACGGCATCGACGTCGCCACGGCGCTCTTCAGCGAGTCAACGGGCCGCGTCGTCGTGTCGGTGCCCCGCGAGGACGACGTCCGCTTCCGTGGTCTCTGCGAGGGCCGCGGGTACCCCGTGGCCCGTATCGGCGTGACCGACGCGGAGTCGGGCTCGCTCGAGGTGCAGGACGTCTTCACCGTGTCGATCGACGAGCTGCGCAGCACCCACCGGGGCACGCTCCCGGCCCGTTTCGGAGCCACGATCGGCGAGTAACCAGCCGCGCCTCCCCGAACCGGGCGGGTCCGGCGGAATCGATCGACACCAGTCGATCTGTTCCGCCGGACTCGCCCGCTTCCTTGTTCCGGCACACCCCGCACGGCCGCCCGATGCCGTCTCGGGCCTGAACGTCCCCGCCCGGCCGAATTCGACCTGCCGCACACCCCGGCTGCGCCGAACCCGACCTGCCGAAGAGCCCTGCCCGTGCACATCGCGACAAAAGACACCGCAGGAGGCGCCAGCCGCGACACGAAGGCGGCGTGTCACCCCTGCATGGTCGCGAATTGCACACGAACTGAGCGCCGACGGACGAGTACATCTCTGGGCCCGCGAAGCCGGCACTCCGCCCCTGCTCGGCGAGGCCGAAGACGCCGCCGGTGGTGGTGGCCACGCGAGCAGAAACAGCAATGCCCCCGGACCGTCAGGTCAAGGGGCATGCATTGCTGGGGTACCTGGACTCGAACCAAGAACAACTGAACCAGAATCAGTCGTGTTGCCAATTACACCATACCCCAATGATGACGACCGTCAGGCCTACATCACTGTCGGCCCATCATCTGGACCGACGTCTACTGTACAGCATCCGCCAGGTGTTCGAGGCCACCGATGAGGTCACGGTTGATGACGGCCGCCACGCGGGCACCGTCACCTGCGGCCACGATCAGTTGTTGAGGCCCGGGTGCCGTGCTCTCGCCTGCGGCGTAGAGCCCGGGCACGGAGGTGCGACCGTGACCGTCGACGACGAGCAGACCGTCGGGGTCGAGTGCGGCGCCGGTCGACGCGACGTAGTCGAGCGCGGCCGACCACTCCGGGCGGACGAACCCGCCGGTGCGCGGCACGAGCGTTCCGTCCTCGAGGACGACCCCCTGCATGCCGTGGCGATCACCCGCGATGCTCGCGACGCGCCGTCGGTCGACGCGGATGCCGCGGGCGGCCAACGCCGCCTCGTCGCGCGAACTGACGACGTCCGAGCCGTTCGTGAACACGATCAGGTCGTCTGTCCACTGCGAGAGGAGCAGAGCACGCTCGGTCAGATCGGGGTGCTCACCGATCAGGGCGAGCGGTTCGTCCCGCTTGCCGTACCCGTCACACTCGATGCAGCTGTGGACGTGGGTTCCGTAGAAGGCTCGCAACTGCCCGATGTCGGGCAGGGTCTCGGCGAGGCCGGTGGTGACGAGCACGACTTCGGCGAGAGCGCTCGACTCCTGCCCCCGGAATTCGCACGCGATCTCGAACCCGCCATCGACGGCACGGACGTCGGTCGCCACTGTCTGACGGTGCTCGGCCCCCTCGTAGCCCAAGAACTCCTCACGCCCCAACTTGCGCAACTCGAGCGGCGAGATGCCGTCTCGAGTGAGGTACCCGTGCGACAACAGCGTCGCCGAGTTTCGCGGCCGGTTGCTGTCGATCAACAACACGCGGCGACGGGCTCGGACGAGGTTCAGCGCTGCACTGAGGCCGGCTGGCCCGCCGCCGATGACGGCGACGTCGTAGCGCTCGCTCATGAGCGGTTCGCGAGAGCGGCCAGGCGGGCGAGCGTGGACTCGCGTCCGAGGATCTCCATCGACTCGAACAACGGCGGGCTGACCCGTCGCCCCGACAGGGCGACGCGCAACGGCCCGTAGGCCACACGCGGTTTCAGCCCGAGCTCGTCCACCAGGGCCGCCTTCAGGGACGCCTGGATCGGCTCATGGGTCCAGTCCGTGACGCTCTCGAGAGCAGCCGAGGAGGCGCGCAGCACCTCAGCGGACCGGTCACCGAGCGAGGCGAGCGCGTCGACTTCGTACACGAGGTCGTCATCGGAAACGAACAGGAACCCGAGCATGCCACGAGCCTCGGACAGGAGCGTCATGCGTTCTTGGACGAGAGGAGCCGCCTGGACGAGCACCGCCTGCTCGGACTCGGTCGGCGGGGCGCTCACGATGCCGTCGAGATAGGGCAGCAGTCGCTCGGTGAAGTCGGCGACGGGCAGGAGGCGGATGTGGTCGCCGTTGATCGACTCCGCCTTCTTCACGTCGAACCGCGCCGGGTTCGGGTTCACGTCGGTGACGTCGAACGCAGCGACCATCTCGTCGATCGAGAACACGTCACGATCGTGAGTCAGCGACCATCCGAGAAGAGCGAGGTAGTTGACCAAGCCCTCGGGGATGAAGCCCCGGTCGCGGTGGTGGAAGAGGTTGGACTCGGGGTCCCGCTTCGAGAGCTTCTTGTTGCCCTCGCCCATGACGTAGGGCAGATGCCCGAAGCGCGGAACGAACGAGGTGATGCCGAGCTCGACGAGTGCCTCGTACAGGGCGATCTGACGAGGCGTGGACGAGAGGAGGTCTTCACCGCGCAACACGTGCGTGATGCCCATCAGGGCGTCATCGAGCGGGTTGACGAACGTGTAGAGGGGCACCCCGTTGGGACGGACCACGACGAAGTCGCTGAAGGAGCCGGCAGGGAAGGTGATCTCGCCGCGGACGAGGTCGTCGAAGCTCAGATCGCGGTCGGGCACCCGCAGCCGCAAGGCCGGCTGACGCCCCTCGGCCCGGAAGGCGGCACGCTGTTCGTCGCTGAGATCGCGCTCGAAGTTGTCGTAACCCTGCTTGGGGTCTCGACCGTTCGCGATGTTGCGGGCCTCGATCTCGTCACCGGTGGCGAAGCTCTCGTAGAGGAGGCCACGCTCGAGGAGCTGGTCGATGACACCACGGTAGATGTCGTGACGCTGGGACTGCCGGTACGGGCCGTGCGGCCCACCGGCGTCCACGCCCTCGTCCCAATCGATCTTGAGCCAGCGCAGTCCGTCGAGGATCTGCTGGTAACTCTCTTCACTGTCTCGTGCCGCATCGGTGTCTTCGATGCGGAACACGAGCTTGCCGCCCGTGTGCCGGGCGTAGGCCCAGTTGAAGAGGGCAGTACGGATGAGGCCGACGTGCGGCATTCCGGTGGGCGAGGGGCAGAACCGCACGCGCACATCAGTGCCGGTGGCGGTCGAGAAAGGAGCTGACATCGGTGTCGATCTTACCGGGACCCGGCACGGTCGATCGGCGTTAAACGCAGAAAGGCCCCTTCCGTGGAAGGGGCCTTTCTGGTGTTTCTCTAAAAGGAGTCCGGCGGTGTCCTACTCTCC
>NZ_JABRPK010000002.1 GCF_013248995.1 Frigoribacterium sp. VKM Ac-2836 | reverse complement strand
CCTTCAACACCGACGCCGTCCAGGACGAGATGCTCGTCGGCGTCGCGAAGATCACCGCCGCCACGGAATAACACCCGCCTGACCGGCCACCGCCTCTGATCGAGGGCCGGTCATCCCGGTGGTCCCCCTCCTGCATCCGTGCGGGAGGGGGTTTCCTCTGCCCGGGCGAAGCCGCCCACCGACGAACGGAACCCCATGGTCCCTCCCGCCTCATCCCTGACTCCCCCGATGCTCCTCGGGCGCCTCCCGACGAATGCCGAGGCAGCGCCGGTCGAGGTGCGCCTGCCGCGCTCGCGGTTCCCCGTGGCGATCAGCTTCGAGTCGGCGGACACCTGGTCGATCGCCGAGCGTTTCGGCGAGCAGCTCGTCAGTCACGGACGACTCGCCTACCGCGCCGGCGCGTTCGTCGTCCGCACCGCGGCCGGCACGACCCGCTACGGCCACTCGTGGCAGGCCGCCGTCTCCGCGCATTTCCTGCGCCGCGGCTGACGTCGCCGGCATCGGACGGCGGGCGCCGCAGCGACGGACGGTCGGGCGCGGCCGGACTCCCCAACGCGTGGCACCGGGTTGCTCCTGCCGCAGCGTCATGTGGTCTCCTCGAAGCACGTCCCGTCCCGTCCTGCTCCGAGAGGTCCGCCATGCACCCGTTCCCGACCCCGCCCCGTCAGGTCCTGATCGGCGACGCCGCGGCGTTCGTCGGCATCACTCCCCGGGCGATACGCCACTACCACCAGGTCGGCTTGCTCCCGGAACGTGAGCGAGGCAGCGACGGTCGCCGCCGCTGATGCGCATCATCGAGGAGTCCGGTCAGCCGGAGGAAGACGACGCCCTCTTCGATGCCTGGGACGAGCGGCATCCGCACCAGGACGCCGACTCGACGTCCGGGCCCGATCCGGCGACGGGCACGCGCGTCAGGAGCGCGGCGGAGACCATCAGGAGCATGCCCTACGACTTCTCCCCGGCCCGGCTGCGGTGCATGGAGCTGGCGCTGCAGCTCGGGGCAGGAGCGGCACCGTCGCCCTGACGAACGGTCAGCCGAGCGTCAGCTGCCCGTTGGCCTCGAGCCAGTCGAGACCCTCGACGACGGCCTGCACCGAGGTGTAGCGCGGAGCGTAGCCGAGCAGGCGTCGGACCTTGTCGATGCTCATCGAGTGGCTGCGTGAGGCGTGCTGCCACGACGCGTCGGCGTGCTCGTCAGACGTCTGGTCACGGAACTCGGCCCACGAGACGAACCGCAGCCGCGCCTCCTGCCCGTAGTGCCGCGCGATCGACTCGGCGAGCCCGCGCAGCGTGACGGCCCGATCGCTGACCACGTGGAACGCTTCGCCGACGACCTGCGAGTGACGCTCGGCGGCGAGCTGGAACGCCTGCGCGACGTCGTCGGCGTGCACGTGGTGCACCGTCTCGAGACCCAGGCCGGGCATCGCGATCTCGCGCCCGGCGGCGAGGGCCTCCCAGACGGAGAGGTCGAGGTTGCCGACCGCGTTGATCATCGGCCAGCCCGGGCCGGTGATGTGGCCGGGGTGCAACACGACGCTCTGCACCCCGCCCGGACGCCGAGACTCACGGAGCAGCAGCTCTTCGATCGCGGCCTTCTGCGTGCCGTACTCGCCGAACGGGGTGCGCTCGGCCTCTTCGGTGATCGGCACCTCGCGGGACGGACCGTGCACCCAGACGGTGCCACAGTGCACCAACACGGTGCCCGAGCCCTGCAGGGCGTCGAGCATCTGGCGCGCCGACGAGACCGTGAAGCAGATCATGTCGATCACGACGTCGGCGCCGAGGCCCGCGATCTCGCCCGCGAAAGTGCCGTCGGCATCGCCCGCCTCGCGATCGAGCAGGAGGCGCGTCACGCGGGACCACGCCGCGTGCGGACGGTAGGGCTCGGAGGCCCCACGACTGACGGCGACCACCTCGTGGCCGGCCTCGACCAGTCGCGGGACGAGGAAGCCACCCACGTGGCCGGTGGACCCGATGACGACGATCTTCACGACGTGATCCCGAAGACGACCGGGCGAGCAGGGAACGGACGGGGACGAGGAGTGGCAGCACTGCGCACGGCATCGAAGGACATGATCCGACGCTACCCGGAGCCACCCTCTGGCGTGTACCCCGTGTGGGGGTCACGGGGCGTCCCCCCAAGTGCCCACTGCGCCCTGACCGAAGATTCTTCAGACTTCCTATGAGGAGCACGGCGGCTCGTCGGATCACCGGGCACGGCCCGCGACGAGCCACCCGCTCCGCGCGTCCCACCCCGGCACGCGCGACCCGACGAGGAGAACCATGACCTTCACCGACCCCCGCGCCCGTGGCACCCGCCACCGCGTGAGAACCGTCTGCCTCGCGGCGTCCCTGACCCTGGGACTCGTCGCGGTGGGCTCCGGAGCCGCCGTCGCCGCGCCTCCTGCGTCCGCACCGACCCAACCCGGCGCACCCGGCGCGCCGGGCAAGCCGGGCCCCACGCCGACGCTGCCGGTCCTCGAGGGCGCGGTGATGAACTACGTCGTCAACGCCGCGAAGGCCAACCCGGGCGCGACCAAGCAGGTCGAGCGCGCGGTCGCAGCGGCGGGCGGCAGCGTCATCGCCGCGTACGCCGACCTCGGCGTCGTCGTGGCGCAGTCGAGCAACACGAACTTCGCGGCCTCGGTGCGCGGGGACAAGGCCGTGGCGTCGGCCGGTGCCACCCGCACGGCCGCGGTCGCCGAGACCGATCCCACCTACGGCGTCGGCACGACGGCCCCCGGCCCGGGCAAGCCCGTGAAGCCCGGTCACCCGGGTGGTCCCGGCAAGCCCGGTGGTCCAGGCAAGCCCGGTGGCCCCGGACACCCCGGCGGGCCGAGGGCCGCGACCTCGCCCGAGCAGCGACTCGAGGAGGCCACGACCGTCGTCGCCGACCCCCTCGAGGCGCAGCAATGGGACCTCACAGCGATCAAGGCCGACCAGGCGCACCAGGTCACCGACGGCAGCCGCGACGTGCTCGTGGCCGTGCTCGACTCGGGCATCGAGGGCGACCACCCCGACCTGCGGCCCAACATCGACGTGGCCGCCTCGGCGAGCTGCCTGACCGGGACGCCCGACTCGAGCTACGCCTCCTGGCAGCCCACGACGAGTGACCACGGCACCCACGTGGCCGGCACGATCGCCGCGGCCCGCAACGGCGTCGGCATCGTGGGCGTCGCCCCCGGTGTGACGATGGCGGCCGTCAAGGTCGTCAGCGACGACGGCTTCATCTACCCCGAAGCCGCCATCTGCGGCTTCATGCAGGCCGCCGCGACCGGTGCCGACATCACGAACAACAGCTACTACGTCGACCCGTGGCAGTTCTGGTGCGGCTCGGACGTCGACCAGGCGGCCGTCCTGACCGCCGTCGACCGCGCGGTGCAGTTCACCCAGAAGAAGGGCATCGTCAACGTGGCGGCGGCCGGCAACTCGTCGATCGACCTCGCGAACAAGACGGTCGACACCGACAGCCCGAACGACACCACGCCGGCCCCCCGGCCGATCGACTCGCGCTGCCTGGACATCCCCACCGAACTCGACGGTGTCGTGACCGTGTCGTCGACCACCTCGGCGGGGGCGAAGTCGGGCTTCTCGAACTTCGGCGAGGGCGTCGTCGACGTCGCGGCCCCCGGCTCGGCGATCCTGTCGACCGTGACCGGCGGCGGCTACGGGACCAAGTCCGGCACCTCCATGGCCTCACCGCATGTCGCAGGCGTGCTGGCCCTGCTGAAGTCGACCCACCCGCGCCTGAAGGGCGCGGCCCTCACCGGACTGCTCGAACAGCAGGCGACCGACACCCCCTGCCCCACCGGCACCACGACCTGCACGGGGACGTCGGCGGACAACGGGTGGTTCGGCGACGGCATCGTCGACGCCCTCGCGGCCGTCACGAAGTAACGGGCCCGGCAGAGCGAGCAGCCAAGCGCGCACCGCCCCCGACGGGGCGTCCGTCCGGGCCCGATGGCCCGGCGGGCGCCCCGTCCTCGCGCGGACGGGGCGCCCGTTCGCCCCTAGGCTGAGCGAGTCCCAATCGGAGGTTCGATGCACACCTGGCCCGGCAACCCCTACCCCCTCGGCGCGACCTACGACGGCAGCGGCACCAACTTCGCGATCTTCAGCGAGGCCGCCAGCAAGGTCGAGTTGTGTCTCTTCGACGACGACGGCACCGAGACGAGGGTCGAGTTCACCGAGGTCGACGCCTACGTCTGGCACGCCTACCTGCCCACCGTGCAGCCCGGTCAGCGCTACGGCTACCGCGTGCACGGCGAGTACGACCCCGCGAAAGGCGTGCGCGCCAACCCGAACAAGCTGCTGCTCGACCCCTACGCCAAGGCCACCTGCGGCGAGATCGACTGGGACGAGGCCCTCTTCGCCTACACCTTCGGCGACCCCGACTCACGCAACGACAAGGACAGCGGCCCGCACATGATGCTGGGCGTCGTCATCAACCCGTTCTTCGACTGGCAGGGCGACCGCGCCCCCAAGTACAGCTACGACGAGACCGTCATCTACGAGGCACACGTCAAGGGCCTCACCGAGACGCACCCCGACATCCCCGAGGAAGAACGCGGCACCTACGCGGGCGTCGCCAACCCGGCGATCATCGACCACCTGAAGAAGCTCGGCATCACGACCCTCGAACTGATGCCGGTGCATCAGTTCGTGCAGGACAACACACTGCTCGAGAAGGGCCTCAGCAACTACTGGGGCTACAACACCATCGGCTTCTTCGCCCCGCACGCCGCCTACTCGGCCACCGGCGACATCGGTCAGCAGGTGCAGGAGTTCAAGACGATGGTGCGGGTGCTGCACGAGGCCGGCATCGAAGTCATCATCGACGTCGTCTACAACCACACCGCCGAGGGCAACCACCTGGGCCCGACCCTGTCGTTCAAGGGCATCGACAACGCGGCGTACTACCGGCTGATGGACGGCGACCAACAGCACTACATGGACTACACGGGCACCGGCAACAGCCTCAACGTGCGCCACCCGCACTCGCTGCAGCTGATCATGGACAGCCTGCGGTACTGGGTCACCGAGATGCACGTCGACGGTTTCCGCTTCGACCTCGCCGCCTCGCTCGCCCGGGAGTTCTACGAGGTCGACCGCCTGTCGACCTTCTTCGAGCTCGTCCAGCAAGATCCCATCGTCTCCCAGGTCAAGCTGATCGCCGAGCCGTGGGACGTCGGTCCCGGTGGCTACCAGGTCGGCAACTTCCCCCCGCAATGGACCGAGTGGAACGGCAAGTACCGCGACACCGTGCGCGACTTCTGGCGCGGCGAGCCCTCGACCCTGGGCGAGTTCGCCAGCCGCATCACCGGTTCGGCCGACCTGTACGAGCGCGACGGCCGGCGCCCGGTCGCGAGCATCAACTTCGTCACCGCGCACGACGGCTTCACGATGCGCGACCTGGTGAGCTACAACGAGAAGCGCAACGACGCCAACGGCGAGGACGGCAACGACGGCGAGAGCCACAACCGCTCGTGGAACTCCGGCATCGAGGGCGAGACCGAGGACGGTGAGATCCGCGCCCTGCGCGAACAGCGACAGCGCAGCTTCCTCGCGACCCTGCTGCTCAGCCAGGGCGTGCCGATGCTGCTGCACGGCGACGAGTTGGGCCGCACCCAGGGTGGCAACAACAACACCTACGCGCAGGACAACGCCATCAGCTGGGTCGACTGGCCGAACGCCGACCGCGAGTTGATCGAGTTCGTGGCCGAGGTCATCAAGCTGCGCCACGACCACCCGACCTTCCGTCGCCAGCGGTACTTCAACGGCCGGCCCGTGACACGCGGCGAGGGCGAGCCACTGCCCGACATCGTCTGGTTGACGACCGAAGGCGATGCCATGCAAGAGGGCGAGTGGAACGAGTCCTACGCCAAGGCCATCGGCATGTTCTTGAACGGCAACGGCATCCGCGGGCGTGACGCCCGCGGCGGTCGCATCACCGACGTCAACTTCGTCCTGTACTTCAACGCGAGCGCCGACACCGTCACCTTCGTCCTGCCGCCCGACGAGTACGCCCAGGGCTGGGAGGTCGTCGTCGACAGCACCGTGACCGCTCCCCCGCCTCCGGCGAACGCCGCCCCCCGCACCCCGACGGCCACCCGGGCCGCCACCACCCCCCAACCACCCTCGACCCCGCAGGCGCCTTCCGCCCTGCGGGCCGGCGACCGACTCCCCGTGGTGGGTCGCTCGCTCGTCGTCCTGCGTGCCACGGCCGAGGAAGAACTGTGACCCGACACGAACCGACCATGCACCCGCGCTCGACGTACCGACTGCAGGTCCGCGCCTCCTTCGATCTGGACGCGGCCGCCGACCTCGTGCCGTACCTGCGCGACCTCGGCGCCGACTGGGTCTACCTGTCGCCGATCCTCGCCGCGGAGCCGGGCAGCGACCACGGCTACGACGTCGTCGACCACAGCCAGGTCGACCCCGAGCGCGGCGGCGCCGAGGGGCTCGACGAGCTCTCGACGCGCGCCCACGCCGAGGGTCTCGGCGTCCTGGTCGACATCGTGCCGAACCACGTCGGGGTCGCGACCCCGAAGGCGAGCGTCTGGTGGTGGGACCTCTTGACCCACGGACGCGCCTCCCGCTACGCCGACGCGTTCGACGTCGACTGGGCTGCGGGCGGCGACAAGGTGCTGCTGCCGGTGCTCGGCGAGCCCGCCGCGGCGGACGGATCGATCGAGGGCCTCACGGTCGACGGCGACGAACTGCACTACTACGACAACGTCTACCCGATCGCCCCCGGCACCAGCTCGCCCGGCGACGACGCCGCTGCCGTGCACTCGCGGCAGCACTACGAGCTCGTGCACTGGAAGAAGGCCGACACCGACCTCAACTATCGTCGCTTCTTCGCGGTCAACACCCTCGCGGGCATCCGCGTGGAAGACGAAGGGGTCTTCGCCGAGTCCCATGCCGAGATCGGCCGCTGGTTCTCCGAGGGCCTCGTCGACGGCCTCCGCGTGGACCACCCGGACGGCCTGGCCGACCCCAAGGGCTACCTCGACCTGCTCGCCGCCTTGACCGGTGACGCGCACGTCCTCGTCGAGAAGATCCTCGAAGGCGACGAACGCCTGCCCGAGGACTGGGCGACGGCCGGCACGACGGGTTACGACGCCCTGGCCGACCTCGACCGCCTCTTCGTCGACCCGAGCGGCGCACCCGCCCTCGACGCCCTCGACGCGCGCCTGCGCCGGGCTCGCGGGGTCGACTCCGACGAGCGGGCCGCCGGGGCCGACGAGACCACCGGCGACGAGCCCGTCGACTGGCACGAGATGATCCTCGGCACGAAGCGCGGCATCGCCGACGGCATCCTGGGCAGCGAGATCAACCGCCTGGCCCGGCTGATCGCCGAAGGCGACGCGGTCGACGCATCCGTGGTCGACGCGCTGGCCGAGCTCACGGCGGCGTTCCCGGTGTACCGCAGCTACCTCCCGCAGGGTGCCGAGTGGCTGACCGAGGCCGCCGAGGTCGCCACGACCCACCGCCCCGACCTCGCGAGCGCCGTCGAGCGGGTGGTCGCCGTGCTGCGCGACGAATCGCACCCCGCCTCGGTGCGGTTCCAGCAGACGAGCGGCATGGTCATGGCCAAGGGCGTCGAGGACACCGCCTTCTACCGCTACAGCCGCCTGGCGACGCTGACCGAGGTCGGTGCCGACCCGAGCGAGTTCTCGCTGACGCCCGACGAGTTCCACGCGCGCCAGCAGGTCCGCCTCGCCGAGCGCCCGTTCGGCATGACGACCCTGTCGACGCACGACACGAAGCGCAGCGCCGACGTCCGCGCCCGCGTCTCGGTGCTCGCCGAGGTCGCCACCGAGTGGGCGGCGACCCTCGAACGACTGCGCGAGCTCGCCCCGGTCGGCGACGGCCCGTTCGAGAACATCCTCTGGCAGACGATCGTGGGCTCGTGGCCCGCGTCGCGCGAGCGCCTGCACGCCTACGCCGAGAAGGCGTCCCGCGAGGCGAGCACGTCGACCACCTGGACCGACCGCACCGACGAGGCCGAGGCCTTCGAGGCGCGCATGCACGCCGCGGTGGACGCCGCCTTCGACGACGACGAGGTGCGTCACGAGGTCGAGCGCATCGTCGACGTCCTGCGCGCGCCGGGCTACAGCAACTCCCTCGGCGTCGCCCTGATGCAGCTGACCGGCCCCGGCAGCCCCGACGTCTACCAGGGCGGCGAGCTGTGGGACTTCTCGCTCGTCGACCCCGACAACCGACGCGAGGTCGACTTCGCGCTGCGCCGGCGTCTCCTCGACGAGGTCCGCGGCGGCGCGACGCCCGCGATCGACGACACCGGTGCCGCCAAGCTCGTCGTCACGCATCACGCCCTGACGCTGCGCCGCGACCGCCCCGACCTGTTCACGCGCTACGCCGCGCTGCCGGTCTTCGGTGAGCAGGCCGCGTCGGCCGTCGCCGTCGACCGGGGTGGGGCGCTCGCGATCGCGACCCGCCTTCCGGTCGCGCTCGAGCAGGCCGGCGGCTGGGACGACACCGTCGTCCTGACCGCAGGAGGCGCGTACCGCGACGTGCTCACCGGCCGTCGGCACGAGGGCGGTCGCCTCCGCCTGGCCGAGGTGCTCGACACGTACCCCGTCGCCCTGCTGATCCCCGCAGAGGACTGACCCCGTCGGGTCGCGGCCGACTACCGTCGCCCCCAGCGAGCCGTCACGACATGCCGCTCACCTCCAGAGGTGAGCGGCATGTCCTGACGTCCAGGCCACCCGACCACGAAACCCGAGGAGACCGATGAGCGTCTACGACGTCTGGGCCCCGAACGCGACCACCGTGCACCTGCACCTCGACGGCGAGCTGCTGCCGCTGGCGGCCGAGCCCGACACCGGCTGGTGGCGCGCCCCCGCCGACCTCGACCGCGGCCCCGGCCACCGCTACGGCTTCGTGCTCGACGGCGGCGACTCGCCCGAGGGCGAGACGCCCCTGCCCGACCCCCGCTCGCGTCGTCAGCCCGAGGGTGTGCACGGACTCAGCGAGACCTACGACCCGGGCGCCTTCGCGTGGACGGACGACGCGTGGACCGGTCGCCAGCTGGCGGGCTCGGTCGTCTACGAGCTGCACATCGGCACCTTCACGCCCGAGGGCACGCTCGATTCGGCGATCGAGAAGCTGCCGTACCTCGTCGACCTCGGCGTCGACCTGGTCGAGCTGCTGCCGGTCAACGGCGTCAACGGTCGCTGGAACTGGGGCTACGACGGCGTCGACTGGTTCACGGTGACCGACAACTACGGCGGCCCCGAGGCCTACCAGCGCTTCGTCGACGCCGCGCACGCCGCCGGGCTCGGTGTCGTGCAGGACGTGGTCTACAACCACCTCGGCCCCTCGGGCAACTACCTGCCGCTCTTCGGCCCCTACCTGTCGAGCAAGCACGCCAACACCTGGGGTGACAACGTCAACCTCGACGACGACGGAGCCCACGAGGTCCGCGAGTTCATCCTCGACAACACGGCGATGTGGCTCGACGACTATCACGTCGACGGCCTGCGCCTCGACGCCGTCCACGCGCTCAAGGACGACAGCGAGGTCCACCTGTTGCAGGAGCTCGCCGAGCGCACCGCGGCCCTCAGCAGCCACCTGCGCCGCCCGCTCTCGTTGATCGCCGAGAGCGACCTCAACGACCCGCGACTGATCACGCCGCGCGACGGCGGCGGCTTCGGCCCCGACCACCGCCAGGGCTACGGCCTGGACGCGCAGTGGAGCGACGACTTCCACCACGCCGTGCACGTCGCCCTGACCGGCGAGACGACCGGCTACTACGCCGACTTCGAGCCGCTCGGCGCCCTCGCCAAGGTGCTGACCAAGGGCTTCTTCCACGACGGCACCTGGTCGTCGTTCCGCGAGGCGACGCACGGGTACCCGGTCGACACCGAGCACATGCCGACCTGGCGCCTGGTCGTGGCCAACCAGAACCACGACCAGATCGGCAACCGTGCGATCGGCGACCGTCTGGCCGCGACGCTCGACGACGGGCAGCTGATCATCGCCGCGACGCTGACCCTGGCCGGCCCGTTCACCCCGATGCTCTTCATGGGTGAGGAGTGGGCCGCCTCGACCCCGTGGCAGTTCTTCACCTCGCACCCCGAGCACGACCTCGGCGAGGCGACGGCGAAGGGCCGCATCGCGGAGTTCGCGAAGATGGGCTGGGACGAGTCGTCCGTGCCCGACCCGCAGGAGCCCTCGACCTTCGAGAACAGCAAGCTCGACTGGTCCGAGCTCGAGACCGGCCGTCACGCGGTGCTGCTCGACGCCTACCGTCGCCTCGGCGCCCTGAGGCGCAGCGAGCCCGCGCTGACCGATCCGGGCTTCGGCGAGACCGGAGTCGAGTACGACGGCGACGCCCGCTGGCTCGTCCTGACCCGCGGCGACCTGAAGATCGCGATCAACCTCGCCGACCAGGAGGCGCGGGTCGCGGTGAGCGCCTCGACCGTCCTGTTCGCCAGCGACGAGTCGATCGTCCCGGGTGCGAGCCTGCTGCTCCCGGCGCACTCGGTCGCGATCGTCCGCTGACCCGAGCACCCGGCGGTGTTCCCGCCGGTGACGCGTGCCCGGGGCTGACCACTCCGGGCACGCGCGTACCGCCTGCCTGCTAGTGCGTCGACACGTCGCCGCGCACGGGCCCGACCCGGTGCGAGGTGGCGCGAACACTCGGCAGGCGACGGTGTCGCACGACCAGCTCGACGAGGGCACGGGACCGTCGGCGCAGACCCCACAGGGTCACCTTGGTCAACGACTCCCTGACGATCGAGCCACTCATCTTCGAGGCGCCATGGATGCGCTCGGTGAACGTGATCGGGGTCTCGACCACCCGCAGGCCCGCTTGGAGTGCACGCCAGAGCAGATCGACCTGGAAGCAGTAGCCGCGCGACTCGACCCGGTCGAGGTCGATGCGGCGCAACGCCGACGACCGGAACACCCGGAACCCGCCGGTCGTGTCGGCCACGCGGATGCCCAGGGCGCCGCGCGTGTACCAGCTGCCGCCTCGGCTGAGCAGCTTCCGGCGCAGTGGCCAGTTCTCGACGGCACCGCCCGGCACCCAGCGCGATCCGAGCACCAGGTCGTTCTCGCGCAGCAGCTCGAGCATGCCGGGCAAGTACTCGGGGTGGTGCGAGCCGTCGGCGTCCATCTCGACCAGGGCGTCGTAGCCCCGATCGAGACCCCAGGCGAAGCCCGCCAGGTAGGCCGCGCCGAGGCCGGCTTTCTCGGTGCGGTGCATCACGTGCACGCGGGGGTCGCGATCGGCGTAGGCGTCGGCGAGTTCACCGGTGCCGTCGGGCGAGCCGTCGTCGACGACGAGGACGTCGACCGAGGCGCCGGAGGCCAGGGTGCGGCCCACGATCCAGTCGAGGTTCTCGCGCTCGTTGAAGGTCGGGATGATGACGAGGGCGTCGTTCACGGGGGTCCTTTCCCGTCGGGTGGGAGTCGGAGGTGTCGGTGCGGGGAGGTCAGGAGGCGCGGTGCGGGCCATCGGGGCGGCCACGCGTCACGAGGTCACCAGGTCGGCGAACACGATCAGGTTGTCGACGTAGTGCCCGGTGGACCGGTCGAAGGTGCCGTCGCAGGTGATCAACCGCAGGCCGGGGGTCGGGCTCGCGCCGTAGACGTCGCTCGTCGGGAACGTCGCCTTCGGGGTGCGCTCGCTGCCGGTGACGCGGAAGGTCTCGACCGATCCCGTCGACAGCGTGACCTGCACCTCGTCGCCGGGCACGAGCTTCGCCAGGTCGACGAAGACGGCGGGACCGCTGCCCGAGTCGACGTGGCCGGCGATGACGGCCGGGCCCACGGCGCCGGGTACGACGCCGTCGCCGTACCACCCGGCCGACTGCCACTCCTTCGGCGGGTCGAGCTCTCCCTGCGAACCGAGACCGAGGTCTTCGAGACCGGAGTCGACACCGATCGAGGGGATCTGCACCCGGACGGGCGTGGCATCCGCCGGGGGCGCCGTGTACGACGGCGCCGCCGGGTCCTGGAAGCCTCCCGCGGCCCCGCTGCCGGGGTCCGGTGTCGAGGGGGCCGCGGCTGTGGCCACCGCCGGGGTGACCGGATCCTCGGACCGGGCGGCCACGGCGGCGGCGGTCACCCCGCCCACGACCAGAACCAGGGCGGCTCCGGCGGCGAGGGTGGCGGCTCGGTGGCCGGCCACGAAGGTCGCGAGGCTCATCCGGCCACCGCCAGGGGCGAGCAGGCACCGAGCTGCGTACCCTCGAGCTGCAGGGCGGCCAGGGCCGCCCAGGCGGCACCGTAATAGGTCGGGGTCGACTGCGACAGGGCGTCGGCGGTCCGCAGGTCGTCGGCGGCCCGGTCGTGCTGGCCGTCGCTGGCCTCGGCCGCCGCGCGTGCGGCGTAGGCGAGCGGGCTCCGATCCGAACCGACGGACTGGCCGCCGAGGTCGAGCTGCATCGGCAGCTCGTCGTACCGCTGCAGCACCGTGGCCATCCTCGCGGCGAGGGCCACGTCCTCCGGCTCGCAGGACTCGGCGTAGCGCACCGCTAGCCGGCCGGCGTCGTAGCTGTACTGCACACTCCCCGACGAGCCGTCGGCGCTGGGCAGCGGGACGGTCGTGCCGTCCTGTCGCACCTGGGCCCAATCGCTCGGCAGGGCCGTCGAGGCGAGGATGTTCGTGGTCACGGCGCGTGAACCGACCTCGAGCTCGGCCCAGCGTGGGTCGCCGCTGGCCGTGCCGAGCTGCGCGAAGGTGGCGGGCGACGCGTACGAGGGGTTGTACGACCACGGGCCGGGGCCCCTGGCCCACGGGCCGGGCAGCAGGATGCGGCCGACGTCGGTCGAGACGGTCATCTCGTCGAGCACGTCGGCGCCGAGGTCGACACCCTCGGTCGTGAGGCCGGGGCGGTCGAACGTCGAGCCGGCGAGCACCAGGGCCCGTGCGGCGTCGACGTCGGCGTCGCTGGCCGGCATGTCGTCCACGACCGCGCCGTCCTTCCACTGCCAGGCGAGCAGACCGTCGGGGCGGACGAGTTCGTCCTTCGTCCAGGTCCAGATGGCGTCGAACCGTTTCTCGTCGCCCACGGCGACCGCGACGAGCATGCCGTAGGCCTGCCCCTCGCTGACGGTGTCGTCGCCCTGGTCGCGTCGGACGACGCGTCCGTCGTCGTCGACGTAGTCGGCGAGGAAGTCCTCGCCGATCTCGGATGCGGTTCGGGACCGGGGGGTGGCGGTGCCTGCGCCGGGGGTGCCGGTCGCGTCCGCGCCTCCGCCTGCCCGGTCCGTCGACGGGCCCGCGGACCCTCCGACGACGAGAGAGGCGACGCCGGCCGTGATGGCGAGGGCCACCACGACGGCCGCTGCGAGCAGCGCCTTCGTCTTCTTCGTCATGTCGTTCTCTTCTTCCGGTCGATGGTGCGGGTGATCGGTCGAGCGGCCCGGCGGGGAGCCGAGGAGGCGCGGTGCGGTCGGTCGCCCACCGCGCCTCCTCGTCCTACCGCGAGGGAACGGGGCGTCAGGCCCCGAACCAGCCGAGCACGGTCGCCCAGAGGCCCTTGGCCTCGTCCTTCTGCGGGTGCTCGGCGAGGTAGCCACCACCGGTCTGCACGCCGCCGACCGGCGCCTGGGCGGTCGCCGCGCTGTCGACCACCGGGACGATGGTGATGCCGCCCGTGGAGTTGTCGAGCACGAACAGCGTGTTGATGCTGCCCGCGGTGAGGTCGACGTCGCTGGTGCCCGTGACCTTCTGACCGGTCAGGTCCAGGGTCCACGGGCCGGCGGCGACCTGCGCGTAGCCGCTGGCGCTGCCGAAGGGCGCATCCTCGGCGATGGTGGTGCCCGTGCTCGTCGCGACCGTCACGGTCTTGCTGACGTTCGCGGCCTGCACCAGGCGGACCTTCGCCTGGCCGTCGGCCGGGGCCGTCAGGTCGTCCGTGAAGACTTGGGTCTTCAGGTCGTCGTTCGGTCCGTACGCGACGGCCGTGATGGGTTGTCCGCTGTCGACCGTGATGTTCGACGTGATGACCGGCTTCGCGTTGGTGGGCGCGTCCGCCGCGGTCATCGAGACCACGTAGGTGCCGGCTGCCAGCGCCTGGTACGGGCTGACCTGGCCGTAGGTGACGTCGTCGAGGTCCATGACGACCTGGCCGCCCTTCAACGAGGTCAGCGTGACGTCGACCGCTTTCGTGTCGGGCGAGAGGTGCCCGACGCGCACCCAACCGTCGCCGTCGGCGGCGTGGGCGGGCGAGACGCCGACGAGCGAGCCGGCCAGGGCGACGCCCGCGGCTGCGGTGAGGGCGAGGACCGTCGCGAGACGACGGCGCCGGGCGGGAGGTGCGGAGGCGATGGCGGCGGTGGTACCGGTGGTGCGTGAGAGGGAAGCCATGAGGCTGGTCCTTTCCGGTCGGGTGCCCCACCCCGAGGGGGTGGGACGCGGTGAGGAGGTGCCGGTGCCCGCCCGGGGGCGGGCACCGGCGTGGCGATCAGTCGGTGAGCACTCCGGTCGGGGCGACGGCCGAGAAGGTCACGCGCAGTCCGTCGCCCGACGGGACGGCCGACTCGGGGACGTAGACGCTGCCCAGGCCTTCGAGCGTCGTCCGCAGCTCGTCGACGGACTGACCACCCTGCGGGGTGACGTCGAACTGCCGGAACAGGGCCTCCTGCTCGCCCGGAAGAGCCTCGGGATCGGCCACCGAGATCGGCCCCAGGGCGGCGAGCTGACCGAGCACGATGATCGCGCGTGGGTCGACGCGGCCGTCCGAGAGCGCCGTCGACAGGGTCGACGAGATCTGCAGGTTCGGGTTCTG
This sequence comes from Frigoribacterium sp. VKM Ac-2836, assembly GCF_013248995.1. Lineage (GTDB taxonomy): Bacteria > Actinomycetota > Actinomycetes > Actinomycetales > Microbacteriaceae > Frigoribacterium. Next base: position 1,105,985 of record NZ_JABRPK010000002.1, on the reverse strand, counting down.
GGCGAGTTCGGCACCGGCCTGCGAGCGGGCCGAGGCGGCGTCCTCCGCCTCGGTCTGCGCCTGAGCGGCACCCTGGCTGTCGATTTGCCGGACGTTGACCTGCTGGTCGCCGTCGCCGAACGAGGCGATGACGGTCGAGTTCGCGAGGGCCTCGCGGATCTCTGGCGAGGTGGGCCCCGAGGTGCGGACGGACTCGGTCTCGAACAGGTAGTCCGAGTCGCGCCAGCCGTTCGGCGACTGCGCCTGGACGGCACCGTCGGTGTCGATCTTGTAGAACCAGATGACGTTCTCACGGGCGAAGCCGGCCTTGACCAGGTCGACCCACACGGCGTCGTCCACCAACAGACGGCTGTCCTTCGGCACGTTGCTCTCGACCCAGGTCTCGGCGTTGCGCATGGGCGCGTCGAGGTCGCTGTCCAGGAATCCACGCAACTGCACGGCCCACAGCGGGACGATCGCCACGACGGCCGCGAGGGTCAGGGCGAGCCAGGCGATCGAACCGGTGCGGGTGGCAGCGGTCGAGAGGGCGCCGGCCCGGCGGGCACGGAAGGCCGTGACCGCGTGGTCCGTGACGGCTGCCACGAGCAGCGCCGCGAACGGCAGCAGCATGATCACGTAGGGCACCGGCAGGTAGCCGCCCGGGCGGAACATGAAAGCGATCAGGAACACCATCATGACGCCGAGCGGACGCAGCTTCTTGATGAAGACCGCCACGATCGACGCGAGTGTGCCGAGCACGATGAGCACCTGGTCGAGCTGCCACCACTGCGACACCGTGGCGAAGAACAGACTGCCCGTGTCGAACACCGAGCCGCTGGCCTCACGGGTCGCCAGCTGGAACTGGATGCCCTCGAGGAGGCTCACCCGGCCGGCGCCCGGCAGCAACTCGCCCTTGACGGCGGCGAGCGCGACGTAGCCGAGGCCGACGAGCACGAGCAGGCTGCCCGCGATCGACAGGGTGTAGCGGCGGGTCGACTTGTCGGAACCCCGCCACATCATCCACGCCAGGAACGGCAGCGCCAGCAGGTACGTCTCCTTCGAGAGCACGGCGATGCCGAACGAGAGGGACGCGGCCGCGAAGCCGGCGAGCTGGTACCGCTTGCTCAGGGCGAAGACGAACGCGGCGAGCAGCCAGGGGGTGGCGACGTTGTCGAGGTAGACCGTGCGGTGGAACTGCAGGGCCAGCGGTGACACGGCGAACACGAGACCCGCCACGGCGGCTGCGGGTCGACCGAGGCCGAGCTTGCGGCCGAGCAGCCAGACGAGCGCCACCGACACGACCGTGAAGAACAGCATCGCCTCGCGGGCCGCGAGCACGGCGACGTCGTAGCGCGAGAAGGCACCGGTCAGGGCCGTGTAGGCGGAGATCTGCAGCCACCCCACGGGCGGGTGGTCGTACCAGTAGGTGTAGTGGGTGATCTCACCGAGGTTCTGGATCGCCCAGGCCTGGGCGGCGTAGGTGCCTTCGTCGTCGATGCGTTGAGGCGAACCGTCCATGTTGAACGCCATGACGACGGCCGCGATCGCGAGCACGGGCAGCAGCCACGCGAGGCTCGCGCCGTGACGACGCAGCCACGACGTGGACTTCGCACCACGCGGGTCCTTGGTGGGCACCACGGGGGTGCCGGGGCCGTTCGACACGGTGGTGTCGGCCGCGCGGGGGCGGTTCAGCGTGCTGGTCATCGCTCACCTCCGGTCATGGCCATGGCGGGTTCCTGCTGGGAGGCGCTGGGCGCCTCCTGCGGTTCGGTCGCGACCTCGTCGCGGTGAGCACCGGTGTGCTCGGTCTTCTCCCACGCGTTGAGGCCGCGCAGCTGACGGAAGACCGCCCGGACCGCGGCGAGCGCGAGGAAGATCTGGTAGGGCAGCAGACCCCAGACGAGACGGAAGTAGTCGCGGGCGCGGACCTTCTGCCCGTAGACGCGGCCGAATTCGCGCAGACCGGTGAACTCGACGGCCAGCAGCACGAGCGTCGGCGCCAGGGGCACGAACGAGACGAGGGCGATGGCGGTCGGCACCTTGGTGGTCAGGATCAGGATGATCGAGACGGGGATGAGCAGACCGGTGGCGGCCTGGATGAACGGCATCGTCAGCAGGTAGCGGGCCATGAGGCGCTGGCGCAGACGGGGCAGCTTCTTCCACTCGCCCTTGCCGTAGACCTGCATGAAGCCTTGGTTCCAGCGGGTGCGCTGCTTGAGCAGCGAGACGAAGGTTCCGGGTGTCTCCTCACGGGTGACGACCTCGGGGCTGTAGGCCACGACGACCTTCGCACCGGCGCTCGAGAGGCGGACACCGAGCTCGCAGTCCTCCGCGAGGCACTCGGCGTCCCAGCCCTCGGACCAGTCGAGCCAGTCCTTGCGGACGAAGACGGTGTTGCCGCCGAGCGGGATGAACTTCTCCTTGGCGTGGAAGTGCAGGCGTGACCGGAACCAGAAGTAGTACTCGAGCACGTTGCGGAGGCTCCACCAGCTGCTCTGGAAGTTCATCAGCTGCACGCCGCCCTGCACCACGTCGGCGTCGGTCTCGGTGAACCGCGAGTCGACGAGGGTCAGCAGCCGCGGGTGCACCTCGTCCTCGGCGTCGAACACGCCGACGATCTCGCCGCGCGAGGACTGCAGCGCCAGGTTGAGCGCCTTCGGCTTGTTCTTCGGCACGCTCGAGTCGACGATCACGCGGATCAGCTCGGGGTGCCGGGCGGCGGCCTCGCGGGCGACCCGCTCGGTGCCCGGGTCGTCGTGGCCGACGATGGCGATGATCTCGAAGTCCGGGTGGTCCTGCAGGGCGAGACGGTCGAGGGTCTGGCCCATGACCTCTTCCTCGTGCCGACCGGGGACGAGCAGGGTGAACGAGTGGGCGGCGTCGAGCGGGTTCTCGCTGAACTGGCTGTCGTCGAGGTTGTCCTTCGACCGCCAGGCGTGCAGCATCCACCAGAGGGTCGACACGGCGACCGCGGTCAGCAGGATCGTCACGAGGATCAGCGACGAGTAGCCGATCCACTCGAGTGGCGACCAGTCGGGCAGTTGGAAGCCGATCATCGACTCGGCGGCGCCGGTCGAGCCACGGTTCGGCACGAACTGCGACGGGTCGGCAGGCGCTTGCGGGGTGAGCAACGGGGCGGGTTCGCCCGCTGCGAGATGTGATGTCGGGATCTGGGTCGGGTCAGTCGACACAGGATCACTCTCCAGTCAGTGGGTCGGGTGCAGGTGGGTCTGCGGGGTGTTCTGTCGGGTGGGGTCGTCGGTCCGCGCGGGGGCGGTGACGGTGGCGAGCTCGGCCGACTCGTCGGGGGTGTCGGCCGGGGTGGTGACCGCGGGCGAGCCGCGGAAGACGAGGTGGCGATAGGCCACGTAGCGGAAGGCCGTGCCGAGCACGAGACCTATGCCGTTGGCTGCCACGTTGTCGGCGAGCTGGCTCGTGAAGCCCAGCAGGTAGTGCGAGACGAACAGACACGCCGACGCGATCAGGAGGCCGCCGACGTTGACGAGGCCGAAGGTGACGGCCTCGCGGACGACGGCCTGGTTGCGACCCTCACGGAAGGTCAGGTACCGGTTGCCGAGCCAGGCGACGGCCGTGGCGACGAGGACCGAGATGACCTTGGCACCGATCGGCTTGTCGTCGAGCAGGGTGGCGCGCAGCAGGTTGTACACGCCGACGTCGACGACGAAGGCGATGCCGCCCACCAGACCGAACGTCGCGAGTTCTCTCACTCGGGCGACGAGGCGGAGGGGCGGCCTCGGGTTCGTCGAGGCGGCGCGGTCGGGACGCGCCCCCTGAACGGGGGCCTCGGATTCGGGCATGACACCGGTTCGGGGGGCGTCGGCGAATCGGTTTGGTCGGGGTACGGTCATCCGGGCCAACTGCCAGGCAGGCGAAACCTGCCGTTCATCTCGCGGCGGATTCGTCGAACCCCACGGGGTGTCGGCCGGGCAGCAGGATGCTCGACGACGGCGGGTCGACGACTACCGGCCGAGCGGTCGCGAGCTCGGCCCCGACCGCCGCCACGACGGCGGCGAGGCCGATCAGGCGGTCGGGCACCGAGCCGACGACGACCAGGAGGCGCTCCCGGCCCGTCGCCCTCCGCCCCTGTTCCGCGGCCGCCTCCGTCGTCGCCCCGACGTCCAGGAGCTGCGCGAGGACCCAGGGCAGTACCGGCACGAGCGCGAGCGCGATCACGAGGGCGGGAGCACCGACCAGGACGGTCGACAGCAACGCCACGGTCGTGACGACGGTCACGGCCGCGTCGACCAGGGGCTCGACGAGCACGCCGAAGGCACGACGCCGCGCCTTCGGCCGGAGTCGACGCCAGTCCCCCTTGCCGAGCACCTGCAGGCACCCGCGGACCCACGTCGCGCGGACGTGCACCAGGTCGCGGAGCCCACCCGGTGAGCGTTCGACCGTGGTCGTCTCGGCCGAGGTCGCGATGACGACCCGGGCCCCGGCCACCGTCATGCGGACGCCGAGGTCGAGGCCCGCCTCGACGCCGGTGGCGTCCCAGCCACCCGACCAGGCCAGCCACGCGTGACGGACGAAGAGCGTGCTGTCCGACAACGGCACGAAGCCGGCCCGGCCGTGGGAGCGGACGACCGACCGGGACCACCACCACCGGTCGACGGCCGACCGGGGTGCCCACCAGCGCGTGGACTCGAGCGCCGGTCGGCTGGCGTGCTGGACCGCGTCCGCGTCCGTGCGGGTCAGGACCGAGTCGACGAGGGCGAAGAGCCGGGGGTGCGGGCGGTCGCCCGCCGAGAAGACACCGACCACGCCGTCACGTACCTCCGCGAGTCCGTCGGCGAGCGACGAGGCCGCCGTAGCGGGCCGCCCGCCGAGGGACCGGGTCTCGACGACCTGCACGCGTCCGGGGTGACGCCGCACGGCGGAGGTCGCGACGTCGAGCGTCAGCGGGTCCTCCGGGTCGACGACCACGAGGACGTGGACGTCTGGGTGTTGCTGCCTCGCCAGGAGGTCGAGGGTCACGGCGAGCCCGGCCGGTCCGGACGCCGGCACGAGCGCGGTGAAGGCGTGAGCCGAGGGCAGCACCGGGCCGTCGAGGTCGCGACGGCCGAGTTCTTCCTGTTCACGGACGAGGTACAGCCTCCGCGCGAGACGCCGGATCGAGACCACGAGTGTCAGGGCGACGAGCACGGCGAGCAGCACGAAGCCGGCCCACTGCACGCTGGACCAGTCGACCCAGGGCAGGGCTGCCGACGCCTGCTCGACCGGGACGACGGGCAGGCCGCCGCGATTCGGCACGGGCGTCACGGGTGTGGCGGGAAGCGTCGGGGTGAGGACGGGGCCGGGGGCGGCGAGGAGCGGGTCGAAGGTCACGGCGGTGCTCCAGTCGGGTCGGGTCAGCAGGAGCCTCGGACCCCCCGCCCCGATGGGGACGGCGACGTCCGACGGATTGTGTCCCCCAGGCGGGGGACACGATCTGATCAATCGTCACTGTACGCCTCACGAGTCCACCGCACACCCCTTGCCGCGTCCGCCGTCACGCGTAGCGTGGGGGCATGGAATTCAGACACCTCGGCGACAGCGGACTCAAGATCTCGGAGATCACCTACGGCAACTGGTTGACGCACGCGTCCCAGGTCGAGAACGACGTGGCGACGCAGTGCGTCCGCGCGGCCCTCGACGCGGGCATCTCGACCTTCGACACCGCCGACGCCTACGCGAACACGGCGGCCGAGCAGGTACTCGGTGACGCCCTCAAGGGCGAGCGTCGCGAGAGCCTCGAGATCTTCACGAAGGTCTACTGGCCCACCGGCCCGCGCGGCCACAACGACGTGGGCCTCAGCCGCAAGCACGTCCTCGAGTCCATCGACGGGTCGTTGCGACGCCTCGGCACGGACTACGTCGACCTCTACCAGGCGCACCGCTACGACCACGAGACTCCGCTCGAAGAGACCATGCAGGCCTTCGCCGACGTGGTCCGGGCCGGCAAGGCGCTCTACATCGGCGTCAGCGAGTGGACGGCCGAGCAGATCCGCGCCGGTCACGAACTCGCGGTGAAGCACGGCGTGCAGCTCATCTCGAACCAGCCGCAGTACTCGATGCTCTGGCGCGTCATCGAGTCCGACGTCGTGCCGGCCAGCAAGCAGCACGGCCTCGGCCAGATCGTCTGGTCACCTGTGGCCCAGGGCGTCCTGACGGGCAAGTACAAGCCGGGCGCCGAGCTGCCCGCAGGCAGCCGCGCGACCGACGACAAGGGAGGGGCGGACACGATCAAGCGCTTCCTCACCGACGAGGTGCTGACCGGCGTCGCGAAGCTCGAGCCGATCGCGGCCGATCTCGGCCTCTCGATGGCGCAGCTCGCCATCGCCTGGGTGCTGCAGAACGACAACGTGGCTTCTGCGATCATCGGGGCCTCGCGTCCCGAGCAGGTGGCCGACAACGTGAAGGCGGCGGGGGTCACCCTGCCCGCCGACGTCATGTCGCGCATCGACGAGGCCCTGGGCGACCTCGCCGAGAAGGACCCTGCCAAGACGGTCTCGCCCGAGCGCCGACCGGCGTGAGCCGCGGCCTGACCGACTCCGGTCCGGCTGACCGACACCACCTCGACACCGTCCGGACATCCCGGGAATGTTGTCCGGCTGGATGCGCTTGCATATACTCGTACCAGCTTCGATGACACGTCATCGACCTTGATCTCGACCTCACACGTACAGGAGAACACCATGACCATCACCGCAGAGAAGATCCCCGCCGGCACCTGGAACCTCGACCCGACCCACAGCGAGGTCTCGTTCAGCGTCCGCCACCTGGCCATCAGCAAGGTCAAGGGCTCGTTCGAGTCCTTCGACGCCTCGCTCGTCACGGCCGAGGACCACACCGCCTCGAAGGTCACGGCCTCGATCGACGTGGCCTCGGTCAACACGAACCAGAAGGACCGCGACGGTCACCTGCAGACGGGCGACTTCTTCCTCGCCGAAGAGCACCCCAAGATGACCTTCGTGTCGACCAGCATCGAGGAGAAGGGCGACGACGCGTTCCTCGTGCACGGCGACCTGACCCTTCGCGGTGTCACCAAGCCCGTCACCCTGAAGAGCGAGTTCGGCGGCCTCGTCGTCGACGGCTACGGCCAGACCAAGCTGGGCTTCTCGGCGACCACCAAGATCGACCGCACCGAGTTCGGTGTCACCTGGAACGCCGCGCTCGAGGCCGGCGGCTTCACGCTCGGCAACGACGTCACCGTCACGCTCGAGATCCAGTTCACGCTCGCTGCGTAGTCGGCGACACCGAGAAGGGCCCGCTCTCGCACGGCGAGGGCGGGCCCTTCTGCGTCACCGCGCGAGCACACGCCGCAGCACGGCGCGCTCCCCCAGGGTCCAGGTCGCACTGGTCACGAGGTAGAGAGCAGCGGCGAGCGGGGCGAACGCCGCGAACACGACGCTGACGTACGGCAACCACCGAAGCATCCCGCCCAGGCCGGCCAGCGCCTCCTGACCTGGAGCCCCGCCCGCCGGTCCGACGACACCGGCCGTGGCCCCGGTGAACCGCAGGTTCGCGCGGCGCCCCAACTCGACGACGATCCCGAGCACCACCAGCAGCACGAGATACGGCCAGATGGCCGCGAGGCCCGTCCCGAGCGTGACGAACAGGTTGGCGCCGAGGGCGGCTCCGCCGAGCGTGTGGGTCAACAGGGTGTTGGCGTGACCGGCGATCTCGGAGTGCGCGAAGAGCGAGTAGACCGCCGTGAGCACGGGCGCCTGCGCGAGCGTCGGCAGGCAGCCGGCCGCCGGCGAGACCTTCTCGGAGGCGTACAGCGCCATCAGCGCCTTGCTGCGGGCCTGAGGGTCGGAGATGCGGCGGGTGAGGTCGGCGATCGCCGGAGCCAGTCGGCGCCGGGCGATCTCGGCGCGTACCTGCGAGACGCCGACGGGCACGAGCACGAGCCGGACGAGCAGAGTGAGCAACACGACGCCGAACGCGGCGGCGGACGCCCCCGCGACGGGTTCGACGAGAACGCCGAGGGTGGTGACGAGCGACTGCAGACCGCCGAGGACGACGGCGATCGGGGGAAAGGTGGACAGGTCCATGAGGACTCCTCGGTCAGAGAGACGGTGGGTGTCTTCTGGCCGCCGGGGCGTCGGATCGACGCGGGCGTGGGTGCGCTCAGGCGGCCGGGACGGCCCGCCCGGGCGCCCGCGACCGCACGTGCCCTCGGGCGTCGGGGTCACGTCGCCAGACGAGGAGGCGCGTGCCCGCTTCTTCGCGGAGGGTCACCTCGGGCACCGCCCCGGCCAGTCCACAGAGCGTGAGCACGACACGGGCGACGCCGAGCGCGACCACCGCGGTGGCGGCGCCGAGCAGACCGACGAGCACGACCGCCGACAGCGGTGCACCACCGGCCGAGAGCACGGCCTCGACGAACGCCACGAAGGGCGCCAGCACCGAGAGGCCGAGGGTCATGCCGACGACCCTAGCCGACGGTCCTACCATCGGGGCAGTGCTCTCGGGAACACCGTGCCGTCCCGCGCGGTTGACGCCGAGAGCCACTGCCCCACCCCGAGAGGACTCCCGATGACCGTCGACTGGATCACCCTGCAGAAGACCGCCCACGACGAGTTCGCCCGCCGTGTCGAGGCCGTGGCCGACTGGGACGCCCCGACACCCGACACCGAGTGGAAGGTGCGCGACCTCGTGCGGCACGTCACCCGTGAGCAGCAGTGGGTTCCGCTGCTGCTCGAGGGCGGCGACCCCGCCGAGGCCGAGAACGCGATCGAGCCCCTCGGCGACGACCTCGTCGAGGCCTGGCACCGGTGGTCGAGCGCGGCCACCGCCGCCTGGAGCGCAGCCGATCCCCATGCCGAGGTGCGGTTGAGCGCCGACGTGGTGCCCGTGCACGAGTACCTCGCCGAGCAGGTCGCCGACGTCACGATCCACACCTGGGATCTCGCCCGCGCCGTGGGCACCGACGAAGAGCTCGACGACACGTTGGTCGAGGCCGTCTGGGGCGTCTTCGCGCCGCAGAAGGACGCCCTCGAGGCGTCGGGGCTCTTCGCCTCGCCCGTGCCCGTCGACGACGACGCCCCGTTGCGCATCCGCCTGCTCGCCCTGACCGGGCGCGACGCGCGCTGAGGCGGCGCGGGCCCACCGTCCCTGCGCGGGCCCGACCGGGGGCGTCCTCGGCGACGTGACCCGCGCCTCCCGGAGGATCATCACCCGGCCCTGCCAAAGTGGTGGCATGACCGCCCCGATCGACCGCCCGTGGCTGCACAGCTACGCCCCCGACGTCCCCGCCGACATCGAGCCCGTCACGGGCAGCCTCGTCGACCTCATCGACGACGCCGTGTCGACGTACCGGCAGAAGCCGGCCCTCGAGTTCTTCGGCCGTGAGACCAGCTACCGCGACCTGGGCGACCAGGTCGCGCGCGCGGCCGAGGGCCTCAGGAGGCTCGGCGTGGGTCGTGGCGACCGGGTCGCCTTGATCCTTCCCAACAGCCCGCAGCACGTGGTGGCGTTCTACGCCGTGCTGCGCCTGGGCGCCGTCGTGGTCGAACACAACCCGCTCTACACCGACCGCGAGCTGCGGCACCTCTTCGAGGACCACGGCGCCACGATCGCCATCGCGTGGGACAAGCTGGTCGACCGGCTGAGGGCCCTACCCGCCGACATCGGCTTCTCGACGGTGGTCTCGGTCGATGTGACGAAGGGCATGCCGCTCGGCACGCGCCTCGCCCTCAAGCTGCCGGTGCCCGCCGCCAAGAAGAGCCGGGCGGCCCTGACCGACGGGGCCGAGGGCGACCTCACCTGGCAAGGCCTGCTGGCGAACCGTCCGCTGCGCAAGAAGCACCCGCGCCCCGACGTCGACGACATCGCCCTGCTGCAGTACACCAGCGGCACCACCGGGTCGCCGAAGGGCGCCATCCTCACCCACCGCAACCTCCGCAGCAACGCCGCGCAGGGTCGCGCCTGGGTTCCCGGCCTGGTCGACGGCGACGAGACGGTCTACGGCGTCCTGCCGTTCTTCCACGCCTACGGCCTGACGCTCTGTCTCACCTTCGCCATGAGCATCGGTGCGCGACTCGTCCTGTTCCCGAAGTTCGACGTCGACCTCGTGCTCAAGGCCGCGAAGAAGCACCCGCCGACCTTCTTGCCGGCGGTGCCCCCGATCTACCAGCGGCTGGCCGACGCCGCCCGCGAGCGCGACGTCGACCTGTCGTCGGCCCGCTTCGCCATCTCGGGGGCGATGAACCTGCCGAGCACGGTCGTCCGGGCGTGGGAGGGCGTCACGGGCGGCATGCTCGTCGAGGGCTTCGGCCTGACCGAGACCTCGCCGGTCGCCCTGGGCAACCCGATCGGCCCGACCCGCCGCGTCGGCACCGTGGGCGTGCCTTTCCCTTCGACCGAGGCGATGGTCGTCGACCGTGACGACCCCGATCCGAGCCGCCCGGTCGTGCCGGGTGCCGCGGGCGAGTTGCTGCTGCGCGGGCCGCAGGTGTTCCGCGGCTACTGGAACCGCCCGGACGAGACCGCCGAGGCCTTTCTCGAGGGAGGCTGGTTCCGCACGGGCGACATCGTCACGATGAGCGCCGACGGCTACGTCACGATCGTCGACCGCATCAAAGAGCTCATCGTCACGGGCGGCTTCAACGTCGCCCCCTCCGAGGTCGAGGAGGCCGTGCGCAACGCCCCCGGCGTGGCCGAGGTGGCCGTGGTCGGTCTGCCCCGCTCGGGCGGCGGCGAGGACGTCGTGGCGGCCGTCGTGCTCGAGCCGGGCGCCTCGTTCGACGCCGAGGCCATCCGCGACGCCTCGCGCGGCCAATTGGCCGCGTACAAGGTGCCCCGCCGGGTCGTGCAGCTCGACGAGTTGCCCAAGTCGCTGATCGGCAAGGTGCTGCGCCGCGAGGTCCGCGACCGCCTCATCGCCGCGGGCTGACGGCCGGCGCGGGCCGGGCGGGATCGCTCAGAGCCGCTGCCACCGGTCGATCGGCCAGCTGATCACGAAGGCGCGTCCGATCACGTCGTCCAGGGGCACGAAGCCTTCGTAGGGTCCGGTCCGGTGCGCACGCGAGTCGGCCGAGTGGTCACGGTTGTCGCCGAGCACCCAGAGCGCGCCCTCGGGCACGGTGACGTCGAAGTCCGTCGCCGAGGCCCGGGGGCCGCCGTCGGTCAGGGTCAGGTACGGCTCGTCGAGCGGCTCACCGTTGACGAGGACGTGCCCGTCCGCGTCACAGCAGCTGACCCGGTCGCTCGGCAGACCGATGACGCGCTTCACCAGGTCTTGTCCGGCGTCGTCTCCGTAGCCGAGCCACCCGCCCGGGTCCTCGAAGACCACGATGTCACCCCGGTGCAACGGCATCACGCCGGGCGAGAGCTCGTTGACGATGATCCTGTCCCCGATCATGAGCGTCTGCTCCATCGACCCCGACGGGATCGAGAAGCTCCGCACGAGGAATGTGCGCACGCCCCACGACAACACCAGCCCGACCAGCACGATCACCAGCAACTCGACCAGCCACCGTCTCGTCGAGTGCCGCCCAGCCGAGGAGGCGCGGGTCGCCTCGCCCGCGTCGCTCGCGTCGGCGAGGGGGTTCGTGTCGGTCACCGGCTCATCCTGCCAGGGGGCACCCGGCCCCGCCCTCCCCGGTCAGGGGGCCGTGCGGTCGAGCCGGAGCGGTGCCGGGCGACGGCTCAGCCGGCCGTCCAGCCGATGCGCTCGAGGCGCGCCAGGGCGTGTCCCTCGGCTACGGGTCGCTTGCCGAGGACTCCCCCGACGCCGGCGAGCATGGCCTGGGCCGGTGCCCGGGTCGGCAGGGCGATCGGCCCGACGTGCGGTGCGCGCAGCCCGAGCAGCTCGCGGAAGCGCGGTTGGAGCGTGCCGACCGCGCCGTTGAAGAGGACCGGGTAGCCGACCTTGAGCGCGGGGAAGAGGGGCGGACGCTTGATGAACTTGACGACGTCGTCGGTGCGGGCCGTGCGTTCGAGCACGCCGCGTCGGTCGAAGTCCATCAACTGCTCCTGCATCTCGGCGACGGATCGAGGTGGGTTCGGCACGCCCATCAGCTCGCCTGCGGTCGCCCATTCGCGGACGTACGCGTCGGGCCCGCCGGGGACGGGCTCGCGACCCCATTCGAGGTAGGCGGCCAGGAACGAATCCGCGAACGCCATGTGCACCCAGCTGAGCAGGTCGGGGTCGTTGGCGGCGTAGTCGTGGCTCACGCCGTTGCGGTCGTCGTAGCTGCCGACCACCTTCGTGTGGAGGCGCGACACCCAGTTCGACGCGTGGGTCGCGGCCTCGCGACTGCCGTACGAGACCGTGTAGATCCAGCGGATCGTGCCGGCCAGACGGCCGAGCGGGTCCTCGCGGAAACGCGAGTGGTCGTGCACACCGGCGAGGGCCCCGGGATGCAACGCCTGGACGAGCAAGGCGCGCACCCCCGCCGGGATCGTCGACATGGCGCCGTGCACGGCCCACACCGCCGAACCCGGCAGGAAGAACCCCTCGTCGTCGCCCTTCTCGAGATCGGTGACCCACTCGGGCGTGCCCGTGTACTGCCCGTTGAAGGTGTACTGCAGACGGGCGCGGAGCGGTTCGGTCAGAGCGGGCATGCCTCGATCATGCGCCGCCGAAGCTGGGTGCTCCCACCAGCCCCACGGACACCCCGCGAGGTCGTCGCGTCGCGAGGTCGTCACGTACGATGCTTGACATTCGTGTGAGCAACATGAAGTATTGGTTGAGTCACCCGGCCTGGATGACGAACGAGTCAAAGGAGACTCCATGGAGATCACACGACGCCGATCTCTCGGCACCATCGTCCTCGCCGGCGCTCTCGCCTTCGGCGGCGCCCTCGCCGCGAGCGTCCCGGCCCAGGCCGCCGGGTCCGGCACAGCGTCCGTATCCCCCGTCCAGGCCAGAGCCTCCACGACGACATCCGGCGGAACTCAGGGTCGTTCGTACGCGCAGCACGGATGCGCGTCGTCCTTGTCGGGCTGGGCCTCGGCGAGCACGTGGGCGAAAGCGAGCTGCGGCCTGAGTTCCGGTCAGGCCTGGTACCAGTTCCGCTGATCGGCTCCGGGAGGGCGGGCCCGGACGCCCGCCCTCCCCTCACCCACCTGCCATCCGGATCGAGAGGTCTCATGTCGCGCACACGAGCGCTCAGCGCCATCTTCATCGCCACCCTGCTCCTCACCGGTTGTTCGACGACGTCGAGTACCTACGACGACGGAAAGTCCGACGAGAAAATGGCGGGAAGTCTGATCGAGATGTTCGAACGCCAGCTGCAGCAAGAACAGGACCCGTTCGTCATCGAGGCCCTGAAACGTGCCGTCACGACGGGCAGCATCCCTCAAGCTGACTACGACGCCGCCTTCGACCTCTACACACGGTGCATGAAGGACGTCGGCTATGCCGACGAAGAGTATGCCCGCAACAAGAACGGCACGATGAGGATCACCCCACCCAACGGCCTCTCGACTCGAGACGAGGTCGAAAAGTACATGGAGGCGGGCAAGGAGTGCTCAGCGCAGCTGGCACCCATCGAGTCGCTGTTCTCCGTCCAGCAGAGCAACCCGGACCTCATCGCCGATCCCCTCACCGTGGCCACGCGCTGTCTGGCCGAGCTCGGTGTCACGGAAGAGGGCTATGACGAGGCAGCACTGAAGTCCGACCTCGAGAGCGACGAGCCGTTCCCGTTCGACGCGGACTCACCCGAGGCCCAGGACTGCTTCACCCGGGTCGGCTTCGCCGTCGGGTCCGGGCAGAGGTGAGGCACACGCCGCCCTCGCTCGACCGACGGTCCACCGCGACGGTCAACGTGCGAAACGAGAAGTATCGGTCGGGTCATCCGGCCTGGACGACGAACGAGCACGTTGGCCTACGCCAGCTGCGGGTCGCATCACGGCTCGGCTCGCGCGCTCTTCCGCTGAGCCGGTGCGGCGAGCCGATGGGGCTCGCCGCATCCTCACATCCCCCGGCCCTCACGAATCGACAGTCGACAATGCGCAGCCTTGCCCCTTCCCTCATCATCATCGGCCTCCTCGTCACGACGACAGCCTGCACGGCCGAACCCACCCCCTCGACGGACACCGATCTCGAGAAGGTCGCCGGAAGCCTCACCGAGCTCTTCGAGCAACAGCTCGAGCACGAATCCGACCCCTTCGTCATCGACGTCCTCGAACGAGCGATCGAGTCCGGATCGATCACGCAGAGCGATTACGACGCCGCACACGCGATGTATGACCGCTGCATGTCGGACCTCGGCCACGAGTTGAACTACGAGCGGCGCAAGAACGGGACCCTGGCCGAGACAGGTCCGTTCCCCGACTCCCAAGACGAGCTGGACGCCTTCAGCGACGATGCGGAAGGTTGCGCCGGACAGCTCGCCCCCATCGAGAGCCTCTTCACCATTCAGAACGGCAATCCCGAGCTCCTGGCCGACCCGGAGACACAGGTCGTGAGGTGTCTCGCCGACAGGGGACTCACACCCGACTCCTACGACGAGGACGCCTTTCGATCCGACCTCGACGAACTCGCAGAATCCCCCTTCCCCTTCGACGTGAACTCACCCGAGGCGCAGGAATGCTTCGAGAACGCAGGTCTCGGCATCCAGGTCGAACCGTGAGACGATCCCGGGCCGTCCTCGCCGTCGCAGCGGTGTGCGCCGTCGCGCTCCTCGCAGCCGGGGTCTGCCTCGCGGTCGGACTGGCATCCGTCGAACCTCCCTCGGTGCTCGCCACCGCGACGCCGGGCGACACGGCGCCGGCGACGCCCAGCACGTTCGACGACAGCCGGAAGGTGCAGGTCTCGTTCGTCAGCGGCGACCCCGCCACCGTCACGAGCCCGGTCGGCGGAGTCCTCACGCGACGGCCCTGCACCCCCGGGGGCAGCCTCGACTCGGGCACGGTCGTGGCCCACGTCGACGAACGCCCGCTGCTCGGCCTGAACACGAACGTGCCGCTCTACCGCGATCTCCAGCTCGGCGACCGCGGCGCCGACGTCCGCGCCCTTCAAGACGAATTGACGAGACTCGGACGCTCCGTCGGCAGCGACGGCCGTCTCGGCCCCGGCACGGCCCGCGCCGTGGCGGCATTGCTGAAAGAAGTCGGCATCACCCGCCCTGACGGGTCCCTCGTCCTCCCCCTCGACGAGATCGTCCGCCTCCCCCGCGTCTCGACCCCCGTCATGAAGTGCGCAGACCTCGGCTCGACCCTCGAACCAGGCGACGAGCTCGCCTCGGCACCCGCCGCCGTCACCGCCGTGCGGCTGTCGTCGATTCCGAGAGACCTCGCCCCGGGGGCGAGGGACCTGACCGTGCTCGGGGTGACGGGAGCCATGACCGACGGGTCCTCCAGCACCGAACCCGCCTTCCTGGCGACCCTCGCCGGCGCCGAGGGCTTCACCGAACTCGTGGCCGCCGAGGACGACGCCGTCCCCGCCACCCTGGTGCTGCACGACCCGATCCCGGTGCTCCAGGTCCCCGCCGCGGCCGTCCGCACCGGCGACGACCCCGGCACCGGCTGCCTCGCCCTGCCGGGCAGCACCGTCCCGGTCGACGTCGTCGGCTCGACCCTCGGCGCCTCGCTCGTCCGGCTGCCCGAGGGCACCGAGCCACCGACGGAGGTGAGCCTCCGTGTCGACGACCGCCGCGCCTCCTGCGGGTGATGCCACCCCGCGACCGGCGGTCACCGCCCACGGGATCGCCCTGCGACACGGGCAGGGCCCCGAGTTGTTCCGCGACCTCAGCTTCCACCTCGACCCCGGCGAGGTCGTCGCCGTCTGCGGCCCCTCGGGTTGCGGCAAGTCGTCGCTGCTGTCCGTGCTGGCGGGCACTCTCGCTCCCACCGCCGGCACCATCGACCTGACCCGCGTCGCCCGCACCGGCTGGGTGTTCCAGAACCCCTGGGGCGTCCCCGGGCGCAGCACCCTCGACCACGTCGTCTTCCCGTTGCTGACCGACGGCTCGCGACGACGCGACGTCGAACCCGTCGCCCGCCACACCCTCGACCGATTCGGCCTGCTGCCGCTCGCGGACCGACCGTTCGCCCACCTGTCCGGCGGCGAGGCACAACGGTTGATGCTCGCCCGGGCCGTCGCCACCCGACCCGACCTGTTGCTCGTCGACGAGCCCACCGCACAGCTCGACCGACGATCCGCCGCGACGGTCAACGCCCGCCTGCGCGCCGCGGCCCACGACGGAGCGACGGTCGTCGTCGCCACCCACGACCCTCAGACCCGTGAGTCCTGCACCCGGGTGATCGAGCTCGGTCCCACGGACCGTGCCACCGGAATCGATCCCGACACCGAGCCGGCACCGCACGCCGTCGAGACGACCCCGTGAGACTCTCGAGCGTGCTGAGCGAGGCCGGCCGCGACATCCGCTCCGGCACCACCCGCTTCGCGACCTTCGCCGTGCTGCTCGCCGCCACCACCGGCATCGCCGGCGCCGCGGACGTCGGCACCGTAGCGTCCCTGACCCGCGACGCCTCCGCCTACGTCGCCTCGGGCGCCGCGACCCGCACCGCCGCTCTGGAAGGCGGCATCGACGGCGCCGCCTGCGACGCCCTCGCCGGGCACGGCGACGTCCTCGCCGCCGGGGCCCTCCGCCCGGGACCCGGCCTCGCGCTCACCGCCCTGCCCGGAGCCACGCTGTCGACCTTCGAGGTCACCCCTGGTCTGGCGGCCCTGATCGCCGACTCCGACGGGCGCGCCGGCGCCTGGCTCTCCCCCACGCTCGCCGATCGCCTCGGAGCCGCCGCAGGTGACGAGCTCGGCACACCGCAGGGCCCGCTGCCCGTCGCGGGGGTCTTCGTGCACCCGGAGGACGGCCGCGACAGCCGCCTCTCGTCCGCCGTGCTGCTGCCCGGCGACGCGTCACGCCCGTTCGACGAGTGCTGGGCCCGTGCCTGGCCGCAGGGCGGCAGCACCGACGACCTCCTGAGGTCCACGACATCGTCGTCGGCCGGTCCGACGGCACCCCTGTCGCTCGGCCAGCTCAATGCGTCGCTCGGGTCGATCTTCGACACCGACGCCGTCGGCGAGCGCCTCACCCGCTGGGCCCCCGCCGTCGCCGCCGTGACGGCCGCCGTGCTCGGCATCGTGTCCGTCCGTCGCCGACGGCTCGAATTCAGCGGGGCCCGTCAGGCCGGTCAGAGCCGGACGGCGCAGCTCGCCGTGGTGGTCGTCGAGACCGCGGCCTGGGCCGTCTGCGGGGCCGTCGTCGCCTCGGGACTGACGGCACTCACCCTGCTGCTCGATGCGGGCTCCCTCGTCGACTCCCCCGCGCACCTCCTCACGGCGGCACCACTGGCCGCCGCTGCCGGAGCGGTCCTCGCCGCCGCCCTGACCACGGCCACGATCCGCCGCCGCGATCTCGTCCGATGGTTCAAGGACCGGTGAGCCGCGAGACGGCCCGCGGAGGTGTCCCAGCGGACGCACGCCGCGCCTCCTGCGTCCCGGCAAGGGGGCAGGAGGCGCGGCGTGCGTGACAGGGCGAGTGTCAGTTCCCGTGGGCCTCGACCGAGACGGGCTGCCATTCGTTCCACGTCTCGAGGCGCGACTCGTAGTCCTTCGTGGCGATCTCGAGCGGCGCCTTGCCGAAGAAGATGCGCAGCGGCGGCTCGTCGGCGTCGACGACCTTCAGAATGGCCGAGCGGGTGGCCGTCGGGTCTCCCGGGTCGGCGGCCGAGGGGCGCTTCGACGCGGCTTCTCGCACCTCGGCGTAGGCCTCGAGCTCGTCGCTGCGCGAGGCGGAGGGGCCCGACCAGTCGGTCGAGAAGCCGCCGGGCTCGACGAGCGTCACCTTGATGCCGAACCCCGCGACCTCCTGCGCCAGCGACTGGCTGAACCCCTCGAGGGCCCACTTCGAGGCGTGGTAGATGCCGACGGTCGGGAAGGCACTGATCCCGCCGATGCTCGAGACCTGGACGATGTGGCCCGAGCCTTGCTCGCGCATGATCGGCAGCGCGGCCTGCGACACCCAGAGGGCGCCGAACAGGTTCGTCTCGAGCTGGGCGCGGGCCTCGTCCTCGGTGATCTCCTCGATCATGCCGAAGTGGCCGAAGCCGGCGTTGTTCACGACGACGTCCAGGCGGCCGAAGTGCTCCGCCGCCTGGTGCACCGCGGCGACGTCGGCCGCACGGTCGTTCACGTCGAGCTGGATGGGCAAGAAGGAGTCGCCGTACGCGTCCACGAGGGGCGTGACGTCGTCGATCTTCCGTGCGGTGCCCGCGACCTTGTCTCCGCGTTCGAGGGCCGCCTCGGCCCACTCGCGGCCGAAGCCCTTGGATGCACCGGTGATGAACCAGACCTTGCTCACGATGTGTCGTTCCTCTCCTCGTGATGTCGAGCACCATGCTGCGCCGCGCCTCCTCGTCCGCGGTCAGGTTGCCAGCCGGCACCGAGCCGACGGGGTACGCCCGGCGGTCGATAGAGTGGCCCGGTGACCACCGACAGCGCTCGTCCCTGGCTCGACTCCTACGCACCCGGCGTGCCGCACGACCTCGAACCGGTCGACGGCTCGCTGCTCGACCTGGTCGAGGCCTCCGCGGCGCGCTACCCGAGGGCGGTGGCGCTCGAGTTCTTCGGGGCTAAGACGACCTACTCCGAGCTCGTCGACCAGATCTCGCGGGCCGCCGAGGGACTGCGCAGGCTCGGCGTGGGGCACGGCGACACGGTCGCGATCGTGCTGCCGAACGGCCCGCAGCACGTCGTCGCGTTCTACGCGGTGCTGCGTCTCGGGGCGATCGTCGTCGAGCACAACCCGCTCTACACGCCGCGCGAGCTGCGGCACCAGTTCGAGGACCACGGTGCCAAGGTCGCCATCGCGTGGAACAAGGTCGTCGACACCATCCAGGCCTTCCCCGATGACGTCGCCGTCGAGCACCTCGTCTCGGTCGACGTCACCCGGGCCATGCCGTTCGCCACCCGTGCCGCCCTGGCCCTGCCGATCAAGAAAGCCCGCCAGTCACGCGAACGCCTGACGACCACCGTGTCGGGCACCACCCCCTGGGAGAAGATCGTCGGCTCGTCCCGCATCAAGGCGAAGCACCCCCGGCCGGCCACAGGCGACCTCGCGGTCATCCAATACACGAGCGGCACGACGGGAGCACCCAAGGGTGCCCAGCTGACGCACCACAACCTGCTCTCGAACGCCGCCCAGGCGCAGGCCTGGGTACCGACCATCGAGCGGGGCACCTGCGTCGTCTACGCCGTGCTGCCGATGTTCCACGCCTACGGCCTGACGCTCTGCCTCACCTTCGCCATGAGCATGGGGGCCCGCCTCGTGCTCTTCCCGGCTTTCGACCCGGCACTGGTGCTCAAGGTGATGAAGAAGCACCCGCCGACCTTCTTGCCCGCGGTGCCCCCGATCTACGCCCGCCTGCAGAAGGCAGCGCTCGACGCCGGTGTGTCGTTGAAGGGCGTGGACGTCGCCATCTCGGGCGCCATGCCCCTCTCGGCCGACGTGGTCGAACCGTGGGAGGCCGAGTCCGGCGGCTGGTTGGTCGAAGGCTACGGCCTGTCCGAGTGCTCACCGGTGCTCATGGCCAACCCGGTCGGGCCGACGCGCCGGGCCGGCACGGTCGGACTGCCCCTGCCGGGCACCGAGGTGCGGGTCGTCGACCCCGAGAACCCCACGGTCGACGTGCCGGCCGGCGAACGCGGCGAGCTGATCGTCCGGGGCCCACAGGTGTTCAGCGGGTACTACCGCAAGCCGAAGGAGTCGGGCGAGGTCTTCGTCGACGGCGACTGGTTCCGCACCGGCGACATCGTCACGATCGACGACGACGGCTTCGTGCGCGTCGTCGATCGCATCAAAGAGCTGATCATCACCGGCGGGTTCAACGTCTCGCCGTCCGAGGTCGAAGAGGTGCTGACCCGTTTCGAGGGCGTGGCCGAGGCAGCGGTCGTCGGGTTGCCGACGCCCGGCGGCGAGCAGGTCGCCGCCGCGATCGTCACGAAGCCGGGTGTCCACGTGGACGTCGCAGCCCTGCGCTCGTTCGCCCGCAAGCACCTCACGCCCTACAAGGTGCCGCGGCGCATCGTCGTCGTCGACGACCTGCCCCGGTCGCTCATCGGCAAGGTGTTGCGACGCAAGGTGCGCGACTCACTCGCCGAGCGCTGAGACGGCACCCGCACCTCCTCGGCCATGAGGCGGTCGGAGATCGGTCGTCGCGACGCGGTCGGGCCCTGAAGGCCCGGTCAGGAGGCGCGGGTCAACTGGGCGAGACGCGATCGATCACACGTCCCTCGGCCAGCCAGGCCAGACGCTGCAGCGCCTCTTTGTTGCGCCAGTGCAACGGCGGGTCCATCAGCGGTCTCGGCACGAGGCGGCCGGGGCCGGCCACGGCGTACTCGGTCATCGTGACGAAGCAACCGCCCATGCGATTGCGGACGTCGATCTCGACCCGGGCCTCGCCCATCGGCCACCCCTTGGCGTGGAACACGGCGCGGACGGGAGGGTCCCACTCGAGGATCGTCGTCACGTCGTCGATGACGAGGGGCCAGACGCCGAACGAGTGGTGGATGGTGGCCTCGACGCTCGGCCAGGTGAGGTCGACCTCGCGGATGCGTGCCGAGCCGACGACCCAGCTCGGAAAGAGCCAGCCGTCGCCCAGCACGTCGAAGACGTCGTGGGGAGAGGCCTCGATGAAGCGGTGAGTGGTACTCATGGAGAGATCCTCGCAGTGATGGGGACGGGATGTGCGTCGGTCGTGACGGCGGTCAGGCGTCGAGACCGAGGTAGGGCAGCCGGTCGATGCCGAACTCGTGCCTGAGGGCACTGCGGGCGGCGTAGGCCCCTCCGAGACCGTGGACCGAGGGGCCGGGCGGGGTCGAGGACGAACAGAGGTAGAGGCCGGGCGTCGGTGTGCGCCAGGGCTCTCGCGACAGGACCGGTCGCGCCGCGAGCTGCCAGACGCTCGGCGCCCCCGACGCGATGTCGCCCCCGATGTAGTTCGGGTCGTGCCGCTCGAGCTCGACGGCCGAACGACTGTGCGTCGCCAGGATCGTGTCGCGGAACCCCGGGGCGAAACGCTCGATGCCCGCGATGACCGTCTCGGTCTGGTCGACCGTCGAGCCGCGGGGCACGTGCGTGTAGGCCCACAGCGACTGCTGCCCCTCGGGCGCCCGCGTGCCGTCGACGACACCGGCCTGCGCGACCAGCACGTAGGGTGTGCGGGCGTGTCGGCCGGACGCGACGTCGTGCTCGCCCGAGGCGATCTCGGCGCGCGTCCCCCCGAGGTGCAGGGTCGGGCTGCGCCGCGCCTCCTCGTTCGCCCAGGGCACCGGCCCCGACAACGCGAAATCGACCTTGGCGGCCGCGTTGCCGTACCGGAAGCGGCGGAGGGCACGCTCGTACCGGTCGGGCAGACGGCTGCCCGCGATGTCGGCCAGGGCCCGCGCGCTGGTGTCGAAGATCGTGGCCCTAGCCGTGGGCAGCTCGTCGATCGAGGTGACGTCCACACCCGTCGTGATCGTGCCTCCGTGGGCCCGGACGTCGTCGGCCATGGCGTCGACGATCGACTGGCTCCCCCCGGTCGGCACCGGCCAGCCCCGAGCGTGTGCGTGGACGGCCAGGACGAGCCCCGCGGCCGACGTGGACAGGCTGGGCATCGGCCGGATGGCGTGTGCCATCACCCCGGCGAGCATGGCGGGGGCCTCGTCACCCGAGAACCCGGCGTTCCACCAGGGGCCGCTCTGCGAGAGAGCGGACAGTCCGAACCGGGCGAGGGTCACCGGATCGTCCGGCATGCGGACGAGCTCGCGCATCGTGAACCTCGACATGCGGGGTTCACGCTCGACGAGACCTCTCAGGAGTCGCGTCCATGCGGCTCCGTCGCTGCCGAGCCCCTCGGCCGTCCGGTCGAGGTCACGATAGGCGATGCCCGCCCGTCCGCCGTCGAGCGGGTGCGCGTACGAGACCTCGGGCACCGTCAGCTCGATGCGGCGGTCGAGCTGGAAGCGTTGGAAGAAACCCGAGGCGAGGGCCATGGGGTGCACGGCAGAGCAGATGTCGTGGCGGAATCCCGGCAGGGTCGCCTCTTGCGTCCTCGCGCCGCCACCGATGGTGTCGGCGCGTTCGAGGACCTCGACGCGCAGGCCCGCCCGGGCGAGCACGACGGCCGCCGCGAGCCCGTTCGGGCCCGCACCGATGACGACGGCGTCGACCTCGGGGGAGGCGCTCATGCGCGACGCCCCCGGCTCACCCGGCCCACGACGGCGGCGGCGGTGGCCGCTGAGGCCCCGAGCACGGCACCCACGGTCAGACCACGGTGACGGGTGTACCAGACCTGGGGGCTCGTGCTGCGGGCTCGGTCGCTGAAGATGCCGCGCGCGCCCTGGTCGCCGGCCGTGGGCTCGTAGAGGTTGTCGGGCAGCATGGGCTCGCTCTTGTCGGGCGCCTGCTGACCCGAGTACCCGCTCTTGGCGAGGTAGACGTCGAGGAAGTTCGCGACGAACCGGTTGCCGAGCACCGTCATGACGGTGGGTTCCCCGAGCCAGGTGCGACGACGTGGCCTGTCGGCGACGTCGGCGATGGCGTGCGCCCCGACCTCGGGCTCGAAGATGGGCGGTACCGGTTGGGGGTGGTCGGGCAGGGTGGACCTCACCCAGTTGAACTGGATCGTGTTGAGCGCCGGCATGTCGACCGTGCTGATGCGCACCGAGCTCTTGTTGTGGATCAGCTCGGTGGTGACCGACTCGGTGAAGCCCTGGACGGCGTGTTTCGCGCCGCAGTACGAGGCCTGCAGCGGGATGCCACGGTGCGCGAGGGCCGACCCGACCTGGATCACGTGACCGCGGTCGCGAGGCACCATGCGGGACAGCGCCGCCCGGGTGCCGTTGACGAAGCCGAAGTAGTTGACGGCCGTCGCCCGCTCGAAGTCGTCCGGATCGGTCTCGAGGAACTCGCCGAACACGCCGACCATGGCGTCGTTGACCCACAGGTCGATGGGACCGAGCTCGGCCTCGACCCGGTCGGCGGCCGACTCGACCTGGCTCCGATCGGCCACGTCGGTGGGGATGCCCACCGCTCGACGCCCGGCGGCCTCGACGTCGCGGACGGCACCGTCCAGGCCGTCCTGGCCACGTGCTAGCACCGCGACGTCCCACCCCCGTGCGGCGAGCTCTCGGACGGTGGCTCGACCGAGGCCGGCTGATCCTCCGGTGACGACGGCGACTCTGGTGCTGGTCATGGTGCTCCCTCGGGCCTGACGGCGGGTGGTGGGCGGACCCTCGACGGTAGTCCGCGTCGAGGGGGCCGTCCCGGGTCGCACCCAGGTGTCAGATGTCGAAGCCCCCGCCGAAGTCGCCTCCACCGAAATCGCCGAAGCCTCCGCCGAAGTCGCCACCCCCGTCGGCCCCGAAGTCTCCACCGCCGTCGCTGGCCGTCTCGGTGCCGGCGTCCGCACCACCGTCTGCTCCCCCGTCGCCTTCGGTGCCCTGGTCGGCGCCGGCGTCCTCGCCCGCGCCTCCGTCGGCGGTCGCCCCCGCGTCAGGCAGGAACGCACTCATCAGGGTCGACCCGATGACGTAACCGGCGACCGTGCCGAGGATCGACCCGCCGATGATCGAGCCCATGCCGGGGCCCTGACGGACGGGCTGGCCGGTCGGCCCGACCTGCTGCTGGCCGGTCGCACCGCCGCCGAGCGTGCGCTCGAGGGTGCCCGGCCGACGCAGTTCGGAGCGGGTCGCCGCCTGGGCGAGCGAGCCGGCGTCGTCGCCGCGGGGTGCCTCGCCGGGGCTCGACTCGGCCGTCAGCTGGTCGAAGACGAGACGGCGTTGCTCCGGGCTGAGCTTCGCGAACGCCTCGGCGTGCACCTGCTCGATCGTCTCGGGCGGGGCGGTCTTGAGCAGGTAGCGATAGCGCTCGACCGCGATCTCGTCCTCGCTGCGGGCCGGACCACCGGCAGGGGTGGCGGACGAGGTCTGGACCGGTGCCTGCTGGCCGTACCCCTGCTGGCCGAACCCCTGCTGCGGCGCGGCGGGCTGCTCGTAGCTCTGCTGCCCGTACCGGTAGCCCTGTGGGGCGGAGGGCTGCTGAGGCTGGCCCTGCTGCGGCTCACGGCCGAGGAGGCGGTCGAGGAATCCCATGGTGGTGTCCTGTCGGGTCATGTGCTCGGTGTCGCGCGCGGGGCGCGACGTCGGTCTGCCCACCACGCTACGGACCGGTCCGGTCCCCCACCTGGACGGCGCCGGAACGTCAGCCGCGAACGTCCTGATCGACGGCGTCTCGCGACGCGTCGTCGACGCCGGCCCGGCGACGGCGCACGGACCGGACGACGAGGAACACCACGACGCCTGCGATGGCCGCGTAGACGACGTAGTCGAGGTACTTCGCGTACTGGTCGATCAGCTCGTACTGGGTGCCGAGGGCTGCGCCCAGGCCGATCAGCACGCCGTTCCAGAGGCCGCTGCCCACGATCGTGAAGAGGGAGAAGACCAGGAGGGGCATGCGTTCGGCCCCGGCGGGCAGCGAGATGAGGCTGCGCACTCCCGGGATGAACCGGCCGAAGAACACGGCAGACCGGCCGTGGCGTTCGAACCAGCCGGCCGCCTTCTCGAAGTCGTGGCGGTCGACCAACGGCAGCTTGGCGAGCCAGCGGATGCTGCGGTCGAGTCCGAGACCCGCCCCGAGGCCGTAGAGGACGAGGGCGCCGAGATAGGCGCCGAGGGTGCTCAACGCGATCAGCAGCACGATGTTCATCGATCCGGCGCCGGCCAGGAATCCGGCCAGCGGCAGGATGATCTCGCTCGGGATCGGCGGGAAGACCGTCTCGACGAAGGTCAGCAGGGCGACCCCCCATTCGCCGAGGGCGTCGATGATGCGGGCGGCGAACCCGACGAGGCCGTCGAGGTCGGCGACGGCCTCCTGGCTCGAGGACGAGGAGGCGCGGAGGACGGGGGCTGTCGAGGTCATGGGTCCCAGGTGGTCGGTCGGGCGCTCGGGGCGCAACGGATCGGCAGACCCGAGTATGGCGGCGCAGCCTGCGCATCCGCCCACAACGTCACCCCGTGGTCGGCTGTCGGGGAACGACGGTTCGCAAGGTACATTGACAGATGTCGGACTCGTTGCCGACACCGGCCCCACTCACGAAACAGGACCCCCATGGGATCTCTCATCTATGGCACCTCGGGCATCGAGGTCGAGTTCGAGGACCGCGTGCTCGAACACCTGCAGATCGTCATCGCGACCAAGCTGCGTCGACGCGAGTCGTTCTTCTTCTCGTGGCGCGACACACAGAAGGTCGGCGACGGCCGCAGCAGCATCTGGTTGGACGCCGGCATCCCGCTCTACTTCAAGTACTCCGGCGGCCGGGTGCCGTCGATCAACCGCGACTGGCTCAGCGAGCTGACGACCTCGTCGAACAGCTCGTCCGGCCTCGTGCTCACCGACGAGCCCAGCCTCGACAACAGCGCCAAACGCCGCAGCTGACCCCGGGGCGGAGGCCGCCGCTGGCTCAGCTCCGGCTGCCGCGCACCCGGCGGACGAGAGCGACCACGGCCCGCCAGCCCACCAAGAAGACGCCGAGCACCACGATCGTCACGATCACGAAGCTGAGCTGCACGCCCTGCCCGGCGACCACTCGCAGCAGCACCCCGATCACGGCGGTCGAGACCCAGACCACCGCGCCCGACCGGACGACCGACAGCGGCCAGCGGACCCCTGCCACACTCACCCAGCCGACCACCGCGCCGACGACGAACGGCCACGAGGTGCCGAGCAGCCCGGGCAGGTCGAGCCCCTCGGCGTGACTCCGACGCCCGATCGCGACGAAGGCCAGGACGGCGACGAGGTCGACGACGATCGGCAACCAGGTCGGGCCCGCGTCCCCTCGCCGGGTCGTCGTGGTCGAGGTCGGGGTGGGGCGGGTCATCTCGGGTTCCTCTCGTGGCGTCCGCACCCGCCGTGGCTCGTGCGCTCCCGGCTCAGCGGGACCGCGGTTGCTCGAGTGCGCGCGACAACTCTGCCAGCAGTTCGTCGACCTGCGGGGCCACCAGCCGGTCGATCGCCTCGGCGATGCGAGAACGATGCTGCACGAGGGCCAGGCACAGGCTCGTGCCGACGGCCTCCGCGTGGTCGCCGGCCAGCGTGATCTCGTGTCGCAGGGCGGCCTTGGCCTCGTCCGAGTACTCGGACTCGGGCGTGGGGTGGGATTCGGATCGTGGGGCCGGTCCGGGTGGGTGTTCCGGTCGTTCGGCCGGGTGGGCCACGCCGGGCGGGACCGCCTCGGTCGGTGTCGTCCAATCAGGCGGCAACAACCAGCCGTCGAGCTCGTCGACGTCCTGCGAGGCCGTTTCGACGTCGGCCTCGGCGGTCGGCCCCGCCGGCTCCCCACCCGTGACGGTCGGGTCGGGCGGAACGATGCCGTCGTCCGCGGGCATTCCCGCGAGACCGGCGAGCGTGAAGAGGAACGGCTGACCCGGCTCGGGCTCGGGGTCGAGGTCGAGACCCTGGAACTCGGGGTCGAGGCCCTGGTCGGGTCGGTAACCCCGCGCCTCCTGGGCCTCGGCGAGTCGCAGCTCTCGCGTGACGAGCGGGAGGTTGCGCGCCGTGTACTCGTCGACGTCGTCGTCGACGATCTGCCGCATGCGGTTCAGCAGCGCGTGCTGCACGGCGTGCGGCACGTCGTGGTCGAAACCGGCCGCGGTGGCGACGGGCGAACCGAGGCACACCCGACAGGGTCGCGTCCGCCCCCTTGCGGTACCGATGTGCCATCGGGGCAGCCACCGCAGCCAGGCGTCGACGGCAGAGCTGACGCGTCCCTCGATCTGCTCGGCCATGCCGTCGAATCTAGGGCGAAAAGCGGCCCGGAGGCCGACACGCCCGGGCGATTCTCGGGGATCGGGGTGCCGAAGCGTCCTCTCGAGGTCGACGCCGGCGTTCAGCCCGACGTGACGAAGTCGATCAGCTCTTCGACCCGGCCGAGAACCGAGGGCTCGAGGTCGGCGTAGCTGCGCACGCGGGACAAGATGTGCTGCCAGGCCCGCGCGATGTCGGCCTGGTCTTCGTGCGGCCAGCCCATGGCCTCGCAGACGCCGTGCTTCCACTCGACCGAACGGGGCACGACGGGCCAGGCGTCCACGCCGAGCCGGCCGGGCTTGACGGCCTGCCAGACGTCGACGAACGGGTGCCCGACCACGAGCACGTGGCGACCGAGGGGACTCCGCGCGATGCCCTCGGCCACGCGGCTCTCTTTCGAGCCCGGCACGAGGTGATCGACGAGCACGCCGACGCGTCGCTCCGGCCCCGGCCGGAAATCGCGCAGCACGTCGGCCAGGTGGTCGACGCCCTCCAGGTACTCGACGACGACGCCCTCCACCCGCAGATCGGAGCCCCAGACCTTCTCGACCAGCTCGGCGTCATGACGCCCCTCGACGAAGATGCGGCTCTGTCGGGCGACCCGGGCCCCGGCGTTCTCGACGGCGAACGAGCCGGAGGCCGTGCGTGCCCGACCCTGGGGCGCCGCCCGTGGCACCCTCAGGGCGACCGGGGCGCCATCGATGAGGAACGAACCCGTCAGCGGGAAGGCTCGCACCCGGCCCTTCCAGTCCTCGAGCTCGACCGTCCCGGCCTCGACACGCACGATCGCGCCGGTGAAACCCGACCGGACCTCTTCGACCACGAGGTCGCGCACGGCGTCGGTCGGCGTCGGAGCAGGCTTCGACGAGCGCTTCCAGTCGCCGGCGAGCACGTCGGCACCGTACCGGTCGTCATCCACGGGGGCCTCCAGAACGGGGTCGGGGTTGGTAGGGGCGAGGCGGGCCCTGGCGCGGACCGTCCCCGCTCGGTGTCGCCGCCCGTCCGGGCGCACGGCCCGGCCGGGGCGAGGGAGCAGGAGGCGCGGCGCTCGTCCGCGGGGTCACCGCCGTCGCACGCGGGCTCGCACGCGACGGTCGCACCACCGGGGGGCCGGGCCGTGGGGTCTCGACCACGGAGGCGGACGGTCTCGACACGGCCCGCGCCTCCCGACCGGGCAGGGACGTTCTGGCCGTGACCCCGGTCGACGTGGGAACGAACCCGGCCGTGAACACCCAGACCAGGCCACCCAGGACGAAGAGCACGAACGCGGCCGACAGGGCCGCCGGCAGCCACCAGACGACGAGGGGTCCGCTCTGCGAGACCATGGCCAGCACGAAGAGCGCCGAGACGAACCACAGGGAGGCACCGGTCGCCACGGCGAGGTACCGTGCGTACCGGCGCCTCATCTCGGCCCGGTTCGCCGGCTGCTTCCAGAAGGCGGCATTCGGGACGAGCACGTGGCGCACGGGCGTGACCGCGAGGAACAGGGCCGAGATCAGCCAGGTCACGACGATGCCGACCACGAGGACGGCCCCGACCAGGACGAGGTCACCTCGGCTGGCCGCGAAGGCCGAGCCTCCGGTCTCGCTGAGGTGGACCATGACGACCCGACCGGGCAGAACACGCGAGGCGACCGCCAGCGTGACGAGAACACCGGCGAGGGCGACCGCCACGGGCACGGCGGGGCGGAGACGCGCGACGAGGGTCATCGTGCGCCGCACCCTGCCGTGCCCGTGGTCACGTCGATCAGGCCTGTGCCCGCTCGAGCACCAGCTCGCGGACGCGGGCGGCGTCCGCCTGGCCCTTCATGGCCTTCATGACGGCGCCGATGACGGCGCCGGCGGCCTGCACCTTGCCGTCGCGGATCTTCGCGAGCACGTCGGGCTGGCTCGCCAGGGCCTCGTCGATGGCGGCGATCAGCGCGCCGTCGTCGGAGACGACCTTGAGCCCGCGGGCCTCGACGACCTCGGACGGGCTGCCCTCACCGGCGACGACACCCTCGAGGACCTGACGGGCCAGACGGTCGGTCAGCTCGCCGCTCTCGACGAGCGCGATGAGTTCGCTGACCTGGAGCGGCGACACGAGGCTCGACGCCTCGACGCCCTGGGCGTTGGCCAGGCGGGCGATCTCGCCGGTCCACCACTTGCGGGCGGCCTGCGGCGACGCACCGGCGGCGACGGTCTCGACCAGCTCGGTGAGCAGACCGGAGTTGACGACGTCCTGGAATTCGAGGTCGGCGAACCCCCACTCGGACTTGAGCCGGCGACGCTGAGCGACCGGCGCCTCGGGCAGGGCGAGGCGCAATTCTTCGACGAGCTCACGCGGAGGCACGACGGGTAGCAGGTCGGGCTCGGGGAAGTACCGATAGTCGTCGGCGTCGCTCTTCGGACGACCCGCCGAGGTGCGGCCGGTGTCTTCGTGCCAGTGGCGCGTCTCTTGCGTGATGGTGCCGCCCGCGGCGAGAATCGCGGCCTGACGCTGGATCTCGTGGCGGACCGCGCGCTCGACCGACCGGAACGAGTTGACGTTCTTGGTCTCGGTGCGGGTGCCCAGCTTCTCTTGTCCGTGCGGACGCAGCGACACGTTGGCGTCGCAACGCAGGTTGCCGCGCTCCATGCGGGCTTCGCTGACACCCAGGGCACGGACGATGTCGCGGATGGTCGAGACGTAGGCGGCGCCCAGCTCCGGCCCCTTGGCGCCCGCACCGATGATCGGTTTGGTGACGATCTCGACGAGCGGGATGCCCGCACGGTTGTAATCGACGAGCGAGTACTCGGCGCCCTGGATGCGTCCGGTCGACCCGCCGACGTGGGTCAGTTTGCCCGCGTCCTCTTCCATGTGGGCCCGCTCGATCGGGATGGCGAAGACCGTCCCGTCGGGCAGTTCGACCTCGACCTCGCCCTCGAACGCGATCGGTTCGTCGAACTGGCTGACCTGGTAGTTCTTGGGGTTGTCGGGGTAGAAGTAGTTCTTGCGGGCGAAGCGCGAGCTCTCGGCGATCGAACAGCCCAGGGCGAGACCGAGGCTGATCGAGTAGCGCACGGCCTGCTCGTTGACCACCGGCAACGAGCCGGGCAGGCCGAGGTCGACCGGGGTGACGTTGGTGTTGGGTTCGCCGCCGAAGAAGTTCGGGGCGTCCGAGAACATCTTGGTCTTCGTGGCCAGTTCGACGTGCACCTCGAAGCCGAGGACGACCTCGAACTGCTCGAGAGCCTTCTCGTAGTCCATCAGGTCTGCCTTGGCCATCAGATGACTCCCTCGGTGGCGGCGGTCTGCTCGGTCGCGCTCAGGTCGGGCGCGCGCGAGATGAGCGTGTGGCCCCAGCCCTGCTCGAGCAACTGCTCGAGGGCGGCGCCGTAGGTGTAGAGGCGCGCGTCGCCGCGCGCGGGGGCCATGAACTGCAGTCCCGTCGGCAGGCCGTCCTCTTCGGCCAGACCCATCGGCACCGTGATGCCCGGGATACCCGCCAGGTTGGCCGGGATCGTCGTGATGTCGTTCAGGTACATCGCCAGGGGGTCGTCGATCTTCTCGCCGAGCCGGAAGGCCGTCGTGGGTGCCGACGGCGACACGAGCACGTCGACCTGGTCGAACGCCGCGGCGAAGTCGCGCTGCACGAGGGTGCGCACTTTCTGCGCGCTGCCGTAGTAGGCGTCGTAGTAGCCGGCACTCAGGGCGTAGGTGCCCAGGATGATGCGTCGCTTCACCTCGGGGCCGAAGCCCGCCTCGCGTGTGGCGGCCATGACGTCTTCGACCGTGCCGCCGCCCTCGGGGACGACCCGCAGGCCGAAACGCACCGAGTCGAACTTGGCGAGGTTGCTCGACGCCTCGGCCGGCAGGATCAGGTAGTAGGCGCTGATCGCGTGCTCGAAGCTCGGGGCGGAGATCTCGACGATCTCGGCGCCTGCCGCGCTCATCAGCTCGAGCGCCTCGGCGAAGCGTGCCTTGACGCCGGCCTGGAAGCCGTCGCCGTTCAGCTCGCGGACGACACCGATGCGGACACCCTCGAGGGCGCCGCCGGCGAGACCGGTGCGGGCTGCCGCGGTGAACGACGGCCAGGCGTCTCGGAGCGAGGTGGAGTCGCGGGGGTCGTGCCCCGTGATGACGTCGTGCAGCATCGCGCTGTCGAGCACCGTCCGGCTGACCGGACCGACCTGGTCGAGCGAGCTGGCCAGGGCGATGGCCCCGTAGCGGCTGACCGAGCCGTAGGTCGGCTTGACACCGACGGTGCCGGTGACGGCGCCGGGCTGACGGATCGACCCGCCCGTGTCGCTGCCGAGGGCCAGCGGTGCCTCGAAGGCGGCGACGGCCGCCGCGGAGCCACCGCCCGACCCGCCGGGGATGCGGTCGAGGGACCAGGGATTGTGCGTGGGACCGTAGGCCGAGAACTCGGTCGACGAGCCCATCGCGAACTCGTCCATGTTGGTCTTGCCGAGCGGCACGAGGTCGGCCGCACGGAGCTTGGCGACGACGGTCGCGTCGTACGGCGGCACCCAGCCCTCGAGGATCTTGCTGCCCGAGGTCGACGGCATGTCGATCGTGCACAGGACGTCTTTGATGGCGATCGGGACGCCGGCGAGCGGACCGAGTGCCTCGCCCGCGGCTCGACGCCGGTCGACGTCGGCGGCCGTGTCGAGCGCGGCGGAGCTGACGTGGAGGAAGGCGTGGACGTCGCCGTCGACCGACTCGATGCGGTCGAGGTGCGCACGTGTGACGTCGACCGACGAGACGTCGCCGGCGGCCAGCCGGGTCGACAACTCGGCTGCGGACAGGTGGACGAGCGAGGAGGTGTCGGTCATGGCTACTGCTCTTCTCCCAGGATCGCGCTCACCCGGAAGCGCGAGCCGTCGTGGTCGGGGGCGCCGGACAGCGCCTGCTCGGCCGTGAGCGTCTCGCCCACGACGTCGGGCCGGAACACGTTCTCGAGCGGGATGGGGTGGCTGGTCGCGGGGACGTCGTCGGTCGCGACCTCTCGGACCTTGGCGACGCTGTCGACGATGTGGCCGAGCTCGGCGGTCATCGTGTCGATCTCGGCCTCGGTGAGGGCGATGCGGGCGAGACCGGCGAGGTGCTGCACCTGCTCGCGCGTGATTTCGGACATGCTTCTCTCTCACGTGGTCGTGCGGGGGTACCGCGGCGGGCTACCGCACGATTCTACGGGGCGGCACCGACGCCCGGGGCTCGCCCGGGTGACGACCTCGGCCCCTCAGTCGCGGAAGTACACGTCCTGCGGGCGCACCAGCGTGAGCACGGGTGCTTCGGGGCCCTCCCGCCCGGGGTCGCCGGCGCGACCGTCCACGAGGTCGCCGTGTCCCAGTCCGATGAGCGCCAGGCTGCGCATCGACTCGGTGCCGGCGCGGAAGTAGTCGTTGTGCCCCAGCGCCGCGGCCAGGGCGTGACCCGTCACGGTGTCGGAGCCGCCGCCCATGTGCAGCACGACCGCACCGAAGGCGGCCGTGGCGGGGTCCGCCCCGAAGAACCCGCTGCCCGCCACGGGGTCGAGGCTTCCGGCCGCCGCGTAGACGTCGTCGCCCCGCACGGCGAGGTCGCCCGCGCCGGAGACGACGCTTCCGGGCGACCCCAGCAGGACGAGCGAGTCGACGGCGACATGTCCCGACGAGAGGGCGATCGTGGCCGTCGTCGACCCGTACGAATGCGCCATGACCGACACGCGCGGCTCGTCGGCGGGTCGGGCCGCGTCGAGCCCGGCGAGGGCGGCCTCGAGGTGGCCGGCACCCCGATGCGCCAGACCGAGGTCGTAGAAGTTCGTCAGATCGGGCGTCTGGTAGCCCATCCAGGCCACGACGGCGACCGTCGGTGCGGGGTTCGCCCCGCCGCGACCCAGCAACGCCGCCCAGGTGGCCTGCTCGTCGTGGAGGGACCCGGCGGTGTTCGTCCAGTCGACGAGCTGGTCCGACACGGTGAACAGCATGCCGGGCACGAGCACGCTGACGTCGTCGGCCGTGTCGAGGTCGCCGACGGTGACGGCCGCACGGCCGGGCAGCACCGTGTCGAGGGCGACGAGGTGCCGGTCCGCCGTCCCGGCGAAGGGCACGTCGTGCGTCGCGCCGTCGAGGGTCGCCCGCACCTGCTGGAGCATGCCGAGACGTCGGGAGTCGTCCGGCCGCTCGTCGTCGGACCCGACGCGGCCCGCGATGGCCGTGGTCGCGTCCCGCAAGAACAGGCGGTTGGCGCTGTCCCGCACCGAATACGGGATGCCCTCGAGGTTGCCGACGACGCCCGGCACGGCAAGCGCGAGGGTTCGGCGCCGATCCTCTCGCAGGTCGGACCACCAGGCCGCCGTCACCTCGGGCGACACCTGCGCGCCGATCCCCGTCACGAGTGACGCCGTGTCGTCACCGTCGGCGTCCAGGGTCGCGGCGAACCGCGTGACCCCGGACGAGGAGGCGCGGGTCAGCTGGTCGAGGCAGGCCTCGGCCGAGAACGTGGGCGCCTCGGCCTCACGGCAGCCGTCGAGTTCGGGCTCGGCCTGCCCGTCCCGTGTCGGCACCCGCACCGCGACACCGTGTGGGGATGATTCGACGGCGGTCGGGACCGGGTCGAGCTCACCCGCGGTGTCCGGCACGGCGGTCGCGACCGGGGCACCTCCTACCCCGGCGAGGTGCACCGAGGCAGAGATGATCGCCGCAGCGAGGAACAGCACGTCGGGTCTTCCCCCTCGTCACGTGCCTGTACCCCGGCTCCCTACTGCTGGAGAACGACACGTCCTCACATCTTATGAAGTGAAAGTGCCACCTGACCAGGGGAATCACGAATCCGACGCCTCGTTGCCCCCCGTCTGGGGGACAGCGAGAGCCTCTGGGCCCTCCTTAAGGAGGACAGCGAATTGCTCGGCATCGATGATTCGTACCCCGAGTTGCTCGGCTTTTGCCAGCTTCGACCCGGCACCTGGTCCGGCCGCGACGAAGTCGGTCTTCTTGCTCACGCTGCCGGCGGCCTTGCCACCCGCCTCGACGATGGCTTCGAGGGCGCCTTCGCGGGTGAAGCCCTCGAGGCTGCCGGTGGCCACGACGGTCACCCCGCTGAGCACGCCACCGGCCGCCTCGGCAGCGCCCGGGCCGGGGTGGCCTGGCGTCGTGAACTGCACGCCGGCGGCCGTCCAGTGATCGATGATCTCGACGTGCCAGTCGACCTCGAACCACGCGAGCAGCGCGTCGGCGATGATGCCGCCCACGCCGTCGACCGCGGCGAGTTCGTCGCGTGTCGCGGCCCGGATGGCGTCGAGCGAGCCGAAGTGGTTCGCGAGGGCGCGGGCCGCGACGGGTCCGACGTGCCGGATGCTGAGACCGACGAGGATCCGCCACAACGGGCTGGTCTTCGCCTTCTCGAGGTTGGCGAGCATCTCGATCGCCGTCTTGGACGGCACCGAGGTCTCGTCGCCCGAGAACTCGGCGACCGTCGGGGCGAAGCCGCCGTCGCGCTTGGCCCGCTTGCGGCGGAACGGGGTGACGAGTTTCGGCTGCCCGTCCGCCTCGAGCTTCTGCATGCCGGTCTCGGCGTCGCGCACGACGACCCGCACGGGGAAGATGTCGGCCATGGTGAGGCTGAAGAGGCCGGCCTCGGTGCGGAGCGGCGGAGTGGCCGGTTCGACGGGCTGCGTCAGCGCCGCGGCGGCTACTTCTCCTAGACCCTCGACGTCGAGCGAGCCGCGGGACGCGATGTGCTCGACGCGACCGCGAACTTGCGCCGGGCAGCTCTCGGCGTTGGGGCAGCGAAGGTCGATGTCACCTTCTTTGGCAGGCTTAAGCGGGGTGCCGCACTCGGGGCAGTCGACGGGCATGACGAACTCGCGTTCGGTACCGTCGCGCAGCTCGATGACCGGACCGAGCACCTCGGGGATGACGTCGCCCGCCTTGCGCAGCACGACGGTGTCTCCGATCAGTACGCCCTTGGCCTTGACGACCTGCTGGTTGTGAAGGGTCGCCTGACGGACCTCGCTTCCGGCGACCTCGACCTTCTCCATGACCGCGAACGGCGTGGCGCGGCCCGTGCGGCCGACACTGACGACGATGTCGAGCAGAGTCGTGTTGACCTCTTCTGGTGGGTACTTGAAGGCCGTCGCCCACCGCGGGGCCCGGCTCGTGGCGCCGAGTTCTTCGTGCAGGGCGAGGTCGTCGACCTTCACGACGATGCCGTCGATCTGGTGCTCGACGGACGATCGCCGCACCCCGTAGTCGTGGATGAACGCCTCGACCTCGTCGACCGTGTCGAAGACGCGGTGGTGGGTCGAGATGGGCAGGCCCCACCCCCCCAGCAGGTCGTAGACCTCGGACTGGGACCGCACCGCGGTCGCGCGCTCTAGTTCGCGGACCGGCCAGGCACCGATGCCGTGCACGAGCATGCGCAGGCGACGGAGGCGAGCGTGCATCAACTCGCGTTTCTCCGGGCTCTTGCCCTCTTCTTTCTGCCGGAGCGAGCCGGCGGCCGCGTTGCGGGGGTTCGCGAAGACACGTTCGCCTGCCGCGCGCTGGGCGGCGTTGAGCTCGTCGAATTCGCTGACCGGGAAGAAGATCTCGCCCCGCACCTCGACGAGTGGCGGGTGGCCTGTCCCCTCGAGGCGCTCGGGGATCGTGCCCATGGCGAGCACGTTGCCGGTCACGTCTTCACCGACGACGCCGTCGCCGCGCGTCGCGGCCGTGACGAGGACCCCGCCCTCGTAGCGCAGGTTGATCGCCAGGCCGTCGATCTTCAGCTCGGTGAGGAATCGCACACGCTCGGCCCCGGCGTCCCGCTGCACCTTGCCGGCCCATTCGGCCAACTCGTCGTCGCTGAAGACGTTGTCGAGGCTGAGCATGCGCTCGGCGTGCTCGACCGGGGCGAACTGGGTGGTCTCGGCCCGGCCGCCGACGGTCTGCGTCGGACTGTCGGGCTTCTGCAGTTCGGGGTGGGTCCGTTCGATGGCGTCGAGGCGCCTCACGAGCGCGTCGTAGTCGACGTCGGCCACGGTCGAGCCGTTGCCCTCGTAGTACTGGTCACGCAGTTCGAGGATGCGGGTCGTCAGCTGCTCGGCCAGGTCGCGCGCCTGGGCGAGGTCGTGGGGGACGCCCTCGCCGTCCGCCGCGGAACCGGATGCCGTGCCGGTGTCGCTCATCGTCGGTCGCGTCAGGCTGTCGCGACGGCGGGGACCGGCACGGCGCTGACCGTGCGGTCGATCGTGCACTGCCCGAGGACGCGGGTGCCGACGTAGACGACGGCGGTCTGCCCGGGGGCGACGCCGTTGAGGGGTTCGCGAGGTGTGATCACGAGTTCCTTCTTACCCTCGACCACCGACACCCGCGCGACGGCGGGCACCGGGTCGGCGTGGGCACGGATCTGCACGTCGCAGTCGAACGCGACCGTCGGGTCGACCGGGGCGAGCCCGGCCCACGTGTACGAACCACCGGCGATCTCCGCGATGTCGAGTGCTTCTTTCGGCCCGACGACCACGGTGTTGTCGACCGGTCGCACCTCGAGCACGAAGCGCGGCTTGCCGTCGTCGGAGGGGAACCCGATGTTCAGACCCTTGCGTTGGCCGACCGTGAAGGCGTGGGCGCCCTCGTGCGACCCGACCACGGCACCGCTGCGGTCGAGGATCTCGCCCGTCTCGGCGCCGACCCGCTCGGCGAGCCACCCCCGGGTGTCGCCGTCGGGGATGAAGCAGATGTCGTGGCTGTCGGGCTTGGACGCCACGCTGAACCCGCGCTCGGCCGCTTCGGCCCGGACCTCGGCCTTGGACGGCGTCGCTCCGAGCGGGAACATCGAGTGCGCGAGCTGCTCGGCGGTGAGCACGCCCAACACGTACGACTGGTCCTTCGCCCACGCGGAGGCGCGGTGCAGCTCACGGTTGCCCTCGTCGTCGGTGACGATGGTCGCGTAGTGCCCCGTGCAGACCGCGTCGAAGCCGAGCGCGAGCGCCTTCTCGAGCAGGGCGGCGAACTTGATGCGCTCGTTGCAGCGCATGCAGGGGTTGGGCGTACGGCCTGCCGTGTACTCGGCGACGAAGTCGTCGACGACGTCGAGCTTGAATCGCTCGGAGAAGTCCCACACGTAGTACGGGATGCCGATCTTGTTGGCCGCGCGCTGCGCGTCCATGGAGTCCTCGATGGTGCAACAACCTCGGCTGCCGGTACGGAGCGTGCCCGGCATCCGGCTCAGCGCCAGGTGCACTCCCACCACGTCGTGGCCGGCCTCGACCGCCCTCGCCGCGGCGACCGCCGAATCGACTCCACCACTCATCGCTGCCAAGACCTTCATCCGACAAGTGTACGCAGCGGGCCTAGGGTGGCGAGCGACATGTCTTCTTCCTCCCCCGCCTTCAGCATGCGGTCGGTGGCCCTCGCGGCGTTCCTGCCCGCGGCGCTCTTCGCCATCGGCGAGGGTGCCATCATCCCGATCATCCCCGTCGTGGCGAGCGAACTCGGTGCCTCGCTCCCCTTCGCGGGGTTCGTCGCCGCGCTCATCCTGGTGGGCGAGCTGATCGGCGACATCCCCAGCGGCTGGCTGGTCAGCCGCATCGGCGAGCGCACCTCGATGATCGGGGCCTCGCTCGTCAGCATCGGTGGTCTCGTCACCTGTCTGCTGGCTCCGAACGAGATCGTCCTCGCCGTCGGCGTGCTCGTCATCGGTCTCGCGACCGCGGTGTTCGCCCTCGCGCGGCACGCATTCATGACGAGCTTCGTGCCCGTCGAGATTCGCGCTCGGGCGCTGTCGAGCCTCGGCGGCGTCTTCCGACTCGGCTACTTCGTCGGCCCGTTCCTGTCGGCCGGCGTCATCGAGCTGACCGGCTCGGTCCAGTCGGCGTTCGTCGTGCACATCGTCGGCTGCCTCGGTGCGGCGATCGCGTTGCTCGTCCTGCGCGACCCGTCGGCGGCCTTCGGGGTCCGGCCGGGCCGCAGCACGGAGGACGGTGCCGAGCTGGTGGCGAAAGAGGCCCACGGGCTCTTCGGCACCCTCTGGCGTCATCGCGGCGTCCTGCTGAAGCTCGGCAGCGGCGCGGCCCTGATCGGCGCGATGCGCTCCGGTCGTCAGGTGATGCTGCCGCTCTGGGCCGTCAGCATCGGCCTCGGGGCGTCCGAGACCGCGATCATCATCGGTATCGCCGGGGCCGTGGACTTCGCGCTGTTCTACACGAGCGGCCAGATCATGGACCGTTTCGGACGGCTGTGGAGCGCCGTCCCCTGCATGGTCGGACTCGGGCTCTCGTACCTCGCTCTGTCGGTCACGCACGACCTCGACGCGAACATCGGGTGGTTCGTCGCGGTCGCCGTCCTCATGTCGCTGGCCAACGGCATCGGCAGCGGCATCCTCATGACGCTCGGCGCCGACCTGGCCGACAAGGGCGACCCGGCACCTTTCCTGGGCGCGTGGCGCTTCACGGGCGATGCCGGCAGCGCCGCGGCGCCGCTCCTCATCTCCGGGGTGACCGCGCTCGTGTCGATCTCGCTCGCCAGCGGGGTGATGGGCGTCCTCGGGCTCGTGGGTGCGGCGATCCTCGTGCGCTACGTGCCCCGGTACTCACCGCACGTGCCGCGCTCCCGGCGCTAGCGCCTCCCCGTCCGCCGTTCCGGTACGGGGCCGCACTCGGTACACTCGGTGCTGCCGCGGGAGTGGTGGAATTGGCAGACACGCAGGATTTAGGTTCCTGTGCTTTCGAGCGTGAGGGTTCAAGTCCCTTCTCCCGCACTCGCCGCGAGCCCGATGCGCCCTTCCCCTCTCCCGCACCGGTAATCTGGGCGCATCCGGCACGCCGGCGAACCGACCGGAGA
This sequence comes from Frigoribacterium sp. VKM Ac-2836, assembly GCF_013248995.1. Taxonomy (GTDB): domain Bacteria; phylum Actinomycetota; class Actinomycetes; order Actinomycetales; family Microbacteriaceae; genus Frigoribacterium. The sequence goes on along the minus strand of NZ_JABRPK010000002.1, from coordinate 1,067,482 downwards.
ACACCCGATGCTGCCCCTCGTCTCCATCCCCTGGCTGAACCCCGAGTACCTGCTGACGGCCTTCGGCCCGTGGGCCGTGCTGGGCGTCTGCCTGCTCGTCTTCGCCGAGACGGGCCTTCTCGTCGGCTTCCTGTTCCCGGGCGACACGTTGCTGATCATCACGGGCATCCTCGCCGCGACGAACCCCGGTGCGCTCGGTCTGCCGATCTGGCTGATCGCGATCTTCATCAGCATCGCCGCGTTCGCCGGTGGCGAGCTCGGCTACCTCATCGGCCACAAGGTCGGCCCGCGCATCTTCGAGCGGAAAGAGAGCGGCCTGTTCAGCGTGGCCAACGTCAACCGCACGAACGCCTTCTTCGAGCGCTTCGGCCCCATGGCCGTCATCATCGCCCGGTTCGTCCCGGTCATCCGGACCTTCGCCCCGATCATGGCCGGGGTGGGCCACATGAGCTACCGCCGCTATTCGCTCTTCAACGCGATCGGCGCCGTCGTCTGGGGCATGGGCATCACGCTGGCCGGCTTCGGCATCGGGCACATCCCGCCCGTCGCGAACTTCGTCAGCTCGTACATCGACCTGATCCTGCTCGGGGCCGTGCTCGCGACGGTGATCCCCATCGCGATCCACTACTTCCACGGAGTGCACCAGGCGAAGAAGGCCGAGCAGTCCGGCGAGGTCGAGGCGCCCGACCTGTCGTCGGCTCCCCACGACGCCTGACCACCGGCGACGAATGGGGCGACGCCCCCGAGGAGGCGCGCCCGGGTCAGTCGGCGAGCGCGGCGACCAGGGGTGCGATCGCCCGGAACGCGCGGGAGCGGTGGCTCACCGCGTTCTTCTCGTCCGCGGTGAGTTCGGCCGCGCTGCGGCTCTCTCCCTCGGGCCGGAACACGGGGTCGTAACCATGGCCGTTCGAGCCGACCCGCGCCTCCAGCACCTCTCCGTGCCATTCGCCGTACTCGACGTGCTCGGCCCATTCGCTCACCTCGGGCGGGCCGTCGGGCCCCTCGGCCCCGGTGGGCGGTGGCACGACGAGCGCGGCCGCGCACGAGAACCAGGCCGAACGGTCATCGGCACCGTCGAGCTCGGCCAGCAGCTTGTCGATGTTGTCGTCGGCGTCGCGTGTTCCGGCGTAGCGGGCCGAGTGGATGCCGGGTGCCCCGCCGAGGGCCGCAGCCGAGATGCCGCTGTCGTCGGCGAGCGCGGGCAGCCCGGTGTGGCGTGCCGCCGCCCGGGCCTTGATCAGGGCGTTGGCCGCGAAGGTGTCACCGTCCTCGACCGGCTCGGGGCCGTCGTAGGCGACCAGCTCGACGCCGGAGACCGTCTCGGCCAGCAACAGCCGCAGCTCGGCCACCTTGCCCTGGTTGTGGGTGGCGATGACGACACGGGTCATCGGTCGAGGGCCTCGCGCTGGAAGCGGCTCAGGTCGACGGCCCCGGCGACGGCGAGGTCGAGCAGCGAGTCGAGCTCGCGACGGTCGAACGGCGCCCCCTCGGCCGTGCCCTGCACCTCGACGAACGACCCGCTGCCCGTCACGACGACGTTCATGTCGGTCTCGGCGCGGACGTCCTCGACGTACGCGAGGTCGAGCATGGGCTCGCCGTCGATGATGCCGACCGAGACGGCCGAGACGCTGTCGGTGAGGGGCGTGGCCTTCTGCCCGACGAACTTCTTCTCGCGGCCCCACTCGATCGCCTGGGCCAGAGCGACGTAGGCGCCGGTGATCGCGGCGGTGCGGGTGCCGCCATCGGCCTGCAGGACGTCGCAGTCGAGCACGATGGTGTTCTCGCCGAGCGCCTTCGTGTCGACCACGGCCCGCAGGCTGCGGCCGATCAGGCGCGAGATCTCGTGCGTCCGACCGCCGATCTTCCCCTTGACGCTCTCGCGGTCGTTGCGTGAGTTGGTGGCCCGGGGCAGCATCGCGTACTCGGCGGTCACCCACCCCTTGCCCTTGCCGGTCAGCCAGCGGGGCACACCGTTCGTGAAGGACGCCGTGCAGAGCACCTTCGTCCCACCGAACGTGATGAGTGCGCTGCCCTCGGCGTGGGCGCTCCAGCCGGTCTCGATGGTGACGGGTCGCAGGTCGGTGGTGCTGCGCCCGTCGGCGCGGACGGTCGTGCTCGTGATGTCGGTCATGGTGCCTTCTCTCGGCGGTGGTGGACGGGGGCGGGCGGGGTCGTCGACCCCTCGGGAGCGCAGAGGCGCGGGTCAGGTCCGTTCGACGGGGCGGAGGCCGGTGGGTAGCTCGATCGCTCCCGTCTCGAGGTGGCCGACGCGCGAGACCTCTGGCCCCAGGAACCGCCGGGCGAGACGCAGGAACGCCGTGCCGTCGGGCCCCGTGGCTTCGAACTCGTGGTGCGGCTCGCCGCGGTCGGTGCGCTCGAGCCCGTGCTGAACGAGGGTGCGGTAGACGTCGGCCGCCGTCTCTTCGGCGCTGGACACGAGCCGGACGTCGGGGCCGACCACGTACTGCACGGCGGCCGACATGAGCGGGTAGTGGGTGCAGCCGAGGACGAGCGTGTCGATGCCTGCGGCGCGCAGGGGGGCGAGGTATCCCTCGGCGACGGCCCGCAGCTCGGGGCTGGAGGTGTCGCCCGCCTCGACGAACTCGACGAAGCGGGGGCACGCCTGGGTGAACAGCTCGAGGCCCGCGGCCGCTGCGAAGGCGTCCTCGTAGGCGCGCGAGTTGATCGTGCCTTCGGTGCCGATCACGCCGATGCGGCCGTTACGGGTCTGCTGCACGGCTGCGCGCACGGCCGGCTGGATCACCTCGACGACAGGGATGCCCGCGCCGATCGTGTACCGCTCACGGGCGTCGCGCAGCACCGCGGACGACGCCGTGTTGCAGGCGATGACCAGCAGTTTGACACCCTGGGCCACGAGGTCGTCCATGACGGCGAGGGCGTACTCGCGCACCTGCGCGATGGGTCTGGGCCCGTACGGCGAGTGGGCCGTGTCGCCCACGTACCGGATGGACTCGTGGGGCAACTGGTCGATGATGGCCCGCGACACGGTCAGGCCGCCGACGCCGCTGTCGAAGACTCCGATGGGTGCGTCCGTCACGACCACGAAGCCTACCCGTCGCGAGCCGCCGCCCCCGGGACGACCGCGCGAGCCTAGGCTGCAGGGGTGACCAGCGCACTGTTGACCGACCGGTACGAGCTCACCATGGTGGAGGCCGCCCTCAAGGCGGGCACGGCCCACCGCGACAGCGTGTTCGAGGTGTTCGCTCGGCGCCTCCCCGAGGGAAGGCGTTACGGCATCGTCGCGGGTACCGGCCGCTTCCTCGAGTTGTTGGCGGACTTCCGCTTCGGCGACGACGAGCTGCGCTGGCTGCGCGAGGCGGGCGTGGTCGACGGGACGACGGCCGACTGGCTGGCCGACTACCGGTTCTCGGGCGACATCTGGGGCTACGCCGAGGGCGAGGTCTACCTGCCCGGATCGCCGTTGCTCGTCATCGAGTCGACGTTCGCCGAAGCCGTGTTGCTCGAGACCCTCGCCCTGAGCGTCTTCAACTACGATTCGGCCGTCGCCAGCGCGGCAGCGCGCATGGTGTCGGCCGCCGACGGTCGCCCCCTTGCCGAGATGGGCTCGCGACGCACGGGGGAACGCAGCGCCGTGGCCGCGGCCCGCGCCGCCTACATCGCGGGTTTCGGGGCCACGAGCAACCTCGAGGCCGGCCGGTCGTGGGGGGTGCCGACGATGGGCACCGCGGCCCACGCGTTCACGTTGCTGCACGACACCGAAGAAGACGCCTTCCGAGCCCAGGTGGACACCCTCGGCCCGGCAACGACCCTGCTCGTGGACACCTACGACATCCCCGAGGCCGTGGCCACCGCCGTCCGGGTGGCGGGCCCGGGGCTCGGGGCGGTGCGGATCGACAGCGGCGACCTGCCGTCGCTGGTGGGGCAGGTCCGTGCCCAGCTGGACGACCTGGGCGCCTCGGCCGCGAAGATCACCGTGACGAACGACCTCGACGAGTACACGATCGCCGCGTTGCGCGCGGCCCCGGTCGATTCCTTCGGCGTCGGCACCTCCGTCGTCTCGGGTTCGGGTCACCCGGCCGCCGGCATGGTCTTCAAACTGGTGGCACGCCGTGGCGACGACGGGGCCTGGGTCTCGGTGGCGAAGAAGTCGGCCGACAAAGCCACCGTCGGGGGACGCAAGTCACCGGTGCGCGTGATCGTCGACGGGGTCGCCACCCGTGAGCTGATCCGCGTCGGATCGTCGGAAGTCGCCGAGGGAGAGCGCCCGTTGCACGTGCCGCTCGTCACGGCGGGCGAGATCGACACCCGCCACACGGGAGCCGAAGGCGTGGCCCGCGCGCGCCTCCACCGTGCCGTAGCCGTGGCGGAGTTGCCCGACCAGGCCTTGCGCCTCGGCCGCGGCGAACCGGTCGTGCCGACCGTCTACGCCTGACCCCGGCCCGAGGTCACTCGCGCGTCATCTTCTCGTAGATCTCTTTGCAGGTCGGGCACACCGGGAACTTCTCGGGGTCGCGACCAGGGGTCCATTTCTTGCCACAGAGCGCCTTGACGGGCTTGCCGCTCAGAGCGGACTCCATGATCTTGTCCTTCTTGACGTAGTGCGAGAAGCGTTCGTGGTCGCCCGGGTCGATCGCTTCGTCGTTCAGGAGCTTCTCGAGCTCGCGGTCCATGACGTCGAGGCCGCCGCCCGTCTGCGTGTCAGTCATGCAGACATCGTACGTCGACCCCGGCTCAGCTGCGGAGGGCGAAGGCCAGGAGCTCGGGGGCGCGTCGGGAGAAGACCCGGGCCCCGAGGACCACACCGGCGACCAGCACGACGAGGCCGACGCCGACGCCGAGGGCCAGCGCCCACGTGCCACCCGTCGGGTACCCCGTGATGAGCCCACGACCGGCGAACCACAGCGCGGGCGCGGTCGCCAGAACGGCACCACCGATCATGACGGTCTGCGCCCACGCGGCCGTGGCCCCGTTCGACTGCGGCTGCTGGAACGGGTCGTCGTGCGGACGGACCGTCGCGTAGGGCATGAGGACCGAGACCAGGCTCGAGAGGCCCAGGCCGCTGAGCAGGAAGCCGGCGCTCACCCCCAACTCGGACGGCAGAGCCTGCCAGTCGCCGAACAGCCAGGTCGCCACGACCGAGCCGAGGACCACGAGCGGGACACCGATCAGCAGAGGAGGCGCGAGTCGCCCCACACGGTCGGCCAGACCCCGCGTGTCGGACGCCACGTGCATCCAGAGCGCGGTGCTGTCGTAGGCCACGTCGTTGTGCGGCAGGAACCCGAGGATGAGGCACATGATCGGCACGGGAACGAGTGCCAGCCAGTTCCAGCTGACGCCGGCGATGCCGAGCGGCACGACGAGGAGGGGCAGGAAGGGGATGATGACGAGCGACATGCGGTAGCGGGCGTCGCGCATCCAGTAGGTGAGGCTGCGGCCCGCGACGGCACCCGTCGGCGAGGCGCGGACGTACTCGAACCAGCCGAGCCCGTCGCGGTCGCCGACCTCTTCGGGCTCGGGCCGGTCGACGAACGCGCGGGCGACCAGGGCCCGCCAGGCGAGCCAGAGCAGGGCGAGCGTGACCGCGGCGATGAGGACGTCGGCCACGACCCGCCCGGTCTGGCCGGCCGCGACGTGACCCGGCAGCGCGAGAGCCGCGCCGAATGGCGTCCAGGCGAGGGTGTCGGCGATGACCCCGGTGCCCGATCGGCCGGGCAACGAGAGGCGGACCAGGTCGACGATCACGGGAACGGCCAGCAGGACGACGAGCACGCCACCGACGAGTGCCAGCTCTCGCCCGCGCCGGGACGTCAGGACGACGCTGTTGAGCGTCGAGGCCACGAGGGCGAGCAACAGGGCGGTCGCCCCGGCGACGACGGCGGCCACGACGGCCACGGCCGCCACGCCCGTGCCCTCGCCCCACGCCCGGACGTAGCCGGTGGACAGAACGAGCAGCGCGAGGGTGGGCAGACCGATCACTGCTCCGAGTGCCAGGCCGACCGCCGCGCGCCCCTCGGGCACCCCGAGGACCGCCAGGCGGCGCGGGTCGCTCCAGGCGGGGCGGACGGTCGCGAAGGGGACGACGGCGAAGCCCACGAGCAGCAGGGCTCCCCCGCCGACCGCGAGGGCCCGGACGTCGTCGAGGGGCGCGTCGCGCAAGCCGCTGACGAGGCTCGCGACCGCGATCGTGACGATCAGGACGGCGAGCACGGAGGCCACGGCGACGGTCAGGCGACGGGGCCCGAAGCGGACGGTGTTGCCGATCGTCTGCAGTCTCAGTCGGAGAAGTTCTGCAACCATTCCATGCCCTCCGTGACCGCGCGCCCGCCGGCGAGCTCGACGAACCGCTGCTCGAGAGAGCGCCCGGCTCGGACCTCGTCGACCGTGCCGCTGGCGAGGACGTGACCGTCGACGATGACCGCGACGCTGTCGCAGATGCGCTCGACCAGGTCCATGCTGTGGCTCGAGAGCAGAACCGTTCCACCCCCGGCCACGTAGCGCTGGAGGACGTCGGTCACCGTCGCGGCAGACACGGGGTCGACCGACTCGAACGGCTCGTCCAGCACCAGGACGCGCGGGGAATGGATGATCGCGGCGGCCAGGGCGATCTTCTTCGTCATGCCCACGGAGTAGTCACTGACGAGACGGCCGAGCGCGTCCTGCAAGCCGAAGGCCGTGGCGAGGTCCGAGGATCGCTTCCGGGCCGTGACCCCGTCGAGCCCGCGCAGGGTCGCCGAGTAATACAGGAGCTGCGCACCGGTCAGCCGGTCGAAGAGACGCAAACGGTCGGGGAGGACGCCCAGCGACCGTTTCGCCGCGGCCGGGTCGCGCCAGACGTCGGCGCCGAGGACGGTCACCGTCCCCGCGTCGGGCCGCAGCAGACCGGTCACGATCGACAGCGTGGTCGTCTTGCCGGCACCGTTCGGACCGACGATGCCGTAGAACGACCCGGCCCGGACCTCGAGGTCGACGTTCTCGACGGCCACCGTGCCGCCGTAGCGTTTCATGAGTCCCGAGATCGCGAGCACCACAGGGGCCTCGGTGTCGATCTCACGGCCAGGACGCGCCTCGCCCGGGTCGACGGCCTCGTCGGACGCCGAGGCTTCGACGGGCGTCTCGTCGACGACCGCGCTGACCTGCTCGCCCGGAGGGGTCACCGGCGCGTCGCCGGCCAGGGCCTCGTCGAGGGCCGCCGCCGACTCGTCCTCGGCGGCCAGGGCGTCGCCGAAGTAATCGTCAGCAGAGACGGGTACGACCACGGTGCCGTCGGTCGTGACTCCGGCATCGGCCAGCTCGACGACGAGTTCTTCTTCTGCGGCCTTCGCCGCGGCCTCGGCCCGGGCGCGTGCGTTGGCCGCACGCGTCGCCGCCGCCTTCTTGGCGGCTGCCGACCGATCGGCCGCCGTCCGCTGCGAGGGCTTGCGGGGCGACGCGGGCTTCCGAGGCGTCGCAGGCTTGCGGGCCGCTGCGGGACCGCGGCTCGTCGACGGCGCGCCACCCGATGCCCCTGCCGCAGCCGTCCGAGGCTCGTCGGCCGTCGTCGCGGTCGCGTCGTCGACCACGTCCCCCGTGGTCGTCGCGTCGTCGTCCACTGCGTTCTCCCCCTGGTCGGATGCGCCCACCGCTCCGACCGTGTCGTCACCCGGCGTCGAGTCGGGGGCGATGTCACCCTCTTCGTCCTCGCGCCGTCCAGCCATCGCCCCACCGTACCAAGGCCGCGACACCCACCGGACGGCCGGAGGCGCATATCACGAAACGGATACGCTTCCGGCATCGTCCCTGGTCGCCCCGGGCCGCATCGGGTAGTCTGCAACCACACGACGACGTGTCCAGATCGATGCTCCGCGGTGAACGCCGCAAGAACACCAGGCGAATCGCACCCAGAGACGGGTCCGGTCCGCACCGCCGGGGCCACCGCAGAGCCCGTCCCGCACGGGCTCGCCCCTTGTGAGGAGACCAGCGTGAGCAAGAGCGACACGAACCACCGTCAGCAGGTCGTCATCCTGGCCGCCGGGCTCGGCAGCCGACTCGGCCGTTCGCTGCCCAAGGCACTGACCGAGCTCAACGACGGCCGCACCATCATGCAGCAGCAGTTCGACAACATCCGTGACGCCTTCGGCCCCGAGGCCCGGGTGACCGTCGTCGTCGGCTACAAGTTCGAGCACATCGTCGAGGCGTTCCCGTCGGCCTCGTTCGTCTACAACGAGATGTACGACCAGACCAACACCTCGAAGAGCCTGCTCCGTGCCCTCCGGGCCAGCTCCTCCGGTGGTGTCCTGTGGATGAACGGCGACGTCGTCTTCGACCCCACTGCCCTCACGCGTGCGGCTCGGCTCGTCCGGGACGACCAGTCGTTCGTTACCGTCAACACCTCGAAGGTGTCCGACGAAGAGGTCAAGTACACGACCGACGCCGAGGGCTACATCGCCGAGCTGAGCAAGCAGGTCAAGGGCGGTCTCGGCGAGGCCGTGGGCATCAACTTCGTCTCGAAGGCAGACAAGGCCACGCTGATGCACCAGCTGTCGAAGGTCGACAACCAGGACTACTTCGAGCGAGGCATCGAACTGGCCATCGGCCAGGACGGGCTACGCTTTGAGCCCGTGGACATCTCCGACCTCTACGCCGTCGAGGTCGACTTCGCCGAAGACCTCGAGCGCGCGAACCTGTTCGTCTGAACCCGGCCGTCTCCCAACGGACGCGCACCTGTGGTCGATGTCCTGAGCGAGAAGGACATCCGTGAGCACTGACCTGGCCGACCGGCCCCGTCGCAGCGGCTTCGCGCAATACCGCCAGACCCTGTGGCTGTTGACCAGTCGAGACCTCAAGGTGCGGTATTCGACGTCGAAACTCGGCTACGTCTGGTCGATCCTCGACCCGCTCGTCATGTCGGGCATCTACTTCTTCGTCTTCTCGGTCGTGTTCAAGCGCTCGGTCGGCGACGAACCGTACATCGTCTTCCTCCTCTCGGGGCTCCTGCCGTGGATGTGGTTCAACGGCGCGGTCTCCGACAGCACCCGAGCCTTCATCCGCGAAGCGAAGCTCGTTCGATCGACCAAGATCCCCCGCACCATCTGGGTGTTCCGGCTGGTGGGCTCGAAGGGGATCGAATTCGCCCTCAGCCTGCCCGTCCTGGCGCTGTTCGCCATCGTGGGCGGTGCCCACCTCCATTGGCAGGTCGTGTTCTTCCCCCTGGCGATGGTCCTGCAGACGGTCCTCGTCGCCGGGGTGGGGCTGATCGTCGCTCCACTCGTCGTGTTCTTCCGTGACCTCGAACGCGCCACGAAGCTCGCCCTGCGTTTCACCTTCTACGCCTCGCCCATCATCTACGGCACCCACGACCTTCCCGAGAGCCTTCACCTGCTGGCCGCGTTCAACCCGCTCAGCGGCATCTTCGGCCTGTACCGCTCGGCGTTCTTCCCCGAGCAGTTCGACCTGACCGAAGTGCTCGTCGGCGGGGCCGTGTCCCTCGTCGTGCTGGCGGTCGGGCTGCTCGTCTTCCGGGCCAGCGAGCGTGCCGTCCTGAAGGAGATCTGATGTCCCCCACCGGTCAGGGCCCCGTGATCCGTGTCGAGGGTGTCGGCATCCGCTTCCGTCGCAACCGTCGCGGGCGCCGGTCCTTCAAAGACCTCTTCGCCGACAGCAGCCGGCGGTCACGACCCGGCGAGTTCTGGGCTCTCCGCGACGTCAGCTTCGACGTTCAGGCGGGCGAGGCCATCGGCGTCGTGGGACGCAACGGCCAGGGCAAGTCGACGTTGCTGAAGCTGGTGGCCGGGGTGATCCTGCCCGACACGGGCAGCGTCGACGTGGCGGGCGGCGTCGCTCCCCTCATCGAGATCACCGGTGGATTCGTGCCCGACCTCACCGTGCGCGAGAACGTCTACCTGACCGCGGGTCTGCACGGCATGCGCCGCACCGAGATCGACGAACGCTTCGACGAGATCATCGACTTCGCCGAGATCGGTGACTTCGTCGACACCCCCTACAAGCACCTCTCGAGCGGCATGAAGGTCCGCATCGCCTTCGCCGTGATCTCGCGGCTCGAGGAGCCCGTCGTGCTCGTCGACGAGGTGCTCGCGGTGGGAGACAAGGCCTTCCGTGAGAAGTGCTACGCCCGGATCGGCGAGATGCTGGCCGACGGCCGCACGCTCTTTTTGGTCTCGCACAACGAACGCGACCTCAAGCGGTTCTGCCGCCGGGGCCTCTATCTCGACAAGGGGGCCCTGGTCTTCGACGGGCCGCTCGACGACGCCCTGGCGCGCTACGCCTCCGATCATCCTCCCCGCCCCTCGGCGTAGTGTCGAGAAGTGCCCGAACGCAGTCAGCCCCACAACCCAGACCCCGACGCCTCGACGACCGACGGGCACATGGTCGCCCGTGACGCGACGGGCTCAGCCGAATACCACTACGAGACGTCGTCGCCCGAACGGTCCGACGATGCCGCCTGGGTACGACGGCTCGACAAGCTGCTGGCCGTCCAGCGTCCGGTCGTGGTCAAGCACGTCGCCTCGTTGCGCCGCCGTCACAAGAAGGCGACTCCGCAGAAACTGATCGCCATCCTCGAGCGCGAGTACCTCGCCGCCGTCACGACCGGCGGCGCGGCCGTGGGGGCCAGTGCCGTGATTCCCGGCGTCGGCTGGGGGGTGTCGTTGGCCCTCTCGGGCGTCGAGACCGCCGGCTTCCTCGAGGCGAGTGCTCTCTTCGCGCAATCCGTGACCGAGGTCCACGGAATCGCCGTCTCGGACCCCGACCGTGCCCGGGCTCTGGTCATGGCGATGCTGCTCGGGGGTCCTGGCGCGAGCCTCGTCCGCCAGTTCGCCGGCGAGGCGATGGGTACGGCTCCGGCCCGCACCGCGTTCTGGGGCGAGCTCGTCACCTCGAAGTTGCCGAAGGCGGCGATGAGCGGTTTGACCGACACGATCCGGAAGCAGTTCATCCGACGTTTCGCTGCCTCGCAGGGTGCCACCATCCTCGGCCGGGCCATCCCGTTCGGGGTCGGTGCGGTCGTCGGCGGAACGGGCAATCACCTGCTCGGACGCAAGGTCGTCACGACCGCCCGCACGGCGTTCGGCGCGGCCCCTGCGCAGTTCCCCGCCGACCTGACCCTCTAGGCCCCCGCCGTCGCGACCGACGGCGCTCGGTGGCCCCGGGGCCCCGGGGCCCCGTGGCCCCGACGGTTCCTCCCCAGCATCACCTCGTCCACAGGGGCGCCCGACGACCCACGGCGGTCGACCCTAGGGTTCACGACATGACGTCGACGACCCTTGCCTACACCGTCCCCTTCACCCTCGATCGATCCCGCGCGCCCCGCGTGTACCGGCTCGTCAACGACTCCCCCGAGGTCGTGACCGGTGTCCGTGTGACCCTCGTGGGGTCGGGGTTGCTCGTTCCCGTCGCGACGACCCGGCTCGACCCGGGTGGCTCCGTCGACCTCTGCGTGCTGGGTGTCGAGTTGACCCGCAGCGGGATCGCCGTCGTGCGCTGGTTCCGGCCGGGCGGCGACGAGTACCTCTGGCGTTTCAGCTTCTGACCGCTCGACGTCGTCGGCCCCCACGGTGGCCGAGGACGTCAGCTGCTGAGGCGGGCGCGTCTCTCGGCGACGTAATCCGCGGCCGTGAAGGCCTCGAGGACGGGCGGCAGGTGGTCTGCCCCGAGTCCTGTGACCAGGACGGCCGGGTCGACCCCCAGCACCACGGCGAGGCGGACGATCGTGTGCAGGACGGGATTGCCGATGCCGCGCTCGATCTTGCCGTAGTTCGACACGTTCATGCCCGCGAGGTGCGCGACCTCGTCCTGGCTCAGTCCGAGCCGCAGCCGCTCGTCCCGGATGCGTTCTCCGAAGAGGTGGGCGGCGGCGGACGTCGGATCAGGCATGCCTCATGGATACGCGACTCGGCGACCAAGATCCAGAGTTCTCAGCGCTGAGACATTCGTGCCTCGATACCTGATGCCTTCCTGTGGGTGACGGGGGTCAGAGGTCTGCCTCGGCGTCCTCGTTGTCGGCGTCACCGGTCACACCCGCGGAGCGCGGTTCGTCGAGGGCAGGACGGCGTGCGGCGTAGTCGTCGCGCAGTCGGACGAGATCCGCCACCGCGGTCTCGAACCGACGCGTGGCAGCACCGGGCGACGTGTCACCGAAGTATCGACGGACCCAGTGCTCGAGACGGCTCTGCGCCTCCGGGTCGTCGACGACACGCTCGACCAGGGCGACGATGTCGTCCGACCTTTCGGCGGTCAACCATTCGGCGTCGCCGAGGTACCCCGACTCGTCGACGTCCGCCTCGGCGGCCACCGGGCGTGTCACGATGATCGGCCGCCCGGTCGCGAGTCGGTCGTAGACCATCGCCGAGATGTCGGTCACGGCGACGTCCGCCGACGACAGCTGCCAGCCCAGCTCGGGCCCCTGGTCGTGGACATGGTGCGCGGCAGGGTCACGCGTGTTGGCGTCGGCGAGGGTCCGGATGATCGACTCGTGGGCTCGCCGGTACTCGGGGTCGAGCACCCCGCTGCGGGGGTGGGCCCGATAGACGACCCGATGTCGCCCCGACGCCACCAAGGCCTTGACCAGGGCGAGGCCGTGCGTCGCGATCGACCCGTAAGCGGCCGCGGGACGGTCGCCCTCCCAGGTGGGGGCGTACAGCACCACCAGTCGATCGTCGACGGGGTAGGGCACGTCGCCCGAGAAGTGGTCGGCCTGTGGCCGCCCGATGGGCACGGCTCGCTTGTCGAGGTCGTAGTCCCAGAGCTTGGCGGCGAGTCGGTCGCGCGCGGCGTCGCCCGCGACGAAGGCGTAGTCGTAGGCCTTGAACTGGTTCGTGGTCATGTACATCTTGTCGCTCTCGCCGTGGTTGACGAAGACGTGCCACATGCGTCCGTAACGCATCATCTGGAAGTTCTTGGCGTTCTGGTTGACGTACAACGTCAGAGCGAGGGGCTGGGCGGCGACGAAATCCTCGAGATCGGCGACCTTGCGGGCATAGACGAGAGGGACGGGGCACTCGTCGAGCATGGTGACCATCGTGCCCGGCGACCGGACGACGACGGCGACCGGGAAGGTCTCGGCCAGGCGGGCGAGGGGGGCGTACCACTGACGGATCTGGTACATGTTCACGGTCGTGTCGGCGAAGTAGACGGCGACACGCACCGTACCCGGGGCGGGCGTCGCCGTGGCCCGCGGGTCTCGCTCGAGCCGACGTCGGCTGCTGCGCGAACGGATGGCCCGGCGGGCGAGGCTCCAGGCGAGCCCCAGGTCTCGGGTCAGCGGCACATGCCCTCCTCGGATGGAGTCCGTCGCCCCGATCGACGCCGGACCCCCGAAAGCCTAGAGGACCGGAGGACGGCCCGCCCTGGACATCCGCAGGACCGTTACCCAACCGATGGACCGACGACCGCCCGGCGCCTCGCGCCAGCCCTCGACCCAGCCCGCGAACCACGGCCGCAGCCGCTGCGGGGTGCGAGCCCAGCGCAGCAGTTGCACCGCCGTCCAGGACGCGACGTAGACGGGGACGAGCGGCCAGGGCAGGTTGCGCTTGGCCAACCAGACCCGATTGCGGGCGTTGAGGCGGTAGTACTCGGCATGCCGAGCGGGATCGATCGCCGGGTGGTTCGCCACGAGCGAGCCCTCGTACCACGTCCGTCTGCCCTGGGCCCAGACACGCCAGGCCAGCTCGATGCCCTCGTGCGCATAGAAGTACGGTTCACCCCAGCCGGCGCAGCCGTCGAAGACGTCGCGGGGCAGCAAGGTCGCGCCCTCCCAGACGGAGAAGACGTCGCTCGACCGACGGGGGTCGCCCTTGCGAAGGCGCGGCGTCCACCGACGTGGGTTGACGGCGCCGTCCGGGTCCACCACGCGCGGCTGGAGGAGTCCGATCTCGGGATCGGCGCGCATCACGGCGACGGCGTCGGCGAGGAATCGCTCGGAGGGCAGGCTGGCGTCGTCGTCGAGGAAGAAGATCCACTCGCCCGAGACCGTCTCGGCCCCCCGGTTGCGGCCGGCGGGGATGCCCACGTTCTCGGGGAGTTCGAGAATCCGGACCGCGGTCGGCACCTCGACGGCCGCGGCCTCCGCGTCGCGACCGTTGACGACGCACACGACGTCCAGTTCGACGTCGCGCTGGGCCAGCAGCGAGTCCAACCCTCGACGCAGGTCGGCGGGACGCCGCCCCTGGGTCAGGCTGACGACTCCGATCCGGGGCACGGCCTCGTTCAGGAGCGCACCCGCTTCGAGGCCATGATCGCCACGAAGTGGCCCACCAACGCCAGCACCGAGAGAGGCAGCAGGGCGACGAGCAGGACCCGGTCGGCGGTGACCCCGCCGACGACGAGACCCACGATCGCGGCGGCGAAGACGAGCATGGTCAACTCGACCGAGTGGTAGAGCCGATGGAACGGCACGAACCGCGCGGCGCTGCGGAGTCGCGACAGAAGACGCCCGCTCGGCTGCGTGGCGCCTCCTCGTTTGTCTTCGAGTCGGTCGAGGCCCGCGTTCGCGCGGGCCACGTGGACCATGTCGTTGAGGGCCTTGTTCAGGACGATCACGAGGGCCAGGGCGAAGCCCGCGGTCGTCCACGCGAAGTCGGCCGGAGTCTCGAAAGGGAAGCCCGCCGCGCGGATGCCGAGCACGATCGGGATGAGGGCCTCGGTCGAGTAGTGGCCGACCTTGTCGAGGAAGACCCCGGCCGGTGAACTCGTGCCGCGCCAGCGGGCGACCTCGCCGTCGCAGCAGTCGACGAGCATCTGCAGCTGACCGAGCACCAGGGCCAACAGAGCCCCGGTGATGCCCGGCACGAGCAACGACAGGGCCGTGCACCAGCCGACGAGGATCATCAGGCCCGTCACGCCGTTCGCCGAGACGCTCGTCTTGAGCAGCCACCAGGTCAGGTAGGGCGAGACGTCGCGCAGGTACAGCGACGCCGTCCAATGCTCGGCGTTCGCCCGGCTGCGCACCTCGGGCGGCTGGGCGACACGTCGCAACTCGGCGATCGAGCTCGGTCTGGTGGGCAGCGCGGTCATCGGCGGCTACCTTCCGGTCTGGGCGGTGATGTTCTTCGTGAGGTCGAGGAAGCCGAGCACGAAGCCGACGCCCCACCCGAAGTGGATGGAAGGCAAGACTACGAGAAACCAGAGGCGGGTGGGGAGGTCGTCACCCCGGGCGGCGAGCAGTGCGGCCGCGAGGACGAACGCGACGTACACGCCGGGCACGACGAGGGCCCACGTCGCCCACCCGAGCGGGCTGCCGAGCACGAGTCCGACGACGCCGACCAGGCCGACCACCAGGCCGAGGGCCACGCCGAGCACCATGGCCGGTGGCACCAGGTACCTCAGCGTGTTCGCCTTGGGGAACCGCCGGGCCAACTCTCCGCGCCACAACCCGGTGGCCACGAACTGACGCGCCAGCTTGGGCAGGCTCGGGCGGGGCCGGTAGGTGACCACGAGCCGCGGAGTGAACCAGACCGTCCCGCCCGTGGCCCGGAGCCGACGGTTCAGCTCCCAGTCCTGGCCACGCTTGACGTCCTCGTCGAAGAGCCCGACCTCGACCAGTCGGTGCCGAAGGAACACACCCAGGTAGGCCGTGTCGGTCGGCCCCTCGGCGCCGCCGACGTGATGGGGGGTACCGCCGAGGCCCACCCGGCTGCCGTAGGCCCGCGCCACGGCCTTCTCGAACGGGGTGCGACCCACGGCCGCCATGATGCCGCCCACGTTGTCGGCCCCGCTGCGCTCGAGCGTCTCGACGGCGATGCGCGTGTAGTCGCTCGGGAGCACCGAATGGGCGTCGACACGCACCGTGATCGGGTGGATCGAGGCCCGGATGGCCACGTTGAGCCCGGCGGGGGTCGAACCCACCGGGTTGGGGATGCTGCGGACCCGGGGATCGACGGCCGACATCTCGGCGACGACCTCGTTCGTGCGGTCGACGCTCGGCCCGAGGGCCAGGATCACCTCGAACGGGCCTTCGTAGTCCTGGGCGAGCAGACTCTCGACCGCCGCCCGGATCTCACGCTCTTCATTGAGGACGGGCATGACGTACGAGACCCCGGGCCGGGTGGCGTCGCCTGCTTGCATGGATCGCGTTCCTCGGGCTCGTGAGCGCCGGGGAGGCGCGGGTCGGGACTGCGGACGTCCGCAGGGATCGTGGCGAGCTTAGCAACACGCGAACGGGGGCCGGGACGCCTTCGCGACCCGACCCCCGCCGCACCGGCCGAGGTCGGCCCTCAGCTGGTCAGGGTGTCGAGGGTGACGTTCGCCTTGTCGGTCTTCCCGTCGCGGACGTAGGTCAGCTCGGCCGTCGCCCCTCCGGCGAGGAATCTGACCTGAGCGGTGAGGTCCGTCCGGTCGCTGATCGGCACGCCGTTGAACTCGGTCACGACGTCGCCTTGACGCAGGCCGGCGTTCTGGGCCGCACCACCGGGGCTGAGCTGCACGATGAGGGCACCGACGCGGGTGGCGGACGCATCGCTCGTCGCATCGTTGACGCTGGCCCCGAGCAGGCCGTGACTGGCCTTGCCGTTCGCCATGATCTCTTTCGCGACCCGCTGCACCAGGTTGGACGGCACCGAGAACCCGACACCGATGCTGCCGGAGGACTCACCCGAGCTCGCGATCGCGACGTTGAGGCCGATCAGCTCGCCCTGCGAGTTGAGCAGCGCCCCACCGGAGTTTCCCGGGTTGATCGACGCGTCGGTCTGGATGACCGGCAGCGAGATGACCGAACTGGCCTGGTTCTGCGTGCTGCCGTCACCGTTGTTGAACGAGAAAGGGCCCTGGCCGTTGTTGTCGTTCTGCTGCCCCTGGTCACTGCCGTCGCTCGGCGCCGCCGAGGACTGCACCGTGATGCTGCGGTTCAGGGTCGAGACGATTCCGTCGGTCACCGTGTTCGAGAGCCCGAGCGGCGCCCCGATCGCGACGGCCGTGTCGCCGACGTTCAACGCCGACGAGTCGGCGAACTCGATGGGGGTGAGCCCGGTCGCGTCGACCTTCAGAACGGCGAGGTCGACGGTCGGGTCGAGGCCCACGACCTCGGCGGGCAGGATGCTGCCGTCGCTGAGGGTGACCGTGATGGTGCCCGACGCGCTCGCGCCGTCCAGCGTGACCACGTGTGTGTTCGTCACGATGAAGCCGTCGTCGCTGAGGATGACTCCCGAACCGGTTCCGCCGGACTCGCCCGCCGTCACGTTGATCGTGACGACCGACTTCGTCGCCTTCGCCGCCACCGCGGTGACGACCGTCGCGTCGTCGTAGTCGTTCACCGTGAGGTCGCGGGACTGCCCCGTCGCCGAGACCCCTGACCCGGAATCGCGCGAGAGCACGGCGGCCACACCACCGCCCGCCGCACCGCCCACGAGCACCCCCACCAGGAGGGCCGCGGCGACCGAACCGACACCCCGGCGATTCTTCTTGGGCTTCTGCGGCGGCGCCTGCCATCCGGCTGCCCCGTACGAGGCCGTGGTGTCGTACGCGAACGCCGACGGGTCGGAGGTCGACTGACGGTAGGGATCGGTGCCTGCGTGGTCGTACGAACCGGGCTGCTGGTAGGCGGGCGGCTGCTGGTACGAGCCGGGCTGCTGGTACGAGCCGGGCTGTTGGTACGAAGCGGGGTTCTGGTACGAGCCGGTCTGTGGGTACGAGCCGGCATCGTGGTGGGACGACGGCTGCTGGTACGACCCGGGCTGCGGATGGACACCTGGCTGCTGGTACGTCGAGGGCTGCTGGTACGAGCCGGGGTACGGCTGCGTCTGGTCGGGACCCTGGTGCTCGGAGCCCGCCCCGAACGCCCCGGCCTGCGGGGTGCTGCCGGGCAGTGGCGGTGCACCGTAGGTGACGCCCTGATCGGCCGGGTACGGCGTCGTGGGCGAGACGCCGGGGTGTGCGCCCCGGTCGTCGCCCGTGGCGCCCTGGGAACCGTCGGCCGTGCCGTCGGGCGTGCGCTGCGCGCCCTCGTCGGTGCCGTCGTCGGTGCCGTCGTGGCGGGGGGTGTCGGTCATGGTGCTCCTTCCAAGCCCTGACAGCCTGGTCGCCCAAGCTGGGCGGAACATACGGCGAGCCTGTGAGCGGACTGCACTCACCTTATGCGCCGCCTGGACACGCGCACCCCGGCCCCGGTGCGGCGGCGATACGGTGTCGGGACCATGACTCCTCCAGCACCCTGGCAGCGCGCGGCGAGCGGCGCCATGCTCCTCGACGCCGAGGGCCGACTCGCCCCGACGATCTTCGCCGAGATGTCGGCACTCGCCACGGCGACCGACAGCATCAACCTCGGTCAGGGCTTCCCTGACGAGGACGGCCCGGCCGAGGTCCTGGACGCCGCGCACGAGGCGATGCGCTCCGGCCTGAACCAGTACCCGCCGGGTCGCGGCATGCCCGTCCTGCTCGAGGCCGTCGCCGCGCACCAACGGCGGTTCTACGGCATCGACCTCGACCCACGACGCGAGGTGCTGGTGACCGCGGGCGCGACCGAGGCACTCGCGGCGACCATCCTGGCCTTCGTCGACCGGGGCGACGAGGTCGTCACCCTCGAACCGTTCTACGACGCCTACGGTGCCGTGATCGGCCTCGCGGGCGGCGTCCACGTCACCGTCCCGCTGCGGGGTCCCGATGCGACGGTCGACCCGGACGAGCTGCGCCGCGCTTTCGGACCCCGCACCCGCCTCGTCGTGCTCAACGACCCGCACAATCCGACGGGAAGCATCCTCGACGACGCCACCAAGCGCCTCCTGCTCGAACTCGCCGTCGAGCACGATGCGCTCGTCGTCACCGACGAGGTCTACGAGCACCTGCTCTTCGACGGTGCGAGCCACGTGCCGTTCGCGACCCTGCCGGGTGCGGCCGGTCGCACGATCAGCATCTCGTCCGGCGGCAAGACCTTCAACACGACGGGGTGGAAGATCGGCTGGTTGAGCGGTCCGGCGGATCTCGTCGACCGCATCGTCGCCGTGAAGCAGTACCTGACGTTCGTGAACGGCTCGGTCTTCCAGCCTGCGATGGCCGTCGGCCTGGGGTTGCCCGACTCGTACTTCGACGGCTTGGCCCGTTCGCTCGCCCACAAGCGTGACGTGCTGTCCGAGGGGCTTCGTCGCGCCGGGTTCGCGGTGCGCCCGAGCCACGGCTCGTACTTCGTGGTCGCCGACGCCGCCCCCCTGGGCTTCGACGACGCTGCTGACCTGTGCCGACGCCTCCCGGAGCTCGCCGGTGTCGTCGGGGTGCCGATCAGTGCCTTCTGCCACCCCGGGTTCGCCGCCGAGCAGTCGTCGCTCGTCCGCTTCGCCTTCTGCAAGCGCATCGAGGTGCTCGAACGCGCCTCGGCGCAGCTCGCGTCACTCTCGGTCTGAGCCCGCCACCTCGGACGGACCACGTCGAGGGCGGCGCGGGACCACGTCGTACCGGCGGAGGGCCAGTGACGGATTCGTACGACGGACGGCCTCGATCCGGGCGGAGGAGACCCTGGCCAGCGCCATCACGTCGACCTCGTCGCCGACCGAGGCGAGAGCCACACCCGTCGGGTCGATGATGGTGCTGCAGCCGACTCCCACGGGGGGTGCGTGGTCCGCCGCCGCGACGTACACGGTGTTCTCGAGGGCGCGGGCAGTCAGCAAGGTGGTCCAGTGGTGCTGCTTGAGCGGACCCCGCACCCACTCGGCCGGCATGAGGACCACGTCGGTGCCGGCGTCGACGAGAGTCCGTGTGACCTCGGGGAACCTCAGATCGTAACAGGTCTGCAGGCCGAAGACGAGCCCGTCGAGCTCGAAGGTCGCGGCGACGGCCACCGGGCCCGGCACGATCCACCGCGACTCTTGCCCGCCGAACGCGTCGTAGAGGTGCTGCTTCGAGTAGGTGGCGACGACGCCACGACCGGGTGCCACGGCCACGAGCAGGTTCTCGAACCGTGCCGGATCGGGCGAGACGGCGACCAGGCCCGCGACGATCACGAGATCGAGACGATCGGCCAGTGCTCCGAGGTGCCGCACGAAGGGACCGTCCGTCGATTCTGCGGCGTCGAGGTACGCGGGCCCCAGCTCAGCCGCGAAGAACGACGAGTACTCGGGGAAGACGGCCACCCGCGCGCCTCGGCGCGCGGCCTCCTCGGCGAGCTCCGTGATCGTCAGCCGGTTGCGGGCCGGGTCGCCACCGGGGGCGGTCTGGACGACCGCCACGACGACGTCGGTGGCCGTGCCGCCGCTCATCGCGCCCACCGCCCGGCCACCAGCGCGGCAGCCTCTTCCAGCCAGAAGGAGGCGCGGGTCGTCGATTCGAGGACGTCCCCCGCCAGCTGCGTCGTCGACACGACGTCGGCGAAGCCGTCCGTGGGCGCCTCGACGACACCGGCGACGAGGACGACCGGGACTCCCTGCCCGTCGGCCCAGCGGCGCACGACCGACACGGTCTTGCCCGCCGCGGTCTGACCGTCGAAACGCCCCTCCCCGGTGACGACGACGTCGGCACCCGTCAGGGCGTCCGACAGACGGACGGCGTCCGCGACGGCGACGGCCCCGGGCTCGAGACGGGCACCCCAGGCGAGCAGGCCGAACCCCGCCCCACCCGCGGCCCCCGCCCCCGGCGTCGCGGGATCGACGTCCAGGAGGCTCGCGAAGCGCTCGAGACCTCGTTCCAGCGCGAGGACGTCGTCGGCCGATGCGCCCTTCTGCGGCCCGAAGACGACAGCGGCCCCCGTGTATCCGAGCAGCGGACTGTCCACGTCGACCAACAGGGTCACCCCATCGGCCGGCAGGGCCATCAGGCCCGAGAGATCGACCCGGGCAGCCGTGCTGAGCCCGCGATTGCCGGGGACCACGGGCTCGCCGAGCGAGTCGACGACACGAGCTCCGAGGGCCGCCAGGGCACCCGCTCCCCCGTCCGTCGATGCGCTGCCACCGAGGCCGACGAGCAGCCGTTCGGCACCTGCGTCGACTGCCGCACGGATGACCCCGCCCAGGCCCCGGGTGTTCGCGTCGTGCGGCGCGGGCGCGCCCATGAGGCCGAGGCCGCAGGACGAGGCCAGTTCGACCACGGCCGTGCCGTCGGGCAGCTCGAGCCACGGAGCCGTGACCGGTCGCCCGTCGGGGCCCTCCACGACGACCTCGTGGCGCATGCTGCCGGGAACGACCCGCTCGAACGCGTCGAGGGTGCCCTCTCCGCCGTCGGCGAGCGGCAGCGCGACGATCTGGTCGTCGGGCCGCGACCGCGACCACCCCGCGGCGAGGGCGGCCGTCACGTGTGATGCGCCGAGGCTTCCCTTGAACGAATCGGGCGCGAGGACCACCCGGAGTCTCGACATGTCTCAACCTTGGCATGCCCGGGAGGTGAGGGCACGGGCCCGTCTGCGAAGAGACACCGACGGATCGAGTCGGTCGGGTCGCCCGCACCGTGACAAGACGAAAGCCCCGGTCTCTCGACCGGGGCTTTCGTCTTTCTTGTTGCGGGGGCAGGATTTGAACCTACGACCTCTGGGTTATGAGCCCAGCGAGCTACCGAACTGCTCCACCCCGCGGCACAAGAAGTAAATCTAGCACGCCATTCGGTCGCCGTCCAATCGAGCCCGCAGACGCTGCCGCCGATCCATCGGTCGGACGACGAACCCCCCTCTCGACCGATCGAGAGGGGGGTTCGTCGTGCTCGTGGCAGACCGGCTACTGGCCGCTGGCCGCGACCGCGTCCTCGAGGGCGGTCTGCAGGCGTGCATCGGCCTCGGCCGCCTGCACCAGGTCGTTCTCGGCGTAGGCCGCAGCTCGATCATTCAAAGCTTGCTGAGCATCGGCGAGAGCCTGGTCGAGAGCAGCGTTGTCGGTGCCCGTGCCCGTGCCGGCGTCAGGGGCCGTCGTGCCCCCGTCGGTCGCCTCGTCACCGGTGTCGGTGCCGTCGCCCGTGTCGGTGCCGTCGCCGGTCGTCGGCACCCCGTTGTCACCGGCGGTCGCTCCCGAGTTCCCGTCGAACAGCGAGTTGAGCGCGCCGTCGAGGGTGTCCTCGAAAGCGATCTTGTCACCGAACGACACGAGGATTCGCTGCAGCACCGGGTACGAGGTCTCGGAGGTCGACTTGACGTAGATCGGCTGGACGTAGAGCAGACCACCACCGACCGGCAAGGTCAGAAGGTTGCCGCGCACGACACTCGTGTCACCGCGCGTGAGCAGGGCGAGCTGGTTCGCCACCGCGGTGTCGGTGTTGAAGTTGTTCTGCACCTGCCCGGGGCCGGGCAACGTCTCGGTGCGAGGTAGGGCCAGCAGGGTGAGCTTGCCGTAGTCCGACGAGATCTCACCGGGCGTCGACCCGGCATCGGCGTTGGCGGCCAGATACCCCGTGAGGACGTTCCGCGCGTTCTCACCCGACTGCTGCGGAATGTACGTCGAATAGATCGAGAACGCCGGGTCTTGATCGGGCAGCTGCAGAGTCAAGTAGTACGGCGGCTGAAGCGGGGGGTTCTGGGCGTTGCTCGTCGGCTCGTTAGGGGTGACCCACGCGTCGTCGCTCGAGTAGAACGAGTCGGAGTCGGTCACGTGATAGGTGCCGAGGATGGCTCGCTGCACCTTGAACATGTCTTGTGGGTAACGCACGTGCTGGAGGAGCTCGGCGGACATGTCACTGAGCGGCGACAGGGTGGACGGGAAGATCTTGTCGTAGGTCTGCAGGATCGGGTCGCTGGTGTCCCACGCGTAGAGCTTGACCGAACCGTCGTAGGCGTCGACCGTGGCCTTGACCGAGTTGCGGATGTAGTTGATGTTGTTCGACGAGTACACCGGGCGGTCGTTGTAGGTGTCGGCGATCGCGTCCGACAGGGCCTGCGGCTTGGCGTACGGGTACTCGTTCGTCGTGGTGTAGCCGTCGACGATCCAGACGACCTTGCCATCGACCACCGACGGGTAGGGCGCGCTGTCGATGGTGAGGTAGGGGGCCACCTTCTGGACGCGCTCGGTCGGGTCGCGGTCGTAGAGGATCTGCGACCGGTCGTTCACCGCATCGGACAAGAAGATCTGCTCGGACTGGAACTTGATGGCGTAGATGAGCTTCTTGAAGACGTTGTCGAGCTTGGGCCCGCCGTTGCCCTCGAAGGTGGTCGTCTCGTTGGTGCCGTTGTCGTTGCTGCCCGACGGGTAGTCGAGCTCGATGTTGTTCTGACCGTCGCCACCGACGATGGAGTAGGTCGGCGACTCCTGGCCGAAGTAGATCCGCGGCTCGTAGTCCCCGGCGTCGCCGAGGGCGCCCGTCACCGGGATGCCGGACTCGAGGAAGACGGGCTGACCGTCGGCCGAGCGCTGGTTGCCGTAGGCCGCGACCACGCCGTAACCGTGCGTGTAGACGAACGTCGTGTTGTAGGGGGTTGCCGAGTTGCCGAGCTGGGAGGTGTTCAGCTCGCGCACGGCGATGACGGTGTCCTGGACGTTGCCGTCGATCGTGTACCGGTCGACCGCGAGCTGTTCGGGGAAGCTGTAGTACTGGCGGTACTGCTGCAGCTGAGCGAAGGCATCGGTCACGAGCGCGGGGTCGATGATGCGGATGTTCGCCGTGGTGACGGCGTCTCCGGCCAGGGCACCCGCCTGGGTGTTGGACTGGGCGTCGTAGGTCTGCTCTTCGACGTCGGCCACGCCGTACGCATCGCGGGTCGCCTGGATGTTGCGCTCGATGTAGGTCGATTCGACCGTCCGCTCGCTGGGCTCGACCGTGAAGCGCTGGACGATCCAGGGGTAGATGCCGCCCACGATGATGCTGATGATGATGAGTGCGGCCGTACCGATGACCGGGAGGCGCCAGCGGCCCACGATCGCGGTCACGATGAAGAGGACGGCCACGACGACGGCGATGCCCGCGAGGATCTGCTTGCCGGGGATGCCGGCGTTGACGTCGGTGTACGTGGCACCCGTGAGGAGCTTGTTGGTGCCGTCGGACAGGGTCGCGTACTGGTCGAGCCAGAGGCTGACGCCCTGGAGGAGCAGGTAGATCGCAGCGGTGATCGCGAGCTGGATGCGGGCGACCTTCGAGATGCGGACCTCACGACCCGTGAAGCGCAGGGCCCCGTAGAGATAGCTCGTGGCGACGGCGGCGATGCCGGCGATGAGCACGACGGCCGACGCGAAGCCGACCGCGGCCTGGTACAGGGGCAGTTCGAAGACGTAGAAACCGATGTCGAGCCCGAACTGCGCGTCGGTCTGACCGAAGGGGGTCCGGTTGAACCACTCGAGGACGGTCTGCCACTGGGTCGACGTGGCGATGCCGGCGAAGAGACCGAGCACGGCAGGGACGCCGATCACGACGGCACGACGCAGCGGCTCGATGACCTGCTGATAGCGATCGAGCTGCGAGTTGAGCTTCGCGTAGACCGGGCGGAACCGGAAGGCCACCTCGATGCTGACGTAGACGGGCACGGCCATGGCGACGAACCCGACGGCGAACATCACGAGGCGCGAGATCCACTGCGTCGTCAAGACACCCGTGAACCCGAGCTGCTCGTACCAGAGGTAGTCCGTGAGCAGCGACGAGAAGATGAAGAAGGCGATGACCAGGGCGGCGAGGACGGCCACCGTGACCAGGACGGGCAATCGGGGCGAGCGTCGTGCGGTTCGCGACGATGCGGGTGACGTCAAGGGTGTGCTCCTGGCTGACGGGGACGTGGACGGCCATCCTACGTGTCGAGCCTGGTCGTCCGAGCGTCCCCTTCTCAGCTTTGCGCGAGCTGCACGAACCCTATCGACCGGCCGTGCAGGTGGGCAGGGACGACGTGTCGCCGTCGTCCGCGACGGTCTCGAGAGCCGTGACCGCGTCGTCCAGCGTGGCGACGGAATAGACGTCCAGGCCCGACGGGACGTTCCCGACGACGTCCGAGCAATTGGACGCCGGCGCCAGGAAGACGGTCGCCCCGGCGTCGCGAGCGCCGTAGAGCTTCTGGCGGATGCCTCCGATGGCGCCGACCTCACCCGAGGCCGTGATGGTCCCCGTGCCGGCGACCTTCTCTCCGCCGTTGAGCTCGCCCGGCGTCGTCTTGTCGATGATCCCGAGCGCGAACATCATGCCCGCGCTCGGCCCTCCGACCTGGTCGAGCTTGAGCGTGACGTCGAAGGGGTAGGTGTAGTCCACGCTGACCCCGACCCCGAGAAGCGGCGTTCCGCCGACCTCCTGCGGGGTGACCTGCTCGGTCGTTGTCGTGCCCGCGCGGTCCACGACGACCTCGGCCGGCGTGGAGGCTCCGTTCGCCGCGACGAGGGCGCGGAGGACGTCCACGTCGGCGTCCGTGGCGAGGCTCGTGCCGTTGACGCTGACCAGGACGTCGCCTTCGCGCAGGACACCCTCGGCAGGGCTGCCCTCGGACACCTGGCTGACGGTGACGGCACTCGGGATGGCGTAGCCCTCGTGGATGAGTGCCGCCGCGATCGCCGACTTCTGCGAGTTCTGCATGTCGACGGCGTTCTGCTCGTCGACCTGGTCGTTCGACACCCCCGACGGGTACACGGCCTCGACCGGTATCACCGAACGACTGCGATCCGCCCAGGCTCGGACGACGTCGACCCACCCCGGGCGGACGTCCTGGTTGCCCTGCACGCTGACCGTCAGAAGGTCGAGCGAGCCGGCGGTGGGGTAGGTCTCGTGACCGGACACCGTGATGAGTGGCTGAGACGACCCCTCGTAATCGGCACTCCCGAGGGTGTCGAAGACGGGGCCGGGCTGTTCGATCAGGTAGGGCCCCGGCAACAGGCTCAGGGCGACGGCCGACACGACGGCCACGCCCAGCAGGGGCCAGCCGACCCGACTCGCACGACGGGCGGAGGACGGTGCGGTGCGCGGGGGCGTGAAGAAGGCCACGGGGGTCCTTTCGGGATCGGCCGGGGAGGCGCGGGTGGCGTTCGCCACGAGCGGAGCGGAGGCCCCTGAGCGGTGGCCGAATCCCAGGATCTTCGTGCGGCCAGCAGCTAGCGTAGTCAGCATGACCGATGATTCGCCGCGCGGGCCTGAGGACGAGTTCCGTGACATGCTGCGGCAGTTCCTGTCCGGCGGTTCCGAGATCGATCCGTCCCAGTTGGCCGGGGCCGCAGGGTTGCCGAACGATCCCGCCTTCGTGGCACGTCTCATGAGCCAGTTGCAGAACGCCGTCAACAGCAGCGGCGACGGGATCGACTGGTCGATCGCGACCGAGCAGGCCTCGGCCGTCGGGGCACAGACGGCCGTGGCCCCGTCGGCGACCGAGACCGCAGCCCTCGAACAGGCCTTCCACGTCGCTGCGCTGTGGCTCGACGACGTCACGTTCGTCGCCGAACTCACCGCCACCCCCCGCCTGGTGACACGGGCCGAGTGGGCCCGCCTCACGATGCCCGTGTGGAGCCAGCTCGCCGAGCCGGTGGCCACCTCGATCGCCGACTCCCTCACCGGGGTGCTCAGCGACCAAGCCCCCGAAGAGATGCGCTCGATGCTCGCGGGGGCCAGCCAGGTCATGCGGAGCGTCGGCGGCACCTTGTTCGCCATGCAGCTCGGCCAGGTGGTCGGTCAGCTCTCGACCGAGGTGGTGTCCGGCGGAGACGTCGGCATCCCGTTGCTCGACGAGCAACAGGCCGCCCTGCTCCCCCAGAACGTCGCCGCCTTCGGCGAGGGTCTCGACATCGAGATCGACCAGGTGCAGATCTATCTGGCGGTGCGAGAACTCGCGCATGCCCGCCTGTTCCGCCACGCCCGCTGGCTGCGCCTGCACCTGATCTCGTCCATCCGCGAGTTCGCCCAAGGAATCCGCATCGACACGTCCCGACTCGAAGAG
The DNA here is from genome assembly GCF_013248995.1 of Frigoribacterium sp. VKM Ac-2836. GTDB lineage: Bacteria > Actinomycetota > Actinomycetes > Actinomycetales > Microbacteriaceae > Frigoribacterium. The sequence goes on along the minus strand of NZ_JABRPK010000002.1, from coordinate 1,040,784 downwards.
CTCGCTGTGGACTTCGATCCCTCGAACCCGGGCGAGCTGCAAGAAGCGATGAAGAGCGGCGCGCTCATTCCTCCGAAGACCGACGAGCAGCTCGCCGCGCTCGCCCGGCTCGAGACGACCCTGGCGCTGATCGAGGGCTGGGTCGACGTCGTGACCGCCCAGGCCACGGCGCGCCTCCCGAAGTCCGCGGCGATCGCCGAGACGGTGCGTCGTCGCCGAGCTGCCGGTGGGCCCGCCGAGTCGGCCTTCTCGACACTGGTCGGCCTCGAACTCCGCCCGCGTCGCCTTCGCGAGGCGGCCGCCCTCTGGCAGACCGTGTCCGACGCCGTCGGGGCCGAACGTCGAGACGACCTCTGGTCGCACCCGGACATCGTGCCGACCAGCGCAGACATCGACGCCCCCGAGGCCTTGGTGGCTCGACTGACGTCCGACGAGCCCGCGTTCGACGACGTCGACCAGGCGATCCGAGACCTGCTGGACGACACGACCGACGACCGCCCGCGCGAGGGCGAGGACGGTTCGGCCACCGAGCCCGGCGAGTCGGGGCCCGACTCGGACGCACCCCGGGCCTGACCGATCGCGTCTCGTCCGCGGGCGGTCGCCTGTGGACAACCTCCGATCCCGCCGGACCCCCCGACATGATCGGACGATGCACCTCGTCCTCGATCCCCGCGCACCCGTCGTCTGGCGTGATCCGGCGACCCTCCAGGTCGGCGTCGACCGTCCGGCCCTCGTCCTGAGTCCGGTCAGCAGGCTCGACGAACGGGTGGTCGCCGCCGTCGCCGCCGGGCACGGCGCCGGTGGGCTACCCACGCTGGTCGCCCATCTCGGAGTCGATCACACGGCGGTCGAGACCTGCGTGGAACGCTTGCGGCCGGCCCTGGTCCGTGAGCACCCCGAGAGTGGACCGCCACCCGTCGTCGTCGTCGCCGGGCCGGGCCCCGTGACCGATGCCGTCGCGCGCCTCCTGAGCTCCTGCGGTGCCGACGTCCGCCGGGCCAGCCGCGACCTGCCCCCACCGAGGCACGCCACGGGTGTCCTCGTGGGCGGGCACGTCCTCGATCCCACGGTGGTGCGCGAGTGGGTGCGATCCGACCTCACACACCTCGTGGTGCGCGTGGGCGATCGTCAGGCGCGGATCGGTCCCGTGACGGTGCCCGGGACGACGGCCTGTGCCCGCTGCCTCGACCTCCACGCCGGCGAGGCCGACGCGGCCTGGCCCGCGATCGCCGGTCAGCTGAGCACTCGGCCCCTCAGCGCGCCTCCTCTGCTGTCGATCCACGAGATCGCCACGAGAGCCGCCCGTCGCGTGTGGTCACGCTTGGTCGATGCGGCCGCGACGCCCGAGGACGCCGAGGTCGAGTCGGTCTCGATCGGCGACGGCCTCGTCACTCGCGCGAGCGTGACGCCCCACCCGGAGTGCGGGTGCGCAGCTCTTCCACGAAGCGACTCACCCGTCGTTCGCCGCCGCGGCCCTGCCCCGACCGGCTCCACGACAGACGGAGCCGCTCACGCGCCCTGGTGACGCCGACGTAGAGGAGGCGGCGTTCTTCGTCGATCGCCGCATCGTCCTTGGCGTAGCTGATCGGGACGAGCCCCTCGCTGAGGCCGATCAGGTAGACACTGCGCCACTCGAGACCCTTGGCGGAGTGGAGGGTCGCCAGGGTGACCGCCGCCATGGTCGGCTCGTGCTGCCCGGCCTGCCGCGCGAAGAGTTCGTCGACGAACTGACGCAGGGTCGTCTCGGGGGCCGACGCCTCGGCCAGGCCCATGATCGTGTTCAAGGACTCCCAGCGGTCGCGGATCGCGCCTCTCTGGTCAGGAGCGTCCTGCGTCCAGCCGAGCGATCGCAGCACGTCGCTGACGGTCTTGAAGAGCGGCTCGCCCACGATGCTGACCGCGGCTCCCTTCATCATCATCAGGGCCTCCTTCACCTCGCGCAGTTCGAAGAACCGTGTCGCGCCGTGGATGCGGGTCGACACGCCGACGTCGGCGAGCGCACGCTCGATGGCGGCGGCCTGCACGTTGACCCGGTAGAGGACCGCGATCTCCTCGGGGGCCACGCCCGACCGGATCTCGTCGGCGATCGTCTCGGCGATGCCCCTGGCCTCGGCCGAGTCGCTGACGTACTCGGTCACCGGCGGCACGGGGCCCGTCGTCTCGACGGCCGGGTGGAGGTGCAACGCACCCGGCCGACCACGCATGAGCTGGTTCGCGGTGTCGACGATCTGCCGCGACGAGCGGTAGTTCTGCTCGAGACGGACGACCGTGGCGTCGTCGTACCGAGCGCCGAACCCGAGCAGGTAGTCCGACGACGCACCTGCGAACGAGTAGATGGTCTGGCTGGCGTCACCGACGACGCAGAGGTCGTTCCGGCCGCCCAGCCACAGGTCGAGCAGATCCTGTTGGAGAGGCGAGACGTCCTGGTACTCGTCCACGACGAAGAAGCGGTACTGCTCGTGCACCTGCTGAGCCACCCGCGGCTCGAGTTCGAGCATGCCGACCGTGGCCAGCAACACGTCCTCGAAGTCGAGTTGACGTCGTTCGTCCTTCACGGCCTCGTAGGCACGATGCAGGTCGACGGCCTTCTCGACGCTGATCGAGGGCGGCAGCGATCTGCCCGGCAAGGCCTTCGCGTACTCCTCGAGCGTCAGGCGGGAGACCTTGCGCCACTCGATCTCGCCCGCCAGGTCTCTGAGGGCCGCCGTGTCGATCTTGAGCCTCAACGATTCGGCCGCGTGGGCGAGCGCCTTGGCCTTGCTGTCGAGGAGGCGGGGCATCTGACCGCCCATCGTCTGCGGCCAGAAGTACGACAGCTGGGACAGCGCCGAGGCGTGAAAAGTGCGCGCCGAGACTCCCCCGGCGCCCAGGTGGCGCAGCCGGCCCCGCAGTTCGGCGGCCGCTCGCGAGGTGAAGGTGAGCGCCATGACGCGGTTCGGGGCGTAGACGCCCGTGGCCACCCCGTACGCGATCCGATGGGTGATGGCACGGGTCTTGCCCGTACCGGCCCCGGCGAGCAAGCACACGGGGCCGAGCAGCTTCGACGCCGCCCGGCGCTGCTGCTCGTCGAGCCCCGCGATCAGGTCGGCGGCCTCGGTCACTGGTCGATCTCGCCGCCGAACCAGTCCTCGATGATCGCGCGGGCGATCGACGTCCGACCGGGCAGGACGATCTCGCCCAGGCCGGCGACGAGGTCGTCACGGCTGAACCAGCGCAGGTCGAGGATCTCGGCCCCGTCGGGGGTGAGCGTGCCGGGATCGTCGGCGTCGACCTCGGCCCGGAAGCCGACCATCAGGCTCGCCGGGAACGGCCACGGCTGCGAGCCCAGGTAGCGAGGCGACACGACGTTGATGCCGGACTCCTCGAAGATCTCGCGCTGGACGGCGTGCTCGAGGGACTCGCCGGGTTCGACGAAACCGGCGAGCAACGAGTAGCGGTTCTGCTCCCACAGAGCGTTCGAGCCGAGAAGGAGGCGGTCGTCGGCATCCGTCACGCCGACGATGATCGCGGGGTCGGTCCGCGGGAAGATCTCGTGGCCGTCGTCCGGGTCGCGACGGACCCAGCCCGCCTTCTCGGTCACCAGGCGGCGCCCGGTGCGGGGCGAGAACCGGTGCGAGTCGTGCCAGTTCGCCACGGCCACGGCCTCGACGGCCAGGCCCACGTCGCGAGCGCTCAGTGCCGGGCCCGACACCCGCGGGCTGCCCCAGGCCGAGTCGTCGGCGGCCAGCGAACGGGCGCGCTCGTCGTCGAGCAGCGCCGCGAGGACGGGGGTGCCCACCGGCTCGGCAGCCGAGGGGTCCTTCGAGACGCCGAGGTAGACGTATTCGTCGGCGGTCGGAACCGAGGCAGCGGGCAAGAGGGCCAGGGAACCGGCCGACGCCATGAGCGTGCGTCCCCGCCACACCGGCAGCACGCGGGTCGCGGCCGACGCGAGGAGCTCGCCGACGACTCCGTCACGCTCACGGGTGAGGTAGTCCCGGTCGACCTGGTGGCGCGACAGCGGGAGGCGGGACGTGAGAGGCGTGGACATCGGACGACCATTCATCGCGAGTTGACAGCGTGGCGCACGGCAGGGCATCGCGTGCGGCGGCCTACCCTGAGGGCATGGCCAGATCTCATCTCACTCTAGCCGCGCTGGCCACGGCCGCCGTCGCGGACCTGGACGTCACGCGCGCGTCACGCCACGGCAGCGAGACGGGTGGCGACTTCGACTCCGCGCTCGTCGACGGGCGCGCCGGCGAGCACTGCATCATCCGCGTCCCCCGCTCGCAACGAGCCGAGGCCGAGCAGTCGGCCGACCTCGTCGCCCTGCGCGCCCTGAGCGCCGGCGTCCGCGGGCGGCTGTCCTTCGACGTACCCACCTACCGGGGCCAGGCCCCCATCGGTCGCACGCGCGGAATCGTCTACGACGTCGTCCCCGGCGAGCACCTCTCGGTCGCACGGCTCACCGCCACCAGCGATCTGCCGACGGCCCTCGGTCGCGCCGTGGCGGCGATCCACTCGCTGCCGACGAGCTTCGTGACCGACGCAGGCCTGACCAGCCACACCCCGTTCGAGGCCATGCGGTCCTCGGCGGCGCTGGTCGACCGCGCCGCCTCGACGCGCCTGCTGCCGGCGGCGCTGCTCGAGCGCTGGGAGGCGGCGATCCAGGACTCGGTGCTGTGGCAGTTCCAGCCCACGGTCGTCAACGGCTCCCTCGACGCCGGTTCGGTGCTCGTCCTCGGTGACACGGTCAGCGGAGTGCTCGGCTGGCACGATCTGCAGGTCGGCGATCCCGCCCGTGACCTCGCCTGGTTGCTCGGCGCTCCGAGCCCCGAGGCGATCGACACGGCTTTCGAGGCCTACAACACCGCTCGAGGCACGAGCGACCACCAGTTGCGGCACCGGGCCACCCTGTACCGCGAACTCGACCTGGCGAAGTGGCTGTTGCACGGCACCGGCACGAAGAACACCTCGGTCGTCGACGACGCCGTCGAGATGATGACGAAGCTCGTCGACTCGTTGCCCGGTGATCGCCGCGCCGGTATCGGCTCGGGCTCGACCGCCGCCCTCGACGTCGACGGCGTCGAAGACCTGCTCGAGGCGACCGAACGCCGTCACGTCTGAGGTGAGGCCCCCGCCTCGACCCGTTGCCAGAGGTCGACGAGCTCGTCGCGGTCGGCCACGTGACGTGGGCGCAGGACCACGTCGTCCGCGACGAAGTAGAACGCGGCGTCGATGCTCTCGGCGGGGATGCCCTTGAAGCGTGCGTAGGCCTCGCGGTAGAGGGCCAGCTGGAGCTGTTTGAGCTCGAGATCGGCGTCGTCCGTGGGTGCCTTGCCGGTCTTCCAGTCGACGACCTCGAACCGGCCGTCGCGTGCGAACACCGCATCGATCTTGCAGATGACGGTCCGGCTGCCGAGCGGGAGGTGGATCTCGAGTTCGACGTCCGTCGGCTCGAGCGACGCCCAGGCCGATCGCTCGAAGGTCGCGACCAGGTGCTCGAACCGCCTGGCGTCGTCGGGATCGACCGGGCCCGACCCGGGCGAGCCGATGCGTTCGTCGTCCAGGTCGCTCTCGTCCGTCCAGGCGTCGAGGGTCTCGGCGCGCCCCGTCGGCCGGAAACGCTCTTCGACCCACTCGTGGAACAACGTGCCGAGGCGGGTGGCCCGGTAGGGCCGTTCGGGGAGCGGACGACGGAGTGCTGCAGCGACCGCTGCCGGGTCGTCGACGTAGTCCTTGAAACGGGAGGCGGGGATGCGCTGCGGCAAGGGCGCCAGCGCCGTTGCCGACCGTGCGGCGTCGCGTTCGAGCAGCAGCAGGTCGATGTCGGTCGACCATCTCGACCGGGGCCCCGGTCGCCTCGCTCCCACGGACTCCTCTGCTGAGGGTCGGTCGATCGCTGCGGCGACCCGGGCCGCCGCGTCCTCGACGACCGCGCGGCGCTGACCCAGCGGGTCGAGGGGCCAGCTGAGCTCGCGTGACGCGGAGGCGAGGGGGTTCTCGTCGTCGTCCGGTCGCTCGGGCAGGTCACCGGGCGGGACGAGCCCGCCCTGGGCCAGTTCGACGACGAACCGGCTCGCCGGACGTGGGCGGACGGCGCTCGTCCAGAAGGAACCGCTGACGAGCAGGGCGTCACGAGAACGGGTCAGGGCGACGTAGGCCAGCCGTCGCTCCTCGGCCTGATGGCGGACGACCAGCTCGTCCTTGAACGCTTTCAGCGCCTGGTCGAACTCCTTCTGGTCGGCCACGCCCCGCCAGCCGAGCACGGGCAGCTCGGCCGCGTCGCCGCGGAACTCGTAGGGCAGCTCGCCGAAACCGAGCCACCCCACACCCTCGCGAGACGTGCCCGGCAGCTCGCCCTCGACCATCCGCGGCACTGCCACGACGTCCCACTCGAGCCCCTTGGAGCCGTGGATGGTCAGCAGCTGCACGGTGCCCCGCTCGGCCTGCTCGGACCGCGGCCCCATGTCGTCGCGACGCTCGGCCGCCTCCAGCCATGACAGGAAGCCTCCGAGCCCCGCGTTCTCGTCGGTGGCGACGTACCCGGCCAGTTCGTCTTCGAAGGCCTGCAGCCACGCACCGCCCGAGGGCGCCCCGGTGGCCGCTGCGACCTCGACGTCGAGCAGCATCTCGTGCTCGACCAGGGTGACCAGATCGACGAGGTCGAGCCCCGTGCGGCCTCGGAGGAAAGCCAGCTGCGAGCCCAACGTCCGCAGGCGGGTGAGTCCCTCGGCGCTGAACTCGGCGAGCTGGCGGTGGGTCACGGGCGCGGTGGCCACGAAGTCGAGGGCGTCGACGATGGACCCGTGCTCTCCGACCGCCACCGACGCCCGGAATCCGGCGGCCACCTGGTCGTCGAGACGCTGTTGAGCGTGGTCGTGCGAGAAGAGCCACGACGCGACGTCGCGCAGCCGCGCGATGTCGCGCACACCGATGCGCCAACGGGCCCCGGCCATCAGCCGGATGGCCTCGGAACCGGCCGAGGGGTCGTGCAACACCCGGAGGCAGGACACGAGGTCGACGACCTCGGGTCGTCGGAGCAGCCCGCCGACGCCGAGGACGTGGTACTTCACGCCACGTGCCTCGAGTGCCTCGACGAACACGGGCATGGTCTTCTTCGACCGGAAGAGCAAGGCGGCCGTGCGGCGGGCGGGCTCGCCGTCGACGACCGTGGGGACGGCCAACTCGTCCTGCAGCCAGGCCGCCACCTGATCGGCCTCGCCCGGCAGTGTCTGGTCGAAGAGCAGGTCGACGCGGCCCTCGGGAGCGCCGGGCCGAGGGCGCAGCTCACCCACGACCGCACCGGAGGTGCGGGCGAGCTCGGCCACGACGGTGTTCGCGGCGTCGAGCACGCGCGACGCGTTGCGCCAGCTCGTCGAGAGGCTGAACACGGCGTCGGGCCGAGCACCGAAGTCCGCCGGGAACCGGCCGAGGTTCGCAGCACTCGCGCCACGGAATCCGTAGATCGACTGGTGGGGGTCGCCGACCGCCATGACCCCGGTGCCCTCGAAGAGACGGGACAGCAAGGTGGTCTGCACGACGCTGGTGTCCTGGTACTCGTCCAGCAGCACGACACGGTACCGGTCGCGCAGATCGGCCACGACGCCCGGTGCGGTGTCGCAGACCTCGAGCGCGAGGGCCACCTGGTCCGAGTACTCGACGAGGCCGCGGCGAGCCTTCTCGTCGGCGAAGGCCGCGGCGAGTTCGAGCAGCGGAGGCAGAGCCGACACCGCACCGACGGCGTCGACGACCGACTTGTAGGCGCTGCCCTTGGTCGACGGCAGGCTCGCGAGATCGACGAACCGGTCGGCCAGCCGCGCCACGGGCTCGGGCCCGGTGACGTTCTCGCTCAGGGCGTGGCTCAGACGGAGGACTGCCTCGGTGATGCCGTCGACGCTCCGACCGAGCCCGGCGAGGCGTGCGTCATGGCTGGCCACGACGAGTGAGCGCGCCAGCTGCCAGGCGGACGCGTCGCCGAGCACCTGCGACTCGCTCTCGCGCCCTACGCGCAAGGCGTTGTCACGGAAGATGCCGTTGGCGAACGCGTTGTAGGTCGAGACGGTGGGCACGTCGAACGGATCGACCTCGTCGCCGAGCAGCCCGACGGCCGCTAGCTGGGCGATCCGCCGTTCGATGCGCTCACCGAGCTCGCCGGCGGCCTTGCGGGTGAAGGTGAGCCCCAAGACCTGCGAGACGCCGACGAGACGGTTGGCGAGCAGCCAGACCACGCGGTTCGCCATCGTCTCGGTCTTACCGCTGCCTGCGCCCGCCACCACGAGGGCGGGCTCGAGTGGCGCCTCGATGACGGCCTGCTGCTCGGGGGTCGGCGTGGGCAGCCCCAGCGCGTCGGCGATCTCGGCAGCGCCGAGGAGCGACGAGGAGGCGCGGGTCGGGTCGCCGGGGTCACTCGCGTCCCGCGCGCGCTCCACCGCGGTCACGAGCCGCTCACCTCGCCCACCACGTGGATGCGGCACGACCCGCCGTGCCGCCCTTCGCAGTGGTCGTCGAGGCGGCCGACGAAGACCCGGCCCGCCATGTGCTCGGCGGCGTCCACGACCCGAGCGCGAAAGGCGGCGAGTTGCGCGTCGTCGAAGGCGCCTTGCGCGGGTTCGCGGTAGAGCTTGCCCCGCACCCCCGACGACACGATGACGAGCTTCGCCCCGCCGGGCGGCGTGCCTTCGGGCACGGCGTCGACCGCGCCGTCGGCGAGGGCGACCTGATAGGTGCCCAGCTGGGGGTGCTCGGCGACGGCCTGCGGCGAGGTCGGGGCCGACCGTCCCGTCTTGAGGTCGACGATGACGGCGGCGCCGTCGCGGGTGCGCTCCACCCGGTCGATCGAGCCTCGCAGGCGCGCCGGCCCGACGTCGAGCGTGAAGGTCGACTCGGCGCCGAGCAGGCTGCCGCCCGACGCATCGAAGTCCCGGAGGTAGGCGGAGAGGCTCTCGGTCATGGCGAGCGCCCGGCGTCTCTCGGACTCGGCGATCCAGGCCGACTCGAACTGGAGCTCGGGCCAGCGTGCCTCGACTGCTTGCCAGAGCGAGTCGACGTCGGTGCCCTCGGCGTGCTCCATGACGTCGTGCAACACCGTGCCCAGGCCCATGGCCGCGTTGGGAGGGGACCCGCCGAACCGATCGACGAACCAGTGCAACGGACACTCTTCGAACGACCCGAGCTGCGACGGCGAGACCGGGACGCGGGCCTCGGGGTCGTCGAGGTCGATGAGCGGTTCGGTGGTGGTCGGGTCGAGCAGTCCGTACCAATCGTCGGGCGATGCTCCGGCCACTCCCTCGCCGGCGAGCCTGGCCAACGCGTCGACCGCGTCGTCCGCCCGCGGACCGTGGGGCGACGAGACGAGCACGTGTCGAAGGTGCCCGACGAGCCCCCTGAGCGACAGGGGATGCCCGGCGGGGGCCTCGGGGCAGTCGGCGGGCAGCAGCCGGAAGAACGGTGAAGGGCCTTCGTCGTCGTTGGACGTGCACGAGAGCACGACCTGGCGCGTGGCCCGTGACACCGTGAGCGCGAACATGCGCAGCTCGTCGGACAGCACGGCGGCCCGGGCATCGGAGGGGGCGGCCGGTTCGTCGTCACGGCCGTCGCCCCCACCGTGCCGATCGGATCGGTCCTCGAGCAGGCCGCGTTCGGCCAGGGCCACGAGCTCGTCGGGAGCGAGGAGCCCGCCACGGACGCGGAGGTTGGGCCAGACGCCGTCCTGCAGGCGAGCGGCGACGACGACGTCGACCTCGACGCCCACGGCGTTGGACGGCGAGCACACCAGCACTGTCTCGGCCGTCGCCTGCGGTGAGAGCGTGTCTTCGGGGACCTCGGCCCCGAGCAGCGAATCGAGGAAGGCACCGGCCGGCGCCTCGGGGGTGCGCTCGACGAACCGCTTGGCGGCGGTGAACAGGGCGACGACGCCGTCGAGGTGGCGGTCGGCCTCGGCGGCCACGATGCCGCGACCGTCGCTCTGGGCGGACCACTCGGCCGCAAGACCGCTGCGCTCCCACAGACCCCAGAGCACCTCTTCGATGCTGGCGCCCGTGGCGGCGGCGCGACGGGCGGCGTCGAGGCTGGTCGAGAAGCGCCCGGCACGGGCCGCGAACCGCGAGTCGATCGTGACGAACCGACCGGCACCCTCGAGGGCCTCGACCAGCAGGTCGTCCGCCGAGCGGGCCCCGCCCGCCCCGAGCTCGTCGGCACGCAAGGCGAGCCTCAGCCGTCTCAACGAGAGGGCGTCGAACCCGGCCAGGGGCCCGAGCAGCAACTCGGTCGCGAGATCGACGGTGAGCTCGTCGCGCCCCACCGCCACCGAGGCGGCGAGCAGCAGATGGCGCGCCGCGTGCTCGTCCCGTACGGCGCGTCCGGCGACGGAGGTGCGGGTCGGCACCTCGGCCAGTTGCAGCCCTCGGGCGACGCCGGCCACCTGCCCACCGCTGCGGACGACGACCATCATGCGCGACCACGGCACCCGGCGCACCAGGTGGTGCTCGCGCAGCAGCCGGGCGACCGCCGCCACTTCGTGGGTCGGACTGTCGGCCCGGACGGTGACGATCGGGGGCACCGTGGAGTCGGACGCGCCCCCCGCCTGCAGGATCTCGGCGACCGGGGCCGCCGTCGCGGCGTGTTGGCGACCGGCGCCGGCCGTACCGATCTTCGAGGTGACCCGCTGCACGAGGTCACGCAACGGTGGGTGGTGGCGGTGGGCAGTCGAGAGGTACAGGGTCTCGACGTCCGACAGGCCGAGCCGGGGACCGAGTCGGCCGAGCACGTCGGGGGTGCCGCCCCGGAAGGCGCTGGTCGACAGGTCGGGGTCTCCGAACGCGATCACGGCGACGCCGCGTCGCGTCAGGGCCCTCAGCAGCGCCAGGGTCGACTCGGTCGCTTCTTGCGCGTCGTCGACGAGCACGACGCGCAGTCCGTCGACGACCGGGGATGTCTCGCCGCGGTCGAGCGCGGCCACGGCGTGGTCGACGAGGTCGGCCGAGTCGAGGTGCCGCCCCCGTGCCGCGTCGAGGACGCTCAGGTACTCGTCCCGGAAGTCCGCGACCGCCGCCCACTCGGGTCGGTCGGCACGGTCCGCGGCCCGTCTCAGCCCGTCCGACCCGATGCGATGCTCGGTCGATCGCATGAGCACCTCGCGCAGCTCGGTGCGGAACCCGCGGAGCCGCCGCACCGTGGGGCCCAGCCCGTCGGGCCAGGACGGGCCCGTGCCGTCGAGCTCGTGCCCCTCGAGCAAGGATCGGACGATGCTGTCCTGGTCGCCGCCGGTCAGCAGGGTCGGCGCCGGGAGGCCCACGAGTCGCGCCGCGTGTCCGACGACGTCGAACGCGAGGGACGAGACGGTGCGGGCCAGGGGGCCCGGGGTCGGCACGGTGAGCCTCGACGCGATGACGTCTCGGAGGGTCGTGGCCGTCGACCGGGTCGGCGCGAGCGCCATGACGGCGGCCGGACCCCACCCCCGCATCTCGACACGGTCCACCACGAACTCGACGAGCGTGCGGGTCTTGCCGGAGCCGGGGGCACCCAGGACCGCCGCCGACCGACCGTCGGGCAGATCGAGCACGGCCCGTTGCGAGTCGTCGAGGGCCGGCCGGACCACGGGTCGCGTCGGGCCCGACGAGGGCGGGGAGACGGTCGGGGCCATGCCCCCGACGCTATCGGCTCGCACCGACATCGAGGTCGGACGGACGGGGCGGGGAGTCGTGGAGGGCGGACCCGATCACCTCGTGTGCGCCGACAGTGAACGCGACGACCCGAGGGCCGCACGGTCGGTTATCGTGACCACGTGGACATTCGCATCGGCATCACCAACAGCCCCCGTGAGATCAGCTTCGAGACGGCGCAGACCGCCGACGAGGTCGAGAAGGTCGTCGGCGACGCGCTCGACGGCGGCAAGTCGTACGTCACCCTCGCCGACTCCAAGGGCAAGACCTACCTCGTCCCCACCGCGTCGCTCGCCTACGTCGAGGTCGGCAGCGAAGAGAGCCGCAAGGTCGGGTTCGTCAGCTAGCCGTGGAACTCCTCTTCGTCGTCCTGGGCGGCGCCATCCTCGGATTCGTCTTCCACTACGCGCTGCCCGAGGCCGACACGCGCGGCGTGCTGCTCGCGCCGGCCTCCGGTGCGACCGTGGCCGCGATCGTCTGGGAGGCTCTCACCTGGGCGGGTTGGCCCGCCGACGGTGGCTGGATCTGGGTGGTCGCACTCGTGCTGCCGGCCGTCGTCGCGATCGTCGTCTGCCGTGTCGCGGCCGTTCGCCGTCGGGCGAGCGACAGCGAGCAGTTCGCCCGCCTGGTGCGCTCCACGTCCTGACACGAGACCCGAAACCGCGCTCGTCCCCACAAAGGACGAGGTCGTCGGGTGGCGTGGGTCAGGCGGTCAGTCCGAGCGCATCCATGCGTCGGGTATGAGCGGCGATCAACTCGGTGAAGACCGGCTCGAGGCGTTCGTCGTCGGCCGAGACGTGCGACGCGGCGACGGCAGCCCGGGCCACGAGCAGAGTGTCGCCCACGAGCCTGCGTCCCCAGAGAGCCAGGCGAGAGGCGAGCCGCGGGTCGGCCTCGATGGCGGCCGAGAGTTCTCGGACGACGAGCGGCGCGTCGTCGTGGGCCTTGATGACCGAGACGATGCGCTTGTGGTGGTCGGCGGGCAACCCCGCCGCCAATCGCACGAACACGTCGTTGAGCAGTCCGGCCGCGACGTAGTCGGCGAGGATCGCCTCGAACCAGTCGGTGCCCTCGGTGCGAGCCCGGAACTCGTCGATCGCGGCGATGTGGGGCTCCATCGACTCGGTGGCGTCGTGGCCCGAGCGTTCGATCTCGGCCACGAGACCACGGTGCCGTGCGAGCGTCGTCTCCGCGATCCGCCCGGTGGTCTCTTTCGCGCGGACGTCCGGGGCGAAGGCCGACGAACGACCCAACGTCTCGAAGAGGGCCAACTCGAGGTAGGCCGCGTGCCCCAGGAAGACCAGCAGGTCGGGGGTGAACTGATCGAGCTCGACCCGCGCCGCGGGGGTCGCCTTCGCGGCGGGCCGCGGCCACTGCAGGGACGGGACGCCGCGTTTCGCACCTCGACCGGGCCAGGACACCACGCCCACATCTTACGGGGTCCGAGAGGGTGCCCGTCGCGACGGGCTAAACTCCTGGCATCCCCCTATATGAGACAGGGCAACACTTTGACATTCACTGACCTCGCGATCGACCCCGACATGGTCGACGCTCTGGCGTCGAAGGGGATCCTCGAACCTTTCCCCATCCAGACCCAGACCATTCCCCTCGCCCTCGCCGGCCAAGACATCATCGGCCAGGCCAAGACGGGTACCGGCAAGACCTTCGGCTTCGGCCTCCCGATCATCCAGCGGATCGGCCTCGACCCCGCGCCCGGCGTCAAGGTCCTCGTCGTCGTCCCCACCCGTGAACTCTGCGTCCAGGTGGCCGACGACCTCGAGATCGCGACCTCGAACCGAGCCACGAAGATCGTCAGCATCTACGGCGGCAAGGCCTACGAGGGCCAGGTCGAGCAGCTCAAGGCCGGCGCGCAGATCGTCGTGGGCACTCCCGGGCGCCTCCTCGACCTGGCCGGCCAGCGCCTCCTGAACCTCAAAGAGGTGCAAGAGGTCGTGCTCGACGAGGCCGACAAGATGCTCGACCTGGGCTTCCTCAGCGACATCGAGAAGATCTTCCAGCAGGTGCCGGCCACACGTCACACCATGCTCTTCTCGGCGACCATGCCCGGGCCGATCGTGGCACTGGCCCGCCGCTTCATGTCGAAGCCGATCCACATCCGCGCGACCGACCCCGACGAGGGCCTGACGCAGGCGAACATCAAGCACGTCGTGTACCGGGCCCACTCGCTCGACAAAGACGAGGTGATCGCCCGCATCCTGCAGGCCGAGGGCCGCGGCAAGACCGTCGTCTTCACTCGCACGAAGCGCGCCGCCGCCAAGCTGGTCGAAGAGTTGAACGACCGCGGCTTCAACGCGGCGGCCGTCCACGGCGACCTCAACCAAGAGCAGCGCGAGCGCGCCATGGCCGCCTTCAAGGCCGGCAAGAAAGACATCCTGATCGCGACGGACGTCGCGGCCCGGGGCATCGACGTGAACGACGTGACGCACGTGATCAACCACACCGTGCCCGACGACCACGACACCTACCTGCACCGAGCCGGCCGCACCGGCCGCGCGGGCAAGACCGGCATCGCCGTGACGTTCGTCGACTGGGACGACCTGCACAAGTGGGCCCTGATCAACCGGGCCCTCGACATGGGCCAGCCCGAACCGGTCGAGACGTACTCGTCGAGCCCCCACCTCTTCGCCGACCTCGACATCCCGGCGGGCACCAAGGGGCGCCTGCGTGCGACCTCGCTGTCGGCGGTCAAGGCGGGATCGGCCGGCTCGCGCGAGCGGACCGGCGGCCCCCAGGGCGACCGAGGCCGCGGGCGTGGTCGTGGCGACGCGCCCGTCCGCACCTCGGGCGAGCCGTCGGCCACGGGTCGTGGCGCCGCTCAGGCGTCCGATGCGACGACGCCGTCCACCGACGGCACGGGTGAAGTCCCGCGCAAGCGCAGCCGTAACCGACGCCGCCGCCCCGCGGGCGACTCGTCGTCGCAGCCTCAGGGCTGACACCCGATCGTCACCGAGACCCCCTCGACCGTCCGCGGCGAGGGGGTCTCGTGCGCGTGCGGCCCGCCGTCGACGGGGACGAAGAGGCGCAGGGCGGCTCAGCCGCGGATGGGCACCCACCCGGTCGCCGCGTCGACGATCCGGTCGAGTTGCTCGGGGGCGGTGCCGTTCTCCCCCAGGCGGTTGGGTTTGCCGTCGCCGTGGTAGTCGCTCGACCCGGTCACGATCAGGTCGTGTCGCCGGGCGAGCTCGAGCAGTCGGGCCTTGCCCGCGGTGGTGTTCTCACGGTGGTGGATCTCGACGCCGAGCAGACCGGCGTCGACGAGGGCCTCGAAACCTTCGCTCGAGACGTTGGGCTCACGGCCCCGCGTCGCCGGGTGGGCGATGACGGGGACTCCCCCCGCCTCGCGGATGAGTCTCACGCCGATGAGGGGGCTCGGTGCCTCGTGTGGCTCGTAGTACCCGGACCGCCAGTGCAGGATGCCCGCGAAGGCGGCGCTGCGGTCGGGGGCGTACCCCTTCGCGACGAGGGCGTCGGCGATGTGGGGTCTGCCGAGGGTCGCCCCCGAACTGGCCTGCGCGAGGACGTCGCCCCAGGTGAGGTCGTAGTCCGCGGCGATGCGCTCGACGATGCGCTCGGCCCGGTGGAGGCGACTCTCGCGGAGGCGGGCCGTCTCGGCGACGAGACCCGGGTGCGCGGGGTCGAAGAGATAACCGAGCATGTGGACGCTGTTCAAGCCCAGTCGGGTGCTGAGCTCCATGCCGGGCACGAGGGTGAGCCCCGTCCCGGCGACGGCGGCCGAGGCCTCGGACCACCCGGCGGTGCTGTCGTGATCGGTCAAGGCGACCGTGTCGAGCCCCGCCCGCACGGCCGACGCGATGAGGGCGGCGGGTGCCTCGGTGCCGTCGGACACGCTCGAGTGAGTGTGCAGATCGACCAGACGCTGGGGCATCCCCCCATCGTAGGCGGCGGGCATCCGAGCCGTCCGTGCGGTCGCACGGCGTGCGGTCGGGTTCCCCTAGGCTCCAAGGGCCATGATCCGTCGTCTCGTCGCCCTCGTCTTCGTCCTCGCCGTCGCCGGCCTCCTGCTGCTGGCGCTCTGGCCCCAGGCCATCGGGCTGCAGCGCGTCTTCCCGGTCGGCCAGGTGGTGTCGTTCCGGCTCGTCGCCGCCGCCGTGGCGGGCGTGCTCGTGGTCCTGCTGCTCGTCCTCGGACTGGTCGCACGACCGATCCGGTCGTTGACGGCCAGTGCGGCCGTGCTACTGCTCGTGTTCGCCGTCCTGTCGGCCGGCGTCGTCACGGCTCGCGGCCTGGGCCGCACCGACTTCGTCGAGAAGACCCCCACCGACGTCACCGTCCTGTCGTGGAACACGCTCGGCGCGGCGACGGGGGCCGAGGCCGTCGTCGCTCTCGCGACCGAAGTCGGTGCCGACGTCATCGCCCTGCCCGAGACCCGACGAGAGGTCGGCGTCGCCGTCGCCGAGGCCATGGGTGCCGCCGGCAAGCCCATGTGGGTGCACACGGTGGCCTACGACCAGATCGCGAGTGGCCGCTCGACGACCCTCCTGATCAGCGCTGCCCTCGGCGACTACCAGGTCGCGATCGGCGACGACGGCACGACCGACGCCCGGACGACGCCCGTGCTCCCCACGGTCGTCGCGACGCCCGTCTCGGGCGAGGGCCCCACGATCGTCGCCGCCCACCCCGTCTCACCGACCCCCGACCACATGGGGCAGTGGCGGGCCGGTCTCGGCTACCTCGCGGACATCTGCCGGTCGGGCGACGTGATCATGGCGGGCGACTTCAACGCCACGCTCGACCACATGGCCGGGCTCGGCTCGGACGGTGGAGCCCTCGGCGCCTGCCGCGACGCCGCGGAGGCGACCGCCAATGCCGGGGTCGGCACCTGGCCGACCGACGTCCCGCCCCTGCTGGGCGCCCCGATCGACCACGTCATGGCCACCGAACAGTGGTTGCCGACCGGATTCCGGGTCGTGACCGAACTCGACGACGCCGGCAGCGACCACCGTCCCGTCGTCGCCCAACTCAGTCGCACGGGGGCCTGACCCCCGCCGACTGGGCCTGCGGCCCGTTTGGCGGGACAATGGTGGGCATGGCAGATCAGAAGGCGCCGCGCGCGACCACCAACCGCTCCACCACCCCGGGGTCGGACACGTTCAAGGACTACATCTCGTCGCAATGGGCCGACCGCCCCGACGTCCTGCCCGAGCCGCGCGAGCAGGCCCCGTTCGCCGCCGACCGCCGCGCGCGGCTGTCCGCGCTGCACCCGGGCACTCGTCTGGTCGTGCCGGCCGGCTCCGCCAAGGTCCGGTCGAACGACTGCGACTATCCCTTCCGCGCCCATTCGGCGTTCTCCCACCTGACGGGCTGGGGTTCCGACACCGTTCCCGGATCGGTGCTCGTGCTCGAGCCCACGACCGACGGTCACGACGCCACCCTCTACCTGCGCGCGAGCGCCGGACGCGATTCGGACGAGTTCTATGCCAACCCCGAGATCGGCGAGTTCTGGATCGGGCCCCGTCCGTCGTTGACGCAGGTCGCCGCCGACCTGGGGCTCCCGACGCGGGACCTGGCCGACTTCGAGGCCGTGGTCAGCACGGTCGACGCCGAGACCCTCGTCGTCCGTGAAGCCGACCCCGACCTCACCCGCCGTCTCGACGCCGTGGTCGAGGCCGCGGCCGAACAGAGCCCCGCCTCGGCCGCCACGGACGCAGACGACACCTCCCCTGCCCGGGCGACCTCCGCCGACCTCGCTCGTGATCTGAGCGAGCTGCGGCTCGTGAAGGACGCCTACGAGGTCGCCCAGATGCGACAGGCCGTCACGGTCACCGGCCGGGGCTTCACCGACGTGATCGCCGACTTCGACGACATCGTCGCCCACCCCCGCGGCGAGCGGCTCGTCGAGGGCACCTTCAACCGTCGCGCCCGCGCCGACGGGAACACGGTCGGCTACGACACGATCGCCGCGTCGGGCGACCACGCCTGCGTCCTTCACTGGACGCGCAACGACGGTGTCGTGCGCGACGGCGACCTGATCCTGATCGACGCCGGAATCGAGCTCGACAGCCTCTACACGGCCGACATCACCCGCACGCTGCCCGTCTCGGGCCGGTTCACCGATGTGCAGCGCCTCGTCTACGAGGCCGTGCTCGACGCGGCCGACGCGGCGTTCGCGATCGTGCGCCCGGGCATCGCGTTCCGCGAGATCCACGCGACGGCCATGAGGGTCATCGCCGAACGCACGGCCGAGTGGGGCTTCCTGCCGGTCTCGGCCGACGAGTCGCTGAAGCCCGACCACCAGTACCACCGTCGCTACATGGTGCACGGCACGAGCCATCACCTCGGCATCGACGTGCACGACTGCGCCGCCGCGCGTCGTGACCTCTACCTCGACGGGGTGCTCGAGCCCGGCATGGTGTTCACCATCGAGCCCGGCCTGTACTTCCAGCCCGACGACCTCACCGTGCCCGAGGAGTTCCGCGGCATCGGCGTCCGCATCGAGGACGACATCCTCGTGACCGCCGACGGTGCCGAGAACCTCTCGGTGGGCATCCCCCGCACGGTCGCCGACGTCGAGACCTGGATCTCGCGCGACTGAGGTCCGTCGGCGAAGGGCCCCGGGCGCGATGCACCCGGGGCCCTTCGTCGGTCCACGTCCCGCTCAGCGGGGCGCGGTCACCGCCCGTCGGACGGCTCGTCCTCGTGCGGGGCCGACCGTCCCTCGCCCTCGGGCTCGGCGGCCGTCGCGTCGCGTCGCCGGCCCGTGACGATCGCCACGGCGACCCCGGCCACGGCGAGGACGACGATCGCGACGGCGATCCCGATGACGAGGCCCGTGTTCACCGAACCCGACCCGGGCTCCGTGGCCGTCGGTGCCGCGACGTCGTCACTCGGGGTCGCCATGGTCGTCACCTGGGGTTCGGACGAGGCCGAGGCCGCGTCGGTCTCGTCGCCGGTGGTGGCGCCGGAGTCGCCACCCGCGCCTCCTGCGCTGTCGCAGCTCGGACGGGTCGGCGAGCCGACCCCCTCGGCGGCGCCGGCCGCGGGGGCGTAGGTGAACGGGACGGCGTCCGACACGGTGTGGCCGTCGGCGGACACCGCCTGGTAGGTCATCGTGTAGTCACCGGGTGCGCCGAGTGCGACGCCCGCCGTGAGGGTCGGCCCCGAGGTGGTCGAGCAACCGTCCTCGTAGTGCAGGCCGGCGGCGTCCGTCACCTCGAGCACGTTCGAACTGCCGGTGCCCGAGAGATCGAGGATGACGTCGTTGAAGGTGATCGACGCCGCCGTCGGAGGCGAGTCGACGGTCGAGCCGGCGGCCGGCGTGCTGCTCACGACGTAGTCGTGCGCCGACGCTGGTCCTGCCGGGGCGAGGGCGAGGGCCCCGGTCGCGGCGCCGAGGCCCGCGATCGCGAGGACCCCGAGGAGGCGCGGTGTCCGCAGCAGGGCGGCGGTCACGCGTCCACCCCATCGCGGCCCGAGGCACCGGACGCCGTGGCACGGGGCCGACGGGTCAGCGCCACGACCGAGACCACGAGTGCCAGGGCACCCAGGGCGAGGCCCCCGATGCCGAGGCCGACGGAGAGCGGCCCGACCGCGCCGTCACCCGAGCCCGACGCCGAGTCGCCGGAGGCGCTGACGCCCGCGGTCGTGGCGTCCTCGCCCGTCGTGTGACCGGCGTGCTCGTCGGCCGGAGGGGCGTCGTTGACGTAGAGGGTCGGTGCGGGGTGCTCCGGCTCTTCTCCCGAGGCCGGCGTGGCGTCGGCCCAGTCGACGACCGATCCATCCGAATAACGCTGGTGGGTCGGCAGGGCGATGGACCCGGTGTCGGGGACGGCACCGGCCGAGATGACGAACTGCTGGAACTGGCCCGGTGCGATCTGCGAGTCGCCCTCGGCCGTCCAGGTCACCTGGGTCGGCGCCTCGGTGATCGTCGTGCCGTCGAGCTCGACGGGCTCGGGCAACGTGCTGGTGGTCACCTCGGTCGTCCACCCCGGAAGGGGCTGGTACGAGACCGAGGTGAAGGGCGTGTCGGTGGGCAGGTCGACGACGAGCCCGACGGTGCCCGCCGTCGCCGACTCGTTCGGCACCTTGAAGGTCAGGGTGGCGTACGAGCCGGCCTCGGCCTGACCGGGCTCGACGTGCACGTGGGCCGAGGCCGCGAGGGGCGCGGCCACCGCGAGCAGGGCGGCGGCGCCGAGGGCGGCGGCCGAACGGGCGACGACGGCGGACGGCCGTCCTCGGCGGGTCGCGACGGATGCGGGGGTGGTGCTGCGGTTCATGGATCTGGTCCTCTCGATCGCGAAGGCGATCGGTCTGCGGTGCATGACGATGGGCCCCGAGGGCACGGTGGACGTGCACGTCGGGTACGTCGACGACGAGGGTCGCCGGCGTGTGGGGTCAGGCAGGGCAGGGAGGGCCGCGACGGGGCCGGGCCGTGAGATGTCGTCGACCGGGCGGAAGCGGACGGACCCCGACCGACATCGGCGGGCGACGGAGGACGGGCGCCTCGGGTCGGTACCCGGCCGTCAGGAGGCGCGCGACGCTCAGACCGCGGACGGCCAGTCGGAGGAGTGCCCACGCGACGCCCTCACCCCTCCGCAGGGCGACGACCGTGACGAGGGCTGCGAGGGCGTGCGCCAGCCACATGGCGGGGCCGCCCATGACCATGACCGGGCCGACACCACCGGACGCCGCCCCGTCGGCGATCGTCGAGATCACGAGCGCGGAGTGGTGCCCACCCGAGGCGGAGGCGCCGCCACCGTCCGAGGCGCCGAGGAAGAAGAGCAGGTGGAACGCCACCTGGCTGACCGTGACCGCGATGGCCAGCCGCACCGTCGAGAGATGGACCCCGGCCAGGGCGATCGAGACGGGCACCGCCACGGCGAGTGCGAGCACCACGCCCAGCACGCCCGGCTGCATTCCGCCACCGGCCACGTGCGAGGAGGCAGCGACCAGGGTCGATGCCACGGCGATCACCCACCCCCGCGCGAAACGCTCGGCGCGGGTGGCCGTCGTGGAGGGGTCGCGGGGTGCCATGTCGACACCAGGGTACGTCAGCGGCGTGGGCCCTCGGGACGGGCGAGGATCTCGTGCGCCCGGCCGGAGACCTCGGGATCGACCACGATCTGGTAGTTCGACGCGAGCACCTGGTGGGTCGAGGTGAAGTCGCGGCGGCGACGCGTGATCGCGAAACTGACGATCCCGTAGAGCATGCCGAATCCCGCACCGAGCAGGGCGGCTGCTCCCACGGTGGCCGCGGTGGCGGTCTCGGTCGCGAAGACCACCATGACGAGCCCGAAGAAGACTCCGAGCCAGAGTCCGGTCACGGCCCCCGCCAGCGCGGCACGCCCGTAGCTCAGCCGACCGGTGACGCGTTCGACCGTCTTGAGGTCGTTGCCGATGATGGCCACCCTCTTGATCGGGAACTCGGCCTGCGACAGCCGGTCCACCACGCGCTGGGCCTCGGGATACGTGTCGTAGGTGCCGAGGACGTCGCCCCGCGGCAGGGTGGGCACCATCGGCGAGCGTCGCCCCACGGGGCCCGGGTTCGTCATCCCTGCATTAAACACGGTGTGCCTGCCGAGCCCCCGACGGCGGGGACGGTGCGAGCGACTAAATTGGACGCGTGAGTGCAACCAGAGTCTTCGTCGCCCGGCTGGCCGGTTGCTCCGTCTTCGACCCCGCAGGGGACAAGGTCGGCAAGGTGCGTGACGTCCTCGTCGTCTACCGGCGGACGGGCGCCCCCCGTGTCGTGGGACTCGTGGTCGAGGTCCCCGGCAAGCGCCGGGTCTTCGTGGGCATCGGCCGCGTCACGAGCATCGGTTCGGGCCAGATCATCACGAACGGGGTCATCACGCTCCGTCGTTTCGAGCAGCGGGGAGGCGAGACCCGGGTCATCGCCGATCTGCTCGGTCGACGGGTGTCGTTCCGGCACGCCGGCGGGCAGGCCACCATCGAGGACGTCGCGATCGACGAGGTGCGCGAGGGCGACTGGGAGGTCGGCCAGCTCTTCCTTCGCAAGCCCAAGACGTCGCCGTCCCCCTTCGTCAAGGCGCCCACCGCGTTCGCGGCGTGGGACGACGTCGTCGAAGAAGCCGGGCCGGGCGAGGCGCAGAGCGCCGAGCACCTGATCGCCGCGTACTCCGACCTCGTACCCGCCGACCTCGCGAACACCCTCCTCGACCTGACGCCCGAGCGACGGCTCGAGGTCGCCGGCGAACTGTCCGACGACCGCCTCGCCGACGTGCTCGAAGAGCTGCCCGAGGCCGAGCAGGTCGAGATCTTCACCGGTCTCGACGACCACCGCGCGGCGAGCGTCCTCGACCAGATGCAGCCCGACGACGCGGCCGACCTCATCGCGCAGCTGCCCGACGAGCGCACCGAGCAACTGCTCACGCTGATGGAGCCCGACGAGGCCGACGACGTGCGCATGCTGCTCAGCTACGACTCCGACACCGCCGGTGGCCTCATGACCACCGAACCCGTCATCGTCTCGGCCGACGCGACCGTCGCCGAGGGTCTCGCGCTGATCCGGCGCCACGAGTTGGCCCCGGCGCTCGGTGCCGCCGTCTGCGTCGTCCTCCCGCCCTACGAGCCGCCCACCGGGCGGTTCCTGGGGATGGTGCACTTCCAGCGCATGCTCCGATACCCGCCGAACGAGCGCCTGGGAACCATCCTCGACCAGACCACCGAGCCGGTGCGCGTCGACGCCACGGCCCTCGAGGTCACGCGTGTCATGGCGACGTACAACCTCGTCTCGGTGCCCGTCGTCGATTCGGCACACCGCCTGGTCGGAGTCGTCACCATCGACGACGTGCTCGACCACGTTTTGCCCGACGACTGGCGCAGTCAAGACCCCGATCAGCCCCTGACCCCCACCCGACCACGTGGCCGCACCCGTCGCCCGTCGATCGGCCAGAGCACGAGGAGCGACGATGGCACGCGATAACCGCAACGACGTCCGCCTCGACGCCCCGAAGGGCCTGCGCACCAGGGTGCTGCCCGGTCGCAAACGGGTCAGCAGTGACCGCTTCGGGCGGGCCACCGAGTCCATCGCGCGGGGCATGGGCACGCCGTACTTCCTGATCGCTTTGACCCTGTTCTGCGTCGTCTGGATGATCTACAACACGGCCGCGCCCGAGGCCATCCGCTTCGACAGCGCCGCCATCGGCTTCACGGCACTGACACTGATCCTGTCGCTTCAGGCCTCGTACGCCGCGCCCTTGATCCTGCTCGCGCAGAACCGACAGGACGACCGCGATCGCGTGCAGTTCGAACAAGATCGTCAGCGCGCCGAGCGCAACCTGGCCGACACCGAGTACCTGGCCCGCGAGGTCGTCGCCCTCCGCATCGCGATCCGTGACATGGCCAGCAAGGACTTCATCCGGGCCGAGCTGCGCTCGCTGCTCGACGAACTCGACCGGCGCGACGACGACGAGGCCTCCGGGGTCGAGACGACCCGCGCCTCCTCGTCTCCGTCACGGCGTGAAGCCCGGCACGACGGCCACCGTGGCTGAGCCGTCCGCCCCGACCCGACCACCGGTGCCGACGCCGGACGACGTGCGCCGTGCGCTCGGCCGGGTGCTCGACCCCGAGATCCGCAAACCCGTCACCGAGCTCGACATGATCGGCGACGTCGTCGTCGGCCCGGGAGGCGCGGCGACCGTGGCCGTCAAGCTCACCATCGTGGGCTGCCCCGCCGCCGACACGATCGAACGCGACGTCCGCGAGGCCACGGCCTCGGTGGCCGGCATCACCGAGGTGACCGTCGAGGTGACCGTCATGACGAAGGACGAGCGGCACGCCCTCACCGAGAAGCTCCGGGCCGGTCGGGCCGCGCGGGGCATGCAGTTCGGGCCCGAGACCCTGACCCGGGTCTACGCCGTCACGAGTGGCAAGGGTGGAGTCGGCAAATCCACCGTGACCGCCAATCTCGCCGTCGCCCTCGCTGCCCGGGGCCTGGCGGTCGGCATCGTCGACGCCGATGTCTACGGCTTCAGCATCCCCGGGTTGCTCGGCCTGGTCGGCCCCGACGGAGCGTCCGTCAAACCGACCCGCGTCGACGACATGATCCTGCCGCCCGTCGCACACGGCGTGAAGGTCATCTCGATCGGCATGTTCGTCGACGACGCCTCGACGGCCGTGGCCTGGCGCGGACCCATGCTGCACAGGACGATCCAGCAGTTCCTCACCGACGTGTACTTCGGCGACCTCGACGTGTTGCTGCTCGACCTACCCCCCGGCACGGGAGACGTCGCCATCTCGGTGGGACAGTTGCTGCCCCACGCCGAGGTGCTCGTCGTCACGACGCCCCAGCCGGCCGCCGCCGACGTCGCCGAGCGCAGTGGGCTCGTCGCGCGTCAGACGGGTCAGCGCCTCCTCGGCGTGGTCGAGAACATGGCGGGCCTTCCCCAAGCCGACGGCAGCGTGCTCGAGCTGTTCGGCTCGGGCGGTGGCTCCGAGACGGCGCGTCGCTTGTCGGCCGGCCAAGAGGCCGAGGTCCCGCTGCTCGCCAGCGTGCCGCTCAGCCTGGGCCTGCGACAGGGCGGCGATGACGGCGTCCCGGTCGTGCTCGCT
Organism: Frigoribacterium sp. VKM Ac-2836; assembly: GCF_013248995.1. Taxonomy (GTDB): domain Bacteria; phylum Actinomycetota; class Actinomycetes; order Actinomycetales; family Microbacteriaceae; genus Frigoribacterium. The sequence continues at coordinate 1,016,590 of NZ_JABRPK010000002.1, read as the reverse complement.
GCTCCCGACGATCCCGCGGCCACGGCCATCGACGAACTGGCAGGCCGACTGGCGGTGCGTGCCCGGGGTCTCGCCGGCCGGAAACTCGGCCTCAGCGTCACCTGACGGGGTCGAGACCTCCGGACGTGCAGAAAGGGCACCTCGCGTGGCGAGGTGCCCTTTCGTCACGGCGTCTCGCCCGAGGGCGGCGACGCGCTCGTGCCGCACCCCAGCACAGGGGCGGCACACGCGGTGTCGGTGCGCTCAGGAGGGAGACGGACCGACCACCGCGAAGACGACTACGACCAGCGGTTGTAGGTCTTGGTCGGGATGGCGCGGAAGCCGTCACGGGCGACCGAGACGAGCGAGCCGGCGATTCCGACGACTGCGGCGATGGCGAGGACGATGATTCCGGTGAGCATGGGGGACTCTTTTCTGGCGCGATTGGACGCGCGGTTCTGCGTGGTGGGATGGATTCGCCACCGAGCCCGGGACCAGGTCGACCGGAGCTCGGGAGCGCTACGGCGCGCTCCGGGGACTTCTCAATCATGCGCCGTGGGAAGCGGTAGATCAATCTCACGTTCCTACCGAAACAGGGTAGTTTTGCTACATGGATGTCAAGCGTCTCGAACTGCTTCGCGAACTCGCCGAACGGGGCAGCGTGGCCGCCGTCGCGCGGGCCACCCACCGCACCCCGAGCGCCGTCTCGCAGCAACTCAAGGTGCTCGAGCGCGAGGCCGGCGTCGCGCTGACCGAGCGGGTGGGACGCGGCATCGTGCTCACCGGCTCCGGGCGCGTGCTGGCCCAGACGGCCACCGACGTCGCCGTGGCCCTCGAACGCGCCCAGGCGGTCTGGGACGACTTCGTCGCGACTCCTCAGGGTGAGGTCACGCTGGCCACCTTCCCCACGGGCGGGCAGATGCTGCTGCCGGGGCTGCTGCGCACGGTGGCCGAGACCCCGGGCCTGGTGGTCGTCGCCAGCGACCACGACCCGTCGATCCGGGAGTTCCCCGAACTGGCTGCCGATCACGACGTCGTCGTCGCACACTCGTCCGACGACAAGCCCTGGCCCGGCCGCGGACTCGTCACCGTCCCGCTGTTGACCGAACCCCTCGACATCGCCCTTCCCGCCGACCACCGTCTGGCCGGCCGCGCCTCGCTCGCGCCCGGCGACCTCGAGGGCGAGAACTGGATCGGCGTCCCCCACGACTTCCCGTTCGAATGGGTCTACCGCGAGATCGAGCGCGTGACCGGCAGCCCCGTGCGCGTGGCCCAGCGCTTCAGCGACACCAAGGTGACGGAGTCCCTCGTCGGAGCCGGTCTCGGCATCGCCGTCCTGCCACGCTTCACCGCCAAGGACGCCCGCGACGACATGGTGCTCGTGCCCCTCGAGAGCATCCGGGCCGTGCGGTGGGTGTCCGCCCTGCTGCGCCGCGACCGGGCCGAGCGCCCCTCGGTTCGACGGGTCGTCGACGCCCTCCGGGCCGAGGCCTCGCGTGTCGCGGCTCTGCACGGCGGCGTCTGACCCGTCGATTCGTCGATCGGCACCCCTCGGGGCACGAGGGCCCAGGAGGCGCGGCGCACCAGTCGCGTCAGGTCGCCTCGGAGTCGTAGGGCGGCACCTCGCCCGCCGCGAGCGGCACGACCTCGGTCGTCGAGCGGCCGCCGGGCAATCCCGCGGACACGGCAGCGGCGGCGGCACCCGCCGTCGCCATGCTCGGCGCCGACGGCTTGGGAGCCGCGTCCGGGCCGTCGAGCAACGCGTCGCGGATGATGCGCCGCGGGTCGTACTGCCGAGGGTCGAGCTTCTGCCACTCGACGTCGTCGAACTCGGGGCCCATCTCGTCCCGCATGCGGGTCTTCGCCCCGTTGGCCATGTCGCGGACGGTCCTGACCAGTTGCGCCAGCTTGGAGGCGTAGCCGGGAAGACGTTCGGGACCGAGCAGGAAGACCGCGAGCACACCGATGATGAGCAGCTTGTCGAACGTCAGACCGAACATGGACACGCATGCAGACTAACCGGTGACGACTCGGGGAACCCCCTAGAGTTGGCCTTTCGAGGAGTGGGTGTGTCGCAGATAGAGTCAAGTTGGAAGTTCGCGGAAGAACTCGCCGCCGAGAGCGACGTCATCGCCGAAGCTCGACAGCACTCGCTCGAGGTGGGTGTCGAAGCCGTGTCGCCTGCGGTCGGCGCTCAGCTCGCCGTCGTGGCCGCCGCCTCGAACGCGTCGTCGATCATCGAGGTCGGCACGGGCCTGGGGGTCAGTGGGCTGTGGCTGCTCTCGGGCGCCCCCGGTGCCGTCCTGACGACCATCGACCGCGAGATCGAGCACCAGCAGGCCGCCCGTGACGCGTACCTCCGGGCGGGTATCCCGGCCGGTCGCTTCCGCCTGATCGCCGGCCGCGCCATCGACGTGCTGCCCCGCATGAACGAGAACTCGTACGACATCGTCTTCGTGGACGCCGACCCCGGCTCGGTCATCGAGTACGTCGAGCACGGCCTGAGACTCGCGCGTCCCGGCGGGCTCGTGCTCGTCGCGCACGCGCTCTGGCACGGGCGGGTGGCGAACCCGGCGGTCCGCGACAGCACCACCACAGGGTTCCGCACCCTGCTCACCGAGGTCTCGACCTCACCGGCCGTGATCAGCTCGCTCTCGACCGCGGGCGACGGCCTGCTCTCGCTCGTCAAACGCTGAGCGACCCCGCGTGGCCGCAGCGGGGTGGCGTGCACGAACGCCCGCCCGTCGCAGGTGCGACGGGCGGGCGTTCGTGGTTGTTGAGGAGGTGGCCGACTAGGCGCTCACGACGCCGGCGAGGGCGTCGTGCAACTCTTTGGCTTCGTCGTCGTTGACCGACACCACGAGGCGTCCCCCACCTTCGAGCGGAACACGCACGATGATGAGACGGCCCTCCTTAACAGCTTCCATAGGCCCGTCGCCGGTCCTCGGCTTCATGGCTGCCATCAGATAGTCCCCTTTCGCAAGATGCTGGTCCTATTATCCGTGATTTCTTCCCCCCGACCTAAACGACGCCGTCCGGTCGACGATCACGGCGGCGTCCAGTCATACCCGTTAACCCACCAGCAGTAGTAGAGCCACACCCATTGCGCCGCCAGGAACACGGCGACGAGCACCGCCCGGTAGATCGTCGAGCGCGGCACCGCGAGCACGCCCAGCACGGGGAAGAGCGGCATCAGGAGCCGCCAGGTGCTGGACTGCGGGAAGAACACGGCCAGCAGATACAGCGTGTAGGCGACGACCCAGAGCCTCAGGTCGACGTGGGTCCGCCGAGCCCAGGGCGACAGCATCAGGGCGGTGAAGGCGAGCAGGACGACGACGAGCAGGGCGACGCCCGAACCACCCGGAAACCACCAGTTCGCCCCGTCGACCCATGGGGTGAAGGGCACGAGCGGCCCGTAGCCGATGTACGGGGCGCGCCAGGCGAGTTCGGTCTCGGTGTAGGCGCCCGGCACACCCGTCACCGCACCGGCGACGACGAGCCACGCGACGCCGAAGACGGCCGTGGCCGCCGCCGACACCACCACGCGGACCCGTTCGCGCACCGGAAAGGGGTCGTCCCGCCGGTGCCACCACCGCAGCAGCCCGTGGAGACCGATGGCCAGGGCGAGCGGAAGGGCACCGGGCCGCGTGAACGACAGAACGAGCACGACCGGCAGCATCGCCAGGTACTGCCGACGGACCAGCATCAAGAGGCTCGCGCCGAGCAGCAACAGGAACATCGACTCGGCGTACGCCACCTGCAGCAGCGGCGACAGGGGCGCGACGCAGAACAACACGACCGCGAACAACGAGGTCGATTCGGGCAGCGAGTGTCGCATGAGTCGGTAGAACACCAAGGCCGTCCCCGCCGCGCAGACGACCGACACGGCCACGGCCAGAGTCGCGAACGGAAGCCCTGTGAGGGTCATCAGCCCCCGGACGACGAACGGATAGGCGGGCATGAACGCCCAGGCGTTCTCGCCCACGTGACCGTCTCCCGTGACCGGTAGCTCGCTCGGATACCCCACCACGGAGATGATGTAGTACCAGTGGCCGTCCCAGATGGTGGCGAAGCTGCCGTAGTCGGGGCTCGCGAGGGTCCACGCGTTGGCCTGTTGGGCGCCCGCGAAGGTCAGCAACGCGATCGTGCTCGCGACACGCGACAGCACGAAGACGCCGAGCACCCTGACCCACCACGGCGTCATCCGATAGCGCAGCAGGAACCACCTCGACGGCGGGATCGGGCGTCGGAGGTCACGGTGCGAGAGCAGGGACGAGGAGGCGCGCCCCGCCTCGTCGACGGTCAGGCCGTCAGCCACGCCCGCAGTCCGCGCTCGTTGTCGAGGATCTGCTGCACGGGCACCCGCTCGTCGTCGTGATGGGCCAGCATCGGGTCGCCGGGACCGTAGTTGACGGCGGGGACCCCGAGCGCCGAGAAGCGCGCCACGTCCGTCCAGCCGTACTTCGGCTTGGCCTCGCCGCCGACCGCGCGCAGGAAGTGCTGCGCCAGCGGCGCGTCCAGACCGGGCCGGGCCCCCGGCGCGAGGTCCACGATCGTGACGTCGAAGTCCTGGAAGAGCTCACGCACGTGCGCCACGGCCTCGTCGGCACTGCGGCTCGGAGCGAAGCGGTAGTTGACGTGCACCATGCACTCGTCCGGGATCACGTTGCCGGCCACGCCCCCCGTGATGCCGACGGCGTTCAGGCCCTCGCGGTAGACGAGACCGTCGACTTCGACCTCTCGCGCCTCGTACGCCGCGAGCACGTCGAGGATCGGCGCCGCCTTGTGGATGGCGTTGTCGCCGACCCAGGAGCGGGCGCTGTGCGAGCGGGCACCGAAGGTGCGGATCTCGGCCCGGAGGTTGCCGTTGCAGCCGCCCTCGACCCCGCTGTTGCTCGGTTCGCCCAGCACGGCGAAGTCGCCGGCGAGCAGATCGGGCCGGACACGCGCCAGGCGACCCAGGCCGTTCAGCGCGTCGGACACCTCTTCGTGGTCGTACCAGACCCACGTGACGTCGACGGTCGGGGCGGTCAGCTCGACCGCGAGCCGGAGGTGCACGGCGCAGCCGGCCTTCATGTCGACGGTGCCGCGGCCCCAGAGGTAGTCGATACCGCCCTCGGTCTCGAACCGCGTGGGCACGTTGTCGTTGATCGGCACGGTGTCGATGTGCCCTGCGATGACCACCCTCGACGCCCGGCCCAGCTGCGTTCGGGCGACGATCGCATCGCCGTCACGGAACAACTCGAGGTGATCGCGCCCCTCGAGCGTGGCCCAGATCTCGTCGGCGACCAGGCGTTCGTCGCCCGACTCGGAACGGATGTCGCAGAGCTGCCTCGTGACGTCGACGGGAGAGACGGAGAGGTCGATCGGTGCCATGCGGGCGAGTTTACGGGCCCCGGGCACGGGTCGCCTCCGAGCCGGGTCGTCGGCGGCTGCCGATACTCTTTGGTCCATGACTTCCGACGCCACCGCCACCGCCCCGACCCACGCCTACGGGTACGGGCTCGCGACCGTCTCGCACGACGGCACCACGCTCGACACCTGGTTCCCCTCCCCCCGACTCGGCGCCCTGCCGGCCGACCGTGACCCCGAGATCGTCCCGGCCGAGCTGGCCGACGCGGCCGGCCCCGACGAGCGTCGCGCGGTGGACCTCGTCCCGGTGACCGTCGAGATCGACCTGAGCGCGCCTCCTGCGTCCACCCCGGACGCGTACCTGCGCCTGCACCTGCTCAGCCACCTGCTGGTGAAGCCGAACACGATCAACCTCGAGGGCCTCTTCGCGCACCTGCCGATCGTCACCTGGACCAACGCCGGGCCCGTCCACCCCGACGACTTCGCGCGCCTGCGTCCGACGCTTCGACGCGCGGGCATCGTCGCGACCGGCATCGACAAGTTCCCGCGCATGCTCGACTACGTCTCGCCCGACCGCGTCCGCATCGCCGACGCGTCGCGGGTGCGCCTCGGCGCGCACCTGGCACCGGGCACCACGGTCATGCACGAGGGCTTCGTCAACTTCAACGCGGGCACGCTCGGTTCGTCCATGGTCGAGGGGCGCATCTCGCAGGGTGTCGTGGTCGGCGACGGGTCCGATATCGGCGGCGGTGCCTCCATCATGGGCACGCTGTCGGGCGGCGGCACCCAGCGGGTCACCATCGGTGCGCGTGCCCTGCTCGGCGCCAATGCCGGCATCGGCATCGCGATCGGCGACGACACCGTCGTCGAGGCCGGACTTTACGTGACGGCCGGCACGAAGGTCGTCGTCGTGGGCGGCACCCCGACCAACGACGGGTCGCCGCAGACCGTGAAGGCCGTCGAGCTCTCGGGTCAACCCGGTTTGCTCTTCCGACGCAACTCGTTGACCGGCGCCGTCGAGGTGCTGCCCCGCAAGGGCCACGGAATCACGCTGAACTCGCAGCTGCACGCCTAGGCACGGCCCATGTCGGCGGAAGCGGACCTGGCTGCCTTGCTGGCGGCGTCCGAGGCGAACGATCCGTTTCGCGACGATGGTGTCGTCGCCCGCGACGTCATCCGCTTGGAACAGCGCATCCGTCGTCGATTCGTGCGTGTCGCCGCGGGAGCAGTGGTTTTGTCCCTCCTGTCCATCGCCGGCTTGTGGTACGCGGGGCTCATCAGTCGCATCAGCCCCGGTCCGACCACGCCTCCGTCAATGCAGCCACCGGACTTGTGGGACGTCGATCTGTCGCTCTCGTCGACGACCTGCTTGTCAACGTTGGCCGTCCTCGCGACCGTGATCGTGGCCCTGCAAGTGGCAGTCCGTCCGGGCACGTCGTTCGTGGACGGCATCCTCGCAGAGCAAGTCGCTCGCATTCGCGCTCTCGAGAGTCTCGCGCTCCTGGCCGGCCTCGCGGCTGTCGCGACCGGAGTGTTCGGGGCACTGCGTGTAGGGCTCGACTCAGCATGGACGCACCCTTTGCATCTCTTCGGGCCCGTCGCCGTGGGGTCACTCCTGTGCGCCGTGGCGACCGACGCGTCCACGGCCAGCCAGAGCAGATACGGCCCGGTCGTGTCGGCGGAGTACTTGCGACAGACGTATGCGCGGTACGAGACCGCGCGCACCGAGCTGTCCTACCGCGCGACTGTCGCCACGCGTCCCGCATTCGGAGAGCTGGGCCAGGGGGTGGCCATCGCCGTCTGTGTCGCCGCGCTCAGCGTCGCTCCAGCCCTCGCGTTCGACGACGGCAGGCCCTGGTGGCGCCTTGCGCTCGGAACGTTCTTGACGTTGGGTTTCGGGGTGGTGTCCACGGCTGCGGCGGCCGGTCTTGCCGGACATCACGCGCGGCTGCGTGAGCGATGGGCCACGGCCTTCTACATCTTGGTCGGTCTGGTCTTCGGCATCGTGACCATCCTTGTGACGGGGCAGATCGCTCTGAATCACGTCCGGACCAACGCGGGAGCCGTACAGGTCCTAGTCCTTCTCCTACTCGATTGTCTGCTGCTGACCCTCAGCGCGGCCTTGACGAGCGGCCCACCACCCCGGTGGTCAGCTCCTGGGGTCTGCCGGCGCCTGAGCGAGAAGGCATACGTGAGAAAACTCGAATCCTGGATGACGTCGACGCCCAGAGACCCGAGCCGTGCCCGCTCTCCGCTCCTGACATCGATCGTTTCGGGGATCGGTGTGATTCTCAGCGCATTGGTCCCACCCTTAGGCCTGATCGTGGCAGGCCGGGTGATCGCTTCCGAGCAAAGGGGCGCCAAACGGACCTGCGCCGTCGTGGCTGTCGTCCTCGCGCTGACGATCACGGTCGCCGCTGTCATCGTCGGCATAAAAGCCGAGGCGCTCTTCTTCACGCCCGCCGGCTGAACACCGAGGGACTCGTCGAGTCACCACACCAGAAGATGGGCACGACGCCAGGTCGAAACCTGGCGTCGTGCCCATCTTCTGGCGTCGTGCCAACTACCCCGACGGTCTAGCGCTGCGGCCAGTCGCGTTCGGACGCGCCCAGGTACAACTGCTGCGGGCGACCGATCTTGGTGGTCGGATCGGTGTTCATCTCACGCCAGTGGGCGATCCAGCCGGGCAGGCGCCCGATCGCGAAGAGCACGGTGAACATGCGGGGCGGGAACCCCATCGCCTTGTAGATGACGCCGGTGTAGAAGTCGACGTTCGGGTAGAGCTTGCGCTCGACGAAGTAGTCGTCGGCGAGGGCTATGCCCTCGAGTTCCATCGCGATGTCGAGGAGGTCGTCTTTCACGCCGAGGGACTCGAGGACTTCGGTGGCGCTCTCTTTGACCAGCTTGGCGCGCGGGTCGTAGTTCTTGTACACGCGGTGGCCGAAGCCCATCAGCTTGACGCCGGCTTCTTTGTTCTTGACGCGCTCGACGAAACGCTCCACCCCCTGGCCGCTGTCGCGGATCTCGGCGAGCATCTTCAACACGGCCTCGTTGGCGCCACCGTGCAGCGGCCCGTAGAGGGCGCTGATGCCGGCCGAGATCGACGAGAACATGTTGGCCTGGGTCGAGCCGACGAGGCGGACGGTCGACGTGGACGCGTTCTGTTCGTGGTCCTCGTGCAGGATGAGCAGACGCTCGAGGGCCTTCGAGAGGACGGGGTTCACCTCGTACGGCTCGGCCATCGTGCCGAAGTTCAGCTTGAGGAAGTTGTCGACGAAGCTGAGCGAGTTGTCGGGGTAGAGGAAGGCCTGGCCCAGGCTCTTCTTGTGCGCGTAGGCCGCGATGACCGGCAGCTTCGCCAGCAGTCGCACGGTCTGCAGCTCGACCTGCTCGGGGTCGTGCACGCTCATGCTGTCTTCGTAGAACGTCGACAGGGCGCCGACCGCACTCGACAGCACCGACATCGGGTGCGCGTTGTGCGGCAGGGCGTCGAAGAAGCGGCGCAGGTCTTCGTGCAGCAGCGTGTGCCGCCGGATGCGCGCGTCGAAGTCGGCGAGCTGGTCGGGGGTGGGCAGTTCGCCGTAGATCAACAGCCAGGCCGTCTCGAGGTAGGTCGAGTTCTCGGCGACTTGTTCGATCGGGTAGCCCCGGTAGCGCAGGATGCCCTGATCACCGTCGATGTAGGTGATCGTGCTTCGGGCGTTGGAGGTGTTCACGAATCCCGTGTCGAGCGTCGTGTAACCGGTCTGCTTGGTGAACGTCGAGATGTCGATCGACGAGGCACCCTCGGTGCTCGCGACGATCGGGAACTCGGCTGTTCCCCCCGGGAACTGCAGCGTGGCCTTCTGGGCGTCGTTGGCAGTGTCAGTCACCCGATCAGCCTAGCGGTCAGCCGCCGAGTCGCCCCACGGCCGCCTCGATACGCTCGTCCGTCGTCGTGAGCGCGACACGCACGTGACGGCCGCCGGTCGGGCCGTAGAACGACCCGGGGGCGACCAGGACGCCGCGCTCCGCGAGCCAGCCCACGGTGGCCCACGCGTCTTCGTCGCGCGTGGCCCAGAGATACAGCCCGGCCTCGCTCCGGTCGATGCGGAAGCCGGCCGCTTCGAGGGCCGGAAGGAGGCGCGCCCGGCGAGCCGCGTAGCGCGCCTTCTGCTCGATGACGTGTGCCTCGTCGGCCAACGTGACCACCATGGCCTGCTGCACCGGGGCCGGAGGCATGAGACCCGCGTGCTTGCGGACGGCGAGCAGCTGCCCGAGGACGTGGTCGCAGCCCGCCACGAATCCCGCGCGGTAGCCGGCGAGGTTCGACTGTTTGCTGAGCGAGTAGACCGAGACGACGTCGCGGAGGTCGTCGCCGACGACTCGCGGGTCGAGGATGCACGGCGTCGGTCTGTCGGCCCACTCGCCCGTCCAGCCGAGCTCGGCATAGCACTCGTCGCCGGCGATCACGGCGCCGAGTTCGCGTGCGCGGGCGACGGCGGCACGCAGGGCCTCGAGGCCGAGGACCGCACCGTCGGGGTTGCCCGGGCTGTTCAGCCAGACGAGTTTGGTCGACGCGGGCCACTCGGCGGGATCGTCGGAGGCCAGGGCCGTCGCGCCCACGAGGGCGGCACCGAGCGCGTAGGTCGGGTAGGCGTTCGTCGGGTACACGACCGTGTCGCCCGGACCGACGCCGAGCCACAGCGCCATTCCGGCGATGAGCTCTTTCGACCCGATGGTCGGCAGCACGTTGTCGTCGCCGAGCCCGGTGACGCCCCGTCGCCGCGCGTACCACTCGGCGATCGCCGACCTCAGGGCCGGGGTGCCAGCCACCTGGGGGTACGAGTGGGCGTCGGTCGCGACGGCCAGCGCCTCTCGCACGACGTCGGGCGTCGGGTCGACCGGCGAGCCGACGCTGAGATCGACGATGCCGCCCGGATGACGGCGCGCGGTGACCGCGTACGGTACGAGCGCGTCCCAGGGGAACTCGGGCAGGTCGAGTGCCACGGGGCTCGGCCTAGGCGCCGGCGCCCTGAGGGGGCAGCGCCGAGATCACGGGGTGGTCCTTGGCGATGACTCCGACCTTCGCCGCACCGCCGGGCGAGCCGATCTCGTCGAAGAACTCGACGTTCGCCTTGTAGTACTCGGCCCACTTGTCGGGCAGGTCGTCCTCGTAGTAGATGGCCTCGACCGGGCAGACGGGCTCGCACGCACCGCAGTCGACGCATTCGTCGGGGTGGATGTAGAGCGAGCGTTCGCCCTCGTAGATGCAGTCGACGGGGCACTCGTCGATGCAGGCACGGTCTTTGACATCGACACAGGGAAGTGCGATCACGTACGTCACGTCTGGGGGGTTCCCTTCGCGTCGGGCAGGGCGTCCAGCTTATCGCCTGCCGGCTGCGCCCCGACCGAGGAGGCACGGGTCGCGTCGCCGGGCGGCGTCGCGTCCCTGCCCGGAAGGCCCCGCAGCCGCGGCCACCCGAGTACCAGGGTGACGATCACGGCCACCCCCACGAGCCAGACGTAGGCGGGCGTGTTGGCGGGCAACAGGACCGATCCCCCGGGACTCGCCTGCCACAGGACGACGAGCGCCCCGACCAGCCCGAGGGAGGCGGCTCCGGCCATGGCCCGCGAGCCGAAGACCGAGCGCAGGCCCGCCAGGAGGGCGAGGCACATCAGCAGGGCGAGCACGAGCCCGGACCAGACGGGCGAGTCGGCGACGGTGACCGTCGACTGGTGCATCACGGTACCGATGGTGCCGAAGACGGCCCCGGCCGCGAGCGCCAGCACGAGCGCGGCGACGCGACCGCCCGTCGTCAGCTGGGCCATCTCGGACCCACCCTCGTCGGCCGCCGGATCGGGGACGAAGCGGAAGGACTCGCGGACCGTCACGGGTTCGACGACCCCGTGGGGGAAGCGGATGCCGGCCCGGCCGCCCGGGAGGTCGACGACCTCTACCTGGCTGCGGTGGTCGCGGAGCGCGGCGATCTTCCGCGGTGCGACGTGTCGCGTGTCCATCGTGAGGACCGTCTCGTCGGCGGCGAGGGCCTCGGCTTCCGGACCCTCGGCCGATTCGGCACCGGCCACGATCGCGAAGAACGGCACGCCGACGAGTCGCGCGGCGCGCACGGCGACCCGGTTGGCCCGGACGTGGTCGGGGTGGTGGTAGCCGCCGTCCTCGTCGTAGCTGACGATCGCGGTGGGTCGCACGGACTGGACGACGGCCGACAGATCGCTGACGACCTCGCCGAACTCGGCGGCGCAGAACGCCGCGGGGTGCAGGTCGGGTGTCGGCCCGGCCACCCCGTCGGAACGCCAGACCATGCCGCTGTCACGGTAGGCCCGCTCGGGGAGGCCCGGGGTCCGGGCACCGGACGACCCGAGGAACCGGTGGTCACCGACGCCGAGGTCGTCCATGGCCGAGGCGATCTCGCCCTCGCGGTGCACGGCCAGGGCGGTCTGATCGTCTCGGAGGGGCGCGAGGTCGTCCGGGATCACCTCGCCCAGTTCCCCGCGGGTGCAGGTCACGACGGTGACGGCGGCGCCCATCTCGACCAGAGCGGCGATCGTGCCACCCGTCGTGATGGTCTCGTCGTCGGGGTGGGCGTGGACGAAGAGCACGCGCTCGAGCCGCGGGTCGCCGACGGTCGAGGGCGACGCGGACGTCGGCGAGGCGGAGAAGTTCATCACTGGACAGGATATGCCGCGTCGCACTACTGTCGGTCTGACTCAGGGTGCCCTAAGTGAGGTTAGCCTAACCATACCGGGCCGTTCGGTACTCCCCTCCGCACCGGCCACACTCCCGCACCTGTGCTCCTCCCTGCTCGATGACGAGCTCCGCTCCCCCCTTCCGAGAAAGCCGTCACCGTGCTCGCGAACTACCTCATAGGACTCCGAGAAGGCCTCGAGGCCGCTCTCGTGGTCGGCATCCTCGTCGCCTACGTGGTCAAGGTCGGACGACGCGACGTCCTCCCCCGACTCTGGTCGGGCGTGGGGGTGGCCGTCGTGCTCTCGCTCGGCATCGGTGCCGTCCTGACGTTCGGCGCCTACGGCCTGTCCTTCCAGGCACAAGAGATCATCGGTGGCGGCTTGTCGATCGTCGCGGTGGCATTCGTCACCTGGATGGTCTTCTGGATGGCCCGCACCGCCCGCGGTCTGCGGGGCGAGCTCGAGTCGGGCCTCGAACGCGCCCTCGCCGGTGGGGCCTGGGCGGTCGTCGCCCTGGCCTTCCTCTCGGTCGGACGAGAGGGAATCGAGACCGCCCTCTTCGTCTGGGCCACCGTGCAGTCGACCGGCGGCGGAGCCACGCCTCTGATCGGTGCCGTCCTCGGCATCGTGACGGCGGTCGTGATCCAGATCGCGATCTTCCGGGGCGTCGTCCGCCTCGACATCGCCCGGTTCTTCCGGGTGACCGGGTATTTCCTCGTCGTCGTGGCGGCAGGCGTCCTCGCCTACGGGGTGGGTGACCTGCAGGAGGCGTCCGTCCTGCCGGGCCGCGCCTCCCTGGCCTTCGACGTGAGTGCGGCCGTGCCGCCGACCAGCTGGTACGGCACCCTGCTGCAGGGACTCGTCAACTTCACACCGACGCCGAGCTGGCTGCAGGTCGTCGTGTGGGTCGCGTACCTCGCCGTCGTCGTCCCGCTCTTCGTCCGGGCGACTCGCCGCCGTCGCCCCGGCACCCCTGACGGGACCGACGCGTCCGCGACCCCCGGCACGTCCGCCCCCTCGACCACGTCGTCCCCCCGCACCGTAGGAGCACCAAGATGATCGTCCGCACCGTCCACCCCCTCGCCGTCGCCTCGGGCGTCGCCGTCCTCGCCCTCGCCCTCACCGGGTGCGTCGCCAACGCCCCCGCCGGTGGGTCCGCGGCCACCACGGTGACCGTGGACGGCTCGGACGATTCGTGCACGGTGTCGACGACCTCGGTGCCCAGCGGTCCGATCACGTTCACCATGACGAACACCGGCAGCGACAACAGCGAGTTCGAGCTGCTCGCCGAGGACGGCCTGCGCATCGTCAGCGAGAAGGAGAACATCGGCCCCGGCACGTCGGGCTCGATGACCGTCTCGGTGCCGGCCGGCGACTACTACACCGCCTGCGTGCCCGGGCTCGTCGGCGAGGGCGTGCGCGCCTCCTTCACGGTGACCGACTCGGGCACCGCCGTCGAGGCGACGGGCAGCGAGAAGGAGCAGATCGACGCCGCGGCCACCGCCTACGTGGCCTACGTCAAGGATCAGACCGGGCAGCTCGTGACGGCCACCGACGAGTTCCTCGCCGCCTACACGGCCGGCGACGACGAGAAGGCGCGAGCGCTCTACCCGGCGGCCCGAGCGCACTACGAGCGCATCGAGCCGGTGGCCGAGTCGTTCGGTGATCTCGACCCGAAGATCGATTTCCGCGAGGCCGACGTCGAACCCGGCACCGAGTGGACCGGCTGGCACCGCATCGAGAAGGACCTCTGGCAGCCCGAGGCGGCCCAGAACGGAGGCGCGGTCTACGTCCCCCTGACCACCGACGAACGCAGGCACTACGCCGACCTGCTGACGAGCGACACGAAAGACCTCTACGACGAGGTCACCGCGAGCGACTTCACCGTCGGCATCGACACGATCGCCAACGGCGCGGTGGGCCTGATGGACGAGGTCGCCACCGGCAAGATCACCGGTGAAGAGGAGATCTGGTCGCACACGGACCTCTACGACTTCCAGGGCAACCTCGAGGGTGCCCGCGTCGCCTTCGACGGCGTGCGCGACGTCGTCGACCAGAAGGACCCCGAGCTGGCCACCTCGATCGACACCCAGCTGACGAAGGTCGAGACCCTGCTCGCCGGCCACGGCAGCCTCGACGCGGGCTACCCCTCGTACACCGAGCTGACCGACGCCGACAAGAAGAAGCTGTCGGATGCCGTGAACGCCCTCAGCGAGCCGCTCAGCGAGCTGACCGCGGCTCTGGTCGCCTGACGGTGGCCGACGGAGGCGGCCTCTCGCGTCGCGGCCTTCTGGGCCTGGTCGGCACGGGTGTCGGTGCAGGGGTGCTGGGGGTCGGCGTCGGGATCGGTACCGACCGCGCGTCGCAGGCACGCGCCTCCGGGTCGTCCGGGGCCGCCGCGGCCTACCCGTTCTTCGCTCGCCACCAGTCGGGCATCGTCACCGCGGCCCAGGACCGTCTGCACTTCGCGTCGTTCGACGTCGCGGACGCGGTCACTCGCGCCGAGCTCGTCGACCTGCTGAAGGACTGGAGCTACGCGGCCTCACGCCTGACCGCCGGGCTCGACGTGAGTCCCACCGGTGCCACGGGCGGCGAGCTGCTGGCCCCACCCGACGACACCGGTGAGGCCACCGGCCTGCCCGCGGCCGGGCTCACCGTCACGATCGGCTTCGGGCCGACCCTCTTCACCGCGAGCGACGGCACCGACCGCTTCGGACTCGCCTCGACGCGACCTCCGGCCCTCGTGGACCTACCGCACTTCTCGGGCGACCAGCTCGTGGCGGCCGCGAGCGGCGGCGACCTCTGCGTGCAGGCCTGCAGCGACGACCCGCAGGTCGCGGTGCACGCGATCCGTAACCTCTCGCGGATCGCCTTCGGTCGCGCCTCCTTGCGGTGGTCCCAATTGGGCTTCGGCCGCACCTCGTCGACGACCCGAGGTCAGACGACACCGCGCAACTTGTTCGGATTCAAGGACGGCACGGC
This sequence comes from Frigoribacterium sp. VKM Ac-2836, assembly GCF_013248995.1. Classification (GTDB taxonomy): domain Bacteria; phylum Actinomycetota; class Actinomycetes; order Actinomycetales; family Microbacteriaceae; genus Frigoribacterium. The sequence continues at coordinate 1,001,587 of NZ_JABRPK010000002.1, read as the reverse complement.
CAACGTGCGGGCCGAGGACGTCGCCGCGGTCGACGACGGGGTCTGGGCGGCGGCGTCGGACGGTGCGGGCTGGATGAGCGGTGGGTCGTACCTCGTCGCGCGCAAGATCCGCATGACGGTCGAGACGTGGGACCACGCCTCGCTCGGCGAACAGCAGACCGTCGTCGGCCGCGACAAGGGCGAGGGGGCCCCACTCTCGGGCGGCACCGAGTTCACCGCGCCCGACTTCGCCGCCGTGGCCTCGACCGGCGGTGGCCCGGCCATCGCCCCCGACTCGCACGTGGCCCTCGCTCATCCGCAGAACAACGACGGGGCCACGCTGCTGCGCCGCGGGTACAACTTCGTCGACGGCAACGACGACCTCGGCCGTCTGAACGCCGGGCTGTTCTTCATCGCGTTCAACCGCGACCCGCGCAAGCAGTACGTGCCGATCCAGCAGGCGCTCTCGCGGAACGATCGGATGAACGAGTACGTCAAGCACGTCGGATCGGCGATCTTCGCCGTGCCGCCGGGAGCGTCGCAGGACGGCTGGGTCGGCGAGACGCTCTTCGGCTGACCGGACGCGCGTCGGGGCACCACCTGGAGGCCCGCCGGAGCACGGCGGACCCGCCATGGCCGGATCAGACGGGCGTGACGACGTAGGTGGCGATCGACTGACCCGCGCTGTCGGTCGAGACCGTCAGGACGACGCGGTACGTGGCCCCCGTGAAGGTGCCGAAGCCGCTGTCGGCGTCGGTGTCGACCCCCGAGGCCGTGAAGCCGGCGGCTTCGAGTTGCTGTTGGGCCACGGCGAACTGGTCAGCGCCCGAGACGGCGACCTGGGCGACCCATCCGGTGCCGTCGGGGCCTGCTCCCCCACCACGGGTCGTCCCGGTGACGAGCGGCACCTCGGCCGGGAAGCTCGAGGGCAAGGTGCCGTCCGTCGTGATGCCGGCACCGTTCAGGGCCTCGCCGGCGGCGTCCTCGACGGCCTTCAAAGCCGTGCCCTTCAGACTTTCGATGCCACTGTCGACGGCACCGCCCACGATGTTGTCGACGGGCGAGCCCTCGCCGCAGGCGGTGAGACCGGTCACGAGGCCGAGGGCCAGCGCCACAGCGGCCGCGGAGCGGGTGAAGGTCTTCTTCTCGTTCAGCACCCCGCGAGGTTAACCGCCATCGCTGGGGGTGCGCGCAGAACCTGCCGACGATGCACGAAGGAGGCGGCCCACAATGATGCGGACCGCCTCCTCGGCGTGTGGTGCGGTGGTGCGGTGTCGCTTAGGCGTTCTGCTTCTTCAGGCGAGCCGTGCTGCGCTGGCGGGCCGACGCGTCGAGCTCGACCTTGCGGATGCGGATGGCGTCGGGGGTGACCTCGACGCACTCGTCGTCGCCCGCGAACTCGAGCGCTTCTTCGAGCGAGAGCACCTTCGAGGGCGTCATCGACTCGAAGTTGTCGGCCGTCGACTGACGCATGTTGGTCAGCTTCTTCTCTTTGGTGATGTTGACGTCCATGTCGTCGGCGCGCGAGTTCTCGCCCACGACCATGCCCTCGTAGACCTCTTCGGTCGGCTGAACGAAGAACGACATCCGCTCTTGGAGGTTGATGATCGCGAAGGGCGTGACGACACCCGAGCGGTCGGCGATGATCGAGCCGTTGGTACGGGTCGAGATCTCGCCGGCCCAGGGGCCGTAGCCGTGGCTGATGCCGTTGGCGATGCCCGTTCCGCGCGTGTCGGTGAGGAACTGCGTGCGGAATCCGATCAGACCGCGCGAGGGGACGATGAACTCCATGCGCACCCAGCCCGAGCCGTGGTTCGCCATGTTCTCCATGCGGCCCTTGCGAGCGGCCATCAACTGCGTCACGGCACCGAGGTACTCGTCCGGCACGTCGATGGTCATGTGCTCGAACGGCTCTTGCAGCTTGCCGTTCTCGTCACGACGCGTGACGACCTGGGGCTTGCCGACGGTGAGTTCGAAGCCCTCGCGGCGCATCTGCTCGACGAGGATGGCCAGCGCGAGCTCGCCGCGGCCCTGGACCTCCCACGCGTCGGGGCGCCCGATGTCGAGGACCTTGAGCGAGACGTTGCCGACCAGTTCGCGGTCGAGGCGGTCCTTCACCATGCGGGCGGTCAGCTTGTGGCCCTTGACCTTGCCGATGATCGGCGAGGTGTTGGTGCCGATGGTCATCGAGATGGCCGGGTCGTCGACCGTGATGGTCGGCAACGGGCGGACGTCTTCAGGGTCGGAGAGCGTCTCGCCGATGGTGATGCTGTCGAAGCCGGCGACGGCGACGATGTCACCGGGGCCCGCGCTCTCGGCCGGGTAACGGCTCAGGGCCTTCGTGATCAGCAGCTCGGTGATGCGGGCGTTCTGGACCGTGCCGTCGGACTTGACCCAGGCGACGGTCTGGCCCTTCTGCAGCGTGCCGTGGAAGACACGGAGCAGCGCGAGGCGGCCCAGGAACGGCGAGGCGTCGAGGTTGGTGACGTGCGCCTGCAGCGGGTGCTCGTCGTCGTAGCGCGGCGCCGGCACGTGGGTGAGGATCGCGTCGAAGAGGGGCTCGAGGTCGGGGTTGTCCGGCAGCGAGCCGTCGGCGGGCTTGTTCGTCGACGCGGCACCGTTGCGGCCCGAGGCGTAGACCACGGGCACGTTGAGGATGGCGTCGAGGTCGAGGTCGTCGACTTCTTCGCTCAAGTCGCTGGCGAGGCCGAGGAGGAGGTCCTGGCTCTCGGCCACGACCTCGTCGATGCGCGCGTCGGGGCGGTCGGTCTTGTTGACCAGGAGGATGACGGGCAGCTTGGCCGCGAGGGCCTTGCGCAGCACGAAGCGGGTCTGGGGCAGGGGGCCCTCGGACGCATCGACGAGCAGCACGACGCCGTCGACCATGGACAGGCCGCGCTCGACCTCGCCGCCGAAGTCGGCGTGGCCGGGGGTGTCGATCACGTTGATGGTGATCGGGCCGTCGGTCGCGTGGGCACCGTTGTAGAGCACCGAGGTGTTCTTCGCGAGGATCGTGATGCCCTTCTCGCGCTCGAGCTCGTTGCCGTCCATCATGCGGTCTTCGGTGTCGAAGTGTGCGTCGAACGAGTTGGTCTGCTTGAGCATGGCGTCGACGAGGGTCGTCTTGCCGTGGTCGACGTGGGCCACGATCGCCACGTTGCGCAGGTCGCTGCGGATGGCAGTCGCCATGGATGAATTCCTTACGAGAAGAGAGAGGGGGAAGTGGTCGGGTCAGAGCCCGGCGAAGACAGTCTACGGCACGTGGTAAAGGGGCCCCTCCGCCGTGCTCGCGGCACGGCGCAGAGGCCCCTTCGACACCAGGAGGCGCGGGTCGATTACCGGCCGAACTCGAAGTGCGCGCCGGGGATCGCCTCGAGCAACTCGCGCGTGTACTGCTGCGCCGGGTTCGCGAAGATGTCGTCGGTCGTGCCCGCCTCGACGACACGCCCCTTCTGCATGACGCTGACGTTGTCCGCGATGAGGCGGACGACCGCGAGGTCGTGCGTGATGAAGAGGTAGGTCAGGCCGAGCTCGGTCTGCAGGTCGGTCAGCAGGTCGAGCACCTGGCCCTGGACGAGCACGTCGAGCGCCGAGACGGCCTCGTCGAGCACGATCACGTCGGGCTTGAGCGCCAGGGCTCGCGCGACGGCGATGCGCTGACGCTGACCGCCCGAGAGCTCGTTCGGGTACCGGTTCACCGTCGACGCGGGCAGCGACACCTGGTCGAGCAATTCGCGCACCCGGGCCTGGCGACTGGTGCGATCACCGATGCCGTGGGTCACGAGCGGTTCGGCGATCGTGTTGCCCACGCTGTACATCGGGTCGAGCGAACCGTAGGGGTCCTGGAAGACCGGCTGCACCCGGCGACGGAAGTCGAAGAGCTCACGGCCCTTCAACGCCCCGACGCTCTGGCCGCCGACCGACACGGTGCCCGACGTGATCGACTCGAGCTGCAGCACCAGCTTGGCCACGGTCGACTTGCCCGAACCGGACTCGCCCACGAGAGCCATCGTCTTGCCCCGCGGGATCGAGAACGACACGTCGTCGACGGCGCGGAGCTCGCTGGTCTTGAACCCGCCCTGACGAATCTTGTAGACCTTCGACAGGTTGGTCACCGAGATGTACTCGGCGTCCTGCTTTCCGGCCTCTTCACGCTGACGGGCGCGAGCGATGAACTCGACGTCGCCGGCCCCTTCGTCGGAGATCACGCGTCCGTGAGAATGCGAGGGCGCGATGCTCGACTGGATGCGCTGGCTCGCGAGGCTGGGGGCCGCGGCGACCAGACGCTGCGTGTACGGGTGCTGAGGGTTGGCGAGGATCTCTTTCGACGGCCCGGACTCGACGACGCGGCCCTTGTACATGACCACGAGTTTCTCGGCACGCTCCGCGGCGAGGCCGAGGTCGTGCGTGATGAAGAGCACCGACGTGCCGTAGTCGCGGGTCAACGTCTCGAGGTGGTCGAGGATGCGCCGCTGCACGGTCACGTCGAGGGCCGACGTCGGCTCGTCGGCGATCAGCAACTTGGGCCTCGACGAGAGGCCGATACCGATCAGGACCCGCTGACGCATGCCGCCCGAGAACTGATGCGGGAACTGCTTGAGACGGTCTCCCGCGTCGTTGAGCCCCGCCTCTTTCAGGACGTCGATCGCCCGCTGACGGATCGCCTTCTTGCCGGTCGCGACGCCGTTGGCCCGGATCGCCTCCTCGACCTGGAATCCGATGCTCCAGACCGGGTTGAGATTGGACATGGGGTCCTGCGGGACGTAGCCGATGTCTCGACCCCGGATGGCCTGCATCTCGGAGGCACTGACCTTGGTCAGGTCCTTTCCCTCGAAGAGGATCTGGCCACCGGTCACCTCACCGGTGCCCGGCAGCAGGTCGATGATCGAGGTGGCGGTCGTCGACTTGCCCGAGCCGGACTCGCCCACGATCGCGAGGCTCTCGCCCTGTCGAATCGTCAGGTCGACCCCGCGCACGGCGTCCACGTAGCCGGCCTGGGTCTTGAAGCCGATCTTCAGGCCCTTGATCTCGAGCAAGGGGGTCGACGACGACGCGGTACCGGCCGTCTCGGGTCGGGTGGAGGTGTCGGTCATCGACGTGCCCTCGCCTTCGGGTCGAGGGCGTCGCGCACGACGTCGCCCATGAGGAGGAACGACAGCACCGTCACGGACAGCGCCGCAGCGGGCCAGAAGAGGGGCATGGGGGCGACGCGCAGCGAATTGCGTGCGGCGTTGATGTCGTTGCCCCAGGACATGGTGCTCGTGGGCAGACCGATGCCGAGGAACGACAGGGTCGCTTCGGCGACGATGAACGTGCCCAAGGAGACGGTCGCCACGACGATCACCGGCGTGATGGCGTTCGGGATGACATGGCGAACCAAGATGCGGAAACGCGAGACTCCCAGAGCGGCGGACGCGGTGACGTAGTCGGCTGCCCGTGCGCTCAGGACGGAGCCGCGCATGACGCGAGCGATCTGAGGCCAGGCGAACACCGACAGGACGAGCGCGACGGTCAAGGGCGTGCGGGTGGGGAGGATGGACATCAGCACGATGGCACCGAGGACGGTGGGGATCGCGAAGAAGATGTCACCCACTCGGGAGACGATCGCGTCGAGCCAGCCGCCGTAGAACCCCGCCAGCGAGCCGATCACGATGCCGACGATGGTCACGATGATCGTGGCCAGCAGGCCGACCGTGAGTGACGCCCTGGTGCCCCAGATGATCCGCGCGAAGACGTCCGTCCCTTGGAACGTGAAGCCGAGGAGGTGGCCGGCGGACGGCCCCTCGTTGCTTCGAGGGAGGTCTGCGGCCCGCGGTTCGACGCTGGTGAACAGACCAGGGAAGACCGCGACCACGACGACGACCACGATTAGGAACGCCGCGATCCAGAAGGTCGGTCGTCGTCTCATGGCGTCCCAGGCGTCGCTCCAACTGCTCCGGGGTTTCTCGGATTCGTCGATCGCGTCGACGGCCTTGATGGGCGTCTCGTCGAGATCGGCGACGAAGTGGTCGGCGGACAACGCCGACGAGTCGTTACTTGGCATAGCGGATCCTCGGGTCGAGAAGGGCGTACAGCAGGTCGACGAGGAGGTTGGCGATCATGAAGATGATCACCATCACGGCGACGAACGAGACGACGGTGGGGCCCTCGCCGAGCGTGATCGCCCGGTAGACGGTGCCGCCGACGCCCTGGATGTTGAAGATGCCTTCGGTCACGATGGCACCGACCATCAGCGAACCGATGTCGACACCGAGGTAGGTGACGACGGGGACGAGCGAGTTGCGCAAGATGTGCACCGTGACGACGCGGTTGCGGGTGAGGCCCTTCGCCGACGCGGTGCGCACGAAGTCCGCGCTCGAGTTCTCGGACACGGAGGCGCGGGTCAGCCTGACGATGTACGCGAACGACACCGAGGCGAGGACGATGGCCGGCAGGACCAGCTCGTCCCACGGTGCCTGCGAGCTGACCGTCGTGCGGAACAGGCCCAGCTGGATGCCGAAGACGTACTGCAGCAGGAAGCCGATGACGAACGTCGGCACCGAGATGAGCAGGAGGCTGACGACGAGGGCGCTCGTGTCGAAGAGCTTGCCCTTGCGCAGGCCGGCGATGAGGCCGACCACGATACCGGCGACGGCCTCGAAGAGCAGGGCGAGCATCGCCAGTCGGAACGTGATGGGGAACGCACGGATCAACTCGTCGACGACGGGTCGACCCGAGAAGGTGGTGCCGAGGTCTCCGGTGAACAGACCACCGATGTACAGCAAGTACTGCACGATGAACGGCTGGTCGAGGTTGTACTCGGCGCGGATGGCCTCGATGACGGCCGGCGACGGGGTCTTGTCGCCGAAGAGCGCCGCCACGGGGTCACCGGGAAGCGCGAAGACCATGAAGTAGATGAGGAACGTCGCCCCGAAGAAGACGGGGATCAGTTGGAGGAGCCGGCGTCCGGTGTACCAGAGCATCAGGCTTCCTCGGACGTCTGCGCGTGCATCGTTATCGCAATCGTGTGGAGGGAGGGGTGGGTGGGCCCGCCGAAGGGGTCCGAGCAGTGCGAACACTGCCCGAACCCCGTCGAGCGTCGGTCGAGCGCGTGAGCGCCGACCTTACTTGGTTACTTGGTGATGTTCTCGTAGATCGGCACGGAGTCCCAGCCGTACTCGACGTTGCTCACCGTGTCGGCCCAGACACCGTTGACGTTCGCGTACCACAGCGGCACGATGGGCAGGTCCTTCAGCAGGACCTCCTGTGCCTTCTGGTACGAGGCGTTGGCGTCGTCCACGTCGCTCGCGGCGCTGCCCTCGGCGAGCAGGTCGTCGAACTCGGGGTTCGAGTACTTGCCGTCGTTCGAGCTGCCGTTGGTGGCCATCGTCGGGTACAGGAAGTTGTACAGCGACGGGTAGTCGGCCTGCCAGCCGGAGCGGAAGGCACCGGTCATGGCACCACCGGAGGCGTCGGTGCGGAACTCGGCGAAGGTCGGGTAGGGCTTGCCCTCGGCCTTGATGCCCAGCGTCGACGAGATGTTCGCGGAGACCGCGTCCACCCACTCCTGGTGTCCACCGTCGGAGTTGTAGCCGATGGTGAACGTCGTGTCGCCGTAGGGCGAGATCGCGTCGGCCTGGTCCCAGAGGTCCTTGGCCTTGTCGGCGTCGAACGACAGGACGCTCTCACCCTCGAGCTCGTCGGTGTAGCCGGGGATGACGGGCGAGGTGAAGTCCTTGGCCGGCGTGCGCGTGCCCTGGAAGATGACCTTGGTCACGTCGTCGCGGTTGATCGACATCGAGATCGCCTGGCGACGCAGCTGGCCCTCTTCGTCGTCACCGAAGTGCGCGAGGTACTGCGGGATCGTCATGCCCTGGAAGACCGCGGCGGGCTGGTTGACGTTCGTGTCCGGGAAGTCGCTCTGGTACGTCTGGAACGCCGCCGGGCCGATCTGGTCGAGCACGTCGAGGTTGCCACCCTGCACGTCGGCGTAGGCCGAGTCGAGCGAGGTGTAGAAGCTGATGTCGAGCCCGCCGTTCTGCGGCTTGCGGTTGCCGTCGTAGTCGGGGTTCGTGACGAGCTTGATGCCCTGGTTGTGGGTCCAGGCGCCTTCACCGTCGAGCATGTACGGGCCGTTGCCGACCGGGTTCTCGCCGAACGCGGCGGGATCGGCGTAGAACGACTCGGGCAGCGGCGAGTAGGCCGAGTAGCCGAGGCGCAGGGGGAAGTCGGCCTCGGGGGTGTTCAGCGTGACCGTGAACTCGGTCGGGCTCTCGACGGTCAGGTCGAGGTCGCTCTGCTCGGTGTCGCTGTAGCCCTTGAAGTTCTCGAAGAACGAGCTGCCGGACGAGTTCGCGACGTTGTCGAAGCTGGCCGCCCAGTTCCAGGCCTTGGTGAACGACTCGCTCGTGACGTCGGTGCCGTCGGTGAACTTCCAGCCGTCCTTCAGCGTGACGGTCCACACGGTCGCGTCGTCGCTCTCGATGCTGTCCGCGACCTCGTTCTTGGTGGTGCCGTCGGCGTTGTAGCTGACCAGACCGGCGAAGATCGAGGTGACGATGCGGCCACCGCCGGTCTCGGTGGTGTTCGACGGGACGAGCGGGTTCTCGGGCTCGGTTCCGTTCGTCTTGATGATGGCGGAAGCGTCACCGGACGACGAGTTGTCGTCCCCGCTGCCGCTGGCGCAACCGGTGAGGACGAGTGCTGCCGTCCCCACGACGGCGACGGCCGACAGGCCCATGCGCGTCTTCTTCAATGTTCCTCCTGATGCGGGAAAGGACGCAGCACTGTGCCCAGGGGCCGTGCCGCGTTGGATGCAGTGAGCCTAAGCATCGGGTTCGGGCATCACCAAACCACCACGGCAACGGTTACACGACGGAAACCAACTCGCCGGATCGTTGCGTCAGCATGCAGTTCGTTGCGCAAGGGGCCTGAAGTTCGCATGAATCGGCTGCGAGAAATCCGCCACCTGGCAGGTATTGTTCGCCACCACCTCCTCGGGGTGCGGGTCGGCTCGCTCACGCCGGTCCCGTACGATCACCCCCGTGAGCCGCCCCGACGCCCCTGCCCCCGACGCGACACCGCCCGTGGTCCTCGTACCGCCCTCGGCCCCGATGACCCGAGGGCGCCTCCGGCTCGAGGTGGCGATCGTGCTGGGTCTGTCGCTGGGCGCTTCGGCCGTGTACTCCGTGCTGTCGATCGTGAACCGACTCACGCAGCAGACCGCGCTGTCGCGACAGACCGCCACGCTCAACTCCCCGCTGAGCAGTCGCGAACTGTTCGACCTCGCCTACCAGGTGCTCGGCGTGGCGACGGACCTCGTGCCGGTGCTGCTCGTGGCCTTCCTGCTGTGGCGACCCGAGCGGCCCCACCTGGGCCGTCTCGGCGTCGACTTCTCCCGTGCCGGACGGGACACCCTCGGCGGCGTCGGCCTGGCCCTCGCGATCGGCATCCCGGGTATCGGTCTCTACCTGGCGGGCAAAGCGCTCGACCTGACGGTCACGGTCGTGCCGACGAACCTCGGCGAGCACTGGTGGACCGTGCCGGTGCTGTTGCTCTCGGCGATGCGGGCCGGGGTGACCGAGGAGGTGATCGTCGTCGCGTACCTCTTCGCGCGCCTCCGCGATCTCGGCTGGCGGACCTGGTCGATCATCGTCACCGCGGCCCTGCTGCGCGGCAGCTACCACCTCTACCAGGGGTTCGGGGCCTTCGTCGGCAACGTCGTGATGGGGGTCGCCTTCGGCTGGCTCTATAAGCGGTTCGGCCGGGTGCTGCCCCTCGTCATCGCGCACTTCTTGATGGACGCGGCCGTCTTCGTCGGCTACCCGTGGGCCGCGACGGCGTTCCCCGGCCTCTTCGGCCTGCCTGCCTGACACGGCACCCTCGGTCTCGCCTCGCGCCGGGTGGCCGGAACTGGGTCTTGACACCCGTTCGGGGGGCGAGTCTGATGGACCCACGGGTCGGACCGACCCGCGCGAGCCGAACAGCGTGAGCTGTCCCCCGGACGTCGATCGGGACGGTCGCCGCTACGTGAACGCCCTCCGCGACACTCGGCGGCCGACGTCCGAGGGACCCAAGGGAAACCGTCACCGCCCGACGGGATCGGGCGGTGACGGTTTCTCGTCCGCGGAGCAGGCCTGGACCTAGGCGAACGCCTCGGCCGGCGGGCAGTTGCAGAACAGGTTACGGTCACCGTAGGCCTGGTCGATGCGGCGCACCGGCGGCCAGTACTTGCCTCGTACGAGAGAGCGGACCGGGTACACGGCCTCCTCGCGGCCGTACTCGGCGTTCCACTCGCCGACGACGACCGACTCCGCCGTGTGCGGCGCACCGCGCAACGGGCTCGACTCGGTGGTGAACCGGCCGGCCGCCACCTCGTCCGCCTCGCCCTTGATGGCGATCATCGCGTCGACGAAACGGTCGATCTCGGCCAGGTCTTCGCTCTCGGTCGGCTCGACCATGAGCGTGCCCACGACCGGGAACGACATGGTCGGGGCGTGGAAGCCGTAGTCGATGAGGCGCTTGGCCACGTCGTCGACGGTGACCCCGGTCGCGTCACGCAGCGGACGCAGGTCGAGGATGCACTCGTGCGCCACGAGGCCGTTCTCACCCGCGTAGAGCACGGGGAAGTGCTCGCGCAGGCGGGCGGCGACGTAGTTGGCCGCGAGGACGGCCGCACCCGTCGCGCGTGTCAGGCCCTCGGTGCCCATCATGCGCACGTAGGCCCAGCTGATCGGCAGGATGCTCGGCGACCCGTACGGCGCGCTCGACACCGGCACTCCGGCGTGGGCCAGGCGATCGCCGTCGGCCGCGGCGTCGACACCCGTGCGACGATCGGCCTGCTGCGCCATCGGATGGCCGGGCAGGAAGGGCGCGAGGTGCGCCTTGGCCGCGACGGGACCGACACCGGGCCCACCGCCGCCGTGAGGGATGCAGAAGGTCTTGTGCAGGTTGAGGTGGGAGACGTCACCGCCGAAGTCGCCGAAGCGTGCGACCCCGAGCAGGGCGTTGAGGTTCGCCCCGTCGACGTAGACCTGTCCGCCGGCCGCGTGCACCGCATCGGTGAGGGCGACGATGTCGTGCTCGTAGACGCCGTGCGTCGACGGGTAGGTGATCATCAGCGCCGCGAGCCGGGCCGCGTGCTCCTCGACCTTGGCCCGCAGGTCGTCGAGGTCGACGTTGCCTCCGTCGTCGCAGGCGACCACGACGACGCGCATGCCCGCGAGCACCGCACTGGCCGCGTTCGTTCCGTGAGCGCTCTGCGGGATCAGACAGACCGTGCGCTCGACGTCGCCGTTCGACAGGTGGTAACCGCGGATCGCGAGCAGGCCGGCCAGCTCGCCCTGGCTGCCGGCGTTGGGCTGCAGCGACACGGTGTCGTACCCCGTCACCTCGGCCAGCCAGCCCTCGAGCTGGCCGATCAGCTCGAGGTACCCCGCCACGTCCTCGGCGGGGGCGAACGGGTGCACACCGGCGAACTCGGGCCAGGTGACGGCGGCCATCTCGGTCGCCGCGTTGAGCTTCATCGTGCAGCTGCCGAGCGGGATCATGCCGCGGTCGAGCGCGTAGTCCTTGTCGGCCAGGCGCTTGAGGTAGCGCATCATGCTGGTCTCGCTGCGGTGGGTGCGGAAGACCGGGTGCGTGAGGTAGTCGCTCGTCCGCAGCAGCGCCTCCTGCAGGCCCGAGGGTGCGGCGTCGTCGAGCAGGTCGACGCCGAGCACCTCGGCGACGACGCGGACGTCGTCATGCGTCGTGGTCTCGTCGAACGAGAGACGGACGCAGTCGTCGTCGACGGCGTGCAGCAGGTAGCCCCGAGCGTGTGCCGAGGCGACGATCTCGGCGGCCCGGCCGGGAACGAACACCTGCAGCGTGTCGAAGAAGGAGTCCCTCTCGAGCTCGAGCTCGCTCGCGCCGATCGCGGCCGCCAGGTCGGAGGCGTGGCCGTGCACGCGTGTCGCGATGTGCCGCAGCCCCCAGGGGCCGTGGTAGACCGCGTACATCGACGCCATCACGGCCAGCAGCACCTGTGCGGTGCAGATGTTCGACGTGGCCTTCTCGCGACGGATGTGCTGCTCGCGGGTCTGCAGGCTGAGGCGGTAGGCGGGCTGCCCGACGGCGTCCTGCGAGACCCCGACCAGGCGCCCGGGCAGCTGACGCTCGAGCCCGGTGCGGACGGCCATGTAGCCCGCGTGCGGGCCACCGAACCCCATCGGCACGCCGAAGCGCTGGCTGGTGCCCACGGCGACGTCGGCGCCGAACTCGCCGGGCGCCTCGATCAGGGTCAGCGCCAGCAGGTCGGCGGCGACGACGGCCAGGCCGCCGTGGGAGTGGGCGGCCTCGACGACGGCGCGGGGGTTCCAGACCGAGCCGGACGCCGAGGGGTACTGGACGAAGACGCCGAACGACTCGGGCAGGTCGGCGGGGTCGAGCACCGAGAGGTCGAGCTCGATGAGTTCGATGCCGACGGCCTCGGCGCGGCCGGCGAGCAGGGCCTTGGTCTGCGGGAAGGTGTCGCTGTCGACGACGAAGACGTCGGTCTTCGCCTTGGACGCACGGCGGGCGAGCAGCATGCCCTCGACGACGGCCGTGCCCTCGTCGAGCATCGAGGCGTTGGCGGTCGAGAGCCCGGTCAGCTCGGCCACCATCGTCTGGAAGTTGATGAGGGCCTCGAGTCGACCCTGCGAGATCTCGGGCTGGTACGGCGTGTAGGCGGTGTACCAGCTGGGGTTCTCGAGCACGTTGCGCTGGATGACGGCGGGGGTGACGGTGTCGTAGTAGCCGAGGCCGAGCAGGCTTCGCGAGACGCGGTTGCGACCGGCGAGAGCTCGCAGCTCGGCGAGGGCTTCTTCTTCGCCGATCGGTTCGGGCAACACGCTGTGCTCGAGCGCGGTGGCATGGATCGAGTCGGGCACGGCGGCCGCGACGAGCGATTCGACGCTGTCGTGCCCCACGGCGGCCAGCATGGCCGCCTGGTCGTCCGGGGTGGTGCCGACGTGGCGGTCGACGAAGCCGGTGGCGACCTGGTCGGACCAGCCGCCGAAGACCGACCCGCCCGTCTGCTCGGCGCTCATTCGGCGGTCAGCGCGACGTACTCGTCGCGCGAGAGGAGGCCCTGGCCGTCGGTCGACGACAGGGTGATCTTGATGAGCCAGCCCTCGCCGAACGGGTCGCTGTTGACGAGGTCGGGGCTGTCGACGACGGCCTGGTTGGCCTCGAGCACCGTGCCGAGCGCGGGGGCGAACAACTCGCCGACCGACTTGGTCGACTCGATCTCGCCGACGACCGTGCCGGTCTCGACCTCGGTGCCCTCGGCGGGCAGGTCGACGTAGACGACGTCGCCCAGCTTGTCGGCGGCGTAGTCGGTGATGCCCACGGTGGCGGTGTCGCCGTCGATCAGGAGCCACTCGTGCTCGGCGGTGTACTTCAGGGCGGTGAGATCGGTCATGGCCGGTCCTTTCGAGGGAGGGGGTGCCTAGGAGCGCTTGTAGAAGGGCAGCGGGACGACGGTCGCGGCGACGGCGGTGCCACGGACGTCGACGGCCAGTGCCGGGCCTCGGTCGACGACGTCGGGGTCGACGTAGGCCATGGCCACGGGGTGGCCGAGGGTCGGCGACAGCGCACCGCTCGTGACCTCGCCGACGACGGTGCCGTCGTCGGTGACGACCGGGTAGCCCGCCCGGGCGGCCCGGCGCCCGGTGAGCGTCAGTCCGACGAGGACGCGGGCGCCGGCGGCGGGCTCGACGTTCGAGCGCCCGACGAAGCCCTTCGAGGTGTCGACGACCCGGCCGAGCCCGGCCTGGTCGGGGCGCACGTCGAGGCCGAGCTCATGGCCGTAGAGCGGCATGCCGGCTTCGAGACGAAGCGTGTCGCGGCTGGCCAGCCCGGCCGGCACGAGCCCCCGGGGTGCGCCGGCCTCGGCGATCGCGGCCCAGAGCACGGGGGCGGTCTCGGGGTCGACGTAGAGCTCGAAGCCGTCCTCGCCGGTGTACCCGGTGCGCGCGATCAGCACGGGGGCGTCGTCGAAGGTGGCCTGCAGCACGCGGTAGTACCGCAACGTCGACAGCGGGGCGTCGGGCTGGAGGCGGTCGGCCGTGACGAGTTCGTCGAGCACGCCTTCACTCTCGGGCCCCTGCACCGCGATCAGCGCGGTGTCGTCGCTCTCGTCGTCGACCGTCACGTCGAACCCGGAGGCGCGGGTCGCCAAGGCCGCGAACGCCGCCTCGCGGTTTCCCGCGTTGGCCACGACCAGGAAGTCGTGTTCGTCGAGGCGGTAGACGACCAGGTCGTCGACGATCCCGCCCTCGGCGGCGAGGAGGAGGGAGTACTTGGCCCGCCCGACGGCGATGGTCGAGAGGGTGCCGGCCAGGGCGTGGTCGAGGAAGACCCCGGCGTCCGGCCCCACGACGGCGATCTCGGCCATGTGCGAGAGGTCGAAGAGCCCGGCGGCGGTGCGCACGGCGTGGTGCTCGGCGAGGTCGGAATCGTAGCGGACCGGCATCTGCCAGCCCGCGAAGTCGGTGAAGACGGCGCCGGCGGCGACGTGGACCTCGTGCAGCGGGCTGTGGCGCTCGTCGGGTTCGTCGGCACCGACCAGGTCGTCGCCCGTGCCGGGGCCGGTGGCGATGCCCTCGGTGCCGTCGGCACCGATGACGACGTCGCCGCTCACACCGTCGGCGGCGGCGCCGAGATCGTCGTCGTCGGGCCCGGGGGCGGTGGGAAGGTTCGAGGTTGCGTCGGACATCGATGCTCCTGAGAGGGACGGACCGGCCGCCAGGTGTCTCGGCCGGAAACGGTGCCGTGCGGATGGTGCACGGCGGGGCAGCCCCGCACGGCGCGTCGCCGGCTGGGGCTCCCCCTCTGTCATGGGCCTGAGAGCTTCACCGGCCGGGGCCGGTTTTCACCGTGGGCGAGGACCGGCGAGGGGTCTGTCGACCGCCTCGCGCCTCCTGCTTTTCAGAGTGGCCAGTCCGTCGCGGTACGCGTACCTGAGAGATTGGCGGGGAGCTTGCTCCTTCGGTGCCCGGTCGGCGCAGTCTCTGCGCACCGGAGCTCTCCCGCGACGTGTTCGTGGCCCGATGTTCGATTGTGGCGCCAGCCTAGCGCCGTCGTGTGACACGCAGGTTTCGGGATCGCGCGCGATCCCGGCGGCCCGGACGACGACCGACGCCCCGACCAGGGCGGTCGGGGCGTCGGGAGGTCGTGTCGGGGTGAGCTCAGACGGCGCGCGAGGGCTGCCCGGGCTCGGGCGAACCCGCGGCCTCGTGATCGGCGACGAGCTGACGGACGTCGTTCGCCAGCTGGGCCACCCCCTCGGGCAGCATCTCGAAGCCCTCGCGGTTGCCCGGGTTGACGACGAGACCGGTCTCTGCCGGGATGGCCTGCACGAGTTCGGCCGCCGGGAGCGTGGCCGAGAACTGCGCGACGTCCTTCACCTGCTCGCCGATCATGTCGGCGTGCGTGAAGGCCGCGAGCATGGGCACGCCCTCACGGTCGAAGAGCACGGGCTGCAGGTCGTTCAAGGACTCCTGCGCGTCGGTGGCCGTGGCGACGACGACCTGGGCGTTGACGAATTCGGCGAGCACGCTGTTCATGTCGCCCTCACCCGCCTGACCCTTGCTGATGGCCTGCTCGAGTGCGGTCTTTTCGCGGTTGTCCGTTTCGGTCATCCGACCAGAGTGCCGGGCGAACCTCCGTGTCGGCTCCGCGTCGCGCGTGGTGCGCGCCCACGACCCTCGCTACGCTGTGCGTCACACCGCCGCGCTGCACCGTCCCGAGGAGCCCCGTGCCCCGCACACACCGCCCGACCCGCCACGTGGTCGCGCCCTCGGCCCTGACCGTCGCCGGCCTCGCCGTCGCCCTGCTCCTCTCGGGTTGCTCGGGCGGGACCCCCGCCGCGAGCTCGAGCCCCGGCCCGTCGACCACCCGTCAGGCGGAGCCCTCGCCCACGGCCTCCGACATCGCGACGGCCCTGCCCGACGCCACCGCCCTGCCCGAGACCGAACCGCCCGCCCCCGCCACGGCCGAGGCCCAGGAGGCGCCCCCCGCGTGGCACGCGTGCGTCACGGCGATCGGCGAGCAGAACCCCGACCTGCCATTCCTCGGCGACGTCTGGGCCTACGAGGCCGACGACGTCCAAGACAGCGACACGGGAGCGGTCGCCACCGTCACCATGGGCCACCTCGCGGACGGCCGCCCCGCCACCGAGTGGACCTGCCGCATCTCGGGCACCCCCGAGTCCCCCGTGGTCGACTCGGTCACCCCCGCCGACGTCTGACCCGACGGCCTTCGTCGTCCGGCCGGGCCCGACGGCCGACGAGGACGGCTACGGCGCGACGGCGACGACGACCGTGCCGTCCACCTCGTCGTCGCGGACGACCCGGGCCCTGAGACCCGCGGTGACCAACGCCTCCCGGGTGTCGTCCGCCTGACCGACGCTCGTCTCGACGACGAGCGTGCCTCCCGGCGCCAGCCACGCGCCCACCTCGGCGGCGATCCGCCGGTGCAGGTCGAGCCCGTCGGCACCGCCGTCGAGGGCGAGCGGCGACTCGTGGAGGCGCGCCTCGGGGGGCATGGACGCGATCGCGTCGGTCGGGACGTACGGCGCGTTCGCCGCGATCACCCCGACCCGACCACGGAGCGAGGCAGGGAGGCCGCCGAACAGGTCACCCCGGACGACCGTCCCCCGGTCGCCGAGGTTGCGGCGGGCGCAGTGGACGGCCACCGGGTCGAGGTCGGTGGCCCAGAGGTCGAGACCTGGATGCTCGGCGGCGAGCGCCGTGGCCACCGCGGCGGCCCCGCAGCAGAGTTCCAGCACGGGGCCGCGACGTGTGGTCGCATCGCCGATCGGTTCCGCTGCCGCGAGCGCGGCGGAGGCCTGACGGAAGACCAGTTCGGTGCGGCGTCTCGGGACGAAGACGCCCGGCTCGACGACGATCCGGAGTCCGGCGAACTCCGCCCAGCCGAGCACCTGTTCGAGCGGCCGACCCGCGACCCGGTCGACCACCATCGACTCGAGGGCGGCGCCGTCGGCAGCCTCGGCGAGCAGCAGCCGGGCCTCGTCCTCGGCGAAGACGCAGCCCGCGGCCCGCAGCCGGCGGGTGACGGTCCGCTCGCGCTCGTGGTCGGGCATCCTCACGCGTCCACGCTAGACCGGCGCGTAGGCTGGCGAGACCCGATGGCACGAGGGAGAACATGAAGCCGCTGACCGAGAACGACATCCGCGAGTCGTTCGTCAACGCCCTGCCGGGCGACCTCGACCGCCTGCCGATCCCCGGACTGCACGAGATGCTGTGGGAGGAGCGCGAGTTCTTGGGCTGGCGTGATCCGCAGGCCCACCACCGGGGTTACATCGTGCACTGGATGGACGACCGGCCCGTCGGTCTCGTCGTCCGCTCGTCGAGCAGCTCGTTGCGCCCCGGCATCGCCGCCATGTGCTCGCTCTGCCACTCCCCCCAGCCGGCCACGCAGGTGCGCCTCTTCACCGCCCCCAAGGCGGGCGAGGCCGGCCTCAACGGCAACACGCTCGGCACCTACATCTGCGAGGACCTCGCCTGCTCGCTGCTGATCCGGGTCGCTCCACCGCACCTCAACCCGCCCGAGCAGATAGCCCGCCGCTCGGCCGGCCTCGCCGAGCGGGTGCAGGGGTTCACGGCGAACGTCATGAAGACCGCCTGACGCGCGGCCGTCCCTCGTACCGTCACCGCACCTCCTCGTCCTCCGTCCCACCACCGAAAGGCCACGCCGTGTCCGTCGTCAAGATCAACGCCATCCACGTCCCCGAGGGCTCGGGCACCGAGCTCGAGAAGCGCTTCGCCGCCCGCAAGCACTCGGTCGACGGGGCCGAAGGATTCGAGGGCTTCCAGCTGCTGCGTCCCGTGAAGGGCGACGACCGCTACTTCGTCATGACGACCTGGCGCAGCGAAGAGGACTTCGCGGCCTGGTCGGCCGAGGGCGCGAAGGCCGCCCACGCCCGCCCCGCCGGGTCGGGCGACGCCCCGCGCGGTCCCGTCGCGACCGGTGCCGACCTGCTCGAGTTCGAGGTCGTCGAGCTCTGATCCCCGGGTCCCTCGACGTCGAGGGACCTCGGTCGACATGACAGCGATCTCCAGGCTTCACGCGTAGTCTCCCGTCCAATCGCCGACCCGCTCGGGGCCTGGCGTGAGAGGTCGCGATCGTCATGAAGAAGTCCACCCGCTGGACCACCGCCGCCGCCGTCCCCGTGGTCGTCATCGCCGCGAGCATCGTGGTCCCGGCCGTCTCGGCCACGGCCGACGTCGACCTGCCCGACAAGACCCCGCAGCAGGTGTTGGTCCTGGCCGCCTCGAGCTCGGATGCGTCGTACTCGGGCACGGTCGAGCAGACCTCCGATCTCGGGCTGCCCGACGTGTCGGGCCAGGCCACGGGTGGCGGGTCGTCGTCCGAGGCCGCCGGCGCCCTCGAACTACTGACCGGCAGCCACACCGCCAAGGTGTACGCCGACGGCGCCACCAAGCAGAGGGTCCAGGTGATCGACGACCTCGCCGAGCGCAACGTCATCCGCGACGGGTCGAGCGTGTGGGCCTACGACTCGAAGACGAAGGAAGCGACGCACGCGACCCTGCCCGACCGCACCGCCGACGAGAAGCCGAGCGCCCTGCCCGACGGCACCGCCGTGCCGCAGACCCCGGCCGAACTGGCCGACCTCGTCCTGTCGTCGGTCGAGCCCACGACGACCGTCACGGCCGACTCCGACGTCAGGGTGGCCGGACGCGACGGGTACCAGGTCGTCCTGACCCCGAAGGACTCCTCGACGCTCGTCGCGAGCGCCACCCTGACCGTCGACGCTGAGACCGGCGTCCCGCTCAAGGTCGTGGTCGCCGCGAAGGGGCAGAGCGCCCCGGCCCTCTCCGCCGGATTCACCTCGGTCGACTTCGGTGCGCCTGCGGCGTCCGTCTTCGCGTTCACTCCCCCGTCGGACGCGACCGTCACCGACGTGAGCGTTCCGACCGGCGCCTCCGGACGGTCCGAAGGTGACGCGACGCACGCCGAGAAGACGGTCATCGGCTCCGGCTGGAGCACGATCGTCGGGGTCGCCCCGACGGCCGGATCGACCGACGGCGCCTCGTCGAGCGATGCCGCCACCCAGGGGCTGCTCGACCAGCTGACGACGGAAGTCGACGGGGGCCGGGTGCTCGAGACCTCGCTCGTCTCCGTCCTGCTGACCGACGACGGACGCCTGTTCGCCGGGGCCGTCGACGCGTCGACGCTCCAGGCGGCCGTGGCCGGGCAGTGACCTCCGGCCGGTGAGCCACCACACCGCCGAGGTCCGGGCGCCCACCGACGGCGACACGCCCCGAGGGGCGTTCGCCGTCGAGACGTCCGGTCTGACGAAGCAGTTCGGACGTCAGCGCGCCGTCGACGGGGTCGACCTCGCGGTGCCACACGGCAGCGTCTACGGGTTCCTCGGCCCGAACGGCTCGGGCAAGACCAGCACGATCCGCATGGTGCTCGGCCTCACCTCGGCGTCGAGCGGCGACATCCGCGTGCTCGGCGGGACGATGCCCGACGACCTGCGTCGCGTGCTGCCGCGCGTCGGCGCCCTGGTCGAGGGCCCGGCGTTCTACCCGTTCCTGTCGGGCCGGGCGAACCTCCACCGCCTCGACTCGGGCGACCGCTCGGCCCCGGCCTCGACGCGGCGCGCCCGGGTCGACGCCGCCCTCGACCGTGTCGGCCTCGGTCACGCCGCCTCGAAGAAGGCCCACGCGTACTCGCTCGGCATGAAGCAGCGACTCGGCATCGCGAACGCCCTGCTCATGCCGCGAGACCTGTTGGTGCTCGACGAACCCAGCAACGGTCTCGATCCCCAGGGCACACGCGAGGTGCGCACCCTGATCCGATCCCTCGCCGACGAGGGCACGACCGTCTTCGTCTCGAGCCACCTGCTCGGCGAGGTCGAGCAGATGTGCACGCACATCGGCGTGATGAGCGCCGGCCGGCTGCTGACCCAGGGCACCCTCGACGACCTGCGTGCGCTCGGCACGCACCGCGTCCGCCTGTTCACGCCCGATCCGGACGTCGCCCGCGACGTGCTCGTGCGACTGGGACTCACCCCGGAGGCGCGGGCACGGCCCGATGCGACGCCCGCGACCGCGGGCGGATCGGTCCGCGTCGAGGCCGAGCTCGCCGTCGAGGGTCTCTCGCCCGAGTCGATCGTGGTCGCCCTCGTCGCCGCGGACGTGCGCGTTCGCGGCTTCGAGGTGGCCGGCGCCAGCCTCGAGGACCGCTTCGTGGACCTGACCGGGGAGGGCTTCGATGTCGCCGGCTGACTCCCTGGAGGCCCGGCCCGACGCTCCCCGCCGCAACGGGCTCGGCCTCGCCCTGCTGGGCAGCGAGCTCGCGGTGCTCTTCCGGCGCGTGCGGACCATCGCGCTGCTGGCCGCACTGGCCCTGATCCCCGTCCTGCTCGCCGTCGCCGTCCGCGTCACGACGTCCGACGGCGGCGGAGGTCGCGGGCCGGCCTTCCTCGGCGACATCACGCAGAACGGACTCTTCGTCTCACTCACCGCCCTGACCGTCGCCATCCCGCTGTTCCTGCCCCTGACCGTCGGGGTCGTCGCGGGTGACACGATCGCGGGCGAGGCGAGCCTCGGCACCCTGCGGTACCTGCTGGTGACCCCGGTGGGCCGGATGCGCCTCCTGCTCGTCAAGTACGCCGCCGCCGCGGCGTTCTGTCTGGCCGCCACCCTCGTGGTCGTCGTCTTCGGTGCGATCGCGGGTGCCGCGCTGTTCCCGGTCGGACCCGTGACGCTGTTGTCCGGTCAGACGATCGGCGTGGGTGACTACGCGCTGAGACTGCTGCTGATGGCCGTCTACGTGACGATGTCGCTGCTCGGACTGAGCGCCATCGGCCTCTTCGCCTCGACGCTCACGAGCGTGCCGGTCGGAGCCATGGCGGCGACGATCGTGCTGTCCACCGTGGCCCAGATCGTCGACGCCCTGCCCCAGTTGGACTTCGTGGACCCGTGGCTGTTCACGCACCACTGGCTCGGGTTCGCCGACCTGATGCGCGACCCGGTCGTGTGGGACTCGTTCGGCGCCAACGCCCTGCTGCAGGCCGGCTACGTCGTCGTCTTCGGCGCGCTGGCCCTCGGCCGGTTCACCACCAAGGACATCTTGAGCTGACCCGTCGGCGAGCCGGTGTCGGCGGTCACGGTTACCGTGGATCGGTGCTTTCCTCCATCCGGCGACCCCTCGTCCCCGCCCCTCGACTCCGCTCGACCCTCACGGCCTCGCTCGCCGCCGTGACCCTGCTCGTCACCGCCGGCTGCACCTCGACCTCCGACGACGGCCGTACAGCCCTCGTCACCCACGAGCAGGAGGCGCGGGTCACCGTGGTCGGCGCCGCCACCGCCCCCGAGAGGGCCGTCGAGGCCAGCCGGGCATTCTTCGAGTCGAGCCCGGTCGCGGTCGTCGCGCCGGACGGCGACGCGGTGGCCCAGGGGGACGCGACGGAGCAGGCCGAACGACTGGGTGTGCCGTTGCTGCTCGCCCCGGCAGATCCCTCGCCGGGGTCGGGGCCCACCGACCCGTCCGGCGTGTCCTCCCCAGAACCGTCCGGCTCGTCCGACTCGTCCGCCTCGGCCCTCGCGGGCGAGCTCGATCGGCTCGGCGTCGAGAGAGTGCTGGCGATCGGCGAGGTGGGGGCGCTCGAGGCGACGGGTCCCGAGGTGGTGACCAGTGCCTCCTCGGTCGAGGTCCCCGAGGCCGCGACGCCCCGCGACGACGTCCTCGCCGTCGTGGCGGGCGAGGACGACAGGGCGGCGGCGGCCACGGCACGGGCCGCCGGGGCCGAGGTGCAGTCCCTGCCCGAGGGGGTCGTCGACCTCCAGGCCTCCGCCGAAGCGATCGACGCCCTGCACGCCTCGCCGACGACCGACACGGTGCTGATCGGCTCGTCGTTCTCGGCCGTGCGAGACCCCGGGTGGTCCGTCGCGGCGGCTCGGTCCGGTGCCCAGCTGCCCGGCGGGGGGCAGAGGTTCTTCCCCGACCGCCGGTTCGTGGCGCTCTACGGGGCACCCGGCACCGGTGCCCTCGGGGTGCTCGGCGAGCAGGACGTCGCCGCGACCGTGCAGCGGGCCGCCGACGTCGCAGCGAGCTACGACACGGCGAGCGACCGTCCCGTCGTGCCGATGCTCGAGGTCATCGCGACCGTCGCCGCCGGGGCCGCAGGCGACGACGGCGACTATTCGAACGAGCTCTCGGTCGAGAGCATCGAACCCTACGTCGACGCGGCCGCAGCCGCGGGTCAGTACGTGGTGATCGACCTGCAGCCCGGACGCGCCGACTTCCTGAGCCAGGCGAAGCGCTACGAGTCACTGCTGTCGAAGCCGAACGTCGGGTTGGCGCTCGACCCCGAGTGGCGCCTCGAGGCCGACCAGGTGCCGCTGCGTCAGATCGGCGGGGTCGAGGCGAGCGAGGTGAACGCCGTGTCGACCTGGTTGGCCGACCTCGTGGCGTCGAAGGGTCTGCCGCCGAAGATGTTCGTCCTGCACCAGTTCCGACTCGACATGCTGCGCGACCGATCGTCGATCGACACGTCCCGACCCGAGCTGGCCACGCTGATCCACGCCGACGGTCAGGGCTCGCAACCCGACAAACAGGCCACCTGGCGCACTCTGCACGACGGTGCGCCGGCCGGGGTCGCCTGGGGGTGGAAGAACTTCTACGACGAGGACGTCCCGATGCTCGGCCCCGAGCAGACGATGGCCGACGTGTCGCCGACACCCGATCTGGTGACGTACCAGTAGCCGGCCGTCGTGGCGACCACGACCAGGCGTGCGGACGATTCCCCGGCAGGAGGACGAAGATGAACCAGACATACCGACCGATTGGAACGCACCACCGTGGCCACGAACGACGAAGTCGACCTGATCATCGACGCCTGGGCCCGCGAGCGCCCCGACATCGACTTCGCACCACTCGACGTCTTCTCGCGACTGCGCCGCCTGTCGCGTCGCCTCGACCGCATCCGCAGCGAGGCGTTCGCTCACGCGGGCCTCGAGATCTGGGAGTTCGACGTCCTCTCGGCACTCCGCCGAGCCGGTGACCCCTTCCAGCTCAGCCCGAAGCACCTCGTCACGGCCACCATGGTCACGAGCGGCACCATGACGAACCGGCTCGACCGTCTGGTCGAGCGCGGCCTCGTCGAACGCCGAGGCGACCCGAGCGACGGCCGCGGCGTCCTGGTGCGGGTGACCGAGGACGGCATCGCCCGGGTCGACGCCGCCATGCTGAGCCTCGTGGACGCCGAGAGCGCCCGGCTGCACTCGCTCTCACCCGCCCAGCAGGCCCAGCTGGCCGACCTGCTCCGCCTCGTCGGCGACGAGTTCAGCTAGGCGCGTCCCAGCGCTCGCGTTCAGCCGGCGAAGGCCGAACTCGGCAGGTCCTTCTCGCCGTCGACGATGGCCCGCACGATGCGTTCGGCCACCGAATCGGGGTCGAGCGCCGCGCCGAAGGTCGGGGCCTCACCCGCCACCGCTCGGGTGGCGAGACCTGTGTCGGTGTGGCCGGGGCGGGCGTCGAGCACCCGGATGCCGTCCCGTCGGTACTCACGCCCCGCTGCGGTGACGAAGGCGGCGAGCGCGGCCTTCGACGCCGAGTAGGCGGCCATCCCGGTCGTGGGAGACTCCGACACCACGCCGCTCAGGGTCACGACGAAGGGCTCGCGACCGGCGGCCGCCGACTCCGCGAGGGCGGTGTGGGCGTCGCGCAGCAGACGGATCGGCCCGAGCGCGTTCGTCCCGACGAGCTCGTCGAGCGCGTCGTCGTCGAGGTCCTTCGCCGCGCCGAAGGCGACGACGCCCGCGGCGACCACGACGCCGTCGAGGCGTCCGTGCTCGTCGAGGGCCGACCGGACCAACGCCGCGCCTCCCGATCGCTCCCGCAGGTCGGCGAGGTAGGCGCCCGGACCCGACAACGACTCGGGGCGTCGGGCCGCGCGCACGACGACGGCCCCCTCGTCTTCGAGCATGGCCGCTAGACGCTGCCCCAGTCCGCCGGACGCACCGGCCACGAGCACCACGGCTCCGTCGAGATCAGTCATGCCGCCGACCCTACGCGAGCGCCCGGGTCCGATGCCGAGGGCCGGGCACCGCAGGAGGCGCGGGTCACGTCACGCGGACGCGCGCACCACCAGCTCGGTCGGCAGGGTCATGGCCGCGGGCTTCTCGCCGTCGATGACCTGAAGCAGCAGGCGCACCATCTCGTTGCTGATGCGGTCGAACGGCTGACGCATGGTCGTCAGGGCGGGCGAGGTCGCGGTCGCGACGCTCGAGTCGTCGAAGCCCGCCACCGCCACGTCGTCGGGCACGAGTCGCCCGGCGGCCGTCAAGGCGTCGATCGCCCCGGCCGCCATGCGGTCGTTGGCGGCGAAGACGGCGTCGAGGTCAGGCCGCTCGGCGAGCAGGGACTCCATCGCGAGGCGGCCGCTCTCACGCCCGTAGTCGCCGTGACGCACGAGCGAGTCGTCGGCGGCGTCGCCCAGCTCGGCCCGGTAGCCCTCGAGTCGCGTGATGCCGCCCGGGGTGTCGGCGGGGCCGGCGATCGTGGCGATGCGCCGGCGCCCCCGGCCACTCAGGTACGCGACCATCTCGCGCGCGCCCTCGCGGTCGTCGGCGGCCACCCACCCCATCTTCTTCTCGTGCCCGATCGGGATGCCGCAGGCGATCGCGGGCACGCCCGACTCGACCACGTCGGCGAGCAGCCTGCCGCCGCTGTGCGCCGAGACGAGCAGGACGCCGTCGACGTGCCCGGCCCCGATGTAGGCGAGGGCCCGCTGCTGTTCGGCGGGCGAACCGGCCATGATCAGCACGAGTGACACGTCGCGTTCGGCGAGCGCCGACGCCGCCCCCCGAAGCAGGATCGAGAAGTTCGGGTCTTCGAAGAGCTGCTCGTGGTCCTCGGTCAGCAAGAAGGCGACCGAGCCGGTGCGGTTCGTCGCGAGGCTGCGGGCGTGAGGATTGACCCGGTAACCGGTCGCCTTGATGGCGGCCTCGACCGCGGTCTTGGCCTCGGGGCTGACCCATCGGCCGCCGTTCAGGGCGCGGGACACCGTGCCCCGCGAGACGCCGGCGGCGGTCGCGACGTCGTCGATGGTCGGTCGGCCGCGGCCGGTCGTGCTGCTCACGCGGCCAGCATAGGGTGCGGCAGCCAGCGGACCGTCGGCGCGGTCCGAGCCGCCGGGCCGTCGACCCGTCGAGGCGGCACTACTTCACCGCACCGGCCGCGAGGTCGACCTTCCAGAAGCGTTGCAGCACGAGGAAGATCGCGATCAGCGGGATGACCGAGAGCAGGGCGCCCGTGATGACGAGCGTGTAGAGCGCCGGCGCCGAGGCGCCCTGGTTCAGCAGGCCGTTGAGCCCGACCGTCAGGGGGAACAGCGAGTCGTCGCCGAGCATGATGTACGGCAGCATGAAGTTGTTCCAGATGGCGACGAACTGGAACAGGAAGATCGTCACGAGCCCCGGCAGCAGCATCGGGATCGCGATGCGACCGAAGATGCCCATCTCGCGGGCTCCCTCGGTGCGCGCGGCCTCGATCACGTCGGTCGGCACGGCGGCTGCGGCGTAGATCCGGGCGAGATAGATGCCGTAGGGGCTGATGATCTGCGGCAGCAGCACGCCCCAGAACGTGTTGGTCAGCCCGACGTTGGCCAGCAGGAAGTACTGCGGGATCGCCAGGATGACGCCGGGCACGAGCACCCCCATCAACAGCACGTTGAAGACGACCTTCTTGCCAGGGAAGTCGAACTTCGCCAGCACGTAGCCCGAGAGGGCCGACACGAAGGTCGACGCGATCGCCCCGAGACCCGCGTAGGCGGCGGTGTTCAGCATCCACCGCCAGAACAGCCCGTCGCGGTACTGGGTCAAGGCGACCACGTTGTCGATCAAGTGGCCGCTGGGAGCCAGCGTGAAGGTCGAGAACAGCTCGCCGCCGTCCTTGGTCGCAGCCATGACCACCCAGAGCACCGGGAACAGGCAGTAGGCGGCACCGATCAGCAGCAGCACCGTCGAGACGACGCTCGGTCGCTCGGCGTGCAGGCGGGGCGCCGCCGGATCGCGGGGCACCTTCCCGGACGGCGATCGGCGAGTCGAGGAGGCGCGGCCCGCGTGGGGCACCGGGGTCGGCACGTCGCGGGAGTCGTCGAGGTCGATCGTGGTCATGGTCAGTCCTCCTGGCCGAATGCGCGCTTCTGGACGACCCGGAGGAAGAAGAAGCTGACGATGAAGGTGGCGAGCGCGATGACGACCGAGGTCGCCGCCGCCGAGTAGATGTCGTCGCGGGTGAACGCGTCGCGGTAGACGAGCATGAGCGGAGACCAGCTGGTCGAGAGGCTGTTGGTCAGCGGCCGCAGCGTGGTGGGCTCGGCGAAGACCTGAAGCGTGGCCACCATCGAGAACAGCGCGGTCATGACCAGGGCCGGGGCGACCATGGGGATCTTGATGCGCAGGGCGATCTGCACCTCGCTGGCGCCGTCGAGTCTGGCTGCCTCGTAGACGTCGCTCGGCACGGCCTTCAGCGAGGTGTAGATGACGATCATGTTGAAGCCGACGCCGCCCCAGAGGGCGATGTTGGCGATCGCGAAGAGGACCGTGCCCGAGCCGAGCACGCCGTCGACGTCCCATCCGAGCCGGTCGAACACGTAGTAGAAGGGGCTCACCGCCGGCAGGTAGAGGAACCCCCAGAGCAGCGAGCTGATCACGGCCGGCACCGCATAGGGCATGAAGATCGACACGCGCGAGAACGAGGCGGCCCGGGTGCGCTTCGAGTCGAGCAACAGGGCGAACAGCAACGCGAGGCCGAGCATGCACGGGATGAGCACGAGGCCGTAGAGCAGCACCCGGCCGACGCTCGCGGCGAACTCGGGGTCGGTGAGCGAGCCGACGTAGTTCTCGAGACCGGCGAAGACCTGGCTCTCCCCGCCCGAGCCGAGGCCGAGGCCGACGACCTGCTTCTTCTGGAAGCTGAGGAACAGCGTGTAGATGATCGGCGCCGCCATGAACAGCACGAAGAGCACGATGCCGGGGGCCAGCATGGCGTAGGGGGTCAGCACCCGCGTGCGGAAGCTGCCGTTGCGCTTGCGAGTCGCCGGCCGGGGCGCTTCGCGACCGGCCGACGACGGCGGCGGGCCGGCCCCGTCGGTTCGCGGGCTGAGAGGGGTGAGGGTGTCGGCCATGCCGTGTCCTTGGGTCGAGACGGGTGTGACGGAGGGGTGACGGGGCGGGCGGGGCGACCCCGGCCGCCCCGCCCGACGTCGCTACTTGACCGAGAAGCCGCTCTTGGTCAGGTCGTCGACGGTGATCTTCTGCATGGCCCCGACCGCGTCCTCGAAGGCCGTCTGCGTCTTGGCGTCGGCAGCCTTGGCGAACTCGTCGTTGTAGGCGCTGAAGGCCACGTTGACGTTCGGGCCGTAGGTGAACGGCTGCACCGACTCGGAGGCCTCGGCGGCGATGTCGTAGAAGTCGTCCTGCTGGCTGAAGAACTCCGGGCTGGTGGTCAGCGCCTCCGACGCCGCGTCGGTGGCCGCCGGGTAGACGCCGGCGATGTCGGCGAGCGCCGCCACGGCCGTGGGGTCGGTGTTGAGCCACGTCGCGAACTCGACCGCCGCCTCCTTGTGCTCGGACTGGGTCGTGACGGCCGTGGTCGAGCCACCCCAGTTGCCGTCCGCCGGCTTCGAGGCGTCCCACTGCGGCATCGGGGCCGCGGTCCACTTGCCGGCGGTGTCGGGGGCGTTGCCGCCCAGCACGCCGGGGGCCCAGACCGAGCTGATCCAGCCGACCTGGCTGCCGTCGTTCAGACCGGCGTTCCACTCGGGCGTGTACATCGGCTTGTTGTCGATCGCTCCGCTCTCGACGAGCCCGCCCCAGTACGAGGCGACCTTCTCCGTCGGGCCGCCCTCGATGTCGACGCCCCAGCTGTCGCCGTCGATCGACCACCACGAGGCACCGGCCTGCTGCGTGAGGCCGGCGAACCAGCCGGCGTCGTTGGCCGAGAAGGTGCCGAGGTACTTCGTCGGGTCCGCGGCGTGGAGCTTCGTGGCGACGTCGGCGTACTCGTCCCACGTGGTGGGGACGCTCAGGCCGTACTGGTCGAGGACGTCGGTGCGGTAGTACGCCATCATCGGGCCGGAGTCCTGCGGGATGGCGTAGACGCCGTCACCGCCGAGCGTCACCGACGACCAGGTGCCCTCCGAGAAGTCGCCTTCGAGATCGGCGGCCCCCTGGTCGGAGATGTCCGCGAGCGCGTCCGAGGACACGAGCGTCGGGATCTTCTGGTACTCGGCCTGGATCAGATCCGGTGCGCCGCTACCGGCCTTGATCGCGGTCAGCAGCTTGGTGATCGCCGGGTCGCCGCCGTCCTGTTTGTTGACGGTGACCTGGATGTCGGGGTTGTCCTCGTTCCAGAGATCGACGACCTTGTCGAGGTTCGGGGCCCAGGCCCAGTAGCTGAGCTCGACGGGACCGTCGTCGGCCGCGCCTCCCCCGGCGCCGGTGCATCCGGCGGTGAGCAGTAGGGCGGCGGTCGCGACCGTGGCGACACCGAGACGGCGGAATGAGCTGCGCATTCGTCCTCCTTGAGGAAAGCAAGAGCTGTGGTGGGGGCGGGACAGCACGTGCTTCGGAGAACCACGTCGCTGTGCCTGTGAGCGGTTACAGTTACGCACAGCAGTTTTCGCTTGTCAACACCATTACGGGCCCTTTCGCCGCTCGATACCGGTGTGTTACAACTGGGAGCGCACACAGTCAAAGGAGATCACCGCATGTCACTCGAGCTCGACGCCCGGCCCACGCCCCAGGCCACCACGACCTGGCTGCCCGGCCGCGCCGACCTGCGTTACGGCGGGGACTACAACCCCGAACAGTGGCCGCGCGAGGTCTGGCTCGAGGACATCGCCCTGATGAAGCAGGCGGGCGTCAACCTGGTCAGCGTCGGCATCTTCTCGTGGGCCCTGCTCGAACCCCGTGAAGGCGAGTACGACTTCGGGTTCCTCGACGACATCCTCGGTCTGCTGCACGACGCCGACATCGACGTCGACCTGGCCACCCCGACGACCGTCCCCCCGGCCTGGTTCTGGAAGGCCTATCCCGACTCCCACCCGGTCACGCGTGACGGCGTCACCCTCGGACGCGGCTCCCGCGGCATGGTCAGCCCGAGCAGCCCCGACTACCGTCGCGCGGCCCTCGCGATCACCGAGCGGCTGGCCGAGCGCTACGCGAACCACCCCGCGGTGGTGCTCTGGCACGTCCACAACGAGTACGGCGCCCCGATCAGCGAGGACTACGGCCCCCACTCGGTGCTCGCCTTCCGCACCTGGCTCGAGGAGAAGTACGTGACCCTCGACGCGCTCAACGAGGCCTGGGGCACCCGGTTCTGGGGTCAGACCTACGGCGAGTGGGACGAGATCGACGCCCCGCGCACCTCGGCCACGGTCGTCAACCAGACCTCGCGCCTCGACTTCGCCCGATTCACCTCGGACGCCCTGCTGGCCTGCTTCACCGCCGAACGCGACGCGATCAGGCGACACGCACCGCACCTCCCGGTCACCACGAACTTCATGGCCACCAACTGCCCGTCGATCGACTACTGGAAATGGGCCCGCGAGGTCGACGTCGTCGCGAACGACCACTACCTCGTGGCCGAGCGCCGCGACAACCACGTGCTGCTCGCCATGGACGCCGACCTCACCCGGTCGCTCGCGGGCGGTGCGCCGTGGATGCTCATGGAGCACTCGACCTCGGCCGTCAACTGGCAGCCCCGCAACATCGCCAAGCGCCCGGGCGAACTCGCCCGCAACGCCGCGAGCCACCTGGCCCGGGGCGCCGACGCGATCCTATTCTTCCAGTTCCGGGCGTCACGGTACGGCGCCGAGAAGTTCCACTCCGCGATGCTGCCGCACGCCGGCACCACGACCCGGACCTGGCGCGAGGTCGTCGAGTTCGGCGCCGACCTCGGTCGCCTCGCGGCGGTCCGCGGCAGCCGGGTGGAGGCGCGGGTCGCGATCCTCTGGGACGTCGAGTCGTTCTGGGCCCACGACCTCGAGTGGCGCCCCTCGGTCGAGCTCGAACACCGCGAGCGCGTCGTCGCCTGGTACTCGGCCCTGTGGCACCTCGGCGTGACGGTGGACTTCCGTCACCCGCACGACGACCTGTCGGGCTACGACCTCGTGCTCGCGCCCTCGCTGTACCTGGCCGACCGGCACACCAGCGACGCGCTCGGCGCGTTCGTCCGCGAGGGCGGAACGTTCGTGGCCTCGTACTTCTCGGGCGTCGTCGACGAGAACGACACCGTGCACGCCGGTGGGGCACCCGGTGCCCTGCGCGAGGTGCTCGGTCTCTCGGTGCCCGAGTTCCTGCCCCTGTACGCCGACCAGGTCGTCACCCTCGACGACGGGACCACCGGCACCGGCTGGTCCGACGACATCGTGCTCGAAGGGGCCGTGGCGGTCGCGAGCTACGTCGACGGCCCGGCTGCCGGCGGGCCGGCGGTCACCCGTCACGCGCACGGCGACGGTTCGGCCTGGTACGTCTCGACGCGCACGACGGGCGCCGACCTCGAAGGCCTCGTCCGGTCGGTGCTCGACGACGCCGGCGTGGCACTGCCGGTGGAACACCCCCAGGGGCTCGAGATCGTCGTGCGCCACGGGGACGACATCGACTTCACCTTCTTCGTGAACCACGCCGAGACCGAGACCGACGTCGTGGTCGGCCAGGGCGTCGAGTTGATCACCGGCGACACCGTCGACGGCCGCATCGTCGTCCCCGCCGGGGCGGTCCGCGTCGTGAGCCGGTCCCGCGGCTGAGCCTCGAGGCGACGGCAGCACCGCACCCCACCCCACCGATCGTCAAGGAGGACGACACGATGACACGACCCACCACCACACCGCCCACCCGCATCGACCGGAGGGGCCGGCGCGGTCTCGCCGTCGGCGCCGCTCTCGCCACCGCGGCCCTGGGAGCCGGCCTGCTGTCGGGCGGCCCTGCCATCGCGGCTCCCGGCGGCCCGGCGGCCCGCCCGGTCGTCGTGCAGGACCCCGGCTTCGAGCACGGCGCGACGGGCTGGGTCTCGAAGGGGAAGGGCACGGCGACGCTCGAGGCGGGCGGGCACGACTCGGCCACCCGGCTGTCGCACGTGCTGCCGACGGCCGGTACGGCCACGACCAGCCAGAAGCTCAAGAAGGTGACGCCCGGCTGGTGGACCTTCTCGGCCTGGGTGAAGAGCGGTGGTGGCCTCGCCACGAGCACGCTCTCACTGACCGGGTGCGGCACCGGCTCGAGCAAGGACGCCGCGGGCACGACGGTCCTCCCCTCGACCGAGTCCGACGACGGCTGGCTCCACCTCTCGGTCTCGGCCGAGGTGACGCACAGCCAGTGCACCCCCACCCTGACCACGACCGGTGCCGCCGGGGCCTGGGCGAGCATCGACGACGTGACCTTCGCCCCCGGCCGCGTCACCCGTGACATCCGCGGGGCCGATCTCTCGGGCCTGCCCCGCAACGAGGACCGCGGTGCCGTCTACCTCGACTCCGCCGGTCGTCCGACGGATGCCGTGGAGCAGCTCGCCGACCACGGCGCCGACATGGTGAGACTCAAGGTCTGGGTCGACCCGACCGACGGCTACAACGATAAGGACGACGTCGTCGCGATGGCCGCGCGGGTGAAGGCGGCGGGCATGCAGCTGCTGGTGGACTTCCATTACAGCGACCGCTGGACCGACCCCGGGGCGCAGACCATGCCGAAGGCCTGGCTCGGGCTGAGCGCCCCCGAGGTCGCCACGAGGATCCACGACCACACCCGCAGCGTGCTCGACGCGCTCGCCGCCGAGGGCATCACGGCCGACGCCGTGCAGGTCGGCAACGAGATCAACCCCGGCATGGTCTGGCCGCTCGGGCAGACCTGGGACGTCGACCCGAGCGACGGGGTCGGCGGGGCGCAGTGGGACAACCTGGCGATGTTCCTGACGGCCGGTGCGACGGCGGTGAAAGAGGTGTCGCCGTCGACGAAGGTCGTGCTGCACCTGACGAACATCAACGCCGGCGTCGACGGGCTCACCTGGTGGTTCGACGAGGCGACCTCGCGCGGGGTGCCCTTCGACCTGATCGGCCTGTCGTACTACGGCTACTGGCACGGCGGGCTGTCGGGCATGCAGCAGGCGGTCACGACACTGTCCGAGCGCTACGACCGCGACGTGCTGATCGTCGAGACGTCGTACCCCTGGACCCTCGAGGACGATCCCGACCACACCTGGGAGAACGTGATCGTCGACCCGTCGCAGCTCGTCGCGGGCTACCCCGCGACGCCCGAGGGGCAGGCCGCGAACTTCCGCGCGATCCAGGACGTCGTGGCCTCGGCCCCTGGCGGCCGCGGCATCGGCGTCGTGGCGTGGGAGCCCGCGTGGACCGCGGTCGACGGGGCCGGCTGGGACCCCGACGACCCGACCTCGGGCAACGCGTGGGAGAACCAGGCGATGTGGGACTTCGACGGTCGTCCCCTGCCCGCCCTGGACGAGTACGCGGCCGACTGACCCGGGCGAACGCCGGGTGATCGTGGCTCGCGGTGTCGCAGCCCGCGCCCGGCGCCCCCCAGGATGGGCCCATGCCCTCCTCCCCGCGTCCGCGATCCCGCGTGTCCCGCCGCACCGTGTTGCTCGGCGCGGGCGGCCTCGCCGTCCTCGGGACGATCGGCACGGGCGTCGCCCTCCGGAGCGCGCGCCTGACCGAGGAGGCGCAGGTCACGTCGACCCCGCCCGCCCGGCCCGTCGACGCCCTGCGGGCCGCGCGTCCCGCCACCGTCGCGCACCGCGGCGGGTCGCTCGACTGGCCCGAGATGTCGATGTTCGCCTACCGACGGTCGGTCGAGGCCGGGGTCGACGGGCTCGAGATGTCGCTCGCCCGCACCTCGGACGGCGTGTGGTTCGGTCTGCACGACGAGACACTCGACCGCACCTCGGGCACGACCGGCTTCGTCGCCTCGGAGCACACCTGGGCCGAGGTCGAACGGCAGCGCATCTCGGCCGCCGAGACGAGCGACCCCACCCAGTCCGACCAGCCGTACGCGCGCTTCGACGAGATCGTGCGCGAGTTCGGCCGCGAGCACGCCCTCTTCGTGGACCCGAAGTACGTCGCGGCCCGCTTCTACCCCGAACTGTTCGAGATCGCCAGGACGCAGCTCGGCACGGCCGACCTGACGCAGACGCTCGTCGGCAAGGGCTACTGCACGCAGACCGAGTGGGGCGATCTCGTCAGGGCCGAGGGATGCCAGACCTGGGGGTACTACTACGCCGACGAGCTGGCGGACGATCCCGAGTTGCTGACCCGCACCTCCGGCTCCTGGACCCTGCTCGGCCTCGACTGGTCGGCCCCGGCCGCGACCTGGGCCACGATGGCGGCGACCGGCAAACCCGTCTACGGCCACATCGTGCCCGACCTGGCCGATGCGCACACGGCACTCGACCAGGGCGCGGTGGGGCTGGTCGTCTCGGGCGTGGCCGAGGTCGTCGGGCCGCTCACCACCGAGGGCTGAGCGCGGTCACGCGTCGGCCCGGTCGCACGCCGGCCCGGCCCCACGGCTCAGGCGGCGGTGACCGCCACGCGCTCGGGACGCTCGGCATCCGCCCCGAACACCAACCGGCGGGTGGCGACCTTGTCGGCGAAGAACCGGTCGTGGCTGACCACGACGACCGCCCCGGGGAAGTGCTGGAGCGCCCGCTCCATGACCTGGGCGCTCGGCACGTCGAGGTGGTTGGTGGGCTCGTCGAGCAGCAGCACCGAGGCCCCCGAGAGCAAGCACTGGGCCATCGCGACGCGGGCTCGTTGGCCACCCGAGAGCGCCCCGATCCGCTTCTTGAGATCGGCTTCGCTGAACTGGAACATCGCGAGGAACCGACCGACCGACTTCCGCGTCGCGGTCAGGGCGAGGCTGTCCGGCATCGCGTTCACCGAGTGCGTGACGGTGTCGTCGTCGTCGAGCTCGGCGAGCACCTGGTCGTACGAGACCACCTTGACCCCGCCGGCCCAGGCGGCCCGACCGGCGTCGGCGCGTTCTTCGCCGGTGAGCACGCGCAACAGGGTGCTCTTGCCGCTGCCGTTCGCGCCCGTGATCACCAGGCGGTCGCCGCGGCGCAGCTCGAACGTGAGATCGTCGAAGAGCGTGCGGTCGTCGCGCGCCTTGCCGAGGCCGTCGACCCGGCAGAGGACGTCCTTGACGTGCAGCCCCGAGTAGATCTCGGTGATGATCTGGTCCACCGGCCGCGGGGCACGCGACTTCTTCACCTTGGCCAACTGCTTGAGCAGGTCGCCGCCGTCCTGCCGCTTGGCGGCCTTCGCGGCGTCACGGCGATCCGAGATGCCCTCGGCCTCGAAGGCGAGCAGCTCGGACTCGTGCACGAACTGCTGCTCGAGGCTCTTCAACCGGAACTGCTTCTGGACGACGTACTCGGCGAAGTCGCCCGGGTAGTCGTGAAGGTGGAAGTTCTCGACCTCGACGATGCGGGTGACCACCGCGTCGAGGAAGCTGCGGTCGTGCGACACGACGACGGCCGCGCCATGGAAGTCGCGGAACCAGGACTCGAGCCACTCGACACCGGCCACGTCGAGGAAGTTCGTCGGCTCGTCGAGCAGCAGCACGTCGGGGTCCTCGAGGACGATCTTCGCGAGGGCCGCCCGGTTGCGCCAGCCGCCGCTGAGGTCGTCGATCGGGCTGGTGCGGTGGGCCTCGCTGAAGCCGAGCACGCTCAGAGCGGTGTCGATGCGGCGCGGATACTCCCAGCCGTCGACGCGGTCCATCTCGGCGAACAACTCGGACTGCCGGTGGACGAGCAGATCGAGGGCGTCCCCACCGTCGGGGTCCATCGCGACCACGGCGATGTCGGCGTCGATCTGCGCCAGGTCGGCCTCGATCGCCCGCTCGTGGGCGAAGAGCCCGGTCAGCACCTCGACGATCGTCTGCGTGCCGTCCAGCTCGGAGAACTGCGAGAAGTACCCCACCCGCACTCCCTGCTCGAGCGTGACCGTGCCCTCGTCGGGTCGCACCTGGTCGAGCATCAGCTTGAGCAGCGTGGACTTGCCGCTGCCGTTGCGACCGACGATCCCCACGCGCTCCTTCTCGTCGAGGCGGAAGAACGCCTCGCGCACCACCGGGGTGCCGTCGAAGCGGACGGTCACGTCGTTCAGTCGGATCAGGCTCATGCGTCGATCCTCGCAGGCCGACGGAACACCCGGCGCCGCCCGGTTGTTGTCGTCAGAGGTAACGACGCGACCGCGGGCCCCCGACCCCATCCGATCGCCCCGACGCCGACGAACAGGAGGCACCATGTCGAACCAGTACCGGAAAGACCCCGAGGCGGTCGCCCGTCTCACCTCGACCCAGCGCCGCGTGACCCAGGGCGGCGGCACCGAACCGGCGTTCCGCAACGAGTTCTGGGACTCGAAGGACGCGGGCATCTACGTCGACCTGGTCTCGGGCGAGCCCTTGTTCGCCTCGGTCGACAAGTTCGACAGCCGCACCGGCTGGCCGAGCTTCACGCGCCCGATCGACGCCGAACACGTCGTCGAGAAGCGCGAGGGCTTGTTCTTCAAGCGCACCGAGGTGCGCTCCACCGCCGGCGACAGCCACCTCGGCCACGTCTTCCGCGACGGCCCCACCGCCACCGGCGGGCTGCGCTACTGCATCAACTCGGCGGCTCTCCGCTTCGTCCCCTACGCCTCACTCGAAACCGAAGGATACGGTGCCTACATGACGCTCTTCTCCCCCGAATCCACCCCCGCCCCCAGCGGCACGACCGAGACCGCGATCCTCGCCGGCGGCTGCTTCTGGGGTGCCCAGCAGCTGCTGCGCCGTCGACCGGGCATCGTCTCGACCCGTGTCGGCTACTCGGGCGGCAGCGTGCCGAACGCGACCTACCGCAACCACCGCGGCCACGCCGAGGCCGTCGAGATCGTGTTCGACCCGGGTCTCACCTCGTACCGCGAGATCCTCGAGTTCTTCTTCCAGATCCACGACCCGTCGACGAAGGACCGCCAGGGCAACGACGTCGGTGACAGCTACCGTTCGGCGATCTTCTACACGAACGACGAGCAGCGTGCGACGGCCCTCGACACCATCGCCGACGTCGACGCCTCGGGCATCTGGCCGGGCAAGGTCGTCACCGAGGTCACCGCCGCCGGCGACTTCTGGCAGGCCGAAGAAGAGCACCAGGACTACTTGGAGAAGGACCCCTTCGGGTACACCTGCCACTTCGTCCGCCCCGGCTGGGTGCTGCCGAAACGCGACCAGCAGGTCGCCGCGGGCTGACGCCCGTCGGGCCTCCAGGAGGCGCGGTGCCGGTCGATCCGGCACCGCGCCTCCGGCGTCTAGCCTGTGGACATGCGCATCGACGACCACGGCCCCCATCGCGTCCTGCACGTCGACCCGGTCAAGCCGCGGCTGTCGACCGAGGCGGATGCCGTCGACCTCGTCGGTGAGGCCTACGAAGCGGACGCGTCGGCCGTCGTCGTGCCGGTCGGCCGTCTCGACCCGGCCTTCTTCGACCTGAGCACCCGCCGGGCGGGCGAGTTCGCGCAGAAGCTCGTGAACTACCGCCTGCAGTTGGTGGTGTTGGGCGACATCGGGCGCTATGAGACGGCGAGCGCCGCGTTCCGTGACTGGGTGCGCGAGTCCAACCGCGGCCGGCACGTCTGGTTCGTCCCCGACGAGGGCACGCTGGCCGCCCGGCTCGCCGCGACCGGACCACGCGGGTGATCGTGAGCCTCGTGTTCGACGCCGTCCTGCTCGCGGGGGGTCGCGCCTCCCGCGTCCAGGGCGCCGACAAGACAGGGTTCACCACCGGTGACTCCACGCTGCTCGACCGGGCCGTCGAGGCCTCGGTCGGGGCCCGCACCCTCGTCGTGGTCGGCCTGCGCGCCGGCCGGGTGCCGCCCGCCGGGGCACTGCTGACCCGCGAGGAGCCCGCCTGGTCCGGGCCGGTCGCAGCCCTCGCGGCCGGTCTCGACGTCGTCGAGGACGCGGCGCCGTGGACCCTCGTGCTGGCCTGCGACGTGCCGCGGGCACCCGAGGCCGTGCAGGCCCTGCTCGCCGGCGACGACGACGGCGAGCGCCGGGACGGCCTGCTGGCGGTCGACTCGGGCGGGCGACGTCAGCCGCTGCTCGGGCTCTACCGGACCGGCGCTCTCGAGACCCGACTCGCGGCGCTGCGAGCCGACGGCCCCCTCGCCGACCTCTCGCTGCGCCGTCTGCTCGACGGGCTCGACCTGCTCGAGATGCCCGTGCCCGACGAGCTGTGCGCCGACGTCGACACCGCGGACGACGCCGACCGCCTGGGTGTCGTCCGGCGCGAGTCCGACGCGACTGGTTGAGTGTCGACCATGACCGACACACCTGCCGAACTCGACGCCTGGGCCGCACGACTCGTCCGGGCCCTCGGCCTGCCCGACGACTTCGTGGTCGACATCCCCGAGGTGCTCGACCTCGCCCGCGACGCGGCGCACGGCGTCGCCCGCCCGGCCGCACCGCTGACGACGTTCCTCGTCGGTTACGCCGCAGGACTCGCCGGCGGTTCGCGGGCCGAACTCGACCGCGCGGTCGCGACCGCCACCGCGCTCGCCACGGCCGACCCGGCGTGACGGTCCGGCGGGCCGACTGGCGGGTCGCCCGCGCCGAGGCGGCCGACGCCGCCGGGGCCTTGCCCCGCACCGTCGAGACCGTCGTGCTCGGCGACGCGGTCGGTCGCACACTGGCGGCCGACGTCACGAGCCTCGCGCGCGTGCCCGGCTCCGACGTCTCGGCGATGGACGGCTGGGCGGTCGCCGGCGAGGGACCGTGGCGACTCGGCCCGTCGATCGTCGCGGGCCGGGTCGCCAACGGGGCCGAGGCGCTGTCGCCCGGGGTGGCTCGACCCGTGACCACAGGGGCCGTCGTCCCGGACGGGACCGACCGCGTGCTGCGTTCGGAGTCCGGACACGTGGCCGACGACGTCCTCACGGCCGACGACGACCCGCTCCGCCCGTCGCACATCCGCCGGGCCGGGGAAGAGATCGACCGAGGCGACGCCCTGGTCGCCGCGGGCACGCTCCTCACCCCGCCGCGCGTCGCCGTGCTGGCCCTCGGCGGGCACGACGCCGTGTCCGTCGTCCTGCGCCCGTCGGTGGCCCTGGCCGTGCTCGGCGACGAGGTCGTGGCCGAGGGCGTGCCCGCGCGTGGCGCGGTCCGCGACGTGTTCTCGGTGCCGGTGCCGCGCCTCCTCGAGTCCCTCGGGACGGCGCCCGCGACGACGACGCGCGTGGCCGACGACCTCGACTCCACCGTCGCCGCGCTCGACCGCCCGGACAGTCGCCTCGTGGTGACGACCGGAGGCACCGCGCACGGCCCGACCGACCACGTCCGCGCGGCCCTCGAGCGGTTGGGCGCCGAGCTGGTGGTCGACGGCCTCGCCATGCGTCCGGGGCAGCCCCTGGTGGTCGCTCGGCGGGGCGAGACGCTGTACCTGTGCCTGCCGGGCAACCCGATGGCCGCCTACGTCGGGCTCGTCGTCGTGGGGACCGCGGTGGTGGACGGCCTCCTCGGCAGGCGACCCGCGCCTCCCGGGGCCGTGACGCTCGCGGTCGACGTGTCCCACCCGCGACCCGGATCGCTCGTGCAGGCGTACCGGGTGACGCCGGACGGCGCCGTGCCGACCGAGCGCCAGTCGTCCGCGATGCTGCGCGGCCTGGCCGACGCCGACGGACTGCTGATCGTGCCCGAGGGCGGGGCACGGGCGGGCGAGGTCGTCCCGGCACTCGGGCTGCCCTGGTGAGACGCGCGCCCCGCCGGCTTTCGGATCCCGGGTTCGAGGGGTAGACCTGACCCATGGCACGCATCACGTCCCGCAAGCCGGTGACCCGCATCACGGTCGGCGACGACGGCTCGGCGGGCGTCCGCAAGACGATGGACACCCTCGCCGTCGAGGAGCCCCTCGAGATCCGCGTCGGCGGCACGTCTCTCGCCATCACCATGCGCACGCCCGGACACGACTTCGACCTCGCCGCGGGGTTCCTCGTGTCGGAGGCCGTCATCTCGACCGGCGACGAGTTCTTCGCGGCCCGCTACTGCGCCGGCGCCACGGCCGAGGGGCTCAACACCTACAACGTCCTCGACGTCACGCTCGCACCCGGGGTGCCCGCGCCCGACCCCAGCCTCGAGCGGGCGTTCTACACGACGAGCTCGTGCGGACTCTGCGGCAAGGCCTCGATCGACGCCGTGCGCACGACGTCGCAACACGACGTGCTGCACGACCCCCTCGTCGTCGACCCCGCGCTGCTGGCCACGTTCCCCGACCGCCTGCGCGAGGGCCAGGACGTCTTCGAGAAGACCGGCGGGCTGCACGCCGCCGCCCTCTTCGACGGTCGCACCGGCGAGCTGCTCGTGCTGCGCGAGGACGTCGGTCGGCACAACGCCGTCGACAAGGTCGTCGGCTGGGCGGTCAAGGAGGCGCGGCTGCCGTTGACGGGGACCGTCCTGATGGTCTCGGGTCGCGCGTCGTTCGAGCTCACCCAGAAGGCCTCGATGGCCGGCATCCCGGTGCTCGCCGCGGTGTCGGCGCCGTCGTCGCTGGCCGTCGATCTCGCAGGCGAGCTCGGCGTCACGATCGTCGGGTTCCTGCGCGGACGGTCGATGGTCGTGTACTCGCGGCCCGACCGCCTCGGCGAGCCGGACGGGACCGAGCCCTCCGCCCACGCGAGCGTCCTCGGCGACGCGGCCCGCGCCTCCTCGCCCCCCGACTCCCCCGGGGGCGCGACGCGCGCCTCCTCGCCCGTCCCCCTGACGATCGGACCAAGACCGTGACCGAGAAACCGCCCGTCTCCGACGTGACCGACGCCGACATCGAGGTCGGCCCCCCGCGGGAGTGGGCCGCCGGCGTACCCGGCGTGCTGCACTCGATGGACCCCGCGATCAAGCAGCTCGGGCTGGCCCGCACCGTCAAGCTCATGACGTCGCTCAACCAGAAGGACGGCTTCGACTGCATGAGCTGCGCCTGGCCCGACCCGAACCATCGCAAGGTGGCCGAGTTCTGCGAGAACGGCGCCAAGGCGGTCACCTGGGAGGCGAACCCGGTGCTCGTGCCCGACACGTTCTGGGCCGAGCACTCGGTGACGGACCTGCTCGACAAGACCGAGTACTGGCTGGGCATGCAGGGCCGCCTGACCAAGCCCGTGCACAAGCCGGCCGGCAGCGACCACTACCGCGAGGTGTCGTGGGCCGAGGCGTTCCGCATCGTCGGTGACAAGCTGAGGTCGCTCGACAGCCCGGACGAGGCGTCGTTCTACACCTCGGGCCGCACCTCGAACGAGGCCGCCTTCGCCTACCAGCTCTTCGTCCGCGCTTTCGGCACGAACAACCTGCCGGACTGTTCGAACATGTGCCACGAGTCGACGAGCCTCGCCATGGCCGAGGTGGTCGGCATCGGCAAGTCGACGATCGCGTACGACGACTTCGAGCAGGCCGACCTGATCGTCATCCTGGGGCAGAACCCGGGCACCAACCACCCGCGCATGCTGACGGCCCTCGAGGACGCCAAGCTCAAGGGCGCGAAGATCGTCGCGGTCAACCCGCTGCCCGAGGCCGGCCTGCGTCGGTACAAGAACCCCCAGCTGCCGCGTGGCGTCGCGGGCCGTGGCACCGAGATCGCCGACCAGTTCTTGCAGATCCGACTCGGCGGCGACATGGCCCTGCTGCAGGCCGTCGCCAAGCGCGTGCTCCAGGCCGAGGACGCCGCGCCGGGCACGGTGCTCGACCACGAGTTCCTCGCGGAGCACACCGTGGGCCTCGAGGCCTTCCGTGAGCACATCGCGCAGGTCGACGACGACGAGGTGCTGCTGGCGACCGGGCTCGACCGGGCCGAGATCGACGAGCTGGCCGACCGCTACCTGGCCTCGGACCGCGTGATCATCACCTGGGCGATGGGCATCACGCAGCACCGCAAGGCCGTCGACACCATCAAGGAGATCATCAACCTGCTGCTGCTCCGCGGCAACATCGGCAAGCCCGGCGCCGGCGCCTCGCCGATCCGCGGGCACAGCAACGTGCAGGGCGACCGCACCATGGGCATCTGGGAGCAGGTCTCGGACGAGTTCCTCGACGCGCTGCAGAAGGAGTTCCGCTTCGACCCGCCCCGCGAGCACGGAGTCGACGCCCTCAAGGGCATCAAAGCCATGCAGGAGGGGCGGATCAAGTTCTGGATGGGCATGGGCGGCAACCTCGTGGCCGCGATCTCGGACACCCAGCTCGCCGAGGCCGCCATGCGCGGCACCGACATGACCGTGCAGGTCTCGACGAAGCTCAACCGCTCGCACGCCGTCGTCGGCGCCGAGGCGCTCATCCTGCCCACGCTCGGCCGCACCGAGATCGACGTACAAGAGGCGGGGCCGCAGTTCGTCTCGGTCGAGGACACCGTGTGCTCGGTGCACGGCAGCCACGGCCAGGTGCCGCCCGTCGCACCCGACCTGCTCAGCGAGGTCGCGATCGTCAGCCGCCTGGCCCGGGCCACCCTCGGCGACCGGACCGACCTCGACATCGACTGGAAGTCCTTCGAGGACGACTACGACACGCTGCGCGACCACATCAGCCGCGTCGTGCCCGGCTTCGAGCGGTACGGCGAGCGGGTGCGCAGTCGTGACGGGTTCGTCCTGCCGAACGGGCCGCGTGACTCGCGGACCTTCCCGACGGCGGTCGGCAAGGCGATGATCACGGTCAACGATCTCGAGCACGTCGAACGCCCCGAGGGCACGCTGCTCTTGCAGACCCTGCGCTCGCACGACCAGTACAACACCACGATCTACAGCCTCAACGACCGCTACCGCGGCATCAAGAAGGGCCGCCACGTGGTGTTCGTCAACCCGCTCGACCTCGACGACCTCGGGTTGGCCGACGGCCAGAAGGTCGACGTGTCCACGGTGTGGACCGACGACGTCGAGCGAGTGCTGCGCGACTACCGCGTGGTGGCCTACCCGACGGCCCGGGGGTGCGCCGCGGCGTACTTCCCCGAGGCGAACGTGCTCGTACCGCTCGACAGTGCGTCCATCGGCAGCAACACCCCGGTGTCGAAGGCGGTGCTGGTGCGGGTGACGCCGGCGACGGTGCCGGTCGGCGTCTGAGCCCGGGTCAGGGCGTCAGTGGGCGGCGGCGCCGTCTGGGCGGCGCCGCCGAGGTACCGCGGGATGAGGTTGCCCAACGGCACCTAAATAATCCCCGCGCTTTATCGTTCGTGGGCCAAAACGTATCCCTGTATCAGTTCAGCGTATAGCTCGTTCGAGAGATCGTTTAGCCGGACCACTTCAACAGGAACATCGAGTTTGATGACGAATTCTGGGCCGTCTAGCCAGGCCATTTTTTTCATAGCCAGGTAGTCGAACATGTCTCGCGATGCGCGGCCCTTATTAAATATTTGCTCCAGGGCGGTAGCCGGATATCGGAGGCCGCCCCCAAGCATGCTCGGCCGACTGAACCATGCAACGAGCCGCCTGAGCTCCATGCCCGCTACGTCCATTCGACGCTCGGCCTCCAACCCGACCAGGGAAGCCTCCGATGAATACTGCCGCCACGGATGATATGCAGAGTCCGAGACAAGGACGAAAGAAGAAAGGTCGTGGACGATAACTCGTTTTGTTATACCAGTGACTGATTCCGCGTGAATTTTAACGGTCGTTGCTTGGCTGTGTAGGATACGAACATCAGGAACAAGCGATTCAACGCTCAGAACATTGAGGCGAACGTCTGGGCCAAGCAGGAAGTCGCGTTGCCCCATCCCAAGTCTCAGATTTGCATGTGGTGCTTCTATCTCGACAGAGGACAAAGCGCGCAGGAATTCCAGGTCACCAACCGGCGGAACGACCTCTAACACACTGCTAGTAACTCCTCCCTCATTCAACGACACTCCCATGACGGCGCTGGAATCATCGACGTGCAATTCGGGCGCATCCTCGCGAATCAGCAAGATGCTTTTTCCGGGTACGAAGTTTGATGAGTGAGAATCGGCGAGAATTGGAAGGGCGGATGCCTCTATCAAGTGCGTCCGCTTGCTATCCGCGAAGACAAACCTTGTAAGCAACGGGGCGGGGCTAATAGATGGAGCACCCCAAAGCGGTAGGAGATCAAACTCATCAACCCGACGCTCAAGAATGGCCCATGCACAAACGAAGTCACGGAAGATCGGGTTAGAGAACGAAGTCAACATGTTTGGAGATGCCGACCGGGAACTCTTGAGGAAAGGGTGCTCGCGGAATTGATCACGTATCTGCTGATCCAAGTCGGTCAGCCAATCCTCGTCACCTTCGTCCGGGAAATCCAAAACATAAGCCGTCAAATCAGGTTGCATCAACATTTCAAGCTGTGTTTCTGGACTATAAGTCAGTGCCGCAAAACGCGTCTTGTTATCATCTCCAGAACCAAAACTAGT
The DNA here is from genome assembly GCF_013248995.1 of Frigoribacterium sp. VKM Ac-2836. Classification (GTDB taxonomy): domain Bacteria; phylum Actinomycetota; class Actinomycetes; order Actinomycetales; family Microbacteriaceae; genus Frigoribacterium. The sequence goes on along the minus strand of NZ_JABRPK010000002.1, from coordinate 958,171 downwards.
TGAGAATTTCCGAGTCTCTCTCAGGAGAATGCTACGCACAATGCGTCCAAGCAACTCCCACACTTGACGATCGGTCTCATCCTCGAGAGCTTCATTAAGGTCTTTTAGTGGATTACTCTTCTTGTCGTAGGCAGTGGACAGGGCCTCTAGAACAGGCGCGTAGCCCAGGAACGAGTGCACGTCACCCCACTCGTAGCTACCAAGTTCAGATTTGACCCGCTCAAAGAATTTCGTCAGGAACTCATCGAGTTTTGCTTTAAGGGCCGCTACCTTGTCTTCACTTTTTTCATGTACATAGACGCGAGACTGTTGCTCGGTGAAGAAGCGAACTGACATCCGCGCTGTAGATACATTCGACTTCCCCAACACACGCGCAACATCTGCAATGGTGTCGTCTCGCCCAAAGATAACAACGGACGGACCCGATTGGGCTGAACCGAGGATGGTGACCAGGTTGTCTACGGCCGCCTCCATGCTCTCAGCTCCGGACCGCACGAGCGCCTCGTCCATCGCGTCCAGGATTAGGCATCCGTCCGTGGCTTTAAAGGCATTGACGAACGACAGGTAACCCTCGACACCGTGCTCCTCGGTCATAGTTCCTGAGAAGAAATGCGAGCCAAGACTGAAGAGGCTCAGGTCCCACAACGGGCTAGACGAGTCTCGGGCAAGATGCTGAGCGATGAATGTCTTACCAACTGCAGCCGGAGCGCTAACAAGCCAGACTCGGGCTGCTAGGTCGCCAACTAAGTCGAAGTTTGGTTCAACGAAGAACTCCCCATCAACAGCCCGACCTGCTGGTTCTTCCTTACTCATTTGTGGAAGGTGATCTCCCTTAGGCAGAGCATGCGCCAATTGCTGGTATGTGATCATTTTTTATCCCCTAATTTTTGTCCAACGATCCACAGGCCTATTAGAGCGCTGAGACCAGCGCCGAGCAATGCCCCAACCATCGCGGCACCGCCGTTTACAGGCACGCCCCTAAGAGTTGAGGGAAAGACGTTAGCCCCCAAGAACGCAAACCATAGGCTTGGGAAAACAAAGACGGCAGCCAGTCTCGAAAGACTGGCAGTCCTCCGATCGGAGGCAATCTTCTCTCGCTCCCTCGTTTCCATTTCTGTTTGCGCCCTCTGCTGGTGTTCCAACGCCATGGCGTGCGCGAGCGTTGCAGCAATACTTGAGATACTTCCACCTGCAGAATGAAGCAAATGGCTGTCTCTAGTATTGCCTCTATCAAAACGCAAGTAAGCATTCTCGAGGCCAACAAGTGCTAGCTGCAGAGTCGACGCCCTGTAGCTGACCTCTGTTAGCAACTCTCGGTTTAGTTCCCCGGTTGTGGCTCGAGACGAGCTTCCAAGCAAGAGTTCGACGTGCTCCATGACACCACTCTCGAGGTGATCTTCGAGTTCGCGTTTTAGTTGCACCGCTGCCGCCGCAAGTGTTGCGGATTCGTCCCGCACAGTACTGATAGCGAGTGATGCTAAGGCATCCCAGCTCACTCCCTGCACCTCGGAGAATAGCTGGGCAACCATGCCAACTCTCACTCGAACGAAAACTATGACCCGTTCCGAGGCAGCTACCTCTAGTGCATAAAGAGCTCCAGCCTCGTCGGATTGCAAGATCGGACTCAGAAATGTTTCGACAGAAACGGCCTGGGTGTTTGGAGAGCGAAGTCCGGCGCGGAGCTCGATGAAGTGAAGTAGCTCACGGGCACCTGTCTCGGAGACCGTATTCGAATCCACAAGTGCTAAGAGCCGACTCGTCGCCTTGGACTGCAGCATTTCGGCTGCGTCAGCGATGTCAAGCTTGGGCCTCACGACGTCGCCCTGCAGCACAAAGTAGACGTTGGAGGTGGTCACAATAGTGAGACTATCTCTGAATCTTGTAGCCCTCGACCAAGACCGACACTATTTAATTTGCGACAGAGCCTAAATGGAGCATTATGCGGCTATCGCCGCACCCTGTCAGATCTCGACATGAGTAGGAAGTCGCCCGTCCACCGGTGAGATTTTTCACGACTTGTGAAGGCAGTCTCCCGTCAGCCAGGGCACGAGGCGCGATGCAGTCGACACACTTCGTCGATTCCTGTCTCGCACAAGGATGTGCATCAGTTCGCTGCTAGGCGCACGGCTGCCACCGCCGCTTCGACGCCATCGTCCCAGGGGGCGCCGTGGCCGGGCAGCACCCAGGTCGCGCCGGTCGCGACCAGGGCATCGAGCGACGCCAGAGCCCGCTCGGGGTCGTCGGTGAACGGCGCCGGGGCGGGCCCGACGTGCCCGGTCGTCACGTGGCGCGTGGTCAGGGCGTCACCCACGAAGACGGCGTCGACGCTCGGGACGAAGACCGCGATGCTGCCTTCCGAGTGTCCGGGCATCGAGATGACCCGAGGCGAGCCCGGCAGGTCGAGCGTCTCGCCGCCCTGCACCTCGACGACCTCGGTGAGCCAGGTGGTCTTCACCCCGCCCTTGCGCAGGCTGTAGCCGGCGAAGCCCAGCAGGGGCCGAGCTTCATCGGCGGCATGGGGTTCTTCGGCTTGGGCCCGCCCTTCGCCCGGGAGGCGTCGGCGGCGTGCACGTACACGGGCACTCCGTGGTCGCGACGCAGCCGTTCGGCGAAGCCGACGTGGTCGGAGTCGCCGTGGGTGAGGACGACGCCCCGGACGTCGTCGAGCGTGCGTCCGACGGAGGCGAGTTCGGCGACGAGTTCTGACCAGAGACCGGGCAGGCCGGCGTCGATCAGGGTCACGCCCTCGGGCGTGACGACGAGGTAGGCGGCGACGATGTCGTTGCCGATGCGGCGGAGGGAGGGGGCGAGTTCCATGATGGCTACGGTACTTAGCCATCATGGCTATTGTCAATAGCTATACTCGACGGATGCCCACACCCGACCGCACCTCGCTCGACGCCATCCTGCTCGCCGCCCGCGAGCTGCTCGAGACCGACGGCCCGGCGGGCCTCACGATGGCCGCCGTCGCGGCACGGGTCGGCGTGCGCGCCCCCTCGCTCTACAAACGGGTCGAGAACCGGGAGGCGCTGCTGCGGTCGGTCGCTGAGGCCACCCTCACCGACCTGGCCGCGCGGCTCGACGGGGCGGGGTCGGCCCGCGAGGTGCTCGACACCTTCCGGGCCTTCGGGCACGAACGCCCGGCGGCGTTCCAACTGGTCATGACCCCCGGGCCCGGTGTCCCCACGGCCCGGCGCGAGTACGGCGCCGCGGCGAGCGCCGCCGCCCTCCGGGTGGGCGAGCAACTCGTCGGCCCGGCGCTCGCCCTCGACGCCGCCCGCACGCTGACGGCCTGGGTCGCGGGCTTCGTCATCATGGAGCTCAACGGCGGTTTCCAGCTCGGCGGCGACGTCGAGGGGGCGTGGGACTTCGGTGCCGAGCGCGTGCTGGCGGCCCTCGCCGCGCCTCCTGCGCTCTGACCTCCGGCTCCCTGCGCCCTCGCGCACACCGCCGGATGGACACGACACCGCGGCATACGGCGGCGCTCAGTCCACTCGGCGGTGCCGTCGGCCGGGCGGCCGGCTAGCCGAGCGGTGCGTGCGGGTACGAGGAGGCGCGGTGCTGGAAGGCGAGGATCGCCTCGTTCTTGACCCGCCCCTCCGCGATCTCGATGGCGCGACGGACCGTGTCGGACGCCGCCCACGAGGTCGGCCCCTCCATGACGGTGCGGAGGAAGGGCAGGAGGGCCTCGCTGATCTCCCACGTCGTGGAGTTCCAGAGCAACGAGGGGCTGTGGTCGACCGCGTAGTAGTTCGTGGTCGCACCGACGGTGACGAGGGGTTCGGCGAAGGTCGTGGCGCGGGCCCAGTCGAAGCCCATGCCCTCGTCCACCGAGACGTCGACGATGAGACTGCCGGGGCGGAAGGCGTCGAGATCGGTCTCGCGCAGGTAGGTGAGCGGCGCGTTCGGATCTTGCAGGGTGCAGTTGACGACGATGTCGGCCGCCGCGAGGAACGGCGCGAGGGCGACCGGCCCGTCGGGGGTGTTCACGGTGCTGGCGCCGGGCGTCTCGGGGTCGTGCTCGAACTGGAAGATGTCGACCGACGGGATCGGCGAGCCGACGGCCGCGATGTTGCGGTTCGTCAGGACGCGGACGTCGTGGATGCCGTGGGCGTTGAGCGCCGTGACCGCGCCGCGGGCGGTGGCGCCGAAGCCGATGACGACGGCGCTGAGGCGGCGGCCGTAGTCGCCGGTGGAGCCGCAGAGCTGCAGGGCGTGCAGCACCGAGCAGTAGCCGGCGAGCTCGTTGTTCTTGTGGAAGACGTGCAGGGCGTAGCCGCCGTCGGACTGCCAGTGGTTCATGGCCTCCCACGCGATGAGGGTCAGGCGCTTGTCGATGGCGAGCTGGGTGATCTCGCGGTCCTGCACGCAGTGCGGCCAGCCCCAGAGGGTCTGGCCGTCGCGGAGGCCCTCGAGGTCGGCGGCCTGGGGCTTGGGCAGCAGGACGACGTCGCTGTCGGCGACGATCTGCTCACGGTCGGCCATCGCCACGAGGGGCTCGAGGTCGGCGTCGGGGATGCCGAAACGCAGGCCGTAGCCACGCTCGAGGGTCATGTTCTCGCGCAGATCGGCATCGATGCGGTCGAGGTGGGCGGGGTGGATCGGCAGGCGACGCTCGTCGGGCTTGCGCGAGGTGGCCAGCACGCCGAGGCGCAGCAGTGCGGGGGCGGGCGTGATTCGGGTCATGCCTGACCTTAGACGTCTCGTCGCTCAGCGCCGCAACACGTCGGGCACCTGGGCACCCAGGCGGGGACCGTCACGGTCGATCCAGTAGCGTCGCTGCAGCCGCAGGCCGGCGACGCTCTGGATCGACCGCACCCACTGCAGCGCACCCAGGTCGTCTCGGATGAACGTCGCGAGATCCGTCGGGCCCCGGAACACCCCGGAGAGACTGATCGGCGCCGAGCCGGTCACCGTCGACAGCAACCGGACGCTCGGATGCGTGGCGACCCGCTCGAGGGTGCGCGAGACGTCACGGGGCTGCACGTCGATCGTCACGATCGCGTGCAACGGATAGCCCAGCAGGTCGGACTGCATCTCGACCCGGGGCGAGACGGCGCCGGTCTGCAGCAGGAGCCGGATGGCCCGAGCGGCCGTCGAGGACGACACGCCGAGGGTCCGCCCGACCTCGGCCGCCGTGACACGCGCGTTCGCGCCGAGCAAGCGCATCGTCTCGAACTCGAGGTCGCTCAACTGGCCGAGATCGTGGAGCGGAGGCTGCGCGGCCACGGCCGCGTGCTGCTCCAGGCGCGCCACGCGCTCGTCGTCCAGCCGGTGGTAGCGCCAGGCCTGACCGACCTTGGCCGGTTCGAGGATCATCCGACTGTCGACGGCGCGGACACCCGGGATCGACGGGATGACGCTGCCGAGCAGCTCCTCTTGGTCGGAGCCCCGCAGCGGGAAGAGGTTGGCGTACAGGTCGGCCGGGCCACTGGTCTGCAGGACGAACTGGACGTCGGGGATGCGCAGGAGTTCGGCCAGCACGGCCCTCGACCGCCCGGGGGCCGAGGTGATCCAGAGTTCGTAGGGATTGCTCGAGGTGATGAGCTCCCAGGCGTAGCGGCCGACCACCCGCAGGAGGCGCTCCTCTTGCAGGCGGACGAGTCGGCGACTCAGCGTGCTCACGGGCAACCCGAGGATCTCGGCGAGGGCGGCGGTGGGGACCCGAGGCGCGACGTGCATGGCGGCGACGATGTCGAGGTCGGTCTCGTCGAGGAGGGGCTGACCGGCGGGAGGCACGAGACGTGGCACGGCAACAGAATACGGCGCACCGGTCCGCACCGGTTGGATTCGGGTCGAGGGGGTGATTCATCCAACCGTTTCGAGGTTGAAATGCGATCGAAACAACCATTTGTCTTGAGTCTGCTTGTATTTCTTTCTACAGTGACCCATGTCGATGACATCGGGGTCACCGACGACGCCGGGAGGAATCGCATGGACGACCAGCAGCCGTGGCAGTGGACCGAGACCGAATGGCGAGGGCACGTCGAGTTCGTGCGGGCCGGTCGGAGGCTCGTGGACGACGAACCCACGGCACGGTGGCCCGGTGGCGCTCGCGTCGCCGTCGCGATCTCGTTCGACTCCGACCACGAGACCCCGGCACTACGCGACGGCGAGACCTCGCCCGGTCGCATGGCCCAGGGCGAGTTCGGCGCCCGTCACGCCGTGCCCCGCATCCTCGACCTGCTGGCCCGGCACGAGGTGCCGGCCTCCTTCTTCATGCCGGCCGTCTGCGCCCTGCTCCGCCCGGACGAGGCCCCCGGCTACGCGGCAGCCGGACACGAGGTCGCCGTGCACGGCTGGATCCACGAACGCAACACCGCTCTCGGTCACGACGACGAGCTCGAGCTCACGTCGCGAGCCCTCGAGGTCTTCCAGCAGCAGCTGGGCCGACGTCCGGTCGGCATCCGCACACCCTCGTGGGACTTCTCGGGGTCGACGCTCGCCGTCATCCGGGAGCTCGGGTTCGTCTACGACTCGTCCCTGATGGCCGACACCGAGCCCTACGAGCTGCTCGAACGCGGCGAGCGCACGGGAGTCGTCGAGATCCCCGTCGAGTGGATCCGCGACGACGCCCCCTATCTGATGATGGATCGCTTCGGCGGTCTCCGACCCCACATGCCGCCGCGCGACCTGCTGCAGATCTGGATCGACGAGTTCGATGCCGCCCACGCCGAGGGCGGACTGTTCCAGCTCACGCTGCACCCGCACATCATCGGCCACCGGTCGCGGCTGCGCGTGCTCGACGAGCTGCTCGCCCACATCCGCTCGGTCGACGACGTGTGGTTCGGCACGCACGCCGATCTCGCGGCGCACGTCCGTCGCCTCCTGTGACGCGCCTCCCGACCCGCGCCGCCCCTCCTCCCCTCGCACCACTCACGTCCACCTCGAGAGAGCCAGCACATGAGCACAACCGCCCCTGAGACCGTCCACGACACGAAACTCAGCAGCAAGGGCCGCAAGGCCATCGTCGCCGGCAGCATCGGCAACGCCGTCGAGTTCGTCGACTGGGCGTTGTACTCGACGTTCTCGTCGATCTTCGCCCACCACTTCTTCCCGCCGGGCGACGACGTCGCCGCCCTCTTGTCGACCCTCGCGATCTTCGCCGTCGGCTTCGTCATGCGACCCGTGGGTGCCGCCGTGATGGGCAGCTACGCCGACCGGCACGGACGCAAGAAGGGCCTGCTGCTCACCATCACCCTGATGGCGGTGGCCACCCTCGTGATCGGTATCTCGCCGACCTTCCAGCAGGTCGGGTACCTCGCGCCGGTGATCCTGGTGCTCGCGCGTCTGGTCCAGGGGTTCGCGGCCGGTGGCGAGTTCGGATCCGCCTCCGCCTTCCTCGTGGAGTCCGCCGCCCCTCGACGCCGTGCCTTCGCGGGTTCGTGGCAGCAGGTCTCGGTCGCCGCGGGCGTGCTGATCGCCTCGGCCCTCGGGTTCGTCATCACGACGGCCCTGCCCGAGGACGCGGTCGACAGCTGGGGATGGCGCGCGGCCTTCGTCTTCGCGGCCTCGCTCGGCTTCATCGGATTGTGGCTCCGGCGCTCGGTCGAGGAGACGGCCTCCTTCGCCACCGGCAAGGACCGTCTCGACGGCTCCGGCCTCGCAACCCGGCGCAACGCGTTCGTCCGGATGGTCAAGGACCACCCGAAGGCGACGCTGCGGGTCTTCGGGATCACCATCGCCGGCACGCTGCTCTACTACCTGTGGGTCAACTTCATGCCGACCTACGCGGCCGTGACGACGGGCATCCCGCTCAACCAGGCCCTGCTCGCCAACGTCATCGCGATGGTCGTGTTCATCTGCCTGCTGCCGTTCGGCGGCATCCTCTCGGACACCATCGGTCGCAAGCCGACCATGGCGGCCTTCGCCGGAGGGTTCCTGCTCTTCGCCTGGCCCGCCTTCACGCTGCTGAACGGCAATTTCTGGTCACTGCTCGCCATCGAACTCGTCGGCATCGTCCTGCTCGTCGGTTACTCGGCGAACTGCGCCGTCATCATGGCCGAGCAGTTCCCGCCCGAGGTGCGGGCCACCGGCATCGGCCTGTCCTACGCCCTCGCGGTCGCCATCTTCGGCGGCACCGCGCCGTACATCACCACGTGGATGAACACGAGCGGGCACGGCGGCTGGGTCTGGGCCTACGCCGCGGGTGCCGCCGCGATCGGACTCGTGGTCTACCTCACGATGCCCGAGACCAAAGGCAAGGTGCTCGACTGATGCGGCACGTGCTCGTGACCGGGGCCGGCTCCGGCATCGGCCGGGAGGTCGCCCTCACCTTCGCCCGCGCGGGCGACGCCCTCACCGTCGCCGACCTCAACGCCGAGCCGCTCGCGCAGACGGCCGAGCTCGCTCTCGCGGCCGGCGCCTCCTCGTGCGCGACGGCGACCTGCGACCTGCGACAGGACGATGCCCACGAGATCCTCCTGGACACGGCGTGGGGATCGGCGCCCGTCGACGTGCTGGTGTCGAGTGCCGGGGTCTACCCGGCGACACCGTTCCTCGATCTCGACGCGACGACCTGGGACTTCGTGCTCGACGTCAACACGCGGGCTCCCGTCCTGCTCACGGTCGCCCTGGCCCGTCGCGCCATCGCCGCCGGTCGGGGCGCGAGCGTCGTCAACATCTCGTCGGGGGCGGCCTTGAGGGCTCGACCTGGTGCGGCGCCCTACTCGACGTCGAAAGCCGCCCTCGAAGCCGCGACCCGCGCCTCCGCTCTCGAACTCGGTCGCCACGGCATCCGCGTCAACGCCGTGGCACCGGGCTTCGTCACGGTCGACTCGGCCGTCAACCCGGTCACCGACGAGTACGCGGAGGCCGTGGGCGACAACCCGCTGGGTCGTCGCGGCAGTCCGGCCGACATCGCTCGCGCCGTCGCCTGGCTCGCCGGCGCCGAGGCCGAGTGGATCACCGGCGAGGTGCTGCGCGTGGACGGCGGCTCGTCGACGGGCGCCTGGAACTTCCCGGCGCACTGGACCGCCACGACGACGGCCGACATCGACGGCCCCACCGCCTGACGAATGGAGAACCACATGATCCCGACCTACACCGTCGTGGGCGCCGGCGCGATCGGCGGAACGCTCGCCGCGCACCTGCATCTCGCCGGGCTCGACGTGCACCTGGTCGACACCGACCCCGAGCACGTCGCCGCCATCCGCGAGAACGGCCTGCGGATCGAACACCCGGGTGGCGAGCTCACGGCCCGCCTGCCCATCTCGACTCCTGACGAGGCACCCGGGCAGCTCGGCGCGGTGCTCCTCGCGGTCAAGGCGCAGGCGACCGACGGCGTCGCCGCGTGGATCGCGCCCCGCCTCGCCGCCGACGGCTGGGTGGTCTCGATGCAGAACGGCCTGAACGAGCCGACCATCGCACACCACGTCGGTGCCGACCGCACGGTCGCGGCCTTCGTCGACCTCTTCGCCGACGTCGTCGCACCCGGCGTGGTCAAGGACGGGGGCATCGGCGACATCGCCCTCGGCGAGTTCGCGGGCGGCACGAGCGACCGCGTCCGCACCCTCGCCGACGACCTGCGGCACTGGGGTCGCCCGGTCGTGTCGGACAACGTGCAGGGCTTCCTCTGGTCGAAGCTCGGCTTCGGTGCGATGCTCGTCGCGTCCGCCCTGGCCGACGACGACATGGGCGACCTGATCGACCGGCACCGGGTGGGCATGCACGCCCTGGTCCGCGAGGTGTTGACCGTCGCCCGGGCCGAGGGCGTCGCGCTCGAGGGCTTCGACGCCTTCACGCCGGACGCCTACGTGACCGTGACGGCCGGTGACACCGGCGACACCGGCGGCACCGGCGGCCCGGACGTGGCCACCGACGAGCTCGTCGCTTGGCTCGGACGTCAGACGAAGAAGCGCTCGGGCATCTGGCGTGACATCGCCGTCCGGGGGCGCCGCACGGAGGTGCCGACGCAGTACGCGCCGGTGCTGGCCGCCGCCGAGCGGTACGACGTGGCGGTGCCGTTGACGCGCTGGTTGGTCGAGTCGATCGTCCGACTCGAGACGGGGCAGATCGTCATGAGCGAGGACCATCTCGTCGAGCTCGACCGACGGGCCGCCGCGTGAACGCGCTCGTCGAGGCCGCCGAGGCCCGGCGGTCCTCGCTCGTCGCCGACCTCACCGCCTACGTGCAGCTCGAGACGCCGTCCGACGACCGCGCGGCCCTGGCTGCGGGTCTGGCCTGGGTGCGCTCGTACCTCGGCGAACACCTCGGGGCTCCCGACGCCGAGTCCACGGTAGACGGCGCCCCGCACGGTGACGTCGCCGTGCTCGACTGGGACGCCGTCAACGCAGGCACGGGCAGCGTCGCGATCCTCTGCCACTACGACACGGTCTGGCCGCTCGGTACCCTCGCCGACTGGCCGGTCACGATCGATGGCGACCAGTTGACCGGCCCGGGCGCCTTCGACATGAAGGCGGGCCTCGTGCAGGTCGTGCACGCCCTCGCCATCGCGAGGGAGCGCGGCCTGCCCCTGCCGGCCGTGCGCTTCGTCCTGAACGGCGACGAGGAGATCGGTTCGCCCGCGTCGCGCCCCGTCATCGAGGCGGCGGTCGCCGGCCGGGACGCCGTCCTCGTGTTCGAGGCGAGCGCAGGAGGCGCGCTCAAGACCGCGAGGAAGGGCGTCGGTCTCTTCACGGTCACCACGCAGGGCGTCGAGGGCCACGCCGGGCTCGACCCCGAGAACGGTGTGAGCGCCATCGACGAGATGGCCCGGGTGATCGTCGCGTTGCACGACTCGGCCGACCTGGCAGCCGGCACGAGCGTCAACGTCGGGACGATGACCGGTGGCTCACGGGCGAACGTCACGGCCGGGAGCGCGGAGGCGCTCGTCGACGTGCGGGTGACGGACGTCGGCGAGATGCGTCGGATGGACGCGGCCTTCGCGGGCCTGGTGCCTCGCCGTGAGGCCGCCGGGATCGCGGTCGACGGCGGCTGGAACCGTCCCGTCATGGAGCGCAGTACCGGAACGGCGTCCCTGTTCGCCGCCGCGCGAGAGGTCGCCCTCGAGCAGGGTCTCGTCGTCGAGGAGACCTCGGTCGGCGGCGCCAGCGACGGCAACTTCGCGGCCGCCCTGGGACTGGCCGTCCTCGACGGGCTGGGCGCCGTCGGCGACGGGGCCCACGCCCGCCACGAGTGGATCTCGATCGACGGCATGGTCGAGCGGACCGCCCTCGCGGCAGGCCTGCTGACCAGGCTCGGCGGCGGCGCCTGACGGTTGCCGCCGGGCCGCGGGCCACCTCGCTCGACGCCGAGCAGGCGAGAAGGAGAACGACTCTGGTGATGGCGGCCGGATTCCCTCCCCACTACCGGGTCCGTCCCGTTCTCAGGCGCGTCGGCCGGTGAGGGTCCGCGATACCACTTCAACGCCTACTGGCGGGATGTGTCAGGGCGTCGGCCATGGCTGTGTGACTTCGACAATCTCGACAGCGCCATCGCTGGGAAGCTGCAGCACGAACCCGAGATCAGCGACCTCCTCAGCCGGTCCGACCGGGAGCCACCCAAGGTAGCGTTCCCCCTCTAGGGTTCCCCTCTCAGGCCTGCCCGGTCCCTCCGGGTCAGGCAACGTACGTCCAGGTCCTTTTCACCGCAAGAGACCAGCCCCGAGTGACAACCCAGGGCTGGCCTCTAGCGACACGGTTTCCTATTTGCCCGCGGCAACTTCCTCACGAATGACCTGGCGGATCTGGTCAAGAGTGGGGGTCGCAGTGATGATCACGCCATAGGCGTCGGGGTTGGCGACTACCTCGACGGGGCGGTCAGCCGCGGGGGCGTTGACTCCGCGGAGAACGTACCTGACGTCGGCAAGGGCGGCCTCGGATTCGATCCAGCGACGTTGCAGCCTGTTCACGGACAGATAAACGCGACCGTCGTTCTGACCGCGGACGAGTGAGTAATCGGGCACTTCGATCTCCTTTGTTGGCGTTGCTGAGCCTGCGCCGACGTTGGCGGTGAGCCACGCGTGCGGGTCTTGTCGGACGAGTTGGTCGTAGATCTCGATGTGGAGGTGAACACCTATGGCTGCAGTCCCACTGTCCCCGGCGCTGCCGATCCGTTGGCCTGCGGATACCTGGGCTCCGTAGCCGACGTGCGGTGCCTCGTTGAAGTGGATGTAGCGACTGGTGAAGCCTGCATGTTCGATCTCGACCCAGTTGCCGATCTCGCTGCCCTTCCGGTCGACGTCCCGCCCCGTGACGCGTCCTGCGGCAATGGCTACGACGGCGGTTCCCCTCCCGACTCCGTAGTCCGATCCCCGGTGTCCACCGGGGTAATTACGGGGGCTTCCATAGACTTGCTGCCCAGTGGGCGTGGGGTGAGGATTGACAGGCCAGACGACAGTGCCATACTTCCCGGCCGCAAAGGCTAGGGAGCCGTTACTGAGCCCCATCATGTCGCCCAGGGTCAGGCCAAACGCGGCGGCTGCTGCCCCCGTGATGAGCGTTCTACGGCCGAGGCCGTTCCCCCAGACAGACCCATCTTTCCGTGTGTCGTCCATGAGCAAACCATGACAGGTAGACCGGTTGTTCTACGAGTCAGCATTTGCGGGGACTCGGTCCGTCCCTCATGTGTTCGTGTATCGACGTATCACGTCCCGTGAAACAAGACCCCGACCGAGACAAGCGTCGAAGAGCCCTTCCCCACAGGCGCAGGGACGTCAGTTGTTGAAGCGGAACTCCACCACGTCGCCGTCTTGCATGACGTACTCCTTGCCCTCGATGCGGGCCTTGCCGGCCGAGCGCGCCTCCGCGATGGAGCCGGTCTCGACCAGGTCGTCGAACGAGATGACCTCGGCCTTGATGAAGCCCTTCTCGAAGTCGGTGTGGATGACTCCGGCGGCCTGCGGGGCCTTCCAGCCCTTGCCGATCGTCCAGGCGCGGGTCTCTTTCGGGCCGGCCGTCAGGTAGGTCTGCAGGCCCAGCGTCTCGAATCCGATGCGGGCCAACTGGTCGAGACCCGATTCGTCTTGCCCGAGCGATGCGAGTAGCTCGGCGGCGTCCTCGTCGTCGAGGCCGATCAGCTCGGACTCGACCTGCGCGTCGAGGAAGATCGCCTCGGCCGGTGAGACCAGCGCCTGCAGCTCGGCCTTGCGCGCCTCGTCGGTGAGGACGGCCTCGTCGACGTTGAAGACGTAGATGAAGGGCTTCGCGGTGAGCAGACCCAGCTCGCGGATCGGCTCGAGGTCGATGCTCGTGGCCGAGAGCGCCTCGCCGCGCTGCAGGGCGTCGCGGGCGGCGACGGCCGTCTCGTGCACGATCGGCTCGACGCGCTTCAGTCGCAGCTCTTTCTCGTACCGGACGAGCGCCTTCTCGACGGTCTCGAGGTCGGCGAGGATCAGCTCGGTGTTGATCGTGCCCATGTCGCTCTCGGGGTCGACCTTGCCGTCGACGTGCACGACGTCGGGGTCGTCGAAGCCGCGCACGACCTCGGCGATGGCGTCGGCCTCGCGGATGTTCGCCAGGAACTTGTTGCCGAGCCCCTCGCCTTCGCTCGCACCCTTGACGATGCCGGCGATGTCGACGAACGACACCGGCGCGGGCAGGATCTTCTCGCTGCCGAAGAGATCCGCCAACACCTGGAGGCGCGGGTCGGGCAGGTTGACGATGCCCACGTTGGGTTCGATGGTCGCGAACGGATAGTTCGCCGCCAGCACCTGGTTCTTGGTCAGGGCGTTGAACAGGGTGGACTTGCCGACGTTGGGCAGTCCGACGATCGCGATAGTAAGAGCCACGAGGGTCAAGCGTACCGGGCCTGTCGAGCCGTCCCGTCGGTGTCGAGCCGGCTGGGGACGGAACAGCATCCGACCATGCCTGTGGAGGCGGTGTCGGAGGCGCGTGAGAGCATGAGTCAATGCCCATCGACTTCACCGCGATCGACTTCGAGACCGCGAACTCGAGCAGCGCCAGTGCCTGCTCCGTCGGCCTCGTCAAGGTCCGCGACGGGGTCGTCGTCGACAAGGTGGGCTGGTTGATCCAGCCGCCCGCCGGGCACGACGAGTTCTCCGAGTGGAACACCCGCATCCACGGCATCGTCGCGCGCGACGTGGTCGGGGCCTTCGGCTGGGCCGAGCAGTTCGAACTGCTCGCCGACTTCGCGGGCGACGACGTCTTCGTCGCCCACAACGCCGGCTTCGACATGGGTGTCATCAAGGCCGCCTGCGCGGCCACCGGTCTCACCCCTCCCCCGTGGTCGTACCTCTGCAGCCTGCAGGTCGCCCGCAAGACGTACTCCCTCGACTCGTACCGCCTGCCGGTCGCCGCGACGGCCGCCGGGTTCGACGCCTTCTCACACCACGACGCCCTCGCCGACGCCGAGGCCTGCGCGGCCATCGTCGCCCACGCCGCCCTGTTCCACGGTGCCGCCGACCTGGGCGAGCTCGCCGCCATCGCGTCGGTCAAGGTGAAGGTGCTGCAGCCGGCCGGGGCACCGACGGCACCCTCCGTCCCTCGCGCCGACCGGCGCCCCATGGCCTTCGGCTGAGCCCCTCCGCGCCCACCGGCGGGCGGTGTCGGTGGCCGCTGCCACACTGCCGTCATGCCCCTCCCGCTCGCCCTGTTCCTCGCCCTGCTGCTCGGCCTCGTGCTCGGCATCGCCGTGGGTGCGCTCGTCACTCGCACCCGTGCAGCCGAGGCCACGGCACGCCTGTCCTCCGACCTGGCCGCCGCCCGCGCAGTGGCCGAGGCCACTCGTGAGCGCCTCGACGGCCAGGACGACCAGTACCGACGCCAGATCGCCCAGCAAGAAGACCGCCTCCGCGAGTTCCAGGACCGCCTCCGCGACGTCCGCATCGCCGAGGCCGAGAGGGCGCGCACCGACGGTCAGGTGCTCGTCGCGCTCAGCCCGGTGGCCGAGAGCCTGCAGGCAGTCCAGCAGAAGGTGGCCGAACTCGAAGCAGAACGCACCCTCCAGTTCGGCGCCCTCAGCGAGCAGCTCCGCACCGCCGCCGAGTCGGGCGAGCGCTTGCGGGGCACGGCCGAATCGCTCGCCTCGGCACTGAAGTCGAACAGCACACGCGGTGTGTGGGGCGAGGCCCAGCTGCGCAACGTCGTCCAGGCCGCAGGTCTCGTTGAACGCGTCGACTTCGACGTCCAGACGTCGATCTCGTCGGACGCGGGCGCCGGCCGACCCGACATGGTCGTGCACCTCCCCGGGGGCAAGAACATCGCGGTCGACGCCAAGGTGCCGTTCTCGGCCTACCTCGAAGCCAGCGCCATCCCCGCGTCCGCGACAGGCGACGAGGGCGCGCGACGCGACCAACTGGTCCGGCAGCACGTCAAGGCGCTGCGAGCCCACGTCGACGCCCTGGCCGGCAAGACCTACTGGGCCGGGCTCGACTCCTCGCCCGAACTCGTCATCGCCTTCATCCCGAGCGAGTCGCTCGTGTCGTCCGCCCTCGAGGCCGACCCGGCCCTGATGGACTACGCGTTCCAGAAACGCGTCGCCCTCGCCTCACCCGTCACCCTCTGGTCGGTGCTCAAGACCGTCGCCTTCAGTTGGCAGCAGGACGTCGTCACCGCCGAGGCGAAAGAACTGTTCGATCTCAGCCGCGAGCTCTACGGCCGTCTCTCGACCATGGCGGGCCATGTCGACAAGCTCGGCCGGTCGTTGCGCGCCGGAGTGACCGACTACAACCGGTTCGTCGGGTCGCTCGAGCGGACGGTGCTCCCCTCGGCGCGCCGGCTCAACATGCTCGACGAGTCCAAGGTCCTCGCGACCCCGACGACCGTCGAGGAGTCACCCCGCGAACTCACCGCCCCCGAACTGGCCGCGGCTCTCGGCGAGAACGGCGACGACCGCCGCTGATTCATCGCCACGAACAAGGCCCGTCACGACGAACGCCCGACCGAGGTCGGGCGTTCGTCGTGACGTGCGAGCGTCGAAAGGGTCAGGCCTTCTCGCCGTACCACTTCGAGACGAGGTGGTCGGCCTCGACCCGGCGGATGGTGCCCGAGTGCGAACGCAACACGATGCTCGACGTGCGGATCATGCCCTGCTTGCGCGTGACGCCCGCGACCAGCGCGCCGTCGGTGACGCCCGTGGCCACGAAGTAGGCGTTGTCACCCGTCACGAGGTCGTCCTGGTCGAGCACGCGGTCGAGGTCGTGGCCGGCGTCGATCGCCTTCTGACGCTCCGCGTCGTCCTTGGGCGCCAGGCGGGCCAGGATCAGGCCGTCGAGGGCCTTCACCGCGCAGGCCGTGATGATGCCCTCGGGGGTACCGCCGACACCGACACACATGTCGATGCGCGAATCGGGGCGGGCCGCGTTGATGCCGCCGGCGACGTCACCGTCGAGCAGCAGCCGGGTCGAGGCGCCCACGGCCCGGATCTCGGCGATCAGGTCCGCGTGACGAGGGCGGTCGAGGACCGCGATCTGCATGTCCTCGACGGCGATGCCCTTGGCCGCGGCGAGGGCGGTGATGTTCTCACCGATCGGACGGTCGAGGTCGATGATGCCCTTGCCCTCGGGCCCGGTCACGATCTTGTCCATGTAGAACACGGCGCTGGGGTCGTACATGCTGCCCCGGTCGCTGACCGCGATGACCGACAGGGCGTTCATGCGGCCGGCGGCGGTGAGGCTGGTGCCGTCGATGGGGTCGACCGCGATGTCGCAGGCGGGGCCGAAGCCGTTGCCGACGTGCTCGCCGTTGAACAGCATCGGGGCTTCGTCCTTCTCGCCCTCGCCGATCACGACGACGCCGTCGAAGGCGACGGTGCCGAGGAACTTGCGCATGGCGTCGACCGCGGCCTTGTCGGCGGCGTTCTTGTCGCCCTTGCCGATGAACGGCGCCGAACGGATCGCGGCCGCCTCGGTGGCCCGGACCAGTTCCATGCCGAGGTTGCGGTCGGGGTGCGAGTAGAGGGTTCCGGAATCCGTGTCAGCCATGCTCCGGAGCTTACCCGCGCCGCGCCTCCCGACCGGGCCTCGGCGGCCAGGACGAACAGACGTGCGCTGACTAGGCTGGACGAGCCATCAGTCGTGATCGAAGGAGATTCCATGCCCGTCGCAACCCCCGAGCAGTACGCCGAGATGCTCGACAAGGCGAAGAACAAGGGCTTCGCCTACCCCGCCATCAACGTCTCGTCGTCGCAGACCATCAACTCGGTGCTGCAGGGCCTCACCGAGGCGGGCAGCGACGGCATCATCCAGGTGACCACCGGCGGCGCCGACTACTTCGCCGGCCACACGGTCAAGAACCGTGCCGCGGGTGCCATCGCCTTCGCGAAGTTCGCGACCGAGGTCGCGAAGAACTACCCGGTCACCGTGGCTCTGCACACCGACCACTGCCCGAAGGACGCCCTCGACGGCTTCGTGTTGCCGTTGATCGCCGCCTCCGAAGAAGAGGTCAGGGCCGGCCGCAACCCGCTCTTCCAGTCACACATGTGGGACGGTTCGGCCGTCCCGCTCGACGAGAACATCTCGATCGCCCAGGACATGCTGAAGCGCACCAAGGCCATCAACGCCATCCTCGAGGTCGAGATCGGCGTCGTCGGCGGCGAAGAAGACGGAGTCCAGCACGAAGGCACCAACGACGCGCTCTACACCACCGTGGGGGACGTGACCCGCGTGGTCGAGGCGCTCGGCCTCGGCGAGCACGGCCGCTACATCGCGGCGCTCACCTTCGGCAACGTGCACGGCGTCTACAAGCCGGGCAACGTCAAGCTGCGTCCCGAGCTGCTGGGCGAGATCCAGCAGGGCATCCAAGAGAAGTTCGGCACCGCCGACAAGCCCCTCGAGCTCGTCTTCCACGGTGGTTCGGGGTCGTCCGACGCCGAGATCGCCGAAGCCGTCTCGAACGGCGTGGTCAAGATGAACCTCGACACCGACACGCAGTACGCCTTCAGCCGCTCCATCGCCGACACGGTGCTGAAGAACTACGACGGCTTCCTCAAGATCGACGGCGAGGTCGGCAACAAGAAGCAGTACGACCCGCGTGCCTGGGGCAAGGTCGCCGAGTCCGCGATGGCCGCCCGCGTCGTCGAGGCGACGAAGCAGCTCGGGTCGTTCGGTCAGTCGGCGAGCTGACCCGCGCCTCCTGGTGTCACGACGAAGCCCCCGAGCGAGTGCTCGGGGGCTTCGTCGTCGTGCTGTGTGTCAGGACTCAGTTCGAACCCGACGAGAAGTAGTCGTTCGTGAAGCTCTGCATCGCCTCGGCGAAGGCCGGATCGCCCATCAAGATGGCCGCCGCACCGAAACCCTGGACCAGACCGAAGACCACACCGGCGACCAGCGGCACGACGAAGCCGAGCCGCCCGGCCCGCAACCGACGCAGGGTCCACCAGGTCGAGACGGCGAACAGCGTGACGGCCACGACGGCCATCACGGTTCCGAAGGTCTGCAGCGCGGCCGACGAGCCGAAGTCCGACAGGTCGAGACCGAACGTCTCGAACTGGGCGAGTTGCGTGGTCGCGTAGCCGGGCACGCGGGCGATCGCCTGGATCGCCCCGAAGGCTCCCAACCCGATCAGGGCGAACGTCGCCACGCGGTCGACACGTCGCCCGGTCGTGAGCGCAGGAGGCGCGGTGCGGGTCTCGTCACCGGCGCGGAGGTCGGTCGAGGGTGTCCGCCGCGCGTCCTGTTCGGCGACCCGCGCCTCCTCGGCGGTGTCGTCGGCGGCCGTGACGGGGTTGACCCAGCCCTCGGGCGCATACTCGCCGTAGCGGGGCTTGGGACGATCGTCGGTCATCGCGTGCGACCGCCGAGGCCGCGCGCGTCGACCTGGCCCGTCGCGTCCTTGCGCAGCTCTTTCGGGAGGGAGAACATGAGGTCTTCTTCGGCCGTGACGACCTCTTGGACGTCGACGTAGCCGGCGTCGGACAGGTCGGCCAGCACCTCGTCGACGAGGACCTCGGGCACCGACGCACCGGAGGTTACGCCGACGGTCTCGACGCCGTCGAGCCACTCCTGCTTGATCTCGTTGGTGTAGTCGACGCGGTAGGCGGCCTTGGCACCGTGCTCGAGGGCGACCTCGACCAGACGCACGCTGTTCGAGCTGTTCGCCGAACCGACCACGATGACGAGATCGGCACCCTGCGCGACCTTCTTGATCGCGACCTGGCGGTTCTGCGTTGCGTAGCAGATGTCGTCGCTCGGGGGGTTCTGGATGCTCGGGAAGCGTTCGCGCAGGCGACGCACGGTCTCCATCGTCTCGTCGACGCTGAGGGTGGTCTGCGACAACCAGACGAGGTTCTCGGGGTCGGCCACGACGAGGTCGTCGACCTCGCCCGGGTTCTGCACGAGCGTGGTGCGGTCGGCCGCGTGGCCCATCGTGCCCTCGACCTCTTCGTGCCCGGCGTGGCCGATCAAGATGATGTGACGCCCCTGGTTGCCGAAGCGCACGGCCTCGCGGTGCACCTTCGTGACGAGGGGGCAGGTCGCGTCGATGGCCTGCAGCTCGCGGTCGGCGGCACCCTTGACGACGGCCGGCGAGACGCCGTGCGCGCTGAAGACGATGTGCGATCCCTGGGGCACCTCGTCGACCTCGTCGACGAAGATCGCCCCCTGGCTCTCGAGGGTCGCCACGACGTGCACGTTGTGGACGATCTGCTTGCGGACGTAGACCGGCGCACCGTAGTGCTCGAGCGCCTTCTCGACGGCGATCACGGCACGGTCGACGCCGGCGCAGTACCCGCGGGGCGCTGCCAGCAGCACCCGCTTGCGTCCGTTGACGGGGGTATCCTTTAGCCTGTTCCGCACCGCAGGAACACGCGGTGTCGGCAGGTCGATGGCGAGGGCGCCGTTGGAGATGTGGCTCACCCGACGAGTCTAGGTGCGACCGACTGGTCGCGTACTGGGAGCGGCCGCGCGATCGATCGATCGCCCCGAACCGCCGCCCGTCCTGTCGGTGCCGACCACCCCTCGAACGGAGCTCCATGACGATCGTTCCCCCTCCCCCCACCGCCGAGTCCCCCTGGCCGGTCGGGCTGCTGGCCAGCAAGGTGCGCGACTGGATCGACCGCCTCGGCACGGCCTGGGTCGAGGGCGAGATCACGCAGTGGAACGTCTCCGGGGGCAACGTCTACGGCAAGCTCCGCGACCTCGAACAAGACGCCACCGTGTCGTTCTCCATCTGGTCGAGCGTCAAGTCGCGCGTCCCGGCCGACCTCAAGCAGGGCGACCGCGTCATCGCCGCCGTCAAGCCGAACTACTGGGTCAAGGGCGGCAGCCTCACGATGCAGGTGTTCGACATGCGCCACGTCGGGCTCGGCGACCTGCTCGAGCGCCTCGAGCGCCTCCGCCGCCAGCTGACCTCCGAGGGGCTCTTCTCCCCCGAGCGCAAGCGGGCCCTGCCGTTCCTTCCCGGGTGCATCGGCCTCGTGACCGGACGAGACAGCGACGCCGAGAAAGACGTGCTGCGCAACGCCCAACTGCGGTGGCCCTCCGTGTCGTTCCGCGTGGTCCACGCCGCGGTGCAGGGCGACCGCATGGTCGGCGAGGTCACGGCGGCGATCCAGCGACTCGACGCCGACGACGAGGTCGACGTCATCATCGTCGCCCGTGGTGGTGGCGACTTCCAGAACCTCCTCGGCTTCAGCGACGAAGGTCTCGTCCGGGCCGTCGCGGCCTGCACCACTCCCGTCGTCAGCGCGATCGGGCACGAAGCCGACCGGCCACTGCTCGACGACGTCGCCGACCTGCGCGCGTCCACGCCGACCGACGCCGCCAAGCGGGTCGTCCCCGACGTGACCGAAGAACTGTCCCGCGTCCAACAGGCACGCACCCGCATCGGCGTGCGCCTGACCTCGCTGGTCGCCACCGAGATCGACCGGCTCGAGCAGATCCGCAGCCGTCCGGTGCTCGCCTCACCCCAGACCCTCGTCGACGTCCGGGCCGACGAGGTCGTCCGCGCGGTCGCACGGGGCGAAGAACTCGTGGCCCGTGCCGTCGAGAAGGCGACCACCCGGGTGTCCGAGCTCACGGCGCAGTTGCGGGCACTGTCGCCGCAGGGCACTCTGCGCCGTGGCTACGCGATCGTCCAACTCCCGTCGGGCACCGTGCTCCGCGACCCCGACGAGGCCCCCGCCGAGACGCGCCTCCTCGTGACCACCGACGGAGGCGCGGTGGGCGCCGTCAGCACCGGCGCCTCCTCCCCGGGCTCCGACGCGTCCGACTCCTCCTCAGCCGTGGCCACCGCCGCGACGCCCGTCACCGCCCCTCGTTAGGATCGTCTCGTGGACACCACCCCGACCAGCACCCCGCCCGACGTCGCCTCGCTCAGCTACGAGCAGGCCCGCGACGAGCTCGTGTCCGTCGTGTCCGAGCTCGAGCAGGGCGCCTCGACCCTCGAACGCTCGCTCGCCCTCTGGGAACGCGGCGAGGCCCTCGCACGGCGCTGCGAAGAATGGCTGATGGGGGCCCGCGAGCGCCTCGAGGCGGCCCGCCGTCAGGTGTCCGCCGAATGACCTCCCCCTCCGACGGCGGCCCGCGGGGCGCACGACGTCCACGCGAACCTCGCATCGTCGCCGAACTCGGCCGACCCGAGACCCCCGACGAGACCGCGGCCCGCAAGGCCGAGAACACCCGAAAGCACTACGCGAACCAGACGGCGATCAACCTGACGCTGTCCATCGTCGCCTCGCTCGGCATCGTGCTCTTCCTCGTACTCGTCGTCGTCCGCCCGAGTGGCACCGTGAACCGCCAAGAGATCGACTACGTCCAGGTCGCGGCACAGGCCCAGGCGAGCGTCGACGCTCCCCTCGCCGCGCCTCCCCTGCCCGACGGGTGGTCCTCGAACGCGGCCGAGGTCCGGTCCTCCACCCGGGACGACGTTCCGACCTGGTACGTCGGGCTCATCACCCCCGCTCAGCAGTTCATCGGGCTCGAACAGGGCATCGACGCCAATCCGACCTGGGTGAGCCTGCAGGTGCAGAACGCGGCGGCGACGTCGACCCGGTCGATCGGCGGTCTCACCTGGGACGTCTACGACCGACGCGACGCCGACGACCCGGGCAACTACGCCTACGCCCTGACCACCACCGTCGACCGCAGCTCGTACGTGCTCTACGGCACCGCCGACGACGCCGAGTTCGACGTCCTGGCCGGCTCCCTGGCCGAACAGATCACCAGCCAAGAAAGCGAATGACGTGACCCGACTCGACTCGGCCGCCGACGGCTCGGCTCCCGGCACCGCATGGTCCCGCATGGTCGAGGGCAACCACCGTTTCGTCGACGGGGCGCCACGGCACCCGCACCAAGACAGCGATCGCCGGTCCTCGCTCGCCGCCGGTCAAGAGCCCGTCGCAGCGCTCTTCGGCTGCGCCGACTCGCGGCTCGCCGCCGAGATCATCTTCGACGTCGGCCTCGGCGACCTCTTCGTCGTGCGCAACGCCGGCCAGGTGGTCGGCGACACGGTCATCGCCTCCCTCGAGTACGCCGTGTCGGTGCTGCACGTCCCCCTGATCGTGGTCCTCGGCCACGACAGCTGTGGGGCCGTCGCCACGGCCATCGACTCGATCGGTTCCGACTCGGCTCCCGGGTCGGCGTTCCTCGGCGGTCTGATCGACATGATCATGCCGTCCGTCGAGCGCGCCCAGCTCGATCTCGAGAAGGGCGCCGACCTCGACCCCCGTGCGGTCGGGCAGTTGCACATCGAGGCCTCCGTGCGCACGCTCGTCGACCGGTCCGCCCTCATCTCGTCCGCCGTCGCGGACGGTAGGTTGGCCGTGGTCGGCGCGAACTACGACCTCGCCAACGGGCGGGTCGATCCTTCGGTCGTCGTCGGCCGACTCTGAACCGAGTCGGGGCGCACGCTCCGACGCCCCGCGCCCTCGACGGGCGCAGCAGCCCGGCAGGGCCCGAGGAAAGGACCACGACGTCGTGACCACATCCGAGACCGACTACCGCATCGAGCACGACACCATGGGTGAGGTGCGCGTGCCCGCGTCGGCGCTCTACCGCGCCCAGACGCAACGTGCCGTCGAGAACTTCCCCATCAGCGGTGCCGGGCTCGAGCCCGCGCAGATCGTCGCACTGGCGCGCATCAAGCGGGCCGCCGCCCTGGTGAACGGCGAGATGGGCATCATCGGGCAACCCGTCGCCGACGCGATCGTCTCGGCCGCCGACCAGATCATCGGCGGCAGCCACCACGACCAGTTCCCCGTCGACGTCTACCAGACCGGCAGCGGCACCTCGTCGAACATGAACATGAACGAGGTGCTCGCCACCCTCGCCGGGACCGTCGACGGCGTCGCGGTCCACCCCAACGACCACGTCAACGCCTCCCAGTCGTCCAACGACGTCTTCCCGACGTCGGTCCACGTCGCCGTGACGGGTGCGCTCCTGCACGACCTGGTACCCGCGCTCGAGCACCTGGCTCTCGCCCTCGAGACGAAGGCCTCCGCCTGGTCTGAGGTCGTGAAGGCGGGCCGTACACACCTCATGGATGCCACCCCGGTCACGCTCGGTCAAGAGTTCGGCGGCTATGCACGGCAGATCCGCCTGGCGATCGAGCGCGTCCAGGGTGCCCTGCCCCGCGTGGCCGAGGTCCCCCTGGGCGGAACGGCCACGGGCACCGGCATCAACACACCCCTGGGCTTCCCCCAGCGGGTCATCTCCGCTCTCGCGGACGACAGCGGCCTGCCCGTCACCGAGGCTCTCGACCACTTCGAGGCGCAGGGGGCCCGCGACGCCCTGGTCGAGGCCTCCGGTGCCCTCCGGGTGCTCGCCGTGAGCCTCACCAAGATCAACAACGACATCCGGTGGATGGGCTCGGGGCCCAACGCCGGTCTCGGCGAACTGCACATCCCCGACCTTCAGCCCGGCTCGTCGATCATGCCCGGCAAGGTCAACCCGGTCATCCCCGAGGCCGTGCTCATGGTCTCGGCACGGGTGATCGGCAACGACGCCACGATCGCCTGGGCCGGTGCGTCCGGTGCATTCGAGCTCAACGTCGCGATCCCCGTGATGGGCACGGCGTTGCTCGAGTCGATCCGACTGCTCTCGAACGCCACCCGGGCCCTCGCCGACAAGACGATCGACGGGCTCGAGGCCAACGTCGAGCACGCCCGCGCCCTGGCCGAGTCGTCCCCCTCGATCGTGACGCCGCTCAACCGGGTCATCGGCTACGAAGCGGCGGCCAAGGTAGCCAAGCACGCGGTCGCGCAGAAGCTCACCGTCCGCGAGGCCGTCGTCGACCTCGGCTTCGTCGAACGGGGCGAGGTCACCGAGCAGCAGCTCGACACCGCGCTCGACGTCCTCAGCATGACCCACCCGGGCTGAGCCACCCGGGCTGAGCCCCCCGGGCTGAGCCCCCCGCCGGCCTGTCGCGACGAGGGCATCGCCCTGGTGGCGAACCCCGAGGAGGCGCGCGTCCGTCATCGACGGGAGCGCGCCTCCTCGGCGTCTCCACACCCCGAGGTCGCGACGTCTCGTGGTCTCGGGGTCTCGGGGTCTCGGGGTCTCGTGGTCTCGTCATCTCGACGTCCGGGCATCTCGACGCCTCGTCCCGCGTCGAAGGGGCCACAGCGCAGACGTCACGGCGCCATCAGGACGGCCTCGAATCCGGCATCGACCAGGTGGCTGGCCACGACCCACCAGAACGCCGCGAGGAGGCACGGCCCGAACGGCACGTCTCGGACGATCGGTCGCCGATCCGACCGTGGCGGACCTGTCGGTGGAGGGTCCGACGGCGGCGGTGACTGCCCCCGTCTCGACCGGATCGACCCGGCACCGGCCACCCCGACCGCCAGAGCCCCTGCGAGACCCCAGAACACGAGAAAAGCCATCGGACCGATCGGCGACACGACTCCACTCAGCACAGCACCGAGTTTGACGTCGCCCATGCCGAGGTCGCCTGCCAGGGCAGCCACGAGCCCGACCACGGCGACGGACACCCCGCTGAGCAGGCTCGTCGCTGCCGCGGCCGGGTCACCCCCGACGGCCAGGAGAGCCGTCGACACACCCCATGCACCGGCCGCGACTGCCACGAGAACGTTCGGCAGGCGGCGTTCGGCGATGTCGATACGGACCAGGGCCGGTGTCACGACCGCCACGCCGAGACACCCGAGGAGCGTGGTCACCCCCGTGCCCGCACCAGCGAGCAGGCTGGCATGCGGCATGGAATCCACAGCCCCAGCCGCGATCGTCACCGCCGTCAATGCGCCCACTCCGACGGCTTCACGAGCCTGGGAGCGCTCGGACGGGTGCCCGAGGTGGGCCTGACCTGCCGCCCCATCCGACCAGCCCGGCTCGATCACGACACCGCCCGTGGAACCACGAGGAGCGCGTGTCGACGGGCCGGTCGAGCCAGATGCCACGGGCGTCGGCCTCGTGTGTGTCGGACACCGGGACGCTGGGTGCGTCCGCGCGGCACGAGCTGAGGACGCCGAGGTCGACGGGCTTCTTCGAGCACCGCGTGGACCGCCTCGACGACGAGCGGTCGATGATCACGCACCATCCCGTAGCTCGCTCGAAGGGCGGTCCGCCCTTGGATCGTGATCGCCAGGTCCTTCAATCGATCCGCATCGAAGGTGTAGGCGTGCGCGAGGCGCCCGTCGAGTTCGAGCGCGACGACGTCGTCCACGACGACGTCGATGCGGCGACGATCACCCGGGCCGACCCTCACCTGGGACTCGACACGGTGCCCCAGGCCGACGAACGTCGCCCTGATGACGCTCTCGATGAAGCTCTCGCTCAGCGGATCGGCCCAGTCGACGACACCCTTGGCATCTGACGGAGCCGCCGCGAATGCCGCATGCAGACCCGAGAGCGAGAAGTTCCCGCTGACCAGTGCCCAGTCCAACAGGGCCACCGCCTCGTCGAGCGGTGCTGCCACCACGGCGTCCACGAGAGCTGTGCGAAGAGGTACGGCCCAGGCCGCCCGGCCTGCGTCCTCGACGGCGTGCTCGTCGTCGTCGTCGGGCTGGCGCCGGACCGATGGGTGGAGCGGACGAGGGGGCACTCGGCCGTCGGCCCGCCAGCGAACCGTCGCACCACGCCTCGGGCGCAGGCGTGAGGCTCCTGGTGGCACGACGACGGTGACCGTGGGAGCTGCCGTCCACATCCACGCCCCGAGCAGGTTCAGGAGCGACGCTCCGGTCAACCTGCCGCCTATCCGCACCGCCTCGAATCTCGCGTCGCCCGGTGAGAAGGTCGTGTACCAGCCACGACGGGCCCGATGGACGTGCCCGGACCTCACGGCGGCAGTGAGCATCCGATCGGATGCCCCGAGAGCGACGAGGTCCTGTTTGTGGAGAACCCCGCCGGCTTGCCTGACGTGCGTCGCGATCTGCTGCATGACGACAGGTTGACGCGGCCCGCGCCTCCTCGGTGGTGCCCGGACGCCGCACGGTGGAGGGCGGCCGCCCGCAGCAGGTTGGGGACGGGCCGTTGCAGAACGCAGTCACCGGCGACGCATCCGGCTCGGCCCGTGCCTGGCACGACTGACTGCGTGTCGTGTGACACGCGGGCCCCGGACCGCCGGCAAGTCCGGAGAACGCCACCCCCGCAGCCTCGTGCACCCGTGGGCCGTGCCGAACGACGGAGTTGCCGACCGACGGATGGTGTCCGAAGGTGCGTCGTCCGGGCCGTGCCGCGCCGTGCCGTGCCGTGCCGTGGCCAGGTGACGAGCGGCTGCTGCTCACGACGCGCCCCCGGAGGTGACGGCAACTCCGGAGAACGGCGACCACGGGCGACTCGAAGCGCTCGGGCCGTGCCGAACGACGGAGTTGCCGACGAGACGCGAGACCGACGACCGTGGCCACAGCTGACGGGTAGGAGGCGCGGGCCAGGTGACCCGCGCCTCCTGCGACCCTGCTACATCAGGTCGTTCGACTCGAGCATCTCGGTGACGAGGGCCGCGATGGCCGACCGCTCGGAGCGGGTCAACGTGACGTGGCCGAACAGCGGATGGCCCTTGAGCGTCTCGATGACCGAGGCGACACCGTCGTGACGGCCGACGCGCAGGTTGTCCCGCTGCGCCACGTCGTGCGTCAGAACCACGCGCGAGTTCTGGCCGATGCGACTGAGCACGGTCAACAGCACGTTGCGCTCGAGCGACTGGGCCTCGTCGACGATCACGAACGCGTCGTGCAGCGAGCGACCGCGGATGTGCGTCAGCGGCAGCACCTCGAGGATGCCGCGCTCGACCACCTCGTCGAGGACGTTCTGCGACACGATCGCCCCCAGGGTGTCGAAGACGGCCTGCGCCCAGGGGTTCATCTTCTCTCCGGCGTCGCCGGGCAAGAAGCCGAGGTCTTGACCGCCGACGGCATAGAGCGGCCGGAACACCATGATCTTCTTGTGCTGCTGTTTCTCGAGCACGGCCTCGAGCCCGGCGCAGAGAGCCAGCGCCGACTTGCCCGTACCGGCGCTTCCGCCCAACGACACGATGCCCACCTCGGGATCGAGGAGCAGGTCGATGGCCAGACGTTGCTCGGCCGAACGACCGTGCAACCCGAAGACGTCGCGGTCGCCACGGACCAGGCGTGCCTCGCCACGGGAGACCACCCGCCCCAACGCCGAACCCCGATCGGAGTGGACGACCACGCCGGTGTTGACCGGGACGTCGCCGAGCGCACGGCTCGAGATCTTCTCGGACTCGTAGAACGACGCCATCTGCTCGCTCGAGACGTCGATCGAGGTCTGCCCGGTGTAACCGCTGTCGACGACCTGCTCGGCCCGGTACTCTTCGGCGGCCAGACCGATGGACGCGGCCTTGACCCGGAGGGGCAGGTCTTTCGAGACCACGGTGACGGCCAGCCCGTCCGCGGCCAGGTTCGACGCGACGGCGAGGATGCGTGAGTCGGCGTCGTTGAGTTGCAGGCCGGAGGGCAGCACCGACATGTTCGAGTGGTTCAACTCGACACGCAGCGACCCCCCGTCACCGACGGCCACCGGGAAATCGAGACGGTCGTGTTTGACTCGCAGGTCGTCGAGCAGACGGAGCGCCTGCCGGGCGAAATAGCCCAGCTCGGGGTCGTGCCGTTTGCCCTCGAGCTCGCTGACCACGACGACGGGCAGCACGACGTCGTGTTCCGCGAAGCGGAAGAGCGCCTGGGGATCGGACAGCAGCACCGAGGTGTCGAGCACGTAGGTGCGCTGGGCGACCGTCTGCTCACCCCTCGTGACTGCTGCGGTGTTGCGTTCGGTTGAGGTGATGTTCGACGCGGTCACGACCACTCCGTCCTCGGGTGGCTGGGCACCCGGGTACCTTCGGCAGAGACGGCCGCGGAGCAGTTGCGAGGCGAACTTTCGTGGCCGTCTCGATCGGGCGCCTTGCCCGATGTGACGAACCTACGACGCGCCTCCGACATCTGCCTCATCGACGTGACCGTGTCGTGTCACGATCAGGTGAACGACCCTCAGGTACCGGTCGAGGATCGCGGGTCACCGCTCGAGGCACCAGGCACGGCCCGCGCCCCCTAGTAGAAGACGCTCGTGCCGAACGAGGTGAACGCGCCGCGCAGCATCTCGAACGAGTCGTCACCCGTCGACACGTGCACGCTCAACCTGACGGTCGTGTCGCGCACCGTCGCCGTGACCCCGTGGTTGATGAGTGCCGCTGTCAGCGTCGTCATCTGGTCGAGGGAGGGCTCGAGCACGACGATGCCGGCGCGCTCCGCCTCGTCGCGGGGCGACACCACCCGCACGGCGAACTCGTCGGCCAGGTCGATCACGTGGGTGGCCCGCTCGGCGACGGCGCGCGAGACGGCGGCCGCCCCCACGTCGGCGAGATCCTCGAGCGCCGTCGCGAAGCGGGCCTGGGCGATGGGATCGGGGTTGGTCACCTGGAAGGCGGCCGCGCCCGGAAGGGTCGGCTGCGGCTCGTGGTACCAGCCGCCGAGGGTGACGGCGCTGCCTGCGACGCCACTGAACACCGGGGTCAGAGCGGACAAGGCGCGGTCGCTGAGCGCCAGGAAACCCGTGCCCCAGCCCGCGCGGACCCACTTCTGGCCACCGGAGGCGACCACGTCGGCCACGGCGTAGGGCGCGTCGACCACACCGAAGCCCTGGATCGCATCGACGATCAGCAACCGGTCACCGATCACCTGGCGGATCCCCTCGAGATCCACGAGGTACCCCGTGCGGTAGTCCACGAGACTGACGGCGACCGCCGTGACCTCGTCGGTCAGGTGGCGCTGCACGACGGCCGGCGTCACGACGTCGTGGTCGAGATCCATCCAGACCGGCTCGAGCACGCGGAGCGCCTCAGCCGAGCGGGCCGCCGCGATCGGCATGCTCGGGTAGTCCCGCGGCGACATCAGCACCTGTCCGGTCAGACCGAACATGGCGTGCGTGAGCCCCTCGCTCGCGTTCGGCTGGAAGACGACGTGGTCCGGCGCGAAGCCGACGAGCGACGAGATCGCCCGGCCGACACGACCCGCCTGCTCGGTCAAGGCGATCTCGGACCCGAAACGAGCCCGCGCCTGCACCTCGACCAGCGAGCGCTGCTCGTCGGCGACGGAGCTCGAGATCGGGCCCCACTTCGCGAAGTCGAAGTATCCGGGCTCGTCGGTGAACCCCGAGGCGAGGTCGTCGATGGTCTTCACGGTGTTCTCCTAGGCGGCGGTGACTGGTCCACCGTAGTGCGGTCCGGGGTTCGCCGACCCGCGCCTCCTCGTCCCGTCATCGACGCGGGCGTGCGCGCGGCACCGCGCGACCCGTCGGCAACTCAGCAGAACGGCTCACCGGAGTCCCGTCAGGAGGCGCGGCGCAGCCGAATTCCGGAGTTGCCGACAGCAGGGCGGTCGCCGCCACGGCAGTCGCCCCCGCGTCAGCTGCCGTAACGGCGGTGCCGGAGCGCGAAGTCGCGCACCGCGCGGAGAAAGTCGACCTCGCGCAGGTCGGGATAGAAGGCTTCGACGAAGTAGAACTCGCTGTGGGCGCTCTGCCAGAGCATGAAGTCGCTCAGCCGCTGCTCGCCCGACGTGCGGATCACCAGGTCGGGGTCGGGTTGACCGCCGGTGTAGAGGTGGTCGGCGATGAGTTCGGGGGTGAGCACCTCGGCCAGGGCGTCGAGCGTGCCCCCGGCGGCGTCGTGGGCCCGCACGATGCTGCGCATTGCGTCGGCGATCTCGCGGCGCCCGCCGTACCCGACGGCGAGGTTGACGTGCAGCCCGGTCTTGTCGGCCGTCCGGGCCTGGGCCTCGCGCAGGGCCGAGCAGAGCGTCGGCGGCAGGTCGTCGGTCGCACCGACGTGCTGCACGCGCCAGTCGCGCTGGTGCGAGAGTTCGTCGGCGACGTCGCCGATGATGCCGAAGAGCTCGGTCAACTCGTCGGACTGACGGTTGCCCAGGTTGTCGGCCGAGAGCAGGTAGAGAGTGACGACCTTGATGCCCAGGTCGTCGCACCAGCCGAGGAATTCGCTGATCTTCGCCGCACCGGCGCGGTGACCGTGCGCGGCCGTCTCGAGCATGCGCTGCTTGGCCCACCTGCGGTTGCCGTCGACGATCATGGCGACGTGGTGCGGCAGCTCTTGGCCTTCGAGGCTGCGACGGATGCGGTTCTGGTAGAGGCCGTACACGACTCCCCTGGCGAGAGGGGAGGGACGGCGCTTTTTCACAGGGCTACGGTAGCCCACGGTCGGCTCTGCACCGAGCCATCGATTCTCAGCCACCCTTCTCGGCCGCTCCCTTAGGCTCGGCCCCATGAGCAGCCCCACCGACGGTGACCGAGCGACCCTCCGGGCCGACGAACCCGACATCCCGAACCTGCCGTTGCTCGACGACGTCCTCGACTACTCCTCGATCGAGCGCAAGCCGACCTGGCGTGGGTGGATCCACGCGGGCACGTTCCCGGTCGCGATCGCGACGGGCATCGTGTTGGTGGTCCTCGCCCAGGGCGTGGCGGCCACCTGGGCCTGCGCCGTCTTCATGACCACGTCGATGCTGCTCTTCGGCATCTCGGCGACCTACCACCGCTTCCCGTGGAGCCCGAACGCCAAACGCTTCCTCAAGCGGCTCGACCACGCCAACATTTTCCTGCTGATCGCCGGCACCTACACTCCGATCGCCGTGATCGCCCTCCCGCCCTCGAAGGGCGTGACCCTGCTCGTCCTCGTCTGGACGGGCGCCGTGCTGGGCATCCTCTTCCGGGTGTTCTTCCTGAACGCGCCGCGCTGGCTGTACGTGCCGCTCTACGTCCTGCTGGGCGTCGGCGCCCTGGGTTTCGTCGTCGACCTACTCGAGGCGAACGTCGCCATGATGGTGCTCGTGCTCGTCGGTGGCGCCCTCTACATCGCGGGCGCCGTGTTCTACGGCATCAAGAAGCCGAACCCCGTGCCGGGGCACTTCGGGTTCCACGAGCTCTTCCACACGATGACGGTGCTGGCGTACCTCTGCCACTGGACGGGCATCCTGCTCGTGGCCCTGGACCCGCCCACCTTCTAGGGCGAGAGCACCCCGGCCGAGGAGGCGCGGGCCGCCACCTCGAGGCCGGTCGCGCCGGTCACGAGTCGCGCTCGCGCCTCCTGCGGTCGCCGTCGTCGTCCACGTCGCCGTCGCGGTCGCGGTCGCCCTCGCCGCGACGGGCACGTCGGTCGGCGTCGCCGGGCAGCTCTTCGTCGTCGAGTGCCGCGGCGGCCAGGGTCGCCTCGTCGCGCTCGGCCTGGATGCGTTCGCGCACCTCGCCGCGGTAGCGGGTGCGGCGGACCCGACGGGTCATGTCGACGACGATCAGCACCGTCGCGATCGCGACGAACGCGATCGCCACGAAGCCCCAGACACCGGGCGTGACCGCCTCGTCGGGGATGGTCGACGGCGGCAGGGTCGGGTCGGGCGTCTGCGGCTGGGCCAGCAGACGGGTCGTGACGGTGAACACCGAGTCGGCGAGGGGGCTCATCGGTGCACCCCCACGAGGCCCGTGTCAGGGTCGACGACCCCGGCGAACAAGTCGTCCTCGGGCAGGTCGGACGGGACCTTCGACTCGACCAGCTGGAAGTCCTCGGTGGGCCAGGCGGCGACCTGCAGGTCGTGCGGCCAGAAGAAGAACGCGCTGTCGAGCGGCACCTGGCTGGCGTGGGATCTCAGGGCGGCATCGCGGACGGGGAAGAAGTCGGAGACCGGCACACGCGTCGTGGCGAGGTCGGGACGGTCGCTGAAGCGGGCGAGCATCTCGGTCAGCGAGTCGATGAGGGGCGACTCGGGATCGCTCTCGCGCAGGTGCGCGATCATCGCGCCGATGCGACCGGCACTGAACATGCGGTCGTAGTACACCTTGTCGATCTGCCAGGCGTCGCCGGCGGTCGGGTAACGCTCGGGGTCGGAGGCGGCACGGTAGGCGGCCATCGAGATCTCGTGCGTCCGGATGTGGTCGGGATGCGGGTACCCGCCGTTCTCGTCGTAGGTCACCAGCACCTGCGGCTTGAACCGACGGATCACGGCGACCAGCGGCTCGGCGCTGATCTCGAGCGGGATGGTCGCGAACGAGTTCACGGCGACCGACTCGCCCTCGGCAGGCAGCCCCGAGTCGGCGTAACCCAACCAGAGGTGGTCGATGCCCATGGCCGCCTGAGCCGCAGCCATCTCGTGCACGCGGAGGCCTGCGATGTCGCGTTCGGCGTGGCTCCGGGCCTCGAGCTGCTCGTTGAGGATCGAGCCCTGCTCGCCGCCGGTGCAGCTCACGACGAGGACGTCGACGCCGAGACTGCGGTAGTAGGCGTAAGTCGCCGAGCCCTTGCTGGACTCGTCGTCGGGGTGGGCGTGGACCGCCAGCAGGCGCAGGGTCAATTCTTCCTCACAATGTGTGTCGGGCAGACGTTGCTACCCTGGGGACAGCTTAATCGGACGGAGATCCGCGTGACGTCCACGCCCCGTGTCACACCCCCCTCGTCGCGCCTCGACGCCCGCTACGGCCGTTCCCCGCAGGGTCGGCGTCGGCGCCTGGTCGTGGGGCTGTCGGTGGCCGTCGCCTTCGTCCTCGTCTTCGCCGCCTGGGTGGTCTTCGCCGCGTTCGACGGCACCTCGTCCCAGCTCGAGTCCGCCGACGTGGGCTACCAGGTGACCTCCGATCGGGCCGTCGACGTGCAGTACACCGTGACGGCCGACACGGGCAGGGCGGTCGACTGCGCGGTCGAGGCACAGAACAGCGGCTTCGCGGTCGTCGGCTGGAAGATCGTCCACCTGCCCGCGTCCGAGCGGCGATCGGTGACCTACACGACCTCGCTCGCGACGTCCGAGCGAGCGGTCACGGGCTTGATCTACCGGTGCTGGCTTCCCTAGACTGCACCAAATCGCACGACGAGACCGGCCACTCGGCCGGTCTCCTTTTTTCGGTGGGCGACCTCGCCCCGGTTCTCGGCAGCGCGCCTCCTCGGCTCGTCGGCCCGTCCGGGTTCGGCCGCCGCACGAAACGGAGACACCATGAGCACTGACAACGAGACCACCTGGCTCACGACGGACGCCCGCGACCGCCTGCAGGCCGAGCTCGACACCCTCAGCGGCGAGGGGCGTCGAGAGATCGCATCGCGCATCGAGGCCGCCCGCGAAGAAGGCGACCTGAAGGAGAACGGCGGCTACCACGCCGCGAAGGACGAGCAGGGCAAGATGGAGGCGCGCATCCGCACGCTGATCAACCTGCTGAAGCACGCCACGGTCGGCGACTCGACGGCGGCCGACGGCATCGTCGGGCCCGGCACCGTCGTCACGGCGACCATCGCCGGCGACGAGAGCACCTTCCTGCTCGGCAACCGCGAGATCATCGCGGCCGGCAGCGACCTCTCGGTCTACAGCGAGACCAGCCCGCTCGGTCAGGCCATCAACGGCCTGAAGGTCGGCACGACCACCAGCTACACCGCGCCGAACGGCAAGGACATCTCGGTGTCGATCACGAACGTCGAGACCTACCAGCCGTAGGTCGGCCCGTCGACGAAGGCCCCCGCTCGACCAGAGCGGGGGCCTTCGTCGTCCTCGGGCCCGCCCCTCCGGGGGACGGCGCCGCTGTCGGCAACTCAGGAGGACGACGCCAGGAGGAGCCGTCCGGCACGCTCGGAGCGTCGTTCTGCTGAGTTGCCGACACAGAAGAGCACCGACCAGGAGGCGCGGGTCAGGTCAGGAGGCGCGGGTCAGGTCAGGAGGCGCGGGTCAGGTCACGCGGGCCTGGGTCGCGACTCGCGGGGCCGGCTCAGAAGTCGACGTTGGGCTGGTAGCCGGCGTCGCGCAGCCGCTGCAGGACCTCTTCGACGTGGTCGGGCCCTCGCGTCTCGACGCTCAGCTCGAGTTCGACCTCGCTGATCTGCAGGCCACGCCCGTGGCGGGTGTGCAGCACCTCGACGACGTTGGCGTTGGCATCGGACAGCACCTCGCTGACGCGGGTGAGCTGGCCGGGACGGTCGGGCATGCCGATCCGCAGTTTGACGTAGCGGGCGGCGGCCGCCAGGCCGCGACCGATGACGCGCTCCATCATCAGCGGGTCGATGTTGCCGCCGCTGAGGATCACCACGGTCGTGCCGAGGTCGCGGACCTGCTCGGTGAGGATCGCCGCGATGCCCACGGCTCCTGCCGCCTCGACGACGAGTTTCGCGCGCTCGAGCAGGACGAGCATCGCCCGGGCCGTGTCGTCGTCGCTGACCGTGACGATCTCGTCGACCGTGTCGCGGATGATCTCGAAGTTGAGCACGCCGGGTTTGGCCACGGCGATGCCGTCGGCGATCGTGGGCTGCGCGTCGATGTCGGTCCGGACGCCGAGTTTCATCGAGACGGCGTAAGGCGCGGCGTTGGCCGCCTGGACTCCGATGATCCGGACGTCACGCCCGGTGAGTGCCGCGCTCTGCTTGAGCGCGCTGGCCACGCCGGCCGCCAGGCCGCCCCCGCCGACGGGCACGATGACCGTGTCGACATCGGGCACCTGCTCGAGGATCTCGAGCCCCAGGGTGCCTTGACCGGCGACGACGTCTGCGTGGTCGAAGGGCGGGATGAACACGGCACCGGTCGTGTCGGCGAACTCTTGAGCGGCTCGGAGCGATTGCTCGACCGTGTGGCCTCGGAGGACCACGTCGGCCCCGTAGTGCCGGGTCGCCTGCAACTTGGGCAGAGCGACGCCCACGGGCATGAAGATGGTGGCGGCGATCCCGAGCTCGCGAGCGGCCAGGGCCACGCCCTGCGCGTGGTTGCCGGCCGAGGCGGCGACGACCCCGCGCGCCTTCTCGTCGTCGGTCAGCTGCGTCAACCGGTTGTAGGCGCCACGGATCTTGTACGACCCCGTGCGCTGCAAGTTCTCGCACTTGAGGTGCACCCGGGACCCCAGGACGTCCGCGAGGTACTGCGAGGTCTCCATCGGGGTGACCCGGACGACCTGCGAGACCCGCTCTCGCGCCTCCTCGATCTCGACGAGGGTGGGACCGGCCAGGGTGCGTTCAGACATCGGTGAGACCTCCGGCTTGAGTGACGTCGTGTTCGAGGGGCCGAGGCTCGTCACGCCACGTGCCCCTCGCGACGTAGGTGATCATGACGTTGAGCACGGCCACGAACGGCACCGCGAAGAGGGCTCCGGGGATGCCCGCGACCAGGGTGCCACCCGCGACGGCGAAGACGACGGCCAACGGGTGCACCTTGACGGCGCTGCCCATGACGAACGGCTGCAGGAGGTGCCCCTCGATCTGTTGCACGAGGATGACGACGGCGAGCATCAGCAGGGCGACGACCCAGCCGTTGTAGACGAGCGCGATGACGACGGCGATGGCCCCGGTCGCCACCGCGCCGACGACGGGCACGAACGATCCGAGGAACACCGCGATCGCGATCGGGGCCACGAGCGGCAGACCGAGCAAGAGCGCGCCGAGGCCGATGCCGACGGCGTCGACGAACGCGACGAAGATCTGCACCTTGACGAAGTTCGTCAGGGTGAGCCACCCCGCGCGGCCCGCACCGTCGACCGCCCGACGCGAGGCCCGGGGGAAGAGCCTGACGACCCACCGCCAGATCTCGGACCCGCCCACGAGCACGAAGATCGTCGCGAAGAGACCGAGCACGAGTCCGGCCCCCACGTGACCCGCGGTCGACCCGACCGAGAGCGCACCACGCACGAGCGGCTGACTGTCTTGCTGGACGGCCGCGACCGCATCGGACACGTAGCCGTTGATCTGGGCCTCGGTGAGGTGCAACGGCGAGGTCAGCAGGAAGTCCTTGAAGTCGCCGTAGGAGGCGATGGAGCGATCGCGCAACGACGGCCAGCCGTCGACGATCTGCAGGACGACGAGCACGACGAGGCCGGAGACCGCCACGAGGAACCCCACGAGGACCGAGACGACGGCCAGCCACTTGGGCCAGCCATGTCGCTGCAACCAGCCCGAGAGCGGAACGAGCAGGGCGGAGATCAGCAGCGCCACCAGGAAGGGGATGACGATGACCCGCAGCTGCGTGATCAGCCAGACCAGCACACCCGCCACCGCGACGAGCAGCAGGATGCGCCATGACCACGCCCCGGCGATGACCATGCCCCTGGGCACCGACGGGTCGGCGACGGGGCCGGCCGTGCGCCTGCTCACCGCGTAGCCCTGCGTCTCGTCGCCGCGCGTGGGGCGGTTCCGCCAGATCATCGCGTCAGTTTATGGCCCCGCGGAGCCAGTCACCTACCCGTCCACATGCCACCGCGCGCATGTGTCGACGGGGACGAGTCGACGTCAGGAGGCGCGGCCCGTGTCGGTGGCCGTCGCTACAGTCGTCCGCGTGCCCCGTCAGCAGCTCTCCCCCGCCCAGGCCCGTCGTGTCGCTCTCGCGGCCCAGGGCTTCGGCGGCCCGGTCGACGGTCCCCTCCGCCCGGGCACGCGGCAGCTGAACGGCCTCGTCGACCGGCTCGGTCTGCTGCAGATCGACTCGGTGAACGTGTTCGAGCGCAGCCACTACCTGCCCGCGTTCGCCCGCCTCGGCTCGTACGACCGCGCGACCCTCGATCGCCTCACCTTCGCCCGCCGCGGCCGCTACGTCGAGTACTGGGCCCACGAGGCCGCCCTCATCCCGGTGTCGACGTGGCCACTGCTGCGCTGGCGCATGCGCGACTACGACGCGAAATGGCGAGGGGACGAGTCGTCGTGGTTGTCGACGAGCCCGCGGATGGAACGCTGGTTGCTCGACGAGATCCGCGACAAGGGACCACTACCGGCCAGCTTGGTCGAGGGCGATGCCGCCGTCTTCCCGCAGCCCGACCGAACCGGCCCGTGGTGGGGCTGGGGCGACGTCAAGCGCGGCCTTGAGTCGCTCTTCCGCACCGGCGCCCTGGTCAGCGCGGGTCGGCGACGGTTCGAGCGGGTCTACGCGCTCCCCGACCAGGTGCTCCCGGCCGAGGTGCTCGCCGTCGACGTCGACCGCCACGAGGCCCACCGCCGCCTCGTCGCCCACGCAGCCCGCGCCTCCGGCGTGGCTACGGCCTCCGACCTCGCCGACTACTTCCGCCTCAAGGTCGCGGACGTCGCACCCGCTTTGCGCGAACTGCACGACGAGGGTGTGGTCGAGCCCGTCGTCGTGCCGGGCTGGGGGGCGACGGCGTGGCTGCATCGAGACGCTCACGTTCCCCGTCGGCTCGCCGCGGACGCGGTGCTGTCGCCGTTCGACCCCGTGGTGTGGCACCGTCCCCGGGCGGAACGACTCTTCGGGTTCCGCTACCGCATCGAGATCTACACCCCGCGAGAGAAGCGGGTGCACGGGTACTACGTGCTGCCCGTCCTGCAGGACGACCAACTCGTCGGACGGGTCGACCTCAAGAGCGACCGCCAAGCGGGGGTCTTGCGAGTGCAGTCGGCCTGGCGCGAGCGCGACCTTCCGATCGATGTCGGACGACTGGCGACGACACTCCGTCGCGCCGCGGCGTGGCAAGGGCTGGACTCGGTCGAGGTCTCCGACCGTGGTGACCTGGCGAGCGCCCTGCGAGCGGCCGTGGTCGGCCGCGCGGACCTCGTGACCGACCTCGTCGACTAGAAGGTGCCCGCGTTCTCCCTCAGGCGTCGCACGCGGTCGGCGAGCGGAGGGTGCGTGCTGAAGAGTCGGTCCATGACGCCGGGCTTCATGGGGTCACTGATCCACAGGTGCGACATCGACGTGTTCTGCTGGCGCATGGGCCGTCCGGACGTACCGAGCTTCTCGAGGGCCCGGGCCAGCCCTTCGGGGTATCGCGTCGTCAGGGCACCGGTGGCGTCGGCGAGGTACTCGCGCTGGCGCGACACCGCGGCCTGGACGCCGGCGGCGGCCAGAGGGGCGATGATCATGGCCGCCAGACCGAGAACCAGGAAGACGGGGTTTCCCCCGCCGCCGCCGTTGTTGCCGTTGGAGTTGCGGTTGCCCCCGGTCAGTGCGCTGAAGAACGACATGCGCAACAGGATGTCCGCGAGGAACCCCACGGCCACGACGAGGCCGAACACCATGGTCGACACCCGGATGTCGTAGTTCTTGACGTGACCGAGCTCGTGGGCCATCACACCCTGCAACTCGGCGTCATCCATGATCTCGAGCAACCCCGTGGTGGCGGCGACGACGGCGTGGTCGGGGTCACGCCCCGTGGCGAAGGCGTTCGGAGCAGGATCGACGACCACGTAGACCTTGGGCATCGGCATGCCCATGGTGATGCTGAGATTCTCGACCGTGCGGTAGAGGCGCGGAGCGGTCGTGCCGTCGACCTGCTGGGCGTTGCTCATCGAGAGCGCCTGCCCACTGGCGGCGAAGTACTGGATCAGGGCGTAGACCGCAGCCCCACCGAGCACGAGGAACCCGATCGAGCCGTTGTTCCAGACGGCACTCGCGGCGAAGCCCAACGCCCCGACGATCACGAGAAAGATCAGGACGATGAAGACGGTGTTGCGCTTGTTGCGCGAGATCGCGGAGTACATGGTCGCGAGGGAACTAGGGCAGGGTCAGAACTGGACGCGGGGCGGCTCGGCGATGGCCGACGGTTCGGAGACCTCGAAGAAGTCCCGTTCGGTGAAGCCGAGACGCTTGGCGAAGAGCGAGTTGGGGAAGACGCGGTTCTTGGTGTTGAACTCGCGCACGCCACCGTTGTAGAAGCGACGCGCGGCCTGGATCTTGTCCTCGGTGTCGACCAATTCGGACTGCAATTGCAAGAAGTTCTGGCTGGCCTGCAGCTGCGGATAAGCCTCGGCCACGGCGAAGATGCTCTTGAGCGCGGTCTGCATGTGCCCCTCGGCCGCCGACGCCTCGGCCGGCGTGCCGGCCCCGATCGTCTCGGCGCGGGCAGCCGTCACGTTCTGGAACACCGACGACTCGTGCGAGGCGTATCCCTTGACCGCCTCGATGATGTTCGGGATCAGATCGGCTCGCCGTTTGAGCTGGATCGTGATGTCGCTCCACGCCTCGTCGACGCGCACCTTCAACGTCACCAACGAGTTGTAGGTGGCCCAGAGGTAGATGCCGGTGATGACTGCGAGCAGGACGATGATGCCTGCCGCTACCAGGATGCCGATCGTGGCCGGTTGCATGACGTGTCACTCCTTGTCGGTGGACCCCTTGTTGGTGGACCGATGACGGCGGGCGCCGGGTGGTCGCCCGTGACCTGGGTCGGATCGTCGGGAGTCCGATGCACACTATAAATGCGCTGCATGTGGGCTCCCTGCCCGCCGGGTGATCTCGGAGCAGACTCCCGACGAGCGGATCTCGGGGCGACTCCCCCGCGCCACGGATTGACTTGTACCCCGAGAACGGGCTGAATGGGTGACAGTGTTCGAGTCGCCGACCCTGCATCCCACGCGCCCGCCGACCCCTGTCGTCGGACGCCGCGTGGTCGCGCCGCGACGTGTACGGCGTGCCGTGTCGACCCTCGCCGCCGTCGCCCTCGGTCTCTCGCTCGCCCTCTCGGTCGGTGTGGCCGCCCGCGCCGCGGGCGACCCCGCGCGCACGCCCACCCCCGCGCCGTCGCTCGGCCGACCCGGCCCCGACCCGGTCGCACCCACCATCCGTGACGTCGGTGACCGCGACACCAACACCGTCGTGGTCGGCGGCACGGGCTCTGCCGGGGCGACCGTCCGGGTGCTCGACCCTCGGGTACCCAGCCGTGCCCTCTGTGAGGTGACCGTGCCCCCCGGCGATGCGACCAGCGCCTCCTGGTCGTGCCCGGTGGTGCTCGAGAACGGTGCCGACCAGACCCTCACGGTCCGCGACGTCACGAACTCGGCCGTGGTCGAGGACGCGGTCAGTGCTCCGTTCTCCTTGCTCGGGCCTCCTGCTGTCGAGGGCGGCCCCGCCGTCGGCGGCAAGATCACGGGCACCGCCTTCCCCGGTGCCCGGGTCGCCGTCGACGGAGGCGCGGCACCGGTCTCCGCGACGGCCGACGGCACCGGCGCGTGGTCGGTCGTGCTGCCGTCGACCACGTGGCCGACCGGCAGGTACACCGTGACGGCGTCGCAGTCCTCGGACTCGGTTCCCGCCGTGCCCCGGTCGGCGACCTCGACCGGCGTCGTCGTCACCATCGACCGGGACGCTCCCGCCGCACCCGTCGTCACCGCACCCCGGGCCGGTGAACGCGTCACCACGCAGCCGCTCACCTTCTCGGGCTCGGGAGAAGACGGCGCGACCGTCACCGCGTACGTGGACAGCGCTCCGGTCTGCCAGGCCACCGTCTCCGGTGGTGCATGGCGTTGCACGTCGTCGGACGCGGCGCTCTCCGCCGGGGTTCACGTCGTCCAAGCCGCGCAGATCGACGCATCGGCGAACGTCGGGCCGCCCAGCGCGGGCATCTCGGTCACCGTGGCATCGCTGGCGGCTGGACCCGCGCCTCCTTCCGCTTCGGCGGCACCCATCCCGGGGCCCGGGGCTACCGGTGACCCGGCCGTTCCGGCCGAACCGCCCGCCGAGGGGTCCGCAGCGCCCGTGCCCGGTGACGGCTCGGGCGGTACGTCGGGCGACGAAGGCGGCGGCCAGACGGACTCGACCACACCGGTGACCGGCAACTGGGCGGCGGCGACGACCTTCGGTCGCGACCTGCCCACCCTCGGCCAGGCCATGACCGGGACGGGATTGCTCCTCGCCCTCGGCCTCGCCGCCGCGTTCGTGCTGCTCGTGGTCGCGCCGTCGCGCCTGCTGGCCACGGCGTTGAGCGGTCGGCCGACGCCTCGTGGTCCGCGGCTCACGGGGCGGAACCGCCGTCGGGAACTCCCGACCTCGTTCTCGACCGCCACTCTCGACCCCCGCGTCGCCGCCGCGTTGACCGTCGCCGCCGGTGCCGCCGTGGTCGGGCTGGCGGCAGGCCTCGACGACGAGGTCCGCTCTGCGCGTCTCTTCGCCGGGATCGTGATCGGCGTCGCCCTCGTCAACCTGCTCACCGTCGTGGTCCCCACCCTGCTGGTGGCGCGTTCCCGCGGACGCGAGGCACGCGTTCGCATGTCACCGCGCCTCCTTCTCGTCGCCGTGGTCGCCTGCGCGGTCACGCGGCTGCTCGGTCTCGATCCGCCTCTCGTGCTCGGGGTCGTGCTCGTCGGCGGCATCGTCGCGGCTCCCGCGTCGACGGCGCCCCGAGGCCGGCGCAACGAATCGGACGATCCTCGCGAGGCGGGCATCCTGGCGCTCGCCCAGGTCGCCGTCCTGGCGGTCGTGGCTGCCGGGGCCTGGGCCGTCCACGGGGCCCTGCCTGCCACCGGGGGCTTCGTCACCGAACTCGCCCTCGAGACCACCGCCACGATCTGCCTGACCGGCCTGGGTTCCCTCGTGCTCGCTCTCGTACCGGTGGGCACACTGCCGGGTCGCATCATCTGGGACTGGTCGCGGCCGCTGCACGTGGCACTCACCGTGGTCGGCGTGGCGGCGGCCGCGGCGGTGCTCACGGGCGGCCCTTCG
Organism: Frigoribacterium sp. VKM Ac-2836; assembly: GCF_013248995.1. Lineage (GTDB taxonomy): Bacteria > Actinomycetota > Actinomycetes > Actinomycetales > Microbacteriaceae > Frigoribacterium. The sequence continues at coordinate 916,468 of NZ_JABRPK010000002.1, read as the reverse complement.
TCGTTCCCGGTCGGCGGGGTCTTCCTGGCGGCCACCTTGACCGCGGGCCTATGCGTCGCGGTGTGGCTCTGGACGTCCTTCGTCGAGGGGGACACGGACGAGGCCTGACCCGGCTCGACACCACCCCGGCTGGACGCGACCGCCCCTCACGCGGCGTCGCCTCTCTCGAGACACCCCAGCCGGGCACCGTGCCCCCCTCCGGCAACTCAGGAGAACCACCGACGAAGGCGCCCCTCAGAGGGCCGGCCGTGTCGATCACCTGAGTTGCCGACACGGCGTGGCCCGCGGTGCCGGCGGACGGCCGGGCGCCGGCGCAGGCGGCAACTCAGGAGAACAGCTGGGTTCCGCGCCGAATCACCCCCGCCCCACGCCGATCTCCTGAGTTGCCGACCCGGCACGGGGGCCGGTGCGCGGCCGGACGCGCGGGGACTTCGGAGGGGCCGGTCGGGTCAGGAGGCGCGGCTGCGGTCAGCGACGAGAGACCCGGTGCTCAGGGACGTGGAGAACCGCGTCGGGGCGGCGCCGCCTCGAGGTGGACGTCGCCGCACCCTCGCCGCGGGCAAGTGCCCCCGCAGGGACTCGAACCCTGACTGAAGCGATTTTAAGTCGCCTGCCTCTGCCGATTGGGCTACGGGGGCCCGGGCGACCAGCCTACGAGACAGAGATGCCCGCCACGCTGCAGGCAGCGGACGGGCACCCCGGACGTGTTCTCGCGGATCACTCGGAAGCGGACACCGTGTCGGTCTCTGCGGACTGGCCGGTGGCCGTCTTCTTCGCGGCGGGCTTGCGAGCAGGAGCCTTGCGCGCAGCCTTGGCGGCCGCCTCGCCGCCCTCGGCCGTGCCCTTCTTCGCCGTTCCGTCGTCTTCGACCGGGTTCGCGTACGCGGGCCCTGCCTCGCCGGCGGGCTGGCCCGCCCCCACGGATGCGGGAGAGGTCGCCTCGGCCGGCGCCTCGACAGCGGGCTTCGGACGCGAGGCGAACTCCTCGAAGGCCGCGCGGGGACGCTCGCGGTTGTCGAGAGAGACGATGTCGCGACCCAGCCAGAAGTTGTTCCACCAGCCGCCGACGACGCGGAACTTGCGCTCGAAGGAGGGCATCGCCATGCCGTGGTAACCACGGTGGGCGGCCCAGGCCGGGAAGCCCTTCATGGCGAACTTGCCACTCTGGAACACCCCGACGTTGAGACCGAGGCCGGCGACGGCGCCCAGGTTCTCGTGCTTGTAGTCGACGAGCCCCTCGCCACGGAGCGACGCGACGATGTTCTTCGCGAGGCGCTTGCCCATGCGGACCGCGTGCTGGGCGTTCGGCACGCAGAATCCCCCCACGCCCTTGCCGGTCAGGTCGGGCGTCGCGGCGACGTCGCCGCAGGCCCAGGCGTCGGGGACGACGGTGTCGCCGTCGACGATGCGCAGGTCGGCCTTGACGGTGATACGACCGCGCTGCTCGAGCGGGAAGTCCGTCCCGCGGACCATCGGGTTGGCCATGACGCCGGCCGTCCAGACGATGAGGTCGGACTCGAACGACTCACCGGTCGAGAGCTCGATCTTGCCGCCGACCGCCGACTGCAGCTGGGTGTCGAGGTGGACGGTGGCGGCGCGTTCCGCGAGGTTCTTCAGCACCCAGTGGCTCGTCTCGAGCGAGACCTCGGGCATGATTCGGCCCATCGCCTCGACGAGGTGGAAGTGGGTGTCGTCGATGGTGAGGTCGGGGTAGTTCTTCAGCAGGTCGCTGGCGAAGCTTCGCAGTTCGGCGAAGACCTCGATGCCGGCGAAGCCACCGCCGATCACGACCACCGTGAGGAGTCGGTCGCGCTCGGGACCGGCCGGCAGGTTGGCCGCCTTCTGGAAGTTCGTCAGCACCTTGTCGCGGATCGCGGCGGCTTCTTCGATGGTCTTGAGGCCGATGGCTTCGTCGGCGACGCCCGGGATCGGGAAGGTGCGCGACACGGCACCGGCCGTCATGACGATCTGGTCGTACTGCATCGTCCAGGCGTCACCCACCTCGGGCGTGATGGTGGCGGTCTTCGAGGCGTGGTCGACACCGGTGACCTTGGCCGTGACGACGTTCGTCTTCTTCAGGTGACGTCGCAGGGCGACGACCGCGTGACGCGGCTCGATCGAGCCGGCGGCCACCTCGGGCAGGAACGGCTGGTACGTCATGTACGGCAAAGGGTCGACGATCGTGACGTCGGCCTCACCCGCGCGCAGCCACTTCTCGAGCTTCCAGGCAGTGTAGAAACCGGCGTAGCCGCCGCCGACGATGAGGATTTTGGGCACGGCGAATGTCTCCTTGAGATGGGGGTGTCGCAGACGACCTTACCCCGAGCGCCGTGCGCGCCTGAACTGGCGGACGGCTCCGACCGCGACCAGGACGGCGGCTCCCCCGAAGACCGTGAAGACGATCAGGGGGATGCCCGTGGACCTCATGGTCTCGACGGTGGGCAAGAGGACCGCCAACGGCTGCCCCGGATCGGCCACCGGGGTCGGCACGGGGGCTTCCTCCGTCGGATTCGTCGCCGGGGCCGATGGCGCCGGTACGTCGGCACGTCGGTGCAGTCGGATCCACTCGGCCAGGTCGCCCATCGGGTTGGCGGCGACCGCGGGCACCGAGGCGGTCACGGCCGCCGCGGCGTCGACGAGCCCGTAGCCGTACAGAGGGTCGGGCGTCGCGGTGCCCTTCGGGGTGGCCGTCGCCACGACGCGGTTGATGACGTCGGCGGCGTCGAGCTCGGGGTGGGCGCTGCGCACGAGCGCGACGATGCCCGCGACGAGGGGGGTCGCTCCGCTCGTGCCGCTCCAGCTGTAGTGGACGTCGCCCGGGCCGACGCCGACGAGGTCCTCGCTCGGGGCGGCCACGCCGATCGTGATGCCCTGACTCGACGCGTCGAAGCTCGCCGTGCCCTGCCGGTCGACCCCGGCGACCGTGAGGACGCCCGGCATCGTCGCCGGGGCGCCCACCTCGGTCGTGCCGCTGCCGCGGTTGCCGGCCGCAGCGACGACGACGACGTCGTGCTCCATGGCGTAGAGGAAGGCGTCGTCCCAGCTGGTCGGCCAGTCCAAGGTGTTGCGGGTCAACGACATGTTGATGACGTCTGCCCCCGCGTCGACCGACCACCGCACCGCCCGGGCGATCTGGTCGTCGGAGTCCACCGCCGACGAGCCGAAGCCCACCGACACCGAGAGCAGGTCGGCCTCGGGCGCCACGCCGATCACGCCGTCGCCCGTTCCGGTCCCGCGGCCCGCGACCATCGACCCCACCAACGTGCCATGGTTCGGGTCGTCGCCGACCGGAGTCTGCCCGTCGGCCGAGCCGAGCCCCGAGACGTCGGTGCCGCCGACGACGGCACCCTGCAGTTCGCGGACGGACGAGTCGACTCCCGTGTCGATCACGGCGACGGTCGTCCCGGCGCCCCGCGTGGTCTGCCACGCCCGTTGGATGCCGTAGTCGGCGAGCCAGTACTCGGCGTCGCGGACCTGGTCGGCCGTCGCGGCCGAGGCCGGCACGACGGCCGCGACGAGGGCCCCCAGCACGACCGCCACCACGAACCCCCCGGAGCGGCGCACGTGCGTCAGGCTCCCCTGCCGACCACGGGAGCCTCGACGGAGGGTCGGTCGTCGGCGAGGTAGTCGGGGCACCGACACACGTCGGGGCTCCACGCGGCGCGCTCCAGGGCGAGGTCGCCGAAGGGATTGACGCCCGGTCCGGCGGCCAGCGCGTGGCCGACCAGAGCATGCAGGCACTTGACCCGCTCGGGCATGCCACCCGCCGTGACGTGGTCGATCTCGTCGACGTGCTCGATGCCCTCGCGGTCGGCGAGATAGGCCTCGTGCGCGGCCCGGTAGCCAGCGCGCAGGTCGGGATCGGACTCGAGCAAATCGGTGAACTCGGCCATCACCCCGGTGGCTTCGAGGGTCGAGACGGCGGCCGTGGCGCCGGGGTGGCACAGGTAGTAGAGCGTCGGGAACGGTGTTCCGTCGGTCAGGCGCGGCTTCGTCGCCACGACGGTGGGCGCGCCGCAGACGCAGCGGGCGGCGATGCCGATCACGTCGCGTGCCGGACGCCCGAGCTGGGCCGTCACGACGCGGACGTCGTCGTCGGTCACGGGATCGAAGGGGGGCGTGGTCACTGAGTGCCACCTGTCTGCTCGGATGTCGGGGCGGGCACCTGGCTGCCGCTGATGTCGGGGGCGACGAGTTCGGTCGCGGGATCGTCGCTCAGGCCGGCGTCGAGCACCGAGGCCGTCATGGCCGCCACCCAGTCGACCTGGGGCGTCTGCAACGAGTCGCTGATCGTCGTGCCGGTGCCCGGAGCCGTGCCGGGAGTCCGGGCCGCGTCGTCACCCATCACGAGGTAGCTGTACTCGCCGGGGTAGACGTAGAGCAAGCGGTCTCGGGCCTGTGCCTCGATGTACGCCGGATCGCTCCACCGAGCCACGTCTTCTTTCAACTCGTCGACGGAATCCTCTTGTTGCCGGACGTCGTCCTGGAGGGCAGCGATCTGCTGCTGCTGCTGGATCAGCGTGCGCAGCGAGGGCGCGAGGATGACGACGAACATGACGAGGATCACCAGCATGAGCACGCTGAACCCCGAGAACCGGATCGTGCGCAGCCAGTGGCCCGTCGGCGTCTCGCCGGCCGGCAGGGTCACCGGCACACGGCGGTTCGAGGTCTCACGGGGCATGCGACGAGCCTAAACGACGTCTCTGGGGAACGACGGAGGCCCGCCCCGCACGAGCAGGACGGGCCCCGAGGAGGCGCGGGTCGCGTCAGGCGGAGAAGCGCGGGAACGCGCCGTACCCGGCGTAGACCGCGGCGTCGCCGAGTTCTTCTTCGATGCGGAGGAGCTGGTTGTATTTCGCGACGCGCTCACTGCGGGCAGGTGCGCCGGTCTTGATCTGACCCGCGTCGGTCGCGACGGCGAGGTCGGCGATCGTGGTGTCCTCGGTCTCGCCGGAGCGGTGCGACAGGACGGTCGTGTAGCCGCTGCGCTGGGCGAGCGAGACGGCGTCGAGCGACTCGGTCAGCGTGCCGATCTGGTTGACCTTGACGAGGATCGAGTTGGCGGCGCCTGCCGTGATGCCCTTCGCGAGGCGTTCGGGGTTCGTGACGAACAGGTCGTCGCCGACGATCTGCGTCTTCGAGCCGATCTCGCTCGTGAGGTGCGCCCAGCCCTCCCAGTCGTCTTCGTCGAGGGGGTCCTCGATGGTGACGAGGGGGTACGACGCGACGAGGTCGGCGTAGTAGTTCGCGAGGTAGCCCGAGTCGCGCTTCTCGCCCTCGAAGGTGTAGCTGCCGTCGGAGTAGAACTCGCTCGAGGCCACGTCGAGGCCCAGGGCCAGGTCTTTGCCGGGGGTGAAGCCCGCCTTGGTGATGGCCTCGACGAGCAGGTCGAGCGCGGCACGGTTGCTGTCGAGGTTCGGTGCGAAGCCGCCCTCGTCGCCGAGCCCGGTCGAGAGGCCCTTGGCCTTGAGCTCGCTCTTGAGGGCGTGGTACGTCTCGGCACCCCACTGCAGCGCCTCGGCGAACGAGGAGGCCCCGATCGGCAGGATCATGAACTCTTGGATGTCGACGTTGCTGTCGGCGTGCGAACCGCCGTTGATCACGTTGAGCATGGGGACGGGCAGCGTGTGCGCGTTCGGGCCGCCCAGGTAACGGAACAGGGGCAGGTCGGCCGAGTCGGCCGCCGCACGGGCCACGGCCAGAGAGACGCCGAGGATGGCGTTCGCGCCCAGGCGCTTCTTGTTGTCGGTGCCGTCGAGCTCGATCATGGCCTGGTCGACGAGGCGCTGATCGGTGGCGTCGAGCCCCTCGACCTCGGGGCCGATCTCGTCGATGACGGCGGCGACCGCCTTGAGCACACCCTTGCCCAGGTAGCGGCTCTGGTCGCCGTCACGCAGCTCGTAGGCCTCGAAGGCCCCGGTCGATGCACCCGAGGGAACGGCCGCGCGCGACACCGTCCCGTCCTCGAGCAAGACCTCGACCTCGACGGTGGGGTTGCCCCGCGAGTCGAGGATTTCGCGGGCGCCTACGGCGTCGATTGCTGCCACTGGAGAGCTCCTTAGTAGTCGTTCGTCTGGGGACGCGAGGTCCGCGGCCCAGCTTAGCCGCGCCTCCTGCCCTGGTTCGTGGCGAGGAGTCGACGGCGGGGGTCAACCGATCGTGCGGATCTCGAGGTCGGCGGCCGACTCGCCGCCGCGCACCGTGACGAACCGGGTGAACCCCGCCGCCGCCAGGCCGTCGAGCTGATTGGTGAAGTTCTTGGCTTTCTTCTCGAGGCGCACACGTCGCTCACCGCCCGCCAACAGCTCGCGCTGCAGGGCGAGCACCTCGACCGGTTCGACCCTCTTGTCGTAGACCAGCGCCAACCCCGCGTCGTCGTCGGTCTCGAGCGTCACGAGCTCGACGAGCCGTTCGAACCCGAGGGAGAAACCGGCCGCGGGCACCTCGGTGCCGAGGAAACGGCCGATCATGCCGTCGTAGCGACCGCCGCCACCGAGCGAGTAGGGCACGTCGGGGTGGGCGATCTCGAAGATCGTCCCCGTGTAGTAGCCCATGCCGCGGACCAGCGTCGGGTCGAACCGGAGGGTCGCCCCCGGCAACGCGTCGCGGAGGGCGACCAGATCGGCGAACGCGGCCCGGTCGAGCCACGGAGCGTCGTCGCCCTCGCCGGTGGCCCACGAGGCCTCGGCCAGTTGCGCGAGCGCGTGGTCGAGGCCGGGAGTCGTGACGCCGAGGTCGACCAGCTCGGCCACGACGCCGTCGACGCCGACCTTGTCGAGCTTGTCGATGACGATCAGGGCCTGGTCGGTGAGAGTCTCGGGCACGGACCAGTGAGCGAGCATCGCCAGCAGGATGCGTCGGTCGTTCACCCGGATCGTCGTCCCGGTGAGCCCCAGGGCGTCGAGCACGGCGGTGGTGGCCTGGATCAGTTCGATCTCGGCCAGGGGCCCGGCCTCGCCCAGGACGTCGATGTCGCACTGGACGAACTGTCGGTAGCGCCCCTTCTGCGGCCGCTCGGCCCGCCACACCGGGGCGATCTGGACGGAGCGGAAGACCGCCGGCAGCTCGGCCCGGTGCGACGCGTAGAAGCGGGCGAGCGGCACCGTCAGGTCGAAGCGGAGCCCCAGGTCGGCCAGCCCGAGGACGCTCTCGGCGGACCGCAGGTCGCCCAGGTCGAGGCCCCGCCGGAGGACGGCGAAGACCTGCTTCTCGTTGTCACCCCCGAGACCCGAATGGAGGCGCGAGCTCTCTTCGACCACGGGCGTCTCGATCTCGTCGAAGCCGTAGGAGCGGTAGACGCCTCGGATGACCGAGAGGACGCCCTCGCGGCGCCTCTTGTCGGCGGGCAGGTGGTCGCGCATGCCGCGCGGCGGGTTGACGGGGGTCGGCATGATGACATCATCCCAGAGACGCCGGACACGGACTGCGGCAGCGACTTGCAGACATGTCACATTCTAGGTTATGCTCATCACAGGTGATCGGCGCAAATCGGGTTGCGTGCCGATCCCACCTCGAGGCCCTCCCTTCCCTGCGGTGAGGGCCCCGGGCCGGGTCGGGCGTTCTGCGCTCGGCCCGGCTCCGCCCTCGGCCCGACTCCGCCCTCTGCCCTCGGCAGAAGAGATCGGAGCACGCCCTTTGTCGCGGCGCTCGCCCACGCCAGGGTCGGCGCTACGAAAGGGTCAGCGCTGCCAAAAGATCAGCGCTGCCGAAAGATCAGCGCTGCGGAGAGCTCGCGACGAGAGTCTCGACCGCCTGCCCGTACGCCTCCGAAGCCCGACTCTCGTCACCCGAGACGATGGCGTCGTACTGCAGACCGAAGAGCGCGTCGACGAAGACCCGAGCGGCGACCTCGGCCTCCGCCGGCGCGACGCCGTTCGCCGCGACCCACGAGGCGACGTGGTCGACCCATCGGCCGACGGTCGCGCGGGCGGCACCGCCCGCATCGCCCGCGACGGTCTCGAGCAGGGCCGCCTCGAGTTCGAGCCGGTGCAGGTCTCGGCCGCGCTCGGTGGAGACGTCCTGCCAGACCTTCGCGAGGTGCTTCTCGAACGCCTTACGGTCGAGCTCGGCGACCGTGACGGCCAGAAGCCCGTCATTGCGGGCCACGACGGCGCGGACGATCTCGGCGATGAGCTCGGCCCGGTTGCCGAAGTGGTACACGAAGACGTAGGTGCTGACCCCGAGCGCCTCGGCCAGGGTGCGGAACGACACCGTGGCGAGCGAACGACCACGGAGGTGCTCGAGAATCTGCCCCAGCAGCTCGGGTTTACGGGTGGGGTCAGGCTTGCGAGGCATGCTGCCGCTCCTTCGTGCCGACGAGTCGTACTCGCCCTGCGCGGCCATCGTCGTCGTCGTAGTAGTGGACCATAACAGACGTCTGTCGTCGTCGACCGGCCTCACGATCGATGCTTCGGCGGAGCACGTGACACCCTCGTGAGCGGCACGACCGACATGTCGGCTTTTGACATGTCAACACGTGCCCCCTACATTGATGACACCACTTGGTTGCCGTCTGGCCGATGCCTTCGGGCCGGTCTCCTGGCGGCCGAGCGACGGGCCTCCCTGCTCATTCGGGTTGAGCAGGTGACGCCGAGGTGCCCCCTCATTCGGGTTGAGGGGGCACCTGCCCGACGGGGCCATTCGGCGACCTGGCGCTCGTCGACGCACCGGTCTCTTCGCGGCGGAGCAGCATCTCGCGCTCGCGCACGGCGGCCCGGAGGGCCCGCTCGGCGTCGATGCCCCGGTCGGTGGCCTCGTCGACCCGGGCGAGCAGATCCCTGCCCCACGCGAGCTCGCTCGCCTCTGGGGAGGCACCCGTACCACCCTGACCCGCGGATACGGCCGTCGGCGCATGCAGGTGAGGCCGAGAGGCGCCCGCCGTGGTCCGGCGAGAGTCGAGCTTCTGAGCCCTGGCGAGCGCTGGTTGCCCGACCGGGACACCGTCATAGACGCTCGTCCGACGCGACTTCTCGTCGGCTTTCGCCGCCGACCAGAGCCGGACGATGTCGTCGAGGCCGTCGGCGTGCTCGGCCCCGAACACGTGCGGGTGCCTCCGGACGGTCTTCTCGGTCACATCGTGGACGACGTCGGCGAGGTCGAACGCCCCCGAGGAGGCGCGGGCGGCGAGAGCGCTGTGCAAGACCACCTGGTACAGCACGTCCCCGAGCTCTTCGCGCAGGTCGTCCGAGGTGCCGTCCTCGATGGCCTCGACGAGCTCGTAGGTCTCTTCGACGAGGTAGGTCACGAGGGAACGATGAGTCTGCGTGCGGTTCCAGTCGCACCCGCCCTCGTCAGCGAGGAGGGCGTCCACCACGCCCACGAGTTCACCGAGCCGGGCACCGGCCCCGGGCTCGAGGCCGCCTCGCGCCTCCTCGTCTCGTGGGCCCTTCGCCTGACCGGTCGGCACGGTCAGCTCGCCGCGGCCGTGTCGGCCGCCGGACGGGCGACCGGAGCGGAGTAGATCGCCGACAGCAGCTGCTCGACCCAGACGATGAGCTCGTCGTCGGTCGGTGCCTGGCCGTGGGCCCGGGGCAGCGGGACGCTGACGGCGTTGGCCTGTGCGAACCAGCGGGCACCCGGGTACATGCGCTGCAGGCGGACCTGCATGCTGTCGGGGAGGTCGATGCCCGCGACCCTCAGGTTGCTGCCCATGACGACCACCTCGCTGAGACCCGCCTTCTGGGCCGCGCGACGCAGGCGGGAGACCTCTATCAAGGCCAGCACGGGTGCCGGCGGCTCACCGTAGCGGTCCGTGAGTTCGTCGAGAACCGAGTCGATCTGATCTTCGGTCGACGTGGGCGAGCTGGCCGTCGAGAGCTTCTGGTACGCCTCGAGTCGCAGGCGCTCGCTCTCGACGTACTCTTCGGGCACGTGGGCGTCGACCGGCAGTTCGAGCCGCAGCTCGGTCTGGCCCTCGGCGACGTCTCCGCGGAACGAACTGACGGCCTCACCGATCATGCGCAGGTAGAGGTCGAAGCCGACACCGGCGATGTGCCCGGACTGTTCGCCGCCCAGGAGGTTGCCCGCCCCGCGGATCTCGAGGTCTTTGAGGGCGACCTGCATGCCTGCACCGAGCTCGTTGTTGGCGGCGATCGTCTCGAGCCGGTCTTGTGCGGTCTCGCTGAGCGGTTTGTCGGCGTCGTAGAGGAAGTACGCGTAACCACGTTCGCGGCCGCGGCCCACGCGACCGCGCAACTGGTGCAGCTGGCTGAGACCGTACTTGTCGGCCCGGTCGATGATCAGGGTGTTGGCGTTGGCGATGTCGAGGCCGGTCTCGATGATCGTGGTCGAGACGAGGACGTCGAACTTGCGCTCCCAGAAGTCGACCATGACCTGCTCGAGGGTCGACTCGGCCATCTGACCGTGGGCGACGGCGACGCGGGCCTCGGGCACGAGTTCGGCGATCTGCGCCGCCACGCGGTTGATGCTCGCCACGCGGTTGTGCACGTAGAACACCTGCCCCTCGCGCAGCAGTTCGCGCCGGATCGCGGCCGCCTTCTGCCGGTCGCTCTCGGGGCCGACGAAGGTGAGGATCGGGTGGCGGTCTTCCGGTGGGGTGGCCAGGGTCGACATCTCGCGGATGCCGGTCACGGCCATCTCGAGGGACCGCGGGATCGGCGTCGCCGACATCGCCAGGATGTCGACGTTCGTCTTGAGCTTCTTGAGGGCGTCCTTGTGCTCGACGCCGAAACGCTGCTCTTCGTCGATGATCACGAGGCCGACGTCCTTGTACGAGATGCCCTCGCTGAGCAGTCGGTGCGTGCCGATGACCATGTCGACGGTGCCGTCGCCGAGCCCAGCGATCGTCTCTTTCGACTCTTTCGCGGTCTGGAATCGACTGAGGCTGCGGAGGTGCACGGGGAAGCCGGCGAAGCGATCGCTGAAGGTGTCGAAGTGCTGCTTCACGAGCAGCGTCGTCGGGACGAGCATGACGACCTGCTTGCCGTCTTGGATCGCCTTGAACGCGGCCCGGACGGCGACCTCGGTCTTGCCGTAGCCCACGTCGCCCGAGAGGAGGCGGTCCATGGGGATCGGGCGCTCCATGTCGGCCTTGATCTCGTCGATGGTCGTGAGCTGGTCCGGGGTCTCGGCGAACGGGAAGGCCTCTTCGAGCTCGCGCTGCCACGGGGTGTCGGGCGGGAACGCATGGCCCTTGCTCGCCATGCGGGCCGAGTACAACTTGACGAGCTCGACGGCGATGTCGCGGACGGCCCGGCGCGCCTTGCCCTTGGCGGCCGCCCAGTCGCCGCCGCCCATCTTGCTGAGCGAGGGGGCCTCGCCGCCCACGTACCGGCTGAGCAGATCGAGCTGGTCGGTCGGCACGTAGAGCTTGTCGCCGGGATAACCGCGTTTCGAGGGCGCGTACTCGAGCACGAGGTACTCGCGGGAATGCTTGACGGCGTTCTTGCCACCGCTCGACACCTCGCGACTGGTGAGTTCGAGGAACTTGCCGATGCCGTGGGTGGAGTGCACGACCACGTCGCCCGGCTTGAGCTGCAGGGGGTCGACGACGTTCTTGCGCCGGGTGGCGAGCTTCTTGACCTGACGCGAGTCGTAGTTGGCCGACCGGCCGTAGAAGTCGGACTCGCCGAGGACGGCGATCTTGGACTCGATCAGTTCGAAGCCGGCCTCGACCCCACCGGCCACGAGGTGCACGACGCCGGGTTCGAGGGTCTCGGGCAGGGCGTCCTCGAGGCGCGCCGCCACCTCGCGCTCGGCGAGCACGTCGCGAGCCCGCTCGACCAGGCCGGTGCCGCGGGCCGTGACGACGACGGCCCAGCCGTCGCGCACTCGCTCGACGACGTGCTCGAGCGCCCCCTCGGCGTGGCCGCTGAAGCTCGGCACGACGGCGGCGTCGACCCGCACGTAGTCGCCGGCCGAGGCGACGGCCTCGTCGTCGGACAGGACCTCGCCCGAGTCGAAGCCGCTCATCGTGAACCACGACCGGTCGCCGGCCGCCTCGCGCAGGTCACGCAAGCTGAGGAAGTCACCCGAGTCGAGGTCGATCGGGGCCTCGGCCCCGGCCGTGGCGGCGTTCCAGGCCGCGGACAGGAACTCGCGGTTCGTCTCGGCCAGGCTCTGCGCGCGCGACACGACCCGTTCGGGCGAGAGCACGGCGATGGAGGCGCCGGCCGGCAGGTAGTGCGTCACCGGCACCAGCCGGTGCACGAGCGCGGGAGCCAGGCTCTCCATGCCCTCGACCGGGATGCCCTCGGCGATCTTGGCCAGCATCTGGGAGAGGCTGGGGAACTCGTGCTGCATCTCGCGGGCGCGTTGACGGACGGCTTCGGTGAGCAGCATCTCGCGGCTCGGCGGGAGCTCGACCGAGGTCACCTCGCCGTCGAGGCTGCGTTGATCGGCGACCGAGAAGCGACGGATCTGGTCGACCTCGTCACCGAAGAAGTCGACTCGGACGGGGTGTTCGGCCGTGGGCGGGAACACGTCGAGGATGCCGCCGCGGACGGCGAACTCGCCCCGTCGGGTGACCATGTCGACCCGGGCGTAGGCCAGGTCGACGAGATGCACGGCGATGCCGGAGAGGTCGTGGCCTCGCTCACCGACGGTGAGCCGCACGGGGTCGAGGTCGACGAGGTTGTCGCTGAGCGGCTGGAGAGCCGCGCGCACGCCGGCCACCACGACGATCGGCCGCACGGTGCCCGGCGCCTCGGCCGCCTCGCGCCGCCAGGTGGCGAGGCGCCGCAGGGCGTGGATGCGCTTGCCGACCGTCTCGGCGCTGGGACTCAGTCGTTCGTGCGGCAGGGTCTCCCACGCGGGGAACTCGATGATCTCGGCCTCGGGCAGGTAGCTGGCGAGCGACCCGCGGACCGCCTCGGACTCACGGCCCGTCGCCGTGACGACCAGCATCGCCTGCGGGCCCTCACGCCGATCGAGCAGGCCCGCCAGCAGCGGAACGCGGAGGCCGTCCACGACCGAGAAATCCGTGCTGCGTGCGGCCCTGTCGAGGGCAGCAGAAAACGTGGAGGCGCGCGAGAGCGCCTTGATCAAGCCCGCGAGTATCACCCGCACGATGTTACGCGGCACCACCGACACCTCGGCCGGGGTTCGCTCTGGGCGACACCCGCGGCGAGCCCGGCTGGTCAGGCCGGGGTGTGGCGGTTCAGCTCTTCGCGGTGTGGAACTTCAGCTGCGCCGCCGTCAGCCCGTCGGTCGTGATCATCTCGACGGCATCAGCGGCGTCGCCGAGCAGGAACGGCAGCTCTTTGCGCTCGGTGGACGAGAAGTCCTTGAGGACGAAGTCGGCGGCCGGTTGACGCCCGGGCGGACGGCCGATGCCGACACGCACGCGGGTGAACTCGTTCGAGCCCGTCGCCGCGATGATGTCGCGCAAGCCGTTGTGCCCACCGTGGCCACCGCCGTGCTTGAGCCGGACGACGTCGAAGTCGATGTCGAGCTCGTCGTGGACGACGATCAGTCGCGACACGTCGAGGTCGTAGTACCGCAGCAACGCCTGCGTCGGACCGCCCGAGACATTCATGAAGGTGGCGGGCTTGGCCAGCACGAGCCGAGGGCCGCCGGGAGCTGTGCGCCCCTCGGCGACCGTCGCGTTCGTGCGGTGGTTCTTGAAGCCGGCGGACAGACGGTCGGCCAGTTCGGCCAGCACCATCTGCCCGACGTTGTGCCTGTTGCCGGCGTAGCCGGGCCCGGGGTTGCCGAGCCCGACCACGAGCCACTGGTCGTCGAGTGCCATCGTCTTGGTCGTCGTTCTCTCAGTGGGTCTGCGCCGGCAGGGTGTTCGGGTGTCCCGTGTTACTCGGAGCGCTCTTCGTCTTCGATGGACTCGACGTCGCCCTCGGCTTCGGCGGCCTCGCCGTCCTCGTCCGACACGGCGTCGGTCGTGAGGTCAAGCTGGGGCACCGAGATGGCGAGCACGAGGGTCTCGGGCTCGCTGACCAGGGTGGCGCCCTTAGGCAGCACGAGGTCGGCGGCCGTGACCTGGGCGCCCTCTTCGAGGCCCTCGATCGAGACGACGACGTTCTGCGGGATGTGCGTGGCCTCGACCTCGAGCTCGACGGCGTTGAGCTCGAGGACGTGGATCGTGCCGGGAGCCGACTCGCCCTCGACGTGCACGGGCACCTCGACGGTGACCTTCTCGCCCTGGCGGACGACGATGAGGTCGATGTGCTCGATGGTCTGCTTGACCGGGTCGCGCTGGATGTCCTTCACCAGGGCGAGCTGGTTCGTGCCCTCGATGTCGAGCGTGATGACGGCGTTGGCGCGACGCGTGATGAGCATCGTCTCGTGGCCGGGCAGCGTGACGTGCTGGGGGTCGGTGCCGTGGCCGTAGATGACCGCGGGGATCTGGTCCTTCGCGCGGATCTTGCGGGCCGCGCCCTTGCCGAAGCTGGTGCGCACGAGAGCGCTGAGGGTGTTCTGGTCGGACATGTCGTCTCCTTGCAGGGGCCGCGAGGGCCCGGGGGTGTGTGGTCGGTGTCAACTCGAACGCGCATCGCGTGAGGAAGGACCCGCAACCCGAGGGGCGCCGCCCGAGGGACGATCACCGCTGCACGAGTGGTGCCTGAGCACCGAGCGCCTGCCTACCGCGTCGATCACGGGTGCCGGAGCACCCCTCGCCGAGGTTCAGCTGCCCAGGTTACACGTCGGCCGGGCGTGTCGCCAACCCGCGCCTCCTCGGCTCGGGCGCCCCCGAGGACGCCGGGTCAGTGCTCGAGCTCGCCGCCGCGCACCGCTCGGAGGTGGGCGACGACGGCCGCCACGACCTCGTCGGGGCCGGGGCGCACGTCGACCTCGAAGCCGGCCTCGTCCTCGGTCAACGGCTCGAGGGTCGCGAACTGCGACTCCATCAGGCCGGCCGGCATGAAGTGCCCCTTGCGCTCTCGCTGCCGACGCGCGACCAGGTCGCGCACGCCCGTCAGGTGGACGAACCGGAGGCGCGGATCGCCTTCGCGCAGGACGTCGCGATACGCCCTCTTCAACGATGAGCAGGCCACCACGACCGACTCGTCGCCTGCCGCAGCGATGCGATCGGCGACGATGCGCAACCACGGCCAGCGGTCGGCGTCGTCGAGAGGGTGCCCCTCGGCCATCTTGAGCCGGTTGGCCTCGGGGTGCAGGTCGTCGGCGTCGACGAACGGGATCTCCAGTGTCTCGGCCAGCAGCTCGCCCACCGTCGACTTGCCCGATCCGGAGACCCCCATCACGACGACGGGCGGGAAGGAAGCTGCTTGGGTCACGGTGTCCTCGGGGTCTTCTCGGCGGCGGGCGCCGGGTCGCGGCACGTGCCCGGAGAGCCTACCCACGACCTGCGGCGCGGCACCTGGACGGCAGCCCGGCCGGGCGGCATATGGTCGGTCCGTTCCCTACCGACAAGGAGGCACCGTGGCTGAACACGGAGGACCACAGGCAAACATCGGAGTCGTCGGCCTGGCCGTCATGGGCTCGAACCTGGCGCGCAACCTCGCCAGCCGCGAGGGCAACACGGTGGCGGTCTACAACCGCTCCCCGGAGCGCACCGACACCCTGATGGACGAGCACGGCGACGCGGGGTTCATCCCGTCGAAGTCGATCGAGGACTTCGCGGCCTCCCTGCAGAAGCCGCGCACCGCCATCATCATGGTGCAGGCCGGTCGCGGCACCGACGCCGTCATCGACCAGCTCGCCGACGCCTTCGACGAGGGCGACATCATCGTCGACGGCGGCAACGCGAACTTCCAGGACACGCGACGTCGCGAGGCCGCCTTGAAGGAGCGCGGACTCAACTTCGTCGGCGCCGGCATCTCGGGTGGCGAGGAAGGCGCCCTGAAGGGACCGTCGATCATGCCCGGCGGCTCGAAGGAGGCCTACGAGACGCTCGGTCCGATCCTGGCGTCGATCGCGGCCGTGGCCGAGGGCGAACCCTGCGTCACCCACGTGGGCGCCGACGGCGCGGGCCACTTCGTCAAGATGATCCACAACGGCATCGAGTACGCCGACATGCAGCTCATCGCCGAGTCCTACGACCTGCTGCGACGCGTCGGTGGCCACGATCCCGCCGCCATCGCCGCGGTCTTCGAGGAGTGGAACAAGGGCGAGCTCGAGTCGTACCTGATCGAGATCACGGCCGAGGTCCTCCGCCAGACGGACGCCAAGACCGACGGCCCGCTCGTCGACTCCATCGTCGACCAGGCCGGTTCGAAGGGCACGGGCGTCTGGACGGTGCAGAACAGCGTCGGGTTGGGCGTGCCGGTCGGTGGCATCGCCGAGGCCGTCTTCGCCCGCGCCGTGTCGTCGAAGCCCGCCCAACGCTCGGCCGTGCAGCAGACCCTGCAGGGGCGGCCCGAGATCCAGGAGGCCGGCGACGGTTTCGAAGACGACGTGCAGAAGGCGCTCTACGCCTCGAAGATCGTCGCCTACGCGCAAGGCTTCGACGCGATCATCGCCGGAGCCGACGAGTACGACTGGGACATCGACAAGGGCGCCATCGCCAAGATCTGGCGCGGAGGGTGCATCATCCGCGCGCAGTTCCTCAACCGCATCGTCGACGCCTACGAGAAGGACGCGTCGATCGCGACCCTGCTCGAGGACGACTACTTCGCCGCAGCCGTCCGCGACGGCGAGGAGGCGTGGCGCCGCATCGTCGCCAAGGCCGCGCTGTCGGGCATTCCCGTACCCGGATTCGCGTCGGCACTGTCGTACTACGACTCGCTCGCGTCCGAACGCCTGCCCGCCTCGCTCATCCAGGGGCAGCGCGACTTCTTCGGGGCCCACACCTACCAGCGCGTCGACGAGGAGGGCACGTTCCACACCCTCTGGTCAGGCGACCGGTCCGAGATCGAGACGGAGCCGTCGACCCACTGAGAGATCCCCGGGGACGCCCACCGCGCCTCCCGGGTTCTGACGGGCCTGCCCGTCGATGCGATGCCGCTGCGGCGGCGTGTGTCGGCGGGCAGGCCCGTCTCGTGTCCGGGCGCGGCCCGTCGTGTCGGCGCGGCGGTCCTGCGTCGACGACTCAGGAGAACGCCCCACCGGACCGGGCGCAGGAGGCGCGGCGCAGCCGAACTCCTGAGTTGCCGACGCGACAGGCGAGCCCGGCGCGTTCAACCCCCGGCCCGCACGATCCGGACACGACCTGCACACGCCCACCCACCCCACGTCGAGGACTCAGGAGAGCGGCCGACCGCGCAGCCCGTAGGAGGCGCGGTGCAGCCGAACTCCTGAATTGCCGACCACGAGGGGCGGGCCACGGCGGGCCGGGTTCGCCGGTGGGTCAGGCGGCGCCGTCGAACATCGAGGTGACCGAACCGTTGTCGAAGACCTCGTGGATCGCGCGGGCGATCAGCGGGGCGATCGGCAGGATCTCGAGCTTGTCGAACTTCTGGTGCTCGGTCAGCGGCAGGGTGTCGGTCACGACGACCGAGTCGATGAAGTCGCTGTTGAGGATCTCGGGTGCAGGGTCGCTGAACACCGCGTGGGTCGCGGCGACGACGACACCGATGGCGCCGGCGGCCTTGAGGGCCTCTGCCGCCTTGACGATGGTGCGCCCGGTGTCGATCAGGTCGTCGACCAACAGGCAGACGCGGCCCGAGACGTCGCCGACGATCTCGTGGACCGTGACCTGGTTCGGTACCAACGGGTCACGACGTTTGTGGATGATCGCGAGGGGGGCGTCGAGCTTCTCGCTCCAGATGTCGGCGACGCGCACGCGGCCCATGTCGGGCGACACCACGGTCAGGGTCGTGTTGTCGAGCTTGGCGCGGAAGTGCTCGAGCAGGACCGGCATGGCGAAGAGGTGGTCGACCGGACCGTCGAAGAAGCCCTGGATCTGCGGGGCGTGCAGATCGACGCTCATGATGCGGTGCGCACCGGCCGCCTTGAAGAGGTCGGCGACGAGTCGGGCCGAGATCGGCTCGCGCCCACGGCCCTTCTTGTCTTGGCGGGCATAGGGGTAGAACGGCGCCACGACCGTGATGCGCTTGGCCGAGGCGCGCTTCAGCGCATCGACCATGATCAGCTGTTCCATCAGCCATTCGTTGATGGGAGCCGAGTGCGACTGGATGACGAAGGCGTCCGAGCCACGGACGCTCTCGTCGAAGCGGGCGTAGAGCTCGCCGTTGGCGAAGGTGCGGGCGTCGGTCGGGATCAGCTCGCTGCCGAGCTCGGCGGCGATCTGGTTGGCCAGTTCGGGGTGCGCACGCCCCGAGATCAGGACGAGTCGATTCTCGCCGGTGATCTTGATTCCGGACACGTCACTCGCTCTCCGGCCCCGAGGGGCCAACCCGACCGGGTTCAGTCGGTCGTTCGTTCGGCACGAGCGGCGGCCTCGGCAGCCGCCGAGCCGGGGCGGTTCGCCTCGACCCATCCGCTCGCATTGCGCTGTGGAGCGATGCTCAACGCCAGGGCACCGGCCGGCACGTCTTTGCGGACGATCGTTCCGGCGCCTGTGTACGCTCCGTCGCCAATCCTAACGGGGGCGACGAAGACGTTGTGCGACCCGGTGCGGACGTGTGACCCGACCTCGGTGCGGTGCTTGTTCACGCCGTCGTAGTTGGCCGTGATGGTCCCGGCGCCGATGTTCGACCCCTCGCCCACCTCGGTGTCGCCCACGTAGCTGAGGTGCGGCACCTTCGACCCGGCGCCGATCTGCACGTTCTTCGTCTCGACGAACGTGCCGATCTTGCCGTCGGCCGACAGCAGGGTGTTGGGCCGCAGGTACGCGAACGGACCCACGGAGGCGCGGGCACCGATCACCGCGAGGGTCGCGTCGGTGCGCTTCACCGTGGCCCCCTCGCCCACCTCGGTGTCGACGAGGGTGGTGTCGGGGCCGACGACCGCGCCCGCGGCGATGTACGTCGCACCGCGCAGCTGGGTGCCCGGCAGCAGTTCGACATCGGGGCTGAGGGAGACGTCGCGGTCGATCCAGGTGGTCTGCGGATCGAGGATCGAGACGCCTTCGCGCTGCCAGTGCTCGACGATGCGGTCGTTCAGGCGACGAGCCGCGGCGGCGAGCTGCACGCGGTCGTTGATGCCCTCGAGACGCCAGGTCTCGTCGATCGCCCGGGCGGCGACGACCTCGCCGGCGCCGGTGAGCAGGCCGACCATGTCGGTGACGTACTTCTCGTTCTGCGCGTTGGCCGAGCCGATGCGGGGCAGGTGGGTGCGCAAGGCGGCGACCGTGAAGACGTAGGTGCCCGAGTTGATCTCGCGGACGGCACGCTCGTCGTCGGTGGCGTCCTTGTGCTCGACGATGCGGTCGACGTCGCCCGACCCACGACGGACGACCCTCCCGTAACCGGTGGCGTCGGGCAGGACGGCGCTCAGCAGCGTGGCCGAGGCGGAGGCGGCGCGGTGCTGGTCGAGCAGGGCGCTGAGCGTCGCGTGGTCGAGGAAGGGCACGTCGGCGCTGACGACCACGACGTCGCCGGTGAACTCGGCGGGCAGCGCCTCCACCGCTTGCTCGACCGCACGACCGGTGCCGGGCACGTCGTCCTGGTCGACGACGAGCGCGTGGGGGGCGGTGTCGAGCACGCTCGCGACGACGAGGTCTCGCTCGTGTCGAACGACGGCGACGAGGTGGTCGGGCTGCAGGGCGCCGGCGCTCTCGAGGACGTGCTGGATCAGAGGCAGCCCGGCGAGACGGTGCAGCACTTTCGGGGTCGACGACTTCATGCGGGTGCCCTGCCCTGCAGCGAGGACGACGACGGCGAGCTGGCGTTCGGGCATGGTGCTCCTAGGTGGGGTGTGGCGCGTGATCTCCGTCGATCCTCGCACGACAGTCGCCCCGGCCCCGGGACGCCCGCCCGGTGTGGGGACGGCGGCCCGACGGTGACCCGGTGGGGACGAGTCGAGTCAGCTCGACCGGACCACGGCGACCGAGCCCGAGATCGCGACCGCGTCCTCGGCGAGCGCCACGACGGTGTCGGGCAGTCCGGTCTTCTCGACCACGGCCTTCCGCGCCCGGTAGAAGAACCAGCTGACGAGGAGGGCACCCAGGGCACCGGCGATCGCGCCGGCGACGGGGGTGCCGCGACGGCCAGTACCGGCCATCGCGACACCCCCGACGGCGCCGGAGACAGCCCGTCCGAACAGCGGCCCGGCACCGACCCGGCTCGGCGTGGCGGGCAGCTTGTCGCCGACGAGTTCGCCGAGGCCGGCGGCCACGAGGGCACCGCGACCGAGGGATGAGCGGAACAGGCGCCAGCGCTGCCAGCCACCCCGCGCCTCCCGGGTGTCGTGGTTCAGGGCGAGGACGGCGAGCGGCGTCGCCGAGCGCGACCCGCTGAGGGCACCGAGCAGGGCGGCACGGAGGAGGGGCGGCACGGAGCCGGTCTTCGACATGGCGGTGGTCCTCGTCGTCGGGCGGACGCCGGGGCGTCCACGGTCGGGGCGGGGCGGACCGTCGAGGCGACCACGATCTGCAGTCTCGAGGGCTCCGCCACCAGGATTCGAACCTAGACCTAACAGCTCCAAAGGCTGTCGTGCTGCCGTTACACCATGGCGGACCGCGCGTGCGCGCCGGACCATTCTGCCAGACCTCGGCCCGACCGAAGCGCCCTCGGGAGGCGAGGCGCCCGCCGGCCCGTACCCGCGCCTCCCGCGTCCGGCGACGGCCTCGGGCATGATGGGCGGATGCCCGAGCAGGACGAGGTCGACCGGATCGTCGAGGCGTGGCGCCACGAGCGTCCCGACCTCGACTTCGCACCGCTGCACGTGCTCTCCCGTGTGGGCCGGCTCTCGAAGCACCTCGATCGGGCCCGACGTGAGGCGTTCCAGGCCAGCGACCTCGAGTCGTGGGAGTTCGACGTGCTGTCGGCGTTGCGCCGCGCGGGCGAGCCGTACCAGCTCAGCCCGAAGACGTTGTTGCAGCAGACCCTCGTGTCGAGCGGCGCGATGACCAACCGCATCGACCGGCTCGTGGCCCGCGGGCTGGTCGAGCGGCGCACCGACCCCAACGACGGCCGAGGCATCCTCGTCACGATGACGCGCGAGGGACGCCGAGCGGTCGACGCGGCGATCGAACGACTCGTCACGGCCGAGGGCACGCTGCTCAGCGACCTCAGCGACGACGACCGCCGCCGATTGACCGACCTGCTGCGCACACTGAGCCTCACGCTCGGCGGCTGAGCCGACCGGCCGCGACCGGCCCGCCCGCTCGGCCCGCCCGGCCCTAGGCCAGCAGCTCGCTCAGCTCGAGCCAACGCACCTCGAGCTCGCCCGTCTTGTGGTCGAGCGCCGTCAGCTTCGCCTGCAACGCGGCCAGGCCGTCGAAGTCGGACTGGTCGAACGAGGCGAACTGGGCCAGCAGCACCTCGCGCTCGCCCGACGCCTTGGCCAGCTTGCGGTCGATCGACCCGAGCTCCTTCTCGGCGTTGCGCTTCTCGGCCCCCGACAGGCCCGAGGCGGCGGCCGAGGCCGCGACCGAGGCCGACGCCCCCTGGACGGCCGTCGGGCGGTCGGTCGCGCCTCCTTGGTTCTGGGTCGCCTCGCGACGCAGCTGGAGGTACTGGTCGACACCACCGGGCAGGTGCCGGAAGCGGCCTTCGAGCACCGCGTACTGCTGGTCGGTGACGCGCTCGAGCAGGTACCGGTCGTGCGACACGACGAGCAGGGTGCCGGGCCAGCCGTCGAGGAGGTCCTCCATCGCGGCGAGCATGTCGGTGTCGAGGTCGTTGGTGGGCTCGTCGAGGATCAGCACGTTCGGCTCGTTGAGCAGGATGAGCAAGAACTGCAGGCGACGCTTCTGCCCGCCCGACAAGTCCTTGATCGGGGTCTGCAGCTGGGCGCTGGTGAAGCCGAGGCGCTCGAGCAGCTGCCCCGGCGTCATCTCTTTGCCGCCCGTGACGTACGAGGTGCGCTGTCGGCCGATGACGTCGTTGACCCGCTCGTGCGCGACCTCGTGCAGGTCGGCGAGCTGCTGGTCGAGGATCGCGAACTTGACCGTCTTGCCCTGCTTCACGCGCCCCTCGGTGGGCTCGATGGCGCCGGTGACCACCTTGAGCAGCGTCGACTTGCCGGCACCGTTGACGCCGAGCACACCGGTGCGCTCCCCCGGGGCGATGCGCCACTCGACGCCCTGCAGCACGCGCTTGTCTCCGAACGAGACACCGACCTCGACGAGGTCGACGACGTCCTTGCCGAGTCGCGCGGTCGCCATCTGCGACAGTTGCACCGCATCGCGGACAGGCGGCTCGTCGGCGATCAGCTCGTTGGCGGCGTCGATGCGGAACTTGGGCTTGGTCGACCGCGCCGGGGCGCCACGACGGAGCCAGGCGAGCTCTTTGCGCATGAGGTTCTGACGCTTCGCCTCGGACGCCGAGGCCATGCGGTCCCGCTCGACGCGCTGCAGCACGTAGGCCGCGTAGCCGCCCTCGAAGGGTTCGACGATGCCGTCGTGGACCTCCCACGTGTCGGTCGAGACCTCGTCGAGGAACCACCGGTCGTGGGTCACGACGACGAGCGCGCCCGAGTTCGTCGACCACCGGCGCGAGAGGTGCTGCGCCAGCCAGGCGACGCCCTCGACGTCGAGGTGGTTGGTGGGCTCGTCGAGGAACAGGACGTCCCAGTCACCGACGAGGAGGGTCGCGAGGGCCACGCGTCGACGCTGGCCACCGGAGAGGTCCTCGACCCGGGCCTCCCACGGGATGTCGGTGGCGAGCCCCGAGATGACGTCGCGGATGCGCGCGTCGCCCGCCCACTCGTGCTCGTCACGGTCGCCGACGATCAGGCTGCCGACCGTGGCGCCCTCGGGCAGCACGTCGCGCTGGTCGAGCATGCCGATGGTCAGGCCGCGGCGGGTCGTCACGCGGCCGTCGTCGGGTTCGAGTCGACCGGCGAGCACCGACATGAGCGTCGACTTGCCGTCACCGTTGCGGCCGACGACGCCGATGCGGGAGCCCTCGTCGATGCCGAGGGTCACCCCGTCGAGGACGACCTTGGTCGGGAATTCGAGACGGAGGTTTTCTGCGCCGAGTAGATGAGCCACCAGAGAAGCGTAGACGGCCCGGGCTGCACGCCCGACTCGACGGAGCGGAGCCGGGGTCAGCCCAGCGACGCCACCCACTCGTCCGAGCCGTCGGTGAACTCCTGGCGTTTCCAGATCGGGGTGCGGGCCTTGACCTCGTCGACCAGCGCGGCGCAGGCCGCGAACGCTTCGGCGCGGTGGGCCGACGCCACGGCGCAGGCCAGGGCGACGTCGCCCACGACGAGGTCGCCGTACCGGTGCTCGACCGCGATCGCGACTTCGGGGTGGGCCTCGGCCACGGCCAGCGCGACCTCGCGGATGACCTCTGTGGCGGTCGGATGCGCCTCGTAGTGCAGGGCCTCGACCCCTCGGCCCTCGTCGTGGTCGCGGACGACGCCCTCGAACGTCACGACCGCCCCGGAGGCGCGGCTCGTCACGAGCGCGGAGCACTCGGCCACCGACACGGTCACGTCGACGACGCGAGCGAGCAGCACGCGGCCCGCGGCGGGTGCGGAATGACCGGGTGCGGCGGAACCGGGTGCGGCGGTGCCGGGTGAGTGGCCTCCGCCGGGCAGGACGGTCGGATCGTCGTCGGTCATGCGGCCCCCTCGGGACTCGGGTGGCGGTTCTGGGCGTGGTCGACCCCGTGCAGCTGGTCGACCACGTGGTCGAGGACGTCGTCGAGCACGGCGAGCCCGTCGCGCACCCCGCCGCGGGAGCCGGGCAGGTTGACGACGAAGGTGCCGCCGGCCACGCCGGCCAGCCCGCGGGAGAGGACGGCCAGGGGCGTCGAGATCGCACCACGTCGGCGGAGTTCTTCGGCGATGCCGGGCAGTTCGCGATCGAGCAGCGGCAGGGTCATCTCGGGGGTCGCATCGGTCGGCGACACGCCCGTCCCCCCGGTGGTGACGACGGCGTCGACACCCCACTCGAGCGCGGCCTCGAGCACCGCCCCGACCGGTTCGCCGTCGGCCACGACGACGGGCCCCTCGACCAGCCACCCCCGTGCGACGAACCAGTCGCGGATGACGGGGCCGGTCGTGTCGTCGGCGGTGCCGGCGGCGGCGCGCGTCGAGGCGACCACGACGACGGCACGACGGGTCTCGACCTCGGGTGCGTCGCCGCTCATCGTGACCAGTCCCCCGACTTGCCGCCCTGCTTGTCGAGCACCTTGATCTCGCCGATGACGGCGAGCGCGTCGACCGCCTTGATCATGTCGAAGAGGGTCAGGGCGGCGACCGAGGCGGCGGTCAGGGCCTCCATCTCGACCCCGGTGACACCCCGGGTCGAGACGCGAGCGATCACGGTGACCTGCGCCTCGGCCGTCTGGAAGTCGACGGTGATCGCGCCGAGCGGCAGCGGGTGGCAGAGCGGGATGAGCGTTGGCGTCTGCTTGGCGGCCAGGATGCCGGCGATGCGGGCGGTACCGAGGGCCTCGCCCTTGGGCAGCGAGCCGTCGACCAACCTCGCGACGACGTCGGGCCGGGTGGTCAGGACGGCCTGCGCGGTGGCGATGCGCTTCGTCTCGGATTTGCCAGTCACGTCGACCATGTGGGCGGTGCCGTCGTCGCGGACGTGGGAGAGCGGGGTGTCGGTCATCGGTCGGCCTTCTCGTGGGGTGCGGGGTCGTCGAGCGCCCAGACCTCGACCCGGTCGCCCTCGTCGAGGCGGTCCACGCCGACGGGGATCGAGACCAGCACGGTGGCCTCGGCGTGGGCGGCGAGCAGGTGCGAGCTCGGCCCGCCGACGAGGTGGGCCCGACCGTCGACGTCGACCCGCCCGCGACGCAGCTGGTGCTTGCCGACCGGCGAGTCCACCGGGTGCGCCATGGGCACCGACCACCGCCGCCGGGGTCGGCCGACCGCCGTGACACCGTGCAGGGCGGGACGCAGGAAGGCCTCGAACGACACGAGCGAGCTGACCGGGTTGCCGGGGAAGCAGACGACGGGCAGCTCACGGTCGTGCACGCGCACGGTGCCCCACCCCTGCGGACCACCGGGCTGCATGGCGACCGGCCCGAACGTGACGCCCGAGCCCTCGAACGCGTCGCGCACGACCTCGTACGCCCCCGCGCTGACCCCGCCGCTCGTCAGCACGAGGTCGACCTCGTCGGCGTGCCGGGCGACGACGGCGAGCAAGGCGGCCGCGTCGTCGGTGACCCGGGCGGTCGTGACGACCACGCCGATCTCGGCGAGCGCCGAGGCCAGTGCGACACCGTTCGCGTCGTGGATCTGGCCGGGCCCGAGGGGAGCACCGGGTGCCGCGAGCTCTTCGCCGGTGGAGACCAGGAGGAGGCGCGGGCGGCTGCGTACCTCGACCGCGTCGATGCCGGAGGCGGCGAGCACGCCCCACCGGGCGGGTGTCAGTCGCGTCCCGGCCGCGAAGAGCACGGAGCCTGCGGCGACGTCGCTGCCCGCGGCTCGGACGAAGGCCCCGGAGGACACGCCGGCGGGCACCTCGACGACGGCGTCGACCCCGACGGGAGGGAACGTGTCGGGCGAGACCTTCTCGATGGGCACGATCGCGTCCGCGCCGGCGGGGACGGCCGCGCCGGTCATGATCGGGGCCGCGGTGCCGACGACCAGGTCGGGGGCGGCCCGTCCGGCGGGGATGCGCGGCGCGACCCGGAGGACGGTGGGGCCGGCCGGGTCGAGCCCCGAGGTGTGGACGGCGTAGCCGTCCATCTGGGAGTTCGCGAAGGGTGGCAGGTCGATCGGGGCGACGACGTCGGCGGCGAGCACCCGGTCGCGGTACCGGTCGGGGCGAGCGGCGAGTGCCTCGGGGCTGACCACGAGCGCGTCGACCGGCCGGGCCCGCACGGCGGCCTCGACGACGGCCGTGACCTCGGCGAGGTGGGTCTCGATGGTGCGCACGCGGTTCCTCTCGGGCGATCGTCAGTAGCGTATCGGGGGTGACCGACCCCGCGACCGAGACCGACGTCCCCCAGCCCACCCGCCCCTCCTCGGGGCCGCCGCCCGTCGACGTCGCCGTCATCGGCGGATCGGGGCTGTACTCGCTCTTCGCCGACGGTGAGGCGACGCGACACGTGGTCGAGACGCCCTACGGCCCCACCTCGAGCGAGGTGACGATCGGCGAGCTGGGCGGCAAGCGCGTGGCGTTCCTCACCCGGCACGGCGCGGGGCACGCGGTCGCCCCGCACCTGATCGACTACCGGGCGAACGTGTGGGCGCTCGCGTCGCTGGGTGCCAAGGCGATCGTGTCGTCCTCGGCGGTCGGCGGGGTCAGCCCCGACGTCGCCCCCGGCACCATGGTGGTGACGGACCAGTTCATCGACCGCACCTGGGGACGACGCGACACGTTCTTCGACGTCGAGGGCCAGGTGCAGCACCTCATCGCCGCCGACCCGTTCGACCCCGTGCTGCGGGCGGCCGCGATCGAGGCCCTCGAGGCGCAGGGCGAGCCCTTCGCCGCGACCGGCACCTGCGTGGTGATCCAGGGGCCGCGCTTCTCGACCCGCGCCGAGTCGCTCTGGTTCCGCGCCGCGGGGGCGCACACGGTCAACATGACGATGTACCCCGAGATCCCGCTCACCCTCGAGCTCGGCATGGGAGCCGTCAACATCTCGTACGTCACCGACAGCGACGCCGGCCTGGCACCGGCCGAGGGCGACGCCCCGGATGCCGACGCCGTCAGCGCCTCGCTCGTCTTCGAACGACTCGCGGCCGCCCAACCGCGCATCGTCGCGGCCATCGAGTCCGTCGTCGCCGCGATGCCGGACGACTACTCGCCGCGCGAGCTGATGCCGCCCGGGGCGGTGGCCGAGGTTCTCGCGCGGCCCGTCTCGGGACGGAAGGCCGCGCTGTGACCGCGCCCCGCGCCTCCTCGTCCGACGAGACCACCGCGGCCTCCACCTCCGACGGACCGGGGTTGCTGCTCGTCACCGGCGGGGCGGGCTTCATCGGGTCGACCGTCGTCGACCTCGCGCTCGAGCGCGGCTGGCGGGTGCGGGTGCTCGACTCGTTGCGACCGGACGTGCACGGCGGCGAGCCGACGATCGACCCGCGGGTCGACTTCGTGCACGGCGACGTGCGCGACACCGACACCGTCGACCGGGCACTCGTGGGTGTCGACGCGGTCTGCCACCAGGCGGCCAAGGTCGGGCTCGGCGTGGACTTCCAGGACGCGCCCGACTACGTGTCGTCGAACGAGCTCGGTACGGCCGTCGTGCTCGCGGCGATGGACCGCGCCGGCGTCGACCGTCTCGTCGTGGCGTCGTCGATGGTCGTCTACGGCGAGGGCAGCTACCGCACCTCGTCCGGCGCGACCGAACGCCCGGCGCCCCGCCGCATCGCCGATCTCGACGCCGGCGTCTTCGACCCCCGCGACGAGGCGGGCGAGCTGCTCGAGCCGCAGCTGATCAGCGAGGAGGCCCCGCTCGATCCGCGCAACGTCTACGCCATCACCAAGCTGACGCAAGAGCATCTGTCGACCTCGTGGGCGCGCAGCACCGGCGGGCGGGCCGCCGCGCTGAGGTACCACAACGTCTACGGCCCGGGCATGCCCCAGAACACGCCCTACGCCGGTGTGGCCTCGCTCTTCCGTTCGGCGCTCGAGCGCGGCGAGGCGCCGCGTGTCTTCGAGGACGGCGCCCAGCGTCGCGACTTCGTGCACGTCCGCGACATCGCCTCGGCGAACCTCGCGGCCCTCGAGTGGACGGCCACGCAACCGGCCGACACCTTCCGCGCGTTCAACGTCGGCAGTGGCACCGTGCACACCATCGGCGAGATGGCCGAGGCCCTGGCCCGCGAGGCCGCCGGACCGGCCCCCGTCGTCACCGGCGAGTACCGCGCGGGCGACGTGCGGCACGTCACGGCGTCGTCGGCACGGCTCCGCGACGAGCTGGGCTGGCGGCCGAGCGTGACCTTCGAGCAGGGCATGCACGAGTTCGCGACCGCCCCGCTGCGCGCCGCGGTCGTCCGCTAGACGGAGACACCCCGGGAACGGACCGGAACGACGGCACGCCCCCCGTTCGGGGCGTGCACCGTCCGCTCCCATCACCTTCATGGGATCGCATCCGTACAGTCGACAGGATGAGCAGCCCCCGAGTAGACGTCGTGCTTCCCTGCCTCGACGAAGAAGGGGCGTTGCCCTGGGTGCTCGGTCGACTGCCCGAGGGCTGGCACGCGATCGTCGTCGACAACGGCTCGACCGACGACTCCGCCCGCGTCGCCGCCGACCACGGCGCGACGGTGGTGCAGGAGGCGCGGCGCGGCTTCGGCAGCGCGGCCCACGCCGGTCTCGAAGCCGCCACCGCCGACTACGTCGCCTTCTGCGACGCCGACGCCTCGATGGACCCCTCCGACCTCGTGGCCCTCGCGGCCCCCGTGATGGCCGGTGAGGCCGACCTCGTCCTCGGTCGCCGGCGCCCGACCACCCGAGGGGCCTGGCCGGTGCACGCGCGCCTCGCCAATCTCGCCCTCTCGCACCTCATGCGACGGGCCAGCGGCGTGGCACTGCACGACCTCGGGCCGATGCGCGTCGCCCGCCGCCAGGCGCTGCTCGACCTCGACCTGAAGGACCGCCGCAGCGGTTACCCGCTCGAGATGGTGCTGCGCGCCAGCGAAGCCGGCTGGCGGATCGTCGAACAGGACGCCCCGTACTCGCCCCGGGTCGGCCGCAGCAAGGTGACCGGCACCATCCGCGGGACGTCCGTCGCGATCAAGGACATGTCCCGACTCCTGAGGGAGGTCGGCCGATGACGACCCTCGTGGTGATCGCGAAAGAGACGATCCCGGGCAAGGTCAAGACCCGACTGCACCCCCCGCTCAGCCTCGAGCAGGCCGCCGACGTCGCGGCCGCCGCGATCCAGGACACCCTCGAGGTCGCCCGCCGCCTCCTGGCCACGCGGCGCGTGTTGCTGTTCGACGGCAACCGCAGGCCCGTCGGCTCCGAAGACTTCGATGTGATCCCTCAGATCGGTGGCGACCTCGACGCACGCCTCGGCGCCCTCTTCGACGAGGTCGACGGGAAGACCGTGCTGATCGGCATGGACACGCCCCAGGTGACGGTCGAGGCACTCGCCCCGGTCTTCGACGACTGGACCGACGACGTCGACGCGTGGTTCGGCCCCGCGAACGACGGCGGGTTCTGGGCTCTGGGCCTCGCCCGCCCCACCGGCGACCTGCTGCGCGGCGTGCCGATGTCCCAGGACGACACGGGCGCCCACCAGCTCCGCCGACTCGCCGACGCCGGCCTCACCGTGCGCATGCTGCCCGAACTCGTCGACGTCGACACCATCGACGACGCCCGCCTCGTCGCGGCCACCGCACCCGAGAGCCGGTTCGCCGCCGCCCTGCGGCACGCCGAAGCCACCAACACCACCACGAACGGCGTCGCCCGCACGACCGATCCCGCCACAGAAGGGGTCACCCCGTGACCATCGCCCCCGAACAACCCGCCACCTTCGGATCAGGAGGCGCGGAGCCCTACGCCCGCGCCCTGCGTCACGAAGGCCAGCTGCAGCTCGTCCGCATGGCCGGTGCCGCCGGCCGGCCCGCGTCGCCCCCCTCGTCCGGCGACGGTGACGAACCCTTCGACGTGGCGCGCTGGAGCGCCGACGCCGACGCCGCCGACCTCACGACCCTCGACCACGAGACCGGTCCGGTGCTCGACATCGGTTGCGGCCCCGCGCGCATGGTGCGCGCCGCGGTCGACCGCGGGCTCACCGTGCTCGGGCTCGACGTCTCACCGACCGCCGTCGCGATGGCCCTCGAGGCCGGCCTGCCCGTTGCCGGGGGCTCGGTGTTCGACCCCCTGCCCCGTGAAGGCGAATGGAACCTCGCCCTGCTGCTGGACGGCAACGTCGGCATCGGCGGCGACCCGACCGCGCTGCTGACCCGCTGCGCCGAGATCCTCACGTCGACCGGCTCGATCGTCGTCGAGACCGCCCCCCAGGCCTCGCTCGACGACAGCTACGAGGCCCACGTGGTCGACGACCAGGGTCACGAGAGCGCGACCTTCCCCTGGGCCGAGGTCGGCCGGGAAGCCCTGCACCGGCACGCCCGACGCGCCGGTCTCCGGGTCGCTCAGACCTGGTCGGTCGACGGTCGCACCTTCTGCCGCCTGCGCGCCAGGTAGAGCGCGACCAGGCCGGCGGTCAGGGCCGCGATCACGAGCCAGAGGACGGCGAGGCGCAGGCCGTAGTCGAACGGCAGCACCGTCTCGTTCTTCGGTCCCTTCGCCTTCGCGACGATCTCGGGCACGACGACCAGCGAGAAGATCGCCCCGACGACGACGGCGCCCTGCACGATCCACAGGATGGCCGGACGGACACGACGCCCGGTCCGCCGGACGACCAGCGAGACCACGGCCACCACGGGAGCCAGCACGGCGTCGTGCACGACGACCGAGCCGACCAGCCAGAGCAGCAGCCCGCCGTACCGGTTCGGGTTCACCGTGTCGGTGAGCACCCAGCCGCCGAGGCCGATCAGGGCGACGCCGAGGGCGATCAGCACCCCGCGGACGACGCGGACGGTGCTCGAGGTGCCCGCGCCTCCTGGGTTCGACACGGCCGAAGGCACCCGCGCGGTCACGAGAGCACCTCGATCGAGCTGAGCCACTTGGTCTGCAACACGCCGGGCCGGCCCGGGGCGATCATGCGCGCCGGGTAGCCGTGGTCGATGCTGAGCGGCTCGCCGTTCAACTCGAGGGCGACGAGGGTGCGCGGGTCGGAGGCGTACTCGGGGCCCATCTCGGTCACGCGGTAACCGCCCTTCTTCTCGAGGCTGGTCAATCTGAGACGACGGTCGGTCGGGGCTCCGGCGGCGGCCAACAGGTCGACGAGGCGGACCCCGCGCCAGGCACCGGTCTGGCTCCAGCCCTCGACACAGGCGATCGGCAGGCGCTCGTCGGCACGGTCGAATCCGCGGAGCACGTCGAGCGTGAACGAGGTCGCGACGCCGCGGACCACGACGTCGAGGCGCCAGTCGGGGTCCATGGCCGTCTCGAGCACCTGGGCCGCGGCGGCCGTGCGGTTGATCGGCAGGTCGTTCGGACCGAGTCCGCGCTGCCTCGGGGCGAAGGCGTTCAGAGGCGAGAGCGGAGCGAACGACTGACCGGCGGTGAGGGCGACGACTCCCCCGGTGGCGACACCGGCCGCGGTGAAGAAACCACGCCGAGACACGCGGGCCCGGCCCGGTTCGCGGTCGACCTCGTGCGCGGAGTCGATCCAGCGGATGACGCGGCCCGTGAGTCCGCGGACGGGAGCCGGAGGCGCGGCGTGCTGGTCCCGGTCACGTCGCGTCACGTCGGCGTCACGCACCGCCCGGAAGCGGGCGAGCTCGGCGGTCGCCTCGGACTCGCCGACGAACGCGGCGCGGGCCTCGTCGAGTTCGGCCGACGGCTCGACGACGCGTCCGTCGGCGTCGTAGCTGTCCCGGGCCCGCCAGTAGCGGGTGATCAGCGGCAACTTCACCGCGATGTGGATCGCGAGCGAGCCGATGATCACGAACGACAGCGCGAAGTGCACCTGCTTGAACGGGAACGGCCACGGGTAGTACTGGTACGTGTTGAGCAGTCCGGTGACCAGCTGGAGGATCGTCGTCGCGACGAACAGGGCGATGGAGGCGCGTTCGAGCACGTCGACGGGGTGCTTGATCGGCGGGTACTGGAAGAGCTGGGGGAACACCGAGTGGAGCTTGGCCAGCAGCAGCGGGATGCAGGCGATGCCGGCGGTGATGTGGATGCCCTGGCTCACCTGGTAGAGCCAGACGGGGCTCGTCGGGAACCGCATCCCGTCGAGCGGCTCCTGCAGGAAATGGCTGTACAGGCCGGTCAGCAGGCAGACGACGAACGCGGCGCCGAGGAGACGACCGAAGACGGTCGCCGACCGGGCGTTGCGGTTCGGCGACGAGGCGGCGCGGCGCGCCTCGTACAGCAGGCGCCTCATGGTGTCGATCGTCTCATGTGGCTCATCATCTCCGATGCGCACGGGTTGGACGGACTCCCAGGGCCGATTCGGCCAGACTGGGGGCGTGCGTACTGTGTTCGCGGCCGTTGCCGTCCTCGGATTGGCCGGGGCGATCGCCTGGGGCGTGGTGAACGTCGGGTTCCTGATGAAAGAGCTGCGCACCGACTTCGTGGTCTGGACCGCCGTCTGCTGGGCGCTGTTCGCGCTGGCGGTCGTGCTGCTGCGCCGGGTGCCCGTGCGACACGTCACGGCCCTCGTGATCGCGGGCACGGCACTGGTCGGTGGTGCGGGCCTCACCGGCGTGCCCAACACGAGCACCGACCCGGCCCGGTACGCCTGGGACGGCATCGTGCAGACCGCCGGCGTCTCGCCCTACGAGTACACGCCCGACGCGGGCGAGCTGCGCGACCTGCGACCGGCGTGGATCTTCCCCGAGTCGACGCCGTTCACCCGCACCGACGGCACGATCGGTGAACGCTGCGGCGAGCCCGACCGCCAGGTGCACCGCGCCTACGACAGCCAGACCGGCGACGTCGTCTGCACGCTGATCAACCGACCCGACGTCCCGACGATCTACCCGCCGATGGCCGAGCTGTACTTCTGGGCGGTGTCGGCCGTGGTCGGACCCGACGCCGGGTTCTTCCCGCTCCAGGCGATGGGCTTCGTGCTCGTGCTGGGGACCACCCTCGCCCTGCTGACCACCCTGCGTCGTCGAGGTCTCGACCCCCGCTGGGCGGCGCTCTGGGGTTGGTGCCCGCTCGTGGTCGGCGAGGGCATCACCAACTCCCACGTCGACCTGCTCGGCGCCGTGCTCGTGGTCGCCGCGTCGTTGCTCGTCGCGACCGGTCGGCGCTTCCGCGGCGGCATCGCGCTCGGAGCCGCGATCGCCACCAAGCTCATCCCGGTGATCGCGGCACCCGCCCTACTGCGCGGGCAGCCCTGGAAGGTGATCAGCGCCTCCGTCGTCACCTTCGCCGTGCTGTACGTGCCCTACGTCGCGATGACCGGGTGGGGCGTGCTCGGATACCTGCCGGGTTACCTGACCGAAGAGGGCTACGAGGACGGCTCGCGGTTCGTGTTCCTGTCGGCCTTCATGCCCGATGCCTGGACGACGCCGGTCGCCGTGCTGATCGTCGGCGTCACGGCCGTGATCGTGTGGGTGAAGACCCCGGCGCACGACCCGTGGCTGGGGCAGCTCGTGATGATCGGCGTGACGCTCGTCACCGTCAGCCCTCGCTACCCCTGGTACGCCCTGCTGCTCGTCCCGTTCGTCGCGCTGACCGGGCGGGTCGAGTGGTTGGCGATCCCGCTCGCTCTGCTCGTACGCCAACTCGAGCCGGGCATGGCCCTGCAGCGGGCGTCGCTCGCCTCGGCCGTTCTCTTGATCCTGCTCGTGACCCTCTGGCGGGCCGGACCCGGGTTCACCGACCGCCTGCTCGACGGGGTCGGGCGCGACGTCGCGCGGGTGCGCCAAGTCGTCGGACGCCGGCCGGGCGGCTCCAGGTCGGGCCCGGGGCCTGCTCAGACGAGATAGGCGACGGCGTCCCCGGCGTCGAACGAGAACCGGACCGCCGTGCCCGGCACGAGGTCGAGGGTGGCGACGACGCCCGGCAGGACGTCGGCCGACACGTCCCCGGCCCGGACCCGGACGACGTCGCCACGGGGTTCGAGGTCGGTCACGACGACGTCGAGGACGTTCTCGTGCGGTGTCGCGCCCGACGGCGCCCCGGTCGTCACGCGCACGGCGCTCGGCCGGACCGCCACGGCCGCCGCCGTGCCCGACGTCAGCCCGTCGGCGGAGCGCGCGCCCAGCACGGTGCCGTCGTCGAGTCGCACACCGCCGTCGGCCGTCGCCGTGCCGGTCAGCAGGTTCAGCGCCGCGAGCCCGGCGGCGAACGAGGTGGTGGGCCGTTCGAGCACGGTGCGCGTGGGGCCGGAGTCGACGACGCGGCCACCCTCGAGCACGACCACCCGGTCGGCCAGGGTGAAGGCGTCGAGGACGTCGTGCGTGACGACGATCACGGTGCGATCGGCCAGCACGTCGCGCAGCGTCCGTCTCAGGGCGGGCGCGACCGAGACGTCCAGGGCGGCCATCGGCTCGTCGAGCAGCAGCAGGTCGGGGTCCGTCGCCAGGGCGCGCGCGACGGCGATGCGCTGCGCCTGGCCGCCGGACAGCTGGGCGGGCCGGCGGTCGGCGAGCGCCGTGGCATCGACCCGGGCGAGCCAGTCGGCGGCACGGCGGCCGGCCTCGCGGCGTGGCACGCCGGTGCTGCGCGGGCCGAAGGCGACGTTGTCGAGGACGCTGAGGTGAGGGAAGAGCAGGGCGTCCTGGGCGAGCAGCGAGACTCCACGCTCGTGTGGGCGCAGCACGGACCCGCGCCCGCGACCGTCGAGGTCGAACAGCACCCGGTCGCGCAGACGGGCCGTGCCGTGGTCGGGTCGCAGCAGGCCCGCCATCAGCTCCAGCAGCGTCGACTTGCCCGCGCCGTTGGGGCCGAGGACCGCCACCGTCTCGCCCTCGGCGACGGTGAGCTCGACGTCGAAGCCGCGGGACTCGACCACCGCGGCGAATTCGAGCGTCACGGCCCGCGCCTCCTCGTGGCCGGACCGGACGACTGGCCGGCCTGGTGCGCGAGGGCGACGACGACGACCGCCAGGACGACGAGCACGAGCGACAGCGCCACGGCGGCGTCGGGGTCGGTCTCGCGTTGCAGGTAGATCTCGAGCGGCAGGGTGCGCGTGACGCCCTGCAACGACCCCGCGAAGGTCAGCGTGGCCCCGAACTCGCCGAGTGCCCGGGCGAACGACAGCACGGCGCCCGAGACGAGGGCGGGCAGCACGATGGGCAGGGTGACGCGCCGCAGCACGGTCGTGGGCCGGGCGCCGAGGGTCGCGGCGACGGCTTCGTACCGCGTGCCCACCGTGCGCAGGGCACCCTCGAGGCTCAGCACCAGGAAGGGCAGGGCGACGAACGTCTGGGCCAGCACGACCGCCGTGGTCGAGAAGGCGATGGTCACGCCGAACGCGTCCAGGGTCTGACCGAGCAGTCCGCGGCGCCCGAAGGTGTACAGCAAGGCGATGCCCCCGACGACGGGCGGCAGCACGAGGGGCAGCAGCACGAGCGATCGGAGCACCTTCTGGCCCCAGAACTCGGTGCGAGCCAGCACCACCGCCATCGGCACTCCGAGCACGACGCAGATCAAGGTCGCGGCGACCGAGGTACGCAGGCTGAGCCACAACGCCGCGACCGACGACCGGGACGTGACCAGGGGCCCGAACTCGGCCCAGTCGACCCTCGACACCATGGCGACCAGGGGCAGCAGGACGAAGGCGGCGCCGAGTGCGGCGGCGACCGCGATCCAGGCCGGGACCGACCTCACGGTGTTCCGAAGCCTGCGTCCTGGAGGACGCCCCGCCCGACCTCGCCCGTGACGAAGGCGACGAACGCCCGGGCCACCTCGGGGTTCGACGTGTCGGCCACGGGGGCGATCGGATACGTGTTGACCGCCTGGTCCGACTCGGCGAAGTCGACGCCCACGACGCTGTCGCCCGCCGCCTCGACGTCGGTCACGTAGACCAGTCCGGCGTCGGCCTCGCCCGAGGTGACCTTGCCGAGCACGTCGGTGACCGAGGACTCTTCGCTGACCGGCGAGATCGTGACGCCGGCTGCCTGCTCGACCGTCACGGTCGCGGCCCCGCAGGGCACCTGCGGGGCGCAGACCACGGTCTTCACGTCGGATCGCGCCAGGTCGGCGAGGTCGGCCACCCCTGCCGGGTTCGACGGAGGCACGGCGATGGTGAGCACGTTGGTCGCGAAGTCCTCGGGGGCCGAGGACTCGACGAGGCCGGCCTCGGTCAGCTTGGCCATGTTCTTCTCGTCCGCCGAGGCGAAGACGTCGGCGGGCGCGCCCTCGGTGATCTGGGTGACGAGGTCGGACGAGCCCGCGAAGGTCAGCTCGACCGTCGTACCGGGGTGGGCCTCGTCGAACTCGTGAGCCAGCTCGGTGAACGTCGTCGTGAGCGAGGCGGCGGCGTAGACCGTGATCGAACCCTCGAGGGCGTCGGCCGACGCGGACGGGGACGCCCTCGTGGTGCTGTCACCGACCGAACCGGAGCAGCCGGTCAGGGCGAGAGCCGCGGCGATCGTCGTCGCACCGGCCAGGACGGCGAGGGTCTTCGGGGTTCGCCTCACGGGTCAGGCCTTCCCGCCGGGGGTCTCGATGATGACCGTCGTGGCCTTCACGACGGCGATGGCCACCGAGCCGGGCTCGAGGCCCAGCTCGCGGACGGCTTCGCTGCTCATCAGCGAGACGATGCGGTGCGGTCCGCACTGCAGTTCGACCTGGGCCATGACCCGATCGGCCGTGATCTCGGTGACGACGCCCACCAGCCGGTTGCGGGCCGAGCGCCCGACCTCGGACGGATCGGCCGGCAGCACGGCGTTCTCGCGCGCGAGGCGCGCCAGGGACAGACCGTCGACGACACCGCGACCGGCCGCGTCCTTCTCACTCGTGAGCAGACCGAGGTCGACCCAGCGCCGGACGGTGTCGTCACTGACGCCGAGAAACGCCGCGGCGTCTTTGATCCGTATCTGCGTCATGAGAGCCACCATAGTTCCGAATGCGCGGAGACGCTCGTCGGGTGGAGGTCTCCGGACACCTCATGGCCCCCTCGTGGCGCGCGCCAGAGGACGAACGGAGGCGCAGGTCACGAAAGATGGACACCGCGCGTTCGGCCCCGCGGGCTTAACCTCGACGGATGACCGTCTCGCTCGGACTGCCCACCATGCCCGGGAGGGCCTCCGCCGACGCCCTGCTGCCGCCCCGGCCGTCGAGCGATGCCGCACCGGGGCTGCTCGACCGCTTCGGCCGCACCGCCACCGACCTGCGCGTCTCGTTGACGGACAAGTGCAACCTGCGCTGCACCTACTGCATGCCGGCCGAAGGCCTGCCGGCCCTCCCCCGCGAGCAGGCTCTGGACGCCGACGAGATCGTGCGCTTGGTCGGCATCGGCGTCCGAGACCTCGGCATCCGACAGGTGCGCTTCACCGGGGGCGAGCCTCTGCTGCGCGCCGACCTGATCGACATCGTTCGACGGGTCGCCGCCATCGAACCGCGGCCCGAGGTCTCGCTGACCACGAACGCCATCGGCCTGGCGCACCGGGCACAGGCCCTCGCCGACGCGGGGCTCGACCGCGTGAACGTGTCACTCGACTCGCTGCACGCCGAGACGTTCATGAAGGTCTCCCGACGGCCGTTCCTCGACAAGGTGCTCGCCGGGGTCGACGCCGCCGCCGCCGCCGGCCTCACCCCGGTCAAGATCAACGCCGTGCTGCTGCCGGGCGTCAACGACCACGAAGCACCCGACCTGCTCGCCTGGGCGCTGCGCGGCGGCCACGAGCTGCGGTTCATCGAGCAGATGCCGTTGGACGCCGACCGCAGCTGGGACCGCGCCTCCTTCGTCACCTCGCGCGACATCCACTCGCTGATCGCCACCCGCTTCGATCTGAGCCCCGCCGACGTCGAACGCGACGGCGCACCCGCCGAGCTGTTCGACGCCGTCGGTCGGGGCGACGACGCCGGTCTGACCGGCCGGGTCGGCATCATCGCCTCGGTCAGCGAGCCGTTCTGCGCCGACTGCCGCCGAACCCGCATGACCGCCGAGGGCGGCATCCGCAGCTGCCTGTTCAGCGGCGGCGAGACCGGCCTGCGCGATCTGTTGCGCAGCGGGGCCGGCGACGACGAGCTCGCGGACGCGTGG
Source organism: Frigoribacterium sp. VKM Ac-2836 (assembly GCF_013248995.1). Classification (GTDB taxonomy): domain Bacteria; phylum Actinomycetota; class Actinomycetes; order Actinomycetales; family Microbacteriaceae; genus Frigoribacterium. The sequence goes on along the minus strand of NZ_JABRPK010000002.1, from coordinate 878,864 downwards.
CGTGGCGCCATGTGGGCCAAGCCCTCGGGCCACGGCATCGACGACCCCGACTTCGTGCAACCCGAACGCACCATGAGCGCCATCGGAGGCTGACGTGACCACCACCCACCCCGACACCACCGTCGAGGGCACCGCCCCGACCGCCGTCTCGGCCACGCTGCGCTTCTTCGCGGCGGCCCGCACCGCGGTGGGCCGCGACGACCAGCGCGTGGACGTCCCCGCCGGCGAACGCCCCACGATCGGGCGACTCCTGACCGAGGTCCGCCCCGTCGAAGGCGTGTCGGCCGCGGACTTCCGCGACGTGCTGCTGCGCTGCTCGTTCCTCGTGGACGGCCTCACGACACGTGACCGCGAGCAGCTCGTGCCCGACGGCACGGTGATCGACGTCATGCCTCCCTTCGCGGGCGGCTGAGCGCTGCCCGACTAGGGTCGCGTGGGCGTCCCCTGGGCGAGCTGCCAACCGAGCATGCCGCCGTGCAGGACCGACACGTCGAACCCGTCGCCCGCCAGCAGGTCGGCGGCGGCCCGGGCGCGTGGGCCCCGGGCACAGTAGACGACCACCCGGTGACCGGCGTCGAGTTCGGGCCGCTGACGCGTTCGCGTGCCGTATCCGGGCGCCTGCACGTCGCCGGCGATGTGGGCGAAGTCGTGCTCGTCGACCTCTCGCACGTCGAGCAGGGTGAAGGTGGTGTCACCGGCCGTGCGCGCCTCCAGCAGGGCCGACAGCTCGTCGGCGTCGACGTCGGGCCCGACGCTGCGACCGCGCGCCGGCGCGTCGACGGTGGTCGCCTGCGCCCCCGCGACCGAGGACGAGGAGGCGCGGCGCGCGGCGTTCACCGTGGCCCGGGCCTCGACCCGGTGCGGCGCTCGCGCCAGCCGGCTCTCGCGCCAGGTGCCACCCAGGGCGTCGACGGTCACGACTCGTCCGAGCAGGGGCTCGCCCAGCCCGGTGAGCAGCTTCACGGCCTCGCCGGCCATGCCCGCGCCCACCGTTCCGCACAGTGGCCCGAGGACGCCGACGTCGGCACAGGACTCGTCCCAGCCCGACGCGGGCGGGGCGGGGTGCAGGTCGCGGTAGTCGACGGCACGGCCGTCGGGGGCGTCGTCCCAGAAGACGCTGAACTGACCGTCCCACCGGTTGACGCTGCCCCAGACGACCGGCAGGCCCCGCGCGGCCGCCGCGTCCGCCACGAGGTAGCAGGTGTCGAAGGAGTCGCTGCCGTCGACCACCAGGTCGTAGTCGTCCAGCAGGTCGGCGGTGCGCTCGGTCAGCCGGAACGGGTGGGCGACGACGGTCACGTCGGGGTTGGCGGCGCGCACCCAGTCGGCGGCGGCGCGAGCCTTGGGGAAGCCCACCTGGTCGGGCCGGAACAGCACCTGGCGCTGTAGGTTCGACAGGTCGACGGCATCGTCGTCGACGATTCCCAGGGTTCCCACACCCGAGGCTGCGAGATATTGGATGACCGGCGCGCCCAGCCCGCCGGCACCGACCACCAGCACCCTCGACGCCGTCAGGCGCCCCTGGGAGCCCAGACCGAACCCCGGCAGACGGACGCTCCGCGAGTAGCGTTCGCCCTCGGCGGGGTCGCCGTCGCGTCCACCGTCGCGCGCGTCGGCACCGTGCGCACCACCGTCGCGCACGGCCGCCCCGTGCGCGTCACCACCGTGTCGCGCGCGAGATCCGCCGAGAGGGGGAAGAGACGACATGACGAACCTCCTGCATCCGGCCGACGGTCGATCGACCGCGCCCACTGTATCCACGACTCCCGGGTCCGGTCGGGGCACGACCCTCGCGCGCCTCCGACACTGGCGTCACCTGGACGCCCTGCTGATCGGCGTGCTGGCCGCCGCGATCTCGGGCGCCTTCCTCTGGGTGCCGTCCGTCTGGTACGACGAGGCCGCCACGGTCATCTCGGCCACGCGCAGCTGGGGCCAGCTCTGGCAGATGATCCAGAACGTCGACCTGGTGCACGCCACCTACTACGCGTTCATGCACCTCTGGTTCGACGTGTTCCCGTACTCGCCCGTCACGCTGCGGGTGCCCAGCACGATCGCCACGGGACTGGCCGCCGCCTTCACGGTCGTTCTCGCCCGCAGCCTGGCCGATCGGAGGACGGCCGTCGTCGCCGGCCTGCTGTTCTGCCTGATCCCCCGCGTGACCTGGATGGGCGGCGAGGGTCGCTCGTACGCCTTCTCGGCGCTGTTCGCCGTCGCCCTGACCCTCGTGCTCGTCACCGCCTCGCGCCGCACCGCACAGGTGGGCGAGACCCGCACCCGAGCGTCGGCGGTGCGCTGGTGGGTCGCCTACGCCGTGCTCGCCGTGGTCGCGGTGCTGTTCTTCCTGTACGTCGCCTTCGTCGTGGTGGGGCACGGCGTCACCATGCTTTTGCAGTGGCGACGCGAGCGACGCCTCCGCGCCTCCTACGGGTCGGTGGCCGCGTCGCGGGACGCGGCGGCTCCGGTGTCGTCCGTCGGCGGTCCACACGGCGCCCGTAGTTCGTTCGTCGGCTGGTTCGCCGGTGCCGCCGTCGCCGGGCTCGCGAGCCTGCCCGTCGTGTACTTCACCTCCGAGCAGAGCGGCCAGGTCGGCTGGCTCGACCGACCGAGCTTCGCCACGATCGACCAGGTGCTGACCACGCAGTGGTTCTACCAGAACGACCGCTTCGCCGTCTTCGGCTGGATGTTGGTCGTCGCCAGCCTGGTCGTCGTGGCCGCCGGTCTCGTGCCCCGGGCCCGGGGCCTCGTCGCGGTCGTCCTGCCGTGGATGATCGTCCCCACCGTCGGACTCGTCGGCGTCTCGCTCGTGACCGAGCCGCTCTACTCGCCGCGTTACCTGACCTTCGGCACCCCGGCCGTCGCGATCATGATGGCCGTCGCCGTGGCCGCCGTCCCCTGGCGGCGCGTGATCGCGCTGGTGCTGCTGCTCGCCCTGACACTCACCGCCCCGACCTGGGAGCGCCAGCGGCAGCCCGAGGCCAAGGACTCGGCGGCCTGGAACCAGGTGGCCGACCTCGTCAGCGAGCAACGGGCTCTCGAACCCGCCGGCACGGACGAGGGCGTCGTCTTCGGCCCCGTACGTCGGCATCCGAAGGCCACCTCGCGCATCATCGAGCACACCTACCCCGCGGCGTTCGAGGGCATGTCCGACTTCACGCTCGAGACGCCCGCGGCCGAGACGGGGGGCCTGTGGGAGGTCCAGTACCCGCTCGAGGACGTCATCGACCGCACGGACGACCTCGACGTGGTCTGGCTGATCACGAGCGACAAGCAGGACTGGCGCCCCCGCGTCACCGCCGACCTCGCCGCGAAAGGCTTCCACGTCGCCGACGAGTGGCACCTCACCCGCACGAACGTGCTCAGATACGAGCGGTGAGCGCCGCGAGGCGACGCGGGGACCGCGGGCCTAGTCGGTGACGACGCGGGCGCCGTGCACGGGGCCCGTGGCCCGAACGACCGTGAGGCGGGCGGCACTCAGGGCGATCTGCAGCTCGAGCGCGCCGTCGAGGTCGGGCGCGAGGAACGCCACGGTCGGACCGGAACCCGACACGATGCCCGCCAGGGCACCGTTGCCCTCACCGAGCTCGAGGACGTCGGCCAGGCCCGGCTGCAGGTGCAGCGCGGGCGCCTGGAGGTCGTTGTGCATGGTGTCGGCCAGCATGCCCGCGTCGCCGGCCCGAAGGGCCTGGAGGACGCCGGCGTCGACCACGGGGTGCCGCACGGACCGAATCTCGCTCTGGTGTCGTAGCCGGTGGGCATCGAGTTCGTCGTAGACGCGGGGGGTCGAGAGGCCGACGTCGGCCACGGCGAGCACCCACTGGAACTGCCCCTTGGCCAATGCCGGAGAGAGCTCGTCGCCTCGACCGGTGCCGATCGCGGTGCCACCCGCGAACGCGAAGGGGACGTCCGCGCCGAGGCGGGCCGAGAGCCTGAGCAGTTCATCGCGACCGACCCCGGTGCCCCAGAGGGTGTCGCACGCGAGCAGCGTGGCGGCCGCATCGGCCGAACCGCCCCCCATGCCGCCGGCGACCGGCACGGCCTTGTCGACGCTCAGCGCGACTCCCCCGGTGTAGCCGGTCGTCTCGGCCAACAGGCGCGCGGCTCTGATCGCGAGGTTGGAGTCGTCGGTCGGCACACCCGACACGTCGATCGACGAGCCAGCCGTGACGTCGATGGTGAAACCGTCGGCGTGTCGGGCGCGCACGTCTTCGTAGAGGGACACGGCCTGGTAGGCGGTGGCGAGATCGTGGTAGCCGTCGTCCTGCAGATCGCCGACGGCGAGGAAGACGTTGATCTTGCCCGGTGCACGCGTGTGGACCACGAGCGGGGCGGCCACGGACGTCATGGTTCCAACCTAGTCAGTTCTGGCGATCGGTCATGACGCCGAACGCCCGCGTCAAGCCCTCTTTCACGGGCTGCACGCGTTCGGGCAGCCGGAGGTCGCCCTGCACCAGCGAGACCGAGCACTTCGGGCCGTCCGTCGACACCACCCGGAGGCGCAGGGTCTCCCCGTGCGCGAGGGTCCAGTCCGCGGTCGGTCGCGTCGCCGACCGGACGACCGTCTCGGGCCGGCCCCCGGCGTACCGGGCGAAGCGGTCCACGGCGAGGTCGAAGAGTTCGAGCGCTCCGCCCCGCAGGCTGCGGCCGACGGTGACCGCGTAGCTGCCGTCGGGCTGACGCCCCGGCGGCTCGACGCCGCGTTCTTGCTCGTAGCGCACCGTGATGCCTTCGGCCCACCACGGCACGACCTCGAACTCGTCGACCAGGAGGCGCGCGATCTGTTCGTGGGACAGTCGTGTCGCCCCCGCGGCGTCGAGCAGCGTGAACCATTCGGCCGCACTGCGCCCCGTGCCCGACCCGAGGCGTGCGTCGCTGAGCCGTGGCTCGCCGGCTCCGCCGTCACCCGCGCTCGAACCGACGGGCACCCCACCGGAACCACGCGTGCGTCGAGGCACGACTCAGCCGGCTCCGCTCTCGTCGACGTGCAGCACCGAGGCGACGGACGCCCCGGCGAGGGCCTCGAGGTCGCTGCCCCGTGCCACGGCGAGGAAGTCGTCGACGGTGAGCTGCTCGCCCCGCTGTGTCGGAGCGAGACCGGCGCGTTCGAGGGCCTCGGACGCCGCGGCGGACGAGCCGTAGAGGCTGGACAGCGACTGGCGCAGCATCTTGCGTCGCTGCTGGAACGCGGCGTCGACGAGCGCGAACGTCGCCCGGCGTTCGAGCTCGTCGCCGCGGGCCGTCTTCCGGTCGAAGGCGACGAGGATGCTGTCGACGTTGGGAACCGGCCAGAACACCTGGCGGCTGACCTGACCCGCGGCGCGGAACTCGCCGTACCAGGCGGCCTTGATGCTCGGGCCGCCGTAGACCTTCGAGCCCGGCTCGGCGGCGAGCCGCAGACCGACCTCGGCCTGCACCATGACCAGCCCGTGCTCGAGGCCGCCGAAGTGCTCGAGGAAGTGCAGCAGCACCGGCACGCTGACGTTGTAGGGCAGGTTCGCGACGAGGTGGGTGGGCTCGTGGGGCAGGGTCGTCACCCGCAGGGCGTCGTCGACGACGACGGTGAGGTCGGCCGCGGGTTGCAGCTGCGCGACGGTCTTGGGCAGCTGTTCGGCGAGGCGTTTGTCGATCTCGACGGCCACCACCTTGGCACCCGCCTCGAGCAGGCCCAGGGTGAGCGAACCGAGTCCGGGGCCGATCTCGACGACGGTCATGCCGGCGGAGACGCCCGACGCGGCGACGATGCGACGCACCGTGTTGGCGTCGTGGACGAAGTTCTGCCCGAGCTTCTTGGTCGGCTGCACGCCGAGCAGGTCGGCGAGGTCGCGGATCTCGGCGGGGCCGAGCAGGGTGGCGCGCGACATCAGCCCTCGACCGTCACGGGCTCGCTGTCCCAGGTGCCGTAGACCAGCTCGGTCGTGGACGAGATCTGGGCGGCGAGCATCGACACGTCGGTGCCGATCGTCTCGGCCATCGACCGGAGCGTGAAGGGGATCAGGTACGGCGCGTTGGGGCGGCCCCGGTAGGGCACCGGCGTCAGGTAGGGCGCGTCGGTCTCGACCATGACGAGGTTGCGCGGCAGCTGCACGAGGGCGTCCCGCAGGGGTTGGGCGTTCTTGAACGTCACCGTGCCGGCGAAGGAGGCGTACCAGCCGTTCTCGGCCAGGATGCTCGCCAGCTCGGAGCCACCGCTGAAGCAGTGGAAGACGGTGCGCTCGGGCGCGCCCACCTCGAGCAGCAGGTCGACGACGTCGTCGTGGGCGTCGCGGTCGTGGATCTGCAGGGCGAGGCCGTGACGCTTGGCGATCTCGATGTGCCCGCGGAAAGCCTCGAGTTGGGCGGCCCGGCCGTCCTCGCCGGTGCGGAAGAAGTCGAGTCCGGTCTCGCCGACGGCTCGCACCCGCGGTCGGGCCGCGAGCTCGTCGAGCTCGGCCAGGGCGTCGTCGAGGGTGCCGGCGGCGGCCAGGGCGGGGGCTTCGTTCGGGTGGACCGCGACGGCGGCGAGCACCCGGGGCTCGCGACTGGCGATCTCGGCCGACCAGCGGGACGTCTCGAGGTCGGTGCCGACCTGCACGACACCCCGCACACCGACGGCCGAGGCGCGGTCGAGGTGCTCGCGGTAGTCCAGGGGGCCGTCGCCGTCGTCCCCGACACCGTCGGCGATCTCGAGGTGCGTGTGGTTGTCGTAGACCGGCACGACGAGCGGCTGCGGAGGCGCGGGGTAGGTCAGGTCGCGCTTCTGGCCGTCCCCGCCCGAGGAGCGATGCCGGACGTGCGTGGCCGGGTCGCCGCCGACCGTGTCGTCGCTCATGCTGCGGGCTCGGGCTGCTCGATGCGCGGGAAGAGCCCTGCGGCGAGCGGTCGGACCTCGGGAGCGCTCGACCACTCGGCCGCCCGGTCGACGGGTTGGCTGGTCAGCTCGCCCTGTCCGATCGACTGCCACAGGGTGCGCGTGGCCGTCGGGATGAACGGCGACAGGAGCACGGTGAGGGTGCCGAGGCCCCGCAGGGCCGTGGCGAGGACGGTGGCGAGACGCTCGCGCTGCGAGGGGTCTTTCGCGATGGCCCACGGCTCTTGCTCGGTGATGTAGCCGTTCAGCTGGTCGACCAACTGCCAGATGGAGGCCAACGCCTCGTTGATCGCGAACCGGTCGATCGCCGCGTCGGCCTCGGCGGTCACGCGCAGCTCGGTCTCGCGCACGGCGAGGTCGGCCTCGGTCAGATCGCCTGCCATCGGCACGGTGCCGTCGAAGTAGCGGGTGATCATGGCCACGACCCGCGAGGCGAGGTTGCCGAACCCGTTGGCCAACTCGGCCTGGTAGCGCGCCGCGATGTCTTCCCAGCTGAAGTTGCCGTCCTGGCCGAAGGTGATGGCGCGCATGAAGTAGTAGCGGAACGCGTCCGCGCCGAAGACGTCGGTGATCTGCTGCGGGGCGATGCCCGTCAGCTTCGACTTCGACATCTTCTCGCCACCGACCAGCAGCCAGCCGTGGCCGAAGACGTTCTTCGGAACCGGCAGCCCGGCCGCCATGAGCATGGCGGGCCAGATGACGGCGTGGAAGCGCACGATGTCTTTTCCGACCAGCTGCACCGCCGGCCACCGGCGCTGGAACTCGTCGTCGTCGACGCCGTAGCCGATCGCCGTGACGTAGTTCAGCAGGGCGTCGAACCACACGTAGACCACGTGCTTCTCGTCCCAGGGCACCGTGACGCCCCAGTCGAAACTCTGCCGCGAGATCGAGAGGTCTCGCAGCCCCTGTTTGACGAACGACACGACCTCGTTGCGCACCGAGTCGGGCTGGACGAAGTCGGGCTGCGACTCGTAGAGGTCGAGCAGGCGTTGCTCGAAGTCGCTCATGCGGAAGAAGTAGTTGCTCTCTTGCAGCACCTCGACGGGGATGCTGTGGATGGCACAGACCTGCTCACCCTCGTAGGCGCCGGTGCCGGGCACGAGGTCGCTCGGTTGCTTGTACTCTTCGCAACCCACGCAGTAGAAGCCCTCGAACTCGCCCTGATAGATGAAGCCGTCGTCGTAGAGCTTCTGGAGGAACTTCTGCACGCCGGCCTCGTGGCGGGCGTCGGTGGTGCGGATGAAGTCGTCGTTGGCGATGTCGACCGTGTGCAGCAGGGGCTTCCAGGCCTCGGTGACGAGCTTGTCGGCCCACTCCTGAGGCGTGACGCCGTGGCTCGTGGCGGTGCGCAGGATCTTCTGACCGTGCTCGTCGGTGCCGGTCAGCAGCCAGGCGTCGTCACCCCGCTGACGGTGCCACCGGGCGAGCACGTCGGCTGCGACCTCGGTGTAGGCGTGACCGATGTGCGGCACGTCGTTGACGTAGAAGATGGGCGTTGCGATGAAGAAGGAGTCGCCGGCGGGCATGGGGACCATCTTAGGTGGGGGCACCGACGTGGTGACGCGACCCGCGCCTCCGGGAGCCGTCGTCGAGGACGAGGAGGCGCGGGCCGCGTCGACCGGTCAGGTCGCGTCGTGCTCTTCGGTGCGGTCGTCGGAGCCCGCCCGCTCGCCCGCGTGCTCGCCCGGGTACTCGACGACGTCCATGCCGAGCACGTACTTGCCGCGGGCGTGGCCGTCCTCGAGGTCGCGGTAGGCGTCCTTGACGTCGTCGAGGGGGAAGATGCCGTCGATCGGCACCATGATCTTGTTCGTCGAGATGAGCCCGAGCAGCTCGGACAGGACGGCCTGGCTCGTGGCCTGGGCACTGCCCTCGGCCTTGACGCCGTGCTCCTCGGCCGCCGCGAAGTCGATGATCGTGTCGATGCGCCGCGGTGCGACGCCGAGTTCGAGCGCGTACCCGACGTTGCCGTGGCCGAAGCAGTCGACGTAGGCGTCGACACCTTGCGGGGCGGCCTCACGAATGCGGTCGACGACGCCGTCGCCGTATTCGACGGGCGTCACGCCCAACTGGCGGAGGAAGTCGTGGTTGCGCTCGCTCGCGGTGCCGATCACGGTCAGGCCACCGAGGACGGCGAGCTGCGAGACCATCACGCCGACGCCACCGGCCGCGGCCGAGACGACGAGCGTGTCGCCCTCGGTCGCCTGCACCGCGCGGAGCGCGGCGTACGCGGTGGGGCCGGTCACGCTGATGCTGCCCGCGACCTCCCACGGCACGTTCTCGGGCTTGGCGACCAGCTCGTCGTGGTCGACGACGACGAACTCGGCGTGTGACGAGCGGTTCGCCCACCCGACGACCTCGTCGCCGACCGACCACTCGTCCACACCGGCTCCGACCTCGTCCACGACGCCGGCGAAGTCGGTGCCCTGCCCCGACGGGAACGCCGCCGGGAACGCGTCGTGCATCAGTCCGGCCCGGATGGCGGCCTCACCCGGGTTGAGGCCCGCCGCCTTGACGGCGACGACCACCTGACCGGCAGCCGCCTCGGGCTTCGCCACCTGCTCGACCCTGAGCTCGTCGATGTCGCCGTACTGCTCGAAACGGACCGCCTTCATGTCGTACCTCCTGATCGTGGTGGGCCGCGCCTCCTCCGGACACGCACCTCCGTCGAGCTTGCACCCGCCGCCCTGCGAGGGGTACGCGACGCCTCAAGCGCGGGGCGGGCGGGCGGCGAGGGCGGCCTGGTAGAGGTCGCGCCTCGACAGGCCGGTGGCGGCGGCCACGTCGGTGGTCGCCTCTTTCAGCCGGGTGCCGTCGGCCACGAGGGCCTGCACCTGGGCGAGTCCGGCGGCCAGGTCGACGACGCGCTCGGGGGCGCCCTCGACCACGATGCAGATCTCGCCGCGGACGCCCTCGGCCGCCCACTCGGCGAGCTCGGCCGCGCTGCCACGGCGCACCTCTTCGTGCAGCTTGGTCAGCTCGCGGCAGACCACAACCCGGCGCGAGGCCCCGAGGGCCGTCACGAGGTCGCCCAGCGAATCGGCCAGGCGGTGCGGCGACTCGAAGAACACCATGGTGCGGCGCTCGTCGGCGAGCGCGCCCAGCACGCGCAGCCGGTCGCCCTGCTTCCGCGGCAAGAAGCCCTCGAAGCTGAAGCGGTCGGTGGGCAGTCCGGAGACGGCGAGCGCGGTGAGCACCGCGGACGGGCCGGGGATCGACGTGACGGTGACGCCCGCGGCGGCCGCGGCCTCGACGAGAGGGAACCCGGGGTCGCTGATGGCGGGCATGCCGGCGTCGGTGAGCACGACCACGTCGGAGGCGCGGGCCAGCTCGACGATCTCGCCCGCCTTCTCGCGCTCGTTGTGCTCGTGCAGGGCGATCAGGCGGGGGCGGTTCTCGACGCCCAGGGCGCGCATGAGGTGGATCGCCGTGCGGGTGTCCTCGGCGGCGACGACCTCGGCGTTCGACAGCGTCTCGATCAGGCGGCGGCTGGCGTCGCCGAGGTTACCGATGGGGGTGGCGGCGAGCACGATCACCCGCCCATTGTCCCCCGGCCCCGGACCGCACAATTACGATGGCCCGATGACGACCGGGCCCGAGCGCGAATTCGACGCGCTCGTCGACACCGGCACCGCGCCTCCTGCCCGTCCGCCGGCGGTGGACACGACCGTCGTCCCCGCGAGCGAGGCTCCGCCGACCCGGCTCGACGCCTGGTGGGGTCGCGTGCTGCGCACCCCGACCCGGAGGCGCGTCTGGGCCTGGGCGGGCCCCCTCGCGGTCACGGTGCTCGCGGCGGTGCTGCGGCTGTGGCACCTGAACTCGCCCGCGACGCTCGTGTTCGACGAGACGTACTACGTCAAGGACGCCTGGTCCTTGTTCAACCTGGGCTACGAGGGGTCGTGGCCGGCCGACTACGACCCGACCTTCGCCGCCGGCGGGGTCGACGGGTTCCTCGCCGCACCCTCGTTCGTCGCGCACCCGCCCCTCGGCAAGTGGCTGATCGGCCTCGGCATGGCGGCGGTCGGCCCCGAGAACCCCGCGAGCTGGCGGATCAGCACGGCGATCGTGGGCGTCCTCGCAGTCGCCCTGGTGGCGGTCATCGGGTCGCTTCTGCTGCGATCGACGCTGCTCGGCACGCTGGCGGGGTTCTTCCTCGCGATCGACGGGCACGCGATCGTCCTGTCGCGGGTGGCGCTGCTCGACAACTTCGTCATGTTCTTCGGCCTGCTGGCCTTCGCGGCGGTGCTGCTCGACCGCCGGCAGAGCGCGAGGCGGCTCGAGGCCTGGCGGGCGAGGAGGCGCGGTGCCGGTCGCGACATCGCCTGGGGTCCCGCGCTCTGGGCGCGTCCCTGGCTGGTGACGGCCGGGCTGATGTGCGGGCTGGCGACGGCCGTCAAGTGGAACGGCCTGTACTTCCTGGCGTTCTTCGCGGTCTACACGGTCGTGGTCGACATGCTGGCCCGCCGCCGGGCCGGGGTGGAGTTCTGGCTGTCGGGCACGCTCTTCAAGCAGGCGCCGGTGAGCTTCCTGCTCACCGTGCCCATCGCCGTGGTGGCCTACCTCGCGAGCTGGACCGGCTGGTTCGTGACGTCGGGCGGCTACTACCGCAGCTGGGTCGAGGAGGGCGGCACCCGGTGGACGGGCGCCCTGGCCTGGGTGCCCGACGTCGTGCAGAACTTCTGGCACTACCAAGCAGGCGTGTACGGCTTCAACGTCGGCCTGCACACCCCCCACGCGTACCAGGCGAACCCGCTCACCTGGCTGCTGATGCTGCGACCGACGAGCATGTACTACCAGGGGTTCGACGAGGGCCAGGGCGGCTGCGACGTGGCCCGGTGCGGCGAGGCGATCACCTCGGTCGCCAATCCGCTGATCTGGTACGCGGCGGTCGCGGCCTGCCTGTACCTCGTCTACCGCGTGGTCAGGTACCGCGAATGGCGGTACGGGGCGATCCTCGTCGGCGTCGCGGCGGCCTACCTGCCCTGGCTCGCGTTCACCGACCGGACGGTGTTCCAGTTCTACACGATCGCCTTCGAGCCCTACCTCGTGCTCGGCCTGGCGGCGGTGCTCGGCATCGTCCTCGGCCGGCGCACCGACGACCGGTCCCGGCGACTCAGCGGCATCGGCGTCACGACGATCGTGGTCGTGGTCGCCGTGGCGGTGTCGGTCTTCTTCTACCCCCTGTGGACGGCCCAGCTCGAGGACTGGGAGTTCATCCGGCTGCACTACTGGGTCCCCAGCTGGAAGTGACCGCAGGAGGCGCGGGTCGGCTCTGTTCCGCCATGTGACGTCCCGGGTCCCCGCGTGACGCCCAGCGGCTAGCGTGGAGCCATGGCAGATCGTGAGTACGGCTTCCGCACGCGGGCGATCCACGCGGGCAACATCCCCGACGCGGCGACGGGGGCCCGGGCACTGCCCATCTACCAGTCGAGCGCCTTCGTGTTCGACGACACCGAGGACGCCGCGGCGCGGTTCGCCCTGCAGAAGTACGGCAACATCTACAGCCGCCTCGCCAACCCGACCACCGCCTCCTTCGAGGAGCGCGTCGCCAGTCTCGAGGGCGGCCTCGGTGCCGTCGCGACCGCGAGCGGGCTCAGCGCGCAGTTCGTCACCTTCGCCTCGCTCGCCGGCGCGGGCGACCACATCGTCGCCAGCGCCAACCTCTACGGCGGATCGATCACGCAGCTGGACGTCACCCTGCGTCGCTTCGGCGTCGAGACGACCTTCGTGCAGTCCTCCGAGCCCGCCGACTACGCCGCGGCGATCCGCCCCGAGACGAAGCTGCTCTTCGTCGAGACGGTCGCCAACCCGTCCGGCGAGGTCGCCGATCTCGCCGGGCTGGCCGATGTCGCCCACGCGCACGGCCTGCCGCTGATCGTCGACTCGACCATCGCCACGCCCTACCTCAACCGACCGATCGAATGGGGTGCGGACGTCGTCGTTCACTCGGCCACGAAGTTCCTCGGCGGGCACGGCACGACGCTCGGCGGGGTCGTCGTCGAGTCCGGCCGGTTCGAGTGGGACAGCGAGCGGTTCCCGCTCTTCGACCAACCCGTGCCGAGCTACGGCGGGCTCAACTGGTCGGGCAACTTCGGCGAGTACGCCTTCCTCACCCGGCTGCGTGCCGAGCAGCTGCGCGACATCGGCCCGGCCCTCGCCCCCCACTCGGCCTTCCTGCTCGCCCAGGGCGTCGAGACCCTGCCGTTCCGCATGCAGGCGCACGTCGACAACGCCCGTCAGGTCGCCGAGTGGCTCGACGACGACCCCCGCATCGAACGCGTCCGGTGGGCCGGACTACCCGGGCATCCGCACCACGATCGTGCGGCGAAGTACCTGCCGAAGGGCCCGGGCTCGGTCTTCACCTTCGAGCTGAAGGGCGGTCGTCCGGCCGGCAAGACCTTCATCGAGTCGGTCGAACTCGCGAGCCACCTCGCGAACATCGGCGACGCGAAGACGCTCGTCATCCACCCGGGCTCGACCACCCACGCCCAGCTGAGCGAGCAGCAGCTCGTGGACGCGGGCGTGCTGCCCGGTTCGGTGCGGATCAGCGTCGGCATCGAAGACCCCGACGACATCATCCACGACCTCGACCAGGCGCTGGCCGCGGCGACGAAAGGCGAGTGACCCGACGTGACCGATACCGTCACCACGCAGCTGACCAACGGGCTGACCTGCGAGCTGCCCGCCTCGTCACCCCTCGCCAAGCTGCTGAAGTCCCAGCGGACGTGGGTCGGACCGTCGGCCCGCGAGCGCCAGGCCATCCTGCGGTCGGCGAAGAGCGTCGCCATCGTGGGCGCCTCGCCGAACCCGAGTAGGTCCAGCTCGTTCGTCGGCACGTACCTGCAGCAGTCGACCGACCTGCGCGTCTACTTCGTCAACCCGCGCGCCGACACGATCCTCGGCCAGAAGGCCTACCCCGACCTGGCGTCGCTACCCGAGGTGCCCGACGTCGTCGACGTGTTCCGCAAGGCCTCCGACATCCGGTCGGTGGTGGACGACGTGCTCGCGATCGGCGCGAAGACGATCTGGGTGCAGCTCGGGATCTACGACGAAGAGGCCGCCCGCTACGCAGAAGAACACGGGCTGACCGTGGTCATGGACCGCTGCATGAAGGTCGAGCACGCCCGGTTCAACGGTGGTCTCAACCTGATGGGCTTCGACACCGGGGTCATCACGTCCACTCGGGCCGGCCGCTAGCTCGGACCCGACGCAGCGGGGCGCGGGGGCTCGCGACCCCCGGCTCTGTGACGGTTCTTTGCCGACGCCCTGGTCGATGTCGCCGGTCGGGGTTAGCGTGGCCCGCATGGCACCTGTCCTCACCTCGCCCGTCGTCTCGGCGCAATGGTTGGCCGACCACCTCGGCGCCGACGACCTGACGATCGTCGATGCCACGGTGCACGTCGACCTCGGATCCGGCGACGGGGCGGTCGCGAGCGGTTCGCCCGCTGCCGGCCCGGCGACCGTCGTCACGGGCCGTGACGGCTTCGAACACGACGGCCACGTTCCCGGGGCTGTCCTCGCCGATCTCGTCGGCGAGTTCAGCGACCCCGACGCCGACCTGCCCTTCACCCGCCCCGGCCTCGAGCGGTTCCAGGCCGCAGCCGCCGCCCTGGGCATCTCGAACGACAGCACGGTCGTCGTGTACGACACCGTCGACGGTCGCTGGGCGTCGCGGTTGTGGTGGTTGTTCCGCGCCTACGGCCACGACGCCGTGGCGGTGCTCGACGGTGGCTGGTCGCAATGGGTCGCCCGCGGCAAGCCCTACGACCTGGGTCGCACCGACCCCGTACCGGCACGGTTCGCCGCGACCGAGCGTCCCGGTCACTGGGTCGACAAGGCCTTCGTCGAGTCCGTCGTCGCCGGCGACGAACGAGCGGCCCTCGTCTCCGGTTCGCCGCGCGACGAGTTCGACGGCACGTCGAGTCCGCTGGCCCGCGCAGGGCACATCCCCGGCAGCGTCAACGTCCCGGCCGACGACCTGCTGGCCGACGACGGCACCCTCGCCCGCGACCCCGTTCTCCGCGACCGCCTCGCCGTCGTGCCCGACGAGCCGCGCACGGTGGTCTATTGCGCCACGGGCGTCTCGGCCAGCGTCGACGCGCTCGCCCTCACGGTCCTCGGTCGGTCCGGCGTCTCGGTCTACGACGGCTCGCTCGCCGAGTGGGCCGCCGACCCTGCGGCCCCGCTCCTGCCGGCCGCCGCCTGAACCGGGGGCGTCGAGGCTCCTCTGTGCCTCGGTGCCGAGTGGCGCTCGTCCCGGCGGGCCGAACCGTCAGGCCTCGAGCAGCAGACCGTCGAGCTCGTCGACGGCCGTGACGGGCAGTCGGCAGACGAAGTCACGGCACAGGTACGCGGTGGGCACGCGCCCGAGAGACGATCGACCGGCGAACAGCTCGAAGCCCGCGTCGACGAAGGCGACCAGCGCCTCCTCGTCCAGCACGGCGACGACGGTGCCGGGTCGGACGACCTCGCGGGCGCGCCGCACCAGACGGTCGTCGCGGCCGGCGGGGTCGGCGGGGTCGGCCTCCGTCGGTTCGACCACGACGAGCTGGGTCGACGGCGCCTCGAGGTCGACCATCAGCCCGAAGCCGGCGCCGTACGCGAGGGGGTTGTCGAGCGCCGCACCGGCGACTTCCGAGACGAGCCGCTCGGCGAGGGACCGGTAACGCGCCTCCCCGGTGAGCTGGTGCAGGGTGAGTGCGGCCGCGGCGACCGCACTGCGGCCTGAGGGGTACGCGCCCTCGCTCGGGTCGCTCGACAAGGCGACGCCCTGCGAGACGAGCACCGGGTCTCCGCCCGAAGGAGCCACGACGATCCTCGGGTCGGCGCCGTCAGGCACGCACGCGTCGACGAACGAGCGGGCGGCGATCGCGTACCGCGCCTCGCCCGTCGCCAGCGACAGGGCCAACAAGCCGGAGGCGAACAGGCCGTGGTCCTCGAGGGTGGCCACGGCGGTCGAGACGGTCGACCCCACGGAGGCGCGCAGCAGTCGACCGTCGTCCGTCACGTGGCGGTCGAGCAGCAGGTCGGCGGCACCCCGCGCGATCTCGACCCAGTCGAGTCGGTCGTGCCGTGCCCCCGCCTCGGCGAGCGCCGAGATCGCGAGACCGTTCCAGCCGGTGAGCACCTTGTCGTCCACGGGCGGCGGGTCGAGGACCGCCCGGCCCGCGGCGTCCCTACGGTAGTAGCCGCCCTCGTCACGGACGCCGTCGATCGTGCTCTCGCTGTCCTGCGCCGAGCCGAAGGCCCCGTCGGCCGTGCGCAGTCGCGAACTCAGGAAATCGGCGACCCCGGCGGCGACCCGGGCCGGATGCGAGCTGATCGCCTGAGTCGTCGACGTCGGGGTGGGGCCCACGGCGGCACCGGCGTCCGGGACGGCAGCAGCGCCCGCGTCCGGATCGAGCACCGCGAGCCGCGAGTAGGCCAGCAGCAATTGCGCGTTGTCGTAGAGCATGCGCTCGTAGTGCGGCTCGGACCAGTCACGTCGCACCGCGTACCGGAAGAACCCGCCCTCGACCGGATCGCGCAGCGGCGAGGCGGCCATGCGGGTGAGCGTCCGCGAGACGAGCTCGAGGGCGCCGTCGTCTCCCCCGGCACCGAGGGCGAGCAGCGCCAGCTGTGCCGGCGCCGTCGGGAACTTCGGGGCCCCGCCGAAACCTCCGTGCTCGCGGTCCTCGTGGGCGGCGAGCCGGGCGACGGCGTGGGCGAGCTCGGGGCGTCCCGGCAGGGCGACCCCGGCATCGGCAGCAGGAGGCGCGGTGCGGGTGACCGACGCCGGCCCCGCGGCCAGCGCCTCCTGGACCGCCGACGCGGTCGCGTCGACCTCGGTCCGCCTGGTGGTCCAGGCGTCGGTGACGGCGTCGAGCACCTGGCGGAACGACGGCCGGCCCTGCACGGGCACCGGCGGGAAGTACGTCCCGGCGTAGAACGGCCGACCCTCGGGCGTGACGAAGACGGTCAACGGCCACCCGAGCCCCTCGGTGAAGGCCGACGCGGCGGCCAGGTAGCTCGAGTCGACGTCGGGGTGCTCCTCGCGGTCGACCTTGACCGAGACGAACCCGGCCGAGAGCTGCGCCGCGACCTCGGGGTCGGAGAAGCTCTCACGCGCCATGACGTGGCACCAGTGGCAGGTCGAGTAGCCGATCGAGACCATCACGGGCACGTCCCGCTCGAGGGCCTCGGCGAACGGCCCCGGGCCCCAGGCACGCCACTCGACGGGGTTGTCGGCGTGCGACCTGAGGTAGGGGCTGACGGCGTCTCGCAGCTGGTTCGGCATGCCCGCCACGCTAGGCGTCAGCACCCGGGGACGTTCCTCAGGGGTGCACCGTCGTATGCGCTCAGGGGACGGATGAGAGAGTTCGCCTCGCGCTGCTCGATGACGTGGGCGCTCCAGCCGAGCACCCGCGAGGCGACGAAGAGCGGTGTGAAGACCGGCGTCTCGAAGCCCATCAGGTGGTACGCCAGTCCGGACGGGTAGTCGACGTTGGGCTTCAGCCCCTTGCGTTCGAACACCGTCGCGGCGACGACGTCGTAGGTCTCTTTCAGCCCGTCGACCCGGTCGTCGCCCCGCCGGCGCGCCCGGTCCACCAGGCGGCCGAGGGCGTCCTCCATCGTGGGTACCCGGCTGTCACCGTTCTTGTAGACCCGGTGCCCGAAGCCCATGATCTTCTCCTTGCGGGCGAACGCGTCCTCGAGCCACGCCACGGCCCCCTCGGCCGGGCCGACGCGGTCGAGCAGCTCGAGCGCGGCCTCGTTCGCGCCGCCGTGCAAGGGACCCTTCAGGGCGCCGATCGCCCCGACGATCGACGAGTGCAGGTCGGACAACGTCGAGGCGATGACCCGGGCCGTGAAGGTCGACGCGTTGAACGAGTGCTCGGCGTAGAGGGTCATCGAGGTGTCGAACGCGTCGACGTCGAGCGCGTCCGGTTCGCGGTCGAACACCTGGTGCAGGAAATCGGCGCTGTAGCCGAGGTCGTCGCGTGGCGGCACCGGCGGCAGGTCTCGGCGACGGCGCTGGTCGTAGGCGATCACGGCGGGCAGCGCGGCGAACAGGTGCGTGGCGAGTCGACGCGTGTCGTCGACGTCGTAGGCGCCCGCACCCGTGGTCGGCTCGGGCCGGGCGGCACCGATGGCGCTCACCGCGGTGCGGACGACGTCCATCGGGTGGGCCGAGGTCGGGATCAGCTCGATCAGGTGCTGCAGCCCGGGGGCGAGGGTGCGGTGCGCGCGGAGCTCGGCATCGAAGTGACGCCGCTCGTCGGGGGTGGGCAACTCGCCGTGCAACAGCAGCCAGGCGACGTCCTCGACGTCCCGCTCGGCGGCGAGCTGCTGGACCGGGTAGCCGCGGTAGAGCAGCGAGTTGCTGGCCGCGTCGACCTGGGAGACCGCCGTCCGGTCGACCGTGACGCCGGCCAGGCCCTTGTGGATCTCGGGGCCGTCGGAGGCGGCCGCCGCGGGTGCGGTGATGGTGTCGCTCATGTCACTCCTTCGTGATGAGGCGGGCCCGCCGGGGCGGGCCGATCGTGCGGGGCCGGGGCCCGACACGATCGTCGAGGCTCCACTCTAGGTGGCGAGCGCACCCGGACGGGAGGGGCGGGCGGGTCGGGTCAGCACGACCGACACGACGCCGGCGAGGACCACCGCGAGGCCGAGCCAGCCGAGCGGCCCGAGTCGCTCGCCCACCACGAGCACCGCGAGCAGGGTCGCCACGAAGGGCTCGAGCAAGGTCACGGTCGTCGCCCGCGAGCTCGCCACGGTGCGCAGTCCGCGGCCGAACAGCAGGTAGGCGACGAACATCGGCCCGAGGGCGAGATAGATCGCGGCCCCCACGGAGGCGCCCGACTGCAGCAACGGAGCCCCGGTAGCCAGCAGCACCGGCAGCAGCAGCACCGCGCCCAGGCCGAACTGCGCCGACATGGCTCCACGCGACGGGTGCCCTTCGGCGATGAGACGCCCCGCCGTGTACGTGTACGTCGCGTAGGCGAGACCGGCGAGGACGCCCAGCGCGATGCCGAGCGGAGCTGACGCGGGGGTCGTCGCCGCCCCCGCGGGGACGTGCTGCCCGGTCGCCGCGAGCAGGCCCACACCGACCACCGCGAGGGCCGCGCTCACCACCCACCGGGCCTCGAGGGGACGGCGCCGTCCGGGCGGATCGAGCAACCGCTCGAGCAGCGCCGCGAAGACGGGTGCCGTGCCGAGCGAGACGACGTTGCCCACCGCGACGCCCGCGAGCGACATCGACGAGTAGAACGCCAGCGGGTACACGACGACGCCGAGGGCCCCGGGCACCAGCCAGCACCACACCCTCGCCCCGCCCCGCAGCACGGCTCGGGTGAGCCGCGGCGCCGTGAGCGACAGCAGCAGGCCGCCGACGCACATGGTCGCGGCTCCGGTGGCCAGCGGGCTGACGTCAGCGGGAAGAGAAGACGCCACCGTGCCCGTCGTGCCCCAGAGGAGCGCGGCGAGCACGATGGCGATCATCGTGCGATGGTACCGATGCGGCAGCTCAGGTGCGGGGCGGTCCGGCGCAGTAGTTCAGCGTCGCCGCGTTCTCGGAGACGGCTGCGGGACCACCGATCGTGACGACCTTCTCGGATACGAGGCCCGCGATGAGGTCCTCGGCGTAGTAGTTCGTGCAGCCGGGCGAGGTGAGGAGCACGGGTGACTTCTCGGCGCCGGCGACGGCGGCGATCGCGAGGGCGTCCGGGAAGTTCTGGCCGGACGCCAGGTAGACGGTGCCCGAGTCGTCGGCGCGAGGGGTCTCACCCGTGGCGTCGCTGAAGGCGAAGAACGACACGAAGGCCGAGGTCTCGTAGCGGTCCTCGCCGGCCAGCAGCGCCACGTTGTCCGGGAACTGCGCGTCCAGGTCGGAGAGGATGCCGTCCGAGATGACCGCGGGGCCGCCCACGACCGCGACGGACTCGACCCCGAGCGATCCGAGCAGTGTCGACGTGGCCCGGTCCACCCCGGCGGCGGTCCCCGGGACGAGTACGACCGCGTCAGGGGCACCGGTCGTGTCGGTGCTGCCCGCACCGGCTGCGGCGCTGGCGCTGATCGCGTCGGGGAAGTTCAGGCCCGAGGTGACGAAGGCCCGGTAGACGCCGGTCTCGCCGAAGAACTCCTCGACGACGGCCCGGGAGGTCGCGTAGCGGTCGTCGCCCGAGACGCGCTTGACCGTCGCGCCGGTGATCTTGCCGATCTGCGTGGCGACGGCGGGCGACACGGCGTTGACGCCACCGACCACCACGACCTTCTTCGGCTTGAGGGCGACGAGACGGTCGGCCACCGTCGACGGCAGAGCGGTCGGAGCCGTCAAGAGGAGGGGCGCCTTGATCGACGCGGCGGCCGGAGCGGCACTCAACGCGTCGGGGAACTGCACACCGTTCGCGATGATGACCGTGCCGGCACCGTTCGGGTAGGCCCGTCCCGCGATGTCGGCTGCCGTGGCGAAGCGGTCGGACCCCTGGTAGCGGTCGAGCGACGGGGCCGCCACGGCGGCACCGGACTCGGTGAACGATCCGGTCGCGGGTTCGGCGGTCGCCGCCGTCACGCCGGCCAGGCTCAGGGCGATCATCCCGCCGATTGCGGCTGTGACGCCGAGGGCTCGGGTGATGTAAGAGTTCACGGGGGTCCTGTCCGATCGGGCTGAGGTTCTGCTGTGAGGCTAGAAGCCCGATCGTGCGCCCGGCAGCCCCCGTAGGGGCCGCCCCCGTCCTGGTGATCCCCGTCCGGGGGCCACCTCCCTAACCCGGTCAGCGGGACGTAGCGACCCCCTCCTCGACGGCGGACGGGGCCACCGAGAAACGGTCGACGAGCTCGCGCTTCAGCACTTTGCCGCTGGGGCCGAGCGGCAGGGCGTCCAGGACGTGGACGACGCGAGGGAACTTGTAGGCGGCGATCTCGTCGGCGACGAACGCGACCAGCTCGTCGGGCGTCGCCGTGGCCCCGTCACGGAGGACGACAGCCGCCTCGATCTCTTGGCCGTGCAGCTCGTGGGGTACGCCGAAGACGGCGGCCATCGTGACGTCGGGGTGTTGCGCGAGCACCTCTTCGACCTGCCGCGGGTACACGTTGTAGCCGTTGCGGATGATCATGTCCTTGGTGCGGTCGACGATGGTCAGGTAGCCGTCGTCGTCCTTGGTGCCGAGGTCGCCGGTGCGGAACCAGCCGTCGACGATCGCCTTGGCCGTGTCGTCGGGACGGTCGAGGTAGCCGTTCATCAGGTTGTGGCCCCGGATCACGAGCTCGCCGATCTCGCCGTGCGGCAGCAGCACGATCGAGTCCGCGACGTGCTGGTCCGCGATCTCGACGTCGACACCCCAGATCGGCGTCCCGATGGTGCCGGGGCGGGGTGGCACCCCCACGTGGTTGAAGGTCGCGACGGGCGAGGTCTCGGTCAGCCCGTATCCCTCGTGGATCGGAGCGTCGTACACCTGCTGGAACTTCTCGAGCACCGCGAGCGGCAGAGACGCCCCGCCCGAGACGGCGTATCGCAGCGGCGGACGCGCCTCGCTGCGGGTGGCCGCGGCGATGAGGGCCATGTACATCGTGGGCACCCCCATGAACACCTCGCAGCCGTGCTCGACCATGGCGGCGAGAGCGGCGTCGCCGTCGAACTTCGGCAGCATGACGATGGTCGCGCCGACCCGGAACCCGGTGTTCATCGTGCAGGTCTGCCCGAAGGTGTGGAACAGCGGCAGGGCCCCGAGCAGCACGTCGCCGCGGTGCATGTCGAACGTCGTCATCAGGTTGGTGTTGACCTGCTCGATGAGCGCGAGGTGCGACCCCTCGGCCCCCTTCGGCTGCCCCGTGGTGCCGCTCGTGTAGAGGATCGTGGCGGTGTCGAACGGGTCGCGGGGCACGTAGGTGTCGAGAGGTTCGGCGGCCGCGGCGAGGTCCTCGAGGCGGTCGGGCCCCTCGTCCTCCTGACCGGCAGGAGGCGCGAGCACGGTCAGGACGTCGACCCCCGCGAGCTGTGCTCCCGCGCCTCCTTCACCGAGCAGCGGTGCGGCGCAGACGAGCAGGCGGGAGCCGCTGTCGCGCAGCACGTACTCGATCTCGTGTCGCTTGAGGAGGGCGTGGACGGGAACGGCGACCGCGCCGAGCGCGAGCGTCGCGTAGTAGACGCGGGGGAAGTCCGCGACGTTCGGGACGAGCATGGCGACCCGGTCCCCTGGACCGACGCCCCGGGCGCGGAGGGCCCCGGCGTAGGCCAGGGTCTGCTGCCAGAGCTCGGCGTAGGTGGTCGAGGTGGGCCCGACGATCACGGCGACGTCGTCGGGGTACCGGCCGGCCGACTCGGCGAGGATGGCCGCGACCGACGCGGTGGCGTGGCCTCGGGGGCTGGGTGCTGATGACATCGTGTCTTCTCCGTCTCCGTTGACGTGCAGTCTGTCGCGATCCTACGACGCGACACCCGGTGACCCGCCCAGCCCGCGCCTCCTGTGCTTCGTCAGTCGAGGCCGTAGCTGCCGTCGGCGTACTCGGACCAGTGGCTGCGTCCGACGCCCAGTTCGCTCTGGTTCTTGCCCCGTCGCCCCCGGGCGGTCGACCGCCGTGCGTGGCTCTGCCCGGTGAAGGCGTCACCGGGTGCCGGCAGCATGCCGCGCCGGGCCCGGGCCGCGAAGACGTCGGCACCGAAGCCGAGCTCACGGGTGGCAGCGTGATCGCGCCAGGCAGCGAGCAATTCGGAGAGCGAGTCGTCGACCCGATTCCACCAGTCGTCCCGCAGGCGGTACCAGCGCCTCGGGCCGTCGACCAGAACGTCGACGAATCCCGAATCGTGCAGGACGGACAGGTGCTCGGAGACCGACGACCAGCCGATGCCGTACGAGTCGTAGGCCATGGTCGCGAGGTCGCCCGAGGTCGTCTCGCCCGTGCAGAGCAAGTACACGAGGTATTGCCGGGCTGGGTTCGCCAGGACGGCCAGAGGGTCCATCGCGCGTTTGCTCACGGTCGCACGCCCCTCGTCGACGTCACCGAGAATTCCCGCCGCAGATCGCACGCGCGGTACCCCGGCACGGCCGGGACCGCTGTTCGCTCATCTGCTGATCCGTCACCTACCGGATCGACACCTCCCGATCCGTCACCTACCGGATCGACACCTCCCGATCCGTCACCTACCGGATCGACACCTCTCGATCCGTCACCTACCGGATCGACACCTCTTGATCCGTCACCTACCGGATCGACACCTCTTGATCCGTCACCTACCGGATCAGGGAAAGAGAGACGCATGGTGGCGGTCCAGCCGTGAGGATCATGTGCAGAAGCGAACCGCGGAGGGCGAGCCCGGGCGTGCGGCTCAGGAAGGCGGCAGCAGAGCTGGTCGCGTGTGCGAGGCGAGAGGCGTGTCGGCATGAGGCGACGATGACGCCTGACCGACCCGTGTCTTCTCGTCCCCCGGCAAGCCTGTGCACCACGGCCGTAGGGACCTCGCTGGGGGCGACACGACGTGCGCGCACCGCCCGGCCCGGGCGGCTTACGATGGAGGGCTCATGATCCCCACCATCACGTATCCCGCCGAGCTGCCGGTCAGCCAGAGGCGCGACGACATCGCCGCGGCGATCCGTGACAACCAGGTCGTCATCGTCGCGGGCGCCACCGGCTCGGGCAAGACCACCCAGCTGCCGAAGATCTGCCTCGAACTCGGACGCACCAAGATCGGGCACACCCAACCCCGTCGCATCGCCGCCCGCACGATCAGCGAACGCATCGCCGAAGAACTCGGGGACGAGGTCGGCGGCGTGGTCGGCTACCAGGTGCGGTTCACCGACAAGGTCGGTGCCGACACGCAGATCAAGCTGATGACCGACGGCATCCTGCTCAACGAGATCCACTTCGACCGCGAGCTCGAGCGCTACGACACGATCATCATCGACGAGGCCCACGAGCGCAGCCTCGCCATCGACTTCCTGCTCGGCTACCTCAAGCAGCTGCTGCCCCGACGCCCCGATCTCAAGCTGATCATCACCAGCGCGACGATCGACCCGGAGTCGTTCTCGAAGCACTTCGGCGACGCGCCCATCGTCGAGGTCTCCGGCCGCACCTACCCGGTCGAGATCCGCTACCGACCGCTCGTCGCCGACGACTCCACGAGCGACGACGACGGCGACCTCGACGACGACGACCGCCCCGCGGGTCGACAGGGCGACCGGCAGGAGGCGCGGGGCGGCGACCGCAGGCAGCGCGCCGACGACAAGGACTACCTGCAGGGCATCAACGAGGCCCTCGACGAGCTCGCGCGCGAGTCGAGCGGCGACGTCCTCGTCTTCCTCAGCGGCGAGAACGAGATCCGCGACGCGGAAGAGAGCATCCGCGGCCGCAACCTGCCGCACACCGAGGTGTTGCCGCTCTACGGCCGGTTGAGCGCCGCCGACCAGCACCGGGTCTTCCAGCCCAGCACGACCGCCGGCACCCGGAGGCGCATCGTCCTCGCGACCAACGTCGCCGAGACCAGCCTGACCGTGCCCGGCATCAAGTACGTGATCGACGCCGGCACCGCACGCATCAGCCGGTACTCGACCCGGGCCAAGGTGCAACGCCTGCCGATCGAGGCCATCTCGCAAGCCAGCGCGAACCAGCGGTCCGGTCGCTCCGGTCGTACGAGCAGCGGCATCGCGATCCGCCTCTACAGCGAGACCGACTTCGAGAAGCGTCCCGAGTTCACCGAGCCCGAGATCCTGCGGACCAACCTCGCCGCGGTGATCCTGCAGATGATCTCGCTCAACCTCGGCGACATCGCCGCGTTCCCGTTCCTGCAACCACCCGACTCCCGCGGCATCAAGGACGGTCTCGACCTGCTGCGCGAGCTCGGAGCCGTCACCCAGGGCGGCCAGATCACGCGCGTCGGCAAGCAGCTCACGCGACTGCCGATCGATCCGCGCCTCGCCCGCATGGTGGTCGAGTCGAAGACGCAGGGCACGACGCGCGAGGTGCTCGCCATCGTCTCGGCACTGAGCATTCAAGACCCCCGCGAGCGCCCGCTCGAGCGACGTGCCCAGGCCGACGAGAAGCACTCGCGCTTCCGCGACCCCAAGGGTGACTTCCTCACGCTGCTCAACCTGTTCGAGTACCTCGAGGACAAGCAGAGAGAGCTCAGCGGCAACGCCTTCAAGCGCCTGTGCCGCGACGAGTTCCTCAACTACCTGCGCATCCGCGAGTGGCAGGACGTCTACCGCCAGCTCAGCCGTGCGGCCAGGCCCCTCGGCCTGCACATCGGTGAGCGCAGCGCGAACCCCGACGGCGTGCACCGCAGCCTGCTGGCCGGTCTGCTCAGCCAGATCGGTCTCTTCGACCCGCAGAAGAAGGACTTCGTCGGCGCCCGCCAGACGAGGTTCCTGATCTTCCCGGGGAGCAGCCTCGCGAAGAAGCCGCCGGCGGCCGTGATGACCGCCGAGCTGGTCGAGACCAGCCGCCTGTTCGCCCGGGTCGCCGGATCGATCGACCCGGCCTGGGCCGAACCGCTCGCACCCGACCTGGTGAAGCGCAGCTACGGCGAGCCCCACTGGGAGAAGAAGCAGGGGGCCGTCGTCGCCTACGAACGCGTCACGCTCTACGGCGTGCCGATCGTCGAGCGTCGGCGCATCCAGTTCTCGCGCATCGACCCCGCCTACGCCCGCGAGCTGTTCATCCGACACGCGCTCGTCGAAGGTGACTGGGAGGGGCACCAGGCCTTCGAAGAGAAGAACCGGCAGCTGATCCGCGATCTGACCGAGGTCGAGGAGCGCACGCGCCGCCGCGACATCCTGGTCGACGGCGACGCCGCGTTCGAATTCTTCCAGCGGCGCATCCCGGCCGACATCGCCAGCATGCGCGACTTCGAGGGGTGGTGGCGCAGGGCGAAGGTCGACACCCCCGACCTGCTCACCATGACCGCCTCCGACCTGCTGGGCGACGACGAACCCGACGTCGACGAACAGGGTTTCCCGAGCACGTGGCGACAGGGCGACCAGACGCTCACCCTGCGCTACAAGTTCGAGCCGGGAGCCGACGACGACGGCGTGACCGTCATCGTCCCGTTGCCGCTGTTGCCGCGCCTCCGTCCGGTCGGGTTCGACTGGCAGGTGCCGGGGTTGCGCGACGAACTGGTCACGTCGCTGATCAAGTCGTTGCCGAAGCAGATCCGCAAGAACGTCGTGCCCGCGGCCGACTGGGCGTCGAAGATCACCGACGAGCTGCCCGACGCCCCGCCGGCCGACGTCGGCGAGCCGTTCACGGCGACCGTGGCCGCGGCGATCAAGAAGCTCACCTACACGCCCGTCTCGACCGACGACTTCGACCTGCACCGTGTTCCCGCGCACCTGCGGGTCACGTACGCCGTGGTCGACGAGCGGGGCCGCACGGTCGGGGCCGACAAAGACCTCGACGCGCTGCAGCACCGGCTGCGCGACGCCACGCGCGACAGCGTCGCGCGCGTCACGCAGCGCGGCGGGCGAGACGAGCGCGGCCGGGGTCGCGGACGAGGAGGCGCGGGTGGCGACAGCTCGCCCGTCGCGCCCCGCCCCACCAGCTCGATCGAGCGAGAAGGGCTGACGTCCTGGGACTTCGACGAGCTCCCCGCCGTCGTCGACACCCGCCACGGCGACACGGTGATCCGCGCGTACCCGGCGCTGGTCGACCACGGCGACTCGGTCTCGATCACCTTGATGGCCACGCCCGCCGACCAGGCCCTCGCGACACCGAAGGGCGTGCGGCGCCTGCTGATGCTGGCGACCCCGTCGCCCGTGGCCTACGTGCAGCAGCACCTGACGAGCGCCGAGAAGCTGATCCTCGCGACGAGCCCGTACCAGAACACGTCGGCGCTCTTCGCGGACTGCCTCGTGGCGGTCGTCGACGACGTGTTGTTCCGGGTGAAGCCCGACGGCATGGTGATGACCAAGAAGGAGTTCCTCTCGACCCGCGACCGGGTGTCGGGGGCCGTGATGGACCAGATGTTCCAGACGGTGTCGCTCGTCGCCCGCACCCTGACCGCGGCCCGCGACGCCGACAAGGCGCTCAAGGGCGCGACGTCGATGACCCTGCTCGCCGCGTTGACCGACATGCGGCAGCAACGTGACCGGCTGATCCGTCCGGGCTTCGTGTCGCAGACGGGGCTCCAGCAGCTGCACCGCGTCCCGGTGTACCTGGTGGGTATCACGAATCGCACGGCGAAACTGCTCGAGAACCCCGGGCGGGACCGCGTCTGGCTGAGCGAGGTGCAGCAGGCGACCGAGCGGTACGAGGCCGCGGGCGGGACGTTCCCGCCGGCCGACACCGCGCCTCCTGCGGTGGTCCGCGCCCGGTGGATGCTCGAGGAGTTCCGCCTCAGCCTGTTCGCCCAAGACCTGCGCCCGAGCGAGAGCGTCTCGCTGCAGCGCATCGTCAAGGTCCTCGCCTCCGCCTGAGCGCCCGCCGCCACTAACCTGAACGCATGCGCGCGACGGTGAAGGACGTGGCGGCACTCGCCAGGGTGTCGCCGAAGACCGTCTCGAACGTCATCAACGGCGTCGTGTTCGTCCGGCCCGACACCCGGCACCGGGTCGAGAGCGCGCTCGCCGAGCTCGACTACGTGCCGAACCTCAGCGCACGCGGTCTGCGCACCGGGCGCAGCGGGTCGATCGCACTGGCCTTCCCCGACCTCAGCACTCCCTACAGCGCCGAGATGACCCACTGGTTCGTCGAGCAGGCGCACGAGCGGGGCTGGTCGATCCAGCTCGAGCAGACGGGTTCACGTCCCGAGCGCGAGGGCGAGCTGCTCTCTCGGGGCAAGGAGCACCTCGTCGACGGCCTGGTGCTCAACCCGATCACGCTCGACGCCAGCGCCCTGTCCTCGGCCGGCACCGGCGCGGCCGCCGACTCGCTACCGCCCGTCGTCGTGATCGGCGAGGTCGAGCAGACCTTGGTCGACCAGGTGCGGGTCGACAGCGTCGCCGCCGCCCGCGACATGACCGCCCACCTGATCGGCGCCGGGCACCGTCGCATCGCGACCCTGGGCGACTCGGCCGGTGAGTTCGACACCGCCACGGCGCGGGCCCGCACCCGTGGCTTCGAGCAGGCCATGGCCGAGGCCGGCCTGCCCGTCGACCGATCGCTGCAGTACTCCTGCCCCGAATGGACCTCGGCCGACGCCTTCTCGGTCGTCCGAGCGGCCGTCGATCGCGGCGACCGGCCCGACGCGATCTTCTGCTTCACCGACTCGCTCGCCATCGGTGCCGTCAGCGCGCTGACCTCGGCGGGCCTCCGCGTCCCCCACGACGTCGCGGTCGCCGGCTTCGACGACATCGTCGACGGGAGGTTCTCCGTACCCCCTCTGACGACCGTCACCTTCGACAAGCGCCTCTTCGTCGACCGCACCCTCGAGCTGCTCGCGGCCCGCATCGCCGACCGTCAGGGCGCTGCCGAGCTCGTGCTGATCCCGCACGAGATCGTGGTGCGCGCCAGCAGCGGCACCCGCACCCGATCCTGAGGTCACCCTGGCGGTGCGCCGGTTCCCCTTGCGCATCCGTTACAACGATGGAATAGTCACTCTCGTCACGCATCACAAAGGAGTGAAGATGACCGAGAACCATCGGACGACCCCGGCACCGCGACCGGGCACCACCCGCGACACCGCCACCCCCCGAGGCCTCAGTCGCCGCAGCATGTTGCTCGGCTCGGCAGCCCTCGTCGGCGGGGCGTTCGTCGCCACGGGCCTCTCCGGCTGTGCACCCGGGGCCGTGACCGGCTCGGGCACGGACGTCGCCCAGCTGAAGTTCTGGCACCTGCTGAGTGGCGGTGACGGCATCAAGATGTCGGCGCTCATCGATCAGGCCAACGAGCAGAACCCCGAATTCCACGCGACGCAGACCGTGCTCGCCTGGGGCACGCCGTACTACACGAAGCTCGCGATGGCCTCGGCCGGCGGCCGCGCCCCCGATGTCGCGATCATGCACGCGTCCCGCGTGCCCGGGTACGCCCCCGGCGGCCTGCTCGACCCGTGGGACGTCGACAAGCTCGCGTCCTACGGCGTCCGCGAGCAGGACTTCGCCGAGGCGGTCTGGCAGAAGGGCTTCAGCGGGGACGACCTCTACTCGGTCGCGCTCGACTCGCACCCGTTCATCTTGTTGTACAACACCGACGTCGCCGCGCAGGCGGGCGCCCTCGGTCCCGACGGCAAGCTCGTCGAGATCACCAGCCCCGAGCAGTTCCTCGAGGTGGCGAACGCCATGCAGCAGGTGACCGGCAAACACGGAGCCTCGTGGGGCTACCTGAACGACGGCGCCCAACTGTGGCGGATGTTCTACACGTTCTACAAGCAGCAGGGGGCCGACATGGTCCTCCGCGAGGGCGGCACGGTCGAGTACGACGAGCAGGCCGCCGTCACGGCACTCGAGTTCATGCAGCAGCTCACCGACGGCACGGCGATGGCCACGGCGAGCGACATCCAGTCGGGCATCGCCGAGTTCGTCAGCGGCGAGAGCGGCATGCTCTTCACCGGCGTGTGGGAGGTCCCCAGCGCCGAGAACGCCGGCATCCCGTTCGACGGCAGCATCATCCCGACGCTCTTCGGCACGCCGGCGGTCTACGCCGACTCGCACGCGTTCGTGCTGCCGCGACAGAGCGAGGTCGACGACGTCAAGCGCGAAGACGTCTACAAGATGGTCTCGACCATCCTGAAGGACTCCATCTCGTGGGCGGCCGCCGGGCACATCCCCGCCTACCTGCCCATCATCGAGAGCCCCGAGTACGCCGAGCTGCGACCGCAGGCGAACTACGCCGAGGCGGCCGACTACCTCAACTACGACCCGCCCGCGTGGTTCACCGGGTCGGGGTCGGACTTCCAGACGTACTTCCTCGACTCGATCCAGTCGGTGATCCTCGCCAAGGACGACGCCGCCGACGGCATGCGTCGGTTCGTCGAGCGCGTGAACACGCAGCTGTCCCGCCCGGCACCGGTGTGACCACCGTGCGCCCCTCCGTCACCGCGGCGAGACCCGGCTGGCCCACACGCCCGGCTGCACCCGCCACCCCTTCCGCACGACCCGACCATCACGACGACGAAGGAGTCGATCTGTGACCTCCACCACGGTCAAGGCCCCCCGGGCCACCGCCGACCGCGCGCGGTCCGACACCCGCGCGACGGACCGGAGCCGCGCCTCCCGCAGGCGCAAGGGCCCGTCCGACAACCGCATCGGGTGGGGTTTCGCCGCCCCGTTCACCGTGCTCTTCGCGGTCTTCCTGGTCTGGCCGCTGCTGCACGGCTTCTACCTCAGCTTCACCGGCCAGAGCCTGACCGGCCAGGGCGGCGAGCTGATCGGCGTGGCGAACTACGCCGAGGCCTTCGCCGACGGCGACATGTGGCGCTCGATGCTCAACACGCTCTGGTTCACCGTGCTCAGCACGATCCCCCTCGTCGTCGTCGCCCTCGTGCTCGCGATCCTCGTCAACACCGGGCTGCCCGGCCAGTGGCTCTGGCGGCTGAGCTTCTTCCTGCCGTACCTGCTCGCCTCGACGGTGGTCTCGCTGTTCTGGATCCAGCTCTACAGTCCGACCCTCGGCCCGATCAACAACGTCCTCGGCACGCTCGGACTGCCGCAGCCCGCCTGGTTGCAGGACCCCGACACCGCCATGATCGCCGTGGTCGCGACCACGGTCTGGTGGACGGTCGGTTTCAACTTCTTGTTGTACCTCGCGGCGTTGCAGAACATCCCCGACCAGCAGTACGAGGCCGCGTCCCTCGACGGCGCCGGGCGCTGGCGGTCACTGCTGTCGATCACCATCCCGCAACTGGGACCGACCACGGGACTGATCGTCATCTTGCAGGTGCTCGCGTCGCTGAAGGTGTTCGACCAGATCTACCAGATGACCACCGGCGGCCCGGCGGGCAGCACCCGCTCGGCCGTGCAGTACATCTTCGACACCGGGTTCACCGGCTACCGCTTCGGGTACTCGTCGGCGATCTCGTACATCTTCTTCGCGGTCATCGTCGTCATCTCGATCGCGCAGTTCAGCATCACGGCCCGCAACCGCAAGGGAGCCCAGAAATGACCGCCCCCGCCGTCGCCCCCACGTCCGAGCTCCGCGCCCCCACCGCCGACCGCGGCCGGAAGGGTCACAAGCCCGGCCAGAAGCCCTTCGGCCCGATGGCCGTGGTGAGCGTGATCATCCTGGCCGTCCTCGCCGTCCTCTGGCTGTTGCCGTTCCTGTGGTCGCTCGCCACCTCGTTCAAGAGCGAGACCGACGCGGCGGCGACACCGCAGACCTGGATCCCCGCCGGCGGTTTCACGCTCGACGCCTACCGCGGGGTGCTCGAACAGGGCAACATCCCGGTGTGGCTGTTCAACAGCCTGTTCACGTCGGTCGTCATCACGCTGATCGTCGTGGCCACCTCGGCCCTCGTCGCCTACGCGTTCTCTCGCCTCGACTTCCGGGGCAAGAAGTGGCTGTATGTGGCGACGATCGCGTCGATCATCATCCCCCCGCAGGTGCTGATCGTGCCGTTGTTCTACCAGATGCTCGCCTTCGACATGGTCGACACCTACTGGGGCATCATCCTGCCGCAGGCGATCGCGCCCGCCATGGTGTTCGTGCTGAAGAAGTTCTTCGACCAGGTGCCGATCGAGCTCGAGGACGCCGCCCGCGTCGACGGCGCCGGACGCATCCGGGTGTTCTTCACGATCCTGCTGCCCCTGTCGCGCCCCATCCTCGGCGCGGTGTCGATCTTCGTGTTCATCGGCGCATGGAACAACTTCCTCTGGCCGTTCATCGTCACGAACGACGCGTCGCTGCTCACCCTGCCCGTCGGCCTGCAGACCATCGAGAGCGCCTACGGCATCCAGTACGCGCAGAACATGGCCGCCGCGGTCCTCGCCGCCCTGCCGCTGATCCTCGTGTTCCTGTTCTTCCAACGGCAGATCATCAAGGGCATCTCGACCACCGGATTCGGGGGCCAGTGACCCGCCCGGTCCGCCGGCCCGCGCCTCCTCGTCCCCGCCCCTCGTCCCCGTCCCCCGCACGCCGATCCCCTCACCTAGGAGACTCATGTCCACCGCCCGCATCACCGTCGACCGCGAATTCACCATCGGCCCGGTCCCGCGCCGCCTGTTCGGCTCGTTCGTCGAGCACATGGGCCGCTGCGTCTACACCGGCATCTACGAGCCGGGCCACCCCACCGCCGACGAGAACGGCTTCCGCCAGGACGTCCTCGACCTGACCAAGGAGCTCGGTGCCACCGTCATCCGCTACCCCGGCGGCAACTTCGTCTCGGGGTACAACTGGGAGGACGGCGTCGGGCCGGTCGACCAGCGCCCGCGTCGCCTCGACGGCGCCTGGCACACCGTCGAGACGAACGCCTTCGGCCTGCACGAGTTCGTCGCCTGGTCGAAGCTCGCCGGCACCGAGGTGATGGAGGCCGTCAACCTCGGCACCCGAGGCGTCGATGCCGCCCGTGAGCTGGTCGAGTACGCCAACCACCCCGGTGGGACGGCATTGAGCGACCGCCGCATCGCCAACGGCGCGAAGGACCCCTTCGACATCAAGCTCTGGTGCCTCGGCAACGAGCTCGACGGCCCGTGGCAGATCGGACACAAGACCGCCACCGAGTACGGTCGCCTCGCGCAGGAGGCCGCCAAGGCCATGAAGTTCGTCGACGACTCCATCGAGCTGGTCGCGGTCGGCAGCTCGGGCCGCGGCATGCCGACCTTCGGCACCTGGGAACACGAGGTGCTCACGCACGCCTACGACGAGGTCGACTACGTGTCGATGCACGCCTACTACCAGGAGCACGACGGCGACGCGAAGAGCTTCCTCGCGACCGCCGTCGACATGGACGCCTTCATCGAGGAGGTCGTCTCGACGATCGACGGGGTCAAGGCCGCCGGGAAGCACACGAAGCAGGTCGACATCTCGTTCGACGAGTGGAACGTCTGGTACCAGACCGGTCTCGACAGCGACGACCAGCCGCACAACGTGTCGAAGGGCTGGCGCGAGCACCCGCGCCTGATCGAGGACCAGTACAACGTCACCGACGCGGTCGTGGTCGGCACGTTCTTGAACTCGCTGCTGCGTCACGGCGACCGGGTCAAGATCGCCAACCAGGCGCAGCTCGTCAACGTCATCGCGCCGATCCGCAGCGAGGCCGGCGGACCCGCCTGGCGTCAGTCGATCTTCTGGCCGTTCGCCCGCATGGCCGCCCTCGCGACCGGGCAGATCCTGCGCACGCTCGTCACGAGCGACAAGGTCGACACCGACAAGTACGGTGACGCCGATCTGGTCGACGTCAGCGCCACGTACGACGAAGAAGCCGGCACGGTCGCGTTCTTCCTCGCCAACCGTGGCCTCGACGAGGCCGCCGACGTCGAGGTCGCCCTGCGCGGCTTCAGCGGCGCACGCGTCACCCGGGCCGAGGTGCTCGCCGTGCCCGAGGGCGGCGATCGGTTCTCGTCGAACACCGAGAACGCGCAGGACACGGTGGGGCTCGTCCCGCTCACCGGCGTCACGGTCGACGGCGGCACCGCGCGCCTGCGCCTGCCCGCCCTCTCGTGGGCCGTCGTCGAACTCGAGGTCGGCAAGGCCTGACCCACGGGCGACCCTCAGGAGGCGCGGTGCCGGCGACGACCGGAACCGCGCCTCCTCGACGCGGTCGCGTCGACGACGGGGTGCGAGCTCAGCCGCGGGGCTTGAAGAGGCGGGCGATGCTGTCGCGCACCGACTCCTCGATGGTGTCGGTGAAGCTGTTGGAGAAGCCCAGCGCGTCGTTCGGAGCCGACGAGGCGGTCATCGACTCGACGACCTTCTGGCCGTGGTGGGCCCGTGCCTCACGCACCGAGTCGAAGCCGAGGCCCAGGTCGGTGGCGGCCCGGGCGAGCAGCGCCTCGCGGTCGTCGTCGGTGGTGGTCGACGCCTCGGCGAGCGCGAGCACCGACGGGTCGTCGACGCCGTCGGCCACCCACCGGGTGGCTCGTCCCGGCAGGACCCCGGAGGGCAGCAGGCCCAGCAGGCGTTGCGCCTCGCTGTCGCGGATGCCGGCTCGGGCGACGGTCGGGTCACGGGGCGTCGGGTCGGTGCTCACGACACCCACGATACCCACGAGCATCCTGGGCGGCTGCCCCGCCTTCGGGTCGCGAGGTCAGCTGAACAGCCGTGTCGGGGTCGACGCGTCGAACTCGCTCGCTCGCAGGTCGTCGACCGACAGGCCGTCCTCCGTGCCGCCGCCGTCGAGGCTCCGCTCGATGCGCCCCTTCTCGGCGATGCTCGACCGGATCAGGGGCAGGCCGCGCTGGATCGCGTGGCGGATGCGCTCCTGCAGCAGGGGCGCCGTGACCGCGTACTTCTCCGCGCCTCCGGTCGCCGTGAAGTCGGTCGTGTGCGCGTACACGCCGAGCGGCAGCGTCAGCGCCTGGAAGAACCCGAACAGCGGCCGCAGCGAGTGCTCGATGATCAGCGCGTGGCGTTCGCTTCCGCCCGTCGCGGCGAGCAGAACGGGCACGTCGACGAGCGCGTACTGCTCGACGAAGTCGAACAGGTGCTTGAAGAGCCCGGTGAAGGAGGCGCGGTACACGGGCGAGGCGGCGATCAGCAGGTCGGCGGTCTCGATGGCGACCAGCTCGCGCTCGACCCGCTCGTCGAGCTGGTCGCGGGTGAGTGCGCCGGCGAGGAGCGGACCGAGTTCGCTGACGCGGATCACGTGCGCCTCGATCGGCAGGACGTCGCCGAGCGCCGTGACGATCTCGTGGACGAGGGCGTCGGTCTTGGACGGCGTGCTGAGGGTGCCCGACACGGCGACGACCCGCAGCGCTCGGGTCGAAGGCGCGGTCGAGGGGGTCGGAGGCAGCGCGGAAGTCATCCCGTCCATGCTGCGCCCGAGGCCGTCGTAACACAGGGTGTGTGACGGATCATGACGTGCGACAGTGTTCCGGTGACACATCAACCAATCCAGGAGGGGTTCGACCCGGCCGCCCACGGCTTCGACCCCGCACGACCCGATTCCGACCTCGCCGCCTCGTTCGGGCTGGCCGCCGACGTCTACGAGAGGGGTCGCCCGTCGTACCCCCTCGAGGCCGTCGACTGGCTGCTGCCCGAGGGCGCCTGTCACGTGGTCGACCTGGGGGCCGGCACCGGCAAGCTCACCCGCCTGCTGCTCGACCGCGCTCCGTCGGTGACGGCCGTCGAGCCCTCGCCCGGCATGCGCGCCACCCTCGAGCAGGTCGTCCCCGGGGCGAGGTCGGTCGCGGGGTCCGCCGAGAGCATCCCCCTCGCGGACGGAACGGCCGATGCCGTCCTCGTCGCGCAGGCCTGGCACTGGGTGGACCCCGACCGCGCCGTGCCCGAGATCGCCCGTGTGCTGCGTCCCGGCGGCACGCTCGGCCTGATCTGGAACATCCGCGACGAGTCGGTGCCGTGGGTGTCCGAGCTCAGCCGCGTCATGCACCAGCCGCGCGAGCGCGACATGGGATCGGACGCCCCGGTCGTCGGCGCGCCGTTCGGCACCCTGGAGCGTCACGACGTGGCGTGGGTGCACGAGCTGGGGCGGGACGAGTTCCTCGCGATGATCGCGTCGCGCAGCTACGTCATCACGCTCTCGTCCGACGACCGCGCGGCCCTGCTGCGCGACGTCGAGCGGTTGCTCGACACGCACCCGGACACCCGCGGGGTCGACCTGATCCGTGTGCCCTACGTCGCGCGCTGCTCGCGAGTCGTCCTGCCGGGCTAGGTCGCGCCTCCTCGGTTCCTCCCCCGGGCCGTGGGCCCGTCTCGTCCTCCCCGGGCGCGGGCGGGCCTGCAGCCCTCCGGCAGCGCGCACGAATAGGGTCGGAGGCATGGACCAGGAGGCTCGGCTCGTCACCGTCGACCACGCCTGGTCGGGACGATGGTCCGGTCGCAGCCTGTTGCGGCTCGACGCCCACGGCGTCGTGTTCGCCGGGTCGGTCGATGAGCACGACGCCGACACCCTGGCCGGGGCCGCACCTCCGCACGTCCGGGGCACCGTGCTCGCCCCCTTCACCGACTCGCACGTGCACCTCGGGCTGATCGACGCCGCGCAGCTGCCCGTCGGCGGCATCTCACGCGTCGTCGACCTCGGCTGGGACCCGACGATCGCCCACGGTTGGCTCGGCCGGTCCGGTCGGGACGGCTGGCCCGAGGTGACCATCGCCGGCGGTCTGATCACCGCGCCGGGCGGGTACCCGAGTCGTTCCGGCTGGGCGCCGCGCCGCGCCTCCCTGACGGTCGGCGGCCTGCGCACCGCCACCCGACTGCGCCGCGCCGCCCGGTTCGTCGAGCATCAGCACGCGCTCGGCGCCTCGGTCGTCAAGGTCACCCTGAACACCGACGCCGGGCCCACGCTCGACGACGCGACGGTGCGGGCCGTGGTCGACGCGGCACACGGGCTCGACCTGCCCGTCGTCGCGCACGTCCAGGGGGTGGGGCAGGCTGCGCGCGCGGTCGACGCCGGCATCGACCGGTTCGCGCACACCCCCTTCAGCGAGCGACTCGGCGACGATCTGGTCGCCCGGCTGGCCGCGTCGACGACCTGGGTGACCACGCTCGACATCCACGGGCGCGGTGAGGGTGGCACCGAGCACGAGACCGCGGTCGACAACCTCTCGCGCTTCCGTGCCGCGGGTGGCCGGGTGCTCTACGGCACCGATCTCGGCAACGGCGACCTGCCGCTCGGCGTCAACGAGCGCGAGCTGCGTGCCATGGGTAGGGCAGGCTTCGGACTGGCAGGACTGCTCGACGCCCTGTCCCCCGACGTCGCCGAGACGACCGGCGGCGCGCGCCTGCCGTTCACCCGCGTGACCTGGATCGCCGACGCACCCCGCGCCTCCGCGTCCTCCGACGAACGGGCCGCCTGGCTCGCCCGCGCGACCGCACTGACCGCCGACGAGCTGCTCGCCGTCGCCCTCGAGGAGAAGACCAGATGACCGACCCGCTCGCCTACCCCGTCGACGCCACCGATCCCGACGAGCAGGCCTCGGCGCATCCCGCCGGCCCGCTCGACGCCGCCGACCCGTTGGCGTCGTTCGTCGATCGGTTCGTGCCGGCCGTCGACGTCGTCTCGTACCTCGACGGCAACTCGCTCGGGCGGCCCGTGGGCACCACGCTGTCTCGACTGTCCGAGTTCGTCGAGGGCGCCTGGGGCACGCGCCTGATCCGCTCGTGGGACGAGCACTGGATGACCCTGCCGACCGAGCTCGGCGACCGCATCGCGGCGGCCTGCCTCGGGGCCGCCCCGGGCCAGACGGTCGTGGCCGACTCGACCACCGTGCTGCTGTACAAGGCGATCCGGGCGGCGTTGCGCGCCCGACCCGATCGTCACGAGATCGTCATCGACGACGACCAGTTCCCGACCGACCGCTTCGTCGTCGAGGGCATCGCGCGCGAGCACGGGGCCACGATCCGCTGGATCGCCGTCGACAAGGCGGCCGGCGTGACCGTGTCGCAGGTGCGCGACGTCGTCGGGCCCGACACGGCGCTGCTGCTGGTGAACCACGTGTCGTACCGCTCGGGGTGGCTGGTCGACCTGCCGG
Source organism: Frigoribacterium sp. VKM Ac-2836 (assembly GCF_013248995.1). Taxonomy (GTDB): domain Bacteria; phylum Actinomycetota; class Actinomycetes; order Actinomycetales; family Microbacteriaceae; genus Frigoribacterium. Next base: position 841,532 of record NZ_JABRPK010000002.1, on the reverse strand, counting down.
CGATCACGGCGCTCGTGCACGAGGCCGGCGGGCTCGTGCTCGCCGACCTCTGCCACAGCGTCGGCGTCGTGCCGATGCAGCTCGACGAGTGGGGTGTCGACCTCGCCGTCGGCTGCACGTACAAGTACCTCAACGGCGGCCCGGGTGCCCCCGCCTTCGTCTACGCCCGTGCCTCGCTGCTGCCCGAACTCGAGCAGCCGATCCAGGGCTGGATGGGGGCGGCCGACGTGTTCGCCATGGCCGACGGGTACGAGTCGGCCGCCGGCATCCGACGGTTCGTCAGTGGGACTCCCCCGGTGATGGGCATGCTCGCCCTGCAGGACATGCTCGACCTGATCGACGAGGCCGGCATCGACGCCATCCGATCGAAGTCGCTCGCCCTGACCGACTACGCCTTCGACCTCGTCGACGCGTGGCTCGTGCCCCTCGGGGTCACCGTGGCCACGCCCCGAGCGGCGGCCGAACGCGGCAGCCACGTGACCATCACGCACGAGTCGTTCCGCGACATCGTGGCTCGTCTCTGGGACTCCGGCGTCGTGCCCGACTTCCGCAACCCCGACGCCCTGCGCATCGGGCTGTCCCCGCTCAGCACCTCGTTCGCCGAGGTGCGCCTCGGCATCGCCGCGATCCGGGCAGCCATGCTCGCCGACTGAGGGCCCCTCCGCCCCTGCGTCCACGCCTCCGCGCCACCCCACCCCGAGAGACCCCATGCTTCACGACACCGATCCCTCCAGCGCCCGTTTCGTCGTCGGCCTCCAGGACTTCGAGCTCGACGGACGCCCGCACCGCGTGATCGCCGGCGCGCTGCACTACTTCCGGGTGCACCCCGACCAGTGGGCCGACCGCATCCACAAGGCCCGGCTGATGGGTCTCAACACGATCGAGACCTACGTCGCCTGGAACGCCCATTCACCCCGTCGCGGCACCTTCGACACGGACGCCGGGCTCGACCTCGGTCGCTTCCTCGACCTGGTGGCCGCCGAGGACATGCACGCGATCGTCCGACCGGGCCCCTACATCTGCGCCGAGTGGGACGGCGGCGGACTGCCCGGGTGGCTGTTCGACGACCCGTCCGTGGGCGTTCGACGCAGCGAGCCGCTGTACCTCGCGGCGGTCGACGAGTTCCTCCGCCACGTCTACGAGATCGTGGTCCCCCGACAGATCGACCACGGCGGGCCGGTCGTGCTCGTGCAGATCGAGAACGAGTACGGCGCGTACGGTGACGACGCCGAGTACCTGAGACACCTCGTCGACCTGACCCGCGCCTCCGGGGTGATCGTGCCGCTGACCACCGTCGACCAGCCGACCGACGAGATGCTCGCCCGGGGCAGTCTGCCCGAGCTGCACAGGACGGGCAGCTTCGGTTCACGCGCCGCCGAGCGCCTGGCGACCCTGCGCCGACACCAGCCGACCGGGCCGCTGATGTGCTCGGAGTTCTGGGACGGCTGGTTCGACCACTGGGGCGAGCACCACCACACCACGCCGGTCGACGAGGCCGCGCGCGAGCTCGACGCCGTGCTCGCGGCGGGGGCGTCGGTCAACGTCTACATGTTCCACGGCGGAACGAACTTCGGCTTCACGAACGGCGCCAACCACAAGGGCACGTACCACTCGCACGTCACGTCGTACGACTACGACGCCCCGCTCGACGAGGCCGGCTGGCCGACGGACAAGTTCTTCGCGTTCCGCGACGTCATCGCCCGGCACGCCCCGGTGCCCGACGAGGTGCCCGAGCGACGGCGGCCCGCCCCCGTCCTGACGACGACCTTCGACCTGGCGGTGCCGCTCGAGGGCCTGCTCGGGGACGAGGACGATCGGCTGCTCGGCCCGGCGGGCCCCGGGTGGGTCCGGACGGACGCGGTCCCGAGCATGGACGAGCTCGGCACCTACCGCGGGTTCACACGGCACCGGGTCGTGTTGCCCTCGGGTGACGACGGTCGCGTCCTGTCGTTCGGCGGCGTCCGTGACCGGGCGATCGTGTCGGTGGACGGCCGCCGGGTGGGTGTCCTGCAGCGCGACCAGCACGAGCGGTCGATCGCGGTGCCGTCGGGTCGCGTGCTCGAGGTGCTCGTCGAAGACCTGGGTCGCGTGAACTACGGCAGCCACATCGGCGAGCCGAAGGGCCTGATCGGCCCGGCGGTGCTCGACGGTCTCGAGCTGGTCGGGTGGCAGTCGAGCGTGCTCGGACTCGACGAACTGCTGTCGCTCGCGGGTCACCTCTCGTCGCTCGCGACCCCCGACGCCGACACCGGGTCGGGACGCGGCGGGGTGCCGGAGCCCCGACCCGTCTCATCCCTCGTCGGGCCGGTGTTCGCCCACGCGACGGTCACGCTCGACGAACCGGCCGACCTGTACCTCGACACGCGGTCGTGGGGCAAGGGCGTGGCCTTCGTCAACGGGTTCGCCCTCGGGCGTTACTGGACGCGCGGGCCGCAGCACACGCTCTACGTGCCCGGCGAGCAGCTTCGGGCCGGCGACAACGACCTCGTGGTGTTCGAGACGGGTGCGGCCGGTGCACCCGTGGTGTCGTTCGTGGCCGAACCCGACCTGGGGCACCTCGAGCAGTAGCCCCGCGCGCGGGCCCGTGCTGTCTAGCTACTCCCCCAAACCGACGCCACACCCGCAGCACTAGGGGTGTAGCGCTTGTTCGGGGGTGTTCCGGCTTCTTCGACGTGTTTGTCGACGTGCGGGTGGGCTAGAAGTCCCAGTCCTCGTCTTCGGTGTTGACGGCCTTGCCGATGACGTACGACGAGCCCGACCCCGAGAAGAAGTCGTGGTTCTCGTCGGCGTTCGGCGAGAGCGCGGACAGGATCGCCGGGTTCACGTCGGTCGCCTCTTTGGGGAACATCGGCTCGTAGCCGAGGTTCATCAGCGCCTTGTTGGCGTTGTAGTGCAAGAACTTCTTGACGTCCTCGCTGAGGCCGACGCCGTCGTAGAGGTCTTGCGTGTACTGGATCTCGTTCTCGTACAGCTCGAAGAGCAGGTTGAACGTGTAGTCCTTGATCTCTTGCTTGCGCTCGTCCGAGGCGCCCTCGAGGCCCTTCTGGAACTTGTAGCCGATGTAGTACCCGTGCACGGCCTCGTCGCGGATGATGAGGCGGATCAGGTCGGCCGTGTTGGTCAACTTGGCGCGCGAGGACCAGTACATCGGCAGGTAGAAGCCGCTGTAGAACAGGAACGACTCGAGCAGCGTCGAGGCGACCTTGCGCTTCAGCGGGTCGTCGCCCGTGTAGTAGTCGAGGACGATCTGAGCCTTCTTCTGCAGGTTGACGTTCTCGGTCGACCAGCGGAAGGCGTCGTCGATCTCGGGGGTCGACGCGAGGGTCGAGAAGATCGACGAGTAGCTCTTCGCGTGCACCGACTCCATGAACGCGATGTTCGTGTAGACGGCTTCTTCGTGCGGGGTGATCGCGTCGGGGATCAGGCTGATCGCGCCGACCGTGCCCTGGATCGTGTCGAGCAGCGTCAGGCCGGTGAAGACCCGCATGGTCATCTGCTGCTCTTCGGGCGTGAGGGTGTTCCACGACTGGACGTCGTTCGACAGCGGGATCTTCTCGGGCAGCCAGAAGTTGTTGACCAGGCGGTTCCAGACCTCGACGTCTTTGTCGTCGTGGATGCGGTTCCAGTTGATCGCGCTGACCGACGTGAGCAGCGGGACCGACTTGCCCGTGGCGTGGACCGGATCGGTGAGGGTCATGACGTGCCTTTCAAAGGGAAGAGTGTGAGTTCAGAAGGCGCGGGCCGGGTCTCGAGGCCGGCCCGCGCCCGGTGGCGCAAGCGCGTGGAAGCACAGGGCCTAGAGCATGCAGCTGACGCAGCCGTCGACCTCGGTGCCCTCGAGCGCGAGCTGACGGAGACGGATGTAGTAGATCGTCTTGATGCCCTTGCGCCATGCGTAGATCTGCGCCTTGTTGATGTCGCGCGTGCTCGCCGTGTCTTTGAAGAAGAGCGTGAGCGACAGGCCCTGGTCGACGTGCTGCGTCGCCGCGGCGTAGGTGTCGATGATCTTCTCGGGGCCGATCTCGTACGCGTCGGTGTAGTACTCGAGGTTGTCGTTCGTCATGAACGGCGCCGGGTAGTACACGCGACCGAGCTTGCCCTCTTTGCGGATCTCGATCTTGGACGCGATGGGGTGGATCGACGACGTCGAGTGGTTGATGTACGAGATCGACCCCGTGGGCGGCACCGCCTGCAGGTTCTGGTTGTAGATGCCGTGCTGCATGATGCTGGCCTTGAGCGCACGCCAGTCGTCCTGCGTCGGGATCGAGACGCCGGCATCGGCGAACAGTGCGGCGGCACGCTCGGTCTCGGGCTTCCACTCGGTCTCGGTGTACTTGTCGAAGAAGGTGCCCGACGCGTACGTGCTGTCTTCGAAGCCGCCGAAAGTGACGCCACGCTCGATCGCGATGGTGTTCGAGGCGCGCAAGGCGTGGAACAGCACCGTGTAGAAGTAGATGTTGGTGAAGTCGATCGCCTCGGGAGTGCCGTAGTGCACGCGCTCACGGGCGAGGTAGCCGTGCAGGTTCATCTGGCCGAGGCCGATGGCGTGCGATTGGTCGTTACCGACCTCGATGGACCGGACCGACGTGATGTGGCTCATGTCGCTCACCGCGCTGAGCCCGCGGATCGCGGTCTCGACGGTCTTGCCGAGGTCGGGGGCGTCCATCGACAGGGCGATGTTCATCGAGCCGAGGTTGCACGAGATGTCTTTGCCGATCTCGTTGTACGAGAGGTCTTCGTTGAACGTGGTGGGGGTGTTGACCTGCAGGATCTCGGAGCACAGGTTCGACATGTTGATGCGGCCCTTGATCGGGTTCGCCTTGTTGACCGTGTCTTCGAACACGATATAGGGGTAGCCCGACTCGAACTGGATCTCGGCGATCGTCTGGAAGAAGTCGCGCGCCTTGATCTTGGTCTTCTTGATGCGCGAGTCGGCCACCATCTCGCGGTACTTCTCGCTGATGGCGACGTCGCCGAAGGGGACGCCGTAGACCTTCTCGACGTCGTACGGCGAGAAGAGGTACATGTCTTCGTTGTTCTTGGCGAGCTCGAAGGTGATGTCGGGCACGACGACGCCGAGGGACAGCGTCTTGATGCGGATCTTCTCGTCGGCGTTCTCGCGCTTGGTGTCGAGGAACCGCATGATGTCGGGGTGGTGCGCACTGAGGTAGACCGCCCCCGCACCCTGACGTGCACCGAGCTGGTTGGCGTAGCTGAAGCTGTCTTCGAGCAGCTTCATGACGGGGATGATGCCCGAAGACTGGTTCTCGATCTGCTTGATCGGTGCGCCGGCCTCACGGATGTTCGAGAGCGACAGGGCGACACCGCCGCCGCGCTTCGACAGCTGCAACGACGAGTTGATGCCGCGCGAGATGGACTCCATGTTGTCTTCGATGCGCAGCAGGAAGCAGCTGACGAGCTCGCCGCGCTGGGCCTTCGCCGTGTTGAGGAAGGTGGGCGTGGCCGGCTGGAAGCGACCCGCGATGATCTCTTCGACCAGGTCGACGGCGAGCTTCTCGTCGCCCTGGGCGAGACCGAGGGCGGTCATGACGACCCGGTCCTCGAAGCGCTCGAGGTAGCGCTTGCCGTCGAACGTCTTGAGCGTGTACGAGGTGTAGTACTTGAACGCACCGAGGAAGGTCTGGAAACGGAACTTCTTCGAGTAGGCGAGATCGTTGAGCTTCTCGATGAAGGCGAAGTCGTACCGCTCGATGGTCGCGGCCTCGTAGTACTCGTTCTCGACGAGGTAGTCGAGCCGCTCGCGCAGGTTGTGGAAGAAGACCGTGTTCTGGTTGACGTGCTGCAGGAAGTACTGCTTGGCCGCCTCGCGGTCCTTCTCGAACTGGATCTCGCCGGACGGGCCGTAGAGGTTGAGCATCGCGTTCAGGGAGTGGTAGTCCATCCCCGAGCTGAGACCCTGCCCCGGTGCGGCGATCACTTCGAGGTCATCGACTGCTGCGTCCAAAATTCTTCCAATCCTGTGTGTACGGCTTGTACGTCGTCTGGTGTTCCGAAGACTTCGAAACGGTAGAGAAGGGGAACGTCGCACTTGGCCGAGACGATGTCGCCGGCCAGGCAGTAGCCCTCTCCGAAGTTGGTGTTGCCCGCTGCGATCACGCCTCGGATGAGGCGCCGGTTGCCCTCGTCGTTGAGGAACCGGATGACCTGCTTCGGGACGGCGCCTCGGCCCTCACCGCCGCCGTAGGTCGGCAGGACGAGGACGTAGGGGTCACGGACGTGGAGCGGTGGCTCGGACGGGAACAGCGGGATGCGCTGGGCCGGCAGACCGAGCTTCATGACGAAGCGGTCGGTGTTGCCCGAGACGCTCGAGAAGTAGACGAGTCCGTTCGTCACGACGAGTCCTCGCTTCCGACGTGGTGTGGGGCCGGGGCCTGGGTCACGGTGCACCTGGTCGGGCGCAGGGCGCCCGGTCGACTAGTCGACCTTGGCGGCCAGCGCGGCGATCTTGTCGGGGCGGAAGCCGCTCCAGTGGTCGTCGTCGGCGATGACCACGGGGGCCTGCATGTAGCCGAGAGCGCGGACCTTCTCGAGGGCGGCGTCGTCAGCGGTGACGTCGAGGACGTCGTACTCGATGCCCTTGTTGTCGAGGGCTCGGTAGGTGGCCGTGCACTGGACGCAGGACGGCTTGGTGTAGACGGTGATGGCCATGGGATCCCCTGTGTTCTGGCCGGCCCCTGAGGCCGGATCGGTGGTTCGTGAGCCTGCGGGGCGTAGTGCCCGTGGCGACTCTTCGATACTACATCTTGTGGCCCACACCGTGGGGCACAACTAGATGCGGTGTTACACGGCTGTAATTATCCACAGGCCCATGCACAGGTTGTGAACAGATCCGAGCCGGTTCTCCCCCGTTTCTGGCGGGGTTGTGCACATCTTTCTCCCCACCTCCGACATTCGGAGGCCGTGTCCCCAATTCGGGCCCCCGGCGTGTCGCGCGGGCCGGTCGCGCTCGTAGACTTGACCCCTCGTGAGCACCTATTCGACCCTGCTGAAGACGCCCGGCGTCTCGCGCATCATCGCGGCCCAGCTGACCGCGCGCTTCCCGTTCGGCATGCTGTCGCTCGCGTTCCTGTTGCACGTCGAGCACGTCCACCACTCGTACGCCGCGGCCGGCCTGGTGCTCGCCGCGACGAGCATCGGCCAGGCCATCTCGGGCCCGCTCACCAGCCGATGGATGGGCCGCTGGGCGATGCGCCCCGTGCTCACCTTGACCCTGGTCGTCTGCCTGATCACGATGGTCACCTTCACCCTGTACGACTTCTCGGTGCCGGTGTTCATGGCCCTCGGCTTCGTCACGGGCCTCAGCGTGCCCCCCGTGCAGCCGGCCGTGCGCACCATCTATCCCAAGATGGTGACCTCGAACCAGCTCACGCCCCTCTTCTCCCTCGACGCGTCCGCCCAAGAGATCATCTGGGTGGCCGGACCGGTCATCACGACCTTCGTCGGCACGCAGGTCGGCACTCGCGAGGCGATCTGGCTCGCCGCGGTGTTCCTCGTCGGCGGCGGCATCTGGTTCATCGCCTCGCCCGAGGTCGGGCGCGTCCGCATCCCCCGCAGCAAGCGGGCCTTCGGCAAGGTGCTCGCACGGCCGACGGTGCTGCTCGCGACCGTGGCCGGATTCCTGCTCATCGGCGCCTGCGCCGCGGTCGAGGCGGGCGTCGTGGCCCTCTTCGGCGAGGGCAGCGCCGACTCGGGCATCGCCCTGGCGATCTTCGCCGCGGGATCGCTGGTCGGAGGTCTCGCCCTCGGTCACGTCCCCGTCGGCCCCTGGGCCCTCGCCCGCCGCATCGCGATCGTATTCGTGGGCATGACCCTCGCGGTCTTCGCCACGGGCCTCTGGCCCATCAGCATCACACTGCTGATCGCCGGGGTCGGCATCGCGCCCGCCCTCGCGGTCATGTTCGCGGTCGTCTCGTCGAGCGTGAAGTTCAGCGACACGGCCGAGGCCTACGGCTGGGCGGGCACGGGCCAGCTGATCGGCTCGGCCCTGGGCTCGGCGATCGCCGGCTTCGCGATCGACCACATCGGCGGCCAGGGCGGCCTCGTGGTGGCCGCCTGCTTCGCCTTCGTCGGCATGATCGTGGGCGCCGTCTTCCACAAGGGGTTGCCCGATCTGCGCGGTCGCGACGCGAGCCCGCTGCCCGACACCGAGCCGGTGCCGGTCCAGACCAGCTGACGCGCGCCTCCTCGTCCGAGGGACGACCGGCCCGGCACGTGCCGTTCACCCGACCGTCGTCCGGATCGTGCGACATGTGTCGGTCGGTCGCTGGCAGAGTTGAGACATGCCCTCCATCGACGTGCCCCAGATCACCCTCAACGACGGCCGCACGATCCCGCAGCTCGGCCTCGGCGTCTACAAGGTCGCCGACGACGAGGCCGAACGCGTCGTCGAGACCGCCCTCGCCGAGGGCTACCGTCACCTCGACACGGCCGAGTTCTACGCCAACGAACGGGGCGTCGGCCGGGCCCTGCGCGCCTCGGGCGTGCCCCGCGACGAGGTGTTCCTCACGACCAAGGTCTGGAACACCGCGCAGGGCTACGACGAGACGCTCCGCTCGTTCGACGAGAGCCTGACGAAGCTCGGCACCGACCACGTCGACCTCTATCTGATCCACTGGCCCGCCCCGAAGCAGGACAAGTACGTCGAGACCTACCGAGCCCTCGAGACGATCCGGGCCGAGGGCCGAGCGCTCTCGATCGGCGTGAGCAATTTCCAGGTGGCGCACCTCGAGCGCCTGATGGCCGAGACCGACGTCGTCCCGGCGATCAACCAGGTCGAGGCGCACCCGTGGTTGCAGCAGCGCGAGCTGCGCGACTTCGACGCCGCCCACGGCATCGTGACCGAGGCGTGGTCGCCCCTGGCGCGTGGGCGCATCCTGGACAACGCGGCCCTGATGCGCATCGGGGCCAAGCACGGGGTCACCCCGGCCCAGGTGACCATCCGCTGGCACCTGCAACAGGGGCTCGTCGTGATCCCGAAGTCGGTCACACCGTCGCGCATCCGGGCCAACCTCGACGTCTTCGGCTTCGAGCTCGACGCCGGCGACCTCGCCGCCATCGCGGGCATCGAGACCGGCGAGCGCACGGGCTCGCACCCCGACCACAACGGCTGAGCCGGCCCGTCCCGTCCGCCACGCACCGGAGGCGACGCCCCCGCTCCGACGCCCCTGCAGGAGGCGCGGGTCGGGTCGGTCGCGCCCGGCACGTTACCGTGGACCGGCACCCCGTCGACGCAAGGAGCACCCCGCATGACCATCACCGCCGCAGCAGACGGATCGGCCCTCGGCAACCCCGGCCCCGCCGGTTGGGCCTGGTACGTCGACGACGAGCGATGGGCGGCCGGCGGCTGGCCGCGCGCCACGAACAACCAGGGCGAGTTGACCGCCGTGCTCGAGCTGCTGCGCGCCACGGCCGGCACCGACGACGACCTGCACATCCTGTGCGACAGCCAGTACACGATCAAGGCCTGCACCGAGTGGATGCCCGGCTGGAAGCGCAAGGGCTGGCGGAAGGCCGACGGCAAGCCCGTGCTCAACGTCGAGATCCTGAAAGAGCTCGACTCGGCGCTGGCCGGTCGGAAGGTGCGATTCGAGTGGGTCCGCGGTCACGTCGGCCACGAGATGAACGAGGCGGCCGACGTACGGGCCCGAGGTGCGGCCACGGCGTTCCAGAACCGCACCGAGGTGCCGTCCGGCCCTGGCTGGCCCGGTGCGCCGGTCGCGACGACCGACCCGATCACGGCGCCGGCGACCCCGCCCGCGCCTCCCGCGACGCTCTTCTGATCGCGCCGCGCCGAAAGCTACATCGAGGGGTGCGTGCTCGACAGGCCGCCGTCGACGACGAACTGCGCGCCGGTCGAGAAGGCCGAGTCGTCGCTCGCGAGGTGCAGGGCGAGGCCGGCGACCTCGTCGGGTTTGGCCAGGCGACCCCGCGGGCTCATCGCCCGGAACGCCTCGAGCACCTGCGGCTGGGCCTCGACCTGACGGCGGAAGAGCGCCGTGTCGGTCGGGCCGGGGTGCAGTGAGTTGATGCGGATGTTCCACCCCTCTTGGGCGGCGTGCGCGGCGCTCGACCGCGTCAGGCCGACCAGGGCGTGCTTGCTCGCGGTGTAGGCCGCGTCGTCGCCGAAGCCGAGGAACGACGTCGCCGGGGCCAGGTTGATGATGGACCCGCCCTCGCCGTCGGGATTCGCCCGCATCTGCTCGATGGCGAAGCGCGTGCCGAGCATGACGCCCGTGACGTTGACGGCGAAGACGCGGTTCCAGCTCTCGAGCTGGGTGACGTCGATCGATTGGCCCGAGACGATGCCGGCGTTGTTGACGAGTACGTCGAGTCGCCCGTAGTGGTCGGCGATGCGGTCCATCACGCGTTTCCAGTCGCCGCCGTTGGCGACGTCGTGCTGCACGAACTCGGCCCCCGTCTCGGCCGCGACGGCCGACCCGTCGACGATGTCGGTCGCGACGACGCGGGCTCCCTCGTCGGCGAACCGGCGGACGATCGCCTCGCCGATGCCCGAGGCGGCCCCGGTGACGATGGCGACTTTGCCGGACAGACGAGACATGGCGACCTCTTCGTGGTGGAACGCGGGCGGAGCTGGTCTGCTGCCGGGGTGTGGCACGACCCTACGAGGTTACCCCTCGACGGGTGACGGTCGGCTCCGCTCGGAGGCCGGACCGACGGCCGTCACGGTCACGACGGCCTCGCCACGCTCGTCGCTCGAGGCGAGGTCCACGACGGCCGAGATGCCGAAGTCGTGGTCGCCCTCGGGGTCGGCCAGGATCTGCCGCACGCGCCACACCGTGGGCAGCTGCTCGATCTGCAGCATCTGCGGTCCCCGGGCCGTGGCGTCGGTGCCGATCGAGTCGTACTCGTCGTAGTACCGGTCGAGTGCCTCTCCCCATCGGTCGGCGTCCCAGCCCGAGCCCGCGTCGAGGGCGCCGAGCGCGTCGGCGTCGTCGCGGGCCGCCAGCTCGACGCGACGGAACAGCTCGTTGCGCACCATGATGCGGAAGGCCCGCGCGTTGGCGGTCAGGTTGCGCAGGGTCGGCGGCACGATCTCGTCGTGCGTCTCGACCTCGCGAGGATTGACCATCTCTTCCCACTCGTCGAGCAGGCTCGAGTCGACCTGGCGGACGAGCTCGCCGAGCCACTCGATCACGTCGACCAGTTCGTCGGTCTTCGCCTCGTCGGGCACCGTCTGCCGCAGAGCGCGGAAGGCGTCCGAGAGGTAGCGCAGCACGAGGCCCTCGGAGCGTGCCAACCCGTAGAAGTTCACGAAGTCGCCGAACGTCATCGCTCGTTCGTAGAGGTCGCGCACGACCGACTTCGGGCTGAGCGCGAAGTCACCGATCCAGGGTTGCGATGCCGCGTAGGTCTCGAACAGGGCGGTGAGCAGCTCGTCGAGCGGCTTGGGCCAGGTGACCTCTTCGAGCAGCTCCATGCGCTGGTCGTACTCGATGCCCTCGGACTTCATCGCGGCGACGGCTTCACCCCGGGCCTTGAACTGCTGCTGCGAGAGGATCGGCCGGGGGTCGTCGAGCGTGGCCTCGACCACCGAGACCATGTCGAGCGCGTAGGTGGGCGATTCGACGTCGAGCACCTCGAAGGTGGCCAGAGCGAAGGGAGACAGCGGCTGGTTCAGGGCGAAGTTCGCCTGCAGGTCGACCGTCAGGCGGATCGTCGGGGCGCCCCCGTCGGCCGAGGCCTCTTGCACGACGACCTCGGCGGTGCGCAGCGTCCGATAGATCGAGATGGCCTGCCGCGCCATGGCGTACTGCTTGACGAGTGGCTCGTGGTTGTCGAAGACCAGCGAGCGCACGTTGCCGAAGACGTCACCGCCCCGCCCGATGACGTTGAGCAACATGGCGTGGGTCACCTGCATGTGCGAGGTCAGCGCTTCGGGCTCGGCCGCGATCAGCTTGGTGAAGCTGGGCTCGCCCCACGACACGAACCCGTCGGGCGCCTTCTTGCGGACGATCTTGCGTTTCTTCTTCGGGTCGTCACCGGCCCGCTCGATCTGCTTGAGGTTGTCGATCTCGTGCTCAGGGGCCTGCAGCGTGACCGTGCCCGAGGTGTCGTAGCCCGCGCGGCCGGCCCGGCCGGCGATCTGGTGGAACTCGCGCGCGCTCAACTGACGCATGCGGGTGCCGTCGAACTTGGTCAGCGCCGTCAGCAGCACGGTACGGATCGGGACGTTGATGCCCACGCCGAGCGTGTCCGTGCCGCAGATGACCCGCAGCAACCCTCGCTGCGCGAGTTGTTCGACGAGGCGTCGGTACTTGGGCAGCATGCCCGCGTGGTGCACGCCGATGCCCGAGCGCACAAGGCGGTTGAGCGTCTTGCCGAAACCGGTGCTGAACCGGAAGCCGCCGATCAGCTCGGCGATCTCGTCGCGTTGCTCACGACTGGCTACCTTGATGCTCGAGAGCGCCTGCGCCCGCTCGAGCGCCGCGGCCTGGGAGAAATGCACGACGTAGACGGGCGCCTCGCCCGTCGAGAGCAGCTCTTCGACCGTCTCTTGCACGGGCGTCTGAGCGTAGAAGTAGTGCAGCGGCACGGGACGCTCGACGCCGGTGACCCGAGCGACGGGTCGACCGGTCCGCCGCGCGAGGTCGTCGGTGATGCGGGTGACGTCGCCGAGGGTCGCCGACATGAGCAGGAACTGCGCGCGTGGCAGCAGCAACAGGGGCACCTGCCAGGCCCACCCGCGCGACTGGTCGCCGTAGAAGTGGAACTCGTCCATGACGACTTGGTCCACGTCCGCGTCGGACCCGTGCCGCAGGGCCAGGTTCGCGAGGATCTCGGCGGTGCAGCAGATGATGGGAGCGTCGGCGTTGACCGACGAGTCACCGGTCACCATGCCGACGTTCTCGGGTCCGAAGAGCTCGACCAGGGCGAAGAACTTCTCACTGACGAGAGCCTTGATCGGGGCCGTGTAGTACGAACGTCCCCCCTGGCTCAGGGCGACGAAGTGGGCGCCGGCCGCGACGAGCGACTTGCCGGTGCCGGTCGGCGTGCTGAGGATCACCGACGCGCCGCCGACGAGCTCCATCATCGCCTCGTCCTGGGCAGGGTAGAGCGGTAGACCCCGTGACTCGGCCCACTCGGCGAAGGCCGTGTACGCCGTGTCGGCGTCGTACGAGTCCGCACCCGGCGACGACGGGAGCAGGGCGGCGAGGGGGGCGGTGGGAGCGGGCGACATGATGAGTCAACCCTGCACCATCGACCGGGCCGCCGGCGACGACCACGGACGGGTCGTCCGACCGCGGGGACGTCGGGACGGCCCCGCGGCCGGTCCCTCGCCTCGTGCCCTGAACCTCCACGAGGTGAGAGGATCTCAAGTAAATCACGAGGAGGCGCGACCCGCGACCCGAAGGAGGCGCGGTCGACGAGGGGAATGAGAAGAGGGCACGCCCCGGTCGACGAGCAGAGCTCGGACCAGGGCGTGCCCACCGGACCCACGGCCGACGACCTCACGGAGTCGGATCAGGAGACCACGCTGGGTTCGACAGCCGCTCGTCGGGAACGGGCGCCCCGGTAACCAGCCGGTGAGCGCACTACACCGTACCTCGCCGGGCCCCCGCCATGGCGGGTGACTTCCAGGTGAGTCGGACGAGCGCGTAATCCGGATGAAACACCCGACGGCTAACGTCGCGGTGAACCACCTGGTTCACACGTCTCGACGGGAGCCCCATGACCCGCACCACGTCGCTCGCCCCGGTGGAGCGCTCCGCGTTCGCCGCCTTCCCGAGCGGTGTCGCCGCCCTCGCCGCCTCGGGCGACGACGGACCCGACGGCATGGTCGTCTCGAGCTTCACGGTGGGGGCGTCGTTCGACCCGCCCATGGTGACGTTCGCCGCACGGCACGACTCGGCCACGTGGGCCCGCCTCCGCACGGCATCGAGCCTCGGCGTCTCGGTGCTCTCCGCCGACCAGGGTCCGCTCTGCCGTCGACTCTCGTCGCGCGACCGCGCCGCCCGGTTCACCGACGTCGACCACGTCGTCACCGTCGACGGCGCCGTCCTGGTCTCGGGTGCTCCGCTGCGGCTCGAGTGCGTCGTCCACCGGGAGGTCCCGGCGGGCGACCACGTCGTCGTCATCTTGCAGGTGCTCGGGGCCGAGGTGGACGACACGGCGGCACCGCTCGTCTATCACGGCGCCGCCTTCCACTCGTTGCAGCCGATCGGCTGACGCACCCCGGGCTCAGGCGATGCGTCCCGGGCCGCCCAGCAGACCGTCGACCTGGTCGACGGCACCTTCGACGGCGGCCTCGTCGGCCGGCGACTCGCCGTGGAGCTCGACGGGTTCGGCGCCGTCGCCGTGCACGGCGGCCGGATCGGTGCGCTCGTCGGCGTCGTGGTTCGCGGGGTTCGTGGGCGTGCTCATGGTGGCCTCTCTCGGGGGTCGACGCTCGACCCCGGTCAGCCCGAAGCTACCCGTCACCTCCGACACGGCTCCCAGCGGATCGCGGCCGGCACCGCGCCTCCCGAGAGGTCGGGACGAAGTCCACCCGGGCCACGCGTGTCCGACCACGGACGCCCGGCGACTAGTAGAAACGAAGGAGGTGCGCAGCCCGATCCGCGCATCCCCAGACCCGCCGGGCTCCCGGCAGAAAGGGCCGACGATGTCGTCTCCCCGCACCCCCACCACCCGAGTCGCCGTCACCGGCGGCAGCGGCAAGCTCGGCCGAGCCGTCGTCCGCGACCTCGCCGAACACGGCTACGAGGTCGTCCTGCTCGACCGGGTGCCCAGCCCCGACCCCGTCGAGGGCGTCGTGTTCGTCAAGGTCGACCTGACCGACTACGGCCAGGTCGCCCAGGCCCTGACCAGTGTCGACGACCGGTACGACCACATCGACGCCGTCGTGCACCTCGGAGCGATCCCGGCACCCGGCCTGGTGCCGAACGCCGCGCTGTTCACGAACAACGTCACCTCGAGCTACAACGTGTTCGCCGCAGCCCGCGCCGCCAAGATCCGCAACGTCGTGTGGGCCTCGAGCGAGACCCTGCTGGGCATCCCCTTCGACATCGACCCGCCCTACCTGCCCCTCGACGAGGAGTACCCGGTGCGACCCGAGTCGTCGTACTCGCTCGGCAAGGCCGTCGAGGAGGAGATGGCGCGGCACTTCACCCGCTGGGACCGCCAGCTCAAGCTGATCGGCCTGCGCTTCTCGAACGTGATGGACGACGGCGACTACTCGGAGTACCCCTTCGACGAGACCCCCGAGAAGCGCACCTTCAACCTGTTCTCGTACATCGATGCCCGCGACGGCGCGCAGGCCGTGCGCCGGGCGCTCGAGAGCGACCTCGTCGGGTTCGAGGCGTTCATCATCGCCGCCTCCGACACGGTGATGAACACCCCGACGGCCGTCCTCGCCGAGCAGTACTGGCCCCAGGTCGAGAAACGCCGGGCCGTCGAGGGCGTCGAGCCCCTGCTCAGCAGCGACAAGGCCCGCGACCTGCTCGGCTTCGTGCCCGAGTACTCGTGGCGCGAGTGGGGCGAGCGCACCGGCAACCACCGCGGCTGACGCTCGACGATCGAATCGACGACCCGCGCCTCCTCGTCCGACGGACCAGGAGGCGCGGGTCGCGTCACGAGAGGTGCCTCGCCCCTCGAGCAGCACCGGCACTAGCCTGGCCGCATGGCACAACGGGGTTCGTACGCGAAGGGTGTCGCCAAGCGCACCGAGATCCTCGACACCGCGCTCGACGTGGTCGCCCGCAACGGATTCCGCGGTACCTCGGTCAGAGAACTCGCCGACTCGGTCGGCCTCAGCCAGGCCGGACTGCTGCACTACTTCGACAGCAAGGACGAGCTGTTCACGGCCATCCTCCGCCGACGCGACGAGGTCGACTACGCCCTCGCCGACGAACACGTCGACATCGTCGAGCAGCTCATCGCGGTCATCCGGCACAATGCCGACGTCCCGGGACTCGTCCAGCTCTTCGCGAGCATGTCGACGGCCGCGACGAGCGACCCGAGCCATGCCGCCCACGCCTACTTCGCCGAGCGATACGCGTCGATCCGCGCCCAGGTGGCCGGCGCGATCGCCGACCGACAGGACCGGGGCGAGGTGCCCGCCGGCGTCGACCCCACCCGCCTCGCGACGGTGCTGCTCGCGGTCAGCGACGGCATGCAGATCCAGTGGATGCTCGACCCCGGGACCGACATGGCCGAACACGTCGAGCTCGTCTGGCGCCTCGCGCTCGCGGGGGTGGCGACCCCCTCCTGATCGCTCGCGGTTCAGAGGCGCAGCATGCCCGTCGTCACGAGCTCGCGCACCTGCGGCAGCAGCTCGGCCCGCAGCTCGTGCTCGTCCGCCGCGAGAAGCTGGGCGAGTGCACCGATGATCGCGCCCACGCTGAGCTCGCCGTCGCAGGCACCGACCAGCGCCGACAGGGCCGTGCCCGAGTCGACGGTCCGGGCGAAGCCGCCTCCCTGCCGCAGCGAGATGACCGTCGGGTCGTCGTTGCCCGGCCAATAGTGCCGTTCTTCGGTGACGTCACCGGCCACGACCAAGCGGCGCGCGGCCAGCTGCTCGTCGTCGAGGCCGCGCAGCAGGTCGATCGCGTCGAGGGTTCCGAGCAGATGGGCGCCGAGTCCGACGTCGTTCTGGCCGAGGCCACCGAGGAGGCGCTCCGTGCGCACCACGGGCGGTCTCGCGTCGCCCACGGGTCGGCGCACGGTCAGGTAGCCGAACCCGACCTCGACGACGTCTCGGGCCTCGAAGTCGCCGAGCCACGCCTCGTAGAGACGCTCGAAGTCGGGGGTGCCGGGCCGGGTGCCGCCGTCCCGGATCCAGGTCTCGGCGTACGCGGTGGGGTCCTGGATCTCGCGCTCGACGACCCAGACGTCGACGGGCACGTCGCCCCGGGCCGCCCAGTCGGCGACCGAATAGGCGCCCCGCTTGCCGGCGACCGCGGCCGCGCCTCCGGACTCCCAGTTGCCCAGAAGCTGCGCCACGCCACCCGGAGCGAGATGGCGGCCGAGGCCCTCGACGACCGAGGCGACGAGGTCGTCGCCCACCATTCCGCCGTCGCGGTACTCGTACTCGGGGACGCCCTCGGCTCGGGGCGTGATGACGAACGGCGGGTTCGAGACGATGTGATCGAAGGTCTCGCCGGTGACGGGTTCGAAGAGGCTGCCCAGGCGCAGCTCGATGCCGTCGACGAGGTTGAGGGCGGCGTTGAACGCGGCGAAGTCGAGGGCCCGTCGCGAGATGTCGGTGGCGACCACGTGCCGTGCGTGTCGGGCCGCGTGCAGCGCCTGGATTCCACAGCCCGTGCCGAGATCGAGCGCCCGGTCGACCTGGCGCGAGATCATCAGGCCGGCGAGCGTGGCCGAGGCCCCGCCGACGCCGAGGACGTGGCCCTCAGGCAGTGCACCCTCGACGACGAGCTCACCGAGGTCGGAGGCGATCCACCAGCTGGCCTCGCCCGAGGCGTCGACGAACGCGTAGGGGCGCAGGTCGACGAGCGCGCGGACCCCGTCGGTTTCTCTCGCGACGAGCCCGAGAGCGACCGCGCCGTCGACCCCGAGGGTCGGCAACGCCTCGGCGACCGCGTCGACGGCCTGAGGACAGCCCAGCAGGAACACCAGCGCGAGCGTGGCCGTGGGACGCATCGACCAGTCGCGGTCGGCACGGCGAGCCAGCGCTCGGCGGGCGGCGACCCGTTCACCTCGGAACAGGGCGGCCCCGGCATGCGATCCCCACGCGTCGGCACCTTGCAGCCGCTCGACCGTGAACCCGGACGACGCCAGGTCGGCCCTCAGTCGAGCGAGCAGTTCGGGGTCGGTCGAGAGGTGGGGCGTCGAGGCGTCGGTCGGGGTCGTCTGAGGCACCCGTCCATCATGGTGCAGGAGGCGCGGCGCCGGTCACCGAGGACGCCACGGAGCCCCCGTCGAGACGACGAGGGCTCCGCCCGGCGCGGGCCGGTGACCGGTAAAGGGACAGGTCAGCTGGTGTAGACCGCGTCGTCGTAGTCGAAGGACGGGGACATCTGGAAGACGATCTGGTCGGCATCGGCCACGGAGAACACGACGCGGTAGGTGATCGACTGACCGGCCGGGACGACCGTCGTGGGCGAGCTCTCGATGTCGGAGTCGTAGACCTTGCTGGCCTCGACGCCGCCCGAGGTCGCCGTCTCGTAGGGGGTCGGCTCGAAGTTCGAGTCGGTGCCGTTCTCGATGGTCACGGTGAAGACGACGGAGGCCGCCTGGTCGGCGCCGCTCGAGTACTCGCCGGGCGTGTAGGCCTCAGGGGTCGAGACCGTCACGGCGAGGCCGTCGTCGTAGGCGAAGGTGTCGCCGAAGGCGTTGTTCTCGGCCGACGCGTCGACGTCCGAGGACGAGGAGTCGCCCGGGTCGAGGGAACCACTGGTGGGCATCGACTCGTTGATGGCCTGGACGGAGGCGACACCGACGACGATGCCGACGATCACGACGGCGATGCCGATGAGCACGCCGAGGCTCGAGACGATCGTGCCGATCAGGGCGAGCATGCGCGCGCCCTTCTTCTTGACGAGCGCGATGATGCCGAGCACGAGGCCGACGATCGCCAGGATCACGCCGAAGCCGATGAACGACAGCAGCAACCCGACGCCTCCGACGACGATCGAGGCGATGCCGAGTCCGTTGCCACCCTGCGGCGACTGCGGGGCCTGCCCGTAGGCCGGAGCCCCGGTCGGGCCGCCGTAGGGTGCCTGCTGCCCACCGTAGGGCTGCTGCTGCTGCGACTGGCCGTAGCCGGGCTGGGGCTGACCGGGCTGGGGGGCGCTCGGCGGGGGCGTCGTGCCGTACACGGGCTGCGGGGGCTGGGGCGCCGACGACGGAGTCGTCTGGTCGCCTCGTCCGTTCTCGTCGCGGGGGTCACGGGGCTCGTCGGACGAACCGTAGGGCGGCTGCGGAGTGCTCATCGGGCAAGCATGTCGTGCTTTCGACCTGCTGTCGGGCCGAACCGGCTGTGCGACCCGTTTTCGTTACCGATCTGTCGTCATTCATTCACCCTGCGCAACTTCTCGGGGCGCGCGAGGTGTCGGGACGATCAGGCGGGCACCACCGAGATCTCGAACTCGCCGTACATGTGGGCGGCGTCACGCAGGTGGTGCAACGCCTCCTCGGCGTCGACGCGCGAGTGGTACGGGCCGCGGGCCGGTGCTCCGGGCAGGCTGCGCGCGTACGAGTAGTGCAGGTACCAGACGGGGTGATCGTGCTCGACGTGCTGCACGATGCTGACTGCGAGTGACATGTCCGGATGCTACGACCGGTGCACCCCGGCCGCACCCGCTCACAGCGGATCCATCAGCTCGCCCGCGCCACCGCCGAGCCGACACACGAAAGGCCCGGGTCGTGGTCGACCCGGGCCCTCTCTGGTGGAGCTAAGGGGATTCGAACCCCTGACCTTCTCATTGCGAACGAGACGCGCTACCAACTGCGCCATAGCCCCAGAAACTGCTCTGCCACGATAGCACCTCGTCGACACCCGGATGAACTGGGCGCCGGGGTGCGGTGATCAGACCGCGCGACGGCGCTGCAGGGCCTCGTCGAGCGAGAAGTCCGACTGCGGCAGGTCGTCGATGATGCCCATCCGGGCGAAGCGGCTCGGGGGGCGGGGCGGGGCGACCGACTCGACCCGCGCCTCCTCGGCGGGGAGGGCGGAGGCCGCGGCGACGGCGGCCGGGGCAGGAGGCGCGGCCGCGGTCACCGACGCGCGTCGCGTCGACTGCAGCGCGCCCTCGGCCCGGGCGGCCTCGCGCAGGGCGTCGTGCTGGGCCGAGCGCAGGGACTCGACCGAGCGACGGGAGTCCCGCTGCAACTCGGCGGCTGCGGCGTCGGTCGACGCCACGGGAGCGGGACGCTGACGTCCGCGTCGCAGGTAAAGGGGCTTCGGGACGGGCACGGGCGTCCACAGCCGTGACTCCGCCGAGGCCTCGTCGTCGCGGAGGACGACGCCCGCGCCCATGACCCCGGAGAAGTCTTTGAGGGGTTGGGCCACGGGAGCGACGACCGCTCGGCGGGCCCGCGCCCTCGACACGGCGGCCAGCTGCGTGAGCATCGCGATCGCCCCGGCACCGAAGACGAGGCCGGCGACGACGAGCACCCAGGACGACGTCAGGCCCGCGGCGACACCTCCGACCACGGCGACCACGCTCAGCGCGAGGACCACGGTCGAGACCAGGCGGGAGCGTCGCAGCCGCCGCGCGGCGAGGGCGGGGTCGCGGTCGGCGGCCCGCAGCACGGGGGCGGCCGCGGCGAGCTCACGGGTCACGGCACGCTGGCGCGCCGCCTCGTGAGCCCTCCGGATGGCCTCGCGCCGCGCCTCCTCGTGTCGCAGGATCTTCTGCGCGTCGGCGACCGAGCGGGCATTGGCCTCGACGCGCACCTCGGCGGGCACCTCGGCGGTCTGGGCGAGGATGCGCAGGGTCTGCTGCAGCCGGACGGCGTTGCGCTCGGTCGCGAGGTACTCGCGTCGACGCTGCCAGGTGGGCACGAGATAGACGAGCCAGAGCGCGGCGACGAGAGCGAGGACGACGCCTCCACCCCACGACTCGATGTTCATGGTGACCAAGGTATGAGCGGGCGGGCCCCGAAGGCCGCTGATCGACAGGTGTGTCCGCGTGTCGTGGGACGATTCCGTGCGGAGGACGGACGGTCGCCTCCGTGCGGGCCGAGCCGCCCGGGCCGAGCCGCGCGGGCCGAGGCGTCAGAGCGGCAGCGTGCGCCCGGCTTCGGCCAGAGCCTCGGCGGGCACGCTGCCCTGCCCTGCCGGCACGGAGCCCGTGGTCCAGCGTCGCAGGACCCCCTCGGGCACCTCTTCGGCGACCAGGGCGAAGCAGAAGTGGTCGCGCCAGGACCCGTTGATGTGGATGTACCGACGTCGCAGACCCTCGTAGCGGAAGCCCAGCTTCTCGACGACGCGCAGGCTGGGGGCGTTCTCGGGCCGGATGCAGATCTCCATGCGATGCAGGCCCAGGGTGCGGAAACAGTGGTCGGTCGCGAGCGCCACCGCGATGGGCGTCGCGTTGTGGCCCGCCGCGCCCTGGGTCACCCAGTAGCCGATGGTGGCCGAACCGAGCGAGCCGAAGGTGATGCCCGAGACGTTCAGCTGGCCGACGAACCGGCCGTCGAGCTCGATGGCGAACGGCAGGCCGAGACCCGCCCGGGCGTTGGTCTGCAGCGAGCGGATGCTGCCACGCACGTCATGGCTGGTGAAGCCGTTCGGGTTCGTGGCCTCCCACTGCCGCAGCCACGATCTGTTCTCCATCAGGGCCTGGTCGAGGTCGCGGGTGTCACGAAGACGGAGGGGGCGGATGGTCACCGCCCCCTCCGTCAGCGTGGGGATGTTCGTCACGGAACGTGTCGCCTGCTTACTTCTCGAGCCCGGCGGTGAACTCTTTCAGCCACGGGCGCAGTTCGCCACCGATGTCGTCCCGGTCCGAGGCGAGCTGCACGATGGCCTTGATGTAGTCGAGCTTGTCACCGGTGTCGTACCGACGACCACGGAACACGACGCCGTACACGCCGCCGGTCCACTCTTCGGCGCCGGCCATCTTCATCAGCGCGTCGGTCAGCTGGATCTCGCCGCCCTTGCCCGGCTCCTGCTTCTCGAGGACGTCGAAGACCTCGGGGCGGATCACGTAACGACCGATGATGGCCAGGTTCGAAGGGGACTCGCCCTGCGCCGGCTTCTCGACGAGGCCGGTGACCTTGACCACGTCCTCCTCGTCGGTCTTCTCGACCGTGGCGATGCCGTAGAGGTGCGTCTGCGAGGGGTCGACCTCGAGCAGGGCGATCACGGTCGCGTTCTTCTGCCCCTGCACCTCGACCATGCGCGTCAGCAGCGGGTCGCGGGCGTCGATGATGTCGTCACCGAGCAGGACGGCGAAGGGCTCACGTCCGACGTGCATCTTGGCGCGGAGCACCGCGTGACCGAGACCGAGCGGGTCCCCCTGACGCACGTAGTGCATGTCGGCCAGGTCGGTCGACTGGTTGACCTTGGCGAGCTTGTCGTGGTCGCCCTTCTTCTTCAGGGTCTCCTCGAGCTCGCTGACGTGGTCGAAATGGTTCTCGAGCGCGTTCTTGTTGCGGCCCGTGATCATCAGCACGTCGGTCAGCCCGGCGTTGACGGCCTCTTCGACGACGTACTGGATCGCCGGCTTGTCGACGACCGGCAGCATCTCCTTCGGCATTGCTTTCGTGGCGGGCAGGAACCGTGTCCCCAGGCCCGCGGCGGGAATGACTGCTTTAGAAATCGTGAAGCCCATGCGGGTCAGCGTATCCATCCCCGACGTTTCGCGGAGGTTAATAGTCGGACGGTTAAGCTCGTCCCCATGACTGACGACGTCGGCAACGCCAAACGCGCCCTGCGAGCCGAGATCCGCCAGAAGCGTCGCACCCTGGGTGCGCACGAGAGGGACCAGACCACCGAAGGCATCACCCGGCACCTCACCGACCTCGCCACCAGCCTGTCGGTGCGCTCGATCGCGGCCTACCTGTCCACCGACGTCGAGCCGAACACGCGTCCGTTCCTCGACTGGGCTTTCGCGAACGGCATCCGCGTGCTGTTCCCGATCACCCGAGCCGACGGCCTGCTCGACTGGGCGGTGGGCGACGGCGAGAGAGAGACCCGTGGTCTCTTCGACCTGCCGGAGCCCGTCGGCGAGGTGCTCAGCCCGATGGCGGTCAACGACGTCGACCTCATCGTCGTGCCCGCGGCCTCGATCGACCACGGCGGCATGCGCATGGGCTGGGGCCGGGGCTACTTCGACAAGACCCTGGGCTCGATGGAGCGCCGCCCGCCCGTCTATGCTGTGGTGTTCGACCCCGAGTACGTGGAGTCGGTGCCCCGAGAGCGGCACGACCAGCCCGTCGACGGCGTCGTCACCCCCTCCGGCATCCACGAGTTCTAGACTCGCCTTCCCTCAGGAGCGCCTCCGTGCCCACCTACTCGTATCGCTGCACCGAGTGCGACAACGCCTTCGACATCGTGCAGTCGTTCACCGACGACACCCTCACGGTCTGCCCCGTCTGCGAAGGCAAGCTTCGCAAGGTCTTCAGCCCCGTCGGCGTGACCTTCAACGGGTCCGGCTTCTACCGCACCGACTCACGCTCGAAGAGCACCTCGGGCTCGGGGGCGTCCGGCTCGGGCGACAAGGGGTCCTCGTCCGGCTCGTCCGACACAAGCTCAGGAGGCACGAGCGGCTCGTCTGCGTCGGGCGCCTCGGGCAGTGGGTCGGGTTCGTCCTCGTCCGGCAGCGGCTCCTCCGGCTCCGGCTCGTCCGGCTCCGGCTCGTCCGGCAGCGGCTCCTCGGGCAAGGGCTCGGGCTCGTCGGGCTCGTCGTCCAGCTCCTCCTGACCCGTCCGAGGCGACCGACGGGTTCACCCGAGCGCGCCTCCGTGGTTGGCTGGGCGTCGAGAACCCCATCTCGTCGGATCAGAAGGAGTCGCCCATGAAGGGTTTCAAAGAGTTCATCCTGCGCGGCAACGTCATAGACCTCGCCGTCGCCGTCGTCATCGGAGCCGCCTTCACGGCCATCGTGACGTCGCTCGTGACCAATGTGTTCAACCCGCTGATCGGTGCCGCGTTCAACGCGAGCATGCTGGACGAGGCTCTGGTCGTGACGATCCCGACGATCAGCGGCGGGAGCGCGAAGCTGATGTTCGGCGCCGTGATCGGGTCCGCCATCCAGTTCTTGATCATCGCCGCGGTCGTGTACTTCGTCCTCGTGCTGCCGGTGAACAACCTGCTCAAGCGCACCTTCGCCAAGCAGAAGGCCGAAGAGACCCCGGCCGACGTGCCGCCGACCGACGTCGAACTGCTCAGCGAGATCCGGGACCTGCTGCGCGCCCAGGCCGCGCCCGCCCCGGGGTCCGGCTCGCACGCGGCACCGGTGGCCGAGTCGCGCGACCCGCACAGCGAGAACGGTCCGCTCGGCAGCCGCTGACGCCCGGGCAGCCACTGCCCCACACCCCGGATGCGACGCGGGACCCCGACGGAACAGGGCTCAGCGTCACATCCGGGGTTCGTCGTCGTGTCGGACGATCGCCACGGCGAGCGGTCCGTTCAGCCCCAGTGCGGGGGGACGTCGGCTCGCAGGCGTCGGTCGTTCTCGCTCGATCCCTGCCGATCGGGTTCGGGCGCGGGCGTCGGATCGCTGCCCGGCACCGGGTCGGTGCTCACCCGACGCCCCGCCCTCCGCCGCACCACGAGAGGGCGCTGCTCGACCGCCTCGAGGGCGTCGCCGGCGTCGGCGTCGGACACCGCGCCTCCTGACGTCATCGACGGTTGACGTGCTGACTCGCCGACAGGGCCGGCACCTCGTGCGTGTGCGAATCGCCGATCCCGAGCACCTCGGCGACGCGTTCGGCGACGGCGTCGGGATCGGTGAACAGCTGGAACGCGTGCACGCGGATGTAGTGCCAGCCCAGCCGTCGCAACACTTCGGGGCGCGAGCGCAACGACTCGCGCAGGCTCGTACGCGAGAGCGTCGTGTCGGTCTCGATCGTCACGCAGACACCGTCGTGCGCGGCGACGAGGCCGAGCTTGCCCCGGTGGCCGAGGGCGACCGGGATGCCCTTGACCTCGAGCCGGCGGGCCAGGTCGACGAGCATCGGCTCGCTGTCGTCGGGCACGTGTTCGGCCGAGGTACGGGCCTGGACCTCGGTCAGGATCTCGCTGAGGGCGACCGTTCCGTGGCCCATGCGACTCGAGTCGATGTCGCCCGGTTGGAAGCAGGTGACGATGACCATCGACCGCCGCGCACGGGTCATGGCGACCGCCAGCAGGCGCTCGCCACCCGGCTGCCCGAGCGGACCAAAGTCGCTGAGCACCCGGCCGTGCGGGGTCCGGCCATAGCCGATCGAGAACACGACGTGGTCACGGCTCTGCGCGACGCTCTGCTCGAGGGTGGCGACCATGAACGGTTCGCTGCGGTCACCCACCACGAACTCGGTCAGGTCCTTGTGGCCCGAGACCGCGGTGAGGACGGCCTGCTGGACGCGGATGGCGTGCTTGGCCGAGGCCGTCAGTACCATGAGCGACTCGCTGGGGCGCGTGCGGGCGTGTTCGAGGACCAGCGACACGACGCGGTCGACCTCGGCGTCGACGCTCTCGACGGCACCGGACTCGGGATCGGGAACCGCCGTGCCTCCCGAGACGTAGTCGAGCGCGATGCTGCCGTGGCCGAGGAAGCTGCCCGCCCAGGGCAGGGACTCGATGCGCCCGCCGTAGAAGCGGCGGTTGACCAGCTCGGCGAGGTCTTCTCCACCGGCTCGGTAGCTCCGCGTGAGCGAGAGGGTGGGCAGCAGGGTGGCCAGCCGCGCGAGCGCGCTCTCGGAATGGGATGTGGCGAGGGCCTCTTCGTCGGCATCGACCGGCGGCTTGCCCGGCACGACCCCGATGTCGAACTCGGAGGGCGTCTGGGTCACGGGGTCGCCGAACGCGACCGTCTGTTTTCCGCGGCGGATCGCCCCGACGTTCTCGGCCAGGGTCGTGGCCCCGGCGTCGACGAGCACGACCGTGTCGAAGGGCACCGTGTCGGCGATGGTGTGGACCTCGTACGGCGACGCGACCCAGACGGGGGCGATGGCCCGGGACAGGTGCGGGGCCGCGTCGTGCAGCAGACGGGCGGTCAGGTGCCCCTGTCGCAGCAGCCCCTTGAGGGCGGAGGACTCGTCCGGCCAGTCGACCAACCCGATCTTCCAGTTCTCGGCCAGCAGCCAGGCGAGCAATTGTGCGCTGCCCGCGGCGTGCGCCTCGTCGACGAGACGGAAGTCGGCTTCGAGCCGGTCGAGCATCGCGGTGTTGGCACCGAGCAGGGCACGGTCGGCCTCGAGCAGCGACTCGAGTGCCGAGCGCCACCAGGCGAGCTCGAGTTCGGCGGCGACCTGGTGCTCGGGCACGTGGCGGTTGGCCAGGTCGGTGATGAGCGGAGTGAGTTCGAGGTCGCGCAGGGTCGTCATGAGCTCGGTGCGCTCCTGCAGGTTCTGCAGCACGTCGCTCTCGGCGGCGAGGGCCTCGAGCCGCTGCTGCAGCTCGACGATGCCGATCTCGGTCAGCCCGTCGTCGCCCCCGAGGCCGAGGGGGCCGTCGAGTCGTTCGAGGTCTTGGGACACCTGCTGGTGCAGCACGTGCGTATCGGCGATGCCCGTCGGGACCTCGGGCGGGGTGCCGGCCGACACGTAGCGCTGCCAGACGACACGCTGCTGCTGGATGCGCTGCAGGGCACCGTGCAGGTCGGCGATGTGCACACCGGGCCGCACGTACTCGCGAGCGAGCTTCTTGAGACGCCGACGGTTGGCGCTCGACATGTCGGGCGCCTCACGCTTGGGCGCCGTCGCGGCGACCAGTTCGGCGACCGAGCGATCGAAGACCACGGGCATGAACTTGTCGAGGGTGTCGCGGATCTCGGTGAGCAGACGCAGGTAGACCCCGAGCTCGGAGACGGTCTCGAACGGGCGCATCCGCGTGCTGCCGATGACGTCCTCGGCCCGCTCGAGGAGGCGGGGGAGGTCGCGGTGGTGCAGGTTCTTGGCGAGCTGGTGCGCGTCGCCGGCCCCGACGCTCTCGGTGAAGCGGGCGCCGTACCAGGGCGAGTCCCCCGGGCCGTACTTGAACTCGCCCAGGTTGGCGGCACCGACCATCGTCTCGGCCACCCGGCCGCGGCCGTCGACCATGGCGGCGATGCTGCGACGGCTGAGGCGGGCGGTGGTCGCCGGGGCGGCGGGCAACAGCGCGAGCCGCGAGAGCTCGGTGAGGCAGTCGAGCACCGAGACGCCGAGCTCGGGGTCTCGGCGGCTGAGGGCGCCGCGGTAGTCGACGAGCACCTTGCGAAGACGCACGAGGGCGTCGTCGACCTCGCCCATGTGCGGGTGGGTGGCCTTCTCGTTGCGGGAGATGGACCGGATCACGTCCCGGCGCAGCGTGGTCGGGCTGACGGCCACGCCGGGCAGACCGATGTCGGCGAGACGGCTCGTGATGCCGCGCAGGGTGGCCCGGCGAGCGCTGACGACGAGGACGCGCTTGTTCTGCGACACGAGACGACCCACCGCGTTGACGATGGTCTGCGTGCCACCGGTGCCGGGCAGGGTCTTGACGACGACCGAGTTGCCGGCCGCGATCTGCGCCACGACGTTCTCTTGCTCGGGGTCGGCGTCG
This sequence comes from Frigoribacterium sp. VKM Ac-2836, assembly GCF_013248995.1. GTDB lineage: Bacteria > Actinomycetota > Actinomycetes > Actinomycetales > Microbacteriaceae > Frigoribacterium. The sequence continues at coordinate 814,360 of NZ_JABRPK010000002.1, read as the reverse complement.
AGGAGGAGGGTGTCGGTCTCGGGACTGCGTTCGTCCTGGGGGGTGGCGGTGGCCGGTCGATGAGCCTCTTCGACCTGGCGGATGGCCATGGGGTTGCCTGCGAGCGCGTCGAGCACCGGGTGGCCCAGTTCGCGGGCGTCGAGGGCCATCTCGGTCGAGACCTCGGCGAAGGTCGAGACGACGAGTCGCGGTTGGACCGTGAACCATTCGAGGTGGGCGGTCAGGCCGCGCAGTCGGTCGATGACCGGGTTGGGCGTGAACGAGCCCTCGCGGCTGGCGAGCGAGACGAAGGACTCCGCGTCGAGGGTGATGTCGAACTGGTCGTGCAGCGCGTCGACCAGCGCCGGGTTGAGGAAGGGCTCGCCGAGCAGCTTCACCTCGAAGTCACGCCCGTGCCGACGGATCGCCAACGGGCGCAGCAGGACGGGAGCCCGGAAGTCTTCTCCGGCGAAGGACCAGGCGGCGACGCCGATGGCCAGGTGCACGGCGTCGATGCCGCGGACCGTGCTCAGTTCGAGCCCCTTCGCGGCGATCTCGCCGGCTGCGGCGCGAGCCGTGCGCAGGGCCAGGTCGTCGCGGATCAGGCTCGAGAGCAGCGTCGTCTTGCCCGTGATGAACTGCGCGAGGCCACCCGGGTGGGTCGTGCTCAGCTCGATGCGCGAGCGCTGCGAGTCACCGAAGTGCAGCAGCGTGGAGGGACCGCCGACCCGTCGGAGGGACTCGCGCCAGGTGTTCCACACGGGTTCGGCCACGTTGCCCAGGGACTGCCCCGGGCGGCCGAGGCTGACGGCATGCGGTGAGATCACGCCCGAGGGCGCGCCGGTCGGGACGGCGACGGAATCGTTCTCGTCGTCATCGTTGCCATGCTGTCTGTCGGCTCGCCACACCCTGACACCTTAAGCGGTCCGCCCCGACAACTGCCGGAGGACGGGCGGTCGTGCCGCGAGTCGTCGCGGCCGACCACGTGTACACCGACCCACGATTCGGCGACACGTGATGCCCAGCGTTCGACGTGTTACACGGTTCGTCATCATGCGCGACACGATCGTCTATGTGAGCTGTCGTCATGGTCGTGCGCTAGCACGTCAACGTACAGTACGGTCATCACGGGGGCTATTCAATGAGCCGACACGACACCGTGTCTCGACATCAGGAGCACACATGCCTTTCGAACAGAAGTACAGCGACGAGACGCGCGAGAAGTCGCTCGCCCGGGTGCTCGAACGTCGCGAGGCCGAGCCCGGCAACCGGGCCATCATCCGTGAGACGGCGTCCGAGTTCGAGGTCGGCGAACAGTCCCTGCGCGGGTGGATCCGGGCACACGAGCGATCGATCGCCCCCACACCGGCGCCCGACGACGAGGTCGAAAAAGAACTCGACGCCACCTCGGACGACGACGTGGCCGCGCCCACGGCGACGGCCACGCCGCGTCGGGGACGCCCCCCGGGTTCGGGTTCGGCCGCCACGGCCGAACGCGTCGCCGAACTCGAGGCCGAGGTAGCCAAGCTGCGCCGGGACCGCGAGGCCCTGAAGGGCGCCATGGCCGTCCTTCTGGCCGACTGACGCCGACAGCCGGCACCCTGGGGCACGCCCCCGGACGACGAGAGCGCCCGACCCCGCGACTGCCATCCGGGGCCGGGCGTTCTCGTGTTCTCGGTACGGGCTCGCATCCGAGATGCGCCGACGCGGCCACCCCGGTCTCGTGAGGGGGGGGACGAGACTCGTGGACGGCCGGCGACCCCCAGAGTCTCGCAGTCGAAATGTTACATGTCAAGTTGATCGAACGGGTCGGAGCCGCAAGCCCGGGGATCGGGGTGCGGCCCTATGCTGTCGCCACGCAGAGCGCGCGCACCACTTCGTGCAAGGGGACCCACATGGCAGGCAAGTTCGTCGTCACCCAGGACGCCTCGGGCGAGTACCGCTTCGCGCTGACCGCCGGCACCGGCGAGGTCATCGCCTCGTCCGAGGGTTACAAGCAGAAGGGCTCGGCGATGAACGGCATCGACGCCGTGCGCCTCACCGCCGTCGACGCCGTGGTCGACGACCGGACGGACGTCCCCGTTCCGGGCCACGCCGACTGACCACGGCCCCGCCCCTGGGTCACCCGGGGCGGCCGCCGGTCGCGACGGGTCGAGCACGGTCGTTCGACCAGGCGCTCCACGAACCGGCGAAGAGCACGGGGTCGAACCCGGCGATGGTCGCAGCCAGGGCGTTGTGGGCCGCGGTGATCCCCGACCCGCAGTAGACGGCCAGGGGCGTGGCGGCGGTGACCCCCGCCTCCTCGAACCGGGCGCGCAGCGCGGTGGCGTCGACGAACCGGCCCGTGGAGTCGAGATTGCCCGCCGTGGGCAGATTCACGGCACCCGGGACGTGGCCGGCCCGGGGGTCGACCGGCTCGACGTCGCCGCGATAGCGCTCGGCGGCCCGACTGTCGACCAGCACTCCGGTGCGCGACCAGGAGGCGGCCGCGTCGGCGTCGATCACGGGCCACGGGTCGCCGCCGAGGGTGACGTCGCCGGGCACGACGGCCGCGTCGCCCTGCTCGAGCGGCAGGCCCGCCTCCACCCACGCCGGGAGTCCCCCGTCGAGCAGACGCACGTCGGCGATGCCCGAGGCCCGCAGCAGCCACCACGCGCGAGCCGCCGACTGTCCGCCGAGGTCGTCGTAGACGACGACGGCGTCCCCGTCGCGGAGCCCCCACCGCCGGGCGGCGGCCTGCAGGTCGGCCCGGTCGGGCAGCGGATGCCGCCCCTCGACGGGCGCGCCGTGCCGGGCGAGCTCGGAGTCGAGGTCGACGTACACCGCACCCGGCAGGTGTCCTTCGCGGTACGCCGGGTGGCCGTCCGGCCGGTCGAGTCGCCATCGCACGTCGAGCAGGCGCACCACGCCCCCGCCGGTCAGGGTCGCGTCGAGCTCGGCTGCGGTCACGAGGGGATGACTCATGCCGACGAGGCTAACGGGCACATGACCTAGAGGTGAGGACTTCTCGATGTCGAGGGATCGTGTGCGTGGGGACGGGCCGGTCCCCTAGCGTGAGGTCGTGACCGCGGCGCGGGCTCCGGCCCGACACCCGCACCGACCCCGACCCGACGAGGACCCCGCGCATGACCGACCACATCGTCCTCGCCGGGGCCAGCGGCTTCATCGGGCAGCACCTCGCGGCCGCGTTCCGCGCCGAGGGCGCCCGCGTCAGCCTGATCGGCCGGCACGGACCCGACGCCTCGTGGGGCGACACCGCCGGCATCACCGCGCTGCTCGACGGGGCCGACCTGCTCGTCAACCTCGCCGGCAAGAGCGTGAACTGCCGCTACGGCCCCGAGAACCGCGCCGAGATCGTGCGCTCACGCGTCGAGACCACGCGCGAACTGAAGGAGGCGGTGCTCGCGTGCACCGCGCCTCCTCGGGTCTGGATGAACTCGTCGACGGCGACCGTCTACCGGCACGCCGAGGACCGGCCGATGACCGAGTCGGGCGGTGAGATCGGCTCGGGGTTCTCGGTCGACGTCGCGACGGCGTGGGAGGCCGAGTTCTTCTCGGACGACCTGCCGGCCACCCGCCGCGTCGCCCTGCGCATGGCCATCGTGCTGGGCGACGGCAGCGCTCTCGTGCCCCTGATGAACCTCGTGCGAGCAGGTCTCGGCGGGCCGCAGCTCGACGGCCCGTGGCCCGCCACCCGGGCCCGGCTCGCGGCGGGGACGTACCACCGCGAGGGCCGCGGCGGCGGACGGCAGAAGTTCAGCTGGATCCACGTCGACGACGTGCTCGGGGCGATCCGCTTCGCCCGCGACGACGACTCGATCGAGGGCGCGCTCAACCTGTCGTCGCCGAACCCGAGCGACAACCGCACCATGATGCGCACGCTGCGCCGCGTGCTCGGCGTGCCGTTCGGCCTGCCCGCCTGGCGCTGGATGCTCGAGCTCGGCACCGCCGTCCTGCGCACCGAGACCGAGCTCGTGCTCAAGAGCCGGTGGGTGCTGCCCGAGCGCCTCGTGGACGGCGGGTACGAGTTCGTCCACCCGCACCTCGACGAGGCCCTGAAGAGCATCGTCTCCGCGAGGCGCGGCACGGTCTGAGGGTGCCTGGTCTCGGGCGCCTGGTCTCGGGCGCCAGGTCTCGGGCGCCTCGGGGAGTCGGCCCGCGCCTCCTCCGCTCGCCCGACCTCGATCGCGCGGCACCGCACCGGCGGCAGGCGTAGCGATGTCGTCGATCCGGTACGGACCGGATCAGCCCGAGAGCCGGACCGGCAGGGGCGAAGGCAAGCGGCCGTGGCTGAGACGGCGGAGCAACCACTCGGCGGGGCCGTCGCGCCTCGCTCGCTCGAGCGACGCGGCGGCCGCCCGGTGCAGCGGGTCAGCGAAGGACGGAGCTGAGCAGCAGGCTCGTCTCGCTGTTGACCACGCCCTCGACACTGCGGATGCGGGCCAGCACGCGGTCGAACTCGCCGAGCGACGAGGTGCGCAGCTCGGCGACGAGGTCCCAGCCGCCGTTGGTCGTGTGCAGGGACGCCACCTCGGGGAAGCCCCGCAGCTGTCGGATGACGTGGTCGGTCGATCGCCCCTCGATCTCGATGAAGCCGATGGCGCGGACCAGGGCGGGATCGTCGGCCTCACGGACCCTCACGGTGTAACCGAGCACCGTTCCCGACGCCTCGAGCCGGTCGAGGCGTGAGGTGATCGTCGCCCGGGTCACGCCCAGCCGCCGGGCGAGGCTCGCCGCCGACTCCCGCGCGTCGACCCGCAGGGCGGCCAGGAGGCGCCGGTCCAGTTCGTCGAGATCGGCCATGACTCGAAACGTACAGCACGACTGCGCAGAACGGTGGATCGAGCGTGCGAAAAGGCGCTCGATGGTGATTGTGGCTGCACATCGCCCAGTCCTAGCGTGGTGGCACCCGGACGCGACGACCGAGCCGGGCCGAACAGGAGGAGGTCGCCGTGGTGCGCTTCGTGGACGTGCAGAACATGATCCGATGGGTGACCGACCGCGGGGTCGGCCCGATCACCGGTGGCATGGTGACCGCCCTCGAGCACGATTTCTCCCGCTGGCCAGCCTTCGACAAGTCACCCCGCGTCGCCTCGCACAGCCCGATCGGCGTCATCGAACTGATGCCCGCCAGCGACAGCGAGACCTACGGCTTCAAGTACGTCAACGGCCACCCCTCGAACCCCGGCCGCGGCTACCAGACCGTCACCGCGTTCGGCGTGCTCGCCGACGTCGACACGGGCTACCCGACCTTCCTCGCCGAGATGACGATCCTCACCGCCTTGCGCACCGCCGCGACGAGCGCCATGGCCGCCAAGCGACTCGCCCGCGCCGACTCGCGAGTGCTCGCCCTGATCGGTGCGGGTTCGCAGGCCGAGTTCCAGGCCCTGGCGATGCGCGCCACCCTCGGGCTCGAGACGGTCCGCGTGTTCGACGTCGACCCCCGCGCCACCACGAAGTTCGTCCGCAACCTCGAGCCACTGGGCTTCGACATCACGGTGTGCGCGAGCCCGGGCGAGGCGGCCGACGGCGCCGACGTGATCACGACCTGCACGGCCGACAAGCAGAACGCGATCGTGCTGCCCGACGAGGCCGTCCGCCCCGGGGTGCACGTCAACGCGATCGGCGGCGACTGCCCCGGCAAGACCGAGCTCGACCCCGCGACACTGCGGCGGGCCGACGTCTTCGTCGAGTACCCCGAGCAGACCCGCATCGAGGGAGAGATCCAGCACCAGCCGGCCGACTTCGCCGTGACCGAGCTGTGGCAGGTCGTCGCCGGGCAGCTGCCCGGGCGCACGAGCGACGAGCAGATCACGATCTTCGACTCGGTCGGCTTCGCCATCGAAGACGTCTGCGCCCTGAAGTACCTGCGCGACGACGTGGTCGGCACGGACTACTCGGTCGAGATCGACCTGGTCGCCGAGCCCGACGACCCCAAGGACCTGTTCGGACTGGTCGCCGCCCGTCGCCCCGTCGGCGTCTGAGTCGTCGACCGCCCCGGACCGTCGACCACCACCGACGCCGCCTCGCTGACGAGGTCGCGGCGCTTGCACGCACTGCAGCTTCTCAGCAGTGTCACGGTCGCTTGAGGGCACGCCCCCAGCGGACCCCCACGTACCGTCTTCTCAGGAGCCTTCTCCGCTGTTCGGCCGCTCGCGCCGTTCAGCTCGACCCGCCTCATCAGCCCGACCCACCCGGAGCACCCCCGTGGACGTCACACTGACCACCTGGCTCATCACGATCGCCGTCACCGTCGCGTTCTTCGTGTTCGAGTTCTTCACCCACGTGCGCAAGCCGCACGAGCCCACGATCGGCGAGTCCGCCCGCTGGTCGGCGTTCTACATCGGGCTCGCGCTGCTGTTCGGCGTCGGCATCGGTTTCACGAGCGGCTGGGGCTTCGGTGGCGAGTACTTCGCCGGCTACCTCACCGAGAAGGCGCTCTCGATCGACAACCTGTTCGTGTTCTTGCTGATCATGACCGGCTTCGCCGTGCCACGCATGTACCAGCAGAAGGTGCTGATGATCGGCATCGTGATCGCGCTCGTCATGCGAGCCGGCTTCATCGCCGCCGGTGCCGCGCTGATCGAGAACTTCTCGTGGGTCTTCTACCTCTTCGGCGCCCTGCTCTTCGTGCTGGCCTACCAACAGATCAAGGGCGACCACGGCGGCAACGCGGCCGACAACGCCTTCGTCAAGATCGCCCGCCGCGTGCTGCCCGTGCACGACGAGTTCAACGAGGACAAGTTCACGATCAAGAAGGGCGGCAAGCGCTTCGTCACGCCGCTGCTGCTCTGCGTCATCGCGATCGGATTCGTCGACCTGGTGTTCGCCCTCGACTCGATCCCCGCGATCTACGGCCTGACCAACGAGGCGTACATCGTGTTCACCGCCAACGCCTTCGCCCTGATGGGCCTGCGCCAGCTGTACTTCCTGATCGGTGGTCTGCTCGAGCGTCTCGTGTACCTGTCGCAGGGCCTCGCGATCATCCTCGCCTTCATCGGCGTCAAGCTGGTCTTCCACGCCCTGCACGTCAACGAGGTGCCCTTCATCAACGGCGGCGAGCCGCTGCTGTGGGTGCCCGAGATTCCGATCTGGTTCTCGCTGCTCTTCATCGGCGCGACCATCACGGTGGCCACGGTCGCCAGCCTCGCCAAGACCCGAGGCGACGCCGAGAAGGCCAAGCGAGACGAGATCGACGGCGAGAAGGTCACGGTCGCCAAGGACTCCGACGACCCGACGCGCCACTAGGCCTCGGCACGCGGCTGCCGGCGAGATGACACGACGCGCCGCTCAGGTGGGGGTCTGAGCGGCGCGTCGTGACGTCTCGGGCCCGGTCAGGTGCGGGCGGCCCCGAGCCGGGCGCGCAGGTCGGCCAGCTCGTGGCGCAGGGCGTCCGGCAGGGTCGACCCGAACCGGTCGAAGAACTCGTCGGTGAGGTCGCACTCGGCGAGCCAGGCCTCCGTGGGCACCGCGAACGACTCGGCCAGCGCCTCCTCGGTGAGGTCGAGTCCGTCGACGTCGAGGGCTCCGGGTGCGGGCGCCAGCCCCAGCGGCGTCTCGACGGCGCTGGCCGTGCCCGCCAGGCGGCCGGCGATCCAGGCGATCACGCGCGAGTTCTCGCCGAAGCCGGGCCAGAGGAACGCCCCGTCGGCGCCTTTCCGGAACCAGTTGACCTGGAACACCTGCGGCGCCCGGTCGCCGAGCCCCGCCCCGAGCCGCAGCCAGTGCGCGAAGTAGTCGCCCATGTCGTAGCCGCAGAACGGCAGCATCGCGAACGGGTCGCGTCGCAGCTCACCGACGACGCCCTCGGCCGCGGCGGTCTGCTCGGAAGCCACCGTCGCGCCGACGAACACGCCGTGTCGCCACGACCGCGCCTGGGTGACGAGCGGCACGTTGGTCGCGCGACGCCCGCCGAACACGATCGCGTCGAGCGGCACGCCGTCGAACGCGTCCCAGTCGGGGCTGAGCGACGGGCACTGCTCGGCCGGCGCGGTGAAGCGCGAGTTCGGGTGGGCGGCAGGGGTCGAGGAGGCGCGGGTCCAGTCGTTCCCCTGCCAGTCCGTGAGGTGATCCGGGGCCTCGTCGGTCAGCCCCTCCCACCAGACGTCGCCGTCGTCGGTCAGCGCCACGTTCGTGAAGATCGTGTTCGCGTGCAGGGTGCGGACGGCGATCGGGTTCGACGCCTCGCCCGTGCCGGGGGCGACCCCGAAGAAGCCGGTCTCGGGGTTCATCGCCCAGAGTCGGCCGTCGGGGCCGGGTTTCATCCAGGTGATGTCGTCGCCGAGGGTTTCGACCCGCCAGCCGGGCAGGGTGGGCCGCATCATCGCGAGATTCGTCTTGCCGCAGGCCGACGGGAACGCGGCGGCGACGTGGAAGTCCCGGCCGTCGGGGTCGGTGACCTTGATCAACAGCATGTGCTCGGCGAGCCAGCCCTCGTCGTGCCCCATCGTCGATGCGATGCGCAGGGCGAAGCACTTCTTCGCCAGCAGGGCGTTGCCGCCGTAACCCGACCCGAACGACCAGATCTCGCGTGTCTCGGGGAACTGGGTGATGTACTTCGTGTCGTTGCAGGGCCAGGCCACGTCGTCGCGAGTGCTGCCGTCGACGTCGCGCAGGGGGAAACCGACGCTGTGCACACCGCGGACGAACGGTGCGTCGCCGTCCGCGCCGCCGAACGCGGCCAGCGGCTCGGAGCCGACGCGCGCCATGATGCGCAGGTTGAGCACGGCGTAGGCCGAGTCGGTGAGCTGGACGCCGAGCTGCGACAGCGGCCCGCCCACCGGGCCCATGCTGAACGGCACGACGAAGAGCGTGCGACCCCGCATCGAGCCGGCGAAGAACGGCCGGAGTTCGCGCTTCATGGCCCCGGCCTCCCGCCAGTTGTTGGTCGGTCCGGCGCCCCTCGGGTCGGTGGTGCAGATGAAGGTGCGGTCCTCGACGCGGGCGACGTCACCCGGGTCGGTCCGGGCCAGGAAGCTGCCCGGGCGCAGTTCGGAGTCCAGCGCGATCAACGCACCGCTGGCGACGAGCTCGGAGGTCAGCCGCTCGGCCTCGGCGTCCGAGCCGTCGATCCAGTGGACGCCGTCGGGTTCGAGCAGGTCGACCTGTTCGGCGACCCACGCGACGAGGCCGCGTGGAGCCCCCGACGGGGCGGGCGCGTGACGGCGGCGCGCGGCGCGCGCCCAGTCGGTGCTCGGCACCGAGGGCGGAGCCGAGGAGGCGCGGGTCGCGTCGCCGAGGACTCCGGGGTCGAGGGGTCGGGAAGTGATCATCGCGTTGCCTCCAGGGTCGAGTCGAGCAGGTCGCCGGTCGGTCCGGTCAGCGGGGCCGCCGCCGAAGGGGATGCAGATCTTTCTTTCCCTGATCCGGTACGTACCGGATCAGCCGGGGAGGGGGATGCCGTCCGGGACGCGGCGAGCACCGCGGGTGCGGCCTCGTCGGTCGAACCGGACCTGGTGCGGGCGGGGCGGGGCAGGGACGGGGGCGTGCCTCCGGCGAGGTGCTCGAGCAGGCGGACGACCTGGCAGCTGTAGCCGAACTCGTTGTCGTACCAGACGTAGAGCACGACCCGGCGGCCCGAGCCGTCGCCGCCGGACCCGTCGTCGTCCCCATCTCGGGAGACCACCGTGGCGAGTCCGTCGACGACGCCCGCGTGGCGCGAGCCGACGAAGTCCGTCGACGCGACCTCGGGCGACTCGACGTAGTCGATCTGCCGACGCAGGGGCGAATCCAGCGAGGCCCGACGCAGATGCGCGTTGAGCTCGTCGCGCGCGACGGGCGTCCTCAGCCGCAGGTTCAGCACGGCGACCGAGACGTCGGCCGTGGGTACCCTGATCGCACTGCCCGTCAGGCGCCCGGCGAGCTGCGGCAACGCCTTGGCCACGGCCTTCGCCGCCCCCGTCTCGGTCAGCACCATGTTGAGCGAGGCCGATCGACCGCGTCGGTCGCCGGGGTGGAAGTTGTCGGTCAGGTTCTGGTCGTTCGTCACCGCGTGGACGGTCTCGATGTGTCCCGACTCGACACCCCAGCGATCGTCCAGCGCGGCCAGCACCGGCGTGATCGCGTTCGTCGTGCAGGACGCCGCGGCGACCACGACGGCGTCGCCCACCGTCTCGTGGTTGACGCCGAACACGACGTTCGGCATCGCGCCCTTGCCGGGGGCCGTGAGCAGCACGCGCGACGCGCCCCGCGCCTCCAGATGTCGCCGGAGCGACGGCTCGTCGCGCCACCGCCCCGTGTTGTCGACCACGATCGCGTCACGGATGCCGTACCGCTCGTAGTCGACGGTCGCGGGGTCGTCCGAGTAGATCACCTGGATGGTCGTGCCGTTCGCCACGATCGTGTCGGCACCCTCGTCGACGACGATGGTGCCGGCGAACGGGCCGTGGATCGAGTCGCGACGCAGCAGGCTGGCCCGCTTGACGAGATCGTCGGCCGAGCCCCGACGCACGACGACCGCACGCAGCCGAGCACCTCCCCGCTCGCCGGCGTGCTCGATCAGCAGCCGCGCGACGAGCCGACCGATGCGGCCGAAGCCGTAGAGCACGACGTCCCGGGGTGCCGGGCCACCCTCACCGCGGCCTCCGACCACCTCGGCGAGCTCCGTGCGCACGACCTCGGCGAGCGACCGGGCGGGCTGCCCACCCGAGACGGCCCGGTGTCGGGAGCTCAGCCGGGCGAGGTCGATCGACGCGGGCCCGAGCTCGAGACCGTCGAGCACCTGGAGCACCCCGAGGGTCTCCGCAGGGTCGAGTTCGTGCTCGTCGAGCTGGCGGGCGAAGCGGTGCAGCTTGAGCACGCCGACGGGCGACCGGTCGAGCAGGCTGCGCCCGTGGATCGACACGACCACGCCGTCACGGCGCCAGAGCCGACCGATCACCGGGATCATCGACTCGGCCAGGGCGATGCGCTCGGCCCACGCGGCCTGGCGGGCGTCGTACCGGGCCGCACCGTCGTCGAGCGATTCCGTGGGGGCGATGGAGGTCGATGGCATGGTCTCTTCTCTCGTCGTCGAAAGCGGTCGTTCTCCACGATGGCGGCCTGAATGCTTGATCCACAGGGGACCGATGCGTAAAGATCAAATGTTCTTTCGTTCTTGTCAAAGAGGACCACCCGAGAGGGGTGCCCCCGTGGTCGATGCCGACCCCCTGCTGCTCGGCCAGGCCGTCCGGCACGCCCGCACCGCCCGCGGCCTGACCCTCGACCAGCTCGCCGCCCGGGTCGAGATCAGTGCCAGTCAGCTCTCGCTGGTCGAGACCGGGCGCCGCGAGCCCAAGGTGGGACTGGTCCGAGCCCTGGCCGCCGCCCTCGACGTGCCGCTCGCGACGCTGCTCGCGGCCGAACCGCCCAGCGAGCGAGCGGCGCTCGAGATCGAACTCGCCCAGGCGCAGCGCGGGTCGTTGTACCGCTCGCTCGGTCTGCCCGAGGTGAAGGCGAACAAGGGCATGAGCACGCCGGTGCTGCAGACGATCCTCGGGCTGCACCGCGAGCTCGCCCGGCGGCACAGCGAGGCCAGCGCCACCCCCGAGGAGGCGCGGCGGGCGAACACCGAGCTCCGGCTCTGGATGCGGGGACGCGACTCCCATCTGCCCTACGTCGAGGAGGCGGCCGCCGAGCTGTTGCGCACCGTGGGACACACCTCGGGCGCCCTGTCGCACAGCGGGGTGAGTCGCATGGCTCGCAGCCTGGGGCTCGAGATCATGCACGTCGCCGACCTACCGCACTCGGCCCGGTCGGTGATCGACCTGGCCAACGGGCGCATCTACCTGCCGCCCGCCTCGATCCCGGGTGGCCACGGCCTGCGGGCGCTGGCCCTCCAGGCGATGGCACACCGCCTGCTCGGCCACGAACGGCCGTCCACCTACGCCGAGTTCCTCAAGCAGCGGCTCGAGATCAACTACTTCTCGTCCGCCTGTCTCATGCCGCTCGACGCGGCGGTGGACTCGTTGCAGAAGGCCAAGGCGCAGCGCGATCTCTCGGTCGAGGACTTCCGTGACGGCTTCGGCGTCACCCACGAGGCGGCGGCGATGCGCATGAGCAACCTGCTGACGTCGCATCTCGGCATCCGGATGCACTTCTTGCGGGTCACGGGCGACGGCGCGATCGCCAAGGCGGCCGAGAACGACGGACTGCCCCTGCCGACCGACGTCACCGGCGCCGTCGAGGGACAGCTGGTCTGTCGGCACTGGGCCGCGCGCACGGCCTTCGCCCGGACGAACCGCACCACCGAGCACTACCAGTACGACGACACCCCGGCCGGTACGTTCTGGTCGGCCTCGCAGACCGGCACGACGGAGCACGACGAGTTCTCGATCACGGTGGGCGTCCCGTTCGCCGACGCGAAATGGTTCCGCGGACGCGACACCGAACGCCGGGAGACCTCGACCTGCCCCGAGGAGTCCTGCTGCCGTCGCCCCCCGGCCGCACTCACGGCGAGGTGGCGCGACGCGGCCTGGCCAAGCGCCCGCCTGCACGCGCACGTGTTGGCACCGTTGCCGTCCGGCACCTTCCCCGGGGTCGAGGACACCGAGGTCTACGAGTTCCTCGACCGACATGCCGGCTGAGACGCTCCCGCTCCTGCTCGGCCGGTGGGCCGTCACCCGCACCATCGACGACCACCGCACGGGCGAGCGCGCCCGCTTCGACGGCACCGCGACGATCGAGGAGGCGCGAACGGCCTCCGACCTCGTGGCGACCTACGACGAGACCGGCGAGCTCGTCGTGGGCGACCGGCGGACGCCCGCCACCCGGCGGCTCGGTTACGCGGCCCGGGGGGACGGCTCGCTCGAGGTGCGTTTCGCCGACGGGCGGCACTTCGTCGACCTCGACCTGGGGACGGGTGCTTGGGAGGCGCACCACCCCTGCGCGCCGGACAGCTATCGGGTCGAGACCCGGCTGCTCTCGCCCACGTCGTTCGACGAACGCTGGACGGTGCGCGGCCCGGCGAAGTCGTACGACGCCCTGACGAGCTACGAGCGCCTGCCGAGCTAGATCTTGGCGGTGAGTTCGGCGTCCGTGGGCTCGACCAGGTGGCTGCCGTCGGGGAAGACCACGACGGGGATCTGCGTCCGGCCGCTGATCGCGTAGGCGCGGTCGGCACCGTCGGCGACGGCCTCGAGGTCGACGTAGTCGTAGGCCACGCCTTCCCGGTCGAGCAGCGCCTTCGAGCGACGACAGTCGCGGCACCACTCGGCGCCGAACATCAGGATGCGGTCGGGGGCGGTGTCGGTGCTCATGGCGACCAGGCTACGCGCGCTGACGACCCTCGGGCACGCCGGCCGCGCCTCCTCGTCGCCCACGGTCCACGTGACCCCTCCACCGACCACGAGCGAACGACGTTCGGTTTTTTCGACCGGGGGTCTTGCGGAGGCCACGGGGTGGTATGTCACACTGGAGGAGCGCCCTCGTCGTGGAGTGGCAATCCCCCCAAACCACCCGCCAGCAGCATGGCCCGCGACGAGTGTGCTGCATCGTGCAGATCCGGGGCCGACCACGAGTCGGCCGCCGGCCCCCACGATGCCCCCGACGACTTCTTCGTCATGCGCACGCGCCACGGGCCCGGAGGTACTCCCGTGACCGACACCCTTCAGCGCCCGTCCCACACCACGAGCCCGTCCCACACCACGAGCCCGTCCCACACCACGAGCCCGTCCGCAGCGAGCACGCCCGCCGCGGCCCCCGCCCGCCCGTCGACGACGCCCCCGCACCACGACCGTCCGACGCCTCAGCCGCACCGGCTGACGGCCTCCGGCATCGTCGGCATCGCCGTGCTCGGCCTGGCGACCTTCTTCGCGATCACCACCGAGCTGAGCCCGGTCGGACTGCTCTCGACCATGAGCACCGACCTCGGCGTGAGCGAAGCCCGCATGGGTGTCGTCGTGACGGTCTACGCCGTCGCGGTCGCCGCACTCGCCCTGCCGCTCACCTGGGCCACGGCACGCTTCCCGCGCAAGGCCGTGCTGGTCACGACCCTGGTCGGCTACACGGCGTCGAACCTGATGGTGGCGCTCGCCCCGAGCTTCGGGGTCCTGCTGACCGGCCGAGTGGTCGGCGGCATCGCCCACGCCCTCTTCTTCTCGGTGGCGTCGGCCTACGCGACGCGGATCGTGCCGCCCCGCCTGGCCGGGCGGGCGATCGCGTTCGTGTACTCGGGCAGCTCGTTGGGCTTCGTCGTCGGCGTTCCGCTCGCGACGACGGTCGGCGACCAGCTCGGCTGGCGCCCCGCCGTCGGCGCGGTCGCTGTCGCCACGGCCGTGCTCGCCGTGGTCGCCGCCGTCTTCCTGCCGCACGTCCAGGGCGAATCGTCGCCGCACGTCGGCTCGGTCCGGTCGTGGGCCCGCTCGGGGCTGCTGGCCGTGGTCGTGGCCGACCTCATGCTGTTCGCCGGTCACTACGTGGTCTACACCTTCATCGGCCCGTACCTGACGGGGGCCGGGCTCGGCGAGGACCTCGTGGGCGGCGCCCTGCTGGTCCTGGGCGGCACGGGCGTGGTCGGCCTGCTCGCGGCCGGCGCCTTCGTCGACCGGGCGCCCCGGCAGACCCTGATCGTCGCGGTCGCGGTGATGATCGGTGCCCTCGCCGCTTTGCCGTTCGTCCACGGGTCGCTCGTCGGCACCTTCGTCGTCGCCGGTCTGTGGATGGCGGCCAACGGCACGACCGGCACGCTCTTCATGGCAGCGGCGATCCGCACCGGCGGGGTCAGCCCCGACATCGCGGGCGCGTTGATCAACGCGGGGTCGAACGTCGGCATCGCGGCCGGTGCCGCGATCGGCGGCCAGGTCTACGGGATGTCGGGCCTCGCCACGGTGCCGTTCGCGGCGGCGGCCATCGTCGCGATCAGCCTCGTCGTGATCGTCGCCGGCCGCCGTGGGTTCCCGTCGACCGGCCACGCCCAGGCCACCCTGTCGACGTCGTCCCTCGCGGTGATCACCACGTCCGTGGCGGTCGTCACGACGTCGATCCCGACGGTCGCCGCCGGCCGTCGCGGACCTCGCGGGCGCCGACCGCGTCGCTGACCCCGCGCGAGGTGCCGGTCGCGTCGGCCGGCTCGGTGACCCCGCTCAGGAGGGGCGGGTCCCGTCGCCGCCCCGGCCCGCGCCCTTCAGACGCGGACTGTTGGGATTCATGAGCGAGTGCCGTCGTCCGTAACCGAAGTAGAGGGCGAGTCCCACGGCGAGCCAGATCACGAAGCGCAGCCAGGTCTCCCAGTGCAGCTGAGAGATCAGGAACCCACTCGCGATCACGCCGAAGGCAGGCACGAAGGGCATGAACGGCAACCGGAAGGTACGGGGTGCCTCGGGCTTCTTGTACCGGAACACGATGACGGCGACGCAGACCACGACGAACGCCGCGAGGATGCCGATGTTCGTGAGGTCGGCGACCTCGCGGATCGGGAAGACCCCGGCGAGTAGGGCCGAGGCGACACCGGCGATCCAGGTCACCCGCTGCGGGACGCCGCGTCGGTCGGTCCGCGCGAACCAGCCGGGCAGCAGGCCGTCGCGACTCATCGAGAACCAGACGCGCGTGACCCCCAGCAAGAAGGTCAGCATCACCGTGAGGATCGAGATCACGGCGAAGACCGAGATGATCGTGGCGACCATCGGCAGCCCGACGCTCTGGAACGCCGAGGCGAATCCGGCCGCCGGGTCGATCTCGCGGTAGTCCTGCATCCCGGTCAGGACGAGCGTGGCGAGGACGTAGAGCACCATGGCGATGATCAACGACAGGATGATCGCCTTCGGCATGTGCTTCTTGCCGTCGACGCTCTCCTCCGCCGCCGTGCTCATCGCGTCGTAGCCGAAGACGGCGAAGAACACGGTCGCCGCCCCGGTGAACACCGGTCCGAAGCCGTTCGGCACGAACGGTGACCAGTTCTGCGTGTCGATGTGGAACAGTCCGAGCCCGATGATGAAGAGGACCAGCAGCACCTTGAGACCGACGGCGACGATCTCGAACCGGCCGAAGGCCTTCGACCCCCGGCTGAGGATGAACGTCACGAGCAGGCAGACCACGATGGCCGGCACGTTGACGATTCCGCCCTGCCCCTCGTCGGGCGTCGAGGTCATCCAGGTCGGCAGATGCACGCCGAGGCCCGAGAGGAAGGCGTCGAAGTACCCCGAGATCCCGATCGCCACGACGGCGACGATCGCGACGTACTCGAGCAAGAGATCCCAGCCGATGAACCAGCCGACGATCTCACCCAGCGCGACGTACCCATAGGTGTAGGCCGAGCCGGCCCGGGGCACCATGCCGGCGAACTCGGCGTACGAGAGAGCGGCGGCGGCCGAGGCCAGCCCCGCGATCAGGAACGAGAAGAGGACGGCCGGGCCGACGCCCGGGTTGGCGTCGTCGCCGTGCGCGACGAGACCCGCCAACGAGAAGATGCCGACGCCGATGATGCCGCCGACACCGATCGCCGTGAGCTGCCACAGGCCGAGACTCTTGAACAGCCCGCTGCCCCCGACTTCGTCCTCGATCTCGACGATGGGCTTCTTGCGCAACACGGAGCGCGATCCGTCATTGGATGCCATGCGACGAGGGTAGACCTCGGCCGAGTACCCACACGTCCCCCACAAGGCGGACATCGATGCCCCCCGCTCTGGGGACTCCGCTCGACAAACAAGAAGCTTTATTGTCGAAACATCCACTTCCGTGGAGCCCCCGTACCCGTGGGGGCGACATGCGGGCGCCTGAACCCCCGCATGTCGAGCAGGACCGACGTCCGACCGGATCCGACCCGGCCGGACGCCCCCACCCGAGGACACAACCCCATGTCGCTTCTCCGCGCCCCTGCGCGCCCCCGCCGTCGCGCCCTCTCGTTCGCCGCCTTCGCCACCGCCTCCCTGCTCGCGGCCGTCGCCGTCACGCAGGCCGTCTCGCCGACGCCGGCGCGGGCCGCCGACTCGCTGTCCTGCGATCAGAACACCCTCTACGCCACGGGGAACGACGGCCAGTTCGTGTCCATCGACGCGACGACCGGCGCGGCGACCCCGGTCCTCGCGGGCACCAACCCGCTCGCGCCCGCCAACAACGCGCTCGGAATCAGCCGAAACGGCATCGACGCCTACGCGATGCAGAACGGTGGCAGCACGCTCGCCCGCTACTCGACCACCTCGGGCAAGGTCACCACGGTGGCGGACATCGACTCGGCGCAGACCCTGATCCGAGGCGCGGTCAACCCCGCCACGGGCATCTACTACTACGGCAGCAACGGGGCCAGCGCGGCCCTCGGCGCGTACGACCCCGCCGGCACCGGCACGAAGATCGGGCGCGTCGGCACCATCGGCGGGCTGATCGGCGACCGGAACGGCGACTTCGCCTTCAGCACCCGCGGCCTGCTCTTCGTCGTGACCGGCAACCAGGTGCGACGGGTCGACGAGACCACGATCCCCACCGAGAAAGAGGCCGCCGGCGCTCCCGCCCTCGAGACCTCGCTCGTGGCGACCCTGCCCACCCGGACGAACAGCCCCGGCATCGCCTTCACCTCGGACGGCTACCTCTACGTCTCGAGTGCCAGGTCGATCATCAAGCTCGACCCGGCCTCGGGTCAGCAGGTGGGCCAGGCGATCCCGACGTCCGCCGGGTTCGACCTGACCGACCTCGCGAGCTGCAACTACGCCAACACACTCACCGGCGCGGCCGACGTGACGTCCCGCTGGAAGAGCGGCGACCAGTTCGCCCTCGCCGTCTCGGGCGGCGGCGTCGACGAGAGCAACCCCGGCAACCGGACGACCACGGCCGGCAAGAAGACGGGCGTCCAGGACCAGGTCGCGGGTGCCGCCCTGACGATCCCCCAGCGCCAGTACACCGTGACGCAGTCCGCGGCGGGCACCACACGCCTCGCGGACTACCGCACGACATGGTCCTGCCTCAACGTGAACAAGGACCCGGCCACCGACACGAGCGCGCTCGTCGCCGACGGCGTCGGCGACGTCGCCCGGTTCACCTTCCCGTCGGCGACCACCGCCGACGGCACCGACGTGGTCTGCACCTTCTCCAACACCGTGGTGGCGCTCTCGGCCGCGGCCTCCGACGACACCGGGACCACCGCCTCCGGAAGCACTCTGACGGTCGCCGTGCCGGGCGTCCTCTCCAACGACGCCGGCACGGACCTCACCGTCACCTCGAACACCCGGCCGGCGCACGGCGAGGCCTCGGTCGCGGCCGACGGCTCGTACGTCTACACGCCGGCCGTGGGCTTCTCGGGCACCGACACCTTCCGGTACACGACGACCGACGGAGGCGGTGGCACGTCGACCTCGACGGTCACGATCACCGTCACCCCGGCCGGCAGCGACGACGTCGCGACCTCGCGTGCCGGGCAGGCCCTCGTGGTCGACGCCGCCGCGGGCGTTCTGTCGAACGACTCGGGCAGCGGGCTGACCGCCGCCGTCACCACCCGCCCCTCGCACGGCTCCCTCGTGCTCGGGCGCGACGGTTCTTTCCGGTACGTCCCGGCCGACGGTTTCTCGGGCACCGACTCGTTCACCTACACGGCGACCGACGCCGCAGGCGAGAGCACCACGAGCACGGTGACCATCACCGTGCTGCCCACCGCCGTCGACGACACGGCCACCGCGGTGGCGGGCACCCCGACGACCATCACCGGCAGCGCCCTCACCGCGAACGACGACGGCACCGACACGAAGGTCACCGCCGTCTCGACGCCGGGCCACGGCACCGCGTCGGTCACCCCTGCGGGCGACGTGCTCTACTCACCGGCGGACGACTTCTCGGGCACCGACACCGTCGACTACACCGTCACCGACGGTCAGGGCGGCACCGACACCGCCACCGCCACGGTCACCGTGACGGTCGCCCCCCGCGCCTCCGACGACTCGGTCGACGCCGTCGCGGATGCGCCCCTCGACGTCCCGGCCGGCCGCGGCCTGCTGGCGAACGACGGCGGCACCGGTCCCCTGACCGCCGCGGTCGCCACCGCCCCCTCGCACGGCACCGTCGTGGTGTCGCCGGACGGCTCGTTCGTCCACACGCCCGAGAAGGGCTTCTCGGGCACGGACTCGTTCACGTACACCCTGACCGACGGCAACGGGGTCACGAGCACCGCGACGGCCACCGTGGCGGTCGCCCCGAAGGCCGTCGACGACGCCGTGCAGGTCACGGCGGGCGGTAACGCCCACGTCGACGGGCCCGGCGTGCTCGGCAACGACCTCGGCACGGGCCTGACGGCCGCCGTCGTGGCCGAGCCGCAGCACGGCACCGCGACGATCGCCCCGACCGGCGAGTTCGACTACACGCCGGCACCCGGCTTCTCGGGCACCGACACGGTGACCTACCAGGTCGCCGACGCCGCGGGCCGCACCTCGACCGCGACGGTGACGATCACCGTGAAGCCGCTGGCCGTGGACGACCAGGCCGAGACCCCGAACGGCACGATCGTGTCGATCGCGGCGCCCGGCCTGCTCGGCAACGACCTCGGCATCGGCCTCCGCGTCACCGACCACGGCAGCCCCTCGCACGGCTCCGTGACGGTGGACGCCGACGGCACCTGGAGCTACACGCCGGACTCCGGCACCTCGGGCACCGACTCGTTCGAGTACCAGATGACCGACGCCTCGGGTCGGACCGCGACGGCCCGCGCCTGGGTGATCGTCGGCGACCTGGCCGTGGCCGACCAGGGCACCGCCACCGCGGGCCGGCCCCTGTCGGTCGACGCCGCGACGGGCGTGCTCGCGAACGACCGCGGCACCGGCCTCTCGGCTGCGCTCGACGGCACCCCCCGCCACGGTGACGTGACCGTCGCGAAGGACGGCTCGTACGTCTACACCCCCGCGACGGGCTTCTCGGGCACCGACGGCTTCACCTACACGGCGACGGACGCCGAGGGGCAGAAGAGCACGGGTATCGTGACCGTCGTCGTCGTGCCCGACGCCGTCGACGACGTGACGTCGACGAAGGCCGACACCGCGGTCACGGTCGCGGCGCCCGGCGTACTCGGCAACGACCTGGGCACCGACCTGCGCGCCGAGCTCGTCGACGCCCCGGCCCACGGCACCGTGACGATCGCGGCCGGTGGCACCATCACCTACGCGCCCGCCGACGGCTTCTCGGGCACCGACCAGCTGAGCTACCGCGCCACCGACCCGTCCAGCGGCTCGGACGTAGCGACCGTGACGATCCACGTCGGTCCGATCGTGGTCGACGACTCACCCGTCGGCGGCACGGTCGCCGACCAGCCCCTCGTCGTGGACGCCGCGCACGGCGTGCTGACGAACGACACGGGCACCGACCTCACGGCGAAGGTCACCGACCGGCCGAAGACCGGCTCCGTGACCATGGGCCCCGACGGCTCGTACACCTACACGCCGACGCCCGGCACCTCGGGCAAGGACACCTTCGGCTACGAGGTCACCGACGGCGCCGGTCAGAAGGGCACGGGCACCGTGACGATCGTGGTCGCCCCGAAGGCCGTCGACGACGTCGCCACCGTCGTGGCCGGCGGTCACGTGACGGTCGTCACCCCGGGCGTGGTCGGCAACGACGTCGGCACCGGCCTGACCGTCTCCGGGGTCACCCCGGCGCCGCACGGCACCGTGACGATCGCTCCGGACGGCACGTTCGACTACACGCCGGCACCCGGGTTCTCGGGCGACGACATCGTGGTCTACACGGTCACCGACCGTGACGGCGGCACCGACACCGCGACGGTCACCGTCACCGTGGCGCCCCGGGCGATCGACGACCGCTACACGACGCCCGCCGCGACCACGCTCACCGTGCCGGCCCCCGGCCTGCTCGTGAACGACCTCGGCACCGGCCTGACCGTGACGAGCGTCGGCACCCCGGCGCACGGCACGATCGCCACCCGCGCGGACGGGACGTTCGTCTACACGCCGGACGCGGGCTTCTCGGGAACCGACCGGGTCGAGTACACCGCGGCCGACGCGTCGGGCCACGCCACGAAGGCCACCGCCACGATCGTCGTCGGCGCCCTCGCCGTGGACGACGCCGGAACGACCCACGCCGGCACACCGCTCACCGTCGACGCCGCACACGGCGTGCTCTCGAACGACTCGGGCAGCTCGCTGACCGCGACGCTCGACGGGCGCCCCGCCCACGGCACGGTCGCCCTGGCGAAGGACGGTTCGTACGTCTACACGCCGACGGCCGGCTTCTCGGGTGTGGACGCCTTCACCTACACGGCGACCGACACCGAGGGGCAGACCCGCACGGGCACCGTCACCATCACGGTGCTGCCGACGGCGGTCGACGACGAGGCCTCGACCCCGGCCGACACGACACTGACCGTGTCCGCCCCCGGCGTGCTGGGCAACGACCTGGGCACGGGCCTGCACGTCACCACGACGGGCACCGCCACCCACGGCACGGTCACCATCGACGCCGGTGGTCGCCTGGTCTACGCGCCGACGGCCGGCTACTCCGGCCCGGACGCCGTCACCTACACGGTCACCGACCGCGACAGCGGCAGCGTCACCGCCGCGGTCCGCATCACCGTGGGCGTCAAGGCCGTGGACGACCAGGGCACGACGATCGCCGGGCAACGCCTGGTGTCGGGCAAGGTCGGCGGCGTGCTGGGCAACGACGACGGGTCGGTTCTCTGGGTCACCCTGGCCTCGGAGCCCGCACACGGCACCGTGACGATGCAGCGCGACGGCTCGTACGAGTACCTGCCGGACGTCGGCTTCGTCGGGGTCGACCCGTTCGACTACACGGCGACCGACGCCTCGGGGCAGACGTCCCGTGCGACGGTGACCATCACCGTGCTCGGTGCGGCCGTCGCGGTCGACGACGAGCAGCGCGGCACGACCGACCACGCCGTCACGGTCGACGTCACGGCGAACGACAGCCCCACCCAGGGTGCGACCTTCGACCGCGGCACCGTCGTGATCGTCGACCCGGCGACCGGTGACGGGGTCAGCACGCTGGCCGTGCCCGGTACGGGCACCTGGACGGTCGTCGACGGCAGCGTCGTGTTCACCCCCGAGGCCGGCTTCGACTCGAAGGCCTCGGTGCAGTACCGCGTGACCGACACGGCCGGGGTGACGGTCCAGGCCGTCGTCACCGTGACGTTCCCGATGATCCTGACGGCGACGCAGCTCGCCTTCACCGGCAGCGCCTCCGTGCTCGGCATCGCGGCCATGGCCCTGCTCGGGGTCGCCCTCGGCCTGGCGCTCTCGCGTCGCGGTCGTCGCGTCACCGGCCCGATCCGGGGTCGCCGCGCCGAGTGACGCCCGGCGCCACGACGTCCCCGTCCGCGCGCCCTCTCACGAGGAGCCGTGCGGGCGGGGACGCCCGTCGTCCAGGAGGCGCGGTGCCGGGGAGGCGCGGGGGTCTCCCGACGCCGAGGTCGGCGACGACGGGCGGGTGCGTGCTGGTGCATACCGCGATCCGGGCGTAACTTCTGTTGCAGTCAGCCCAGACCTCGCTGATCCAGCACGGCCGGACCCCACCGGCCGCCTCGTTCATCTACTCCCCCCGAACACCGGCACCAGCGAGCATCCGGGAGTCGTCGCATGCGAGCCGACGTCATGCAGTCCGCCTTGGTCTCGACCAGGGCCCAGATCATCCACGACCTGGAGACCCGGTCGGGTCGCGACGTCGACGTCGTCAACCAGCTGACGACCCGACTGGAGCGCATCATCGCGTCGCTCGCCCGAGCGGAGATCACCACGGCCGAAGCATGGACACGATTCGGCGACATCCAGTCGGACATCGCCGAACTCGACAGCACCGAAACCCCCTCGCGTGCGCCGTCGAGGGCGACACTGTCGACATGAAGACCTTGGAATGGTGGGCGACGTTGGACGATCGGGCCCGGGCATCGCTCATCGCCCGCAATGGTGACGCGGTGGCTCCTGACATCCTCGAGAGCATCGTGGCCGCCGGCGGTGACATCGCATCGGATGCGTGGTGGGTCGGTCGGCACGATGCGGACGGTTTCCACCTGTCGGACGAAGCCACCGATTGGATCGAGACCGTCGCGAACGGGGAGTAGACCGCCTCCCCGTCGAGCGGCCCGGGGGCTGGCGGTCCGGGCCGTTCCGTCGCACACTGGTGCCCAGCGAACGAGAGGACTCGTCATGAACGACAGCGTGGTCGATCAGTACATCGCAGGATTCCCGCCCGAGAAGCGGGAAGCCCTCGAACGGGTGAGACGAGCCATCCACGCGGGGTGTGCCGGCGGCGTGGAGAGCCTGCGGTACGGGATGCCCTCGATCCGGTTCGACGACGGGCGGACGCTGTACTTCGCGGCCTGGACCCGGCACCTCGGCATCTATCCCGTGCCCCGGTTCGACGAAACCCTCGAAGGCGACGTCTCCCCGCACCGACGCGCGAAGGACACGGTCGCCTTCGGCTGGGGCCGTCCCGTGCCGGACCAACTGGTCGAGCGGATCAGCCGCGCGATCGCGTGCGGCACCGCGACGACGGTGGACGCGCCTCCCCCGACGTTCGCCGTCAGCCGCTGACGGCCGCGCGCCCAGACGGCGACCGATCCGCGCCGACGGTCACCGGGTCTTCCGTGACGCGAACGATCAGGCGGCCCTCGCCACCCGAACGTCACTAGATTCGACGAGAAAACCTCATCCCGATCCCGAGGAGACCCGACATGAGTGACGCCACCCCCTACCCCGGAGCCAGCGGCCCCGCCACGACGAGCAAGAAGACGATGGGCATCCTGTCGCTCGTCTTCGGCATCATCAGCATCGTCTTCTGCCTGTTCCTGCCCGTGCTGTGGATCCTCTTCGCCATCGCCGCCGTGGTGCTCGGCTTCCTGTCGCGCAAGCGCGAGCCCGCCGCCCGCACCCTCGCGACCGTCGGCATCGTGCTCGGCTTCATCGGCATCCTGGCCAACATCGGTTCGATGATCGCCGGCGCGCTGATCATGACGCAGAACTTCTAGCCGCACGCCGCGTACGCCGTCGAGTGGTCCCGAACGGTCCTCCGCTACCGAGCGGACGACCATTCGGGGCCACTCGTTCGTCGAGAGGTGCGCGGTCGGGCGCGGAGGCGGCGGGGTACGGCACGGAGTCCACCCGGCGTACCGTGCACCGCATCGTGCCGCCGTGACACCCTCCGCCACCGGCACGGCGAACCTGAGAGGACTCCGCATGACCCGCGACCAGTACACCTTCGCCGACCCGCGCTCGCTCTACCCGACGATCAGCCCCGAGGTGCAGCACCAGGACGAGCCCGGCCTGCAGTCGCAGATGACGCCCGTACCCGACCTCGGCGAAGAGACGTACCGCGGCACCGGACGCCTGACCGGCCGCAAGGCCCTGATCACCGGAGCGGACTCGGGCATCGGTGCCGCCGTCGCGATCGCCTACGCCCGTGAAGGCGCCGACATCGCCCTGAACTACCTGCCGAGCGAGCAGTCCGACGCCGACCACGTGATCGCGCTGATCGAGGCCGCGGGCCAGAAGGCCGTGGCGATCCCCGGCGACCTGACCAGCGCCTCCTTCTGTCGTGAACTCGTCGAGAAGGCGGTCGACGGACTCGGCGGCCTCGACGCCGTCGTCAACGTCGCCGGCAAGCAGGTCTGGCACGAGGACATCGCCGACATCACCGACGAACAGTTCGACCTGACCTTCCGCACCAACGTCTACGCCCCGTTCTGGATCGTCAAGGCCGCCGTGCCGCACCTGGCCCCCGGATCGACGATCATCAACACCGCCTCGGCCGAGGCCCACACGCCTGCCCCCGACCGTCTCGACTACGCGGCCACCAAGGGGGCGGTCAACAACCTGTCGAAGGGCATGGCGCAGCAGCTCATCTCGAAGGGCATCCGCGTCAACGTCGTCGCGCCCGGCCCGACCTGGACCGTGCTGCAGGTGACCGACGGCGTCGACCCCGAGTCGCTGCCCGAGTTCGGCTCGAGCGAGGCTCCGCTCGGCCGCGCCGGTCAGCCCGCCGAGCAGGCGCCCGCCTACGTGTTCCTCGCGTCGGCCGAGTCGAGCTTCGTCGCCGGCGAGACGCTCAACGTGAACGGTGGCATGGTCTCGCCGTAGCGCCGCTCCGCCCGATCGAGAGGTGACGAGGAGGCGCGGGTCGGCTGCACCGAGCCTCCTCGGCTCCCGACGGGTCAGGCGGGCAACGCCGCCGCGAGGTACGGCGCGGTGCGACTGCCCGCGGCCCCGGCCACCTGCTCGGGCGTGCCTGCGGCGAGCACGCGCCCGCCGGCGTCCCCTCCCCCGGGGCCGAGATCGATCACGTGGTCGGCAGCCGCCACCACGCCCATGTGGTGCTCGACCACGACGACCGTGTTGCCCGCGTCGACCAAGAGCTGCAGTTGCGCCACGAGCAGTTCGACGTCGGCCGGGTGCAACCCCGTGGTCGGTTCGTCGAGCAGGTAGAGGGTGTGACCCGTGCGCGCCCGCTGCAACTCGGTCGCCAACTTGATGCGCTGCGCCTCACCGCCCGAGAGCTCGGTGGCCGGCTGGCCCAGTCGCAGGTACCCGAGCCCGACCTGCCGCAGCGTCTCGAGCGCCCGGGAGGCGCTGGCCACCTCCCCGAGGAACGTCGCCGCCTCGTCGACGGTCATCGCGAGCACGTCCGCCACGGTCGCGCCGTGCCAGGTGACCTCGAGCGTCTCGTCGTTGTAGCGGGCCCCGTGGCACTCGGGGCAGGGCGAGTAGCTGCCCGGCAGGAAGAGCAACTCGACCGAGACGAACCCCTCGCCCTGGCAGACCTCGCAGCGGCCTCCGGTGACGTTGAACGAGAAACGTCCGGCGCCGTATCCCCGGGCCCGAGCCTCGTCGGTGGCGGCGAAGGTCTGGCGCACCGCGTCGAACAGACCCGTGTAGGTCGCGAGGTTGGAGCGCGGGGTCCGACCGATCGGCTTCTGGTCGACCTGCACCACGCGGTCGACCCGCTCGTGCCCGGTCGCCGTCTCGGCCAGCACACCGCCGACGAGCGTGGACTTGCCCGAGCCCGACACCCCCGTGACCGCGGTCAGCACCCCGAGCGGCAGGTCGACGTCGACTCCGTCGAGGTTGTTCCGGGTGACGCCGCGCAACTCGAGGGTGGCCGCCGGTTCACGGCGGAGGGCCGGCCCGCCCTGGGCAGGACCGGTGACGGAGGGGTCGAGGAAGCGCCTCGTGACGGAGTCGGCGACCCCGGCGAGCCCGGCGACGGGCCCGCTGTAGAGCACCGCGCCTCCGTGGCTGCCGGCCCCCGGGCCGACGTCGACGATCCAGTCGGCGCGCCGCACGATGCTCATGTCGTGCTCGACGACGAAGACCGAGTTGCCGCTCGCCCGCAACCGTTCGAGCACCTCGACGAGGGATTCGGCGTCGGCGGGGTGCAGGCCGGCACTCGGCTCGTCGAGCACGTAGACGACGCCGAACAGGCCCGAGCGCAGCTGCGTCGCGATGCGCAGCCGCTGCATCTCGCCCGGTGACAGGGTCGGGGTCGCGCGACCGAGGCTGAGGTAGCCGAGCCCGAGGTCGTCGAGCACGGTCGTGCGGGCCAACAGGTCGGCGGCGATGCGGACGGCGACCTCGGTGACCTCGCCCGATGACGCGTTCGACACCGCGGCCGACGCGCTCGTCAGGGTCGCCGTCGGCCGCAGGACGTCGCCCAGATCGGCGATCGGCAGAGCGTTCAGCTCGGCGATCGTGCGCCCCGCGAAGGTCACCGCGAGCGCCGCCCGGGTCAGGCCGCTGCCGCCGCAGAGCGAGCACGGTCCGCTCTCGACGTACTGCAGCACCTTGGTGCGCTGGGTCTCGCTCTGCGAGTCGGCGAGGGTGTGCATCACGAAGGCGCGGGCGCTCCAGAAGCGACCCTTGTACGGCTTCGCGACCCGGTCGCGCTGCGGGTTCACCTCGACGACGGGCTGCTCGTCGGTGTACAGCAGCCAGTCACGGTCGGCCTGCGGTAGCTCGCGCCAGGGGCGGTCGATGTCGTAGCCGAGGACGCTCGTGACGTCGCGGAGGTTCTTGCCCTGCCAGGCTCCGGGCCAGGCGGTGATCGCCCCGTCGCGGATGCTCAGCGAGGGGTCGTGGACGGCCGACGACTCGGTCACCTCGTGGGCGATGCCGAGCCCGTGGCAGCGCGGGCAGGCTCCGGCGACGGTGTTCGGCGAGAACGAGTCGGACTCGAGGCGGTCGGCCCCGGCGGGGTAGCTGCCGGCCCGCGAATAGAGCATCCGCATCGAGTTCGACAGGGTGGTCAGGGTGCCGACCGTCGACCGCGAGCTCGGGGCGCCGCGACGCTGCTGCAGGGCGACGGCCGGGGGCAGACCCGTGATCTCGTCGACGTGCGGGGCGCCACCCTGGGCGATCAGACGGCGCGCGTAGGGCGCGACCGACTCGAAGAAGCGGCGCTGCGCCTCGGCGAAGATCGTGCCGAAGGCCAGCGAGGACTTGCCCGAGCCCGAGACGCCGGTGAAGGCGACGATGCTGTCCCGCGGGACGTCGACGTCGACGGCGCGCAGGTTGTTCTCGCGGGCGCCGCGCACGCGGACGAACCCGCGGGAGTGGACGTCGGTCGCGGGCGTGGGCACGTCAGGAGGTGCGGTGTCGGGCATCCGGTCGATGCTACGGGTGCGCGGCGACGTCGGCCCGCGCCCCCTCGTCCCGACGGGGTGCGGCGAGTGTCGGTGGCCCGTCGTATCGTGTGCGCGTGCCCGAGCCGATCGCCGCCTGGTGGGCGCGACGCCGGACGTCGCGCGGCCTCGCCGTGCCCTACCCCGTGGGCAGCTACCGCGAGGCCTGGGCGTCGTACCCGGTGCTCGTGCGGCAGTACCGTCCCGAACACAACGGCGGCATCGTGCTCAGCCAGATCCCGCCCGCGGCCGACGTGTGGCTGTGCTGGCTCTGCGACGCGGGCCACGTGTTCGTCGCCACCCCCGACGAACAACGGCACCGGCCGGGTCGCGAGCGACGACGGTCGTCGTGGTGCCCCGAGTGCAGCGAGCTCGCGAAGCCGCGTGCGCTGCCGATGCGTCCACCGATGGCGCCGGCGGCGGTGGTCCGCGCGCGGGCCGCAGCCGTTCCGGGGCCGGCCGCCTGGTCCGACGTCGCCGCCGGCCCCAGCACCGGAGGTGCGGGGCCCGCAGCCACGACACCCCCGCCCCGGCGTCGTCGCGCCGCGAGCACGGGCCTCCCGTCGACGACGCCGCGGGTGGACGCGCCCCCTGCGCCCGAGCCCGGCGGCGCGGAACGGCCCACCCGCGCCTCCCGGCCGACCGGCGCCTCCCAGCCGACCGGCGCCTCCCAGCCGACCGGCGCCTCCCTGCCTGACCGCGTCGCCCGGCCGACCCGCGCGTCCCGGCCGACCCGCGCCTCCCGGCCGGTGTGCGACAAGACGCCGACACTGCCGTCCGGCACCCCCTTCGTCAGCGCGTGTGCGCCGAAGCCGGCGTCGGCGGTCGAGGCCGAGCTGCGGGCCGAGCTGACCGCCCGGCTCGAGTTCGAGCCCGGTCTGAACGCCGTCCGCGTGGGGCGTCCGTTCTTCGACCACGTCGAGGTGTGGCCCGACATCGTGCTCGCCGAACTGCGGGTCGCGATCGAGTACGACTCCACGGGGCGGCACGGGCTCGAACACGTGGGGCACCGCGAGACCGCCGACCGTCGCAAGGACGCAGCCCTCCGTGCCGCCGGATGGCAGGTCGTGCGGCTGCGCACCGGCAAGCTGCCCCCGCTCGGGCCTCACGACCTGCAGCTCTCCGGGCTGACCCGGCAGACGGTGCCCCTGCTGCTCGACGAGCTGCGCGCCATCCGCGGCCCCCTGCTCGTCGACGCGTATCTCCGCCCCTGAACCCCGCCCGGGCCGGTGTCGCACCACGTCCTGAACGTCGCACCATGAAGATCGGCGGTGCGACGTTCAGGACGTGGTGCGATGCGGCAGGCCCGGGCTGCAGGCCCCGGGCGGGCCCCGGGCGGGCCCCGGGCGGGTCAGCCGCGCAGGGCGAGCGCCTCGCTGCGCCAGCGAGCGTAGCGCTGCCACGGGTCGTCGACGCCCTCGGCGAGCGCCGCCACATGGGCGTCGAGCTCGGTGCTGCGTGCGAACCACTCGGTGCGTCCGAATCGGGAGGCCGTGAACTGCCCGTGCCGCCGCCGTTCGACCAGGCGGTCGCCCCGCTCGAAGGCGAGCAGCTCGTCGTGCCAGAGCGTGCCCAGGCGCTGCCGGGGATTCGACGACGTGCCGATCTTGATGCGGTCGTCGAACCGGATGTAGTAGACGACGTCCACTCGCACGACCCCCAGGTCGCCGTCGGGCACGTCGCCGTGACGCCACTCGCAGACGGCGCAGAGCCACCCCGACGGCCAGTGCGCGCCGAGCCGAGACCCGCACGCGAGACACGGTGACGGCAGCAGGTCGGTCACGCCCTCGCCCGAGCCCTCGAGCGAGGCCACCCAGTCGGCGGCGAGCGCGAGGTGTCGGTCGCAGAGCGGCACCGGCGAGGACGGGTCCACCGGTCGACCGCAGGAGTCGTCTGCCAGCCGACCCGCGCCTCCTCGGCAGCCGTCGGGTCGGGGTGTCGGTCGGGTCATCCCCGCAGGCTAGGTGCGGCCACCGACACCCGGTCGGCCTGCCGAGATGTCACGACGGGAGCAGTGCCCGGCCTGCTCAGCCCTGCTCGCGGTCGATGCGAAGACCCAGCGGGTGCGGGCCGAGAAGCAGCCAGACCGCGCCGGCGCCGACGGGGAAGAGGACGGCGGCGACCGTCCAGACCGTGCGCTCGAGTTGCGTCGTGTCGGATCGCCGCCGGACGGCACGCACGATGGCGACCACGATCACGAGGTACAGGACGGCCACGACGATCGCCGCCACGGCCGGACCCCAGTCACCCCACGCGCTCATGAGCCCAGCCTAGGGTGCCGCACCGTGCCCCCGTCAAGGGCCGCCGAGCCGGGCGAGCACCCGCACCCGCACCCGCACCCGCACCCGCACCCGCGAAGATGGACGCACGCACGACGACGTGACCCGAGGAGACCGCATGACCACGCAGACGCCTAGCACCCCGACCTTCCCCGCCTCGACGGCGGTCCCGCTCCGCGGCGGGCCGGCCCTGCGCTGGGGTGTGATCGGTCCGGGCGAGATCGCCGGGGACTTCACCGACGCCCTGCACGCGCACACCGATCAACGAGTGGTCGCCGTGGCCTCGCGCAGCCTCGGCCGGGCCGAGGCGTTCGCCCGCGCCCACGGCGTCGACACGGCTCACGGCGAGAAGGAGGCGCTGGTCGCCTCCCCGGACGTCGACGTCGTCTACGTGGCCACGCCCCACACCCGCCACCTGCCGGATGCCCTGACCGCGATCCGGGCCGGCAAGCACGTCCTGATCGAGAAGCCCATGGCGACCAGCACGGCCGAGGCCGACGAGATCGCCGCCGCGGCGAGCGCGGCCGGGGTCCTCGCGATGGAGGCCCTCTGGACGCGCTACCTGCCGCACACCACGGTCATCGCCGAGCTGGTCGCCACGGGCGCGATCGGCGACGTGCGGCTCGCGACCGCGGACGTCGCGTGGGCCAACGACCTCTCGGCCGGCGGACGCATGAGCGACCCGGCGCTCGGCGGCGGCGCGCTGCTCGACATCGGCGTCTACGCCTTCTGGTTCACCCAGTTCGCGACCGGCCACCCCGTCGAGTGGCACGCCACCGGCTCGACCCGGGCCGACGGCGTCGACCTCGACGCGGCCGTCGTCACCCGCACGGCCGACGGGGTGCTCGCCACCGCGGCGACGAGCCTGCTCACGACCTCCCCCGGACTCGGCACGATCGCCGGCACGACCGGGTCGATCCGCACCGTGCAGAACCTCGTCTTCCCCGCGACGTTCGAGCTGACCACCGGTGCCGGGTCAGCCGTCTGGAGCGATCCGTCCGTCCCGACCGGCCGCCGGGGCCTGGCCTATCAGGCGACGGCCCTCGCGTCCTACGTCGACGCCGGGCTCCGCGACTCGCCCCTGCACTCCCTGGCCGACTCGAGGTCGCTGCTCGCGACCATCGAGGCGACCCGCGCCTCCTTGACCGTGGTCTGAGGTGCGGTCGGGCGGGTCCGGGAGGCGCGGGTCAGCTCGCGACCGGAGGCACCGAGGCCACGGCGATGTCGTCGCCGTCGGCCGCGCGGATCTCGACCGACGCCACGTCGGGCCGGAGCACGGCGGCATTGAGCCGGCAGTCGACGGGCACGTCCGACCCGAGGAAAGCCCCGGATTCGTACTCGCGTCCGTCCTCGCCCACCACGACGACGGTGAACGCCGAGCCGGTGGGCAGGCCGTCGACGCTGAGCACGGTCTCGGTCCCCCAGGTGTGCGCCACGAGATCACCGACGAGGTCGACTCCGGCGGGTTGACCCACGAAGTCGACGTGCTCGACGGCCCCGAGGGTTCCGGCCGGACCGGCCACGACCGTGTCGCGGGGCGTCGCGAGCAGGGCTCCGCCTCCGGCCCCGATCGCCAGGCACGCGGCGGCCCCGACCGCGACGAGCAGCGGACGGCGTCCGCGGCCCGAGCGGGCCGCCGCGACACGCGGGCCGACGTGCGCGACCGGCACCGGGCCCGGGACGGTGGCGGACGTGTCGCCGGCGGCGTCGCTGGCGCCGTCGCGTCCGACGCTCTCGACGCGCTCGCGCAGCCCGTCGCTCGGGACGACCTCGTCCCAGCTCCCGAAGCCCGAGAGCCCCCTCGTGACCACCCCGAGCGATGCCAGTTCGGCATCGATCGACGGGTCGGCGGCACGCAGCGCGTCGAACTCGACGCGTTCGCTCGGCGAGAGGTCGTCCGCGAGCGCCGCGGCCATCAGTTCGTCGCGACGGGCGTCGGCACCCCCCTCGGGCGTGAGGTCAGTCATCGGTCGTCTCCTGGTCGTCGAGGTGGGTGCGCAGGGCGCGCAGCGCGTGGAAGACGCGGGTGCGCAGGGTCGCCACGGGGACGCCCGTGCGATCGGACACCTCGCGGTAGCTGAGCCCCTCGAGGTGGACGGCCACCACGGCCGCCCGGTGGTCCTCGCTGAGGCGGGCGAGGCCCTCGGCCACGCCCAGGCGCTCGAGCGGGTCGGCCACGCTCGCCACGGGTTCGGGTGCGTGGTCGTACGGTACGACCGACGGAGTGCGCGACCGGGCCCGGTGCACGTCGAGCACGACGCGGCGCTCGATCGCGAACAACCAGGTGCGGACGCTGCCGCGGTCGGGGTCGAACGAGTCCCGGGCCCGCCAGGCACGGACGAACGTCTCTTGCACGCAGTCCTCGGCGAGGGCGCGATCGTGCAGGGCGTTGACGGCGAAGCCGAGCAGGGCGGAGCCGTGCTGGACGAACGCGGACGGGACGTCGAGGCCGGGCGGCCGCTCGCTCATCGGGACGGGCCTCCACGGGCTCGAGTCGGGTGCCACCGGTGACACCACCGGTGCGTCGGACGTCAGGACGACCACCATCTGCTCGACCTCCCGTCAGCTTATCCGTGCCCCGCACGGGTCCTGCCGTGTGCGGCACGGACTCCGGAAGGGCATACGTCGGCCGCCCCCAGGACGTTCATCGACGAACCGGACGAGAAAGTTCGCCCCGTGATGAACGCACGGGCCCCGCTCGGCGTAGGCCCCTTCGAGCGGCGTCCGACCGGAGGCCGCCCCGACGAGAGGCATCACGACCATGTCGAAGAGAGCAGTCCGCAACCTCACCATCGGTGGTGCCGCCACCGCCGCGTTCACGTTGATCGCGACGCCCGCGTTCGCCGAGACCGAGGTGCCCGAGCCCTCCACCTTCACGAGCGCCTACACGGTCATGGCGACGCCCGACCAGGTGATCAACAACGACGGTGTCGCCACCGCGGGCGAGACCGGTGCGACCGGTACGTTCGACTTCCGGGTCAACAGCGACACCGAGGTCATCTGCTACGACATCACCCTGCGCGGCGTCACCGGCGACTACCAGAGCCCGGCCAAGACGGCGACGCACATCCACGAGGCGGCCCAGGGCCAGGCCGGCCCGCCGCGCATCGCGTTCCCGAACCCGGTCGACCGCGGTGACGGGACGCGCACGAGCAGCGGCTGCCTGCAGGGCCCGTTCACCACGGGTGTCATGAGCGCGGCGGGTGCCGACACGGGCACCGGCTTCAGCCTGAAGCAGCTCGAGGCGAACCCCGCCGGCTTCACGGGCGACTCGCACACGGCCTCGTTCGCGGCCGGTGTCGTCCGCGGCCAGCTGACCCAGGTACCCGTCGGCGGGGTCGACACCGGACTGGGAGGCGCGGCGGCGGACACCGGGACGGCCTCCGGTCTCGGCCTCGCGGCCGGCGGTGTCGGGGCCCTGGCCCTGCTCGGTGCGGGAGCGTACGTCCTGACCCGCCGTCACCGCACGACGCAGGCCTGACGTGCGGCGCTCCCTGCCCCCGCTGGTCGTCGTCGCCGTCGTGCTTGCCCTGACCGGGTGCGCGTCGCCCGGGCCGGTCGCGCCGACGCCGACGACGACCCCGGGGGCGGGGGCGACCGGGGCTCCGACGGCGACCGGCACCGCGCCTCCTGCGGTGGGTGAAGGCGCAGCTAAGGGCGTCGGCGAGGGGGTGGCCCCGGCCGCCGTCTCGGTGCCCGCGATCGGACTCGACGCCCCGTTGATCGACCTCGGCATCGCCGAGGACGGCGCCATGGAGGTGCCCTCCGACGCGGACGACGTCGGCTGGTTCACCGGCGGCGGCACACCCGGTGGGCGCGGACCGACCGTCATCGCGGCACACGTCGACTCGGCCTCGGGGCCGGCCGTGTTCGCGCGTCTCGACGAACTCGTCCTCGGCGACCGGGTCGACGTGACCACGGTCGACGGCGGTGTCGTCGGCTACGTCGTCACCGAGGTGGTGGACGTGCCCAAGGCCGAGTTCCCGACCACGCGCGTCTTCGGCGCCCAGCCGACCGACCAGCTGCGGTTGATCACCTGCGGTGGCGTCTTCGACCGCGCTTCCGGCCACTACGACCAGAACCGGGTCGTGTTCGCCGAGCCCGTCGCCTGACAGTCGTCCCAGGTCCTCAGGCCACTCTCGGACGCACGATTTCCGCACGTTCGAGAGAGGGGCCGATCCCGTGGCCGACCAGAAGAAGCTCAAGAAATCCGCCGCCAAGGCCTACGACAAGGCCGAGGACGCCGTCACCGACGCCCGGGCGGCCGTCGCCGAGGCCAAGCGCCGGGCGAAGAAGCTCGCCAAGAAGTCGCGCCCCTCGGTGAAACCGCTCGAGAACGCCCTCGACGACGCCGCGGCCGGGCTGAAGGACGCGAAGAAGACGGCCAAGGGCGCCGGCGAGGCCGCGACGGGCGCCTCGCCCACGCCCGCCGAGCCTCGCTCGATCTACACCCCGCCGCTGCCCGAGGTCGACGAGACCACCGTGCCGCGGCCCGACGGGCACGACGCCCACGTCGATCTGCACGCGCAGACCCTCGTCGCCCTGCGCGCCCTCGCCCGCACCAAGGGGGTCACGAACGTCTCGCGGTACACCAAGGCCGCCCTGATCGAGAAGATCGAGCAGGCCTGAGTCCGACACCTGACCCTGCTCGCCCCTGACCCTGCTCGCCGGACGGGGCGCTCGCGTCGCACCACCAGCTGAACGTCGCACCGCCAGATTCGGCGGTGCGACACGATGCCGGCAGCCAGACGGGGCGTCACTAGGGTGAGGACATGACGCGCGCTCAGCTGATGGTCCCGTACCGGTTCGTCTTCGCGGCGCTCGCGCTGATCGCGGTCGGTACGCAGTTCGCCGTCCACCTCGAGAACCACTTCGACGTCGTCAACTTCTTCTCGTACTTCACGAACCTCGGCAACCTGTTCGCCGTCGTCGTGTTCGTCGTGGGTGGTGTCCGGACGCTCCGGCGACGCCCCGGCAGCCGCGCCTGGGACACCGTGCGGCTGATCTCGGTCGTCGACATGATCTTCGTCGGCCTCGTCTTCAACCTGCTGCTGACCGAGGTGGCCGGAGGCGTCCTCCCTTGGGTCAACGTCGTCGTGCACATGGTGATGCCCGTCGCCGTGCTGGTCGACTGGATCGTGCTGCCGGTCGGGCGCCGCCTGCCCTGGTCGGCCGCTGCCGTCGGGCTCGTCGTGCCCGTGGTGTACAGCGTGTACACGCTCGTCCGGGGCGCGATCACCGCGTTCTACCCGTACCCCTTCTTCGACCCGGAGGCGCTGGGCGGCTACGGTCCCGTGGCGGTCTACATGGTGGTGCTGCTCGTGGCCCTCGTCGTGCTCTCGATCGCCCTGGTCGGCCTCGCACGCCTGGCCGGCCGCTTCTGGAAACAACGACCGTCACCTCGAGCACGGGCTCGTCGGCCACGCTGACCGTCCGGCGACCCCGACGACTCGCGGCGGAGGCGACCCCGTCCCCCGGACCGACCCGCCTCCGTCCCCCGGGCGACGCCCCCTCAGCAGCGCTCCCCTAGCCTGGCGGGATGGACCTCATCGGGTGGATCACCGACGTCGGCTCGTCGCTGCCGACCCCGCTCGTCTGGGCGTTGGGCGCGCTCTTCTCGTTCACCGAGTCGGGGTTGGGCCTGGGTGTCTTCGTGCCGGGCGAGACGATCGTGCTGCTGCTCGCCGCGACCTTCGACAGCCCGTGGCCGGCGGTCGCCTTCTTCGTCTCCGTGGCGATCGGCGGCTCGCTCGGTGACCACGTCGGCTACCTGCTGGGCCGCCGCTTCGGCACGGGGTTCCGTGACACCCGCATCATCCGCAAGATCGGCGTGGACAGCTGGGACCGTGCCGTCGCCGTCCTCGAGCGACGAGGGGCCGCTGCCGTCTTCCTCACGCGCCTCGTGCCCGTGGTCCGCACCCTCACCCCGGCGGCGGCCGGGGTCG
The DNA here is from genome assembly GCF_013248995.1 of Frigoribacterium sp. VKM Ac-2836. Lineage (GTDB taxonomy): Bacteria > Actinomycetota > Actinomycetes > Actinomycetales > Microbacteriaceae > Frigoribacterium. The sequence goes on along the minus strand of NZ_JABRPK010000002.1, from coordinate 778,631 downwards.
CGAAGGTGCCCTACCGGTCGTTCCTGCCCGCGTCGTTCGGCGGGGCGCTGACCTGGGCAGCCGTCTACGTCGGCATCGGGTTCCTGCTGCGGTCGTCCCTCGAGGCCGCGCAGGAGTACCTCGGGCAGTTCTCGTCCTGGGCATTGATCGGGGCCGCCGTGATCGTGGCGATCGTCTTCGTCGTGCGACTCGTGCGTCGCCGTCGCGCCGCCGCGGCCGATGCCGCCTCGGGCGCATCCACCGGCGCCGTCGACGAGACCGTCGCGGCCGACGACCGGACGGCCGGCGCCGACGCAGCGCGCGCCGACACCTCGGACGAGGAGGCGCGGGCCGACGCCCGCGGGCCGGTCTCGTCCGTGGTCCACGCGGCCGGGCACGCCCTGGCCGATCCCGTCGTCGCCGGGGCCTCGGCCTCGGGCGAGTTCGTCGCCGAGCACCTGTCGTCCCGCCGGCTCGGCGCCCTGCGCCACCGCCTCTTCGAGGTGGACGACTGGCGGACCGTGCCGAACGCGATCACGGCCGCGCGCCTCCTGCTGTTGCCGGTCTTCGCCGGGCTGCTGATCGCCGAGCTCTGGTGGCCGGCCCTCGTCGTGATCGGGGTCGTGTTCGCGACCGACTGGCTCGACGGGTTCGTGGCCCGGCGCACCGACTCGGTCTCGGTGCTCGGGTCGTGGCTCGATCCCGTGGCCGACCGGCTGACCGTCGTCGTGGTCGCCGTGGCGTTCGCGACGGCCGACGTCTTCGGCTGGCAGGAGGCCGTGCTGCTGCTCGTGCCCGACGTGCTGCTCGCGATCGGCGCCGTCCTGGCGTTCCGCGGCGATCCCGCCGTGCCGGTGTGGTGGGCGGGCCGCCTCCGCACGGGCCTCTGCTTCGTCGGTCTCGCGGTGCTGCTGCTCGGCGTGGCGCTCGACGGGCCCGAGTGGACCGGCGTGATCGGCGTGGGGTACCTGGTCTTCCTGGTCGGCCTCGTCTTCCACTACGTCTCGGCCGTGCACTACGCGCGCGTGATGCTCGTCCGCTGGCAGCGCGCGATCGCCGAGCGCCCGGCCTGAGGCCGGAGGCGCCGACCGCGGCCGACCACGGGCCTCAGATGCCCGTCAGCAGCCGCACCCCGAGGGCGACCATCACGACGGCGATGACCCCGTCGAGCACCCGCCAGGCGCCCGGCTTCGCGAACAGCGGACGCAGGAGGCGCGCGCCGAACCCCAGCGCCGAGAACCATACGAGGCTGCCCGTGATCGCCCCGGCGGCGAACCACCAGCGCAGCTCGGGCGGCTGGTGGTTCGCGACCGAACCGAGGAAGACGACGGTGTCGAGGTAGGTGTGCGGGTTCAGCCAGGTGAACGCGAGGGCGCCGAGCACGGCCGGGACGATCCGGGCGGGTGCCGTCGGGGACGCGCCGTCGACGTCGACCGTCAAGGCGCCCGTCGGCCGGATCGCCCGTGTGGCGGCGAAGGCGCCGTAGACCAGCAAGAATCCCGCGCCGACGAGTTGCACCACGAGCACCGCCCGCGGGGCCGCCTCGACGAGAGCCCCGATTCCGGCCACCCCGGCGCTGATCAGCACGGCGTCGCTCACGGCGCAGACCACGACGACCGGCACGACGGCACGGGTCGCCGCCTGCAGCCCGACGCGCAGCACGTAGGCGTTCTGCGCGCCGATCGCGACGATCAGGGCGAGGCTCGTGCCGAAGCCGAAGAGGACGGCGGGCAGCACGGTCGCGAAGGTCATGTGGCCACGCTAGGACCGCCCGGGGGCATCGCACCAACTCATGTTCGTGATGCTGCATAAGCTCTGCTCATGACCAGGTTCGCACTTGATCAGCTCGACACCTTGCGCACGATCGTCGACGAGGGCACCTTCGAGGCGGCCGCGCGACGCCTGCACGTGACGCAGTCCGCGGTGTCGCAACGCATCAAGCAGCTCGAACGGGCGGCCGGACAGGTGTTGCTGCGCCGCTCCACCCCGGTCGAGACCACGGAGGCCGGCGACGTGTTGTTGCGTCATGCCCGGCAGATCGACCTGCTCACCTCGGACGCCCTCGCCCGGCTCGGCACCGGCCCACGCGACGAGGACGACACCGCGTCGAACGACCCCGCGCCCACGACCCTGCCGATCGCGGTCAACGCCGACTCGACCGCGACCTGGTTCCTCGACGCACTGGCCGCCGTCCCGCCGGCGGTCCGGGTCGTCTTCGACCTGCGTCGGGCCGACCAGCAGCACACGGCCGAGCTGCTGCGGTCGGGGGACGTGCTCGCCGCCGTCACCGCGACCCGGGAGCCCGTGCAGGGCTGCAGCTCAGAACCGCTCGGGGTCATGCGGTACCGAGCCGTCGCGAGCCCCGGTTTCGTCGACAGGTGGCTGGCCGGTGTTCCGCACGACCCCGAGACGCCCCGCCTCGGAAGGCTCGACCTCGCCCCCCTCGACCGCGCCCCGATGGTCGTCTTCGACCGGACCGACGCCCTGCAGCACGACTTCGTCCGGCGCCTCACCGGTCGCGAACCGCTCTCGCCCCGGCACCACGTGCCCGCGTCGGCCGACTTCGCCCGGGCCGTCGTCTTGGGGCTCGGTTGGGGCATGCTGCCCGAGGCCCAGGCCACCCCCGAACTCGACGCCGGCCGCTTGGTCGAACTGGCCCCCGACGACCCGGTCGACGTGCCACTCTTCTGGCAACGCTGGACCCTCGCCTCACCCCTGCTCGACGCCGTCACCGTGGCCGTCCGCACCACCGCCCGAAGAGCCCTGCACCCCTGAGGCCGCGCGCGTACGACGGCATCCACGCCGTGTCATCGTCACACCACGGCAGCCTGCAACACGTGCAGGATGACCACGCCGACGGGGCCGGCGAGGATGAAGTTGTTGACACCGTGCATGAGGAGCACGTGCCAGATGTTGCGGGTCCACAGGTAGGTCAGGTTCATCACCAGCCCCGCGGCGGCGAAGGACAGCGTCAGCAGCCACTCGCCACCGAAGTTGTCGATGTGGACCGCACCGAAGAGGACGGCGTTCGCGACGGTCAGGACGGCGGCGAACACGAATCGGTTCCACACGGGAAACTTCAGTAGCAGGGTGTGACGGAAGGTGAAGTCCTCGATCAGGGCGGTGACCATCGGGTTGAGCGACGTGAACAAGAGGACACCGAACGCCATCGACGGGACGGGCCCCTGGTCGTCACCGGGATCGAGGCCGCCGAGGGACCGCAGCGCACTACCCGACGAACTGATCGCGATCTGGAGCGCGACCATGCCCACGACGACGAGGCCGACACTGAGCCACGGCGCGGCCCAGAAGGCGCGCCAGTGCCGCGCGAGCAACGCACGGTTGGCGACGACGAGCACGACGAAGAGTGCGATCCGGAGGACGGTGTCCACGACCGTACCGACGGCGACGTCGTTCGTGATCATCGTGGTGAGCCACCCCGAGACGAAGATCGACGGCACCGCGAGCAGCGCCACCCAGTCTCTGGCCTGCCACCGGAAGCGGGTCGGTAGTTGCTCCGCCCGGACCCGATCGAGGAAGCCTGCGGGGCGCCCGGCGGATGCTGTCTGGTGTCCTGTCGCCTGATTGGTCATAGCAGTAGTATTTCACAATACTGGTATGTGATCGTCATACTAGAGAGTGATCCTCGTCCCGTCGTGACGGGGCCCAGGCCTGACCGGGGCCCCGGCATGACCCGGCGGACGGCAGGAGGCGCGGTGCCGACCGGCACCGCGCCTCCTGCCGTCGAGGGCTTCGCGCCCTACAGCGTCGCGAGCGCCTCGTTCAGCGTCTGCGACGGGCGCATCACGGCCTCGGTCTTGGCGGCGTCGGGGTGGTAGTAGCCCCCGATGTCGACCGCGGTGCCCTGGGGCTCGATCAGCTCGGCGACGATGGTCTCTTCCGACCCGCCGAGGGTGGCCGCCAGGCCGGCGAAGGCGGCGGCCAGCTCGGCGTCGTCGGTCTGGGCGGCGAGCTCGTCGGCCCAGTACTTCGCCAGGTAGAAGTGGCTGCCGCGGTTGTCGATCGAGCCGAGCTTGCGACCCGGCGACTTGTTCTCGTCGAGGAACGTGCCCGTGGCGCGGTCGAGCGTGTCGGCGAGGATCTGAGCCCGCGCGTTGTCGGTCGACGTCGCCAGGTGCTCGAAGCTGACGGCGAGGGCGAGGAATTCGCCCAGGCTGTCCCAGCGCAGGTAGTCCTGCTCGACGAGCTGCGACACGTGCTTCGGGGCCGAACCGCCGGCGCCGGTCTCGAACAGGCCGCCGCCGTTGATCAGCGGCACGACCGAGAGCATCTTGGCCGAGGTGCCGAGCTCCATGATGGGGAACAGGTCGGTCAGGTAGTCGCGCAGCACGTTGCCGGTGACCGAGATGGTGTCCTCGCCACGACGGATGCGCTCGAGCGAGAACGCCATCGCGTCCACGGGCGAGAGGATCTCGATCTGCAGGCCCTCGGTGTCGTGCTCGGCGAGGTAGCTGCGTACGAGCCCGATCAGGGTGGCGTCGTGGGCGCGGGTCTCGTCGAGCCAGAACACGGCGGGCGTCCGGCTGGCGCGCGCCCGCGTGACGGCGAGCTTGACCCAGTCGCGGATCGGCACGTCCTTCGTCTGGCAGGCGCGCCAGATGTCGCCCGTGGCGACCTCGTGCTCGATGAGCGTCTCGCCCGCCTGGTTCACGACGCGGACGGTTCCGTCGCCGGGCACCTCGAAGGTCTTGTCGTGCGAGCCGTACTCTTCGGCGGCCTGGGCCATCAGGCCGACGTTCGGCACCGAGCCCATGGTCGCCGGGTCGAAGGCGCCGTTCGCGCGGCAGTCGTCGAGAACGGCCTGGTAGATGCCGGCGTAGCTCGAGTCGGGGATGACCGCGAGGGTGTCGTGCTCGTCGCCGTCGGGGCCCCACATGTGACCCGAGGTGCGGATCATCGCCGGCATCGAGGCGTCGACGATGACGTCACTCGGTACGTGCAGGTTGGTGACGCCCTTGTCGGAGTCGACCATGGCGAGGTCGGGCCCGTCGGCGATCCCCTGGTCGAAGGCGGCCCGGATCTCGTCGCCGTTCGGCAGTGCCGCGAGGCCCTGCAGGATGCCGTTCAGACCGTTGGCCGGGTCGAGCCCGGCGGCCTCGAGGTCGGTGCCGTACCGCTCGAACACCCGCGGGAAGAACGCGCGGATCACGTGACCGAACAGGATGGGGTCGCTGATCTTCATCATCGTGGCCTTGAGGTGCACCGAGAACAGGACGCCCTCGGCCTCGGCCCGGGCGATCTGCGCGGCGAGGAACTCGTGGAGCGCGGCCACGTGCAGAACGGTGCCGTCGACGACCTCGCCGGCGAGCACGGGGATCGACTCGCGCAGCACCTGCGTCCGACCGTCGGCGCCCACGAACTCGATGCGCAGCGTGTCGTCGGCCGGGATGACCACGGTCTTCTCGTTCGACCGGAAGTCGTCGACGCCCATGGTCGCGACGTTCGTCTTCGAGTCCGCCGTCCAGGCACCCATGCGGTGCGGGTGCTTGCGGGCGTAGCTCTTGACCGAGAGCGGGGCGCGGCGGTCGCTGTTGCCCTCGCGCAGCACGGGGTTGACCGCACTGCCCTTGACCTTGTCGTACCGGGCCTTGACGTCGCGCTCGGCGTCGGTCGAGGGCGAGTCGGGGTACTCGGGCAGGTCGTAGCCCTGCGACTGCAGTTCTTTCACCGCGGCCTTGAGCTGCGGCATCGACGCCGAGATGTTCGGCAGCTTGATGATGTTGGCCTCAGGCGTCTTCGCCAGGGCCCCCAGCTCGGCCAGGGCGTCGCCCTGGCGCTGCTCGTCGGTGAGGCGCTCGGGGAACTGGCTGATGATGCGACCCGCCAGCGAGATGTCGCGGGTCTCGACGTCGACCCCCGCGGTCTTGGCGTAGGCCTGGATGATGGGCAGGAACGAGTAGGTCGCCAGCATGGGCGCCTCGTCGGTCAGCGTGTAGATGATCTTCGCCATGCGGCAGGTGCTCCCTCGTTGTCGGGCATGCGTGTGCTCGGTGGTGCTCTCCCTACGCTACCGCGCAGAGATCTCTCGACATGAAGATACATGGCGCGTCTGGGCGACCCCACCGAAGCCCGGAGGCGCAGGCCGCGAACGCAGGAGGCGCGGCCTGCCCCGGCCATCGGTGGGCAGCCTCGGTGATCGACATTTCACCCTTGATAGGTCATCTTTTTAACGTTAGCTTCACGCCTGACGGAACGGTTTCGTCAGAGGGAGGAAGCACGTGCTCATCAAGAGATTCGCGATCGCGGCCGCGGTCACCATCGTCCTGGCCGGGGGCACGATCGCGGCGGACGTCGCGACGGCACCCGAGGCACAGGCCGCCTGCTACGGCAGCGTCACCCGGTCGATGGGCAAGAACAATTCGTGCACCAGGGCACGACACTGGAACGCGATTCGTCAGTCGAACACCCGGTACGGCCCGTGGGTGACCCGTGGCAAGTGGTCGAAACAGGCGGCCTGCTGGGTGAACGTGGTGTCCTACGGGATGACGGCGCGGTGAGATCGACGGCTGTGGCGACGGCTGTGGCCGTCGCCGTGCTCGGCACCGTGGTCGGGTGTGCCGGCCCCCAGCCGACCGACTCCGCACGGCTCGACGCCGAGGCACAGGAGCACGCCGGCCCGTGGGCAGACGAATTCGCCATGGCGCTCGAGAAAAGCGAGAGCGACAGCGAACGAGAGATCCTGGCCGACGGGGTCGTCACGCCGACCGAACTCGAGCAGGCCCACGACGGGGTCCGCCGCTGTCTCGCCGATTCCGGTCTCTCGATCACTTACCGTCGCGAGGGCGGTTTCGACGTCGGCGGCCGAGACGGCGGGAGTCCCGGCATGCCCTTCGAACAGTCCAACGCCGCACTCGAAGCCTGCGAAACGAGATTCGACGCACAGGTGACCTTCCTGTTCGAGCAGACGCGACGAAACCCCGCTCGGCTCGACGAGGCGACGATCGAGGTCGAATGCCTCGTCACGGCCGGGGTGGTCGAGCCGAGCTACGGCCGGAAAGACTGGGAGGCCGACAACGAGACAGGCGACTTCCCGTTCGACCCAATGTCCGAAGCGGCCCAGGCCTGCGACAGGGACCCTCTCGGCCTCTGGTACGAGCGATGACGCCGATCCGGCGACCGACCGCGTCGCTGGTCGGACTCGTGGCCGCGACGGCGCTCGCGATCGGTGCCGGGGCGACCGTGCTGCTCCTCCCGCACGACCGACCGACCGCCCTGAGCTCACCCGCCGTCACCGCGGCGGTTCCGGTCGAGTCACGCGACGACGTCGACGAACGTCAAGTCCAGCTCGTACCGCGGACCGGGTCGGCACGCATGATCGTCTCGCCCCGACCGGGCGTCCTCACCGGGCTGTCCTGCTCGGCGGGGGGTGAGATCTCGAGCGGTGACGTCGTCGCCACCGTCGACGGCGCCCCCGTGGTCGCCCTCGCGACCGCGGTGCCCCTCTGGCGTGCGCTCGAGGCCGGTGACCGGGGCGACGACGTCCGTGGGTTGCAGAGTGAGTTGACCCGGTCGGGCGCGTCCATCAGCGTGGACGGCATTTTCGGCGCCGGCACGCAACGGGCCGTCCGCGCGTACTTGACCGCCCGAGGCGTGCCGATGGCGGCCACCGATCCGGTCCCGGTCGACGCCGTCGCATGGATTCCGGCCCCCAGGGTCCAGACAGAGGGCTGCCCGGGCGTGGTGGGGTCGCGGGTCGACAGCGGCGACGAGCTCGTCCGCCTCCCCGTCGAGTTGCAATCCATCCGACTCGACGAGCCGCCCCTCGACGCCTCTCCCGGCGATCGCGTGGTGAGCGTGGCCGACGTGACGGTCGGCATCACGCCCGAGGGGATGGTCACCGATCCTGCGGACCTTTCGCGTCTCGCCGCCACGCGCGAATACGCCGCATCGAGGGGACAAGAGACCCCGACCATCTCGGCGCGCTGGTCCCTCGCCGAACCCGTCCGGGTCTCGGTCGTGCCACCCGGCGCCCTCGTCGGCCTGCGTGACGGGACGGCGTGCCTACAGCCCGTCGACACCTCCGGCACCGCCCTGTCGCCCGTCCTCGTCGAGGTGGTCGGGTCGCAGTTGGGGCAATCCTTCGTCGTCCCGCCCGACGGCGTCTCGGTGTCGTCGGTCACGCCTCACCCCGACGGTGGCATCTCGTGCCGGTGACGCTGAACGGGGTCGGCCACGCGTTCGGTGACGGGCCTGCGCTGTTCACCGGTATCGACCGCACCCTCGAGGGCGGCACGGTCTGCGCCGTCGTGGGGCCGAGCGGGTCGGGCAAGTCCACGCTCATGGCGATCGTCGCCGGCATGCTGACACCACGCTTCGGCCAGGTCACACGCCCCGAGGGCACCCGGGTCGGCTGGGTGTTCCAGAACCCGCACGGCGTCCCCCGCCGAAGCGCCCTCGACCACGTCTCCTTGGCGTTCCTGGCGACCGGAGCGTCCCGACGCGACGCCGATCGCCGGGCGGAGGCCTTGCTGGCACGGTTCGAGCTGTCCCCTCGCGGTGGGGCCCGGTTCTCCGAGTTGTCCGGCGGCGAAGCGCAACGCTTGATGCTCGCTCGGGGGATCGCCGCCGGGCCCGACGTCCTGCTGGTCGACGAACCCACCGCGCAGTTGGACCGTCGGACGGCCGCCGAGGTCAACCGCGTCCTCGGTTCGCTCGCCGATCACGGCACCGCGGTGCTCGTCGCCACGCACGACGCCGCGACACGGGACGCCTGTGACGACGTGCTCGACCTCGGAGCGACACGGTGAAGGCCCGTGAGATCGCTCGCGAGGCCGTTCGCGACGTCGTCTCGGGCACCACGATGACACTGCTCTGGGTCGCACTGTTCGTCCTCGCGGTCGGCGGCGTCGCCGCCTCCCAGGCGGTGAGCCTTCGCTCCGCGGTGGACGAGGCCGACCGGTGGACGTCCAGCGGAGCAGCCACCCTGGTCGAATCCGCCGAGGGCCGCATCGACGGTCACGCCTGCGACTCCCTCGTCGCCCTGCCCACCGTCCGGGCCGCCGGCGCCATCCGGTCCTCGCCGACCGACCTGGTGGCCGCCGCGCTGCCGAGAGCCGGCGTCCCGACCCACGTCACGACGCCTGGCTTCGCCGCACTGCTCTCTCTCGACGGCACGGCCGACGGGCTCGGCCCGGTCGTCAGCGACGAGGCCGCGCGGGCCGTGGGCCTCACCGGTCCCGGCCTGCTCGCGACACCGGGCGGGACCGTGCCCGTGCAGGGGGTGTTCCGGTACCCCGACGACGGGCGTGATCCCTCGCTCGCCTACAGCGCGCTCTCCGTGACCCAGGTCGACGACGGGCCGTTCGACGCCTGCTGGGCGACGTCGTGGCCCGCTGACGACGAGGCCGTGGCCGCGCTCGGGCGGACGCTCCTGCCCGACTCCGGTGCCGAGACCTCGGCACACCCCACCCTTGGGCAGCTGAACAGCACGCTCGGGTCGACCTTCCGCCCCGGGCCCGTCGCTCTGGGCGGATGGGGCCCCGCGGTGGCGAGCGGACTCGGCCTCGCGTTGGGGGCGGCCTCGACCTGGCGGCGACGGAGCTCGCTCGCGTCCGACCGGCACATCGGGGTCTCGGTCCTCGCCCAGGCCGGCTCCCAGCTCGTCCAGGCGGCCGTCTGGACGACGGCGGCGACGCTCTGGACGGCCGCCCTGGTGCTGACGGTCACGGCAGGCCTCCGACCGGGCGACGCGGTTCCCATCGATCTCGACGCGGCCCGGACCGTCGCCCTCGGCGTGGTGGGTGTGATCATCGGTCTCGTCCTCGGCGTCGCATCCATCCGAGAGGCGTCCCTGCTCCGCTACGTGAGAGACAGGTGACGAACCGGACGTGGCTCCGGGCCCCACGTCGACGGGCGCCTCGGCAGGGCGACCCGAGACTGTCGGGCCTCAGCCGGACACGGTCCGGGCCGGGCGCCACATCGCGGCGGGCGTGCCGCCCGGCAGCCCGCGGATCTCCGCCAGCTCGACGAACCCCAGCCGCCGGTAGAGCGCCCGGTTCCGCTCGGTGGACGACTCGAGATACGCCGCCTCGCCCCGCACCGGGCCGCCCCCACCAGACCGAGCCCGACCTCCGACGATGGGCGAAGATGGTCCGGTGACCACTCCGGCGCCCGCGACGAGCATCGAACCCCGCCCCTACGACCATCCCGACGTGCAGCTGCTCGTCGAGGGGCTGCAAGAGCTGTACGTCGAGATCTACGGCGGGCGCGACGACAGCCCCATCGACCGCTCCGAGTTCGAGCTGCCGAGAGGCACGTTCGCCGTGGCCTACGCGACCGGCGAGCCCGTGGCCCTGGGAGCCTGGCGCCTGCTGCCCGACGGTCGGGCCGAGCTGAAGCGCATGTACGTCCGTCCCGACCGGCGCGGGCGAGGGCTGTCCCGGCTCGTGTTGCACTGGCTCGAACGGTCGGCCGCGGCCGCCGGCGTCACCGCGATGGTGATCGAGACCAACGTGGCCCACGACACCGCGATCCGCCTCTACGAATCGGCGGGGTACCGGCCGATCGCCGCGTACGGCCACTACGCCGACGACGCCGGCACGGTGTCGCTCGGGCGCACGCTGGTCGGCGACACCGCACCGGACGCCGCGTGACCGACGCCCCCGCCCGGACGAGAAGGAGGTGCGGTGCCGGCAGAACCGACACCGCACCTCCTCGGGTGGTCGCTACTACTCGACGGTGATCGACTGGGCCTTCATCGCGGCCACGGTCTTCTCCTGGCCCGACGTCAGAGCGTCGAGCAGGGTGCCGTCACCCGAGGCGGCCGCCCCGAAACCATCCGAGATGTCGCTGTAGGTCTGCGTCATCGTCGGGCCCCAGGTGAAGGGCTGGATGTTCTCGGCAGCCTTCGCGAAGTCCTCGTAGATGGCCTGGTCGCCGTAGAACTCGACGCCCGAGGTCAGGGCCGGCAGGTCGGCACCGGTCGTGGAGGCCGGGTAGAGGTTGGCCTCCTTGTTCAGCGCCTCGAGCGACTCGGTCGAGGTGTTCAGCCACACGAGGAACTTCGACGCCTCGGCGGGGTGCTCGCTGCCCTTGAAGACGACGTTCGACGATCCGCCCCAGGCGGCCGACGCGGACTCGCCGTCCTTCCACTGCGGCATGGGTGCGACGGCCCACTTGCCCGACGTGTCGGGGGCGCCGCTCGAGATGGTGTTGGCACCCCAGACGGCCGAGACCCAGGTCCAGTCCTGGTCGGTGTTGTACGCGTTGTTCCACTCGTCGGTGAAGCTCGGCAGGGTCGTGACGAGGTCCTTCGAGATGAGGTCCTGCCAGTAGTCGGCGACCTTGGTCGAGGCCTCGTCGCCCATGTCGACCTTCCAGGTGCCGTTGGCGGTGTCGAACCACTGGCCACCGGCCTGAGAGACCAGACCGGCGAACTGGTTCACGTCGCCCTTGGCGAAGTTGGTGATGCTGCCGCCCAGCTCCTTGATGTTCACGGCGTCCTCGGCGTACTGCTCCCACGTGGTGGGGACGTCGAGGCCGGCCTGCTCGAAGAGGTCCTTGCGGTAGTACAGCGCCATGGGACCGGAGTCCTGCGGGATGGCGTAGACGGAGTCGTCCTCGCCGAAGGTGACCTGGTTCCAGAGGCCGTCGGAGTAGTCGGCCTTCGCGGCGGAGACGCCCTCGCACGAGGCGATGTTCGCGAGGCCGTCCTGCACGCGGAAGGCGGGCAGGGTGTCGTACTCGACCTGGCCGATGTCGGGGGCGTTGCCGGCCTGCAGCTGGTTGAAGAAGTTCTGGTAGGTGCCGCTGTTGCCGTTCGGCACGATCGAGACCTTGACCTGGATGTCGGGGTTCTCCTCGTTCCAGAGGGCGACGACCTTGTCCATGTTCGGCACCCAGGTCGTGAAGTTCAGGGTGACCTTGCCGGAGGACGCCTCGCACGAGGCGGAGTCGCCGGAGGCGCCGTCGGCCCCACTGCCGGAGCTGCATCCGGCTAGGGCGATGGTCGAGACCACGGCTGCTGCCGCGATCGTGAGGACTCGGGATTTCTTCATCTGGTTTCCAATCGGAGTGCGGAGCCGGAGGGGCCGGCCACGGGAGGGAACGACGTCGTTGCCTTGCGGAGTGGAGGTCGAGGAGGTGCGGGTCGGTGGATCAGGACGGGACGAGCGGGAAGGGGACGGCTACTTGAGGCCGCCGGACCCCAGGCCGCTGCGCCAGAAGCGCTGCAGGCTGAGGAAGGCGACGAGCAGGGGGACGATCGAGACCAAGGCGCCGACGAGCACCAGGGTGCGCAGTTCGGGGTACTGGCTCACGTTGGAGTTCCAGGTGTAGAGGCCGAGGGTCACGGGGAAGAGCTCCTGCGAGCGCAGCATCACCAGGGGCAGGAAGAAGTTGTTCCAGATCGCGACGAACTGGAACAGGAACACCGTCACGAGCGCCGGCGACATCAACCGGATCGCCACCGTGAAGAAGGTGCGCAGCTCGCTCGAGCCGTCGATGCGGGCGGCCTCGACGATCTCGTCGGGCACGCTCGACGCCGCGTAGATGCGACTGAGGTACACACCGAACGGGCTCACGATGCTGGGCAGGAAGACCGCCCAGAAGGTGTCGGTCAGTTCGACCTTGCTGAAGATCAGGAAGAGAGGGAGCGCCAGAGCCGTAGCCGGCACGAGCACACCACCCAGGAAGATGTTGAACAGGGCCTCTCGACCCCAGAAGCGGTACTTGGCCAAGGCGTAACCGCACATCGCCGACAAGATCGTGCCGAGCGCGCCGGCGACCGTCGCGTAGACGATGCTGTTGAGCATCCACCGCGGGAAGATGCCGTCGTTGTAGGTGAACAGCCGGCCGACGTTCCCGACGAAGTCCTGAGCAGAGGTCGGCGAGAACCACAGGGCGGCGCTCGAGTTGAAGTTGTCGAGCGTTTTCGTCGACGACACCAGCAGCCAGAAGATCGGCACGAGGAAGTACAGCGTGAAGGCGCCCATGATCACCATGGCGGCCGTGCGCGACATCACGCTCTCGCGGGGCCCTCCGCCACGTCGGCGAGAAGGGGGCGTCGCGTCGTCGAACGACTGGGCGGGACGGATGGGAGCGTCGACGGTCACTGGTCGGCCTTCCGCTGGGTCAACCGGAGGAATCCGATCGAGAGGATGAACGTGGCGACCGCGAGGACGACACTGAATGCCGCCGCGAGGTTGAAGTTGGGCACCGACGACGTCGAGTAGACGAGCATGTTCGGCGTGAAGGTCGACGAGATGGTCGACGTGAACTGGCGGAAGACGAGCGGTTCGGTCAGCAGTTGCAGGGTGCCGATGACCGAGAAGACGGCGGTCAACACGATCGCCGGGACGACCAAGGGGATCTTGATCGAGACGGCGATGCGCCACTGCGAGGCCCCGTCGAGCCGAGCCGCCTCGTAGATCTCCGTGGGGATCGCGAGCAGCGACGAGTAGATGATGAGCATGTTGTACCCGACGAACACCCAGGTGACGACGTTGGCCACGGCCCAGAGCACCGTGCCGCCGTCGAGCAGACCGGCCCGCGACGTGACGGCCGAGAACGGCGAGAGGCTCGGTGAGTAGAGGTAGCCCCACATGATCGCCGCGATGACGCCGGGCACGGCGTACGGGGCGAAGAACGCGAGGCGGAAGAAGCGCTTGCCGCGGAGCAGTGGCGAGTCGAGCAGCAGCGCGAAGAGCAGGGCGAGCAGCAGCATCACCGGGACCTGGACGACGCCGAAGAGCAACACCCGGCCGATCGATGACCAGAACTCGGCGTTCTGGAAGACCAACGCGTACTGCGAGAGGCCGCCGAAGACCTGGGTCGGCGCGCCGAACGTGCCCTCGCGTTCGACCTTCTGCAGCGACTGGAAGACGGCGTAGAGGATCGGCGTCAGGTAGAACGCCGTGAAGAGGGCCGCGAAGGGGACGATGAAGAGTGCGATCGCCTTGCGGTACCGGAACGGCTTCCGCGCTCTCGTCGAGCGTGTGGATCGCCGCGCGACGACGGCGGTCTCGGCAGGAGTCTGGGTCACACGAGGCCTCGGCTTCTTCGGCGGGTGTCCTTCACGAACGGCCGGAGGCCCCTCGACGGCGAAGGTTCACAGAGTTTCTGTGATCGTTCCCAGACGGCGACCCGACGAATCGACGAGCACTTTCTGGGAACGTTCACAGAGCTAAGCCCACGGCCGCTGGTTTGTCAAAGCGGAGAGGCCTTCCGTGATCGTTCGGTTACCCAACCGGTCGTCGTCCCTTCGCCGCGAGGCGACGGTCCCGAGCGTCTCCGCCTCCGCTAGGGTGACCGACATGCCCGGTCCGAGATCTCCGCGTCGGCGTGCCACGATCCACGACGTGGCCGCCGAGGCCGGCATCTCCCGGGGCACCGTGTCGCGCGTGCTGAACAACGAGCCGTACGTGTCGCACCAGGCACGCGAGGCCGTCGAGGCCGCCGTCGCCAAGGTGGGCTACGTCCGCAACGCGGCCGCGCGCAACCTCGTGACCCAACGATCACGGGCCATCGCCCTGATCGTCCACGAACCGCATTCGGTCGTACTCGACGACCCGAACATCGGCAACATCTTGATCGGCACCAACGCCGTCCTGTCGCAGGCCGACCATCAGCTCGTCACGCTGATGATCGACTCCCAGCGCGACAGCGACCGCGTGGTCGAGTACCTGCGCGGTGGCTTCGTCGACGGGGCGATCATCTTGTCCGCACGGACCGGCGACCCCATCTCGCAGGCCGTAGCCGAACTCGGGCTGGCCGCCTCGTTCGTGGGCCACCCGAGCGACGCCCCCGACATCCCGTTCATCGGAATCGACAACCAGGCCGCCGCCGAGGCGATCGTGCGCCGACTCGTGTCGACGGGGCGCACCCGGATCGGCATGCTCGCCTCGGGGCTCGACCGCGACTCGGGCGAGGACCGCCTCGCAGGCTTCCGGGCAGCGCTCGGCGACGGCTACGACCCGGACCTCGTGGTGCGTCACCCGTTCTACAGCTACGCGGCCGGCGTCGACGGCATGACCGAGCTGCTCGAGCGGGACGCCCGGGTCGACGGGGTCTTCGCCGCGTCGGACGCCGTCGCCGCGGGGGCCCTCGACGTGCTCCACCGCCGGGGCATCTCGGTGCCCGGCGACCTCGGCATCGTCGGCTTCGACGACAGCTCGTGGGCGCTGCGCTGCATGCCTCCGCTGTCGACCGTGCGTCAGCCCGCCGAAGAACTGGGCCGGCGGGCTGCCCGCCAGGTCCTCGACCAGCTCGGCGGCACCGACGAGACACGCACCGGGCTGCTGCTGCCGACCGAGATCATGTGGCGCGAGAGCGCCTGATCCGGTCCCTGCTCAGGCGACCACGTTCCGAGCGGGCTGCCCGGCGAGCACCCGGGCGACGTCCTCGGCCACGGAGACGCCCATGGCGGCGTTGGCGACGTCCGTGAACGCGCCGATGTGCGGGGTGAGCAGCACGTTGGGTGCGGTGACGAGCGGGTCGTCGGCCCCGGGCGGCTCCTGGGCGAAGGCGTCGAGGGCGGCGCCCGCGAGACGACCGTCGCGCAGGGCGGCGACCAGCGCCTCCTCGTCGACGAGTCCACCGCGGGCCGCGTTGACGAAGTACGCGCCGGGGCGCATGCCCTCGATCAGACGGGCGCCGACGAGTGGTGCCGCACCGGGGGTGCCCGGCAGGTGCAAGCTGACGAAGTCCGAGCCCGTGACGACCTCGTCGAGGGAGGCGCGGCGCACCCCGGCGGCGTCCGACACCTCGGTCGGCACGAACGGGTCGAAGGCCACGACGTCCATGTCGAATCCGGAGGCGCGGCGGGCGACCGCCTGCCCGATGCGTCCGAAACCCACGAGGCCGAGCGTCCGGCCCGTCAGCTCCACGCCGGGGAAGCGATCCCACCGACCGGCGATCATCGACGCGTGGGCGGGCACCAGGTGCCGGGCGAGCGCGAGCATCGCCCCGAGGGCGAGGTCGGCGACCGCCCCCGAGTTGCTGCCGGGGGCGTTCACGACGACGACCCCGGCCGCGCGTGCGGCATCCAGGTCGATGTTGTCGACGCCGACGCCGTGCTTGGCGACGACACGCAGGGCCGGCGCGGCGGCGAAGACCGACGCGTCGACGGCGTCGAGCCCGACGACGACCGCCTGGGCACCGGTGCGGGCCAGTTCCGCCGCGAGGTCGGGGGCCGAGAGCGGGTGCGTCCCCTCGGGAAGGCAGACCTCCAGGTCGGCGGCGACCAGCGCCTCCCACGGTCTCGGCGACTGCTGACCGAAGCTCGGCGTGGTCACGAGCACGCGGGGCGCACCCGTCGACCCCGCCCGCTCGGGACGCGTGGTCTCGACCCCGCTCACGAGAACTCCACGCCGACGACGGTGAGCACCGTGTAGACGCCGACCGCGGCGACCGCGATGCTGCTGAAGGTGAGGGCGATCGTCCAGAAGGCCGAGCGGCGGAACCGCCGCGGCACCGAGCGGCGCAGCTTCCAGACGGCGATCACCACCGCGAGCAGGAACACGCCCCCGGCGACCCCGCCGATCTGGACCATCAGCACGGGCGACTTGATCACGAGGAAGCTCGCGGCCCAGATGACCGGCATGACGACGGTGAGCACCCGGATGATCCGGAGTCGCGTCGTGACGTCCTCCCAGCGGTAGAAGCCCAGGATCGCGAGCGTGTTGGACCACAGCCGGGGCACGGACGCCGTCGAGGCGACGAGCGTCGAGAACAGGACGAAGAACACCCCGACCAGGAACACCCAGTAGCCGGCCGTGCCGAGGGTGTCGGAGTACATCCGCGACAGGGTCACGATCATCTGGTTGCCCTCGGGGACCAGACCCTGAGGGTTCAGCACGGCGGCGCCGATCACGTAGAACGACAGGGTGCAGAGCGTGCAGATCACCCAGGAGACGAGCACGTCGAGCCGCATGACCTTGATCCAGCCCTCGGCTCGGCGGGCGCGCTCCTCGGTGCCGTCGTCGGGCCCGGTCCAGCGGGCGTATCCCTTCTCGAGGCACCAGTAGGTGTAGGTCGTCATCTCGTCGGCACCGACGCCGGTGATGCCGAACATGGCGATGGCGAAGCCGATCGCACCGGCCGGGAGTGCGAACGTGAGGCCGGTCGCGAGGTCACCCCCGTCGTAGCCGAACGGGGTGAGGGGCAAGCCGACCGCGAGAGCCACCGTGATGAGCGTGAAGAGCACGACCGACACCAGCGAGATCCGCTCGACCATGCCGTAGCGGCCGGAGAGCATCAGCGTCACCGCGGCCACGAGCACCACGACCGTCCAGAACCAGAGGGACGGGGTGCTGAGAGGCTCGCCCGCCACCGGCACCATGATCGAGAGACACGCCACGGCACCACCGATGATGCCGCCGCGTTGGAGCACCTTGGCGAAGTCCATCAGGATCCACAAGAAGTTGATCCACCCGCCGCGACCCGTCCGGGGTCCGACCTCGCTGAAGCCCTGCAGCGCGGTCTTGCCGTGGAGGATCGCCCACTGCGCGAGTTCCATCTGCACCCAGACCTTCACGCCCGTGCTGACGATGACGAGCCAGAGCAGGACGAAGCCGGCCTTCGAGCCCAGCGCCGTCGTCGTGATCAGCTCGCCCGAGCCGACGACGGCCGCCGAGAGGATCAGGCCCGGCCCCAGGTAGCGGAACCGCTGGAGGAACGTGCCGGGAGACGCCGCCACGTCCTCGGGACGCAGTGCGTACGGGTCACGCACGTCGCCGGACGGGACGGGCCGTGACGTCGCGTCGGCCGCGACGGTGGGGGGCAGGTCGGTCGTCGGCGGGCCGTTCTGGCTCGTGTTCACGGTGTCTCCCTTGACAGTCGGAATCGATCGAGCATGTCATGACCTGCGCGGTACGCGCAAATACCCATGCGTGATCTGCGCGATAACGTCAAGTTGAACGTGCAGCGCCGGCCCCGGCCGTGCGTCGTCACACCCCCTCTCGCGTCACCTAGGCTCGAGCGGCGACATCCGCCGCGCATCGCTCGGCTCCCCGGCCACCACCACCCGGAAGGTCCTTCATTGCGTTCTCGATCACCCTTCTCGCCCTCGGGCTCGTCGGTATCGTCGGCGGCGTCCTGATCGTCCGTCGGCGAGACGACGGCAGCGCCGTGCCCGGCGTGGCGATCATCGCGCTGGGAGCGGTGGCGACTCTGCTCGCGGTCGCACTCCTGGCACTCCCGGGCCCGGCCTAGCGCCCGACCGGCGTCGAGGCGACACCCACGATTGTCCTCAATGACGAATCGATCGACCTGTCCACACCCGACGAGCTACGCGCAGCGTTAGTCAACGCTGTCACCGGCCGCCCATGACGTTCCAGGCCCGAGAGACGAGCCTTGAACGGGCACTAGTCGCGAAGCCGATGTACAGCTGGGTTGCGGACGCAGCTCAGACCCCGCTGATGGCGAGGTTCCTGGGTTCACTCAGATTCCCCGTCAGGAATCCCCTATCGGAACACAGAACGGCCGGCCCCGCTCCAGGGTCGGCCGTTCTGAATTTGTCAGCAGGCCACGACATCCACCTAACCGAGGGTTGCTTCCGAGTGGCCTAGTGTGTCGTCCAGCCGCCGTCGATGACGAGTTCCTCACCGGTGACGTACTTGGCCTCATCGGAGGCGAGGTAGAGCATCCCGTAGCCGATGTCGTTCGGTTCGCCGACGTGAGGCGGCAAGGGCACCTCACCGCCGAGCTGCTCTGCCATGGTCTCCATCGTCATGCCCGCGGCAGCGGCTAGACCAGTGAAGACCGAGCCGGGGTGGATGGAGTTGACCCGGATGCCGTCTCCGCCGAACCACTGGGCGGCGTGCTTTGTCAGGGAGCGGACGGCGCCCTTCGAGGCGGAGTAGGCCGCGCCTCCAGCGTCCGCGACACCGCCGACGATCGCGGCGATGGAGGAGACGTTCACGATCGACCCGGCGCCCTGTCGCTGCATGTGCGGGATGACGGACTTCATGCCGAGCCAGACGCCGGTGGTGTTCACGGCCATGACCTTGTTCCAGTCGTCGAGCTCGGCCTCGAGGATGCCCTTGGCGATGTGGATGCCGGCGTTGTTGACGAGCACGTCGACGCGCCCGTGCTCCGTGACCACCTGGTCGACGACGGCCGCCCACGAATCGGGCGACGTGACGTCGAGCACGATCGCGGTGGCCCGGCCGCCTCGGTCACGGATCGCGGCGGCCTCTCGCTGCAGCGCCTCCTCGGAGACGTCGGTCAGGACGACCGTGGCGCCCTCTTGTGCGAATAGCTGGGCTCCGGCGAGTCCCATGCCGCTGGCGGCGCCGGTGATGATGGCGACCTTGTCGCTGAGTCGTGCCATGTCGTTCCTTCTTCCTGTCGCGAGGGGGTCAGATGAGGTTCGGGCGGCGGATGCTCTCCGCGCCTCCGTCGATGAAGACGATCTGACCGGTGACGTGCGTGTTCTCCGCGCTGGTGAGCCAGGCGAGGAGGGCCGCGGGTGCCGCGGGAGGGGCGGCGGGGCCGTTGAGGGGCGACGGCGCGCCGGCGTCGAGGGCCGCCCGCCCTTCTGCGGTCTGCAGCGCAGCGGCGGTCATGGGCGTCTCGATGACGCCGGGGGCAACGGCGTTCAGGGCGATGCCAGCACCGGCCCAGTCCCCGTCCGCGGCATGGGTGCGGACCCACTGGGCGATGGCCTTCTTGGTGGTGGAGTAGATGTCGCTCGACCCGGCGGCGTTCGTCGTCGTGCCGATCCGCTCCGCCTCGGCCCGCGCACCGGGCTCGTCATCGGCGATGAGGCGCTCGTAGAGGGCGTCGTCGACCTCCTCGAGGGCCGCGAGCGATGCCACGACCACGGCGCGCGGGGCGTCTGAGCTGGCGAGCAGTGGGCGGAGTCCCTCGAGCGTGGCGACGGCGCCGAAGTAGTTGACCCCGACGGTGACGGGGCTCGCCGCGACGAGGCCGGCCACGGCGATGACGCCGTCGATGGTGCCGGCGCGCTGCTCGACCTCTCGGACGAGCGCCGTACGGCCGTCGTCGGTGCTGAGGTCGACGGTGATGTCGGCGTCCTTGATGTCGACCCCGATCACGGTGTGGCCGTCGGCCCGGAGTCGTTCGGCGGTGGCCTTGCCGATGCCGGATGCGGTTCCGGTGATCACGTAGGTCCTGCTCATGGTGTTCCCTTTCGTCGTCGTTGACGTCAGCGCACCGGGGAGGCGCGCGAGCTCCGCCGAGGCCGGCGGAGAAGCGGTGGGTTAGGCGGTTCCGACCAGCCAGTCCGGCATGACGGCCACCAGGCGTTCGGCCATCGCGTCCTGTCCGGCCGGGGCGTCGTCGCGCAGCCAGCCGGTGAGCAGGGCGATGGCGCCCCCGGCAACGAACCGCGCGGCATCTTCGTGGACGACGTGCGCCGGGACGCGTTCGCCGAGGGCGGCCATGGTGGCGAGCACCTGTTGCGCATAGGCGGAGACGACGCTCTCGTGGACGCGACCCGAGAGGCGCCACTCGAGCGATGCCCGGTAGAAGGCAGAGCGCTGGCCGATGTGAGCGACAAGCCGACGGTTCGACGCGCGCGCCAACGTCCAGAGGTCTGCATCCGGAGCTTTGCGCCCCTCGAGGTCGTCGAGCCCGATGTCGCGGAACGTGTCGACCAGCATCGCCACGGCAAGGTCGTCGAGGTCAGCGAACTGGGCATAGAACGAGCTGCGGCTCACCCCAGCCGCCCTCGCGACGGCGTTGACCGTGATCTCACCCTGCGGGTCGGCGACGAGCTTCTCGACGGCACCGACGATCGCAGCACGCGTCCGCGCGGGTCGGGGGTCCGTCGCTCGTTCCGGTGGGCTGTTCTGCACGGCTCCATCCTACGACTTTTCATGCAACTGTCGGAAAAGTCGCTGCTTGGACTGGACGGGGCATGCGTGAGGGGATCGAAGACGAAGAGGCGAACGCGAGACGGACCGGGCTGGCTGGGCGGGGCCGGCTGGCCAAGGCGTTCGCTCAGCGATTCCCTATCAGACGCTGTGTCTACCTGCTCGACACCTCGTCCGTGGCGGCACGGGAGAGAGGAAAGGCGCGGTCCAGGCGAGGGCTGAGGACGACGAGGAACAAGAACATCGACAGCAGCCACCCGGCGACCCAGTAGGCGGGAATCGAGAAGATCGCGACGTTCGGCACGACGTCGGTGGCGACTGCGACGACGACGGCGATGGTGAAGAGAACGCCCACCCCGTAGTACAGAGCCCGGAAGCCCTCCTCGACACGGCCCCGCCGTTCCTGCTGGCGAGTCGTCCGCTCGTCGAGGGCGGCGACCGAGCGGCCGTAGTCGTCCTCGGCGACAGTGACGAAGAGATCACGAACCGGGACACCGAACGCCTTCGCCACTCGCGACAGCGTGTCGAGGCTCCCGTCGTTGCCCGCCTCGAGCCTCTGGACGGTGCGGACCGTCACGCCGCTCTCGTCTGCGAGGCGCTCCTGGGTCCAACCCATCTGGGTTCGAAGATCGACGATGCGTGTCTCGTTCATGCACCTCACACTAAGAACGCGCAGCCCCAGGGTCCACGACATCGACCCGACACGCACCTGACACCTTCACGACAGATCACCTCGAGACGCTGGTCCCGATCGCCACCGCAGCCGCAGCCAGCGGTCACAGAGTGGGTCCGATCAGCGATCCTCTATCGGGCGAGATCACTCCGCCGGTGAGAACGGGACGTCTCAACCTTTCTGGCGCGAAGCGCAGCGACATGGCCGGCGGCCAGTGCAGCGCCGGCGAGGAGCAGCGCAACGAAGGACGTCACTCCGGAGCCTGGCCCACCACGGTTCACGGCGAGACCAATGAGGCTCACGCAGATCGACAGTGCCGCAAGGGGGGTCAGGGCCCAGGTGGCGGCACGACGTGATGCATCAGTGTCGACGGCCTGCAACCTGAACAGGCGCAGCGCCTCGATAGGACTCGTGCGGGCGTGCGGCGCCAACAGCGCGAGTGCGGCGGCCGCGACAGCGGCAAATGCGATCACAGTCCAAACGGTCATGAAAAAATCCCCCTCTGACGTCCCACGCTAATGACTAGCCCGAGGGCTGTCACCCACATGCTCCCCGCCCTCACACACACCGGACATCACAGTCCGGGCCTGAGATCGTCGTGGACCTTGCCGCACACGGAGACGGCGGCCGACTCATGGTCTTCGGCGCAGGCTCACCAGTAGCTGCCGACGACGTGCACGGTCAGCCCGTTCAGTGTGGCGTTGGCATAGACGAATCGGGGGTCGGAGAAGGAACCCAGGATGGGGCCTATGTTTGCGCCCTCGATCTCTGCCGTGACCTCGGCCGCAGTCATCCCTTGGGGGCGGAGCTACGAAGAAAGTTGACCCGGAGGGCAACGACACCGACCCCGATCGCGACCCGCTTGATCGACGGAACAACGCCCCTGGTGGGCTCAGCTCAGCCAGTCCGTGGCCACGCTTGTTCTCGCAGGTTTGGCCTTGCCTACGGCCTGAGCTACCGGGCGCCTCTCGAGGAGATCTAGCCCATTCTGGGGATGCGCCCCGGTGCCGCGCTTCTTACTCTGATGACATGCAAGGGGCAGTTGTCACGGGTAGCCGAGCCGCCAGGTGCGGACTCATCCTGATGGCCCTGACGGCGGCGTCCATGATCGCAACGAGGTCGACGGGGCACAGCGAGGCCAGTTTCGTGCTGCTCCTGCTCGAGCTCGATCTCCTGTGGATGACGTTGCTCGTCACCGGGGTCATCCTCCGCCGCCGGGGTGAGCCCCTCCGGGCTGGCTGGCAGCGCATCGCCCGAGCGCTCCCACCTGCTCCCATCGCGCGTGCCATCGGGCACGAGGTCGCGGCCCTTCGAGCCCTAGCGTGGGTGGCGCGGCGACGACCTCCGACGGTTCCGATCGGCGCGCTGCCTGTGCCTGCGAAGAACGGGACGTTGGTTCTCCCGGCGGCCTTCATCGCGGCAAGCGGCGTCGAGATCGCGGTGCTCCACCTCGTTCTCCCGTACCCGGCTCTCGCCACAGCGCTGACGGCACTGAGTGTCTACGGTGTCGTCTTGTTGCTCGGTTTCATTGCTGTCAGGTGGCAGCACCCGCATTATCTGACCGAGACCGACCTCGTCATCCGCACGGGCCACCATGTCGTCGCTACGGTGCCCCGAAAGGACATCGCGTCGGCCCGCGTGCATCACGACGGGACGACGACGTCCCCGGCAGTTGAGGGAACGAGAGCGCGCATCGCAACCCTCGCGGGATGCAACATCGCGGTCACCCTCAGCGCACCGGTTTCGCTTCGCCTGAACGCCTCACCCCGCTCGAAGGCCCATCGCGTGACGGAGCTGCGCTTCGCAACCGACGACGCGACAACCGTGATCGACGCTCTACGACGAGATCACGACCGCTGACCGGTCATCGATCCTCCAACGCGCACTAGGCGCGAAGCCGATGTACGGCTAGGTTGCGGACGCAGCCCAGACCTCGCTGTGAATGGCGGGGTTCCTGGGGTCGCTCAGGTTCCGCGTCAGGGATCTCCATCTGGGACAGCCTCTGAAGCGATCGACGAGCCATCTCATGACAGGATCTGCACCGCACCCCTCGCGCTCGTGTGCCTTACCGCAGGCCTCATCGGCCTCTGTGCCGGCGTGTTCCTCATTCGGAATCGCGCGGTCGTCAGTACGAAGATCAGCGTCGCCGCCAGCGTAGTGATCGTCATCGGATCGCTGGTACCGCTTCTGCTCGGTGCTGTGGTGCTGCTGGTGACGGTCGAGCCGGGCATCTCCATCTCTTAGCTGGTCATCGACGCTCTCGAAAGGACCCCTGTGGCGTTCTCCCGACCTTGATCATCGTCGGCGCTCTCGGCGTAGTCGGCGGCATCTGGCTGGCGATGGACAAGCGCGCAGCGAGCGTCGTCGGTGGCGTGATCATCGCGCTGCTCTCCCTGGTGCCGATCCTCGTCGGGGTGGTCTTCCTCACCTGGGACACTTCCGTCTGACGAGTCATCCGCAGGGCGCACCCCTCTCGGGCGCCAGACGGACGCGTCCGTGGTCGCAGTCATCGAGGATGAGCAGATGGACGAGTACGCCCCGCCCCGCCTCGGCCGGCAGCTGCTTCTGCTCGTCGGCCTGTGCTTGGTCATCGGGCTCATCGTCGCGGGTGTCGTGGCAGCGCCGATCATCGCGGTGAACACGAAGCTAAACGAGCCGGGCGAGTACGGCGTCTGCAACCCCTTCTCCACGCGCTGCCACGACGTGCCGCTCGAGACCATCAGCGCCGTGACAAGGGTGGATTTCCCCGAGGGGGCCAAGGTCATCGCCTCAGGGGCCGTGGAGCATTCGATGCTGGGCATGGGTATCGAGTACGTCGAGGGCGCCGTCGAGGTGCCCGACGGCTGGGTCATCGAGCAATTGCCGGACAGCCCCGGGTACTCCACGGAGGTCGAGCAGGAGCTCCTGGACCTCGGGGCCGAGTCGATCGTCGTCTCTTCGGAGAGGCGGGGCTACCTCCAGTACGGCCAGGGACAGGTCGGCGGCCAGAACGTCGTTGCGGTCTGGACGCGCACCAACCGCTAAAAAACCGGCACGCCCGATGCCCCGCATTACCCCAAACGCCCTGCGAGCTGCGGCCCGCAAGGGAAGCCCCTATCGGGCTCGCGCTGAGGGATCGAGGCACCAGGAATGCGCCTATGGTCGAGCGATGTACGACCCAATCCCAACGCGTCTTAAGCCCTTGTGGTGGGAAGGCCTCGCAGGGGTGGGTTACGCGCTCGTCGCGGTCAGCGGGAGCATTCTGCTCTACAACTTCGTCCAGGACGATCGATCGGCCGCCTGGCGCTGGACGCTGCTGGTCGCCGTCATTGTCGCGCTCTTTGTCGGTGCCGTCCTCTTCTCCAAGTGGGCAGGTAGGCACCGCCGTGCTGTACGCCAGCCATCGAGGGTCGAGGCGACACCTCCCCAGTCTTCCTAGGGATTGCCGATGGGACACTCCACGAGGCCACTTGGACGTGCAACTCGTCGGGCTCGAGGTGACAAGGTGTGGCCATGACTCAACGTCGCGTCGAACCACCTAGGGGCCGGTCTGAAAGCACCCTCCGCAAGTCGATGCTGACGCAGTTGATCCTGCAGGGATCGATCGGGGTGCTCGTGTTCTCGTCTCTTCTACTCAATGAGGACCGCGGCGGGTTCCGAATCGCCTGCGTGGTTCTCTTCGTCGTATGGCTAGCAGCCGGCACAACGTACGTCGCGCAGTTCCGGGCGCTGGGCTCCTGGCGAACTCTCCCCGTCCACCCGGGAGAAGAAATGCTGTGGGGAACTGTCGCCAGCCGTATCCGGCCCAAGGGCGGAGTGGGATTATCGGGCCAGTTCTCCATGTCGACGCAGCGTTTCCGATACCGGCCGAGCCTGGTCGCTCGCCTTCGAGGAGCGCCAGCCGAAGAATGGGCCACAGAGTCTCTCCACAGCGTGACCGTGACGCCAGGCAACGGCCGAGCCTTTGCGTCCGGCCGATGGGTTGTCGTCGAGACGGACACCGGTGATCCGGTGACCCTTCTGACCGGAGAGCCGCGAGCAGTTGCCGAAGACATCGAAAAGGCCCTGACGCGGGCGCACCGCTAAGGGCAGCCAGCGCGCGGTTCAGTATCCTTCACCGGGCACCAGGAGCAGGCCCGCCATACGGGTATCTTGCGAGGGCAGCCCAGACCCCGCTGCCGATGGCGGGGTTCCTGAGCTTGCTCGGGTTCCCCGTCAGGGATCCTCTATCGAGCGGCCTGGCCTCGTTTCAAAGTTCCGGGCGTTGAGATAGACCGTGATGAATGCGCCGGCCAAGGTGAAGTACATGCCCGTTCGTGACGGGTCCAGAACGAGGAGCGTCACCGCCGCGATGGCCACGAGCGACGCGACAATCAACAAGAACAGCGCCACTGACCGCCTGGCGGGTCCGGGTCCACGACGGCAGAGATATCAGCCGCCATCGCCAACGGCGTCATCAAGATGAACATCGACACCGACACCCAGTACGCCTTCAGCCGCTCGGTCGCCGACACTGTGCTCAAGAACTACGACAGGTTCGTCAAGGTCGACGGTGAGGTCGGCGACAAGAAGACCTACGACCCTCGCTCGTGGGGCAAGATCGCCGAGACGGCCATGGCCGCTCGAGTGGTCGAGGCGGCGCGGCAGCTCGGCTCCTACGGCAAGTCGGTGGTGTGACGATGACGAACCGAGCGGTCCCATCCGTGCGTGTCCACATCGGCACGGATCATGCCGGCCTGGAACTCAGCGCCTATCTCACGGCCTCCCTCGCGAGTGCAGGCTACGACGTGATCGACCACGGGCCCGAAAGCTTCGACCCAGAAGACGACTACCCGGCTTCTGCATCGCGGCCGCTCAGGGCGTGGCCCGGGACGCGGTGTCCGGCGCGGCGTCCTTCGGCGTGGTCATCGGTGGATCGGGCAACGGAGAACAGATCGCGGCCAACAAGGTGACTGCGGTCCGAGCCGCCCTCGTCTGGAACGAGAGCACTGCACGACTGGCCCGACAGCACAACGACGCGAACGTCATCGCGATCGGTGCACGCCAGCACTCGAAGACGGAGTGCCTCATCTTGGTCCGCGCGTTCCTCGACGAAGACTTCAGCGGTGACGAGCGCCACCGCCGTCGCATCGCCCAGATCTCGGCCTACGAAGACCAGTACCTCTCCGATCGAGGCTAAACAGCCTGGGAGCAGCTCGTGCCTGGGGGCTCGTCCTACGACGGACGACCCCCAGACGATCCGCATCCGATGAGACCAGAGCCCTCAGACCGTGGACCAGCCTCCGTCACTCGGCAGCACGACCCCGTTGACGTTGTCGGAGTCGTCGCTGAGCAGCCACGTGATGGCAGCGGCCAGCCGTTCCGGTTCAGCCGTGGGCGGCAGGACGGCCTGCATGATCGGACCCACCCGACCCGCCGCGTACTCGCTCTTCATGGGCGCCTCGATGTTGGTCGCGACGGCCCCGGGGGCGACGGCGTTGGCGCGGATCCCCTGCGGTCCGTGGAAGAACGCCACGCTCTTCGTGTAGCCGGCGATCGCGTGCTTGGACGCCGTGTACGCGGCACCCGAGGCCGAGGCGCGGAGGGCGGCCTCCGACGCGACGTTCACGATGGCCCCTCGTCCCGCCTCGATCATCAGGGGCAGGACGCCGCGGGTCAGCCGCATGGGCCCGGTGACGTTCACGCTGAAGACGCGCTCCCAGGTCGCGTCGTCGACCTCGCTGGGCGGCAGGAAGGCGTCCATGATGCCGGCCACGTTCGCCAGGCCGTCGACGGTGCCCCCCGCCGCGGCGAGGATCGCGTCGATCGTGTCCGCGGTCGCGACGTCTCCGACGACGGTCGTCACGTCGAAGCCCGCGAGTTCGTCTGACAAGGCGGCCAGTCGGTCGACGACGACGTCGGTCGCGATGACCCGACCTCCCTCGGCGGCTATCCGGGTGGCCGTGGCGCGGCCGATGCCCGAGCCTGCGCCCGTGACGATGATGGTCTTGCCGACGAAACGGTCGGCAGTCGATGAACCAGCCATGAGACTTCTCCTCAGTGAGATGTGCGCGATCAGCGCACCTACAGTTCTAGCACTCAGTGCTTTATAGGAGGCGACCGCAATGACCGGACGACCTAGATCCATCGATCCCGAAGCGGTCGCCCTCGTCGCCCTCCGGCTCTTCGACACGCAGGGGTTCGACGCGGTCTCCATGGACGACATCGCCACGGCCGCCGGCATCAGTCGTCGATCGCTGTTCCGCCTGTTCCCCACCAAGGCCTCGCTCGTCTGGGGGGGCCTCGACGAGTTCACGGACAGACTGCGGGCGAGCCTCTCGAGCTCCGACGCGGACCTCACCGTCGACGAGACCCTGGAGGCGGGGTACCGGGCCGCGGTGAGCTTCATCGAGGAATCCCTCGAGGTCACCCGGAGAAGGTTGCACGTCATCACCGCCAACCCCGCCCTCGCCGGAGAAGGAGCGACCCGCATCGCGGCCGTCACGGCCTTCGTGGCCCGGTTCATCGCAGAGAAGGAAGGGCTCGATGCGGACGCACTCGGGGTGACGATCAGGGCACACACGTACACGGCCGCAGTCACGGCGACCCTGGCGTGGTGGTCGGCTCGATCGGATTCGTCCCCGAACGAGGCCCTGGAGTCCGGGCTCCGCCTGTTCCGGTCGCAGACAGCGCACCGCGCTCCCACATCGTCGCAGCTGGCCCCTCCGGTCCGGGCGAATCCATTGGGACACTGAGTCCGGGACGAGGCGTTCGTCACAGTCGGTCAAGGTTGCGGTCTCAGCCGAAGCGAGGCGAGACCAGCACTGCGGCGAGACGGCCGGTGCCTTCCTGTGACGCGGCACCCCGCCCGACCGACGGTCAGGCCTTCGAGCAGGGGATCGCCCCCATCAACCGTCGTGAGTTTTCGCGGGATAAACGCGGGACGGTTGCAGCGCGGACATCGTGAAGAAAGCGATCGCCCATGTTCAGGTGCTCCTGGAGGGACTCGAACCTCCAACCCTTTCTTCAAGTTGACTCCGTTTCAAGCATTGCCACGAAGCTCGCTGCTCCCCCGAACTCCGGGCCCAGCGGACCATCACCGCCTCGCCGGCGGTCCCCCACATCGCAGAGGACGACGACGGCGACGGCCGATTCGCCGCCGCCGACACCCTCGCCGTCCGCCACGGCCCCCGCAGGTCGCCCACCAGCTAGCGCCGGCAGGGGGCCCGGACAGACAAACGCCCCAGCTGCGCAGAGCAGCCAGGGACGTTCGCAGAGGCCGGAGTCAGAAGTACATACGCCCCTTCGCTGCATCCATTTCTGCCTGCCGGAGGGCCTGAGCCGTCTCAGGATCGCTGCCCTCGTACTGCCGTGAGCGCGACCCGAAGTCGGTGTATTTGTGGAGGAACAACCAGAGCAGCGCCATGCCGATAATGATTGCCGCAATCAGTATCCACCAGAACATCGTTCGACCCTACCCGCGTGACCCATAGCCAGACCACGCCAGGCAGGTCGCGACCTGGTGGTCCGTGCCGTGGTGGGCGATGTCCTTGCACGTGTCGTTGTTGGGGTACCAACCAGTGCAGTGCGCGCCGTTGAGGTAGGCGCACTCCTTCTGAATGGTTACTAGCCCCGGCGTGGCAGCCGATGCCGGTGCCGCGATGAACATGCCCCCAAGAGCGATCCCGACGGTGGTCAACGCAAAGGTCATCTTCTTGAACTTCACAGTGCTCTCCTTCGTTCGCCTCAGCCGTGTTGCCAAGGTCCGAGCCACGTTAGAAGCGATCCCATACACGTCCTAGGCAACACCTGTCATCGAAACTGAATTGTTACTGACAGGTCTGTATTGCAGTTTCCGAGTTATCGGCAGCGTGCCGCGCATGGACAGGCATGAAGAACGAGACTTGGCGTGCAGTCCTAGACCGCAGGAACACCGAGTTCCACCGCATGCGACCCCAGACCATCGACGGTTGGGTACCGCAGGTCAACCCGTCGGTGCAGTACAGAGAAGGGACTGACGAGCACGAAGCCGGTTGCCAGAGGGACAACGGCAACCCCCTGAACCCCTACACGCCTGATGTGGCTCCGCTCGTCGATGATTCAGAGGTCGCACTCAACGTCCTCGTCGACACGATGGTGGACTGGGCCGAGGGGGTGGCAGCGCGCGCTCGTCGCACTCAACGACACAGCCCGATCTTGCCCGTGTCCTCGCTAGGGCAAACCCCCACGTTCTGGTGCCCCTGGAGGGACTCGAACCCCCAACCCTTTCCTTAGGACGGAACTGCTCTTCCATTGAGCTACAGAGGCTGACCGTCCGAGTCTACCGAAGCCGCGCCTCCTGCCGTCCGCCCCGCCATGAACCCTATTGGGGACGATGAACCCCGAGACAACGGGGTGCATCGTCCCCGATGTGGTTCATGGCAGACGAGCGGCCTCAAGCCTCACGCAGCGGCGAGGTACTCGTCCCAGTCCGCCTGCGTGCGCTCCATGCCGCGCACGACCCAGCCCACCCCGTGCGGCGGCTTCGGCGTGAAGAGCAACGTCCACCCCATCTCGTGGGGGGTGCGGTCGCTCTTCAGGTTGTTGCACTTGAGGCAGCACGCGACGAGGTTCTCCCAGCTGTCCGCGCCACCCCGCGACCGGGGCTGCACGTGGTCGATCGTCGTCGCCGACCGCCCGCAGTAGGCGCAGCGATGCGAGTCGCGCCGCATCACACCCCGCCTCGAGACGGGGATCTGCCGGGTGTGCGGGATGCGCACGTACCGTGTCAGCACGATCACCGACGGCCGATCCCATGACGTCACCGCCCCGAGCACGGGGTGTTCCGCATCGGCGGCCACGACGGTCGCCTTCTGGCTCATGACGAGGACGAGGGCCCGCCGGTCGGACACCACGGCGAGGGGCTCGTAACCGGCGTTCAGGACGAGAGTGCGCATGCTTTCCCTTTCGAAGCACCCTGGACGGCTTCCAGGGATTCGATCTCTCGGGGCTGCGCAGGACCGACGGGCCCACCGATACGAAAAAAGCACCGTCACGGGGACGGTGCTCTGTCACATGGCGGGGTGTCGTATGTGCTCGTGCGACAGCACACCCATGGTGCGGGTGGCGGTCGTACGAGTCATCTGACGCTCCTGGTCTCAGCGGAACTCCGAGAGCGCCAGGCTAAGCCCCGAAGAGCCGCTCTGCCAAGGGGCAGGGCGGCTCTTCACAGGGTGTTCAGGCGCAGGAGGCGCGGGTCGCCTACGCCCCGTATCGCACGTAGTGCACGGCGGAGGTCCACAGCGGGCGGACGCTGACCGAGCCGCCGGGCTTGGGCGCGTCGAGGATCATGCCGTTGCCGGCGTAGAAGCCGTCGTGCGACCCGTCGTTGAAGATCACGACGTCGCCGGGCTGCGCCTCGGCCGCCGAGATCGGCGTGCCCATCGCGCCCTGGCGAGTGACCGAGTGCGGCAACGAGATGCCGTACTGCGAGTAGACGTACATCACGAAGCCCGAGCAGTCGAACCCTGCCGGGGTCGCTCCGCCGAAGACATAGGGCGTGCCGACGTACTGCAGAGCGGTGTTGTACACGGCGCTGAGGCTGAACGCACCCGGCGTCGCCACGGTACCGGTCGCCGCAGCGGACGAGGCCGCGGCCACGTTCTCGGCGGCCGTCGGGCCCGTGTAGCTGGCGTAGCTCGCGGCCAGTGCGGCACGCTGGGCCTCGCGCTGGGTGGCCAGGGCCGCCGCGTTGAGGTCTGCCTGCGACGTCGCCGTGTAGCCGTCGCGGGTGGCGTCGGCGAGGGCGACGTCCTCGCCGACCGCGACACTCTGCGCGTGGCTGGTCGAGGCGGTCGTCGAGGCCGCACCGACGCTGGGGTCGTTCACCGCGCCAGGGTTCGACGCGAAGGCCGGCAAGGCCATCGTGCCGATCAGGCCGGCGGTGAGCGTCATCACGGTGACCGAGACCACGCTGCGCTTGACCGACGGGCGGCCCGAGCGGGTGGCGGGGGCGGCAGCCGCGGCGGCCTGCGCGCGGCGCAGGGACGAACGGGTCGGCAGGTCGGCGGGGGTCCGGGTGGTGACGGTGCGGTTCGGGCGCACGTCGGGGGTGTGATCTGAGCCGGGAAGCGTCAAGGGGTTGGGTCTCCTGCGTCTCGACAGCTTTCGGGAAGCTGACCCGTCCGTTCGTTCCGATCGCAACGACACACGGCAGGAGACGGGCGTGAGAGACGTCCTGCCACGGGTCCGGCGGCCGGTTCAGCGGCCTGGGGACTCAGCGACTGTAGCCCAGGCGGCCCTGTGAAATCATCCGCCAGGAGGATATTTGTAACGAATCGGTAAAGGACTGCGTGATGCGGCGAAGAACGGAGGAGGCGCAGCGTCTGGACGCAAGAAACCCGCGTGCCCGACGGTGCGGTCAGAGCCCCACGTAGATGTGCTGCGCGACCTCGGTGGGCAGTTCGAGACCCTCGTCGTGCCCCTCGACCTCGACGAAGACGTACGAGCCCGCCGAACGGACGGTCGCGATGCCACCGGGCAGCACTCCCGCGCCCTGGAGCTGTTGCAGCAGTTCGGGCTCGAACTGGACAGGCTCCGCGAGGCGGCGGATCGGACGCGTGACGCCCTCGGGGTTCTCGGCGAGCACGGCCACGAGGTTGACGACTCCGTCGAGGAATCGCCCCGCGGGCGAGTCGCCGAGTTCGTCGAGCCCGGGGATGGGGTTGCCGTAGGGGGACTCGGTCGGGTGGTCGAGCATGTCGAGCAGGCGACGCTCGACCTGTTCGCTCATGACGTGCTCCCACCGACAGGCCTCGTCGTGGACGTAGGCCCAGTCGAGGCCGATGACGTCGGCCAGCAGGCGCTCGGCC
Organism: Frigoribacterium sp. VKM Ac-2836; assembly: GCF_013248995.1. Lineage (GTDB taxonomy): Bacteria > Actinomycetota > Actinomycetes > Actinomycetales > Microbacteriaceae > Frigoribacterium. Next base: position 746,373 of record NZ_JABRPK010000002.1, on the reverse strand, counting down.
AGGCGGTGTTTGCGCATGACGTGTGTCGCCTTCGTGCGCCCGTCGTGCGTCAGCTCGAGGTGCCGGTCGCCGGAGACGACGACGAGACCGTCGCGTTCCATGCGGGCGATGGTCTGGGACACGGTCGGACCGGAGTGGCCGAGACGCTCGGAGATGCGCGCACGCAACGGCACGATGTTCTCTTCTTCGAGGTCGAGGATCGTGCGCAGGTACATCTCTGTGGTGTCGACGAGATCGGTCAACAGGGGCCTCCCGGTGGAACACGTGGACTACCCCGTCAGCCTACCGGCTGCATGATGGGCCCCGCGCCGCGTCACTAGGATCGAGCGCATGGCGGACATCCGGATTCCCACTGACCTCTTGCCCACCGACGGCCGCTTCGGCTGCGGCCCTTCGAAGGTGCGGGCCGCCCAGCTCGAGCACCTCGTCACGGCCGGGGCCACGATCCTCGGCACCTCGCACCGCCAGGCCCCGGTGAAAGATCTCGTCGGGCGCGTCCGCGCCGAACTGGGTGAGCTCTTCCGGCTGCCAGAGGGCTACGAGGTCGTGCTCGGCAACGGCGGCTCCACGGCCTTCTGGGACGCTGCGGCGTTCGGCCTCGTCGAGAAGCGAGCCGAGAACCTCTCCTTCGGCGAGTTCGGCTCGAAGTTCGCCAAGGCGAACGCCGCCCCCTGGCTCGAGGCCCCGCACGTCGTCACCGCCGAGGGCGGGTCGCTGGCCCAGGTCGAGGTGCTCGAGGGCGTCGACGTCTACGCCTGGCCGCACAACGAGACCTCGACCGGTGTCATGGCCCCGGTCACGCGGGTCGCCGGCGACCCCGGCGCCCTGACCGTCGTCGACGCGACGAGCGCCGCAGGCGGCATCGACTTCGACGCCTCGCAGGCCGACGTCTACTACTTCGCCCCGCAGAAGAACTTCGCGAGCGACGGCGGCCTCTGGTTCGCGCTCTTCTCGCCCGCCGCCCTCGAGCGCGTCGAGCGCATCGCCGCGAGCGGTCGCTACGTGCCCGAGTTCCTCAGCTTGAAGAACGCCGTCGACAACTCGCGACTCGACCAGACGCTCAACACGCCGGCCCTGACGACCCTGCTGCTGCTCGAGGACCAGACCCGCTGGATGCTCGACGCCGGCGGCCTCGCCTGGGCCGACGCCCGCACGCGCGAGTCGTCGTCCGCACTGTACGACTGGGCCACCGCCTCTGAGTACGCGACCCCGTTCGTCGTCGACCCGTCGCACCGTTCGCAGGTCGTCGCGACCATCGACTTCGCCGAGTCGGTCGACGCGTCCGCCATCGCGAAGGTGCTCCGTGCCAACGGCATCGTCGACACCGAGCCCTACCGCAAGCTCGGCCGCAACCAACTGCGCATCGCGACGTTCACGGCCATCGAGCCCGACGACGTCCGCCAGGTGATCCGGTCGATCGAGTACGTGGTCGACGCCCTCTGAACGTCCCACCCGCACGACGAAGGCCCCGACACGATCGTGTCGGGGCCTTCGTCGTGTCCCGCTCGGGACGCCGGAGGCGCAGATCAGGCTCTGTCGACTACTTGCGTCGCCTGCTCAAGGGGTCCTCGTCCTCGCCGTCCCAGTCGTCGTCGTGCGAGTCGTCGTCGAGGTCGGCCTCGGGGTGCGCGCCCGGCACGACGGGCGAGCCCCCCTCGTCGGCCCCGTCGGAGTCGTCCCCGTCGTCGACGAGGTCGTCGATGTCGACGCCGTCGACGTCGCCGCCGTGCACGATCGACCCGTGGACGTCGTCGTCGGAGTCGTCCTCCGCCTCGTCGTCGTCGTCCGAGTCGTCGTCGTCCGAGTCGTCGTCCGAGTCGTCGTCGTCGTCCGGTTCGTCGGATTCGTCACCGTCGTGCGCCTCCTGGGCCTTCATCTCGGCGAGGCGGTCGGCCCACGGCACCCAGTCCGGGGCCAGCAGGGCACTGTCACCCGGCAAGAGCTCGGCCTCGAGCACCGAGGGCTCCTCGCCCTCGAGATGGGCGACGCTGACGGTCCAGTGCCAGCCGGGGTAGCCGGGCAGCAGCGTGGCGAAGCGCACCGAGGTGACGCCGGCCTCGTCGTCGATCGGCTCGGCCTCGGCACCGATGGTCTCGTCGGGGGTGATCTCGACGAGGGCCCGGCGGGCGAGTCCGGACCAGGGCGTGCGCGTGGCGGCCTCAGGCATCGAACGAGTCCGCGACGGTGCGGAGCAGCACGGCGATGCGGGCTCCGTTCTGCGGGTAGCGACCGTGACGCAGGTCGCCGCCGGCCTTGTCGAGCACCTTGACGAGGTCCTCGACGATGACGGCCATGTCGTCGGCGGAGCGACGGTTCATCTTCGCGAGGCTCGGAGCGGCCTCGAGCACGCGGACAGACAGGGCCTGCGCGCCGCGCTTGCCGTCGGCGATGCCGTACTCGAGGCGGGTTCCCGCCTTGACACCCACGGTGCCGGCGGGCAGGGCCGACGCGTGGAGGAAGACCTCTTGGCCGTCATCGCTGCTGATGAAGCCGAAGCCCTTCTCGTCGTCGTAGAACTTGACCTTGCCGGTGGGCATGACTGGACCTCTCGTGAAGACGGGTGACCCTGGGGGTGGGTCGCCCCAGCTTAGATCGCCGGGTAGGGCCGCACCGCACTATCGTTGACCCGTGGCCAAGAAGATCGAACCGAGTGCGCCCCCTGCCGTCAATCGTACAGAGCGCGTCCTCCTCTTCATGATCCTCGCCATCGTCGTGGTCTCCGTCCTCGCGTTCTTCACGAGGCTCGTCGGCACGGCGGCGGGTGTCACCGACTTCACCGCGGGCGTCTGGCCCGCTCTCACGATCCTGCCCCTCATCGGGCTCCCGATCGCCTTCGCGATGCTCCTCGCATTCGTGGTGGCGAGCGCCGTGCGTCGCAGCCGCGACTCACGGGGCACCAGACGGTAACCGCAGACCCGGGCTGCACGACGGCTGGAGGCCTCCATCATGGCTAGTGCACTCGACCTCGCGGGCGTCCTGCGGGCCATCGGCGACGACGACCTCCTGCGGCGCCTCGCGCGACGGCAGGTCCGGGCGGCGAGCGTCCACGACGCGTTCGACCTCGCGGACGTCCTGCTCGAGCCCGCCAGCGTGCGCGACGCCCTCGCCCACCTCGACCGCATCGCGCTGATCGTCCTCCAGGTCGTCCGGGTGCCGGGCGACGTCGAGGCCGTGCACGAGCGCATCCAGGCCGCCTTCGAGGTCGACCGCGAGACGGTGGCGGCCGCGCTCGATCGCGTCGACGAGGCGTTCCTCGTCGTTCGTCGCGGCGACTCCGTCGCGACCCTCGACGCCGTGGGCGAGCGGCTCGACGACGATCCCGCCCTGGCCCTCGAGGTGCTGACCTCCGAACGTCCGCCGGTCGTTCTCGAGACCGTCCTGGACCAGGCCCGCGACGACGCCGACGCCCGCTCGGCCGAACGGCTGTACGCCGTGGTCATCGAGGTGGCCGAGATCCTCCGGGCCCTCGAGCAGTCGCCGGCCCGCGAACTCGCGAAGGGCGGCCTGGCCCTGCCCGAGACGAGGCGACTCGCCGAGGCCGCCCGCATCGACGTCGACGACGTGCCGACGGTGCTCGCCATCGCCGTTCGGGCCGGGTTGGCCACCCCGAGCCCCGACGGTTGGGTGGTGGCCACCGACGCGACCGACTGGCTCCGCGCCTCCTGGCCCGACCGGTGGCAGACGCTGACACGGGCCTGGCTGGGCTCGTTGCCGACCGAGATCCTCACGGTGCTCGAGCAACGCGTCGACACGTCGTGGGGGCTGCCGCTGCGCGAGTTCTCCGACTGGTCGTACCCGGCCGGGGGCAGCTGGATCACCGAGCGCATCGCCGCGTTCTCGCGCAGCGCCGAGGTGCTGGGGCTGACCTCGGACGACACGCCCACCTCGGCCGCCGTCGCCCTGTTCCGCGAGGGGCCCGCGGCCGCCCGCACCCGCGTCGCCGCCCTGCTGCCGGAGGCCGTCGAGCAGGTCTACCTGCAGCACGACCTCAGCGTCGTGTCGCCGGGCCCCCTCTCGCCGGCCATCGACGCCCGACTCCGTGTCATCGCGGTGGTCGAGAGCGCGGGCCTGGCGGCCACCTACCGCATCACCGAGGGCGGATTGCAACGTGCCCTGAGCGAGGGCGAGACCGCCGAGACGCTGCGCGAGTTCCTCGGCGGCATCTCGTCGACGGGCATCCCCCAGCCGCTCGACTACCTGATCCAGCAGAGCGCCGAGCGGCACGGCCGCTACCGCGTGAGCGCCGTGGTGCCGGGCCTCGCCCCGGCCGGCGTCCCGGGCGACGCGTTGTCGATCGTCGTCGCCGACGACCCCTCGAGCCTGGACACCCTCGAGGTCGACCAGTCGCTCTCACCGCTCGCCCTGACCCGGGTCGACGCGACGACCGTCGCGAGCCGGTTCGAACGCGACACCGTCTTCTGGTCGCTCACCGACGAGCGGTACCCCGTCGTCGTCGTCGACGGGGACGGCACCGAGGTCGTCCCACCGTCCCGTCGCCGACCGCGGCGGCCGGCCCCGGTCGAGACGCGCGACCCGCTGCGCGAACTCGTCCGGCGGCTGCACAGCTCCGACGGTTCCGGTGACGAGTCGACCGACCGCGCCTGGATCGCGCGCCAATTGGACGCCGCCGTGAAGGGCAGGTTGACGGTCACGGTGACCGTCGCGATGCCCGACGGCAGCACGACCACCCTCGACATGGAGCCCACGGGCATCGGCGGCGGACGCGTCCGCGGGCGCGACAAGAAGTCGGACGTCGAACGCACGTTGCCGCTGAAGAACGTGGTGGCGGTCGCGAGCCGCGACTGAGGCGGGCGGCCCGCACCGCCGACCCGCGCCTCCCCGTCCGCGACGGCCGGTGCGCGGCTGTGAGAGGCAGCAGGAGGCGCGCCTAGACTCGTCCCTCATGACCGGACCCCTGATCGTGCAGAGCGATCGCACCGTCCTGCTCGAGGTAGCCCACGAGCAGGCCGAGGACGCACGACACGACCTCAGCGTCTTCGCCGAGCTCGAGCGCGCCCCCGAGCACGTGCACACCTACCGCATCACCCGCCTCGGGTTGTGGAACGCCCGGGCGGCCGGGCACACCGCCGACGACATGCTCGGCACCCTCGAGAAGTACAGCAAGTTCCCGGTGCCGCAGAGCGTCAGCGTCGACATCGCCGAGACGGTCGCGCGCTACGGCCGCATCGTCATCGAGCGCGACGGCGACCAGTTGTTGCTGCGCGGCACCGACAGCTCGGTGCTGAGCGAGGTGACCCGTGCCAAGAAGGTCGGCGAGCTGCTCGGCGTCAAGCGGGCGGACGACCTGTGGGAGCTCCTGCCCTGGGCTCGCGGAGAGGTCAAGCAGCAGCTCGTCAAGCTCGGCTGGCCCGCCGAGGACCACGCCGGTTACACGCCCGGCACCCCGCACGCCATCGACCTCGACGAGAGCGACTGGCACCTGCGCGACTACCAGCAGAAGGCGATCGACAACTTCTTCGAAGGCGGCTCCGGCGTGGTCGTCCTCCCCTGCGGTGCCGGCAAGACGCTGGTCGGCGCCGGGGCCATGGCGGCTGCCGGCACCACCACGCTCATCCTCGTCACCAACACGGTCTCGGCGCGGCAATGGCGTGACGAGCTGCTCAAGCGCACGTCGCTCACCGAGGACGAGATCGGCGAGTACTCGGGCTCCGTCAAAGAGGTCAAGCCGGTCACCATCGCGACCTACCAGATCCTCACGGCCCGCCGCGGGGGCAAGTACACCCACCTCTCGCTGCTGGACGCGCTCGACTGGGGCCTGGTGGTCTACGACGAGGTGCACCTCCTGCCCGCACCGGTCTTCAAGCTGACCGCCGAGTTGCAGGCCCGCCGCCGCCTCGGCCTCACCGCGACGCTCGTGCGCGAGGACGGTCGCGAGAGCGACGTCTTCAGCCTCATCGGCCCGAAGCGCTTCGACGCCCCGTGGAAGGAGATCGAGGCCCAGGGGTTCATCTCTCCGGCCAACTGCTACGAGGTGCGGGTCGACCTGCCCCAGGAGGCGCGGCTCGAGTACGCGGCATCCCCCGACGACGAGCGGTACCGGATGGCCGCGACGGCTCCGGCGAAGCTCGACGTCGTCAAGCACCTCGTGGCCCGGCACGACGGCGAGCAGATCCTCGTCATCGGCCAGTACCTCGACCAGCTCGACGAGCTCGCCGCGGTGCTCGATGCCCCGACGCTCACCGGCAGCACGCCCGTCGACGAACGTGAACGGCTCTACCAACGGTTCCGCGACGGCGACCTGAAGGTGCTCGTCGTCTCGAAGGTGGCCAACTTCTCGGTCGACCTGCCCGAGGCGACGGTCGCGATCCAGGTCAGTGGTTCGTACGGGTCGCGCCAAGAAGAGGCACAACGGCTCGGGCGCCTGCTGCGGCCGAAGAAGTCCGGCCTCCCGGCCTCGTTCTACACGCTCGTCAGCCGCGACACGGTCGACCAGGACTTCGCCCAGAATCGCCAGCGTTTTCTGGCCGAACAGGGCTACAGCTACACGATCCTCGACTCCCCGGTGGTCGCCGCGTGAGCGACGAGCAAGGCGCCGACCTGCCGCTGGGCGACGACGAGCTCTGGCGCGACAGCCTGCGTCGGGTGTTCGCCGCCGACCAGGCCCCGTTCGCGACCTTCGGACCACTCGTCGCCTCGCTCGACCACGACGCCATGGAGTTCCGCGGCCAGAGCGCCCGGTTCGCCGAGTGGGACCCCTCGGTGGTCGTGTCGGTCGCCCGTACCTACGAGGTGCAGGGCGGCCTGCACGCGGGGGCGACCCTCAGCATCGTCACGTGGAGCCCTGACCCCGAGGTCATCGAACGCAGCGACCTGCTCGCCGGGTCGCCCGTCAAGGACCACCTCTTCGCCGGTCTCACCGCCATCGGTGCCACCGACGACGCCTCCGAGGCCCGGGTGGTCGCCGCGTCGGTCGAGGAGTTCCCGGGGTGGCAGATCACCCGCGCCTCGGGCTACACCGCGGTGCTCGAGCGCCGCGAGGGCGTCGACTTCACCCTGGCGGTGCCCGACGAGCTGCTCGAGCTCACGACACGCGTCGCACTCGTGCCGAACGTGGAGTGGTCCGACCCGACGGCCTGAGGGCGGCCCGTCCGGCCTCCTGAGGGCTGCCGCTCCGCCGACGTGCGGGTGGCTCGCCCCCCACTCACAGGAAACACCGAGGAGGCGCGCAGATACTTGGGCGCATGAGTGACGGCCCCAAGATCCTGATCGTCGACGACGAACCGAACATCCGCGACCTGTTGACCACCAGCCTGCGTTTCGCGGGCTTCGCCGTCCGTGCGGTCGGCAACGGTGCGCAAGCGATCTCGGCAGTCCTCGAAGAAGAACCCGACCTGATCATCCTCGACGTGATGCTCCCCGACATGAACGGGTTCGGGGTCACGAAGCGGCTCCGCTCGTCCGGTTACACGTCTCCCATCCTCTTCCTCACGGCGAAGGACGACACCGAGGACAAGATCACGGGCCTCACGGTCGGCGGCGACGACTACGTCACCAAGCCGTTCAGCCTCGACGAGATCGTCGCGCGCATCAAGGCGATCCTCCGTCGCACCATGAACGAAGACGAAGACGCGATCATCCGTGCGGGTGAGCTGACGATGGACCAGGACACCCACGAGGTCACCATCGGCGAGACCGCCATCGAGCTCAGCCCCACCGAGTTCAAGCTGTTGCGCTACCTCATGTTGAACCCGAACCGGGTGCTGTCGAAGGCGCAGATCCTCGACCACGTGTGGGAGTACGACTTCAACGGCGACGCCGGCATCGTCGAGAGCTACATCTCGTACCTGCGTCGCAAGCTCGACCAGTTCTCGACCGAGCCGATCATCCAGACCAAGCGCGGCTTCGGCTACATGCTCAAGGCCTCGAAGGCCTGACACGTCGACCGGAGGCCATGACGACGCCCGACCCCCTGGCGGGGTCGGGCGTCGTCATGCGTCCGACGACCGGCGGGGTGCGCCCAGCCGGCTCCGATAACGTCTGACCTCATGCACGCTCGCCTCTCGCAGTGGTGGAACGAGATCTCCATCCGCACCAAGATCACCGGCATCACGGTGACTCTGGTCACCCTCGGACTCGTCGTGGCCGGCCTGGGCACGATGACGGTCCTCAGCACCTACCTGATGGGCCAGGTCGACACCTCGCTCAAGAACTCGGCGACGAACTTCACCAGCGCGTCGTTCGACCAGGCTGACTCACGATCGTGCACCGTCAACTTCGCCGGGCTGACCAGCAGCTACGTGGCGATCCTCGACGACGAGGGCGACCTCATCTGCGACACCCGCTCCCAGCTGTCGAGTGCGAGCGATGCCCCCGACCTCTCGGGCGTCGGCATCGCCGGGGCCCCCCTCGACGAGGCCTTCAACCGGTACAACTCGACCCGCGACAACGAGTGGCGACTCTTCGCGCACGCGGCGAACCTGCGCTCCACGGACGCCCAGGGCAGCGTGACGACCGTCCCGGCCGTCATCGTGGCCGGCACCAACCTGGCGGGGACGAACGCGACGATCGGGCGCTTCGGCGGCATCTTCTTGGGCTTCGGCCTCTCGGTCGTCGTGCTGGGGGCCGCTCTCACGCGCCTGCTGGTCACGTCGACCTTCGCGCCCCTGCGCGACGTCGAGGCCACCGCGGCCCGATTCGCCGACGGCGACTTTACCCAACGACTCGACTCGACGACGCCGAACACCGAGGTGGGACGCCTCAACCGGTCGCTCAACACGATGCTCAACCGCATCGACAGCGCGTTCGACGACCGTGCCAAGACCATCGACCAGATGCGGCGCTTCGTCGGCGACGCGAGCCATGAACTCCGGACCCCCCTCGTCTCCCTCCGCGGCTACGCCGAGCTCTACCGCATGGGCGCCCTGACCAAACCCGAGGACGTCGCCCAAGCGATGGACCGCATCGAGAAAGAGGCCATCCGCATGGGCGTGCTGGTCCAGGACCTGCTCGCGCTCGCCCGTCTCGACGAGTCCAAGCCGCTCGAGCTCGGCCCGGTCGACCTCGTGCAGCTCGCCCATGACTCCGCACTCGACACCATGGCCTCGAACCCCGACCGCGACATCGACGTGATCGTCCTCGAGCCGGTCGTCGGCTCCGCCGCGGCTCCGACCGTCGGTGACGAGACGTCCGTCGACGGGCACTCCCTCGAGGTCACACCGCCACCAGCGGGCGCCTCCGCCGCGGGCACCGTGTTCGCCGGTGCCGCCCCCGGCTCGACGGGGCCGATCTCGTTCGCGGGCGCGACCCTCGCGCGCCTCCGCAGCCTCAGGGCACGGGCGGTGCGCAACGGCGACACGGACACCGCCGCGCAGCTGCAGGACGAGGTGCAGAAGTTCGAGGCCCCGGCCATCGTGCACGGCGAAGAGAACAAGATCCGCCAGGTGATCACCAACCTGATGGGCAACGCGATGAGGTTCACCGAGCCCGACAGCCCCATCGAGCTGGTGGTGCAGTCCGACCCCGGGCGTGGCGTCGCCACCGTCGCCATCGTCGACCACGGCGAGGGCATCCCCCCGCAGATCCGCGAGAAGATCTTCCAGCGCTTCTGGCGTGCCGACTCCTCGCGAACCCGCGACACGGGCGGCAGCGGTCTGGGTCTGGCGATCGTCTCGGGCATCGTGGCGGCCCACGGCGGCTGGGTCGACGTGGACGACACCCCCGGCGGCGGCGCGACCTTCCGGGTGGCCCTGCCCCTGATGCCCGCCGACGCGGCCCTGCCCGCCGAACCCGCCGCCACCACCGCCTAGCTGCACCCCGCACCCCGCACCCCGCACCCCGCGCTCCCGTCCCACGACGCCAGGAGGTGGACACCGCACCACGTCTCCTCGTGGCGTCGTGTCCACCTCCTGGCGTCTTCCGGCAGTAGGAGCCGGAGCCGGCCGAGCCGCGGCGCACCTGCCTGCACCATGCAACGCCGAAGGGCGGCTCCCCCGCAGGGGAACCGCCCTTGAGCGCGTGCGCGGTGTGGGCCGCGCGGCTGAGGACTAGAAGTCCATGCCACCCGAGGGGTCGCCGGCCGGGGCCGGGTTCTTCTCGGGCTTGTCGGCGACGACGGCCTCGGTCGTGAGGAACAGACCGGCGATCGACGCGGCGTTCTGCAGAGCCGAACGCGTGACCTTGGCGGGGTCGATGATGCCGGCGGCCAGCATGTCGACGTACTCGCCGGTCGCGGCGTTGAGGCCCCAACCGATGTCGAGCCCGCGGACCTTGTCGGCCACGACGCCGGGCTCCATGCCGGCGTTGAAGGCGATCTGCTTCAGCGGAGCGTCGATGGCGACACGGACGATGTTCGCGCCCGTCGCCTCGTCACCCTCGAGCTGCAGGTTCGCCAGAGCGGTCTTGCCGGCCTGGATGAGGGCGACGCCACCACCGGCGACGATGCCCTCTTCGACGGCGGCCTTAGCGTTGCGGACGGCGTCCTCGATGCGGTGCTTGCGCTCTTTCAGCTCGACCTCGGTCGCGGCACCCGCCTTGATGACGGCGACGCCACCGGCGAGCTTCGCGAGGCGCTCCTGGAGCTTCTCGCGGTCGTAGTCGCTGTCGGTCGCCTCGATCTCGCTGCGGATCTGACGGACGCGGCCGGCGATCTGCTCGTCGTCACCGGCACCCTCGACGATGGTCGTCTCGTCCTTGGTGATGATGACCTTGCGGGCACGACCGAGCAGGTCGAGCGTGGCGTTCTCGAGCTTGAGACCGACCTCTTCGGCGATGACCTGACCACCGGTGAGGATCGCGATGTCCTGCAGCTGGGCCTTGCGACGGTCGCCGAAGCCGGGGGCCTTGACGGCCACCGACTTGAAGATGCCGCGGATCTTGTTCACGACGAGCGTGGCCAGGGCCTCGCCGTCGACGTCCTCGGCGATGATGAGCAGCTGCTTGCCCGACTGGATGACCTTGTCGACGATCGGCAGCAGGTCTTTGATGTTCGAGATCTTCGAGTTGACGATGAGCACGTAGGCGTCTTCGAAGACGGCTTCCTGGCGCTCGGGGTCGGTCACGAAGTACTGCGACAGGTAGCCCTTGTCGAAGCGCATGCCCTCGGTGAGCTCGAGCTCGGTGCCGAAGGTGTTGCTCTCTTCGACGGTGACGACGCCCTCTTTGCCGACCTTGTCGATCGCTTCGGCGATGAGCGCACCGATGGTGGGGTCGGCGGCCGAGATCGAGGCCGTGGCAGCGATCTGCTCTTTGGTCTCGATGTCCTTCGCGTCGGCGAGCAGCTGGTCGGAGACGGCCTGGGCGGCCTTCTCGATGCCGCGCTTCAGCGAAATGGGGTCGGCACCGGCCGCGACGTTGCGCAGACCTTCGCGGACGAGGGCCTGAGCCAGCACCGTCGCGGTGGTCGTGCCGTCACCGGCGACGTCGTCGGTCTTCTTCGCGACCTCTTTGACGAGCTCGGCACCGATCTTCTCGAAGGGGTCGTCGAGCTCGATCTCTTTGGCGATGGAGACGCCGTCGTTCGTGATGGTGGGTGCGCCCCACTTCTTCTCGAGCACGACGTTGCGACCACGCGGGCCGAGCGTGACCTTCACCGCGTCGGCCAGGATGTTCAGGCCACGCTCGAGGCCACGACGGGCCTCTTCGTCAAAAGCAATGATCTTAGCCATGTGTGTTTTTCGTCCCTCCCGGACGTCATGAAGCAGAAGCATTGGCACTCACGTGTCGCGAGTGCCAGCAACGATTCTGGCACTCGCCCGATGAGAGTGCAAGTGACGTGACGGGGCCCGGACGCACGGGCACGCCGCCGCGGCGGACCGCGACGGCGTGCGGCGTGGGCGTCGGCGCGTGGCGACGCGCCGACGGGCGTCAGGCGAGTCGGACGGACTCCGCTTGGGGCCCCTTGTCGCCCGTGCCGACCTCGAAGACGACGGCCTGGCCTTCTTCCAGGACCTTGTACCCGCTCATGTCGATGGCCGAATAGTGCACGAAGACGTCCTGGCCGTCTCCTTCGACGGTGATGAAGCCGTAGCCCTTCTCCGCGTTGAACCACTTGACGGTCCCGTTTGCCATGGTGTCGCTCCCCTTTGTCGCTGTGGTGGTACGGCGCGGGCGATGGTGCCGAGCCGGGTCGTCGACGCAGTGACCTGCGCGCCCGGACGGGGCAGCGTCACCCGTGCAGAACACCAGGTCCGCGAGCCGTGAGGGGCGACCAATTCCAGATCGTAACCAGGGGACATGCCCGAGACGAGACCTCGTCCGAGAAACACCCGCTGAAGACGAGGATTTAACCGGTAATTAAACCTGGGCGTAACACGGGCGGCGCCGACGGGGGGTCAGGCGCTGTAGTCGGCCCCGAGCACGATCGTGACGGCAGCCCCCGGGAAGGCGTCGCTCGACTCGACGTCGGTGATGCCGAGTTGCTGCGCGAGCCCTCGCGCCGCGGCCTCGTCCTCGGCCGCCGAGTAGTAGACGGTCGACGTCTCGACACGCTCGCTGGCGTTGCCTTGGGTCCCGATGACCCAGCCGGCGGTCTCGAGCCGGTCGGAGGCCGAACCGGCGAGCCCGGCGGTGGCCGTGCCGTTCAGCACCGTGATGGTCGTGACCGAGGGGTCGACCTGCGACGGGTCGGTCAGCGGGGTGACGGACGGCGTCGGAGCCGGAGCCGTCGTCTCGGTCTCGGTCTCGGGAGCCTCGGCCTCAGCGGTGCTGGACGAGGACGGGTTGACGAACTGGAAGCTGTTGTTGGCGACTCCCAGGTAGATGACGCCGGCACCGACCAGGACGCCGACGGCGAGCGCCGCCCAGGCGAAGGCAATCCAGCCGCTGCCGGGGCGCTTCTCGGCCCGGTGGGCCCCGACGCGGTCGAGGTCGGCGGGAACGTCGTCGAACCGGTCTCGGTCGAATTTCGGCATGCGTGGTCTCTCGTGGATCAGCGGGTCGGACCGAACGAACGGGTCGCTCGGGCGTCTCGGCGGGCGGCTCGAAGGCGCTGGAGGCGGCCGACGAGCATGGGTGCGTACGCCAGTGCAGCGGGTCGGTCTATGAGCGAGTTGAGCAACTGCTGGTAACGGATGACCCCGATGCCGAACTCGCGACGCACCGCGGCCTCCCGGGCACCGGGGGCGGCGGGGGCACGCTGCTCGAAGTCGAGGACGGCACGGTCGCGTTCGGACAACGCGCTCGCACGCACGTCGTCACCTGTCGCCTTGTCGTCCATCGTCGCGGCCCCTCCTGGGTTCCGGGTCATCCTACGGGCGGGGCTCGGAGCGATCGCTGAGGCCACGGGCGTGGTCCGACATCGGGTCGGCCCGCCCCGGACACCGGCGACCACCGGGGCCGCGGATCGGCTCTCGTTCACGCCGTGAGATGCAGACGCGTCCCGTGTGCGTCCCCCACGCCGAGCGCCTGCCCGTCGAGGGCGAGGGCGGCGAACGCGTCGTCGGGACGCGCTCCCGGCGGCACCTCGGCGACCACGTCCGTCAGCAGGTCACGACGTTCGTACGAGATCCACCGCGCCCCGAGTCGGCCGACCTCGTCGACGAACGCCTGGCGGCGCCGACCCGGCAGGTAGACGAGCGTGCCGGTCGAGACGACGACCAGGGTCGCGTCCGCCGGAGCCTCCGCCGCGAGGGCGGCGAGACCGTCGACGGCGTCCGCTCCGACCAGCCGAGGAGGCGCGGTGCGGGCGAGCGCGACGGCTCGACCCAGCAGCTCGAGCCGGTCACCACGCTCCGGCGGCAGCAGCGTCTCGAGCCACGCCACCTGGTCGCGGTCGCGGACGTCGACCGGGTCGAGATCGATCCCTGCACGCCAGACGACCTCGGGCAACGGCCCCGTCGGCAGCTCTGGTGTCTTCGGAGCTCGGCCCCCGCTCGGGGAGTGGACGTCGAGCGCGAGCTGCACCGGGCTCGACGGGTCGCCCCACCTCCGGTCGCCCGAGCGGTAGCCGTACCGGTCCACCATGAGGCAGAGGCCGGCAGAGGCCCCGACCTCGAGCAGGGCCACCGGGCCCGGCACCCGGGCCAGGGCGACCGAGAGCGGGGCGCACCGTCTCACGTCGTTGGTCTGGGTGAGTCGGCGGGCGAGTTCGGCCACGACGTCGTCGGAGCGGGCGAGCAGCCAGGGCCGCAGCGCCGACCAGGGCCCGAGCGGCGCACCCAGCCACCGACAGACCGCGAGGACGAGGACGGGCTGGCGCCGCGCCTCCTCGGCCCGATCGAGGACGGCGAGCGCCGTCGGATCGAGGGCGATGCCCCGCGCGAGCTCGGCCTGCGAGGGCGACTCCTCACGATCGAAGGCGAGGGCCGCGGCCAGGAACCGGTCGGAGGTGCTCACGACCAGGAGTCTGACAGCCCGGTGGGGGTCGGGGAATCGTGCACCGGCCGACCGTGTTGAATGAGGAGTCCCGACAAGCGAGGAGATCAATCGTGGCGTACAAGATCGAGAAGACCGACGAGCAGTGGCGCGAGGAGCTCGACGCCGATCAGTACTCCGTCCTGCGTGAGGCCGCCACCGAGCGCCCGTGGACCGGCGAACTGCTCGACGAGAGCCGTGCCGGCATCTACGCCTGTGCGGCCTGTGGTGCCGAACTGTTCAAGAGCGGCACGAAGTTCGACAGCGGATGCGGGTGGCCGAGCTTCTACGAGTCGGTGGACCCGGACGCGGTGCAGCTGATCGAGGACAACTCTCTCGGCATGACGCGCACCGAGGTCCGCTGCGCGAACTGTGGTTCCCACCTGGGCCACGTGTTCCCCGACGGCTTCGGCACGCCGACCGGCGACCGGTACTGCATGAACAGCATCTCGCTCGACTTCAAGGCCGCCGAGTAGTGAGCGCCGTCGCCGACGCCGCCCGCCGTCGTCGGTCACGGTCGAAGGTCACCGACGTCGCGCCCACGCACGAGCAGTTGCTCGACGCGGTGCGCTCCGCGGCGACGGTGGCCGACCACTCCGAGTTGCGCCCGTGGCGGCTGATCGAGTTCCGCGGGGACGACCGGCTGGTCGTCGGTCGCTCGCTGGCCGACGCCGGCGGGGCCGAGGGGCACGCGCGAGACAAGCTCACGCAGAAGGCGTTGCGGGCGCCGTTGATCGTCGCGGTGGTCGTCTCACCCCGAGAGAGCCGCAAGGTGCCCTACTGGGAGCAGGAGTCCGTCGCCTCGGGGGTCGCGCACCTGCTGTCGCTCGTACTCGACGACGAGGGCTGGGGCGTCTTCTGGCGCACCGGAGTCCTGACCCGGGCACCCGAGGTGGCCGCTGCTCATGGCCTGCGCGAAGGAGAACAGCTGCTGGGCTGGCTCTACGTGGGCGGCCGTGAGGGGCAGCCGGACGAGGGCAAGACGCGCAAGCTGCTCGATCCCGAACGATTCGTCAGCACCCTCTAGTTCGACGGCGCCTCGGGCAGGGGCGCCGACGCGGTCACCAGGTCTTGTGGCTGTTGCCGATCACGGTGATGGGCAGCCAGAACGACCCCGTCATCAGGACGATGCCGGCGAAGAAGATGAAGGCGTTGGGCTCGCCGCTGCCGAACGAGTAGGCGAAGAGGGCGAAGCTGACGAAGAGCAGGGCGAGCGAACCGATCGCGGTCAAGATCGTGGACAAGGGGGGCTCCTCTTGGTCGGTGCGTCTGGCGGGCGCGGTGCGCTCGGTCTACTTCACCACTTCTCGGCCTCGGAACGCCAATCCTGCACCGACCGCAGCCTTCACGCCGGGTCGGGAGGCGCGGGCTGGGTAAGATGGGCGTGCCTCGCCGGCCTGGCGCAATTGGTAGCGCATCCGACTTGTAATCGGAAGGTTACGGGTTCAAGTCCCGTGGCCGGCTCTCTTCCGTCGACGCACCCGTCGGCGTTCTGCGACTCAGCCCTCGAGGGTGATGAGCACCTGGCGGAGGCCGTCCGCGACGGTCGCGTGCGCCTCCTCGGGCAGGTCGGCGAGAATCGCCCGTTCGTCGGCGAGCTGAACCTCGAGGACCCGGTCGATCAGACGTCGCCCGGCCGTGGTCGGCGCGACGAAGTAGCCGCGGTGGTCGGCAGGGTTGGCCGAGCGATCGACGAGGCCTGCCGCGAGCAGGCCCTTGACGCGCTTCGTGACGGCCGGCGGCGACAGCAGCGTCTCGTCGGCCAGCTGCGTGGGGCTCGTCGGGGCGTCCCGCCGGGTGAGCGCGGCGAGCAGGTCGAAGTCGGCGCGCCCGAGACCGAATTCGGCCAGCAGGTCGTCGCTGCGACGCTGCACGATTCGAGCGAGCCGGTTGACTCGGCCGATGACGGGTAGGGCCGAGACGTCGAGGTCGGGCCGCAAGTCACGCCACCGGTCGTGGACGCCGTCCATCACGTCTCGGGGCCCGGCATCGGTCATGCCGTCGAGCCTACCGATGGTTCACGAGTAAAGTGAACCTCAGATCATTCACCTGTGAAGCAGTTCGACGTCGAGCGCCCAGGCCGCGCCGAGCGAGAGGACCGCCCCATCACGACCACGACACCCACCCACCGCCTGCTGCCGCACCCGCGAGACCTGGTCCGCTTCGGGCCCCACGACGGAGCCCACCGCCCGGCCGCCCGTGTGGCCGTCTCGGTGCTCGTTCCGCTCGTCGTCCTGGCCACGATCGGCCACGTCGAGTGGGCTCCCTACGCGGTGTTCGGGGCCTTCGCCTCGGCGTTCGGTCGCGGCCTCCCCCGGTTCCAGCGGCTCGAGATGCAGCTCGAGGCAGGGCTCGTCCTCGTCGCCTGCGTGGTGCTGGGCACCGTGCTGGCCGCCTCGTCGGCCCCGGTCTGGCTGCTCGTCGTGACGATCGGCCTCGTCGCCGGCCTCACCTCGGCCGTCTCCGACCTACGGCGATGGAGCCCCCCCGGCCCGCTCTTCTTCGTCTTCGGCCTCGGGGTCTCGGCGTTCGTGCCCGCGACCGCGTCGACCGTGGCCGTGGCGGGGGTCGTCGCCCCGGCCAGTCTCGGGCTCGCCCTGCTCGCCTCGGTGGCGGGCGCGCTGCTGCCCGCAGGTCGCCGCGCACTGGCCACCGCCGAGGGACGCCGCTGGAGGCGCGGGCCCCGTCCCGTGGACGGCCGACGGACGGTCGTCCACGCCGCCGTGTGCCTGGTGGCCTCGATCGCGGCCGGGCTGCTCAGCCTGGCTCTCAGCGTCGAGAGCCCGTACTGGGCGATGGTGTCGGCCGTGGTGCCCGTGGTGGGGAGCGCGACGGCGGGCCAACTCGTGCGGGCCGGCCACCGCCTCCTCGGCACTCTCGTCGGAGTCGCCCTCGCGGCCCTCCTGCTGGCCTGGCACCCGGGGGTCGCGGCCCTGATCCTCGCCTTCGGCGTGCTGCAGTTCGCGACCGAGCTGCTGATCGTGCGCAACTACGGGCTGGCCCTGGTCTTCATCACGCCCATGGCGCTCGGCATGCGGGCACTCGGAGGCGCTCCCGTCGACGTCGGCGCCCTCGTCGCGGCGCGAACGGCCGACACCGCGATCGGCGTGGGCGTGGTGGTCGTCGTGCTGCTCGCCACGCACCGACTACGGCGGCCCCGTCCCGAGGCGGCCGCGTGAGGCCCGACCCGTGCAGCCCTCAGGCCGAGGTCAGGCCTGACGCGCTTTCGCCCGGCGGTCGTCCTTGCCCCACCAGACCAGGTCGGCGACGCCCTGGGCGATCAGCAACACCGCCACGATCAGGATGATCACGGTCAGCGCCTCGACCGGCACCCCCGACGCGATGTTGAGCACCTGCACGACGAAGCCGAACAGACCGATCAGCACCTCGAACACCGCGGGCACCACGGCGCCCGTCTTCGTCAGGGTGAACCAGGGTCGCCGCAGGTCGCTCATGCACCCGAGGGTACAAGGTGCGCGGGCTACGATCGCCGGGACCCCGATCCGCCGAGGAGGCACCGTGCGACGACGAGACGTCCACGTCGATCCCGACGTGCCGAACTGGCTGCTCACGAAGCGCGGCGGCATCGCCCTGCCCCTCGTCACGACCTTCTGCGCGCTCGTCGTGATCGCCAGCATCGTCGCCGCCCTCACCGTCGGCGGGGGCAGCGTCACCGCCGTCACCGTGATCGTCGTGGCCGCCGGTCTCGGCGCCGTGACCTGGGCCGTGGCCGACCTCGTCTGGTGGACACGCGACGACCGGCGCCGCATCGTCCGGCTGCCCCGCGACCCCGAGGCCTGACGGCGGAATCCCCGGCCACATGCCGTTCGCGGCATGGACGTGCCCCGTCAACCTGGCAACCGCCCAGCGTCCGTCGCCGTAAACTGACGGATGCACCGAACCGGTGCCCACGACGTTCGGCTCCGCTCGCGACCCCGCGCGCGCGTGCAGCCCCGCCCCGCCACAACTCGACAGGGAGTTCCGTTGAACGGAAACGCTACGACCCGGCACAGCAACGTCGCGTTGCTGTCGGTCACCAGCACCATGGCCGACCGGGTCACCACCTCCGAGAGCATCGACGAGAAGCTCCGCCCCGTGCTCAAGCGCCTGAGGCTGCCCACGGGCTTGCTGCAGCGTGTCGCGGGCGTCTACGAGCGCCGCAACTGGAGCACCGAGCAGAGCTTCGACTCGGCGGCCATCGACGCGGGCAAGCGTGCCCTGGCCGAGGCCGGCATCCGCCCCGACCAGGTGGGCCTGCTGATCAACACGTCCGTCACACGCCCCCACCTCGAGCCCTCGGTCGCCGTCCGGCTGCACCACGGCCTCGGCCTGCCCTCGTCGGCGACGAACTTCGACATCGCCAACGCCTGCCTCGGCTTCGTCAACGGCATGACCCTCGCCGCCCAGCTGATCGACGCCGGCCAGATCGACTACGCCGTCATCATCGACGGTGAGGACGCCGACGACGTCCAGGTCAACACCATCGACCGCCTGCTGACCAAGGGCTACGGCCGCGACGACTTCATGAGCGAGTTCGCCAGCCTGACCCTGGGCTCGGGTGCCGCCGCCGCCGTCATCGGCCGGGCCGACCTGCACCCCGAGGGCCACCGCATCGTCGGCGGGGTCACCCGGGCCGCCACCGAGAACTACGACCTGTGCGTCGGCAGCGTCGACGGCATGTTCACCGACGCCAAGGCGCTGCTCAAGCGCGGCATGGAACTCGTCGTCTCGGCCTGGAAAGAAGCCAAACGCGACTGGAACTGGCAGCGCATGGACCGATACATCATGCACCAGGTCAGCGACGTGCACACCGGCGCCTTCGTCAAGGCCGCCGGCATCGACAAGAAGCTGGTCCCGCTGACCTACCCGACCCTCGGCAACGTGGGCCCGGCCTCGATCCCCATCACCCTGGTCGAAGAGAGCAAGACCCTCAGCAAGGGCGACCGCGTGCTGCTGATGGGCGTGGGCTCGGGCATCAACACCGCGATGATGGAACTCGCCTGGTGAGTCGGCTCCCGCGGTCCGCCTCCGCCACGGCGCCGGCGTCACGTCCCCCCGCGGGTCTCGACGGGCTCGACCCGTCGTGGTCTCGTCTCGTCGACGTGCCGTACGGTCTCGGCGTGCACCGCGCCTCCCGCACCTGGCACGTCCTCGACAACGGCGACGCCCTGACGGCCCTAGGCGCCGAACCCGTGGGCACCATCCTGTGCGTGCACGGCAACCCGACCTGGTCGTACCTCTGGCGCCGCCTCGTCGCCCGCACGATCGAGGCGGCCGCCGCCGGAGGCCCCGCCTGGCGCGTCGTCGCCGTCGACCAGCTCGACATGGGCTTCTCCGAACGCACCGGGTCCCCGCAGACGCTGGCCCGCCGCGTCGCCGACCTGGGCGATCTGACCTCCTCCCTCGAGATCACCGGACCCGTCGTCACCCTCGGCCACGACTGGGGCGGCGTCGTCTCGATGGGCTGGGCGGTCGACCACCCCGACCAGCTCGCCGGTCTCGTGCTCCTCAACACCGCGATCCATCAGCCCGAAGGCGAGACGATCCCGGCACCCCTCCGCCTCACCCTCGCCCGCGGTGTGCTGGGCCGGGCGACCGTCGGCACGACCGGCTTCCTCGACGTGACCCTGGGCCTCGCCCACCCCGCACTCTCGCCCGAGGTGAAAGCCGGGTTCCGTGCCCCGTACCGCCAGGCCGACCGTCGCGGCGGCATCGGCGGCTTCGTGGCCGACATCCCGGTCGACGCCGAGCACGTCAGCAGCCCCGAACTCGACCGGATCGCCGCGGGGTTGCGCGAACTCACCGTGCCGGCCCTGATGCTCTGGGGGCCCCGCGACCCGATCTTCTCCGACCGGTACCTCGACGACCTGGTCGACCGCCTGCCGCATGCCGACGTGCACCGCTTCGAGGGCGCGGGCCACCTCGTCGCCGAGGACGTCGACTACGCCGGGGCCGTGCTCAGCTGGCTGGGCGACCGACTCCCGGAGGGCGCGGTCGCCACCGACGCGCCCGGCACCGAGGAGGCGCGAGACGCCTCCGGGCAGGACCGCCCGCTCTGGTCGTACCTCGAGTCCCTGGCTGACAGCCCGGCCACGGCACTGGTCGAGATGGCCCCCGCGGGTGCCGACGGCCCCCGTTCGGTCAGCTGGAGTCTGCTGGCCCGCCGCGTGCGCGAGATCGCCCTCGGCCTGCGCAAGCACGGCGTGCACCCCGGAGACCGCGTGTCCCTGCTCGTGCAGCCCGGCGCCGACCTGACCGCCGTGCTCTACGCCTGCGTCCGCATCGGTGCGATCGTGGTCGTGGCCGACGCCGGTCTCGGGGTGCGCGGCCTGACCCGCGCCGTCCGGGGAGCCTGGCCCGACCACGTGATCGGCCAGCTGCCCGGGCTCACGGCCGCGACCGCCCTCGGATGGCCCGGCCGCAAGATCTCGACCACGACGTTGTCGCCGATCACCGCCCGAGCCCTCGGCGTCGAGGCGTCGCTGCCCGAGATCGCCGCCCTGGGCCGCCGCGCGCACGAGGCCCTCGCCGAACTGCCCGACGCCCCCACGGCGGACGCCGAGGCCACGATCCTCTTCACCTCGGGCTCGACGGGCCCCGCCAAGGGTGTCGTCTACCGCCACGGCCAGCTGACCGCCCTGCGTGACGCCCTGGCCACGCAGTACGGCGTCGGTCCCGGGACCGGCCTGGTCGCCGGCTTCGCGCCGTTCGCCCTGCTCGGGCCGGCCCTCGGTGCGACGAGCGTCACTCCCGACATGGACGTCACGAAGCCCCGCACCCTGACCGCCCGCGCCGTCGCGGCGGCCACGGCCGCGGTCGACGCCACCGTGGTGTTCCTCTCCCCCGCTGCGCTGACCAACGTCGTCGCCACGTCCGACGAACTCGGCGACGCCGACCACCGCGCGCTGTCGGGCGTCGAGACCTTCCTGTCGGCGGGCGCGCCGGTCTCCGAGTCGTTGCTGGCCGCGGCCGGCGACCTGATGCCGAACGCCACGCCCCACACGCCCTACGGCATGACCGAGGGCCTGCTGATGACCGACGTCACGCTCGACGGCGTCCGCGCCGCGACGGCCGACCGCGACGCCGCCGTCGCCGCGGGTGCGCCCGACGCGGGCGGCGTCTGCGTGGGGCTGCCCGGCGCGACCACGACGGTGCGGATCGCTCCTCTGGACGACGCGGGCCGCGCCTCCTCGGCGTTCACCGACGACGCGGGGGTGACCGGCGAGATCGTCGTCTCGGCGTCGCACGTCGAGGACCACTACGACCGTCTCTGGCTGACGCACCGCGCCAGCCGCCTCGGCTCGACGAACGAGACGCGCTGGCATCGCACCGGCGACGTCGGTCACCTCGACGCGCAGGGCCGCCTCTGGGTCGAGGGCCGCCTGCCCCACGTGATCACGACCGCGACGGGTGTGCTGACGCCCGTGGCGTCCGAACAAGCCGTGGAGGCGCGGGCCGGCATCGCCCGGGCCGCCGTCGTCGGCGTCGGCCCGGCCGGCACGCAGCAGGTCGTCGTCGTCGCCGAGACCGTCCCCCCGGCTCGTCGCCCGGGGCTGGCGTCCGCGGCCCTGGCGGCCTCGGTCCGCTCGGCCGTGGCCACGGCGTCGGGCCGACCGGTGGCCGCCGTGCTCGTGGTGCCGCAGCTGCCGACCGACGTACGACACAACAGCAAGATCGACCGCACCGGCCTCGCCGCGTGGGCGACGTCGGTGTTGTCCGGCGGCCGGATGCGCCGCCCGTGAGGGTGCTGGTCACCGGCGCGAGCGGGTTGCTCGGCGGCTCCGTCGCCCGGGCCGTCGCCGAGTCCGGGCACGAGGTCACGACGTTCCAACGCCGCCCCTCGGGCGTCCCGGGCGCCCGCGACGTGCTCGGGTCGATGACGAACCCACGGGCCGTCGCCGCCGCCGTCCGCGACCAGGACGCCGTCGTCCACCTCGCCGCGAAGGTGTCGCTCACGGGTGACGCAGCCGAGTTCGAGGCCGTCAACGTCGGGGGCACGCGCTCCCTCGTCGAGGCGATGCGCGCCTCCTCGGTGTCGCGGCTGGTCTTCGTGTCGTCGCCCTCCGTCGCTCACTCCGGAGCGTCGATCGTCGGCGACGACGCGCTGCCGGCCTCGCCCGGGCACGCCCGCGGCGACTACGCCCGGACCAAGGCCGCGGCCGAGCGCGTCGCCCTCGGGGCGGCCGGGGCCGAGCTGGGGGTCGTGGCCGTCCGCCCGCACCTCGTCTGGGGCCCGGGTGACACGCAACTCGTCGAACGCATCGTCGACCGTGCCCGCGCCGGGCGTCTGCCGCTGCTCGACCACGGCGCCGCCCTGATCGACTCCACCTACGTGGACAACGCGGCGTCGGGCATCGCCGCCGCCCTCGAACGCGTGGACGAGGTCAGCGGCCGGTCGTACGTGATCACGAACGGCGAACCGCGCACCGTCGCCGACCTGATGGCCGGGATCTGTGCTGCCGCCGGGGTGCCCGCGCCTCGATCACGGGTGCCGGCCGCGGTCGCCCGCCTCGCGGGGTCGCTGGTCGAGCGGGTCTGGTCGGTGCGACCGGGCACCGACGAGCCCCCCATGACGAGGTTCCTCGCCGAGCAGCTGTCCACCGCGCACTGGTTCGACCAGCGGCGCACGCAGCACGACCTCCGCTGGACGCCCGCGGTGAGCGTCGACGAGGGCCTGCGTCGCCTCACCGCCTGGTACGCCGCCGGGCAGCCCGCGGTCTGAGCCCCGCCGGGCGCGAGCTGTCACGACGTGCCGCTCACGTTCGAAGGTGAGTGGCATGTCGTGACGTCTCGCGCCACGTCAGATGACGGCGGCACTCCAGGCGTCGGGGTTGCCGAACCGGTGGGCCGTGATGGCGATGGCCTGCTCTCGCAGGAACGGCAGCAGCTCGAGGCGCCCGGTCGGCGTGACGGGAGCCGCGAACACGGCCACCGCCGGGTCGCCGCCGAGGGCGTCCGACAGAGCCGAGGAGGCGCCGGTCACGTCGCCCGCGTCCGTCACCAAGCGCACGCGCTCGGTCGTCAAGCGGCCTGCCCGCACCCGGGCGTGCCAGGCGGCGTCGTCCTCGTGCACGAGGTCGGACACCGCGAGGCCGAGCACCCGGACGAGGGCGTCGGGCAACTCGAGGGACGACGACACCGTGAGCGGCGCGCCCGAGCGCAGGGCGGCGAGCAGCACGCGGACCACGTCCGCCGGAGCCGCACCGTCGGCGGCGCGGACCGTGACGGGCAAGGGACGGTAGCGCAGCAGGTCGCGTTCGAGACCGAGCGCGCTGACGTCGCGGGCTACACCGAACTCGGTGGCCCAGAAGTGCTCGTCGCTCGCGGCGGCGGCCCGGAGGTCGTCGCGAGCCGACGCACCCGACGCCCCGAGCAGCGGCGACGCGGCGTCGAGGGCGGCCAGGGCCTCGCGACCCGGGCGTGCCTCCTGCGGTGCGGTCATCGTCGTCGGCTGCCACGAGCCGAGGTGCACGAGGTAGTTCGGCCCGCCGGCCTTGGCGCCGGCACCGACCGAGGACTTCTTCCAGCCGCCGAACGGTTGGCGCCGCACGATCGCCCCGGTGATGCCGCGGTTGACGTAGAGGTTGCCCGCCTCGACACGGTCGAGCCAGGTCGACAACTCGGCGGGGTCGAGGGTGTGCAGGCCCGCGGTCAAGCCGTAGTCGGTCGCGTTCTGCAGCTCGATGGCCTCGTCGAGCGTCGTGGCGGTCATGATGCCGAGCACCGGGCCGAAGTACTCGGTGAGGTGGAACTCGCTGCCCGCGGCGACGCCGGCACGCACCCCGGGCGACCAGAGGCGCCCGGTGTCGTCGAGCTGCTTCGGCTCGACCAACCAGGTCTCGCCCGCGCCCAGGGTGGTGAGCGCGCGCTCCAGCTTGCCGTGGGCCGGCTCGACGATCGGGCCCATCTGCGTCGTGGGGTCGGAGGGCAGGCCGACGCGCAGGGTGGACGCGGCGTCGACGATCTGCCGGCGGAAGCGCTCGGAGGTGGCGACCGAGCCGACCAGGATCACCAGGCTCGCCGCCGAGCACTTCTGGCCCGCGTGGCCGAACGCCGACTTGATGACGTCGGACGCGGCCAGGTCGAGGTCGGCACTGGGGGTGACGATGATGGCGTTCTTGCCGCTGGTCTCCGCGAGCAGGGGCAGGTCGGTGCGCCAGCTGGTGAACAACGCGGCCGTCTCGAAGGCGCCGGTGAGGATGACGCGGTCGACCGAGGGGTGCGACACCAGGTGACGACCCAGGTCGCCCTCGTCGACGTCGACCAGCTTGAGCACCTCGCGGGGCACGCCGGCGTCCCAGAGGGCCTGCACCATGACAGCACCGCTGCGCTTGGCCTGGCCCGCCGGCTTGATCACGACGCTGCTGCCCGCGGCGAGCGCCGCGAGGGTCGAGCCGGCCGGGATCGCCAGGGGGAAGTTCCAGGGCGGCGTGACGAGGGTCAGCCGCTCGGGCACGAAGGTGGCCCCGTCGACCCGGTCGAGTTCTTCGGCGAGGTGGGCGTACCAGTTGGCGAAGTCGATCGCCTCGCTGACCTCGACGTCGCCCTCGGCGACGGTCTTGCCGGTCTCGCTCGCCGCGACCTCCATCAGGTCGGCGCGGCGGGCCGACAGCGTGGCCGCGGCTTCGCGCAGGACCGCGGCCCGACCCGCGCCTCCGCGGGCCGCCCAGCCGGCGGATGCCGCCACGGCCTCGGCCACGATCGCGTCGAGCGTGGCCTCGTCGGTCACCCGGGCGGACTCGATCAGCTCGACGCCGAGGCGCGAGTCGGCCGAGCGGGCGGCGATCTCGCGGCCCCAGGCACGGTTGTCGGCCAGGGCGGGGTCGGTGTCGGGCTCGTTGTCGAAACCGCTGCCGGCCGCGCGGGGCTGCAACGCCTGGGCGGCGTCGAGGCGGCTCTGCACGCGGTGCGGTGCCGGGGTCTCGCCGTCGACCTCGGCGAGCGAGGCGAGGAATCGTCCCTTCTCGCGTTCGAACATGGCCTCGTTCGAGGCGAGTTCGAAGACGGCGGACATGAAGTTCTCGCTCGACGCGTTCTCTTCGAGGCGGCGGATCAGGTAGCTGATGGCGACGTCGAACTCGCGGGGGTGCACGACGGGCGTGTAGAGCAGCAGCCCGCCGACATCGGCCTTGACCAGCTCGGCCTGCCCCTCGGCCATGCCGAGCAGCATCTCGAATTCGACCCGGTCGCTCACGCCCCGGGCCTCGGCCAGCAGGTGGGCGAAGGCGATGTCGAAGAGGTTGTGACCGGCGACGCCGATCCGTACGGCACGAGTGCGCTCAGGCGTGAACGCCCAGGTGAGCACGCGCTTGTAGTTCGTGTCGCTGTCCTGCTTGGTGCCGTAGGTGGCGAGGGGCCACTCGTGCACGGTGGCGTCGACGGTCTCCATCGCGAGGTTGGCGCCCTTGACGATGCGCACCTTGATCGCGGCCCCGCCGGCGTCGACCCGCTCGGTCGCCCAGGTGGTGAGGTGCTGCAGGGCGCCGAGGGCGTCGGGCAGGTAGGTCTGCAGCACGATGCCGGCCTCGAGGCCCTTCAGCTGCGGCTGGTCGAGGAGGCGCGTGAAGACCGCGATCGTGAGGTCGAGGTCGCGGTACTCCTCCATGTCGAGGTTGATGAACTTCGGCTTCGGCGAGCGTTCGGCGAGCTCGTACAACGGCGTGAGCTTCTCGACGACGCGCTCGACGGTCTCGTCGAACGCCCACATGGAGAGCTGGCTGACGATGGACGAGACCTTGATCGACACGTAGTCGACGTCGTCGCGAGAGAGCAGCGCCCGGGTGCCGGCGAGACGGTGCTCGGCCTCGGCGTCGCCCAGCACGGCCTCACCGAGCAGGTTGAGGTTGAGCCGCGTCTCGGCCTTCTTGATCTTCGCGATGGCGGCGCCGAGCTTCGCCGGGCGGGCGTCGGCGACGAGGTGGCCGACCATGCCGCGCAGCACCCGACGGGCGATCGGCACGACGACGCCGGGCAGCACGGGCGCCAGCACGCCGCCGAGGCGGACCGCGCTGCGCATGTGCCACGGCAGGAAGGCCGGGGCCTGCTTCGCCAGGACCGACAGGTTGCGGGCGGCCACCCCGAGGTCTTCCGGTCGGACGACCCGGTCGACGAAGCCGATCGTGAAGGCGAGGCCCGACTCGTCCTTCAGCACCTGGGCGAGCAGGTGGGCCGACCCCGTGCTCGGTGCGCCGGACGCCTCGTGCGCCCAGCGGCGGGCCAGGGCGACGGCGTCGTCGCCGATGCCGACGGGCAGGAGCTGTTCAGCGGTGGACGGCCCCGCCGTCTCGTCGATGGTGGTCATGGGATGAATGTAGGGCGGAACTTGCCACCTGGCAAGGTTTGACACGAGACCGTAACGTGCGCCGCGCCTCCTCGTCGACAGGGTGTCGATCGGCACTGGCGGCCGGGGCCGGACAGCGCTACCTTGGGCGCGTCCAGGCGGCGCGGAGCGCCCGCTGAGACCGACCCGTCTGCGCGTTGGCGGGCCACCCACACCACGGGAGCACGCATGGCGATGATCGAAGCACGTGGCCTGACCAAGACCTACCGGTCGAAGTCGGGGCCGGTCCGTGCGTTGACCGGTCTCGACCTCACGGTGCCCGAGGGCACGGTCAAGGCCCTGCTGGGCCCGAACGGCGCCGGCAAGACGACCGGGGTGAAGATGCTCACCACGCTCGAACGGCCCGACGCCGGCGTGGCCACGATCGCCGGGCTCGACGTCGTCGCGGACGCCCAGGCGGTGCGCCGCTCGATCGGGGTCTCGGGGCAGTACGCCGCCGTCGACGAGAACCTCACCGGCTTCGAGAACCTCGACATGATCGGGCGGCTGTACCACCTGGGCAGCCGCGTCAGCCGGGACCGCGCCCGAGAGCTGATCGACGTCTTCGACCTGGCCGCCGCGGGCGACCGCCCGGTCAAGGGCTTCTCGGGCGGCATGCGACGACGGATCGACCTCGCCGGGGCCCTCGTGACGAACCCGCGCGTGCTGTTCCTCGACGAACCGACGACGGGCCTCGACCCGCGCAGCCGCATCGCCCTGTGGGACATCATCACCGGGCTCGTCGACGGCGGCACGACCGTGCTGCTGACCACGCAGTACCTCGAAGAGGCGGACCGGCTGGCCGACGACATCTCGGTCATCGACGGCGGGGCCGTCATCGCCGAGGGCACGGCCGACCAGCTCAAGGCGCAGGTCGGCGGTCACCGCCTCGTCGTCGCCCTCGTCGACGAGGCGCGGGCCGGCCAGGCGGTCGAGGTGCTCCGGCGGCACGGCGACTCCGAGCCGGCCGTCGGGGCCGACGGCCGTCAGCTCGAAGTCGCGGTCACCGACGGCCCGACCGCTCTGCAGCGGACGCTCGCCGACCTCGGCGCGGCCGGCATCGAGCTGCACGACGCCGGCATGCGACGCCCCACCCTCGACGACGTGTTCCTGCAGCTCACCGGCCACCGTGCGGCGGACGACGAGGCGGGAGACGACCCCGACTCCCCCGAGGACGACCCGGCCGGCGGTCGGGGTCGTGGTCGGCGCGGTGCCAAGAAGAGAGAGGCACGGGCGTGACCACCACCGGAACCACCTCCGCCCTTGCGCAGACGCTCGTCCCGTCGACCGACACGGGCATCGGCACCTGGGCCTCGGACGGTTGGACCGTGACCAAGCGCAACCTGATCAAGGTGAAGCGCTCACCCGACATGCTGATCTTCGCCGTGCTGCAGCCGATCATGTTCGTGCTGCTGTTCAGCCAGGTCTACGGCGGCGCCATCGCCGTCCAGGGCACCGACTACACGCAGTTCCTCATGGCGGGCATCTTCGCGCAGACCGTGGTCTTCGGCTCGACGTTCTCGGGCGCCGCGATGGCCCAAGACCTGAAAGAGGGGATCATCGACCGGTTCCGCACTCTGCCGATGAGCCCGTCGGCCGTGCTGATCGGTCGGACGAACAGCGACCTGGCGCTGAACACGATCTCGATGGTCATCATGATGCTCACCGGCCTCGCCGTCGGCTGGCGCGTCAACGCCTCGGCGGCCTCGTTCGTCGGTGGGGTCGCCCTGCTGCTGCTGTTCAGCTACTCGTTCAGCTGGGTGATGGCGCTGCTCGGCATGAGCGTCAAGACGCCCGAGACCATCAACAACGCCTCGTTCATGATCCTGTTCCCGTTGACGTTCGTCTCGAACGCCTTCGTGCCGAGCGACACCCTGCCGACCGTGCTGCGGGTCTTCGCCGAGTGGAACCCGGTGTCGTCCCTCGTCCAGGCGGCCCGCACCTCGTTCGGCAACCTGGGCGCCACCCCGGTGCCCGACATCTGGACGATGCAGCACCCCTACGCCACCGTCCTGCTCGGCATCGCCGTGATGCTCGTGGTCTTCGTGCCGCTCTGCATCCGAAAGTTCCAGCGCATCAGCGCGAAGTAGCGGGCACCGGCGTCGGTGCGCACAGACGGGTCCACCCGTGCCAGGCTTGGTCCACTGACTCCCGGCGCGCTCTGTCTTCGAGACGAGGACCGGGCCGGGCGGTTCCGGCGGCGTGGCAGGGAGCAGGACGCCGTCGGCTCCACACGTTCCGTCGTGCACCGACGAGAGAGGTCACCGAAGAGATGGCACCCGCCGATCGCGCGACATCGCAGCCGTCCGAGCGGCAGGCCGCCCCCGTCGTCTCGAGCGGGAGGCCGGTCGCAGGCAGCCTGGACACGCTCCCTCCGACCGGGTTCCGGTTACAGGCCTCGCTCGTCTTCGCGTTCTTCGGCACGTGGTTCGCCCTCCTGCCGGCGACGCAGATCACGCTCGCTCTCAAGGTCGATCAGATCGACCCGGACGGTAAGGCCGCCACCCTGTCGCTCGTTCTCGGCGTGGGCTCCTTCATCGCGTTGATCGCGCAGTACGTCTTCGGGGCGCTCAGCGACCGCACCGTCGGCCGTTTCGGCATGCGTCGCCCGTGGCTCCTCGGCGGGATGGTCACCGGCGTCCTGAGCTTGTTCCTGCTGTCGGGCGCCGACACCGTGCCGCTCCTCGTGCTGGCATGGAGCCTGACGCAACTGACGTTCAACGTGCTCCTGGCCGGACTGAACCCGGTGATCCCGGACCAGGTACCTCGGCGCCAGCTCGGTCGCGTCTCGGGCTGGGTCGGCATCACCCAGAGCCTGGCCACCGTGAGTGGGGCCTACCTCGTGCACGTGTTCCTGCCGGACGTGACGATGGCGATCCTGGTGCCCGGCGCGTTCGTCGTGGTCAGCATCGTGATCCTGCTCTTCGTCCTCGGCGACCGGACGCAGACGCGCGTCGAGGTGCCGCCGTTCCACCTGTTGACCTTCGTCAAGGGGTTCTGGAGGAACCCACGACAGGCGCCTGACTTCACCCTCGCGTGGGTGTCCCGCTTCATGGTCACCTTCGGCAACGTCACGCTGGCCAGCTACCAGGTGTTCTTCCTCATCGACCGGTTCGGGTACACGCGAGCGGACATCGGGACCGCCGTCCTCCAGGTGACCCTGACGCTCACCGTCTGCACCGTCGCGACCAGCATCGTCGTCGGGCGGATCTCCGACCACCTCCAGCGGCGAAAGATCTTCGTCCTGATCAGCGCCACCATCGTCGCCCTGTCGCATGTCCTCGCGGCCCTGGCGGACGACTTCGCCATGTTCGTCGTCGCGATCGCGATCGCCGGCCTCGCCAACGGGGTCTACCTGGCCGTCGACCAGGCCGTCATCGCCGAGGTCCTGCCGTCCCGAGCGACGGTCGGCAAAGACATGGGCCTGCTGCACCTGGCGAACGTGCTGCCCCAGACCCTGGTCCCCGCCGTCGCGCCGCTCCTCCTCGCGATCGGCGCGAGCGGCGACAACTATTCGGCACTGTTCATCGGCGGCGCGATCGTCAGCATCGTCGGTGCCGTGATCAACCAATTCATCAGATCGGTCCGATGACACGGCCCGGCACCCGAGGCACGACAGGAGGCGCGGTCAGCCCGCGTGCCCGGCCGCCTCGCGCACGGCGGCGTCGAGTTCGCCCGTCGGCACCGTGAGGACGCTTTCGATCACGAGGCGCATCAGGGCCGGGACGTCGACGGCGTCGCGTTCGTACAACCACTGCAGCTGGAGGCCGTCCTGCACGGCGAGCACGACACGGGCGGCCGATTCGGCGGTGTACCCGTCGCGCAACCACCCGCGAGCCTGGGCGAGTCCGAGGTAGGCGGAGGTCGACGAGACGATGCGCTCGTAGTAGTCGGCGTAGTAGTCATGCGCCGGGTGGTCGGGTGAGGTGGCCTCGGCCGAGGCCGTGATGAACAGCGAGATGACCACCGGCACGTCGACGTTGTACTCGGCGAGCGCGACCAGCTCGTCGACCCGCATGCCTCCGTCGTCGTCGAAGTGCCGTCGCAGCCGCTCGTCGCGGCGGCGCAGCACGGCCATCAGCAGCTCGTCCTTCGTCGGGAAGTAGTGCATGAGCGACTGGTGCGAGACACCGCATCGCCGGGCGATCTCGCGCAGGGTGGCACCGTGGAACCCGACCGTGCCGAACACCGGCAGGGCCGCGTCGAGGATCGCCTCGCGCTTGGCGATGCCCTTGCGGTACCGTCCGGGCTCGCGCACCGTGCCGACCGGCGTGACGTCGGTGACGTCGGCGCGGGTCGTGTCGGGCTCGGGGGCGTCCATCGGGGTCAGCCTAGGTCGTCGCCGACCGGGATGACGACGACTCAGGACGAGGGGTCCGGACCCGGTGCGTCGGCATAGAGTTCAGCGGTGCCGTGGTCGCTGCTGAGAACGCCTGCCTTCCGGGCCCTCTGGGTCGGGCGCCTGTTCTCGTGGGTGGGCAACGGCTTCGCGCCTCTGGCCATCGTCTTCGCGGCCATCGACCTGGGTGCCGACGCCGTCGACCTCGGGCTCGTCGTCGTCGCCCGGTCGGTGCCCAACATCGCCCTGGTCCTCGTGGGCGGGGCCCTGGCGGACCGCTTCTCGAAGCGCACGGTCGCGATCGCCTCGTCGTGGCTGTCGGCGGCGTCGCTCGTCGTGGCGGCTGCTCTGATGCTGACGCAGACCGAGACCTTGCCCACCCTCGCGGCGGTCGGTGTCGTGAACGGTGCCGCAGCCGCCTTCTTCGGACCCGCGACGAGCGCCCTGCTGCGCGAGACCGTGCCCGACGACCTGCTGCGGGACGCGACGGTGCTCAGCCGGGTCGGCATGAACGTCGGGCTGGTGATCGGCACGGCCGTGGGCGGTGCCGTGGTGGCGACTGCGGGTTCCGGGCCGGCCCTGGCCGTCGGGGCGGCCGTCTTCGCGATCGCTGCCGTGGTGTTCGTCGGATTGCCCCGCGACGGGGCCCGTGCCTCGGGAGGGACGTCGGTGCTCAGCGACCTCGGCAGCGGGCTCGGCTTCGTCTGGCGCACCCGGTGGCTCGTCGCGACCGCCGCCCTGGCGTTCACGTTCCAGTTCGCCTTCGCCGGCGGGGTGCAGGTGGTCGGACCGCTCGTGGCGGACCAGTCGTTCGGTCGTCTGCTCTGGGGCTTCGCGGGTGCCGTGCAGACCCTCGGTCTGATCGTCGGCGCCTTCTGGGCCGGCGCGCTCCGAGGACGACTCCGCCTCTGGGCCGCCTGCCTCGGAGCGACCGCGCTCGCCCTGCCGCTCGTGCTGTTGTCGTTCGCCTACGGCACCGACCCGGTGGTGTTCGACCCGCTGCACTGGTTCTTCTGGATCAGCCTCGGCCTCTTCGCGGCGAGCGTCGGACTCGAGGTCTTCACGGTGCCGCTGGACGTCGTCGTGCAGCGGCAGGTGCCGGGGGTCTACCTGGGTCGCGTCTTCTCGTGTCTGACTCTGGCCTCGCTGGCCGGCGTGCCGGTCGGCGAGGTCGTCGTCGGGCCGCTCACCGAACTGATCGGCACCCCGGCGACCCTCGCCGCCCTGGCCGGCCTCGTGGTCGCCGTCGCGGTGGCCGTGGCGCTCAGCTCACGGGTGCGACGGGTCGACGCCGGCCAGGGGGCACGTCTCAGCTGAAGTCGCCGCGCTCGATCGCTTCGGCGTACTTGCGGACGTCCGGACCGGGCTCGTAGTCGATGAAGCGGTCCTTGACGGCGTCGTTGATCGCCTTGAAAGACTCCTCCCACGACTCTCCCGAGTGGGCGGCAGCGGCGTCACGGACGGCGTCGCGCAGCACCTTGTCGGCGTCGGTCAAGATCTTGTCGCGGGCCTCGTCGTTCCAGCGCACGTCGTTCAGGTCGGCCATGGTCTTCTCCTCGTGGGGTGGGGCGGTGGTGGGTGGGGTGCGGCTGCTGCTACTTCTTCTTCGGGCTCAGTGACGACCCCTTGTGGGCGGCTTTCGCCCCGCTCTTGTCGCTCTCGACGACGAAGTAGGGCTCGTCCTCCGAGGCCTTGAACTTCTGCCCGTCGAGCTGGAACTCCTTCACGCGTTTCTCCACAACCGTGCCGTGGGTCTCGCCCTGGGGGGTGTTCCAGGTGACGTGGTCTCCCTTGCTGAACGACATCGCGCCTCCTTGGTGTGTCGATCCGTCCGTCGGCGTCCGTGCCGCGCGGTGGTGGCGTGGACGCTACGCCGCCCGCGCCGACGCCTCACCCAGCGTCGAGGGGTACAGGGCCCGCTCGCTCAGCCGGTGAGGGAGGCGAGCACGGCGGCGAGCCGTCGGGCACGTGTCTCGGGCGTCTTCGCCGCCCCGATCGGCTCGACCAGCGCGCGTTGCCGGCTGTACGACAGGGCCTCGTAGGAAGCGCGGGCCGGGACGAGGTACCGCCCACCCATGCTCGCGACCGTGCCGCGGTACGTGTACCCCTCGACCGTGACGAGAACCGCAGGCTTCTTGCCCGATGCCAAGGCGTCCACGACCTCGGGCGGGACGACGATGCCCGTCGCGTTCGTCCGTGCCTCGGCGATCACGGTGCGGAAGGTCACGGGTTCGGTCATGACCGGAGGTTAGCCAGTCGACGCCCGCGGCACCACCGCACGGCGGTCGTGCTCAGACCGAGAAGCCGCCGTCGGCCTTGATCAGCTGCCCCGAGATCCAGCGCCCCTCACGCGACAGCAGGAACCGCACGACGCGGGCGATGTCGATCGGCTCGCCGAGCCGGCCGGTCGGTTGCCGCTCGGTGCCGCTGGCCCGGATCTCGTCGTCCATCCACCCCGTGTCGATCGGGCCGGGGTTCAGGGCGTTCGACGAGACACCCAGGTGCCCGAGCTCGCGCGCCGCCGCGATGACGAGCCGGTCCAGGGCGCCCTTGCTCGACCCGTACGGCAGGTTGTGCACGACGTGGTCGCTGGTGAGGGCGACGACGCGGGCCCCGTCGTCGAGCCGGTCGACCGGGGGGAGCTGCTCGGCGAACGCCTTGATCGCGAGCCACGCCGCCCGCACGTTGACGGCGTAGTGAGCGTCCCAGCTCTCGAGCGTGGTGTCGAGGATCGACGAGTCGACGCTGTGGGAGTGCGAGAGCACGAGCGCCGTCGCCGGTCCGAGGTCGTCGTTTACCGCTCCGAGGAGGCGCGCGGGAGTCCCCGGGTCCGCCAGATCCGCCGGGTACACGACCACGCGCGCGCCCGCGGCCTCGAGGTCGGCGACGAGCGACCCCACGTCGACGGCCTTCAGACCCCAGGGCATCGAGGCGTCGTAACCGTCCCAGGTGGTGAGGGCGAGGTCCCACCCGTCGGCGGCGAGCTCGTGGGCGATTCCGTTCGCGATCGAGTTCACGCGGCCGGCGCCGGTGAGCAGACAGATCTTCTTCGACATGCGGGTCTCCTTCGTCACCCGCTCAGCTTGTCAGACCGGTCGGCGCGAGAGGGATCAGCGCCCGCGGCGCGGTCGGCTGCGGCCCGTGCCGCGCTGCGGTCCCCGGCCCTTCGGGGGCGTGCGCTGGGGCTTGGCGCCGCGCGGGTCGGGGGCCGCCCCCTTGCGGCCGGTGGCCGCCTGCTCGGGTTCGTCGCGCCTCCTCGATCGTGAGCTGTGGGCCGTGCGGCCCCGGACGACGCCGATGAAGTCGTCGAGGTCGTCGGTGAGCTCGCCCTCGGGCCAGACGAGCGCGATCGTGGTCGGTGGCAGGTCGGCGACGTAGCGGTAGGTGACTTCTTTCCGGGCGTGCAAGCGGGCGAGGGACTGCGGCATGACCGCGACGCCCGCACCGGTCGCGACGACCGCGACGGCGTCGGCCGTCGAGAGCGACGGGTCGAGGTCGTTCCGGTGTTCGTCGGCGAACACGACCGCGTCCACCTCGTCCTCGGCGCCGGCAGAGGCGACGGCGTGGTCCTTCGGCACGACGACGACGGCCCGCTCGTCGTAGAGCCGGATGACCGACAAACCCCTGACCTCGATCGGCAGGCGGGCCAGGACCATGTCGACCCGGCCGTCGCCCCGGTCGTCGTCGAGAGCGGGCACCGCGTCGGCGTCGGCGAGCGGCACGAAGGCCAGCGGGGTCTCGGGGCGTCGTTCCTCCCAGAGCCTCGACCACTTCGACAGGGTCACGCCGGGCACGACCCCGATACGGAAGGGGGCGCGGGTCGGCTCGGTCGTCATGGCTCGAGGGTATCGGGCCGGTACCCTGGGCAGATGACCTCCGACGCGCCGTCCGGCAAGCAGCCGCAGACCCTCAAGCCCTTCACGGCCGCCAAGAAGCTCGGCGTGTACCTGCCGGCCACACCCGCCGAGTTCCAGGCCGCCCCCGTCACGCGCGAGGCCTTCGCCGAGCTCAGCACGAACCCGCCCGAGTGGCTGTCGGAGCTGCGTCGCACCGGCCCGCACCCGCGGCCCGTCGTCGCCCAGAAGCTCGGCATCTCGACCTCCGGCCTCGCCCGTGCCGGCGTCGACGACGTCATGACCACCGACGAGATCCACGCCCTGCTCGACGAGATGCCCGACTGGCTGCGCACCGAGCGTGGCATCCACGCCGACGTCCGCGAAGAAGAGCTCCGTGTGAAAGAGCGCAACGCCGGCCGCGAGGTCCTCCGCAAAGAGCGCGAGGCGAAAGAAGCCGCCGAAGGGCACTGACGCCCGCCCTGCGCTACCGTCGGCGACATGTCCTTCAACGACGACGCGCGCCTCGACGGCAGCAGGGTCAAGCGACGCGGCCGCGGCCGCACGGTGGGTGTCGCCGGCGGCGGCATCGGCATCGTCGGCCTGATCGCCGTCTTCCTCATCAGCCAGGCCACCGGGGTCGACGTGTCGGGGCTGCTCGGCGGAGGAACGGGCTCGGGGGCCGCGCAGCCCCTCGACGGCAGCGACCTCTCGTCCGAGTGCACGACGGGTGCCCAGGCCAACGAGAGCATCGACTGCCGCATGGTGGGCGCCGCGACGTCGCTCGACACGTACTGGGGCACCGAGGCCCCGGCCCTGGGCGTCACCGACTACCGCACCCCTGACTTCTTCCTCTTCAGCGGGTCGACAGACACCGGGTGCGGTGGGGCGACGAGCGCCACCGGGCCGTTCTACTGCCCGCCCGACGAGGCCCTCTTCGTCGACACCGACTTCTTCGAGCAGTTGCGGTCTCAGTTCGGGGCCAGCGGCGGCCCCCTCGCCCAGATGTACGTCGTGGGCCACGAGTGGGGTCACCACGTCCAGCAGCTGACCGGCGCCTTCGACCGCGCCGACCGCAGCGACACCGGGCCGGGATCCGACACGATCCGGCTCGAGGTGCAGGCCGACTGCTACGCCGGCGCGTGGATCGGTTCGGCGTCGACGATCGCCGACGCCGACGGCACCACGTTCCTCGAACCGGTCACCGAGCAGCAGGTCGCCGACGCGCTCGACGCGGCGGCCGCCGTGGGCGACGACCGCATCCAGTCCGCGGGCGGTGGCCAGGTCGACCCCGACACCTGGACGCACGGCTCGGCCGAGCAGCGTCAGAAGTGGTTCGAGACCGGACGCAGCCAGGGCGCGACGGCCTGCGACACGTTCTCGGTGCCCACCGACCAGCTCTGACCGCGAGGCCGACCCGCGCCTCCTGACCCGGTCCCGCACGTCCAGGCAACTCGAAGCGAGCCCTGCGGTCGGTCGTGACGTGGGGGGCGCAAGATGCAGTCACCCTCGCGACGGCATCGGCGTCGTCGCGACGACCGCAGTGGAGGTACGTCATGGCACGACCGGGCAAGGCCATCGAGTTCGACGGGTACGGGGACGTCGCCCAACTGCACTTCGTCGAGCAGCCGCTGCCGACACCCGCGGACGACGAGATCGTCGTCGAGGTGATCTGTGCCGGTCTCAACCACATCGAGAACTTCATCCGGCAGGGCGACTTCGTCGACCGGCTGCCGCTCGACTTCCCGGCCCGCGAGGGGTCCTGCTTCGCGGGCATCGTCAAGAAGCGGGGCGCCGCCGTGCGCAACTTCTCGGTCGGCGCCGAAGTGATCGGCCACGCGGTCGGTGGTGGCGCGCACGCCACCTACATCGCGGTCCCGGCGAGCGCCGTGGTGCCGAAGCCGCAGCACGTCCCGTGGGAGGTCGCCGGGGGGTTGTACCTCGCCGGGGCCACGGCGTACGACACGGTCCGCGGCCTGCACCTCGGGCCCGACGACGTCGTGGTCATCACGGCCGCCGCGGGCGGCGTGGGACACATCGAGTGCCAGCTCGCCCTGCAGCTCGGCGCCAAGGTGATCGGCACCTGCAGCCCGGGCAACCACGACTACCTGCGCTCGATCGGTGTCGTGCCCGTGGACTACGGCGACGGCCTGCGCGAGCGCATCGACAAGGCCGCCGGAACCGATCGCCACGTGACGGCGTTCATCGACAACTTCGGCGGTGACAACCCGGCGCTCAGCGCCGACCTCGGTGTGCTGCCCGCGCGGTTCAGCTCGAGCGAGGACCGCCTCGAACGCGAGATCCGCTTCATCGGCGCCGAACGCGACGACACCGAACCCGCGATGATCCTGTCGGCCCTCGCGAAGCTCATCGCCGAGAACAAGCTCCGCGTGCTCGTCTCGGGCTTCTACCCGTTCGACTACATCGCCCAGGCGTTCGAGGACCTCGCCGAGCAGCACTCGCGCGGCAAGGTCGTCGTGGGCATGCAGCCGGTCGAGACCGGCGCGCGGTCGCACTGGTACCTCTCGGCCAAGGCGCGGGCGGTCGCCGAGTCGCTCGGCTGAGCCCCGCCGACGGCTCGCGGACACACCGCCGAGTGGACAGGACGCCGCCGCACTCCGCGGTGTCCTGTCCATTCGGCGGCGTTCTCGGCAGGGCAGGACGCAGGAGGCGCGGGCCGGTGAACCCCGCCGGCGTCAGCGGGGCAGCCGCAGCAGCGCCCCCGGAGCCCTGACCGTCGCCGCCGCGACGTCCATCGCCCGGTCGAGTGCCGCCGACCAGTCGACCGGGCCGGGCTCGCGCCGCTCGGAGAGCAGCGAGGCGACGATCGACGCGAAGGTCGCGTCGCCGGCGCCCATCGTGTCGACGACCTCGCCCTCGGCCGACGAGATGCCGCGCTGCAGTGCCACGTCCGACGTCGCCAGCACCAGGCTCGCCCCGGCCGAGCCGCGCGTGGCGAGGACTCCCCCGGTGCCCGCCGCGAGCAGCGCCTCCTGCCAGTCGGCGAGCGATCGTCCGGCGACGAGTTCGGCGTCGTCGTCGCCGACCTTGACGAGCAGGGTCGAGGCCGCCGCCCGCTCGAAGCCGGCCGCGAAGTCGGCGATCTGCGCGGCCCCGCCGGGCAGGAACCCGGGCCGGGGATTCGGGTCGACGACGAGTCGCACGGGGTCGCTGCCGATGACCCGCAGCAGGCGGTCGGTGAGGGCGGCGTCGTCGAACGGGTACGAGCTGACGGCGACCAGGGGCGCGGACTCGAGCACCGCGAGCTGCTCGGGCGAGAAGTCGAGACCGCGGGCGACGGCGGCGTCGGTGAAGACGTAGGTCGGCTCGCCGGCGACCCGCAGCGAGACCGCGCGACCCGTGCCGAGCGGGTTGATCGTCGCGACGAGCTCGACGTCGTGCTCGGTGAGGAAGGCCCGGATCGACTCCCCGTCGGCGTCGTCACCGATCGACGCGAGCAGGGTGGTGGGCACGCCGAGGCGACTGAGCCCGACGGCGACGTTGAGGCCGGCCCCGCCGACGTGGTCGGTCGAGCCCTCGTCCGTGCGGATCTCGTCGATGAGGGCGTCGCCGAGAACGGCGACCCTACCGTCGGTGGTGTCCATGGGGGTGCCTTTCGTCAGCGTGCCGCAGCCACCCTATTCCGGCACACGGTCGGGTCGCGCTCCCCCGCTACGCTGGCCGACGTGACCGATTACGCATTGGCCGTCGACGTGGGCGGAACGAAGGTCGAGGCGGCGCTGGTCGCCTCCGACGGATCATTGCTCGAGGGCAGTCGCGACCGACGCCCGACCGGCGCCGGGTCGACGTCCGACGAACTCGCCGAGGCGGTCCGCGCGGTGGTCGCGCACGCCCTCGACGCCCTGCCGGACGGTGACGCACTCGTCGGGGCGGGCATCGGCAGCGCCGGGCCGGTCGACCTCGTGCACGGCACGGTGTCGCCGATCAACCTGCAGGCCTGGCGCGGCTATCCGCTGCGCGAGCAGGTCGCGGCCCTCGCGGCCTCGACCCTGCCCGACGCCGCTCCCGTCACCCTGCGGCTCGACGGCGTCAGCCTCGCCCTCGCCGAGCACTGGGTGGGTGCGACCCGGGGCGCCGAGAACGCCCTGGCGATCACCGTCTCGACCGGCGTCGGCGGTGGCCTGATCGTCAACGGCCGGCTGCTCTCGGGCGGCACCGGCAACGCCGGCCACATCGGCCAGATCCAGATCGCCGACCGCCCCGCGGGCGAGAGCGCCTGGGCCGCCACCCTCGAGGTCATCGCCTCGGGCCCGAACGTCGTCGCCTGGGCGCGCGCCCAGGGCTGGCCGGGCGAGCGCGGTGAAGACCTCGCCGCCGGCTACGTCGCGGGCGACGAGATCGCCGTCGCGGCCGTCCGCCGCTCGGCCAACGCCGTCGGCGAGGCCGTCTCGTCGGTCACCACCCTCCTCGACCTCGACGTCGTCGCGATCGGCGGCGGGTTCTCGCGCGTCAGCGACGACTACCTCGACCTGGTCCGGGCGACGGTCGCCGAGGCACCGGTCAACGACTACGCCCGGCGCGTCCGCGTCGTCCGCTCCGGCTTGAGCGACGAGAGCCCCCTGGTCGGTGCCGCCGCCCTCGTCTGGCGCGCCGAGCTGCTCGGCTGAGCCGCGCCTCCTGCGGTCGACGCCGCCCCTCGGGCGCCTGCCGCTTCGCTGGGAACGGATGCCAGCGACCCGGCCTAGGCTGGGTTGCATCCCACAACGTCGTCGGTATTCGGCGCGCCCTCGAGGCGCGCACCACCATCCGCAGAGAGGTCATCTCATGCCCACCACCGTCCCCGTCCTGCTCACGCCGTCCGCCGGCGCTCCCTTCGAGCACTCCACCGTCGAGCTGCGTGACGTCGGTCTGAACGACGTCCAGATCGACATCGCGTTCGCCGGCATCTGCCACAGCGACATCCACCAGGCCCGCGAAGAGTGGGGCAAGGCCATCTTCCCGATGGTTCCCGGCCACGAGATCGCCGGCATCGTCACCGAGGTCGGCTCCGACGTCACCAAGCACAAGGTCGGCGACCGCGTCGGC
Source organism: Frigoribacterium sp. VKM Ac-2836 (assembly GCF_013248995.1). Lineage (GTDB taxonomy): Bacteria > Actinomycetota > Actinomycetes > Actinomycetales > Microbacteriaceae > Frigoribacterium. The sequence continues at coordinate 706,526 of NZ_JABRPK010000002.1, read as the reverse complement.
ATCGGCTGCTTCGTCGACAGCTGCCGCGAGTGCGAGAACTGCCTCGCGGGCGAGCAGCAGTTCTGCGTCAAGGGAAACGTCGCGACCTACAACGGCCGCCAGTACTCGGGTGAGCCCACCTACGGCGGCTACGCCAAGCAGATCGTCGCCGACGAGAATTACGTGCTGTCGATCCCCGAGGGCATCGCGCTCGACGAGGCCGCCCCGCTGCTCTGCGCCGGCATCACCACCTACTCGCCCCTGAAGCACTGGGGCGCCGGTCCCGGCAAGAAGGTCGCCGTCGTCGGCATGGGTGGGCTCGGCCACATGGCCGTCAAGATCGCCCACGCCCTGGGTGCCGAGGTCACGGTCATCAGCCAGACCCTCTCCAAGCAAGAGGACGGCCTGAAGCTCGGTGCCGACCACTACTACGCCTCGAGCGACCCCGAGACCTTCGGAAAGCTCAAGAACTCGTTCGACCTGATCATCAACACGATCTCGGCCGACATGGACATCGACGCGTACGCCCGCACGCTGCGCCTCAACGGCACCATGGTGTTCGTCGGCCTGCCCGAGAACCCGCAGTCGTTCAGCGCCGGGTCGCTGATCGGCGGCCGTCGCAGCCTGGCCGGCTCGAACATCGGCGGTATCCCCGAGACGCAAGAGATGCTGGACTTCTGCGCCGAGCACCACATCGGTGCCGAGATCGAGACGATCGGCGCCGACGAGGTCGACGAGGCCTACGAGCGCGTCGTCGCCAGCAAGGTCCGCTACCGCTTCGTGATCGACACCGCGACGATCTAGCACCTGCCCCGAACGCGCGAAGGCCCCCTCCCGTCCCGGGTGGGGGCCTTCGTCCGTTCGCGGTGGACCGGACGAGCCGGACGCAAGAGGGCTCCGGGTCTACCCGGTGGGGGTGTTGAACCGGCGCAGCCAGCCCGCGAACTCGGCGAGCTCGTCGTCGGTCCAGCCCTCGACGTGCGTCCGGAACACGGCGCGGTTCTCGTGCCGGACCTCGAGCATGCGGCTCTCGGCACGTTCGGTGCTGTGGAGCGTCATGACGCGTCCGTCGGCGGCATCGGGCACCATGTCGACGAAACCGGCCTCGCGCAGCAGGGTGACCTGCCGGCTGACCGCGCTCTTGTCCATCGCCATCGCCTTCACGATGTCGCCGGCGCTGCACGGCTGGTGCTTCATCACGTACCGCAGCACGTAGAACGCCGTCGGGGGGACGTCCGGGTCGAAGCGCGACGCCGCCGCGGCGATCGTCCGTTTCGCCTCGACCATCATCGAGCCGATCTCGTCGACGACCCCGGCCATCAGCCCCTCGCGACCGTCGTCGTCGGCGCCCGGGAGGCGCGGTGCGGCCTGGTCGGAAGCGTCGCCCCCCGCGGGGCGCGGCACGTCGAGCACCGCACCCTCGGGCTGGCCGTCAACGGTCGGCTGCGACATCTTTCTCCTCGACCAGGGACGAGAACACCGGGCTCTCGGCCAGTTCGTCGGCGGGCACCGGGTGACCCGCCACCTCGGCGGCGCCCGTCGCGATGATCGTGTCGATGGTACCGGTGGGAGTCGTCGTGTGGCTGTGGTGACGGTGCTGCAGGTCGGCGACGTCCCCACCCTCGTCGATGGGCGAGACCGGGGCCGGCGTGGACCGCGTCGCCGGAGCGCTGGACACCGCAGGTGCCAGGCCGGCGGTCGCGGCGGCTCCCTTGGCGGCCGGGGACGAGGCGTTCGCGTCGACGGGAGCCGCGCCTCCTTCGCTGTCCTCGGAGGTCGTCGCCGCCGCCGAACCGGCCGCAGGACCGTCCGTCGTCGCCGCTGCCCGCTGGATGCCGGTCTTGGTGCCGAGCTCGACGTTCGGCAGCAGGCAGACGAACACGATGGTGATCAGCGCGAGCGGGGCCGCGATGAGGAACACGTCGGCGACGCCCTGCCCGTAGGCCGACTCGATGATGGTCCGGATCGGGCCGGGCACGGTGCTGAGGTCGGGGATGCTCGTCGAGCCGCCGCTGCCGAGAGCGCTGGGGTCGACACCCGCGTCGGTCAGGCCGTCGGTGATGTAGCCGGAGACCTTGGTGCCGAGCACGGCGCCCATGACCGAGACGCCGATGGTGCCGCCGAGGCTGCGGAAGAACGCGACGCTCGACGAGGCCGCACCCACGACGCTGACGTCGACCGAGTTCTGCACGACGAGTACGAGGTTCTGCATCACCATGCCGATGCCGAGACCCATCATGGCCATGAAGACCGAGACGATGGCGAAGTTCGTGTCGTACTCGATGGTCGACATGAGGAAGAGCCCCGCGGCGAGCAGGATCGACCCGACGATCATGTAGGGCTTCCACTTGCCGTACTTCGAGATGAGCGCGCCGGCCACCATCGACGAGATGAGCAGCCCGAGCACCATCGGCAGGGTCAGGATGCCCGCCATGGTCGGCGACTGGCCGCGGGCCAGCTGCATGTACTGACCGAGGAACACGCTGGTGCCGAACATCGCGACGCCGACGCTGAGCGAGGCGATCACCGCGAAGGTGAAGGTGCGGTTCTTGAACAACGTGAGGGGGATGATCGGCTCCTTCGAGCGGAACTCCACGACGACGGCCAGCGCGAGCAGCACGGCCGCGCCGACGCCCATCAGCCAGCTGGTGGTCGAGGCCCACTCGAACTGCTTTCCGCCGAGCGACACCCAGACGAGCAGCAGCGAGACGCCACCGGCGATCAGCCCGGCGCCCCAGTAGTCGACGACGACGGCCTTCTTGGGCTTGGGGGGCAGGTGCAGCGTGCGCTGGATGACGATGAGCGCCGCGACGCCGACGGGCACGCCGACGAAGAAGTTCCAGCGCCAGCCGATCGAGTCGGTGAGGACGCCGCCGAGCAGCGGGCCGCCGATGGTGCCGACGCTCATCACAGCGCCGAGGTAGCCCATGTACCGGCCGCGCTCACGCGGGCTGATGATGTCGCTCATGACGACCTGCACGAGGGCGGTGAGGCCACCGGCACCGAGGCCCTGGAAGACGCGGAAGGTGATCAGCGTGGCGGTGTTCTGCGAGAAACCGGCGGCGACCGAGGCGAGCACGAACAGCACGAGCGCCACCTGCAGCAGCACCTTGCGGTTCGTCAGGTCGCTGAACTTGCCCCAGAGCGGGGTGCTGACCGTCGTGGCCAGCAGGGTCGCGGTGATGACCCAGGTGTACGAGGTCTGGCTGCCGTTGAGGTCGCTCACGATGCGCGGCAGCGAGGTCGACACGACGGTCGACGAGAGGATCGCCACGAGCATGCCCATCAGCAGACCCGACAGGGCCGTGAGGACTTCGCGGTGGCTCATGCCGGGCGCCTCGCCCGGTTCGTGGGGTGCCGCAGGCTTCGTGCCCGCGGCGGTCGTGGTCTGCGACAAGGTGCGCTCCGGTGGTTCGAGATGGTGAGGGACCGAACGCCGTTGGCCGTGTCCGTTGGTTGCCGAACGTCAACCATACGCTTTCGTTGACGAAAAGCAACCATTTCTCTGCACGTACTGCATGTTTTTTCGGCTCCGCGCTCTCGGGCCGCGGACATGCAGGAGGCGCGGTGCGAGAGGTCCTCGCACCGCGCCTCCTGAAGGCCCTTCGTCTCGCCCGTGGGCGCTAGCGGACCTCTTCGGGTCGCTTCTGCCGGAACATCTCGGCCGGCTCGTGGTCGCCGTTCCAGACCTGGGTGATGCCCCACGCCACGGCCATGAGCGGCACCGCGATGACCGCGCCGACGACACCGCCGAGGATCGTGCCGGCGGTCAGGGCGACGAGGATCACGAGACCGTGCAACTGCAACGTGCGACCCATCAGCACCGGCTGCAGGAAGTTGCCCTCGAGCTGGTTGACGAGAACCACGATTCCGATGACGATCAGCGCCTGGACCGGGCCGAGCGCGACGAGGGCGACGAGGGCGGCCAGGATTCCCGCCGCGGTCGCACCCACGAGCGGGATGAACGCGGTCAGGAAGACGATGACGGCGAGCGGGAGCGCGAGCGGGACCCCGACGATCCAGAGGCCGACGCCGATGCCGATGGCGTCGACGGCGGCGACCGTCGCGGTGCCGCGGACGTAGCCACCGAGCGTGGTGACCGTCTTGTCGCCGATGCGGCGGGCTCGGGCGTAGTTCTCGCCCTTGAAGGGGCGCAGCAGGAACTCCCAGATGGCCGGGCCGTCCTTCAGGAAGAAGAACAGCACGACGATCATCAGGACGAGTCCGGTGGCGAAGCTGCCGACGGCCGAGGCCCCGGCGAGGGCACCCGAGCCGAACTGCGAGCTCGTGACGAAGTCGACCGCGGCGTTGCGGACGTCCTCGATCTGCTGGTCGCTGATCGAGAACGGCAGCGTCGTGATCCAGTCCTGCAGCTTGTTGAAGCCCGAGGTGGCCGAGTCGACCAACGAGCTGGCCTGGTTCTCGACGGCCCAGACGATCAGCCAGGCGACGAGGCCCAGGATGATCAGGACCGCGAAGAGGCAGATCAGGGTCGCGAGCACCGAGGGCACCTTGTGGCGGCGAAGGAACGCCACGACCGGCAGCATGGCCGACGCGAAGATCAGCGCGAGCAGCACCGGCAGGGTGACGAGGCTCAGGCTGAGGAACACGTAGATGACGCCGATGGCGACGATCAGCACGGCGATGATCTGCACGGCACGCGTCGCGAGTGTGCCGAAAGCATCGGCCCAGAGGGAGTGCCGGACGGCGGCGTCCTCGCGGGCCACCTCGGATTCTTGGCTACGGAAGAGTCCCACGGTGTCGTCCTCGTTTCTGGTGGTGCGGGGGTCGAAGGGGGGCCTGGCGGGGCGCGGCCGAGCGCGGCCGGATGCCGTCGGGCCGCGCTGGCTCGTCGGGGGTGATCGACCCGACAGGGACAGCCAACCCCGTCACGAGAATATCGGGCCGGATCGGTGCCCCGGTCGCGCGGCGCGCGCCTACCGTGGGAGGCATGCCGACCTCCGTCCTCGTCGTGTCCGACACCCACGTCCCGCAGAAGGCCAAGGCCGTACCGGGGGTCGTGTGGGGCGCGGTCGAGCGCGCCGACCTGGTCGTCCACGCGGGCGACTGGACCGGCGAACCCCTGCTCGACGAGTTCGAGGCCCGCGCGCGCCTCCTCGTCGGGGTCTGGGGCAACAACGACGGGGACGGGCTGCGCGCCCGGCTGCCCGAGGTGGCCCGCACAACCGTCGAGGGGGTACGTCTCGCGGTCGTCCACGAGACCGGGGCCAAGGAGGCGCGCGAGCGACGCATGGACCGCCTCTTCCCCGAGACGGACCTGCTGCTCTTCGGGCACAGCCACATCCCGTGGGACACGACGACGCCTGCGGGCCTACGACTCCTCAACCCGGGATCGCCCACGGACCGGCGGCGCCAGCCGCACGCCACCTACCTCACGCTGACGCTCGACGCGGGCGAGGTGCGCGACGTCGTGCTCCACGAGTTGCCCGTGGCCGCCCGTGACCGTACGGGGGTGCTGCCCCACCCCCGCCGGACGACCTAGCCGGCGGGTGTCTCGGCCGGAGCCGACTCGGCCGGAGCTGACTCGGTCGGGGTCGGCGACGGGCTGGCCGTACCCGACTCGGTGTAGCTGTTGCCGGCTGCCGTGACGACGAAGCTCCGGAACTCTTGCACGGTGAACGGGCGGCTGCCGTCGTACTGCTGCCCGTTGACGAGCACCGTCGGGGTGCCCGTGAGCGCGTCGAGGCCACTGTTGGGCAGGGGACCGTCGATGGCCCGCTGCGTGGACGCCGTCACCCACGAACCGAACTCGTCGTCCTCGATGCACTTCGTGATCTCGCTCGCGCCGGTCACCCCGTCGACACCGGTCGCGATGTCGGCGAGCTGCGAGTCGTCCAGTCCGCGCGTGCCCTCTTCGGGTTGTTGCTCGAACATCGCGGTGTTGAAGTCGAAGAACGAGTTCGGCGAGTAGTTCGCCACGCAGGCCGCCGCGTTGGCCGCCCGGTTGCTGTACTTGGTGCCGAGGGACTGGTTCGTCAGGATGGCCACCGGGTGGTACTCGACCGTCGCCGCCCCCGACTCGACGAGCCCACTGATGTAGTCGTTGTTGGCCTGCTCGAACTCGCCGCAGAGCGGGCAGAGGTAGTCGAGGTAGACGACGATGTCGACCGTGTCGCTCGACGCCGTGGTGGCGGCCGCCGTCGGCTCGTCGTCGGGACCGAGGGCCCCGGTCGGCACGGCCTCGAACCCCTGGCCGATCTTGATGCCGTCGCTGGCCATGTTGGCGGGACCGGGACCGGCCGGACGGATGCTGTTCGTGATGACCAGGACGACGCCGACGACGATGGCGATCACCACGAGGGCGAGGCCGCCCTGCAGCGCCCACTTGCCGGCGCGCTGGCGCCGCTTCTGCTTCTGGCGGGCGAGCTGCGCCTTCTGGCGGGCCGCCGCACGCCGCTGGTTCTTGGTCAACGACGGGTCGTCGGGGTTCAGGTCAGTCATGGGGCTCCGGTGCGCGACGGCCTCGCATGGTCGCGTCGAGCGGGTGGGGGGGACGGTCGCCACGAGTCGTGGCCATCGAACATGGTACGAGCCGAGCCTGGCAGAAGTCCGCAGGCGCGGGCGGTGAGGGGGTGGAGAAGGGGGGTGCCCGTGGCGATCCGAGGGATTTTCATGGCATGCTGAGCGATGGTGGTCACCGCGGACCTCTCAGGTTGATCACCGTCCATTCACAACGGATCGTCCGGCACGTACCTGCCGGTGAAGGAGAAGATCATGGCGTCAGTCACGTTCAGCAAGGCAACTCGTCTCTACCCCGGCTCCACGCGCGCCGCGGTCGACGGCATCGACCTCGAGGTCGCCGACGGCGAGTTCCTCGTGCTCGTCGGTCCCTCGGGTTGCGGCAAGTCGACCACCCTGCGCATGCTCGCGGGTCTCGAAGAGGTCAACTCGGGTGACATCTACATCGGCGACCGCAACGTCACCGACGTCCCGCCGAAGGACCGCGACATCGCGATGGTGTTCCAGAACTACGCGCTCTACCCGCACATGACGGTCGCCGAGAACATGGGCTTCGCCCTGAAGATCGCCGGCATCGGCAAAGAAGAACGCGCCACCCGCGTGCTCGAAGCAGCCAAGCTGCTCGACCTCGAGCCCTACCTCTCGCGTAAGCCCAAGGCCCTCTCCGGTGGTCAGCGTCAGCGCGTCGCCATGGGCCGCGCCATCGTGCGTCAGCCCCAGGTGTTCCTCATGGACGAGCCGCTGTCCAACCTCGACGCCAAGCTGCGCGTGCAGACCCGTACGCAGATCGCCTCGCTGCAGCGTCGCCTCGGCGTCACCACGGTCTACGTCACGCACGACCAGACCGAGGCCCTCACCATGGGTGACCGCATCGCCGTGCTGAAGGACGGCGTCCTGCAGCAGGTCGGCACGCCGCGTGACCTGTACGAGAAGCCGCAGAACGTCTTCGTCGCCGGCTTCATCGGCTCGCCCGCCATGAACCTGCTGCCCGCCGACGTCGTCGACGGCGGCATCCAGTTCGGCACCGCCGTGACCGCGGTCGACCGCGACACCGTCGGCCAGGCCAACGGCAAGAGCGTCACCGTGGGTGTGCGCCCCGAGGACGTCGTGGTCAACACGACCGGCGAGGGCCTCGCGGTCACCGTCGACGTCGTCGAAGAGCTCGGCGCCGACGGCTACCTCTACGGTCACACCGAGGTCGACGGCAACCGTGTCGACGTCGTCGTCCGCGTCGACGGCCGCAACCACCCCAAGCTGGGCGAGACGATCTACGTCACCCCGCAGGCGCACCACGTGCACGTCTTCGACACCGAGAGCGGCGAGCGCCTCGGCGACAAGGCCGTCGTCAGCGCGTAGCACCCCCTCGGGTCGGCCCGTCGAGTCCGCTCGGAGCACTCCTCCGATCGACCCGGCGGGCCGTCCCGCGTTCCGGCCCCGCGCCTCCTGACCTCCCCCGCCGCCTCGCCTCAGGCGGCGCACCACCGCACGAGAGGCCGTCATGCCCGACTCCCTGAACATCACCTCGGCCACCGCCGACCCCGCCCTGCTCGACCTGCCCTGGTCGCTGCCGCTCGACGAGTGGCCCGACGAGGCGATCGCGACGCTGCCGAAGGGCATCTCGCGGCACCTCGTCCGCTTCGCACACCTCAGTGGCTTCGTCATCGCCATCAAAGAGACGTCGGGCGAGATGGCCCGGGGCGAGTACGAGATGCTCCGGACGCTGCAACGCATGGACATCCCGTGCGTGGACCCCCTGGCCGTCATCACGAACCGCCTCGACGCCGACGGGTCACCGCTCAACCCGGTGCTCGTCACCCGGCACCTCAAGTTCTCGCTTCCCTACCGTGCTCTCTACTCGCAGACGCTGCGCCCCGACACCGCCCGACGCCTGGTCGACGCCCTGGCCCTGTTGCTCGTCCGTCTGCACATCATCGGGTTCTACTGGGGCGACGTCTCGCTCTCGAACACGCTCTTCCGGCGAGACGCCGGTGCTTTCGCCGCGTACCTGGTCGACGCCGAGACGGGCAAGCTCTACCCCGGCGGCCTCTCGAACGGGCAACGCGAGAACGACCTCGAGGTCGCCCGCGTCAACATCGCCGGAGAACTGCTCGACCTCGAGGCCGGCGGCCGCCTCGACGACAACCTGGACGCCGTCGACGTCAGCAACGGCATCGTCGCGAAGTACCGCAGCCTCTGGACGGAGCTGACCGGTGCCGAGACCTTCGACAGCTCGGAGCGCTGGCGCATCACCGACCGTGTCGAACGTCTCAACGACCTCGGCTTCGACATCGAAGAGCTCGCGATCAAGACGGCCGAAGGCGGCAGCCAGGTCAAGATCCAGCCCAAGGTCGTCGACGCGGGCCACCACTCACGCCGCCTGCTGCGCCTGACCGGACTCGACGTCGAGGAGAACCAGGCCCGACGCCTGCTCAACGACCTCGATGCCTACCGCATGCGCACCGATCAATCCGACGTCGACGAAGAGATGATCGCCCACGAGTGGGCCTCGCGGGTCTTCGAGCCGGTCGTGCGCTCGATCCCCCGCGACCTGCGGGGCCGGCTCGAACCGGCCGAGGTGTTCCACCAGCTGCTCGAACACCGCTGGTACCAGTCGCAGGCCGAGAACCGCGACGTGCCCATCGCCGAGGCGCTGACCTCGTACATCAACGACGTGCTGCGCCACCGCCGCGACGAGCAGATGGTGATCGAGCCGGCGACGGAGTCGATCACGCTGCCCGAGGCCGCCCTGCTCGAGGCCGACGAGGCCGACGCCGACGAGGATTGGCGCAGCAAGGTCTGACCGCAGGTCCGGCACCGCGCCGCCCCGCCGCCGATCGCCGCGCCACCCTCCGCGGGCCCGGCTCCGCCCCCTCACCACCCGAGAACCCGGTTTCGAACCATGAACCCCGTTCGTTCTGGGTTCGTGGTTCGAACCCGGGTTCATCGGTGATCCGGTACGTATCGGATCACGCCCTGGGCGAGGCCGCCCTGCCTCGCGCGCCGCGAGCCGCGCACGACGCACGACGCAGGACGCACAGGAGGCGCGGGTCGGCAATTAGCCGACCCGCGCCTCCTCGACGTCCGCCCTCGCGAGGGGCCGTGACCTACTTCTTCTTGCGCTCGGCGCGCAGCTTCGAGATCTCGTAGAGCGTGACCGATGCGGCGATGCCGGCGTTGAGCGACTCGACGGCACCGGTGATCGGCACCGACACGATGGCGTCGCAGGTCTCGGCGACGATGCGCGACAGTCCCTTGCCCTCGCTGCCGACGACGACGACGATCGGGCGGTCGGCGAGTTCGAGACCGGGCAGCATGACGTCGCCGTCACCGTCGAGGCCCACGACGAACACGCCCTGCTCTTTGAACGACTTGAGGGTCTGCGTCAGGTTCGAAGCCATGGCGACCGGGATGCGCGCCGCGGCACCGGCCGAGGTCTTCCAGGCCGATGCCGTCAGGCCCACCGACCGACGCTGCGGGACGATGACGCCCTGCCCGCCGAACGCGGCGACGGACCGGATGATCGCCCCGAGGTTGCGCGGGTCGGTGATGCCGTCGAGGGCCACGAAGAGCGGCTTCTGCTGGCGTTTGATCGCGGCCTCGAGCATGTCGACGGGGTGCGCGTACTCGTACGGCGGCACCTTGAGCGCGACGCCCTGGTGCACCGAGTCGTGGCCGGTGATGCGGTCGAGCTCGGGACGCATGACCTCGAGGATCGGCAGGCCCCGACGGGTGGCGAGCTGCAGGATCTCTTTGGTGCGCTCGTCCATCTCGATGCGCGCGGCGATGTAGAGGGTCGTCGCCGGGATGCGCGTCCGCAGGGCCTCGACCACCGAGTTGCGACCGGTGACCATCTCGTGGTCGTCGGCCGACTTCGGGCGGCGGCGGGGTGCGTCCGGCCCACCGCGGCCGGCGATCGGCGACCCGGCCCGGGGGCCGGACCCGCCACGACCACGCGCCGCCTCGAGCCGCTCACGGGCCGCCTTGGCCTTGCCCGCGGGGTGGTACGGGCGGTCTTCTGCGGCGGGAGTGGGCTTCTTGCCCTCGAGCGCCTGGCGACCCTGCCCGCCGCTGCCGACCTGTTTGCCCTTGCTGCCCTGACGCACGGCACTGCTGCCGGGACGGCCCTTGCGTGCTCCGCTGGTGTTCTTCACTGTTCGAGGCTCCAATGCGACCCGCTGGGGGTGTCTTCGATGGTGATGCCGGCGCCCGTCAGGACGCCTCTGATCTCGTCGGCCCGCGAGAAGTCGCGATCGGCCCGGGCTTGCTGGCGTTCGGCCAAGAGTACGTCGACCAACGTGCCGAGCGCGCGGTGCGCGTCGCCTTCGTCGCCGGTGCGCCACTCGGGCGCCGACGGGTCGATGCCGAGCACGGCCACCATGGCCGCGACGTGCTGCCAGGCGTGGGCGGCGGTGTCGAGGTCACCGTCGTCGAGGGCGACGTTGCCGGCGCGCACGGTGTCGTGCAGGACGGCGACGGCCTGCGGGACGTTGAGGTCGTCGTCCATCGCCTCGGCGAAGTCGTCGGGCACGACCCGCGCACCGACCCCGGCGAAGCGGGTGTCGGCGAGGCGTCGCCGTGCCCGCTCGAGGAACGTCTCGATGCGGTCCAGAGCGGCCTCGGCCTCGAGCAGGGCGCCCTCGTGGTAGTCGATGGTCGAGCGGTAGTGGGCGGCGCTGAAGAAGTAGCGCACGACGACGGGTCGGGCCTGCGCCAGGAAGTCGGCGGCGAAGATCGAGTTGCCGAGGGACTTCGACATCTTCTGGCCCTCGACGGCGACGAGACCGTTGTGCATCCAGTACGACGCGAACCCCATGCCGGCCGCGGTCGACTGCGCCAGCTCGTTCTCGTGGTGCGGGAACCGCAGGTCGAGCCCGCCGCCGTGGATGTCGAACGCCTCGCCGAGGTATCGCGCCGACATCGCCGAGCATTCGATGTGCCAGCCCGGACGCCCTTCGCCCCAGGGCGAGGCCCACGAGGCGGACTCGGGCTCATCGGCCTTGTGGCCCTTCCACAGGGCGAAGTCGCGGGGGTCGCGCTTGCCCCGGGGGTCGGCGTCGGTGGCGGGCGCCATGTCGTCGGTCGACTGGTTGGTCAGGGCACCGTAGGTCGGCCAGCCGGCGGTGTCGAAGTAGACGTCACCCGACGCGTCGGGGGCGACGTAGGCGTGCCCCTTCTCGATCAGCGTCGTGATGATCTGCTGCATCTCGCTGACGCTCGCGGTCGCCCGGGGCTCGTAGGTCGGCGGCAGGATGCCGAGGGCGTGGTAGCCGGCGGTGAACTCGAGCTCGTAGCGGTAGGCCCGCGCCCACCATTCTTCGGTCGTGTCGGCCGCCAGCGCGAGGATCTTGTCGTCGATGTCGGTGACGTTGCGGACGAGCGTGACCTCGAGTCCACGGTAGGTGAACCACCGGCGCCAGAGGTCGTAGACGAGGGCCGAGCGCAGGTGCCCGATGTGGGGCGAGGACTGCACGGTGGGCCCGCAGAGGTACAGCCCGACCTGGCCGGGAACGAGCGGGACGAAGTCGACGAGCGCCTGCTGACGGGAGTCGTAGAGCCTGATGGTCACGTGGTCAGCCTATTTGACGTGGCTTCCGAGGTGCCGCCGGCGGAGGGGTCGTCGCGCGTGACGAGCGCCGTCGCGATCACGGCCACGCCCTCGCCCCGGCCGGTGAACCCCAGCCCGTCGGTCGTCGTGGCCGAGACGCTGACCGGGGCCCCGACCACGCGGGTCAACCCGTCTTGCATCTCGACGCGACGGGACGACAGCCGGGGCCGGTTGCCGACCACCTGGACGGCGACGTTGACGGGCGTGGCGCCCGTCGCCGCGAGCAGCTCGAGGGTCGCCGTGAGGAAGACGTCGCCGGACGCCCCGGCGAAACGGGGGTCGTCGGTGCCGAAGCTCGAGCCGATGTCGCCGAGGCCTGCGGCCGAGAGCAACGCATCGACGATGGCGTGCGCGACCGCGTCGCCGTCGCTGTGCCCCGCGAGGCCCGCCTCGCCGGGGAAGTGCAGCAGCCCGAGGTGCATGGGCTGGGTCTCGTCGACCGCGTGGACGTCGGTGCCGACCCCGGTCAGGAGGCTCGGGCGCGGCCGGCGGGCGCGGTCGCGACCCGGCCCGGTCGCCTCGCTCTCGGCGACGATCGTCTCGGCCCGTCGCAAGTCCCACGGCGTCGTGATCTTGAAGGCCACGGGATCACCCGCCACGACGCGGACGCGGTGGCCGGCCGCGGCGAACAACGCGGCATCGTCGGTGTGCTCGACGGAGGCGTCCGCGTAGGCGAGGTCGAGGGCCGCCCGGGGGAACCCCTGCGGCGTCTGCATGGCCACGAGTTCGCTGCGGTCGACCGTGTCGACGACGACGCCGGCGTCCACGCGCTTGATCGTGTCGGTCACCGGCAGCCCCGGGACGACACCGTCGCCGGTCGCCTCGACCTCGCCCGCGACCAGGTCGAACTGGGCGGTGGGGGTGAACGGTCGGGCGCAGTCGTGGACCAGCACGGTCTCGACCTCCGGGCCGAGGGCGGTCAGACCGACCGCGACGGATTGTTGACGCGTGGCACCGCCCGCGAGGACGGAGGCGTAACCCCGAGCCGGCCCGGCGACGGCGTCGACGAGGACGCGGGACTCGTCGACGAGAGCTTCGGGCACGACGACGACGACCTGTGTCGGCACGACCGAGGCGAAAACGGCGTCGAGGGACCGCTCGAGGATGCTGCGCCCGGCGACCTCGACGAAGGCCTTGGGCCTGCCGAGCGCGAGGCGCGTGCCGCTGCCTGCCGCAACGACGACGACCGCCCGACCGGCGCCGGACGGGGTGTGGACCCCACCGTCGTCGACCGAACGGTCGTCGGGAGTGCTAGGACGCAAGGACCTCGTCGAGGACGCTCGACGCCTTCTCTTCGTCGGTCTTCTCGGCGAGCGCGAGCTCGCTGATCAGGATCTGACGAGCCTTGGCGAGCATTCGCTTCTCGCCGGCCGAGAGGCCACGGTCTTGGTCGCGGCGCCAGAGGTCGCGGACGACCTCGGACACCTTGATGACGTCACCGCTGGCGAGCTTCTCGAGGTTCGCCTTGTAGCGGCGCGACCAGTTGGTCGGCTCTTCGGTGAAGGGGGCACGGAGCACGTCGAAGACGCGGTCCAGCCCCTCTTTGCCGATGACGTCTCGCACGCCGACCAGGTCGACGTTGTCTGCGGGTACTTCGATGGTCAGATCACCCTGGGTGACGCGAAGCTTGAGGTACAGCTTCTCTTCGCCCTTGATGATCCGCTTCTTGACTTCTGAAATTGTCGCTGCCCCGTGATGCGGGTATACGACGGTCTCGCCGACCTCGAACTGCATGAATCAGGCTCCATTCTGCGACACCCAGGATACCATAAGCAGTCGTTGGTAAGGCTGCCCTAAGGAACCGACCCCAGCGGGCGCGGATAAGCTGGTCCACGTACGTTTGTCGTGACGCTGATCCTGGAGGACACCTGTGCGAGCCCCAACCCTGAAGTCGCGTGGATTGACGACGCGACTCGTCTCGGCCGCAGCCGTCGGTGCCGCGGTCGTCCTGACCGCCGCCGGGTGCAATTTCATCAGCCCGCAGGCCACGACCAAACAGTACGACGCGAGCGACGGCACGAGCGTGAACGTGGGCGACATCCAGGTCCGCAACGCGATCGCCCTGACCGCCACCGAGGGCGACGGCGGCACCGCCAGCCTCAGCATGGTCGTGCTCAACACGAGCGACGAGGCCGCCGAGGTCTCGTTCGAGTACCCCACCACCTCGGGCAAAGAGACCCAGACCGTCGAGGTCGACGGCTCGTCGCAGGTCTCGCTGGGCACCGAGCCCGGTCAGGACCAGTTCCTCATGGAGTCGCTCGACTCCGATCCGGGCGCCCTCGTCACGATCTTTGTCCAGTACGGCACCGAGACCGGCAAGTCCTTCGTCGTGCCCGTCCTCACGGGTGCTCTGGCCGAGTACGCCACCCTGCTGCCCTCCCCCACCGCGCCCTCCGAGGCGACGCCCTCGTCGACGCCGCTGCCCGAGGCGACTCAGCAGGCACCGTCCTCGTCGCCGACGCCCTAGCGCGCCTCCTGCATCAGCCGAGAGGCCCGGCCCGCCGTGTGCGGTGCCGGGCCTCTCGTGTCCGACGCGCGCCGCGCCTCCTCGACTCTCGAGACGGTCGGGCGCGGCGTGCCGCAGGCGCTCAGGCCTCGATGCGGTACCCCAGACCACGCACCGTGACGAGCGCCTTCGGCTCGGACGGGACGGCCTCGATCTTCGAGCGGATGCGCTTGATGTGGACGTCGAGAGTCTTGGTGTCTCCGAAGTAGTCCGAGCCCCAGACCCGGTCGATCAGCTGGCCGCGCGTGAGCACCCGGCCGGCGTTCCGCATGAGCAGCTCGAGCAACTCGAACTCTTTCAGGGGCATGGCGACGTCGGTGCCGCGGACCGAGACGACGTGACGCTCGACGTCCATGCGGATCTCGCCCGCCTCGAGCATCGAGTCGGACAGGTCGTCGGGGTCGACGCGGCGGCGCATCACGGCACGGATGCGGGCGAGCAGCTCGCGGGTCGAGTAGGGCTTGGTGACGTAGTCGTCGGCGCCCAGCTCGAGACCGACCACGATGTCGACCTCGCTGTCCTTCGCGGTGAGCATGACGATCGGCACCTGCGACTTGGTCCGGATCACCCGGCAGACCTCGGTGCCCGGGATGCCCGGCAGCATGAGGTCGAGCAGCACGAGGTCGGCGCCGGTCTTGTCGAAGGCGGCGACGGCGCCGGGGCCGTCCTCGGCCACCGTCACCTGGTAGCCCTCACGCTGGAGGATGAAGGCGAGCGGTTCGCTGAGGGACTCTTCGTCCTCGACGATCAAGATGTGGGTCATCGGGTCTCCTTGGTCATCGTGTCTCCTGGTGCTCTTGGTGCTCCGGCGCCGAGGCGGCCGTGGTCGGGATGGATCGGGTGGAGGGTTCGACGTCCGCCGCCGGCAGGCGCAGGGTGAAGGTCGAGCCCTTGCCGACCTGCGACCAGACACGGACGTCGCCACCGTGGTTCTGCACCACGTGCTTGACGATCGCGAGCCCGAGACCCGTGCCACCCGTGCGACGCGACCGCGCGGGGTCGACGCGGTAGAACCGCTCGAAGACACGGTCGAGTTCGTCGTCGGGGATGCCGTAGCCCTGGTCGGTCACGGCGATCTCGACGACGCCGGACTGATCGACCGTGGCACCGATGCCCACGCGTGACCCGTCGGGCGAATAGTTGATCGCGTTCGCGACGAGGTTGTCCACGGCCGTGACCAGCATGGTCTGGTCGCCGATCACGTGCGCGTGCTTGCCGCCCCGGACGACGAGGTCGATGCCCCGCGCCTCGGCGCCCACGCGGTTGCGGTCCACCGCCGTGTCGACCACGTCGCGGACGTCGACCGAGTCGCTCGTCTCGAGTGCGTCGGTCGCCTGCAGGCGGGACAGCTCGATGATGTCCTGGGTGAGGCGACCGAGCCGGCCGGCCTCACGGGTGAGGCGGGCGGCGAAGTGCCGCACCTGCTCGGGGTCGGCCGACGCGGACTCGAGGGCCTCGGCGAGCAGGCCGACGGCACCGATCGGCGTCTTGAGCTCGTGGCTGATGTTGGCGACGAAGTCGCGACGCATGTCGTCGAGCCGGCGCCCCTCGGTGCGGTCCTCGGCCAGCAGCAGCACGAACCGGCCGCCGAGCGCCGCGGCCCTCACGTGCACCGCGATGGTGGCCTCGCTGCCGGGGAGCCGCGGCAGCGTGAGCTCCTCGACGACGGGGTCGCCGTGTCGACGCACGTCGTTGACGATCGTCTCGAGTTCGGGGTGCACGAGGTGCTGCTGCGCCGAGACCAGGCCGAGCTGGCGCGCGGCGACCGAGGCCTTGAGCACGTTGCCCGACGGGTCGACCACGAGGCCGGCGGACTCGAGCGCGTCGAGCACGGCGTCGATGCCGTCGGGCAGGGCGATGTCGACGAGCGCCGCGGCACGCACGGCTCGTCGATGGGCCGAGACGACGACCACCACGATCGCGGCGCCGACGACGACCCCGAAGGCCAGCGACAACGGCACCAGCCAGGCGGATTCCATGCTGCTCAGAGTAGTGACACCCCAGCAGGTCGATGAACGGGAGGCCGCCGCATCCGCTGTACTTTGGTCAGAGTTCAGGCGGCGATCACCGGTCGTTAACCTTCACCGGAGAGCATCGTCGGGACTGTGCGGGCGACTCTGCCCCCACGTCACGAGCCGAACGTGCGTCCCGCACGTCGCTCACAGCCACCGTGCTCCCAGGGCCACCGAGCCCCCACGACGAGAGGGTCGAACACGACATGCGCGAGGTATTCCAGCAGGAACTCCTGGAGGTGCAGGAGCGTCTCGTCGAGATCGCCGGCCTCGTCGCCGTCTCGATCGCGAACGCGACCACGGCCTTCAACGAGTCGAACGTCTCGTTGGCCGAGCAGGTCATCGCCGACGACGACAAGATCGACGAGCGCGCCATCGCGCTCGACGAGCTGGCCATCGACATCCTGGCCCGCCAGAACCCGGTCGCCCGCGACCTGCGCATCGTGGTCAGCGCGCTGCGCATCAGCGCCTCGCTCGAGCGCATGGGCGACATGGCCGAGCACATCGCCCAGCTGGCCCGCTACCGGTTCCCCGAGAAGGTCGTGCCGAAGTCGCTTCGGCCGACCTTCAAGGAGCTCGGCGAGCTCGACGTCGCCATCGCCAAGAAACTCACCGAGCTGCTGACCACCGAAGACGTCCGCCTGGCCGAAGAGATCCGCAACGACGACGACCGCATCGACGAACTGCACCTCAGCGTCTTCGACAAGGTGCTCGGCGAGACCTGGAAGGGCGCGGCCGTCGACACGGTCGACTCCACCCTCGCGTCGCGCTACCACGAGCGCTTCGCCGACCACGCGGTCTCGATCGCGAAGAAGGTCCAGTACCTCGCCACCGGCGACTGGGTGGCACCCGAGGTCTGATCGCCCGAGGTCCTGCAGGAGGCGCGGTGTCCGTTCGACGGGCACCGCGCCTCCTGCGTTCGGTCGGGCCCTCCGCCGTCCGCGAGGATGGTGGCATGGCTTCAGTCGCGATCCTCGTCAACGGTCTGCCCGGATCGGGCAAGACCACCCTCTCGGCCACGCTCGCGGGGGTGCTCGGATGCCCGCTGCTCGCGAAGGACCCCGTCAAGGAGGCGCTGGTCGACCTGGCCGGGCCGATGATCGATCCGCAGGCCCTCGGGGGCATCGCGATGGACTCCGTCTGGGCGATGGCGGGCGAGGTCGAGGCGGGCGTGGTCGTCGACGCGTTCTGGCACCGGGAGCGCGACCTCGAGTTCGCCCGAGCCGGCGTCGAGCGCGCGGGATCACCGCGCACGGTCGAGGTGTGGTGCGACGTGGACCCCGAGGTGGCCCTGCAGCGCGTGGTCGACCGGCTCGCGGCCGGCGGCCGGCACCCGGCGCACGGCACCGTCGAATCGGCCCGAGCCGCCTGGCCGACGTGGGCCGGAGCAGCCGAGCCGCTCGGTGACTGGCCCGTGATCCGCGTCGACACGAGCGCGCCCGTCGACATGGACGACCTCGTCATGCAGATCAGCGCGAAGTTCGTCTGAGGACGACGAAACCCACACCCCGCTCGGCGCCGGGTGTGGGTTTCGTACTCCTCACGGCGACGCCCGAGTCGGGCGTCGCGCAACGCTTCGCGTCGCCTAGGCTCCGGCGCGCTTGCCCTGGTTCGCGACGGCCGCGGCGCCGGCGGCGGCGGCCTCGGGGTCGAGGTAGCGGGCCGGACCGGTCGGCGCGAAATCGTCGTCGAGTTCGTAGACGAGCGGGATACCCGTGGGGATGTTCAGCTCGGCGATCTCGTCGTCGCTGATGCCGTCGAGGTGCTTGACCAGCGCACGCAGCGAGTTGCCGTGGGCGACCACGAGGGTGACGTCGCCGGCGGCCAGGCTCTCGGTGATGTCGCTGTGCCAGTACGGCAGCATGCGCTCGATCACGAGGGCGAGCGACTCGGTGCGGGGCGCGTCGACGCCCAGCTCGGCGTAGCGCTTGTCGTGCGCCTGCGAGAACTCGCTGTCGTCGTCGAGCGGGGGCGGCGGCACGTCGAACGAGCGACGCCAGGTCTGGAATTGCTCGGGGCCGTACTGCTCGAGCGTCTGGGCCTTGTCCTTGCCCTGCAGCGCGCCGTAGTGCCGCTCGTTCAGACGCCACGAGCGCTTGACGTCGACCCAGAGGCGGTCGGCCTCTTCGAGGGCGATGTCGGCGGTCTGGATGGCCCGGGTGAGGCGCGACGTGTAGAGGATGTCGGGCAGCAGGTCGGCCTCGCGCAGCAGCTCGCCGGCACGCTTGGCCTCTCGGCGCCCCTGCTCGGTGAGCCGCACGTCGACCCATCCGGTGAAGAGGTTCTTCGCGTTCCATTCGCTGTTGCCGTGACGCAGGAGGATCAGGGTCGAAGTCATGCCGCCAGCGTATCGCGACGGCCCGATGGCAGACTTGGCGCATGCCCATCGGTTCCGTCACGCGCGGCACGACCGGAACCAACCGTCTGCGGCGCGTCGATCGCTGGATCGCCGCCCACCCGTCGTTCCGGCGCGCGGACGATCCGCTGGTCGTCGACCTGGGGTACGGGGCGAGCGCGACGACTCCCCTCGAACTTCACCAGCGCCTCCTGAAGGTGCGCGACGACGTCGAGGTCGTGGGCATCGAGATCGAGCCCGAGCGCGTCCGGCTGGCGAGCCTCTCGGCACGTCCCGGCGTGAGCTTCCGGCGGGGCGGCTTCGAGGTGCCGCTCGACGGCGACCGGCGACCGGCGGTGATCCGGGCGTTCAACGTGCTGCGACAGTACGACGAGTCCCGGGTCGCCGAGGCCTGGGCACTGATGACGGCGCGCCTGCAGCCCGGCGGCGTCCTCGTCGAGGGCACCTGCAACGAGGTGGGACGCGTCGCGAGCTGGGTCGACGTGACGCCCGAGGGGCCCACGACGTTCACGATCTCGCTGCGACTCGCCGGTCTCGAGCTGCCGTCGGTCGTGGCCGAGCGGCTGCCCAAGGCCCTCATCCACCGCAACGTGCCGGGTGAGCGCGTGCACGATCTGATCGTCGACCTCGATCGCCATTGGGCGGTCGCCGCACCGCTGTCGGTCTACGGGCCCGTGCAGCGCTGGCTCGCGACGGTGCGGGGACTGCGCGAGGCCGGCTGGCCCGTGCAGGGCGGTCGGACGCGCTGGCGGCTCGGCGAGCTCTCGCTGCCCTGGGCCGCCGTCGCGCCGCGCGACTGAGCCGCGCCGTCGCATCGGGGCGACGACCTGTCGAGCTGCGGGCCGCCGGCGTGCCGGAAGTCAGACGCGGGCGAGTCGGGCCCTGGCGTCGTCGTGGTCCAGGCCGGTGGCCATCAGCAGGTCGACGAGCAGCGGGCGCATCATCAGCACGACCATCGCCTCGGTCACGGGCGCACCGGGGAGCACCACCGTCGGGTCGAGGCGACGGGCGACGGCCGAGAGCGCCTCGCGCGCGACCGGCCTCTGCTCGACGTCGTGCACCGACCTGCCGAGCACGGCCACGGCCCGCGCGGTCGAGTCGAGCAGGTCGGCCAGTGCCGACCGGTCGACACCGTCCCCGAGCTGGGTGTCGAGCCGCCTCGCGACGACGCGCAGGTTGCGCACGGCGAGGTCGACGTACCGCCGCACCGCCGCCTGCTGCACGAGATCGGGCAACCGGGACCGCAGGAACGGCGACAGGCGGGCGATCGACTGGGCCGATTCGAGGGTGGACGACCAGTCGTCGAGCACCGGTTGGGTCGACCGCAGGCGCTCGAGCGCGTCATCGGCCCGCGGGGCGTCGTCGGTTCGGAGGGCGCTGACGAGTGACGCGAAGGCCCGGTCGACCTCGTCGAACAAGCGTCGGGCGTCGTGCCGGGCCAGCCCGACCGGATCTCGGGGCACGATCGCGGTGACGAGCAACGCCACGGCTCCCCCGACGGCGCCGTCGATGCTGCGGACGAACGCCCCGCCGTCGGGGTCCGGCAGCAACATGACGAGCATGGACTGGGTCGCGGCCGCGGCGGCGAAGGCGCTGCTCGGCGAGAAGAACCGGGCGACCGACAGCGTGACGAAGAGGACGAGGGCGATCTGCCACAACCCCTTGCCGACCACCATCAGCAACACCTCGCTGAGCGCGATGCCGATCAGGACGCCCACCGCGTTCTCGAGCACGCGTCGCGGGCGGGCGTCGCGTGCCAGGCCGAGCGACGAGATCGTGATGGTCACGGCCAGCAGGGGGATCGCGTGCCCGAGACCGTAATGCGTGATCGCGTACGCGCCCACGACGGCGAGCACGATCTGGACGACGGCCGGGCCGGAGGCGATGGTCCGCGCCGTCGCGTCGCGCAGGTCGAACGCCGAGGAGGCGCGGTGCCAGCCACGCCGCAGCCCGCCTTCGCGCGTCGGCCCGGTCACGACCGGGCCCGCGTGCGCTGCCTCACCGGGCCGTCAGCGGCGGACGGCGCCGAGGCGCGGCAGCCGGGGAACGCCCGCGGCGGCACCGGCCGAGGCGGGCACGACGATCTCTTGAGCGGCGGCGATCGTCAGGCCGTCGGCGAGGACCGCGAGCGGAGCGGCCTCGTCGGTGCTGCGCTTGACCACCGCGAGGGCGACCGGGCCGAGCTCGTGATGAAGGGCCACGCTCGTGACGTGACCGACCGACTTGGGCGCGGTGGCGCCGGAGTCGGGCACCGCGCCTCCTGCCGTGTCGGAGTCGGAGTCGGTGGGGGCGGGGGCCAGGACGACCTCGGCACCACGCTCGGGCAGCACGCCCTCGCTGCCGTCGAGGTGCAGCATGACCAGCCGGCGAGGGGGGTGACCGATGTTGTGGACCTTGGCGACCGTCTCTTGACCGCGGTAGCAGCCCTTGGTGAGGTGCACCGCGCTGCGCATCCAGTCGAGCTCGTGCGGGATGGTGCGGTCGTCGACCTCGGTCGAGAGGCGGGGACGCCAGGCCTCGATGCGCAGGGCCTCGAGGGCGAGGGTGCCTGCCACGGCGAGCCGATCGGTCGGCAGGGCCGCGAGCGCGTCGAGGTCGGAGCGCCGGACGAGACTCTCGCGGTACGTCCAGTCGTGGCCCGGATGACCATCGGAGTCGGCGTAGCTGTAGCCGCCCGCGGTCACCTCGTGCCAGGGGTCGACCCAGACCAGTGCGGTCTCGTTCGAGGTCAGGACCGGGACGGTCGCGGCGACGTCCTCGGCACCGCCGAGCAGGTCGTGCATCGAACCGATCGTCGCCACCTCGCTCGTGCGATCGGCGACCTCGACGCGGAGCATGAAGCGCATCCGGTCGAGCCAGGTGCCGAGCGGTTCGACCTCGTGGCGGTCGACCAGCAGCCAGGTCGTCTCGCCGTCGTCGAGGACGCGGGCGGCGTGCTCGAGACGGCCGTTGGCGTCGAGCAGCAGGGTCTCGGTCGAGACACCCGGCGCGAGCCCGCCGAGCGCCTGGCTCGTCAACGAGTTCAGCCAGCTCAGCCGGTCGGGCCCCGTGACGGTCAGCACCCCGCGGTCGGAGAGGTCGACGATCGCCGCCCCCCGGGCGAGGAGGCGCTGCTCGCCGAGTGGATTGCCGTAGTGGGCGGCGACTCCTGAACCGTCGTCGACGAAGCCATCGCGCGACGAGAGCGGCGAGACGACGGGGCTCGTGGTCTCGAGGGGCGGATCGCCGGCGTCAGTCAACGCGTGCCAGCTGTCCCGACGCGTGCGAGCGCAGCTCTTGGCCGAGCGCGGCGATGTCCCACGCCCAGAACAACTTGCCCTCGACGAGGCCGTACATGCGGGTGGCCGCCGAATACTCTTTCGCGTTGCTGGACCGGACGACGGCGTCGGTGGCGAGGTCGATGCGCGGACCCTTGACCCGACCCAGATAGAGCTCGTTGACGCCGGTCGGGTGGGCGATCTGCACCTCGAGGCCGAAGCCGTCGTCGGGAGTGCGCAAGATCTCGACCGCACGGGCCGAGGTGAAGGGCTGGACGCCGACGCCCGGAAGCATGCCCGGACCGCGGTCGCCCGGCTCGGCCGGTCGATCGAGGCGCCAGTAGCCGGTCTCGCTCGTCAAGGGCGTGTGCTCGTCGTCGAGCAGCCACGTGAACGAGCTGTAGTTCAAGAAGGGCAGACCGTCGTGGCTGAAGCTGATGCGCTGCCCGAACTCGTGGGTGCGCCGCTCGACGCCGGGTTCGGCGTCGGGATCGCCCTCGCCGATCTTGTAGTCGACGACGCCGGTGCCCTGCCAGACGCCGATCAGCCACGAGAGGGGGACGAGCTCGGACGGCAGGTCGGTGGGGATGTCGATCATGGAGCGGTCAGCGCTGACCCTTGAACAACTTGAGCAGGACGACGACCGAGACGAAGCCGATGGCGAGGGTGGCGAGGCCGAGGAGCCCGATGTAGAACACCTCGAGTGCGAGCAGGGAATCCATGGTGTCGAGCCTACCCGGCGACCACCGGCGTGCCCAGCACCTCTGGGCGACCGTTCAGACGAGCGCGACGACGCCCGTCACCACGGCGAGGATGACCAGGCTGCCGCAGGTGCTCAGCATGGTGCGTGAGACGAGGCCGTCCTTCTGGCTGGTGGCCAGCTGCAACACGAAGGTCAGCACGATCGCTCCGCCGAGCGCCAGGACGACGTGGTCCCAGTACTCGGAGGCGGGCGAGCGCAGACCGATCAGCACCGCGACCACGAGCGTGGCCACCCAGACGGGGACGACGGTGATCGGCTTGAGCCGTGCCGTCGTCGCGTCGACGTCTCGTTCGCCTGTCTGCACCGTTCGTCCCTCGTTCGTGTCCGCCGTTCTACCGACCTGCCCTAGCATCGGATGGTCGGAGTGGCGGGGTCTCATGTTTTAGACTGCTCGACAGTACATTCACTGGAGGTCGTGTGGCGCAGCTCTTGGTACTGACCTCCGCGGGCGGCCCCGACGTCCTGCCGTCGCTCGCTCTGCTCAGCCACCGTACCCGGCAGATCCCGGCCGAACCAGCGCAACTGGTGAACGCTCCGTCGAGCGACCTGATCTTCGTCGACGCCCGCGCCGACCTCGCCAGCGCCAAGTCGCTCTGCAAGATCCTGCGCACCACCGGCGTCACGGTGCCCCTCGTCCTCGTGCTCACCGAGGGCGGACTGACCGCCGTCAACAGCGAGTGGGGCGTGGACGACGTCATCCTCGAGACCGCCGGTCCCGCCGAGATCGACGCCCGCATCCGCCTGGTGACCGGGCGTCTCGCCCAGTCGCAGAACGGCTCGAAGATCCACGCCTCGGGTGTCGTCATCGACGAGGCCAGCTACTCGGCCAAGGTGCACGGCCGTCCCCTCGACCTCACCTTCAAAGAGTTCGAGTTGCTCCGCTTCTTCGCCACGCACCCGTCCCGCGTCTTCACCCGCGAGCAGCTGCTCAGCGAGGTCTGGGGCTACGACTACTTCGGCGGGACCCGCACGGTCGACGTGCACGTCAGGCGCCTCCGGGCCAAGCTCGGCGACCTCGAGTCGTTGATCGGCACGGTGCGCAACGTGGGTTACCGCTTCAACGTGTACGACGACGACGCCCAGGCCGTGGTCTCGTGAGCACGGTGCCGCGGTGACGGGCTCGACCGACTCGACCGGCGCCTCCTTCGTTCCGGTGCTCGCGCGCGCGGCGACCGAGGCGGACGGCAGCCCGCCGTTCTCCGACCAGTCCCTGGTCGACGTCCGGTCGGGCGTGGCGACCGTCGTCGGCGACCCGCACGCCGCGGCGGTGCTGCGCGACGGTGAGGCCGAACTGGTCGTGCACCCCGACGACCGCCGCCAGGGTCGCGGTGCCGAGCTGGTGCAACGTCTCGTCGACGAGACCCGGGGGCCGCTGCTGCTCTGGGCCCACGGCGACCACCCGGGCTCTCGTGTGCTCGCCGCGCGCTTCGGCCTCGTCGAGACGCGGCGCCTGCTGCAACAGCGCGCGCCCGTGGCAACCGAGCCCCGCGCGCCCCGCCTCCGTGACGGCGACCGGGTCGCCTCCTTCCGACCGGGAGTCGACGACCGGGCCTGGCTCGATCTCAACTCCCGGGCGTTCGCCGACCACCCCGAGCAGGGCTCCCTCGCCCAGTCCGACCTCGACGCCCGGCGGGCCGAGCCGTGGTTCGACGCCGACGACTTCGTCCTGCTCTGGCGCGACGACGAACTGCTGGCGTTCTGCTGGTTGAAGCTCGACGAGGGCCAGCCCGGCGAGTTCTATGCGGTCGGCGTCTCGCCCGACCACCAGGGCGAGGGCCTCGGAGGCGCGGTGGTCGACGCCGGGTTCGCCCGCCTCGCCGAGCGGGGGGCCCGCACCGCGGCGCTCTACGTCGAAGGCGACAACACGGCCGCCCTGCGGCTCTACGCCGCCCGGGGGTTCACGGACCACGCGGTCGACGTGCAGTACACGCTCTCGCGCTGAGTCCCACCCACCCACGATCCTTTCTCGATCGGGGGGCGCTCGCTGATCCGGTCCACTGATATCCTGCCGATAGGATGACAGCGATCGAGGGGGCGACATGACCGATCAGACCAGACCGGACGGCGACGACCAGGGGCACGACGGGCCAGGGGACGAGGGGCAGCGGCACGAGGGGCAGCGGCACGACGGGCAGCAGTACGAGCCGCCGGTGGCCCCTGGGGCATTCCCCTACCCCGGGCTGCCGTACGGGCACCACCCCGCGGGGTACGCCGAGCAGTCCGCGGGCACCTACGGTCAGCCGCCGGCCGAACAGGGGCAGGGCGCCTACGGTCAGCCGCCGGCCGGACACGGGCAGGAGGCCTACGGTCACGCCGGGTACGGGCAGGCAGCCCACGGGCAGCCGACCTACGGAGGGCCGACCGAACAGTTCGCCTACGCCCAGGCTCCGACACCCCCGGCACCGAGGACGCCCGAGCAGGCCGCGCGACGGCGACGGCTGCTGGTCGGTGTCATCGGCGGATCGGCCCTGCTGCTCGTGCTGGTCGTGGCGGGCGCTGTGACCTTCGCCACGATGAGCGCTTCCCACCGGCCCGAGGCGACCGTCCAGGACTACCTCGGCGCCGTCCGAGCCGGCGAGGTGGAACGTGCGATGGCCCTCGACGGCACCGAGGCGAGCGACGGCGACGTGTTGTTGACCGACGAGGCCTACGCCGCGGCCGACGACCGGGTCGACGGCTTCCGGGTCGGTTCCGTCGCGACCGACGACGACGACGCGCAGGTCGAAGCCGTCGTGCACCGGTCCGACGGCTCGACCCACGCGCAGAAGTTCACCCTCGTGCGGGACGGCCGAGACCTGTTGTTCTTCGACCGATGGGCGCTGCAGCCCGTCGACCTCGGCACCGTCGCGGTGCAGGTCGCCGGCCCGGCATCGGCCGAGGTCGCCGTCGACGGCACGCCCGTGACGCGGGGATCCGACGGCTCGGTGGAGCTCAAGGCCTTCCCCGGCAGCTACGAGGTGGCCCTCGCCACCGAGAACGACTCGTACACGGCCACGTCCGCCACGGCGGTCGTCGAAGGCGTCGAGACGGCCGCCCCACCGACCCTGGTCACCACCACGCTCACACCGTCGGGCGTCACGGCGGCGAACGCGGCCGTCGACGCCTGGGTCGCGGGCTGCGTCGCCTCGACCGATCTGCGTCCCGTGGGCTGCAGCTTCGGGCTGTACGACACGGAGTCGGGCCGGTACACGTTGACCGGGCAGAAGTGGACCCTCGAGTCCGCGCCTCAGTTCACCGTCGGCGACTGGCAGGACGGCGGTTGGACGGTCAGCACGACGACTCCCGGCTCGGCCTCGTTCACCGCCGAGGGAGTCGACGCGGCCGGCAACCGCGGCACCTACGGTTCCCTCGCGCCGGTGCCCGTACGGGTGGGGGGCCTGATCAGCGACGTGACCGGTGACGGCGCCACCTTCACGTCCAGCGTCGCCACACCCCTCACGTGACGCGAGGGGTACAGCCGGGGTACAGGAATGGCCTGTCAGGGCTTACTCCTGCAGGACCCGTCCGCCTGCCACCGGGCTCACAGCACCAGGGAGTGGATTGAGGCACCGCGTACGGCACGCACACCATCGTCAGGAGAACATCATGAACCCCGTCAAGTTCCTTTCCGATCTCGGCCTCCAGAGCAAGCACGCCTACTGGGGCGGTTTCGCCTCGATCGTCATCGCCCTCGTGGCCTGGCTCGCCTCACAGGGCAAGGACTCGTCCGACAAGGCCCAGTCCGACCGCTGGGGCATCTTCATCGGCCACTGGGCCCCGACGTTCTTCGCCCTGGGCCTCGCCTTGAAGAACGAAGAGAAGTAGGCGCGACACCCGCGTACGACGACGCCCCCGCCGACCCGGCGGGGGCGTCGTCGTCCGTGGGAGCGCTCCTCCCCCGACCTCGGTGGATCCACACGTCATCTCGCGTTTACCCGCGACGACGCTGCGAGGACGTCGGGGGTGGCACGATGGTGCGATGGACAGCAGCGAACCCCGCGTCGACGGTGCCGGCGTCACCCCCGACTTCCTCGACGACTTCGACGAGATCGTCAGCTTCGAGGACGGCACCCTGCCCGCCGAGCGGTACCTCGACCGAGAACTGAGCTGGCTCGCCTTCAACCAGCGCGTGCTCGAACTCGCCGAAGACCCCACCACCCCGTTGCTCGAACGCGCGAACTTCCTGGCGATCTTCGCCAGCAACCTCGACGAGTTCTTCATGGTGCGCGTCGCGGGCCTCAAGCGCCGGATCGCCACCGGCCTGGCCGTGCCGACCAACGTGGGGCGCGGGCCGAACGAGGTGTTGGCCGACATCAGCAAGATGGCCCACGAGCTCCAAGAGCGACACGCGCGGGCGTTCCTCGACCTGGTCAGGCCCGACCTCGACGACGCGGGCATCCACATCGAGAACTGGTCCGACCTCGAAGAGGCCGACCGGGTCCGCATGCGCGAGATCTTCGCCGAACAGATCTTCCCGGTCCTCATGCCGCTGGCGGTCGACCCGGCCCACCCCTTCCCGTACATCTCGGGGCTGTCGCTGAACCTGTCCATCCGCGTGCGCAATCCCAAGACGATGCGCCAGGAGTTCGCGCGGCTCAAGGTGCCGCAGATGCTGCCGCGCTTCGTGCAGCTGCCCGACAACGACAGCGGTCGCGTGCGGTTCATCCCGCTCGAGGACCTCATCGCCAACCACCTGCAAGACCTCTTCCCCGGCATGGAGGTCGTCGAGCACCACGTGTTCCGTGTCACCCGGAACGAAGACGTCGAAGTCGACGAGGACGAGTCCGAGAACCTCATCCAGGCCCTCGAACGCGAGCTGCTGCGTCGACGCTTCGGGCCGCCCATCCGCCTCGAGATCACCGACGACATGGACCCGGTCACCCTCGAGCTGCTCGTGCGCGAACTCGACGTGACCGACCAAGAGGTCTACAAGCTGCCGGCACCGCTCGACCTCGCCGGCCTCTTCGAGATCACCAAGATGGCTCGGGCCGACCTCAAGTACCCCAAGCACCTGCCGACGACGGCCGTGCAGCTGCAGCCGACCGAGCCCAACATGAAGCCCGACATGTTCGCCAGCATCGCGCGGCAGGACATCCTCGTGCACCACCCCTACGAGTCGTTCGCCACCAGCGTGCAGGCGTTCCTCGAACAGGCCGCAGCCGACCCCAACGTGCTGGCCATCAAGCAGACCCTCTACCGCACGAGCGGCGACAGCCCGATCATCGAGGCGCTCATCGACGCCGCCGAGGCGGGCAAGCAGGTGCTCGCACTCGTCGAGGTCAAGGCACGGTTCGACGAGCAGAACAACATCACCTGGGCCCGCAAGCTCGAGAAGGCCGGCGTGCACGTCGTGTACGGCCTCGTCGGGCTCAAGACCCACTGCAAGCTCGCCCTGGTCATCCGCCAGGAGAAGGGCACGCTCAAGCACTACACGCACATCGGCACGGGCAACTACAACCCCAAGACCAGCCGCATCTACGAAGACATGGGGCTGTTCACCGCCGACGACCAAGTCGGCAAAGACCTGACGCGGCTCTTCAACGAGCTCTCGGGTTACGCCATCGAGAAGAAGTTCAAGCGTCTGCTGGTCGCTCCTCGCTACCTCCGCCGCGGCCTGCTCAAGCAGATCCAGAACGAGATCGAGAACGCCCAGGCGGGCAGGCCCGCCGGCATCCGCATCAAGATCAACTCGATCGTCGACGAGCAGATCATCGACGCCCTCTACAAGGCGAGCCAGGCCGGGGTCCCCGTCGACGTCTGGGTGCGGGGCATCTGCACGATCAAGCCGGGCGAGCCGGGCCTGAGCGACAACATCCGCGTGCGGTCGATCCTCGGACGCTACCTCGAGCACAGCCGTCTGTTCTGGTTCGCCAACGACGGCGACCCGCAACTGTTCATCGGCAGCGCCGACATGATGCACCGCAACCTCGACCGCCGCGTCGAGGCCCTCGTGCGACTGACGCAGGCCGACCACCTCGCCGAGGTCGCCGACCTGTTCGAGCAGGCGATGTCGGACGACACCGCCTCGTGGTGGCTCGAGGCCGACGGCACCTGGACCCGCCACGCTCGCGACGCCGACGGCAGATCGCTGACCGACCTGCAGAACTCGCAGATGAAGGCCATCACCCAGCGGAAGCGAGCCAAGCGATGACCATCACCTCGACGACCGTCGTCGCCGCGGGTGCCGTCGTCTGGCGCATGGTCGACGGCAAGGTGCGGGTGCTGCTGATCCATCGCGACCACCACGGGGACGTCTCGTTACCGAAAGGCAAGGTCGACCCCGGCGAGGCGACCCCGCAGACGGCCGTGCGCGAGATCCACGAAGAGACCGGGTACCGCGTCACGCTCGGTGCCCCCCTCGGGACGGCCGAGTACCTGCTGCCCGGCGGCCGCGACAAGGTCGTGCACTACTGGTCCGCCGAGGTGACCGATGAGTCCTACGCGGCGGCGGGCACGTTCGCGCCCAACCACGAGGTCGCCGCCATCGAATGGGTCGGCGTCGACAAGGCGAAGGCGATGTTGACCTACGCCCGCGACGCCGACGTGCTGCAGCGTTTCGCCGACCGCGTCACGACGGGACGGGCACGCACCTTCCCGATCGTCGCCCTCCGTCACGCCAAGACCACCTCACCGTCGGACTGGCACGGCTCGGACGCCACGCGCCCCCTGCTCCCCCAGGGCCGACGACAGGCCAAGTCGATCGCTCCCGTCATCGCGGCCTGGGCACCGAACCGCATCGTGAGCAGCACGGCGGCCCGCTGTCTGGCGACGCTCGAGCCGCTGTCCGAGTTGACCAGGGTGGGCGTCCGGCAGACCGACGCCATCAGCCAGGACGCCTTCGAGCAGGGCACGGACGACATCGCCGGAATCGTCAAGAAGCGGCTGAAGAAGAAGGTCGCCGCCGTCATCTGCAGCCACGGCCCCGTGCTGCCCGAGGTCATCCGACAGATCTCGTTGGGCACCAAGGGGGGCGACCGCATCGACCTGCGCCGTGCCTCCTCTCTCGGCACGGCCGAGTTCACGGTGTTGCACGTCTCGGTCGACGACACGGCGCTCGTCGCGATCGAGACACACGGCCCGGCCGCCTGACCCGCGCCTCCTCGGCTCACCCGGCAGCAGGATCGTTGCCCCCCACCCGTGATGGGCGGGGGGCGACCGCTGTCGGGACGCGCGTGTCCCGGCCGATGTTCCCCCCTCGTTCACCTTCCGTTCACCGGGGCAGGCAACCGTGGTTAACCGATCGCCGTAGCGTCTCGCACGGGTCGGCACCTGGCCCACAGCACCCAGCCATCACATCCCGAAAAGGACCCCCTCTGTGAACTTCAAGCGCACCGGCAGCATCGTCGCGATCGCCGCGGTCGGAACCATGCTCCTCGCGTCCTGCGCCAGCAACGAAGGCGGCGCCACGTCTTCGGGCGGCGCCTCGGCAAGCGACGTCTCCGGCACCATCGCCGGCGTCGGCGCCTCGTCGCAGCAGGCCGCCCAAGAGGCATGGGTCGCGGCCTTCCAGACCGCCAACCCCGACGCGAACATCGGCTACGAGCCCTCCGGCTCCGGCAGCGGCCGCGAGAGCTTCATCTCGGGCGCGGCGGACTTCGCCGGCTCCGACCGTGCGTTCACGACCGACGAGATCTCGTCGAGCACCTTCGCCGGCTGCACGCCCGACACCGGCCTCGTCGAACTGCCCGCCTACGTCTCGCCCATCGCGGTCGTCTTCAACCTGGACGGCGTGAAAGAACTGAACCTCACGCCCGCCACCCTGGCCGGCATCTTCAGCGGCAAGATCACGACGTGGGACGCTTCCGAGATCAAGGCGGACAACCCCGACGCCGACCTGCCCAGCACGGGCATCACCGCCGTCCACCGCTCGGACGACTCGGGCACCACCGAGAACTTCACCGACTACCTCCACGCCACCGCCGGTGACACCTGGACGGAAGAGGCCGACGGCACCTGGCCCACCGCCTTCGGCGGCGAGGGTGCCTCGGGCACCACCGGCGTGATCGACGCCGTCACCAACGGGACCGGCACCATCGGCTACGCCGACGCCTCGCGCGCCGGTGACCTCGGTACGGTCAAGGTCAAGGTGGGCGAGGACTTCGTCGGCTACTCGGCCGAGGCCGCCGCGGCCATCGTCGACGAGTCGCCCGAAGAAGAGGGTCGTACCGACGGTGACATCGCCATCGCACTCGACCGCACCTCGACCGCCTCGGGCGTCTACCCGATCGTCCTGGTCAGCTACCTCATCGCGTGCGAGTCTTACGAGGACGCAGCCAAGGGCGAGCTCGTGAAGTCGTACCTCTCGTACGTCACCAGCGAGGACGGCCAGAAGGTCGCGGCCGACGCCGCCGGCTCGGCCCCGATCTCGAGCACCCTCTCGGGCCAGGTCACCGACGCCATCGCACTCATCAAGTAACACGGCACCACCCCGAGGCCCGGGAACGCACCGCGTGCGTTCCCGGGCCATCGGCCTGACAGGCACCACGAACCACCGCTCCACCCCGAATCCCCACCCGAGCCTCCGGAGGACCCCGTCCGATGACCGCCCCCGCCACGACCTCGGCCCCCGCCGTCGTCCCGAAGCCCAAGCGACGCCCCGCCGACCGCATCTTCTCGGGCAGCACGGTCGTCGCGGGTGGTCTCATCCTCGCGATCCTGGCCGCCGTCGCGCTCTTCCTCGTCGTGCAAAGCATCCCGGCGCTCACCGCGGGTCCGGGTGAGGTCTCGCTCTCGGGCTACCCCGGGACGTTCTTCCAGTACGTCGGCCCGTTGGCCTTCGGCACGGTCTACGCGGCCGCCCTCGCCCTGTTGATGGCACTGCCCGTGGCCATCGGCATCGCGCTCTTCATCTCGCACTACGCGCCCCGCAAGCTCGCGCAGGGTCTCGGCTACGTCATCGACCTCCTCGCCGCGGTGCCCTCGGTCGTCTTCGGCCTCTGGGGCAGCATCGTGCTCGCCCCCGCCATCCAGCCCTTCTACGACTGGCTCGTGACCACCTTCGGCTGGTTCCCGCTCTTCGCCGGCCCCGTCTCGGGCACCGGGCGCACGCTGCTGACCGCGTCGATCGTGCTCGCGGTGATGATCCTGCCGATCATCACGGCCCTGAGCCGTGAGGTCTTCCTGCAGACGCCCGTGCTGCACGAAGAGGCCGCGCTGGCCCTCGGCGCCACCCGGTGGGAGATGATCCAGATCGCCGTGCTGCCGTTCGGCCGCCCCGGCGTCATCTCGGCGGCGATGCTCGGCCTCGGTCGTGCGCTCGGCGAAACGATGGCCGTGGCTCTCGTCCTCTCGCCGGCACTCGTCATCAACCCGGCGATCCTGACCTCGACGAACTCGTCGACCATCGCGGCGAACATCGCCCTGCGGTTCCCCGAAGCACACGACATCGGGATCAACACCCTGATCGCGACCGGCCTCGTGCTGTTCGTGATCACGCTGATCGTCAACTCGATCGCCCGCTACGTCATCAACCGCCGCAAGGCATTCTCGGGAGCGAACTGATGGCCACCACCACCGCCGGCGTGCGTCGGCCCAGCCAGTCGGTCAACGCCCTCACGACGGGCCGTCTGCCCAAGGCCGCACCGCTGGTCATCCTGCTCGGCAGCTGGATCGTCATGGGCGTCGTCTTCGCCCTGTTGAACGCGGCCGGCGTCACCGAGTCGTTCAACTGGGTCGGGGCGATCGTCCTGGGGACGGTGCTCTACGCCGCGCTCGTCTTCGTCGTCGCGATGCAGGTCGAAGGCATCCGCCGCGCGAAGGACCGTGTCGTCACCACCCTCGTGAGCGCCGCGTTCATCATCGCGCTGCTGCCGCTGGTCTCGCTGCTGATCACGGTCGCCACCTCGGGGGCGAACCGGTTCGACGGCGGCTTCTTCTCGATGTCGATGCGAAACATCGTCGGCGCCGGTGGTGGTGGGCTGCACGCCGTCACGGGCACTCTGCTCATCACCGCACTCGCCGCCGTCATCTCGGTACCGATCGGCCTGCTCACGGCGATCTACCTGGTCGAGTACGGCCAGGGACGCCTCGCCCGAGCCATCACGTTCTTCGTGGACGTCATGACGGGCATCCCCTCGATCGTCGCCGGCCTCTTCGCCTACGCCCTGTTCGTGATCTTCTTCGGAGCCGGCGTCCGCATGGGTGCCGCGGGCTCGGTCGCGTTGGCCGTGCTCATGATCCCGGTGGTCGTGCGCAGCACCGAGGAGATGCTCAAGCTGGTGCCGAACGAGCTGCGCGAGGCGTCCTACGCCCTCGGTGTGCCGAAGTGGCTGACGATCCTCAAGGTGGTCATCCCGACGTCGGTGGCCGGCATCACGACCGGCGTGATGCTCGCGATCGCCCGCGTCATCGGCGAGACGGCTCCCCTCTTGATCACCGCAGGGTTCACGGCGAACATGAACTACAACCTCTTCGGTGGTGCCATGCAGTCCCTCCCGGTCTTCGCCTACAGCTCGTACGTCAGCCAGGGCACCGACGCGGCGGCCTTCATCGACCGGGCCTGGACCTCGGCGCTCACCCTGATCCTCATGGTGATGGCGCTCAACCTGCTCGCCCGTCTGATCGCCCGCCTGTTCGCCCCCAAGCTCGGCCGCTGACCCGGCCTCCCCGACCCACACCCCGTCCCGGCTCCCGCCCGGCTCCCACCCCGAAGGAATCACCGTGTCCAAGCGCATCGAGGTCAACGACCTCAACGTCTACTACGGCAAGTTCAAAGCCGTCGAAGACGTCAACATCATCATCGAGCCCCGCACGGTCACCGCGTTCATCGGCCCGTCCGGCTGTGGCAAGTCGACCTTCCTGCGAACGCTCAACCGCATGCACGAGGTCATCCCCGGCGCCTACGTCGAAGGCGAGGTGCTGATCGACGGCAACGACCTGTACAGCCCCGGCGTCGACCCGGTGCTCGTCCGCCGCCAGGTCGGCATGGTGTTCCAGCGCCCCAACCCGTTCCCGACGATGAGCATCCGCGACAACGTGCTCGCGGGCGTCAAGCTGAACAACCGTCGCATGTCGAAGAGCGATCAGGACGGCCTAGTCGAGTCGTCGTTGCAGGGCGCCAACCTCTGGAACGAGGTCAAGGACCGCCTCGACAAGCCCGGTTCGGGCCTCTCGGGCGGCCAGCAGCAGCGTCTGTGCATCGCGCGTGCCATCGCGGTCTCACCCGACGTCGTGCTGATGGACGAGCCCTGCTCGGCCCTCGACCCCATCTCGACCCTCGCCATCGAGGATCTGATCGAAGAGCTCAAGCAGCAGTACACGATCGTCATCGTGACCCACAACATGCAGCAGGCCAGCCGGGTCAGCGACAAGACGGCGTTCTTCAACATCGCCGGTACGGGAAAGCCCGGCAAGCTGATCGAGTACGACGACACCGCGAAGATGTTCTCGAACCCGAGCGTGCAGGCGACGGAAGACTACGTGTCGGGTCGCTTCGGCTGATCGGGCACCGCGCCTCCTCGGGGCGAGGGGGCCGCACGCCGCACGACGGCGGTGCGAACACGAGAAGAGGCGGTCCACCGGGTGGTGGACCGCCTCTCGCACGTGTGGTGCCGGCCCGTCACGGCCCGACCGAGGGTGTGGGGTCAGGCGCTGGGGATGACGACGACCGGGTCGCTGGTCGGCGTCGACGATCCACCCGAGGGCTCGACCGTGATGCCGATCGTGTCGCCCGGGGCCATCTCACCCTTGAGGAGGTGCGTTGCCGGGGCGCTCGACGCGGCGTCGAAGGTGCCCGCGGGCACGGCGCCGTCGCCGTTGATGTACCAGAACTCGTAGGTCTGGTCACCGGGCAGCGACGTCATGCCGTCGACGACGACCGCCGAGCGACCGAGCTCGTCGGACCAGATGAGCGTCGCCTTGCCGCCGGTGCTGACATCGGCCACCGAGCGTTGGAAGTCGCTCGCGGCGTAGATCTCGTCCACGCCGGAGGCCTGTTGCTGTTGCTGCTGACCCGTCTGGCCGAGACCCTCGACGAGGGCTCCGCCGCCGAAGAAGAGCGCAGCGGCCGCGGCGGCCGCTCCGAGCACGGCGACCGGACGCGTGAACCAGCGCCGGTGCGCGGCACCGGACGCGTGGAGCACGCGGGCACCCTCGGACTCGCTCGGCTCCATCTCGGGGGCCGGGGTGCGCTCGACGCGACGCTCGTGGTCGTCGTCACCCGCGCCTCCTGCGGTCGTCGTCGCGATGTCGTGGTCTGCCGTCGATGCCGTCGCCGTGAGCGGCGCGAGCTGCGGCGTCGACGCGATGAGGTCGAGCACGCTGGCGCGGAGCTCGGCCGAGGGCATGACGGGCCGAGCCGCGTGGGCGAGCAGTAGTGCGGTCTCTCTCAATTCGCCCACCTCCGTCCTGGTGTCGTCGTGCTGGTCTGATGTGTCGTCGAGGAGGGCCTCGAACGCCTGTCGTTCGTCGTCGCTCAGTGCATCGAGCACGTAGGCACCGGACAGGTTGTCGGTGTCGACGTTCGTGCTGCCCGCGTCGTCCGCATGGCGGCCGCGCGTGGGCTCGTCGTGGTCGGTCACGATGCCACCCCCATCTCGTCGCGCAGACGGATCATTCCGTCGCGCAGTCTGGTCTTGACCGTGCCGATCGGCACGTCCAACAGTTTCGCGACCTCACTGTGGCTGAGGCCGCCGTAGTAGGCGAGCTTCACCGCCTGACGCTGCAGTTCGGTGAGGCGCCCGAGGGCCCGCTCGACCCGCTCGTGCTCGATGCGGATCTCGACGGACTCGGTGACCGAGTCGTAGTCGGTCTCGAGGTCACGCACGCCGATCTTGAGGTCGCGGTCGCGACCGGCCTGGGAGGCGCGGATACGGTCGACGGCGCGGCGGTGCGCCATCGTGAGCATCCAGCTGGCCGCACTGCCCCGGGTGGAGTCGAAGCGCGTGGCGTTCTGCCAGATCTCGAGGAAGACCTCTTGGGTCACTTCCTCTGACTGGGCATGGTCCTTGAGGAGCCGCTTCACCAGGCCGAGCACTCGGGGCGCCGTCTGGTCGTACAACTCGGCGAAGGCGACCTGGTCGCCCTGTGCGACTCGCGGCAACAATGCGTCGGGAGTCGACGGGGTGGGCCCGGAATCGGGTGTCTCTGTCTCTCGGGTCACGAGCTTGAGCATGTCAGGGTTCACCTCCGGTCGCACTGTTCGTCGGTTCGTGGCTCACGATCCGGAGCGGATCGTGATGTGGTGCGGTGTTCGTGGTGCGGTGTTCGCGGTGCGGACGGGACTCCCTGCGATGCGGCCGTCTGGGATGGCGTTCAGGCCCGGTGCATCGCAGGGAGACCGACCCGCCGACGCCCGAGACCTAGGGAGGACGGATGTCGGCGGAGGATCGTGGATCCCTCACGTCAATGGTTCGGCACCGGCGGCCCGGTGGATTGGACGAACATTCGCTTGTGGTCGTGACGCCGGGTCAGGGCTCTGGGCCGAACCCGACCGCTCGCAGTTCGACATGCGTGCAAGACCCGACAGCCGGGCCTCGACGCGCCGCTCATCTTCCATCTGTAGCCGTCGGACGCTGTCCCGTCGTCGCGATGTGCACACGCAGGCGGGGACGAGGAGGCGCGGGGTGCGCAGGAGAGGCGGGCGGCGGTAGGTCGTCACGCCGGGCTCTAGACCACGGACTCGTCTCGCGAGAAGAGGGTGCCGGACCGCAGAAACGCCTCTCGGCGCGAGGCCGCTCGAAGCGGCT
Organism: Frigoribacterium sp. VKM Ac-2836; assembly: GCF_013248995.1. Taxonomy (GTDB): domain Bacteria; phylum Actinomycetota; class Actinomycetes; order Actinomycetales; family Microbacteriaceae; genus Frigoribacterium. The sequence continues at coordinate 669,904 of NZ_JABRPK010000002.1, read as the reverse complement.
AAATTTGGAGCCCGGGGTTACTGCGGCCCGACCAGAGAGATGTTACCCGCCTCTGGCAGGGCGGTCCGACGAGTTCGCGAGGTGCGAACGCGACGAGGACTCGCGCGTGTCGAGCCCGCACGGTCGCGGGCGGCCAGGCTCTGGCCTCGGCCACGCCGGGGCGTCGCTCAGTCGAGGCTGTCGTCGCGCCAGAGGTGGGCGCAGGCGACCAGGTCGACGCCGAGTTCGCTGAAGCGAAGGGCTCGGCGGGTGAGTTCACCGGCACGGTCGGACCCGACGGCGTCTTGGTCGTCGGCCACCGACGTGGCGCCGGCGGCGGCGAGCCGACAGAACGCGGCACCCCGCTCGAGGGCGATCGCGAAGTCCCCGACGAAGACACCACGGAGGATGAGGTCGGCGAGTTCGAGGATCTCTTCGGGGCTGGCCGGAGCCGGGGCACCCGCCACGACCGGGTCGATCGTGGTGGCCACCTCGACCCCGCGCTCGAAGAGCTGGGTGACCTCGACCGGGTTCTGCCGGATGACGGCCCGCACCAGGTAGATGCGCCAGAGGGCGCCGGGCAGGCTGTGCGGGCTGGCTCGCGCCCAGAGCTCGGCGACCGCGTCGATGCCGTGCTGGTCGGTGAAGGTGACGAGCCGGTCGAGGATCTCGGGGCTCGGGTCGTGCTTCACGCGGGCAACGAGGGCCGAGGCCGACTCGTGGGCCACACGGTTCATCGTCGCGGGGTCGTCTCCGCCCTGGAAGGCTTCGAACTCGGACCCCGAGAACTGGGTCGGGCGATGGAATGGTCTCGGCACCGAACCCACGATAGGCGCGCCCACCGACACCGAGCCGCACGTTCGCCCACGGCACCACCACCGGCCCCCGTCGGGGCCCCCCGACGCTCGACCACACCGAGGAGGCGCGGGTCGGCCTGGCGTCCAGGAGCCGCGGCATCCCGTAAAGTGGACGCGCACGGGCCTCTAGCTCAGTTGGTAGAGCATCGGACTTTTAATCCGCGGGTCGTGGGTTCGAGCCCCACGGGGCCCACCTGTATCCGTCGTAGACGCTGCGACCGTCGTCGTCGGGCCGCGCAGCCCTCGTCCGCTGGGCCGTCGACCCGCACCCGCCCGCCAGGGATGGCGGGGCCGGCGTCGCACCCGAATGCGGCGGCCCCACCACGAGAGACCGAACCCGAATCCTGTCCCCCGATGCCAGACGGGACGAACCCGCCTGTATGGGCAGAACCTACGCTCCCCCGGCGTCGGCTTCTCAGCCGGTCTGTTGACGGCGAGAGAAAGCGCCCCTCCGGTTCGGGCCGGGAGGGGCGCTCGGCCTCCTCACGACACGTGTCGGGCAAGCCGACCGGGTCGTTACGGGGTACGCCAGGGCTTCGGGGCCATGGGGAGACAGCAGTGGACGGTACGCGCGTGACGACGCACAGGTCTCAGGTTCGCGCATTTCGGATGACGACCCCCACGACACGAGACGGGACGACGACCTCTACGCGTCGCCCGCCCGGTACCGCACACCCCAGCTGCCCGTCCATGTCTCGCCCGGACCGAGCCAACGGAGCCCCTCACCCGTGGCCAGTGCGTTGGCCGGCGCCGTCATCGGCTCGGCGGCGACCGCCAACCCTTTCACCCCGTCGCGAGGGAAGTTGCGGGGTGTGAACACCTGCACGTACTCGAACGACGGGTCTTGCCAGAGCTCGGTCGCCGAACCGTCGGGCGCCGTGAACGTCGTCGTCCGGACCCCGTCGGCGTCGGGCGCGACGTCCCGATAGCCCGTGTCGAGGTCGAGGTCGCCCAGCCGCGGGCCGTGCGACAGGTCGAAGACGGTACCGGCCACGGGCGACGTGCCGACCGGGATGCTGGCCTCGTCCGTCTCGTACCGGGTCGACGCCGCGAGTGTGACGGTCAGCGTCGCCGGATCGTGGTCACCCACCCGGAAGAACGGGTGCGACCCGACGGCGAACGGAGCCCGCCCGGAGCCGACGTTCGTGATCGTGTGCGTGACGACCATGCCGTCCGCGACGAGTTCGTGCCGGACGGTCGTGTCGAGCTGGAACGGGTACCCGTGCCGTGGGAACACCGTCGCCCCGAGCGTCACGGCGTGCGGTTCGCGGTCGACCACCTGGTAGGCCGTGTAGCGGAGCAGCCCGTGGCTGGCGTTGCCCTTGGCCGGCTCGGTCAGGTCGAGCTGCTGCTCGCGGCCGTCGAGCGTCCAACGGCCGCCCGCGACCCGGTTCGGCCAGGGCACGAGGGTGATGCCGCACGCCGAAGGCGGGGCCTCGTCGGCGCCGAACGTCTCGGTCAGGGCGACACCGTCGACGGCCAGGGCCCGGATGCCCGCCGCCACCTGCGTGACCACACCCGTCACGTGGTGCCCCTCGTGCTCGAAGGTGAGGTCGTACTGTTCTCCGGTCGGGCTGCTCGTCGTCATCGCCCCAGTCTCACTCTTGAGTGTCGGTCGCGTCCGGCATCTCGTCCGGCCCGGTGGGCGGCGGCCGCAGGCCTCACGGACGCGAGGGGGCAGGGTCGCGAGGAGGCGCGGCGACCTCGCCCGCGCCTCCTGCGGTCACGACGGCGAGGCCGGCTCGACGCAGCTCGTCGACACGGGCGGCGTCGGCCCCCGCCGTGACGAGGCCCTCGAAGGTGTCGAGCGGCCCGATTACACCCAGGTGGGCCTCGCCGAGCTTGCTGCCGTCGGCCACGATGTACGACCGACGGGCGGTCTGGGTCATGAGGCGCTTGAGATCGGTCTCGGGCAGGTTGACGTTCGTGACGCCGTGGGTCGCGTGGACGCCGGTGCAGCCGATGAACGCCAGGTCGGCCGTGACGCTCGCGAACACGCTCGTCGCCAGCGGGTTGACCAGCGAGTGCTGCAGGGGTCGGAGCGTGCCGCCCGACACGATCACCGTGAACCGCGGCACCGCCTGCTCGAGCGCCAGGGCGATGGTGAGACCGTTCGTCACGACCACGACCCCCTCGAGGTCGTGACGTTCGAGCAGGGCCAGCGCGATCTGCGTGGTCGTCGTGCCGACGTCGAGCACGACGCAGTCACCCGAACGCACGAGCGACGCGGCCTCGACCCCGATGGCCCGCTTGGCCTCGGTCGAGACCGAGCTCTCTTCTTCGAACGGACGCTCGGCAGGCCGGTCGACCGACAACGCACCACCGTGAACGCGCGACAGCAGACCGTCGGCCGCGAGGCTCTCGAGGTCGGTGCGGATCGTCACCTCGGACAAGCGGAACTCGCGCGCCAGCTCGGCCGTCCGCACGAACCCGCGGCGCCCGACGAGGTCGGCGATGCGGTCCCGCCGACGCTCGCCCGGCAGCGGTGCGGGCCGCGCAGCCACGGGCGGGGTCGAGTTGCCGTTCACCCGGCCAGTTTCGTATGCTTTCACGTACTTTCGCAACTGCAAGTCGTGGTCGCGAGTGCCCCGAACAGAAGGAGGCGCGATGTCGTCCATCACCAAGCGCGCGACGGTCCTGGCCGACGGTCGCGAACTCATCTACTTCGACGACGCCGACACGACGCTCACGGCCGAACGTCGCGTCGACGCCCGCACGCTCGACCCGCGGCCCGACACCGCGACCATGCGGCAGGACGTCCTCACCGGCGAGTGGGTCTCGATCGCCGCCTCCCGGCAGAACCGCGTGTTCCTGCCCCCGGCCGAGCTCGACCCGCTGGCACCGGCCAGCGAGACGAACCCGTCCGAGATCCCCGACGTCTACGACGTCGCCGTGTTCGAGAACCGCTCGCCGTCGTTCGGGCCGCTGCTCGAGAGCGACGACGCCCCCGACGACCTCGACGACCTCACCCGCATCGGCCTCGAGCGCACCCTCCGCAGCGTCGGCCGCTGCGAGGTCGTCTGCTTCAGCCCCGAGACGCACGGGTCGTTCGCCGACCTGAGCGAGTCGCGTGCCCGCACGGTCGTCGAAGCGTGGGCGGATCGCACGGCCGCCCTGTCGGCGCTGCCCGGCATCCAGCAGGTGTTCCCGTTCGAGAACCGCGGCCAGGCCATCGGCGTCACCCTGCACCACCCCCACGGCCAGATCTACGCCTACCCCTACGTCACACCGCGCACCACCCGCCTGCTCGACAGCATCGAGACCTACGGGCCGACCCTGTTCGCCGACCTGCTCGACCGCGAACGCTCCGGCCCGCGCGTCGTCCTGGCCGGCGAGCACTTCACGGCCTTCGTCCCGTTCGCCGCGCGCTGGCCGATCGAGATCCACCTCCTGCCGCACCGCCACGCCCCCGACTTCGCGGCGCTGACCGACGACGAACGCGACGAGCTCGCGGTCATGTACCGGCGCCTCCTGCGCGGTGTCGACGGCCTGTACGACGACCCCACGCCCTACATCGCGGCCTGGCACCAGGCCCCGGTCGGGGTCGGCCGCGACACCGTGCGCCTGATGCTGCAGATCACCTCGCCCCGGCGGGCCGAGAGCAAGTTGAAGTTCCTGGCAGGCTCCGAGGCGGCGATGGGAGCCTGGGTGGGCGACCTCGTCCCCGAGGTGCAGGCCGACCGAATCCGAGAGGCGATCGAGCGATCATGACCGACACCACCACTCCCCAGGGCTTCAGCGAGGTCTTCGACACCGAGGTCGCCGGGCGCTGGTCCGCGCCGGGCCGCGTGAACCTCATCGGCGAGCACACCGACTACAACGACGGCTTCGTGCTGCCCTTCGCCATCGACCGTCGCACCACCGTCACGGTCGGTCGTCGCGACGACCGCCTGCTGCGCGTGGCGTCGTCGTTCGAGGCCGGTGTGCACGAGGTCTCGCTCGACGATCTCGACCCCCACTCGATGTCGGGATGGTCGGCGTACGTGTTCGGCATCGCCTGGGCGTTGTCCGTCGCCCACGACCGGGCCGACACGCCCTCGTTCGCCGCCGCCGGAGGCGACCTCTCGACCATCGACCTGTCGGGCGTTCCCGGCCTCGACCTCTTCGTCGAGTCCGAGGTGCCGGTCGGCGCCGGGCTCTCGTCGTCCGCCGCGCTCGAGTGCTCGGTGGCCGTGGCCCTCGCCGAGCTCTGGTCGCTCGACATCAACCGCTCCGCTCTCGCTGCCGTCGGCCAACTGTCCGAGAACGAGGCCGTCGGCGCACCGACCGGCATCATGGACCAGTCGGCGTCGCTGCTGGGTCGCGCGGACTCCGGGGTGTTCCTCGACTGCCGCAGTCTCGACGCCGACGTCGTCGACCTCGGCTTCGCCGCCGCCGGGCTCGAGGTGCTCGTGGTCGACACGCACGTCGAGCACGCACACGCCACCGGCGGCTACGTCGAGCGCCGGGCCTCGTGCGAGAAGGGGGCTGCCGCCCTCGGCGTCGACTCCCTGCGCGATCTCGACGCCGACGACCTCGGTCGAGCAGAAGAGGTCCTCGACGACGAGACCTTCCGACGCGTCCGCCACGTGGTCACCGAGAACCAGCGCGTCCTCGACACCGTCCGCACGCTGCGCACCGACGGCCCGCGAGCGATCGGTCACCTGCTCGACGCCTCGCACGTCTCGATGCGTGACGACTTCGAGATCTCGGTGCCCCAACTCGACCTCGCCGTGGCCACCGCCCAGGCCACCGGTGCCGTCGGCGCCCGCATGACGGGTGGCGGCTTCGGCGGTTCGGCCATCGCTCTCGTCCCCGCCGAGGCTCGCCTCGACGTCGAGGCCGCGATCGTCGCCGCCTTCGCCGAGGCCGGCTACACGGCTCCGACCGTGTTCACCGTGCACGCCGCCGAGGGCGCCCGCCGCGACGCCTGACACCGGGCTGCCCCGCGCCCGCGCCGGGCACGGCACCGCACCGCACCGCACCACGAGATGGGCACAGCACCAGGAGAAAGCCTGGCGCTGTGCCCATCGTCTGGCGTGGCGGGAGGGCGTCAGGGGCGCTCGGCGGCCTCGACCACGTTCTTCAGCAGCATGGCCCGGGTCATCGGCCCGACCCCACCCGGTACGGGCGACTGGAAGCCGGCCACGGCGGCGACCGCGGGGTCGACGTCCCCGCGCAACTTGTACTTGCCCGTCTCGGCGTTCAGCACGCGGGTGATGCCGACGTCGATCACGGCGGCTCCGGGCTTCACCCAGTCCGGCTTGACCAGCCCCGCGACGCCGGCAGCCGCCACGACGATGTCGGCTCGGCGCACCTCGGCGGCCACGTCGACCGTGCGCGAGTGCGTCAACGTCGCCGTCGCCTCGAGCCGGGTCAGCAGCAGCCCGAGCGGACGCCCGACGGTCAGGCCCTGCCCGATGATCGTGACGTGCGTGCCCGCGATCGGGATGTCGTAGGCGTGCAGCATCTCGACGATGCCGCGCGGCGTGCACGGCAGGGGCGTGTCGATCGAGCCCTTGCCGCCGGGCACCGCGAGGACGAGCTCGCCGAGGTTGACCGGGTGGAGGCCGTCGGCGTCCTTGGCCGGGTCCATCAGCTCGAGCATGGCCGTCGGATCGATGCCCGCCGGCAGCGGCAGCTGGATGATGAAGGCCGTCACCGCGTGGTCGGCGTTCATCGTCTCGATCGCCTGACGGATCTCGGCCTCGGTCGCCGTGTCGGGCAGGTCGATCCGGATCGACTCGATGCCGACCTCGGCGCAGTCGCGGTGCTTGCCCGCGACGTACGACAACGAGCCGGGGTTCGCACCGACCAGGATCGTGCCGAGGCCCGGGGTGATGCCTCGCGCCTTGAGCACGTCCACGCGGCGGCGCAGGTCGTCCTTCACGGCGGCGGCCAGGGCCGTGCCGTCGATCGTCACCGCGGACGAGTCGTCGCCGGGGACGAAACGGGCGCGCTCGACGCCCGCCGGAGTGCCGGCCGTGACGTCAGCGCTCACGCGTAGAGCGGGAACGCGTCGGTCAACGCCTTGACGCGGGCCGCGAGGGCCTCGACGTCGGGCGACGGCATCAGCGTCAGCGCGATGATGTCGGCGACCTCGGCGAACTCGGCGTCGGAGAAGCCACGGGTGGCGAGCGCCGACGTGCCGATGCGCACGCCCGAGGTGACCATGGGCGGGCGAGGGTCCCACGGCACCGAGTTGCGGTTCACCGTGATGCCGACGTCGTGCAGCAGGTTCTCGGCCTGCTTGCCGTCGACCTCGCTGGCACGCAGGTCGACGAGCACCAGGTGCACGTCGGTGCCACCGGTCAGCACGTCGACTCCGGCGGCCTTCGCGTCGTCGGCCGTGAGGCGGGCGGCGAGGGCCTGGGCGCCGCGGATGGTGCGCTCTTGACGGTCCTTGAACTCGGGCTCGGCGGCGAGCTTGAACGCGGTCGCCTTGGCGGCGATGACGTGCATCAACGGGCCGCCCTGCTGGCCGGGGAAGACCGCCGAGTTGAGCTTCTTGAACAGCGGCTCGTGGTTCGAGAGGATCACGCCCGAGCGAGGGCCCGCGAGGGTCTTGTGCACGGTCGACGAGACGACGTGCGCGTGGGGCAGCGGCGACGGGTGCAGACCCGCGGCGACGAGGCCGGCGAAGTGCGCCATGTCGACCCAGAGGTACGCGCCGACCTCGTCGGCGATGGCGCGGAACGCCGCGAAGTCGAGCTGGCGAGGGTAGGCCGACCAGCCCGCGATGATGACCTTGGGCTGGTGCTCGATCGCCTGGCGACGGACGACGTCCATGTCGATCAGGTAGGTCTCGGGATCGACCTCGTACGCCACGGCCTTGTACATCTTGCCCGAGAAGTTGAGCTTCATGCCGTGGGTCAGGTGGCCGCCGTGCGACAGCTCGAGGCCGAGGATGGTGTCTCCGATGTCGGCGATGGCCGCGAGCACGGCGGCGTTGGCCTGGGCGCCCGAGTGGGGCTGCACGTTGGCGAAGTCGGCGCCGAACAGGGACTTGGCACGGTCGATGGCGAGGTTCTCGGCGACGTCGACGAACTCGCAGCCCCCGTAGTAGCGACGTCCGGGGTAGCCCTCGGCGTACTTGTTCGTCAGCACCGACCCCTGCGACTCGAGCACGGCGCGCGGCACGAAGTTCTCGGACGCGATCATCTCGAGGTAGTCGCGCTGACGGCCGAGCTCTTGCTCGAGGACGGCCGCGATCTCGGGGTCGACGACCGAGAGCGGCTGGTTGAAGGTCGACGGCTGGCGGTCGGTCGAGCCGGAGGCGGTCGACTCGGAGGTCTGGGCGCTGGTCTGGTCGGAGATGGTCACGGAGGACTCCTTGGCACACGGGACGGACGGAGGTCGGATGTCGTGGCCCAGGCGTACGGCCACGCACGTGTGTCAGTCGCTCCCCGATGGTGACCATCTGAACGCCAGTCGCGACCCGCACAGCATAACAACCGGGGCTCGCTGTCGGAAGCCGTGTGACACCCTGGACGGGTGAGCCTCACCCTCGACGACACCCGCACGGGAACGGAGGCCGACCCGCGCCTCCTGACCTCGCCCGACACCCCCTGGGTGACGCTGGTCTGGGACGACCCGGTCAACCTGATGACCTACGTCACCCACGTCTTCGAGAGCTATTTCGGCTTCGGTCGGGCCGAGGCGAAGCGACTCATGATGCGCGTGCACACCGAGGGCCGCGCGGTCGTCGCGACGGGCAACCGCGAAGAGATGGAACGTCACGTCGAGGCCATGCACGACTACGGACTCTGGGCGACGCTCTCGAAAGAGGACGAGGCATGACGCTCGTGCCGTTCGTCCGTCCCCGGGGTGGCGACGAGATCCGTGTGCGGCTCGACGCCGACGAGCGGGGTCTGCTGACCGACCTGGTCGGTCAGCTGGTGTCGCTGCTCGAGAACGGTGACGAGGGCGATCCGGCCCTCGCGCGCCTCCTGCCCGCGGCGTACCGCGACGACGCCGAGGCGGCCGCCGAGTTCCGGCGGTTCACGGCCGACGACCTGACCCGGCGGAAGATCGAGAACGGCCGAGCGGTGCTCGCGACACTCGCAGAACCGGGCACGGGCCTCGACCGTGCCGCACAGCAGTCGTGGTTGCGGACCCTGAACGACCTCCGGCTCACCCTCGGCGAGCGACTGGGCGTCACGGGCGAAGGCGTACCCCCGAGCGACGATCGGCAACGGCAGGCGATGAGCCACGTCTTCGACTGGCTCGGCTACCTGCAGGAGGCGCTGCTGCGGTCCCTGCCCAAGGGCTGAGCCCGCGACCCGCGCCGTGGACTAGCGGTTCTCTTTCGGGAACACGACCCAGAGCACGAGGTACACGAGCACCTGCGGCCCGGGAAGGATGATCGACAGCACGAAGATCAGGCGGACCAAGAAGGCGCTGATGCCGAACCGGTTCGCGAGGGCGGCGCAGACTCCGGCGATGATCTTGCCGCGGCGGGGACGAGTGAGGGTGGCCATGCCCCCGAGCATGCCAGCCCCGCCTGGAGGACGTCCACCGACGCCCCGTGCGCCGTCCCGGTGCGCGAGAATGGCCGGATGAGCGCTTCACTCGTGGCCAAGGGCCTGGCCGGAGGCCACGGGCACCGCACCCTCTTCGACGACCTCGACCTGACCGTCGCCCCGGGCGACGTCGTGGGCGTGGTGGGCGTGAACGGGGCCGGAAAGTCGACGCTGCTGCGCCTCCTCGCGGGCGTCGACGAGCCGCAGGCCGGCACGATCACGCTCAACCCCGGTGACGCCTTCGTCGGCTGGCTGCCTCAAGAGCACGAGCGCGTGCCCGGCGAGACGGTCGCCGACTACATCGGCCGCCGTACCGGCGGCACGCAGGCCACCGCCGACATGGACGCCGCCGCCTCCGCCCTCGGCGACCCCGATCCGGCCCCGCGCCCCGACGGCCTCGACCCCTCCGACGTCTACTCGAGCGCCCTCGACCGATGGCTCGCCAGCGGGGCCGCCGACCTCGACGAGCGCCTGCCGCAGGTGCTCGCCGACCTCGGCCTGGACCGTGACGGCGACGGCGCCGTCGGCCCCGACAGCCCGATGACCGGCCTCAGCGGAGGCCAGGCCGCACGCGTCGGCCTCGCGGCCCTGTTGCTCAGCCGCTTCGACGTCGCGTTGCTCGACGAGCCCACCAACGACCTCGACCTCGACGGCCTCGAACGGCTCGAACGCTTCGTGCAGGGCCAGCGCGGCGGAATCGTCCTCGTCAGCCACGACCGCGAGTTCCTGGCCCGGTGCGTCACGAAGGTGCTCGAGCTCGACCTCGCGCAGTCGTCGAACCGGGTCTTCGGCGGTGGCTACGACGCGTACCTGGACGAGCGCGAGACCGCCCGCCGGCACGCGCGCGAGGCCTACGACGAGTTCGCCGAGAAGAAGGCCGACCTCGTCGGACGCGCCAGGACGCAGCGCGAGTGGTCGAGCCAGGGCGTCCGCAACGCGATGAAGAAGGCGCCGGACAACGACAAGATCCGCCGCAAGGCCTCGGCCGAGTCGAGCGAGAAGCAGGCCCAGAAGGTCCGCCAGATGGAGAGCCGCATCGCCCGCCTCGACGAGGTCGACGAACCCCGCAAAGAATGGCAGCTCGAGTTCACCATCGGCGCGGCCACCCGCTCGAGCGCGGTCGTCTCGACCCTCACCGGCGCGGTGTTCCGCCAGGGCGACCCGGCCACGGGCGAGTTCGTGCTCGGCCCGGTCTCTCTGCAGGTGGACGGCGGCGACCGCATCGGCATCACCGGCCCGAACGGCGCCGGCAAGTCGACGCTGCTGCGCGGTCTGCTCGGCCGACAGGCCCCGAGCGAAGGAGGCGCGAGTCGCGGAGCCAGCATCGCCGTCGGCGAGATCGACCAGGCGCGCGCGCTCCTGGCCGGCGACGTGCCGTTGGCCGACGCGTTCGAGGCGCTCGTGCCCGACTGGCCCCAGGCCGAGGTGCGGACCCTGCTCGCCAAGTTCGGGCTCAAGGCCGACCACGTCTCGCGCCCGGTCGACGAGCTCTCGCCCGGCGAACGCACACGTGCCGGCCTCGCGCTGTTGCAGGCCCGCGGCGTCAACGTGCTCGTGCTCGACGAACCCACGAACCACCTCGACCTCGCCGCCATCGAACAACTCGAGCAGGCCCTCGAGTCGTACGACGGCACGCTGCTGCTCGTCACGCACGACCGGCGCATGCTCGAGACGGTCCGGCTCGACCGGCACTGGAGGGTCGAGGGCGGCACCGTCACCGAGTCCTGAACCCGGTGCCGACGCTGCCGGTGAACGATTCCCCCGGGCCTCGACTACCGTCGTCGTCATGACCCGAACCACCCGACTGGTCGCGGTCGCCGCCGCCCTTGCCCTGCTCACCGGCTGCACGGCGAACCCGGCCGAGCCGAGCGAGCCCACGGGCGGTGCCTCCACGAGCGCGACCTCGTCGCCCCGGCCGACCCGCGCCTCCTCGGAGCTCGCCGACTGGGCCGACGCCCTCGAGGGCCGCGACGAGTACTCCGCCCGCTGGGTCGCCGTCGGCGACTCGATCCCCGAGGGCATGGGCGCCTCGACCGTCGACTCCCGCTGGATCGACCTGACCCTCGACGGTCTGCGCGAGCGCTACCCGACCGAGGACGCGCCGGGCGGGGTCGGCTACCGGCCGACTGCGTTCGCCGTCGCTCCTCCCGCGTCGACCTGGGCGCGCTGGGCCACGAGCAGCGAGGGGTCGGTGTCGGTGTCGGCCTCGTCCCGCACCGCCGACCTCGGCTACCGTTCGGTCACCCTCGGCGCGGACGCGACCACGACGTACCCGTTCACCGGCACCGACCTCGACCTCTGGTGGTCGAGCGGCCGCGGCACCTTCAGCTACACCGTCGACGACGGCGACGCGGTCGAGGTCGACACGCGCGACTCGATGGCCACCAGCGGCATCTCGTCCGTGACCGGGCTCGACGCGGGAGCCCACACCGTGACGATCCACGCCGAGACGCCCGTCGACATCGAGGGCCTGACCGCTTTCGACGGGGATCGCGACCGCGGCATCACGCTCTTCGACTCGTCCCGCTCCGGCGCCACGGCCCGCACCTTCACGGCCGACCTGCCCGGATACCTCGACTCGATCGCCGCGACGAAACCCGACCTCGTCACGATCACGCTCGGCGCCAACGACGCGTTCAGCCGCACGCCGGACCAGTTCGAGGACGACTACCGCACCCTGATCGACGGCCTGCAGAGCCTCGACGACCCGCCGTCGATCATGCTCATGGGCGAGTTCGTGCCCGGCACGAACCTCACGAAGGGGCTCGCCGCGGATGCCGGCGACTACGACGCGGTCGTGCGGCGCCTCGCGGACGAGACCGGCAGCGCCTACGTCGATCTCGCCGACGCCCTGCCGGACGACGGCCTCGCCTCGCTGCTCTCGGGCGATGGCGTCCACCCGAACGACGCCGGCCAGCGCGTCATCGCGGACTACGTGCTCGGGCAGCTCAGCGTCTACTGATCGACCCGTCGACTGGTCCCGAATCGTGGTTCGACCCGCGCACGAGCACGATTCGGGACCACTCGAACTCCGCGTCGGGGGGAACGAGCAGGCGCAGGGCGCGTCGTGCGGAGGGCGCGCGCCCGGCGCGGCTCAGTCGAACAGGCCGTAGGCGGCGTCGAGGGTCTCGTCGGTGCTGAGCGGGGCGGCGTCGCCCGCACCCGTCGCGGTCACGGCGATCAGGCCGTGGGGCGAGAGGATCGTGCTGGCCGACGCCGTGATGCCCTGCTGCGTCACCGTCTGCGAGAACGCCTGACCGCCGAACGCCCCGACGCGCGAGTCGTCGACGGTCTCGACACCCTGCGTGCCCTCGATCTGCGAGGTCTGGGCGCTGATGTCGTCGGCGCTGAAGTCCTGACGCTGGGCGAGGACGACGATCGCCGTCACGTCGGCGGCGTCCGTCGCCTCGGTCGTGGGGGTCGCCCACTGGCAGTTCGCCTGGTCGCCCGAGAACGTGCTGTCGTCACGCAGCTCGAGGCCGTCCACGACCCCGCCGAGGGCCGAGCCGACGTCGTCGCAGCTGGCGAGGTCGTCGAAGGTGCCCTCGCCGGATGCGGTCGACCCCGAGCCGCCCGCCGACCCGCCGGACCCGGCGTCGTCCGCGTCACCCGCGCCTCCTGAGGTGCAGCCGGCGAGCAGCAGGCCGAGGGCGAGCACGCCCGTGGTGGTGGCCGTCGCGGCCGTTCTGCGCATGGTCATGGCCATGGGGGCTCCCTCGTGATCTGCCACGGGCTCCCTGCGCCCGGTGCTGTCGTCACCCTAACGAGGGGCGCCTCCGAGGACGCACCACCGACGCGGTGTGACCCCCGGCGGGGTCGGGCAACGGCGGGGTCGGGCTGCGGCTCACCAGGTCGTGCGGGTGCGCTCCTGCTCGACGACGGCCTCACGGTCGGACAGCCCGCGCAGCCCGGCGAACTGCTGACCCATGCGGGGGTTGCCCGCGAGCACGGGCTCGACACGGTCGAGGAACGCCCAGTACCCGGCGGTCACCGGGCAGGCGTCCTCGCCGAACCGCTTCTTGGGATCGAAGCGGCACGAGCCGCAGTGGTCGGTCATGCGGTTGACGTAGGCGCCACCGGACGCGTACGGCTTCGTCGCGACGATGCCACCGTCGGCGTGCTGCGACATGCCCACGACGTTGGCCGGCATCACCCAGGGGGTGCCGTCGACGTACATGTCGACGAACCACTGGTTGAGCGCCGCCGGGTCGACACCTCGCTGCAGTGCCCAGTTGCCGAGGATCATCAGACGCTGGATGTGGTGGTTCCAGCCGTGCCGACGCAGCCCGTCGAGCGTGTCGCTGAGGCACTCGGCCTCGACCGCCTCGGCGTCGAGCCCGGCGAACACGTCGGGCAGCGGCTGCGTCGCCCCGAGCGCGTTGCTCGTCGTCGCGAAGTCCTCGCCGAGGTGCCAGTAGAGGTGCCAGACCCAGTCACGCCAGCCGACGATCTGCCGGGTGAATCCCTCGACGCTGCGCAGGGGTGCGTCTCCGGCCTGGTAGGACGCGATCGCGGCCTCGACGACCTCGCGCGGGTCGAGCAGGCCGAGGTTCATGGGAGCACTGAGCAACGAGTGCGCCATCGTCCAGTCGCCCGACAGCGTGGCGTCCTCGAACGGACCGAAATCCGGCAGCCGCACCTCGACGAAGTCCGCGAGCGCCGCCGTCGCCTCGGCGCGGGTGGCGGCGAACCGTCGCGGTGCGTCGTCACCCACCAACCGGACGACCCCCTCGCGCTCCCACCGGTCGAGGTCGGCACGCACCTCGGCGTCGATGTCGTCCTCGACGGGCCACTCCTGCGGGGGCAGGCCGAGCGTCGCGGCACCCTTCGGCGGCTTCTCGCGGTTGTCGTGGTCGTAGTTCCACTGGCCGCCCACGGGCTGCGGGCCCTCCATCAACAGGCCGGTGCGCTGACGCACGGCCCGGTACCAGTCCTCCATCAGGAGGCGCGGTGCCGGTCGACCGCCGGACGCGCCGGTCGGGCGACCCGCGCCTCCTCGGCGGGCGTCGTCGGCGTCCGCCGCCGCGCCGCCCGCCCGGCTCGAGCCGCGTCCCCCTTGTCGACCGGCGGCCCACTCGGCGAACTCGGCCTCGCTCGAGACGAAGCCGCGGCTCGGCAGCACCTCGGCGCCGACCGAACGCACGAGGCGACGGGCCCGGTACGAGGTGGGGTCGACGACCTGCAGGTCGTCGCGACCCTCGAGGGCCTCGGAGTAGTGCTCGACCTGGCGGAAGTCGACGCGGTCACCCAGCTCGGCGGCCCGGTGCCGGACGGCCGACAGGATCAGCTGCAACTTGGCGCGGTGCAGGGTCCGACCGCGCCACGACGACCGACTCTCGACGAGCAGCATCGGGTCGCCGTCGTCGAAGTGCGGGCCGAGCTGGTCGAGGAAGATCCATCGGGTGCGCTGCATGCCCCGACAGTAGACGCGGGCACTCAGCGGGTTGCCAGCATCTTCACCGTGACGAACCGGGCGGGCACGGCGTCTCATGGACGTGCAGCCCGGGTCGCCCCGAACCGCTCGCACGACGATCATCCGCACGACTCCCCCAGCCGAAAGAGGACCCGAGATGTCGAACACCGCCACGCCCACCCCCGCCACCACGAGCTCACGCGTCGACGGAGTCTCCCGCGTCGACGGCGCCTCGACCGTCTCGTCGGACGCCGCGGGCACCACGCAGATCGCCGACGGCGTCGTGGCCAAGGTCGCGGGCATCGCCGCCCGCCAGGTGCCCGGCGTCCACTCGATCGGTGGCGGTGCGTCGCGTGCCGTGGGCGCCCTGCGTACCGCCGTCGGCCAGCAGGACCACGGCCAGGGCGTCAAGGTCGACGTCGGCGAGACCCAGGCCGCGGCGGACCTCAGCATCGTCGTCGACTACCCCCTGTCGGTGCAGAAGGTCGCCGACGATGTCCGTCGGGCCGTCAACGACGCCATCACCCAACTCGTGGGCCTGCAGGTCGTCGAGATCAACATCGAGGTCAGCGACATCTTCATCGCCGGCCAGGACGACGACGACAAGGGCGACAAGGCCGACTCGCAGCGGGTTCAGTAGACAGCGAGTTCAGTGAAGAACGAGTTCACTGGCACCTGCGGCGATCATCCCGACGTGATCGTCCCCCGCACCCTCGCGGACCGCACCCGACCGAGCCAGCCGGCTCGACCGCACGACCCGTGCACCACTGCCCAGGAGGCACACCCATGGCATCACTGCTCCGACGTTTCGCCCCGCTGATCGCCGGCTTCATCTTCAAGAAGATCATGAACAAGCGTCGCGGGGGCGGTACCGGCCAGGGTGGCTACCAGCAGCCCGGACGCCGCCGCTGACCCGGCCCGCACCGCATCGGACGCAGGAGGCGCGACTCACCCGAGTCGCGCCTCCTGCGTCTTTCGTCGTCCCGGGCGCAGGGGGACCGCATCTCTCTCACCTTGATCCGGTACGTGCCGGATCAGAGAAAGTGCGGTCGGACTGCCGAGCGAACGGCGAGCGGCACGCGGCTCACGCGGCGGGGCGGGCCGAACGGTGGGCGAGGAGGCGGTCGCTCGCGAGCACGGCGACCAGTACGACCGCGGCGACCGCGATGTAGAGCACGGGCAGCGAGTCGAGCCCCGAGCCGTCGAGCACGAGGGCGCCGATCAGGGCGCCTCCACCGATGCCGGCGTTGAAGCCGGTCGTGTAGAAGGCACTCGCCAGGTCGCGCATGCGTTCGGGGGCGACCTGCAGCATGCGCGTCTGGAACAGCGGCGGCAACGCTCCGAACGTCACGCCCCACAGGACGAACGCCACCAACGACGGCACGAGGAGCCCCTCGAACACCAGCATGCCCGTCACGGCGAGACCGACCACGGCCACCCCGATCGGGATGCTCACCCGCGGTCGCGCCCCGAGGAACCAGCCGACCATGCCGAGACCCACGGCTCCGGCGATGCCGAAGGCGAAGAGCCACCCGGCGAGGCCCTGCTCGGGAACCCCGGTCGACCGCACGAGGTACGGCGTGATGTAGGTGAAGAAGGAGTAGTGCCCGATCATGAACACCGCCGTGATGACGCAGCTCAGCACGACGCCGAGCACGCTCGGCTTCGGCAGCGCGCGACGACGAACCGCGGCACCCGCAGGAGGCGCGGTGCCGTCGACCAGCGTCGGGACCGCGTCGGTCACCGGCTCGGGCGTCGACTCGTGCGCCGTGCCCCGCCCGACCGGAGGCAGGAACTTGTAGACGAAGACCGCGCCGAGCGCCATGAGCCCGGCGAGGATGCCGAACGCCTCACGCCAGCCGAGGGCCTGGCCGAGGGCGGTGCCGAGCGGGACGCCCAGCACGAACGCGAGGGTGCCGCCGCTCATGGCGACGGCGAGTGCCCGGCCGACCTGGGCTCGAGGCACGAGGTGCCCGGCGTAGGCACCGCCGATCGCCCAGAACATGCCGTGGGCGAGGCCGCCGAGCACGCGGCTCGCGAGGACGAGCTCGTAGGTCGGCGCGATGGCGGTCAGGCCCGCGCTGATCGCGAGGACGACGATCAGGCCGACGACGATCAGGTGCCGGGGCAGACGCCGGGTGAGGTGGGTCAGACCGGTGCTGGTCAGCACGACCGTGAAGGCGAAGACGCTGACGAGCAGGCCGATGCTCGACTCGGTGACGCCGAGGTCGGCGCTCATCTCGGGCAGCAGGCCGGTCGGCAGCATCTCGCCCGAGATCGAGAGGAACGTGGCGACGGCGATGGCGATCAGTCCGGCCCACGGGAAGCGGGCGGACGGGGTGGACGGGGACGCCGTGGGGCGCAGGGGTGCGAGTGTCATGGAACCTGGGGTGGTCGGCGGGCGCCGTTCTCTCGACCCGATGGCGGCCACGGGCCGACTGGTCGGTTCGACTCGAGGGTCGATCAGGCCTGTCGGCGGCACGGCCCTCGCGACTCGTGCCGCTGGTGACCGTGGGTGACTCGGGGAGGATGGTGATCCCGACTGCGCGCTGTCGTGCACGCCCGGGGCCGGGAGTACCGCCCGACCAGGGACCATCGTACCCGCTGCCGTCCGCCCTGGCCAGTGCCGGAGCACGTCCTGGGCGTCCCCGGGAACGCTCACCGCGCCTCCCGCGTTGACTGTCGACATGAGCGCCACGACCCACGACCCCAAGACCTGCCGATCGTGCGGACGCACCATTGAGTGGCGCAAGAAGTGGGCGTCGAACTGGGACGAGGTCGCCTACTGCAGCGACGCCTGCCGCAAGCGCAAGGTGACGGCGCAGGACCGCGCGCTCGAACAGCGCATCCGCGACCTGCTCGCGGCTCGGGCGGCCACCTCGTCGATCTGCCCGTCGGACGTCGCGCGATCGCTGCACCCCGACGACGAGGACGCCTGGCGCGGCCTCATGGAGCCCGTGCGGCGCGCGGCCCGGCGCTTGGTCGCTTCGGGCGAGGTCGACATCACGCAGGGCGGGTCGGTGGTCGACCCCTCGACGGCGAGGGGTCCGATCCGCATCCGCCGGCACCGGTCGTGAGCCCGGCGGGGCGGCACCGGGCAGGGTGCGGGGCGGGGCAGTGACGTGTCGGGGGGCGGTCAGACGGGCTGCAACGCCGACCAGGGCTCGGGGGGCAGGTCGACGCCGATGGTGTCGCCGGGGCGCACCTCTCCCCCGGCGAGCACCACGCCCATGACTCCCGCCTTGCGGACGAGTTCGCCGGCCTCGTCGCGTCCGACCACGACCTTCAGCAGGCCCGACTCGAAGCGGTCGATCTGCAGGCACGGGTTGCGCAGCCCGGTGATCTCGACCCGCGCCTCCTGACCGAGGGAGAGCACGGTGCCGACGGGCAGGCCGAGCAGGTCGACCCCGTGGGTGGTGACGTTCTCGCCGAGGTCGCCTGGCCCGACGTCGTAGCCGCGGTCGGCCAGCTCGGCGAAGAGTTCGGCGTGCATCAGATGCACCTGCCGCAGGTTGGGCCGGCTCGGGTCGCGGGCCACGCGGGAGCGGTGCTGCACCGTGCGCCCGAGGTGCGCGTCGCCCTCGACGCCGAGCCCGGCGAGCAGGGTGACGCGCTCGACCGGCGGCTTGCTGAACCGGTGGGCGTGGTCGAGACCGACCGAGAGGACGGAGGCGCGGGTCATGTCGCCTAGTCTGCCCGCGTCAGATGCCGGGGTCGAGGGTGCGGCTGGGCTGGGCTGGGCTGGGCTGGGCTGGGCTGGGCTGGGCTGGGCTGGGCTGGGCTGGGCTGGGCTGGGCTGAGTGGCACCATCGATTGAACGTCGCACCGCCGAAACAGGCGGTGCGACGTTCAGTCGGTGGTGCGACGGCGGCCCGCGGGGCGGCGGCCCGCGGGGCGGCGGCCCGCGGGGCGGCGGCCCGCGGGGCGGCGGCGGACGTCGTGCAGGTGGTGCACGGGGTCGTGCACGAAGTAGCGGGCGAGCGAGTCGACCGTGAAGGCCGAGCCGTCGCTGCGGAGGCCCGTGCGGCCGAGCTGCTCGTCGGCCACCGCCTGGAACGCGTCGGCCACCACCGCCGCCGCCGCCACGAGCTCGTCGGCCACGACCGCGGGCTGCTGGGCTGCGTAGTCGTCGGCGAGCGCGGTGGCGTCCTGGTCCCAGTTCGCGAAGGTCGGCGCGTCCTCGGCGAGCATCAGCCGGAGGCGCGTGTCGAAGACCCGGAACACGTCGCGCACGTGCGCCCCGTACTCGAGCGGCGACCACGTGGCGTCGTCGGGCCGGGTGCGGGCGTCGGGCCGGGCGAGCTCGGCGGGCCAGGCGGCGGCGTTCTGCCGGACGAGGCCCGGCACGTCGCGGAACGCGACCTCGGCGGGGTCGAAGCCGCAGTCGGGGCAGGGGCGTTCGAGCACCCAGGTCCAGTTCTTCGTGTCGGGCGTGATCGGCATGGGTCCGACGCTAGGACGCGCGGCCCGGCACCCGCCATCGAGATCCTGCCGACGTCGGTGCCCCCGGCGCCAACCGGTGGGACGGCGAGGGCGGGGAACGGAGTGGACCAGGGCGGGGAGGACCTCGAGAGACGGAGGCTCGTGCCGCAGCCGTCGCACGGCCGACATCCCCCTCGGGGATGACGTCGTCCCCACGACCCACCACTACCGTCGACCCATGACGAACACTCAGCTCAGGGACCGGCTCGCAGGGGTGGCGGCGAGCCTTCGTCGGCGGATCGACCGCCGCGAGGTGGCCTGGGTGATCGGCACCACCGCAGCCCTGCTCGTCATCGGCGGGGCACTCTTCACCGCGACGGCCTCGGCCGGCCGCGTGGTCGCATCGTTGCTCGAGCTGCCGGCCGCGCTCCTATACACCGGGCTCGTGCCCTTCGTCGTGTGGGCCGTCCTGGCCGTGCTCGTCGCGTGGCGGTGGTTCGACGTCCCCGCGTCACGCCGGGCCTGGCTCTACGTCGCCGCGGCGGGCGTGGCCCGGGCCGGCGTCGAGCTCACCGTCGGGTCGGGCGTCACGTCGGGCCTCCGGGCGGGCTTCTCCCTCTACACGCTGCCCACCGTGGTCTTCGTCAGCCTGCCGTTCGTCGCGACCGTCGGCCTGGCCTCGTTCGTCGTGCTCGCCGCGCGCTCGGGCCGTGGCGGCCGCGACGCGTCGACGGGCGACGCAGCACGCCCAGTCGCACACGCCGCCGTCGACGCAGCACGTCCGGCCGACCGCGCTCCCGCCGACGCCCCCGCGACCCGGGCACCCCGACACCTCGTCCACCGCGTCGCCGTGATCGTCGAGGCGCTCGCCCTCGCGGCGGGCATCGTCCTCACGCTCTCGCTGGCCGGGCAGTGGTTCTCGGCCGAGTTCAGCCTCTTCGGTAGCCCCGTGACCGTCAGCCAGGAGGTCGCGAACAGCTGGCTCCGAACCCTCGTCGCCTGCCTCGCGTGCCTGGTCGTGGCGCTCTTCGCCGCGATCACCGCCGGGCACCGAGGCGTCGTCGTGGCGAGCGTCGCCGTGGCCGGGCTGGTCGTGATCGGTGCCGTCGGCGCCCCCGTCCCCGGGGACCGGTGGCAGTCCCCCACACCGCGCCAGGAGCCCCTGCCCGCGAACTACACCCCGTGTTACAGCGGCAGCGGAAAGTGCAACTGACCTTCGGGTGGGCCGGGCGGGACGCGGGTCAGGCGGGCGCGTCGACGTCGTGGCCGTCCCACAGGTCGGAGCAGTCGACCGGTTCGGCGGCGTGGGCCCGCAGGTACGGACCGGCCCCGCGATCACCGGTGAGGGACGCCGCGAGGGCCGACCAGTGGGACCGGCCGACCACGACGGGGTGACCCGGGCGGCCGTGGAAGACGGCCCGGCGCAGCGCACCCGGGCCCAGCGGACCGTCGGCGGCCGGGGACGACAGCAACCGCGCGACGGCGGACGACGGCAGACCCGGGTAGTCGACCAGCGTGATCAGGGCGAGCCGCGCCTCCTCGGGGTCCGACCCGGCGAGCGCCGTCAACCCCGCGCGGAGCGAGGCGGCGAGGCCGTCGGCCCAGTCGTCGGCGACGACGGCCGACACCCGGGCCCGCCCCTCCACCCCGAGGAGGCGCGGGTCGGCCGCCAGCAGCGCTCGCGCCTCGGTCGCGCCCGCACCGAGCACGACGAGCACCCTGTGGCAGCCCCCGTCGAGGAGCGTGGCCACGGCCCGGGTCAGCCAGGGTCCGTGGCCGTCGACCACGAGCGCCTTGGGGCGGCCCATGCGCGTCCCGGCACCGGCCGCGAGCAGCAGGCCGACGGACGGCGGAGCGATGATCTCGGGCATGGCTGCAGGCTAACCGGCGTGACCACACGGCGAACCACCTGCGGCGTGACGTGACACCGCCCCCGGGCCGTGACAGCATCGAGACCCGGTGCCACCCGACACCACCCCCGAGGAGTCCCGTGTTCGAGATCGCCGACCGTCTACTGGCCCGGCTCGACGCCGGCGAGAGCCTCGCCCTCGCGACGGCCGTGTCGGTCGTGGGCAGCGCGCCGCGCACCGTCGGCACCTCGATGGCCGTCACCGTCGACGGCACCGTGATCGGCAGCATCTCGGGCGGTTGCGTCGAGGGCGCGGTCTACGAGATCTGCACGGAGGTGTTCGAGGACGGCACGCCCCAGCTCGAGACCTTCGGGTTCAGCGACGAGACCGCGTTCGAGGTCGGGCTCAGCTGCGGTGGACGCATCGAGGTGCTCGCGCGGCTCGTCTCCCCCGACGACACCGTGACGATCGACGCCCTCCGCGACGTCGCCGCCGGGCGTGGGGCCTCGGCCCACGTCGTGCTCGGGCCGGTCCGCACCGGCGAGGTCGTGCCGACCGTCGACGACTGCGAGGGTCTGCGGGTCTTCAGCGAGCGCTCGGCACCGCCGCCGCGCCTCCTCGTCTTCGGGGCGGTCGAGTTCGCCGTCGCCCTCTGCAACGCCGGGGCCGTGCTGGGCTATCGCGTGACGGTGTGCGACCCGCGTCCCGTGTTCATGACGCGCGAGCGGTTCCCCTCGGCCGACGAGGTCGTCGTCGAATGGCCGCCCCACTACCTCGCCCGCACCGAGGTCGACGAGCACACCGTCATCGCCGTGCTCTCCCATGACGAACGCTTCGATGCCGACCTGGTCGAGGCAGCTCTGGCCTCGCCGGCGGCTTACGTCGGGGCGATGGGCTCGCGCGTGACCCACGACCGGCGGATCGCCGAACTGCGCTCACGCGACGTGGGGCCGGACTCGCTGGGCCGCCTGCACTCCCCCATCGGGCTCGACCTCGGGGCGAGCACCCCCGAAGAAACGGCCGTGTCGATCATGGCCGAGGTGCTCGCCGTGCGCTCGGGCGCCTCACGGGCCCCGCTGCGCGATCGCGACGGCAGCATCCACCTGATCCGCTGACGCCGCCCACGGTCAGGAGGCGCGGTGCCGGCCGACACCGCGCCTCGTGCTCCCGAGGCCGCTCAGTACCGCGTGGGCAGCCCGGCGAGCAGCTTGTCGGGCTGGATCGGCAGGTCGCGCACGCGGATGCCGGTCGCGTGGGCGACGGCGTTCGCCACCGCGGCGGCCGCACCGACGTTGCCGATCTCGCCGATGCCCTTGCCGCCCATGGGTGCGAGGTGCGGGTCCTCCTCGTCGAGCCACTCGACCTCGATCGACCCCACGTCGGCGTTGGCTGCCACGTGGTACGTCGCGAAGTCGTGGTTGCCGTAGTCGCCCTGCGTCGGGTCGAGCATGCCGTGCTCGTGCAACGCCATCGACAGGCCCATCGTCATGCCGCCGATGAACTGCGATCGAGCCGTGCGGGCGTTCATGATGCGCCCGGCCGCGAAGACGCCGACCATGCGCGGCACGACGACCTCACCCGAGTCGAGGTCAACGCGGGCCTCGACGAACTGGGCGCCGTAGGCGAAGCGCGAGTGGTCGCTCATCGCCGCGATGTCCTCCTCGATGTCGACGACGACCTCGAGACCTTCCGGAGGCACGGGCTGGCCCTGCGAGAGCAGCTCGGTCACCTGCCGACTCGCCTTGGTCACCGCCCACCCCCACGACGCCGTGCCCGACGAGCCGCCGGCCACACCTGCAGTCGGAAGCCGACTGTCGGCGATGTGCAGGTCGACGAGGTCGAGGGGCACACCCAGCTCGACCGCGGCGATCTGCGCCATCACGGTGCGGGCACCCTGGCCGATGTCGGTCGCGTTGACACCGACCTCGAAGCGACCACCTGGCAGCGCGGTGACCCGAGCCCCCGCGGGCATCACGCTCGCGGGATACGTGGCGGCGGCCACACCCGTGCCGACCAGCCAGCGCCCGACCCGGCGCGCGCCCTGACGCGGGTCGCGGCCGCCCCAGCCGAACAGCTCGGCCCCGCGCCGCAGGCAGTCGACCAGGTGCCGGCTGCTGAACGGCTGCCCGGTGTGCGGGTCGACCTCGGGCTCGTTGCGGACGCGCAGCTCGACCGGGTCGAGGTCGAGCTCCAGCGCCAGCTCGTCCATCGCGGACTCGACGGCGTAGATGCCGGGCGCCTCGCCGGGCGCACGCATCCAGCGCGGCGTCGGCACGTCGAGTCGCGCGAGCCGGTGGGTCATCAGACGACTGGGGGCGGCCCACAGGTGGCGGGTCGGCTCGGCGGTCTGCTCGGTGAACTCCTGGAGGGTCGACGAGTGCGAGTACGTCTGGTGCGACAGCGCCGAGAGGTGCCCCTCGGAGTCGGCGGCGAGACGGATGCGGGAGATCGTCGGCGTGCGATAGCCCGCGATCGCGAACATCATCTGTCGCGTGTAGGCGACCTTCACGGGACGGCCGGTGAGCATGGTGCCGATCGAGGCGAGCACGACGACCGGGCGGGCCGAGCCCTTCGATCCGAAGCCGCCGCCGACGTGCTCGGCACGGACGCGCACGGCGGACGGGTCGAGTGAGAACAGCGTCGCGAGCGAGCCCGCGACTCCGCTCGTGCCCTGGTTCGAGTCGAGCACGTCGAGCTCGCCGTCGGCCCAGGTGGCGACCGTGGCGTGCGGCTCCATCGGGCTGTTGAACAGGGCCGCCGTCTCGTACGTCTCGTCGATCACGACGGACGAATCGGCCATCGCCGCGTCGACGTCACCCTGCGAGGTGTCGGTCTCGAAGCCTGCGTTGACGGTCTCTGGGGCGTAGAGGCCAGGGTGGTCGGTGCTCAGCACGACGTCCCTGCCGCCCTCGTCGTACTCGACGGCGAGCGCGGACGCGGCCTCGCGGGCGGTGTCGAAGGTGTCGGCCACCACGAGCGCGACCGGCTGGCCGCGGTAGGCGACCTCGGCCGACTGCAACACGAGCAGTTCACCGTCGTCGGCGTCCTCGAGGTGCGGGGCCTGCTCGTGGGTGATGACGGCCCGCACGCCGGGCATCGCGAGCACCTCGTCACGGTTCGAGCCGGTGATCGTGCCGGTCGTCACGGTCGACTGCACGATCCAGCCGTACAGCACGCCGTCGGGTGTGTGCTCGTAGGCGTATCGGGCGGCGCCGGTGACCTTGTCGCGGCCCTCGAGGCGGGCGACGGGGGCACCGAGACCGGTGGGGACGCTCGTGTCGACGGGGGTGACGACGTCGACGGTGGTCACGACGCGCTCCCCTCGGTGTCGGCGCCAGGATCGACGTCGGTCGTGATGCGACGGGGCGACCCGTTGCCGCCGGTCGGGCGGAACGGCGACGGGTCGACGTCCTCAGCCGAGTCGTCGCCCTCGTGGTCGAGGCCGGCGAGTTCGCTCAGCACGCCGACGACGAGCCGGGTCAGCAGCGGCACCTTGAAGGCGTTCTGCTTGGTGGTCGTCGCGGCGGCCAGCTCGAGCTGCGCGGCGGCCGCGAACGAGGCGAGCGTCGCCGGCGAACCGACCAGCGCCTCCTCGGCCTTACGGGCACGCCAGGGCACCGGCGACGCGGCACCCAGGGCGATGCGGACCTCGGTCACGAGACCGGCCTCGTCGACCGCGAGGGCGGCGGCGACCGAGCCCAACGCGAAGGCGTACGAGCGACGGTCGCGGGCCTTGCGGTAGGTCGAGTTGATTGCGACGGGCAGCGCGGGCAGCTCGACCGCCGTGATCAGCGCGCCGCTCGGGAGGTTCGTGTCGCGGGTCGGGTCGTCGCCCGGCTGGCGGAAGAATTCGTCGACGGGCAGTCGCCGTTCGCCGTCGACGGTCTCGAAGACGACGACTGCGTCCAGCGCGGCGAGGGCGACGGCCATGTCGCCCGGGTGCGTGGCGATGCAGAGGTCGTTGACGCCGAGGATGCCGAGTTCGCGCGACAGCCCGGCGATCGCGCCGCAGCCCGTGCCGGGTTCACGCTTGTTGCAGGGCTTCGTGGTGTCCATGAAGTACGTGCAGCGGGTGCGCTGCAGCAGGTTGCCTCCGGTCGTCGCCTGGTTGCGCAGCTGACCCGAGGCCGCGCTGACCAGGGCGCGGGTCAGGGCAGGGTAGCGGGTGCGGACGAGGGGGTGCGCGGCGAGGTCGCTGTTGCGGACCCCCGCGCCGATGCGGAGGCCTCCGTCGGGCAGCTCGTCGACCCCGCCGAAGTCGACGCGGCTGACGTCGACCAGCAGGTCGGGACGCTCGACGCCGAGCTTCATCAGGTCGACCAGGTTCGTGCCACCGCCCAGGAGCATGGCGTTGGGGGTGCGGTCGAGGGTGGCGAGGGCCGAGGCGACGTCGGTCGCGCGCTCGTACTCGAAGGTTTTCATCGGGTGGCTCCCTCGGTGGCGTCGGCGTCGTGCGCGCAGGCCGCGTCGTGCACGGCCGGGACGATGTTCATGTAGGCCCCGCACCGACACAGGTTGCCGCTCAGGCGTTCGCGGACCTCCTCGTCGTCGAGGTCGATCTCGCCGTTCGTGATGTCGGTGGTGACGTGACTCGGCATGCCGGCCCGCGCCTCCTCGAGCATGCCGACCGTCGAGCAGATCTGGCCCGGCGTGCAGTAGCCGCACTGGTAGGCGTCCCGGTCGAGGAAGGCCTGCTGCACCGGATGCAGGGTGTCGCCGTCGGCGAGCCCCTCGACGGTCGTGACGTCACTGCCCTCGGCGCTGACGGCGAGGACGAGGCAGCTGTTGGTGCGACGCCCGTCGACCAGGACCGTGCACGCGCCGCACTGGCCATGGTCGCAGCCCTTCTTCGAGCCGGTCAGGTCGAGGCGCTCACGCAGGGCGTCGAGCAACGAGGTGCGATTGTCCACCTCGAGCCGGTGGGGGCTGCCGTTGACGTCGAGCGTGATCGTCGTCGTCGGGACGCCCGGCGGGTTCGGGCTCGTGGCCGGTGGACTGGTTTCTGCGCTGACCTGGGACACCATGCGTGCACCGTATGCCCGGGGGCGGGCGGGTGCCCACGTGCTGTCCCGTGTGCGAAGCGCGACGCCGCGGGGGCCGTCGACGCCCGCGTGGCGGGGCACCGGCACCGGCACCGGCACCGGCACCGGAGGGTGACTTCTCGCCGGGAGGTGTTCTCGCGCCGGGCGTGATCCGGTACGTACCGGATCGACCGCCGCGGGAGGAACCCTGGACCAGAGCCTGATCCGGTACGTACCGGATCACGGGCCGCGGGAGGTGCCGAGGAGGCGCGGGCCGGCCGCCGCGGACGGCCCGCCGACCAGCACCCCGCGTCAGTCGACCTTGCCCGGGCGGACCTTGGCCGTGTCGGCGACGTCGATGCGGGTGACGCCGTCGCCCCGGTCCTCGGTCGTGATGCGCGGGGCGGCGTCCGACTCGTCCGACTTCGGCGCGCGGGTCAGCTGGTCGTGCCGCTTCTCGTCGTCGGTCATGCCGGTCGGGTCGTGGTCGACCTCGTGCCCCGGGCTCGTGTCGCGGCCGGCGCCGTCGGGACCGGGGGGCTGCGTGTCGTCGCTCATGCGCTCGACCGTACCCGCGCCTCCTCGTCCGCGGAGCGCGTCAGCCGCGACGCAGCCGCTCGACGGCCGATGACAGAACCGGCAGGTCGTGGTCGACGGTGTGCGCCACGACGGAGTGCGAGGTGTCGAAGTACCGGTGAGCGAGGAAGTCACGCATGCGGGCGACGTCGGTCCAGGGGATCTCGGGCGCCTCGCTCGTCGTCTCGGACGAGAGCCCCTTCACCGCCTCGCCGATCTCGATGAGGCGGACCCGCACGGCGTCGAAGACGAGTCCGTCCGTGAGGTCGCCACGTCGACGATGCGCGTCGATGGCGACCAGGGCGGCGGCGATGTCGTCCAGCCGTGCCCGATCGTGACGGCTCACAGGGCGACGCCGTCCCGCGAGACCGCCTCGGCGACCTCGGGGGTCAGGCCGTCGCGGGGCACGACGTCGACCACGACCCCGGCGATGTCGCTTGCCCGACGCGCAGCCGCCGCCAGCCCGAACAACCCGAGGCCGTCGGGCAGGTCGACGACGACGTCGAGGTCGCTGTCGGCGCGGTCGTCGCCTCGGCTGACGCTGCCGAAGACCTGGGGCGAGCCGAACCCCTCGTGCGCGAAGAACGATCTCAGTTCGGCACGATGTGGTTGCACGCTGCGCCCTACGGGCCCGACGAACGGGGACACGGTCGTGGACGTCCGAGGACAAGACGGCATGAGCGTGAGCGCCAGGTCGAGGCCTGACGCCTCGAAGAGACGCTCGAGCACGGGCAACGACGGGGTCTTCGAGCCGTTCTCGTACCTCGAGACGGCGCTCTGCGGCAGCCCTGCCCTCCGCCCCACCTCGCCCTGTGTGAGCTGCGCGGCGACCCGCGCCTCCCGCAGACGAGAACCGACATCCGAGGTGATCATGATCGGATTATATACGATCGTGCATACAGCGCGATGAGACCCCGGGAACCTGCCGAGACCCTCGCGCGCGGCATCGGGTCTGAGCAGGTTCCTGGGGTCTCGCGGCCGCGTCAGCGGGTGAGGACGGCGAAGCCCCCGGGCTTCACGACCACCACACTGCGGCCCTGCACGTCGCGCTGCTGCACGAGTCGGCCCTGCGCGTCGTACGACGACACCGACGAACGGGTGCCGCGCACACCGACCGAGGCCGGCAAGGGCAGCCGCGAGGTCGACGACAGCAGCTCGGTCGTCGTCGACCGCCCGTCGGCCGCCGTGCCACCGAGAACGAGCCGCTGGACGAGCGGTCGCACGATCAGGCCGTCGACCACGGTCGCGTTGCGCCCGGCGGTCACGGTGATCGTGGTCGCCCCCGCACCGATCGGCACCGGCAGCGTCTGGGGAAGCAGCGCCCCGGAGGCGGCGGTCACGCCCTGCGCTCCGGCCTGCGTCGTCAGCGTCCCGAGGGGCACGCGTCCCGCCTTCCAGACCGACGTCGACCACACTCCCTCGGCGGCGAGCAGCACCGGCTCGACGTGCCGCAGGCCGGAGCCAGCGGGCACCGTGATCGTCGCGCTCTGCCCGGGCTCGAGCCGCAGGGCCGAGCCGCCGCTGTACTGCGACTCGCCCGTCCAGGCCGAGTCGGGGGTGACGACCGTGCCCGTGGACGGTGCCGCCGTCTCGGCCTCGACCACCGTGAGGCCGTCACGCGAGGTGACGCTCGTCAGCCCCTGCGCCTCGGCCGAGACGTCGGGGGCGCCGTCCAGCGCGATCATCGACAAGAGACCGTGGATCGTGCTCTCGGCGCCGCTGTTGCGGTTCACCGTGCCGTCGGCCTGCACCCCGTCGAAGGTCACGCCCGTGGCGGGGTCGTACACGGGGGTGCCCGAGCGGTTCGTGCCGAAGTACCAGCTCGCGGTGACGGCCGCGATCCGCTTCAGGCCCGGCGCACCCGACGCCGACGCCACGGCGAGGGCCGATTGCAGCCGCGAGTCGGCGCCGTAGGCGATCTGCGTCTGGTCGACGGGCGTCGGGTACCAGGCGTTGTCGGGCCCGCTCGCGGTGAGCAGCGTCGTCGTGAACGAGGTCTGGTCGAGCACCGCGGGCTTCAGCAGGTCGGGTCGGCCGAGCACGGTCGACGCACGGGCCAGGGCGACGGGCATCTGCGACGACCAGGCGTGCCACATCGAGCGGGACTTCGCCCAGGGCAGCACGGCACCGTACGGCCAGGTCTGCCCGTCGCCGGACGACATCGCGGCGACGCCCTCGGAGAGCTGCGTCAGCGCGGTGCGCGGAGCCGCGTCCCCCGGCACGAGAGCCGAGTAGGCGGCCAGTCCGAGCACGGCCTCGGCCGAGGCGTCGGCCCCGGAGCCGATCAGCCAGGCGGGCACCGTCACCCCGTCGGCCACGTCGTACCGACCGTAGCGGGCGAGGGTCTCGCGCTCGAGCGCCGTGACACCGAGCTGCAGCCGCTGCTGCAGGAACGCGGCGAACTCGGGGTCGTCGTCCGCGAACGCGGCGTACCCCTCGCCGAATGCCCAGATGCTGCGGGCCAGCCAGTAGCTGTTGCCGCTGTCGGACGGGTCGGGCAGCTCGACGGGCACCGGGCTGCGGTTGAAGGTGCCGTCGGGCTGCATCCAGAGCACGACGTTGCCGGCCGCGTCACCGGTGGTCGTCTGGAAGTACGCGGTCGCCCGCAGCAGCTCGTAGGCCTTCTGCCGGCTCGACTCCGAGCCGGTCTGCTTCCAGTCGCGCAGGTACACGACGGCCGTCCGCGAGACGTCGTCGCTGTTGTACGCGCCCTGCCCCCAGTACCCGGTCGCGGGGTCGAGCGGACCACCGCCCACCCGGGCGAAGGTGCCGCCGTCGCGGGCGTCGGCGTAGGTCCACGGCAGGGTGAGCGTCGGCTCGCTGCTCTGCCGGTAGGTCGAGTGCCCGGCCTCGGGCGCGGGCGTCGTCCGGTCGAGCAGGAAGTCCAGGTGCGCCAGGTTCGTCAGCGGCGCCACGGCCGGTGCGGCCGGCGGGACGGCCGGCGCAGCCGTGCCGCTCGGCGCAGCCGCCGGACCAGGAGGCGCGGCGGCAGCCGGCAGCGCCCCCGTCACCCCCAGCACGGTCGCCAGGGCCGCGGCCAGTGCCGCGCCCGTCCATCGTGAGGTGCGTGCGATCATCGTCGACCGCCTCCTTCTTGTCAGTGGTCCGTGGTCGTCGTCGGGCCGTGCTCGACGACGGTGTGTGAGTGAGCTCAGGCCCGGTCGAGGCGGGCGACGCCGATCTTCGAGTCGGCCATGCCGTAGAACACGTACGGGACGCCGTCGACGTGTTCGATCGCGGTCGGGAACACCACGTTCGGCACGATGCCGTCGCGTTCGTCGGCGGTCTCGGCCTCGAGCAGCGGCACCTCCGACCGGGTGACGACGCGCGACGGGTCGTCGGCGTCGAGGATCATGCCGCCCGCGGCGTAGTTCACGTTCTGCTGCTGCGCGAACGCGTCCTCGATCACGCCGGTGACTCCGTGGTGCAGCAGCAGCCACCCCTCGGGCACACGCAGCGGGGGCGGGCCGCCCCCGATCTTGAGCTCCTCGAAGGGGAAGGCCGGACCCGCGACGAAGCGATGCTGCCCCCACCGCGCCAGCGCCCGGGGGTCGGCGGCCACGGCGGCGACCGGCACGTAACTGATCCAGATCGAGTGCCGACCGTCGGTGACGCCGGCGGGCAGCGGACTGCCCTCGCCCGGCACCGTCGCCCCGATGTGCCACATCGGCCGGTGCAGCACGGCGAAGCTGCGCACGCCGTCGGGCGCGGTGACCGGCGACGGGAAGAACACCGTGTCCTTGTTGTGGAACAGCCCGAGGTCGGTGTCGAGTTCGTCGACGTACTCGAACGTGACCGGCCCGAGCCGACGCCAGTCCCGGAGGTCGTCGCTCACGGCGACGGCGGTGCGCGGCCCGAGCGGCCCGTAGGCGACGTAGGTCATCACGTGCAGCCCGAGCTCGTCGATCCACGTGACACGAGGGTCCTCGACGCCGGAGTGAGTCGCGCCGCGTTCCCAGCCCCGGTCGGGTGCGAGCACCACGCCCTCACGGGTGACCCCGACGGGCACACCGTCCTCGACGACGACCCGGGCCAGCCCGACCCGGGACACGTTGCCCGGGGCCACCAGCCGCGGCAGCAGGTACAGCTCGCCGTCCGGCCCGCGTCCCGAACCGGGGTTGAGCACCCCCTCGGCCTCGTCGCGGGAGTCGGGGTCGGGGGTCATCACGACGCCCAGACGGGTCAATCGGTACGGGAAGTCAGCCATGGGAGGCCCTTTCGAGAAGCGAGAAGCGAGAAGCGAGAAGCGACGGAGGCGCGGCGCGAGGCGATCGCGCGCCGCGCCTCCTCGGGTCTGAAGGTGGTCGGTCAGCCCTTCACGCTCGAGCCGACGTCGGTCGAGATGAAGTAGCGCTGGAACACGATGAACAGCAGGACGACGGGGGCGGCGAGCACGACGGCACCCGCGAGGGTCGCACCGAACGGGTTCGCCGCGGTCGCCGCCACGTTGCTGATGTAGTTCGCCAAGGACACGGCGAGCGGCTGCATCGACGCCTCCTTCGTGATGAGGAACGGCCAGAGGAACTCGTTCCACGGGCCGATGAAGGTCAACAGCAGGGCCGTGACCAGCGCGGGGCGGACGAGCGGCAGCGCGATGTTCCACAGCAGCCGGAACTCCCCGGTGCCGTCGATGCGGGCCGCTTCGAAAAGCTCCTTCGGCAGCTGCAGGAAGTACTGCCGGAAGATGATCACCGCCGTCGAGTTGATCGCGAACGGCAGGATCATGCCGAGATAGTTGTCGCTCAGCCCGTAGTTGCGCGCGATGAGCACGTACAGCGGGATGATCAGCAGCTGGAACGGCACCACCTGCACGAGCAGCGCCAGCGCGAAGGTGACCCCGCGACCGCGCCACTGCAGCACGGCCAGCGCGTAGCCGACCAGCACGCCGAACACGAGGGTGCAGGCGAGCACGCCGACCGTGAAGATGCCCGAGTTGAGCAAGCCGCTCAGCAATCCGATGCGGCTGTCGATCGCGGCGTAGTTCTCGACCGTCAGGTTCGACGGGTGCGGGAACGCCCCGGCCACGGTCGGGTCGGGCTTGGTCTGCAGCGAGCCGATCACCATGTAGTAGAAGGGGAACAAGAACGCCAGGGCGCCGATCGCGAGCACGACACCGCGCAACGTGGTCTGGGCCCGGGTCAGGGGTGGCTTCTTCGCCACCCGCAGGGGTCGGGCGGTGCTCTTCTCGTCGGAGACGGTCATCTCAGTCCTCCTTTCCGCCGGCGAACCGGTTCTGCAGCAGGGCGATGACCAGCACGAGGATCACGAGCACGACGCCGATCGCGGCGGCCTGGTCGGGGTTTCCCTGCTCGATGCCCTTCTGGTACATCAGCAACACGGGCGAGGTCGACGCGCCGTTCGGCCCGCCTCCCCCGGTCAGCAGGTACGGCTCCGTGAAGAGATTCGCTCCCGTGACGGTCGAGACGAGCAGCACGAGAACGGTGGCCGGCCGGACACCCGGCACGGTGACGGTGAAGAAGGACCGGATGGGACCAGCCCCGTCGCTCGAGGCCGCCTCGTACAGTTCTTTCGGCACGTTCTGCAGCGCCGCGAGGTACAGCAAGATGTAGAAGCCGAGCTGCTTCCACGTGACGAACAGCGCGATCGAGGGCATGGCCCACGCCGAGTTGATCAGCCACGACGGCGTCGGGGCCAGTGGCCCGAGCACGTTGTTGACCAGGCCGTCGCCGTTGAACAAGAAGAGCCAGACCGCGACGACCGCGACGCTCGCCGTCAGATACGGCACGTAGAACGCCACCCGCAAGAAGCCACGGAAGTGCGCCACCTTGTCGAGCGCCGTGGCCAGCACCATGCTCAGTACGACCGTCAGCGGCACGTTGATCACCAGAAAGACGCCGACGTTGCCGAACGAACGGATGACCGCCGGGTCGGTGAACGCGGTGACGAAGTTCTCCAGGCCGACGAACGGCCGAGCGACGACGGCACCCGGCGCCGTGAAGAAGTAGTCGTGGAAGGCGATGTAGACCGCGTAGACCAACGGGTACGCGAACACCGCCAACACGAACACCAGGTACGGCGCGCTGAAGAGCAGACCGAGCGGGTGCTTGCCGAGCGGGCCGCCCCGACGACGCCCACGCGGGTCGTCGTCGCGGCGACGGCCCACCCGGTGCCCGGAGCCGGGACCCCCCGAGGAGGCGCGGTGCGCCTCCTCGGCTCGTCCGGCGGTCGGCGACGCTGCCGCCGCCTCGTGCACGGTGGACACGATCAGCCCTGCGCCGCGAGCTCGTCGATCTTGTCCGCGGCGTCCTTCAGCGACGACTCGACGTCGCCCTTGCCGAAGATCACGCTGCTCGACCAGGCGTCACGGAAGGCCTGCAGCTCGGCGACGGTGTTCGGGCCGGCCGGCACCTCGACGGTGCGGGCCGCCTGCTCACCGAACAGCTGGTACGACGGGTTGGCCGAGAAGTAGTCGGCGTAGGTCGAGGCCAGGTCGGTGCGGATCGGCATCTGACCCGTCGTCTCGAGAAGGGCGCGGTCCTCGTCGCCGCTGGTCGAGAACTTCAGGAAGTCCCAGGCCGTGCCCTGGTTCTCGCAGGCCGTGTACATGCCGACGTTCTTCGCATCGCTGAACGTGTAGGTCTCGTCGGCGCTCGTGCCGTCCTTGGTCGGGACGGGCACGGCACCCCAGTTGACGTCCTCGTAGACCGACACGGCCCAGGGCCCGACGATCGACATGGCGGCCTCGCCATCGGCGAACGAGTCGCCGGTGTACTGCTCCTGGCCGGCGAGCCCCTGCTCGTAGAGCGAGCGCCAGAAGGTCGCGACGTCCTCGCCGGCGGTGTCGGCGAAGGTCGCCTTGCCGTCCTCGACGAGGCCGGTGCCGCCGGTCTCGGCCGCATAGAGCGGCATGAAGTCGAACTGCGACTGGAAGAACTCGCTGGTCGGTGCCGGGTGGATGGCGTATTTCGAGACGCCCGCGTCGACCAGGGTCTTCGACGTCGCGAGGAAGTCGTCGTAGGTCGACAGGTCGGGGTTCTCGGCGTCGAGGCCGGCCTTCGTGAAGAGGTCCTTGTTGTAGAAGATCATCACCGGGTTCGACTTCCAGGGCATCTGGTAGTACTTGCCGTCGGCGTCCTGGTACTGCTCGGCGAGGTCGCCGCTGCGCTTCTCGATGTAGCTCGCGCCGTCGGGGAAGCTCGACAGGTCGACCAGGCCACCCTGCTTCTGGAACTGCCCGACCGCGCTCGGTGCCGTGTTGTAGACGAGGCACGGGGCGTTGCCGGCGGTGATGGCGGCGCCGATGACCTCTTCGCTCGACTTGCCGGCGGGGATCTCCTGCCCCTTGACCTGCTCGTCCGGGTGGTCGGCGTTCCAGGCCTCGACCATGGCCTTGCCCCAGGTGACCTCTTGCTCGTTGTTCGAGTACCAGATCGTGATGGGGCCCTTGGCGGTGAGAGCGTCGCTCGAGGCTCCGCCGCCGCCCGAGCAGGCGGTCAGGCCGAGGGCGGTGACCAGGACGGCGGCGCCGAGGGTCGCGCGGCGGGTGAAGCGTGTGCGTCGTTGCACGGTGTTCTCCTTGGGTGGGGTGGTGC
This sequence comes from Frigoribacterium sp. VKM Ac-2836, assembly GCF_013248995.1. GTDB lineage: Bacteria > Actinomycetota > Actinomycetes > Actinomycetales > Microbacteriaceae > Frigoribacterium. The sequence continues at coordinate 635,732 of NZ_JABRPK010000002.1, read as the reverse complement.
GGCGGGTGTGACTAAAGGGTCGTGGGGGAAGCGGTTCGGTAGAAGTACAGGTCGCGGCGCCCGGCGGGGGCGTCCCAGCCCTGGGCGAAGGTCCAGCGGCCACCGACCTTCTGCAGGCCGCCCCAGCTGAGCGACCCGCCCGGCGTCAGGGCGAGCTGCTCGAGGGGACGCTCGACGTCGTACAGCGCCTGACCGGCCGCGAAGATCCCGTCGACGTCGTGGAAGACGTCGAGCACGAGGTGGCCGTCGCCGGTGACGATCGCGGCGGCGACCTCGTGCAGGTGGCCGCCGACGCCCGACAGGTCGAGGTAGGGCACGGGGTCGAAGGTCCAGCGCCGCAGGTCGCGCGAGCGGCCGACGTGCAGCACGCCGTCGAACCCCTCGCTGACGAACATGAGGTAGTCGCCGGTGCCGCCGCCGGTGCCGCCGAGTCGGACGGCGTTCCCGTGCTCGTCGCGGGGGATCACGGCGCCCTTGGCCCACAGGCGCGTCTGCTCGTGGTCCGCGATCGGGCCGAGCTTCTGCCAGGTCACGAGGTCGTCGCTGACGGCGACCAGCAGGTCGATGCCGACCGCCTGCACGGGGTAGCCAGGACTCGGGAAGTCGGCTCGCGCCTCCTCGGTGATCGGGAAGACGCCGTTGTAGAACAACCAGAAGCGGCCCTCGGCCCGGTAGACCTTGGGGTCCTCGGTGCCGAACAGCTCGTCGTCGAGGGTCGGGCGGATGACCGGGTTGGCCGGGTCGTCGACCCAGGTGGCTCCGAGAGCGGGCTCGCCCTCGGACGTGAGAGCGAGGGTGGCGTGGCCGATGCGGCTGCCGAGGCTCTCCTTGCGGGGCGAGGCACGGTAGAAGAGGTGCAGGGTCCCGTCGTGCTCGATCAGGCTCGGGTTGTAGAGCGACTCGCTCGTCCAGCCGAGGCCGTCGGGGTCGGGCCACTGGCCGTCGAGGGTGAAGGCGTAGCGCGGGTCGGCCGCGAAGGGTCCGACCGCCCAGTCCGGGCGGGCGGGGCCGAACGCGGCGGGGTCGGAGAACGTGGCCTGCGAGAGGGCACCGGTCAGCTCGTTGCGGTGGACGAGGGCCTCGTCGAGCACCGTCCGGAGGCGCGCGCGGGTCAGCGGGACGAGGTACGGCTTCGAGGCGGCGCGGGCCGCCTCGGCGTCGGGCCCGGTGTCGGCGCGCGGGGCGTCGGCGCTCGTGGTGTCGGCGCTCGCCTCGGTGCTCGTCGTGTCGGTGGCGGTCGTCATCAGGGGCACCCACTTCATCGTGTGCGGTCTCACTCATCTACCGAAACGTTTCGGTAGATCGAGAAACTAGCACGACCACGGTCCAATCGGAACCCCTACACCTCACCCATCCCTGTCGCACCGCCGACTGAACGTCGCACCACGCACATCCACGGTGCGACGTTCAGTCGGCGGTGCGACCCGTCACGACCGGGCCGCAGGCGCGGGGTCAGCGGGCGGCGGGGCCCGTCGACGCGCGGACGAGCAGGCGCGCGGGCTCGATCTCGGCGTCGGTGACGGTCTCGCCCTCGACGGCCGAGAGCAGGAGGCGCGCCGCCTCGGCCCCGATCAGCCGCGGAGCCGTCGTCAGCGTGGTCAGCCCGGGGCGGACGTACGACCCGAGCTCGATGCCGTCGAACCCGGCCACGCTGACGTCCTCCGGGACGCGGACCCCGAGCCGGTCGAGCTCGGTCATGAATCCGATCGCGGCCAGGTCGTTGGCGCAGAAGACGGCGGTGGGCCGGTCGCCCTGCGGTGCGTCCGACCCGAAGAGGCGAGCCGCGGCCCGGGCACCCCCGTCGTAGGTGAAGTCGGCCGCGACGACGACCCCGGAGTCGTGTCCGGCCGCCACGACGGCGTCCCGCCACGCGGCTCCGCGGCGCCGCGAGTGCACGAATCGGTCGGGCCCGGCGACGTGGGCGAACCGTCGGTGCCCGAGCGACACGAGGTGGTGGACGAGCTCGCCGATGCCTGCCGAGTCGTCCTGCCGCACGGCGGGGAGGGGGAAGTCGCCGGCCGGGTTGACCCCGACGGCGGGCAGGTCGAGCTCGCGGACCAGGTCGACACGCGGGTCGTCGACCGTCAACTCGTTCAGGAAGACACCGTCGACCCGACGCCCCGCCGCGAGCCGCCGGTAGCGGTCGAGGGGCTCGTCCGCCGCCGACCCCATCTGCAGGATGAGGGCGTACCCGCGGGGGTCGAGGACCGACTCGAGCCCGCCGATGAAGCTGCCGAAGAACGGGTCGGACTCGAGCACGAACGGGTCGCGGTGCACGACCAGGCCGACGGTGAAGGCGCGCTTGGCGCTGAGGCTGCGCCCCCGGACGCTGGGCACGAAGCCGAGGTCGTCGGCGGCCTGGCGGATGCGCGAACGGGTCTGCTCCGAGACGCCGGGGCGACCGTTCAGCGCGCTGCTGACCGAGCTGATCGCGACGCCGGCCCGGGCCGCGACCTCGACGATGGTGACCCGCTCTGCCACGCCGCGCCTCCTCGTCCTCGCCCTGGGGCGCCCCGTCGGCGACCCCGGACGATGCTACGGCAGGCCTCCGGCCCGCCGTGCGGACGCCCCGGCCGACGTCGACCTCAGCAGGCGGGGAGCCCGTCGAGCACGTCGTCCGACACGACCGCGCGGCCGCCCAGCACCGTGACGATGTTGGGTGACACCCGGAACAGGTCGGTCAGCGTGACCTCGGGCACGCAGGTCGCGGTCGTCAGGTACAAGGGTGCGTCGTCGGCGGCGGCGAGCACCCCACCGCCGAGTGCGTCGGCGAAGCCCGAGCCGGTGGCGAGGTACGCACGGTCGGTGACCGTGGCGAAGGCGTGCTCGTTGACCGACGCGGCCGTCGCGTAACGGTCGGCTCCTCCGAGTCGACGCACCTCGATCCCCGGCAGCACGGGGCCCATGGCCTCGATCGTCGCGTCCGAGACGGCGGCCGGCCCGCCGACGACGTCGATCTTCGGGGTGCCCCGGACGAACTCGGTCTGCGCCGCGGTGAGGGGGCCCGTTCCGTCGACCAACAGCACCGGGCCGCCCAGGTGGGCCGCTGCCGGACCGGCGGCGAGTGCGTCGGCGAACCCGCGGCCCGTCGCGAGGAACAGCTCGGCGGGCGCGTCGCCTCCACCGAAGACCGCCTCGTTGACCTCGAGGGACGTCGCGTACCGGTCCGCGCCGGCACGGCGTTCGGGCTCGACGCCCGTGATCTTGGCGAGGCGCGCCGCCACGCTCGACGAGAGGGCCGCGGGGCCGCCCACCAGGACGACACGGTCGGGCCGCAGTCGACGCAGCTCGTCGGCGACGACCGTCGGCACCTCGTCGCGCGAGACCATCAGAAGGCCACCGCCCTCGGCGGCCGCCGCCGGTCCGGCCGAGAGGGCGTCGGCGTAACCGGTGCCGTTCGCCACGTACACGACGGGGACGGTGGGCGAGTCCGCCGGGAAGAGCGCCCGGCTGGCCTCGACGGCCGTTGCGTACCGGTCGCTGCCGGCGAGCCGTTCGGTGGCGATGTCATCCGAGAGGGTTCCCGTGCCCATGTCGGTCGTGGCCCCGGCGGTCACGGTGATCGTCTCGGCGAACTCGACCGACGGTGCGTCGGGCCACCAGCCGTGGGCGTCCGAACGCCAGCTCGTGTCCTCGATCCGAGCGACGTAGGTGCCCGGCTTGAGGTGGTCGACGCGAAAGCTGCCGTCCTGCTCGACCGAGACCACGGCCACCGGGTCACCCCGCGGGTCGTCGGACGCGAACACCGCGACCCTCGCCGGCGACCACGCGGGCGCAGGGCTGCTGTCCTCGACCTCCGACACGACCCGCCCGGCGACCGAACCCGCCGGGAGCAGCGCGACCTCGACACCCGCGACGACCTGGTTCGCGGTCAGCTCGACGACGACCGGCGTCGTGCCGTCGCCGCAGGCACCCCGCAGCGAGGCCTGGGCGACGTTCGGGTTGGCACAGAGCGCCCAGCGGCCCGCCGTCAGACCGGCGACCGAGAACGAGCCGTCGTCGGCGATGGGCGTCGAAACGGACTGGACCTGCCATTCCTCGGGGGTGAGGGACCACGCCGGGCTGGCCGTGACGTCGCCGACGGGACGCGACGGGTCCCGCAGGGCGTCCGGTGACGTCACGCGGCCGAGGATGGTGGGCGTGCGCTTCAGGGCCGCGTCGACCCGACGAGACCCACCTGCGGCCACGTCCAGGCCATGGTGCCACTCGTACGCGTACTTCTCACGGGAGCCCACGGTGTCGTGGCTCGACAGGACGAGGTCGTACACGCCCGGGGGCAGCTGGTCGATCCGATAGGTCTGCGTCGCCGGGTCGAAGGTCTTCCGGGGAATGAAGCCCTCGCCGGCCCCGCCTCGGCGTGTGATGTCGATCAGAGCCGTCTCGAGGCGCCCGTCACGGCCGGTGAGGGTCCCGACGACCTCGGCACCCCTGGGCACGACGATGTCCAGGCTCGACGGCCCGGACACCGAGACGACGGGAGCGGTCTCGATCGAGAACGACCCGCAGGCGTAGGACGTGACGACGTTGTTCTCTCGCCCCTGGTACGTCGTTCGCACCCGGTAGGACCCGGTGGGGACCACGACGGAATAGTGACCCGAAGCGTCGACGGGTCGAGTCGCGACGTCCGACCCTGAGGTCGACTGGACCGTCACGTACCCCGAGGCGGCCCCGCCACCCTCGAGGGTCACGGTCCCCTGCAGGGTCGCGGTGGGCGTCGCCGCGACGGTGGCCACGGGGACGAACAGGACGGCGGCGAGGGCGACGGCGAGGGCGCCGACCCACGAACGACGAGCAGACGACGGCACGGGTGCTCCAGAGCGATCGGGACGAGACCGATCGGCTCGCAGGTGACGTGAACGGTCGTCAGAGTAGCGGACGCCGAGATCCCACCGGAACGACCCCGAACGGGGCCGCGGACACGTGTCCGGCGCACCGTCCCCGGGCATGGCCCCCTAGGGTCGGGGCATGCTCATCGTCTCGCTCGTCGCGGCCTCGCTCGCTGCCCTCCTGCACGTCTACATCTTCGTCATGGAGTCGTTGCTCTGGCCGACACCGCGCGTCCGCGCGACCTTCGGCATCACCAGCGACGTCCAGGCCGAGCACACGAAGGGTCTCGCCTTCAATCAGGGGTTCTACAACCTGTTCCTCGCGGTCGTCACGATCGTCGGCGTCGGCCTGATCGTGGCCGGTGGGGTCGGAGGCGCGGGCAGCGCCTTCGAGGCGTCCCCGTCGGGCAACGCACTCGTCGTCGTCGGCACGGGGTCGATGCTGGCCGCCGCGCTCGTGCTGTTGCTCTCGGACCGCACGAAGACCCGTGCCGCCCTCACGCAGGGAGTCCTGCCGCTCGTGGCCCTCGTCACGTTGCTCGTCTCGTCGTACTGACCTGCCCGTCCTCTCTCGTCGACCGCACTAGCCTGGGCGGGTGACCGACGCCACCCGCGCCTCCTCCGTTCCCGCCTCCTCGACGACGCACTGGACGTTGACACTCGTCTGCCAGGACCAGCCGGGCATCGTGCACGCGATCAGCGGCGCCGTCGTGCAGGCCGGCGGCAACATCACCGAGTCGGCGCAGTTCTCGAGCCACGACACCGGCACGTTCTTCATGCGCCTGCAGGTCGAGGCACCCGGCGAGCGCGACGCGTTCGAAGCGGCGCTGGCCCCCGTGCTCGCGCACTACGACGTCCAGGCGAAGCTCGACGTGGTCGGCCGCCCGACCCGGACGCTCGTCCTCGCGAGCAAGGCGGCCCACTGCGTCAACGACCTGCTGTTCCGGCAGCGGGCCGGGCACCTGCCGATCGAGGTGCCGCTGATCCTGGCCAACCACGACGACCTCTCGGGTCTCGCCGAGTTCTACGGCAAGCGGTTCGAGCACCACCCCGTCACCGACCCCGAGTCCAAGGCGGCGTTCGAGGCGCGGGTGCTGCAGGTCGTCGACCGGTACGACATCGAGCTGGTCGTGCTGGCGCGCTACATGCAGATCCTCAGCCCCGAGCTCTGTGCTGCCCTCGAGGGGCGGGCGATCAACATCCACCACTCGTTCCTGCCCGGTTTCAAGGGCGCGAATCCGTATCGTCAGGCGCACGCTCGCGGCGTGAAGCTGATCGGCGCCACGGCGCACTTCGTCACGAGCGACCTCGACGAGGGGCCGATCATCGAGCAGAACGTCGTGCGGGTCGACCACACCCGCAGCGCGCCCGAGCTGATGGCCATCGGGCAGGACGAAGAGAGCCGCACCCTGACCCAGGCCGTCCGCTGGTTCGCCGAAGACCGGGTGCTGCTCGACGGCGCCCGCACCATCGTCTTCCGCTAGCCCCGCCCTACCCCGCACCCGCCACCGAGCGGGCAGACGATGCTGCCCCCGGCCCCCTGAAGAGCAGTTGCTGCCCACTCGCCACGTCGCAGCTCGATCCGGTACGTACCGGATCAGAGGCTGCCGCATGGCACACCCCGGGCCGTACTCTGGGCGGGTGACTCCGACCGACCGTGCCCCCTCCCCCGTCCCGGCCCGTGGCGGTCCGGTCGCCGCCCTCGACGTCGTCCGGTTCGTCACGCTGATCTTCGCGTTCCTCAGCCTCGGCTTCTGGGGCTACCTCGCGTGGCCGTTCCCGTTCCCGTCGCTGGCCTTCATGATCGGCGCGCCCCTCTTCGCGATCGTCGTCTGGGGCCTGTTCCGCTCGCCGCGCGCCCCGATCGCCACCGACGCCGTCGGCAAGGCCCTGGTCGAGATCGCGATCATGGGGGCCGTCGTCGCCGCCTGGGCCATGCTCGGCCATCCGGTGGTCGCCGTGGCCTTCGCCTTCCTGGCCGGCGTCACGGGCGTCCTGGCCTTCCGTCGTGAGAACCGCCGGGAGGCCCGCCGATGACCACCACGCTCTTCACGAACGCCCGCAAGGTCGACGCCGACGGCGAGGTCGACGGCTTCTGGATGCTCGTCGACGGCGACCTCATCGTCGCCACCGGTGCCACCGTGCCGGGGTCGCGCGCCGCGGGCGGGGTGAGGGGCGGGGTCGACGCGACCCGCGCCTCCTCGGCGACGTCGACGCGGGGTGCGACCGACGACCCGACCGCAGGAGGCGCGGTGCCGCCCCCGGCGGAGGTCACGGTCGACCTCGCGGGCGCGACGCTCACCCCGGGGCTGATCGACCTGCACACGCACGGCGGCGGTGGGCACGCCTTCGATGGCGGGCCCGACGACCTCGACGCGGGTCTCGCCCTGCACCGACGGCACGGCACGACCCGGTCGTTGGTGAGCCTGGTCGCGAACCCGGTGCCGGTGCTGTCCCGGTCGCTCGGGCTGGTCGGCGACCTGATGCGCCGTGACCCACTCGTGCTCGGGGCGCACCTCGAGGGGCCGTTCCTGGCCCCGGACCGACGAGGAGCCCACGCCCCGCACTTCTTGCTCGAACCCGACGCGGCCACGGTCGAGAGCCTGCTCGAGGCCGGCGACGGCATCGTGCGGCAGGTCACCATCGCGCCGGAGCTGCCCGGCGGACTCGACGCGATCGACCGACTCGTGACCTCGGGCGTGGTCGCCGCCGTCGGACACACCGAGGCCGACTTCGACCTGGCCCGCGCGGCCTTCGACCGGGGCGCCTCGCTCGTGACGCACGCGTTCAACGCAATGAACGGCATCCACCACCGCGACCCGGGGCCACTCGTCGCGGCGGTCGGCGACGAGCGCGTGACGATCGAGCTGATCCTCGACGGGGTGCACGTCCACCCGGCCGTGGCCGACCTCGTGCTGCGCTCGGCCCCGCGCCGGGTCGCCCTGATCACCGACGCCATGGCCGCGGCCGGGGCCGCCGATGGCGACTACCGCATCGGCGAACTGGCGGTGACGGTCGACCACGGCGTGGCCACGCTCACGGGCACGTCGACGATCGCGGGGTCGACCCTGACGCAGGACGCCGCACTCCGCACCGCCCTCACGCGGACCGGGCTCTCGGCCGTCGACGCCGTCGCGGCGCTGACGCTGGTGCCGGCCACGGTGCTCGGGCGCCGGGCACCGGGCACCGGGGCCCGGCCGCCGCTCGGGCGCCTGGCACCGGGGTACGCCGCCGACGCCGTGACGTGGCACGACGACTGGACCGTCGCCCGGGTCTGGGCCGACGGCCGCGAACTGCCCCGCCCCTGACCCGGCAGGCCCGGCCCCGGCCCGGGCTCGGCGGGCACGTCGTGACGTCTCGAGCGTCCGAGCGGCCCTACCCCTTCAGCTCGGGGAAGTCCGCGTCGCGCCACTCGGCCGCAGCCCGCTCGCCCGACCGGGCCAGCGCCTCCTCGCGCTCGCGCAGTTCGACCCGTCGGATCTTGCCCGAGATCGTCTTGGGCAACTCGGCGAACTCGACGCGCCGCACCCGCTCGTAGGCGGGCAGCGAGACGCGCGCGTGCGCCAGGACGGCCCGCGCCGTCTCGGCGTCGGGCGCCCATCCCTCGGCCAGGGTCACGTAGGCCTTGACGATGTTCAACCGGGTGTCGTCGGGAGCCGGCACGACCGCGGACTCGGCGACGGCCGGGTGCTCGATCAACATGCTCTCGACCTCGAACGGCGAGACCTTGTAGTCCGACGACTTGAAGACGTCGTCGGTGCGGCCGACGAAGGTGATCATGCCCTCGGCGTCGCGTACCGCCACGTCACCGGTGTGGAACAACCCGTCGCGCATCGACGACTCGGTGCGGGCGGCGTCGCCGAGGTAGCCGGTCATCAGGTTGACGGGCCGCGTCGTCAGGTCGAGGCAGACCTCGCCCTCGTCGCCGACGGCTCCGGTGACCGGGTCGACGAGCACGACCTCGACGCCGGGCAGGGCCCGCCCCATCGACCCGGCCTTGATCGTGCCGCCGGGGGCGTTCGCGACGATGGCGGTCGTCTCGGTCTGCCCGTAGCCGTCGCGGATGTCGAGCCCCCAGCCCTGCTGCACCCGCCCGATCACCTCGGGGTTCAGCGGTTCGCCGGCCGACAGCGCCTCGCGAAGGGCGCTCGGTCGCGAACCGAGCGAGGACTGGATCAGCATGCGCCACACCGTCGGCGGTGCGCAGAACGAGGTGACCTCGGCCCGTTCGAGCTGGTCACGCAGCTCGGCCGGGCGGAAGCGTCCGTAGTTGTAGACGAAGACGGTGGACTCGGCGGTCCACGGCGCGAAGAAGCAGCTCCACGCGTGCTTGCCCCACCCGGGCGACGAGATCGTCATGTGCACGTCGCCCGGACGCACCCCCAACCAGTACGTCGTCGTGAGGTGGCCCACCGGGTACGACGCGTGCGAGTGCACGACCATCTTGGGCTTGCTCGTCGTGCCCGAGGTGAAGTAGACGAGACAGGCGTCCTCGGTCGCGGTCGCGACCTCGGGGCGAGTCCAGGAGGCGCGGTGCGAGTCCCCGAACGACGTCCAGCCCGTGGGGGTCGCCTCGCCCCCGGGGACGACGGCGATCCGCGTGACGGCCTCGACGCCCTCGACCCCCGCGAACGCCGCGGCGTCGGCCGCGTTGGCGATCACGTGACGCACGAGCCCCCGCTCGATGCGGTCGGCGAGGTCGGCACTGCCGAGCACGGTCGACGTCGGCAGGATGACCGCGCCCACCTTCATCACGGCGAGCATGGCCTCCCAGAGCTCGACCTGGTTGCCGAGCATGAGCATCACGTGGTCGCCCTTCGCCACGCCCAGGTCGTGCAACCACGCGGCGACCTGGTCGCTGCGCCGACGCATGTCGTCGAACGACACCCTCTGCTCGGAGCCGTCCTCCTCCACGATCCACAGGGCCGTGCGGTCGTTACCGTGCGCGATGACGTCGAACCAGTCGGTCGCCCAGTTGAAGTGGTCACCGACGTCCGGCCAGCGGAACTCGTCGCTCGCCCGGTCGAGGTCGTGACCGAGCCCCAGCAGGTGGTCGCGGGCCGCCCGGTAGGCGGCGGTGGCCGGGGACTCGTCGGGTGCGTCGGCGGATGCGGGTACGTCGGACATCCCGCCATCATGCACCCCGCCCCATGCCGGGCCCGGCATGGGGCGGGCCGCTCGAGATGTCACGACTTGCCGCTCACCTATGAACATGAGCGGCAAGTCGTGACATCTCGCGGGACGGGGGCGGGGGAGCCGCTCGCCTAGGGTCGTGACATGACGAATGACGCGACCCGCGCCTCCTCATCCGCAGCCGAGTCCGTCCCGGCGAGGCCCGCCCTCGAGATCGCGGTGACGAGTGCCGCCGGGGCCGTCACGGCCCGCGACGGCGGAGCCGACCGCGTCGAGCTCTGCAGCGCCCTCGAGCTCGGCGGCGTCACCCCGTCGCAGGGATTGGTCGAGGCGGTCGTCGCGACCGGGGTGCCCGTGCACGCGCTGGTGCGGAGCCGGCCCGGCGGCTTCGTCTACGACGCGGACGACCTCGACGTCATGGTGCGCGAGATCAGGGCGTTGGTGCGATCGGGCGTGGCCGGCGTCGTCGTCGGTGCGCTGCGCGACGACGGCTCGCTCGACGTCGACGCCCTCCGCTGGTTCGTCGAGGCCGCGCTCGACGCCGAGGCGTCTCGGCCACGTCCTGGGGTGTCGGCGCTCGAGATCACCGTGCACCGGGCCGTCGATCGCGCGGCCGACCCGGTGGCGGCCGTCGCGGCCCTCTCGGGGATCGGCGTCACGCGGGTGCTGACCTCGGGCGGGGCGTCCACGGTCGGGGCGGGCCTGGCCTCGGGGGTGCTGCCGCGCCTGGTCGAGGTCGCCGGCGACGTCCAGGTGATGGCCGGGGGCGGGGTGCAGCTGGGTGACGTCCCGGCACTCGTGGCCGCGCGGGTCGACGCCGTGCACCTGTCGGCGAAGCGGGCGCAGGCCGTGCGCGCCTCCTCGTCCCGCCCGGAGTCGACCGTGTCGCTCGGCACCGAGGCGTCGACCGACTCGTGGTTCGTGACCGACCCCGAGCTGGTCCGGGCGGCCCGTCGCGCGCTCGACGGGGCCTGATCCCTCGGCCGACCACGACACCGGAGCGACGCGTCGAGAGGTCGCGCACGGCGCCTCCCACCCGACTCCGAAGCCCGTGGACGACCCTGCCCGGTCGCGGAGGTGCACAGTGGAGGGATGACATCGACGTCCCTCCTCGTGATCGGCGGCACCGGGCAGATCAGCGCCTCGGTCGTACGGCAGGCCCTGCGTGACGGCGTGGCCGTGACCGTGGTGAACCGCGGCAGCACCACGATCCGGCCCGTGCCCGCAGGTGTCGAGCAGCTCGTGGCCGACGTCCGGGACGAGGAGGCGCTGGTCGCCGCCCTGAACGGACGCCGCTTCGACTCCGTCGCCGACTTCCTGACCTTCACGCCCGACCAGCTCGCGTCGATGCTGCGGGTCGTGGCCCCGCTGACCGACCAGTACGTGTTCATCGGCTCGGCCTCGGCGTACCAGAAGCCCCCGGTCTCGTTGCCGATCACCGAGGCGACGCCGCTGTTCAACCCGTGGTGGTCGTACTCGCGCGACAAGATCGCCTGCGAACGCCTGCTGCGCGACGAGCACCTCGCGGGGCGGGTGCAGGCGACGGTCGTCCGGCCCTCGCACACCTACGACGAGACCCACGTGCCGTTGCTCGGCGGCTGGACGACGATCGAGCGCATGCGACGCGGCGACCCCGTCGTCCTGCACGGCGACGGCACCTCGCTCTGGGCCCTGACCCACTCGGCGGACTTCGCACGGGCCTTCGTCGGCCTGCTCGGCCACCCCGGCGCCCTGGGCGAGGCGTTCCACATCATGTCGCCCGAGCTGCTCACCTGGAACATGATCGCGCGCGACCTGGCCGACGCCGCCGGGGCGTCGCTGCACGTCGTCCACCGCACGACGCAGGTCCTCACCGACGCCGTCCCCGAGTGGACGGCCGACCTCTGCGGTGACCGCAGCCACCCGGCCGTGTTCGACACCTCGAAGATCCGCGCGCTGGTGCCCGGCTGGGAGGCGCGGACCCCCTTCGCCGAGGGAGCCCGCCAGATCGTCGCCTGGCACGATGCCGACGCCTCGCGCCGCACGGTCGACCCCTGGGTCGACGACGCCTACGAACGGCTCATCGCCCTCTAGCTGCGACGCGCGTCGCACCACGTCCTGAGCATCACACCACGCTTGTCGATGGTGTCTCGCTCAGCCGGTGGTGCGACGACGGTGTGCTCGGGGACGCGGGCAGGAGCAGCCGGAAGACCGCGCCCGAGCGACCCGGCCCAGGCTGCTCGCAGAACAGGTCGCCGCCGTGGGCGCGGGCGAGTCCGCGGGCGATGGGCAGTCCCAGGCCCGCGCCTCCGTCCCCGGATCGACGGGCCTCGTCGAGTCGAACCAGCCGGTCGAAGATGCGCTCCCGGTCGGCGGCGGGCACTCCCGGGCCGTCGTCCGAGACCAGCACCGCGACCTGGTCGGCCCGGGACGCGTCGAGCCAGAGCGTCACCTGCCCCGCGCCACCCGTCGCCCGGGCCGCGTTGTCGACCAGGTTGCCGACGATCTGCGAGACCCGGCCCGCGTCGGCGGCGACCACGACCGGCCCGTCGGGCAGCACGACGCGCAGGTCGAGCGACGGCCGCCGCAGCCGCTGGCGTTCGACGTCGGCGAGCAGCGACGCCCCGAGGTCGACGGGGGCGACGTCGAGCGAGAGCCCCTGGTCGACGCGGGCCATCAGCAGCATGTCGTCGATCAACCGGGAGGCGCGCCCGGCCTCGCGCACCACGTGCGCCGCGAGACGCTCCCGTTCGTCGGCCGTGCCGGGCGACCGCACGAGGGTGTCGGCCGCGGCACGCATCCCGGCCACGGGGGTGCGCAGTTCATGCGCGGCGTCCGAGACGAAGGCCCGCACGCGCATCTCGGCATCGAGGGCCGTCCGCTCGGCGCCCTCGACGCCGTCGAGCATTTCGTCGAAGGCGAGGGCGACCCGCCCGATCTCGGTGTCGCGTCGCGCCGGTCGCAGACGGCGGCCGCGGTCGCCGTGCGCGATCGACCTGGCGACGCTCGTCATCCGGTCGAGCGGCCGCAGGGTCGCCCGCACCACGAGGGCGAGGCCGACGGCGGCGATCGACAGGAACGCCGCGGAGGCGCCGATCATCACCCAGCGCAGCTGCACCAGGGTCTCGCCCACCGAGCGCGAGTCCGTGGTCAGGGTGATCGTCGACCCGTCGCTCAGCTGCGACACGAGCGTGGTCACCTCGTCGTCGCTCCGCACCTCGGAGGAGCTGACCGTGACCGCCTCGGACGAGGAGGCGCCGGTCGCGTCCCCGGAGTCGGTGCCGGTCGGGGAGTCGGTGCCGGTCGCGCCGGTGCCGGTGCCGTCCTGGGCGTCGGTACCCGCGCCTCCTCGTCCGCCGTCGAGGCCCGAGGCCGGGCCGCCGCGCCCGGGGCCATCGCCGAGCGAGGGCGGACCGTCGCGCAGCTCGTCGGGGCTCGGGCCGGCGACGATGGCGTCGCCGTTCGCGTCGCGGATGACGACCGAGAGCCCCTGGGCCGAGAGCCGGTCGGCGAGCTCGTCGCCGTCCACCGTGCCGACCAGGGCAGCGGCGGCCGCGGCGCGGTCGGACAGCCGGTCGACGACCTGGGCGCGGAGGCGCTGGCCGAGGGTGAGCTCGACCGTCACGGCGAGCGCGGCCAGCAGGACGGCCAGCAGCAGCAGCACGGCGACGACCGTGCGGAGGCGCAACGAGCCGGTGCGCAGCCCGGGGGCGGTGGCCTCGGGGACCGGCGCCGCGCCTCCTCGGGGCTGGCCCGCCCCGCCGTGGAGGCGGAGCGGATCGCCCGTCGACAGGGAGGCTCGGCGGCGGCGGATCACGCGCTCATCCGGTAGCCGAGGCCGCGGACGGTGTGGATCAGGCGGGGGCCGCGGATCTCCATCTTGCGGCGGAGGGCGCTGAGGTGCACCTCGACGAGGTTGGGGTCGTAGTCGTCGTAGCCCCAGACCTGCGTGAGGATCTGGGTCTTCGAGACGGTGCGCCCACGGCTCTCGGCGAGGAACCCGAGCAGACGGAACTCGGTCGCCGTGAGGTCGAGGGATTCGCCGCCGCGCGTGATGCGGGCCGCTTCGGGGTCGAGAACGAGGTCACCGATCTCGATCACCGAGGGGATGCGACCGCGGCGACGCAGGACGGCCGTGACCCGCGCGATCAGCTCGGCGACGGCGAAGGGTTTCACCACGTAGTCGTCGACGCCCTCGGAGAAACCACGGAGCCGGTCGTCGACCTCGTCGCGGGCGGTGAGCATGACGACCGCCGCGTCGGACGAGGTGCGGATCGTGCCCGCCAGGCGGATGCCGCTGGCCCCGGGCAGCATCCAGTCGAGCACGACCAGGTCGGGCACGAAGGCCTTGAGCTGATCCGGCAGGTCGGACCCGTCGGCCAGGCCGTGCACGGCGAAGCCCTCGGCACCGAGCGCGGCGACGACGGCGGTGCGGATGGTCTCGTCGTCGTCGATCACGAGGACACGGGCGGGGCTGAGCATTCTTCGCACGGTAGGTGCGGCCGGTGGGCGGAGGCTATGGGCCGGCTGGGTGGCGGGTGTGTGTCGCGGCCGGAACGGCTCCCGCTAGGGTCGGCCCATGGGGACACCGCGTCGACGCCGCCAGCTCGTCGCCGGCGGCGTCCTGCTGGGGCTGTCCCTGTCGTCGGTCTGGCTCGGTGTGCCCGTCTCGGCCCGGTGGCCTTCGGCCTCCCTGACCGTCGGGTTCGTCTCGTTCGGGCTCTTCCTGGTCGCCCTCTGGTTGTTCTTGCTCGTCATCGCCGAGCGCGACGATCCTCCTGGAGGCACCCCGGGCGGCCACAGGTCTCCGAGCCTCTGGCCGTTCCAGCGGCGGCAGGCTCCGATCCCCCGGGACCCGCATGTCGCCCCTGTCGTTTCCCGGCGCCGCCACGCCTGGGTCGACCGGGTCGTCCCGGTCCTCCGTCGAGTCGACGCCGACGAGACCCTCGAGCACCTGCTCGTCGACGACCGAGGCGACGGCCCGATCGGCCCGAAGAGAGAGATCGTCGTGGCGTTCTCCACCCAGGACCTCCTGATGATGTCGGCCGCGCTGCAGGCGAACGCCGAGGACTCCGGTGCCCCTGACCCGGCCAGGGAGATCGGCTTCGCCGCGCCGGACGCGCTCGCCTGGTCGCGTCGGGCCGCCCGTGCCGCCCGCGATGCGCCTGCACCCCGGCCCGACCCGGCGAGCACCGCTGCCGTCGGTGCACGACGCATCGCGTGGACCGCCTGGGCGCTCGAGCAGGACGCCGGAGGTGGCGATGTCGACGTCGACGTCACCCGAGACCCGTGGTTCGTCGTGCCGCTCGACCAGCTCGAGGCCGTGACGGGCGCCGTCGAAGCATCGACCGAGGGGCATGCGGCAGATCGCGTCGATCGCGTCGTGGCCGCGGAGCTCGCTCGACGACTGCGCACGATCCTGCTGGAGGCACGCGAGTCCGACCCGACGCCGACGTCCGGGAGCACCACCCTCTGACCCCGCGGGCCTCGGTCCGTGGAAAGATCGGGGAGCTCGGCCGTGACGAACCGGCCGGGAGACAGGGGGCATGGTGTTCGCACGAGACGTGACCGAGAAGGGGTTCACCCCGGTCCGATTCCGTGGCGGGTACGCGATGGACGACGTGGACGCGTTCCTCGAACGCATCCGGACGACTCTCGCGGCCTACGAGCAGGGGACGGCCTCCGGCGTCCTGACGGCCGTCGACGTCGTCGACTCACGCTTCCGACCGACGAAGTTCAAGGAGGGCTACGACCAGGACGAGGTCGACGACTTCCTGGACCAGGTCGTCGCCGCGCTGCGGCGGCACGAATCGACCGGAGGCCGCTGACCTTCCGACCGTCGGCTGGCGGTACGGGGGCCCGGACGCGTCGCTCCGTGCCCCGGTGGCGGCAGCGGCCGGGGCCGACGTGACTTAAGCCCCGCTTCAGATTCGGTTCCGAGAGTGGTGTGTGCCGGCGGGAACGCCCCGACCGCCAGCCGCATCGCGGCTCGCCCGGCACCCGACATCTGGAGACACCATGGCGAAGGACACCACCCCCGACGGCCGCGACGACGGCCGTCGCGACGAGCACAGCCCCGCGCAGGACGATGCCTGGGCCGAACGGCTGCGCCGCGAGGACGAGGACGAGGACGCCCGCGCCACCACCGAGCTGCCTGCCGCGGCACCCGGTCAGCCGACGGCCCCGACCACGCCGATCGTCGCCGACGACCAGCGCACCCGCGATTTGCCCGCCGAGGGCAGCGCGTTCCGAGCCGACACCACCGCAGGCACCGGGGGGACGGCCACCCGCCGCCGACCCACGAAGCGCCTGCTCGTCGGCATCGGCATCGCCGCGGCCGGACTCGCCCTGGTCGGCACGAGCACCGCGGTCGCCGTGTCGAACGCCGGGGGCTCGACCAGCGCCTCCGCGAGCGCCACGCCGGGCCAGGACGACGGCGCGAACCAGGGCGACGACTCACGACAGGGCCCCGGAGGACGAGGCTCCGACGAGGGTGCCACCGGTGCGCCCACCGACGCGCCGACCCCGCCGGCCGCGGGCGACGACTCGGACGGAGACGCTCCTGCCGAGGGCACCGGCCCCGACGGGAAGGCCCTGCCGACCCCGGGCACCGGCCCCGACGGGAAGGCCCTGCCCGACGCGCCCGAGGGCGGTCCTGCCGACGGTGGCCCCGCGGCGGGTGGCCCGGCGGCGGGTGGCCCGAAGGGTGGCCCGGGCCACGGCCACGGCCCCGAGAAGGGCGGCCCGAAGACGGACTCCGGCGACACCGAGGACGACTCCGACCGCCCCGCCCCGCCGACCGACGCGCCCACCCCTCCGGCGGACGCACCGACGCCCACCCCCGGCACCGAGGACGGCTCGGGCTCGTAGGTCGCCGGTCGCGACCGGCCGGCCGGAGGCGCCCGGCACCGGGCAGAACCGCTCCGTGCCGGTCACAACCGCCCTGTGTCGGTCAAGAACCGCCCTCTGCCGGTCAGAACCGCGTGGTGATGCCGCCCTCGACCACGGGCGGCACACCGCGGCGGTCGGCCGCACCCCGCACCGTGGCGATCTCGTTCCACTTGTCGATCGTGGTGCAGGGGTGCGAGACGCCGAGACGGACCAGGTCGCCGACCTGCAGCCCCGACGACGGATCGAGCCGGAGGAAGGCGTGCTGGTCGTTGAGCGCCGACACGTGCGACCCGTCGAGCACCCCGGGGAGGCGCCGGTCGGCCGCCTGCGGACGCCACGCCTCGAGGGGCACCGGCAAGCCCTCGTCGTCGGACGTGTCACGCCGCCCGACGTTGAGCAAGGCCAGGCCCGGCTCGGGGCGCGACACCACGGAGGCCCACAGCTCGAGGGCCGGCAGGAACGACGGGCCGGACGCGGCCCCGGCCGCCCCCTCGCCCGACGCCCCCGCCCGCACCCCGCTCGACCGTTCGGGCCCGAAACCCTCGGCCGCGCCGTCGAGCCCGGTCAGCTCGCCGTCTGTGGGGCCACCCATCTCACGATCGGCCGCCGTGCCGGCGGAACCGTCGCCGACGACCACCGTGACGTCTGCGTCCGTGCCGGCCGCGCCTCCTGCGGTGGTCGGCACGGTGTCGCGGGCGAACGGTGTCAGCCGTCGGTAGAGGTCGTGGTCGTGGGCGACGTACGAACCCGACCGCAGCACGACACGGGTCCGTGGCCCTTGCAGGCCCGAGGGGTCGTGGCGGCCACCGAGCACCGCCACGACGCGGTCGAAGTAGACGCTGCCGCCGGCGCTCACCACCACGTCGTGGCCGGACGACAGCCACGGATCGAAGGCCGGGCCGTCGATGCCGTCGAACACCTCGAGGAGGCCCCGCAGGTAGTCGTCGACGACGGCGATGCCGGCGGGATCGACGTCGTGCGTGAGGGCGCCCTCGTATCCGGCGACGCCGGCCAGGACGAGGTGCGGTGCGGCCGTCACGGCCTCGACGACGAGCAGGGCCTCGCGCACCGATCGGGCCCCGGTCCGACCGAGCGGCGACCCGAACTCGACCAGCACGGCGAGCGGACGGTCGGCCTCGGCCCGCGCCAGGGCGGCGTCGACGAGCCGCACGGTCTCGACCGAGTCGACCCACATGAGCACGTCGACCCCGGGGGCGGCGAGCGCCGCCAGGGTCGCGGGCGCGAACGCGGTGCCCGCCATGACGACAGTCGGCACCCCGGCCTCGCGCGCCACGGCGACCTGGAACGCCGTCGCGAGCGTGATGCCCCACGCCCCGGCGTCGAGCTGCCGTCGCCAGATCTCGGGCGCCATGGTCGTCTTGCCGTGCGGCGCCAGGTCGACCCCGGCCTCGCGACACCAGGCCGCCATGGTGCCGACGTTGTGGTCGAGGGCGTCGAGGTCGATCGTCAGCAGCGGGGTCGCGAGGTCGATCAGCGGGACGGGGCGCGGTTCACGACCGAAGCCGACCTTGGTGGCCGAGGTGAGGCCGGGGGCGGACGGGGTCCAGGATGACGTGGTCATGGTGCCTTCCGACGGGGCGGTTCGGGGACGTGCTGCGGTCAGGCCGTGTGTCGGTGCCTGACGGTAGCTTTGCAGTCACCCCCGACACACGACACATCACGTCGGGCGCATCGACCATCGATCAGAGAAGAGCAGACCTGTGAGCGAGAAGACCGAAGTCCGCACCGGCGGCGCCCCCACCCCCATCTCGACCTTCTCGCAGGGCGTGCTCAAGAACGGCTTCCTCAGTGTCTCCGGTCAGGGCCCGCAAGACCCCGCCACGAGCGAGTACCTGCATCCCGGCGACCTCACGTCGCAGACCGTCCGCACCCTCGACAACGTCAAGGCGATCGTCGAGGGCGCCGGCGGCACCTTCGACGACGTCGTCTCGCTGCGGGTCTTCCTGACCACGCGCGACGACTTCGCCGAGATGAACGCCGCGTACGAGACCTACCTCCTGCAGAACGTCCCGAGCGGCGTGTTCCCCACCCGCACGACGGTCTTCGTCGAACTGCCGAACGAGGCCATGCTCGTCGAGATCGACGCGCTGGCCATCCTCACCTGACGCCCGGCAGCCCGGCAACCCGACCTGCCTCCCGGCCGGACGTCGAACGCGACGACACCACCGCAGGAGGCGCGGGCTCAGTCGGCCGCGCCCGTCACGACCACGGTCTTCCGTGACCACGTCGCGTCGGTCAGCTGGGCCAGCATGAAGCGGGCCACGTCGGCTCGGGTGACGTGGATGCCCGCACCCCCGGGCAGCCGCTCCCCCGTGGCGAGCGACCCGGTCGCCGGTTCGTCGGTGAGGCGCGTCGGGTAGACCAGCGTCCAGTCGAGACCGCTCGCGCGCACCTCGGCGTCGGCGACCTCCTTGGCGGCGTACACCTTGCCGAGCACGGTGTGGAAGAACACTCTCTGCAAGGTGTTCGCGTCGGCCTGGCTGTCGCCGACGCCGAAGGCAGAACAGACGACGAGGCGATCGACCCCCGCGTCATGCATCGCCGGCAGCAGGGCCCGGCCGACCTCGACCTCGATCGGGTGCCGGATGTTCCGCGAGCCGACCGCGTTGAGCACGGCGCCCTGTCCCACCACCGCGGCGCGGACGTCCTCGGCCGAGGTCGCGTCCCCGGTGAGCACCCGGACGCCGTCGGTCACGTCGAGGGCGGACGCGTCCCGGACGAGCACCATCACCTCGTGCCCCGCCGACTGGGCGACCCGCAGAACGTGTGAGCCCGTGCCCCCGGTCGCTCCCAGCACCAGAACCTTCATCGCGCCTCCTGTCGTTCAGGAAAGCGAACACCGCTCACCCAAGACCGGGCCGAGAGTCGTCTGAACAGCCCCCGCCCCCGCCCCCGGACCGAACCCGACCACCCAGCACCCCAAACGTGTGCAAATCGCGACATCTGTAGGCCGGCACGCCGCTCACCTTCGCGCCGAGGCGGCGTGTCGCCCGTCGACTGTCGCGATGTGCACGCGTCGGCGGGGGGCCCGGGGTCGACGCCGAGCGTGCCTCCCGCCCTGCCGAGGACACCGGCGTCGTCACGCGCACCCGGCCGCCGTCACGAGCACCGTCACGAGAGCACCGTCACGGGTGCGCTACTCGAAGCGCTGCCACTCGGGCTTGTTGGCGTAGGTGTAGCGGTAGTAGTCGGCCAGCTGCAGCTCGGACGCGGCGGCCTCGTCGACGACGACGGTGGCGTGCCGGTGCATCTGCAGTGCGCTGCCCGGGCACATCGCGCCGAGCGGCCCCTCGACCATGCCGGCCACGGCCGACGCCTTGGCCGCCCCCTGGGCCACGAGCACGACCTCGTGCGCGTCGAGGATCGTGCCGAGACCCTGGGTCAGGCAGTGGGTGGGCACCTGCGACGGGTCGTCGAAGAAGCGGGCGTTGTCGGCCCGGGTCTGCGGCGCGAGCGTCTTGATGCGCGTGCGCGACGCGAACGACGAGGTGGGCTCGTTGAACCCGATGTGCCCGTTCGCACCGATGCCGAGGATCTGGATGTCGATGCCCCCTGCCGCGACGATCGCCTGCTCGTAGTCGACGACCGCGGCCTCGACGTCGGCCGCCCGCCCGTCGGGCACGTGGACCCTCGACGCGTCCATGCCCAGCGGCACGACGACGTCGCGGTGGATCACCGAGGCGTAGCTCTCGGGGTGCTCGAGCGGGATGCCCACGTACTCGTCGAGGGCGAACCCGGAGGCGCGGGAGAAGTCGAGCTCGCCCGCCGCGACCCGGGCCGCGAGCGAGGCGTAGATGCCGGTCGGTGACGACCCGGTCGCGAGGCCCAGCACGGCCTCGGGCCGGCGCTGGACGACCGACGCGATCTTGAGGGCGGCGACACGACCGACCTCGTCGGCGTCGCGGACGATGATGATCTCCATGGTGCTCCTTGCTGCCGAGGCGTCAGCTGATGTTGGCCACGACCGACGCGATGTACGCCTCGCGTTCTTCTCGCGAGGCCGGCCGCCCGGGCACGCCCGGACGCCGCTGCCACGGTAGCGGCCCCGACTCGTGTCGGTACTCGACGCCGATCGCGTCGAGGCGATCGAGGTGCACGGCGAGGCGTGTGAAGAAGTCGTCGAAGTCCCGCGGTTCGGTGGTCCACAGCGCCTCGGCCACGGCGCACAGCCGTGGGAAGGCGAAGAAGTCCACGGTGCGGGGCGAGTCCATGTGCTCGGTCCAGATGTTGGCCTGACCGCCGAGCACGTGGCGCGACTCGTCCTCGGTCAGCTGAGGGGGCACCGGCTCGAAGGCGTAGACGTCGGCGAGGGTGAGCGGGATCGACACGGGGATCGGCTCGTCCGGCCCCTCGGACTGCCGGTAGTCGAGGTAGACCTGGTCGTCCGGGCAGGCGACGACGTCGTACCCGCGCCGTGCCGCCGTGACGGCACCCGTCATGCCGCGCCACGACGCGACCGTCGCGCCGGGCGACATCGTGCCGTTCCCCTCGAGGATCTCGTCCCAGCCGAAGGTGCGGCGCCCGGCCGCGGCCAGGTGGGCGTCCAGCCGTCCGATGAACCACGCCTGCAGCTCCTCCTCGTCGGCGAGGCCCCGCTCGCGCATGAGCTCTTGCGTGCGGGGGTCGGCCTGCCACTGGGCCTTCGGGCACTCGTCTCCGCCGATGCCGATCCAGGTGCCCGGGAAGAGCTCCATCACCTCGTCGAGCACGTCGGTGTAGAACTCGACGGTCGACAGCTCGGTGTTGAGGACGTCCTCGAAGATGCCCCACTCGGTGCCGACGGCGATCTGCCTCGGCTCCGCCACGGCTGCACCGCCGACCTCGACGGCGCCGACGCCCAGGTGCGGGTACGCCGTGATCGCTGCCATCGAGTGGCCGGGCACGTCGACCTCGGGCACGACCGTGATGTGGCGGGCGGCGGCGTAGGCGACGACCTCGCGGATGTCGTCCTGTGTGTAGAAGCCGCCGTGTGGCCGACCGTCCTGTGTGGCGTCCGGTCCGGCCCCCACCTGCGACGACCCCCGCCAGGCGCCGACCGAGGTCAGGCGCGGGTACTTCGTGATCTCGATGCGCCAGCCCTGGTCCTCGGTGAGGTGCCAGTGCAGCGTGTTCAACCGGTGCAGCGCCATCAGGTCGACGAACCGCAGCACGTCGTGCTTCGGCAGGAAGTGCCGGGCGACGTCGAGGTGGGTCCCCCGCCATCCGAACCGCGGACGGTCCTCGACGTCGACGGCGGGCACGACCCAGTCGACCCCGGTCACGAGGGCCGTCCGGTACACGGCGGCGGGCAGCAGCTGACGCAACACCTGCGCCCCGTGGAACGCGCCGGCCACGTCGCCCCCGGTGATGCGCACTCCGGCGGGTCGCGCCTCCAGCCGGTAGGCCTCGGCCCCGAGCGAGTCGTCGAGATCGAACGAGATGCCGGTGCCGTCGGCACTGCCCTCGCGCAGCGGCAACCCGGTCGCCGGTCGCAACGCCTGCTGCAACCAGGCGACGACACCGGCGAGCTCGTCGGGCGCCGAGACCCGTGTCGCCGAGTCGAGGCGGAACGCCCCGGAGGAGCGGGTCAGCCGGGCGGGGCGCGGGACGATCGCGACCGGTGCGGTCTCGGGGGTCACGGTGCCGGTCGGTGCGGTGATCGAGCGGGTGGAGGATGGGGTCGTCACGGGGTCAGCCCTTCACGGCGCCGGCGGACATGCCGGTCACCAGGTTGCGTTGGATGATCATGAAGAAGACGACGACGGGCAACGAGAACAGCACCGAGGCCGCCATCTGCCCGCCGAAGTCGGTGCCGCTGGTCGGCGTGCTGAACGAGGCCAACCAGACCGGCAGCGTGTACATCGACTGGTCCTTCATGAACGTGTAGGCCACGAGGTAGTCGTTCCAGGCGGCGATGAAGGCGAAGATGCTCGTCGCGATCATGCCGGGCAGCACGAGCGGGAACATGATGCGCGTCAGCACCTGCCAGGTGCTCGCTCCGTCGAGCTGAGCGGCCTCCTCGACCTCGACCGGGATCGCCAGGAAGAACCCGCGCATCACCCAGATGGAGAACGGCAACGTCGCCGCGACGTACGCCAGGATGAGCCCGCCGTAGGTGCCGAGCAGCCCGAGGCTGTTGAAGATCAAGAACTGCGGGATCAGCAGCGCCGTCGCCGGCAGCATCTGCACGATCAGGATGAACACCATGATCGTGCGACGCCCTCGGAACCGGAACCGCGACAGGGCGGCCGAGGCGAAGAGACCGAGCACGATCGAGAAGACGACGGCCCCGACCACGACGATCACGCTGTTGCGCAGGTTCGTGAAGAAGTCGGACTGCGTGACCGCGACGACGAAGTTGTCGAAGGTCGGGTTCTGCGGCCAGAAGAGCGGGGTCGACGTCATGACCTCGGGGCGCGGCTTGAAGGCCGTGTTCACCATCCAGTAGACGGGGAACAGCCAGACCAGGCTGAAGACGATCGCGATCGCGTTGCTGACCCAGCGGGGCTTCCGGCGGCGACGGGTCGGGCGGGCGACGGTCTCGGTCGTCGTGGTGCCGACGCCGGTGGGTGCGGTCGTGGTCACAGGTCTTCTCCGGATCGGACGAGGTTGCGGACGTAGAACGCGGTCAGCACGACGAGCAGCAGGGTGGTGACCACCGAGATGGCGGCGCCCTGCCCGATGTCGAAACCGACGAAGGCGGTGACGTAGGTGAAGACGCCGAGAGTCGAGGTGGCGTCGTCGGGCCCACCGGCC
The DNA here is from genome assembly GCF_013248995.1 of Frigoribacterium sp. VKM Ac-2836. GTDB lineage: Bacteria > Actinomycetota > Actinomycetes > Actinomycetales > Microbacteriaceae > Frigoribacterium. Next base: position 612,147 of record NZ_JABRPK010000002.1, on the reverse strand, counting down.
GAGACGAGCCAGATCTGGTTGAAGACGTTGAAGTCCCAGATGATCGACAAGATCGTGATCAGCAGCAGCGTCGGCTTGAGGAACACCAGGGTGACGGTCCGGTAGACGCGCCACTCGCTCGCGCCGTCGAGCCGCGCGGCTTCTTTGTACTCGAGCGGGATCTGCGTCTCGGCGGCGTACATCGTCAGGGCGATGAACGGAACGGCCTGCCAGACGATCAGCATCCAGATGCTCGTGTAGGCGAGAGCGGCGTCGTTCGACCAGTCGACGTTGGTCATGTCGCCGACCAGGCCGGTCTGGGTGAGCAGCCAGTTGACGACGCCGTAACCGGGTTGGAAGAGCCATTTCCAGACGATCGACGACGCCACGTTCGGCATGGCCCAGGCGAGGATCAACACGACGGTGACCGTGTACCGCATCGGCGCTCCGAGGCGGGTGAGCAGGTGCGAGACGCCCGTGCCGATCAGCACGCTGCCTCCGACCATCGCCGCCGTGAACACCAGGGTGCGGACGAGGGACCACCAGAAGTCGGTGTCGGCCAACAGCGTCGTGTACTGCCCCACCCCGACCGAGTCGTAGGCGCCGGTGAAGAGCGACCGCTGGTCGTAGTCCGTGAACGAGGTGAAGACCAAGAAGACGATGGGCGCGACGGTCACGGCGAGCAGCACGATGCCGGCGGGCGAGAGCAGCCAGAGCGGGGCGAGCTGACGCTTCTTCCCCGGCCGGACCGGGGCCTGCCGCTCCACCTTCGGACGCCTGCCGCCGCCCGGGTGATCGGGAGCCGCGCCGGGCGGGGTCTCGGTGAGACCGGGGGCTGTCGAGAGGGCCACGGTTCCTCTTTCGGTTCGAGTCAAGGAGGTGCGGGTCGAGAGGGCGGGAGCGTCGCGTGATCGGATGGTCATGCGACGCTCCGCCGGGATGCTCGTCAGTCGTTCAGCGCCTTGTCGGTCGCCTCGTCGAACGACGTGGCCGCGGCCTCGGCCGATTTGGAGCCCGAGACCACCGCGGAGAAGAGCTGGTTGATGCTCTTGTCGCCCTCGAGGGCGGCCCAGTTCGCGCTGGCCGGCGTGGCCTTCGAGTTGAGCGCGGCATCGAAGAAGCCCTTCTGGATGGGCGTCACCACGCTGCCCGCCGCCTTGATGCCCTCTTCGCTGTTGGGGATCCAGCCGTCGTTGCCGACCACCCACTCGTTCTGGATGTCGGGGCTCGTCGCGATCTTCGTCCACTGCAGGGCGAGGTCAGTGTTCTGGCTCTTCGCGGCGATGCCCCAGTCCGAGCCGCCCAGCATGACGGGCTGCGTCTCGCCCGACTTGCCCGGCATCGGGAAGGTGCCGAAGTCGTCGTCGGTCAGGGCGGGGTTGGCCTTCTGGATCAGGTCGATCGAGCCGTTCGTGTGCAGGATCGTCGCGGTCTTGCCGTCGGCGAAGACCTGCGTCTGGTCGGGGGCGTCGGTGTCGAGGGTCTGCGAGGCAGGGGTCGAGTAGGCGTTCTGGAACTCGGTGAAGTCCTCGAGGCCCTGCTGCGCCTCCTTGCTCTCGAGACCGGCGGTCCAGGTGCCGTCGCTCGACGTGGCGATCTCGCCACCGGCGTCCCAGACGAACTGCATGCCCGCGTACCAGTACTGACCGGGCAGGTAGAACGCCGAGAAGTCGGACGCCGTGTTGGCGGCCTTCACCTTGTCGAGGTCGGCCGTGAGCTCGTCGTAGGTGGTGGGGGCCTCGGTGACGCCCGCCTCGGCCCACATCGTCTTGTTGTAGATGACGGCGCGGGCACCGGCGAAACCAGGCACGGCGTAGAGCGAATCGTCGACGGTGGCGGGCTCCTCGAGGCCGGTCAGCCAGGTCTGCCCCTGTTCCAGGTCGTCCCGGTAGGACGTCAGGTCGAGCAGCGCACCGTTGGCGGCATAGCTGGCGACCTGCGTGTTGCCGAGGTCGAGCACGTCGGGCGGTGTCTTGGTGGCGAGCGCCGTGCTGATCTTGGTGGTGATGCCGTCCCACTGCTGGATCTGGACGTCGACGTCGGCGCCCGTCTGAGCGGTGAACTCCTCGTTGATGGCGTCGATGGTCTCGGGCGTGTAGTCACCCGTCATCACCCAGACCGTCAGGGTCTTGCCGTCACCCTTGGTGGTGGGCACGGCCTGGGGTTCGTCGGACGAACTGCCGCCCGTGCCCGAGCTCGAGCAGGCGGTCAGGGCGAGTGCCGCGGCCAGGCCCAGGGCCCCGACCGCCGTGTAGCGTTGGTTTCGCATGTCATCTCCTCGTTCTCGAAGCGGGGATGCCGCATCGCTGTGGTCCCGGCCCGCGCTCGCACAAGCGTCGGGTCGGGAATGCGGCCCGGGCCGAAGCCCTCGCCGCCTCCGGGGGTGGTCCCCCGAGGTCTGTGGTCGGGCCGGAGCCCCGCGGGCTCACGTCAGCCCCAGTTCGGCCTGCAGCACGAACGACGCGGCGCCCAGCAGGGCCAAGTCGGTGCCGCTGCCCGCGATGCGCATGATCAGGCCGTTGCTGACGGCCGACAACGTCCGCTGACGGACGGTCTCGCGGGCGGCCCGCAACAGAGCGCCCTCGACCAGGTCGGCGGGGCCCGACAGCACGACCTCGTTCAGGTTCAGCGCACTGATGATGGGCGCGAGCACCAGACCGAGAGCGCGCCCGGCGTCGTTCAGGACGGCGCCCCGCGACCCCTCGTCGTGCTGACGGAGGCGGGACCTCAGTTGCGGGGCCGCCAGGACCTCTTCCAGGCAACCGCGTCGACCGCACGCGCACACGTCGCCGTTCTCGTCGACCGTCACGTGCCCGATCTCTCCGGCCGAGAACTGGTCCCCCTCGACGAGCGCACCGGCGACGACCAGCCCGACGCCGACGCCGTGGTCGATCGTGACCACCATGAGGCTCTGGCCGGCGGCGGCCTGCCCCGTCGTCTCGCCGAAGGTGCGGATGCCCACGGCCGCCGCGTTCGAGTCGTTGCCGACGTGGACGGGCAGCCCGACGTGATCGGAGAGACGGGACCTCAGGTCGAGGTCGTACCACCCCAGGTGGACGGCGGTGCGCACGACCCCCTCGTGGTCGACGATGCCCGGGGTCGCCACCCCGATCCCGAGCAGCGGACGCGTCGTGAGCGAGCCGAGATCGTCCACGAGCCGCTCGACCAGGCCCACCGCGGCCTCGCCGACGGCACCGTCGAGCTCGACGCTGGCGCGCTCGACGACCCCGCCCCGCAGGTCGACGACGGCCCCGACGAAACGTTCGGCGCTCGACAGATCGACCGTGACGATGTGGAAGGCGTCCGACTCGATGCCGACGAGCGTCGCCGGCTTGCCGACCCGGGCGTCGTCCCGGACTCCGAGCTCGCGAGCGATGCCGTCGTCGATCAGGTCGGAGACGAGGGCCGAGACCGTGGGCCGAGTCAAGCCCGAGCGACGGGCGAGGTCGGCCCGACTCATCGAGCCGTCGCGGTAGAGCGCCTCGAGGACGAGCGAGCGGTTGTGTGCGCGGAGGGGCGGCTGCTGCTGCCTGCTGATCGTCGTGGTGGTCACGGGCGCGTCCTCTCTTCTCGGCATCGTCGCCGACCTCGGACCCGGGTGGAGGGCCCGTCGGCAGCGGTGCCGAGGTGGCGTCGCCGTGGTGGCGTGCCGTTAGTAAATGGGCCTTACAAACACGTGTCAAGGTGCGTGGCGGCGAGTTTACGCACACGAAACACCGCGGGTCAACACCCGAAACATCACGGACCGTCAGGGCCGACCGCTTGCCGGAGCCTGGTTCGTAAGCTTTACTAACAAACATGTCCCGGCCCGCCATCGCGTCCGTCGCCCCGCTCGACGGGTCACGCCTCGGCCTGCCCGGCGCCCCTCCGACCGGCGCCCCTCCGACCGACGGCTCCTCGGTCGACGGCTCCTCGATCGAGACGGCGGAGCGACCGTGAGGGTCGGCCTCGACATCGGAGGCACCAAGATCGACGCGGTGGTCGTCGACGGGTCCGGTGCGCCCGTGCACCGGCTGCGTCTGCCGACGGGGTTCGGCCCCGAGGCCGTGCTGGCGAACGCGACCACCGCCGTGACCTCGCTGGCCCGTCGAGCCGGCGTCGAGGTCTCGGCCTTCGAGTCGGTGGGCGTCGGCATCCCCGGCCTCGTCGACGGCGCCACGGGTCGCGTGCGGCACGCCGTGAACATCGGTTTCGACGACGTCGCGGTGGGGTCCGCGCTGAACGCCCGGCTCGGGGTGCCGGTCCGGGTCGAGAACGACGTCAACGCGGCCGCCCTCGGCGCGTACCTCGCGATGTCGCTGTCGGGGTCGGTCGGCTACCTCAACCTCGGAACCGGCCTCGCCGCCGGCCTCGTCGTCGACGGTGAGCTCTGGCGCGGCTCGCGGGGCGTCTCGGGCGAGATCGGCCACGTCCCCGTCGACCCCGGCGGCGAACTCTGCCCGTGCGGGCAGCGCGGGTGCCTCGAGACCGTCGCGGCCGGCGCCGCGGTGGCACGCCACTGGCCGACCGAGGGAGCGCACCCGGCCGTGGCGCTGTTCACGGCGGCCGACGCAGGTGACCCCGAGGCCGTGCGCGTCCGTGCCGACCTCGCGGCGGGGGTGGCGGCCGCGGTGCGCCTCCTGGTCCTGGCGATCGACGTGGACTCCGTCGTGATCGGAGGCGGGCTCAGCAACCTCGGACGCCCTCTGCTCGACGACGTCGCCGGCGTACTGGACCGCTGGGCCGCCGGATCAGCGTTCCTCGCCTCGCTCGACCTCTCGTCGCGCATCGAGCTGCTGCCACCGGGATTCCCCGTGGCGGCCGTCGGTGCCGCGACGGTCGGGGCCCGCGGGACCGCCACCGCAGCCGCCGTCTGACCTCTGCGTGCGGAACCTCTGCCGCACTCACCGCCACGACCACTCCGCCAGGCGATGGGCACAGCGCCAGGAGAAAACCTGGCGCCGTGCCCATGGCGTGGTGCCGTGACGGATTCGACCCACCCGAGCTGAGCGACGCGGCGACTACGCCCGGGCCACCCGCAGCGTCACGATCTCGAACGGGCGAAGCGTCAGCTCGACCGCCGAACCAGCCGCCCACCGGCCCGCACCAGCCGTGCCGTCGGCCAGCTCGCGCTCGATCAGGTCGGTGCGCCACGCCTCACCGAACCCGCTGTCGGCGTCCACCGTGATCGTGGTCGCCGCCCGCGCCCCGCGTGCCTCGTACAAGCGCACGATCAGGTCACCCGAGCGGTCCTCGGCCAGCTTGACCGCCTCGACCAGCACGGCGGGCGACGACGACGTGACGAGGGGTGCCACCGCCGCACCCGAGGACCCGTCGACCCGGCGGACGGGCAGGTTGAGTCGGTAGCCGGCCGTCGCCGCGTCGAGCACGTCGGGCGCGACCCGCACCGACGAGCGCAGCACGTGCCGCCCCTGGTCGGCGTGCGGATCGGGGAAGGTCGGTGCCCGCAGCAGCGACTGCCGCACGAGCGTCGTCGTGCCGCCGTCGCCGCCGTCGGCCGTGTCGCGGGTGCTGCGCGTGATGTCGTGGCCGTACGTGGCGTCGTTCGCCACGGCCACACCGAAACCGGGCTCCGTGACGTGCACCCAGCGGTGCGCGACGGTCTCGAACCGGGCGAAGTCCCAGGACGTGTTCTGGTGGGTCGGTCGCTGGACGTGGCCGAACTGCACCTCGGAGGCCGCCCGGTCGGCGTGCACGTCGAGCGGGAACGCGAGCTTCAACAGCTTCTGCCTCTCGTGCCAGTCGACGACGGTCTGCACGTGCAACTCGGCCTCGCCGTCGTCCAGCCACCACCGCTGCACGACGGTCGACCCGCCGAATCGCCGTGTCACGACGAGGGCCCCGCCGTCGGCGACCACCGACTCGGCCTCGACCAGGTCGGTGCGCACGTTCTTGTAGGCCTGGTCGACGTCCCACGCGTCCCACTGGTTGGGCGTGTCACGGAAGAGCTGCAGCAGACCGAGCCGCGCGCCCGGAGCGACGAGGTCACGCCCCGACGAGGCGTCGAGGAGAGAGGCGACCAGGCCGTCACCGTCGAACACGGCACGGACGAGCCCGTTGTCGATCACCCAACCGCCGTCGGAGGCGACCGGCGCCACCGATCCGACCCCCGCCTCCTGGGCGCGACCCTCGACCGAGCCACCCGAGGCGACGACCCCGGCCGCCGGCACCGGACCGGCGTTGAACGTGGTCGTCGCCGACCCCGACCCGGCGAGCGCGCGCTGCGCCGCGCCGATGATCGTCTCGAGCTGTTCGGCGACGCGGGCGTAGTGCCGTTCGGCCTCGTGGTGCACCCAGGCGATCGACGACCCGGGCAGGATGTCATGGAACTGCTGCAAGAGCACGACGTGCCAGATCTCTTCGAGTTCGTCGTAGGGGTAGTCGAGAAGGCCGCGGGCGGACGCCGTGGCGCTCCAGAGCTCGGCCTCGCGCAGCAGGTGCTCGCTGCGGCGGTTGCCCTGCTTGGTGCGGGCCTGTGACGTGTAGGTGCCACGGTGGAACTCGAGGTACATCTCGCCCGACCAGACGGCCGGGTCCGCGAGTTCGTCGCGTGCCTGGGCGAAGAAGGAGGCGGGGGTGTCGACGGTCACGCGCGGCGAGCCCTCGAGGTCACCGGCCCGACGAGCGGCCGCCATCATCTCGCGGGTCGGGCCACCACCGCCGTCACCCCAGCCGAACGGGACGATCGAGACGTTGGAGAAGCCCTTCTCGGCGTAGCCGCGTTCGGCGTGGGCGAGTTCGGCCGGCGAGAGGTCGGAGTTGTAGGTGTCGACGGGCGGGAAGTGCGTGAACACACGGCTGCCGTCGATGCCCTCCCAGAGGAAGGTGTGGTGCGGCATGCGGTTCGTCTCGTTCCAGGACTCCTTCTGCGTGAAGAACGAGCTGGCGCCGGCCGCACGGGCGATCTGCGGCATGGCCCCCGTGTAGCCGAACGAGTCGGGCAGCCAGACCTCGTCGGCGTCGACGCCGAACTCGCGGAGGAAGAACCCCTTGCCCGCGACGAACTGGCGGGCGAGCGCCTCACCGCCGGGCATGTTGGTGTCGGACTCGACCCACATGCCGCCGACGGGCACGAACCGGCCCTCGGCGACCTTCTGCTTGACCCGGTCGAACAGCTCCGGGTAGCGCTCTTTCAACCAGGCGTACTGCTGGGCGCTCGAGGCGGCGAACACGAAATCGGGGTCGTCATCCATCAGCGCGACGACGTTCGAGAAGGTGCGGGCGACCTTCCGCTGTGTCTCGCGGACGGGCCAGAGCCAGGCCGAGTCGATGTGCGCGTGGCCGGTCGCGACGACCCGGTGCGCGCTCGCGTTCGCCGGCGCCGCGAGCACGTCGGCGAGCGCGGCCCGAGCGGCCGTCGACGACCCCGCGACGTCGGCGTGATCGACCACGTCGCACATCCGGTCGAGGGCCCGCAGAATCTCGTGCCGCCGCGGAGAGGTGAGCTCGAGCGTGCGCATCAGCCCGACCAGCGTCCACACGTCGCGATCGAGTTCGGCGACCACCTCGTCGCGTTCGGCGAGCACGATGCCGCGCAGGGCGTAGATCGGGGCGTCGCCCGCGGTCTCGGGGTCGCCCAGCGGTGTCTCGCCGTGGAAGTCGTCACCGCCGATGTCGGGGTTCGAGGCGGCCTCGACGTAGACGTCGATCGTGCTGCCCGGGGTGGCACCCGCCCCGATCGCCGTCAACGGCACGTAGCCGTTGTACGGCTCGATCGCCTTGACGATCGTGCCGTCCGGTCGCCAGACGAGGCCCTCGGCCTGGAAGCCGGGCTGGCGGATGCTGAAGCCCAGGTCGACCACGAGTTCGAGTGCGGTCGCCGGATCGGTGCCGAAGTCGTCGGGCACCGTGCCCGTGACGTGGAACCACGTCGTGCCCCACGGCCGGCTCCACGGAGAGCCGACCGCGAACGGCTGGTAGGGCTGCGAGACGGCCTCGGCGAAGGGGACCGGCTCACCCGGGGCCTCCCAGGCCGTGATCGTCAACGGGACGGACCGGCGGTAGACGGCCGGCGTGATGCGGTCGCGGACGAAGCGGTCGATGCGGGCCTCGACGAGGACGGTGTTGTCGTGCATGGGATCAGTCTCCTGACGGGCGCGCCGAAGCGCACGGTGGGGCGGGTCGTTCTGTGGAGCGAGAGGGCGTGAGGGGCACTGGTGGGGAGGCGTGTCACCCCTTCACGGCGCCGGCCAGCGCGTTCGAGCCGCCGAGGGTCCGCGAGACGAGCACGTACAACGCGATGACGGGCACCGAGTAGACGATCGAGAACGCGGCGAGCTGCCCGTAGGCGACCGAGCCGTACTGACCGAAGAAGTTGAAGATGCTCACGGCCGCGGGCTGTTTGTCGGGGCTCAGCAAGAGCACGAAGGGCACGAAGAAGTTCCCCCACGCCTGGATGAACACGAAGATGAACACCACGGCGATGCCCGGCCGCATGAGCGGCACGACGATGCGCGTCAGGGTGGAGAACATCGAGGCTCCGTCGGTCCAGGCTGCCTCCTCGAGCGAGATCGGCACCGAGTCCATGAAGTTCTTGGCCATCCAGATCGCCATCGGCAGGCTGGTCGCGGCCAGGAAGAACACCGTGCCGCCGATCGAGTCGATCAGGTTCAGCGAGACGAACAGGCTGTAGACCGGCACCATCATCGCGGTGATCGGCAGGCCGGTGCCGAACAGGATGCCGTAGAGGAACGGCTTGTTGATGCGCATCCGGTACCGCGAGAGCGGGTAGGCGGCGAGGATCGCGACGACCACGGTCACCAGGGCGCAGCCACCCGAGACGATGAGGCTGTTGGCGAGCGGCACGAACGAGATCTCGGGCGTCAGCACGGCGGTGAAGTTGTCGAGCGTGAACTGCGACGGCACCTTGGCCGACAGCGTGGCCGACGGGTCGAAGGACGCCAGCAGCAACCAGGCGAGCGGAACGGCGAAGCAGATCGCGATGACGATCAGCACGACGTTCGAGACGGCCTTCATGCTGCGGCCGCTGGGTGAGGTCATGGCCATGGTCAGTCGACCTCCGGTTTCAGGGCCCTGATGTAGATGATCGAGAAGACGGCGCCGACGAGCAGCATGATCGTGGCGATGGCCGTGCCGAAGCCCAGTTGCGAGAACTGGAAGGCCTCCTGGTAGGCCAGGATCGGCAGCGTCGTGCTGTTCGTGCCCGGTCCACCTCCGGTCATCACGTAGATCAGCGTGAAGACCGAGAGCGTCTGCAACGTGGTCAGCATGAGGTTGGTCGAGATGCTGCGTCGGATGACCGGCAGCGTGATGTAGACCAGGCGTTGCCAGCCGGTGGCGCCGTCGACCTCCGCCGACTCGGTGATCTCGGGCGGCACCTCCTGCACTGCCGCCGAGTAGACGAGCATCGAGAAGGCGGCCCCGCGCCAGACGTTCGCGAGGATCACCGAGAGCATGGGCAGCTCGTAGAGCCAGTTGGCCCCCGTGATCCCGAACCATGACAGGACGGTGTTCAAGGTGCCCGCGTCGTTGAAGAACGCGTACGCCGCGAAAGCGGCGACGATCTCGGGCAGCACCCACGCGGCGATCACGAACGTGCCGACGATCGAGCGCACGACCTTGTGGCCGTTCCGCATCAGCAGGGCGAGGCCCAGGCCGACGAGGTTCTGGCCGACCACGGCCGAGAAGAAGACGAAGGCGAGCGTCAGCAGCACCGACTTCGGGAAGTCCGGGTCGGCGAACAACTCGGTGTAGTTGCGCAGGCCGATGAACTCCGAGCCGCCGGCGGCGTAGCCGGTCAACGAGGCGTCGGTGAACGAGCCGTAGAAGCTCGAGACGACCGGCCCCAGCAGGAACAGGGCCAGCAGGACGAAGGCCGGGACGAGCGGCAGGGTGCGTGCGCCGGTACGCAGGGCGCGCGCCTTCGAGGCACCCGCCCGGCGGCCCGGCTTCTCGCCATGGGGCCCGGGGCCGGGCCCGGGGGCCCCCGGTCGGCCGCTCTCACGGCCGACCGGGGTGGGGGCGATGGTCGCCATGTGGCTAGTCCTTCGCCTTCTGCGTCTGGTCCTCGCCGACGATCCCGACCAGCTGGTCGTCGAACGCGGCCGCCGCCTCCTCGGGCGTCTGCTGGCCGGTCATGACGGCCTCCATCGCGACGGTGATCTCGTTCGAGATGCGGCTGTAGTCGGTGGTCGCCGGACGGAAGTGCGTCACCGGCACGATCGACGAGAAGAACTCGAAGGTCGGGTTGCTGCCGACGTACTCGGGGTCTTCGGCGACGTCGCTGCGCACCGCGATCTGGCTGGCGGCGATGTCGTAGCTCTGCGAGCCGTCCTTGTCGAGGGCGTCGGCGATGAACTCGAACGCCTTGTCGGGGTTCTTCGTCTTCGAGCCGACGGCCAACGTCCAGCCGCCCGACATGCTCGTCGCACCCGGCTTCGCGCCGTCCTGGGTGGGCATGGGCGCCTGGCCCATCACGTCGTTCCACTCGGGCCACGGGTTGGTGCCGGTCTCGAGCCAGGTGCCGCTCATCCACGAGCCGTCGAGGGCGATGGCGAGCTTGCCCTGCGGAAGCCACTCACCACCGACGATGGTGGCGATGTTGGTGTCCAGCGCCTCCTCGGGCTTGGGCCCGATGCCGCCCTGGTACACGTCCTGGATGAAGCCGAGCGAGTCGACGAAACCCTGCGAGTCGGTGAGCCACTTGCCGGTCTCGTCGTCGTAGAGGGTGCCGGTCGGCGTGCCGTAGAGCAGCATCTCGAAGCCCTGCATGGTCGCGCCCTCGCCCTGCGGCTTGCCCGAGTAGACATTGAGCGGGACCACGTCGGGCACCTTCGCCTTGACCGTCTCGGCGGCGTCGAGCACGTCCTGCCAGGTCGTCGGCTCCCACGGAACGGGCAGGCCCGCCTGGGCGAAGAGGTCCTTGTTGTACCAGAGGGCGCGCGTGTCGGTGCCCATCGGGATGCCGTAGGTCTTGCCGTCCTCGCCGACGCCGGCCTCTTTGGCGTTGTCGTAGAACTTGTCCCAGTCGTCCCAGGCGTCGGTGTACTCGTCGAGCGGCAGCAGGTAGCCGGCCGCCGCGTCGCTCTTCACCTTGAACGTGTCCTCGTACATCACGTCGGGTGCGGTGGCCGCCGATCGGTTCATCAGCGCCAGCTTGGTGAAGTAGTCGTCGTTCTGCGCCGCGATGGGCACGAACTCGACCTTCATGCCGGGGTTCGCCGCCTCGAAGGTCTTCGCGGTCTCTTTCATGTGGGCGTCCATCTGGGTGAACGTGCCGAACTTCTGGTAGGCGACCTTGATCGTGTCGGAGTCGCCGCTGCCGGCGCCCCCCGAGCATCCCGAGGCCAGCAGGGCCGTGGCGACCGCCGCGGCGGCGACGGCCAGTGCGCGCTTGCGCCCCCGGGCCGAGGTGAACGTGCGTGACATGGTGCTCCTTTGCTCCATCCGCGACGACGCCGAGCTGCTCTGCCCGACCGCGATGCGATTACTACATCGTATGGAGTAACTCGTGTCAAGATCCTCGCGGGCAACGGTCCGGTAACGGCCCGACGACCGGGAGGCGCGGGTCGGGAACCGCAGGAGGCGCGGGTCGGCTGCGTCAGGCCCGGATCAGCAGGGCGGACGGTCGCGGCGAGAACGTCTGGTCGAGCACCAGGCAGGCCGCCCCCACGGCCGCCACGTCGACGCCGATCGACGACTCGACGAGCCGGATCGAGTGCTTCGGGATCAACGCAGGGTCCTCGCGGAGCGCGGTCGGCAGCACCGCGAGGACGTGCCGTGACAACGGCGCCCAGAACGGCCCGCCGAAGACGACCTCGTCGAGGTCGAGCAGGTTGACGATCGTCACGAGGGCACGGGCCAGGTGTCGCCCGGCTCCGTGCAGCACCCGCAACGCCCCGGCGTCGGCGGCGTCGGCCTTTCCGACCAGGGCGGCGAACGCCTCGTCGATGCGACGCATGTCGACGTCGTCCCCGCTGCGCGCCGACTCGACGAGCGCGTCGTGCGACACGTCTCCCTCGACCAGCACACCCGCGGCGACGGCCTCTCGCACGAGGGCGTGCGGTGTGATCAGCTCGCCCACGCAGCCGATCCGGCCGCAGGTACAACGGTGGCCGTGGTCGTCCACCATCACGTGCCCCGAATCCCCCGCGTTCGCGCTGGCCCCGCGCAGCACGTCACCGCCGAGCACGAGACCGGTGCCGTACCCGGTGCCGTAGTAGACGAAGGCGAAGTCGCTGCGCTCCCCCGCGCCTCCGTCGCTCAGCCAGAGCTCGGCTACCGCGCAGGCCGTGACGTCCTTCTCGAGCAGGACCGGCAGGCCGGTGGCCTCGCTGAGCGCCCGGCGCAGCGGCACGTGCCGCCAGAGCGGCATCATCGGCGGGTCGAGCACGAGGCCGGGCTCGATGTCGACCGGTCCCGGTGAGGCGATGCCCACCCCGAGCAACAGGTCGCGGTCGACACCGCTCGCGACGACCAAGCCGTCGATGGCCCGGGCCATCAGCGCCACCACCTCGTCGGGTTCGACGGCCGACGGGGTCAGCTCGCGAGCGTGCGCCACCACGGTGCCGACGAGGTCGAGCAGCACGAAGGTCAACACGGCGGGGTCGACGTGCACGCCGATCGCGAAGCGCCCCCGGGACTCGAGCTGCAGCATGGTGCGGGGCTTGCCGGGGCCGCTGATGACGGTGCCGCTCTCACGGATCAGGCCCGCCTCGATCAATCGACGCGAGACGTTCGTCACGGCCTGGGGGCTGAGTCCGGTGCGCCCGGCGATCTCGGTCCGGCTGAGCCCCGCGCTCTCTCGACGGATCGCGTCGAGGACGACCGATCGGTTGTAGCCGCCGATCGCCGGCAGGTTCGTCCCGCGGTTCATTCTCGTCATCATCCACGACGTCGGGGGCATCGCGCGCACGTCGTGCCGTCATCCGCCCGACGGTGGTGCCCGTCGGGAGGCGCCGTTACCCTGAAGCCATGTCTGGTCTGCGCCTCGAAGAACTGTCCGCCGCCACCGTCGTCGCGGCCAACAACCTCACGCTCAAACCGGGGCAAGAACAGTTCGTCGCGCCCGTCTCGCACTCGATCGCCGAGGCCTACGTCAACCCGACGACCGCCTGGCCCCGGGTCGTCGTCGACGACGACGACACGGTCGTCGGCTTCATCATGGGCAACTTCGACGCCGAAGCCGACGACGAAGCTCTGCGCAGCGGCATCTGGCGCATCAACGTCGAGGCCGACGCCCAGGGCCGGGGCATCGGGCGGTTCGCCGTGCACGCCCTCGCCGACGAGGCCCGCAGCCGCGGCTTCGACCGCGTCACCGTCATCTACGAGCCCGGCGACGACGGGCCAGAAGAGTTCTTCCGCCACATCGGCTTCGAGGTCATCTCCGAGACGCCCTACGGCGAACACGTCGCGGGGCTGACGCTGGCGTCGTCGCAGGCCTGAGCCGGCACGGCGTGAGCCCGACGACGTGACCCCGGACGAGCCCATCCCCTGCAACGAGTCCGGCCACGCAGTCGCACCCGGACCCGGGCCCCACCCCGACGACTTCGCCTCGCAGGTCATCGCCGTGGTCGAGTCGATCCCGCCGGGCCACGTGATGACCTACGGCTCGGTCGCGGCAGCCCTGGGCTCCCGGGCCTCACGAGGCGTCGGCCAGGTGATGGCGTACGCGGGGGCCGACCTGCCCTGGTGGCGGGTGATCCGCGCGTCGGGCCATGCCCCGCGCGATCACGAGCAGCGCGCCCTCGAGAGGTACCGCGTCGAGGGTACGCCACTGTTGTGGAGCCGGGCGGGCACCTTCCGCGTCGATCTCGAGCGCGCCTCCTACCGTCCCTGACAGACCTCAGCGAGTCCAGTCGTACGGGGTCGTCGTCGACACCGCGACCAGGCCCGACCGTTCGAGGATCGGACGCGAGTCCTCGGTCGAGTCGCTGTGCACGAGGGTCTTGCCCTGCGCCAGAGCCGAGCGAGCCCGCACGGCGGTGAGCGCACGGTAGATGCCGCGGTGACGATGGGCCTCGAGGGTGGCACCACCCCAGATGCCGACGAAGTCCGTGCCGGGGACGGGTTCGAGTCGGCCGCCGCTGACCATCCGGCCGTCGACCTCGGCGACCCAGAGCTCCATGCCGTCGCCGCGACCGAGTCGCGAGAGCAACGCGTCGGCCATCCGCGCGTCGACCGCTTCGCCGAACGCCTCGTTGACCATCGCGCTCATCGCCCGCACGTCCGCCTCGGTGGTGACCCGACGGACCGTCACCCCTTCGGGCACTTCGCCGAGGCCGGCGAGCGCCGTGAGCGGCCCGATCATGATCGACTCGGGCTCGCCGGGTGCGAAGCCCGAGTCCACGAGCGCATCGTGCAAGCCCGGCGCCTCGTCGTGACCACGGCTCTTCCACTCGACACGCGTGATCTCGCCGTCGGCCCGGAACTGGGCGACGGCGTCCGCCACGAGCTCGCGCACGGCCTCGGCATCCGCCCCGCCGAGGTCGCGGTAGGTGACGAACCCGCGGCCTCCGGCGAAGGTGACGAGTCGGAGCGGACCCAGCCGGGTGACGGCGACGGCGCTCGGCGTCTCGGCGTCGGTGCGGAGTTGCTCGTCGTAGGCCTGCAGGTAGTTCGTCGCGTCGGTCATCGGTGACTGGTTCTCACACGAGCGAATCGCGCCAGGCCGCGTGCAGCTGGGCGAAACGGCCCGTGCCCGCGATCAGGTCGTCCGGGGTGCCGTCCTCGACGATTTTGCCGTGCTCCATGACGAGCACCCGGTCGGCGATCGCGACCGTCGACAACCGGTGGGCGATGATGACGGCCGTACGGTCGGCGAGCAGGGTCTGCAGAGCCTCTTGCACCATGCGCTCGGACGGGATGTCGAGGGACGCCGTCGCCTCGTCGAGGATCAGCACGCTCGGGTTCGCGATGAACGCCCGAGCGAACGAGAGCAACTGACGTTGCCCGGCCGACACCCGGCCACCGCGCTTGTTCACGTCGGTGTCGTACCCGTCCGGCAGCGCTTCGATGAACTCGTGCGCGCCGACGGCCTTCGCCGCCCGCACGATCTCGTCACGCGTCGCGTCGGGCTTGCCCAGCGAGATGTTGTCTGCCACCGATCCCGAGAAGAGGTAGGCCTCTTGCGTGACCATGACGATCGCGCGGCGCAGGTCTTTCGGGTGCAGGTCACGCAGGTCGACGCCGTCGAGCGTCACCGCACCGCGCGTCGGGTCGTAGAAACGCGAGATGAGCTTGGCCAGCGTCGACTTGCCCGCTCCGGTCGAGCCGACGAGGGCGATGGTCTGCCCTGCCGGCACGTGCAGGTCGAACCCGGGCAGCACGACCGTGTCGGCGTTGTAGGCGAACTCGACGTCGTCGAAGTGCACCTGGCCCTTGGCGTCCCACAGGTCGACCGGACGTGTCGGGTCGGGCACGCTCGGCTGCTCCTCGAGCACGCCCGAGATCTTCTCGAGCGCGGCCGACGCCGACTGGTAACCGTTGTAGAACATGGCCATCTCTTCGGCGGGGTCGAAGAACCGTTTCGCGTACAGCGCCACCGCGAGCAGGGCGCCGATCTCGAGCGAGCCGTCGATCACCCGGAAGCCGCCGAAGAGCACGACCGCCGCCAGGGTGGCGTTGCCGATCAGTACCAGGCCCGGGTCGAAGGTGCCGAAGAGGGTGAACACCTTCGAGTTGGCCTGGCGGTAGTCCTCGACGTGTCCGGCGTACTCCTTCTCGTTGCGAGCCTCTTTGCGGAACGCCTGCACCGCGCGCATGCCCGTCATCGTCTCGACGAAGTGCACGATGACGCGGGCGCTCGTGACGCGTGTGGCCCGGAACAGCTTCTGCGAGCGCACCTGGAACCACCGCGTCAACGCCACGAGCGGCACGAGCGCGACGGCGAGCACGAGCCCGCTCTGCGGGTCGAGTGCGACCAGGGCGACCGCGGTGAAGACCATGTAGAGCAGGCCCGAGACGAGCTGGTTGATGCCGGAGTCCAGCAGCTCTCGGATGGAGTCCAGGTCGCTCGTCTGGCGCGAGATGATGCGGCCCGACGTGTACGTCTCGTGGAACTCGAGACTGAGGCGTTGCGTGTGGAGGAACAACCGTTTGCGCAGGTCGAACAGGATCGCCTGGCTGATGCGCGCCGACAGCACCGTGTACTGGGCCATCAACACCGCGCCGATGACGCCGGTGACCAGGTAGGCGACCACGACGAGGATCGCCGGCGCCCAGTCCTGGTCGTCCATCAGCGCCGGCAGGGCGGTGTCGATGCCGATCGCGATCAGGGCGGGCCCCGCGACCTGCGAGGCCGTGCTGATCACGACGACGACGCCCATCAGCGCGAGACGCCAGCGAAGCGGGTGCACGAGCGAGCCGAGGAGGCGCAGCGAACGACGGCGCAGCCTCTTGCTCTCGTCCTTGGTGAAGTTCTCGCGCTCTTCGCCGCGGACGCCCTGCGTCGTCGAGCCCTGCTCGGCGCGCTTCTCGGCGGGTGTGCGGCCGTCGAGCGCCTCGCGCTCGACGGGGCCGTCGGCGGCTGCCGGACGGTCGGGACGGTCGTCCTCGAGTGTCGTGTCGGTCATGCGAGCACCTCCTCTCGGCTGGTGGTGGAGTCGTCGTCGAGCGACGAGATGACGTAGCGGTAGTGCTGGTTGCTCGCGATGAGGTCGGAGTGACGGCCCACCGCGGTGACCGTGCCGTTCTCGAGCAGGGCGACCCGGTCGGCCAGGGTGACCGTCGACGGTCGATGGGCGACGATCAGGGACGTCGTCGATGCGAGGACGCGTCTCAGGCCGGCCTCGACACGTGCTTCGGTGTCGACGTCGAGGGCCGACAGCGGGTCGTCGAGGACCAGCACGGCCGGACGAGCCGCGATGGCCCGCGCCAGCGCGAGGCGTTGACGTTGACCGCCGGACAGGCTGAGACCTTCTTCGCCCACCCGGGTGTCGACGCCCTCGGGCAACCTCTCGACGAAGTCTGCCTGGGCGATCTCGAGCGCCTCGCGCATGACCCGGTCGGCCTCGTCGGGGTCTTCCGCGAGGTCGGGCCGCCCCAGCAGCACGTTGTCACGCACGGACGCGCTGAACAGCGTCGCGTCCTCGAACGCCATGCCGATGTGACGGCGGAGTTCTTCGCGGCTGAGGTCTCTCACGTCGACACCGTCGATCAGCACCTGCCCGCCCGTGACGTCGTAGAGCCGCGACACGAGTGACAAGAGCGTGGTCTTGCCCGACCCGGTGAGACCGACGAGCGCCATCGTCTCGCCCGGCTCGACGACCAGGTCGACCCCGTTGACGAGATCGGAGAACTGGGCCGGTGAGTCCTGGTAGCGGAAGTGGGTGTTCTTGAACTCGAGGCGTCCGTGGGGTTCGGCGATCGTCGACGGGCTCTCGGGGTCGGTGACCGTGTTCTCGCTGTCCATCACCTCGAAGTACCGGTCGACGGCCGTGCGGGTGTCGAAGGTCATCGAGAGCAGGAACCCGATCGACTCGACCGGCCAGCGCAGCACCGTCGCCGTGGCGAAGAAGGCGAAGAGCTGCCCCACGGTCAACTGGCCGTCGGCGGCGAGCCAGACGCCGCCGAGCAGACAGAGCGCGAAGGCCACGTCGGGAACGAGCAGCAGCCAGAGCCACAGTTTCGAGATGGCCTTGGCCTTCTCGATCTCGGTGCCGCGCAGGTCTTCGGCCTGCTTCGCGAACTCCCGCAGCGAGTGCTTGCCGCGACCGAAGGCCTTGAGCACCCGGATTCCGTGGACGCTCTCTTCCACGCTGGTCGCCAGGTCACCGACCTGGTCCTGGGACCGACGGGCGACGACCGAGTACCGCTTCTCGAACGCGAAGCTGACGAAGAACACGGGCAGCGACGCGACGAGGAAGACGAGACCGAGGACCCAGCTGTACGAGAACAGCACGACGAAGCCGACGACGATGGTGAGCACGTTGACCACGAGCAGCACGACGCCGAACGCGAGCCAGCGACGGATGAGGCTGAGGTCGCTGACCGATCGGCTCAACAGTTGACCGCTCTGCCACCGGTCGTGGAACGCCACCGGCAGGTCTTGCAGCTTGGCGTACAGGGCGTTGCGCATGGTCGCCTCGACGTGGGTGCTCGGCGTGAGCACGAGTCGGCGGCGAGCACCGATCATGATCGCCTCGGCCACGCCGAGGCCGAGCACGACGGCGAAGGCGGGCCACACCTGCGATCGATCACCGCTCGACAGCGGTCCGTCGACGAGCAGTTGCAGGACGAGGGGGATCAGCAGGGCGACGACGGCGGCGAGCAGGGCCGCGACCATGCCGAGCACGATGCGGGGCAGGGCCGGCTTGACGTAGGGGTACAGCCGGGCGAGCGACTGCACCGTGGAGGGGCGCTTGCCGGCGTCGGGCGGACGGGCGGACGAGGACTTCTGAGACATGGGTGATCCAAGTGTCGTGATCTGGCACAGGCGAGAGCGCTGGACGCTGACCCGTTGTGGAGAGAGGTGGTGCCGCGAGCGTCCGGGGAGGACGCGCGGTCGCGCCCGGGAGGTCGCCGGGCAGGGGTGGCGGGGTGGTGCTGGCGGGCGGCAGGCCGTCTCGTCTAGCCGAGCGGCGCCGGGCTCGGGTACGCCGAGGAGGCGCGACCCACGCGGACACCGTCGGTGGCCGTACCCACCGTGGTCAGTGTCGTCGTCGTCATCATGTCCTCCTGAGTGTCGTCGTCCGTCCGTGCGGTCGTGACCGACCGGCTGTGAGCAGCCTTACAGGATATGTGTGCGGTCGACTCCGCCGCAAGACTGAATCGTTCGGAATCGTGGACGGCGTCCTAGTGGAAGAAGTGGCGCTCGCCCGTGAAGTACATCGTCACGCCGGCGGCCTTCGCCGCGGCCACGACCTCGTCGTCACGGATCGACCCTCCGGGTTGCACCACCGCGGCCACCCCGGCGTCGAGCAGCACCTGCAGCCCGTCGGCGAACGGGAAGAACGCGTCCGAGGCCGCCACCGACCCGGTGGCCCGGGCGCCGGCGCGGTCGACGGCGAGGTGGCAGGAGTCGACCCGGTTGACCTGGCCCATGCCCACGCCGACGGACGCCCCACCCGAGGCGAGCAGGATCGCGTTCGACTTGACGGCGCGTGAGGCCTTCCAGGCGAACTCGAGGTCGGCGCGCGTCGCGGCGTCGGCCTCGTCGCCGGCGACGAGCGTCCAGCCGTCGGACGCGAAACCGTCGAACCGGTCGGCGTCCTGGACGAGCAGGCCACCCGAGATCTGCTTGATCTCGCGGGCCTCGCGGGCGAAGCCGGCCGGCAAGGTGAGCAGGCGGATGTTCTTCTTCGCGCTGAGGATCTCGACGGCCTCGGGATCGAACGCCGGAGCGATGACGACCTCGGTGAAGATGTCCGCGACGGTCTCGGCCATGGCCCGGGTCACGGGGCGGTTGGCCGCGATGACGCCGCCGAACGCCGAGACGGGGTCGCAGGCGTGTGCCCGCTGGTGCGCGTCGGCGATGGCGTCGACGGCGTCGACCGAGGCGACGGCGATGCCGCAGGGGTTCGCGTGCTTGATGATCGCGACGGCGGGCTCGTCGAAGTCGAAGGCGGCGCGCAGGGCCGCGTCGGCGTCGACGTAGTTGTTGTACGACATCTCTTTGCCGTGCAGTTGCGTCGCCTGGGCGATGCCGTGCCCGTCGGGCGTGGCGTAGATCGCGGCGGCCTGGTGGGCGTTCTCGCCGTAGCGGAGGGTGTGCTGCAACTCGGCCGAGAGGGTGACCTCGGGGTCGAAGCCGGCCCGCGCCTCCTGCTGGTCGGCGACGGACGAGGAGGCGCTGGTCGCCGAGGCGGACGCGTCGGCCTCGGCCCGCACACCCACGTGTGCGGCGAAGTACGCCGCGACTGCCGTGTCGTACGCGGCCGTGTGGGCGAAGGCCTCCCCCGCGAGACGCTGCCGTTGGGCCAGGGTCGTGCCGCCGAGCGTGAGCGCCTTGACGACCTGCGGATAGTTGGACGGCGAGACCACGATCGCGACGTTGGCGTGGTTCTTGGCGGCGGCCCGCACCATCGCGGGGCCCCCGATGTCGACGTTCTCGACGACGGTGGGAACGTCGGCACCCGACGCCACGGTCTCGACGAACGGGTACAGGTTGACGACGACGAGCTCGAACGCGGCGATGTCGAGTTCGGCCAGCTGCGCCTCGTGCGACTCGAGACGCAGGTCCGCGAGGATGCCGGCGTGCACCGCGGGGTGCAACGTCTTGACCCGGCCGTCGAGCGACTCGGGGAACCCGGTGACGCTGCTGACCTCGGTGACGGCGTGCCCGGCGTCGCGGATGGTCCGGGCGGTCGAGCCGGTCGACACGATCTCGACCCCGGAGGCCGACAGGGCGCCTGCCAGGTCGAGCAGGCCCGTCTTGTCGCTGACGCTGATCAGGGCCCGACGCACGGGCACGGCGTCACGGTCGCGGTAGAGGCTGGGATCGATGGCGTGGCCGCTCATGCGGTGGGCTCCTGTTCGAGAGAGATCGTTCCGTTGGCGATGTCGAGCACGGTCTGCACGAGCAGTTCGCGTTCGACGACCTTGATGCGGTCGTGCAGCGACGACTCGTCGTCGCCGGGAAGCACGGGGATGCGACGCTGTGCGAGGACGGGGCCGCTGTCGACCCCCTCGTCGACGACGATCACGCTGGCGCCGGTCTGCTGGACCCCGGCCGCGAGCGCGTCCCGGACGCCGTGAGCCCCGGGGAACTCGGGCAGGTAGGCGGGATGCGTGTTGATCAGGTTCGGGGCGAGGGCCTCGACGACACGCGGCGGCACGAGCCGCATGAAACCACTGAGCACGACGAGGTCGGGCTGCCACTGAGCGATCTGGGCCAGCAGCTCGTCGCCCCAGGCGGCACGGTCGGCGAAGTTCGAGAACGACACCGAGAAGCTCGGCACCCCGAAGTGCTCGGCGTGCTCGAAGCCGTCGGCCTCACGGTCGGCGCCGACGGCGACCACTCGAGCGGGGTACTCGGCGTCGCTCGCGGCCTCGAGCAGCGCCCGCAGGTTCGAGCCGCCACCGGAGATGAGCACCACGAGCTTCAGCACCCGGCAAGCCTAGCGGGCCGGTCGCCCGCCCCGCGGGGCAGGTGGTCCGCCCGGGACGGCCTCAGCGCGTGATGCCCTCGATGCGCTCGGTGTCGTCGCCGTCGGGTCGCGGGGCGGAGGGCGGCGCCGTCGCGGACTCGCGCGCCGGGGACGTCGCGAGCTCGTCGGCCCCTCGGAGGCCGTCGCCCCGGTCGGTCCCCTCGGCACGTCCGGCCTTCCAGGCTTTCCAGGCCCTGCTGGGTCTTCCGGCCGTGTCGGCCTTCTCGGTCTTCTCGGTCTTCTCGGTCTTTGGGGTCTTCTCGGTGACGCGATCGTCCTGCCGGTCGGTACCGAGCCCGCCCGAGGAGGTCTCGGCCCGGTCGCCTGCGAACCTCGGAGGCGTCACGACCATGGCCAGGACTCCGGCGACGGCGAACTCGAGCGCCGCGAAGCCGCCGACCAGCAGCGGGTCGGGGCCGACCTCGGTCAGTCGCCCGGGCCCGGCCGAACCCGAGGCGGCCCAGGCGAGCAGGCCCAGCAGCACTCCCCCGACGAGACCTCCGACGACCGCGACGACGATGCGGCGGACCAGGTCGTCGACACCGTGCCCGGCGAGCATGCGCTGCAGTCGGGGCCTCAGCAGTGTCGCGCAGACGTAGGCGGCGACGATCGGCACCAGCAGACCGACGAAGCCGAACGACAGGTCGGCGGTCGGCAGGGCGCCCAAGAACGGGATCGCGGGCATCGGGCCGACCGCGGTGCCCAGCGGCGAGATGGACGACCCGGTGCCGATGGCGAAGCCGGGTCCGACGAGCCATGACGCCGCCCAGACGACGACGTCGGGGAGGAGCGCGAGTTGGGCGAGCGTCAGCGCGAGCCCGCCCAGGAACCCACCGTGCGCGCCTTCGTACAGGGTGATGATCTCGGCGTAGTTCGTCACGATCAGCACCGAGACGATCAGGGCCGACACGGCGATCACGGTGGACGCTGCCACGGCGCCGAGGCGCAGCCCGGCGGAGGCGATGCCGGTCACCTGACCGGGCAGTCGCGTCAGCAGCCCGATCACCATGCCGGTCACCGGGTCGGGCGCCTCGCCTCGACGACGGCGGGTGATCTCGGCCATGGCCACGACGGGTACGGCGTAGACGAGCGCGGGCAGCAGCGTGCCCTGCCACAACGACGGGCGCGCGAGTTCGTGCTGTGCCGAGGCCGCGAGGGCGAGGGACAGCAGCGCGAAGGTGCCGATGGTCACGAGCACACCGGTCACCCGGTGGGCGGTCTCGGCCGCCGCCCGGCCGGCGCGGACTCCCATCGAGACCGTGAGCAGGGCGAATCCGAGCGCGGCCAGCGAGACGACGACGGGGGCGTCGGCTCCGGCGATGCCGGTCGCCGCAGCCGCGTCGGAGCTGAGTTGCAGGGTGAGGTCGGCCCCGTGACCGACGAGCCAGGAGTCGACGGCCGCACGCCAGAACACGATCCAGTCGATCTGCAGGCCGTACTGGAACGCCCAGAGCGACGTCAGCACGACGAGGGGGATGCCGACGCCGATGCCCACGACGAGCAGGGCTTCGAGCGCGGCGAAGAGGGCGGTGACTGGGCGGTTCATCGCGAGCGACTGTACCGGTGCCGGGCGGGCCGGGGCTGCTGCCCCGCCGCCCGCGACGACGACGCCGTGCGTCCGGGTCGGACGACGACGGGCGTGTCCGTCGTGGCCGGGCGTCCGAGGACGACCGGCCGTGACGAACACGCCCGTCGAGGAGGCGCGGGTCGGCCCCTAGAGGGAGGCGTAGACCTCGCGCAGCAGGGCAGCGGTCTCGCTCGGCGTCTTGCCGACCTTGACGCCGGCCGCCTCGAGTGCCTCTTTCTTGGCCTGTGCGGTACCGGCCGAGCCGGACACGATCGCGCCGGCGTGGCCCATCGTCTTGCCCTCGGGGGCGGTGAAGCCCGCGACGTAGCCGACGACGGGCTTGGTGACGTGCGCCTTGATGTAGTCGGCGGCACGCTCTTCGGCGTCGCCACCGATCTCGCCGATCATGACGATCGCCTTGGTGTCGGGGTCGGCTTCGAACGCTTCGAGCGCGTCGATGTGCGTCGTGCCGATGACGGGGTCGCCACCGATGCCGATGGCGGTCGAGAAGCCGAGGTCGCGCAGTTCGAACATCATCTGGTACGTCAGGGTGCCCGACTTCGAGACCAGGCCGATGGGGCCGGAGCCCGAGATCGAGGCGGGCGTGATGCCGACCAGCGACTCGCCGGGCGTGATGATGCCGGGGCAGTTCGGGCCGATGATGCGCGTCGTGCCGCCCTTGGCCTTGGCAAGGGCCCAGAACTCGGCACTGTCTTGCACGGGGATGCCCTCGGTGATGACGACGACGAGCGGCACCTCGGCCTCGATGGCCTCGACGACGGCGTCCTTGGCGAACGCCGGC
Source organism: Frigoribacterium sp. VKM Ac-2836 (assembly GCF_013248995.1). Taxonomy (GTDB): domain Bacteria; phylum Actinomycetota; class Actinomycetes; order Actinomycetales; family Microbacteriaceae; genus Frigoribacterium. The sequence goes on along the minus strand of NZ_JABRPK010000002.1, from coordinate 588,752 downwards.
GGCACGAAGACGATCGAGACGTCGGCGCCGGTCTCGGCGACGGCCTCGGTCACGGTGCCGAAGACGGGCAGCTCGACGTCACCGTGGGTGACGGTCGTACCGGCCTTGCGGGCGTTGACGCCGCCCACGACCTGCGTGCCGGCCTTGAGCATGAGGGCGGTGTGCTTGGTGCCCTCGCCGCCGGTGATGCCCTGGACGATGACTTTGCTGTCCTTGTTGAGGAAGATCGACATTGTTCTGTGCAGTCCTTACTTCGAAGCCAGCTCGGCGGCCTTGTCGGCAGCCTCGTCCATGGTCGCGACGACGGTGACCAGCGGGTGCGCCGCCTCCGCCAGGATGCGCCGACCCTCGTCGACGTTGTTGCCGTCGAGCCGCACGACGAGCGGCTTGGTGGCCGCGTCGCCGAGGATGCCGAGGGCGGCGACGATGCCGTTGGCGACCGCATCGCACGCGGTGATGCCGCCGAAGACGTTGACGAACACGCTCTTGACCTGGGCGTCGCCCAGGATCACGTCGAGCCCGGCCGCCATGACCTCGGCGCTCGCTCCGCCGCCGATGTCGAGGAAGTTGGCGGGCTTGACGCCGCCGTGGGCCTCACCGGCGTAGGCGACGACGTCGAGCGTCGACATGACGAGCCCGGCGCCGTTGCCGATGATGCCGACCTCGCCGTCGAGCTTCACGTAGTTGAGGCCGGCCGCCTTGGCCTTCGCCTCGAGCGGGTCGGCTGCGTCGGCGTCCTCCAGTTCGGCATGGCCCGGGTGACGGAACTCGGCGTTCTCGTCGATCGAGACCTTGCCGTCGAGGGCGACGATGTCGCCCTGTTCGGTCAGCACGAGCGGGTTGACCTCGACGAGCGTCGCGTCCTCGCCCTCGTAGACGGCGTAGAGCTTCACCAGGACGGGCGCGACCTTCTCGATGAGCTCGTCGGGGAATCCGCCGGCTCGCGCGATCTCGGTTGCCTTCGCCAGGTCGATGCCGGCGCGGGGGTCGACCTCGATGCGGGCCAGGGCGTCGGGCTTCTCGACGGCGAGCTGCTCGATCTCCATGCCGCCCTCGACGCTGCAGAGCGAGAGGTACGAGCGGTTGGCGCGGTCGAGCAGCACCGAGAAGTAGAACTCCTGGGCGATCTGGGCGCCGCCGGCGATCATGACGCGCTTGACGACGTGACCCTTGATGTCGAGCCCGAGGATGTCCTTCGCCGCGGCCTCGGCGTCGTCCGGGGTCTTCGCGACCTTGACGCCGCCGGCCTTGCCGCGACCGCCGACCTTGACCTGGGCCTTGACGACGGTGACGCCACCCAGTTTCTCGGACGCCGCTCGCGCCTCCTCGGGGGTGTCGGCCACGATGCCCGGCAGCACGGGCACGCCGTACTGCTCGAACAGGTCTCTGGCCTGGTATTCGAAAAGATCCACGCTGTTCTTCCAATCCGCATCGCTGCGTCGTCTCACCATGATCCGTCTCGACATCGAGCCATCTCGACATGAAGACAATGGGCCAGCGGTCAGCCTAGCGGGCGAGCCGAGGGGTACGCCGAGCGTCGCGTCTGCTGTGAGCATCGGCGGCTGGTGCGCGCCTGGGGAGTAGACGAGAGACACCCCGACAGGACGAGAAGACGGAGACACGCATGTCAAAAGAGAAGAACATCGCCACGCAGCAACGCCTCGGCGAGATCTTGACCGCCCGCGAGATCGACCGTCTGGGCGAGGGTTTCCACGCCGACGTCGTCGACCACGACCCGGCCCCCGACGCGCCCGCCGGACTCGCCGGCATCCAGGCCTTCTGGACCGAGTTCTTCACGGCGTTCCCCGACGCAGACCTGCAGGTCGAGACGCTCGTCGCCGACGACGAGAACGTCACCGCGGTCTTCACGATCTCGGGCACGCACACCGGCACGTTCCAGGGCGCGGAGCCCACGGGCAAGTCGTTCACGGTCCGTGGCATCCAGGTCGGCCGCTTCGACGAGGACGGCCTGCTCGTCGAGCGCTGGGGCGCCACCGACGAGGCCGGCATGAAGCAGCAGCTCGGCCTCGCCTGAGCCGCTCCCCCACCACCCCGCACCACCTTCGAGAGGACGCATCATGAGCGACACGAACACCCCAGCAGCATCGGGCGAGCAGCCCTACGACCAGGCCGACGAGTTCGCCGAGTCCGAGCAGATCGCAACCAACGACGCGGTTGCTGGCGAGACGGTCTTCCCCGGCGTCGGCGAGGGCAACGACGGCCCGACCGGTGGCGCGCCCCGCGAGGGCTCGCCCGAGTACGCCTCGAACGACCTCGAGGGCGACGACATCGACCTCGACGAGACCGAGTGACCTGAGGTCACCACCGTCTCACGACGCCCCCGCCGCAGCTCGCGACGGGGGCGTCGTCGCGTCACGGCTCGTCCCCCGCCGGTCGCCTTCGTCATCCGAACAAAGGAGGCGTGGTGCGCGAAGAGGCGCACAGCTGTTCTCCATAGAACAAGGCTTCTGCCCGGCAGGCGACTGACGAGCGTGCCAGAGATCCTTTTCAATCGGCACCTAGCCTCTCGAACAAAGTCCCGTGGGCGCACCGCGATGGCGGCACAGGAAAGGACGAGCTCGATGGCCATCGCAACGCCGCGCCTTAGCCCGCCATAGGATGCGGAAGAATCCCTGGCGCGTCCAGCGGACCGTCCAAGCTCCGTCGTTCCTGCTTCGTAGGAGTTGAGGCTCGCCCTCTACGGAGTTTGATCCTATGGTCATGCTGTCGGCGTAGACAACTTCGACTTTAACCTCAGAGGATCAGCATCATGAGTGTTCTTTATCGAGCCGTGTGGTCGGACACAACGGAAGGAGACAGAGAACCGGTCACGCAAGCCCTCAAGGATTGCGCCGCTAAGTGGATTCAGGATCGACCTGATCCGGAGCCTCTGCCAGAAGGAGAAAGCACCTTCGAGGTGTCGCAGGGGCGCATAAGAACTGTCGCACTCCGAACTGTCACTCCCGAAGCCTTCGAAATCGTAGCCACAGACGAAGTTCCCGGCGACCCGACCGAGTGGGCGACGGTGATCCGTGTCATCGCGGACCAGAAGGGCGTGCACACACTTGTCGAGTTGAGCATGTCTTCCGACGATCTAGCACGTCGAGTCTCAGTCGGCCGGCCAAAAGTCGTTCATGAACTGCTCGCTGCGGTCGAGAAGCCTCGTCTTGGTGGCAGCCGTCTCCTCCTGGGGCCTCTCGACCTACCTGCCAACGGAATTGCCATCTTGACAGACTTGCTCGCAGATCCGACCCGAAGCCTTCCGATCATCGTTTGCGCCGAGCCGACCGGCCCTCACGCCGACGTTTGGCTTCGAACTGCGGACATAATTGCGGCACGTGTCGAAGGCATTGCCGTCGTGATCACACTGGGGCTAAGCGCCGCGGTGGAGTTCCGACGACACATTGGATCACTCGCTATCTGGGACGGCGGAGTGCGTATTTACGCGCCAGGCGTAGTCGTGGGGGACTCGGATGGTTGGCAGCACCGCTATTATCTTGGGTCGCGTTTGGAGCAGGCACGACAGTCGACGATAGACCGGATCGTGTACTCCGTAGCTCAACTTTCGACTAGGCGTCGAGTACCGGAAGCTTTCCGCCTATTTGACGTTCAGGGCAGCATTCCGTCTGGTTCTTCGAACGGGATGATCTCAGCACAGTCGCTAGTGGAAGCGCGTGAGAACTGGGATTTTGCGTCCGAGCTTGCCCGGGACGAGCAGAGCTCTGTCGAGCGAGAACTGTCTAGCGCCAACGGGCATCTTGCACGCCTAAAGAAGGTGCTGATCGACCAGGGGCACGCCGACCTCTTGTGGGGCACTCAACACGAGGAGGCATCCTCTACTCCAGACGCAGTACAAGACGCCTCGGAGTCCGCGATGGCCGCGCAGGCTTATCTATCGGACTGGCTCGCACTCCCGGATTCAGCGATCAGAGAACTCGAAGATATAGATAGCTCACCAGAGGCCTACAACTGGGGGAACAAGACGTGGCGAGGGCTTCGTGCGCTTGCTGCCTACGCCGAAGATCGAGCTGCCGGATGGGACAAGGGTGGGTTCTGGGAATGGTGCGCTTCAGGCCCACTACTCGGATGGCCAGCCACCAGCAAGAAGCTTGCGATGACAGAGAGCGAGTCGGTTCAGAACAGTGAGAAGCTCATTCGCACCCGAGTTTTCAAGGTCGATAAGAAGGTCGACGCATCAGGCGAAGCCAAAATGCTGGCGCACCTGAAGATTTCTGAAGGCGGCGGAAGCCTGGCGCCTCGTGTGTATTTCCACGACGACACAGGCGGAACGACGAAAAAGGTACATGTCGGCCTCATCGGACCGCATTACCTGGTCCCGAATAAGTCTACGAACTAGCGGCAGAAAGAGCTGTAGTTGGGCATCGACCGATTTCATTCCGCTTCAGGCACAATGACATCATGGTTGCCATCCTTTGCCCTTATTGCCACAAGCACAGCCACGTCACAGTGCGTTGGGGGGAAGTCCATTCGAATGGCGAACGTACCCGTGTCGCTGTAAGTTGCGACTTCTGCTCGCGACTGTCAATCGGTGAGGGTTCGGGCGGCAATCCCAGCCCGCGCGGCGACGAGATTGAACTCCACGCATCGAGTCGTCAAATTGAGAAAGCGACTCATATTCAATGGCTCCCCACAGCCGCCGATGCGCCCGAAGTGGTGGACGTCCCTGAGGCAATAGGTAGGGCGGCACGGGAGGCTTACTCGAGTGCCTCCGTCGGGAACCACATGGCCTCGATTCTGATGGCTAGAACAGTTATCGAGGCGACAGCCAAGGCGCAAGGCATTTCGAACGGCGACCTGTCCAAGAAAATCAATACAATGAAGGATAATCAACTTATCAGGCGAGCGGTCGCTGATCAAGCGCACGAAGTCCGCTACGCCGGGAACGATATGGCTCATGGTGACATCGACGTAGTTCCAGATGCGATCGACTCCGAAGAGATTCTCGCTCTTATGGCGTCGGTCTTAACCGAGGTGTTTCAAGACCCCGCTCGCTTAGAACGTATTCGAGCTAAGCGCGAATCTCGCTAACTCCGCGCGCAACTTGTAGCCGCTATCGACAACGCACCACTCCGCGTCAGCACGTTAGGGAGTCAGTGGGCTCGCAGTCAAAGCAGAACGCGCCGTTCGAGCTCGGAAATAAAATAAAATGCGGCCTTACTGATGGCTTCTATTGCCTAGGAACTTCGGGCAGCCCCGAAGCGTGAAACGGCTCTAGACCGGCAAGAAAGTCCTCATATTCATCGTCAACCAAACTCAATTCGACCCCAGAGGTTGTGAATCGAGTGACTCGAACTTGACCGAGCCCTTTGGGCCTAAATTTTTTCAATCGGCGCGACCTTGATCAGCAACTTCTTGCGGCCGGCGCCGTCGAAGAGGACCTCGGCGATGCGGCGGGCGCCGATGCCGGTGACGGCCATGACGCGGCCCTCGCCGAAGTCGACGTGCGAGATGCGGTCGCCGGCCTCGAGCTCCATGTCGCCGTTGTCGCGGACGGTGCCCGTGACCCGGTTGGCCCACTCGGTCTTCGGCTTGGTCTTCGCCGCCGCCGTGGCCCGGTCGTAGCTGCCCGAACCGTAGCCGCCCGACGCCCGCGGCGTCGCACCCCGGTTGCCGTCGCCACCCTCGCGACGGGCGTTGAGCGCCCTCGGCTGCGTGCCGCCGCGGCTGTTCGCCATGCCGGGCGACTGCTTCCAGTCGATCAGCTCGACGGGGATCTCTTGCAGGTACCGCGACGGCATCGCCACGTTGACCTCGCCGAACTGCGCCCGCGTCATCGCGAGCGACAAGAACAGCCGCTGGCGGGCGCGGGTGATGCCCACGTAGAACAGCCGCCGCTCTTCGGACGGGCCACCGGGCTCGCTGGCCGACATACGGTGCGGCAACAGGTCTTCTTCGACACCGGTGAGGAACACCGCCTCGTACTCGAGCCCCTTGGCGGTGTGCAGCGTCATCAGCGACACCGTGCCGCTCGTGTCGTCGAGGTCGTCGGCCGCCGCCACCAGCGTGACCTCGGTGAGGAAGTCGAGCAGCGTGCCGTCGGGGTTGTTCTTCTGGAACTCTTTCGTGACCGCGACGAGCTCGTCGATGTTCTCGGCACGGGCCTCGTCCTGCGGGTCACGCGACGCGCGCAGCACCTCGACCAGGCCACTGCCCGCGATCAGCGCTGACAGGATCTCGTGCACGGGCGCGGTCGCCGCCGTGGCCTGCACGTCGTCGAGCAGCTTCGCCAGACCCGTGATCGCACCGGTCACCTTCGGCCCGAGACCGAGCTGGCCGGCGTTGCGCATCGCGTCACGCAGCGGCGCCTCGTTCGTGTCGGCCCAGCGCTGCATCGCGGTCTCGGTCGCCGGACCGATGCCGCGCTTGGGCACGTTCATGATGCGCCGCAGCGCGAGCGGGTCGGCCGGGTTGGCGACGGTGATCAGGTACGCCATGGCGTCCTTGATCTCGGCACGCTCGTAGAACTTGGTGCCGCCGAGCACGCGGTACGGGATGGCCGAGCGGATGAAGATCTCTTCGAGAGCACGCGTCTGCGAGTTGGTGCGATAGAAGACGGCCATGTCTTTGTAGTCGGTGCCGGACTCGTGCAGAGCCGCGATCTCGTCCGCGACGAACTGGGCCTCGTCGTGCCCGGTGTAGCCGGTGAACCCGACGATCTTGCTGCCGGCACCGACCGTGGTGAAGAGGTTCTTGGCCTGACGGTCGAAGTTGTTCGAGATGACCGCGTTGGCCGCGTCGAGGATGTTCTGCGTCGAGCGGTAGTTCTGCTCGAGCAAGATGACCTTCGAGTTGGGGAAGTCGCGTTCGAACTCGACGATGTTGCGGATGTCGGCACCACGGAACGCATAGATCGACTGGTCGGAGTCGCCGACCACGGTGAGCGACGCCCCGGGGATGCCACCGCTGCCGTCGCGCATCGATTGGACGAACTGGCCGCCGCGTTCGAGTTCGTCGACGAGGTCGGCCTGGACGGGTCGGGTCAGCTCGCGGATGAGCGAGTACTGCGCGTGGTTGGTGTCTTGGTACTCGTCGACCAGGATGTGCCGGAACCGGCGTTGGTACTGAGCGGCCACATGCGGGAAGGCCCGGAACAGGTAGACGGTCTGCGCGATGAGGTCGTCGAAGTCGAAGGCGTTGGCCCGCTGCAGCTCGCGGGTGTACTGCCGGAAGATCTCGAGGAACATGACCTCTTGCGGGTCGTTCATGTTGATCTGGCGCGAGTACGACTCGACGTCGCTGAGCTCGTTCTTGAGCTTGGAGATCTTGCCCGACGCCATGCTGACGGTGAGCCCGAGCTGGTCGGCGTCGAGCTCTTTCAGGATGCGCTTGAGCAGCGCCCGCGAGTCGGCGGAGTCGTAGATCGTGAAGCTCTTGGTGAAGCCGAACTGTTCGGCCTCACGTCGCAGGATGCGCACGCACGCCGAGTGGAACGTGCTGATCCACATGCCCTCGCCGGCCTGACCGACGAGGTGCGCCACGCGCTCGCGCATCTCGGCCGCGGCTTTGTTGGTGAAGGTGATGGCGAGGATCTGGCTGGGCCACGCCTCGCGCGTCGCCAGCAGCCCGGCGATGCGACGGGTGAGCACGCTGGTCTTGCCCGAGCCGGCACCGGCCACGATCAGCAGCGACTGCCCGCGGTACTCGACCGCCTCTTTCTGCTGGGGGTTGAGACCGGCGGTCAGGGGGTCGCCGGAACCGCCGGCAGCGTCAGAGGGCTCGAGCACGATCGTCATGGCCCGTCGAGTCTAAGCGCGACCGCCGACATCGTGAGGGGGTGCAGGTCGACCACGGTCACGGGAGGCGTCGGGCGGGGTCAGCGGGACGCGAAGGCGACCCGCGCCTCCTCGGCGAGCTCGGGCTGGTCGGCGAAGACTCCGTCGACGCCGAGCGCCATGAGCGAGGTGAACTCGGCCCGCCAGTCGCCGAAGGCGGCCTTGCCGCCGGGCCCGCGATTGGCCTTGGCCAGGAACGCGTTCTCGGCCCGCAGCGTCCAGGTGAAGACGTCGAGACCGGCCGCGTGCGCCCGATCGACGACCCGACCGTCGGTCGCCCCCTTGGCGTCGAGGAGCGTGCGCTTGTCGAGGCTGACGCCGTACAGCCCCGCGTCGACGAACGACTCGAGCGACTCGGCGTGCAGCTGGTCGCGATACCCCACGGAGGCGCGCCCCGCGGCCACGAGGTCGGCCGCCGTACCGGCCTTCTCGAGCAGATAGACGAGCCGGGCCCCGAGTCGCTGGTCGGCCAGCCGGCCGAGCACGGTCTGCTCGAACGACTCGATCGTCAACCGCGGGTCGTCGACCCAGCGCCGCTGCCGCAACTCGTCGGCGAGCAGCTCGCCGAGCGGCAGGCCGATGGAGTCGAAGTACGTGGCGTGCTTCACCTCGGCCACGAGTCCGACCGGGCGATCGGCGGCGTCCAGCAGGTCGAGCAGGTCGCCCAGCCGCTGGATGCGCCCCTCGCCGTCGTGCGCGGCGCTCTCGGGTCGCAGTTCGGGCAGTCGCTCGCGGATGCGCAGCGTGCTGAGCTCGTCCCAGGTGAAGTCTTCGGTGAACCAGCCCGTGACCGTGGTGCCGTCGATGGTCTTGGTGGTGCGCCGGTGTCGGAACTCGTCGTGGTCGGCGACGTCGGTCGTGCCCGAGATCTCGTTCTCGTGCCGCAGGACGAGCACGCCGTCGCTCGACGCGACCAGGTCGGGCTCGATGGCGTCGGCCCCGAGCTCGATCGCGAGGCGGTAGGCGTCCTCGCCGTGCTCGGGTCGGTGGCCGCTGGCGCCGCGGTGGGCGATGACGAGAGGCGAGGTGGACACCCGGCCACGCTAACGGGCGTGCCCGTGCACGGCCCGAGCCGCTCGTGGGCTGTGGGCCACCGAGGAGGCGCGGGCCTTGGGGACGAGGCGTCCCACCCACCGCAGACGCAAAAGACTGCACGCCATGCACGTTCGCCCTGCGAGAATGCGGCTCTCATCAGGCAGATCTTCAGCCATTCGTTGCACGGCACGGTTAGCCTCATGTGTACGGAACCGCTCTCGTGCACCTGCGCGGGCGGTCCACACATCCCTAGCGATCAGAAGAGGAACCCCTTGGCATTCTCGAATCCCGGCTTCAGTCAGTCGCCGGCCTTCTCGAAGAACGGCGGGCCCGTCATCCGTCAGCAGCAGGGCGCCGCCCAGCCGGTCGAGTACAACGGCATGACCGCCGAGCAGCTGCAGCAGCTCTACTCGCAGCCCGCCGCCGGCCCCACGCAGACCGACCGCATGACGTACGAAGACACGATCTCGAAGACGTTGCTCGCCTTCGGCGTCGTTCTCGTCTTCGCCGCCGTGGGCTGGTTCGTCCCGGCCCTCGCGTTCGTCGGCGCCATCGCGGGCTTCGTGCTGGCGCTCGTCAACATCTTCAAGAAGAAGCCCTCCCCCGGGCTGGTGCTCGCCTACTCGGCAGCACAGGGCCTCTTCGTCGGTGGCATCTCCTCGATCTTCGAGGCTCAGTTCGACGGCATCGTCACCCAGGCGTTGCTCGGCACCGCGGCGGTCTTCGTCGTGACCCTGCTGCTCTTCAAGAGCGGCAAGGTACGCGCCTCGGCCAAGGCCACCAAGATCTTCCTGATCGGCATGGTCGGCTACGCCGTCTTCTCGCTGCTCAACCTCGGCCTCATGGCCTTCGGTGCCAACAGCAACCCGTGGGGCCTGCGCGGTTCTGTCGAGATCTTCGGCATCCCGCTCGGCTTCTTCCTGGGCATCCTCGTCGTCCTGATGGCCGCGTACTCGCTGGTCCTCGACTTCGACCAGGTCAAGACCGGCGTCGAGCGCGGCGCCCCCCGCATCTACGCCTGGTCGGCCGCCTTCAGCATCGTCATGACGGTCATCTGGCTCTATGTCGAGATCCTGCGCATGCTCGCGATCCTGCGAGGCAGCGACTAGTCACCACGGTACCACCAGCACCACCCCGAGGCGGGGCTCGTTCCGAGAGGGGCGGGCCCCGCTTCTATGTGTGCGGGCCGACGGTCGAGTGGGCAGAAGGTGCTGTTCGTGCTCGGCTGAGCAGCACGTTCTGCCCACTCGACCGGGTCCTTGCCCCCACCCACGGAGAGATCCAGGATTGACGAAACCCCCTCGGGCACATGCCAGAGGGGGTTTCGCGTCACTGCGCTTCGCGGGAGGTCTCCCTCACTCCACGTTCGCGGCTACTGGTGGGCACCGGGGTCGCAGGCTCCCCCGGAATGATCAGGCCTCGGCGCTCCGCGCCGAAAACGGCCTGATCATTCCCATTCGATGGTGCCCGGGGGCTTCGAGGTGACGTCGAGCAGGACGCGGTTGACGCCGTCCACCTCGTTCGTGATGCGGTTCGAGATGCGGGCCAGCACGTCGTAGGGAAGACGCGTCCAGTCGGCGGTCATGGCGTCTTCGGAGGACACCGGACGCAGCACGATCGGGTGACCGTAAGTGCGACCGTCGCCCTGGACGCCCACCGAACGGACGTCGGCCAGCAGCACCACGGGGCACTGCCAGATCTCGTCGTCCAGACCGGCGGCGGTCAGCTCGGCCCGCGCGATGGCGTCGGCCGCGCGCAGCAACTCGAGACGCTCGTGCGTGACCTCGCCCACGATGCGGATGCCGAGCCCCGGGCCGGGGAACGGCTGGCGGCCCACGATGACCTCGGGCAGACCGAGCTCGCGACCGATGGCTCGCACCTCGTCCTTGAACAACGTGCGCAGCGGCTCGACGAGCTCGAACTGCAGGTCTTCGGGCAGCCCGCCCACGTTGTGGTGGCTCTTGATGTTGGCCGTGCCCGTGCCGCCACCGCTCTCGACGACGTCGGGGTAGAGCGTGCCCTGCACGAGGAACTTCACGGCCGAGTCGCCCTCGGCCGCGGCCTCGAGCACGAGCGCCTCGGCGGCGGCCTCGAAGCTGCGGATGAACTCGCGGCCGATGATCTTGCGCTTCTGCTCGGGATCGGTGACCCCGGCGAGGGCGTCAAGGAACTGCTGCTCGGCATCGATCGTGACGAGGCGCACACCGGTCGAGGCGACGTAGTCCTCTTCGACCTGACGACGCTCGTCGGCCCGCAGCAGACCGTGGTCGACGAAGACGCAGATCAGCTGGTCGCCGACGGCCTCGTGCACGATCGCAGCCGCGACTGCGGAGTCGACACCGCCCGAGAGGCCGCAGATGACGCGGGCGTCACCGACCTGCTCGCGGATGCGGGCGACCTGCTCGGCGATGACGTTGCCGCTGTTCCAGTCGGCGGGGATGCCGGCGGCCCGGTGCAGGAAGTTCTCGAGCACCGCCTGGCCGTACGACGAGTGCTTGACCTCGGGGTGCCACTGCACGCCGTAGAGCTTGCGCGCGTCGCTCGAGAACGCGGCGACGGGGGTCGAGGCGCTCGAGGCCAACACGTCGAAGCCCTCGGGCGCCTTCGACACCGAGTCGCCGTGGCTCATCCACGTCGTCTGCGAGGTCGGCTGGCCCGACAACAACGTGCTGTCGCCCTCGGCGAGCGTCACGTCGGTGGCGCCGTACTCGCGCTGGCCGGTCTGCGAGACCTCGCCGCCGAGCGCCTTGGCCATCGCCTGGAAGCCGTAGCAGATGCCCAGCACGGGGATGTCGAGGTCGAAGATGCCCGCGTCGATGCTCGGCGCGCCCTCTTCGTAGACGCTCGACGGCCCACCGCTGAGCACGATGCCCACGGGGTTCTTCTCGGCGATCTCGGCCGCGGTGATCGTGTGGGGCACGATCTCGCTGTAGACGTTGGCCTCGCGGACGCGGCGGGCGATCAGCTGCGCGTACTGCGCGCCGAAGTCGACCACGAGCACGGGGCTCTGCGCCGTCTCGGGGGCGCGATCGGCCGGTGCGGGTGCCGTGGCGGCGGTGGTCGCCGACTCCTCGGCGGTCTCGGGTGCGTCGGTCACGCGGGGGCTCCCTCGGTCGTGGGGGTGGTCTCGGCGGTCAGCGCGTCGTACTGCTGCGTCGCGAGCTTGGTCATGTGGCTCTCGACGAAGAACGAGAGCAGCGGTACGACACCGCCGAGCGCGATGAGGAAGAACCGCGAGAACGGCCACCTCATGAGGCTCCAGAGGCGGAAGTCGGCGAAGAGGTAGACGACGTACAACCAACCGTGCGCGATGAGGATCGCCGTCGACAGGTTGAAGCCGGTGGTCGAGTCGACCGGGACGAGGAACCCGCCCTGGCCGCCGAGCTGCATCTCGAGCTGCAGCGGCGTGTACTTGAAGACCATCTCGAAGATGAGCAGCAACAGCATCACGCCGGTGACGTACGCCGAGATCTTGTAGAACTTGACGGCACCCGGGATCTTCGGGATGTCGCGTTGCCGGGGCTTCAAAGGCATGGGCACGATTCTAGCCGCGCCCGCCGACGCGCCAGGACGGCACCTGTCGACGTCGAACGAGGCCGACCCACCGCCCGGCGGGGGCCGAGACGCGAGGGGTCAGGAGGCGCGGGTGGGCTGGGTCGCGCCGCGCGCGTCCGCCTCGGCCCGCGCCTCCTCGGCTTCTTCGTGCTCGCGCTCGAACGCGTCGCGCACGAGCCGGAACCAGAGGAAGACGGCGAAGCCGGCGAAGACGACCCACTCGATCGCGTAGAAGACGTTGAGCCAGTTGAACTGGACGTCGGAAGCCGGCGGGGCCGAGTCGATCTCGCTCAGCGCGGCGGGCGCGACGTCGGAGACGACGTAGCCGCCGTAGACCTGGCCGTCGAAGCCGGGCCACTCGTTGATGAGTGCGGCCACCGAGACGACGGTCTGCGCACCGCTCTCGAAGTCGCTCTCGGTCGGTGACTCGGACGGGAAGTACCGCCCCTCGACCGTGACGGTGGAGGTCGCGGCCACCGAGGGCTCTGCGGCCTCGGCACCCCCGCGGGTCGCGGACCAGCCGAGCCCCACGGGCAGCGAGGCGCCGTTGGCGTCGTCGACGAAGCGACCGATCAGCCAGTAACCGGTCTCGCTGCCATTGACCCGGTCGCCGACCACGGCGAAGTCGTCGGGGTCGAACTCACCCGTGACCGACACCCGCTGGGCACCGAGCGAGTCGGCGAACGGGGCCTGCGGGGTGGCGACCGCTGAGAGCACCTTGGTGGTCTCGGTCTCGGGGTTGACGACCTGCACGCTCTCGACGCTGCGCTCGATCTGCCAGTGCCCGAGCCAGGCGAAGATGCCTGCCACCACGAGGGCGAGGCCGAGGAGGGCGATCCACCGGGGACGTCGGGCGACGTGCCACATGGTCGCCGGCAGCGGCTCGCCGTCGACGCCGAGGAGGGCGGGGCGCTGCTCGGTCCGGGTCACGCAGGCGATCGTACCTCTCGCCGTCGACGAGCTCGCTGGGACCTCGGCGGGGTCAGTACTCGGGGTCGCGCCGACGCGCGGCCCGCTGGTCGCTCTGCTGTCCGGCCTGCTCGGCCCAGAGCCGGGCCTCGTCGGCGTCCATCGCGTCGAGGTCGTCCAGGTCGTCGTCGTCAGCGTCGTCGTCGACCGCGCGCCGCGACGCGTCACCGCGCCCGGCGGCGGCCCGCGCCGTGCCGGCCCGGACGCGCTCGGTCTCGCGTTCGTCGTCGTCTTCGGTGACCTCGGTCTGGTCGAGGTCGTCACCGGCGAGCGCGGCCTCCATCAGGGCGATCTCGTCGCCGCCGCGTGCCTCGCGTTCGAGGCGACGAGCCTCGGCCTCGGCTCGCTCGGCCTTCTTGCGCGACCTGAGCACGACCGAGCCGATGCGCTCGCTGTTCGCCGCCAACACCGGGCCGAGCACAGCCATGATGAGCACGTACAGGCCGGCGAAGGGCTGCAACCGCTCGTCGAGCCCGGCACCGGCCGACAAGGTCGCCAGGATCAGCGCGAACTCGCCCCGGTTCACCAGGATCACCGTCGTGTTGATGCCGGCCTGCGGCCCGAGCTTGTTGAGCCACGCCACGAACTGCCCCGCACCGATGTTCAGCAGCACGGTCATGCCGACGGCGATGGCGACGGGCCCGAGCACGCTCGGGAAGAGTGCCGGGTTCAGCCCGAGGCCGAAGTTGAGGAAGAAGAACGCCCCGAAGACGTCGCGCATGGGCAGGGCGAACTGCTCGACCCGGTTGCGGAACTTCGTCGCCCCGATGATGAGGCCGATGAGGAAGGCACCGATCGCGTCGGTCACGCCGAGGACCTCACCGAGCCCGGCGAAGAGGACGGCCAGGCCGAAGAAGAGCACGGTGAAGAGCTCGTCGTCGCGGGTGCGCATCAGCCTCGACACGACCCGCCCGCCCCACCTCGCGACACCGAACATCACGACGAGGAACGCGAAGGCGATGCCGAGCTTGAGGATGACCGGCCCGGGGTCGGTCTCGCCGCTGAGCACGACCGAGACGATCGCGAGGTAGATGGCGATGAAGATGTCTTCGACCACCGTCACGCCGAGGATCATCGGCGTCTCTCGGTTGGCCAGGCGGTTGAGCTCGATGAGCAGCTTGGTGACGATCGCACTCGACGACGTCGCCGTCATGCCGGCGATGATCAGGGCTTCGCGCGTGCCCCAGCCGAGCATGAAGCCGAAGACCAGCCCGACACCCATGTTGATGGCGATGTAGCTGCCGCCCGAGACGATCAGCCGCCCCGCGTTCGAGAAGAACTCGTCCTGGTCGAACTCGAGGCCGAGGTTGAACAGCAACAGGATCAGACCGAAGATCGCGATCAGCTCGATGTTGTCGGACTCGAAGCTGAGCGGGAACCACCCCGTGTTCGTGCTGGCGAGCAGCCCCACGATCATGTAGATCGGGATCGACGGCAGGCCGATGAGCTTGCCGGCTCGGCCGAGCACGTAGGCGATCAGCAGCAGGATGCCGAGGACGATCAGCTCTTCACCCAGGTGCATGGGCCTAGCCCCCGGGCGGGGCGTCGACCGGCGAGCGGTGCTTGAGCTCGCCCGTGCGGTAGAACGAGAACGCCTTGGCGACCTTCTCGGGCGAACCGGCCACGACGAGCGTGTCGCCGGGGAACACCTTGAAGTCGCCCGACGGTGCCGGGTTGGCCGCGTCGCCGCGGACGACCGCGACGACGGTCAGACCCACGACCCCCTTGGCGCCGAGGTCGCCGAGCGGTTGCCCCGCGATGTGGTCGTCGTAGTCGACCGTGAACCAGTCGATGCTGAGGCCGGGGATCTGGTCGAGCGCCGAGAGCGACTCGGTGATGCGGGTGCCGCCGAGCAGTTCGGCGAGGGTGTGGGCCTCGTCTTCGCTGAGTCGCAGCGAGACCTTCGTGACGTGGTCGCCGTCGACGTCGTCGCTGAACGTGATGAGGTCGCTGTGGCCCGATCGGTGCGTGATGACACCGCACTTGCCGCCGTCGTCGGTGATGAAGGTGTGCAGCACACCCACGCCGGGGAGCTTGACTCGACGCACGTCAACCATGGTTCGTCTCCAGTGGACTCGGGGGCAGTCGTCTCAGCCTAGCGGCGGGTTCGGCCGCGGCAGCCGGGCTGCTCACGGTGGGGACAACCCGCCACCCTCCACAGGTGTTCCCGCGTTCTCGGACGGAGAAACCGTGGGAGGCGCGGTGCCCGACGAACGGGCACCGCGCCTCCTTCAGACGGTCGCCTCGGCGACCCGTGGTCAACCCTGGCGGCCGCCCGGGCTGCCCGCCGACGTGTCGTCGCCCGGCGTGCCCGCCGGCTCGGTGACCTTCTCACCCGGCTTGGGCGCGCCTCCTTGGTCGGCTCCGGCGACGACCATGTCGTCCTCGTCGAAGCCGAAGGTGATGTCGGGCGCCTCGAGGCGGACACGATCGGCCGACTCGTCGTCGGGCTCGAGCTGGCTCGCGCGCTCGGCGGCGACGCGCTTCAGGTAGTTGGCGACCTCGGCCTCGGCCTCGTCGTCACTCCAGCCGAGCACGCCGGCCATCAGCTTGGCGGCGACGGGGGCGGCGGACTCACCGCGGTCCCAGGCCTCGATCGAGATGCGCGTGCGACGCGCCAGGACGTCCTCGAGGTGCAGGGCGCTCTCGTGGCTGGCGGCGTAGACGACCTCGGCCCGGATGTAGTCGTCGGCGCCGGGCAGCGGCTCGGCGAGCGAGGGGTCGTCTCGGATGAGGTCGAGGATCTCGTCGGTCGTGGTGCCGTACCGGTTGAGCAGGTGCTCGATGCGCACCTTGTGCACGCCGAAGGCCTTGGCGATCTTGCCGCGCTTGTTCCATGCCGCGTGGTAGCCCTCGGCGCCGATCAGCGGGATCTCCATCGTCGTGCTCGACGGGATGCGCCCGTCGAGGGCCGCCACGGCCTCGTCGATGGCGTCCTCGGCCATGACCCGGTAGGTCGTCCACTTGCCGCCGGCCACGACGACGAGTCCCGGCACGGTGTGAGCGACGATGTGCTCGCGTGACAACTTCGACGTCTGGTCGGACTCGCCCGCGAGCAGCGGACGCAGGCCGGCGTAGACGCCCTCGACGTCGGCACGGGTGAGCGGAACGGCCATCACCTTGTTGACGTGCTCGAGGATGTAGTCGATGTCGGCCGCCGTCGCCGCGGGGTGGGCCTTGTCGAGGTCCCAGTCGGTGTCGGTCGTGCCGACGAGCCAGTGCCGGCCCCACGGGATGACGAACAGGACGCTCTTCTCGGTGCGGAAGATCATGCCCATGTCGGAGTGGATGCGGTCGCGCGGCACGACGAGGTGCACGCCCTTCGACGCCCGCACCTTGAACTGGCCCCGCTCACCGACCATCGCCTGCGTGTCATCGGTCCACACACCGGTCGCGTTGACGACCTGCTTGGCGCGGATCTCGAAGTGCTCGCCGGTGTGGTAGTCATGCGCCTTGACGCCGACGACCCGCTCGCCGACCTTGACGAACCCCTCGACCCGGATGCGGCTCGCGGCGTGGGCACCGTAGCTGGAGGCGGTGCGCACCAGCGACGAGACGTAGCGGGCGTCGTCGACCTGGGCGTCGTAGTAGGTGAGACCGCCGACGACGGCGTCCTTCGACAGGCTCGGGATGGCGCGTAGCACCTGCGTCTTGCTGAGGTGTCGGTGGTGGGGAACGCCGGGCGGGCGGCCTCCTGTCCAGCTGAAGATGTCGTACAGGGCCATGCCGGCCCCGATGTAGAACCGCTCGTAGACCGGCTTGCTCAGCGGGTAGAGGAACCGCACGGGCTTGACCAGGTGCGGCGCGAGACGCTGCAGCAGCAGGCCACGTTCGATCAACGCCTCGCGGACGAGACGGAAGTTCAACTGCTCGAGGTACCGGATGCCCCCGTGCACGAGCTTGGACGAACGGCTCGACGTGCCCGATCCCCAGTCACGGGCCTCGACGATGCCCACGCTCAGGCCCCGGGTCACGGCGTCGAGCGCGGACCCCGCACCGACGATGCCACCCCCGATCACGAGGATGTCGAGTTCTTTCGTCTTCAACGCCTCGACGGCTGCGGCCCGTTCGTCGGGGCCGAGCTTCGTGGAGAGCGAAACGGACGCGGACTTGACCATGCGAGCCTCCATCGTTGGATTCGGTGGCCCGGCCTCTCGACCGGACCACCCCATCAAACGCTAGTGAGGCTGGTAGGGGGCCACAACCACTTCGACCCGTTGGAACTCTTTCAGGTCGCTGTAGCCCGTGGTCGCCATCGAGCGGCGCAATGCACCCATGATGTTCGACGTGCCGTCGACGGTCGTGGCGGGCCCGTAGAGGATCTTCTCGAGGGAGCCGATCGTGCCGACCTGCATGCGACGGCCGCGGGGCAGCTCGGGGTGGTGCGCTTCGGCACCCCAGTGGTACCCCCCACCGGGCACGTCGTCGGCCCGCGCCAGGGCGGCACCGAGCATGACGGCGTCGGCGCCGCAGGCGATGGCCTTGACCAGGTCGCCCGAGGTGCCGAGACCCCCGTCGGCGATGACGTGCACGTAGCGCCCGCCCGACTCGTCGAGGTAGTCGCGGCGTGCACCCGCGACGTCGGCCACGGCACTCGCCATCGGCGCGTGGATGCCCAGGGAGGCGCGGGTCGTGCTGGCCGCGCCGCCCCCGAACCCGACGAGGACGCCCGCGGCGCCGGTGCGCATCAGGTGCAGAGCAGCCGTGTAGGTCGAGGCCCCGCCGACGATGACGGGGACGTCGAGCTCGTAGATGAACTTCTTGAGGTTGAGCGGTTCGCTGCTCTTCGAGACGTGTTCGGCGCTGACCGTCGTGCCCCGGATGACGAAGAGGTCGACACCGGCGTCGACGACCGTCTGGTACAGGTCTTGGGTGCGCTGGGGGCTGAGGGCACCGGCGACGGTGACCCCGGCCGCACGGATCTCGGCCAGACGGTCGCGCACGAGCTCGGGCTTGATCGGCTCGCTGTAGATCTCTTGCATGCGGGCGACCGAGTCCTCTTCGGGCAGCTCACGGATCTCGGCGAGGACCTGTTCGGGGTCGTCGTACCGCGTCCAGACGCCTTCGAGGTCGAGCACGCCGAGACCGCCGAGCTGGCCGATGCGGATGGCCGTGGCCGGACTGACCACCGAGTCCATGGGGGCGGCGATGACCGGCGACTCGAACTGGAACGCGTCGATCGACCAGCCGACCGAGACGTCGCGTGGGTCGCGGGTACGCCTGCTCGGAACGATGGCGATGTCGTCGAACGCGTACGCGCGGCGGGCTCGCTTGGAGACGCCGATCTCTACCTCAGTCACCGTGCCACCTTACCGGGCGGGCCCGCCCGGCGCGGGAACGGGCGACTTCGTCGATCCCGGGCGGTCGTTCTCGACCGTCGACGACGAAGTCGCCCGTCCGGTCGGTCCGAGGGGCACGACGCCGGCGCGAGCGAGAACGGGACCGAGGCGGCGGACGTCGAGGGCGACGTCCCAGCCCCAGCGAGCGAAGCCACGCACCTCGGGCAGGGCCCGGATGTCGTCCTCGCGGTCCTTCTCGTCCATCACCACCTGGGCCGTCGTGCGGCCGGCCATCATCTCGGGATCGGTGTACTTCACTCGGCCGTCGGACTCGCCGACGACTCCGAACCCGGGCCACCAGTTGTCGACGATCGCCACCCGTCGCCCCGTCTCGTCGAAGAGCGGGTGCTGCAGAACGGGGTCCGGCAGCCCGAGCAGCCGGAACCCGACCCGGCTGATCGACTCGAGTGGGCGGTCGGCGAGGGGAGTCGCGAACTCGAGTACGGCCGCCACCTTCTTCGAGCCTCGTCGAGTGCCTCGCCGAGCGAACTCCGTCGCGAGCGACTCGGGCGTGACCGCCCCCTGGTGCAGCGCGTGGTCCGTCATCACGACGGCCCGGACGAAGGGCTCGGTCAGGCAGACGTCGACGATGGTCGCGTCGAGGGGCGTGACGTGCACGCCCTCGACGTCGAGGGCGTCGGGGCGCTCGTGGTCGTCGCGTGCGTGCTTGACGAACCCGTGCTCCTGCCGACTTCCGCCGGCAGGAGGGACGAGGACGTGCACCCGGCGGGGCGGAGCCCCCACCAGCGGCAGACCGTGCAGCACCGCGGCCGAGACATGGCTGACGAGCACCCGGGTCCGGCACGAGGCGGCGGCTGCGACGACGGTCAGCCGGTACCGCCCCTCGATCCCCAGCGCGGCCCAGCGGCCGGCCTCGACGTAGGCGCCTCGACGGACGCGGACCAGGTCGCCGCGCCGACAGGCGACTCGCAGCCGCGCGTCGTCCAGGCCCAGTGCCGCCAGGTCGCGGCTCAGCAGGAGATCGGGGTGGCGCGGCGTGATGAGCACGACACCACGGTGCCGGAACGCGGCCCGGCGACGAGAGGGACGGACGTCTTCTGTGGATGGCGACCCGCGCCTCCTGGGTGGGGGACGAGACGTCCGGTGGCCCGTTCGACGACGTCCGACGAGAACGGGCGAGTTCGTCGTGACCGGTCGCCCAGGGACGACCGTGTGCGACGAACTCGCCCGCTTCTGGGACGGCTGTGGTCTACCGGCGGTAGTTGGGTGCCTCGACGACCATCTGCAGGTCGTGCGGGTGGCTCTCTTTCAGCCCGGCCGCCGTGATGCGGACGAACTTGCCCTTGGCCTTGAGCTCGGAGACGGTGCGTCCGCCGACGTAGAACATCGACTGACGCAGGCCACCGCTGAGCTGGTACACGACGTTGTTGAGCGCGCCGCGGTAGGGGACCTGACCCTCGACACCCTCGGGGATGAGCTTGTCGTCGCTCGGCACGTCGGCCTGGAAGTAGCGGTCCTTCGAGTACGACGTGTTCTTGCCGCGCGTCTGCATCGCACCGAGCGAGCCCATGCCGCGGTAGTTCTTGAACTGCTTGCCGCCCACGAAGACCAGGTCACCCGGGCTCTCGTCACAGCCGGCGAGCAGCGAGCCCAGCATGACCGTGTCGGCACCGGCCACCAGGGCCTTGGCGATGTCGCCCGAGTACTGCAGGCCCCCGTCGGCGATGACCGGCACGCCGGCCTCGCGCGCGGCGAGCGACGCCTCGTAGACCGCCGTGACCTGGGGCACCCCGACGCCCGCGACGACGCGGGTGGTGCAGATCGACCCCGGACCCACGCCGACCTTGATGGCGTCGGCACCGGCGTCGACGAGCGCCTGCGCACCGCTGCGGGTGGCGACGTTGCCGCCGATCACGTCGACGTGCGCGAAGCTCGCGTCGGCCTTGATGCGGCGGATCATGTCGAGCTCACCCGAGCTCTCGCCGTTGGCGGTGTCGACGACCAGGACGTCGACGCCGGCGTCACGCAGGGCGCAGGCGCGCTCCCACGCGTCGCCGAAGAAGCCGATCGCGGCACCGACGCGCAGGCGGCCCTCGTCGTCCTTCGTGGCGTCGGGGTACTTCTCGCTCTTGTCGAAGTCCTTGACGGTGATGAGGCCGCGCAGGTGGCCGGCCTCGTCGACCAGGGGCAGCTTCTCGATCTTGTGCTGCGCGAAGATCGCGATCGCGGAGTCCGGGTCGACGCCCTCGGGGGCGGTGATCAGCGGCGCCTTGGTCATGACGTCGCGGACGAACGTCGTCGACATCTCGAAGGGCGAGACGAAGCGCATGTCGCGGTTGGTGATGATGCCGACGAGCGTGCCGTCCTCCTCGACGACAGGCAGGCCGGAGACGCGGAACTGCCCGCACAACGCGTCGACCTCGGCCACCGTGGCGTCGGGCGTCGTCGTGACGGGGTTGGTGATCATGCCCGACTCGCTGCGCTTGACCTTGTCGACGTGCGCGGCCTGGTCGGCGATCGAGAGGTTGCGGTGGATGATGCCGATGCCGCCCTGGCGCGCCATGGCGATGGCCATGCGCGACTCGGTGACGGTGTCCATCGCCGCCGAGAGCAGCGGCACCGCGACCCGGATGCGCTTGGTGAGCTGCGACGAGGTGTCGGTCTCGCTGGGGATGACGTCCGTGCGGCCCGGAAGCAGCATGACGTCGTCGTAGGTGAGTCCGATGAATCCGAACGGGTCCGGCTGGTCCATGAGTCCCCTTCGAAGGAGCGAGATGAGGGTGGGTGGGTTGGCACCGGTTCGCCGTCGAGTCCGGTAGTCGATATTAACCCAGCCCGCGCCTCCTGCATTCCTGTCGTCGGCGGGCCGCCGGCCGACGAGGAGGCGCAGCGCCGCCCCCGAGGACGCAATGAATCGGCACCGTTACCGATCCGACACACGGAAGATTCGTGATTCTCGCTCGACATGGGGGATTCTGTACCGACTCCACTCCGTCTTGCACTTGAAACATGCTCGACACACAGCGGAGTTACTGTCAGCGACGACGACGCCCCGGGAGCAGAACGAGACCGCCCGAATCTCGACGGGGCGCTTCCCACCAGGAGGTTTTGTGAGACTCTCGACGACCATCGCGTCGCGGCCCCGGCTGCGGCAGTCCCTGATCGTGACGGCCTCCGCCGTACTGCTCGGACTCCTGGCGACCTTCATGGCGACCGCGTTCGTCCCGACGTCCGCCCACGCCGCTGCCGCGGCCTGCACGACCGACACGGCGACCGGGTGCATCCAGGGCACCATCAACGACAGTGATCGCGAGCCCGCCTCGGGCGTCGACGTGACGGCGACGAACGCCGCCGGCGACGAGCAGACCGCGACCACCGACGACACCGGCCGCTGGAGCATCGCGGTGACCGAGGCCGGCAGCTACACCGTCACGGTCGACCAGGACACGCTTCCCGACGGCCAGTTCCTGGTGAACGCCGACAACGCCGAGCGCACCGTCAACGTGAACCTCGGGGCCACGGCGAGCGCCCTCTTCGCCCTGACCGCAGAAGAAGGTGCCACGAGCGGCGAGGCCGCCGCCACGAGCTTCAACTGGGACCGCTTCGCCCAGCAGTTCGCCTCGGGCATCAGGCTCGGCCTGCTGCTCGCCCTCGCGGCCATCGGCCTCTCGCTGATCTACGGCACGACGGGCCTCAGCAGCTTCTCGCACGGTGAGCAGGTGACCCTCGGCGGTCTGCTGGCGTACTCGTTCACCTCGATCGGGGTGCCCCTGATCCTGGCCGCGGTGCTGAGCACGGTGATCTGCGCGGCGACCGGATACCTCCAGGACCTCGCGATCTGGAAACCCCTGCGGAAACGCCGGCTCAGCCTGACGCAGCTGATGATCGTGACCATCGGCCTCTCGATCGCCCTGCAGTACGCGTTCCAGTACTTCTACGGCGCGGGCACCGTCCGCATCGACCGGGCCAACCCGACGACCGTGGACTTCCTGGGCGTCACGCTGACGGTGCAGTCCTACGTCGCCATGGCGATCTCGGTGGTCGTGCTCGTCGGCACCGGGCTCTTCCTGCTCAAGACCCGCACCGGTCGCGCCACGCGAGCCGTGTCGGACAACCCGGCCCTGGCCGCCGCCTCGGGCATCGACGTCGACCGCATCATCCGCCTGGTCTGGACGCTGGCCGCCGGACTCGCGGGGCTCTCGGGCGTCATGCTCGGCCTCGTGCTGAACGGCGTCAACTGGATGACCGGCCTGCAGATCCTGCTGCTGATCTTCGCCGCCGTCACCCTGGGAGGCCTGGGCACGGCCTTCGGCGCCCTGGTCGGTTCGCTGATCATCGGAATCATCGTCGAGCTGACCAACATCTGGCTGCCCGGCGACTTCAAGTACGCGACGGCCCTGCTGATCCTGATCCTGATCCTCGTGTTCAGACCACAGGGCATCTTCGGGCGAAAAGAACGAGTGGGCTAAGGGGACACGACCATGTACTTCATCGAACTCCTCCGGGCGCTGAGCGCCGAGGCCCTCGCGCCCACGACGGCCGCCTTCGCCATCGCGGCGATCGGCCTGAACATCCACTTCGGCTTCACCGGACTGATCAACATGGGCCAGGCGGCGTTCCTGCTGCTGGGCGCCTACGGTTTCGCCATCTCGATCAGCAACGGCCTGCCGCTCGGGCTGGCGGTCATCATCGCCCTGGTCTGCTCGCTCGTCTTCGCGTTGATCCTCGGTGTGCCGACCCTGAAGCTGCGGGGCGATTACCTCGCCATCGTCACCATCTGTTCTGCCGAGATCATCCGGTACGTCGGTCGCTCGAGCGTCCTGACCTCGACGACCGGTGGATCGAACGGCATCCCCGGCGCCTCGTATCGCGAGGCCTTCACGGCTCTCTCGCCGCTTCCCGACGGCCAGACCACGATCCTCTGGTTCAGCTACGAGAACAACGGCGTCAACGGCTGGTGGATCCGCATCGTCGGCTGGAGCATCGTCGCCCTGCTCTGCCTGCTGGTGTTCCTGCTCAGCCGCAGCCCGTGGGGCCGCGTGCTCAAGGGCATCCGCGAGGACGAGGACGCCGTGCGCAGCCTCGGCAAGAACGTCTACTCGTACAAGATGCAGGCACTCGTGCTCGGTGCCCTGATGGGATCGCTCGCGGGCATCATCTACGTGTTGCCGAGTTCGGTGCAGCCGGACAGCATGGGCCGCTCCATGACGTTCTTCATCTGGACCGCGCTGTTGCTGGGAGGCGCGGCGACGGTCTTCGGGCCCGTCCTCGGCGCGATCCTGTTCTTCGTGACCCGCCTGCTGGTGCGCACCCTCGCCGGCGACTTCATCCCGTCGAGCATCATGAACGGGCAGCAGGCCGAACAGTTCTCGTACGTCCTCGTCGGCATCGCCCTGATGCTGCTGATCATCTTCAGGCCACAGGGCATCCTCGGAAAGAAGAAGGAGTTGGCGTTCAGTGTCTGACACCTCGAGCACCACCACGCCCCTCACGGCGAGCGGCAGCACCCGGCCGCGTCGCGAAGGGTACGACTACGACCGCACCGTGCTGCGCTCCAAGCTCGCCACGGTCGAGAAGACCCCTGGCTCGGCCAAGCCCGACCCGATCCTGACGGTCGACAACGTCGTGCGACGCTTCGGCGGCATGACCGCCGTCGACGTCGGACACGTCGAGGTGCAGCGCGGCGCCATCACGGCCCTCATCGGCCCGAACGGCGCCGGCAAGACGACGTTCTTCAACCTGCTCACCGGGTTCGACAAGGCCTCGTCGGCCCCCACCGCGTTCAAGCGCAGCGGTGCCGGCGTCGCGAAGTGGGTCTTCGAGGGCAAGGCCATGGGCAACGTAGGCGCCGCCAAGGTCGCCCGCTCGGGAATGGTGCGGACGTTCCAGCTGACCAAGGCCCTCTCGCGGCTGACCGTCATGCAGAACATGCTGCTCGGTGCCAAGGACCAGCCCGGCGAGAACTTCTTCGTCGCGATCGTCGCGCCGCTCTGGCGGAAGCGCGAACGCGAGATCGAACTCAAGGCAGAGGACCTGCTCGCCCGGTTCAAGCTGCTCGAGAAGAAGGACGACTTCGCCGGCAGCCTGTCGGGCGGCCAGCGCAAGCTGCTCGAGATGGCCCGCGCCCTGATGAGCGACCCGGCCATGATCATGCTCGACGAGCCGATGGCCGGCGTGAACCCCGCGCTGACGCAATCGCTGCTCGGGCACATCCAGAGCCTGCGCGACGACGGCACCACGGTGCTCTTCGTCGAGCACGACATGCACATGGTCCGCCACATCTCGGACTGGGTGATCGTCATGGCCGAGGGGCGCATCGTCGCCGAGGGCCCGGCCGACACGGTCATGGACGACCAGGCGGTCATCGACGCCTACCTCGGCGCGCACCACGACACCGACCTGGGCGACGACTCGCTGCTCGACGACGCCGCGCTCGAGCAACTCGAAGAAGAGGTGATCCGCGAGGACGCGGCCCGCGCGGCCGAGACGACCAGCGCCTCCTCGTCCACGGGCGGGGTCGCGGGACGCGATCTTCCCGGCCACCCCGACCCCTCGACCCCGCAGGCCACGAACGCGGCCGACGACCAGCTGTCCGACGGGCAGCAGAGCGGAGACAAGCGATGAGCACCGCACAGGACGGAGCGGGCGCCACCACCGCGCCCAAGCACCCGGGCACCGAGAAGTTCGCCGGCGTCGAGCCGGTGATGAACGCGACGGACCTCGTCGCGGGCTACCTGCCGGGCGTGAACATCCTCAACGGGTGCGACCTCGTCTGCTATCCCGGCGAACTGATCGGCATCATCGGCCCGAACGGCGCCGGCAAGTCGACGCTGCTCAAGGCCCTCTTCGGCCAGGTCAAGATCCACTCGGGCTCGGTCACCCTCGGTGGCACCGACATCACGAACCTCAAGGCCAACAAGTTGGTCGAGGCGGGTGTCGGCTTCGTGCCGCAGACGAACAACGTGTTCCCCTCGCTCACCATCGAGGAGAACCTGCAGATGGGCATGTTCCTGCGGCCCAAGAAGTTCACCGAGCGCCTCGAGGTCATCTACGACCTCTTCCCGGTGCTCGCCGAGCGTCGCGGCCAGCGGGCCGGATCGCTCTCGGGCGGCGAACGTCAGTCGGTCGCCATGGCCCGGGCCCTGATGATGGACCCCAAAGTGCTGCTGCTCGACGAGCCGTCCGCCGGCCTGTCGCCGGTGCGCCAGGACGAGACGTTCATCCGCACGCGCCGGATCAACAAGGCCGGCGTCTCGGTCATCATGGTCGAGCAGAACGCCCGCCGTTGCCTGCAGATCTGCGACCGCGGCTACGTCCTCGACCAGGGCCGCAACGCCTACTCGGGCACCGGTCGTGAGCTCGCCGACGACCCCAAGGTCATCGAGCTGTACCTCGGCACCCTGGCGAAGGACGTCGAAGGCGCCTGACGCCCTCCCTGAGGTCCTGTCCTGAGGCCCCGATCACGCGTTGGCGTGGTCGGGGCCTCGTGCGTGCGCCCCGCAGGCTCGGGGACGAGGAGGCGCGGTGTGCCGGAGGACGCGGACGTCGCGACCTTCCTGGCGGCCCGGCACCGCGCCTCCCCGGCACGCCAAAGGGCCCGGCACGATGACTCGTGCCGGGCCCCGGTGGTGCGTGGTGCGTGGTGCTGTTATTCGACCTGACCTTCGATGCCGGTCTGGTAGACGGGCTTGTTGTCGGCGTCGAACGTGTAGACACCGATCGAGGCGGACGACGGGTCGTTGTTGTCGTTGAACGGTCCGATGCCCGAGGGGCCGGTGTAGTGGATGTCGTCACCGGCGTCGAGCGCGGTCTTGCAGTCCGCGAACGTGGTGCACGAGGTGCCCCCGTTGGCGCCGGAGACCGCGGCCATGTTGGCCTGGATCGTCCCGGCGTCGGTGCCGCCACCGGCCTGCGCCGCGAGGGCGGTCAGGATGACGGCGTCGTACGACTCGGCAGCGTACGAGTAGTCGGCCAGCGTCTGGCCCTCGCTCTGCTGGTACCCCGCGGCGAGCTTCGCCTTGAAGTCGGCGCTGGCGTCGGCACCGGGGATCGTGCCCTTGGCACCCTCGAGGGTGCCCGGGTCGAAGTCGGCGCTGTAGTCGGCCGTGTTGCCGTCGGACATGTAGACCTTGCTCATGTCCCAGCCCTGGCTCTTCAGCTCGGGCACGATCGACTTGGTCTCGTCGAAGGCGAGGATCACGATCGCGTCGGGCTCGGCGGCGATGGCAGCCGAGACCTCGGACGAGAAGGTGGTCTGACCGGGGGGGAACTCTTCGCCCTTGCCCGAACCGCCGTAGACGACCGTTCCGCCCGAGCTCTCGATCGACTCCTGCGTCGAGTCGCGGAGGCCCGTGCCGTAGGTGTCGTTGAAGACGAGGAACGCGACGTTGGCGTTGCCGTCGGCGGTGATCTGCTGACCGAGCGCCGAGCCCTGGACCGAGTCCGGCGGAGCCGTCCGGTAGTAGTACGACGAGTATCCGCTGAGCGAGCTCGCCGTGTTGGCGGGCGAGATCTCGATGATGCAGTTGCTGGTGAGCTGGTCGACCACGTTGAGCGTGACGCTCGACGACTCGGCCCCGAGCACGACGGGCACCTCGGCGTCGATCAGCTGAGTCGCGGCGTTGCTCGACACGGTCATGTCGTTGCTGTCGCCCGAGTCGGTGCTGGTCGAGATCTCGGCGGGCTGGTCGAGCACTCCGCCGGCGGCGTTGATGTCGCTGATGGCCTGGTTCGCCCCGGCGATGGCGGGCGGGCCGAGGTAGGCCAGGGTTCCGGTCAACGGCAGCATCGTGCCGATCGCGAACGGATCGGTGCTGGGCGTCCCGACCTCGCACTTCGCGGCGGGATCGGCCTTGGCCGACGACGACGACGAGGCGTCGTCGGAGGGAGATGCCGTCGAACAGGCAGCGAGCAGCACGGAGGCTGCGCCGGCGAGAGCCAGTGCTCGGAGGGCGGTGCTGGATCGGATCATCCGTGGAACCCTTTCGTGGACAGCGGCAGTGCAGCCCGACCGGTGGCGGTCGAACCTGCCGCGATTGGTCCGAAACTAGGGGTCGAATGTTTCTGGCGTGTGTTCTCGACGTCAAAGTGACGTTTCGTTAGCCATTCGTGACTTTGCGAGAGATGGTCGGTTCTAGGTCGTCGGCGCCACGGCGAGCGGTCGTCGCGACCGACGCCCCACGCGGACCATGTCGACCGTGAGCACGACGGACGCGACCCAGACGACGGCGAAGCCGACCCAGCGTGCGACCGACATGTGCTCGCCGAGCACGACGACCCCGACCACGAATTGCAGCACCGGGGCGAGGTACTGCGTCAGCCCCACGGTGGTCAGGGGCAGGCGCCGCGTCGCCGAAGCGAACAGCAACAGGGGCACGGCGGTGATCACGCCGGTGCCGATCGTGGCGACGGTGTGCCCGACGCTCACGCTGCCGAGCACGACGCCGCCCCCGAGGCCCGTCACATGCAGGACGATCAAGGTCGCGGCAGCGAACGGCGCGATCCACAATGTCTCGAGCGTGAGCCCGCCGACCGCGTCGACCCGGCCGCCGACCTGCTTCTTGACCAGACCGTAGAGCCCGAACGAGAAAGCGAGCACGAGCGAGATGACGGGCGGCCTGCCCGACCCGATGGCGATCACGAGGACGGCGACGGCGCTCAGCCCGACGGCCACCCACTGGGTCGTGCGGAGGCGTTCTCTCAGCACCACCACGCCGAGCAGGACCGTCACGATCGGGTTGATGAAGTAGCCGAGGGCCGCCTCGACCACGTGCCCGCTGAGGGTCGCCGAGATGAAGACCGTCCAGTTGACGACGATGAACGCCCCGGCCAGCCCCATGGTGCCCACCACGCGCGGCTGCCGCAGCAGGGCCAGGAACGAACGCAGAGCCCCGGTCACGACGAGCAGCACCGCACAGAACACGAGCGAGAACAGCACCCGCCAGGCGACGATCTCGAACGGGCCGGCAGGTGCCAGGAGCAAGAAGTAGACCGGCAGGACGCCCCAGAGCCCGTACGCCCCCAGGGCGTAGGCCAGGCCGGCCCCGCCGGCCCCGGCGACGCCGAGCCCCGAGGTCGGCGTGGTCGGGGACGAGGAGGCGCGGGTCGAGGTCACCAGGCGACTCTAGGTGGCTGCGCACCCGGCGGGAACGGCCACTCCTGCCACCGTGGATCGATCGACGGACGATCACGCCCGGGGACAAGCGGACGACCGCTCGGCGAGCCGGTGACACGACGAAGGCCCCTGCCGGAGCAGGGGCCTTCGGGATCGCGACCGAGGTCGCGGGGCACGGTCTCAGCCGTGCCAAGGCGCTAGCGGACGATGACCGCCAGGACGTCGCGAGCCGAGAGCACGAGCAGGTCTTCTCCGCCGTACTTCACCTCGGTTCCGCCGTACTTGCTGTAGATGACCTTGTCGCCGACGGCGACGTCGAGCGGCACGCGGTTGCCGTTGTCGTCGATGCGGCCCGGTCCGACCGCCACCACTTCACCCTCTTGGGGCTTCTCTTTGGCGGTGTCGGGGATCACGAGGCCCGAAGCAGTGGTCTGCTCGGCTTCGACCTGACGAATGACGATGCGATCTTCGAGCGGCTTGATGCTGACCGACACGGGTGACCTCTTCTTTCTCGGTGCTACGAAAACATGGGGGCTGGCACTTGCCGGGGGCGAGTGCCAGAACAACTGTAGGACGAGACTGGCACTCGGTCAATCCGAGTGCCAACTCCCCGGCCCGCGTGCGTCACACTGGACGACATGGATTCCTCCGAGCTGCTCGAAGTCCTCTCCCCCGAGGGGCTGCGGCTGCTCGATTCGCTGCCGACGGGCGGCGGCATCGCCGACGACGTCGTCGGCACCGTGGCCGCGCTGCGGAAGCAGGGCCACTCCCCCGCCCTCGTGTCGGCGGTGCTCACGCAGGCCCGACTCCGTGGCCGGGCCGCGACCAAGTTCGGCGAGTTCGCCAGCCGCATGCTGTTCACCGAGGCGGGCCTCGAACAGGCCACGCGCCTCCCGGTCGCCGCACGCCACGCCGGTCGCTACGCCGCCGCCGGCCTCGGCAGCGTGGCCGACCTCGGTTGCGGAATCGGTGGTGACGCCCTGGCCTTCGCCGCCCTCGACCTCGACGTTCTCGCCGTCGACCGAGACGAGGTCACCGCGGCCGTGGCCTCGTACAACCTCGCGCCGTGGCCGTCGTCACGAGTCGAGCAGGGCGACGCCGAGACGACCGACCTCGGGGGCGTCGAGGGGGTCTTCCTCGACCCTGCCCGCCGGACGTCCGGCCACAACGCCACGAAGCGACTCGCCGACCCGGCCGACTGGTCGCCCGGCCTCGACGTCGCGTTCGGTTTCGCCGAGCGTCTGCCCACCGGCGTCAAGCTCGGTCCGGGCGTCGACCGCGAGCTGCTGCCGACCGACGCCGAGTGCCAGTGGATCTCGGTCGACCGCGACGTGGTCGAGGTCGGCGTGTGGTTCGGTCCCCTCGCACGGCCGGGGGTGGGCCGGTCGGCGCTGGTGGTCAGCGCATCCGGGGCGGCCGAGCTGACGGCCGCGGCCGACTCCGACGACGTCGACACGGGCGACCTCGGCGAATACCTCTACGAGCCCGACGGTGCCGTGATCCGGGCCCGCCTCATCGGCGACCTCGCACGCTCGATCGGCGCCCGCATGATCAGCCGAGACATCGCCTGGCTGACGACGGAGGCGCGGGTCGACACCCCCTTCGCCCAGGGTTTCCGCGTGCTCGAGACCTTCCCGCTCGACGAGCGGACGCTGAAGCGCGAGCTGCGAGCGCGCGGCATCGGGCGCCTCGAGATCAAGAAGCGCGGGGTCGACGTCGACCCCGCGACGTTCCGCAAACGGCTCTCGTTGCAGGGGACCGGGTCGGCGACCCTCGTGCTGACCCGGGTCGCCGGTCGGCACACGGCACTTCTCTGCGAGCGGCTGGTCTGAGCCTTCCGGGCCCCGGCTCGACACCCCTGCCGTGACGGACGAGTGGGCGGAAAGCGTCATCCGCCTGCGCGGGAACGACGACTTCCGCCCACTCGATGCGTCACCGAGGCGAGGCGCGGGTCAGTACCCGCCGTAGTAGTCCGAACTCGACGAGAAACCGGCGATGAAGAGGCCGAAGGCCACCCAGCCGATCACGATCAGCACGATGCCGGCGTAACCGACGATCAGTCCCGCGAGCCAGAAGCCACGAGCAGGACGCTCGCGTGACATGCCGAGGTGACCGAGCACGACACCGGCGATCGAGGCCACGATCGACAGCCCGAACGTCACCGGCGCGAGCACGAGCCCGGCGATCGAGCCGATCATCGACAGCAGGCTGAGGATTCGCGGCGGCTGCGCGGCCCCGGCCGACGCGTAGGGCGGGTAGGGCGAGCCGTAGGGCTGCTGGCCGTAGCCCGACTGCTGACCGGCCGGATGCTGGCCGTAGCCCGTCTGCTGGCCGGTCGGAGGCTGACCGTAGGGCTGCTGACCGGTCGGCTGCTGACCGGTCGGCTGCTGGCCGTAGCCTGCCTGCTGGCCGTAGGGCTGCTGGCCATAGCCCGTCTGCTGACCGTAGGACTGCTGACCGTAGGACTGCTGGCCGGTCGGCTGCTGGCCGTAGCCTGCCTGCTGGCCGTTGCCCTGCTGGGGCCCCTGCGGCTGCTGCCCGTACCCGGGCTGCTGCCCGTACCCGTGAGGCTGCCCGTAGCCCGCCGGAGGCTGGGCACCCGGCTGACCGTAGGGCGGCCGAGGCGGCTGGGGCGCACCGGGCGGGACCTGCCCCGGGCGGGACTGCGGCGCCGGCGACCCCTGGGGAGCGCCGTACGGTGCCGACCCCGTCGGAGGGGCCCCGGCCCCGGCGTAGGGCGAGGACGCGGGCGCCTGGGACGCAGCCCCCGGGAAGGCCGTGGGGGGCAGCGGCGGCGAAGCGGAGGGCGCCCCCTCGACCGGACGTGTCGGAGGCGCAGTGGGCGCGTCGGGCGGGGTCGGTGCCGAGGGCGGGGTCGGTGCCGAGGACGGCTTGTCGGAGGTGGTGTCGTCGGTGGCCATCAGCTGCCTTTCGCGAGCGGTGCGTGAGTCGTGCCGTCGACCCGACCGGCCACGGAGGTGGCGGTCGCGTCTCGGGACACGAAAGGGCCCGCACCGTCCGGTGCGGACCCCGTCATGCTAGCGAGGGTCGCGATGAGCGGCCCCTGGGAGGCGCTGCTCGCCGACGCGAGGACGACCTACGAGCTGTAGCTGCCGTCGTAGAGGTCGGGGTTGCTCGCGATGGCACCGAAGATGACCACGGCGGCGATGACGGCGATGACCGAGAGGACGAAGACGACGTAGCCGAGGATGAGCCCGGTCAGCGCCATCCCGCGGCCTTCCTCGCCACGCTTCTTGATCTGGCTGAGGGCGATGTGTCCCGTGATGATGGCGGCGATGCTCGAGATCGAGGTCACGAACCCCGCGATGCCGAGGATCATCGACACCAGGGCGAGCGTGTTGCGCTGGCCGGGAGCACCGTTCTGACCCTGGTAGGCGGGCTGACCACCGTACTGCTGCCCCTGATAGGCCGGCTGCTGGCCCGGGTGCGAGTTCTGCGACGAGGGCTGGCCGTAGGGCGTGGGGTTCTGGTCGGTCATCGGGGACGTCCTTCTGCTGAGGTTCGGCCGGTGACGGCCACGGTCGGTCGAGCGCTCATGTTATCGGCGACGGTGTGCCGTTGACCGGGTGACGCGTCGCCCGACGCCCGGCCGAGGTGTCAGACCGCCTGGACCGTCGTCACGGGCAGCGTGGAGTCGGCCCCGAAGTCGAGGGGAGAGGGCACCCGTCCGCGCGACACCAGCTCGGCGCCCAGCGCCGCGATCATGGCGCCGTTGTCGGTGCAGAGCGACAGGGGTGGCACACGCAGCTCGACCCCGGCCGCCGCGCACCGTTCGGCGGCCAGCTGCCGGACGCGGGCGTTGGCCACGACTCCCCCACCGAGCAACAGACGCGGCACGCCCCGGTCGGCGCAGGCCGCGAGCGCCTTCGTGAGCAGGACGTCGGCGACGGCCTCGCGGAAACTGGCGGCGACGTCGGCGACCGGCACCGCGCCTCCTTCGCTGCGTCGCTGCTCGACCCAGCGGGCGACGGCCGTCTTGAGCCCGGAGAACGAGAAGTCGTACCGGTGCTTCGCCAGGTCTTTGGGCAGGGTGAGCCCGCGCGGGAAGCGGATGGCCTTGGGGTCGCCGCCCTCGGCGACCCGGTCGATCTGCGGCCCACCGGGGTAGGGCAGGCCGAGCAGGCGGGCGACCTTGTCGAAGGCCTCGCCCGCGGCGTCGTCGATGGTCTCGCCGAGCAGCTCGACGTCGTCGACGAGGTCGCGCACGTGCAGCAGCGAGGTGTGCCCACCCGAGACGAGCAGCGCGATGGTCGGCAACTCGAGGTCGCTGCCGTCGTCGCGCAGCACGTCGGCCCCGACGTGACCCACGAGGTGGTTCACGGCGTAGAGGGGCTTGCCGGTGGCGAGCGCGAGGGCCTTGGCCGCGCCGACGCCGACCATGAGCGCGCCGGCGAGTCCCGGCCCGCTCGTCACGGCGATCGCGTCGAGTTCGGCCACCGTCACGCCGGCCTCGGCGAGCGCGGCGGCGAGGGCCGGTTCGAGCGCCTCGAGGTGTGCGCGGGCGGCGACCTCGGGCACGACGCCGCCGTAGCGGGCGTGCTCGTCCATGGACGACGAGATGACGTTGGCGAGCAGGGTGCGGCCGCGCACGATGCCGATGCCGGTCTCGTCGCAGCTGGTCTCGATGCCCAGCACGAGCGGCCCGGCGGCGGACGGCTCGGCGGCGACGGCCGAGGAGGCGCGGGTGGCGGTCACGGGCGGACGTCCTGTTCGTCGAGGGGCGCGTCGCCGAACGGCTCGACGCGGCCGGGGGTGGTCTCGGTGACGGCCGTCGGGATGCTCAGCCGCATGACGACCGCGTCGACACCGTCGGGCATGTAGTACCGCGCACGGACGGCGATCGGCTCGAAACCGAGCGTCTCGTAGAGGTGCTGGGCCCCCGGGTTGTCGGCCCTCACCTCGAGGAACACCTCGCGCACGCCGGCCTGCCGCGCCTCGGTCAGCAACTGGGTCAGCATCGCCCGGCCGAGCCCCTGCCCCCGGTGACCGGCGAGCACGGCGATGGTCTGGATGTCGGCCTCGGGGGCTCCCTTCGGCGCCAGCATGCCGGCGTAACCGACGACGGTGGTGTCGTCGCCTTCGGCCGTGGCCACCAGGTACCGCCCGCCTGGTGCCGTCAGCTCGTGCGTCATGCTCGCCCGCGACCAGGCGTCGTTCGCGAAGGTGGACGTCTCGATCGCCATGATGCCGTCGAGGTCGTCGAGGGTGGCCGTCCGCAACAGCACGCTCATCGCGTGACCGGCTTCGGTCCGGCGGACGGGGTGACGTCGGGTTCGCGCAGGTAGAGCGGCTCGGCGTCGGCGAACGGGCGGCCGTGTTCGAAGAGCCGCTCCGCGAGCATGCCGAGCGCGGCGGCCGAGACCGTCGTCGCGTCGGGGTCGGTGCGCGGCCAGGACGAGGAGGCGCCGATCGCTTCGTCGAGATCGGCCGGCCTCACGAGGGCGGGGCCGGCCACGAGCACGGGCAGGCCGTCGTCGTCGAGCCCCGACCACGAGCTGTACGCCACCTCGCGGCGTCGGGCGTCGGTGACGACGACCAGCGGCGAGTCGACGGCTCCGCCGGAGGCGGCGACGGAGCGCCCGGCCGCTGGCGAGAGCCGCTCGAACGCCACGGCGTCGTGACTGCCCACGGACAGGCACGGCACCCCCGCACCGAAGGCGAAGGCCCGGGCGGCGGCGATGCCGACACGCAGGCCCGTGAAGGGGCCGGGGCCACGGCCGGCGACCACGGCCGAGAGCTCGGACGGCGCGACGCCGGCCTCGCTCAGGGCGTCGTGGATCAGGCGGCCGATCACCTCGGCGTGACGCCGGGTGTCGGCGACCGTGTGCTCGGCGAGGACTCCGCCGTCGCGGTCGACGACGGCCACGGAGGAGCCGGCTGAGGTGTCGATGGCCAGGATCACGGGTCAATCGTAGGCGGTGTGGACGAGGCGACCCGCGCCTCCTCGACCGGCGCGTGGGCACCGGGACGCGGCGAAGCCCGGCACCTCGCGGCGCCGGGCTTCGTCGGTGGATCAGAACGCGCCGATGCGGCGGGCCGTGCCCGGCTGACCGAGCAGTGCCGCGACGTCGGACGGCAGGGCGGCCGCGATGCCGAGCGACGAGGCCAGCAGGCTGCCCATCCCACCCAGGTCGAGCACCCCCGACGTCTCGACGTTGCGCCACGCGGCGTTCTTGGCCGACAGGGCGGCGACCGAGTCGAGGCGGGTCACGGTCTTGTTGTCCCCGGCCCCCCAGCCGACGAGCGTCGCCTGCGCCGTGGTGCGTCGTTGGTTGAAGGCGTTGCCGGTGAGCGAGATGCCCATCGAGTCGGCCGAGCGGTTCGTCTTGCCGTCGAGAACGAAGACCTGGTACGACCCGCCGCTGCCGAAGGCGTTGTTGGCGATGCTGATCTTGCCGGTGACCCAGGTCATCGTCGGATCGGGCAGCGGGCGTCGACGGTCCTGACCGGTGGATGCGGTGGCCTGCCGACGCTCGTCCTGGGTGATCTTGATGCCGAACTGGCTGAAGCCACCGATGGAGTTGTTGTAGACGCGGACGTCGTCGGTGTTGAAGATCTGCAGCCCGGCCTTGCCACCCGTGATGGTGTTGCCCGCGACGACGGCCTTGCTCGAGAGTTCGAGCTGGATGCCCGTCCACTCGTTGCCCTCGGCGGTGTTGTTGACCACCTTGCTGTCGTAGACGGACTCGTCGAGCCACAGACCCGAGCTGTAGTTGCGGCTGATGTCGTTGTTCGACACCGTCACGCCCCGCGAGCGGGTGATCTTGATGCCGCCCGAGACGGGAGCCTCCTTGAAGCGCTGCCAGTTGTTCTGACGGATCACCGAGTCGGTGATCGAGAGGTCGTACGAGGCGTTCGTGCCGATGCCCAGCAGACCGCTGCGCTCGACGGTCAACTTCGACAGGCTGCCGCCGTTGTTCTCGAGGTTGATCCCGATCATCGCGTTGTCCTGGATGACGAGGTTCTCGGCCGTCGCACCGGTGTTGCCGAGGCGGATCGCACCACGCTCCGAGTAGGGCGTCGCGTACCCCCTGACGCCGAAGCCGCGGACGGTCGTGTCGGCCGACTGCACCCAGATGGCCTGCGCCTTGTTGCTGACACGGATCGCATGACCTGCCGGGTCGCTGCCGATGAGCATGCGACCCGAGGCCGGGTCGGCCGCGAAGGTGCCCGGGGCGAGCCGATCGGGCGTGACCTGGGTGAGCTGGACGCCGTCGAGGAACACCTGGTCGGGACGCGCGGCGAGCGGGAAGGACGGCGAGACGAAGCGGGGGTTGTCGGTCACGTTGTCCATGACCGAGGACGGGAACGCGGACCACGGGGTGCTCCACCCCGATCCCGAGCGCGTCCACGACGTCACCGGAACGGATCCGTCGAGCCACACGGCCTCACGCGGGTACGACTGGATCGTCACCTTCTTCTGGAAGGGCACGACGACGCTCTCGTTGTAGGTGCCGGCGCGGAGCACGATGGTCGCGCCCGACTTCGCCTTCGACACCGCCGCCGCGAGGGTGCGGAGGGGAGCCGCCTGCGAGCCCGCTGCGCCGTCGTCACCGCTCGGCGAGACGACGATCGCGCCCGAGGGCACGGGGTAGGAGGCGGAGCCGACGGGAAGCGAACCGCGGGAGCCGGCAGGAACGGTCGCGGGCTCGGTCGTCGGCGCAGGAGCAGGCGCAGGCGCGGGAGCAGGCGCAGGCGCGGGAGCAGGCGCTGGCGCAGGCGCAGGCGCTGGGGCGGGCGCCGAGTCCGACGGGCTGCCGATGACGACGAGATCGTCGAACGACGTGCTCGAGCGGGCGGTGTTGCCGGCGCTCGCGTACTGCCAGAGGCCCACGGAGCCACCCTGCGAGACGCGGTCGGCGGCGGAGTCCGAGACGGCCAGCTGCCAACCCGGCTCGGCGGAACCGTCGACCCAAGCCTTGCCCTTGAGGTTCACGGTGGTCGTGCCCTCGGCGCGGAACGAGATGGCGAGCGAGGAGCCCGCCACGACGGTCGAGGGGAGCGCGACGCGACCGAGCAGCTTCTCGCCGGACTTCTTCACCTTGGTCACCGCGAGAGAGACCTTGCCCGAGCCACCGGACTCGAGGCGACCCCGGTACGCGGAGCCGTCACCCTGGCGACGGAGCTCCCAGCCCTGGTAGAAGCCGGCCTTGGTCTTGGGCAGGTCGATCGTGCCCTCGACCTCCACGTCCTTGACCGAGACGCTCGCGAGCGTCGCCGTCGCGGTCGAACCGGGGGCGAGGTCCGAGATCGTCGAGACGCCCGACCCGACCGTGAAGGAGGCCTTCGACGGACCGGACCAGGTCGACCAGGCCCCGCCCTTGTCGGCGTTCCCCCATCCGGTCGTCGACGCGCGGGTCGACGAGTCGGTGGCGACCGTGCTGGGGGCGGCCGAAGCGCTGGTCACCGGGACGAGGACACCGGCCACGACGGCGGCGAGGGTCGCCAGGGCGCCGACGGCGGTGCGGACACGGTGGGGCGGGGAAAGGCGGTGCTCGGGGGCGCTGGGCATCGTCACTGCTTTCATCAGAGGAAGGTGTGGGCGATCCCGCCACGGGCCGCGGGGCGGAGGCTCGTGCGAGAGGAAGAACGCCGCGCCATGACCCCAGGACGGGGGCTTGCGCGGAATGGATCTGAGGGGACGGATTCTCACCCGGTCAGGACAAGAGGTGATCTTGTTACATTCACGCGTAGTCCGCAAGGGGCCGTCAGTCCCCAACAAGGTGGCTCCCACTCGGGTGTCGGCATTGTGGGGGACACCAGGACGAGGGTCGTCGCGACCGTCACCGTCGCCTAGAGTTCGTCGCATGACGCTGCTCCGAGCTGCCCCGTCGGCGCCGGCGGCCGACCGTCCCCACCGCACCCGCGCCTCCTCGGGCGACCCGCGCGCCTGGGCCCGGGCGCTCGCCGCCGCGGCCCTCGTCGTGCTCGGGATGCGCTTCACCCTGCCCCAGGGCATGCAGGCGGGCTTCGTCGTGGCCGCGCTGCTGCTTCCGGTGTGGTGGGGCTCTCTGCGACGACACCGCGGGGCGGTCGCCTTCATGACGGTGGGCCTCCTGGCGGTCGTCCTGGGCCTCTGGCTGGGCGTGGCCAACTCGGGGGACCACGTCTCGGCGTCGTCCACGGTGCCGATGACGGTCATCCTGGTCGGCACCCTCTTCGGCGTGGGCCTCTTCCTCTGGGGAACCGAGGTCCTGACACCCGACCGGGCCGTCCTGTGGTTCGGCATCGGCCTGGCACTGGGGTTCTCCTCGGCGACGCCCCTCTTCGCGAGCAACCCGTGGAAATTCGGGTTCGCCCTGCCGGTCACGGTCATCGCGTTGGCCCTCGCCGCGCGGTACGGACGCCGGTGGGAGCTCGCCGTCCTGATGGTTCTGACGCTGGTCGCGGCGCTCAGCGACTTCCGCTCGGCCTTCGGGCTGCTGCTGCTCGCGGCGTTGCTCGTCTTCGCCCAGTTGGCGATCGTGCGCCCGCATCGGCGGCCGTCCTTCGCGGCCGTCCTGCTCGGGCTCGGGGTGCTGGGGGTCGTGGTCTTCCAGCTCGGCCAGGCCCTGATCCTCGACGGCTACCTCGGCCTGGCGACCCAGGCGCGCAGCGTCGAACAGCTCAGGGTCTCGGGCTCGCTGATCCTGGGCGGGCGGCCGGAGCTCGCCGCCACGGTCGCCCTCATGGAGCACCACCCGTGGGGATTCGGAGCCGGAGTCGTCCCGACCGCAGACGACATCCGAATCGCGAAAGAGGGGATGAGCAGCATCGGGTACCAGCCCGACAACGGCTACGTCGAACGGTTCATGTTCGGCGGACACTTCGAGTTGCACTCGGTCGTCGGCGACCTCTGGGCACAGTCCGGCATCGCCGGACTCGCCCTCGCCGCGATCGTCCTCGGGGTGCTGGCGGTCGGCGTCATCCGCCGCATCGCGGACGGCACGGCCAGCGGCATCCTGCTCTACGCCGCGGCACAGAGCAGCTGGAACCTTTTCTTCGCGCCCTTCTACAGCGCCTTCCCGACGCTGGTGATCGCCCTGGCCCTGGCGTTCTCTCCCGTCGCCCGCGAGGGGCTCGACACGTTCAGGGTCGGCGCCACTCCTCGACTGCGGTCATCTCGCCGGACCACCGGCTGACGGCCTCGAAGCCGGCCGCTTCGAGGACGGCGTCGTCGTCGACGGCCGTGGGTTCGTCGGCCGGCTCGACGACCCAGAGGCGCTCGACCTCGTCGAGCCGCGTGCGGGGCGAGTCGAGCGGCCAGGCCGTGCCGCGGAGGCTGTCCTGGTCGACGGGCCGGCTCCGCAGCGTCACGTCGACGAGACCGTCGAAAGCGTCGGGATAGACGAGGTCGACGTTGGCCGTCGTCCGTTCGACGACCCGCGGAGGATCGGCGTCGAGAGGAGCGAAGTAGACCCCGTCCCCGGGACGGGCACCCCGCTCCACCACAGCCGCTGCCTCCGACCAATCGGTGCCGCTCTTGCCCGTGACCTGGCGCTGGGACAGCCAGACCGGTGCGCACAGGGCGACGATCAGGACCAGGGCGACGACGCGAGCGCTGCGACGCCGCAGGGCGGTCACCCCGACCCCGACCAGGGCCGCGCACGCCGGCGCCGCGAAGGTGAAGTACCGGGGGTTGTACAGGGGGCTCACCAGCAGGCTGTACGCCACGACGACGGCGGTGGGGACGACGAGCACGGCGATCAGCACCCAGAGCGGCCCGGTCCGTCGGCCACGGACCCCTGCGACGACCGCGACGACCATCGCGAGCCACCCCACGAGCGCCAGCGCGAGGGACGCCAGCGCCCACGGCTCGGTGGGCGACGCCGTCGAATCGACACGCGTCGGCGTCCCCCCGAGGAACCACTGGTTCACGACGACGCCGCGAGCGATCTGCACGAGCCCCAGGGAGTTGTCCCCGAGCTGACCCTGCTGGCCCGCGGCCAGCAGCACGACCGGTGACGCGGCGAGACCGCCCGCCGCCGCGGAGACCAGCCAGGCCAGCCGACGCCTCAGGCCCACGCGGCGCCAGGCGACGACGGTGACGGCGTGGGCCACGGCCAGCAGGGCGACGTAGATGTTGAGAGCGGTGCCCACCCCGACGAGGACGGCGTACCCGACCCACCGCGCCGCGCCTCCTCGGTTCAGGGCGACGACGAGCAGGACGGTCGCCCAGACGGCCACGGCCGCGCTGGGGCCGAACGAGCGAGCCTCGATCCCCATCCAGGTGATGCGCGGCAACACGACGGCGACGACCGCGCCCGCGACGGCCGCGTCCGGGCGCCCGAGCACGACGAGCAGACGATGTACGCCGACGACGGCCGCCCCGGCCGCGAGAGCGCTCGGGAAGCGCAGCGCCGTGGGCGAGGTACCCGCGACGGCCGTCCAGACGTGCATCAGCAGGTAGTACGCCGCGTGCACGGCGTCGATGCGCTGCACGAGGGCCCAGAGCTCGGGCAGGCTGCGGGTCGCGGCCGACACGGTCGCGGCCTCGTCGGTCCACAGCGAGACGGTCGACGAACCGACGAGCGCCACGGCCGTGCCGGCGAGACCGAGCGCGAGCGCGACACCGACCGAGGAGGCGCGGAGGCGTCTCGAGGCCGCCGCGGTCCCGGCGGGGTGCGTCGTCGGGGTGGTGCTGGTCATGGCCGTCCTCACACGTGGCCGACCGCGGGCCGTCGCCTCGGACGAGGGAGAGGGCGACCGGACCGACGGGTCGGGTGCGGGTGGCCCGGAGTGCTGGCATGCTAGCAGCGGCCCTGGACCCCGCCGGCGTCCGGCGGGACGGGCCACCCGACCGAGGAGCCACCATGTCGTCAGAGGACCAGACGCCCGTCGACCCCACCGCTGCCCGGTCGCGGAAACGCCTGGTGATGATCGTCGGGGCCGTCGCGGTCGTGCTCGCGCTGATCGTCGCCTTCGTGATCGTGCCCGCCGTCTCGGGCGGGGGCGCCGATGGTCCCGGAGCCGGCGGGACGGGGCCGGACTCGAGCT
Organism: Frigoribacterium sp. VKM Ac-2836; assembly: GCF_013248995.1. Classification (GTDB taxonomy): domain Bacteria; phylum Actinomycetota; class Actinomycetes; order Actinomycetales; family Microbacteriaceae; genus Frigoribacterium. The sequence continues at coordinate 547,989 of NZ_JABRPK010000002.1, read as the reverse complement.
CACCCACGGCCGATGCCTCCTCGGACGACGCCACCGCGGCCCCGACCGACACAGCGCCTCCTGCAGCCGGGCCGGACACACCCGAGGCACCACCCGTCGGCCTCGACGAGTCGCCCACCGTCGTGGACGGGGTGACGGTCCGGGTGAAAAGCCTCGATGCGGTCGACGGCGAGGCCACGCTGCCCGGTGAGGTGACCGGGCCCGCCGTTCGCGCCGAACTCGAGATCGACAACTCGTCCGCGGCCCCGATCGACCTCTCGACCGTCGTCGTCAACCTGGCTTACGGCGCCGACCGCACACCCGCGAACACCTTCTCGACCGGGACTTCTTCTTTCCCGGCGAGCGTGGCCGCCGGGGCGACGGCCGACGGCGTCTACGTGTTCGCCGTGCCCGCCGACGGGCAGGCCGAGCTCCGATTGACGGTCGACTACGCCGTGGACGTCCCCGTCGTCGTCTTCGAGGGATCGACCTCTTAATACCCCTGTACCCACAACGGGGGCCATTGTCCCCCCTTGGGGGGACCTTATAGTCGTCAAGCCATCGGTACCCGAATGCCGGTGACGCCTACCCGACCCGAATGAGGCTCCCCCATGGGAAGAACCGTCTCGTCGCGCCTTCGCCTACCCGCGATCGTCGCTGCGTCCGCCGTGCTGTTGTCCGTCCTGGTCGGAGTCCAGCCCGCTGCGGCCGACTCCGCCCCCGTCGACCCGACGTCGCCCTCGACCCCGGCGACCGTCACGGCCGACGCCTTGCCGGCGCCTCAGATCGACGGCTCGGTCTTCACGCAGGTCATCGTGGGCAACACCGTCTACGCCGCCGGCAAGTTCAGCAAAGCCCGTCCGGCCGGCGCCGCGGCGGGTGTCAACGAAGTGCCCCGCAGCTACCTCCTCGCGTACGACATCACGACCGGCGTGCTGTCGACCACGTTCGCGCCCGTGATCGACGGCCAGGTGAAGGCCCTTGCGGCCTCGCCCGACGGCAAGCGCCTCTACATCGGCGGCGCCTTCACCAAGGTGAACGGCGTGAACAAATACCGCCTGGCGGCTCTCGACCCGACCACCGGTGCCCTCGTCACGAGCTGGAACCCCGGCACCAACGCCACGGTCAACGCCATCGCCGCCGTCGGGCCGAACGTCTACATCGCCGGCGTGTTCTCGAGCATCGGCAAGGACACCCGCAGCAAGGCCGCTGCGGTCACCGCGTCGAACGGTACGAACCTGCCGTGGGCCCCGCAGGTCGCCGGTGGTGACGTCCTCGGCCTCGTGGCCAGCCCCGACGGGTCGAAGATCGTGCTCGGCGGGTCGTTCAGCTCGGTCAACGGTTCGTCGCAGCCCGGCTACGGTCTCGCGATGCTCGACTCGACCTCGGCGGCGAACCTTCCCCTGCAGGCCAACGACGTGGTCCGCAACGGCGGCGGTCAGGCCGCGATCTACAGCCTCAGCGCCACCGCCAACGGCTTCTACGGCTCGGGCTACACCTTCGGTGGCGGCGGTCGTCTCGAGGGCGCCTTCAAGTCCACCTGGAACGGCGACCTCGCCTGGGTCGAGGACTGCCACGGCGACACCTACTCGGTCGCGGCCAACAGCACCGCCGTCTACGTCGCCGGTCACCCGCACTACTGCGGCAACATCGGCGGCCAGCCGCAGACCAACCCCTGGACCTTCCAGCGGGCGATGGCCTTCAGCGACTCGGCGACCCAGACGATCACCAACGACCCCCTGGGGTACTACAACTTCGCCGGCACCCCTGCCCCGAGCATCTTGAACTGGTTCCCCGACTTCGCCACCGGCACCTACACCGGCCTGAGCCAGGGCCCGTGGAGCGTCGCCGCGAACGACACGTACGTCGTCTACGGCGGGGAGTTCCCGTCCGTCAACGGAAAACCGCAGAACGGCCTCGTGCGCTTCGCCGTCTCGAGCCTCGCACCGAACAAGACGGGCCCCGAGGCGTCCGGTGCGCTCTTCACCCCGAGCCTCGTCTCGCTGTCGTCCGGCACGGTGCGCGTCAGCTGGCAGTCCAACTGGGACAAGGACAACGCGAATCTGAGCTACGCCGTGTACCGCGACGGAGACCTGACGAACCCCGTGTACACGACCACGTCGGCCTCGACCTTCTGGAAGCGACCGGCCCTGGGCTTCGTCGACAAGGACCTCGCACCCGGCAGCACCCACAGCTACCGTGTCCGCGCCACGGATCCGCTCGGCAACACGGCCCTGGGTGACGGCGTCGACGTCACGGTGACCGCCGACAAGGTCTCGCCCTACGCGAAGCAGGTCGCTGCCGACGGCGCCACGTCGCTGTGGCGCCTGGGTGAGAAGAGCGGCTCGACGGTCTACGACTGGGTCGGCTACGACGACCAGAAGGCCCAGGCCGGCGTGACGCGTGGAGCGACCGGCCAGGCGGCGACCGACTCGGACGGCTCGAGCACGTTCTCGGGAACCGACACCGGGCTCTCGTCGACCGCCTCGGCGATTCCCGGCCCGCAGACCTTCTCGGTCGAGGCCTGGTTCCGCACGACCTCGACCACCGGAGGCAAGATCGTCGGCTTCGGCAGCTCGAACACGGGCGCGTCGAACTCCTACGACCGCCACCTCTACATGGACCCGCGGGGACGCGTGTCGTTCGGTGTCTACCCGAACGCCAGCCGCATCATCACGAGCCCGACGGCCCTGAACGACGGACAGTGGCACCAGGTCGTGGGCACGCTGAGCTCGGCCGGCCAGTCGTTCTACGTCGACGGCAAGAAGGTCGCGACGGACGCCGGGACGACGGGAGCACAGGACTACACGGGTTACTGGCGCATCGGCGGCGACAACAACTGGGACGGCGCCCCGTACTTCCAGGGTGACATCGACGACGTGTCGGTGTACCCGGCGGCCCTGAGCGCCAAGCAGGTCGACGGCCAGTGGGTCGCCTCGGGACGCACGAGCAAACTGCCCAAGGCACCCGCCGACGCCTATGGCGCTCGAGTGTTCCAGGACGACCCCGAGGCGTACTTCCGCCTCGACGGGGACGCGTCCACCGTCTCGGCCGACTCGTCGCCCGTCGGCACCAACGGCGTCGTCACCGGTGGCGTGGCCACCGGCGGCACGTCCGCCGTGGGCGGTAGCGGCCAGTCGGCGACGTTCAACGGGCAGGACGCCGGCGTGGCGACCACCACCTCGTACGACAGCCCGAACGACTACACGCTCGAGACCTGGTTCAACACGACCACGACCTCGGGCGGCAAGCTGATCGGCTTCGGCAACCAGCAGACCGGCTACAGCGGCAACTACGACCGCCACGTCTACATGGAGCAGGACGGCCGTCTGCAGTTCGGCAACTGGACCGGACAGATGAACCTCGCGAGCAGCACGGCGAGCTACAACGACGGTCGCTGGCACCACGTGGTGGCCACGCAGGGCGCCGACGGCATGAAGCTGTACGTCGACGGCACGCAGGTCGGGTCGAACGCGAGCACCCGCTCCGACGGATACCGGGGGTTCTGGCGCCTCGGCGGTGACAGCTCGTGGAACTCCGGTTCGGGCTACTGGGCCGGCAGCCTCGACGAGGCGGCCGTCTACGCCCGGCCGCTCGACGCCACCACGATCGCCCAGCACTACGCGCTCGGCGCGAACAAGCCGAACGCCGCCCCGACCGCTGCCTTCACCTCGACGGTGTCCGGACTCGGCGCCGCCTTCGACGGCAGCACCTCGGCCGACCGTGACGGATCGGTCGCTTCGTACGCCTGGGACTTCGGCGACGGCAGCGCCACGGCCTCGGGGATCAAGCCCACGCACGCCTATGCCGCAGGCGGCACGTACACCGTGACCCTGACCGTGACCGACGACCGGGGTGCCGTCGGCACCACGACCGCGACCGTCACGGTGACGCCTCCCCGCGTGAACGCGGCACCCACCGCCTCGTTCGCCTCGACCGTCGACCACCTGGTCGTCGCCGTCGATGGGAGGGCCTCGACCGACCCCGACGGCAGCATCGCGTCGTACCGGTGGGACTTCGGTGACGGCACGGCCGCAACCACCGGCGCGACCAGCGGCCACACGTACGCCGCCGCCGGCACCTACACCGTGACCCTCACGGTGACCGACGGCGAGGGCGCCACCGGCACCTCCACCGGGACGGTCACCGTCGCCCCGGCCCCGCCGGCGAACGTCGCCCCGACGGCCTCCTTCACGAGCGCCACGACGGGTCTGGCGGTGTCGACCGACGCGTCGGCCTCGACCGACCCCGACGGCACCCTGGCCGGCTACGCCTGGACCTTCGGCGACGGAGGCACGGCCACCGGCGCGACGGCATCGCACACGTACGCCGCGGCCGGCACGTTCACCGTGACCCTCACGGTGACCGACGACAAGGGCGCCACCGGTACCTCCACCGGAACCGTGACGGTGGCCCCGATCCCGAACGCGGCCCCCACGGCGTCGTTCACGACCGCCACCGACAAGCTCACGGTCACCACCGACGGTCGTGCCTCGACCGACACCGACGGGACCGTCGCCGCGTGGGCTTGGGACTTCGGTGACGGAGCCACCGCGACCGGCAGCACGGCGAAGCACGACTTCGCGGCCGCCGGCACGTACACGGTGACCCTCACGGTGACCGACGACAAGGGCGCCACCGGGACCCGCACCTCCACGGTGACGGTCACCGCACCTCCTGTGGTGACGACCGTCGCGCAGGACGGCTTCGGCCGGACGACGACGGGTGGCTGGGGCGCCGCCGAGGTAGGTGGCAGCTGGACCCGCACGGGGAGCGCGTCGCAGTACGCGGTCACCGGTGGTGTCGGCACGCAGTTCCTGGGAGCAGCGGGGTGGAACTCGTCGATGGCCCTCACCGGCGTCAGCACGACCGATGCCGACCTGCGGACCAGCGTCAGCCTCGACAAGGCAGCCACCGGCGGCGGTACCTTCGTGTACGTCACCGGCCGCAAGGTGGCGACGAACTCGGAGTACCGCGCGACCCTGCGCTACCGCTCCGACGGGCGTGCGGTCGTCGCCCTGACGGCGTTCAAGGGCTCGACCACCGGGGTCAACCTGGTCGGCGAGACCCTCGTGCCCGGCACGATCACCCCCGGCGCCAAGCTCAACGTGCGTCTCGAGGTCAGCGGTTCGGGCACGACGACGATCCGCGCGAAGGTCTGGGCGGACGGCACGACCGAGCCGACGGCCTGGACCGTGTCGACCACCGACACGTACGCGGGGCTGCAGGCTCCCGGCTGGGTCGCCCTCGGCGCCTACGCGTCGGGCAGCGCCACCAACGCGCCGCAGACGGTCTCGTTCGACGACCTGAGCGTCTTCAAGCCGTGACGGGCGACGTCCCGGAGCCCTCGAGCAGGCTCGTCGTCCAGCAGTCGTTCCCCCGACCGCGGCCGACGACGAACCCCTACCTCGTGATGCTCCGGGACGCCGTCGGGGCGGTCCCCGGGGTCGAGGTGCGCACCTTCGACTGGAAGGGTGCGCTGCTCGGCCGCTACGACGTGTTCCACGTGCACTGGCCCGAGATCCTCGTCTCGGGGCAGAGCCCGCTGAAGGCGCTCGTGCGGCAGGCCTTGACCGTGGCCCTGGTGACGAAGCTGCGACTGACGCGCACCCCGATCGTCCGCACCGAGCACAACCTCGAATTGCCGAGCGGCATCTCGCGCCGCGAGCGCGCCCTGCTGCGCTGGATCGAGCGACGCACCACGCTCTGGGTGCGGCTGAACGACGAGACGCCCGAGCACCCCGACGCCCTCGGGGCGCTCATCCCCCACGGCCACTACGTCGACTGGTTCTCGCGCTGGCCCTGGCCGTCGCGCGAGGCGGGACGGGTGTCGTACTTCGGCTTCATCCGGCGCTACAAGGGCGTCGACGCCCTCGTCCGGGCCTTTCGGGGCGTGCGGGGCGAGGACCGGCGACTGCACGCGGCCGGCAAACCGTCGACGCCGGAGCTCGCGCGCGGCCTCGAGGAACTCGCGGCGGACGACCCGCGGGTCAGCCTCGATCTCAGGTTCCTGGACGACGAGAGCCTCATCGACACCGTGAGACGGGCCGAGCTGGTCGTGCTGCCGTATCGCGAGATGCACAACTCGGGCGGGGTGCTGACCGCCCTGTCGCTCGGGCGACCGGTGCTCGTGCCGGCCAACGAGGTCAACGCCCGCCTGGCCGACGAGGTCGGTGCCGACTGGGTGCGTCAGTACTCGGACGACCTCGGACCCGACGACGTCGAGCGCGCCCTCGACGCGGCCTCGCGACTGGACGACGACGCCCGACCCGACCTGTCGGCCCGCGACTGGGACCGCGCCGGCGAGGCTCACGTGGCGGCGTACCGGCGGGCGATCGCTGCCACCCGCGGTCGCCGCGGCGTCGCGGGGCATCGGGCGCGCCCGTGAGCTCAGCCGTCGACGCGGCCGTACTCGCGGTAGCCCGCGCCCCACGCGCCCGCCACCATGCCGGCGCCCCGGGCCATCGTCCGGATGCCGCGAGCGCGTTGCCCCAGCGATCGTCGACCGAGGGGGCGGGTCACCGTGCCGACCGCGTACCGGCCGAGCCCGCCGACGACGCGCACGGCACCCTTCGCCGACAGCCGGAGGCGCGTGAGCAGTCGCGAGGCCCCTCGCGCGGACAGCATCACCGAGGTGAGGCTCCAGCCGTTGCCGCTGCTGTAGGCGCGCTGCACGACCCATCGCCGGGTCACCCGCTTCGCGGGGACGACGTCCGTGACGATCGCCTCGGCGCACCACAGGATCGTGCCGCCGCCGGCGACCAGACTCCGGGTGAACAAGGTGTCCTCGCCGCCGAGCTGGCCGAGCGCCACGTCGAAGGCCAGACCCTGGCGACGGACCTCGCCCAGGTCGAGCAGCAGGTTGTTGGTGGCCGCGACGTCGACGGACGTGCCGGTCGCGAGTCGACGGCGCACGAAAAAGCGACCTTCGACGATGAACGGCTCGGGTTCGACCTCGTACTCGCTGCGCACGGGACCGACCACGGCTGCGGTGCCGGTCTCGGCCTGCAGGGCGACCAGCGACCGCAGCCAGTCCTCGGACGGCCGCTCGTCGTCGTCGATGAAGACCAGCAGGTCGCTGTCGCCGCTCTCGGCCAAGGCCCGGTTGCGGGCCGAGGCGATGCCCGGCGTCGCCTCGACGACGTAGTCCACGGTCACACCATCACGGGTGCCGGCCGCGGCGAGCGCCGCCGCCTCGACGCGCTCGCGTCCCGACCCACCCGCGTCGTTGTCGACCACGAGCACGCGCGCCTCGACGCCGAGCGCGCGCACGCCACGGGCCTGGTCCACGAGCAGCGGCAGCACCGCGTCGAGATCACGCGGCCGGCGGAAGGTCAGCACGGCGATCGTCAGGAGGCGCGGGGCGGTCGGGTCGGTCGTCACGGCCCCCAGCATGTCAGGTCGGTGACCGGCCTCGGGTCGTTCACCGCGCCTCCTCCGGGTGGACGGGGGACGAACCGTGGGTGAGTCGCTCGCCGGGCTGTCGGTGGTCGTCGTGAACTACGGCTCGACCGACCTGCTGCGGCAGAACCTCGCGCCCGTCTCACGGGTGACGGAAGGTCTCGTCGTGGTCGTCGTCGACAACTGGTCGGGGGCGACCGAGCGCGCCCGGGTGAGCGAGCTCGCCGCGGCCGAGGGCTGGCACCTCGTCGCGCCCGACGGCAACGAGGGCTTCGGCACCGGCGTGAACCTCGGGGTGGCGTGCGCCCGCGAGGCCGGTGCCCGTCACCACGTGCTGCTGAACCCGGACGCCGTCGCGGACGCGGGGGCCCTCGCCGCCCTGCACCGCGCCTCCTCGTCCGACCCGCTGACGATGAGCGCGCCGACCGTGCTGCGCCCCGACGGCAGCGTCTGGTCGGCGGGCAGCGACCTGTACCTCGACGACGGCCGCATCCGGTCGCGACGACGACGGCTGCCCGGCGTCCGCGTCGAGGAGTGGCTGAGCGGGGCCTGCCTCGTGCTGAGCGACGAGCTGTGGCAGCGCTGCGGCGGCTTCGACGACGACTACTTCCTCTACTGGGAGGACGTCGACCTGTCCCGCCGCGTCGTCGGTTCAGGAGGCGCGCTGCGGCTGCTCGAGGACGTCACCGTCGTCCACGCCGAGGGGGGCACGCAGACCGCCGGCGGGGCGGACCGGTCGGGGCAGGCGAAGTCGGCCGGGTACTACCGGTACAACATCCGCAACCGGCTGCTCTTCGCCGCGAAGCACCTCGACGACGACGACCTGCGCCGGTGGCGCGGGCTGACCCCTCGCATCGCCTGGGAGGTGCTGCTGCAGGGCGGTCGGCGGCAGTTCGTGCGATCGCCGGGCACGCTGCTCGTGGGGTTGCGGGCCGTGCTCGAGGGGCGTCGGATCGTCGCGGCCGAGTTGCGGCGCAGAGCCCGGACGGCCCGCTGAGCCCGACCGGGACGGTGACAGCACTGCACGGGGAGCATCCGATGTCCCCAGCCGGGCTCAGCCCGCGACGAACTCCGCCAGCGACGCCGCCAGGTGCCGCGTCGTCAGGCGTTCCTCGACGAGGGCCCGACCGGCCGCGCCGAACGCGCGTGCCTCGGCCTCGTCGCCGAGCAGCCGCAGCACGTGCCCCGCGAGCGCCGACGAGTCGCCCACCGGCGCGAGCAACCCGGTGCGCTCGTGCGCCACGTAGTCCTCGATGCCCGGGGTGTCCGTCATCACCACGGGCCGACCCGTGGCCATCGCCTCGAGGCTGACCGTCATGCCCGACGCGTGCAGGTTGTCCCGCGTCGCCACGGCCACGATCGAGGCCCGTGCGTACAGCTCGGCGAGTTCGCGGTGCGAGACGTGCGGCACCACGGTGACCCCCTCGGGCGGAGCCGCGTCGCTCGTCGTCTGCACGACCAGCTCGACGTCGGGCCGCTCGGCGTGCACGCGTTCCAGTGCCGCGAACAGGGTCGCCGGGTCGCGGTCGCGATCGCCGCCGATGCTCAGCACCATCGGCCGCTCGGGCCACGGGCGCGCCGCGAAGAACTCCTCGTCGACCCCGAAGGTGAAGAACCCGACCGGCGGGCCGTCCTCGCCGACGAAGCGTCGCAGCGGCTCGACCTGCCCGCGACTGATGACCCAGAGCCCGCTCATGCGTCGCAGCACGTCACGCATGCGCCCGACGTCCTGCCCGCGCGCGACCCGGTCGGTCACCCAGATCACGCCCGTGTACATGCGCTCGTGGGGCCGTGCCAACACCATCCGCCGCGCGACGTTCTCGTCCCAGGTCACCCCGACGTCGTCGGAGGGGACCCCGGACGAGGAGGCGCGGCGCGGCACCACCCGGTCGCGCAGCACCTGCAGGCGGCCGGGTTCGCCGACCGACGCGATCCGCGCCTCCGGGTCCGAGTCGCGCAGCGCCTCGAGGCCGTAGGGCCAGAGCCCGGGCCGCAGCCCGGCGCCGTGGTCGGCCGCCCAGCCGGGGACGTCACGTTCGCTCGCGAACAGGACCTCGATCACCGCGCCTCCCCCGGACCGTCACCCGGACGGTCGTCCGTGCCCTGCTCGGCCGCGGCCCGCTCGACGATGGCCTGGTCGGTCGCCGTCTCGTCGCCGCGCTGCTCGTCGACGTCGAGGCCCACGGTGCCGTCGTCGGTGTCGTGCCGCGTGCCGTCATCCGGCCCGCCGGCCGCCGCTTCGGCCCGCCGCCGGCCGAGGTCGCGCGACACGTACCAGAGGTTCGGCACGAGCTGGCAGAGAGCCACCGAGATCGCCGACCCCAGCACGGGCCCCGCGGCCCCGACCTGCCCGATGAACCACCAGGACAGCCCGAGGTTGAGGGGCACCATGAGCACGATCGGCAGCACCTGGAAGACCAGGCCGGTCTTGTCGGTCATGTACATGCCGACGGGGTACTTCGCGGCCTGCAGGCCGACGAACACGACGAACCCGACGAGCATCCAGCCGTCGAGCGTGATCGCCCCGCCCGAGACGAACCGTGCCAGGAACGGGCTGAGCACCGCGAGCGCCGTACCCAGCACCAGCCCGCCGAGCAGGAACCACAGGGTCGGCACGGTCGGCGATTCGACCCGTCCGGCCGAACGGGCCGCCGCGTAGACGGGCCAGAGCGCGATGCCCGCGGCGGCGACCGTCTGCAGCACGATGCCGAACAGCTGCGAGGCGAGGTTGTACTGCGCGAGTTCGTCCGGCCCGGCCAGGTGGCTGAGCAGCAGACGGCCGGTCTGCATCGCGACCGGCAAGGCGATCATCTGGACGAGCATCGGCCAGGCGAGCCCGAGTGCCGGCACCCCGCGGTAGCTGCGGACGCGCGGCACGAGCTTGACGGCCGAGCCGATCTGCGGCGACAGCGCCCGGGCCGCGACGATCAGGCAGATCACCGACACCAGGCTGTTGGCCACGTACGAGATGACGGCGAGGTAGCTGCCGACCGGCACGCTGAACATGACGGCCGAGCCGATCGCGAGCAGCATGAACGGCGCCACGACGGCCTGGCTGGCGACCTGCGTGCTGGTCTTCTTCAGCCCGACGAGGATGCGCTGGCCGACCGTCAGCGGGATCACGAGGCCGAACACCGCCAGGCAGAGGCCGGCCGCGAGCGAACCGCCGTCGGGTAGCAAGCCCTCGCCGAGCAGCACGGGCCACCAGCCGGCGAGCGTGATCAGCAACGCGACCGCGACCATGATTCCGCCCGATACGAGCAGCACCCGGAAGGCCGTGACGATCGACCGCTTGACGAAGTCGTCGGTCCTGACGGACGACGACCCCGCCACGGCGTTGATCACGATCGCCGCGATGCCGAGGTCGGCGAACGGCAGCAGGGTCGGGAAGGTCGAGAGCAGCCCGTACTGGGCGTAGGCGTCGGTCCCGAAGTTCTGGATGATCATGCGGCTCGTGATGATGCCGAGCACGCCCGACAGGCCCATCACGATGACCTTCGTCGCCGCGGTCGAGCCCACGGCGGCCATCGCGCCGCCCCGGCGGGGACGACCGGCCGAACCCGTCGTCGACCGGCTCACGAGGCACGCCCGAACAGTCGATCGTCGGCGGTGAGGCGTCCGTCCCGGTCGGGCAGGTCGGCCAGCACGTCGTCGGCGGTGCGCCCCGCGTCGAGGGCCTCGACGATCGCGTCGGCCAGTACCCGGGGCGACCGGGGGTCACCGGCGACCACGTGGCCGTGGGCGCCGAGCCAGTCGGCGAGGCCGGTCTCGGTCGTCGTCACGACGGTGCACCCGTGCGACAGCCCCTCGACGATCGGCAGTCCGACCTGTTCGCGCCAGGTCGGGCTCGGCTGGGACCAGAGCACGAGCGCGCGCGCCTCGTCGAGCACGGAGTGGATGCGCGGGCGCGGCGGGTCGACCTCGACGGTGACCGAGGGGTGCGCGACCGACAGGGCCCGCGCCTCCTGCTCGAGCGTTCCCTTGCCGAGCAGCGTCAGCGTCGCGTCGGGTCGTGCCGCGACGACGAGCGGCCAGGCCGCCGCCAGCACGCGCAGTCCCTTGCGCTCGACGAACGACCCGACGAACGCGACCGAGGGCGGGCGGGCCCCGCCACCCCGGGCGTCCGGGTGCCGGGTGGGCAGCGCGGGCACGGTGGTCGGGGTGGCGCGGGGCGAGGGGGCCCCGAGGAGGCGCGTGTACGTCTCACGAGCCGCGTCGGTCCCGAAGACCATCCGATCCAGTCGCCGCCACACCGCGCGCGCCAGCACGCGTTCGCCGCGTCGGCGCAGTCGCGTCCTCAGGCGCGGAGCCGTCGCCGCGTCGAAGGGGTCGGCGTTGCCGATCAGATAGCTCACGACGACCGTCCGGCGGCCGGTCAGTCGTCGGCGCACCGCCAGCGCGGCCAGCACCGAGGCGGTGGTCGGCAGGCTCGAGGTCATGAGCGGCTCGTTGACCTCGAGCGTCTCGACGCGTGACCGCGCGATCAGCCAGGCCGAGGCGAGCGGGCCGGCGGGCACGAGGTCGAGCCCCGCGGCCAGCGATTCGTCGAAGTCGTACCGGGTGACCCGGTAGACGATGCTGGCCGGTGCCAGCTCGTGCGCCCGCTCGAGGTGAGCCGTGCGGAGCGACTCGTAGAGACGGACCGCCGGGAGGCGCGGCGCGCGACTCCGAGACCGGCGGGTCGGGCTCACGAGGTGGCGTCGCTCGCGTGACCCGTGGTGCCGCGGGACCCGCTCGTCGCCTCGCGGGCGAAGGGGAAGGTCTGCTCGTGGGAGGACGTCGAGACGGGCACGAGCACCGACGGCGGCAGGTCGCGTGACGCCCGCTGCTTGCCGGCCGTGACGCCGTCGAAGACCACACCGATGACGCGGACCTTGACGTTCTCGAGGGCACGGACCGCCGACGCGAGCCGCGGACGGGTCGACCGGCCCGCCGTGGCGACGATGACGACGCCGTCGGTCAGACGGCCGATCTCGAGCGTGTCGGACGAGGTGAGCACCGCGGGCGCATCGACCACGACGACGTCGTAGCGTTCCCGGGCGGTCTCGAGCAGCAGTGCCATGGAGCGTGAGCTGAGCAGGGGGCTCGGGTTCGGCGGCACGTCACCGGCCGTCAGGATGTCGACGCCGTCGCGCCACGACGAGACGGCGGCGGCGAACTCGAGCTGACCGACGACGACGTCGGTCAGGCCGACCTCGTCCGACACGGCCGCGAGTTCGGCGAGACCACTGCCCCGCAGGTCGGCGTCCACCACGAGCACGTCGAGGCCCCGTTCGGCGAACGCCAGCGCGAGGTCGAGGGCCACTGCCGCACGGCCCTCGCGCTCGTCGGCCGCGACCGAGGAGACGGCGATGGTGCGGGTGACCCGGTCGACGTCCGCGAACTGCAGCTGGGCACGGATGCGACGGAAGTCGTCGGCCGCCGCGCCCTGGGGCTCGTCGGAGAGGGCGAGCACACCACGGTTGCGCCGGGTGACGCTGCCGAGCAGGGGCACGAGGTGCAGGTCCTCGACGTCGCGGGCGGTGCGGAGCCTGGTGTCGACCACCGATCGCAGCAGGGCCAGGGCGATGCCGAGGACTCCCCCGAGCGCGAGGCCGCTCAGGGCGATCAGCCGGCGGTTCGGGCTGATGGGCGACGTCGGAGGCGTCGCCTCGGCGATCGGCGCGACGCTCAGCGTCGAGTTGCCGGCGGTGTTCTCGGGCGACAGCGCTCGGGCCTGTCGACTCAACGAGATGGTCACCGCGTTCGCGACGTCGGCCGCCCGTTGCGCGTCGCCGTCCACCACCGCGACGTCGATGATGACGGTGTTCAGGGGGTTCTCGGCGGTGATCTGTCGCGCCAGCTGGGTGGGGGTCAGGTCGAGACCCATCTGCCCGATGACCGGTTCGAGCACGACGGACGAGGTCGCCAGGCGCGTGTAGCTCTGCACGAGGTTCTGCGTGTACGACGACCCCTGCAACAGCTCGTTGGGGTCGGAGCCCTCGGTCGCCGAGACGAAGACGCTGCTCGTCGCCCGGAACGAGTCGGGTTGTGTCTGGGCGTAGGCGTACCCGGCGGCCCCGCCGAGGAGGGCGAGGACGACGACGAGGGGCCAACTCTTCAGGAGAGCGCGCCAGTAGTGCTGAGGATCCAACGGACACTCCCGGGTTAAGTGGTGGAACCTCGCGAGCATACCTGGAGCAGAGCAGTCCTCACGACCCCCGGAGGGGGTGCGCCGCTCCGTGACGGTCAGGTGGCGGGCAGGGCGACATCGGCCCAGCGAGCGCCGTGTGCCGTGATCACCACCCGCCTCGGTTCCTCCGGCACGTCGTCCACGGTGCCGTCCTGGACGAAGTCGGCGTCGCGCCCGTCGACCCCACCGGTCGGTCGCTCGATGACGACGTCGAGCCAGGACTCGGCGACCCCGTCGAGCAGGCCCGCGCCCCACTCGACCACGACGATCGAGCCTTCGTAGTCGAGGTCGAGATCGTCGAGCTCGGCCTCGCCCGAGAGCCGGTAGGCGTCGACGTGCACGAGGGGCACCCCGGAGGCGGTGGGATGCGTCCTGGCGAGGACGAACGTCGGGCTCGCGACCTGGCCTCTCACCTCGAGCCCCTCGCCGAGCCCCCGCGTGAAGGTCGTCTTGCCGGCGCCGAGCGGCCCGCTCAGGACCAGGAGGTCGCCCGCGCGGAGCAGACCGGACACCCGACGCCCGAGCGACTCCATCTCGGCGGCGTCGGCGACGGTCAGGTCGACCGCACCGGACGCGGTGGTCACGGGCGGCCGCCCACGTACACGCGCGGCACCCGGGCTCCGATGCGGCAGGCGACCTCTTCGGGGATCGTGCCGGTGGCGTCGGCCCACTCCCCGATGGTCATCTCACCCTGGTCGCCCGGCCCGAAGAGCACGACCTCGTCACCGACCGCGACCGGGTCGTCGCCCATGTCGACCAGGAACTGGTCCATCGCGACCCGGCCCACGATCGGGCGGGGCGCGCCGTTCACCACCACGTGGACGGCCCCCTGCGCCCGGCGGCTGACTCCGTCCGCGTAGCCCAGGGGCACGAGGGCGAGCGTGGTGTCGGACGGAGCACGGAACGTGTAGTCGTACGAGACCCCGGTGCCCGCGGCGACACGTTTGACCTTCACCACGGAGGCGCTCAGCGTCAGCACCTGCCGCAGCCCCCGGTCGGCGGCCGTCACCCCCTCGGTCACGGGGATGCCCAGGCCGTTCGACCCCATGCGCACCATGTCGAAGCGCCGTTCGGGGTGCTCGAGCGCGGCCGAGCTCGACGACATGTGCCGCTTCTCGACCGTGGCGCCGAGCGCCTCGGCGTCGGCCACGGCCTTCTCGAACACCCGGGCCGCGGCCTGGTCGTCGGCCTCGCTCGTCTCGCTGACGTGCGAGAAGATCCCGCGCAGACGGATCACGCCCTCGTCACGCAAGGCGACGGCACGGGTGACGAATGCCGGCCAGTCCGAGGGCAGGCAGCCCTCGCGGTGCAGCCCGGTGTCGATGGTCAGATGGACCAGGGCGACTCCGTCCCGGGCCCGCGCGACGGAGGCCACGGCTTCGAGCTGCTCGAACGTGGACACACCCAGGTCGACCTGCAGGTCGACGGCGGCCTCGAGGTCGTCGGACGGGCTGAGCTGCCAGGCGAAGAACGAGGCCTCGCCGCCGATGCCCAGCCGTCGCAGTCGGAGGGCCGGTGCGAGCTCGACCGTGCCGAACCAGCGGATGCCCGCCGCGACGGCCTCGGGCACGAGCACGTCGGCCCCGTGCGAATAGGCGTCGGCCTTGACGATGGCCAGGATCTCGACCGGGTCGAGACGGGCGATCAACGACTCGAGGTTCGCCCGGTAGGCGGCCAGGTCGACCGTGGCCCGGCGCAGGGACGCGGCGGCGCTCATGCCAGGTACCTCCGCGTGAGGCCGGCCGCCAGGCAGGCGACTACCTCGTAGGTGATGCCGCCGATGGCCTCGGCCCAGTCGGCGGCGGACTGCCGACCCAGCGCCGGGTCACCGAACAGCACGACCTCGTCCCCGATCTCGACCGGGTCGTCGCCCACGTCGATGACGAGTGCGTTCATCGCGATGCGCCCGCGGACCCGATAGGTGCGCTGACCGATCGTGACGGAGGCCCGCTCGCTCGCGGCACGGTCGATGCCGTCGGCGTACCCGACCGGCACGATCGCGATCGAGGTGTCGCGCTCGGGGCGGAACAGGTAGCCGTACGACACGCCCTCGCCCGCCGGGATGCGCTTGACGGTGGTCACCGGGGCCGTGAGGGTCATGGCCGGTCGCAGGCCGAGCTCGGCCGACGTGCGGCCGGCGTAGGGGCTGAGGCCGTACGCCGCGAGTCCGAAGCGCACCATGGTCGCCCTCGACCCGACGTAGTCCAGCGCGGCCGCCGAGGCGGCGACGTGTTGCAGCGGCGGTCGGACGCCGAGCCCGTCGAGCATCTCGCACGCCCGAGCGAAGCGGGCCATCTGCAGGCCGTCGTCCTCGGACGAGGCGTTCGACACATGGGTCATCAGGCCCTCGACCGGCACGACGGCGGCGTGGCCGGCCGCGCGCTCGAACAGCTCGGGCCACTCGGACTCGACCGCACCGTTGCGGCTCAGACCCGTGTCGATCGCCAGGTGCACGGCGCGGACGCCGGCCGACACGGCGGCCTCGAGTTGCTCGACGCTCGACACGGCCGGGGTGATGTCGAGCGCGGCAGCCTCGACGAAGTCCTCGTCAGGGGCGTGCAACCAGGCGAGGAGGGGCGCCTCGACACCGCCGCGTCGCAGCGCCACGGCCTCGGTCAGGTCGGCCACGCCGAGCCAGTCGACGCCGGCCTCGACGAAGGCCCGGGCGCACTCGACGGCACCGTGGCCGTAGGCGTTCGCCTTGACCACGGCCATGACGGCCGCCGGCGCCACGGCGGCCCGCAGCACCCCGACGTTGTGTCGCAGCGCCGCCGTGTCGACGGTGATGGTGACGTCGTGGGTCATCGGACCGCCCCTTCGTTCTCTGGTTCGTCGTGGCGGGAGGGGCCTAGGTCTTGACCCTCGGCGACCACGTAGGCGACGGCCACCCCGCCGTCGTGGCTGAGGGACAGGTGGAGGCGCGAGACGCCCCGCGAGTCCGCCAGCGCCCGCGCTCCCCCGCTCAGCACGAGCGACGGGGCTCCTTGGTCGTCGGAGACGACCAGGACGTCGTGCCAGCGCACCCCGGTGGACCCGCCCAGGGACTTGATCAGCGCCTCCTTCGCGGCGAACCGCGCCGCCAAGGAGTGGTGCCCGCGAGGACCTCCGTCGCGCAACACGAGTTCGTCGGGACGGAACAAGCGGGTGGCGAGCGCCGGGGTCCGCTCGAGCGACCGGCCGAAGCGCTCGAGGTCGACGACGTCCACGCCGATGCCCACGATCACGTCCTCACCCGCCCGATGCCCTGCCCCGGCTGCACGACGCGCTACTCGACGGTGACCGACTTGGCCAGGTTGCGCGGCTGGTCGACGTCGAGGCCCTTGGCGGCCGCGAGCTCCATGCCGAAGACGTGCAGCGGCACGACGGACAACAGCGGCTCGAACAGAGGAGCCGCGAGGGGGATGTGCAGAACCTCGTCGGCGAAGGGGAGCACGGCGGCGTCGCCCTCTTCGGCGATCGCGATGACCCGGGCGCCGCGAGCACGGATCTCTTGGATGTTCGAGACGACCTTGGGGTGCAACGACCGCGGGTCGCGGGGGCTCGGCACGATGACGAAGACGATCTGGCCGGGCTCGATCAGGGCGATGGGGCCGTGCTTGAGCTCGCCGGCCGCGAAGCCCTCGGCGTGGATGTAGGCGAGTTCTTTCAGCTTGAGCGCCCCTTCGAGGGCGATCGGGTAGCCCACGTGACGACCGAGGAAGAGCACCGACCGGGTGTCGGCCATCCACCCGGCGAGCGTCTTGATGCGCTCGGACGACTCGAGCACCTGCTCGATCTTGCCCGG
This sequence comes from Frigoribacterium sp. VKM Ac-2836, assembly GCF_013248995.1. Taxonomy (GTDB): domain Bacteria; phylum Actinomycetota; class Actinomycetes; order Actinomycetales; family Microbacteriaceae; genus Frigoribacterium. Next base: position 530,653 of record NZ_JABRPK010000002.1, on the reverse strand, counting down.
GATCTCGTGCAGGTCGGCGACCTGCTCGGCGATGGCCTCGGTGCTGAGCGTGCCCCGCAGGGTCGCCAGGTGCAGTCCCAGCAGGAAGAGCGCCGTGCCCTGGGCGACGAAGGCCTTGGTCGACGCGACGGCCACCTCGGGACCGGCGTGCGTGTAGAGCACGGCGTCGGACTCGCGCGGGATCGTCGAACCCTGCGTGTTGCAGATCGAGAGCACCTGGGCGCCCTGCTCTCGGGCGTACTTGACGGCCATCAGGGTGTCCATCGTCTCGCCCGACTGGCTGATCGACACCACGAGGGTCTTCTCGTCGAGGACCGGGTCGCGGTAGCGGAACTCGTGGGCCAACTCGACCTCGACGGGGATGCGGGCCCACTGCTCGATGGCGTACTTGCCCAGGATGCCGGCGTACGCCGCGGTGCCGCAGGCGATGACGATGACCCGGTCGACCGTCAGGAGGCGCTCGCGCACGCCGTCGAGCTCGGTCAGCGTCACCGCGCCCTCGGTCGTGATGCGGCCGAGCAGCGTCTTCGCGACGGCCTCGGGCTCTTCGCTGATCTCTTTCGCCATGAAGCTGGACCAGCCGCCCTTCTCGGCGGCCGAGGCGTCCCAGTCGACCTCGAACTCGGTCGTCTCGACGGGCGCACCGGCGAAGTCCACGACCTCGACCGAGTCGGGGCGGATGGTCACGAGCTGGTCCTGTCCGATCGACATCGCGCGACGGGTGTGCGCCACGAAGGCCGCCACGTCGCTGCCGAGGAAGTTCTCGCCGTCGCCCAGGCCGATGACCAGGGGCGAGTTGCGGCGGGCGCCGACGACGACGCCCGGCTGGTCCGCGTGGACGACGAGCAGCGTGAAGGCGCCGTCGAGGGTGTTGACGACCGCCCGCAGGGCCTCGGCCAGGTCGCCGGACGCGCGGTAGGCCCGGGCCACCAGGTGCGCGGCGACCTCGGAGTCGGTCTCGCTGAGGAACTCGACGCCCTCGGCGAGCAGCTCGGCCTTGAGCTCGGAGAAGTTCTCGATGATGCCGTTGTGGATGAGCGCCAACTTGCCGTCGTCGGCCAGGTGGGGGTGTGCGTTCTCGTCGGTGGGGCCGCCGTGGGTCGCCCAGCGGGTGTGGCCGATGCCGGTCGTGCCGTCGGTCAGCGGCGTCGCCTCGAGGTCGTCGACGAGCATCTGCAGCTTGCCGGCCTTCTTGCGGGTTCCGAGGTGACCCTCGGCGTCGATCACCGCGACGCCCGCCGAGTCGTACCCGCGGTACTCGAGACGCTTGAGGCCGCCCAGCAGCACCTCGATGCTCTTGTCACCCGATCCGACGTATCCCACGATTCCACACATGAGGTCGATCCTAGAGGCTCCCGTCCGAGAGCCCGGCGGGCCGTGCCGACGCACGCCGACGACGGACCGGTAGCCTCGTGCGCATGGCCGAAGCCAACCCGACGACCGCACCCTCCGCCGTGCACGCGAGCCCCTTCGTCGAGATCGGGCGTGACGCCTGGGCCGACCTCGCCCCCACGACGCGCCTGCCGCTGACCGAGACCGAGATCGTCCAGCTGCGGGGTCTCGGCGACCGGCTCGACATGCGCGAGGTACAGGACGTCTACGTCCCGCTGAGCCGCCTGCTCAACCTGTACGCCGCCGGCGCACGCAACCTGCACCGGGCGACGAGCGACTTCCTCGGCGAACGGGCCCAGCGCACACCGTTCGTGATCGGCGTCGCGGGGTCGGTGGCCGTCGGCAAGTCCACCGTCGCGCGCCTCCTCCGCGAACTGCTCAGCCGCTGGGACGACACCCCGCGCGTCGAGTTGGTGACCACCGACGGGTTCCTCTACCCGAACGCCGAGCTCGAACGCCGCGGCATCATGAGCCGCAAGGGGTTCCCCGAGTCGTACGACCGACGCCACCTGCTGCGCTTCGTCTCGCAGGTCAAGAGCGGCGCCGAAGAGGTGCGCGCACCCTTCTACTCCCACACGAGCTACGACATCATGCCGAGCGCCGAGGTCGTGGTCCGTCGCCCCGACATCCTCATCGTCGAGGGCCTGAACGTGCTGCAACCCGCCGTGGCCGGTCGCCTCGCCCTCAGCGACCTCTTCGACTTCACGGTCTACGTCGACGCCCGGACGGGCGACATCGAGAACTGGTTCGTCGACCGGTTCCTCGCCCTGCAGAAGGGCGCCTTCACTCAGGAGCGCTCGTTCTTCCATCGCTTCGCGGACATGAGCGAGCCCGAAGCCCGGTCCTTCGCCTCGGGCATCTGGAAGTCGGTCAACGAGCCCAACCTGATCGAGAACGTCCTGCCGACCCGCTCACGGGCGACGCTCGTCTTGCGCAAGGCCGCGGACCACAAGGTCAGTTCGGTGTTGCTCCGCAAGATCTGACGCGCGTCGACGACGCCGTGCCCCGGTCAGGAGGCGCGAGGGACGTCTCCGCGACGTCGCGCCCCGTCCGCCGAGAGGCTCAGAGGGCCAGGCGCTCGCGGACGACGTCGGCGAGGGCGTGGGCCACAAGGTCGGCGGTGACCTGGTCGGCGGCTTCGACCATGACGCGGACGACGGGTTCGGTGCCGGAGGGGCGCAAGAGCACCCGGCCGGTGTCGCCGAGCTCTGCCTCGAACCGGCGGACGGCCTCGGCCACGCCCTCGTCGGACGCGGCTCGCGAGCGATCGACGTCGCGCACGTTGATCATGATCTGAGGGAAGACCGTCATGACCGAGGCGAGCTCGGCCAGGCTTTTGCCCGTCGCGGCCATCCGGGCGACGAGCGAGAGACCGGTGAGGATGCCGTCGCCGGTGGTGGCGTAGTCGGCGAAGACGATGTGGCCGGACTGTTCGCCGCCCAGGGTGAAGCCGTGCTCGTTCATGTCTTCGAGGACGTAGCGGTCGCCGACCTTGGTCTGGCGCACCGTGATGCCGTGTTCGGCCATGGCGCGGATCAGGCCGAGGTTGCTCATCACCGTGGCGACGAGCGTGTCGTCGACCAGGGCACCGCGTTCTTTCTGGGCCACGGCGATGATCGCCATGATCTGGTCACCGTCGACCACGGCACCGGTGGCGTCGACGGCGAGGCACCGATCGGCGTCGCCGTCGTGGGCGATACCGATGTCGGCGCCGTGTTCGAGCACGGCCTTCGCGAGGTTGTCGAGGTGGGTCGAGCCCACGCCGTCGTTGATGTTGACACCGTCGGGATCGGCACCGATCAGCGTGACGGTGGCCCCGGCGTCGGTGAACACCTCGGGCGACACGGCCGAGGCGGCGCCGTGGGCGCAGTCGAGCACGACGTGGATGCCGTCGAGCCGGTTCGGCAGGGCACCGAGCAGGTGCAGGACGTAGCGGTCCTCGGCGTCGGCGAAGCGACGGATGCGTCCGACGTCGCCACCGATCGGCATGAGCTGCGGGTCGGCCATCGCGGCCTCGATGCGGTCTTCGACCTCGTCGGGCAGCTTGGTGCCACCGAAGGCGAAGAACTTGATGCCGTTGTCGGGCGCCGGGTTGTGCGACGCGCTGATCATCACGCCGAAGTCGGCGCCGATGTCGTCGACCAGGAAGGCCGCCGCGGGGGTCGGGATGACCCCGGCGTCGAGCACGTCCACGCCCGAGCTGGCGAGCCCGGCACAGACGGCCGCGGTGAGGAACTCACCGGAGATACGGGGGTCGCGCGCGACGACGGCGACGGGTCGCCGCCCCTCGGCACGACGGGCATCGGCGTGATGCCCTTTCGTGAGCACCACCGCGCTCGCCTGGGAGAGCCCCAGGGCGAGCGCGGCGGTCAATTCACGGTTGGCGAGGCCTCTGACACCGTCGGTACCGAACAAACGCGACATCGCGAGACCTGCCTTGTGTGGTGCTGGTTAGCGCTTCGAGAACTGCGAGGCCTTGCGGGCCTTCTTGAGACCGGCCTTCTTGCGCTCGATGACGCGGGCGTCACGGGTGAGGAAGCCGGCCTTCTTGAGCGTGGCGCGGTTGTTCTCACGGTCGATCTCGTTCAGCGCACGGGCGATGGCGAGACGGAGGGCACCGGCCTGGCCCGAGGGGCCGCCACCGGTGACCTTGACGGCCACGTCGTACGAACCGAGCAGGTCGAGGACCTTGAACGGGTCGTTGATCAGCTGCTGGTGCAGCTTGTTGGGGAAGTAGTCCTCGAGGGTGCGACCGTTCACGACGATCGTGCCGGAGCCGGGCGTGAGGCGCGCGCGAGCGATGGCCTCTTTGCGGCGACCGACGGCGGAACCGCCGACGCTCAGCACGGGGCGGGGCGTCGCGGCGGCCTCGGGGGCCGAGCTCTCGGTGGTGAAGCTCTCGGGAGCCTGGTCGATGGAATCTGCGATCTGAGCCACTGTGTGGGGGTCCTTAAGTCTGAAGGCGGACGCTACTGGGCGACCTGGTCGAGGGTGTAAACCGTGGGCTGCTGAGCAGCGTGGGGGTGCTCGGCACCCGCGTACACCTTCAGCTTCTTGATCTGGGCACGGCCCAGCGAGTTCTTCGGCAGCATGCCACGAATGGCCTTCTCGACCGCACGGGTGGGGTGCTTCTCGACCATCTCGGAGTACGTGGTGGCCGTGATGCCGCCCGGGTAACCCGAGTGACGGTAGTAGAGCTTCTCGGCCAGCTTGGAGCCGGTCAGGGCCACCTTGTCGGCGTTGATGACGATGACGAAGTCGCCCATGTCCATGTGGGGGGCGAAGGTCGGCTTGTGCTTGCCGCGCAGCAGGGCTGCCACGTGGCTCGCGAGGCGGCCGAGCACGACGTCGTTGGCGTCGATGATCAGCCAGTTCGGCTGAACGTCAGCCGGCTTGGGGGAGAAAGTGCGCGTCACAGTAGTGCTGCTTTCTGGTCGAGGTGAGAGGTTCGTGAATCCCGCTCCGTTGCCGTTGTCACCGCAGAGGCGATGAGAACGAGTCAGGTGGAGGGCTCAACTTCGGGCGAAAGCGCGCAGTTGCGCAGACACCAAGAGTTCACGTTACCCGACGCGGACCAGGCGGTCAACCGCCGCCCGCCCTGCCCGGGCGTCACTCCCCCAGCTGATCGTGCGACCGCTTCACCTGCGTCAGGGCCACCCGAGCGGCCATCTCGTCGTCGGGCGGATAGCCGACCTCGACCATGGTCAGCCCGTGGGCGGGCACGACGCGGAACTCCCCGTTGCGCTGGGCCTCGCGCCGCACGCCCACCGCTCGATGCGCCTCCATCGCTCCCTCGCCGACGGCGACGCAGGCGCCGACCAGGTTACGCACGAGGTTGTGGCAGAACGCGTCGGCCTGCACCGAGGCGACGAGCACACCGTCGGCCTCGCGCCTCCACGAGAACTCCTGCAGCTCGCGGATGGTGGTCGCGTAGTCGCGGTGCCGACAGTAGGCGGCCCAGTCGTGGAGGCCCAGCAGGCCCGTCGCCGTGGCGTTCATCAGATCGAGGTCGAGGCGCTGGTCGTACCAGAGGGTGTGGCTGCGCCTCGTCGGGTCGCGCTCGGTCCCCCGGTCGGCGATGCGGTACTCGTACCGGCGCCAGAGCGCACCGAACCGCGCGTGGAATCCGGGAGGCGCGACTCGCGCACCCGAGATCACGATCTCGTCGGTCGCGCCCGCCAGCCCGTTCAAGCGCCGGGCCAGCACGGTCGGGGCATCGAGCGGCGACCGGTCGCGCAGACCGCGGTGGGGCTTCTGCAGCTGGGCGATCTGGGCGTCGGTGAGGTCGAGGTGCACCACCTGCCCGCGCGCGTGCACCCCGGCGTCGGTGCGGCCCGCCACGGTCACCGTCGGTACGTCGCCGAGCCGGCGGAAGAGGGTCTGCAGCGCGGTCTCGATCTCGCCCTGGACCGTGCGCCGGCCGGGCTGTTCGCTCCAGCCCGAGAAGCCGGTGCCGTCGTAGGCCACCCCGAGACGGAGGCGCGTCAGGGCCGGGGCGTCGATCGTCACCCGACGATCCTACGGGGCCGACACCGCGCCTCCTCGGCCCGACGGGTCGCCGGACGACGACGGCGGTCGCGACACGGGCACCCGTGTCGCGACCGCCGTCAGGTGATGCCGCTCAGCCCGCCGAGGAGGCGCGGTGCCGGACCACGAGGACCGTGCCACCCATCGCCATCAGCACCAGCGCGAGTGCGAGCCACCCGGCCAGTGGAGCGGAGCCCGTGAAGGCGAGCGAACCGTCCGCCGTCGGCGCCGTCGTGCCCGGGGTGACCGCGCCGGAGCCGGCACCCGGCGTGGTGGGGTCGGCACCGTCACCGGGCGTCGCACCCGGGTCGGTGACCGGCGGCACCGGGTCGACGGGAGCGGCGAGCAACGACACACCGACGACGACCGGGTCGTGGTCGCTCGAGCGGAACTGGTCGGGCTGGTAGAGCTGCTCCACGTTGTAGTTGAAGCGGCTGTACTCGAGCCCGACGCCCTCGCCCGAGTTGATGTTCCAGATGTCCACACCCGTCACGGCCTGCGCCGCCGCAGGCGAGGCCAGCACGTGGTCGAGCGAACCGCTGAGGCCGCTGAACACGTAGCTGTACTCCTCGGTCTCGGTCGAGCCGAGGTCGACGTAGCCCGCGGTGCGCAGTACCTCGATCGGGTCCTCTCGCGAGTAGGCGTTGAAGTCTCCGAGCAGGAAGACCTTGTCGGTGTCCGCCGCGGCCTCCCGCTCGGCCGCGAAGGCGACCAGAGCGTTCGCCTGGTTGACGCGCGACCCGTTCGAGCCGCCCTGGCCGTCACCCTGGTCGGCGTCGGGGCCCGAGCCGCTGCCCTTCGACTTGAAGTGGTTGGCGATGGCGACGAACGTCGAGTCGAGGTCGCCGCCGACGGGACGGAACGCCTGCGACAGGGGCTGACGGGCATTGCTGAAGGCGGCGGAGCCGGTCAGGATCGTCGATCCACCGACGGGTTCGACCACGGCTTTCTTGTAGATGAAGGCGAGACGGATGACGTCCTCGTTGGCGGGCAGCGCCTCCGGCGAGCGGGCGTAGTCCCAGACCTCGCTGCCGGCCGAGGCGTTGAGCGCGCCGACCAGGGTCGCCAGCGCGGAGTCGCGGTCCTCGCCGAAGCGTGCGGAGTTCTCGATCTCCTCGAGCGACACGACGTCGGCACCCAGCGCCGTGATCGCGGTGACGATCTTGACCTGCTGGCGCGCGAGATTCTCGGCGTTCGCGGCACCGCGGGCGTCGCAACCGCCGTCGACGGTCACGGGCGCACCGGCCCGGTCGGTGTAGAACGTGCAGCCAGGCAGCTGGTCGCCCGTGGTGGTGAAGTAGTTCAACACGTTGAAGCTGGCGAGCGTCACGTCGCCTCCCACCTCGCGGGGGGCATCGGTGCGGATGTCCTCGAACGTGACCGGCAGGTCGCCGTACGCGGTGTCCCCGGTGAGGCGGGCGGTCGGCTGGTACTTCCAGGCCGAGTTGCGGAAGTCGAACACGACCGGATCGGTGAAGGCGACCGAGGCGCCCACGGTGACGGGGTCCTCGTTCGAGAGGTAGGGCACCGGGATCGACTGATTGGCCGCCGTGAAGAAGTTCGTCGTGGCGCCGTCATCGAGGGTCACGGCACGGGCCGCGTTGTCGGCGACCACCGCCGCGTAGTCGGACGAGCCCGGGCGGGCGACCTCGGTGGGCTGGATCAGCGGGCGGTCACCCGAGGCGAGCTTGACCTCGCCGTACTGGTTCGTCGTGTACGTGTCCGCCACCGTGAACTCGCCCTGGGGCAGCACGAGCATGCTCTCGAGCGTCTCGCGTCGGGCGTCCGTGGCGGGCAGGCCCACGCTCGCCGCTCGCGGGGCGGCGACGGTGGAAGCGTCGAGCTGCCTGAGCGACAAGGCACCGGGGACGGTGATCTGCGTCAGGCCGAAGTACTCCGTGACCGTTCCGTCCACCTCGACGTAGTCGCCGACGGCGACCGAGGAGGCGGTGCTCGCGGAGTACACGAACAGCGCGTCCGACGCGACGTGCGTCGCGAGGTCGAGCGCGCCTCCTGTGTCCGGGGTCTGGATGACGTATCCGTCGAGGCCACCCGTGGGGTAGGTCGCGGTGACGACACCACGCGTGGTGACCGTCCGGCCGACCAGCGGGCTCGCGTCGGTCTCGCCTTGGATCTGGGCGATGGTGACGTCGGCTTCGGGGACCGGGTCGGGCTCGGGCTGGGGTTCGGGGGCCGGCTCGCTGCCCGTGCCGCCGGAGTTCTGCGGGGTGACCGTGGTCTGGGTCGAGAAGTCGGCCGAGTTGACGTCGGTGTCGAGGCCTGCCGCGCGGGCGAGCGAATTGGGCACGGCGTTGGCGCCGGTGACCGGCGCGACGGTCGTCTCGAAGGTGTTCGAGGCGCCGTAACCCAGCACGTCGACCACACCCGCCGTCCCCGCGGCGACCGGACCTGGCGTGAGGGTCAGGGGCTCGGCCTGGTCCGAGAGCAGGACCGTCCCGGTCGTCCCACTGGGGTTGAGCGATGCCGTCGCGTCGGGGGTCGGCAGTTCGGCACCCGTCGCGCCGTTGCCGGGGATCGCGACGAGGAAGTACCCCTCGGCCGGAACGGTGCCCGCGAGGGCCGCGGCCGCGAACGCACCGGCGCCGGCCTCCGACCGGTACTGCAGCGACCATCCGGCGAGCGAGACGGGCGAGGAGGTCGGGTTGTACAGCTCGACGAACTTGCGGTTGAAGGGAGCGTTCCGGCTGCCGCCCTTCAGGTAGGCCTCGCTGATGACCACGGCCGATCCGTCGGGCGCGGCGACCGCGGGGGCCGAGGTCGCGAGCGGAGCGAGCCCCAGGACCAGGGCGGCGCCGGCGGTGAGGGCGAGGGCTTTGAGCGGGCGGGGGCGTGGCGTCATGACGTCCTTCGTGATCGGGTCGGGCTCCGGTCACCCTAGGAGGCACAGGTGCACCACAGGTGTCGCAGAACAATCGCCAAGGTAAACGACCCTCGCCCGAGGGGCCAGTCCTCTCTTGTGCGGACCGGCCCCCCTCACCGCACGACGGAGGGCCCGTCACCTCACGGTGACGGGCCCTTCGGGTGGTGCTGGGGAGACTACTTGGCTGCTTCGTCGTCCGACTTGGCGGCGGCGTCGGACTCGACCTCGTCGGCGGCAGCCGTCTCGGTCTCGGTCTCGACGGGAGCGGACTCCTCGACCGTCTCGGTCTCGTCGACGGGAGCCTCGGTGGACTCGTCCTCGACGGGCTCGGTGACCGGGGCCGCCGAGGCGGTGGTCTTCGAGTTCTTGACCTTGGGGGTCACGGGCTCGAGCACGAGCTCGATCGACACCATCGAGGCGTTGTCACCCTTGCGGAAGCCGAGCTTGGTGATGCGGGTGTATCCACCGTCACGGTTCTCGACCAGAGGGGCAATCTCGGTGAAGAGGATGTGCGCGGCCTCTTTGTTGTTGCGCAGGGTCTGCATGGCTCGACGACGCGAGTGCAGGTCGCCACGCTTCGCGAAGGTCACGAGACGCTCGGCGACGGGACGCAGGCGCTTGGCCTTGGTCTCGGTCGTCTTGATCGTCTTGTGCTCGAAGAGCGAGGCGGCCAGGTTGGCCAGCATGAGGCGCTCGTGCGCCGGGCCGCCTCCGAGGCGGGGTCCCTTGGTGGGCTTGGGCATTGTCTGTTCCTAAGTGAGTCGAGAGTGGAGGGCGTCGGGCGGAGAGACCTAGTTGGTGGTCTCTTCTTCGTCGTAACCGCTGTAGAAGTGGGCTCCGTCGAACCCGGGGACCGTGTCTTTCAGCGAGAGGCCGAGCTCGACGAGCTTGTCCTTCACCTCGTCGACCGACTTCTGACCGAAGTTGCGGATGTTCATGAGCTGGGTCTCGGAGAGGGCGACCAGCTCGGACACCGTGTTGATGCCTTCGCGCTTCAGGCAGTTGTAGCTGCGGACCGACAGGTCGAGGTCTTCGATCGGCGTCTGCAGCTCGCTCGACAGGACGGCGTCGACGGGTGCGGGACCGATCTCGATGCCCTCGGCGGCGGTGTTGAGCTCGCGGGCCAGACCGAACAGCTCGGTCAGCGTGCGACCGGCCGACGCGATGGCGTCACGCGGCGAGATCGACGGCTTCGACTCGACGTCGACGACGAGGCGGTCGAAGTCGGTGCGCTCACCGGCACGCGTCGCCTCGACGCGGTAGGTGACCTTGAGCACGGGCGAGTAGATCGAGTCGATCGGGATCTGACCGGCTTCGCTGAACTCGCTGCGGTTCTGGACGGCCGAGACGTAACCGCGGCCACGCTCGATCGTGAGCTCGAGCTCGAACTTCGCCTTGTCGTTCAGGGTGGCGATGACGAGCTCGGGGTTGTGGATCTCGACACCGGCCGGGGCCGAGATGTCGGCGGCCGTGACCTGGCCGGCACCCTGCTTGCGCAGGTAGGCCGTGATGGGCTCGTCGTGCTCGCTGGCCACGACCAGCTGCTTGATGTTGAGGATGACCTCGGTGACGTCTTCTTTCACGCCGGGGACGGTCGTGAACTCGTGCAGCACGCCGTCGATGCGGATGCTGGTGACAGCAGCGCCGGGGATCGACGAGAGAAGCGTGCGGCGCAGCGAGTTGCCGAGGGTGTAACCGAAGCCGGGCTCGAGCGGCTCGATCACGAAGCGGGAGCGGAACTCCGAGATGTTCTCCTCGGTGAGGGTGGGGCGCTGTGCAATGAGCACTGTGGATTCCTTTCGGCGAAGAGTCCGCTATATGACTCTTGGCGGTACGACAGGTGGCTGGCCCGTCGGGTCTGTTGAGTTGTGGGCGCCTCGGGCGAACACGCGGGAGGCGGTGCTGACGCGGGGGAGCCCGCCGCACCCGTGAGCCCCGGCGAGGGACTGGCGCCGGGTGCGGCGGGCGGTAACTCAGTTAGACGCGACGACGCTTCGGCGGGCGGCAGCCGTTGTGCGCCTGGGGGGTGACGTCGTTGATCGAACCGACCTCGAGGCCTGCGGCCTGGAGCGAACGGATCGCCGTCTCGCGACCCGAACCCGGGCCCTTGACGAAGACGTCAACCTTCTTGACGCCGTGCTCCTGCGCCTGACGAGCAGCGGACTCGGCGGCGAGCTGCGCGGCGAAGGGGGTCGACTTGCGCGAACCCTTGAAGCCGACGGCGCCGGACGAGGCCCAGCTCAGGACGGCGCCCGAGGGGTCGGTGATCGAGACGATCGTGTTGTTGAACGTGCTCTTGATGTGGGCCTGGCCCACGGCGACGTTCTTCTTCTCTTTGCGGCGGGGCTTACGCGCGGCCGTCTTCGGTGCTGCCAATTTTTTCTCCTACAACCTTGAGGGGCGTACGGCGGGAGCCGAGGCCTATCGAGCCTTCTTCTTGCCGGCGACGGTGCGCTTCGGGCCCTTGCGGGTACGAGCGTTCGTCTTGGTGCGCTGGCCGCGGACGGGGAGGCCACGGCGGTGGCGGATGCCCTCGTAGCTGCCGATCTCGACCTTGCGGCGGATGTCGGCGGCCACCTCGCGGCGGAGGTCGCCCTCGACCTTGTAGTTGCCCTCGATGTAGTCGCGGAGCAGGACGAGCTGGTCGTCCGTGAGGTCCTTGACGCGGATGTTGCCGTCGATCTCGGTCTCGGCGAGAGTCTTGAGCGCGCTGGTGCGGCCGACTCCGTAGATGTAGGTCAGTGCGACTTCGACGCGCTTGTCGCGCGGGATGTCAACGCCTGCTAGACGTGCCATGATGGCCTCTTTTCAGAGATGGTGGAGGTCTGTCACAGCACCGGTGCCCGGGCCTCCGACCCGGGGTGTCCCCCGCCTCCGTCCACCCTGACGAGTGGTCGTGACGAGTTCTGGTGCTGCTGGGAGGGTGTTGCTGGGTGACCCGGCTCGGCCGGGTCGGCATCGGCACGCCGCGAGAGCGGCGGACGAGTCAGCCCTGGCGCTGTTTGTGGCGCGGGTTGCTCTTGCAGATGACCATGACGTTGCCCTTGCGGCGGATGACCTTGCAGTGCTCGCAGATGGGCTTGACGCTGGGGTTGACCTTCATTGCTGATTCCTTGATCTCGCTGGCTTCGTGCCCCACGGGTGCGTGGGGCCGTTCCTTTCCAGCACGCCCTACTTGTAGCGGTAGACGATCCGGCCGCGGGTCAGGTCGTAGGGGCTGAGCTCCACGATCACACGGTCTTCGGGGAGGATGCGGATGTAGTGCTGCCGCATCTTGCCGGAGATGTGCGCGAGGACCCTGTGTCCGTTGGTCAGCTCAACGCGGAACATCGCGTTGGGCAGAGCTTCGATCACTGCGCCTTCGATTTCGATGACACCGTCTTTTTTGGCCATAGCCTCACTGTCGCTAAGAATAGGGGTGTTGGTCGTGCGGGGATGCGGTGCCCAGGCGCGCAGAAACGCACATGGAACACCAAAGATCGATCCTAGGTGATCCCGGTAGAGTTCAGCAACCCGGCGGGTCAACCCGACACGCCGGGGCGCCGCTCGACCCGAGCCGCCCACCTCAGCCGCCGCCCACGGAGCACGAACCACGACCGACCGGGAGCACCATGCCTGAACGCCCGTCCACCCCCTCGTCGCCCCAGGGGGTCGCCCGCCACGGTCGTCTCCGACGGCGAGGCCCCGTCCGCATGCTCCTGGCCCTCGTGGCCGGAGCCATGGCCGTCGTGCTCGTGAGCGGGGTGTCCGTCGCGGCCATCGCCGTGCGCACCGCGACCTCCGGGGTGCAGACGATCTCGCTCGGCAACGAGGACGACGTCCAGGGCGTCGACATCTCGGCCATCGAGGGCGGCGCCAACATCCTGCTGGTGGGCAGCGACGAACGTGACGACGGCAGCCAGGTGGACGCCGGCGAGGTGGACGGCATCCGCAACGACGTGACGATCCTCGCCCACCTCTCGGCGGATCACACCCAGCTGACGGCCGTGAGCTTCCCGCGGGACCTCATGATCGACGTGCCCGAGTGCGTCGGGGGCGACGGCCAGGTCTACCCCGCCGAGGACTACGTGCAGTTCAACACGACCATCGGACGTGGTGGGCTCTCGTGCACCGTCAAGACGGTCGAGGGCATGACCGGCCTGGCGATCCCCTACGCCGGCAAGATCACCTTCGACGGCGTCATCGAGATGTCGAACGCGATCGGCGGGGTCGACGTCTGCGTCACGCGGACGATCCGCGACACCGACTCGGGCATCGACCTCGGCGCGGGCACCCACTCCCTGCAGGGCGCCGAAGCTCTGGCCTTCTTGAGGACCCGTCACGGGGTGGGCGACGGCAGCGACATCGCGCGCATCAGCTCACAGCAGGTGTTCCTCTCGTCGATGATGCGCAAGATCATCTCGGGCGGCACGCTCGGCGACGTGACGACGCTCTACAAGCTCGCCTCCGCGGCACTGAGCAACATGACGTTGTCGTCGACCCTCAGCTCCCCGGACACCCTCGTCCGCCTGGCGCTCGCCCTGAAGGACATCCAGCCCGCCGGGATCGTCTTCGTCCAGTACCCGGTCGTCGACGACCCTCGCAACTCGAACCGAGTCGTCGAGTCGTCGACCGACGCCGCGGCCTTGAACGCGGCGCTCAACGCCGACCAGAAGTTCGCCCTCGGCGACGACAGCGCCGGGCGGGGCTCCGTCTCGGACGGCACCGCCCCGGTCGAGAGCACGACCCCCGCAGCACCGAGCGAGACGACGGCGCCGACCGACTCGACGTCCGGGTCGGCGGCCCCGGTGGACCCGGCCGCGACCACCCCGCCGACCACCACTCTGCCCCCCACGATCACCGGGCAGTCGGCCGCCGAGGCCACCTGCAGCGTCGGCTCCTCCCGATAGAGGGCACCGCGCCTCCTCGGGTCCGGTCGGTCCCGAGGGGGCGCACCCAGGAGGCGCGGGTCAGGGAACGGGGACGGGAGTCACACCCAGCGGCGCCAGGCCCGCTGCACCACCGTCGTGTGCCGTGAGCACCCAGATGCCGTCGGCGTGCACCGCGACCGAGTGCTCCCAGTGCGCGGCGAGGGACCCGTCTCGGGTGCTGACCGTCCAGCCGTCGTCGTGGGTGACCGTGTCGATGCCACCGGTGGTGACCATGGGCTCGATCGCGATGACGAGACCAGGCCGCACGGCGGGTCCGCGTCCACGGACGCGGTAGTTGAAGACGGGCGGGTCCTCGTGCATCGATCGCCCGATGCCGTGGCCGGTGTAGTCCTCGATGATGCCGTAGTCACCCTGCGCGTCGATGTAGTCCTCGATGGCGCCGCCGACCTCGTTCAGGTGAGACGCCGTCGAGAGCGCGGCGATCCCGTGCCAGAGCGACTGCTCGGTGACCTCGTTCAGACGTCGCCTCTCGGCCACCAGGTCGGGACGGTCGACGTCGTCGAGGACGAAGGTCCGAGCGCTGTCGCCGTTCCATCCGTCGAGTTGCGCCCCGCTGTCGATCGAGACGAGATCGCCCGGCGTCAGAAGACGGGAGCCCGGGATGCCGTGGACGACCTCGTCGTCGACCGACGCGCACACCGTGTGGCGGTAGCCGGGCACCAGCATGAAGTTGGGCTCTCCCCCGCCATCGCGGATGGTGGCCTCGGCCACGGCATCGAGCTCGAGCGTGGACAGGCCGGGCCGGACGAGGGCCTGCACCGCATCGAGCGACGCGGCCGTCAGGAGGCCCGGTGCCACCAGACGGCGGAGCTCGTCGGGTGTCTTGTAGATGCCGGAGCGTCGGAACGCCACGGGATCAGGAGGCCGAGGCGACGGACGTGAACCCACGGGCGGCCAGTGCCGACTCGATGCGTCCCGCGACCTCGTCGATGCCGCCCAGACCGTCCACTTCGACCAGGAGGCCCCGCTCGCGGTAGGTGTCGATCAGCGGAGCGGTCTCGCGGAGGTAGACGTCCTGGCGGTGGCGGATCGCGTCTTCGGTGTCATCCGAGCGCCCCTGGTCGGCGGCTCGCTTGCGCAACCGTTCGACGATCTCGTCCCGGTCGGCGACTAGCTGGATCACGGTCGTCAAGGACTGGCCCTGCTCGGCGAGGTGCTCGTCGAGGAAGTCGACCTGCTGCAGGGTGCGGGGGTAACCGTCGAGCAAGAACCCCTCGGCCGCGTCGGCTTGCGACAACCGGTCGGAGATCAGTTCGTTGGTGAGGCTGTCGGGCACGTAGTCGCCTGCGTCGAGGATCGCCTTGACCTGGAGACCGAGCTCGGTCTCGTCCTTGACGTTGGCGCGGAAGATGTCACCGGTCGAGATCGCCGGGATGCCCAAGGCTTCGGCGATGGCGACCGCTTGGGTCCCCTTGCCGGCCCCGGGAGGACCGACGATCAGGAGGCGCGGGCTGAGTCGGGTCTCAGCGGCGCTCATCGGAGCAGACCCTCGTAGTGACGCTGCTGGAGCTGCGAGTCGATCTGCTTGACCGTCTCGAGGCCGACACCCACGATGATCAGGATGCTCGCGCCGCCGAAGGGGAAGTTCTGGTTGGCACCGACCGTGGCGAGGGCGATCAAGGGGATCAGCGCGATGATGCCGAGGTACAGCGCACCGGGCAAGGTCACGCGCGTCAGCACGTAGTCGAGGTACTCGGCGGTGGGTCGACCGGCCCGGATGCCGGGGATGAACCCGCCGTACTTCTTCATGTTGTCGGCGACTTCTTCGGGGTTGAAGGTGATCGCGACGTAGAAGTAGGTGAACCCGACGATGAGCGCGAAGTACAACACCATGTACAGCGGGTTGTCACCGGAGGTGAGGTTGGCCTGCACCCAGCTGACCCAGGCCGGCGGAGCCGTGCCGTCCGCAGGCTGGTTGAACTGCGCGACCAGCGCCGGCAGGTAGAGCAGCGACGAGGCGAAGATGACCGGGACGACGCCCGCCATGTTGACCTTGATGGGGATGTAGGTGTTGTTACCGCCGTAGGTACGCCGGCCGACCATGCGTTTGGCGTATTGGACGGGGATGCGTCGTTGGGACTGCTCGACGAAGACGACGAGGGCCATGATGATCAGCCCGACGGCGATCACCAGCAAGAAGATCTCGAAGCTACGCGACTGCGCAATGCTCCAGAGTGCCGTCGGGAAACGTGCCGCGATCGAGGTGAAGATGAGCAGCGACATGCCGTTGCCGATGCCGCGCTCGGTGATGAGCTCACCCATCCACATGATGAGGCCGGTGCCTGCGGTCATGGTGACGACCATCAGCATGACGGCGTACCAGGCGTCGTTCGTGATCAGCTGGCTGCACTCCGCGATGCCCGACGAACCGAACAGCGCACCCGACCGGGCCACCGTGATGAGGGTCGTCGACTGGAGGACACCCAGGGCGATCGTGAGGTAGCGCGTGTACTGCGTGAGCTTCGCCTGCCCGGACTGGCCTTCTTTGTAGAGGGTGTCGAAGTGCGGGATGACCACGCGCAGCAGCTGCACGATGATCGAGGACGTGATGTAGGGCATGATGCCGAGCGCGAAGACCGACAGCTGGAGCAGAGCGCCACCGCTGAACAGGTTGACGAGTTCATAGAGGCCCGAGGTGCCCTGGTTGCCGGCGAGGCAGGCCTGGACGTTCTGGTAGTCGACGAACGGCGCGGGGATGAAGCTACCCAGCCGGAAGAGCGCGATGATGCCGAGCGTGAACCCGATCTTGCGACGCAGGTCGGGGGTGCGCATGATGCGCGCGACAGCTCTGAACACGTGGGGCCTCCCGGTATGAAGGATAGACGACTGATGGGGGTGGCCCTGGCGGACCACCCCCTCAGGTGATTTTTACTTGTTGACGGACCCGCCGGCGGCGACGATCTTCTCTTCGGCAGAGCCGGAGACCTTGTCGACCGCGACGGTGAGCTTGACGCTCAGGTCGCCTTGTCCGAGGACCTTGACCTTCTCGTTCTTCCGAACGGCACCCTTGGCGACGAGGTCACCGACGGTGACGTCACCACCCTGGGGGTAGAGCTCGTTCAGCTTCTCGAGGTTGACCACCTGGTACTCGACGCGGAACGGGTTCTTGAACCCGCGCAGCTTCGGAGTGCGCATGTGGAGGGGCATCTGGCCACCCTCGAAACCGACCTTGACCTGGTACCGGGCCTTCTGACCCTTGGTGCCACGTCCGGCCGTCTTACCCTTCGAGCCCTCACCACGGCCGACGCGCGTCTTCGCCTTCTTGGCACCGGGAGCCGGACGAAGGTGGTGCACCTTGAGCACCTGGGGACGCGCGACGTCGTCGGAGGACGTCGTCGAGGCGGGAGCGGCCTTGGTGGTCGAACCCGTCGAAGCAGCGGCCTTGTCGGCTGCGGGCTTCTTGGCGGCGGCCTTGGGGGCAGCAGCCTTGGTGGTCGTCGCCTTGGGGGCGGCGGCCTTCTTCGGAGCAGCCTTCGCGGCGGCCTCGTTCTTCTCGTCAGCCATTAGTCAATCTCCTCGACCTTCACGAGGTGGGCGACCGTGTTGACGTAGCCGCGGTTCTGCTTGGTGTCCTCGCGAACGACCGACTGGCCGATGCGCTTGAGGCCCAGGCTCCGCAGCGTGTCACGCTGGTTCTGCTTCTCGCTGATTACGGACTTGATCTGGGTCACCTTGAGGTTGGCGGCCATCAGGCACCTGCCTTCTCGGTCGCGGCGGTACGAGCTGCCTGCTCGGCACGGACCATGAAGGCCGGCATGACAGCGTCGATGTCGAGTCCACGACGGGCGGCGACGGCGCGCGGCTCTTCGAGCTGCTGCAGTGCCTCCACCGTGGCGTGGACGATGTTGATCGTGTTCGACGACCCGAGCGACTTGCTCAGGACGTCGTGCACGCCGGCGCACTCGAGCACGGCGCGGACGGGACCACCGGCGATGACACCGGTACCGGCCGAGGCCGGACGCAGCATCACGACACCGGCAGCGGCCTCACCCTGCACGGGGTGCGGGATGGTGTTGCCGATGCGCGGGACGCGGAAGAAGTTCTTCTTGGCCTCTTCGACACCCTTGCTGATGGCCGTGGGGACCTCGCGGGCCTTGCCGTAGCCGACACCGACGAGTCCGTTGCCGTCACCGACGACGACGAGCGCGGTGAAGCTGAAGCGCCGACCACCCTTGACGACTTTCGACACGCGGTTGATCGTGACGACACGCTCCAGGAACTGGCTCTTGTCGTCACGGTCGCCGCGTCCGCGACCACCCTGGTTGCGGTCTCCGCGACCCTGGCCGCCACGGCGGTCGGTGCGACCACCCTCGCGGTTGTTCGACTCCGAGCCGGCAGCGGTCTCGACGGGACGCTCGACGACGGCCTCAGCCGGTGCCTTGGTCGCTTCGGTCTCTGCGGGGGGAGTGGTGTTCGTAGCGTCGCTCACAGGTTCAAACCAGCCTCTCGGGCGCCTTCGGCGATGGCCGCGACGCGTCCGGCGTACTTGTTGCCGCCGCGATCGAACACGACGGCCTCGATGCCCGCGGCCTTCGCACGCTCGGCGACGAGCTCGCCGACCTTGCGGGACTTCGCGGTCTTGTCACCGTCGAACGTGCGCAGGTCGGCCTCGAGGGTCGATGCGCTGGCGACGGTGAAGCCCTTGCTGTCGTCGACGACCTGCACGAACACGTGCCGTGCCGAACGGGTGACGACCAGACGGGGGCGCTCTTCGGTGCCCACGACCTTCTTGCGCAGGCGGGTGTGACGGCGCTTGGTGGCAGCCGACTTGCTTTTTCCTCGTGTACCGAGACCCATGATTACTTACCTGACTTTCCGGCCTTGCGGCGGACGACCTCGCCGGCGTAGCGGACACCCTTGCCCTTGTAGGGCTCGGGCTTGCGCAGCTTGCGGATGTTGGCAGCCATCTCGCCGACGGCCTGCTTGTCGATCCCGACGACGGTGAGCTTGTTGTTGCCCTCGACCGTGAAGCTGATGCCCGCGGGCGGCTCGACGGTGATGGGGTGCGAGTAGCCCAGGGCGAACTCGACGTTCGAGCCCTTGGCCTGGACGCGATAGCCGGTACCGACGACCTCGAGGCCCTTGGTGTAGCCCTCGGTGACGCCGATGATCTGGTTGGCGATCAGGGTGCGCGTGAGGCCGTGGAGCGAACGCGACTCGCGCTCGTCGTCGGGACGGGTCACGACGACCGTGCCTTCTTCGATCTTGGCTTCGATGGGGCTCTTGACGACGAGCGACAGCTCACCCTTGGGGCCCTTGACACTGACGGCCTGGCCGTCAATCTTCACGTCGACCCCGGCAGGGATCGAGATGGGGAGTCTTCCGATTCGAGACATGACGAGTTACCACACGTAGGCGAGGACTTCTCCGCCTACGCCCTTCTTCTGGGCCTCACGGTCGGTCAACAGACCGGAGGAAGTCGACAGGATGGCGACGCCGAGGCCACCGAGCACCTGGGGGATCTCGGTCGACTTGGCGTAGACGCGGAGGCCCGGCTTCGACACGCGCTTGATGCCCTTGATGGAGCGCTCACGGGCGGGGCCGTACTTGAGGTCGATCGTGAGGGTCTGGCCCACTCGGGCGTCTTCGACCTTCCACGACTCGATGAAACCCTCGCGCTTGAGGATCTCGGCGATGTGGGACTTGAGCTTGCTGCTCGGGAGCGACACGGTCTCGTGGAAAGCCGAGTTCGCGTTGCGCAGTCTGGTCAGCAGGTCTGCGACCGGATCTGTCATCGTCATGCGGTTTGTCACTTTCTCGTCCGGTTTCGACATCCGGTACACCGGGTGCCGACCTGGGCGATCGATTGGTCGACGAGCGGTTCTCGTCGACCTCAGGGGAACGGCCGGCAACTCTACGAGAGAGTTGCCGACCGGACGATCTTAGTTGGCTGAATCGGCCGAACGGAACGGGAACCCGAGCGCCTTGAGCAGCGCGCGACCTTCGTCGTCGTTCTTGGCGGTCGTGACGACGGTGATGTCGAAGCCACGGACGCGGTCGATCCGGTCCTGGTCGATCTCGTGGAACATGCTCTGCTCGTTGAGACCGAACGTGTAGTTGCCGTTGCCGTCGAACTGGCGGTCGCTCAGACCACGGAAGTCGCGGATGCGCGGAAGCGCCAGCGACAGCAGTCGGTCGAGGAACTCCCAGGCGCGGTCGCCACGCAACGTGACGTGCGCACCGATCGGCTGGCCCTCACGGAGCTTGAACTGCGCGATGGACTTGCGGGCCTTCGTGACCTGGGGCTTCTGACCCGTGATCGCCGTGAGGTCCTTGATGGCACCGTCGATGATCTTGCTGTCACGGGCGGCCTCGCCGACACCGGTGTTGACGACGATCTTCACGAGACCGGGCACCTGGTGCACGTTCGTGAATCCGAAGTCGGACTTCAGCTGCTCGATGATCTCGGCGCGGTACTTGGCCTTGAGCCGCGGCTGGGCCGTGGCGGCCTGCGTGGTGGTGTCGGTCATCAGAGGTTCTCACCAGACTTCTTGGCGTAACGGACGCGAACGGTCTTGGACACGCCGTCCTTGGTGACCGTCTCTTCGCGGAAACCGACGCGGGTCGGCTTCTTGGTCTTGGGGTCGACGACGGCGACGTTCGACACGTGGATCGGTGCCTCGTGCGTCTCGATGCCACCGGTCTTGGAACCACGCTGGGTCTGGCCGACACGCACGTGCTTGGTGACGAAGTTCACGCCTTCGACGACCACGCGGTTGCGCTCGACGAGCACCTCGAGGACCTTGCCCTGCTTGCCACGGTCTCCGCCGCGGGCCTGCGAGGCACCGGTGATGACCTGCACGAGGTCACCCTTCTTGATGTTTGCCATGACTTAGATAACCTCCGGCGCCAGCGAGATGATCTTCATGAACTTCTTGTCGCGAAGCTCGCGACCGACCGGTCCGAAGATGCGGGTACCGCGAGGGTCTCCGTCGGCCTTCAGGATCACTGCGGCGTTCTCGTCGAACTTGATGTATGAGCCGTCCGGACGACGGACCTCTTTCTTGGTGCGAACGATGACGGCCTTGACGACGTCACCCTTCTTCACGTTGCCACCGGGGATGGCGTCCTTCACCGTGGCGACGATGACGTCACCGAGGCCGGCGTAACGACGGCCGGAGCCACCGAGCACACGGATGGTCAGGATCTCTTTCGCCCCGGTGTTGTCGGCGATCTTGAGGCGGGATTCTTGCTGAATCACTTGTGTCTCCTTCTACGCAAGCAGGCCGCGAGGCCTACTTCGCCTTCTCGAGGATCTCGACCAGGCGCCAGCGCTTGGTGGCGCTGAGCGGACGGGTCTCGCTGATCACGACGAGGTCGCCGACACCGGCCGAGTTGGCCTCGTCGTGGACCTTGACCTTGGACGTGCGGCGGATGACCTTGCCGTACAGGGGGTGCTTCACGCGGTCCTCGACCTCGACGACGATGGTCTTCTCCATCTTGTCGCTGGTCACGTAACCGCGACGCGTCTTGCGGTAGCCGCGGACCTCGACGGCAGCCGAGTCGACCTCGGTCTTGTTCTCGGTGGCCATTACTTGCTCTCCTCGGCGGTCTCGTCAGCCGTCTCGGCCGGCTTGTCAGCCTTCTTGGTCGACTTCTTGGCGGCCTTGGGGGCTGCCTCGACCGGGGCGGGGGTGGCACGGATGCCGAGCTCGCGCTCACGCAGGACCGTGTAGATGCGAGCGATGTCGCGCTTCACGGCACGCAGGCGGCCGTGGCTCTCGAGCTGGCCGGTGGCCGACTGGAAGCGGAGGTTGAAGAGTTCTTCCTTCGCCTTCTTCAGCTCATCGACGAGACGCTCGTCTTCGAATGTGTCGAGCTCGACAGGACGGAGCTCCTTGGAACCGATCGCCATTATGCGTCGCCCTCCTCGCGCTTGATGATGCGTGCCTTGAGGGGCAGCTTGTGGATTGCGCGAGTGAGTGCCTCTTTGGCGATCTCCTCGCTCACGCCGCTGAGCTCGAAGAGCACGCGACCCGGCTTGACGTTCGCGACCCACCACTCGGGCGAGCCCTTACCGGAACCCATGCGGGTCTCGGCGGGCTTCTTCGTGAGGGGACGGTCGGGGTAGATGTTGATCCACACCTTTCCGCCACGCTTGATGTGACGCGTCATGGCGATACGAGCGGACTCGATCTGACGGTTGGTCACGTAAGCGGGCGTGAGGGCCTGGATGCCGTACTCACCGAAGCTGACCTTGGTGCCACCAGTGGCCTGGCCACTACGGCCGGGGTGGTGCTGCTTGCGGTGCTTGACACGACGGGGGATAAGCATGGTTACGCCTCAGCTCCTGTGGTGGCGGGTGCCTTCTGCTCGCGGGGAGCGCGGTCGCCCCCGCCGCGGCGGGCGCCGTCACGGTCGTTGCGGCGCTCGGGGCGAGACGACTTCTGGTTCGCCTGCTCGCGCGCGAGCTCCTTGTTGGTGATGTCGCCCTTGTAGATCCAGACCTTGACACCGATGCGACCGAAGGTGGTCTTGGCCTCGTAGAAGCCGTAGTCGATGTTGGCGCGGAGGGTGTGCAGGGGGACGCGACCCTCGCGGTAGAACTCGGAGCGGCTCATCTCGGCCCCGCCGAGACGACCGGACACCTGGATGCGGACACCCTTGGCGCCGGCACGCTGAGCGCCCTGGAGTCCCTTGCGCATCGCACGACGGAACGCCACGCGAGCAGCGAGCTGCTCGGCGATGCCCTGGGCGACGAGCTGGGCCTCGGCCTCGGGGTTCTTGACCTCGAGGATGTTCAGCTGGATCTGCTTGCCCGTGAGCTTCTCGAGGTCACCGCGGATGCGCTCGGCCTCGGCGCCACGACGACCGATCACGATGCCCGGACGGGCCGTGTGGATGTCGACGCGGACGCGGTCACGGGTGCGCTCGATCTCGATCTTGGCCACGCCGGCGCGGTCGAGCGAGGTCTTGAGCAGGGTGCGGATCTTGACGTCCTCGGCGACGTAGTCGCTGTAACGCTGTCCCGGCTTGGTGCTGTCGGTGAACCACCGCGACACGTGGTCGGTGGTGATGCCCAGACGGAAGCCGTACGGGTTGACTTTCTGGCCCATTACTTGCTCGCCTTCTTCGTAGCGTCGGCAGCCTCGACCTCATCCGGCGTCGCGAGGACGATCGTGATGTGGCTGGTGCGCTTCAGGATCTTGAAGGCGCGGCCCTGTGCACGCGGCTGGAACCGCTTGAGGGTGGCGCCCTGGTCGACGAATGCACGACTGACGTACAGGTCTTGCTCGTCGAGGTAGCTGTTCGAGGCGTCCGCCTTGACCCGAGCGTTGGCCATGGCCGACGCGACGAGCTTGTAGACGGGCTCGCTGGCACCCTGAGGCGCGAACTTCAGGATCGCCAGAGCCTCGGCGGCCTGCTTGCCGCGGATCAGGTTGACGACACGACGGGCCTTCATGGGGGTGACGCGGATGTGACGCACGCGTGCGATCGACTCCACCATTTCTCTCCTCCTTCACGTCGCCGCGTTAGCGGCGACGACCCTTCTTGTCGTCCTTCACGTGACCACGGAAGGTGCGGGTGGGCGCGAACTCACCGAGCTTGTGGCCGATCATGCTCTCGGTCACGAACACGGGGATGTGCTTGCGTCCGTCGTGCACGGCGATGGTGTGCCCAAGCATGTTGGGGACGATCATCGAACGGCGCGACCAGGTCTTGATGACGTTCTTGGTGCTGGCCTCGTTCTGCGAGACGACCTTGCGAAGCAGGTGGTCGTCAACGAAGGGGCCCTTCTTAAGACTGCGTGGCATCTTCTACAACTCCTACTTACGCTTCTTGCCAGCGTTACGACGACGGACGATGAGCTTGTCGCTCTCTTTGTTGGGGTGACGCGTGCGGCCCTCTTTCTGGCCCCACGGGCTGACCGGGTGGCGTCCACCGGAGGTCTTGCCCTCACCACCACCGTGCGGGTGGTCGACGGGGTTCATGGCGACACCACGAACGGTCGGGCGGACGCCCTTCCAGCGCATGCGGCCGGCCTTGCCCCAGTTGATGTTCGACTGCTCGGCGTTGCCGACCTCGCCGATCGTGGCGCGGCAGCGGGCGTCGACGTTGCGGACCTCGCCCGACGGCAGACGGAGCTGCGCGTAGGGGCCGTCCTTGGCGACGAGACGCACCGAGGCGCCGGCCGAGCGGGCCATCTTCGCGCCGCCACCGGGCTTGAGCTCGATGGCGTGGATGACGGTACCGACCGGGATGTTCTTCAGCGGCAGGTTGTTGCCGGGCTTGATGTCGGCACCGGCACCCGACTCGACGACGTCGCCCTGCTTCAGCTTGTTCGGCGCGATGATGTATCGCTTGGTGCCGTCCACGAAGTGCAGGAGCGCGATGCGAGCCGTGCGGTTGGGGTCGTACTCGATGTGCGCGACCTTGGCGTTGACGCCGTCCTTGTCATTGCGACGGAAGTCGATGACGCGGTACTGGCGCTTGTGGCCACCACCGATGTGACGGGTCGTGATGCGACCGGCGTTGTTACGGCCACCAGACTTCGAGAGGGGGCGCAGCAGCGACTTCTCGGGCGTCGAACGCGTGATCTCCGCGAAGTCGGCGACCGACGAACCGCGGCGACCCGGGGTCGTGGGCTTGTAGTTACGAATTGCCATGATTTATGCCTCTGCTCCCTAGCCGACAGCCGTGAAGATGTCGATGGAACCGGACTTCAGCGTGACGATGGCGCGCTTGGTGTCCTTGCGCTTGCCGGTGCCGAAGCGGGTGCGACGGGTCTTGCCCGTTCGGTTGAGCGTGTTGATGCTGTCGACCTTGACGTCGAAGATCTTCTCGATGGCGAGCTTGATCTCGGTCTTGTTCGAACGCGGGTCCACGAGGAAGGTGTACTTGCCCTGGTCGATCAGGGAGTAGCTCTTCTCGGAGACGACGGGCGCGATGATGACGTCGCGGGGGTCTTTTCCGTAGCCGCTCATGCGGTGGCCTCCTTCTTGGTCTTCGAGGCGACGAAGCCGTCGAAGGCGCTCTTCGTGAAGACGATGTCGTCGCTGACGAGGACGTCGTAGGCGTTCAGCTGGTCGAACGTGATCACGTGGACCGTGGGCACGTTGCGGACGCTCTTGAGGGTCAGCGTGTCGTCGCGATCGGTGACGATCAGGACGTGCTTGCTCGAAGCGATCGACGCGAGCAGCTCGAGGGCGACCTTGGTCGAGATCGAGTCGGCGACGAAGCTCTCGACGACGTGGACGCGGGCGCCACGAGCGCGGTCCGACAAAGCACCGAGCAGGGCTGCGGCGATCATCTTCTTGGGGGTGCGCTGCGCGTAGTCGCGGGGCTGGGGACCGTGGACGATGCCACCGCCGGTCATCTGAGGAGCGCGGATCGAACCCTGACGGGCGCGGCCGGTGCCCTTCTGCTTGAACGGCTTGCGGCCGGCGCCGGAGACCTCGCCGCGACGCTTGGTCTTGTGCGTGCCCTGACGCGCGGCAGCCTGCTGCGCGACGACGACCTGGTGGATGAGCGGGACGTTCGTGACGACGTCGAACAGCTCGACGGGAAGCTCGACCGTGCTGGTCTTCTTGCCCTTGGCGTCGACGACGTCGACCGAAGCGGCCGGTGCGGTAGTGGTGGCCATGAGCTACTTCCCCTTCACGGCGGTGCGGACGAAAACGATGCGGCCGCGAGCACCGGGGACGGCGCCCTTGACGAGCAGCAGACCCTTCTCGGCGTCGACGGCGTGCACCGTGAGGTTGAGGATGGTGACGCGCTCGCCACCCATGCGACCGGCCATGCGCATGCCCTTGAAGACACGGCTGGGGGTCGAGGAGGCGCCGATCGAACCGGGCTTGCGGTGGTTGCGGTGGGCACCGTGCGAGGCGCTGACGCCCTTGAAGTTGTGACGCTTCATGACGCCGGCGAAGCCCTTGCCCTTGGAGGTGCCGACGACGTCGACCTTCTGGCCGGCCTCGAAGGTGTCGACCGTGAGCTCCTGGCCGAGTGCGTACTCGGCGGCGTCGGCGGTGCGGACCTCGGTGAGGTGACGGCGGGGCGTGACGCCCGCGGCGTCGAAGTGACCCGTGGCGGGCTTGTTCGACTTGCGGGGGTCGATCTGGCCGGCCGCGATCTGCACGGCGGTGTAGCCGTCCTTCTCGAGCGAGCGGACCTGGGTCACGACGTTCGGGGCGATCTCGACGACGGTGACGGGGACGAGCTTGTTGTTCTCGTCCCAGACCTGGGTCATGCCGAGCTTCTTGCCGAGCAGGCCCTTGACGTTCTTGGTGGTGCTGATGGTCATGGTCGCCCCCCTACAGCTTGATCTCGATGTTGACGTCGGCAGGCAGGTCGAGACGCATGAGCGAGTCGACGGCCTTCGGCGTCGGGTCGACGATGTCGATGAGGCGCTTGTGCGTGCGCTTCTCAAAGTGCTCGCGCGAGTCCTTGTACTTGTGGGGCGAACGGATCACGACGACCACGTTCTTCTCGGTCGGGAGCGGCACGGGGCCGACGACCGTAGCGCCCGCGCGGGTGACCGTGTCGACGATCTTGCGCGCGGAAGTGTCGATGACCTCGTGGTCATACGACTTAAGTCGGATGCGGATCTTCTGTCCCGCCATGTGTGACTCTCTCTCGTTCGGACGTCGCGCACCTCGAGGGCCGCCTGACGCTGTTCGCTGGGCGAACATCTATTGGCACTACGTGTCTCTCGCGTACCGCTGTTCTTGTGTCAATCCATCTGCCGAAACCGGCCGGTGCCCGCGAGGAAGGACCCGGGGAGGGCCATCTTCGCCACCGCCACCTGCACCCGGGGCTTCGCCCCGGCGCACCGCGACCCAAGGTCACGGTGGTGGTTTCGTTGTGAGATGCGTCCTTCTACCCGCGGCCCAGACGCCTTGCGTCTGTGCACTGCCTGGCAGTGATCCGACACCCGGCGCAGAGGCCAGGCTCGAAATGTTGAACTAGACGATTTTGCCACACGCCTGCATTTGCTGCAACCCGGGCGTGTCGCGGATCTCAGACCGCTTCGACGACCGGGGCCGGGCGGAACCACGGCGGGTAGACGGCGACCCGTGGTGCCGCGGCACCCAGCTCGGCGAGCGTCTCTTTGACGGCATCGCGGACCTTGTCGTTCGGGACGCCGACGAGGGTCACCGACGAGAAGGGCACCGTTCCCGGGACGAGCACCTCGGGGCCGAGGAGGTCGGGGTCCTTCAGGCTGAAACGACGAACCATCGACGACGCGTCGTCGAGCCCTGCGGCTGCGCGGACGCCTTCGACGGCCGCATCACCCTCGGTCACCACGAAGTCGTCTCCGAGCGAGGCGACGGGAACGACGAGCATGACGAAGTCGATCGCGCGGGCCTCACGTGCGGCCTCGGACCACTCGTAGCCCTCGGCGCCGGTACGGACGGCGTCCCAGGCGGTCGCGTGGGGCGACAGCGAGAACGGGACGTGCGCGGCGACGGGCTGGCCCGAGGCGGTCGTAACGGAGGCGCGGAGGGCGCGTGTGGCCTCGGAGCTGATGTCGAGCACGGGGCTGGCTTCGGCTCGCAGGGCGCCGGCCTCGAGGATGCCGGGCAGGTTCGAGACGTGGGTCCAGTGGTAGGCGCGTTGGGTGGAGAACTCGGGGACAGGAGCGGCGGCCGACTGTGCGGCCACGGCCACGGCGGCGGAGTCACGGGCCAGTGCGGGCGTGCTGCGCAACGACTCGGGCTTGCGATTGGAGGGGCGGCGGCGGGTGGTGACCGACCGTGCGGCGGCCGAGGGCATGCCATCGGCGACGCCCTCCCGCTTGCGGGGAGCGCAGATGTCGCACAACTCTCGCTCGAATCCGTGGATGCACTCGTCAGTCACTGCAGTTGTTCCTCTCGGGCGCCCCGAACGGGACGCGACCCTCTAGGTTACGTCACGACGGGGTCCCTCTGCGGACTGCGAGACGTCGACGCCCCTGAGCGGCCTCAGCGGAACAGCAACGCCCTGATCTCGGACTCCGCGGCGTGGACGCGGGCAGGGTCGATCGTCTCACCGTGGCGGTAGGCGTCGACCAGCCGGGGATCGACGTACGAGGACTTCGCGATGGCCGGGGTGTTGCCCAGCACGGCGGCGGCGGCGCGCATCGCCTGCGCGAGCGACCTCGACTGGCGGGAGGCCGTCGCCTGCGGCCCGGAACGGGCCAGGCTGACGGCAGCGGCGACGGTACCGTGCAAGGTGCGGAAGTCCTTTGCCGTGAACTCGTCGCCCGCCTTCTCTTTGACGTACTCGTTGATCTCGGTCGCCCGGAGGGGGTGCCAAGCCGCCCGCGCCTCCTTCGCTCCCCCGGCGTCGACCTTCCAGGCCAGCAACCGGGCTCGTCCGCCTCGTCGTTTGAGGCTGCGGACGACGGCCGCGAGGTCGGCGTCCCGGATCTCGGAGTCCCAGTCCTGCCCGCTCTTGCCGGGGAACGCCAACGCGACGGTGTCGCCCGACACGGTCGCGTGCGCGCAGAGCAGGGTGGAGAGGCCGTGGCTGCCGTGCTCTTGGGCGTAACGCTCGGAGCCCACGCGCAACGAACCGGTGTCGAGCATGCGGAACGCCGCCGCCAGTACCCGGTCCCGACCGGCCCCGTCGAGTCGGAGGTCGCGGGTGACGAAGCGACGGGCCGTCGGCAGGGACTCGGCGAGGGCCAGCGCCCGGTCGAACTTGATGCGGTCCTTCTGTTCGCGCCAGGTCGGGTGGTAGATGTACTGGCGTCGCCCTGCCGCATCGAGGCCGGTGGCCTGGATGTGGCCGTTCTCGTAAGGGGAGATCCAGACGTCGGTCCAAGCCGGCGGGATGGCGAGCGCCTCGATGCGGCCTCGCAACTCGGTGTCTGCGACGGCGGTCCCGTCGGCGGTGCGGTACGAGAAACCACGTCCGGCTTTGACCCGGGTCAACCCGGGGCGGCTCGAATCGGTCCTCCGGAGGCGCGGCATCGGTCGAGTGAACACCGCTCGTCGCCGAGGGGGCTGGGCGGGGTACAGCGAAGCCCCCGCCGTGAGGAGGGGGCTTCGCGACGTGGAGCTATTGGTTGCCGAGCTTCTTGTCGGCCTGCTCTTTCGCCTGCTGGATCTTGTCGCTGTGCTTGCCACCGGTGGCCTTGTCGGTCGCGTTGGCGACGGCGTCGAGGATGTTGTCGCTGACGCCCTCGGCTTTCTCGCTCTTCAGTGCCTCTTGCACCTTGCCGTCCTTCAGGAAGGCCTGGGCCTTCTTGGTGATGTCGTCGAAGCCAGCCATGACGTCCTCCTGTCGGCGCCGGACCCTCCGACGTCCGTTCCATCGTGCACCGGGAACGCGAAAGAGGCCAGACCCCGTGGGGCCTGACCTCTTTTCGTCAGATCAGCAGCACTGCCGAGGCAGTGGTTACTTCTTGATCTCGGTGACCGTACCGGCACCAACCGTGCGACCACCCTCGCGGATGGCGAAACGCAGGCCGGCTTCCATGGCGATCGGCTGGATCAGCTGGACGCTGATCTCGGTCGTGTCGCCGGGCATGACCATCTCGGTGCCCTCGGGCAGCGTGATGACACCCGTGACGTCGGTGGTGCGGAAGTAGAACTGCGGACGGTAGTTCGCGTAGAACGGGTTGTGACGGCCGCCCTCGTCCTTCGAAAGGATGTAGACGTTCGCCTCGAACTCGGTGTGCGGCGTGACCGAACCGGGCTTGACGACGACCTGGCCGCGCTCGACGTCTTCGCGCTTGGTGCCGCGAAGGAGCAGACCGGTGTTGTCGCCGGCCTGAGCCGAGTCGAGCAGCTTGCGGAACATCTCGATGCCGGTGACGGTGGTCTTGACGGTCGGGCGGATGCCGACGATCTCGACCTCTTCGTTGACGTTGAGCTGACCGCGCTCGACACGACCGGTGACGACGGTGCCACGACCGGTGATCGTGAAGACGTCCTCGATGGGCATGAGGAAGGGCTGGTCGGTGGCGCGAACGGGCTCGGGCACGTTCTCGTCGACGGCGTTCATCAGCTCGGCGACCGTCTCGGCCCACTTCTCGTCGCCCTCGAGGGCCTTGAGAGCGGAGACCTGGACGATCGGGGCGTTGTCGCCGTCGAACTCCTGGCTCGAGAGGAGCTCGCGGACCTCGAGCTCGACGAGCTCCATGATCTCTTCGTCATCGACCATGTCGGCCTTGTTCAGCGCGACGACGATGTAGGGAACGCCGACCTGGCGAGCGAGCAGCACGTGCTCACGCGTCTGGGGCATGGGACCGTCGGTGGCGGCGACGACGAGGATCGCGCCGTCCATCTGAGCCGCACCGGTGATCATGTTCTTGACGTAGTCGGCGTGGCCGGGAGCGTCGACGTGAGCGTAGTGGCGCTTCTCGGTCTGGTACTCGACGTGCGAGATGTTGATCGTGATGCCGCGCTGCTTCTCTTCAGGCGAGTTGTCGATCTGGTCGAACGCCGACGCCGTGTTGAGGTCGGGGTACTTGTCGTGCAGGACCTTGGTGATCGCCGCGGTGAGCGTGGTCTTGCCGTGGTCGACGTGACCGATGGTTCCGATGTTGACGTGCGGCTTGGTCCGCTCGAACTTGGCCTTAGCCACTGTGGGTCCTCCTCAGGACTCGGTTGCGGTGCGGCCGGGGGCCGGGTCGATGACCCGGCCTACCGGACGCCTCGCGGATTGGTGTGTGTACATGTTACGCGGTCGTCGGACGACCACGCGGTTCAGGACTATTCGCCCTTGTTCTTCTGGATGATCTCTTCGGCGACGGCCGAGGGCACCTCTTGGTACGACTCGAACGTCATCGAGTAGACGGCCCGGCCCGAGGTCTTCGACCGCAGGTCTCCGACGTAACCGAACATCTCCGACAGCGGCACGCTGGCCCGAACGACCTTCACACCACTGGCGTCTTCCATCGACGAGATCTGCCCGCGTCGCGAGCTGAGGTCGCCGATGACGTCGCCCATGTATTCCTCGGGCGTACGGACCTCGACCGCCATGAGCGGCTCGAGGAGAACGGGCTGGGCCTTGCGAGCCGCCTCTTTGTAGGCGATCGACCCAGCGATCTTGAACGCCATCTCGGACGAGTCGACGTCGTGCGCCGCACCGTCGAGCAGGAGCGCGCGGACGCCAACCGTCGGGTAGCCGGCGAGCACGCCGACCTGCATGGCGTCCTGGATTCCGGCATCGACCGACGGGATGTACTCGCGGGGGATGCGACCACCGGTGACCTTGTTGACGAACTCGTAGGTCGACTCGGCCGTGACCTCGAAGGGCTCGAGAGCGATCTGCACCTTGGCGAACTGACCCGAACCACCGGTCTGCTTCTTGTGGGTGTAGTCGTAACGCTCGATGCCCTTCTTGAGGGTCTCGCGGTACGCGACCTGGGGCTTGCCCACGTTGGCCTCGACGTTGAACTCGCGCTTCATGCGGTCGACCAGGATGTCGAGGTGGAGCTCGCCCATGCCCTTGATGACCGTCTGGCCCGTCTCGGCGTTGAGCTCGACGCGGAACGTCGGGTCTTCTTCGGCGAGCTTCTGGATGGCCAGCGACAGCTTCTCTTGGTCGGCCTTGGTCTTCGGCTCGATGGCGACCTCGATGACGGGCTCGGGGAACGTCATCGACTCGAGGACGATCTGCTCGGACGGATCGCACAAGGTGTCACCGGTGGTGGTGAACTTGAGCCCGATGACGGCGTAGATGTGACCCGCGGTCACACTGTCGACGGGGTTCTCCTTGTTGGAGTGCATCTGGAAGATCTTGCCGATGCGCTCTTTCTTGTCCTTGGTCGAGTTGATGACCTGGGCGCCGGACTCGATCGAACCCGAGTAGACGCGGACGTAGGTGAGACGACCGAAGAAGGGGTGCACCGCGACCTTGAAGGCGAGAGCCGAGAAGGGCTCGCTCGACTCGGGCTTGCGGATGATGATCTTCTCGGCGTCGCGGACGTCGTGGCCCTCCATGGGAGGCACGTCGAGCGGCGAAGGCAGGTAGTCGATGACCGCGTCGAGCATCGGCTGCACGCCGCGGTTCTTGAAGGCCGAACCGCAGAAGATCGGGTAGAGCTCGGAGTTGACCGTCATCTTGCGGACGGCACCCTTGATCTCGGCGATCGTGAGCTCTTCGCCACCGAAGTACTTCTCGAGCAGCACGTCGTCGGACTCGGCGACGGTCTCGAGCAGCTTGGCGCGGTACTCCGCGGCCTTCTCCTTGAGGTCTTCCGGGATCTCTTCGATCTCGTACTTCGCGCCCAGCTCGACGTCTCCCTTGGCGTCACCACGCCACGTGAGGGCACGCATCTCGACCAGGTCGACGACGCCCTCGAAGGAGCTCTCGGAACCGATCGGGAGCTGCATCACCAGCGGCTTGGCGCCGAGGCGGTTGATGATCGTGTCGACCGTGAAGTAGAAGTCGGCACCGAGCTTGTCCATCTTGTTGACGAAGCAGATGCGCGGCACGTCGTACTTGTCGGCCTGACGCCAGACGGTCTCGGACTGAGGCTCGACGCCCTCTTTGCCGTCGAAGACGGCGACGGCACCGTCGAGCACGCGAAGCGAACGCTCGACCTCGACCGTGAAGTCGACGTGGCCGGGGGTGTCGATGATGTTGATCTGGTTCTTGTTCCAGAAGCAGGTCGTCGCCGCCGAGGTGATCGTGATGCCACGCTCTTGCTCTTGCGCCATCCAGTCCATGGTGGCTGCACCGTCGTGCACCTCACCGATCTTGTGGGTGATGCCCGTGTAGTACAGGATGCGCTCGGTGGTCGTCGTCTTGCCAGCATCGATGTGCGCCATGATGCCGATGTTGCGGACCTTGTTCAGGTCGGTGAGCACGTCCTGTGCCACAGGTTCCTCCGAAGGGGTAGGTGGGGAAGTTGGGGGGACGAGGAGGTGCGGTGCGCGTCGTGCGCACACCGCGCCTCCTCGTGCCGGTTACCAGCGGTAGTGCGCGAAGGCCTTGTTCGACTCGGCCATCTTGTGCGTGTCTTCGCGACGCTTGACAGCGGCGCCGAGACCGTTCGACGCGTCGAGGATCTCGTTCATGAGACGCTCGGTCATCGTCTTCTCGCGACGAGCCTTGGCGTAGCTGGTGAGCCAGCGGAGGGCCAGGGTGTTGGCGCGGTGGGGCTTGACCTCGACGGGGACCTGGTAGGTCGAACCGCCGACGCGACGCGAGCGGACCTCGAGCGTGGGGCGCACGTTGTCGAGCGCCTTCTTCAGCGTGGCGACCGCGTCCTGGTCGTTCTTGGCGGAGACGCCGGCGAGAGCACCGTAGACGATGCGCTCGGCGAGGCCCTTCTTGCCGTCGAGGAGGATCTTGTTGACGAGCTGGCTGACGATCGGAGCACCGTAGACCGGGTCGGCGACGACAGGGCGCTTGGGAGCGGGTCCTTTACGAGGCATTACTTCTTCTCTGCTTTCGCTCCGTAGCGGCTGCGCGCCTGCTTGCGGTTCTTGACGGCCTGGGTGTCGAGCGCGCCACGGACGATCTTGTAACGCACACCGGGGAGGTCTTTCACACGACCGCCGCGGACGAGCACCATCGAGTGCTCTTGCAGGTTGTGACCCTCGCCGGGGATGTAGGCGGTGACCTCGGTGCCGTTCGAGAGCTTGACACGGGCGACCTTGCGGAGCGCCGAGTTCGGCTTCTTGGGGGTGGTGGTGTACACACGGGTGCACACGCCACGCTGCTGGGGGTTGGCCTTCAGGGCGGGGGCCTTGGTCTTGACGACCTTCGGCGTGCGTCCCTTGCGGACCAGCTGCTGAATAGTTGGCACTGGTTCTCCTCATCGGATCTCGACGTCGTCCTCTCGAACACGCCGAGTCGCGCTGCTCTCGCATCGCTCTGCTCTGTCCGGCTGATCAGCCGGCATCCTCGTCTCGGTGACCGAGACGGTCTGCCCGTCTCGGCCGCGAGGTCGAGGGGGCTTTTATTCGGGCGCGCGGTCAGGCGCACACCCGAAAGAGCTTATCTTGCGGTAGTGCCTTAATCAAATGGTCGAGGGTCGGAACGCCCCGGGTCGACTCGGGACACCGCGAGCGTGCCCCCGACGACGAGTCCGGCGCACACCGCGGAGCCGATCACGAACGGTGACACGGCGTACCGGGCGGCGAAGAGCAGCACCCAGACGACCTCTTGGCGCACGAGGCCGTAGACGACTCCCCCGACGGCGAGCATCAGGACGTACACGAGGGCCGCGGTGACGATCGCGACGACGAGGAGGTGCGGTGCGGGCCCTCGGGGGCCGGCCACCTCGTCACCGGTGCCGGAGCGCGTCGCGCCCGAGCCCGCCGGGCGCGCGAACACGGCGGGCTGGGCGAGGAACGTGCCCCGCACCTCCGGAGCCCTGTCGTCGCGGGCGTCGGAGAGGGCCGCCGACCGCAACAACGAGAGCAGGACGACGAGCACGGCGGCGGCGACCATCAGAGGCCCGAGCAGCGTGCCAGCGTCGGGTTCGTCGATCGGATCGCGGTCGAGCAGCAGCGCCTCGAACCCCGCGACCATGATGACGAGCGCACCGAAGAGGACGGTGCCCATGACGGCGTAGACGGCGCGGGACATCCTTCGAGGCTACGCGCCTGCACGAGCCGTTGGACTACTCGCCGGCGGCCGTGTCCGAGCTCGTGCCGTCGGTGCCCTCGGCGGTGGTCGTGGGCGTCTCGGCGGCCTGGGAGGCCTGGGTCGCGGCGGCGTCCTGGAGGACGTAGACGAGACCGCCGACGGTCCACTGGTCCGGGACGGCAGACGTGTCGCCGCCTTCCGAGCTGCCGGTGCTGGCGAAGGCCGTCACGAGGAAAAGTCGCGAGCCCCCCTGCAGCTTCGAGACGAAGTCCAGGGCCTGGGCGTAGCTGCCGTTGATGCTGACCGTGATCGAGATGGAGGAGAAGTTCGACGCCGTGATCTCGGGGTCCGTGACCAGTTCGGGCGCCGTCGGCAGGACGGGCGCCGTGGCTGTCGCCGTCGCGCCGTCGTTCGCGGCCGGGTCCGAGGCCGCGGCTGCAGCGGCGTCTGTGGCCGTCGTGTCGACGACGACGGGTTCGTACGACACGGCGTCCGACGACGTGAAGCCCGTGACCGTGGTGCCCGACGCCGTCGCCAGCTCGTCGAGCTGGGTCAGGAACGACGACAGCGCTGCCTGGGAGGGGACGGAAGTCGTGAGCGTCCCGAGCTCGGATTTCAACGCCGGCAGTTCGGCGTCGTCCTTCGCGAGCTGGGTCAGACTCTGCCTCAGGCCTCCGTTCTGTTGTTCGACGTTCGACTGCTGCTCGCCTGCCGCGGCGGCTGCCGCGAGCTGTGGCTGGACTCCGACGAGGAACCCCAAGGCGAGGACGACCACGCCGGTCAGCGCCGCGGCGATCAAGAGCATGCGGGTGCGATCCACGATCACTCACCGGCCTTCTGGTCGAAGCGGCCCGAGAAGGCGTCCGCTGTGATGTGCATGGTGATGTCGGCCTTGTACAGCCCGTCGTCGAGGGTGACCGAGCCGGGTTGCGCGTCTGCGAAGCCGGGCAGGGTCGCGAGTCCGTTCAGCCAGTCGGGGACGGACGGCAGGGTGGGACTCGTCGCCTGGAAGGTGAGAGTGGCGACCCGGGAACCCTGGAGGGGCGCGGTCGGCTGTGCGTACTGCGCGAGCGGAGAGGCCTGGTCCAGCGAGACGCTGACGACGGTCACCCCCACCGGCAGGGTGCCCTGCACCTTCTCGAGATACGACGGCCAGTCGATGTCGGTGGAACCCCCGACCTTCTCGGCGGCGATCGCGACGGCCATCTTCCTCTGGGTCGCCTTGAGGTCGGCGTACTTGGTCTGGGACATGAGCAGCGCCTGAGTCTCCGCCTGGGCCATCACCAGTGCGTCCTCGGCCTGGACTCGCTGCAGGAAGGCAGCACCCGAACCTATGGCTGCCACGACAGCGACGACGGCCACGCCCGCCCAGGCCCGGCGGGTGAACGCCGCGGTACGACGTTCCGCCCGCACCTCGGGAGGCAGCAGGTCGACGCGGGGCGCGCCTCCTACGGTGATGCCGGTGTCTTTTCCGCGGGTTCTCATGCTGCACTCCCCAGGGCCAGGCCGAGGGCCACGGTCAGGTCGGTCGACCGGGACCGCAGGGCGGCCTCGTCGAGGTTCTTGGCGAAGCCCACCGTCGCGAACGGGTCGGCGAGGGCCACCGGCAGGCGGGTGACCTCGCTGAGCGCCTCGGGCAGGCCCGGCAGGGCCGCTCCCCCGCCGGCGATCATGATGCCCGCGACGGTCTCGGTCGGGCGGGTGTTGACGTAGTACTGGATCGTGTTGCGGAGCGAGCCGAGCAATTCGTTGACCGATTCGAAGATGGCGCTCGAAGCGGCCTGTTCGTCGGGCGTCGTGACGGTCGTGGCCAGGCCGCGGCCGAACTTGATGCCCTCGGCCACCTGGGCGGAGACCTCGAGCTTCGCCGCGACGGCCTGGGTGACGTCGTCGCCCCCCGAAGGGATGATGCGCACGAACTGGGGGACGCCGTCGGCGATCATGATCACCGAGGTCGTGCTGTGACCGATCTCGACGAGGGCCACCGTGCCCGCGATGCGTGGACGGGTGACGAGGAGGCGCGTGTTCGAGAACGGGATCAGGTCGACCCCCAGCGTGGTCAGGCCGGCGAGCTTGCTGGCCTGGACGTTGCCGAGGACGGCGTCCTTGACGGCCGCGATCAGCAGCCCGTGGACGACGGGACCGTTCTCGCCGAGCCCCTCGGCGTACGGGTAGAAGTCGAGCAGGGCGTCGGCGACCGGCACGGGCAGCATGTCCTGCACCTGGAACGGCAACATCTCGCGGATGCGTTGGTGCGAGGCCTTGGGCACGGTCATGTCACGCGCGAGCACCCGTTGATTGCCCATGCCGAGCACGACGCGTTTGCTCTTGAAGCCCCCTGCCGACCAGAGCTGTTTGAGCGTGCCGGCCATGGTCTGCGATTCGATGACCTCGCCGCGGCTGGCGGCGCCGTCGGGCAGCGCGACCTCGCTGAAACGCACGATGGTCGGCTTGGCCTTGTCGGCGTCGGCGACCTCGACCGCGCGCACGAAGCGGCTGCCGATGTCGATGCCCACGATGTTCTTGCCCATCAGTTCTGCTCTCTGTCAGCTCGCCGGGTCATGCCAGGCCGAGGAGGGTGAGGTACGCCGTGGCGACGGTGCCGCCGGCGAAGACGCCGACCCAGGCGCCCGCGAGCATCCAGGGTCCGAAGGGGATGCCACCCGTGCGCTGCACGCGCCGGGTGACGAGGAGGACGACGGCGAAGACGCCGCCGAGCAGGAACGCCGCGAAGGCCCCCACGGCGAACTCGCCCCAGCCGAGCCAGGCGAGGTACAGGCCGAGGACGCCGGCGAGCTTGACGTCGCCGAAGCCCATGCCGCCCGGGTACGACAGAGCGGCGATCAGGTAGAAGGCGAAGAGTGAAGTCAGCCCGATGGCGGCACGGACGAGGGCCGACCAGTCACCGACGAGGATGCTCGAGGCGGCCAGGAGGACGCCCCCGACCACGTAGGACGGCAGAACGATCGCGTTCGGCAACCGGTGGTGCTCGAGGTCGATCACGGCGAGCGCGACGCTGATGCCGGCCAGCCAGAGGAAGGCGACGAGCGAGAGGAGGCGCGAGACGAGCGGCAGCGCCTCGGTCGGCACGTCCGTCAGCGGCCAGAGACGGGCGGCCACGAGCACGAAGAACAAGCCGGTGGCCAGCTCGACGATCGGGTAGCGGGCCGAGATGGACGTCCGGCAGTCGCGGCACTTTCCACCGAGGGCGAGCCAACTGACCACGGGCACGTTGTCGCGGCGACGGATGGGAGTGCTGCAACCGGGGCAGGCACTGGCGGGTCGGGCGACCGAGAGGCCGGCGGGCACGCGGTAGACGACCACGTTGAGGAACGAGCCGATCAGGAGGCCGAAGCCACCGGCCACGAGGACGGCCACGGTCCAGGGGGCGACGATCACGAGGCCGCTCCTGTCGCGGTGAAGGCAGCCTTGACCTCGGTCTGCGTGGTGACGCCGTACGAGGTGGTCACCGGGCTGAGGAACTTCGGCGGGGCGAGGTAGCGCAGGCGGGTGTCGTATGTGTACGCCTTGACGTAACCGTTCGACCCGTTGCGGACGACGCCTCGGTAGGCCTGGGTGATCGACCCCTTGACCGTGAGGGTGCCCCGATCACCACCCGTCGCGTAGTTCTGGACAAGGAACGAGTGCTGCACCGAGATGATGGCGGCGTCGATCTCGCGATCGGAGTCCCCGAGCAGCGACCTGCCGCGGTCGTCCACCGGGTTCCACACCCAGGCCACACCGTCGCTGGCGAGACCGAGGATGTTCGTGCTCGCGTTGGTGGTCGAGTAGGTCAGGTCACCGGTGACGTAGAGGTAGTTCTTCGCAGCGATCGTCAACTGCCCCTGGAAGGCACCCTTGACGAAGACGTCACCGCTTCGTGCGCCGTAGGCGCAGGCGCCCTTGCCGGGGCCGCCTGCGGTGGACGACGTCGGCACGGACTCCTTGGCCGTCGGGTACCCCACGTGGTTGTTGCTGCAGGACGTCTCGGTCAGGTCGCCCTTGGACGCCGAGGCGTTGACGTTGGGCTCCGCGCCAGCCGACGGTGGGACGGGGATGTCCTGCACGTAGATCAGGTTGTTGGCCGGGACCGTGATGGTCGCTCCACCGGGTGAGCCGAGCTGGCCTGCTGCCGTCCCGGGCAGACCGCAGTCGGCGTCGGCCGTTCCCTTGGTCGCTGCGTCATTGGAGATGCGGGTCATCTTCGAGTACGGCGACTTGACGGTCATCTTGCCGTCGGACGTGAAGACGATGTCGGTCGGACCCGTGTAGAGGCATCCGGGACGAGGTACCTCGGTCGGCAGGTCGGTGCGGGTCTCGCGGATCTTGTCGCTGTTGGTGTCGGGCATCGTGACGCTGGCGACCTGGTCCGGCCCTGCCCCCTTGGCCCGCTCCTTCTCGAAGGAGGCACCGCTGCATGCCGTGCCGTTGGAATCGACCTTGGAGTAGGTCTTGCCCGGGGTCGGGTCGGCGGTACTGACGGCTTCCTTGAACGTGGCGGCACAGACGCGCATCGTGTCGTTGGAGTGGGCCGGGCCATAGATCGTGTCGCCGCCGCTGAACGCGATCTCACCGCATTTATCGGCTTGGGTGCGGGACTCCCAGGCGTGTTTCGCACAGTCCTTGTTGGTACTGCCGGTCAGGACGGGATCCTGGGACTCGATGTCGGTGAAGTACAGGTAGTCGATGAACCCCTTCTGGCGCAGGTCCGCGATGACGCTGCGCGTGGCCCCTCCGACCTTGCCCGTGGCGCGGACGCGGAGGGCTCCAGAGGCGACGTACTTCGAGTTGTCGACCTCGTACCGGTACTGAGCCCGATCGGCGCTGCCCGGAACGCTGGCCCACCCTCCCGAGCTGCCGTGGCCGAACGCCTTGTTCACCTGTTTGCCGGTCGGCAAGGTGAGTGCACTACCGGTCGCCTTGCTGAACGGCGCGTTGGAGTCGCCGTACTGCTGGTAGCTGTTGTCGTTGGCCAGACGCGCCTGGTACTCCTCGACGCCCGCGTAGGCCGCTGCCAGCGCGCCGATCCAGTCCTGGTCCGCCGAGGACTTCTTGAGTCCACTCGTGGCGACCGTGAGGGCGGTGGCGGCCATGATGACGAGGACCATGCCGAAGATGATCGTGATGGCCATCGCCATGCCGCCATCTCGTTCGTGACCGACGAGACCGAGACGTCTGCGGAGGGCGGTCATGAGGCAGCTCCACCGACGAGGTTGGAGAGGGAGACGGTGGTCTGCAGCGTGACGGCCTGGCTCGACCGCGTCGCCGTGCGATCGATCGTCAGGCTGATCTGGACCGAGGCGATCGACGGCAACTGTGTCGGGCTCAGGGTGCCGCCCGCGTCGGGCGCGAGGACGGCGCCCGAGAAGTCGTAGTACGTGAAGAGCGGCGTGCCGCTGGCCGGGGTCGTGACGACCGCCCCCCCGAGCGTCCGTTTCGACGGAGTCGAGACGAACTGCCAGAAGTCGGTCTTCAACGCCGTGCCGACGACCGTCGACTCGACGAGGCTGCGGTCGGAGGCGATGCTCAAGGTCACCTTCCGCGGCACGGTGGTCAACGAGTCCGAGCCGTTGACGGCCGTGGTCAGCGTCATGCTCTCGGTGGTGGCCAGGCTGAACGACGTCGCCTCGGTGCCCCCGGGTGTCGGGATGGTTCGGGCCGCGCGGACGACACGGGCGACCTCGTTCATGCCGTTCGACGCAACGCGCGTGTTGGCGTCGACGCCTCGTGCTTGCGCCGTCGCCTTCGTCAGGGAGATGAAGGTCGTGGTGACGATGGTGACGATGATTCCGAAGACCATGATCGCCACGAGGAGCTCGGCGAGACTGAGGCCGACGTCCCGACGTCGAGCGTCCAGGGCACGGTCGTGGAGCAGCTCCCGGAGCCCGGTCACGAGGCGGGCCTCGGGTCGAGGGTGACCACGTTCGCAGTGCTTCCCGTGCCGCCGAAGATCGAGCCGATGACGCTGCCGATCAAACCACTGATGGTGAGGGGAGAGAGCGACGACGTGGATCGTCCCGAAGTGATCGCCCACGAGCCGTAGGGCAAGGCGATGGTCACCTCGTTCTTCGCCGTCTTGTTCTTCACGTCGAAGGTGTAGGTCTGCGTCGCCGCGCATCCGGGGTCGCCGTTCAGGGCCGTCGTCGAGCGAGCCTGGATGACCGTGTCGGACGCGGACGCCAGCTTGACCGTGGTGACGCCCATGGGCAGGTCGTACGACGCACCACCCGCCGACGCCGCCACGAAGGGTTGCCGCACGGCAGTCTTGCCTGTCGGGTTGGCGGGCCAGGCGGCCGGGTCGGGAGACAGACAGCTGCCGCCTTCCGCTCCCGTCGGGCGGTAGTCACCCGCGATCATCTGGTAGCCGGTCGTCTTCGGGAAGAGGTAGACGTCGCTGACGTTTCCGTTGATCGTGTAGGGCAGAGGACCGCCGAGCACGGTGGTCTTGAGGTCGTTCGGCAGCAAGAAGGTTCCTCCGGTGTAGGTCGACGCGTACTTGACGGCGAAGTCGTCACCGAGGTCGTAGGTGAAGGAGACACCGGCGGAGTCGCCTTTCGCCACGACGATCCCCGTCTTGACCGGAGCCTGCGACTGGTACGCGTCCCGCCACGGGGCTGCGTCCGCACGGGACACGGTGACCTTGTAGCTGCCGGGCAGCACCTTGATGGCCACCGCGCACCCGTCCCCGTTCGTCAGGCCGGGCCGGGAGGCCGAGGCCAGCGCTTTGCCGGGGGCCGACGACTTGTCGTCGGGTTCGACGGTCACCACGAGGCCGGAGACGCCGGCACCGGTGGTGTCTTTCACGCCGACGAGGATCGTGCCGGTGTCCTGGTCGTTGAGCCGGCTGTTGGGCGCGAGGATCGTGTCGCTGCGGACCGGGGCCGTCGACTTGCGCATGCCGGGCCAGGTCACGGAGATCTGGAGGCGCTTGTAGAACAGCGAACCGTTGCCGGACGATGCGGCGGGCGTGCAGGTCGTGTCGACGCCCGTGGTGGTGACGAAGGCCGCGGTCTGGGCGACCGTGAAGATGGTGCCGTTGACGGTCGTCGTGGTAGTTCCCGACGAGACCGAGACGACGTCGTTCACTCCCCGGGCAGTGTCGACGGCCTGAGCGGCGAGGTTCGCCGCGACCTCACGGTTGCGATTGTCGCTCGACAACGCCAGGGTCGTGCCGACTGCGACGATGGAGCCGACCGAGATGATCGCGAAGACCAGGAGGGCGACGACCACCTCGACGATCGACAGGCCGGCGTCGCGGTCATCCGGGTCGGCTGGCCGCAATCGGTCGCTGAGACGCTGGAACAAGGTGGTTCACCTCCCGGTCGGGTCAGGGGCGTGGCACGGAGAGATGGAGGCAGGTGGTCGTCACCCACCTGCCTCCGAGGGGTTACTTGATGGTGCAGGCCGTTTCGCTCACGCCAGCGGTCTGGGTGGCGTAGAACTTCTTCTTGTCACCGGCGGAGGACGTGCCGATGATGCAGAAGCCGTCGGCGTCAGAAGGGCCGTAGGCGATGCTCGTCGTGCTGCCGCCGAACGTGGCACCAGCCGAGGCGTAGTCGGCGGGCAGGGTCGCCGCGGTCGAGATGGTCGTCTTGGCCGGAAGGGCTGTCGAGGACGAATTGGTCTGCAGGCTGATGACCGCCGTCTTGAAGTTGCTCACGTCGTTCTTGACCGACGAGTCCTTCGCGTTGTTCTGCACACCCAGGTACACCGGGATGGCGATCGCGGCGAGGATGCCGATGATGATGACGACGACGAGGAGCTCGATCAGGGTGAAGCCCTTGTCCTTGTCTTCGGCGAGGTTCTGGCGGCGGGCGCTGAGCTTGCCCATGAGGGTGAAGTACATGTCGCTGGTCCTGTTCGGTCGGGTGCGGGAGTGGTGCCCGGTGATCGGGTGAGGCGGTCACTGAGCTCCCGCCGGGATCGATGGTGCCACCTGGGAAAGTGCCCCAGAATCCCTTGGAAGGGGGGTTTTGGCCTGCGCCACGGCCCCAGTTCGGGTATCCCCCGAAAGGCCGAAAATCGCAGGTCAGCACCCGTTTGTGGGGTAGACCGACTCGTCGCCCGACGCCGGGCACGAGAAGGAGGCGCGAGCCGGCCTCGTGAGCCGGCCCGCGCCTCCTGCGGGGGTACCTGGTGCGTTACTTGATCAGCGACGTGATCTGGAAGATGGGCAGGTAGAGCGCCACGATCATGCCGCCGACCACGACGCCCAGGAAGGCGATCAGCAGGGGCTCGATCAGGGCCGTGAGCGACTCCGTCGTCGACTTGACCTCTTGGTCGTAGAAGTCCGCGACCTTCTCGAGCATCGTCTGCAGCGAACCGCTGTCCTCACCCACCGAGATCATCTGCGTGACCATCGACGGGAAGACCCCCGACTCGGTCAGCGGTCCGGCGATGGACTCGCCCTGCCGCACCGACTCGGCCACCTTGACCAGCGCCTCCTCGAGCACGTAGTTGCCCGACACCTCGCCCACGATGCGCAGCGCCGTGAGGATCGGCACGCCGGCCCCGATCATGTTCGAGAAGTTGCGGCTGAACCGGGCGATCGCGATCTTGCGGAACAGTGCACCGAAGACGGGCAGCCTCAGCTTGAGCGGGTCGAGGAACGACCGCACCTTCACCGAGTTCTTGTTCGTCCGCCACCAGATCGAGAACGCGATGCCCACGACCA
The DNA here is from genome assembly GCF_013248995.1 of Frigoribacterium sp. VKM Ac-2836. GTDB lineage: Bacteria > Actinomycetota > Actinomycetes > Actinomycetales > Microbacteriaceae > Frigoribacterium. The sequence continues at coordinate 487,773 of NZ_JABRPK010000002.1, read as the reverse complement.
CGGCGATCGGCACGACGTACGGCATCGCGCGCGACGCGTAGACGAGCATCATCGTCGGCAAGGGCAGCTGCCCGCCGAGGTTCGTGAACATGTCCTGGAAAATCGGCACGATGAACAGCAGCATCACGACGACCGCGACGAGCGACATGACGAGCACGACGACCGGGTAGGTCATGGCCGACTTGATCGTCGACCGCAGCGCGACCTCCTTCTCGAAGTTCTCGGCCGTCGACTCGAGTGCCTTGTCGAGGAATCCGCCGGTCTCGCCCGCCTTGATCATGTTGATCATCAACGGCGGGAAGTCCTTGTCGTGCTTGCCGACCGCGTCCGAGAACGAGACGCCGGTCTCGACGTCGTCGCGCACCTCGGCCATGATCTTCGCCAGCCGCTTGTTGTCGACCTGGTCGGCGAGGATCGTGAGGGTGCGCAACAGCGACAACCCCGAGCCGATCATGGTCGCCATCTGGCGCGACATGACCGCGATGTCCTTCATCTTGACCGCGCGGTCGCCGAGCCCGGGGATCGACACCTCACGCTGCAGACCCGTGCCGGCGCCCGCCTCGCTGATCGAGATCGGTTGCACACCCATGGTGCGAAGGCGCGTGATGACCGCGCCCTCGCTGGACGCGTCGACCTTGCCCTTGACGACCTTGCCGGCCCCGTCGCGCCCCTTGTAGGCGTAGGCGACTGCCCCGGCCATCAGGCGGCCCCGCCCGAGAACGAGTCGCCGAAGTCGATGCCGCTGTCGAGGCCCTGACTCTCGGACTTGTTGATCACGCGCGTCACGAGACGGTCGAACCCTTCACGGTCGTGGACCTTCTCCATCGCGGCCTTGTGCGTCACGACGCCGGTGTTCACCAGGTCGGCGAGCTTCTGGTCCATCGTGTGCATGCCGAGGTCACGGCCCGCCTGCATCGACGAGGCGATCTGGTAGGTCTTGCCCTCGCGCACGAGGTTGCCGATGGCGGGGGTCATCATCATGATCTCGGTCGCCACGACGCGTCCTCGGCCGCTGGCCTTGGGCAAAAGGGTCTGACAGACGACACCCTGCAGCGTCGACGCGAGCTGCGTGCGCACCTGGTCCTGCTGGTACGGCGGGAACACGTCGATGACGCGGTCGATGGTCTGCGCCGCGCTCTGCGTGTGCAGGGTCGCGAACACCAGGTGGCCGGTCTCGGCGGCGGTCAGCGCCACCGAGATGGTCTCGAGGTCGCGCAGCTCGCCGATCAGGATGACGTCGGGGTCCTGCCGCAGCACGTGCTTCAGGGCCGCCGCGAAGCTGTGCGTGTCGTGCCCGACCTCGCGCTGGTTCACGAGCGACTTCTTGTGCTGGTGCATGAACTCGATCGGGTCCTCGACCGTCACGATGTGGTCGGCCCGCGTGCGGTTCACCAGGTCGATCAGGGCCGCGAGGGTGGTCGACTTGCCCGACCCCGTGGGGCCCGTGACGAGCACGAGACCGCGCGGCAGCTTGGCGAAGGTCGACACCGACTCGGGCACGCCCAGGTCGCCGAGCTGCTTGATCTCGGTCGGGATCAACCGGAACGCCGCCCCCAGCGAGCCCCGCTGCTGGTAGAAGTTCACGCGGAAGCGCGACTCGTCCGAGAGCGAGTACGCGAAGTCGAGCTCGAGCTCGTCGTCGAAGCGCTGCTGCTGCTCGGGTGTGAGCAGGCTCTCCAGTGCCGTGCGGACGATCGCCGCGTCCCAGACGGTGCCGCCGGCGAGGGCCGGCCGCAGGTCGCCGTCGACACGGATGGTCGGCATCGCGTCGGTCGTCACGTGCAGGTCGGACGCGTTCTGCAGCACGACCTGGATCAGCGCCGAGACGAGACCGGCGTGCGCATGGTCACGCGGGTGGCGGTGCAGCTCGATGCCGTGGAAGTCGGCCGCGGCCTCGGGCGTCGTGAGGACGGCGGTCGGCGCGTCGGCGGCCACGTGCTGCGGCGCCGGAACGTCCCAGGGGGCCGCAGGGGTCGGGCTCGCCGCAGGACCCGGGTCCGTCGGGAAGACCACGCCCTCGGCCGCGAACGGAGAGGGCGACGGACTCGTCGCCGTGGTGCCGACCGTCGCCGGGATCGCGACCGTGGGCGCGGTGGCGGCGAGGTCCGCCGCGGAGCCGGCCCGCGCCTCCTGCGTGGGGGTCGCCCGAGCCCGGGAGGCACGGATCGGCTCGTCGAAGCGAGGGTCGACCCAGCCGGGTCGCGACGGCGAGGGCAGCACGTGGCCGGCGGGCGGCGGGCTGAGCGGTGCCGGGGTGGTGGCGTCCGAGGACGGCTCGGCCGGCGAGGACGGGGCCACCACGGACCGGGACAGGACGGGCGAGGGGCCGGTGTCGGGGACGAGCAGGGCCTCCTGGTCGGCGAGGGCGGCCTTGTCGACCAGGGCCTCGGCCAGCCGGGCGGCTCGCCGACTCGAGGGTGCGCGCGTGGGCGTCCACCCCATGACGGGGTCCTGGCCACCGTCGAGGCTGTAGACGGGCGCCGCGGCGGTACCGTCGGACGACGAGGGGGCAGGCGGGAAGGGCGAACCGGTGGAGGCGCGGCCCGGCCCCCCTGCCGGTGTCGTCTCCACGGCGGTCGCCGCCGCCCGGACCTCGTCGCCCGGTCGGCCCGGCGTCCAGCCCGCGAGGGCGGCGGCCGCGGCGGCCTCGGCGGCCGCGTCGTCGGGGATGTCGTAGATCGAAGCGCTCATGCGAGGGCCTCCTCGTGGTCGGTCCGGCCGCGGCCGGAGGCGGGCGTCACGCGACGACCCGCAAGATCTCTTCGACGCTGGTGAGCCCGAGCTTGGCCTTCGCCCACCCGTCCTGGCGCAGGCTCAACATGCCCTGCTCGCGTGCGACCCGACCGATTTCGGCGCTGGACGCCCGGGCGACGGCGAGCCGCTCGATGTCCTCGGAGACACTCATCACCTCGTGCAGCGCGATTCGGCCGCGGTAGCCCGTGTTCGAGCACTGCTGGCAGCCCACCGGCTGGTACACCGTGGGGTTCTCGTCGGGCTCGACCCGGAACTTCAGGTGCGCCAGCTGCAGCGGCGAGTACGCCGTCGGTGTCTTGCACCGGTCGCAGAGCCGGCGCGCGAGTCGCTGGGCGACGACGCAGTCGATGGCCGACCCGACGAGGAACGGTTCGATGCCCATCTCGGTGAGCCGGGTGATCGCGCTCGGGGCATCGTTCGTGTGCAGGGTGCTCAGCACGAGGTGGCCGGTGAGCGACGCCTCGATCGCGATCTGCGCCGTCTCGTGGTCGCGGATCTCGCCGAGCAGGACGACGTCGGGGTCGGACCGCAGGATGCTGCGCAGGGCACTCGCGAAGGTCAGACCCGCCTTGGGGTTGACCTGCACCTGGTTGATGCCCTTCATGCGGTACTCGACCGGGTCCTCGACCGTGATGACGTTGATCTCGGGGCGGGCGACGGCGTTGAGCGTCGTGTACAGAGTCGTCGACTTGCCCGAACCCGTCGGACCGGTGACGAGGATCATGCCGTAGGGCTTCGAGTACGACTCGGCGTAGACGTCGAAGTTGCGCTCGAGCAGGTTGAGGTCGCGCAGGCTCATCGAGGTGTTCGAATTGTCGAGGATCCGCATGACGACCTTCTCGCCCCACACGGTCGGCAAGGTCGCCACGCGCAGGTCGATCTGACGGCCGCCGTGGCGGACCGACATGCGGCCGTCCTGCGGCTTGCGGCGCTCGGCGATGTCGATCTCGCTCATGATCTTGAGGCGCGAGATCACGCCGTTCTGGATCGCCTTCGGGGCCGGCTGCATCTCGTGCAGCACGCCGTCGATGCGGTAGCGGATGCGGACGTCGGTCTCGGACGGCTCGATGTGGATGTCGGAGGCGTGGTCGGTGATGGCCTGGCTGACGAGCAGGTTGACGAACCGGACGATCGGTACGTCGTCGTCGGGACCGTCGGTGATGTCGGCCGCGGTCTCGTGCGCCTTCTCCTCTTCGAGTGTCGACGTCAGGTCGTTGAGCTCGTCGTCGGCACGCAGGTAGCGGTCGATCGCGGCACGCAGGTCGTTCTTCTCGGCGACGACGGGATCGACACCCATCCGCAGGCCGGCACGGACGTCGTCGATGGCGAAGACGTCGCCCGGGTCCTCCATGGCGAGGATCAGCGCACCGTCGCGCACCCCGATGGGCAGCACCTTGTGTCGACGGCACACGGCCGCGGGCACCATCGTCACGGCCGACCGGTCGACCGGATAGTCGATCAGCTCGACGAAGTCGAGGTCCGCGGCGGTCGCCCGCGCCCGGGCCACCTGCATCTCGGTGACGATCCCTCGCGACAGCAGGTCGCGGATCGACGCCTCCTCCTCGGCGGGGCCGCGCGGGATCACGTCGAGCTGCTCGATCGGCAACAGCCCGTGCAAGATCAGGATCTCGGTCATGGAAGCCACGCGTACCTCCTCGGAAGTACAGGGCCTCGGGGGTAGGACGACGAGGCCGGTCGACGCTCGGGGTCGGGACCGAGCTTGCCTCACGCTAAGGCCCCCTGCCGTCGGCGGCACGTCCCAGAGCGGGTGCCCCTCGAAGGGGTGCGACGCCCGGCCGTCGCGGCGCGACCGCCGCTCGGCCTCAGTAAGTGCGCATGACCGTCGTGGACCGCCTCGCCGCGACGAACCCCGCCTGCTCGTACAGGCCGAGGGCGCCGGTCGGGCTCGCCGAGTCCACGTCGAGCACGGCGACCTCGAGCCCCTCGGCCGCGTGCGCCCTCAGGGTCGACGCGAGCAGCGACTGGGCGAGGTGCCGCCCGCGCCAGGACCGCCGCACGCCGACGTACTCGACGTAGACGGAGCGCCGACCGAGAGCGGCCCAGTCCGCGGGATCGACGTCGCTGAGCACGAACGCGACGACCTGCTCGGCGGCGGCCGGGTCGTCCAGCGGCCGAGCCACGGCCAGCATCGAGAGGTCGCGCCGGAAGGTTCCGGCACCGGTCATCCGCCCCCAGCGGTCCTCGCTCGTCGGCTGGCTGCCCCAGTGGTCACGGAAGGCGTCGTTCCGCGCGTGACGGGCCGGCTCGACCCACTCGTCCGTCATCGTGACCAATCGGACGGCCCGGTCGAGTGGGACGTCATGGATCGGTTCCGCGAGTTCACGACGCAGCTCCGACCACCAGCGCGCCTCGTCGAAAACCGCCCGGCGGAAGAGCGCGCGCGAGGCGGCGGCGTCCTCCTCGACGTCGGTGCCGAGGCCGGCGGGCAGCCGCTCGTCGCAGGTGGCGAGCTGCTGCTCTCCGCGGGCGCACTGCCACGCGAGGAGTCGACGGCCGATGCCCTCCCCCCGCCGGGCCGGGTCGACCCCGCCGTTCACGTCCACCCAGACCATGCTGACCCGGGTCGGTCCGAGGTGGCTGAGCCCCCAGGCGACGAATCGCCCCTCGTGATCGACGGCGACGGTGCTGTCGCGCACGAGGTCGATGCCGGGAGCGGTGAGGTCGTCGCGCACAGCCTCGAGCGATCGACCCCGATCGGGGTGGTCCACGGCACCGACGCGCACGCAGAGGGCGTGCAGCGGCACGAGGTCGTCGAGCGTGAGCGGCCGCCAGGAGACGCCGGCGACAGGCTCGGGCGACGTCAGCACGTCGGACGCCGTCACCCGCTCGCTCACGGGTCGGTCGGCGCTGCCGATGCTGACGTCCTCGGCAGCCTCGCCGGGAGCGACGACGGGAGACCAGGTGGCCGGTGCACCGACCGTGACGGCTTCGGCGACGGAGGTCGTGGCGGTGGGCTCGGCGGTGGGCTCGGTCTCGGCGGGCTGGTCGTCAGGCATCCGTCCATCCTGCCGGGTCGGCTGCCGCCGTCGCCTCAGCCCGTCGGGGGACGACCCCCTCGCATCAGCAGGATGACCGGCGCGGACGGCCGGACGGACGACCGGCAGCGCGTCCCGCGTCCGTCCTGCGTCCTGCGTCCCGCGCCCCGCGCCTCCGTTCCTTTCGCCGATCCCCGCACCCTGCGTCCCACGGGCCGCACGCGCACCCCGCACCCGCACCCGCACCCGCACCCGCACCCGCACCCGCACCCGCACCTCGACGAGCCGAACCCGACCTGGCCTCCACCGCCAGACGTGCCATTCCCGACAGCCCGTCCTCGACACGCCGCCCATCTCGTCACCGAACACCCACGCGGACCCCGACGTGTCGCGATTTGCACAGACGGGGCGGGCGGGGGGACGACGGAGGGCCCCGGTCCGCACGAGGTGCGAGCCGGGGCCCTTCGAGGTGAGACCTTCAGGAGGCGCGGTGCGGGTCAGCCCCTCACCGCGCCTGCCTCAGGCGCTCAGTTGTAGGTGCCGGGCGTGAAGTCGTCCGACGAGAACGAGTCGAAGTCCACGAAGCTCAGGTCGGCTTCGTTGAACGACGCATCGTCGGTGAAGACGCGGTTGGGGTACCGCTCGGCCTTCGCTTCTTCCGTCGCCTCGACCGACACGTCGCGGTAGCGCGACAGGCCGGTGCCCGCGGGGATGAGCTTTCCGATGATGACGTTCTCCTTCAGACCGACCAGCGGGTCGCTCTTGCCTTCCATGGCCGCCTGCGTCAGGACGCGGGTGGTCTCCTGGAAGGACGCGGCCGACAGCCACGACTCGGTCGCCAGCGAGGCCTTCGTGATGCCCATGACCTCTTGACGAGCGGACGCGGTCCGCTTGCCCTCGGTCAGTGCCGCACGGTTGATCTCGTTGTACTTCGACCGGTCGACGAGCTCTCCGGGGAGGAGGTCGGTGTCGGCGTGGTCGACGACGGTGACCTTGCGGAGCATCTGACGGACGATGACCTCGATGTGCTTGTCGTGGATCGGCACACCCTGCGAGCGGTAGACGTCCTGGACGCCGCCCACGAGGTGCTGCTGAACCGCACGGACGCCCTTGACTCGCAGGACCTCCTTCGGGTCGACCGCACCGGCGATGATCTGCTCACCGAGCTCGACGTGCTGACCGTCCTCGACGAGGAGGGTCGAACGCTTGAGCACCGGGTAGATCACTTCTTCGTCGCCATTGTCGGGTTGCAGGATGACGCGGCGAGCCTTGTCGGTGTCCTCGATCGTGATGCGACCGGCCGAGTCGGCGATCGGGGACGCACCCTTGGGGGTACGCGCCTCGAACAGTTCGGTCACGCGGGGCAGACCCTGCGTGATGTCGTCGGCCGAGGCCGAACCACCGGTGTGGAAGGTACGCATGGTCAGCTGCGTGCCGGGCTCACCGATCGACTGGGCCGCGATGATGCCGACGGCCTCACCGATGTCGACCAGGTTGCCGGTGGCCAACGAACGGCCGTAGCACTGGGCGCAGACACCGACGGCGGCCTCGCAGGTGAGGACGGAGCGGACCTTGATGGTCTCGACACCGGCCGCCACGAGCTCGTCGATCAGCACGTCCCCGACGTCGGCGCCGGCCTCGGCCAGCACCGTGCCCTGGGCGTCCACCGCGGCCGCGGCGAGCGACCGTGCGAAGACGGTGTTCTCGACGGTCGCGTCGCGCACCATGACGCCGTTGGCATCGGGTGCGGCGATCGGCATCTCGAGGCCACGCGAGGTGCCGCAGTCGTCCTCACGGATGATGACGTCCTGCGACACGTCGACGAGACGACGCGTCAGGTACCCCGAGTCGGCCGTACGGAGGGCCGTGTCGGCCAGACCCTTGCGGGCACCGTGCGTCGCGATGAAGTACTCGGCCACCGACAGACCCTCGCGGTAAGACGAGATGATCGGGCGGGGGATGATGTCACCCTTCGGGTTGTTCACCAGGCCTCGCATGCCGGCGATGTTGCGCACCTGCAGCCAGTTACCACGAGCACCCGACGTCACCATGCGGTTGATGGTGTTGTCGACCGGGAAGTTGGCCCGCATCTCGGCGGCGACCTCGTTCGTGGCCTCCGTCCAGATCTTGATCAGGTCGGCACGACGCTCGGCGTCGGAGATGAGGCCCTTGTCGAACTCGGACTGCACCGCCGCGGCCTGCTTCTCGTAGCCGGCGACGATCTCGGGCTTGCGCGGCGGCGTGAGCACGTCGGACAGCGCCACGGTGACACCCGAACGCGAGGCCCAGTAGAAGCCCGCGTCCTTGATGTTGTCGAGGGCTGCCGCGACGGCGACCTTCGGGTAGCGCTCGGCGAGGTCGTTGACGATCGTCGAGAGCATGCCCTTGTCGGTCACCTGCTGCACGAACGGGTAGTCCGCCGGCAGGTTCTCGTTGAAAAGCGCACGGCCCAGGGTCGTCTCGAGGAGGATGTCCTGCCCGACCTCGTAACCCTCGGGAGCCTCGCCCTCGGCGAAGTGCACGCCGTTCATGCGGATCTTGACCATCGCGTTGAGGTCGAGCGTCCCCTGGTCCTTCGCGAGGATCGCCTCGGCGACCGACGAGAAGGCACGGCCTTCGCCCTCGGCGCCCTCGGTGACCGTCGTCAGGTAGTGCAGACCGATGATCATGTCCTGTGCGGGCAGGGTCACCGGACGGCCGTCGGACGGCTTCAGGATGTTGTTCGACGCGAGCATCAGGATGCGCGCCTCGGCCTGGGCCTCGACGGACAGCGGCAGGTGCACGGCCATCTGGTCACCGTCGAAGTCGGCGTTGAACGCCGCGCAGACGAGCGGGTGCAGCTGGATGGCCTTGCCCTCGACCAGCTGGGGCTCGAACGCCTGGATGCCGAGACGGTGCAGGGTGGGTGCACGGTTCAGCAACACAGGGCGCTCGCGGATGATCTCTTCGAGGACGTCCCAGACCTGAGGGCGCGAACGCTCGACCATGCGCTTGGCCGACTTGATGTTCTGAGCGTGGCTCAGGTCGATCAGGCGCTTGATGACGAACGGCTTGAACAGCTCGAGGGCCATCTGCTTGGGCAGACCGCACTGGTGCAGCTTCAGCGTCGGGCCGACGATGATGACCGATCGACCCGAGTAGTCGACGCGCTTGCCGAGCAGGTTCTGGCGGAAGCGACCCTGCTTTCCCTTGAGCATGTCGCTCAGGGACTTCAGGGCGCGGTTGCCGGTACCCGTGACGGGGCGACCACGACGGCCGTTGTCGAACAGCGCGTCGACGGCCTCTTGCAGCATGCGCTTCTCGTTGTTCACGATGATCTCGGGGGCACCGAGGTCGAGAAGGCGACGGAGGCGGTTGTTGCGGTTGATCACGCGACGGTAGAGGTCGTTCAGGTCGCTGGTCGCGAAGCGGCCACCGTCGAGCTGCACCATCGGGCGCAGCTCGGGCGGGATGACCGGGACGACGTCGAGGACCATGGCGGCCGGCGAGTTGCCGGTGGCCAGGAACGAGCTGACGACACGCAGGCGCTTGATGGCGCGGATCTTCTTCTGACCCTTGCCCTCGGAGATCTGCAGGTGCAGGTTCTCGGCCTCGGTGGTGAGGTCGAAGCCCTCGAGGCGCTTCTTGATCGCCTCGGCGCCCATGTGGGCCTCGAAGTAGATGCCGAAACGGTCCTGCAGCTCGTGGAAGACGGCGTCCTCGGGCTTGAGGTCACCGACCTTGAGGTTGCGGAAGTCCTCCCACACGCGCTCGAGGCGGTTGATGTCCTCGTCGAACGACTTGCGCGTCTGCGACATCTCTTTCTCGGCGCCGTCCTTCGCACGACGCTTCTGGTCGCTCTTCGCGCCTTCTTCCTCGAGGACGGCCAGGTCGTCCTCGAGCTTCTTCAGGCGGTCGGCGATGCGCGTGTCGCGCTGCGACTCGAGCTGCTTGATCTCGAGACGGAGCTCGTTCTCGAGCCCGGGCATGTCGGCGTGACGACCCTCTTCGTCGATCGAGATGACCATGTAGGCCGCGAAGTAGATGACCTTCTCGAGGTCCTTCGGAGCCATGTCGAGCAGGTAACCCAAACGCGACGGCACACCCTTGAAGTACCAGATGTGCGTGACGGGAGCGGCGAGCTCGATGTGACCCATGCGCTCACGACGCACGGAGGACTTCGTCACCTCGACGCCGCAGCGCTCGCAGACGATGCCCTTGAAGCGGACGCGCTTGTACTTGCCGCACGCGCACTCCCAGTCACGCGAGGGTCCGAAGATCTGTTCTCCGAAGAGACCGTCCTTCTCGGGCTTCAGCGTGCGGTAGTTGATGGTCTCCGGCTTCTTGACCTCACCGTGCGACCAGGCACGGATGTTCTCGGCAGTGGCGAGGCCGATCCGCAGCTCATCGAAAGTTGTTGCTTCGATCAAAATTTAATCCCTTGTCAGATGTATCGACGTGTCGTTGTGGGAAGGGGGCTTAGATCTCGTCGACGTTCGACGATTCGAAGCGGGAGGAGATGTTGATGCCGAGCTCTTCAGCGGCACGGAAGACCTCGTCGTCCGTGTCGCGCAGGCTGACCGTCTGACCGTCCGCCGAGAGGACCTCGACGTTCAGGCAGAGCGACTGCATCTCTTTGATGAGGACCTTGAAGCTCTCGGGGATGCCGGGCTCCTGGATGTTCTCGCCCTTCACGATGGCTTCGTACACCTTCACGCGGCCGAGGATGTCGTCCGACTTGATGGTGAGGAGCTCTTGCAGCGCGTACGCGGCGCCGTAGGCCTCGAGGGCCCAGACCTCCATCTCGCCGAAGCGCTGGCCACCGAACTGCGCCTTACCACCCAGCGGCTGCTGCGTGATCATCGAGTACGGGCCCGTCGAACGCGCGTGGATCTTGTCGTCGACGAGGTGGTGCAGCTTCAGGATGTACATGTAGCCGACCGAGATCGGGTTGGGGAACGGCTCACCCGAACGACCGTCGAACAGGCGCGCCTTGCCGGAGGAACCGATCAGACGCTCGCCGTCGCGGGTCGGCAGGGTCGAGTCGAGCAGACCCTCGATCTCGCGCTCGGCGGCACCGTCGAACACCGGGGTGGCGACCTTCGTGCCCGGAGCGGCGCTGAGCGCCTCTTCGGGAAGGTTCTTGGCCCACTCCTGGATGCCCTCGACGTTCCAGCCCTGCGCGGCGATCCACCCGAGGTGGATCTCGAGCACCTGGCCGAAGTTCATGCGGCCGGGCACGCCGAGCGGGTTGAGGATGATGTCGACGGGGGTGCCGTCGGCGAGGAAGGGCATGTCCTCGACCGGCAGGATCGTCGAGATGACGCCCTTGTTGCCGTGACGACCGGCGAGCTTGTCACCCGCGGTGATCTTGCGCTTCTGGGCGATGAACACGACGACGCGCTGGTTGACGCCCGAGCCGAGCTCGTCGTCTCCGTCTTGCGAGTCGAAGACCTTGACGCCGATGACCGTTCCCTGCTCGCCGTGGGGCACCTTCAGGGACGTGTCGCGGACCTCGCGGCTCTTCTCGTTGAAGATCGCACGCAGCAGACGCTCTTCGGCGCTGAGCTCGGTCTCGCCCTTGGGCGTGACCTTGCCGACGAGGATGTCACCGGGACGCACCTCGGCACCGATGCGGATGATGCCGCGCTCGTCGAGGTCGGCCAGCAGGTCGGGGCTGACGTTGGGGAGATCACGGGTGATCTCTTCCTTGCCGAGCTTCGTGTCGCGGGCGTCGACTTCGTACTCTTCGATGTGGATCGACGAGAGGGTGTCGTCCTTCACGAGGTTCTGCGACAGGATCATCGCGTCCTCGTAGTTGTAGCCCTCCCACGGCATGAACGCGACGAGGAGGTTCTTGCCGAGCGCGAGCTCGCCGTTCTCGGTCGCGGGACCGTCGGCGATGACCTCGCCGACCTCGACACGCTGGCCGGCGTCGACGATCACACGGTGGTTGTAGCTGGCGCCCTGGTTCGAGCGGTCGAACTTGCGCAGGTAGTAGTCCTGCGTGCCGCCGTCGTCGAGCTGAACGGTGACGACGTCGGCCGACACCTCGGAGACGACACCCGCGGCGTCGGCGGTGACGACGTCACCGGCGTCGATCGCGGTGTAGCCCTCCATGCCGGTGCCGACGAGGGGGCTCTCGCTGCGGACGAGCGGGACGGCCTGACGCTGCATGTTGGCACCCATGAGGGCGCGGTTCGCGTCGTCGTGCTCGAGGAACGGGATCAGCGACGTGGCCACCGACACCATCTGGCGCGGCGAGACGTCCATGTAGTCGACCTCGGCCTTGTCGACGAGCTCGACCTCGCCGCCCTTCTTGCGGACGAGCACCTTGTCGTCGACGAAGTCGAACTTGTCGTCGAGCGGGGCGTTCGCCTGGGCGACGACGTAGTCGTCTTCTTCGGAGGCGGTGAGGTAGTCGATCGTCGTGGTGACGTTGCCCTTGTCGACGCGACGGTACGGCGTCTCGATGAAGCCGAACGAGTTGATGCGCGCGAAGGACGCGAGCGAACCGATCAGACCGATGTTCGGGCCTTCAGGGGTCTCGATCGGGCACATGCGGCCGTAGTGCGAGGGGTGGACGTCGCGCACCTCGACGCCGGCGCGCTCACGCGACAGACCGCCGGGGCCGAGCGCGCTCAGGCGACGCTTGTGCGTCAGACCCGAGAGCGGGTTGTTCTGGTCCATGAACTGCGACAGCTGCGAGGTGCCGAAGAACTCCTTGATCGCGGCGACGACGGGGCGCACGTTGATCAGGGTCTGCGGCGTGATCGCCTCGATGTCCTGGGTGGTCATGCGCTCACGGACGACACGCTCCATGCGCGACAGACCGGTGCGGACCTGGTTCTGGATCAGTTCGCCGACCGCGCGGATGCGACGGTTGCCGAAGTGGTCGATGTCGTCGACGTCGAGGCGCAACTGGACGGGCTCGCCGTCACGCGTGCCGTTCATCGACTTCTCTTCGGCGTGCAGCGAGACGAGGTACTTGATCGTGGCGACGATGTCGTCGACGGTCAGGACCGAGTCACCCAGGGGCGCGTCGATGCCGAGCTTGCGGTTGATCTTGTAACGACCCACCTTGGCCAGGTCGTAGCGCTTGTGGTTGAAGTAGAAGTTGTCGAGGAGCGCACGCGCGGCCTCGGCGGCGACCTGCTCGCCCGGGCGCAGCTTGCGGTAGATGTCCTTGAGCGCCTCTTCCTTGGTGAGGATGGCGTCCTTCTCGAGGGTGGCCTCGATCGAGGCGAAGCCCTTGAACTCCTCCATGATCTCTTCGCTCGTCAGGCCGAGGGCCTTGAGGAAGACGGTCACGCTCTGCTTGCGCTTGCGGTCGATGCGGACGCCGACCTGGTCGCGCTTGTCGATCTCGAACTCGAGCCAGGCACCACGGCTCGGGATGACGCGAGCCGAGTAGATGTCCTTGTCGCTGGTCTTGTCGGAGGCGCGCTCGAAGTAGACGCCCGGGCTACGGACGAGCTGCGAGACGACGACACGCTCGGTGCCGTTGATGATGAAGGTGCCTCGCTCGGTCATGAGCGGGAAGTCGCCCATGAAGACCGTCTGGGTCTTGATCTCACCGGTGAGGTGGTTCATGAACTCGGCGTTCACGTAGAGCGGCGCGGCGTAGGTCTTGCCACGCTCTTTGCACTCGTCGATCGTGTACTTGGGCTCTTCGAGCTCGGGAGCCGTGAACGAGAGCTGCATGGTCTCGCCGAGGTCTTCGATCGGCGAGATCTCTTCGAAGATCTCTTCCAGGCCCGAGTGGAGGGCCAGGTCGGTGCGACCCTGTTCGGTCGCCTCGGCGAGGCGGTCCTTCCAGATGTCGTTGCCGACGAGCCAGTCGAAGCTCTCGGTCTGGAGCGCCAGCAGGTCGGGGACCGTCAGCGTGTCGGTGATCTTGGCGAACGAGAGCCGCGATGCGTTGCGACCGTTCTTGGGTGAGTTGGTGGATGCGTTGTTCGCAGCAGCCAAGGAAGTAACCTCCGTGGACCCCGTCGGGTCATCACTGTCGGACAGTATGTGGTGAGTGAGTGAACGGCCCTACCCGGCGGACACCATCCACCCCGCCGTCATATTCGGGGTGGGTGTCTCGAGACGTTGTCGACCGCAATATGACGACAGGACGCACGGGGAGCGCAAAGGTCCATACTAGGTCGCCCCGGACACGCCTGGCAAGCCCTGTCGTTGACCTTTCGCTCGAGCTTCGGTATAACCCGGGCGCATGCACAGGCATTCCACGGGATCGGGGGCCGCGTGCGCCTCCTCGTCCCCGGGATGGGAGGCTGGAGGCATGGCCGCACAGCACGACGAACCGCCCGTCGAGATCTCGATCGGAGCGGGCCTCGCCCGTGTCGACGAGGACCGCCACCGACCCGGTTCGTACACGCTCGTCGTCGACGGCACACCGCAGTCGCACGTCGACCTCGACGACCCCACGCACCTGGCGTTCGAATACGTCCGGCGCATCGGGCACGCCGTCGACCTGCTGCCCGAGGGCCCGGTCACGGCCCTCCACCTCGGCGCCGGCGCCCTGACCCTGCCGCGCTACGTCGAGGCGACCCGGCCGGGCTCTCGCCAGCAGGTGATCGAACTCGAGGCCGACCTGGTGGCCCTGGTGCGCGAGACGCTGCCGCTGCCGCGCGGCGCCTCGATCCGGGTGCGCTACGGCGATGCCCGCGAGGTGATGGTGAAGCTGCCCGCCGGACTGCGCGGCACGGTCGACCTGCTGATCGTCGACGTGTTCGGCGGCTCGCAGATCCCCGCGCACGTCACCTCGCTGGAGTTCTACACGGCCGCGGCCGAGTTCCTGTCGCCGACCGGCATGCTGATCGTCAACTCGGCCGACGGCGCGGGGCTGGCCTTCGCCCGGGGGCAGGCGTCGACGCTCGCCACCGTCTTCGAGCACGTGGCGGCGGTGGCCGATCCCGCCACGCTCAAGGGCCGACGCTTCGGCAACGTCGTGCTGATCGGCTCGCCGTCTCCGCTGCCGACCGACCGCATGCCTCGGCTCTATTCGTCGGACCCGCTGCCGGCCAAGGTCGTCCACGGCCGCGAGCTGCGCGATTTCGTCGCCGGCGCGCCCGTGGTCACCGACGCCACCGCCGTCCCGTCGCCCGAGCCGTCGCGCAGCGTGTTCGGGGCCCGCTGAGAGGGCCTCGATAGCACCATGATGTGGACACGACGCCAGGCGAAGAGATGGCGGCGTGACCATCCCGTGGCGGCGTGACCGCCTGCTACTGGTCGGCGCGGGGGGCGGGTGCGCCGAGGGCGGCGCGGAGGCGGGCCTCGGCGTCGTCGGGGGCCTTCGCCGCCTCGACGTTGGCCTCGGTGACGGCCTTGATGACCTCTTCGCGCTGGATCTTGACGCCGCGGGGCGCGTCGATGCCGATGCGCACGCCGTCGCCACGGGAGTCGAGCACCGTGATGACGATGTCGTCGCCGATCACGATGCGTTCTCCGACCTTGCGTGTCAGCACCAGCATCGGGCCAGCTTAGTGAGCGCGGGGCGGTCCGGTCACGACGACAGGCAGGAGGCGCGGGTCGGCGACCGCGGAACGGCGGCGACCACGAGGCGCGACCGCGGCAGGACGACCACCCGAGGAGGCGCGGCTCAGCGGGTCGCGCCTCCTTCGCGCCAGCCCACCGGCACGCCGAGCAGGTGCACCGTGCCCGGGGTCGCCGTGTCGTCCTCGCCGACCACCGCGGCCGCGGCCACGGGCGTCACGGCCCGGACGGCCTCGACCCAGCGGGCGGTGTCGTCGTGCTTGCGGCCGACGTCGACCGCGACCCAGACCTGATCGGCGGCGATCGCCTCGAGGGCGGCGGGTGCGGCGGCGTCCCAGGCCAGGGCCGTCACGACGGCGGAGTTCTCGTGCACGCCGGTGGCCCGGGCCAGGATGCCGCTGCGGCGGTCGGACACGTCCACCGAGCGCAGCCCGAACGTCGACGCCATCTGGGCGGCCACGCGGAAGGCGTCGCCGGGGCGACCGACCACCACGACGAGGTCGCCTGCCCCGCGCGACACGTCGGGTGCGGGCGGCACACCCGGGGAGGCCACGGCCCGGGCCTGCGCGGCGAGGGCGTCGGCGGCGGCCGCGAGCGAGGCGGCCGTGCGGCGGGGAGCGGCCCCGCGCGGCAGGTCGGGGTCGGCGGCGTCACCGTCGGCGAGGGCGGTGGGACCCGCACCCGCGGTTCCGGCGCCGGTGTCGGCACCGGCGGCGGGCGCGATCCCGTTGAAGGTGAGGTCGTCCATGATCGAAGCGAAGGCGTCGGTGCGCGTCGAGACGTCGGCCGGGACCGGGGCCGGCACCGCGCCTCCTGCGGCGGACGCCGTGACCGGGGCACCGCCCGTCGTCGTCGCGGCGGCCGCGGCGGCCCGGGCGGCCCGGCGCGGGCTCACGGGCGCGGCCGAGCCGGTCAGCACGTCGTCGAACCCGTCCCGGACCGGGGCGCTCGACGAGGCCACGTCACCCGGGGCCATCGACGCCGACCAGGCGGCCCGGGGTGCCGGAGCTCCCGCCTGCAGAGCGTCCTCGGCCTCGTCAGCCGAGGCCAGCAGCGCCGCGATGCCGGCGCGCTCGGCGGGCACCGGCGTCGTGATGCGCACGCGGGCGACGGGCAGGTCGACGCCCACCTCGGGCACCTCGACCGTCACCTCGTAGTGCTTGCGGGCGAAGAAGCCGGCGACTCCCCCGACGGTCACCCTCTGGGCCGCGACGATGCGCGCCGAGGCCCCGTGGGTCGCCCGTACCTCGCGGCGCAGTCCGTCGAGCGACTCGCCGGTCATGACGATCGTGGTCGCCATGTCAGGCCACGATCGAGTCGGCGGCACGGACGACGCCGACGGTCTCGATGGTCGACCCGGCGGCGGTGGCCTCCTGGTAGGACAGCACCGGCAGGCCGTTCTGCTGCGCCGACACCAACCGGTGGATGGCCGGTCGCAACGCCGGGGCGCAGACCAGCACCGCGCTGAGCCCCTGCGCCTCGACCGACTGCACGGCCTCGCGCAACGATCCGAGCACCTGCTCGACCCGGTGCCCGTCGAGCAGGATCTGCGTGCCCTGGTCGCTCGGCCGCAACCCCTCGAGCATCGACTGCTCGAGCGTCGGGTCGATCATGATGACCCGCAGCACCCGGCCGTCGAGGTACTGCGCCGTGAGCGCGGGCCCCAAGGAGGCGCGGGCCGCCTCGACGAGTCCCTCCGGGTCGGTGGACACCTTGGCCCGCAGCGTCAGCCCCTCGCAGATCCGCGCCAGGTCGTTGATCGGGATGCGCTCGGAGAGCAGGCCCTGGAGGACGCGCTGCAGCTCGGCGAGCGACAGCATGCTCGGCACGAGGTCGTCCACGGCCGGCGCGTTGACCTGCTTGACACCCTCGGCCAGCACGCGGACGTCCTCGCGGGTGAGCAGGCGGGCGGCGTTGTCGGCGATGATCGACGAGAGGTGCGTCACCAGCACCGAGACGCGGTCGATCACCGTGGCACCGGTCATCTCGGCGCTGTGCCGCATCTCGGCGGGCACCCACTTGCCGGCGAGACCGAAGACCGGCTCGACCGTGGCGGTGCCGGGCAGACCGTCGAGCGCGTCGCCCAGGGCGAGCACCGAACGGGCCGGGGCCTGACCGCGACCGGCCTCGACGCCCGCGATGCGGATCGAGTAGGTGGCCGGGGGCAGGTCGACGCTGTCGCGGGTCCGGACCGGCGGCACGACGATGCCGAGGTCGACGGCGATCTTGCGGCGTAGGGCCTTGACCCGACCGAGCAGGTCGTCCGACGACCCGCCGACCATGTCGACGAGGTCCGGTGCGAGCAGGATCTCGAGCGCGTGCACCCGCATCTGCTCGAGCAGGTCGTCGGTCGTGTCGGTCGGGGCGACGACCGCCGCCTGCTGTTCCGCGAGGGCCGCGCGCGCCTCCTCGGCCTTGGCGGCCACGCCGAGCCGGTAGGCGACGATCAGCAGCGCCCCGCCGATCAGCAGGAAGGCGATGATCGGCATGCCGGGGATGAAGCCCATGCCGATGGCGGCGGTTCCGGCCACGGCGAGCGCGATGCGCGACTGACCGAGCTGCGACGCGGCCTGCGCGCCCATCTCGGTGTCGGCACCCGATCGCGTGACGATCATGCCGGTCGAGACGGCCATCAGCAGTGCCGGGATCTGGGTGGTCAGGCCGTCGCCGATCGTCAGCAGCCCGTAGTGCGAGAGGGCGTCACCGATGGCCATGCCGTTCTGCAGGGCGCCGATCGCGATGCCGCCGACCAGGTTGATGATGATGATGATGATGCCGGCGATCGCGTCGCCCTTGACGAACTTCGACGCACCGTCCATGGCACCGTAGAAGTCGGCCTCGGCGCTGACGTCGGCGCGACGCTGCTTGGCGACCTCGTCGGTGATGAGGCCCGCGTTGAGGTCGGCGTCGATCGCCATCTGCTTGCCCGGCATGGCGTCGAGGGTGAACCGCGCGCCCACCTCGGCGACGCGCTCGGCACCCTTCGTGACGACCACGAACTGGATCACCACGAGGATCAGGAAGATCACCGAACCGATGATGATCGAGCCGCTCACCGCCACGTGTCCGAACGACGCGATCACGTCGCCCGCGAAGCCGTCGCCGAGCACGAGACGCGTCGACGCCACGTTGAGCCCGAGGCGGAACAGCGTGGCGACGAGCAGCAGCGACGGGAACACCGAGAAGTCGAGCGGCTTCTTGACGAACAGCGTCGTCAGCAGGATCACCAGGGCCAACAGGATGTTGAGGATGATCAGCACGTCGAGCAGGGGCGCCGGCACCGGCACGACGAGCAGCAGCACGATGCCGACGATGCCGACCGGGACGGCGAGCTTGGGCAGGGTGGACTTCATCGGATGCCTCCAGAGGTGGCGGGACGGACGGAGCGGGAGGGCGCGGGAGGCGCGGTGCGCGAGGACGCGGAGGTCGCGTCGGCCGCGGCGGTCGCGACCTCGCGGGCGACGCGGAGTCGGCGGGGGACGGCGTCGGCCTCGAGCGACTCGGGGGCGAGGAAGCCCGCCACCTCGTCGGCCGTGGTGACGCGGGGCGGCGTGTGCGTGCCCTTCAGCGTGCCGCGGGCCTTGAGCGCCATGACGAAGGTCAGCACGCGGGCGACCGGCGTGTAGAGGTCGACGGGGATCTCGTCGCCCAGACCGCAGGCGGCGTGCAGGGCGCGGGTCAGGGGGACGTCGACGACGAGCGGGACGCCGTCGGCGGTGGCCTGCTCGCGGATGCGGGCGGCGACCGTGCCGGCACCCTTCGCGACGACGCGCGGTGCCGACTTGCCGGGCTCGTACTTCACGGCGACGGCGTAGTCGGTCGGGTTGACCATGACGACGTCGGCGTCGGCGATGGCCCCGATCATGCGGTTGCGGCTCATGGCGAGCTGACGGGAGCGGCGCTGCGACTTGACCAGGGGGTCGCCGTCGCTCGACTTGTTCTCGTCCTTGACCTCTTTCTTGGTCATGCGCGTCTTCTTGCGGTTGCGGCGCATGACGACGAACACGTCGGCGAAGGCGAGCAGCAGCCCCGCGGCGATCGCCGCCTTGATGAGGATGCCGGTGCCGGCCTTCGCCTCCTCGAGCACGGCCGAGACGCTGAGTCCGCCGCCGCTCATGAGGACGGGCATCAGGCCCTGGATCGCGAACCAGAGCACGAGGCCGACGACCGTCGTCTTGATCAAGGCCTTCGCGCCGTTCCAGAGCGCCTGCGTGCCGAACGTGTTCTTGAAGCCGTTGAGCAGGTTGAACTGCTCGTAGTTGCCGGTCATGCGCTTGATGTGCACGCCGCCCTGGACGATCGCGGTCGCGAGCACGGCCACACCGACGACGGCGAGCATCGGCCCGAGCGTGGCAGCCATCGACCCGGCGCCCTGCATCAATTCGGTGACGACGGTCGACGCGTCGGGGTGCGTGATCGCCTGACGGATCGAGAAGATCTGGTCGACGCCGGCCGACGAGGCCCGCTCGATCGTCGACGGGATCATCACCGCGGCGGCCCCCACGCCCACCCAGGCGCTGAGGTCCTGCGACCGCGACAGCTGGCCCTTGGAGTGGACCTCTTTCATCCGTTTGTCGGTCGCGGCCTCGGAGCGCTCGCCGGAGTCGTCCGCCATGTCAGCCCACCCCCAGCAGCATGTCGGCGGCGTCGCCGGTCAGCGAGCCGACGACGCCCGGCAGCGCGAGGAACACGCCACCGGCCAGCATGACCGTCATGAGGATCTTGAGCGGGAAGCCCATCGCGTAGGCGTTGAGCGCCGGAGCGACCCGCGAGAGCAGGCCGAGGCCGACGTCGGCGAGGAACAGGACGACGCAGAGGGGCCCGGCGATCTGGATCGTCGAGAGGAAGAGCTGACTGACCCCCGTGGTCAGCAGCTCGACCGGGCGCGTGAGGTCCATGCCGAGACCGAGCGGCACGGCGTCGAAGGAGCGCGTGAGCCCGCCGATGATCAGCTGGTAGCCGCCGGTGGCGAACATCAGCGCGAGCGCGGTCATCTGGAACAACCGGGTGAACTGCGCGCCGTTCACCATCGACTGCGGGTCGAAGGCCTGCGCGAGCGTGAAGCCACCGAAGAGGTCGATCAGGCTGCCGGCCGCCTGCACGGCGGCGAAGGCCACGAAGACGAGGAACCCGAGCACCGCGCCGACGACGATCTCGAGCACCAGGGCCATGACGAACGGGCCGGTCTCGAGCGACACGTAGCCGGGCGCGACCCGCGGTGCGACGGCGAGCGCCAGCCCGATGCCGAGCATGGCCTTGACCCGCGCCGGGAAGGCCCGGTACGAGAACGGAGGCGCGATGACGAGGAACGCGGTCATGCGCACGGCGGCGAGGAGGGTGGCCTCGAGCCAGCTCAGGTCGAACGACACGGTCGCCCCTACCCGCCGCTGAGCAGCTGGGGGATGCGGTCGAACACCATGGTCGTGAACGACACCATCTCGCTGATCATCCAGTGGCCGGTGACGACGAGGGCGATGCCGACGGCGACGGCCTTCGGCACGAACGAGAGGGTGACCTCCTGGATCTGCGTGATCGACTGCAGCAGGGAGATGGCGAAGCCGACGACGAGCGAGGTGATCAGCACGGGTGCGGCGAGCTTGCCGGTGATGATCAGGGCCTGCATCGAGAGGTCGAGGACGGCGTTGGAATCCATCAGGCACCCACCTGGTAACTCTCGATGAGGCTCTTGATGATGAGCCCCCAGCCGTCGACGAGCACGAACAACAGGATCTTGAAGGGCAACGAGATCATCACCGGCGGCAGCATCATCATGCCCATCGACATGAGGGCGGCGCTGACGACGAGGTCGATGACGAGGAAGGGGATGAAGATGACGAAGCCGATGATGAACGCGGCGCGCAGCTCGCTGATCATGAACGACGGGATGAGCGTCAGCATGGGCACGTCGGCCTGACTGGCGGGGTTCGGCTGGTTCGCCGACCGGGTCATCAACGCGAGGTCCTCTTCACGGGTGTGCGCGAGCATGAACTCGCGCAGCGGGGCGATGCCCGCGTCGATCGCGCCCTGCAGGTCGAGACGGCCGTCGAGGTAGGGCTGCACGGCGTCCGTGTTGATGTGGGTCAGGATCGGAGCCATGATGAACAGGCTCAGGAACAGGGCCAGCCCCGCGAGCACCTGGTTCGGCGGGATCGAGGGCAGCGCGAGAGCGTTGCGCGTCATCGCGAGCACCACGAAGATCTTCGTGAACGACGTCATCATCAACAGCAACGCGGGCGCGACGCTCAGCAGCGTGATGCCGATCAGCGTGACGACGGCCTGGCTGGGCGCTCCGTCGGGGCCGTTGATGTCGATGTTGAGCCCACCGGAGCCGGTGCCGTCGGACGTCGTCTGGTCGGTGTCGGTGAAGTCGGTGGGGGTCGTGCCGGTGGTGCCCTCGGTGCCGCTGCCGTCCGTGGCCGGGGCCGTGGGCGCGGTGGGGGCCGTCGGCGCCACCGGGGCCGCGTTCGCCTGCTGACCGATCAGCATCACGAGGGCTGACGCCACGACGAGCGCCAGAAGAGTGACGACGACGGCCCGGGCGAGGCGCGTGTCGGCGAACCGCACGGGGGCGGCGCCGACCACCGAGCGACCGAGGGGGGCGCCGTGCAGGCCGTCGCGCAGCGTGGGACGGACGAGCCCGCGCAGGGCGGACGAGAAGGAGGGGCGGGTCGGGGACGCGGACGACCGACGGCCGGTCATCCGGCTCGTCCGCTGCGCAGGGCCGCGGCGGCCTGGCGCCAGGTGTCGGGGGCCAGGATCGAGCCATCGAGCGACTTCGCGGTGCGACCACGGCGACGGGCGTCGAGGTCACGGGGACGCGAGACGGCGGCACGACGGGCGGCGCCGCGGGGGCGCAACAGCTCGACGGGGGTCGCGTCGACCGGGCGGGCGGGCAGCTCGTCGCGGGCCGCGGCGCTCTCGGCGGACAGGACGGACGCGAACGCGACGGGCGCGATCGGGGTGACCCGCGCCTCCTGCGCTGCCGGCTCGGCCCCGGCCCCGGTGGGCTCGGGGACCAGCGTGAGGGCGCCGGCGTCGACCGGACGGTCGGCGGCGGCCAGCACGGTCACCGACGACTCCGTGACACCGAGCACGAGGCGCTCGCCCTCGACGTCGACCACGACCACGCTCGCCTTCGCGCCGACGCCCTGACGGGCGACGACCGAGACCTGCGACGTGGCACGGGTGCCCGCGCGACCGCCCTTCACCAGGCGCTTCTGCAGCACCCAGAGCAGGGCGAGGACGACGCCCAACGAGAGGACGACCCGCAGGCCGACGACGACGGTGTCCACGATCAGGCGATGCCGTCGGCGACGTCGAGGATCTTGGTGATGCGGACGGCGTAGTCCTGGTCGACGACGACGACCTCGCCGTGCGCGATCAGGCGACCGTTGAGCAGCACGTCGGCGGGGGCGCCGGCCGAGCGGTCGAGCTCGATGACGGCACCCGGCTCGAGGCCGAGGACGTCGCGGACCGACATGCGGGTGCGTCCGATCTCGACCGTCAGGGCCATCTCGACGTTGTTGATGCGGCCGAGGTTGCCCGTCGACACCGCTCCCGGCATCGGGGCCACCGGCGACGAGCCGCCGATCGTGCCGCTCTCGCGCAGGCGCAGGGCGAACCAGCCCGCGGGCTGACCCGCGGCCGTCAGCTCGAAGACGACCGTCTCGGGATCGGCCAGCAGGGCGTCGGCCGACTCGCGACGGCTCTCGCCGAGGACGCCCGTGCCGAGCACGCCGCTCGCGGCCTCGAGAGCGGGACGCAGGACGTCGGAGACCGAGACCATCGGGTTGTCGGTGCCGGCGGCGGCCGCGAGCTGGTCCATGTCGGCGAGCAGGATCGCGGTGTCGGCCGAGACGGACCCGACGAACGACGTGACGACGACGGACGAGCCCGCGGCGCGGAGGCCCTGCGCGGAGGCCGGGTCGACGGCCACGGCACGCAGCGGCGTGGGCGTCGGCAGCTGGGCGACCAGCGCCTCGGCCGCCGCGGTGTGCAGGGTGATGGTCGTGCCGGTCATGAGGTTCCTTCTTCGGTGCCGGTCAGGGAGGTGGAGACGACGATGCCGGCCAGACGAGAGCCCGCGGCCCCGACGGCGGCGCGACCGACGGGCTGGCCGTCGACGCTGATCTCGAGCGGACGGTGCTGCGGGTGCGGCAGCGGCAGCAGATCGCCCACGGCCAGCCCGAGCACGACGCTCGGCAGCACCGCGGCCGGGGCGAAGGTCAGCGAGACGCCGACGGGTACGGAGGCCAGCTGGGCGCCGAGCAGATCGCGCGCGTCGGCGGAGTCGATCGTCGGGTTGGACTCGCCGAGCTGGGACAGCAGGACGTCGGCGGGGATCGCGACCGTGCCCGGCGCCACGTGCTCGCCCACGCGGATCTCGAACGAGGCCACGATCATCAGGTCGGACTTCTGCGCGGCCTGGGCGAACTGGGAGTTGTACTGGAACCCTCCGACGCTGATCGGATCGGCGAGCATCGTGCCGAACGAGTAGCGCAGGTCGTCGAGGGCGTCGTCCATCAAGCGGCGCACGAGGGCCTGCTCGATGGGCGTGAAGGTGCGCTCGGGCAGCGTGGCGGGCTTCACCGCGCCGAGCATGTGGCTCACCCAGGCCAGCGCGGCCGACGACGGGAACTGGACGACGGCCTTCGCCGAGACGCCTTCGAGCGTGCAGAGCACCATCGCGGTGGTCGGCGGCAGGGACGAGGCGTACTCGTCGTAGGTGAGCATCTGCACCTGGTCGCAGGTGACCTGCGAGAGCACGCGGACCTTGGCGGTGAGCTGCGTCCCCCACTGCCGGGCGAACGTGTCGAAGGCCAGCTCGAGGACACGCGAGTGCTCACGGGCGAGGGTCGTCGGACGGCGGAAGTCGTAGACCTCGACGGCCTTCTGCGGGCGCGTCGACGAACCGACCGTGGCGGTCGGTGCGCTGCTGCCCGTGGGGGCGTCGAGGAGTGTCACGGACGGAGCTATCGGCCCGCCCCACCTGAGCGTTAGCCCAGGATCGTCCGTACCCCCCGGACTGGGTTGCCGTCATCGTGCTGTCGGGCCGGGTCGCCCGTCGGAGGTCAGTGGCCCGAGGACTCCTCCTTCTTCTCGGTCTTCTTCTCCGTCTTCTTCTCGGCCGTGGTCTCGGCCGCGCCGCCCGCCGTCGACGCGCCGCCCGACTCGGCCGTGGTCGAGGTGTCGGCCGCCTGCTGGACGGAGGGGTTGCGACCGTCGGTCACCGCGCCTCCTGCGGCCGCCGCCGCCTGCTCGAGCTGCGGCAGCAGGGCGCTCACGGCGTCGGACTGGTTCGACAGGACGACGATGTCGACGCGCCGGTTGGCGGCGAGATCGGCGTCGGTCGAGCCCGCGCTGAGGGGACGGGACGAACCGAATCCGACCGACTGGATGTGATCCGCGCCCACACCGCCCCGCTCGACGAGGTCGCGCAACACCTGGGTGGCCCGCGCGGACGAGAGCTCCCAGTTGGTGGCGTAGGGAGCGGTCGAGCTGCGCTGGTCGGCGTGCCCCTCGACCGAGACGTCGTGACCGGCGGCCTTCAGGACCGGCCCGATCGCGTTCATCACGGCGACGGCGGTGCCGCTGAGGTCGGCACTGTTCGTGCCGAAGAAGGTCTCCGACCCGATCAGGCGGACGGTCAGGCCGCGCGCGTCGACCGTGAACTGGACGTCGGCGCTGAGCCCCGAGCCCTCGAGGTTCGCCGCGATGGCCGCCTTGATCGCGGTGAGGTCGTCGAGCTCGCCCCGAGCCGCCGTCATGGCGGCGGCGGCCTGCTCGGCGGTCTGGGCCTCGCCCGAGGCGGCGGCCTTGCTCATGTCGGTCTCGTCGCCCGACGAGTAGCCCTTGCCCTCTGCGGTCACGTCGGAGGCGTTGACGACGGTGCCCGAGGCCGTGTCGACCTTGCCGACGTCGGTCTGCCCGAAGCCGGTGGCGAGCGAGTTGCGCAGGGCGATGTACTTGTCCTGGTCGACGTTGGACATGGCGAACAGCACGATGAACATGCACATCAGCACGGTGATCATGTCCATGTACGAGGCCATCCAGCGCTCGTCGGGGTGCTCGTCCTCGGCGTGCCCTTTTTTCTTGCGTCCGCCACGTGCCCCGCTCATGCGGCCAGCCCCTGGTCGTCGCCGCCCTTCTTCGCGCCGGCCTTGGCCTTGCCGCCCTTGCCGCCCTTCCCGTCGCCGCCTTCGAGCGCGTGCGTCGGCACCATGGCCTTGAGGCGTTCGCCGAGGAGGCGCGGCTGGCTTCCGGCCTGGACGGCCAGCACCCCCTCCATCAGCAGCGTCATGCGCAGCTCGTCGAGGTCGGCGAGCTTCTTCAGGCGCGCACCGAGCGGCAGCCAGAGGAAGTTGGCCGTCAGCAGACCCCACAGGGTCGCGACGAAGGCCGCGGCGATCATGTGGCCGAGTTCGTCCGGTTCGGCGAGGTTCTCGAGGACGTGGGTGAGGCTGACGACCGTGCCCACGATGCCGACCGTCGGGGCGTATCCGCCGAGGCTCATGAAGAACTTGCTCGCCGTGCGGTCGGCGGCCAGGCGGGACTCCATCTCGTCCTCGAGCAGGATGCGCAGCTCTTCGCCGTCGGTGCCGTCGGCGATGTTCTGCAGCGCGCCCTTCATGAAGGGGTCGTCGAGCTTTTCGGCCTCCTGCTCGAGCGAGAGCAGACCTTCGCTGCGGGCCTTCTCGGCGAGCGAGACGACGCCGTCGATGACCGACTGCGGGGGGACGACCTTGCCGGTGAACGCGCGCGAGATCTTCTTGAAGCTGAGGATCGCGTCCTTGATGGTCGTCCCGGCGATGCCGACGCCGATCGTGGCGCCGAAGACCAGGATGATCGGCGCGGGCAGCAGCAGCCCGGCGATGCTGACACCCTCGAGCTGGATCATGCCGAAGAGGGCGCCCAGCGCGAGGACGATGCCGATGATCGTTGCGGGATCCACGGTCAGCGTCCCTGCGTGGCGTCGGTCGGGGCGGAAGCCGCCGGGGCGTGCGGCGCCGGCGCGTGCACGGCGGGAGCCTGCACGGCGGGACGGAACTCGGTGACGCGACCCGCGCCTCCGGACCCGGACGAGCCACGGACGATGCCGAGCTGCGGACCCGTCGAGGTGCGGTTGCCGAGGGCCTGACCGGCCGGCGCGGTGACGGACGGCTCGTCGTAGGCGAGCGAGACGATGCGGGCCCGGTAACGGGCGATCATCTCGATGACCTCGGCCATCGGCTCGGTCACGACGTACTTGGCGCCGTCGACCATGATCAGGACCGTGTCGGGCGTCTCGTGGATGCGCTCGATGAGGTCAGGGTTGACAGCGAATCTGCTGTCGTTGAGTCGCGTGACGACGATCATCGGCCCGTCCTAGGTCTGTGTCTCCTGCCTCCGTCCGTGGGGGCAGGTGTCGCTGCTCGTCCTGAGCGGCTACGGGTGACTATCGGCCGGGGGTGGCGGGGCGTTAGGTGCGGATCGCCGGCGCGTGTCCCGTCGGGCGACGCGTTGTCCACAGGCAGGTCGTGGTGGGCCGAACAGTCGGTATGGTGTGTGACATTGCTCATATCGACGAGGGGAGCCACCGTGGCCGGGTACATGGACATCGACCTGGAGGCGCTGGCCACGTTGGCGCGCGACCTGCAGACCCTGCACACCGACTTGTCGTCGGGCAGCTCCGGCACCACGGGTGACGGGATCGGCTCGCCCCGCCTGCAGCAGGCCGTCACGGCGTTCGCGGATGACTGGGCGATCGCCCGGGGGCGCATGCTCGAGTCGATCGCCGCGGTCGGCGCCATGGCCGAGGGGGCTCGGAAGACCTTCACGCAGGCCGAGGACGAGCTGGCCGCGGCGCTGACCCCGACCGACACGGCGGGTGCGGCATGAGCCGCCCGTGGGACTGGAGCCCCCTCGACCTGCCTGGCGACCCGGTCCCCGGCGACCCGACCGAGATCCGGTCGTCGGCGAGCGCGGCTCGGGCCACGGGCACGTCGATCGAGACACAGTCGAGGCGACTGCGTCGGTTGGCGAAGGCCGACGGCTGGGACTCCGAGTCGGGCCGGACCTTCACGACCTCGGCGGAACCGCTCGCCGACGCGATCGACAAGGCGAAGCAGCGCTACCTCGACCTCGCCACGGCGCTCGACACCTATGCGGACGACCTCGAAGAGCTGCAGCGCCAGGCCGACGCCGCGCGCCTCGACGCCGACGACGCGAAGGAGGCGCGGCGCACGGCCGACAAGTTCGTCGTCCCCGGCGAGACCGACCCCTTCGAGATCGACCGACAAGAGGCCGCCCGGACGCGGGCCGTCGACCTCGCCGACACCGACCTCGCCGACGCGAAGGCGGTCATCACCCGCCTGGTCGGCAGCGGCGGTGACACCGACGGCGAGTACGGCGCCCTGAACGACCAGGCAATCGCGGCCATCCGCCTGGCCGGCGACGACGAGCTGCGCGACACCTGGTGGGACGACGTGAAGCAGGTGGTGCACGACGCGCAGGAAGCCCTGAACATCACCAAAGACGTCCTGAGCGTTCTGGGCTTCGTGCTCGGCATCGCTGCGATGTTCGCCGGTCCCGTCGCCCCGTTGCTGCTCGGGATCTCGATCGCTGCGGGCGCCCTCTCGCTTCTGATCACCCTGGCCCAGGCCGCAGCCGGCGACGCGACTCCGGCGGACGTGCTCGGTGACCTCGCCAACCTCGGCATGGCCTGCGTCGGCCTGGGCGGACTTCGCGCCGTCAGCCGGGCCGTGTCGGCCACGAAGACGTCGGTGACCCATTCCGGTGCCGCTCTGCGGGCCAACACTGTTGCCCCGAAGTATGCCAACGCCGTGAGGGCGCAAGCCCGTCGCGAGCTCTCGGCCCAAGCGGACGCCATCGGCCGCAGCCCCCTGGTTCGATTCGTGGACGAGATGGTCGGCGGCGGCGGCCTCGAGCTCGTCCTCGTCCGCCGCTTGGCACGAGGTGGCCCGTCAGCCACCGCCCACTTCGGTCCGGGGATTCTCTGGGCCGGCGTCAGCGGCCCCGTCGGACTCGTGGGGCACGTCGGTGACGTGGTCACGATCAAGACGATCGTGTCCGACCTCGTCGACGGGTCGTACCGACAGAAACGACGTGAACCGGTCGTGGGTTCACTGTGACCGAAACCGCATTCTCGCTGACCTTGCCCGCCTCGTGGCGACGTGCCGACCTGAGAAACGACAGCTCGGTCGAATGCGAACGACTGGCCAGGGCCGCGTTCGACGGACTCCCCGACAGGGATTCTCGGGAGGTGGCGTCGGCGCGACGCCGCTACCGAGAAGCCCTCTCGAGACCGCTCACTCGGGCGCGTGCGGTCGGCGCACTCGAGCTGTACTTCTGCGCCGGAGCGTCTCGGACGGGCATCGGGCCCATGTCGCTCATGTCGCTCGTCGTGTATGCCTGCTCGCAGGAGAGCGATCCGACGGGGGCGCTGCTCCGACTAGGACTGCCGTCGAATTCGATCGGTGCCCTCGAGGACACAGAAATCGCCTGGTCTCGGTCCGTCCAACGGGTCAGCCGATCGGCGGACGAGTGGAACACAGTCCTGCACGACACGATCGGCATCGACGGGACCGCTGTCGGAACAACCCCCACGTCGGCATCCTTGTCGCAGGGCACTGTTCACTTCGCGACGGGCATCCGGAACTCTCCGCGAAACTTCCTCGTCCTGTCCGGGTCCACGCTGGGGACCTCGCTGCTCGGAGCGCAGATCGCCCATCTCGACTCGATCGTCAGGACGTTCTCATGGGCAGATTGACACCGTCTCCAGCGATGGTCCCCTTCGTCACGGCCACGTCGAGGAGCCCCGTGCTCGCGGGAGCTCGGGCGCACGTCGCTGCAGGACTCGACGACCAGGGCGCCCTCGTTCTCGCGGATGCTCGGGGACGCCTCCAGACTCTCGTCCCCAGGGAGGACGTCGTCCGGGTGGGGTGGAGTTCGTCCGAGTCGCGGTCGTTTCCGCTGACGCCGTTCGGGCAGGAGGGTGCCGCGTGGATCGAGACCCGACAAGGCACCTTCGTCTGGCCCCTCAACGAATGGTGGCCAGGGCACCGATACCTCCATCCAGACCTCATGATGCGAAGTTCCGGCTTCGCGTCCCTCGCAGCTCGGCTCGACGTCCCCTTGGCCTCCGCCGACTCGTTCCTGTCGGGCACCCCGGCCCCTGGCGACCTCGTCCTCGTCGGACTTCGACCCACTCGAGAGAACCGCATCTGGCTCGGCGCCGAGGTGGCTGCGACGATCGCGGTCGTCCTCTCTTTCCTCATGGTCGCCGTGACCTCCTGGCTGACCGTGCGACTGAGGGACGCGTCTCCCTTCGTCATCGGTGAAAACATTCTTTGCATCGCGCTCGTCTGTGCAGGGATGACGGTCTCGGCGTCCTGTGTGGAATGGCTCCCCGTGCCGACGAGACGCCGCGGTCACGAACACCCCGTCAGCCCCCGATCACCACGACGCTTCGCGCGCCGAGCCTGCCTCTGGGTGGACGGAACCGGGTTGCATCTGCGAGACCAGCTTTCCGTGGGCATGGATTTCGTCACCGTAGCCAGCCGAAGCGCGTCCGGCACCGAGTTGGTGTCGTACGTCCTTCGTTCTCGCAGGACCGCGGGGTCCCTCGCGCTCGTCGACCGGTCAGGTGTCGAACGGGTGACCTTGCCCCTGACGCTCTGGGCCCCGGACGAAACCAGTCGCACCCGTTTGTTCGAGGTCTTGGACTCGGCCGGGCTGACGAAGACGAAGCTCCCCGGGCCGGTGCCCCGGCCCATCCGCTCGCTCGGGCCCGAGTTCAACCGGGGGCTACACATCGATGCAGCCGCCGGGTACGGCGCCTTGCAGACACGAATGCTCGCCCCGAGCGTCCGCCTCATCGCCCTGTCGATCGTCGGAGTGGTCTTCCTCCGCTCCGACGCGGGCCCGGCTCTCGAGCCGTTGCAGACCGAGCTGCTCGTCGGCGTGGCGACGGCTTCCACGGTCTGCTCCGTCGTCGCCTTCATGGGCGTTCTCGCCCGCCTGATCGCCATGTCCCGATCGACGTCCGGCACCGTCCGAGAGGTCCGGGGCTCACGAAACGAGAATGCCCCGTGAACATCTCCATCACCCATGACGACGCCTGGCGACTCGTCCACGATAGGCACTCGCCCCAGAGCATCGACCTGTCGCACGGTCAAGGGCTGCAGGGAGCCGAAGCGCTGGCGGCCTCACTCGCGGACTTCGACTTCGCCTTGGCCCGCATCGACGCCTCAGCCGGCCTGATCGGCTGGGCTGCCCTGGTCATCGTGCAAAACGAAGAAGAGATCTGCTGTCCGCACCTCGACGCTCGCGGTCGAGGCCGGAGGACCGACCGGCCCGACCACGGCCATCCCTCGACGGCCATGGGCCCCGCCTGCCGGACCGAGAACGTTCGCGTCCTCGGACCCGGCCTGGAACCGACGTCGTGTGCTGCCGTCACGCGCGTCACCTGGTCCTGGGTCGTCCCCGACGCGGACGGTGCCCGTCAGGTCGTTCTCCTCGTCACCGAATGCCCACACCCCCAACCCGCGGATCTCGTCGTACCCGAGGTCGACGACATGGCCCGACTCCTGCAGATCTCGACATCGGCATGAGTGAGCACGCGTCACCGACGCAGCAGGGCAGCACCGCCAGCCGTCAACTCCCACCTGAGAGAAGGACCATGACCACAGCACCCACCACCCCCGTCACCTACCGCCCGGACTGGCCGCACTTCTCCTCTTCTGCGGACCTTCGCGGACCGGCATTCTTCCGATGACCTTGGCCGTGTCGCTCATCCATACCGGAACCGCGCTGAGTTGCGACGCGATCGAGCGAACCCTTCGGGATGCCGTTTCGGCGCGCACCAAGACTCGCGTGACCTTCGAAGTCGACCTCTTCGTCTTCTCTTCGGCCGCCGGGCCGCCGATGGGCCCCATGTGCCTGTCCGTCCTGCCCGTGGTGACGAGTGAGGCTCGCCCCGGCGTCTCGCTGCAGGTAGAAGTCGCACGTTCCCTTTCCGGGCCGACGAGCCTGCTCAGCAGCATGAGTACCAGCCAGGGCGACATCGCTCGGGTCCTGGATCGCTGGACGGAAAGCGCCGCGCAGTGGACCAGGACGACCGAAGTCGCGCTCGAGCGGTCGGGAATCGACGGCCGGACAAATCTTTCACCCGAGCAACGCGAAGCGCTGGAGGACCCCCTCGAAACGGCACGCGTTCATTACGTCGTCGACGTTCCCGAGCGGGGCGATTGTGTCCTCGTCTTGACGTTCATCGCGACGGGCGGAGCTTTTCTCTCGCCGCAACTCGCCCACGCCGATGACCTCGTGCGCGCCTTCCGATGGACCATGCCTGCCAGAACCGGAGCTTCGTCGACCTCAGCTGATTTGGAGGACGCATCGTGAGCCGGGCGACGTCAACGCCACTCGTCCTGCGGCCACAATGGCGCCACTACGCACGAAACGCCGTCATCTCGGTCGGGTCCACGAGCCTCATCCCGTTCACCGTTCGGGACTCGGCGGCGGGCTGGGCTCTTGCTGCAGTCGTACTGGCATTCGTTCTCGGCGGCGTCGGCCTCTACATGGTGACCACCCGCATCGTTTTGCACGACCAGGGGTTGAGCTACTCGCGCTTCTTCCTGACTCGACATGTGCCTAGGACTCGCCCGATGGCCGGAATTTTCGCCAACGTCGATGGTCCTCGACCCGTTCTTCGACTCATCCTGGGGCGGGGCAGGCAGCCCATCATGCGTCTGACGGGTGCCTACTGGGCCACCTCCGACCTGGAACGGATCTCCCGCCACTTTCCTCTCAGATACTCCAACGGCCATGGTCTGCTGAGCCCTGCGGAAGCAGACGCCCTCGCGCCAGGCATGCTGTCGCCCCTGCAACGACATCCTTGGGCGACCCTCGTCATCACGGTTTGCCTGACCATGATCGCCGCGGTCCTCATTGGCATCGCCATCTGGTCGCTCTGGGCTCCCCGTGTCGTCGCGGTGGCGAGCGCATGAGGTCCGACCAAGACCTGGGATTGACCATCCATCACTCGTCTCTCTGGCGACCACTCTTCGGCGTGGCGGGCCAGGGGTCTCCCAATGACTCCCGATCGATTGCCGGACTGCGGACGACCTTGGAGGAACAAGGCGCGATAGCCGCGTTCGTGGCCTCCGGGAGTCAGAGCTCTGGCCTGGCCGCCTGGGCCGCCCTCCACGTCGGCGAAGACGACCGTCCCACACGAGAGGGGCTACTGAGAGAGGCCCTCGCCGCGAGCTCGACATGCCTCGGGCCACCCTCCGTCGCCACCCTCGGAACGCAGCTCGGAAGCGCCCATCGGATTCAGGCCGTCCGCCTCGTGCCACTTCCGGGTCTCTTGTGTCCAGCCGCCATGGGCCAGGTGACCTGGACGTGGTTGCGGGCGGACACCTCGACCCGTGTCACGTTGATCGCCGAAGCTCCTTTTCCCCACCCGTTCTCCGAGGTCGTCACCCTGATGGACGAGCTCGCACAAGGTCTTTCCTGGCGTCCCACGAACGGCCCTTCATCAGACACCACCCCAGAGAAAGCAGAACCATGACCACTAGTTCCCCCGCGTCCGCCACCACCTACCGCCCGGACTGGCCGCACTTCTGGTCCCAGGCCAAAAACCGGCTCGTTCTCATCCCCCTCGCCTTCCTGATCGGCTGGAACCGCATGGGACTGGCCGTCGTCCCGTACCTCCTCGTCCTGCTGATCGTTTTGACGGGAGGCCTGTGGCTCTACCTGCGGACGACGAGCATCACGGTGTCCGAGACTGCGGTGGCCCGACGTAGCTGGGGACGCACCACGACGATCGACCTCGACGGTTCACAGCGCGGCATCCTCTGCACCCTCAACATGGGCGTGCAGAACCTGGCATACCTCGCCGTCCGCAACGGCAAGGGCCGCCGCCTCGTCCTCACCGAGGCCAATTGGCCCGGAGAACAGCTGCTCGAGATCGCCCAGCACGCACGCCTCACGATCATGCCTGCCGATCAGGTCTTCTCGGGCAAGAAGGCGGCTCTCATCGTGCCCGGTGTCGTCCCGCTGACGAACCGACGTCCGGTGCTCTGCGCCTTCGTGGCGGTCGCCGGCCTGATCGCCGTCGTCGTGCCGATCGCCATGGTGACGGCCGGCGTGGCCTGATCGCTCCAACGGGACACCGTCGAGCCGCAGGAGGCGCGGCCCGTCACGCGCGCGAAACAGGGGGCTGGCAGGATGTGCCGGTGACCCACGAACCCCTCGACGAGTCGCGCCCCGGCACCACCCCCGCCGCCCGCGCCGACGACGTCACCCGCACCTCCTCCCCCACCGCGCAGAGCGATCGAGCCGAGGCGTCCGAGTCCTCGCCGGCCGGCCTGCCCGACGCCGCGACCCCCGACGCCGCGGCCCCGGCCCGCCACGGCATCGACGACCCCGCCCTGACCGGTTCGATCGAGACCGTCGACGCGAACAAACACACCCTCGCCGAGAACGTGATGGGCGTCGTGACCGGCGTCTTCCTCGCCTCGTTCGGACTGTTCCTGCTGAAGACCAGCGGAGCCGTCTCGGGCGGCACCGCCGGTCTCGCCCTGCTCACCAGCTACGCCACGGGCTGGACCTTCGGCGTGCTGTTCGTCCTCGTCAACGTGCCGTTCTTCGCCCTCGCCGTGTGGAAGAAGGGCTGGCCGTTCACCCTGCGGACGATCCTGACCGTCGTCATGTTGTCCGCCTTCTCGTACCTGCACCCCCTGATGTTCGACATCGACGGCGTCGACCCGGTCTACGGCACCCTCGCCGGCAACCTGCTCGTCGGCGTGGGCCTGCTCATCCTCTTCCGCCACGGGGCGAGCCTCGGCGGCATCAACATCCTCGCCCTGGTGCTGCAGGAACGCGCCGGGCTGCGGGCCGGCTACGTGCAGATGGGCTTCGACGTGCTCATCGTGCTGACCTCGCTGACCGTCGTCTCGCCCTGGATCGTGCTGCTCTCGGCCCTCGGCGCCGTCGTGTTGAACCTCGTCCTCGCGATGAACCACAAGGCCGGGCGATATGTTGGTCACACGTGATCACATCGATCTGTCAGAATCGCGCGCGCGGCCGGTCTGTTTGAGGCATTCTCGATTCGAACAGGTCGCACTCGTCTCGCCTCATGTCCCCGGCGTCACCTCACCTAGGAGCACCCATGTCCAACACCGCTATGCCCCAGTCCGCCGGCACCGCCGCGGGTTACAACGTCCTCGCGATCGTCGGCTTCATCCTGGCCTTCGTCTTCTCACTGGCCGGCCTGATCGTGAGCCTGATCTCGCTGTCGCAGATCAAGAAGACCGGCGAGCGCGGCCATGGCCTCGCCCTGGCCGGAGTAATCCTCAGCGCTGTCTTCCTCGTCCTGGGCATCGTCATCGGCATCGCCACCTTCAGCGCCGGGATGGCACAGGTCCAGACCTACTAGATCGCCCGACCCCGGCGCACGAGCCGGGGAGCACAGGAGGCGCGGTGTCTGCAGAGCAGGCACCGCGCCTCCTCGTCATCCCGGGCGGGGAGGCGCAACGCACCCGATTCAGCCTCACGAGGGATCTCGACCGTCGGTGGCCTCGGTTAGCGTGACGGGATGCGGCGGTGTCTCGGCGAGGTGGGTGGCACACGCGCTGTGCCGTCCTCTCCGGGGCTACCCCGGGGCACGCAGATCGACCACGGCACCGCCCCGCAGGCCGGTGACCGCGCTTCGCGCGGCGCGCGGCCCGCACCGATGCACGAGTCGCCGAGGCACCGCCGCTTCCCTTCGCCCACGGCGGCCACCGCCTCCCGGTCCCTCACCCGGCCGGTGATCTCGTGATCGGCCACTCACCGGCGTCGGCCGCGCTGGCCCGCGACCCCGACCCGGGGCCCGACGCCGTCGCGACGGCCCTCGCCGACGCCCTGCTCGGCGCGCAGTGGTCGGTCCGCGAGCTCGCCGCAGCGGCCTCCGACGCGATCGACGGGCCGTCCCGGTTCTGGCGGCCCCTGGCCCGAGACCTCGTGCGCACACTGCCGCGAGCGCCGCACGACGACCCCCGCACCCTCGTCGCCCTCGTCCGCGACCACCCGGCGTTCGTCGAGGCGGTGGCCGAGGCGAGCGCGCTCGGCCGACCGCTGCGCATCGCCCACCACGTGCCCGTGACGCAGGAGGCGCGCTCGGCCGACCCGCGCCTCCTGCGCCTGGGCACCGTGGCCGACGTCGCGCGTCTGCTGGGCCTCACCGTGGGCGAACTCGACTGGTTCGCCGACCCCGGCCGGTGGCACCGCCGCGTCGAACGCGGCCCCCTGCAGCACCACCGGTACGAGTGGCGGGCGCGACCGGGACGCACCCCGCGACTGCTCGAGGTGCCGGGGTTCCGGCTGCGCGACCTGCAACGGGTCGTGCTCGACGAGGTGCTCGCGGCGGTGCCCCTGCACGACGCGGCACACGGCTTCGTCCCGGGGCGCAGCGCGATCAGCGGAGCCAGCCAGCACGTCGGTCGCGAGGTCGTGATCGCCCTCGACCTGACCTCGTTCTTCGCCCGGGTCACCGCCGGTCACGTGTTCGGCGCCCTGCGGCGCGAGGGGCTGCCGGACGCCGTCGCCCACGTGCTCACCGGGCTCTGCACCACCTCCGTGCCGCCGGGCGTGCTCTCTCGCATGCCCCCCGGCGGCAGCCCGGATCACCGGTTCGCCCTTCGCCGAGCACTCGCCGTCGCCCACCTCGCCCAGGGCGCACCGACCTCGCCCGCCCTCGCGAACGTCGCCGTCCGCCGACTCGACTCGCGGCTCGACGGGTACGCCCGGGCCGCGGGGGCGACGTACACGCGGTACGCCGACGATCTCGCGTTCAGCGGCGACGGGGCGTTCGCCGCACGGGCCGACGCGTTCGTGCGGGGCGTGGGACGCATCGTCGCCGACGAGGGCCACGACCTCAACCCGGCCAAGACGCGGGTGCGCGGGGCGGCCACACGGCAGGTCGTCACGGGCGTCGTCGTGAACCAGGGCACGAACACGGTGCGCTCCGAGTACGACCGGCTGCGGGCCGTGCTGCACAACGCCGCCACCACCGGGCTCGAGGCGCAGAACCGGGCCGGGCACCCGGACTTCGCCGCGCAGTTGTGGGGCCGCATCGGCTGGGTCGAGCAGCTGAACCCGTCGCGCGGGGCCCGGCTGCGCGCGGCGTTCGCACGCATCCCCCGCTGACCGACCAATCACAGCAACTGACATGTAACATGGTCAATGTCACGGGGGTGATCGCTGTCGTCCTGCGGGCGGATGCCTGCTCCTCGCACCCATCTGCACGCTGACGACGAGCGGACCCCGCCTCGCACGAACTCATCGGAGCACGAGAACCCATGAACGACATCTCCCCAGCCACACGTCAGAGGCGCCGGGTGCCGGACGCCCCCGCCACGCACCCGGCATCGCCGACACCGCCGACACCGCCGACACCGCAAGACGGTTCGCCTCGGCCCGGCAGCCTCCCGAGGCTCGTGGGTCTCGACCTCGCCCGGTTCGTCGCCATCGTCGGCATGATGTGCGTGCACCTCATGCCGACGGCAGGCACCCCCGGTGCCGTCGAGTGGTTGTCGAGCATCACCGAGGGCAATGCGTCGACACTGTTCGCGGTCATCGGTGGAGTCAGCGTGGTGCTCGCCACGAGACGCTACCTCGAGCACGGCCACGGGGCCGCAGCGCGGTGGGCCCTGCTCACCAGGGCCCTCCTCGTGATGATCCTCGGCGCGACCCTGGGCCTCATGCCGGGCAACATCGTGGTCGTGCTCGTCTACTTCGGCGCGGCGATGATCTTCTGCATCCCCCTTCTCGGCGTCCGACCGTCCCGGCTACTGGCCGGGGCCGGACTGTTGGCGGCCCTCGGCCCGATCGCGAACGCGATGCTCCGCAGCTCGCTCCAGGTCGTCGACGAGGGCGGGAGCCTCGGCTGGAACACCGTGATCGGCGACCCGCTCGGAGCGGGGCGCGCCGTGCTCATCACCGGCATGTACCCGGTCGTCACCTGGCTCGTGTACCTGCTCGTCGGGATGGCGTTCGCGACGTGGCTGCTCGACGCACGACGCGACGGCTCACAGACGCGTCTGCTCCGCCGGGCCGCAGTGGTCGGCGCCTCCGCCACGGCCGCCGCCTTCGCGATCAGTTGGCTGCTGGCGACCGTGGGCGGGCAAGCGGCCATGGTGTCGTCCCTGCCCGGTCTGACACCGGAGCAACTCACGATGCTGACGAGATCGCCAGGATTCGGCGCGCCGTTCAGCTCGGACTGGTGGGCACTCGCCCTGCGGACGCCGCACACCGGAACCACGCTGGACATCCTTCGCGGCACCGGTCTCGCGGTCCTCGTCATCTCATTGCTGCTGATGGCGACGGCACGGCTGCCGAAGAACGCGGCACGCGTCACCGAGCCCCTCCGCGCGGCCGGAGCCGCACCGCTGACCGTCTACACGCTGCACGTCGCGGCAGCCGGGCTCACGACCGTCGCCCTCCAACTCCTGGTCGAGGGCGGGGCGACGCTGACCGGCTATCCGTGGTGGTACAGCGGGCCCGTGATCGTCGCCGTGCACGTGACCGCCGCGATCGCCGTCGGAGCGGTCCTCGCGCTCCTCGACCGTCGTGGACCGCTCGAGGCGTTCGTGAGCGGATGCTCGCGCCGAGCGGCCCGGCGGCTCACGCGGGGGTAGCCGGCGACGTCAGGGCCGAGGACGACTAGCGCTTGAGGTTGGTGAGCTCTTGCAGCACCTCGTCCGAGGTCGTGATGATGCGGGCGTTCGCCTGGAAGCCGCGCTGGGCGACGATCAGGTTGGTGAACTCCTGCGACAGGTCCACGTTCGACATCTCGAGCGATCCGCTGGAGAGCGAGCCGACGCCGGGCGAGCCGGGGGCGCCGACCGTCGCGGCACCCGAGTTGGCGGTCGCACGGTAACCCGAGTTGCCCTCCTTCTCGAGGCCGCCGGGGTTCGCGAACGTGGCGAGCGCGACGCGGCCGAGCGCCACGGTCGAGCCGTTGCTGAACTGGCCCATCAGCGTGCCGTCCTTCGACAGCGAGAAGCCCTGCAGCGTGCCGGCGGCGCGACCGTTCTGCTCGGTGATGGACGTCGTGTTGAGCGCTGCGAAGCCGGTGACGCCCGACAGGTCGACGGTCACGCCGTTGAGGTTCAACGCCGCCGCACCGGTCTGTTTGCCGTCGGCGAAGGTGAGGGAGGTGGTGGCTCCGCCGTTGCCGTCGGTCGCCGAGGCGTCCCAGCCGGTGGTCGTGCGGGTGAAGGTCAACGTCAGGGTGCGCTCGAGGCCGTTCGCGTCGAACACCTTCGTGTCACGGACGATCCTGTCGTTGACGGCGGACTCGCTGGGCAAGTTGCCGCCGACGGTGGCACTCGAGGTCGCCGAGGCCGGGGCCGCCGCGTTCAGGGGCAGCGTGATGTCGCCGAGTGCGCCTCCGTCGTTGATGACGCCGTTCGTGGCCGAGTAGCCCTGGACGATCTTGCCGTCGGACGAGACGAGGCGGCCGTCGGCGTCGAAGTCGAAGGCACCGGCACGCGTGTACATCGTGTCGTTGCCGAGCCGCGTGACGAAGAAGCCGTCACCCGAGATCATCAGGTCGGTCGCCTTGCCGGTGGCCTGCGCCGAGCCCTGCGAGAAGTTCGTCGAGATGCCGGCGACCTGCACGCCGAGGCCGATCTGGGCGGGGTTCGTGCCGCCGATGCCGGTCTGCGGGCCGCCCGCGCCCTGCGTGATCTGCGACAGCGTGTCCTGGAACTGGGTGGTCGACGACTTGAAGCCGGCGGTGTTGACGTTGGCGATGTTGTTGCCGGTGACGTCGAGCATCGTCTGGTGCGAACGGAGGCCCGAGATGCCGGAGTAGAGGGAGCGGAGCATGGGTGCTGCCTTTCAGCTGGGGAGAGATCTGGAGGCGCGTCCTGCGCGGGTGGTGCCGGTCGCGTCCTGCTCCCGGGGCGGTTCGTGTGGTGGTGCGGGTGGTGCGGGTGGTGTCCGTGGTGTGGGTCGTGCCGGTGGTGTCACGCCGTCGTCGTGGCGATGCCCGAGATGAGATCCAACGCGACCTCCTTCCCGGCGACCGAGACCTTGGGGACGGCCTCGGCGAACGACACGCTCGTGGCGGTGCCCTTCACCTCGACACCGTCGGCGCCCGTGTAGCTGACCTCGCGACCGACCAGGTTCGAGGCGGCGATGCGCATCTGCAGCGAGAAGTTCTCGTTGGCGGTCGTCGTCTGGGCGGTGACCTGCTCCATCATCGCCAGCTGCGTGGTCTGCGACATCATGGCGTTGGTGTCCATCGGGGTCGACGGGTCCTGGTTCTTCAGCTGCGTGACGAGCAGCTTCATGAACATCTCGCTGTCCATCGTGTTCGACGTCGTGCGACTCGAACCGCTCTTCGCGGCGTTGGCGGCTGCGATCTGGGTCGCGACGTCGACGGTTCCCGATATCTGGTCGATCGAGGGCATGGGGTCTCCGGTTCAGGCCAGGACGTCGATCGACGTCGAGAGGGACGAGGAGGCGCGGGTGCGGTCGACCGCACCCGTCGCGTCGAGGGGGTCGGTTCCGTCGCGCGGCGCGCGTCCGGCACGGGCGTCGGCGCTGCGCGCCTCGGCGGCGTCGCGCGCCTGTCGGCCCGGTCCGCCCTCCGCGCCACCCTGCGTCCCGAGCTGACCGGATCGGTCACCACGGGGGTCGGACGGCTGGTTCTGGGACGAGAGGTCGACGCTGGTCTGCTGACCCGCGCCTCCCGGGTTCGCGGACGACACGGCCGTCGCGAGGTCGCGACGGAGGTCGCCGAGGATCGCCCGGACCGCGTCCCGACCGGCGTCCGACGCGGCGAACATCTCGACGTGCGTACCCTGCGCCGAGACGTGGGCGCGGACCGTCACCGGGCCGAGCGCCTCGGGAGCGACGTCCACCGTCACGACGTGCACGCCGGGACCGGCCGCGGCGAGCGTGAAGAGGGGGCGGGCGAGCTGCTGGGGCAGCGGCGCCTGCTGGGTCGCGGCCGCGGTCGGGGTCGCCGACGAGGAGGCGCCGGTCGCCGCGACGGAGAACGTCGCTCCGGCCGCGGGGACGGCGAGGACGGTCGGATCGACGGACACGGTCGCAGGGGCGGATGCCGCCGGGGAGGGGGCGGCCGCAGGAGCTGCTGCGGCCGCGGACGGGGTGGAGGAAGCTGCCGCCGAGGCCGAGGCCGCCGGCGCGAGCCCGAGCGTGGAGCCGGAGGTGCCGGTGGCGGCCGGCGACACGCCGCGGCCGTCCGCCGCCGAGCCCTCGGGGTGGGCAGGACGCGAGATCGGTGATCCGGTACGGACCGGATCGACCGGCCCGGCCGCCGCCGGAGCGAGCGATCCGGTACGGACCGGATCGACCGGCCCGGCCGCCGCCGGATCGACTGGCCAGCGCGGTGCGCTCGTGCCGACGGACGACGGGGAGGCGACCTCGGCGGTCGGGGCCGTGGCGAGGGCGGAACCCGAGGTGACGGTGGAGCTCGTGGTGACGGCGGTGCCCGAGGCGGATGCGGCCGGCGCGGGGATCGCGGCACTCGATGCAGCCGGCGCGGGGTTCAGGGTGCCCGACGCGGCCGGCGCGGGGATCGCGGTGCCCGACGCGGCCGGCGCCGCGTCGATCAGCGACTCGGCGGGGACCTCGAGCGTCGAACCGGTCCGGGTCGTGTCGAGGGCGGAGGCCGGCCCGGCGGACACCGACGAGGCGCTCGATCCGGTCCGTACCGGATCAGCGAACGCGGCGGGTCGCGCCGACAGGGCGACCGGGGCCGCCTGAGCGGCGAGGACCGAGCCGGCGAGGGGCGAGACGGTGAGGGGCGAGCCCGCGAGGGCCGAGCCGGTGAGGGGCGAGCCGGTGAGGGGCGAGCCGACGAGGGCCGAGCCGACGAGGGCCGAGCCGGCGGTCGCCGAGGACGCCGCACCGGTGACCGGGAGACCGGCCGTCTCGGGCCCGCTCGCCGCGTCCTCGGGCGTCGCGCCGCCCACGGCTGCAAGTCCACCGTCGGTGGTCGAGGTCGATTCGGCGGCGAGCACGTCGGCACCGCCGGTCGGGGCCGCCCGCTCCCCCGCGAGGGGCCAGTGCCAGGCCGACACGACGGCGGCGGGATCGAGCGGCGACGACTGGGCGATGGTCTCGTCCGAGGCGGGCGTCGAGGGCTCCGTGAGCTCCGGGGCAGCCGGGGCGTCCCGGCCGTCCACGGGGGCCTCGCGCCGATCCGGGGTACGAACGAAGGCGCGTTCCTCACGCATGGCCGCGCCGAAGCCGGTGGCCGAGCGATCGGCGTCGCGGGCGACACCGGCTCCCCCGGCACCCGGCCCTCGCGGCCCCGTGGGGCTGCGCAGCGCCGAGGAGTCCGAGAGGGCGGGAGGTGCGAACGGCTGGGTGCGGGACAGGGTCACGAGGCCACCCCCGCGCTCATCAACTTCTGCAGGGCCGCCGTCATCAGGTCGGTCCCCGACGACGCGGTCGACGCGGTCGGGGTGACCGTCTTCGCCGGCGAGGCCGACGCGCCCTCGGCCGGGACGATGCGTCGGATCGTGCTGAGGTCGGCGTCCTTGTACCAGTTGTCGACGATCTGCACGTCCTTGCCCGGGCGGGGCGCGTGCAGCACCTTGCCGTCGCCCAGGTAGATGACGATGTGGCCCTCACCCTTCGGCACGAGCAGGTCGCCGGGCTTCGCGTCGGCGAGCGACGACACCTCGGCGCCCATCTTCGCCTGGTCGGGGACGACGCGCGGCATGCTGACGCCGAGGTCCTTGAAGACCGTCTGCACGAGGCCCGAGCAGTCCATGCCCGTCCGGTCCTCCCCGCCGAAGACGTAGGGCACGCCGAGGTACTTCTTCGCGGACTCGACCACGTCCGAGCCGTCGGCCCCGCTGCCGCTCGCGACCGAGCCGGCCACGGCGTCGACGGAGGCGCTCGTCGCCGTGGCGCCCGTCCCGGACGTGCCGGCGAGGGCGTCGGCGAACGCCGTGGCCGACGTGCTCGACCCGGCGGCGGCGGTCGCGGACGTCATCCCGCCGGTCGCACCGGTCGCACCGGCACGCAGCTGGGCGATCGTCGCCTGGATGTCCTGGATCCGGGACAGGACCTCGGTCACGGGGCTCACGCCGCGCCTCCTGGGTTCTCGGGGTGGGTGCCGGACGGCGAGCCGTCGGGGCGGGGGCGCGAGGCGATCTCGTCGAGGGCGATCTGCTCGTCGCGCAGGTCGGCGGCCGCCTCGGCCACCACGTGCTTGTGCTCGAGCTTCTCGAGGCCGATCGCCGCACGACGCGCCTCGTTGAAGGCGGCCTGCGCGGCATCGACGTCCGACTGACGGCGCCGGGCGACCGCGTCGAGCTCGGCGAGCATGCCGCGCGACGAGGCCCGCGACGCGGCCAGCGCACTGAGCATCGCGGCGTCGGTGACCTCGGACGGCTCGTCGGCGAGGGTGCGCTTGGCGCGCACGCGCTCGTCGGCGGCCTCGCGCAGACGGTCGTTGGCCTCGGCGAGGACGGCTCCGGCCTGGTCCTGCTGGGCGTGACGCAGCCGCAGCAGACCGAGCAGCGAGAACGGGCGTGCCATCAGAGCCCTCCGAACCGCGAGGTGAGCGACGCCAGGGCGTTCCACGAGTCGGCCGAGGCCGCCCGGTCGTCCATGCCCTGCTGCAGGAACGCGTCGATGGCGCCCTGGTGGTCGACGGCCGCGTCCACGAGCGGGTTCGTGCCGCGTTGGTACGCGCCCACGTCGAGCAGGTCCTGGGCGGCCCGCCGCGCGGCCATCACCTTGCGCAGGCTCGTCGCCGCGGCGCGCTGCGGCGGGCTGGTCACCTTCGACGCGACGCGCGACACCGAGCCGAGTGCGTCCACCGACGGGAAGTGCCCGGTCACGGCGAGCTTGCGATCGAGCACGACGTGCCCGTCGAGGATGCTGCGCGCGGCGTCCGCGATCGGCTCGTTGTGGTCGTCACCGTCGACCAGCACCGTGTAGAGCCCGGTCACCGAGCCGACGCGGTCGGTCCCGGCACGCTCGAGCAGACCGGCCAGCACCGAGAACGTCGACGGCGGATAGCCCCGGGTCGCCGGCGGTTCGCCGACCGAGAGGCCGATCTCGCGTTGGGCCATCGCGACGCGGGTGAGCGAGTCCATCATCAGCACGACGTCGGCGCCCTGGTCACGGAACGACTCGGCGATGCGGGTCGCGACGAACGCGGCACGGAGGCGCATCAGCGCGGGCTCGTCGCTGGTCGACACGACGACGATCGAGCGGGCGAGGCCCTCGGGGCCGAGGTCGTCCTCGAGGAACTCCCGCACCTCGCGACCGCGCTCGCCGACCAGGGCGATCACGCTGACCTGCGCGTCCGAACCGCGGGCGATCATCGACAGCAGGGACGACTTGCCGACGCCCGAGCCGGCGAACAAACCGACGCGCTGGCCCTTGCCGACCGTGGTCAAGGTGTCGAGCACCCGCACGCCGAGCTGCAGGGGCGTGTCGATGCGCGCCCGATGCATGGCGGAGGGAGTCTCGTGGTCGAGCGGGACGAGGTCGACGCGACCGCCGTCCGAGCCGGACAGGGGGCCCTTGCCGTCGATGGGTCGACCGAGGCCGTCGAGCACGCGCCCGAAGAGGCCCGTCCCGGTCGGGACCAGCAGCGG
Organism: Frigoribacterium sp. VKM Ac-2836; assembly: GCF_013248995.1. Lineage (GTDB taxonomy): Bacteria > Actinomycetota > Actinomycetes > Actinomycetales > Microbacteriaceae > Frigoribacterium. The sequence continues at coordinate 443,900 of NZ_JABRPK010000002.1, read as the reverse complement.
GCGGCCGGTCGAGCGCACGGGCGTGCCGGTCGTGATGCCGGTCAGGCGGCCGAGCGGCATGCAGCGCACGCCGTCGGGCGTGGTCGCGACGACCTCGGCGAGGTTCGAACCGGCATCGGCACCGGACGTCGCGGTCCTGTCGCCCACGGCGACGATCTCGCCGACGGCCGCGTCGAGACCCTGCACCGTGAGGCCGAGGCCCACGGCCGAGCTGACCCGGCCGACGCGCTGCGGGCGAGCCGCGGCGCGGGCGGCGTCGAGGCGGGGGGCGACGACGGCCGGCACGTGCGGACGCTCGCCGTCGACGACGGCACCGGTCGACACGAGGGCAGGAGGCGCGGTGAGGGTCACGAGACGCCCCCGTCCGTCGCCGAGTCGCCGAGCAACGCCGTCCGGGCACGGTCGAGCGCCGTGCCGAGTCGCGCATCGACCTGGCCGACGCGCAGCTCGGCCTCGGAGTCGCCGCGAGCCAGGGACGCGTCCGCGACGAAGGCCACGGCGGCGGCCACCGAGTCGCGCGTCGCGGCGTCGAGCTGGACGAGGTCGGCCGGGTGCAGACGCACCGTCACCACGTCGCCGGGGTCGGTCACGGCGAGGGCCCGGGCGACGGCCGCGCGAGCCGTGCGTCCGGCGCGGGGGTCGACGGCCTCGGCCACGGACGACCCGGCGTCGACGGGCTCGGAGGCCCGCAGCTCGTACCCGAGGACCGCCTCGGCGAGTTCGAAAGCGGTCGCGACCAGCGCCTCCTCGGCGTCGTCGAGGACCGGCGCGACGCGGGCGTCGAGCGCACGGGCGGACGCGGCGAGGGCCTCGACGGTCGAGACCGTCGCAGCCTGGAGGCGGTACAGCAGGTCGGAGTGCTCGGCCTCGAGGACGGCCCGTCGGGCGGCCAGCTCGAGCTCGGCGGCCCGCAGGCCGGCGGCGTACCCGGCGGCGTGACCGCGAGCCTCGGAGCGGGCGTCGTGCACCTGTCGGGTGGCGGCGGCGTCGGACCCGGGCACCGTCACGGAGGGATAGCTGACGCGCGCGAAGGCCGGGGCAGCGCCCTCGGGGGTCATCACGGAATCGAGCATCACGGGCCGTTCGGCGTTGGGGGTGACGGCCGATCCGTGGCCAGGGGTGGGTGAGCGATCCGTGCTCACCGGCGACTCTCGGCGTCCGCCGGGCCGGCGTTAGCCCTTGCCCCGAAGGGGGGCCTCCGCGCGTGCCGGGGTCGAGACACGCTGCCCGGGGCCGGGCTAGTCGACGAGGGCGTCGTCGTCGGAGCGGTGCATGGTGATCGCGCCCATCGCCTCGAGTTCGCGGATGGCGCGCACGACCGACGCCCGCGCCTCCTCGATCTGCGACTTGCGGACCGGACCCATCGACTGCAGCTCGTCGTCCAGCAGCTCGCGGTTGCGCTCGGAGACGTTGCCGCGGATGACCTCGGTGACCGCGGGCGGAGCCCCCTTCATCGCCGTGGCGAGAATCGCCGCGTCGATGCCCCGCAGCACCTGCTGGATGTCCCGCGACTCGAGCTTGACGATGTCCTCGAACGTCAGCATTCGCGAGCGCACCTCTTCGGCCAGCTCGGGGTCGCGTTCGTCGAGGCCCTCGAGCAAGGCCCTCTCGGTCGCCACGTCGCTGCGGTTGAGGATCTCGATCAACGGCTGGATGCCGCCGACGACCTCGACCTGCTCTCGCGGGGCGACGACCGCGCCGGCCCGCACCTTGAGGGTGGCCGCGACGATGCCGACCGACTCCGGGGTGGCCGTGCCCATGGTGGCGATGGCCTGGGCGACGTCGGCGCGCAACTCGACGTCGAGGCCCGACATCACGGCCGACGCCTGTTGCGGCCTCAGGTGCGCCAGGACGAGGGCGATGGTCTGCGGCAGTTCGCCGTCGAGCAGCGTCACCACCTGACCGGCCTCGGCCTCGTCGAGGAACTCGAAGGACTTGCCGGCCATGTTCGACGCCATGCGCTCCATGACGCCGGCGGCGCGCTCGGAACCGAACGAGGCCTCGAGCAGGCCGACGGCCACGTCGTGCCCGCCGCGGCGCTGGTAACGGCCGCTGACGCTGAGGTCGTGGAACTCGGCCACGGTGGCCTCGGCGATCGACGGGTCCACGCGACGCAGGCGCACGATCTCGGCGGCGATCTCTTCGGCCTCGACCTCGCTGAACTCCTTCATGACCGCGGCCGCGCGGGCCTGGTCCATCTGCATCAGGATGACGGCGACCTTCTGCGGCCCGGTCAGAGGCGTGCCGACACCGGGCGCCGCGGGGCTGCCGAACGTGGTGGGGACGAGGCTCATGCGGGCTGCCGGTCGTCCATCAGGCCCCGCAGCAACTCGGCGGTCTTGCCCGGGTCGCGTTCGGCCATCGCGTCGATCTCGGCGCGGCGGCGCTCGGCCGACACGAACTCGGGCGAGGGGGTCGGAGCGTCGACGTCGAGCAGTTCGGTCTTCGGCTCGCCCATGCCGGGCAGCGTCAGCCGTGAGGTGGCCACGGCGTCGTCGAGCGACAACGGCATCGTGGCGTCCCAGGTCTGGGCACCGTTCTGCGGGGCGAGTTCGCCGAGGTCGACGTCCTCGCGGTCCTGGCGACGGCTGCGACGGGCGAAGACGATCAGACCCACGATGGCCGCGATCGCGATGGCCGCCACGATGCCGACGGTGCGGATCGTGCCCCACATCGCCTCGCTGGCACTGGCCGCGTCGGCGGCCTTCAGCGCTTCGGCGGCGGCGTCCGCGGCCGAGGTGTCGAAGTCGACCTGGGCGACCTGGACGGTGTCGCCGCGGGCGGCGTCGATCCCGGCGGCGGCGCCGACCAGGTCGCGGACGCTCTGCATGTTGACGCCGTTCGCTGCGGCCGAGTTCAGCGCGACCGACACGGTCTGACGACTCACCTCGCCGGCCGGAACGGCGAGGCTCTCGGTCACCTTGTCGACGGCGTTGTTCTTGGTCGTCGACTCGTTGGTGTACCCCCCGTCGGCACCGGTCCCTGCGGTGGTGGTGCCGTTGGTGCCCGTGGGGACGGCGATGTTGTCGGGTCCGAGCACACCGGTCGCGCCGGTGCCGTTCGCCCCGTTCGCGCCCGAGCCGTACTGCTCGGTGGTGCCCGACTCGTTGAGGGCGATCGGTCCGCTCTCGGGCTGCGAGAACGACTCGGTCACCTTCGTGCCCGAGCTCTGGTCGAGGTCGGCGGCCACCACGACCGACGAGTTGCCCGGGCCGACCATCTTGTCGAGCATGGCCTGGACCGAGGCCTGGACCTTCGACTCGTAGTCGCTCGCATCGCCGCCCGCGCCTCCGACGGCTCCGCTGCCGACGGCCGACAGCACCGTGCCCGAGGCGTCCGTGACGGCCACGTCGGTGGCCTTCATGCCCTCGACGGAGGCACTGGTGAGGTTGACGATGGCCTGCACCTGCTTGGAGTCCAGCGTCGCGCCGGCCCGCGTCTCGACGAAGACCGAGGCGGTCGGGTCGCGCTGCTCGGAGACGAACACCGAGTCCTCGGGGATCGCGAGCTGCACGCTGGCGTTCTTCACGCCGTCCATCGCCTTGATCGTGTTGGCGAGCTCGCCCTCGATGGCGCGCTTGTAGGTGACGTTCTGCTGGAACTCGGACGAGGTGACGCCCATGGTGTCGAGCAGCGAGTAGCCGCCGCCCGAGCTCGCGGCGGGCAGCCCCGCGGCCGCGGCCTTGAGTCGCTCGTCGTACACGTTCGCCTCGGGCACGAGGATCGTGCCGCCGCCCGCCGTCAACTCGTACGGGACGCCGTCGGTCTGCAGCAGTTCGACGATGGCACTCGCGTCGGTCGGGTCGATACCGCTGAACAGCGGCGTGTAGGTGGGCTTGCCCAGCCAGCTGACCAAGGCGACGACGCCGAGCACGAGGGCGGCGAGCAGGATGACGGCGATCGTGCGCTGCGCGACCGTGAAGCTCTGGAGGGCGGCGCCCAGCTTGGCGAGTTGACCCTTGACGGCGGTGGGCATCAGGCCTGCATCCTCATGATCTCGTTGAAGGCGTCCACGCCCTTGTTGCGGACGGCGCTGACCAGCTCGAGCGTGACCTGGGCACGCGTCGCCGCGATGGTCGCGTCGTGGATGTCGGTCAGGTCACCGGTGACGGCCTTGACCGCGAGGGTCTTCGCCTCGGACTGCAGCTGCTGCAGCCCCTCGACGGCACCGGTCATCGTCGCCCCGAAGGTCGCACCCGAGACCGAGGAGGCGCCGGTCGCGCCGGTCGCACCCGTCACGTCGGACGCGCCGCCGGCCCGCATGAGCGAGCCCACGTCGGCGTAGCCGGACTGTTGCACGGCCCCGAGGGCCTGGATTCCTGCGATGGGCATCAGCCACGTCCGATCTGGAGTGCGGCCTCGTAGGCCGTCTTGGCACGGTCGACCACGGCGGCGTTGGCCTGGTAGCCACGTTGCGCCATGATCAGGTCGCCCATCTGGGCACCGAGGTCGATGTCGGGCATGCGCACGTATCCCTCGGCGTCGGCGAGCGGGTGGTCGGGAAGGTAGGTGACGCGGCCGGCCTCGCTGCCGTACCGGTCGGCCTTGACGAAGGCGCCCGACGTGCCGGCACCCTCTTGCACCTCGACGTAGCGAGCCTGGAAGGCGGTGTCGTCCATCGACTTGACGGTGTTGACGTTGGCGATGTTGTCCGAGACGGCGTCGAGCCACTTGCGGTGCACGGTCAGGCCGGTGCTCGCGATGCCGATCGCGTCGAAGGCGGTCACGAGTTCGTCCGGAACGCCGCACGAACGGCCGTCAGCTCGGAGTTCATGGCCTGCGTGGCGAATTGGTACCGCAGCACGGTGTCGACGTTCGACAGGGTCTCGGTGTCGAGGTTGACGTTGTTACCGTCGAGGCGCGTGGGCTCGAGGCTGCGCGACGTGGACGCCTGGACCGCTCCGCTGCCGGACGCGACCGACCTGCCCAGCGCCTCCTCGAACTGCACCCGCTTGGCGGTGTAGTTCGGGGTGTTGACGTTCGCGATGTTCGCGGCGATCGTCTTCTGGCGCAGCGAGAGACCGTCGAGGGCGCTCTGCAGCGCCGCTTGCGTCACGGATTCGAGTGGCATGCCTGTCCCGGTGGGGTCGGTGGAGTGCGAGGGCCGATCCGTGGCCGGGGGGTGCGAGCGATCCGTGCTCACGGCGCTCTATCGGCGGGACGCGGGGCGACGTAAGCGTCGGGCGGGCAGCTGCCCCGTAGTGGGGGCGCACGCCCGCTACTGCTAGCGTCGCGCCCAGGACCGGGGGACGGAGGCGCGCGCATGGACGAGGACGGCCGACGGCTGTTGGGCCTCGGGGACGAGCACGCCGCCGACCCCGACGAGAGGATCGTCGTGGACGACGACGACGAGGCGGCTGCGGATGCGGCTGTCGGTCGCCGATCGGTCGGCGCTCTGGTCGGGCTCGTGTTCCTCGCCGTCGTGGTCGCGGCGATCGCGGTCGGGGTCGTGCTGCCCCTGCTCCTGTGGCCGGTCGGCTTGTGGATCGGCCTCCAGCGGCAGCCCGCCGAGATCGCGTCACTCTGGTGGTTCGTGGGCCTCGACGGCTGACCGCCGGGTGCTCTTCGTCGTGGTGCTGGCCGGGCCGCGCCTCCTCGGCGGCTCGCCCCGATGAGCGGGGGGGCATCGCACCCCCTGCTGGACGTCGCACCGCCGAAGTGGGCGGTGCGACGTCCAGTCCGTGGTGCGAAGCGGCGGGCAGGGCGACGGGCAGGGCGGCGGGCAGGAGGCGCGGGTCGGGTCAGGGGCGCGAGTAGCGGTGCTCGGGGCGGCCGGTGGTGCCGTAGCTGAGCTTCATCGTCACGAGGCCGTCGGCGGCGAGCGCCGCGAGGTAGCGCTGGGCCGTGGCACGCGAGACCCCGACCCGGGCCGCGACGTCCGCCGCCGAGAGCTCGAGCGGCCCGACCTCGGCCCCGCCGGCGGCAGCGGCACCGGCACCGGCACCGGCACCTCCCCCGGCCTCCGCGCCGAACTGCTCGAGCACCGCCTGCTCGGTCGCCGACCGCGACGGCGAGGCCGCCTTGGCCGCGTCGCCGGAGTGGAGGATGCGCAGGGCCCGTTCGAGTGCCTCCTGGTCGACGGCCGTCCGCTCGTCGAGCACGTTGCGGTACCGCTGGTAGGCACGGAGCCGGTCGACCAGCGTGCCCGACGCGAACGGCTTGATCAGGTAGCCGAGCGCCCCGCGCCGCAGGGCCCGCCGCACGGTCGTGGCGTCCGACGCGGCACTGAGCACGAAGGCGTCGACGTCGACCTCGCGCAGCAGGTCGAGTCCGCTGCCGTCGGGCAGGTGCACGTCGAGCAGCAGCAGGTCGACGTGCTGCTGCTCGGCGAGGACGCGACGCACCTCGGCGACCGTGCCGACGGCCGGCAGCGCCCGCAGGCCGGGCAGCTGCTCGACCTGGCGACGGTGCAGGTCGGCGACGTAGAAGTCGTCGTCGACCACGAGCACGGTGAGTTCGGTCGTCACGGGGTGGTCCTCTCGGGGCGGCGGGGTGTGCCGCCGGCACGCGGGTCGTGCCGGTCGTGTGGTCCGTCGGGGGACGAGGAGGCGCGGGGCGGCTCGGCCACGACCGTCGCCGCCGCCTCGCTCGAGACCGCGTCCACGAGCTTCGCGCAGAACACCGCACCGTGCTCGTCACCGCCCGGCGAGCCCAGCCAGACGTCCCCGCCCCGACGCCGGGCGATGTCACGGGACAACGGCAGCCCGAAGCCCAGGCCGTGCACCCGCGCGGGGTCGGGCTCGTCGCCCGCGCCGTGCGGTCCGCGGTCGAACAGCCGCCCCGCGTCGGCGACGCCGTCACCCGAGTCCATCACCGACAGGTGCAGGTCGGTGCCGTCGTCGAGCACCTCGACCTCGATCCAGGCCGGGGTGACCCGACCGGCCACGGCGGCGCGGACCGCGTTGTCGACCAGGTTGCCGAGCACGGTCGTCACGTCGCCGGGCTCGACGACCGAGCCCGTGACGAGCGTCTCGGGCCCGAGCTTCAGCAGCACGCCCCGCTCGGCCGCCTCGACGCCCTTCGCCCCGAGGAACGCCTGCAGGTACGGCTCGGTCAACCGGTCGGCGTGGGCGACCGGGTAGCGCAACGGCCCGTGGTCGAGCACGTCGGCGAGGTAGGCGCGGGCCTGTTCGGCCCGACCGAGCTCGAGCATCCCCGAGAGTGCGTGCAGCCGGTTGGCGAACTCGTGTCGCTGCGCGCGCAGGGCCGTGGTCATCGCGCCGACGGCGTCGAGCCGGCGGGTCAGGGCCTCGACGGCCGTGCGGTCGCGCACCACAGCCACCCGGCCGAGGTCGACCCCGTCGCGCGACACCGGGCGCACGTCGACCAGCAGCACGTGATGGTCGACCACGAGCGTCGTGTCGGCCGGGGTGCCGACTGGCGTTCCTGCCGGGATCGCCTCGACGTCGTCGTGCCGACCGCTCGAGCCGAGCAGCGCGACGAGCCCCTCGGGCAGGTCGAGCCCGTCGAGTGGCTGCCCCACCACGGCGCCCGCGTCGAGCCCCAGCAGACGGGCGGCCTGGTCGTTGCAGACCGTCACCACGCCGTCGCGGGACACCGCGAGCACGCCCTCGCCGACCCCGCCGAGCACGGCCTGCTGGTTCTGCACGAGGGTCGACAGCTCTTCGGGCTGCAGACCGAGCGTCGCCCGATCGAGCCGCCGACGGATCAGCACGGACGCGACGACGCCGAGCGCCAGGGCCAGCACGGCCACCCCGACGACGGGCAGGGCGTCCTGCACGAGGGTGTCGTAGACCCGGGTCGGCGCGTAGCCGACGCTGACCTCGCCGACCACGCCGACCGCCGCACCCGGGACCTCCGACGCCGCGTCGGCCGAGACGCCTGGCGCGTAGATCGGCACCTTCGCCCGGGCCGAGTCGCCGAGCGTGCCGCGCTCCCAGGCGACGACCTCTTCTCCGCGCAACGCGGCCTCGGGGCTGGTGCTGACGCGCTCGCCGATGCGGGAGGGGTCCGGGTGCGCCAGCCGCACCCCGCGATCGTCGGTCACGACGACGAAGAGGGCCCCGGTGCGCTGCTGGGCCGCGACCGCGGTGCGCTGCAGGGCTCCGCCGGCCAGCGCCTCCTGGTCGATCGCGGTCCCGTCGACGCTCAGCAGTGCGACCTGCTCGCGGACGTCGGCGTCGCTCGCGACGCTCTGCGCCACGGCGAGGGCCGTCGACTCGGCCTCGCGCGCCAGGCGCTGCACGGCGATCGTCGCGAAGACGGCGCTGGTCAGCAGCACGATGGCGGTGACGACGGCCAGCTGCAACAGCAGCACCTCGGTGGCGAAACGTCGTTTCCGGAGGCGCGGTGTCGGCACCCGCCTCGCGTCGCGTCGCGCACCCGTCCCCCGTCTCGCCGTCGTGAGGCGTCCCCGTGGTGAGCTGTCGTCGGTCACGCCCGTCAGGGTACCGGGCGGGGCCGACCCGACCCGCGCCTCCTCGTGGACCGCACGCACCGGACCGAGCAGAACGAGCACAAGGTGCCGAACGCGCGATAGTCGGCCAATGCGCACAAGCGCGACGGGCGCCGGGCGGCGCGGTTAGCGTGCCCGGACACACGAACTGGACGAAGGAGTCCTGATGCTCGTCATCCTCGGCTATCTGATGATCGCCACCTTCATGGTGCTGATCATGACCAAGCGGCTCTCGCCGATGCTCGCCCTGATCATGGTGCCGACCATCTTCGGCCTGTTCGCAGGGGCCGGGCTCGGCATCGGCGACATGGTGATCGAGGCGATCGGCGACCTGGCCCCGACCGCGGCGCTGCTGATGTTCGCGATCATGTACTTCGGCCTGATGATCGACGTCGGCCTGTTCGACCCGCTGGTCCGGTTCATCCTGCGGGTCACGGGCAACGACCCCGCGAAGATCGTGCTCGGCACGGCCCTGTTGGCCGGGGCCGTCTCGCTCGACGGCGACGGGTCCACCACCTTCATCGTGACGACCGCCGCCATGCTCCCGATCTACCTCAAGCTCGGCATGAGCCCGGTCGTGCTCACCTGCGTCGCCGGCCTCGCCAACGGCACGCTCAACATCGTCCCGTGGGGTGGTCCGACGGTGCGGGCGGCCGCCGCGCTGAACGTCGCGCCGTCCGACATCTTCGTGCCGCTCGTGCCGTCGCTGATCACCGGCCTGATCATCGTGTTCGTGTTCGCTTGGCTGATGGGCCTGCGCGAGCGCCGCCGCCTCGGCACGGTCGAACTCGGCGGCTCGGTGCTGGCCGCCGCCGCCGAGAAGATGTCACCGCTGTCGCGCGAGCTCGCCACGGCCGCCCGCGGCGGCGGCCCGGGCACGGCGGGCGTGGGGGTCTCGATGTTCACCAGCCCGACGGTCGCCCTGGGCCTGCGCGGCGGTCGCGCCGACGGCAGCCGCGCGGACGCCCCCGGCGAGCGCGCGGTCGACAACCCCGGTGGCCCGGCCGGCACCGGCAGCGAGAACGGCACCCCGATGAGCGGCACCCTCGCCGACACGATGCTCGACCCCACGCGCGAGACCCTGCGCCCCAAGCTGATCTGGTTCAACTTCGCCCTGACCGTCGTCGTGATGGTGCTGCTCGTGCTCGACCTGTTCCCGCTGGCCTACGTCTTCATGGTCGGCGTCGCGGTCGCGCTGCTGATCAATTTTCCGAAGGTGAAGCAGCAGTCGGCCGAGATCGTCGCCCACGCGCCGAGCATCGTCGGCGTGGTCTCGATGGTCTTCGCGGCCGGCGTGCTGATCGGCGTGCTCAACGGCACGGGCATGGTCGACGCGATGGCGCAGTGGCTCGTCCAGGTGATCCCGAACGAGCTGGGACCGTACCTGGCCGTCATCACCGGGCTGCTCAGCCTGCCGCTCACCTTCTTCATGAGCAACGACGCCTTCTACTTCGGCATCCTGCCGGTGCTCGCCCAGAGCGCCGCGGCGTTCGGCATCGAACCGGTCGAGATGGCCCGCGCCTCGGTGATCGGTCAGCCCGTGCACCTGCAGAGCCCGCTCGTGCCGGCGATCCTGCTGCTGGTGAGCCTGGCGAACGTCAACCTCGGCGACCACCACAAGAAGGTGCTCTGGCGGGCGGCCGTGGTCTCGGTCGTGATGCTCGTGGTCGCGATCGTCGTCGGGGTGATCCCCTTCGGCTGAGCCCTCCTGTTCGCTCGAGATGTCACGACGTGCCGCTCACCTTCATAGGTGAGCGGCACGTCGTGACATCTCGGTGAGGCCTGCCTAGCCGGTGGCGTCGAGGTAGACCGGACGCGAGGGCTCGTGAGAGGCCTCGACCGTGCGGACGGCGCCGAGGTGCTGCAACACGGCGGCGCGCGCGGCCTCGAGGCGACCGATCACGCCGCGCTGGCGCTCGGCCAACGAGGAGGCGCGGGTCGCCAGGTCCTGCGGCAACGGGCCCAGCCCCGTGGGGGGCGTCCAGCGTCGCGGCTCGGTCGGCGGGGTGGCCGTATCGGCCTCGCCTGCGGGAAGAGAGGCGTCCGCCTCGGCGACCAGCGCCTCCAGCTCGTCCAGGGCCGCGCGCCAGGCGGCGTGCGTCCGGTCGGTCCTAGGCGACACCGAAGCCTCCCGCCAGGCCCGGCGCCGAGGACACCGCACCGGTCTGCAGCGAGGCCGCGGCCTCGTGCCAGGCCTGACGCAGCGGCTCGAGCAGCCCGACCACCTCGCGGGTCTGCGCGACGTCGCGGTGCACATTGGCGTTGACCAGGGCGGTCGAGGTGTACGTGTACAGGGCGAGCAGACCTTCGCCGCCGTCCCAGACGTCGATCTTGAGTGACGACGACAGCTCGGCGATGATCGCCTGGGCGTGCAGCAGCTGTTCGGAGGCGGCACCCCAGTTCGCGGCGACCTGCGCCATCTCGGCGCGCGACAGGTCGAGCATGAGGCGGTCGTAGAGCATGGTGACGAGCTGCACCGGGGTCGCCGACAGCACGGCGTCGCTCGTGTACTGGGCGCGCTGCTTCTGCACGACGGCCGAGGGGCCGGCCGAGGCCGCGGCGAAGGCGGCGAACGAGGTGGCGTCCATCAGTTACTGCTCGACGAGAGGGTGGCGAGCTGGCTCGAGATGTAGTTCTGCTGCGCGGTCAGGGCACTCAGCGAGGTCTCGAGGGCCGAGTAGGTCTTCTGCAGGCTCGCGCGGCGTGCGGAGAGGCGATCGTCCCAATCGCTGACGCGGTTGTTGAGGTCCTTCACGACCGATTGCTGCCCCGTGATGACCTTGGTCAACGATCCGTCGAACTTGTCCGACACGGCGGTCGACGTCGAGGCGACCCGGGCGGCGATGGCGCTCATGGTCGCCTGCACCTTGGCGGGGTCGGCGGCGAGGGCGGCGGCGAACTTCGTGGCGTCGACGGCGAACTGGCCGGTCTTGGCGTCGATCGAGATGCCGATGGCACTCGGCGACTGCCCGCCGACCGGGCTGAGCACGGCGTCGGTCAGCCGCTGTGTGATGCCGCGCGTGGTCGAGTTGCCGCCGAAGACGCCGGCGGCGACCGTGCTCACGCCCGAGGAGTTGGTCGTGGTGCTGGCGGCGCTCTTGCTGCTGATCAGGCTCAAGGCCCCGTTGACGCCCGCGATCAGGTCGGTCGCGACCTTGGTGGCGGCGGTCGCGTCCCGCGTGATCGAGACGTGCGCCGGCTCGGTGGTCACGGCCGAGACGGTGACCGAGACGCCGGGGATGACGTCGGTGAACGTGTTGCTCGCGCTCGTGACGACCTGCTCGGCCGCCGTCCCCGCCCAGAGGGTGATCGACGCGTCGCGGGCCTGCGAGATCACGGCGGCGCCGGGCTGCGAGATGAGGTCGGGGGCGGTGCCCGCGTCGACGTCGGCGGCGGTCCCGCGACGGACGTCGAAGCCGCCGGCCTCGCCGCTCGTCGTACTCGACAACTGCAGGCGGTACTGGACGGCCCCGGAGGCGTCCTTGCCGGAGGCGACCTTGACGGCCGAGACGCCGGCGGCCGAGGCGTTGACGGCCTTGACGACGTCGTCGAGGGACGAGGAGGCGGCGGTCACCTCGGTCTTCGTGCCGGCGGCCGAGACGAAGGTGAGGGTCGCGGGCGAGTCGGGCCAGGCCGTCATCGCCGCGGTGACCGCGGTCTTGGACGACGCGGTCGCTCCGACCACGAGGTCGATCGAGCCGGAGACGGCCCCGGCCGCGGTGGTGACCGTCACGGCCGTCGAGCTGCTGGTCGGCGTGAAGAGGGAGAGCGAGCCCGCCTTGGCGGTCGAGGTCGCGAGGGTCGCCAGGTCGGCGATCCTGGTGTTGAGGCCCTGCAGGGCCGTGACGAGCGTCTGCCCGGCCGTGGCCTTGTTCTTCAGGATCGTCTGGGGCACGGCCTCGGACTGCATCAACGTGTTGATGAGCGTGGTCGTGTCGAGCCCGCTGACGAGGCCGTCGATGCCGAGCGAGGCCATCTGGTGCTCCTGTCGAGGTGGGGTGTCCGGGATCGGACCGTGGGGCAGATCGAAGTAGGGGGGACGTGCTGAGACCGGGTGGCCCGACGGTGCAGGATCAGCTGCACCGTCGAGACCACCCGGTCTCGAACCGCGGTGAGGCGATGTGTCAGGCCCGAGCTGGGAGCACGGGACCCTCCTCGGCTACGACTAGCGGAGGAGCGACAGCACGCCCTGGGTGCTCTGGTTCGCCTGGGCGAGCATCGCGGTGCCGGCCTGGCTGAGCACGTTCGAGCGGGTGTACTTGACCATCTCTTCGGCCATGTCCACGTCGCGGATGCGCGACTGAGCCGCCGAGAGGTTCTCCTTCGCGACGTTGGTCGACGCGATGGAGTGCTCGAAGCGGTTCTGCACGGCACCCAGCTCGGAACGAGCCGACGAGACCTTGGCGATCTGCGCGTCGATCGCGGCGATCGAGTCGAGGGCGTCGGCGGCCGTGTCGAACTTCAGTGCACCGGAGCGGACTCCAGGCCCGGCAGGCGTGCCCGGCGTGACGACACCGGTGTCGGGGTCGGTCGTGTCGGGCGTCCCCGGCGTGCCTGCTGCGACGGTGCCACCGATGGCCGTGGCGACGGCGCTGACATCGATCAGCTTGACGTCGATCTGGTCGTTGGCGGCCGTGCTGCCCGCGCCGACCTGGAAGGTCAGGCTCTTGTCCTTGCTGAGCAGCTCGATGCCGTTGAAGTTGGTCGAGCCCGAGATGCGGGTGAGCTCGTCCGACAGGGCCGTGACCTCGGTGGTGATCGCCTTGCGGGCGTCGGCGTTGTTCGAGTCGTTGCCCGCCTGGACGGCGAGGTCGCGGACACGCTGGAGGATCGAGTGGACCTCCGTCAGGCCGCCTTCTGCGGTCTGGACGACCGAGATGCCGTCCTGGGCGTTGCGAGCGGCCACCGTCAGACCGCCGACCTGCGAACGCAGGCCCTCGGAGATCGAGAGGCCGGCCGCGTCGTCAGCGGCACGGTTGATGCGGAGGCCCGACGAGAGCTTCTCGAGGCTCTTCGACAGGTCGTTCTGCGTGGCGTTCAGGTTGCGGTACGTGTTGTTGGCCGCGAGGTTGGTGTTGATCTGCATACCCATGGTGTTCTCCTCCGTGACTGGGTGGTGTTCGTCTGCCCATCCGTGGGCTGACACCGGCTACTGTCGGCCGGTCGACCGCGACTGTTAGTCAGCCGCAGAAGTTTTTCTGACGGCCTCAGACCGCGGTGCTGATCGCGGCCGCGTCGGGCTCGCGCATGGCACGGGCGATGCCCACGGCGGCGTTCGTCGCGACACGCGACAGGTAGGCACTGCGGCGAGCCGGAGCGGTCTTCGAGACCGGCGTGAACTCGGCGTCGGGATCGTCGGCGTAGTGCGACTCGAGGGCGTCGCGCAGCAGGCGGACGGCCTCGGTGCGCTGCTGCGACACCGCCGAGTGGGTGATGCCGAGTTCGTCGGCGATCTCGGTGACCGTGCGGTCGCCGAAATAGACACCCTCGACGATCAGGCGCATGCGCTCGGGCAGGGCCTCGACGGCGGCGGCGACGTAGCGGCTGCGCTCGGAGACCAGCAGGTTCTCCTCGGGCAGCGGCAGGTCGGCGGCGAGGTGGTCGGCGACGGTGTCGTCGAGGGCCGAGACCGTCCGCGCGGCGTCGGTCAGGGCGCCGGCGGCCGTCTGGCGGTCGACGCCGAGGGCACCGGCGATCTCGTCGACGCTCGGGGCGCGCCCCAGGGTCGCGGTGAGCGCCTCCTGCACGGCCAGGGTCTCCTTGATGCGCTTGCGGGTACCGCGGCTGGCCCAGTCGCCCGAGCGCATGTCGTCGGCGAACGCGCCGACGATGCGGGTGCGGGCGTAGGCGCCGAACGGGATGCCGAGGGTGGGGTCGAAGGCGTCGGCGGCCTGCACCAGGGCGACGGCACCGACCGAGGCGAGGTCGTCGCGCGACAGGTGGGTTGCGCGGGCGCACACCTCCGAGACGAGGTAGCCGACCAGCGGCAGGTTCTCCACCACCATGGCGTTGCGTTCGGTGCGGTTCATCGCGACTCCCAGTGCGAAGGGGACCTCTCGGGTCCGGTGACGGTGACTCCGGGCGCGACGAACGGCCCTCTGATCAGGGCACGTCGACAGGGATCGCCGAGGAGGCGCGGGTCACCGTGTGAGAGGACGGCGGGACCGCGGATGGTGCGGTGCGACCGACCCGACCGGGCCCGTCGCTGCTCTGCAACGCTATCGAGCAGGAGGGGGGCGGCGGCAGACCGGGACTGCCCCCAGTGCGGGGGAACGCCCGTCATCTCTTCGGGGGACACGTCCCCTACCCCCACCCCCGTACTGGGTCGGAACGCCCCTTCCGTCGAGCGGTGGTTTGAGGCTATGCGTCCTCACGAGGACGGTCGGCGCGGACGCTAACGCACGGCGCTCCTCCGCCGATAGTCACCGGTGCAGAGGACGTCCGGCACTCCTCGCCGACGACCGACGAACCCGACGTACCCGACCGAGGAGGCCCCCATGGGCGCGAACGAACTCTCCGCGCTGCTCTGGCGAGAGCGCGAGCTGCTCGAGCTGTTGACCTTCAAGCTCGAGGAGGAGCAGCTGCTGCTCACCGCGGGCCGCAGCCGCTGGGTCGACCACGCGACGCGTGAGGTCGAGCAGGTGCTCGGTCGCCTGCGATCAGCGGGCCTGGAGCGCAGCGTCGAGGTGTCGGCCGTCGCCCGCGAGTGGGGCATCGACGACGAGGCGCCCCTGCGCGAGATCATCACCGCGGCCCCGTCCGGCCCGTGGGGCGAGATCTTCACCGCCCATCTGCGCGCCATGACCGAACTGACCGGCCGCATCGCCCAGCTCCGCGACGAGAACGAGCGCTTCCTCCGGGCCGCCGCCCGCGCCACCCAGGAGACCCTGGCCACCGCGTCGACCGGCCCCGCGACCGCGACCTACGACGCGACCGGCCGGACCGGTCACGCGAACTCGACCAGCGCCTCCGGCGGTCACCTCTTCGACGGGCGGCTCTGACGTGGCCAGCACCTTCGGCAGCCTGAACACGGCCTACCGAGGACTGGCAGCGGCCCGGACAGGGCTCGACGTGGTCGGCCAGAACATCGCCAACGTCAACACCGACGGCTACACACGTCAACGGGTCACCCAGTCCTCGATCGAGGCGGCGGCCCGTGTGGGCCTGTTCTCGACCGGCGTCCAGCCCGGACAGGGCGTGTCGGTCGACGGCATCGCCCGCATCGGCGACCGGTTCGCGGACGCGCAGGTGCGCGGTGCCGCGGGGGCCGCCGGCTACCAGGGCGTCCGCGCCTCGGTCACGGCCGCCCTCGAATCGTCACTGAACGAGCCGAGCACCACCGGACTCTCGGCACAGCTCACGAGGTTCTGGTCGGCGTGGCAGGACGTCTCGAACGACCCCTCGGCAGCGGCCCCCGCCGCCGTGCTGCTCGGGCAGGCGCAGACCATCGCGGGCACCCTCGCGAGCGGCTACAAGGCCGTGGACGACCAGTGGACCGCCCAGCGGCAGCAGCTCGACGGCCTCGCCTCGCAGCTCAACTCGGCCGCGACCCAGGTCGCCGACCTCAACGTGCGCATCCGCACGGCGCAGCAGCAGGGTGTCAGCACCAACGAGCTGGTGGACGCCCGCGCGGTGCTGACCGAGAAGATCGCGACGCTCGCCGGAGGCACGGTGCGCGACAACGCGGACGGCACGGTCGACGTGATCGTCGGCGGCAACGCGCTCGTGTCGGGCGACTCGGCCCGGCAGGTGAAGGTGACCGGCGACTACACCCTGGCCACCGCCTCCTCGGGGGTCTCGCTCGAATGGACCCACCGTGCGGGCGACCCCGTCGCGCTCGACGGCGGCAGCATCGCCGGCTCGCTGTCGGTCCTCGCGCCGGCTGCATCCGGTGGCGCCGGCGGCGTCCTCGCCGAAGCAGCCGCGAGCTACGACGCCCTGGCCACCCAGCTCGCGACCCAGGTCAACGCCGTCCACGCGACCGGGACCACGGCGGACGGCACCACCGGTCACGCGTTCTTCTCGTTCACCGCCGGCGTCCCTGCGGCCCGCGGCCTGACCGTCGTCCCGACGAGCGCCGCCACGATCGCCTCGGGCAACGGGACCGGCGGCGCCCTCGACGGGTCGGTCGCCCGGTCCATCGGTCAGATCGGCCTGTCGACCGGCTCGCCCGACCGTGCCTGGGGCTCGATCGTCAGCACGATCGGCGCCGTCGCGCAGACCGAGGCCGACCGCTCGACGCTCACCGATCTGTCGGCCACGTCGGCCAAGAACCGCCAGCTCTCGACGGCCGGGGTCAGCCTCGACGAGGAGAACGTCAACCTGCTCACCTATCAGCACGCCTACCAGGGCGCCGCCCGCGTCATGACCGCGATCGACGAGATGCTCGACACGTTGATCAACGGCATGGGACGGGTCGGGAGGTAACCGATGATCACCCGCACCACGAACCAGATGGCGATGCTCACCGCGCAACGCAACCTGCAGACCAGCTCGTACCGGGTCGACCAGGCCCAGCAGCGGGCGTCGACCCTCGACAAGATCTCGAAGCCGTCGGACGATCCGGCCGGCACCGCGGACGCCCTGCGGGTCAAGGCCGAGCAGGCCGCCAACGTGCAGTTCTCCCGCAACGTCGGCGACGGCGACGGGTGGCTCTCGCTCGCCGACGCGGCCCTGTCGTCCACCGACGACGTGCTCAAGAAAGTGCGCGACCTCACGGTGCAGGGAGCCAACACCGGCGCGCTGTCGCAACCCGCCCTCGACGCCATCGCGACCGAGATCGACGGCCTGAAGGCCGACCTGCTCGCCGTCGCCAACACCTCGTACAACGGCCGCAGCGTCTTCGCGGGGACGTCGGACGCGGGCGTCGCGTTCCGCCCCGACTTCAGCTACACCGGCACCCCGGGATCCTCCGTCACCCGCCAGATCGGTGCCGAGACCAGCGTGCGCGTCGACGCCGACGGCGCCACCGCCTTCGGCAGCGGCGCCGACTCGGTCTTCAGCATGCTCGACCGCATCAGCAGCGACCTGCGGGGCGGGGTCAACGTCGGCGCGCGGCTCACCGAGGTCGACGCCCGGCTGACGGCCGTGCGCGGCGTACAGTCCGACATCGGGGCACGACAGTCCCAGATCCTGAGAGCCGAGGACACCCTCTTGGACACCAAGACCACGCTCGAGGCGCAGCGCGCCGGCATCATGGACCTCGATCTCGGCCAGGCCGTGCTCGACCTGCAGATGCAGAACACCTCGTACCAGGCGGCCCTCGCGGTCACCGCCAAGGTGCTGCAGCCGACGTTGATGGACTTCCTCCGATGAGCGCCCAGGCCGCCCGCGACGTCGTGGGCTCCGTGGTGTCGTTCGTCGCGCCTCCGTTCGGTCTCGAGCCGCTCGTCGCCTTCTCGCTCGAACGTGTCGAGGGGGCCGAGGGCCTCTACGCCCTGCGTTCGACCGACTCGGACGTGCGCCTGTTCGTGCTCGACGCGGCGGTGCACCTGCCGGACTACTCGCCCGTCGTCAGCGACGAGCAGACGCTCGCCCTCGACCTGCAGGACGCCGCCGAGGCCCTGCTGCTCGTCGTCGCGACGCCCGCCTCGACCGGCATGACCGTCAACCTGCTGGCACCCATCGTGGTCAATGTGCGCACCGGGGCGGGTGCCCAGCTGATCCTCGAGGGCCAGGACTGGCCTCTGCGTGCGGAGCTGAGCCCGCGCTCGTAGACCCGCCTCGCGACCGGGCACCGGCTGGGACGGTGGCTCGGCCGGTGGCTGGGCACCGGCTGCGAAGGCGGTGACGGTGTGGTGACGACGGATGCGGGCGTGGCGGGCATCGGCTTTCCTGGGATGTAGGAGGCGCGACCATGATCACGACACCACGCACCACACGGCACCGGCTCGCCGTCGGCACGATGGCGGCGGTCACCGCCGTCCTGCTGGTCGGCTGCACCGCCGGGGCCGACGCCACGGCTTCGGGTGGCCAGGCCGCCACCCGCCCGGCGTCCGAGGCCCCGACCGATCCGACCGCCGACGCCGGCCCGGGACCAGTCGCCCCGACGACCGACACGACCGCCGTCACCGTCGCGGCCGACGCCGAACCGACCGACGTCGCCACGGGGCTCGACGCCCCCTGGTCGGTCGTCCGTCTCGACACCGGCTCGTCGTTCGTCAGCCTGCGCGACACCGGCACCGTGCTCGAGCTGCTCGCCGACGGCAGCACACGAGAGGCCGGCACGATCGGCGGGGTCGTGCACGAGGGCGAGGGCGGGCTGCTCGGCCTGGCCGTGCTCGCCGGGTCGCCGTCGTACCTCTACGCCTACGCCACGACCGCCGACGACAACCGTGTGGTGCGTGCGCCGATCACGGGCGAGGCCGGCTCGTACGGCCTGGGCGAGCAAGACGCCGTGATCACGGGCATCCCCAAGGCGAGCAACCACGACGGCGGGCGCCTCGCGTTCGGCCCCGACGGGCTGCTGTACGTGACGACGGGCGACGCGAACCAGCGCCCGAACGCGCAGGACCCGGGCTCGCTCGGCGGCAAGGTGTTGCGCGCGACGGAGGTCGGCGGCGTGCCCGACGACAACCCGTCGCCCGACTCGCTCGTCTACACCCTCGGCCACCGCAACCCGCAGGGCATCGCCTGGGACGCGACCGGCGTCGCCTGGGCCGCCGAGTTCGGCCAGAACACCTACGACGAGCTGAACGCCCTCGAACCCGGAGCGAACTACGGCTGGCCCGAGGTCGAGGGTCGGGGCGAGACCGCGGGATTCACGAACCCGGTGCTGCAGTGGTCGACCGACGACGCGAGCCCGAGCGGCCTCGCGGCGGTCGGCACGACGCTGTACCTGGCCGGGCTCGGCGGCGAGAAGCTCTTCGAGATCCAGGTCGCGCCCGACTCCGAGGCCGTGCCGACCGAGCTCTTCGCCGGTTCGGCGTCGCTCGGCCGCATCCGCGACGTGCTGCCCGGTCCCGACGGCACCCTCTGGCTCGTGACGAACAACGCGGACGGGCGCGGCACGCCGAGCGCCGGCGACGACCGCATCGTCAGCGTCCCCCTCACCGCCGCCCCCTGACCCGGCCCCACTGCGCGCGCCTCCCGGCCGCGCCCGCCCCTCTCCAGGAGTTCGTCCCTGTGCAAATCGCGACAGCCGTAGGGCGACACGCCGCCCGGCCGGCACCATCTCGTGGCGGAATGCGCTCACTGGTCGGGATTTGCCCAGAACCCGAGGAGGCGCGGGTCGGGTTCGGCACGCGACCCGAGGAGGCGCGGGTCGGGTTCGGCACGCGACCCGAGGAGGCGCGGGTCGGGTCGGGCAGGTCGGCTCCGACACGTGCTCACACGCTGCGCGCCGCGCGGCCTGTTCGGGGGCCGGGCGGTTACCCTCGTACTCGATGAGCCAGCACGACCGACCCGACACGACAGCACCCGGCAGCGCCCGCCCCCAGACCGTGCCGCCGGGGCTCGCCGCGCCCGTCGTGCGCGGCATCGGCGGTGCCGGTGGCTTCGACCCCATCAGCCTGCGCACGGCCGTCGACGTGCCCGCCGCCGAGGCCCGCCTCGCCGCGCTCGGCCAAAGCCGCAGCACCGCGGCCCTCGGTGAGCGCGCCGATCTGCTCCGCCTGCTCGGCCGCCTCGACGAAGCCCTCGCCATCGCCGAAGAGGCTTTCCGCCTGGCGCACTTCACCGGCGACCGGGCCGACTCGACGGCCGCCCGCATCCGACGCGCCCACATCTTCCGCGAGCAGGGCAAGCTCGACCGCGCGCTGAACGACCTGCACACGAGCCGCATCACCGCGGCCACGGAGGAGTGGCGCGAGCTCGAGGCCGCGGCCGCCGAGCTCGAGGGCTACACGCTCTACGACCTGGGTCGCAACGAAGAAGCGCGCGAGACCCTGGCCAAGGCGCTCGAGGCGTACGAGGCGTCGGGCGCTCCGCGGGATCGGACGAACGGGCTGCGCGTCGCGATCGAGGGAGTCATGCGCGCCTACCTCAGCGACACCGGCCCGCAGCCGCGGCTCGACGCTCCCGCCGCGGGAGACACGAATCCCGTGCCGCTGCAGTCCCTGGCCCCGGCCTCCCCGGTCTCGGCCCCCGCGTCCCCGGTCTCGGCCCCGGCCCGGACCGAGGTCCCCCGGTTCGACGGTATCGCCTCGCTCTACGGCGGCTCACCGGCACCGGCGTCCGCACCCACCCCAGGCGCACAGCCGCCCGTCGCGGCCACGACGTCCGACGTCGAGGCCGACGAGGGCACCGTGCCGACCCGTCAGCCCATCGACGCCGCACGCACGGCCGCCATCAGCTTCGACCCCGAGTCCATGCCCGACGAGGCCGCGGCCTCACCGGTGGCCCAGGCCGCTGCCGCCCGGGCCGAGAAGGTCGCCGCCTCGGCCCCGTCCGCGCCACGCGACGGAGGACTCTGGGGCAAGATCAGCCACCTCGCCGAACGTGCCGCGGGTCACCGTGACCGCGACTCCGACGAGTTCGACGCCGAGCGGCGGGGCGACGACGCGGACCGCGTCACCGACCGGCCCCGCACGGGCGGCACCGGCGTGACCGGGGTCGTGGACGGACTCCCCCGCGACGACGAGCCCACCACCTGGCCGTTCCCCCGGCGCTGACCCGCGCCTCCTGACCTCGACGTGGCCGACCTCGACCGGGTGCGGCGCTGGGCCGCCGCGCTCATCGACCTGCACCTCGACCCCGCCGTGTGGACCTTCGGCTTCGACAACGCCAAGACCCGCGCAGGCCTCTGCAACTACACGACCAAGCGCATCACGGTCTCACGGCACCTCGCCGGGCGTTACGACGACGACGAGATCCACCAGGTGCTGCTGCACGAGGTCGCCCACGCCCTCGCCGGCTCACGCGCGGGCCACGGCCCGAGGTGGAAGGCCGTGGCGACCGATCTGGGCTACGTCGGTTCACGCCTGCACGACGGAGCCATCGCCAGCGAACTCGCCCCGTGGGTCGGGGTCTGCCCGGCGGGGCACGAGCACTACCGCTACCGGCAGCCGGCGCGGCTGCTCGCCTGCGGGCGGTGCTCGCGACGCTACGACCCGGCCCACCTGATCACCTGGACGAAGCGCGAGGTCTGACGCCGCTCCTCCCGGGCCGGTCCCTCGGCGAGCTGTCATGACCTGCCGCTCATCTTCAGAGGTGAGCGGCACGTCGTGTCATCTCGCCGGCGGGCCGTAGCGCCCCAGGGGCAGGAAAGCCCAGGAGGCGCGTAACCGGTTAGGGTGGTCAGGTGCAGACCGGACAGTGGCTCAGATCCGACACCGACACCCGGTGGTTCTTCGACTCGGGCGCCCTCAGCCTCGACTTCGCCTACCTCGGCGGCTTCCGCGCCGGGTCGCGCTTCGGCCCGGAGTCGGGCCTCGACCTGCCTGCCGACGGGTCCACACCGTGGGACGGTCTGCTGCTGCCCGCCGACCTCGACGACTGGATCGGCGAACGGTTCGAGGGCATCGCAGGCTCGGCGGGCGACCGCGAACTCGCCGACGCGCGCGGCCTGCGCGACTCGATCGCCCGTCTGGCCGTGGCCGCCGCCGACGGCACCTCGACGGACCCCGACGACGTCGACACGCTCAACCTGTTCGCGGCGTTGCCCGACGTCCCTCCGTCGCTCGAGGGCGGTCGGCGTCAGGCCGGCGCGGGCCGCCTGCGGCTGGGGCAGGCGATGGCGTCCGTGGCCCGCGACGCGGTGACCCTCTTCACGACCGTGGGCTTCGTCGGCGGACCCGACTCGCGCCTCCGTCGGTGCACGAACGAGGCCTGCGGGCTGGTCTTCTTCGACGAGTCACGGGCGGGCAGTCGCCGGTGGTGCTCGATGCAGCGCTGCGGCAACCGGGCCAAGGTACGCGCCCACCGGGCCCGCGCCTCCCGGGGCTGAGCCGGCGCGCCCCTAAAGGGCGTCGACTCGAGCGCGTGGGCGTCAGTCGACGACCGAGACGTCCTTCCAGAAGGCGACGTAGCCCGAGTAGTCCTTGCCGACGCGCTCGAACGAGGTCGGGATCGGCGTCGGGTAGCTCCAGGCGCGATCCTGCAGCAGGTCGTCGCCCGAGGTCACGCTGAAGTACTGGGTGTCGCCCTTCCACGGGCAGTGGTACTGGGTGGGGCTCTCGGTCAGCAGATCCGAGTTCACGCTCGCGGGCGGGAAGTACCAGTTGCCCTCGATCGAGATCAGCTCGTCTTTCGGGGCCTCGGCGACGACGGTTCCGTCGGTGAGCACTGCCTTCATGGTTCCTCCTGCGGTCGGGGGCGACGTCCTGGTCGCTCTCGCTGCAACGCTACGCCGAGTGGGTGAATTCCTCGGCGGAACCCGCTCGGACCACGACCGCGACCGCACCCGAGGACGAGGAGGCGCGGGCCGCGTCGACGACGCCACCCCGGTCGGTCGCGGTCAGCTCGGTCGCCGAGGCCGAGGCCGTCAGCAGGTGCGCCGAGGCCCGGGCGAGCGCCCCGGCGGCGGCGCACGTGACGGCCGCCTCGGGTGACGAGAAGTCGATGCCGACCGCGGCGAGCGCGTCCACCACCGCCCCGGCGGCGAGCTGGTCCTCGACGGCCGGTCGGAAGCCGTCCGGCTCGACGGCCCCGGCGGCGACGATCGCGACGAGGGCGCGGTCGCCCTGTCGGGCCTGGCGATCGACCACGTGCCGAGCGACGTCGTCGGCCGCCCCGGCACCGGTCACGAGCAGGACGTCCGCACGGCGCACGCGGGTGCCGTCGCCGGAGCCGGCGACCGGAACCCCGGCATCGGCACGGTCCACGGCCTCGGTGATGACGCGGACGGTCTCGTCTCGCGTCAGCCTGCCGTGCCCGTCGAGCACGTCGACCACGACGACGACGTGCGCGCCGGGTGCGATGCGGGCGGCGCCGGCCACCCCGTGGTCGAACCTCACCTGGTACTTCTGCTGGCCGTGCGAGCTCATCGGACCAGCGTAGGCAGCCCACGTGGGTCGCCGCACGTGCGTGACGCGACGTGACGCAGCGGGCAGGGCGGACCCGGTCAGCCTCCGGGAGTTGGATCGACACATGCACGTGCAGCTCAAGCTCCGCCTCGCCTGCCCCGTCGACGTCGCGACCGACGCCCTGCGTGACCCCCGGGTGATGGTCGCCGTGACGAAGCCTCTGGTCGTCTACCGATCCGAGTCACCCTCGGGCTTCCCCGACCGCTGGACCGAGGAGGCGCACCCGGTGTCGGCGAGCATCCTCGGCGTCCTGCCGCTCGGCAGCACGCACGTCGACCTCGACTGGCACGAGCGCGACGGTGCGTGGATCCAGCGCGACACCGGACGCGGCACGAGTGGGCAGTTCGCCCGCATGCGCATCAACCACCGGATGGCCGTCGTGCCGGACGGCCCGGGCCACACGCTGCTGCGCGACCGACTCGAGTTCCACGCCGGACCGCTGGGCCTGCTGCTGTGGCCCGGGCTCTGGGCGACCTGGCAATGGCGCGCCCTGCGCATGAAGGCGCTCGCGCCGACCTGGCGCGGGGTGTCCTCTCACCCGAAGCACGCCTGACCACGGGGCGACGGTAGCGAGACCGAAGGCGGCCGGGGGCGGAAGGCGGCCGGCCTCAGCTCCAGAAGCCGGCGTGTACGGCCGAGGCCTCGTCGAACAGGGCCGGTCCCGACACGGACACCGCGCCTCCCCCGCGGGCGAAGACCTCGCGGCAGGGCAGGTCGAGTGTCGATTCGCCCTCTTGCTCGGTGACCATGGCGAGCAGTTGCTGCTCGGCGAGCGCGTAGACGACGCGGCCGACGCCCGCCCAGTGGATGGCCCCGGCGCACATCGCGCACGGCTCGGTGCTCGTATAGAGGGTGGCCGCCTTGAGGGTCGCCTTGTCGAACCGCTGCGCGACGACGCGGACGAGGTTCGTCTCGGCGTGGCCGGTCGGGTCGCCCTCGGTGACGACCGTGTTCTCGGCCTCGACTACCTCGCCGCCCGCCGTGAGCAGCAACGAGCCGAAGGGATGGTTGCCGTGCTCGCGAGCCAGCTGCGCGACCTCGATCGCGCGGTGCAGCTGCGCGAGATCGGCCGGGGTGACGGTGGGGTCGGTGGTCGTGGTGTCGGTCGTCATGGGGCGAGCGTAGCCACGGGCTGTCGGCCGCCGCATCCGCGACGAGGGGCTGTGGACGATCGACCCACCTGTGAGGGAACCACGGGCGCAGTGGTGACCGCTTGCGTACGGTGGCAGGGATGACCGACTCGACCCGCGCCTCCTCGTCCTCTGCCACGACGCCCGCCCAGGGCGCCCTCGACATCGCGTCCTGGCGCCGGACGATCCACGGCCTGTACCGCGACGTCCGCGAGGCGACCGACCTGGCCGCTGCGCACGACCTCTGGCGGCGGACCCGAGACGAGCTGTTCTCGACGCACCCCTCGACGCCGCTGCTGCCCGAGGACCGCCCGGACTTCACGGGCCTGCCGACGAAGCCGTACGACTCGGCCTGGCGCTTCGAGGTCCCGGTCGAGCCGGCCGAACCGCGACGCATGGTGGTCGAGACCGGCACCGACGGCGACGTGCTCTTCGACCTCGTCGGCGTGGCCGACGTGCCCGGCGTCGGCAGCCTCGACGTGTGGAAGCTGGCGCAGTACGCGGGCGGCCTGTTCATCCCGATCAAGGACGCCCTGGCCGGCAAGCCCGGCGGCACCTACGGCGGCGGCCGCTACCTGATCGACTCGGTCAAGGGAGCCGACCTCGGCGCCGGTGGCGAGCCCGGCACGATCGTGCTCGACTTCAACTTCGCGTACAACCCGAGTTGCGCCTACGACCCGGCCTGGGCCTGCCCGCTCGCACAGCCGGGCAACACGGTCGCCGTCGAGATCCCCGTCGGCGAGCGGTACGGGCGCGCGGTCTGAGGCGGACCCCGACGACGCCCGTCGCGTTTTCGGGCCGCGACCGCTACGCTGGAGGTACTTGCGAGCCGGTCCGATCGGCTCCCTGCGTCGTAGCACGCCCCTCACCGCCTCTCAGCCCTGGCACACACCCAGGCAGACCAGCAGGCGCGCGAAGCTCACTCTGCGGCGAAACGATCGTGCACACCTGCACCGTCGCCACACCTCGAGCCCGGCTACGACAGCCGTTCTCCCGGCACTGCCCCGCCCTCGTGCGAGCACGTCCCCGAACGTGACACCGCGACGTGCTGGCAGCCTCGGCCCGGCTCGACACCGATGCCCCGAAAGGTGCACCACATGTCAACGAACACCCTCGACACCGAGAACACCGACGCCACGACCGTCGACGAGACGGCCGACGCCGTCACCTTCAGCTCGCTGGGCGTGCCCGCCCCGATCGTGAAGTCCCTGGCCGCAGAAGGCAAGACCACCGCGTTCCCGATCCAGGTCGACACGCTGCCCGACACCCTCGGCGGCCGCGACGTGCTCGGCCGCGGCAAGACGGGTTCGGGCAAGACCCTCGCCTTCTCCATCCCCATGGCCGCGCGCCTCGGTGGCAAGTTGGCGGGCGGCAACCGCCGCGCCGGCCGTCCCCTCGGCCTCGTGCTCGCCCCCACCCGCGAGCTCGCCACGCAGATCGACGCCGTGCTCGCCCCGCTCGCCGAGGCCTACGGCATGCGCACCACCACGATCTTCGGTGGCGTCTCGCAGAACCGCCAGGTCCAGGCCCTCAAGGCCGGCGTCGACATCATCATCGCCTGCCCCGGCCGCCTCGAAGACCTCATGAAGCAGGGCTTCGTCAAGCTCGACGCCATCGAGATCACCGTGCTCGACGAGGCCGACCACATGGCCGACCTGGGCTTCCTGCCCGGCGTCACGCGCATCCTCAAGGCCACCCCGAACGACGGCCAGCGCCTGCTCTTCAGCGCGACGCTCGACAACGGTGTGGACAAGCTGGTCAAGCAGTTCCTCCACAACGAGGTGCTGCACTCGGTCGACGAGGCCAACTCGCCCGTCGCCAAGATGACCCACCACGTCTTCGAGACGCCCGACGTCGACAGCAAGAACGCGCTGATCCAGAAGCTCGCCGGCGGCCAGGGCCGTCGCATCCTCTTCATGCGCACCAAGCACCACGCCAAGAAGCTCGCCAAGAAGCTGACCGAGTCGGGCATCCCCGCCGTCGACCTGCACGGCAACCTCTCGCAGCCGCAGCGTGACCGCAACCTCGCCGCGTTCCAGGACGGCTCCGCCCGCGTGCTCGTCGCCACCGACGTCGCCGCCCGAGGCGTGCACGTCGACGACATCGAGCTCGTCATCCACGTCGACCCGCCGACCGAACACAAGGCCTACCTGCACCGTTCGGGCCGCACCGCCCGCGCCGGTGCCGAGGGCGACGTCGTCACCCTCGTCATCCCCAGCCAGAAGCGCGACGTCGCCCAGCTGATGAAGAAGGCCGACATCCGCCCGACCATCACCTCGGTGACGCCGTCCTCGCCCGAGGTCGACGCCCTGGTCGGCCAGGTCGCCGCATACGTCAAGCCTTCGCCCAAGGCCGCCGTCCAGCAGCAGGGTGGCGGCGGACGCTCGCAGGGCGCCAACGCGCAGCGCAAGCGTGCCGCCCGTCAGGACTCGCAGGGCAACCCCATCGCCCGTCAGGACCGCTCGGGTCGCCCCACTGCCGGCCAGGCCGGCGGACGGTCCGGAGGCGCGGGTCGCGGTTCCGACGCCGGTCGCGCCGGTACCGGTGCCGGTCGTTCGGCCGGCTCGCGTGACGGCGGACGTCAGGGGGGTCGCGACGGCGGCTCGCGCCGCGACGCCGCTCCCCGCGGTGGCGCCTCGACCTTCTACTCGACCGAGTCGGGCCGTGGTTCGTCCACGCCCGTCCGTGACGACGCCCGTGGCGCTCGTGACGGTGCTCGTGACGAGACCCGTGGCACCCGTCAGACCGGTCGCCGCGCCCAGAGCAGCGGCACCCAGAGCGACGGCGGCCAGAGCCGCACCAACGCGGTCCGCAACGACCAGGCCGAGTTCGCCGCGTCTCTCGGCGGCTCGCGTGAGGGCGGCCAGCGAGAGGGCGTCCAGCGCAGCGGCGGACGCCGCGCCTCGTCCGAGGGCGGCCGTCCCGGCTCGCTCAAGGTCGGCGGCCTCGTCGGCGGCAAGGCCCGCACCGGCGGCGGCCAGCGCGGCGGTCGCTGACCCGACCAGCTGCCACACCCCCGAACCCGCGCCACACCCCCTGTCCCGAGGGTGTCGCGCGGGTTCGGGGCTGTTCGGTTGGCACCCGCGCGGCGCGGCGCGCTTCCGCGCGCGTCAGCGCACCCCGGCGCGGAGCAGGGCCCGCACCATGGGCTCGGCGCGCAGGGCGTCGCCCCAGGTCCATCGGACGACGGTGTGCACGCCGGGCAGCGCCCGCAGATGGTCCTCGCGCCGTTTCTCGTCGATCACGACCTGCTCGGGGCTGCGCCCGGCCCGCATCCGTTCGTTGCGGTACTTCACCTCGCCGTCGAACTCACCGATGATGCCGAACTGCGGCCACCAGAAGTCCACGAAGCCGACGAGGGGGCCCGTCACCGGGAACCGGGCCTGCAACTCGGGCGCCGCGAGCCCCGCGGCCCTCATGCCCGCCCGGCTCAGCGACTCACCCGGCGATTCGGACCGTCCGTCGGCGAAGGCGACGGCGACCGCCGCCCGTCGACGCCCGGGCACCCTGGGTCGGGCGGCCACGGTGGCCTCGAGCGCGGCCCGGTCGTACGCGCCCGCGTGCAGCCCGTGGTCGAGCACGACGGTCGCCCCGCGGAGGTCGCGCCGGCGCACGCTGTCGACGGCCGCACGGGCGGCACCCACCACCGGCAACCCGTCGACCGTGTCGATCTCGCTGTCGCCGAGGGGCGCCGTGTGTTGGTGAACCGACCCGGTCACCTTGTCGCGAACGCGCTGCCGTGCCACGACCTGCACCCGGCGAGGCCACTCGCCCAGCAGCGGAAAGCCCCGAACGGCGAGGGCGGACTCGTGCGAGACGACGGCGTGCGGTCCGAGTCGGGGCAGCACCGCATGGACGCGGGCGGTGTGCTGCGACGCGGCGCCGAGCGATCGCCAGTCCTCCGTCCGGACGTACACGCCGGCGGCGAGCCTCACCGCGAGGCCACGTCGTGCGTCCCGCTCGAGGGACGAGGCATCCACGCCGTCGTCGACGAGCTGGGCACGACGGATGAGCAGTCCCGACATGTCACGCATCGCCCCAGCCTGGCCGAGCGCCGCCAGGGACGCGACCCGCGCCTCCTCGCCTGTGGAGACGTGCCGCGCGACACCCCCGAACCGGCGCGACACCCCGCGATCCGAGGGCGTCACGCCGGTCCGAGGGTGTTGCGCGACAGGGGCTAGTGCAGGGCGCCGACGGAGGCGAGGGCGCTGCGCAGCAGAGTGCCGCGGCCGCCCTCCATCTCGGCGGCGACCTCGTCGGAGGCGGCCTGGTGCGGCGTCAGCCACGTGAGCTCGAGGGCGTCCTGCCGAGGGTCGCAGGTGCCCGTGACCGGCACCACGTACGCCAGCGACACGGCGTGCTGCCGCGGGTCGGTGTAGACCGACGAGCCAGGCAGCGGGAAGTACTCGGCCACCTGGAACGGCACCGGCGACGGCGGCAGCTGCGGGAACGCCATCGGCCCCAGGTCTTTCTCGAGGTGACGGAACAGCGCGGTGCGCAGGCTCTCGCCGTACATCACCCGGCCCGAGACGAGCATGCGCGAGATCGACCCCTCGTCGGAGGCGCGGAGCAGCACCCCGACCTCGGTCACGACCCCCATGCCATCGGTGCGCACCGGCACGGCCTCGACGTAGAGGATCGGCAGGTGCTGCCGCGCCTGGAAGAGCTCGTCCTCCGAGAGCCAGCCGGGATTGGGGTCGGGGTCGGGTGTCCGCACGGAGCTCATGGGCCATTCTTACCGGCTCGACGGCCCGATCGTGTGGCGTGACGCTACGGGCGAACAGCGCCGGCCCCGATGCCGCCACCCGTCGCTAGGCTCGGTCCATGGTGCAGATCGACCCGTCCCTCGTCCAGTGGTCCGCCGTCCAGGCCGAGCGTGACGGGCGGCCCCTGCTCGTGCTGCTCCACGGCGTGGGCTCTCACGAGGGCGACCTGATCGGCCTCGTGCCCTACCTGCCGCAGCAGTTCGTGGCGGCGTCGCTGCGGGCGCCGTTGCCTCACGGCGACGGTTTCTCGTGGTACCCGCTCTCGACCCCCGGGGCCCCCGACCCGGGCGCCGTGGACGACGCCGCCGAGGCCGTGCTGGCCTGGCTCGACGAGCTGACCACCCACCACCCGAGCGTCAGCCTGCTCGGCTTCTCGCAGGGCGGATCGCTCTCGCTGCAACTGGTGCGGCACGCACCCGAGCGGTTCGCGTTCGCCGCCGTGCTCGCCGGGTTCGTGGTCCCCGCCGCGGGTGACGACGCCACGCTCGAGCGCGCAGCAGCACGGGACGACGCCGTGGTGGCCGTCCGCCCGTCGGTCTTCTACGGTCGCGGCGACGTCGACGAGGTCATCCCCGCCGAGGCCGTCGAGCGCACCTCGGCCTGGCTCGAGGCGCACGCCGACGCCGAACAGACCGTGTACCCGGGTCTGGCCCACGGCATCTCGCAAGAAGAGCTCGACGACCTCAACGCGTTCATCGGACGCGTGACCGCCGCCCCGGTCGTCGACGCCGACGCACCCGTGTCGGCCGTCGGCGCCGACCCCACCGACTGATCCGGCGCCCACACGCCCCGCTCCACCCGACGAACGAAGGAGGCGCGCGATGGCGACGCTCTCGGTGTCCGGTTCCGCCACCCACCGCCACCGTGCCGAGCGCGGTGTCGTCCACCTGAGCATGGGCTTCGAGGGCGATGACCGCGAGAAGGTCGTCCGCGACACCATCGCGGTGCACTCCCGGCTTTCCGAGCAGGCCACGGCCTGGCGCCGGCAGGAGGCCGCGACCTGGTGGAGCGCCCGGAGCGTCACGGTCGCCGTCGTGACCGAGAGGGAGACCGACCGGGGCGAGGGGGGCGAGGCGACCCGCGCCTCCTCGACGGTGCGGTTCCGCACCCGCGCCGCCGTCGACGTCCGGTTCAGCGACTTCGAGGCGCTGGCGTCGTGGGTGGGCGACGTCGCCCTCGAACCCGGTGTCGACATCGAGTGGGTCGAGTGGTCGCTGAGCCATGCCCGCCGTCCCGAGGTGGAGAAGGCCGTGCGGGTCGCCGCGATCGCCGACGCCGTCACCCGGGCCGGCGACTACGCCGAGGCTCTCGGGCTCGGGCGGCCCACTCTGCAGTCGGTGTTCGAGCCGGGGCTGCGACCGGGTGCCCCCGGGGGCGGCAGCCCGTTCGGCCTGGCCCGTGCCGCCGCGACCTTCTCGTCGGGCGGCTCCACCACGTTCGACCTGCACCCCGACGACATCGAGGTCTCCGCGGAGGTCAGCGCCGACTTCGTCGCCTGACCCCGCCCGCCTCCGCCCGCCTCTGCTCGCCACCGCGGCCCCTGCCCGGTGTGCAAATCGCGCCAATCGGCCGTCGACACGCCGGGCGGCGGCCGACCTGAGCGGCGTGTCGTCGCCGCGTTGTCGGGTTGTGCACGCCAGGAGTCGCTCGGCCGGTCGGGTTCGGCACACGCGGGCACATGCCGCCGGTCGGGTTCGGCACACGCCGACTCGAGACGCCGGTCTGATTCCGGTTCCCGCACCCCGGCGCACCGCCGTGCCGCCCCTCGGCCCGGCGGCGCACCTCACAGCAGCCGGTGCCACACCCCTTCGACGCCGATCGGCACGAACCCGACGGCTTCGTTGACGGCGAGCATGGGCCGGTTCTCCTCGGCGTTGAAGGTCAGCACGGCCGGGCGGCCCGGCTTCTCCACGGCCAGACGGTCGAGGTTGGCGACCTTCACCAGCCAGCCCAGCCGGTGCCCGCGGTGTTCCCGTCGCACGAGGGTCATCTGCTGCATCGCGGGCCGCGACGCGTCGTCGGGCACCGCGAGGTCGGAGCACGCGACGAGCCGACCCGTCGGCACGTGCTCGGCCGCTGCGGTCAGCGAGGCACGTCCGCTCGTGGCTCGTCGCTGCTCGGCCTCGACGAGGCGTTCGACGGTCCAGACGTCCTCGGGCTCGGGCACGTCGCCCATCGGCGCGTCGGTGCTCAGGGCGGTCGCCATGGCCGCGACGCCGGACTGCCAGCGCCGGGGCGTGGGGCCCGACCAGGTGTGGACGCGATAGTCGTCCCCCGCCGCGGCGAGCGCCTCGGAGCGGATCGCGGCCAGTGCCTCCTCGTCCACCGGCAGCGGCAGGCGGCTGATGCGCTCGACCTGGCCGAGCGCGTAGCCGCGCGAGAGCGCGAACCGGACCTCCGAGGAGGCGCGGGGCACCCAGCCGTGACCGGTCGAGGCCTCGAGGCGGTCGGCCAGGGCGGCCGCAGGGGCCGAGCCCGCTGCGGGTCCCGAGCCTGCGGTGGCATCCTGACCGGAGGCCACGTCCTGACCGGAGGCCACGTCCTGGCCGGAAGCGACCCCCTGACCGGAGGCCACGAACGCGATGGCGTCGGTTCGGTCGGCGGCGCGGGCGACGGCCTCGACGTGGTCGAGCAGGGCCGTGCCGAGGCCCAGGCGGCGGTGCTCGGGGGCGACGGCGACCCAGAGCCAACAGGTCGTGACGGCCGGGTCGGCGAGCGTCTCGTACGTGGCCTGGCCGACGATGCGCCCCTCGGCCCGCACCACGAACAGTCGCCGCGGCGTGAACGGGTCGTGCCACTGCGGCAGCTGCTCGGCCGGGGCGAAGTCGAGGTCGCCGAAACCGAGCACCTCGGTCTGGACGGCGTTTTCGAGGGCGATCGCCTCGACATAGGCGGCGACGCTGGCGGCGTGGTCGGGGCCCGGGTCGGGGTCGGCGTCCCGGTCGGTGGCGCGACGGGGCTCGAGAGTGCTGGGCACGACGATCTCGTCGATCACGATGTCGGTCACGGGGGCTCCGGGGTCGAGGCGGGGACGTGGTCCGCCGCCCGGCAGGGCAGCCGACCAGACTAGCGCCGGTCTCGGCCTCCCTGCCAGGGGGCGATGGCTCGACTCGCGAGGCGTAGAACGGGGTGATGAGCCATGCCTTCGACCTCGAACGGTACGTCGACGCCCAGGACGTGCGCAACACCCACGACCAGGCCCTCGCCGAGCTGCGCCGGGGGCGGAAGTCCTCGCACTGGATGTGGTTCGTGTTCCCGCAGATCGCCGGCCTCGGTCGCAGCGGCATGGATCGCACCTACGCGATCCGCTCGCTCGACGAGGCGCGGGCTTACCTCGCGCACCCCGTGCTCGGCCCGCGGCTGCGCGAGGCGGCGCAGGTCACGGCCCGGGCCGACGCCGAGAGCGCCGAGGCCCTGATGGGCGGCATCGATGCCCTCAAACTGCGCTCGTCGATGACGCTGTTCGGGCGGGCCGACCCGGCCGAGCCCGCGTTCCGGGCCGTGCTCGAGCGTTGGTTCGACGGCGTCGAGGACGATCTGACCGTCGCCCGCCTCTGAGCTCGTCGGCGACCCTGGGTCGCGAGAAGGCTCGTCCCCGGACGAGGAGGCGCGGGTCACCATCCACAGGCGTCGCGCCTCCCCTGCCGGTGTCGGCGCCCGCGGCTACGCTCGTCGACATGCCCCCGCTCTACCCCGCGATCGAACCGTACGACTCCGGCCTGCTCGACGTCGGTGACGGCCAGCACGTCTGGTGGGAAGAATGCGGCGATCCCGACGGCAAGCCCGTGGTGTTCCTGCACGGGGGGCCCGGCAGCGGCTCGTCGCCCGCGCACCGCCGCCTGTTCGACCCGGCCCGCTACCGCATCGTGCTGCTCGACCAGCGCGGGGCGGGCCGCAGCACGCCGCACGCGGGCACCTTCGGCACCGACCTCTCGACGAACACGACGCCGCACCTCGTGGCCGACCTCGAGACGTTGCGCGAGCACCTGGCCATCGACCGCTGGCAGGTGTTCGGTGGCTCGTGGGGGTCGACCCTGGCGCTCGCCTACGCCGAGACCCACCCCGACCGGGTCACCGAGCTCGTGCTGCGCGGCGTCTTCACTCTGCGACAGAGCGAGCTGGACTGGTTCTACGAGGGCCCGGCGTCGAACGTGCTGCCCGACCGGTGGCAGGGCTACCTCGCCCCGGTGCCGGTCGACGAACGCCGACCGGGCGGACTGATCGAGGCGTATGCGCGCCTGCTCGCGGACCCCGACCCGGCCGTGCACGGGCCGGCCGCCGTCGCGTGGTCGTCGTGGGAGGCCTCGGCGATCACCCTGCTGCCGCGCCCCGACCTGGTCGAGCGGTACTCCGACCCGGCGTTCTCCCTGGCCTTCGCCCGCATCGAGAACCACTACTTCGTCCACCGCGGCTTCCTCGACGAGGGTCAGCTCATCCGTGACGCTCACCTCGTCGCGCACATCCCGACGGTCATCGTGCAGGGCCGCTACGACCTGTGCACTCCGGCGACCACGGCGTTCGACCTGCACGCCGCCCTGCCCGACGCCGAGTTCGTCCTGGTCGACGACGCCGGGCACGCCTTCGACGAGCCGGGCATCCTCGAGGCGTTGATCGCCGCCACCGACCGGTTCGCCGGCGGGTCGTCCGCATCCGACGGCGAGGCCACCCGATGACCGTCGTCCTCGCCGGCTGCGGCGACCTGGGCACCGAGGCGGCGCTCCGGTTCGCCGCCCTCGGGCACCACGTCCTCGGCCTGCGTCGCTCGGCCGGCAAGCTGCCCTCGTCGATCGAGGGTGTCTCGATCGATCTGAGCACGATACGTCCGACACTCCCCGCCGACACCGAGGTCGTCGTCGTCGCCCTCTCGGCCGGGTCGCGCGATGTCGACACCTACCGGGCGTCCTACGTCGACGGGCTGCGGTCCGTCCTCGACGCGCTCGACGAGGCGGGGGCGGTGGAAGCCCGAGTGCTGTTCGTCTCGTCGACGGCCGTCTACGACGTCGACGACGGCAGCGTCGTCGACGAGACGACGCCGGCGACCGGGGCCTCGCCGACGGCCGAGGTGATCCTCGAGGCCGAGGCCCTGCTGCACCGACGTCGCCCGGGCGGCATCGTCCTCCGCCTCGGCGGCATCTACGGCCCCGGGCGGGAACGGCTCATCACCCAGGTGCGCGACGGCGAAGCCCGACTGGCCGAGCCGGCGGGCAGCTCACCTCACACGAATCGCATCCATCGCGACGACGCGGCGGCCGCGATCGTCCACCTCACCACCAGCTCGGGGCCCACCGCCGCGCTGTACGTGGGGGTCGACGACGAGCCCTCGCGGCTCGACGACGTGCTGGCGTTCGTGGCCGACGAATTGGGGCTGCCCGTGCCGCCGAGCGCGCCTCCTCGGGGCCGTCAGGCCGGCGGCGACAAACGGCTGTCGAACGCTCGACTGCGCGGCACCGGGTTCGACTTCGCGTATCCGACCTACCGCGAGGGGTACCGGGCCGTGATCGCGGGTGAGGGGGTCCGGCACCCCTGAGACCGGGCCTGCCCGGCCCAGCTGCCCAGCTACCTACCCGCCCGGCGCACGGCCCACGGCCCACGGCCCACGGCCCACGGCCCACGGCGCACGAGAACACCGCCGAGCGGACGGCGCGCCGCCGTGTTCGGCGGTGCCCGGTCCACTCGACGGTGTTCTCGAGGGAATGGTCGATGCCTAGTGGATCGGCGTGCCACCCGTCACGGCGATGGTCTCACCGCTGATGTAGCTCGACTCCTGGCTGGCCAGAAAGACGAACGACGGGGCGAGCTCGACGGCCTGGCCGGGGCGCCCGTAGGCGGCCTCCGAACCGAAGCTCTCGATCTTCTCGTTCGGCACGAAGGCGGGCTGCAGCGGCGTCCAGACGGGGCCGGGTGCGACGCCGTTGACCCGGATGCCGCGCTCGGCCAGCTGCTGGGCCATGGCGCGGGTCCAGTTGGCGATGCCGGCCTTCGACACGGCGTACTCGGCGAGGTCGGGCGACGGCTGGAAGCCCTGGATCGACGAGGTCGTGATGATCGACGCCCCTGGCTCCAGGTGCTTCGACGCGGCCTTCGTCAGCCAGAACAGAGGGTAGATGTTGGCCTTCAGGACGTGGTCGAGCGTCTCGGTCTCGAAATCGTCGATGCTGCTGACGGTCGGCATGACACCGGCGATGATGGCGAGGATGTCGAGGCCCCCGAGCTCGGCGACGGTCTTCTCGACGACGTCGACGTTGGTCTGCTCGACCTGCAGGTCGCCCGGCAGCAGGACTGCGGTGCGGCCGGCCTCGCGGACGAGGGCGGCGACTTCATCGGCCTGTGCCTGCTCCTCGGCGAGGTAGCTCAACGCGACGTCGGCGCCTTCACGAGCGAACGCGATGGCCGTGGCGCGGCCGATGCCGCTGTCGGCCCCGGTGACGAGGGCCTTGCGACCGGCGAGACGGCCACTGCCGACGTAGCTGGTCTCGCCGTGGTCGGGCTCGGGCTTCATGGCGTGGACGTCACCGGGAGCGCTCTGCTGCTGGTGTTCGAAGGGGGGCTGCGGGTACTGGGTGACGGGGTTCTGCGGGGTGTACATGTTGTCTGCCATGTCCCCCGGTGTACGCGGCCCTGCGGCCGCATCGGCACAGCTTGTACCCCTGCGCACGGCGACATGACGGGATGCGGACACCGAGACGAGCAGAGGAGGCGGGGCGCGGCCCCCGGGGAAAGATACGGTGGACGGGTGCCCCTGTTGCCCTTGCCTTCCGAGACGCCCCGTCAGGTCCTGCCCGCCTGGGTGCTGCGTGCCGATCGGCGGGCCGCGAAACGCATCAACGCGGTCCGTGGCGTGCCGGTGGTCGACCGCAACCTCAGCCGCCTCAGCCACTTCGCCGACCACGGCCTGCTCTGGGCCGCGGTCGCGGCGGGTCTCGCTCTCGTCGGGCAGCGTCGCGCGGCCGTCCGTGGCACCCTCTCGCTCGGATTCGCCAGCGCCATGGCGAACATCGTCGGCAAGCGCCTCTTCGGCGGCAACCGTCCGCTGATCGACGACGTACCGATCGAGCGACGCCTGCGCAGCCAACCGCTGTCCGCGTCGTTCCCGTCCGGCCATGCGGCCTGCGCCGCGGGCTTCGTCACGGGCGTCGCGATCGAGTCGCCGGGGGCCGCGGCAGCCCTCGTCCCGCTGGCCGGTGCGGTCTCGTGGTCGCGCCTCCACGTGGGGGCGCACTGGACCTCGGACGTCGTCGGCGGCCTGATCATCGGATCGGGTGTGGCCCTGCTGGGCCGGCTCGTGTCGACGCCGAACAGGCACTGACCTCGAGCCCGGCCCTCGGGCACCGGGCCTACCAGCGGGGGTGGACGGCCTCGCGGAAGTACTGGTCGTAGATGCGGACGACCTCGCTGTCGAGACCGTCGTCGAGCTCGCCCACGCTGCCCGCCGCCGCGTTGGCCGTGGCCTGGGCGACGTTGCGGGCGCCCGGGATCACCGTGCTGACGCCCGGCTGTTCGACGATCCAGGCGAGGGCGGCCTGCGGCACGGTGACCCCGTCGGGGACCGCAGCGGCGAACTCCTGCGCGGCGGCGACGCCCTGCTCGAAGTCGACGCCGCTGAAGGTCTCGCCCTGGTCGAAGGCCTCGCCGTGACGGTTGTACGTGCGATGGTCGTTCTCGGCGAAGGTCGTCTCGGTCGTGTACTTGCCCGAGAGCAGCCCGCTCGCGAGGGGGACGCGGGCGATGATGCCGACACCGGCCCGCTGCGCGGCGGGCAGCACCTCGTCGAGGGGCTTGAGCCGGAACGCGTTGAAGATGATCTGGACGGTCGCGAGGTTCGGCCGGGCGATGGCGGTGAGTGCCTGCGCGGTCTCCTCGACGCTGACGCCGTACGCACGGATCGCCCCCTTCTCGACCAGTTCGTCGAGGGCGTCGTAGACGGCGTCGCTCTCGAAGACGGGGGTGGGCGGGCAGTGCAGCTGCACCAGGTCGAGCGTGTCGACGCCGAGGTTGCGGCGCGAGCGGTCGGTCCAGGCGGCGAAGTTGTCGCGGACGTAGTTCGACGGCACCTGGTCGAGTCGGCGGCCCATCTTGGTGGCGACCGTGAGCGGCACGTCGGGGTTCGAGGCACGGAAGCGCCCGATGATCTGCTCGCTGCGCCCGTCGCCGTAGACGTCGGCGGTGTCGAAGAAGGTGACCCCGGACTCGACGGAGGCGCCCAGCACGTCGAGCGCGTCGCTCTCGCTGACGTCGCCCCAGTCCGCGCCGAGCTGCCAGGTGCCGAGGCCGATCACCGAGACGGGGCGGTCGGACAGGAAGGATGAACGGGTTCCGAGGGTGCGGCTCTGCATGCCGCCGAGCCTAGCCAGGCCCGGTACCCGGTGGCCCAGACTGCGCAGGCCGGCCCGATCGCGGAGGTCAGCGCCGGGAGGCGTTCACGCTGCGGACGAGTGCGTAGGCGACGACCACCGAGACGAACCCCGCGAACAGGAACGCCACGCCGAACCCGGCTTGCCCCTGCAGCAGCCGTACGAGGCCGACGATGGCGAGTGCCGCGGCCAGCATGCCGAAGACCCGCGCGACGATCGACTTGGCGCGACGCGCGGCCCCCGCCCGACGCGCGCCCCCGGCCCGAGGCGCGGGCCCGGCCCGAGGCGCGCCCCGGGCCTGACGGCCGTCTCGCCGACGCGACGACACGGTCAGCCGAGGCGACGGGCCGAGGCGACCGCCGCCTCCTTCGCTTCTCGCAATTCACGCGTGGCCCGCTCGCGGGCCGCCTCGGGCATGGGTAACCGGTCGCTGAGCGTGAGGTTCGTGGCGATCGTCTCGACGCGCATGCCGAGCGTCGACCCCAGGACGATGTCGAGGACCGGGGTGGCGTGGTCCCGGCCGGCCGTGGGGGTGCCTTCGTCGTAGACGCCGCCCCGACTGGTGACGACGACCGCGGGTCGCCCGAGCATCGGCTGCTGATCGTCGCCGTCGAAGGGCGCGGTGACGCCGGGCAGGTGGACGTTGTCGACCCAGGCCTTGAGCGTCGAGGGCAGCGAGTAGTTGTAGAGCGGGGCGCCGATCAGCACGACGTCGGCGGCGACGAGCTCGGCGATCAGGGCCTGCTGCAGTGCCTCGTGAGCGGGGTCGGGGGCGTCACCCGGCAGACGGAGGCGCGGCGGCCAGTGCAGCGCGCTGTCGCTCAGGTGAGGCAACTGGTCGCGGTGCAGGTCGCGGCGGGCGACCGTGTGGTCGGCGCCGAATTCGCGCCAGGCGTCGGCGAACGCCTCGGTGATCGCGCGCGAGCGACTCGTGGTGAGGTCGGCGGACGAATCGAGGTGGAGCAGGTTCGGCATGCGCCCACCGTAGCCGGGGCGGCCGACACGACTGGCGAGGTGTCACGACGTGCCGCTCGGCTTCAGATGTGAGCGGCACGTCGTGACACCTCGGCGGAATGTCGGTGGCACAGAGCAGGATGGCAGCGATGACCGACGTGCTCGACCGATTCTCCCCCGCGACCCGCGAGTGGTTCCGGGGGGCCTTCGCCGCGCCGACCCGTGCCCAAGAAGGCGCCTGGACGGCCATCAGCCAGGGCGACCACGCGCTCGTCATCGCGCCGACCGGGTCGGGCAAGACGCTCGCGTCGTTCCTGTGGTCGATCGACTCGCTGGCCTCGTCACCCCCGCCCGACGAGAAACTGCACCGCACCCGCGTCCTCTACATCTCACCGCTCAAGGCGCTCGGCGTCGACGTCGAACGCAACCTCCGTTCACCCCTCGTCGGCATCACCCAGACCGCCCGCCGACTGGGCACCGAGGCTCCCGACATCACGGTGGGCGTGCGCTCGGGCGACACGAGCTCGAGCGACCGCGGCCGGCTCGCCCGCACCCCGACCGACATCCTCATCACGACACCCGAGTCGCTTTACCTGATGCTCACCTCGCAGGCGCGAGAGACCCTCAAGGGCGTCCGGACCGTCATCATCGACGAGGTCCACGCCGTCGCCTCCACCAAGCGCGGCGCCCACCTGGCCCTCTCGCTCGAGCGTCTCGACGCGCTGCTCGACGAGCCCGCACAGCGCATCGGGCTCAGCGCCACCGTGCGCCCGCCCGAAGAGGTCGCTCGGTTCCTCGCCGGCCCGGCACCGGTCACCATCGTCAACCCGCGTGCCGACAAGAAGTTCGACCTGCGCGTCGTCGTGCCCGTCGACGACATGACCGAACTCGGCACCGCCGCCCCGCTCGAGGGCTCCGCCGCCGGCGCGGCGCCACAGGGCTCGATCTGGCCGCACGTCGAAGAGGGCATCGTCGATCTGATCGCCGCGCACCGCTCGACCATCGTCTTCTCGAACTCGCGTCGCCTGGCCGAGCGCCTCACGGCCCGCCTCAACGACATCTGGATCGAACGCCAGGGCGGTGACCTCGAGGCCGCCGAACGCGCGACCGAGGAGGCGCGGGGCGAGTTGGTCACCGTCGGTCCGGTCGGCGACGACGCGGCCGCCGACACCGTGGACCCCTTCGCCCCGGCACCCGCCGCGCAGCGCAACGCGTCCGTCGGCGGCGGGGCCCCGGCCCAGCTCATGGGGGGCTCGGGCCAGACCGCGGGCAGCGACCCGCTGCTCGCCCGCGCCCACCACGGCTCGGTGTCCAAAGACCAACGAGCGCTGATCGAGGACGACCTCAAGAGCGGGCGGTTGCGCTGCGTCGTCGCAACGAGTTCGCTCGAACTCGGCATCGACATGGGTGCGGTCGACCTGGTCATCCAGGTCGAGTCGCCGCCGTCCGTCGCCAGCGGCCTGCAACGCGTCGGCCGAGCCGGGCACCAGGTCGGAGAGACCTCACGGGGCGTGCTGTTCCCCAAGCACCGGGCCGACCTGATCCACTCCGCCGTCGCCGCCGAGCGCATGGTCGCCGGGCTCATCGAAGAGCTCCGGGTGCCGACCAACCCCCTCGACGTGTTGGCCCAGCAGACCGTCGCGGCCGTCGCACTCGACGAGCTCGACGCGGACGCCTGGTTCGACACCGTGCGTCGCAGCGCACCCTTCGCCACCCTGCCCCGCTCCGCCTTCGACGCCACCCTCGACCTGCTCAGCGGCAAGTACCCGTCCGACGAGTTCGCCGAGCTACGCCCTCGCATCGTCTGGGACCGCGTGCACGGCACGCTGACCGGCCGACCCGGCGCACAACGCCTGGCGGTGACGAGCGGCGGCACCATCCCCGACCGGGGCCTCTTCGGTGTCTTCATGGTCGGCGAGAAGGCCGCCCGCGTCGGTGAACTCGACGAAGAGATGGTCTACGAGTCGCGCGTCGGCGACGTCTTCGCCTTGGGGGCCACGAGCTGGCGCATCGAAGACATCACCCACGACCGCGTGCTCGTCTCGCCCGCCTACGGCCAGCCCGGCCGTGTCCCCTTCTGGAAGGGCGACGGCATCGGGCGACCCGCCGAGCTCGGCAAGGCCATCGGCGGCTACGTCCGCGAACTGTCGAACTCGAGCGAGACCGACGCCACGACCCGCGTCGCCGCCGGCGGCCTCGACGAACGCGCGGCCCGCAACCTCATCGCCTTCCTCGCCGAACAGAAGGCCGCCACGTCGTACGTGCCGACCGACACCACTCTCGTCGTCGAGCGCTTCCGCGACGAACTCGGCGACTGGCGGCTCATCCTGCACTCGCCCTACGGCATGCAGGTGCACGCCCCCTGGGCGCTGGCCGTCTCGGCCCGCATCCGCGACCAGCTCGGAGTCGACGGCGGGGCCATGGCGGCCGACGACGGCATCGTCGTCCGCATCCCCGACACGGACGCCGAGCCTCCCGGCGCCGAGCTGTTCTCGTTCGAGCTCGACGACCTCGACGAGATCGTCACCGAAGAAGTCGGGGGCTCCGCCCTGTTCTCGTCGCGCTTCCGCGAATGCGCCGCCCGGGCCTTGCTGCTGCCCCGCTACAACCCCG
Source organism: Frigoribacterium sp. VKM Ac-2836 (assembly GCF_013248995.1). Lineage (GTDB taxonomy): Bacteria > Actinomycetota > Actinomycetes > Actinomycetales > Microbacteriaceae > Frigoribacterium. Next base: position 402,707 of record NZ_JABRPK010000002.1, on the reverse strand, counting down.
GCAAGCGGTCGCCGCTCTGGCAGCAGCGCCAGCGGTCGTCGCAGCTGCTCGACGTCGCCCGCAAGTACCCGCAGTTCCCGATCGTGCTCGAGGCCGTGCGCGAGGTCCTGCAGGACGTCTACGACCTGCCGGCCCTGATGAGCCTCACGCGTGACCTCGCGAGCCGCACCGTACGCATCGTCGAGACCGAGACCGAGGTGCCGTCGCCCTTCGCACGGTCGCTGCTCTTCGGTTACGTCGCCGCCTTCATGTACGAGGGCGACTCGCCGCTCGCCGAGCGGCGTGCGGCCGCCCTGTCGCTCGACTCGAGCCTGCTGCAAGAGCTGCTCGGCCGGGCCGAGCTGCGCGAGCTGCTCGACGCCGACGTCATCGACCAGCACGAGCTCGAATTGCAGCGTCTCGCCCCCGACCGTCGCGCCCGCGACATCGAGGGCGTCGTCGACCTGCTGCGCCTGCTCGGCCCGCTGACCACCGACGAGATCATCGACCGCAGCTGGCTCGCCGCGACGCTCGTCACCGGCGACGTCGCCGCCCGTGACGACGCGCACCGGTCGCTCGAGACCGCCCTGACCGACCTCGCCTGGTCGAACCGCGTGCTGCGCTTCACCCACGCCGGCACCGTGCGCTGGGCAGGCATCGAGGACGCCTCGCGCCTCCGGGACGCCCTCGGCGTCGCCTTGCCCATCGGCGTGCCGACGGCGTTCGTCGAACCGGTCGACGACCCCCTGGGCGATCTGATCGGCCGATTCGCCCGCACGCACGGGCCGTTCACCCCCGCCATGGTCGCCGACCGTCTCGGCCTCGGCACCGCCGTCGTGATGGACACCCTGCGCAAGCTCGCCACCCAGCGCCGCGTCGTCGAGGGCGAGTTCCGGCCCCGGCAGCAGGGCAGCGAGTGGTGCGACTCCGAGGTGTTGCGACGACTTCGCGGCAAATCGCTCGCCGCGCTGCGACACGAGGTCGAACCCGTCGCGCCCGAGACCCTCGGCCGCTTCCTGCCCGCGTGGCAGCACGTCGCCACCGGGCTCAAGGGATCAGGGCTGCGGGGCCTCGACGGCGTGGTGCAGGTCGTCGACCAGCTCAGCGGTGTCTCGCTGCCCGCGTCGGCGTGGGAGTCCCTGATCCTGCCGGCCCGTGTGACCGACTACAACCCGTCGATGCTCGACGAGCTCACCGCCACCGGCGACGTCATCTGGTCGGGTACCGGCACCCTGCCGGGCAACGACGGCTGGGTCAGCCTGCACCTCGCCGACGGTGCCCAGGTCACCCTGCCCGAACCGTCGGGCGCCGAGACCGACGACCTCCAACGCGAGGTGCTCGCCGCGCTGGCCGGCGGCGGAGCCTACTTCTTCCGTCAGCTCTCCGACGCCGTCGGCAGCACCGACGACGACTCGCTCGTCACCGCCATCTGGCAGCTCGTCTGGGCCGGCCAGATCACGAACGACACCTTCGCCCCGCTGCGCGCCCAGGTCGGGGGTGGACGCACACCGAAGCCCCGGACCCCGACACGGTCCCGCTCGTCCTACCGCAGCCGAGGTCGCGTAGCCATGCCCCGCCAGGCGGGACCACCCACGGTCGGCGGGCGGTGGTCGCTGCTTCCCCTCGCCGAACCCGACGGCACCGTGCGGGCCGCCGCGACGGCCGAGATCCTGCTCGAGCGGCACGGCGTCGTCACGCGGGGCGCCGTCGTCAACGAGGGCGTCCGAGGTGGCTTCTCCACGGCCTATAAGGTGCTCAGCGGCTTCGAAGAGACCGGCCGTGCCCGCCGTGGCTACTTCGTCGAGGGGCTCGGTGCGGCTCAGTTCGCCACCGGGCCGACGGTGGACCGCCTCCGATCGTTCGTGCGCGACGAGGGCGACCGCCGCGACGACGACACCCTCGTCGCGGCGGGTCGTCAGCGGGACGTGCCGGTGGTGACCCTCGCCGCGACCGACCCGGCGAACCCCTACGGCGCCGCTCTGCCCTGGCCGGGTCAGACGCTCGACGGGGCCTCCGCCGACGAGGCCGCGGCCGTCGCGAGCGCGGCGGCACGAGCCGCCACCGCGGCGGCGGCGACCACGGCGACGGGAGCCGGGACGCGCGCCGAGGCGAGCTCCGCGGGTGACGCGACCCGCGCCTCCTCGGGGGCAGGCCGCAGCGAGACGAACGACCCCTCAGGAGGCGCGGGCGGCAAGAAGAAGTCGGGTCACCGCCCGGGGCGCAAGGCCGGTTCGCTCGTGGTCCTCGTCGACGGGCGGCTCGTCGTCTACGTCGAGCGTGGTGGCAAGACCGTGCTGACCTTCGGCGAGCCCGACGAGCGTGAGCTCGCCCTGGCCGCCGGTTCGCTGGCGGCGACCGTGCGCAACCGGATCGGCAAGCTGGCCGTCGAACGAGTCGACGGCGAGTTCGTGCTGGGCACCTCGCTCGGCGACGCCCTGCGCGACGCGGGGTTCGCACCGACGCCGAGCGGCATCCGGCTGAGGGCCTGACCGATGCCCGAAGGAGACACCGTCTACCGCGCCGCCAAGAACCTCGATGCGGTGCTGCACGGCCAGACGCTCACCGCCAGCGACTTCCGGGTGCCGGCGTTCGCCACCGTCGACCTCAGCGGTGAGGTGATCGACGACGTCATCGCCCGCGGCAAGCACCTGCTGCACCACATCGGCGACGTGACGCTGCACACGCACCTCAAGATGGAGGGCTCGTGGCACGTCTACCGGCACGGCACGAAGTGGAAGCGCCCCGCCTACCAGGCGCGCGTCGTGCTCGAGACCGCCGAGTGGGTCGCCGTCGGGTTCGACCTCGGCATCGTCGAGCTCGTGGCCCGAGACGAGGACGACAGCGTGGTCTCGTACCTCGGCCCCGACCTGCTCGGCCCCGACTGGGACGCCGCGCGTGCCCTCGCCAACCTCGAGGCCGACCCGGCCCGCGAGGTCGGGCTCGCCCTGCTCGACCAGCGAGTGCTCGCCGGTGTGGGCAACGTGTACCGCAACGAGCTCTGCTTCCTCCGGGGTGTGCTGCCGACGCGTCCGGTCGGCGAGGTCGAGAACCGACCCAAGATGATCGACCTGGCGCACCGGCTGATCCAGGCGAACAAAGATCGGGTCGATCGCACGACGACCGGCAACCTGCGCGGCACGACCGACTGGGTCTACGGCCGGGCGGGCAAGCCGTGCCTTCGCTGCGGCACGAAGATCCTGCGGGGCGAGCTCGGTGAGAGCGAACTCGAGCTGCGCGACACCTACTGGTGCCCGCACTGCCAGAGCTGACGGGTCGTCACGGGCAGAGCTGACGGGTCACACGGCTGGGGCCGGCCGCGGCCCCGGCCCCGGCCCGGCCCCGGCCCCGGCCCCGGCCCCGGCCCGTGTGACGCTCCGTGACGCCCGACGCCCTCGGCCCGCGCCGGCCTGCCTACGATCAGCGGCACCCCTGACGGCCGTACCCGGCGAGCCCGTCACCGCGAGAGGACCACCATGTCGAACGCCAACACCCCCAGCGACACCCAGACCATCGCCGATCAGGTGACCGTGTTCACCGAAGGCTTCACTGCGCAGATCGGCCCCGAGTTCTCGAAGGTCTTCGACGACGAGCAGAGCGCCCTGCGTGAGGCCGGCGTCCCCGACGACGCCGTCGCGCCCGGCGACACCGTCGTCGAGGCGACACTGCTGACACCCCAGGACGCCGAGGTCTCGCTCGCGGAGACCGTGGGCGAAGGGCCGGCCGTGCTCGTCTTCTACCGCGGCGCCTGGTGCCCCTACTGCAACCTGACGCTCAAGACCTACCAGGCCGAGTTGCTGCCGCGCCTCCGTGAGCGAGGTGTCGCCCTCGTCGCGATCAGCCCGCAGACCCCCGAGGGTTCCGAGGCGTCGGTGACGAACGGCAGCCTGGAGTTTCCCGTGCTGTCCGACCCGGGCAACGTGCTCAGTGGCGCCCTGGGAATCCGGACCGAGCCTGCGGCCGCCGCCCGCGCCGTCCACACGCAGCTCGGGTTCGACGTCGCCGACAGCAACGCGGACGCGACGGGCGACATCCCGTTCCCGACCGTGCTCGTCATCGACCACGACGGCGTCGTCGTCTTCGCCGACGTCCACACCGACTACACGACCCGCACCGAGGTCGACGAGATCATCGCCGCACTCGACCTGCTCGAGCGACGCGCCGCCTGATCGACGCCCGTCTCCGCTCTCGGCAGGACGTTTGCGAACGAGAACTCGTCGGGTGCGGACGGCGGGCACCGATCCGCCTACCCTCTATCGAGGTGGCCGGCCCGAACCCGGTCAGCCCTGCCCTGGTCAGCCCTGCCCGGTCAGCCCTGCCGCAGTCGAGAGGACCTCCATGTCGAACGCCGACTCCAGCACCCCCCACAGCATCGCCGACCAGGTGAGCGAGTTCAGCGGGGGCTTCAACGCCCGGATCGGCGCGGACGCCACGAAGGTCTTCGACGACGAGCAGTCGGGTCTGCGCGAGACGGGCGTTCCCGAGAGCGCCGTCCGGGTGGGCGACACCATCGTCGACGCCACGCTCGTGACGACCGCCGGCGACGAGGTCTCGCTGTCCGAGACGGTCGGCGAAGGCCCGGCCGTCCTGGTCTTCTACCGCGGCGCCTGGTGCCCGTACTGCAACCTGACGCTCAAGACCTATCAGGCCGACCTGCTGCCCGAGCTGCGCACGCGGGGCGTCGCGCTGGTCGCGATCAGCCCCCAGACACCCGAGGGCAGCGAACGGTCCGTCGAGAACGGCGGGCTCGAGTTCCCCGTGCTGTCCGACCCGGGCAACGTGCTCGTCCGGGCTCTGGGCATCCAGACCGAGCCGGTCGCGGCCGCCCGCGCGGTGCACTCCGACCTCGGGTTCGACGTCGCCGACAGCAACGCCGACGCGACCGCCGACGTGCCGTTCCCGACCGTCCTGGTCGTCGACCGCGACGGCAAGGTCGTCTTCGCCGACGTCCACGTCGACTACACGACCCGCACCGAGGTCGACGAGGTCCTCGCCGCCGTCGACGCGCTCGAGACGCCTCCCGCCTCCTGACCTGCGCCGGCCACCCCTGGCCCACCGCGAAGAACCCCGTTCGGGACGGTGAACCCCCAAGATTTGGGGTTCATCGTCCCGAACGGGGTTCTTCGTCGATCGGCGGTGCCGCTCAGCGGGGCTCGACGGACGGCGCCGGGGCGGCGGCGTCCTCGCCGAGCCCGACCCGCGAGTGCCGGCGCCCGTAGGCGAAGTACACGACGACACCGATCACGAGCCACACGGCGAACCGTGCCCAGGTGAGCGTCGTCAGGTTGAACATCAACCAGACGCAGAGCGCGGCCGCGAGGATCGGCAGCACGGGTGACAGCGGCACGCGGAAGGCGCGGGGCAGGTCGGGCCGCGTGCGACGCAGCACGATAACGCCGATGCTGACCAGGACGAAGGCCGACAGGGTGCCGATGTTGATCATCTCTTCGAGGACGCCGACGTCGGTGAACCCGGCGATCAGGGCGACGAGCACGCCGGCGATGACCTGCACGCGCACCGGTGTCTTGCGGGTGGCCGAGGTCTTGGCGAGCCATCGGGGCAGCAGGCCGTCGCGGGCCATCGAGAAGACGATGCGGGCCAGGCCGAGCAGCAGCACCATGATGACCGTGGTGAGGCCGATCAGGGCCCCGATCGCGATGACCTGGGCCGCCCAGCCGACTCCGACCAGGTCGAAGGCGGTGGCGAGGGTCGGGGCCTCGACGGCGGCGAGATCGCGGTACGAGACCATGCCGGTGAGCACGATCGAGACGAGCACGTAGAGCACGGTGACGATGCCGAGACCGAGGAAGATGCCTCGGGGCATGGTCTTCTGCGGGTCCTTGACCTCTTCAGCGCTGGTCGCCACGACGTCGAAGCCGATGAAGGCGAAGAAGACGAGCGAGGCGCCGGCGAGCAGGCCGAAGACGCCGTACTGCGCGGGCTCGGCGCCCGAGACGAACGAGAACAGGGACTGCGTCCAGACGTCCCCCTCGCCGGCCGGGCGGGGCTGCGACTCGGGCACGAACGGGGTGTAGTTCGAGGCCTTGACGAAGAAGAAGCCGACGACGATGACGAACAGGACGATCGCGACCTTGATGATCGTGAACACGCTGCCGACCCGCGAGCTGAGCTGGGTGCCGAGGACGAGCAGCACGGTGAAGAAGGCGACGATGACGAACGGCGCCCAGCTCAGCTCGAGCGGTCCGATCGACAGGGTGTCGGGCACGTCGAGGCCGAAGCCCGCGAACACGGTGCTGAGGTAGATGCCCCAGTACTTGGCGAGCACGGCCGCGCCGGTGAGGGTCTCGAGGATGAGGTCCCACCCGATGATCCAGGCCAGGAACTCGCCGAGGGTGGCGTAGGTGAAGGTGTAGGCGCTGCCCGCGACGGGGATCGTCGAGGCGAACTCGGCGTAACACATGATCGCCAGGCCGCAGGTGACGGCCGCGAGGACGAACGACAGCGTGACGCCCGGGCCCGCGAAGTTCGCGGCGGCGTTGGCGCCGACCGAGAAGATGCCGGCCCCGACCGCGACGGCGATGCCCATGAGGGTCAGATCGGTGACGCCGAGCGAGCGCTTGAGCCCGTTCTCGGGCCCCGTCGAGTCGGCGAGCGAGGACTCGACCGACTTGGTGCGCCACAGGGTGCTGAGACCCCGGGACTTGGGGACGGTGCTCATGCTGCCTCCTGGGGTGGTGCGGGCGGGGTGGGCTGGTGGGTGCGGCGGCCCCGGCTCGGGGGACGACGCGCCAGCATACCGGCGGACCGGTCCCGTCTCGTAGCATGGCGGGCGGGAGGGACGATGTGAACGGACCGTCGTGGCAGCCGATGCGCCCCGAGCGCCCGCCGGCAGCCTGGGAGGCGCGGGTCGACTCCTCCGGGCCGCCGACGAGGTTGCCCGCTCGCCCCGGTGATCCCGTGGCCGACGCCGATGCTCGCGACGAGTCGGACGGGGTGGAGGCGACCGGGGCAGGGAGGCGCGCGGGGCCGTCCCCGCTGCGGACGGTCGGAGCCCGGACCGGTGGTGCGCTGCGCCGGGTCTGGACCCGCGCCTCCCGGGCTCGCCGCCTGGGGCTGACGGTCGGCGCCGTGGCCGCGGTGACCGCGCTCGTCGCCGGCGCGGGCCTCGCGGTGCAACCGCGCTACGACGACCCGGCGCGACCCGCGATGCTGGTCGACGACCTGCGCGGCGAACCGACCGAGACCGTCTGGCGGACCGACCTGAGCGCCGAGTCGACGCCGGGCACGCCCGCCGGTTGCACCTATTACCTGAGGGTCGGCGGGGTCGGTGACGACGCGATCATGTCGGCCCAGACGGCCGAGCTGTCCGACCGGTGCGGCGGGTCCGGCGGGCGCCTGGTCCGGGTCGACGGCGAGACCGGCGACGTGACCTGGAGCACGAACGTGGCCACGACCCTCGGCCGGGCGGTGCGCTCGGTGTCCGTGACGCCCGACGACGACGAGCGTGCCGCGACCCTGACCGTCGAGGTCGACGCCGGCTCGACCCTCGCTCGGCTCGACCTGGCCACCGGGGAGGTCACCGACCGCTCGGCGGCCGTCGAGTCGAGCGATCCCGACGAGGTCACGCGCATCGAGGGCCTCTCGTCGTCGAGCGTCCTCGTCTCGCACCAGCCGCGGTCGCGGTTCGGGGCCGACGGCACGGGCCCGACGACCGAAGACGACGACCGGACCCGGTTCGAGCTGCACCCGCTCGACGACCTCGACACCGTGTCGTGGCGCGGAGACGAGCCGTCCCAGGCGACCGTGACCCTGTTCGACGACGAGCTGTACGTGCTGACGACGGCGGGTGGCGGGTCCCGCGTGATCGACGCCACGACCGGCACCGAGCACCCGGTGCCGATCGCCGACGACGCCTACGGCTGGCCCGAGTCGGCCGGCGACCACGTGCTCGTCGCGTTCGCGGCGATCGACGGCCAACGCCTCGTCGCGTTCTCGCAGGACGACCCCGGTGCGATCGGCTGGTCGGCCGACCTCGCGGGGGACGCCTCACTGATCGTGTCGGACCGTTGCGTCACGGTCACGGCCACCACCCAGAGCGGCGACCCCGTGGTCGAGGGGCCGAGGGGTGCGGGCGACGACGACGGCCAGGACGACCCCGGCGGACGGGTCTCGGTGACCTGCCTGTCGCCCGCGACCGGTGAGGCCCGGTGGACGACGAGCCTCCCGGTCCGCAGCGGGCAGACCGTGCAGTCCGGCTGGAACCCCCTGCCGGACTCGGCGTTCGACCAGGTGCAGGTCTCCGTCTCGCCCTCGAGCGCCTTCGGGGACGAGACCACGACCGTCACGACCTTCGACGCCGAGGACGGGCACGTGGCCTTCACGGCGACGCTGCCGGGGTACTCGGCGCCTCTGGCCCGGAGCCGCACGACGGTCTACCAGCTGGCGTTCGACGTCGACGGCCGATCGTCCGTCGTCGCCTTCGACGAGCACAGCCACCGCGAGCTCTGGAGGACCTCGCCCACCGAGGCGGTCGACATCGGCTTCTGGGGTCCGCACCTGGTGGTCACGGGCCAGGACGGCGTCGTCCGCCGTGTCGACGACCCGAGGGCCGTGGCCGACCGCGGGTGACGCCGCGGTGCGGGTCGGGTCGGGTCGGGTCGGGTCGAGCACGACACCACGTTGTGGACACGACACCGCGACGTGACACGGTGCAGTGTCCAGAACGTGGCGCGATGCGACGGACACGGCGCGATGCGGAAGACGAAGCGCGACGGACGCGGCGGCCGGTGGCCGGAGGCCGGCAGCGGACGAGGAGGCGCGGTGCCCGACCGCGCGCACCGCGCCTCCTGGCCGTCGACGGCGCGCACCGGCCCGCCCGGGGTTCACAGCAGGCCGGTCAGCACCCCGCCGTCGGCTCGCAGCGCGGCGCCGTTCGTCGCCGACGCCAGGGGGCTCGCGAGGTAGGCGACGAGCGGGGCGATCTCGTCGGGGTCGATGAAGCGCTGCAGCAGGGACGTCCCTCGCCGGGCGACCAGCGCCTCCTTCAGCTGCTCGACGGGGACGCCCTGGGCGTCCGCCACGGCGGCGACCGCGGTGGCGACGCCGTCGGACCAGGTCGGGCCGCCGAGGACGGTGTTGACCGTGACGCCCGTGCCACGCGTAAGTTTGGCCAGCCCGGCGCCGAGCGCGATCGTCGCCGCCTTGGTGACGCCGTAGGGAAGCATGTCGCCCGGCACGTCGACCCCCGACTCGCTGCCGACGAAGACGATGCGACCCCTGCCGCGCTCGATCATGCCGCCGAGCAGGTGCCTCGACAGGCGGACGCCGCTCATGAGGTTGACGTCGAGGTAGCGCGCCCAGACGTCGTCGCCCGCCGAGGTGAACTCGTCCAGGCCGAAGAGGCCCACGTTGTTCACCAGGACGTCGACGCCGCCGCGGTCGTCGAGCGCGGCGAGCAGGCGGGTCGTGTCGGCGGGGACGGCGAGGTCGGCGGGGACGCCCTCGACGGACGCACCCGGGTGGGCCGCCCGCAGGGCCTCGACGGTGGAGGCGACCCTGGCCTCGTCCCGGCCGTTCACGATCACCGCCGCCCCCTCGGCGGCGAGCCGGGCGGCGACGGCCCGGCCGATGCCCTGGGTCGAGCCGGTGACGAGGGCGGTCGTGCCGTCGAGTCGAAGGTCCATGGTCTCTCCTGTTGCTGTTGCCCTGGCTGTCGCCCGCCGAATGCTGACTTGCTCAGGCAAGTCAATCTAGGCCCGGACGCTTGCCTGGGCAAGTCGCCGCCCGGTAGGGCGTGCCGTAGCCTCGAGGCGTGCCGACGCCTCCCCCGCCCCGCATCCTGACGAACGAGCAACTCGACGTCTGGGCGGCGGTCGCGACCCTGCTCGAGCGGCTGCCCGCCGCCCTCGACGCCCAACTGCTGCGCGACAACGGGGTCACGCACTTCGAGCACGGCCTGATGACCGCGCTCGACGGCGCCCCGGGGCGGACCCTCCGCCTCAGCACCCTCGCCGGCTACGCGAGTTGCACTCTCTCGCGGTTGTCCCGTGCCGTGACGCGGCTCGAGGGCAAGGGCTGGGTGCGTCGCCTCGTCGACTCGTCCGACGGCCGGTTCACCCTGGCCGTGCTGACCGACGACGGCCACGAGCAGGTCGAGCAGGCGACCCCGGGGCACCAGGCCCTCGTCGGCCGACTCGTCTTCGACAGCCTGACCGCGGCCCAGGCACGACAGCTCGGCGCCACCGCCCGACGCGTCGCCGAGGCCGTCGACCCCACGCCCGTCTGGCGTCCGACCGACGACGGCGGCCGGTGACGGGCGCGCCGGGGCGGATCCATCCCTTCGGACGACGCAGGAGGCGCGGCGCCCTCGTCCCCACGGCCACCGTCCGCCGCCGACCGGCCAGACCTCGCCACGACGCCTTGTCGCCCCGCGTCGGCGCCTCCTAACGTCAGCCGTGGTCGAGAGGCGACGGACCCCGTCACCCGGACCGACCTTCCCAACGAGGAGAACGACATGAACGACAGGAACGTCATCCACGACACGGCCCGGAGGACCCGGGACGGCGCCGATCGCGCCGACACCCCCCGCCGCTCGACCGGTTCCGCCTTCCGACGCGTGACGGCGACCGCCGCGGTCGCCTGCGCCCTGGCGGGCTCGATCGCCGGGCTCGGAGCACTCGGCGCCCTCGCGGCACCGGGCAGTTCCCCCGCCGCCCAGGCGGCAGCGGAGCCCACGACGTCGACGGCGCCGAAGGTCACGTACACCGCAGCCGACCTGGCGGCCTTCGCCGCCTCGCCCTACGCCGACGACGCGCTCAACCTCGCGGTCGTCTGGGGGCTCGACACGACGACGGCGAAGGGCAAGGCCGGAGCCGCGCTGACGGCCGGCACCGCCCTCCCCTATGAGGCAGGTGCGGCCACGACGACGGCCTACACGGACGAGCAGCGTCGTGCCGCCTTCTTCGCCTCGGGCACCGACGCGACGTACGTCGACGACTTCACGCAGGCCCTCGGACTCGCCGTCGCCTGGGGCAGCGACGACGTCTCGACGGCCAAGGCGAAGGTCGGCGGCCTGTTGCTCGCCCACGAGCAGGTGCCCGCCGCACCGACGTCGTACACCGACGACCAGGACGCCCGGGCCTTCGCCCTGGTCGGCTACGGGGACGACCAGGCGGCGCAGCTCGCGGGCCTGTGGCAGAGCGACACCCGGTCCGCCGTGGTGCGCGCCGGAGCCGCCCTGCTGGCCGGGGACGACCTGCCCCTCTGATCCCCGCACCGCCGTCGGGCGGTCCCACCGGGCCGCCCGACGACTGCCGCCTGCACCCACCCCCTGACGGAAGCCCCATGACGACCCTCCACTCCCGCATCGGCTTCGAGGTCGAGCTGATGGCCCCGCGCGGGTCGAGCCGGCGCACGCTGGCCGATCGTCTCGCGGACGACCACGACGGTCACGTCACGCGTTTCTTCCACACCGACTCCGAGCCGTCGCTCGTGCCGGGCATGGGCCACTTCTGGCACCTGACGCCGGGCTACGCCGTCTCGGACTGCCTCGGGAGGCCCGTCGCCGAGCTCGTCGACGACGTCACGCTCGTCGACGACCTCCGCCGCGACCACGAGGAGGCGCGGGTCGGGCCGTCGCCGGACACGCGCCCCGCCGACGCGGACCGGTCCGACGGCCATCCGTACCGGGTGCTCTCCGACGATCCGCGCCTCCTGCGCCTCGTGGCCCGGCACTCGTCCCCGGACGCACCCTTCGACCACGCCCTCGACGAGGCGGCCGCGCTCTTCGGCAGCACGGTCGAGACGGTCGGCGCCGTGCGACGCCTGCGCGACGGTGCCGGCTCGAGCATCGCCCTGGCCTCGGCGCTGGCGGCAGGACGCGAGCGACCGTGCGAGATCGTCACGCCGCCGGTCGTCGCCGACCACGAGGCCACCCTCGAGCGACTGCTCGGACCGGCTCGACAGCTCGGCTTCACGGTGCCGGTCGAGGCGGCCGTGCACCTGCACGTCGACGGCGCGCCGTTCCGGTCAGTCACCGCCTTCGCCAACCTCGTGCGCCTGTTCTCGTGGTGGCGCGACCCGCTGCGTGCCGTGCTTGCGACGAATCCCGCGTGCACGCGTCTCGCGCCGCTGCCGTCCGCCGTGGTCGAACTCGTCGACCGGGCGGACCGTGGGGACGGCGGGCGGGCCCGAGACTGGTCGCAGCTGCAGGCGGACGCCGCAGGCACCGGGCTGACGAAGTACGCCGACGTCAACCTGACCGCCCTGGTGACCGACCGCCCCGTGCGCGACACGATCGAGATCCGCATCCTGCCGGGCACCCTCGACGCCGCCGAGCTCACCGAGAGTGCGGGCCTGGTCGAGCGCCTGCTGGCCCGGTGCCTCGAGACGGAGCCCGTGCCCCGTCCGACGAGCTCCGACGCGCGCGCGGCCGCGGCCGGACTGCTCGACCTCGCCCGGTCCGGCGACCCGGCCCGATTGGTCCTTTCGGCCGAGGCGACGTCGGCGGGGCGGCGTTAGCGTGGAGGCCGTGCAGACGAACGGGACCGCCACGACCCGCGCGGGCGGGCGTCGACTCGCCTGGCCGTCGCCGGCGGCGAGTGGGTGGGGGCGAACCCGACTGGTCGTGCTCACGCTGGTCGGGGGCGCCTACTTCGCCGGACTCGCCGTCGCCCTGCAGCTCGAGTGGTACCCGCAGGCACTTCCCGGGTACCTCTACGTCGGCGTCGTGGCGCTCGTCGCGTGCGCGACCCTCGACCGGTGGCCCGTCGAGACGCTGGTCGTCGTCACCGTCTTCACTGCGTACACGACCCTCGCGCCCCTCCCCCCGGCGCTGTACGGCCTCTACCTCGGGCCGCCCGAGGCGCTCGTGCCGCTCGCCGTCGTCGTCTTCCTGACCATCTCGGGACGTGGACCGGTCATCGCCGCCGGGGCCACCTTCGTCACCCTCTCCGTGCTCGTCGTCCTGCCGTGGCGCGACGTCGCCGCGGCCGGCGTCCAGGGGGTGCCGCTCACGCAGGTGCTGCTGTCGGACGCGGGGCAGGACCGTTCCGTCGTGCTCGGCCGGCTCCTGGCCTGCGGCATCCTGCTGACGGTCGCCGTCCTGCTCCGGCGTCAGCGCGAGGCCACGACCGAGCTCGCAAGGACGAATCGCGAGTTGCTGGTGCTGCGGGCAGCCGAGGTCGCACGCATCTCGGAGCACGAACGCACCCGCATCGCCCGGGACGTGCACGACGAGGTCGGCCATCACGTCGCCGCCCTGGTCATCCGGGCGCAGGCCGCCCTCCGGGTCGCCGAGGACCACCCCGAGCAGCTGGCCCCGGCCATGCGGGACATCGCCGTCAGCGGGCAGGACGTCCTGGGACGCATCCGCGGTGTGCTGCGCGTGCTTCGGGCGGCACCCGCTGGGGCCGCCGGCACGACCTCGGTCGTCGACGAACTGGCGCTGATGACCGGCCGCCTGACGTCGCTCGGCTACGAGGTCGACGGCGCGGTGCACCTCGGCGACGACCTGCCGGCCGAGCGTCGCGCCACGGTCCTGGCCGTGGTGCGCGAGGGGCTGACGAACGCGATGCTGCACTCGTCGGCGCATCGGGTCCACGTCACGGTCGACGACACGTCGGGCGCGACGGTCGTCACGGTGGCCGACCCCGGGCCCGCCCGCGAACGGTTCCCGGACGTGCCCCTGGGCGGGGCCGGCATCCCGTCCATGCACGATCGGGTCCGTGCGGCCGGCGGGACGCTGACCACGGGGCCGAGCGCCGACGGGACCGGTTGGCGGGTCCGCGCCGAACTGCCGGCCACGACTGCGGCGTCGGCGTCGAGCACAGGGCGGACGGCATGACGTTGCGGGTCCTGGTGGTCGACGACCAGGCGATCGCCCGCGCGGGGCTCGCGACGATGCTCGACGCCGAACCGGACGTCGACGTCGTCGGGCAGAGCGCCGACGGCGAGGACGCCGTCGCCGACGCGCTCGCCCTGCGACCCGACGTCGTCGTGATGGACATCCGGATGCCCCGGCTCGACGGCATCGCCGCCACCCGGCGCATCGTGCCGACGATCGGCTGCGCCGTGGTCCTCATCACGACCTTCGACGACGACGAGCACCTGTTCGACGGCATCGCCGCCGGCGCCTCGGGCTTCCTGCTCAAGGACTCCGGGCCCGACCTCATCGCCGCCGCGGTACGGTCGGCGGCCCGGGGCGACTCGCTGATCGACCCGGCCATGACGCGGGCCCTCATCGAGCAACGGGTCGCCCCGGCCCCCACGTCGCCGGACGCCGTGCGCCACCGGGCGGCCCTCGACTCGTTGAGCGACCGCGAGCGGGACGTGCTCGACGCCGTCGCGCGCGGCCTCAGCAACGTCGACATCGCCCGCGAGCTCTTCGTGAGCACGGCCACCGTGAAGAGCCACATCTCGAGCCTGCTGGCCAAGACCGACAGTCGCACGCGCGTCCAGGCGGCCGTCTTCGCGTTCCGTTCCGGCTTCGCGCGCACCGAGGGCGGCTGAGCCGATCCGTCAGAGCGCACGTTCGTCCGGTGCGGCCGCGGCGGCACACCAGGATTCGTGCACGGCACCACGACTAGTCATGGTGCGCTGCACGGAACGCGGCGCGGTGCAGGGCGGTGCGGTGCGGTGCGGTGCGGTGCGGTGCGGTGCAGGGCGGTGCGGTGCGGTGCGGTGCGGTGCAGGGCCGGGCAGGGCAGGGCCGTGCCGCTACCCGCGCACCAGCAACGGGAACACGAACACCGCGAAGAGGAAGAACGCCGCCATCACGCCGAACACGACGTAGGTGCCCCGGCCGACGACGCGCTGCCCGGCGGCCTCCCGGCGCTGCAGCACGCGGCGACGGTAGATCACCTGGACCACCACGAGCACGACGATCGCCAGGGCGAGGATCGAGATGACGACGGCTTCGATGGCACGGCTCCTTCGAGGGGCGGGCGAGCGGCGGACGGCACCGGCAGGCGGAGCCGGACGGCCCGCCCCAGCCTAACGGCCGGCCCCGGGAGCCCAGGAGGCGCGGGTCGCGACCCCGGGACCGCTCACGGTCCGTCGGCACTCGCGCCTCGTACCATGGCCGGGTGACGGACGACGCCCGACCGAGCGACCAACCGGTCGCGCGCGCCCGTCGCGGCGGAGCCGACGCCTGGCACCGCGCCTCCCGCCCTCGCCGCCTCGCGCTCGTGACCGTCGCCATCGCCGCCGCCGCGGCGCTCGTCACCACCGTCGGCCTGGTCGAGGCGCCGCGCTACTCGGCGGGCGCGGCGCTCGACGGTGTCGACGGCGACGACCTGCGGCACGAACCCGTGCCCGACTCGTGGACGCTCACGCCCGCCGACGTCGGCGTGCCGGCGGACCGAGGCCGCTGCCTGCTCTGGCAGGCCGAGCCCGCGGTGGGTCCCGATCGGCTGGGCGGTGACGTCCTCGTCAGCGCCAGCCGCGCCGAGGGCGACGCCGACACCGGCACGAGCTCGACCACCGACGTCGACGGCGACTGCCGCTTCGACGGCAGCTTCGGCGGCACCGCACCCACGG
The DNA here is from genome assembly GCF_013248995.1 of Frigoribacterium sp. VKM Ac-2836. Classification (GTDB taxonomy): domain Bacteria; phylum Actinomycetota; class Actinomycetes; order Actinomycetales; family Microbacteriaceae; genus Frigoribacterium. The sequence goes on along the minus strand of NZ_JABRPK010000002.1, from coordinate 387,233 downwards.
TCAGCCGGCTCGCGCGTGTCGACCCCGTCCGGGGCACCGTCCGCTGGTGGGTCGACCTGGGCACCGAACTCGACGCCGGCAGCGGATTCGTGCAGGTCTGGCCCACCGACGGTGCCACCGACACGGCCCTCGTCTCGACGCTGGGCTTCGGCAGCGACGGCTTCGCCTCGTCGTACGCCCGCCTCGACCTCGGCACCGGCGATCTGACCGGCGTGACCACCTCGCCGAACGGGCGCGCCCGCCTGACCGATGCCACCGCCTCCTGGGCCCTCGTCTCGAGCGACCCCCAGTTCTCGTACCAGGACTCCCGGGTCTACTACGACTCCGAACCCGGGACGGGTGAGTTCTCGCTCTTCGACACCGGCGACCTCGGCACCCCCGTGTGGACGGGCGAGACCACCGGCAGCCAGGACGAGGCCCTGACCCCCGACGGCCTGCTCCTGCTCGACGGCGGTGTCATCACCGCGGTCGACGGGCGCACCGGCGAGACCCGCGCCTGGGGGCCCGACCTGCCGACCGCCACGACCCTCGACGTCGACGGCGACCTCGTCCTGGTCGGTCTCGACCCGGCGATCCCGACCTCGACGGGTGACACCGACGGCACCGTCGTCGCACTCTCGCTCGACGGGCGCGAGCTCTGGCGGCACGGCTTCCGCCAGGACCGCGGCGTGCAGACGACACGCGACTGCGTCGTCTTCTCGACGACGCCGGGGGTGGTCTGCGTCGATCGCCGCACCGGAGCCGAGCTCTGGACGACGCCGCCCCGCGACCGCCGCCACGGGCTCGCCCGGGTGACGACCGACCCCGCCGGCGACCGGGGGTCGCTCGTCTTCGCGCAGACCTTCGAACCGGGAGGCGCGGCGGCGGTCTCGGGCGACCTCACGTCGGACGAAGCGGGTGAGCGCACCGTCCGCCTGCTCGACCCGGCGTCCGGCGACGAGGTGGCCCGGGCGGTGGTGCCGGGCGAGTCCCAGATCGCGGTCGTCGGCCGCACGACCGGCTACGCCACGACCGCCTCCGGTGGACGCACCTCGATGGTCACCGCCTTCGACCTGTCCGACGGCCACCGCCTCTGGCAACTCGGCGCCGATCGCGATCAGCTCGGTTTCTGGGGCGGCACGCTCGTCGCGAACCGCCCCGACGGGAGCGTGCAGCGTCTGGTCGACCGGGTCCGCGTCGTCGGCTGACGACCTGCACCTCCTGCCCTCGGCCTACCGCGCCCCGGCCCGACCAACCGACTGATACCACCCGACGAAGTCCACCAGGCGATTCCGCCAGGGGAGGGTAAAACTTCGTGAAAACTTATGTGGTCGCACCACGTCGCCTTGGGAACGCCGGCCCCGCGCCGTATGTGACGCCCGGGCCGCGTGAGGCGCTCGACGTTTTGATCAGAACACCCCTCGCAATCAGATCCGCGAGCACCCGCGATACTTGTCGATTGTCCAGATCGAACATGATCTTCAACATCCGGGCGTTGATCGTCGACGTCTCTCGAACGAGATCGATGACCTTTCGATCCGTCTGCTCCAGCGTCCGCCTCTTGTAGACAACGGCGGGACCGAGAAGCACCAAGGGGCGTTCCCGAAGTCGGTAGTTGGGTTCTCGATTGCTTGCCGTCTCGCGGGTGGGCTCGAGAATGCCGACATCGTCCCGCGCAAGCCTGGCCAGGACGGATTGAGCCTCTGCCGAGCTCGCCTTCTGCATGATCGGCTGCATCTCGGAGGCAGAGAGCGTGCGCTTGGTCAGAAGGTGCAGAAGAACGAGCATGGTGTCCGCGTCGTCAGCTTCGTGGCTGGGGAGGGTCGCGACGAAACTGGCCATGTTGGTGTTGGGGGCACCACCGACGAGAGAGACTTGGACGCTGTGGGTCGTCGCCAGGAACACGGGCGGTTGGTGGCCCAATCGGGTCATCTCCGCATACATGCGATCCACACCGGAACCCGCCGTCTCGGCCAGGTCCAACATCCTCAGAGCCTGTGCAAGCTGCGGATTCCGTGACCGCGACGAAGTCGTGAGGATGTTCGTCGGCGTGACGCCGCTGACCAGTGCGCCCGGCGAGGTCACGGAGAGCTGCGTCTGGGCATGCTCGATCGTCACGCGATCCTGAACTCGATAGTCCCTGTGCATGGCTGCATTCACGATGGCTTCTCGAACGGCGGCCTCCGGCAAGTCCGCCAGGTGAAGCTGCTGACCTTTTCCGACGGAGACAGGCGTGGTCTCGAGACGAGCTGAGATGAGGTCGAATACTCGCTCGACGGCGACCACGAGGGGGCCATCGAGCTGCTCGTTCGCAGAGAGTCGACCGGCAGGCGTCCTCCGGAATGAGTACGACATGAGTGCTGCTCCACCGGGCGGGCCGACGAACAGCAAGACCCCGGCATTCGTCAGGTACCCCTTGGAATCGACGACCCCCAGGCGCCTGAGCAGGGCGAGCTCGTCGAGGTCAGCCAGTCGCCTCTTAGAAGGGTCCACTGCACGCGAGGCCATGCGACGCGCCACAGCGATGGCCTGCGGATCGGCGGCTGAGGGCGCGACGCTCGTGCCCACCGCTGACCAGTCCACTCCACTACGTTCGTCGACTATCGCGGCGATCCGCCGCGTGTCCATGGGCCAACATGACTCCCCGACCCTCTCGGTCGGCAGTTTGCTCTTCACCGAATGAACGGCCACGCCTTGCGGAACCCGGATGACCAGCACAGAGCCGGCCGCGTGTTGCAGCTCGAAGACATCGACCATCAGGGCGGGGGTCGTGATCTCGTAGATGCGGGACCGGGTCTTCACCGGGTCGAGGTCGTGACCCACGAACGCCTCTGGGCCAGCCCCGTCGTCTCTGACCCCTACCAGGACGTAGCCCCCCTCAGCGTTTGCAAAACATGCAGCAGCTTCAGCCAGATTGTCGAGTGTGTCCGAGAGCGATCGTCCCTGCACCTTGAAATCCACGTGTTGGTTCTCGACGCTGTTGGCGACTGCACCGGCCGCGACCTTGTCGAGAGCTTGGATCGCAATCTCCATTATTTACCTCCAGTTTTCACGTGAGTGAAATGCCAGGGTAAGTGAAAACTTTCGAAAAACCACATGCGGATCTTAGGCTCTCGCTTAAACCGACCCGCGCCTCCTGCGGTGACCCGCGCCTCCTGCGCTCGGCCCTACCGCGACCCGGCGCTCAGGACGTACGCCATCGCGTAGGCCCGCGAGTTGCCGTCGCCGATGCCCGACTCGGGCAGGTCGGCGAGCGCCGTCAGGGCCGCCGCGGCCTGGTCGGGCCCCTGCAGCGCCGAGTACATCAGCACGTAGTCGCCCAGGGGCCCGTCGGGGCCCGAGGCGCCGGCCTCGTCGACCACCCGGGCGATCTGCTCGGCCCCGCCCGCCGCCGACGACGTCAGGTACGAGACCGAGGTCGGGTCGAGCGGGATCAGCTGGATGCCAGCGATGGCCGACGGCTCGGCCGAGAACCAGGTGCCGTAGTCGCGCTTGCCACCCCAGGTCAGCGACACGATCTCGTGGTCGTACCCGGCGAACTGCGGGGCGCTCAGGTCGGGGGACAGCATGTAGGCCAGGGCCGACGAGGCCTCGCTGCTCAGCATCCACGACGCCTGGTCGGCCAGCGCGTCGTCACCCGACGCCTTCGCCCAGAGCGACAGGCCGGCGTAGGCGTTGACCGCCTCGGACGACGACTCCTGGTTGTTGCCGTCGGCGAACGGCGAGTAGCCCGAGGCCCAGCTGTGCGACCAGTACGGGTCGAACGCCCGCTGATCGGGGAACGCCTGGTTGTGGGCACCCGAGGCGATGTCGGCCGCGAGCAGGTCCATGACCGGCCGCCAGCGCTCGGCCAGCTCGGGGTCGTCGGCCGCGACCACGCCGGCGGCGTACAGGAAGTAGCCGTAGTGGAAGTGGTGGTCGTTGAACTCGTCCGAGCCGAACGAGGCCACCTTGCCGACGACGCCCTTCACCGCGGGGTCGTACACGAAGCACTCCTGGTCGCGCACCTCGCAGCCCGAGGGGTCGGTCCAGGTGTCGAGCCGGTCGACGAGAGAGGTGCGCAGGGTGTCGGCCGACGCGTCGTCGCCGAGCTGCTCGGCGAGCTGCAGCAGCATGGCCGAACGGTAGAGCGCCTTGCCGCCGAAGTAGGTGTCGGCCGCGGGCGCCTCCGTGGCGGCGACGTCGGCGACGACCTGGTCGCCGAGCCGATCCTTCTCGTCGTCGCTCAGGCCCGAGAGGTCGAGGTCCGCGGAGGCCGCGGTGACCGGCGCGTCGAACGACAACGCCGTTCCGATCGACAGCGGAGCGCTGCCGTACACGGTCGTGTAGCTCAGCCCGGTGCCGCCGTCGGTGGCCGAGTCGCCCATGTGGGGTGCCGACACGAGCAGGGTGTCTCCCCCGGCGGCCGTCTCGTACCCGAGCTCGGTGGTCGACACGGCCGTCGAACCGGACCCGGAGGCGCGGTGCGCGGTGGTCACCGACGCCAGCGGCGAGGCGGCCGCGTCGAGCACCGTCCGCACCTGGTCATCGGTGGCGCCGTCGGGCACCGGCACGAGCACGACCGAGCCGCCCTGGTCGAGCCGGACGGCCGTGCCGTCGAGGCTCCCGCCCGTGACGGCGACGCCCCACGTGGTGCTGCCGACGGAGAGCGTGCCCCGGCCGTCGCTCACGGCCTCCACGGCGGCACCGAGAGTGTCGGTCTGCGCGGTCGCGGCCGTGTACGACACGAGAGGCGATCCTTCGGCGACGGTCGTGTGGCCGAGCACCGTGCCGCCGTCGAGGTGGGCGACGGTCACCGAGACCTTGTCGTAGGAGCTGACCTCGGTGGCCGTCGCGCCGACGTCGAGGGTGACGTCCGACCGGGCGGGGGCGACGACGGCCTTCTCCGAGGCCACCGGTGCGGGCAGGCCCGCGGCGAGACCGTCGGCGGTCAGCTGGAACGAGATCGGGAACGGGAAGACCGGCATCGGCTCGTCGCCGAAGACGAGTCCCGAGAACCAGGTGTTGGTCGGGGGGACGAGTCCGTCGGCGAGGCGCATGGTCGGCGCGGCGCCGACCGACTCCTGGGGCAGGGCGGCGACCAGCGGGTCGACCTGCGAGGCCGGGAACACGTCGCCCGCGGCGTCGGGGCGGCCCGTGGTGTCGGAGTCACCGTCCGTCGCCGAGCCGCCGGTGCAGCCGGCCAGCACGAGCACGCCGGCCGTGCCGAGGGCGGCACCGGCGACGAGCCGCCGGAGGGTCAGGAGGCGCGGGGCGGGTCGGGTGCCGACCCGCGCCTCCTGGGGGTGACGGGCCGACCCGGAACCGATCGGGGATCCCGAACGATCCCGTCGGTCGGGCCGACCCGCCGTCTTTCTCGCTGCGCCGTGGATCGTCAGACCCCGATCTGGCGCAGGAAGTCCTGCATGGTGTCCACCGGTCCGGCGAGGATGCCGTCGTCACGGAGGTGCATGGTCGCCTCGACCGGTGTGCCGCTCGCGACCAGGCCGTTGTAGGCCCCCTCGCTCAGCCCGTCGCTGACGACGCGGACGGTGGCCGCGGCCGCGCCGTCCTTGGTCTCGACGCTGACCAGGTCGACGCTGCCCTCGACGACCTGCTGGTTCGGCAGCATGACGTCGACGATCGCGCCGTCCTGGATGCGCTCGTAGTCACGGGGCGTGAGCGTGAAGTCGGCGTCCACGAAGAGCGTGTCGGCCTTCTCGATGGTCGCGACGGTCGTACCCGAACCGAGGAACCCACCCTCACGGACGTCGAGCTGCGACAGCGTGCCGTCGACCGTGGCCATGAAGGTGATCGTGCCGTCGTCGGCCACCGTGTAGGCGTCCGTGTCGGGGACGACCACGTCGTCCGCGAGGTCCTTCTGCAGCGAGGGGCTCTGCAGCGAGAAGAGGACGTCGCCCTTCGAGACCCGGTCGCCGACCTCGGCGTCGGTGGACGTCACCGTGCCGCTGTAGTCCGTTCCGACCGAGAAGTCCTGGCTCGCGATGGCCGCGCTGGTGCTGATGACCTGCGCCTGTCGCTGCGTGAAGATGACGGTGAAGACGGCCACGAGGGCGATCACCACGAGGATGCCCACGGTCATCTTGATCCTGTTTCCCCAGGTCATGAGACCACCTTCTCTCGGTCGTTCGTGTCGTGTCGGTCGGTTCGGGGGGTCGCGTCGTCGTGGAGCGTCGCATCGGTGTGGCGGCCGTCCACGACCGCCAGCTCGGCCTCGAGCAGGTGACGTCGTTCGTTGTCTCGGCGCCGTTGCTCGACGCGTTGCTCGACCGACAGTTCGAGGAACTCGTCGTGGCTGCGGGGCAGGGGGCGAGCGACCTGGGTCCGCAGCGCCTGGGTGGCGACGGGACCGGTCGTCACGGGCCCGGCCATGGTCGTGCGAGCGCTCGAGCCCGAGCGGGAGGCACGCTTGATCGCCTTGGCCTCACGCAGGGCCGCCAGCAGGAACGCGGACAGCACGGCGGTGTTGATGAGGTTCCAGACCGTGGCGAGGGTGAGCACGCGGTTGTCCCAGTCGCGCCAGATCGCCACGAGCGAGGTGAGCGACAGGAAGAGCCAGAACAGCACCTGGGGCCCGAGCACGTTGAACGGGCTCGCCGCCTTGCCTCCTCCGGTGACGTGCCACGCGGTGTCCTTGCCGCTCAGGACGTTCCAGAGGGCCTTGACGTAGATCGGGAACGAGACGGAGGCGAGCATGAGCACCTCCCAGCGGAACGATCCGAGGGTGAAGAAGGCCAGCGCGATCTGCAGCAGGTAGAAGCCCGAGTAGAAGAGCAGCCACTGCAGCACCGAGATGTGCAGGTTCATCGGGCGCAGGTCGAAGAAGATCTCCATCGGCGGCACCATGATCAGCAGCAACGGGGCGATGCCGGTGAGGTAGTGGGTCGCCGTCAACGTGTACTGGAAGCGCTGGTCCATCGTCAGGGTGCGGCGGGGGCTCAGCGGGTTGTGCCGGAAGAGGATCTCGAAGCCGCCGGTCGCCCAGCGCAGCTGCTGTTTGCTGTACGCCTCGATGGTCTCGGGGGCGTCGCCGATGGCGAGGGTCATCGGGATGTAGATCGACCGCCAGCCGGCCTCGTGCAGGAACAGGCTCGTCCAGACGTCCTCGGACTTCGAGTCGGTGTCGATGCCGCCGACCTCGTCGATCGCCGCACGCCGGAAGATCACGTTGGTGCCGACGCAGAACGCCGCGTTGAACCGGTTGCGACCGGGCTGGATGTAGCGGTAGAAGACGGCCTGCATGTAGCCGGCACCCCGGCTGACGATGCTGACCAGGTTGCCGTACGACTGCGGGGTCTGCACGAAGGCGACCTTCTCGTCGATGAAGAAGGGCACGGTCTCGTGCAGGAACATCGGCTTGGGCACGAAGTCCGCGTCGAAGATGGCGAAGTAGTCGCCCTTGGCCACCGACAGGGCGTAGTTGACGTTGCCGGCCTTGGCGCCGTTGCTGGTCAACCGGCGGATGTACCGGGCACCGAGCGTCGCGGCGAGTTCCTTGACCTCGTCGCTGCGACCGTCGTCCAGCACCCAGGTGCGGTGCGCGCCCTGCAACGCGACGGCGGCCTGTACCGTCATCGCGATCTTCGAGAGCTCCTCGCCGTAGACCGTCACGAAGACGTCCACGACCACGGTCTTGCCGTCGACGACGATCGGCCACAGGTGCGGCTGGTCGCGGACGCCGAGCCGGTCGATGGCGTCCTCGTCGTAGAGCGTGTCCTGCGTCGAGTGGAAGTCGAAGTCGCGGGGGTTCTGGCCGCCCGAGAGGATCGTCCACATGGCCAGCAGGGCCTGCAGCACCAGGACGGCCTCGGCGATGATCACCGCGACGTAGGGCAGCAGGTCGCCGCGGTTCGCGGGGTTCAACAAGAACTGGCCGTAGAGCAGGATGCCCATGGTGCAGGCGAGCACGAGCAACACCATGAACGGCGAGTGGGCACGCCCCTCGGTGCGCGAGACGACCGAGGCGTGATGGTCGCTCGTCAGGCGTGTCGAGGGGCGTGCGCGCGGCCCGCGCGCCTCGTCGTCCTGTGCCAGGCGCCTCAGTTCGCTGCGCGAGCGAGGTGCCACGTCCAGGGCGGGTCCGGTGCCGGGTGCACCGGTGTCGGGTCGGATTTCGGCGTCGCTGTCGCGGACGCGCATGGTTCGGGACATGCGGGTTCTCTCCGGGTTCGGGTCTGAGAGACGACCGGACGCCGGCGGCGGCAAGAACCACCGTCGGACGTCCGGAGGGGCGTCGGCGACAGCGGCGACTTCGAGGTGACGCACCGGGGTGAACGGCGGTCGGGTGGGAGCCAGGGACTCCCGATTCGGGTCCGGCGACTGCGAGCGGTTCGGGCCACTCGATCGACGGGCTGGTCTCCGGTGTGGGCCTTTCGGGGGACCGTTCCGGGGACGTGACGAAACAGTACAGGGTCGATCGAGCCTCTTCGCGACACCCGTTCGGGGGGTACGCCCCCTCGAACGGGTCACAGCCCGCCTGGACAGCGGGTAGGTGACACCCGTTGCCGGCTGACGCTCACCCGTCTCACCCCGTCCGGGGGGCACGTCGACGCGTCCGACCCTCGGGCGCATCCGGGGGCTCGGGCGCGTCCGGGGCTCAGGCGGTGAGGTCGGCCAGCCACCCGGCCAGGAACTCGGCGCCGGCCTCGTCGTGGATCGCGCCCGTGGCGCTCGTCAGGACCGGGTACGGCGTCGCGGGAACGCCGTCGGCGGGTCGGACGTCCACGTGGGCGACCGTGTGGCCCTGCGCGTGCAGCCAGTCCGCCATGGCGTAGTCGCTCCGCGAGTCGCCCACCGTGCGCCAGGCGAGCGGGGGCTCGCCGTCGGCCGCCAGCAGTTCGAGAGCCCGCTCGGCTCCCAGGTCTTTACCGAGCCGCACCGACTCGATGTCGGTCGAGATGATCGTCGGGTCGACCCGCCACTGCACGTCGCCGGACGCGTCGGGCCGGACGTCGTCGAGACGGCGCACGCCGAACCCGCGGCGGACCAGCGCCTTCATCGCCTTCTCGTCGAGGTCTCGCTGCCGGGCGAGGTACGTCGACGACTCGACACTCGTGAGCTGCTCGATCGAGACCATGGCGTGCTTGGTCGTGTCGTAGAAGACCAGGTCCGAGAACTCGTCGGCGACGAGCGCCTGCATCTCGGTGCCGAAGTCGGCGGGCATCGCGAGCGTCGAGTCGACCTCGATCGGGCCGATGCCGTCGGCGCCGTGCTCGGGACCGATCGTGAACCAGACGGCGCCCTTCTCGCAGACGCCGTGCACGCGGGACCCCGCGGGCAGTCCGGCGGCGAGCAGCGGGCGGACGACCTCGTCGCGGATGAACGCGTCCGACCGCCCGGTGTTGAACACGATCGGGACGCCGAGAGCGGCGAGCGCGACGAGGTCACGGGTGATCCCGGGCAGCGCGATGCTGCGGGTCACGGGGCTGGCGATCGGGCCGTCGACGTCGAGCAGCAGGCCGAGGCGGGGTGCGGTGGAGGAGGTCACGGGTCCATCCTCGCAGCAGGGGGACGCAGGAGGCGCGGGCCGGCCTGCTCGGTCGGCCCGCGCCTCCTGTGCCTCGCGTCGCCGACTACGGCGACGTCGGGAGCGACGGAATCGTCTGCACGAACTCGGCGAAGGCCGAGATGAAGACCGAGAACGCGACGACGATCGTGATCAGGTACACGGCGACGAAGAGCCAGAGCGGGGCGAGGCCGCCGCCGGTGCGGCGCTTCACGACGACCGAGCGTCCGATGACGTAGACGACCGTGAGGAAGGCCCAGGGCCACGGGAACGGCTTGACGATCCCCCGTGCGACCAGGGCCCGGTGGTCGAGCCAGGCGAAGACGACCGTGAGCGCGTAGACGAGCAGGCCGATGCCCATGTAGGCCAGGTAGCCCGGGGTGAACGGCGACTGGTAGACGCCCGGAGTGATCGTGGCGGTGCGCTCGAGGTAGTCCGGGATGTCCCAGAAGGCCAGACCGATCAGCTGCACGAGGGGTAGCAGGACGAGCACCCAGATGAACGGGGTCGAGGTGCTGACGCCGGGGTTGGTGCCCTTGAGCGGGTCGGAGTACCCGCCGGGGCCGGGGTAGGGCTGCTGCTGGTGCGGCTGCTGCTGATAGGGCTGCTGCTGGTGCGGCTGCTGCGGGTTCTGGGGGTTCTGGGGGTTCTGGGGGTTCTGCCAGGGCTGCTGGCCGGGGGCGTCGCTCACGGTGGCTCCGTCGTCGTCGTGGGTGGGCAGGTCGGTTCGTGGTCGCGCGTCGTGCGGCTCTCCGGCAGCGTAGTGCGGCGGCTCGCCCGGACGCCCGATCGCGATTCCGTCGGTGGACGGACCTGTGAGGGCACCCCGGGTGGGAGGATGGTCGGAACCCCTCGACAGGAGAACACCCGTGGCGTCGCTCCCCCCATCCGTCATCACCGCACTCGAGGCCTTCGCCGCGCCCGATCGCAAGCAGTCCGTGCACGACCTCGCCGTCGACCCGGCCGGGCCCGAAGAGCAGGCCCTCGCCGACCTGACCGGCTCGGTCGAGTGGGTCGACATGGCCGTCGCCCACCCGCTCGGCCCCGATCGCAGCGACCCCGAGGGCATGCGTCGACTGCTGCAGGCCATGGGCGCCGAAGGCCGTTGCGCCGTCCTGTCGGCCTCGGGTTCCGAGGACGACCGCGACCTCGGTGGCGCGCTCGACGGGGTGCTGCACCAAGAAGGCGGGGCGCTCGTCGTCTGCCGCCCGGGCCCGCTGGCGTTGCTCATCACCGGTGGCGGCGAGCACTGGCTGCTCAGCGACCGCGACATCCCCCAGCTGACCGGCCCGATCGGCATCGTCACGCCGTAAGGGCTGCCCCCTCTCGCGCTGATCCGGTACGTACCGGATCAGCGAATCCGACACCCGGCCCCTCGATTCCCGACGATCCGACAGGTACCGGATCAGCGAATCCGACACCCGGCCCCTCGATTCCCGACGATCCGACAGGTACCGGATCAGCCGCCGGCAAGGACCACCACCCGGGCATCAGCCTCGGCGGACCGGGTCGCCCGTCGTCACCTGCCAGATCGCGACCCCGTGCAGGCCCTTCGACGCGGCCAGGTCGGCTCGGGCCGTGATCGAGCGGCCGTCCGACCACCAGAGGGTCGATCCGTCGTCGGGCGACGCGGTGTACTCGGCCTGCTCGGCGTCCCACGAACCCGTGGACCGCGCCCCGGTGCGAGCCTCGGCGACCGACACCGCGCCTCCTGCGGTGCCCTCACCCGTCCAGCGGTAGCCGTACCCCGCCACGCCGAGGTCGAGGCGGTCGGCCGGGACGAGTTCGAGCGCCGAGGCGAGCACCTCGCCGACCCACGGCAGGCCGCCGACGGGCCCGGGTTCGCTGAAGCCGGTGCCGTGCTGGTCGTAGGCCATCAGCACGAAACGGTCGACCGAGTCGGACAGGGCGGCGAGGTCGTAGCCGAGGTCGTCGTACCCCGCCGGGTCGGTGCTGGGCTGGACGGCCATCGAGATCGTGGCATCGTCGGGCAGGGCGTCGCGCAGCTCGGCGGCGAAGTCGACCAGCCCTGCGGAGTCCGCGGCCGAGAGCGACTCGAAGTCGATCTGGACGCCGTCCCAGCCGCCGTTGACGACCTCTCCGGTGAGGCCCGACACGACGAACTCGCGGTTGGCCCGGCTCGACAGCAGCTGTGACGCGAGCTCGCCGCTGAACCCGTCCTGATCGGCGTTGACGACGAGCAGCTCGGCCTTCTTGCCGGCCGACTGGGCGGCCTCGCGCAGGGCGTTGGCGGACTCGTCGCTCGGGGCGACGCCGCCCCCTCCGGTCGTGATCGCGACACCCGAGACGCCGATGGTGTCGATCGCGGCCTCGCTGCGGTCGAACGCGTCGACGGCGGCCGTGGTCGTGTCGGGCGAGGCGATGGCGTACCCCTCGACGGCGAGCCCGGCGGGGATCTTCGCCTGCGGGGCCACCGTCGGATTGATCCCGTCGGCCGAGCACGAGGTGAGCGTGACGGCGAGCGAGGCGGCGAGCAGCAGGGCGGCGGTGCCGGCGGTCAGGGTGCGCACCGTGCCATCTTCGCCGATCCGGCGCGGCGATGCGGGGCGTGCTTGGCTCGTCGCATGGCAGACGACGAACGACAGCGGACCTGGGACGAGTTCCACGACGACGTGAACATGACGGCCTCGACCCTGCGCGACTGGCTCGACACCGACGAGTCGCGCGACGTCGGGCAGAAGGACGGCGGCGAGTCCGTCGGGCACGAGAGCGGTCGGCACATCGTGCGCATCCTCGAGAAGAAGAAGGCCGACCTGACCGACGCCGACTGGCAGCACATGGAGAAGGTGCACGGCTACGTGGCCCGTCACTCGAAACAGCGCCCCTCGGGCGACGTCACCGACACCAAGTGGCGGTGGTCGCTCATGAACTGGGGGCACGACCCGCTGGCCTGACGGGCAGACTGGGCCGATGAAGACCGCACTCGTCACCGGCGGCTCGCGGGGCATCGGCCTCGCCGTCGTCCGCGACCTCGCCCGTACGCACCACGTGATCGTCCACGGCCGGGACGAGGAGGCGCTGCGAGCGATCACCGTCGACCTCCCGTCCGCGACGGCGTGGGCCGCCGACCTCTCCGGACCGGCCCTGACGGTACCGCCGCTCGACGAACTCGACGTGTTGGTGCACGCGGCCGGCGTGATCGGCGGCCGCGCCATCGCCGACACCGAGCGCGACGACTGGCGGCGGGTCTTCGAGGTCAACGTGTTCGCCGTGGCCGAGGTCACCCGTCAGCTCCTGCCCGCCCTGCGGTCGGCCCAGGGCACGGTCGTGTCGATCAACAGCGGCTCGGGGTTCACGGCCGGACCGAACGGCAGCACCTACGCGGCGAGCAAGTTCGCCCTGCGGGCGCTGACCGACGCCCTGCGCGAAGAGGAACGCCCCCACGGCGTCCGGGTCAGCTCGGTGCACCCGGGCCGCGTCGACACCGACATGCAGCACGAGCTGGTCACGGCCGAGGGCGGCACGTACGACGCGTCGCTCTACCTCGAGCCCGAGTCGGTCGCCGACGCCGTGCGGCTCGTGGTGGACCTTCCCCACGGGGCGACCGCCGAGGTCGTGTCGGTGCGCCCCACCCGCCGCGCCTGACCCGCGCCGCCTGACCCGACGCCGAGTCGCACCACGGAATGAACGTCGCACCGTCTCTTTCGGCGGTGCGACGTTCAGCCGGTGGTGCGACCCACGAGCCGGCTCAGCTGTAGTCGTGGCCCGAGACGCCGAGGGAGCGGTAGACGTACTCGCCGCCCTCGCTGGCGTCGTCGTCGAGCTCCCACATGAGGTCCTCGCCGTCGGAGGCTCCGGGGCGGGTGACGCTCTTCTGCGGAAGGCCGTCGATCAGGTCGAGCTCTTCGGTGGTGGTCTCGTCGTGTCCGACGAAGCGGGCGGTGTAGGTCTGGTCGCTCATGCCCGCACGCTACGCCGCCCTCCTCCGGGCACGGCCGGGGCCGACCCGCTACCGTGCACGGCATGAGCGCGAAGAAGGCCCCCGAACCGGCGACCCTGTTGATCCTCGGCGCGAGCGGGGACCTCGCCGCGCGCCTCCTGATGCCCGGCCTGGGCGGGCTGCTGGCGCTCGAGCCGACGCGTCGCGTGCAGCTGATCGGCGCCGGCGTCGAGGAGTACACCGACGCCGAGTGGAAGAAGCGCGTGAAGACGTCTTTCGACAGCGTCCACGCGAGCGGCCCCGCGGTCGACGCCCTACTCGAGTCGACCACGTACATCACGGCCGACGTGACCGGGGTCGACGGACTCCGCAGCCTGGTCGAGGCCTGTGACGCGCCTCCGTCGATCTATTTCGCCCTGCCCCCCGCCATCACCGAGAAGGCCTGTGCCGCGCTGAGGAAGGTCGACCTGCCCGAGGGCACGTCCCTCGCGCTAGAGAAGCCGTTCGGTACCGACCTCGCCAGCGCGAAGAAGCTCAACCACGAGGTGCTGAAGCTGGTGCACGAGGACCAGGTGCACCGCGTCGACCACTTCCTCGGCCGGTCGACCGTGCTCAACCTGCTCGGTCTGCGCTTCGCGAACCGCCTGATCGAGCCCATGCTCAACAACCAGCACGTCGAGAGCATCGAGATCGTCTACGACGAAGAGCTCGGCCTCGAGAACCGCGCCCGCTACTACGACCACGCCGGTGCCATGGTCGACATGATCCAGAGCCACCTGCTGCAGGTCATGGCCGTGCTGACGATGAACGCCCCCGCGACGCTCGGCCCCGCCGACCTGCGCGACGAGAAGGAGCTCGTGCTGCGCGCCACCCACGTCTGGGACGACGACGCCGTCGCGAACACGCGTCGCGCCCGGTACGGCACGGGCAAGGTCGACGGCCGCACCCTGCCCGCCTACGTCGACGAGGACGGCGTCGACCCGTCGCTCGAGACCGAGACCCTGGCCGAGGTCGTCGTCGAGGTGGCCAACTGGCGGTGGGCGGGCGTGCCGATCCTGCTGCGGTCGGGCAAGGCCCTGGCATCGCGTCGCCGCGAGATCGTCATCACCTTCCGCCCGCCGACCCACGTCCCGAAGGAGTTCGTCGGCGGCGGCACCCCCGACCGCCTGCGCATCGCGATCTCGCCCGACGAGATGTCGCTCGAACTGAACGTCAACGGGCCGGGCGACTCGTACGACCTGTCGCGCGCCTCCCTGCACGCCGACTTCGGTGCGGCCGACCTGACGGCCTACGGCGAGGTGCTCGAGGGCATCCTCGACGACGACCCGACGCTGTCGGTGCGCGGCGACTCCGCCGAGGAGGGTTGGCGCATCGTCGCGCCCGTCGTCGAGGCCTGGAAGGCCGGTGACGTGGCCATCGACGAGTACCCGGCGGGGTCGGCCGGGCCCGAGTCGTGGCCGGCGGGCGTGCACCAGAACGAACCCGCCGTTCGGGCCCGCGAGGGCGCGAAACTGGCGCACCGCGAGGACTGAGCCGGGCGGCCGTCTCACGGCTGCCGAGCCGAGCGCAGGAGGCGCGGTGCCGGCTGGCGGTCAGCCGAGGCTGACGAAGGTGCTCACGTCGTCGCGCGGCAACACGTCGGCGACGGCTCCGACCTGCATTCCCGCGACCGTGACCCGGCCGCCGTGGCTCGACAGGAACGCGGTGTCGGAGGCGTCCCGGCCGGTCGCGATGCGCAGCAGCGTCTGGCGGGGAGCCAGCCCGGTGGCGTCGACCACGTGCCAGGCGCCGTCGACGTAGGCCTCGGCCACCGCGTGGAAGTCCATCGGTGACAGACCCGGGGCGTAGACGCTGACCAGCCGCGCGGGCACGTCCAGCCCGCGCAGCAGGGCGATCACCAGGTGGGCGTAGTCGCGGCAGACGCCCTGCCGGTCGAGCAGGGTCTGCACGGCGCCGTCGGTCGGGGCGCTGGCCCCGGGAACGTAGGCGAGGTGAGATCCGACCCACGTCGCGACCGCGGCCAGCAGCTCGCGCCCCTCGAGCCCGCCGAACTCGGCGCGGGCGGTGGGGCTGAGGGTGTCGGACTCGCAGTAGCGGCTCGGACGGCGGTACCGCACGAGGTCGAGCTCGTCGACGCCGGGCTCGTCGAGGCGACCGTCGACGACGACCCGGTAGTCCACGGTGACCCGACCGGCCCCGACGTCGCACAGGTGGAGGAGGGTGCCGTGGTGGTCGTGCAGCTCGCGGACCTCGAGGGGCGAGCCGTGCTGGGTGACGGCCAGCGCCTCCTCGGTGATGCGGGCCGTGCCCGCACGGTCAGCGGCGCCGGTGGCGCCGGGCGTGCCGGGGGCCGCGGCGGCGTGGTCGCGCGAGACGGCGATCGACAGGACGAACTCTGCGGGGCCGTCGACGTCGAACTCGAGCCGGGCGGACGCGGTGCGCTTCATGACGAGAGGGTGGCACGTTCATGGGTCGGGCAAGTTTCGGGGTGTGCCGTGAAGGCGCTGCGACCCTGCTGGGACCACGGCGTGACGTCGGTGGTGCCGGGTTGGATGAGCCCATGCCCTCGTACCGCGTCACGCTCACCGTCGGCACCCTGCGACCCGGGGTGCGACCCGACGCCGTCCTGCCGGCGGCCGCGGCGAGTGCCGCAGAGCTGACCACGGTCGAGGCGAGCGACATCACGCTCGTGCGGGGCGAACCCCGACTGGTGGTGCGGTACGAATGCGCCGCCGACGAGCCCGCGCACCGCATCGGAGCCGTGGTCGAGGCCACCGTGGGCGAACTGGCCGACGTCGTGCAGGGCCGGGTCACGCGACGCGACGGCGGGGCGTGGACGCTGGTCGGCGCGGTCTGAGGCAGGCGCGCCGAGGTCGATGATCGACGGCGCCGCGGCGCCACCAGGGAGTGCAGGGCACCGCACTCGCACCGGATGTCGTGAAGACGGTTGTCCACAGGTCGATGTCTGGCATTGTGCAGATCACATATCGGTGCTTTCCTGGGTGGGTCGAGCACGTGCTCGCCCCTCCGGAAAGGCACCCCATGAAGTTCCTCACCCCTCTCGCCACCGGCGCTCTCGCTTTCGCTCTGCTGGTGACCGGCACCACCGCGGCGAACGCAGAGACCCTGTCCGTTCCTGGGTCGACGGTCGTCGAGTCCGGCTCGGTGGCGGTTCAGTCCGGCACGCGAGAGACGAGCGCTAGCGTCCGCAGCCGAGGCTTCGTTGTCGAGTCGTCCTGGACCTACGGCACGAAGCCTCGCCTGTACTCGAACTATTTCCACCGCAGCAGGTGGCACAGGTCCTCGGTGAAGACGGCCGCCGGCCGCATCACGCAGAGCAGGAACACGCCCCCGGGCCAGTGGTCGTACGCCTACGGCACTGCCACCCCGAACCGAGTGGATTACGCGTACTACCGCATCACGAGTTGAGCTGCGTGGCGCGTCCCACGCCGCGTGACGCGCCACCGCTCCCGCCACCGCCACCGCCACCGCCACCGCCACCACTCGACCTCCCCGTCAGGAATCCTCGATGCACGTGATCCTCCGGACCTCCCTCGTTCTCGTGTCGATGGTCTCGGTCGTGGCCGCCCACCTCATCGCCGAGAGGACCGAAGAGCTGTTTCCCCTGTCGGCTCCCGCCCAGATCCACATCACGTCGGGCCCAGGCGGCCAGAACGAACCTGCGGCCGTGGTCGCTGACTTCGAGGGCAACGACCTGGCCGCAGCCCTCGTGACCTTCGATGCGACCCCGGACGGCGTCCGACGCCTCGTCGTCCTCTCCCCTGGTTTCACGGGCCAGCCCGGTGCGCCCGACGCCCTGACACCGGGTGGGCACGGTGACGACTTCGGCACCCGTCTCGCGTCGACGCAGATCCGCGTCCTCGAGGCCGGCGTCGACACGGTCTACGGCCAGTGGACCGTCTTCGGTTCCGACGGCGACATCGAA
This sequence comes from Frigoribacterium sp. VKM Ac-2836, assembly GCF_013248995.1. Taxonomy (GTDB): domain Bacteria; phylum Actinomycetota; class Actinomycetes; order Actinomycetales; family Microbacteriaceae; genus Frigoribacterium. The sequence continues at coordinate 369,902 of NZ_JABRPK010000002.1, read as the reverse complement.
CGCTCCGCTGACGACCTCCGCCGTGACGGATTCACGGCGGAGGTCGTGTGGAACGATGCAGCAGCGACGGCCGCGCAAGCCGTCACGGTGGTCCCGCCCCTCCTCGTGCTCGCCGTCGCCGCCTTCCTGTTCGCGACGTCGGCGGCAGCCTGGTCTCTGACCGCCGACTCACGACGCGCTCGTCGCGTCCACGGGCTTTCCCGCTGCGTGGTGTCGGGCGGCGACCTCGCGAAGACGGCGACGTTCGTCGTGGCCCTGTGGGCGACGACCTGGCTCGGCTGGCTGGCGACGGCCACCCTCGCGTGGGGCTCCCGTCAGACCATCGGCCCGACCGGTCTCCTCGTGGCGCAGATCACGGCGCTGTCGGGAGGGACCATGATCGCGATCACCACGCTCGCGGCCCTCGTGACCCACGGCGGGTCACGACCGGCGATGCGGCCGCGCGACCGCCGCGCGAGGACGATCCTCGGGGTGGCCGCGGGCGCCGCCCTCCTGGCCATCGGGGCATCCATGCTCACTGCGACGGAGGCACTGGCGGAAGCTGACGCCGGCCTCCTCGCCGCCACGGCGAAGCACGACTCCTGGCGCGACCGATCGGCCCGGATCATCTCCTTGCGGGCGACGGAGCAGTCCGTCGTGGACCGCGAGGCACCCGGCTGGTCCCGCTTCGTCGCCAGCGAGGAGGCGACCGGCCACCTCCTGCTGGACTACCTCGAACCCGGATGCCTGGGCCTCTCGTTGCCGGTCGACTGCGTGGTGGTCACCAGCACCTACCTGCAGCAGGCGGCATCGCAGGCAACGAGCGGGGTCGACGAATTCCTCGACGACACCGACGACCGGGTGCGGGTCTTCGTGCCCCTCGGTCTGGCACCCGAGGCCAGGGCTCTCGAGTCCAGCGTCAAAGATCTCGTGGCATTCCAACGCGAGGTCGAGACGCGATTCACCTGCCCCGACGCCGATTGCTTCGCCGGGGTCCCCGTCGCAGCCGTGACCGTCCAGACGTATCGCTCCCCTCTCGAACTTCCCCTCCTGACGGCCTATCCGCGGACGGATACCGGCGAGGACGTACTCGTCGATCCCGTCGTGGTCGTCATCCCCTCGGGCCGGCGAGTCCTCAGCGTGGACTATCACCTGGCGGCCATGAGCACGGGCGACGAGTTGTACATCGGATCGCACGACGAGCTCGACAGAGCGCTCGAGGAACACGGCATCCGCGATCTCGTGTTCGCCCACACGGAGGTCCGGGACGAGACCGGTTCGCTCGTGCCGCAATGGCGCGCCTGGAAAGACCAGTCTCTCCTCACGCTGTGGCTCTGCTCCCTGCTGGCTGCGGCGATGGTCCTTCTCCTCGTCTGGGCGTCCGTCCGCTCCCGTGCCCGCTCTCTGTCCGTCCAACGCATCCACGGCCTCGGCCCGTTCCGTCGTCACGGCCGGATGATGATCCTCATCGCTGCGCTCGGTGCCGCCGGGCCGTTCGCCTCTCTCCTGAGCACCCAGCAGATGACCACGCCCGAGATCGTCATGGCACGAGCGATCACCGCCGGCCTGGCACTCGCCGCAGCTTTCGTCCTCTTGGCCTGGCCGACGGCCCTCTGGTGTGAGGGTCGCTCGCGGGGCACAGCCTCGTCGACCGGCAGGAGAGCCGGTCGGCGCCCGACCGAAGGAGACAACCATGGTGCGTCCTGATGCCCCCTCCACGACCCCTGGCCCGCCGTCATCCGGCAGTCCGCGTTCGCCTCTGGTCGTCACGAATCTGTCGAAGGCCCGTTCGGGGCGAGAGCTCTGGAAAGACGTCACCGTGACGTTCGACGCGGGGACCACGACGTCGATCGTGGGCCCCAGCGGGGTGGGGAAGTCCACCTTCCTGCAGTGCCTGGGGCTGCTCGAGACAACGACGTCGGGGTCGATCGCCTACGAGGGCTCAGAACTCAGCCGTGCGCGAGGTCGGGCACGACGACGTCTGCATCGCGACGTCGTCGGGTTCCTCTTCCAGGACTACGGCCTCGTCGACAGCTGGACCGTCGCCCAGAACCTCGACGTCGCCCTCACGGCCCAGAGGGTCCCGTCACGGGAGCGGGCCGGGCGACGATCCGCAGCCCTCCGACGAATTGACCTGGAGGGGGTGGAAGCGACGAAGGTGTCCCGGTTGAGTGGGGGTGAGCAACAGAGGGTCGCTCTGGCCCGCCTCGTCCTGCACGAGCCCCGGGTCGTCCTCGCCGACGAACCCACCGCGGCGCTCGACGACGCGAATGCCGAGACGGTCCTCGACGTGCTTCGCGAACTGGCCGACGACGGCGCCGTCGTCATCGTGGCAACCCACGACCTGCGGCTGGTCGCCGCGAGCGAACGAGTACTCGAGCTCGACGGCGCGACGGCCTTCGTCAGGCCGCGCGTAGGCTCCCGACATGGGGACGACGACGACGCGAACGCTGCTGACGACGACCGCTCGTGTGGGGGCGGCTGCCGTGACGACGGTCCTCGCCTTGGGAGTGCTGACGGCCTGCGGGGGTGACGACGACGACCCCGTGGTGACCGTCAGCCCGAGCGTCAGCCCGTCGTCGACGCCCGAGACCCCCAGCCCGCTCCCCATGCCCGTCACGACCGACAAACCCACCGACCGGCAGACCATCCCCCCGCAGAACTAGCGGCCACACCTTCGTCGCACCGTCGCACCACGAACTGGACGTCGCACCACGAAGGTTCGTGGTGCGACGTCCAGAAGGTGGTGCGACCCGAGACCCGGGCTGCTCCCGTCAGTACCAGTTGACGGACTGCGAGTGCGACCAGGCACCGCAGGGCGTGCCGTAGACCGACTTGATGTAGCCGAGGCCCCAGGTGATCTGCGTCTTGGCGCTCGTCGCCCAGTCGCTGCCTGCCGAGGCCATCTTGCTGCCGGGCAGTGCCTGCGGGATGCCGGTCGCGCCACTGGGGTTGTAGGCCTTGTAGTTCCAGCCGGACTCCTTGGTCCAGAGCGAGACGAGGCACGAGTACTGGTCGCTGCCCCAGCCGTACTGCGACGACGCGAGCGACTGGGCCGTGGCCTTGGCCCCGGCCACCGAGTTGTCGGCGGCGGCACGCGCGGCCTCGGCAGCAGCGGCTGCCTCGGCGGCGGCCTTCGCCTCGGCAGCGGCCTGGGCTTCGGCGGCTGCCTGGGCGGCGGCGGCAGCGGCAGCGGCCTGGCGGTCGGCCTCGGCGGCGGCTGTCTGGACGGTCTGTGCCGAGAGCGCGGTCTTCTCGACACGGGCGTTCAGGGTCGAGGCGTCGAGCTTCTCGTAGTCCGCGAGCGAGGCGACCTGAGTCTGCAGCTCGCTGGCGTCGGTCCTGCCCGAGGTCGAGGCCACGACCTGGTTCGCGATCTGGATCGTGGAGCGCGCCTTGGCCTGTGCCAGCGACGTGGCGATGTCGGCCTTCTGCTGCTTGACGTCGGACGCATGCTGCTCGGCGGAGATGGTGTCCGCGCCGGCGGCCGACATCGAGGTGACCGCGAAGCCGGTGCCCGCGACGAGAGCGACCGCGGCGACGCCACCGATCAGTGACAGTCGACGGCGGGCGGAGCGACGGCGGCCGGCTGCGAGCGAGCGGCGCGTGGCGGGAGCCTCGGTGACCACGGAGTTCTCGTCGGTGGCAGGGGTGTTCTCGGGGGTCATGTGGTCCTCGTGTTCGGCCGACCCGCGCCTCCGGACGGGCGGGGCGCACACGGCGGCGCCGCACCGCACGCTCGAAGCGCTCGCGGGTGGCAGATCTCCACGCAACGGGGCGAGGGGCCGTGACAGGTCGGTGTCGGTCTCGCGAGGCCGTGGGGCCCCGACTCGTCCGCCGCGGCTGCCCGATCGAGTCGGTGCTCGTTCGGGAGGGGCGCACGCGCCCGGGCGAAGTGACGAGTATGCAGACACTTCCTGAGTAGAACCACACAGTCGACTGTCGAACCACGCAGTCCGGCGCATCGGTCCAGCGGATGACATCGACCCGCGCGACCCTCATCCCAGCGAAGGAGGTGCGGGCCCGGTGGGTCAGCAGCCCGCCATCACGACGCCTCGGGCGCCTCGACGACGTCGGCCGCGACGCGCGATCGACGCCACGCCCCCGTCGCCACGTACTCGACCATGACGTTGAGCACGGCCACCGTCGGGACGGCGAAGAGCGCACCCGGGATGCCGGCCACGTACGACCCGCCCGCCACGGCGAAGACGACCGCGAGCGGGTGCACCCGGACGGCCGACCCCATGACCAACGGCTGCAGCACGTGGGCTTCGAGCAGGTGCACGACCAGCACGCCGGCCAGCATGACGACCGCCTGGATCGGCCCGGCGAAGACCAGGGCGACGATCACCGCGAGCGCCCCGGTCACGATCGCGCCGACCACGGGGATGAACGACGCCAGGAACACCAGGATCGCGATCGGCACGGCGAGGGGCAGTCCGAGGAAGAACGCGATCAGGCCGATGCCGACCGCGTTGACCGCGGCGACGACGATCTGCACGCGGACGAACGACGTCAGCGTGTGCCAGCCCGCCTGCCCCGCCCCGTCGACGGCCGGGCGGGCCGCCTTCGGGAACAGACGGACCGTCCAGGCCCACACACCCCGACCGTCGATCATCAGGAAGATCGTCGCGAAGAGGGTCAGCAGGCCTCCGGCCAGCAGGTGGCCGGCGGCGGTGCCGATCGACAGCACGCCGCTGAGGATCGTCTTGCTCTCGGTCTGCAGGGCGCTCTGGGCGTCCTTGAGGTAGCCGCTCACGTCGGCGTTCGTGAGGCTCAGCGGCGGCCCCTGCAGCAGGGTCGTCAGCTGGTCGTACTGCGCCACGGACTGCCTCTCGATCTGCGGCAGCCCGGCACGGATCTGCGTCACGGCGAGCAGCACGAGCCCGCCGACGACGATCACCCCGGCCAGCAGGGCCGCCACGATGGCGAGCCAGCGCGGCCAGCGATGCCGGCGCAGGAACCCCGCGACCGGCACGAGGAACGCCGACACGAGGATCGCGATCAACAGCGGGACGACGATCTCCTCGAGCGTGGCGATCAACCAGAAGAGCACCGCGAGCGCGGCGGCGACCGCGAGCAGACGCCAGGCCCAGGCACCTGCGATCAGCATGCCCGGGGGCAGCGCGGCTCCGGGCAGCGCGGCTCCGCGCGGCGCGGCTCCGGGCGAGGAGGCGCGGGTCGGGTCACCCGCGAGGGCGGTGTCCGAGGTCGGTGCGGCGGCGCGGGTCGCGTCATCCGTGGCGCCCCCGTCTGTGGCTGCACCCTGGGGGCGCTGGGAGCGACGTGAGAACTTCATGAGCCGAGTGTCCGGCCGCGCGGCTATCAACCGGCTGTGACTTCGCTGACCCGGCCCGCGCCTCCTCGTCCGGGTGGGTCGGGTGGGTCGGGCGGGTCGGCGGTCAGGCCTCGGGCTCGAACCTCGGGCCGTCATGCCCCTCGCGCCGCACGCGCTCGGACCAGGCCGCGAGCGGCCGCACCCACAGCCCCTGCTCGCCGTAGAGCGCACGGTAGACGACCAGGGGTTCGTCGGTCTCGCTGTGGCGAGCCGTGCCGAGCACCTCGTAGCGCCCACCCTTGAAGTGGCGGTAGAACCCGGGCGCAGGAGGGGTGGGGGCGGTCATCCCGCGAGCCTAGACGGGACGGGAGGGGCACGATGGTCGGGTGACCCAGGACGCTCCTCGATCGACCGCCAGCACGCCGACCACCCCGGGCGAGCCCGTGGTCGACACCGACGACCGTGCCGCGAGACGCGAGTTCGACACCCCCTCGGGCCGGGTCGTGGGCCGAGTCGACGGCGACGTCGTCCGGGTGCTCGGCGTGCCCTACGCCGAGGCCGACCGGTTCGAGCCGCCGCGTCCGGTCACCCCGTGGTCGTCGCCGTTGCTCGCGTTCGACCGCGCCCCCGCGTCTCCGCAGGTGGCGTCACCCGGGCTCGACGCCCTGATCGAGGGAGCCGCCGTCGGCATGGTCGACGACGAGCATTGCCACCGTCTGTCGATCACCCTGCCCGCCGACCTTCCGGCCGACGAGCGTGTGCCGGTGATGGTGTGGATCCACGGCGGCTCGTACGTGTCGGGGGCGGGTGATCTGCGGGTCTACGACCCGCGCGCCCTGGTCGCCGAGCAGAGGGTGATCGTCGTCACCGTGACCTACCGGCTCGGCATGCTCGGGTTCTTCGGCGACGGCGTGGAGGTGCCCGCCAACCTGGGTCTGCTCGACCAGCTCGCTGCGGTCCGGTGGGTGCACGACACGATCGAGGCGTTCGGCGGTGACGCCTCGCGCATCACCCTGTTCGGTCAGTCGGCCGGCGGTGACGCGATCGCGCACCTGATGATCAGCGAGGGCACCCGGGGGCTGTTCGCCCGGGCCATCGTGCAGAGCGCACCGCTCGGCATCGTGCGGGGGCGCCGTCGCATGGTGAGGGCGATGACGGAGGCGGTGGGCACGCTCCATGCGGACGCCCCGCTCGACGAACTGCTCGCGGGGCAATCCGTGGCCGAGCGTGCGGCCAAGCGCTTCGGACTGCGTGGCGGCATGGCCTTCGGCGTCCAGTACGGCCGGGCACCGCTGCCGGCCGAGCCCGACGCCGACGCCGCCTGGCGTGAGGTCGCACCCGAGATCGACCTGCTGATCGGCGCCACGTCCGACGAGACCGCCGTCTTCGCCGAGTTCTCGCCACTGTTGCAGGGACTGTTCGGGCTGCCCGTGGTCGGCCGGGCCATCCGGCGGGTGATGATCGACGCCACGACGAGGGCGGTCTACCACCGGGCCGGTCGGGCCTTCGCCGAGCGGCACCGGGCCGCCGGTGGGCGCGTCTCGACCTTCGAGTTCACCTGGGAGCCCGAGGGCACGGCTTTCGGTGCGGCCCACATCACCGAGCTGCCACTGCTGCTCGGCGGTCGTGAGGCCTGGGGACACACCCGCCTGATCGGCAGCACCGCCTGGGAGGACGTCGACCGCCGTGGCCGCAAGGTGCGTCAGGTCTGGGCCGACTTCGCCCGCACCGGCACCGTCGCCGCCGACGCCACGGCCGGTCTCGCCGACACCCTGGTCGTCCACCGCCGCTGACCACGAGCCTCCCCGCGCCCGCCGCCCCGCCCCGCCTGCCCCCTCCCCCTCCACGCACGGCGCTGCACTCGGCGCTGTGTTCGGCGCTGTCCTCGGCGCTGTGCAAATCGCGACGGTCGACCCTCGACACGCCGCTCACCTTCGCTCGGCGACGGCGTGTCGGCTCGGCGTTGTCGGGTTCGGCACGCCCCGCCGCCGGGCGACGGTCGGGTTCGGCACGCCCCGCCGCCGGGCGACGGTCGGGTTCGTCACGTCCTCCCGGCTCAGGCGGGCCGGACCGTTCCTCCCCAGCCGCACCGCGCCTCCATCCGTCCCCAGGGACGGCCCGGTGTTCGCGCCCGACGCCACCCCGACAATACGATCGACGGCAGACCCGATGCGCCGACGCCGCCGCAGTCGCCCGCCCCGCCGTGTCCCGCGGCGCCGAGCACCAGAGGACCCCCGTGAAGAGATTCCGCCGCAACCAGGCGCGCATGCACCTCGTCATGATGCTGACGTTGACGTTCACCACCGGCATCATCGACGCCGTCGGCTACCTCGGCCTCGACCGGGTGTTCACCGCGAACATGACGGGCAACGTGGTCATCCTGGGCATGGCCATCGCTCAGGCCGACGGCCTTCCGATCGTCGGGCCGATCGTCGCCCTCGCCGCCTTCCTGCTCGGTGCCGCGATCGGTGGCCGGGTGCTGCGTGGCGGCCGGGCCGGCTGGTCGGGCCGCAGCACGACCTCGTTCGGGGTGACGGGCGGCGTGCTGCTCGGGCTCGGCGTCTCGACGTTCTTCTTCGTTCCCGAAGAGAACACGCCGTGGGCTTTCACGATCACCGGTCTGCTCGGCGCCGCGATGGGACTGCAGGCGGCTGCGGCCCGCAAGATCGCCGTCGCCGACGTCACGACCGTCGTCGTCACGTCGACGATCGTGGGCCTCGCGTCCGAGTCCAAGCTCGCCGGGGGCACGGGCAAGAACTTCCCACGACGGGTGCTCGCCGTGGTGCTCATCCTCGCCGGGGCGGGCGTCGGGGCCCTGCTGCTGCAGGTGCACATCGGCGTCGGCATGGGCGTCGCGGGCGGGCTGACGCTGCTCGTCGCACTGGCCGGTCACCTGCTGCGTGAGCGGCGGCGCGAGCTCGAGGCACGCGAGGCAGCGGCTGCGGCCGCCGCCTCGGGCTCGGGCGACATCGAGGAGGCTCGCTCGGCGACCAGCGGGGCGAACGGGGCCGCTCGTGCCTGACACCGACCGGCACGACCTCGTCGTCCGGGCCCGCCGTGCGCTGGTCGACGGCGACTGGCGCGAGGCGAGCGTCGTCGTCCGTGACGGCCGGGTCGTCGCGATCGGTGACTACGCCGACGAGGTGGATGCCACCGTCGACGTGACCCTGCCCGACGACCAGGTGCTGCTGCCCGGCGTCGTCGACAGTCACGTGCACGTCAACGAGCCCGGCCGCACCGAGTGGGAGGGGTTCGCGACCGCGACTCGCGCCGCTGCCGCCGGCGGTGTCACGACGATCGTCGACATGCCTCTGAACAGCATCCCACCGACGACGACCGTCGACGCCCTCGACCAGAAACGCGCCGCCGCCGGCCCGCAGTCGGTCGTCGACGTCGGATTCTGGGGCGGGGCGATCCCGGCGAACCTCGGCACGGGCGACCTGCGGGCGCTGCACGAGGCCGGCGTCTTCGGGTTCAAGGCGTTCCTGTCCCCATCGGGTGTCGACGAGTTCCCCCACCTGTCGACCGAGCAGCTGCACGCGGCGATGGCCGAGCTGGCCGAGTTCGACGGGCTGCTGATCGTGCACGCCGAAGACCCCGAGGGGCTCGATGCGGCCGCGGCCGCGGCCGCGACCCCGGCAGGAGGCGCGGCGTACGACGCCTTCGTCCGCTCGCGTCCCGACGTGGTCGAGTGCACGGCGATCGAGCACGTGATCGAGGCCCTCCGTGCGACGGGCGGGCGCGCCCATGTGCTGCACCTCTCGTCGGCGACGGCACTCGAGGCCATCCGGGCCGCCAAGGCCGAGGGCTTGCGGCTGACGGTCGAGACCTGCCCGCATTACCTGACCTTCGACGCCGAGCACATCGGCGACGGCGCGACGCAGTTCAAGTGCTGCCCGCCGATCCGTGGCGAGGCCAACCGCGAACTGCTCTGGCAGGCGCTGGTCGACGGCACGATCGACATCGTCGCGAGTGATCACTCCCCGTCGACCCGCGAGCTGAAGTTCGCCGGTGGCCCCGACGCCGCACACGGCGACTTCGACGTGGCGTGGGGCGGCATCTCGGGCCTCGAGCTGAGCTTCCGCGCCGTGTGGACGGGAGCCCGTCAGCGGGGCATCGCCCTCGAGAGCGTCGTGGGCTGGATGTCGCGGGGCACCGCAGCCCTCGTTGGACTGCCCACGAAGGGACGCATCGGCGTCGGCGCCGATGCCGACCTCGTCGCCTTCGCCCCCGAGACACGCGTGACGATCGACGTCGACGACCTCTCGCACCGCAACCCCGTGACCGCGTACGACCACGCACGCCTGTTCGGCGAGGTCGCGGCGACGTGGGTGGGCGGCCGGCTGGCGGGGCCGAGCGCGCCTCCTGCGCGGTTGCTCGTCCGACCCGACCCGGGGCTCGCCTCGTGAGGGGCAGCAGCGCCCCGGTCGAGGTCGCACCGGGAGTGCATTTCGTCGAGGGCCCGGCGTCGAACTGGACGATCCTCGTGGGTGGCGGCACCCTGACGCTCGTCGACGCGGGGTATCCGGCCGACCTGGACCTCGTGGAGTCGTCGCTGCGGGCGGTGGCGGCGACGAACGAGGGCGACGCGCGTCTCACGTCGGTGCTCGTGACGCACGGGCACAGCGACCACATCGGCACGATCACGGCCCTGCGCCGGCGACACCGGTTCGAGGTCCTCGCGGCACCCGCCGAGGTGCCGAACGTGACGCGCGAACAGCTGCACCAGGTCGGCGTCCGCGACGTGCTGCCGCACCTGTACAAGCCCCGGTTCGCCCGCTGGGTCCTGCACGCGGTGCGCGCGGGCGGCCTGGGCGACGTGGCGGTGGCCGACGTCCTGCCGCTCGAGCTCGGGGTGACCCGCACGTTCAGCGGTCATCGCGTCGTCCCCACGACGGCCGTGGGCCACACCCCCGGGCACACCGTCTTCGCGCTGCCCGACGACGACGTGCTGATCACCGGCGACGCCCTCGTCACCGGCCACCCGACCTCGCGGCTCGAGGGCGTGCAGATGCTTCACCCGATCTTCCACTCCGACCTCGCCGAGGCGGGGCGCACCTACGGCCGACTGGTCGACCGAGGGGCGCGGGTCGTGCTGCCCGGCCACGGGCCGGCTCTGCGGCACTGAGCGAGCCGTGACGCGGATCGCGTGCTATTCGAGTTCGCTCAGCTCGGCGTACAGCTCGGTGACCTCGGCGACACGGCTGCGGCCTGCCCCTGGTCGTCCGGCCCGGACGGTCTCGGTCAGCACGGCACCCGCCAGCAGCGCGACCAGGCTCATCGCGCCGGCGTAGCTGTCGAAGGGTGCCGGGGTCTCGACCGGACAATCGAGTCGTACCGTCACCTCGACCCCGCGCAGCGACGGGTCGGCGATCAGCACCACGGGCACACCGCGGGCGGCCAGCGCCGACAGGACGCCGGCGAACCCGGCCGGCCGACGGCGGAACCCCACCAGGACGACGACGTCCCGTGCCCCGAGCCCGACCAGCTCTTCGCCGATGGACTGGCCCGGCTGCGGCGCGACGCGCACGTCGTCCCGTGCCTGGACCAGCTGCTGCCGCAGGTGGAGCGCCACCGGGTAGCTGTTGCGGAATCCCGCCACGACGACCCGCTCGGCACCGGCGACCACCGTGGCGGCCCGCTCGAGCCGGCCGTCGGCCAGCCCCGACAGCATCAGGTCGAGGTTTCGTCGTTCGGCCTCGGCGTGCTCGGCGAGGCCGCCGGAGGCGCGGGTCGGCCCGACCGGTACGCCACGGCTCCGCGACGCCCGCGCCTGGTCGCGCACCTCTTGCGCGTCGGTGAAGCCGAGCCGTCGGAACAACCGCGACACCGTGGCTTTCGAGACGCCGCTCCGCTCGGCGATCTCGGTGGCGGTGTAGACGGCGAGATCGTCCAGGTGGTCGAGGATGAAGTCGGCGGCTCGTTGTTCTCGTGGCGAGAGGCGGCCGTAGCCCGAATCGATGCGGTCGCGGATGCCCGCCCCTTCGACCGGGCCCGCGCCTCCTGCGTCCTTCGCCGGCTTGGCGCCGTCGGCAGCGTCCCCGAGCGTGTCGTCGATGCGGAGCCCGCTCACGCGGAGGCCTGCGCCACGGCCGGGTGCGCCGCCGCGATCGCCTGCACGGTGGCCTCGAAGGCATCGAGTGCGACGGCCACGTCGGCCATCGTGACGGTCTCGTCGGGGTGGTGGCTGATGCCCCCGTTGCCGCAGCGGACGAACACCATGGCCCACTCCGTCAGCTCGGCGACGGCCATGGCGTCGTGCCCGGCCTTCGAGAACAGGACCATCGGGTCGACGTCTCCCGTGGCGGCGATGCCGTCGCGGACGAATCCCCGGAGGCGCGGTGAGGCGACGACGGCCGGCGCACGGTGGGTCTCGTCCACCGAGAAGGTGAGGCCGCGACGCCCTCCGACCTCGGCGGCGACGGCCTGGATGTCGGCCCAGACCTCGTCACGTCGGTCGTCGTGCTCGGCGCGGAGGTCGAGGCTGAACTCGACGAACCCGGGAATCACGTTCACCCCGCCGGGGAAAGCCTGCAGCCGGCCGACCGTGGCGACGCAGCCGGCTTCTCGCGCCAGGCGTTCGACCGCCAGGACGATCTCGCTGGCCCCGGCGAGCGCATCGTGGCGCCGGTGGAACGGCACGCCGCCCGCGTGGCCGGCGACCCCGGTCAGGGACAGGTCGAAGCGCCGCGCGCCGGCGATCGACGAGACCACGGCGAGGGCCCGGTCGGCCTCTTCGAGGTAGGGGCCCTGCTCGATGTGGGTCTCGAGGTAGCCCACGACGTCGGCGGGGTCGTACGCGGCGTCGGTCACCCGGTCGGGGTCGAGGCCGAAGGCTCGGAACGCGTCGCGCAACGTCGTGCCCGTGGCGTCGACCAGGGACCACCACTCGGGCTGCCAGGTGCCGGCGACCGCCCGCGAACCGAGCAGCGCGGTACCGAAGCGGGTGCCCTCTTCGTCACCGAAGGCGAGCACCTCGATCGCGAAGGGCAGACGACTGCCCGCGGTCTCGAGACGTTCGACCAGGGCCATGCCGAGGAGCACGCCGAGGATGCCGTCGTAGCGTCCGGCGTCGGGCACGGTGTCGAGGTGCGAGCCGAGCAGCAGGGCGGGCAGGCCCGGCTCGGTGCCCTCGTAGCGACCGCGCTGGTTGCCGGCGGCGTCCTGCCACGTCGTCATGCCGGCCTGTGTCATCCACTCGCCGGCCATCGCGTTGACGCGAGCGTGCTCGGGCGAGAGGTACACGCGCTCGATGCCGGTCGGACTGCTCGAGACGGCGGCCAGGGCATCGCAGCGCTCGAGGACGAGACGGGCCTCGTCGCTCACGCCGCGCCTCCTGCTCGGTCGGCGTCGAGGTAGACGTCGTAGGCGGCGCCGACCCCGCCGCCACTCGTGATCGGCGCACCCTCGCGCCGGAGCACGGCCTCGAGCGCGGCGAGGGTCGTGAGCACGGTGTCGCGACGCGCGTTGTAGCCCATCGTGCCGATGCGCCAGACCTTGCCGTGCAGGGGGCCGAACGAGGTGCCGATCTCGATGCCGAAGTCGGTGAGCAGGGCGCCGCGCACCCGGTCGCCGTCGACACCGTCGGGGATCACCACGGCGACGACGTTGTTCATCTTGTGAGCGAGGTCACCGAAGGTCTCGAGGCCGAGCCCCAGCACGCCCGCGAGCATGGCGCGACCGTGCAGCTCGTGTCGGGCGACCACGGCGTCGACGCCCTCGTCGACCACCAGGCGGGCGCATTCACGGGCGCCCCAGAGCATCGTGGTCGCCTCGGTGTGGTGGTTGAGGCGTTGCGGCCCCCAGTAGTCGAAGATCATCGCGAGGTCGAAGTAGTTCGAGGCGATGCGGCGGGCGCTCGTCGTGTCGCCGTCACCACGGATTCCGGCTTCGATGGACGTGCGGGCCCGGATGACGTCCACGGCTCGCTCGCTGAAGGTGACGGGCGACGACCCCGAGGGGCCGCCGAGGCACTTCTGCAGGCCGGCGCTGACGGCGTCCAGCCCGAGCTCGTCGGTGCGGAAGGTGTTGCCGACGATCGATGCCGTGACGTCGGTGTAGAACAGCACGCCGTGGCGGGCGCAGGCTTCTCCGAGCCCGTCGAGGGGCTGGGCGACGGTCGTCGAGGTGTCACCGTGCACGACCGCGAGCAGTTTCGGCTGGACGCGCTCGATCGCCTCGACGATGGTCTCGAGGGCGAACACCTGCCCCCACGGCACCTCGATGACGTGGACCTCTGCCCCACAACGCTCGGCGATCTCGCGCAGCAGGTGCCCGAATCGACCGAAGACGGGCACGAGCACCTTGTCGCCCGGCTCGATCAGGGACACGAGCGAGGCCTCGATGCCGGCCCGCGAGGTGCCGTCGACGAGCAGGGTCTGCTCGTTGGCGGTCTGGAACACCTCGCGGTACAGCGCCTGCGTCTCGTCCATGTAGGCCGTCATGGCGGGGTCGTACTGCCCCACGAGCTGAGCCGACATCGCGCGGAGGACCCGGGGGTCGGCGTTGATCGGCCCGGGGCCCATCAGCAGGCGGGCGGGCGGGTCGATCGGCTGGAAGACTCGTTTCACCCGGCCCACCCTACGCAACCCGTGTTTCATGCAGGTGAACGCGTCGGCGGCCGTCCGAGGCGAGCATCAGGTCGCCGTCCGAGGCGAGCATCAGGTCGCCCAGGTCGCCCAGGTCGCCCAAGTCGCCGCGAGCTCGACCAAGGAGAGGTCCGCGCCGCGTGGCCCCACGAGGCACAGCCCGACGGGTGCGCGCCGCCCGGCGGCGACGGGCACCTCGAGGACGGGCGCCGAGACGGCAGGAGCCCCGAGCACGCCGGCGATGCAGGTCAGACCGAGCGTGGCCGAGCGGACGGCATCCACCTCGGCCGCCGTGGCACTGAGCGACGGGGCGGCCGACGACGCACTCGGCAGCAGCAGCACACGCCCCTGGAGGAGGGCCTCGAGGCGGCGACGTTCGTGGGCGAGGGCGACCCGCGCCTCCTCGGCCTGCCGGGGCGAGACCGTCGCGCCGAACGCGAAACGAGCCGAGACGTCCGCGGCGAGTTCGCCGGGATGCGCGGTGATCCAGTCCCCGTCGGATTGCCAGGCCTCGAACGCCTGCAGCACACGGAACAGCTCGAACAGGTGCGCGACGTCGCCCAGGACGACCGGCTCGGGACGCGGGATGCGCCCTGCCGCGGTCGCCTCGTCGAGGGCCCGCCCGAACTCGGCTCGTACACCGGGCGTGACCGACGAGAGCAGCCCCGGGTCGACCACGTACGACGGCTCGACCGACACCTGGTCGGCCGACCGCAGCGACGACGCGGCCGACCGGCGGAGGGTGTCGACGTCACGTGTCACCCAGCCGACCGTGTCGAAGCTCGGCGCGAGGGGCAGCAGCCCGGCACGGTCGACGGCGCCGTGCGTGGTACGGATGCCCCAGAGCCCCTGGTACGACCCCGGCACCCGGAGCGACCCGCCCGTGTCGGTCCCGAGGCCGATGCTCGCTTGCCCGAGGGCCACGGCCGCCGCCGGGCCGCTGGTCGAACCACCCGAGATCGCCCCCGGCGCGGCCGGGTTGGGCGGGGTGCCGTAGGCGGAGTTGCGTCCGGCGATGCTGTAGGCGAACTCGTCGGTCTGCGCGATGCCGCGCAGGTCGGCCCCGGCGTCGAGCAGGTGCTGGACCGCGGCCGCGTGCCGGGGCTCGGGGGCCGCACCGGCGAGACGGGCAGGCACCCCGGCACCGATCGCGTGGCCCGCGACGGCGAACAGGTCTTTCACGGCGACGGTCTCGCCGACGAGGGCCCGAGAGCCCGCAGGAGGCGCGGCACCGGTCACCCCGTCGTCGCGACGCCCCGAGACCAGCGGCTCGCCCACGACCCGCCAGACCCGCCGGTCGATCGCGGGAGGCGGCGCCTGCACCTGCGCCGACGCGATGCGCCAGGGGCGACCACGACCCGACCCCGTCCGCGGCTCGCGGCGCCAGAGCTGCGTGACGACCCCGCGCCCGCCGGAGGCCGGAGCGTTCACGGACACGATCAGCGCGGCGTCGGCGTCGACGACCCGCACGTGGCACTCGACCACACGACGAACCGGCCCCGACCCGCGCCGGCCCCGGAAGGCCGTGATGGCGTCGTGCCCGACCAGCAGACCACCGGCGTCGGCGCGCATCACGGTGGCGGTCGGCTCGAAGGACGCCGCGAGCGCGACCTGGTCATCGGCCGCGAGTGCCTGCTCGTAGGCGTCGAACGCGGCGATCAGGCCGTCGGGCAGGTCGCCGTCGACGGTCGTGGGGACGGTGCCCGAGCCGACCCGCGCCTCCTCGGGACCGGGCACGTCGGCACGCATCGCGTCAGCCACCGAAGTCCGCCTTGCGGATGCGGGCGTGGACGCCCTTGACCAGGTCGACGACCTGCGAGATGTCGAAGTCGGTCGCGGCCGAGAGATAGGCGTAGGCGAGGCTGCGGTCCATGCCGTAGCGGGCCTCGATCAGATCGATCGCCGCCCGGACGCAGGCGCGGACCGCCTCGTCGAGGTCTTCGTCGAGACCGGTGGGCACGAGCAGTTCGGCCGTCTCGGCCAGCGGCCCGGCGATCTCGCCGAACAGCGCCACGGCCTCGGCCCGAGGCACCAGGTCGAACCGGACGGTGACCCGCAGGCTGGCCTCCATCGCCGTGAGCGCGACCTCGCCGTCGCCCTGGGCGAAGTGGGGATCGCCGACGTACGCCAGGGCCCCGGGCACCTGGACGGGCAGGTGCAGCGAAGCGCCCTCGGTCAGCAGGGCGATGTCGATGTTGCCCCCGTGCGTCCCGGGAGGCACCGAATGCGGTCGCTCGTCGCCCGCCACGGCGACGCCCATGATGCCGAGAAAGGGATGCAGGGGGAATCGCACGGTGTGGTCGGCACCCGGCACGAGCGGCAAGGTGCCGACGAGCGAGCCGTCGGGCTCGTGGTCCACCGCCGCGAAGACGCTGACCGGGCCGGCCTCGAGCGGGAACTCACCGGCCAGGGCGCCGCGGCCGTGCCGGTTCGAGATGACGCCGTAGGGCACCCGCGGTGTCGCGTCGAGCAGGGTCATCGTGACGACGTCGCCGGGCTGCGCTCCGCGGATCGCGATGGGCCCCGTCACGACGTGCGGACCGTCGGCACCCGGGTCGCGACCGTGCTGGTCGTCATCGGCCGCGGCCAGCGCGACCGCGTCGTCGAGCACGTGCTCGGCGGGTACCCCGTGGCGGGCGAAGAAAGCCAGGGGGTCACGCCCTTGGTCGTCGAGCACGCCCTCGTGGCTGAGGGTGTCGATGAGGACGGCGGTGCCCGGGTCGATCGTGAGCACGGGCTCGTCGGCAGCGCAGGGCAGGCGCCCCCACAGCGTCGTGGCAGGGGTCGCGGGCAGGTAGACGACCCCCTCGTCTCGATCGCCCCGAGCCAACGGTTGCAGGATCGGGGTCGCGGGAACGGGGCCCGCGTGGGGTGCCGGAGTCGCGTCGGAGATCGCCATGCCCAGCACAGTAGCGAGTGGACGCCTCGTCCCGATAAGCCTTCTGAAACGAGTTGTTCACAATGCGCCGATCGTGAAACAAGTCGTTCACACGGCTGTGTGATCATCGCCGCATGGCGATCATCCTCGGCGACAACCAGTACGGCAAAGCGGAGTCGCGACTCGTGCGCTTCTACCGCGACGGGCCCCGACACGAGATCCGCGACGTCAACGTCACGACGGCGTTGCGCGGTCCGTTCGACGCGGCGTATCTGCGGGGCGACCAGAGCGCCGTCCTGCCGACGGACACCCAGAAGAACACCGCGTTCGCCTTCGCGAAGTCGAAGGGCGTCGAGGCCGTCGAGCGCTTCGGGCTCGAACTCGCCCGCCACTTCGTGCACGACGTCGAGCCGGTCACCGGTGCCCGCGTCGAGATCGAGCAGTACGACTGGCAGCGGGCCGTCGTCGACGGCGCGGAGCACGACCACACCTGGCTGCGCTCGGGGCAAGAGGTACGCACCGCCGCCGTCACGGTGGACGACACCGGCGAGTACGTCGTGGGCGGCCTGAAAGACCTGGTCCTGCTCAAGTCGACCGGGTCAGAGTTCGCCGGATTCCTGACCGACGAGTTCACGACCCTGCCCGAGACGCACGACCGGGTCATGGCGACGTCGTTGGACGCGAAGTGGCGCTTCGGCACGACGGACGTCGACTGGGAGGCCACGTACGCCGACGTGAAGCGCCTGATGGTCCGCGAGTTCGCCACCCTGCAGTCGCTCGCGCTGCAACAGACCCTGTGGCACATGGGCACGGCAGTCCTCGAGGCGATCCCGTCGATCGTCGAGGTACGCCTCAAGGCGCCCAACAGGCACCACTTCGCCTACGACCTGGCACCCTTCGGTCTCGAGAACCCGGGCGAGGTGTTCTGGGCCGCCGACCGGCCGTATGGTCTGATCGAAGCCACCGTGCTGCGTGACGACGCGCCGCCGGCCCACGACGCCTGGCGCGCCTCGGCGGGTCTCGCATGAGCGTCGCCGAGTCGACCGATCCCACGCCTGCCGCACCCCGAGGAGACACCGTGACCGACGCCGCCGACGCCCGCTGGCTGGCACGAACGATCGAGTTGGCCGTCGAGAACGTCGCGAACGGAGGCGGGCCGTTCGGCGCGGTCATCGTCCGCGGGGACGAGCTCGTGGCCGAGGGGCAGAACCGGGTCACGGCCAACCTCGACCCCACCGCGCACGCCGAGGTCACGGCGATCCGTGCGGCCTGCCAGGTGGTCGGAGACTTCTCGCTCGCCGGCACGACGCTGTACACCTCGTGCGAGCCGTGCCCGCTGTGCCTGTCGGCCTCGCTCTGGGCGCGCGTCGACCGGGTCGTCTACGCGGCCGACCGCCACGACGCCGCACGAGGTGGCTTCGACGACCTCGAGTTCTACGAGCTGTTCGCGCGCGACCGGTCGACCTGGGACCTCCCCGTCGACGAGGTGCGCCCGGCGAACGCGCCGGCGCCGTTCGAGGCGTGGGCGACCCACGACCACCGCACCGACTACTGAGCCGGCGTGCGAGGGGGGTCAGCTGCCGCGGTAGGTCGAGTACGCGAACGGGCTGAGCAAAACGGGCACGTGGTAGTGACTCGACTCGTCGGCGAGGGTGAAGTCGATCGTCACCCGCGGGTAGAACGTGTCTCGCTGCGCGGCCGAGAAGTAGGCGGCGGTCTCGAAGACGAGTCGGTAATCGCCGGCGGGCAGGGCGTCCGGGCCGAGTTCGGGCACGCGCCCGTCGGCGTTCGTCACGCCGGTGCCGAGTTCGACTCCATGGTCGTCGTGGAGCGCGACGGGAACGTCGGCCGCCGGGCGGCCCAGTGCGGCGTCGAGGACGTGCGTCGTGACGTGGCTCATGCTCCGACCTCGTCGCGGTCGGTGGACGTCGCCCGGGCGGCGTCGGCGGAATCGGCGGCGTCGGCGGAGTCTCCGGCGTCCGCGAAGGTCGCCTGGAGCCTCAGCAGCGCGATGTCGCGCAGCTCGCCCCCCACGATCCTCAGCTCGGTGTCGTCGTCGAGCCTGAGCCGCCGCTGCAGCTCACCAACGATCTCGGCCCGACTCCGACCGGCGGCACGGATCAAGAACACCCGGCCGAAGCGCTGCTCGTACGCGGCGTTGCCCTCGGCCAGCAGCTGTGCGAGGGCCTCGTCGTCGGCGTCGACCGCGGACCCTTGCTCACGTCGACTGAACTCCTGCGCGGCGCCGTCGCCGGCCGGCTTCTCGCCGATGCGCGGGTGGTGCGACATGGCCTCGTCGATCTCGGCGGCGCTGAGCGGCGTGGCGGCTGCGGCCGCGACCGTGATCAGTGCGTCGGCGTCGGCGAACGGCGCCTGCGCGGCGACACCGTCGGCCCATCGCTCGACACTCAGGGCGGTCAGCAGGTGCGAACGCAGGGTGGCCTCGTCGAGCTCGATCATGACGCACACCCTAGCCACGGTGCCCCGAGGCGACGGGTGCGGCTGGCCGACCGGCGCCTCCCGGGCGTCGGGTGAGACGGCCCCCTGGCCCGTCATGGTGGGTGGCGGGTCGCACCACGTCCGTGTCACCGAACCACCCCCGGGCGTGGTTCGACGACGCGACGGTCGTTCGACGCCGAGCGTTCCGACACATGCTCGAAACCCCGGTCGTGCAGAGTGGGTCGTCCCATGGACCTGACCACCGTTCGCGAGATCCGTACCCCGTCACGACGGGACGAGGTCGTCTTCGCGCCCGGCGAACGCCCCCTCGGCGGAGGCACGTGGCTGTTCTCCGAACGGCAGCCCGGGCTGACCGGCCTGGTCGACCTGACCTCGCTCGGGTGGACGCCGATCGAGCGCGGCACCGACGCCGTTAGCGGTGACGTCGTCGGCATCGCCGCCACCTGCACCATCGCCGAGTTGTTGAGGCTGCCCGCCGACGACGACTGGGCCGCCCACCCGTTGATCGACCAGTGCGCGAACTCGTTGCTGGCCTCGTTCAAGATCTGGAACGTCGCGACGGTCGGCGGCAACGTCGCCCTCGGCTTGCCGGCGGGCGCCATGACGTCGCTGATGGCCACCCTCGACGCCACGGCCGTCGTCTGGACCACCGACGGCGGTGAGCGGCGCTTGCCCGTCGCGACCTTCGTCACGGGGGTCGTGCAGAACGCACTCGAGCCGGGCGAGGTGCTGCGCACGCTCGAGGTGCCACTCGACTCGCTGCGATCGCGCACCGGGTTCCGACGCATCTCGTTGAGCCCCCTGGGCCGCTCGGGGACGCTGGTCACGGCCCGCCTCGGCCTCGACGGCGAGTTCGTCGTCACGATCACGGCGGGGACGACCCGTCCCGTCCAGCTGCGCTTCGACGAGTTGCCCGGCGAACGGGCCCTGGCCGAGGCGGTGGCCGGCGTCGACTGTTGGTACTCCGACCCGCACGGTGCCCCCGACTGGCGTCGCGCCATGAGCGCGCGCTTCGCCGACGAGTTGCGCGTCGAACTCGGCCGGCCCGCGCCCGCACCGTCCGCCACCGCGGGCACCGGGGCGGAACGCACGCGACCACACGGCGAGCCGACCCACGACCCGCGAAGCCCCGCTGCCCGTGCCCTCACCGGCACCCCGTCCCCGACCACCCCCACGAGCCCGGGAGGCGCGCCATGACCCCGAGACACGTCACGTTCGAGGTCGACGGCCTGCCCCTCGACGCCGAGGTCGCACCCGGTCAGGTGTTGCGGACGGTACTGCGTGAGAACGGTGTGCACTCGGTCAAGAAGGGCTGCGACGCGGGCGACTGCGGCGCCTGCTCGGTGCTGGTCGACGGCGAGCCCGTGCACTCGTGCATCTACCCGGCGCACCGACTCGAGGGTCGGGCCGTGACGACGGCGGCCGGCCTCGGCACCCCCGAGCATCCCCACCCCGTGCAGCAGGCCTTCGCCGACGCGGCCGGATTCCAGTGCGGCTTCTGCACGGCCGGCATGGTGGTGACGGCCTCGACGTTCACCGAGGCCGACGCGAGCGATCTGCCGCGCCTCCTGAAGGGCAACCTCTGCCGGTGCACGGGCTACCGGGCGATCGGCGACGCGATCTGTGGTGTCACGAACACGGTGGCCCCGGCCGACGGCGAGGCGGCCGGTCGGTCGGTCAAGGCCCCCGCGGCGATGCGCGTCGTGTCCGGCGCGGAACCCTTCACGCTCGACTTCCGGAGCACGACGAAACTGCTGCACCTCGCCGTGCTCGGCAGCCCGCACGCCCACGCCCGCATCACCTCGATCGACACGAGCGCCGCCGAGGCGATGCCTGGCGTGCACCTGGTGCTGACGCACCGCGACTCCCCCACGACGCTGTTCTCGACCGGTCGTCACGAGGACCGCGAGGACGATCCCGACGACGGTCTCGTGCTCGACCCCGTGCTGCGGTTCCGCGGGCAGCGGGTCGCCGCGGTGGTCGCCGACGACGTCCGCACGGCGACGAACGCCCTGGCCGCGATCGTCGTCGGGTACGAACCGCTCCCCGCCGTGTTCGACCCCGAGGCGGCGCGGACGCCGGGCGCCCCTCTGCTGCACGGGGAGAAGACCAGCGAGGTGTCGCGCATCGCGTACCCCGAGCGCAACACCGTGGCCGCGATGCACGACGAGACCGGAGACGTCGAGGCGGGCCTGGCGGCGGCCGACGCGGTGGTCGAGGGCACGTGGCGGACGCAGCGCGTCTCGCACGGAGCGCTCGAGACACATGCCTCCCGCGGCTGGCTCGACGACGACGGACGCCTCGTGATCCGCACGGCGAGCCAGGTGCCGTTCCTCGTGCGAGACGAGCTGGCCCACGTCTTCGACCTGCCACAGGAGCAGGTTCGCGTCGTCGCCGCCCGTGTCGGCGGCGGCTTCGGCGGCAAGCAAGAGCTGATCACCGAAGACCTCGTGGCCCTGGCCGTGCTGCGTACCGGTCGACCCGTGCAGTACGAGTTCACCCGCGAGGACGAGTTCACGATCGCCCCGACCCGTCACCCGATGCGCGTCCGCGTGCGGGTCGGGGCCACGAGCGACGGCGTGCTGACCGCGTTGCACGTCGACCAGCTGATGGACACCGGCGCCTACGGCAACCATGGCGTCGGCGTGATGTACCACTCGGTGCACGAGTCGACCAGCGTCTACCGCTGCCCGAACAAGCGCGTCGACGCCGAGTCGGTCTACACGAACAACCTGCCCTCGGGGGCGTTCCGCGGCTACGGGCTCGGCCAGGTCGTGTTCGCCGTCGAGTCGGCGATGGACGAGCTCGCCCGCGAGCTCGGCATCGACCCGTTCGAGCTGCGCCGGCGCAACGTCGTCGTCCCCGGCGATCCGATGGTGGTCACCGACCCCGACGAAGAGAGCGACCTGCTGATCGGCAGCTACGGGCTGGACCAGTGCCTCGACCTGGTCGAGCAGGCGCTGGGGTCTCCTGCCCCCGCGGGTGCGCCTCCTGCCCCCGTCGGCCCGACCTGGTCGACCGGACGCGGCATGGCCCTGGCGATGATCGCGACGATCCCGCCACGGGGTCACTTCGCCGACACGTCGATCGAGTTGCTGCCCGACGGCCGCTACGACGTCGGCGTCGGCACCGCCGAGTTCGGCAACGGCACCACGACGGTGCACACCCAGCTCGTCGCGTCGGCGCTCGGCACGACGCCCGACCGGGTCGTCGTCCGGCAGTCGGACACCGACGTGGCCCGCTACGACACGGGCGCCTACGGCTCGGCGGGCGTCGTCGTCGCGGGCAAGGCCCTGCTCGCCGCCGCCCACAAGCTGCGTGCGGCGATGGTCGACCGTGCCCTGGCGATCGCAGGAGGCGCGGGTCACGCCGTCGACACCGGCACCGCCCCCGAGGTGGTCGCGGGCGGAGTCGTGGTGCGGGTCGGTCCGGGTGCCGACGCGACCGTGCTGGTCTCCGGCGAGCGGCTGCTGGCGGACGGTCCGCTCACCGCCGACGGCGCCCACGACGGCACCCCGCGCTCGGTGGCGTTCAACGTGCACGGCTTCGAGGTCGCGGTCGACCGGTCGAGCGGTGAGGTGCGGCTGCTGCGCTCGGTGCAGGCTGCGGACGCCGGGGTCGTTCTGAACCCCGAGCAGCTCCGTGGACAGGTGGAGGGGGGCACGGCCCAGGCGATCGGCACGGCGCTCTACGAAGAGATGATGCTCGACGGCGAGGGTCGCGTGCTGACGACGGCGTTCCGCAACTACCGGATGCCCAAGTTCGGCGACGTGCCGCAGACGGAGGTGCACTTCGCGACCACCCACGACGACCTCGGCCCGCTCGGGGCCAAGTCGATGAGCGAGGCGCCCTACAACCCGGTGGCCCCGGCCCTGGCGAACGCGATCCGCGACGCCCTCGGGGTGCGGCCCTACGAGCTGCCCATGTCACGCGACCGCCTCTGGCGCCTCGCCGGCGGCAGCTGAGCCGGGCCGGGCCGAGCCGGGACGAGCCGTGCTGGGCCCCTCTCCCCAAGCCTGATCCGGTACGTACCGGATCACGAGTCGCACCATGAACTGAACGTCGCACCGCGAATTCGCGCGGTGCGACGTTCAGTTCGTGGTGCGACGCAGGCCCCGGGGCGGGGGCCGGGGCCGGGGCCGGGGCCGGGCCCCGGCTCAGGCCTGGCGGTCGGTCAACCCGGCCGGTGCGGCCGGACCCCGCACGGCGTCGTGGGCCGACACGTCGCGGTCCGCACCCTCGTCCCGCGCCTGCACCCGCGGCGAGTTGAGCAGCAGGTTCAGCAGCACGGCGACGATCGCCCCGGCGCTGATGCCCGAGTCGAACACGATGGTGAACCAGGTCGGGAATTGCGCGTAGATCTCGGGGCTGACCGTCGGCAGCAGGCTGACGCCCAGCGCGATCGCCACGATCAGGATGTTGCTGTTCGTGAAGCGGACCTTCGACAGCGTCCGGATGCCGCTCGCCGCGACCATGCCGAACAACGCGACCCCGGCCCCGCCGAGCACCGCCACCGGCACACCCTCGACGACGGCTCCCAGCGCGGGCACCAGGCCCAGCACGACGAGGATGCCGCCCGCCAGCGTCGCCACGTACCGCGACTTCACCCCCGTGATGCTGACGAGGCCGACGTTCTGCGCGAACGCCGTGTACGGGAACGTGTTGAAGACGCCGCCGATGACCGTGGACAGGCCGTCGGCCCGCAGCCCGTCCGCCAGCCGGCGCGGCGTCACCGGTCGGTCGACGATCTCGCCCACCGCGATGATGTCGCCGGTGGTCTCCGTCATGATCACCAGGCCGACGATGCACATCGACACGATCGCGCTCACGGGGAAGGTCGGCAGCCCGAAGTGGAACGGCAACGCGAGACCGAACCAGGCGCTCTCGCCCACGCCGCTCCAGTCGGTCAGCCCGAACGGCCAGGCCACGAGGGTCCCCACCACCAGCCCCAGCAGAATCGACAGGCGACGGAGCGAAGGAGGCGCGAACCGCTCGATCAGGACGATCAGCAGCAGGGTGCCGGCCGCGAAGGCGACGTCGAGCGGGCGTCCGAAGTCCTCGGAACCCGCGCCTCCTCCGACCCACCCGGCGGCGACGTCCATCAGGGAGACGCCGATGATCAGGATCACCGTGCCGGTGACTATCGGCGGGAAGAACCGCACGAGCTTCGAGAAGAACGGCGCCAGCAACATCATGAAGACGCCGCTCGCGATGACCGAGCCGTAGATCGCCGTGATGCCGTACTCGCCGCCGATCACGATCATCGGCCCGACCGCGGCGAAGGTGCAGCCCTGCATCAACGGCAGCCGCACCCCGAAACGCCAGAACCCGACCGACTGCACGATCGTCGCGATGCCCGCCACGAACAGGTCGGCACTGATCAGGTACGCGATGTCACCGGGTTCGAGCTGCCCCATGCCGACGAGTGCCCCTCCGACGATGAGCGGCACGGCGACCGCCCCGGCGTACATCGCGAGCACGTGCTGCAGGCCGAGCGGGAAGAGGCGCCGCAGGGGTGGGACACGGTCGACGGGGTGGGTCCCCTCGGGAGACCCCGAGGTCGCGACCGTGGACGTCTGAGGCTCGGGTGACTCGGGCGGGGACTGTGACATCGGGACTCCTGATCGTGGGGATGCCGGGTGGTGGCCGCAAGCGTACGAAACACGCGTTTCGTCGCGACGGCACGGGTGTTTCGGGCTCGTGTCGTCGGTGCGGCCCCCGCCGGAGCTCAGCCCGCGACGATCGCGCGGACGAGGTGCATCGTCACGTCGGCGGACCGCCCCGCCGTGAGGGCGAGGTTCTCGTCGTGCACGTCGTGGGCGTCCGGCCCGGCGAGATCGCTGATTCCCCGCACCGAGACGAACGGCACGTGGTGGACGTGGCAGGTCTGGGCGATCGCCATCGACTCCATGTCGACGGCGTCGACGTCGACCACGTCGGCGAACGCGCTGCGCACACCGATCACGCGCTCGGCGGTCATGAAGGCGTCGCTCGAGGCGATCAGCCCGGGCCGCACGGCCCAGCCGCCACGAGATGCGCCCGACGGGTCACCCGCACTCGACGCGTCACCGGCACGCGCAGCCGACGCGACCGAGGTGTCGTACGCGACCGCGGCCTCCACCAACCGCTCGTCGGCGTGGAAGCTGGCCGGCATGCCGGGCACCTGCCCCAGCCGGTAGCCGAAGACGCGTGCGTCCGCGTCGAGGTTGACGTACTCGGCACCCGCGACGACGTCGCCGATCTCGATGCCTTCGCCCATGCCGGCGGCGGTGCCCGCGCTGATCACGGTCGGCACGACGCCTTCGAGCGAACCCGACCGCACGATGGCCGAGGTGGCCGCCCCGGCCGCGTTGACGAAGCCGATGCCGCTCTGCACGAGCAACAGCTCGACGCCGTCGATCTCGACGACGCGCTGCAGCGACCCGCCGACCGCGATCGGCTCGTCGACGCGGGTGGCGCGCGAGACGAAGGGCTCCGCCTCGTCGCTCATCGCCACGATCACGATGATCGAGGGTGCGGCGACCGCCGCGACCCCGTCGGCAGGAGGCGCGGCGTGCGTCCCGGTCATCGGGTGACGGTCGACCACTCGTCGCGGGCCGCGAGGAAGTCGCGGGCGACCTCTTGTGCGCCCTCGAGCGAGTGGTTGGCGCCCCAGCCGCACTGGACCTCGTTGGCCGCGGGGACCTCGGTCGCGGTGGTGATGTCGGTCAGGGTGCCCTCGATGAGCGACAGGACGTCGTCCATCGCGGGGTCGCCCTGCAGGATGAGGTAGAAGCCGGTCTGGCAACCCATCGGCGAGAAGTCGATCACGTCGCCGGACCGGTTGCGCGAATGCTCGGCGAAGAGGTGCTCGAGCGAGTGGACCGACTTCATGTCGAGGTGGCCCTCGTTCGGCTGCGCGAACCGGACGTCGAACTTCGTGATGACGTCGCCGTGCGGCAGGGTCTTCTGGTCCGCGACGCGCACGTAGGGCGCGGCGACGGTGCGGTGGTCGAGGTTGAACGACTCGACGTTCATCTTGGGCTGGGTCACGATGGTCCCTTCGGGGTGCGGGCGGGGCACGGGAGGCACCCTCGGCCTCTGCACCGATCTGTGCGTCCCAACACCCTGTCGACCCTAGGACATTCCTTCGGAGGTGGTCGGAGTGTGACCCCTCACGGGGCCGACGGGCGCAGCGCAGCCCGGCGACCCCCGGCCCCGATGACCCCGCGCCGCTACGGCAGGGTGTGCCCGGCCGCCGTGAAGAGCCGATACCACTCGGGCCGGGTCAGCGGCACGTCGGACCCGGCTGCACTGTCGCGCAGGTGGGCGACGCTCGTCGTGCCGAGCACGACCTGCATCTCGGCGGGATGCCGGGTGATCCAGGCGACCGGGATCGCCGACGGCGGCACGTCGTACTTCGCCGCCAGCTCGTCGATCACGTCGTTCAGCTCGGGGTAGCCCTCGCGGTCGCCGAGGAAGACCCCGTCGAAGAACCCCTTCTGGAACGGCGACCAGGCCTGCAGCGTCATGTCGTTCAGGCGGCTGTAGTCGAGGATGCCGTTGTCGCGGTCGAGCGACTGGTCGAGCCCGGCCATGTTCGCCGCGACGCCGGCGGCGATCAGCGGAGCGTGGGTGATGCTGAGCTGCACCTGGTTGGCGATCAACGGCTGCGTGACGCTCCGCTTCAGCAACTCGACCTGGGCGGGGGTGTGGTTCGAGACCCCGAAGTGCCGCACCTTGCCGCTGGCGTGCAGCTGGTCGAAGGCCGCCGCGACCTCGTCGGGTTCGACCAGGGCGTCGGGGCGGTGCAGCAGCAGCACGTCGAGGCGGTCGGTGCGCAGGGCCGCGAGCGAGGCGTCGACCGACTCGAGGATGTGCTCGGTGGAGAAGTCCCAGAAGCCGTCGCGGATTCCGACCTTGCTCTGCAACTGGACGGCGTCGCGCTCGGACGGGGTCATGGCGACGGCGTCGCCGAAGCGCTGTTCGCAGTGGTGCGGGTGGTCGCCGTACACGTCGGCGTGGTCGAAGAAGTCGATGCCGAGGTCTCTGGCCTCGGCCACGAGTTCACGGATCGAGTCGTCGGTCATGCCCGAGATGCGCATGAGCCCGAGGACGATGGTCGAGGCGGGGCGGTCGGTGGTGGGTAACGTCGTCGTCTTCACGCGGCCAGTCTGCTCTCGTCGGGCGCCCTCGGTCGCCGACCCGCGCCTCCTCGGTGGACCGCGGGGAGGTGCGGGGCGCCTGGGGAGGACCCGTCCCGTCGTTCCCGCCCTCCGTTCCGAACGACCCTCATGACCGTCACCGCGAGCGCGAGCACCGCACGCGTCGCCGCCGCCCCGCTCGACCGGGCGTGGAGCGTCGCGACGCCGCTGACCCCCGTCGGGTTCTATCCGCGGGCCGGGGTGATCCCGGCCGTCGTCGCCGTCCACGACCAGACCGGGCCGTGGGACGCCGTGGGGCGCACCCGCCGGCTCGAGCTGTCGGACGGCAGCAGCGTGGTCGAGAGCCTGGTCCGCGTGGAGCCCGACGGGGTCTTCGTCTACGAACTGAGCGAGTTCACCGGGCTGCTCGGGCGTCTGGTGACCGGCGGCCGCGCCGACTGGACCTACCGCGCGACACCCAGCGGACGCACCCGGGTCGACTGGACCTACTCGTTCTTCGCCCGCCCGGGGCGTGGCCTGATCGTTCGGGGCATCGTCCGCTTCGCCTGGGCGCCCTACATGCGCCGTGTGCTCGTCGGCATCACCCGCGAGATCGAGCGCTCGCCCTAGCCGAAGCCCCCGGTCCCGGCGCCGGCCCCACCGAGGCCCCGGGGTCTCGCCGTCACCCACGCGGGCACGAGGCAGCGCTAGCCTCGGGTCATGAAGGACGCCACGATCTACGACGTGGCCAGGCGTGCGGGCGTCTCGCACCAGACGGTCAGCAGGTTCCTGCGCGGCTTCGAGGGCATCCGCCCCGCCACCCGCGACAAGGTCGAGCAGGCACTCGCCGAGCTCGAGTACCGCCCCAACTCGGCGGCCCGCTACCTGCGCCTCCAGCAGTCGAACCGCATCGGGCTGCTGGCCGACAACATGCACCAGTCCGGGCCCGCTCGAACGATCTCCGGCGCCACCGAGGCCGCCCGTTCGCTCGGCTACGTCACCGACATCGTGTCGATGGACGGCGTCGACGAGCGCTCGGTCGACGACGCCCTCGACCTCATGCTCGGGCAGCAGATCGCCGGCATCGTCGTCACGGCGCAGACCGCCGTCGCGCGTTCCGCGCTCGAACGTCGCGCGATCTCCGTCCCCGTCGCGCGCGACTTCGGCCTGATGGTCGAGGGCACCACCGAGTCGATCAACGAGCACGCCGGTCGGGTCGCGGCCGAACACCTGGTGAGCCTCGGTCACCGACGCGTCGCCTACGTCGCCGGGCCCGACCAATGGCTGGCCGCCCGTGAGCGGGCCGACGGGTTCCGCCAGGCCATGACCCGATCCGGAGGCGCGGTGACGGTCACCGACGTCGGCGACTGGTCCGCCGCGGCCGGCTACGACATCGGGCTGCGGCTCGCCGCCCGCACGGACGACTTCACCGCCGTGGCCGTCGCCAACGACGCGATGGCGATGGGACTACTCGCCGCCCTCGCGTCCGCGGGGGTCTCGGTGCCGCACGAGGTCAGCGTGGTCGGCAACGACGACGCACCCGAGGCACGGTTCATGGTGCCGTCGCTGTCGACCGTGGCGCTCGACTTCGGCTTCGAGGGGGCGCACGTGATCACCACCTTGATCGCCCGCATCGAGGGGCGCAGCCCCGACACGGCCACCCGCCTGCCGGTGCCGTCCCTGGTCCCGCGGGCCTCGACCGCACCCGCGCGCGGCTGACGCCCCGGGGTGCGGGCCGCCCCGTGCCTCCTGGGCTCCGTCACGCCGCACCGTCGCACCGCCGCACCGCCGCACCGCCGCACCGCCGCACCGCCGCACCGCCGCACCGCCGCACCGTCGCACGCGCTCGACGTGCCGAACCCGACCGGCCGAGACGTCCCGGGCGTGCACATCGCGACAACGAGCCCCCGACACGCCGCTCGTTTCCACGCGGAGGCCCGATCAAGACCGCTGCGGTCGCGATGTGCACACCGAGGCCGGGGCACGCGCCGGGGCGAGAGGCGCAGGGGCAGGAGGCGCGGCACCGACACGCGGGAGCCCGTCGGAAATGGGTCTTGCGCTGGCGCCGAGGCGTGGGTTACGTTCTCCGCAGACGCCGATGTTATCGACAACATCACGGGTCGACATCACCGTCGACACCCAGACGACATCGGCGGTCGCCACCGCAGCCGACACACACGAACGGGTCAACGATGACGTCAGCACCACGCCACTCCGGGGTTCTCTTCGGAGCCGCCTACTACGCCGAGTACCAGCAGGCGGGCACCCTCGACCGCGACCTCGACCTGATGGTCGAGGCGGGCTTCACGGTGATCCGGGTGGGCGAGTCGGTCTGGTCGACGTGGGAGCCGCGCGAGGGCGAGTTCGACCTCGACTGGCTGCAGCCCGTGCTCGACGGCGCCCACGCCCGGGACATCGCGGTCGTCCTCGGCACCCCGACCTACGCGGTGCCGCCGTGGCTCCAGGTGCGTCACCCCGAGATCGCGGCCGAGCGCACGACCGGTGTCCGCGCCGGTTGGGGCGCCCGCCAGGAGATGGACCAGAGCCACCCCGCCTACCGCTTCTACGCCGAACGCGTCGTCCGCAAGGTCGTCGAACGCTACGCGCAGCACCCCGCCGTGATCGGCTGGCAGGTCGACAACGAGCCCGGCAACGAACGTCCGCGCAACGACCAGGTCTTCGACCGCTTCGTCGCCTGGCTGCAGCGCAAGTACGGCACGGTCGAACGTCTCAACGAGGAGTGGGGCCTCGTCTACTGGTCACACCGTCTGACCGAGTGGTCACAACTCTGGCGCCCCGACGGCAACGTGCAGCCGCAGTACGACCTCGAGTGGCGACGGTTCCAGGGCGAGCTGGCCGACGAGCTGATCGCCTGGCAGGCCGACGTCGTCCGCGATTACGCCCGCGACGACCAGTTCGTCACCACCTGCATCTCGTACTCGCGGCCGCAGGTTGCCGACGAACGGCTCGTCGAGAGCCTCGACGTGACGGCCGGCAACCCGTACTACAAGATGCAGGACGGCCTGACCCTCGGCGTCGAGGTGCCCCGCGAGGCCGGCTGGTGGCACACCGGCGTCTGGGCCCTGCAGCAATGGGGCGACCGGGCGTTCTCGTCGGCGCAGGCGCCCTTCCTCGTCACCGAGACCAACGCGCAGTCGATCGGCGGCCCCTGGCAGAACCACCCGCCGTTCGACGGCCAGATCAAGCAGGCCGCCCTGGCCCTCGTCTCCCGGGGCGCCCGCATGGTCGAGTACTGGCACTGGCACACCCTGCACTTCGGCGTCGAGACCTACTGGGGTGGCGTGCTGCCGCACAGCCAGCGCCCCGGCCGCATCTACCGCGAGGTCGCGGCCCTGGGCGCCACCCTCAAGGCCGTCGGCGGCGCGATCGACGGCCTCGAGCCCGATGCCGACGTGCTGATGCTCTGGTCGACCGAGACCAAGTGGTCGTTCGAGACCTACCCGCCGCTGGCACGGGCCGACGGCAGCCCCGACCCCGAGTCGTACCTGCACCTGTTCGACGCGCACTACCGCGGCCTGGCCGAGACCGGTGTGCAGGTGCGCATCCAGCACGTGGCGCAGTTCGTCGCCGCCGACCCCGCCGAGCTCGTCGCGTCGCACCCGGTGCTCGTCGTGCCGGCGCTCTACGTGGTCGACGACGCGACCCTCGCCGCGCTCACCGCCTACGCCGAGGCGGGCGGCCACCTCGTGATCGGCATCCGGACGGCCTACGGCGACGAGCTCGCCCGAGCCCGACGCGACCCCGCCCCCGCCCGCCTCTCGGGCTCCGCGGGCGTCTGGTACGAGGAGTACACCAACCTCGACGAGCCCCTCGCCGTCCACGTCGAGGGCGGCGGGACCGCCGAGCGCGCCGATGACACGACCGCAGGAGGCGCGGGTCCGGTCCCCGGCACCGGCGCCCACCCGGCCGACCCGCCCTTCGCCCTCGAGCCCGGCTCGGCCGGAACCCGCTGGGCCGACGTCCTGCACGTCGACGACGCCACCGTCGTGCTGCGGGCCGCGCCGACCGAGATCGGGGCCGACGCGCTGCTGACGACCCGCGCCTCCGGAGCCGGGCGGGTCAGCTACGTCGCGACCGTGCCCAACCCCGAGCTCTCGCGTTCGATCGCCCGCTGGCTCGTGCCGGCCACGGCGGCGCGCGCGTGGGCGGCGACCGAGACGGTCACCGTCACCACCGGTTCACGAGTCGACGCCCCCGGGCTCGCCTTCGTCTCGAACTGGTCGGCCCACGAGGCCGCCGTCACCACCCCCTCCGCCGTGCGCGACCTCGAGACCCGCGAGGTCGTCGCCGCCGGCACCACCCTGACCCTCGCCCCGCGCGCGGCCCAGGTCTACGAACTCGTCGACACGGCGTCGTAGGCGACCCGCTCCTCCCCGCCGCACCCGCACCACCCGACCCCGCACCACTCCCCCACCCCCTCGAGGAAGAACCACCATGAAGAGAAAGACCACAGCAAAGGCGCTCGTGTCACTCGCCGTCGTGTCGGCGTTCGTGCTGACCGGCTGCGCGCCGTCCGGCGGATCGGGCGGCGGCGCGACCACCGCCCCGGTGTCGCAGGCCGACATCGACAAGGCCATGGACACCGACACCACCCTGACCTTCTGGACCTGGGTGCCCGACGTCCAGCAAGAGGTCGACCTGTTCGAGGCCAAGTACCCGAAGATCAAGGTCGACGTCGTCAACGTGGGCACCGGCACCGCGCAGTACCCGAAGCTGCGGACGGCGCTCAAGGCCGGCAAGGGCGCACCCGACGTCGCCCAGATCGAGTACCAGTACATCCCGTCGTTCCGTCAGACCGGCAGCCTCGTCGATCTGACCCCCTACGGAGGCGCGGACCTCGAATCGAAGTACGTCCCGTGGGTCTGGAACCAGGTCGCGGACGACACCGGCGTCTGGTCGGTGCCGCAGGACTCGGGCCCCCTCGGCAACCTGTACCGCTCGGACATCTACGCACAGGCGGGGCTGACGCAGGCGCCCGAGACCTGGGCCGACTTCGCCACGGACGCGCAGACGATCAAGGACAAGACGGGCTCGTACATCTCGAACCTGCCCGGCAACGACCCCGGCCAGATCGTCGGGCTGTTCTGGCAGGCCGGCGCCAAGCCGTTCTCGTACGACGGTGACAAGACCGTCGGCATCGACCTCGACTCGACCGAGACGCAGAAGGTCGTGAGCTTCTGGCAGGACCTGATCGACAAGGACCTCGTCTCGACCGACGCCGACTTCAACGACGCCTGGTACCAGGGCTTCTCGTCGGGCAAGTACGCCAGCTGGCAGACCGCCGCCTGGGGCCCGGTGTTCCTGCAGGGCACGGCCGCGAACACCAGCGGCAAGTGGACCGCCGCGAAGATCCCGCAGTGGAAGGCCGGCGAGGACGTCTCGGGCAACTGGGGCGGATCGAGCGACGCCGTCATCACGGGTACGCAGAACCCGATCGCCGCGGCCGAGTTCAGCAAGTTCCTGAACAGCGACCCCGAGTCGACCCTCGCCTTCGCGAACAAGCAGTTCCTGTTCCCGACGACGACCGACACCCTGTCGAGCAGCGACTTCACCGACACCGCCTCGGACTTCTACGGCGGCCAGAAGGTCAACGAGCTCTTCGCGGGCGTCTCGGACACGGTCAGCACCGACTTCCAGTGGCTGCCGTTCATGGACTACGTCTACTCGAGCTTCAACGACACGCTCGGCAAGGCGATCGCCGACCACTCCGACCTCACGACCGCCCTGACGGCCTGGCAGGACGACGTCACGACCTACGCGAAGCAGCAGGGCTTCACCGTCAAGTAGCGCTCACGGGGTGCCGCCCGCCCGCGGGCGGCACCCCTCGGCCCGGCAAGGAGCCCCATGTCCACCTCCGTCACCCCTCGTCGAGACGCGACCCGCGCCTCCTCGTCCCGTCAGCCCGCCACCCCGCGGCGCACGAGCTCGCTGCACCGACCGCAGCTCGTCGCGGCCTGGGCGTTGGCGATCCCGTTCCTGCTCGTCTTCGCGGCGATGTTCCTCGTGCCGCTCGGCTACGCGGGTTACCTCAGCACCTTCACGTCACAGCTCGTCGGCGGGCAGGTCTTCTCGGGCCTCGCCAACTACAGCCGTGCGCTGAACGACCCGAGCTTCTGGGCCGGCCTCGGCCGCGTCGCCCTGTTCCTCTTCGTCCAGGTGCCGATCATGCTCGTGATCGCCCTGTTCGTCGCCCTCGCCCTCGACACCGGACGCGTGGCCGGCAGCAAGTTCGTGCGCCTCGCGATCTTCGTGCCCTACGCCGTGCCCGGCGTCGTCGCGACGCTGATGTGGGGCTACCTCTACGGACGCGAGTCCGGCCTCATCGCCCAGGTGATCAGCGGTCTCGGGCTCACCCCGCCCGACCTGCTGTCGCCGCAGAACGTGCTCGGCAGCACCATGAACATCGTCAGCTGGGAGTTCATCGGCTACAACATGATCGTGCTGTACGCCGCGCTGCGCAGCGTGCCGACCGAGATGTACGAGGCCGCCGAGATCGACGGTGCGGGACCCTGGCGGGTGGCGTGGAGCATCAAGATCCCGGCGATCCGCTCGGCGATCCTGCTGACCGTGATCTTCTCGGTGATCGGGTCGTTCCAGCTCTTCAACGAGCCGAACCTGCTCTACAGCATCGCGCCGAACGCGATCGGTTCGGACTTCACCCCGAACCTCTACGCGTACAACGTCGCGTTCAAGAACCAGGACGTCAACTACGCCGCGGCCATCGCGTTCCTGCTCGGATTCCTCATCATGATCATCAGCTACGTGGTGCAGCTCGCCACCTCACGCAAGGAACGACTGTCGTGACGATCGCACCCGCACCCGTCGACACCGCCGGGGCCACGTCCGTCGACCGCCCCGCCCGTCGGCTCGAGAGCTCGGGAGGCGCGGGTCGCCGCCGTCCGCGCCGTCGCGTCGAGCGCTCGAAGCGCAAGACGCCGATCCTCACCGTCATCCTCTGGATCACCCTGGCGTACTTCCTGCTGCCCCTGGTCTGGCTGGCGATCCAGGCGACGAAGAGCAACGGCGACATCTTCTCGACGTTCGGCCTCGCCTTCGGCCGCACCTTCGCGTTGGGCGACAACCTGGCCCAGCTGTTCACGTTCCAGGACGGCATCTTCGTGCAGTGGATGGGCAACACGGTGCTCTACGCCGTGGTCAGCTCGGTGGGTGCGGCGCTGCTCGCGACGATGTGCGGCTACTCGCTGGCGAA
This sequence comes from Frigoribacterium sp. VKM Ac-2836, assembly GCF_013248995.1. Classification (GTDB taxonomy): domain Bacteria; phylum Actinomycetota; class Actinomycetes; order Actinomycetales; family Microbacteriaceae; genus Frigoribacterium. The sequence goes on along the minus strand of NZ_JABRPK010000002.1, from coordinate 335,365 downwards.
GTACGTGTTCAAGGGCAGGTCGTTCGTCTTCGGGCTGATCCTCGGGGCGGTCATGGTGCCGTTGACGGCGCTGGCGATCCCGACCTACCTGCTGTTCAGCGCGGCCAACCTCGTCGACACCCCGTGGGCGATCATCCTGCCGTCGCTGGTCAGCCCGTTCGGCGTCTACCTGATGCGCGTCTACGCGAGCGAGGCGGTCGACGACAGCCTGCTCGAGGCAGCCCGCATCGACGGGGCCGGCGAACTGCGGATCTTCCTGACGATCGCGTCGCGGCTGCTCGCGCCGGGCATCGTCACGGTGCTGCTCTTCGCGCTGGTGTCGACCTGGAACAACTACTTCCTGCCGCTGATCATGCTGAACGACCCGTCGCTCTTCCCCGCGACGGTCGGCCTGGCGCAGTGGCAGCAGGCGGCCACGGGAGGCGGCGGGGCCCAGGTGCTGTTCTCGACCGTGCTGACCGGGTCGTTCGTGTCGATCCTGCCGCTGGTCGTGGCGTTCCTCTTCTTGCAGCGCTTCTGGCAGTCCGGCCTCAGCGCCGGCGGCGTCAAGGGCTAGGCAGCTCGACTCCCGCTCGACCCCCGGTTCACGGTGGGGGTCGGTGCGGGTGGGCCGTGGCCGTGGCAGCGGCGGCCCGGGAGGCGGTGGTGACGTTGAGAGGTCACCACCGCCTCCGTTCACGTGCGACCGTCAGAGGCGCTCGCGGAGCTCGGCGACGCGGGCGCGGATGTCGTCCCGGACGAGGCGCATGCGCTCCATGCCCTCGATGCCGCGCTCGGAGGGCTCGTCGGTGATCCACGTCTCGACGCGGGTGCCGGGGACCTCGTCGACCCGCGCCTCCTGCCCGAGGACGACGAGCACGTCGGCGTCGCGCACCATCTGCTCGGTGAGTGCCTTGGGGTGCTCGTCGCCGAGGTCGATGCCGAGCTCGGCGAGCGACTCGACCGACTGGGCATTGAGGTGGGTGCCGGGCTCGGTGCCCGCCGACGCGACCGCGACCGCCTCGCCGGCCAGGTCGCGCATCAGGGCCGCGGCCATCTGGGACTTGCCGCCGTTCTTCCGGCAGACGAACAGGACGGAGGCGCGGGCCGGGCTCATGCGGACACCGTACCCGGCTCGGCCGGAGCTGCGGGAACGCGGCAGACGGAGGCGCGGGGAGGGGCGGGCGCCGATCCGTCGGAGACCGCGTGTCAGGTTCGTCGGATCGGGGACACTTCTCTAGTGAGGGGGTGGACGTGGATCACGACACGAAGGGCGACGACGAGCTCGTCAGACGCACGGTCGGGGGTGACCAACGGGCGCTGTCGGCCTTGTTCGACCGGCACGCGGCGACGGTGACGCGGTACGCGTGGGCGTTGGCGGCGACCCGCATGGACGTCGAGGAGATCGTGCAGGACACCTTCGTCACCCTCTGGAAGAAGGTGGACCAGATCGACCTGCCCGACGACTCGCTGCTGCCCTGGCTCCTGGTCGTCTGCCGCAACCACGCCGCGAACCTGCGCCGCAAGCAGGCCCGCGCAGCGGCCGACGAACTGCCCGACGACCTGATCGCCCCGGACGACGGCGAGGAGGCGCGCGACCGGCTGCGGTGGGTCCGCGACGAGATCGACGCCCTCGGCCCGGTCGACCGGCAGATCGTCGAGCTCTGTCTGATCGAGGGGCGTCCCTACGGCGAGGCCGCCGCCCGGGTCGGCCTGAGCATCGGCGCCGTCACCCAACGCGTGTCGCGCACCCGAACGCGACTGAAGAAGAAGGCGGTGATGAACGATGAACTCTGAGCCCCCCGCCGGAGACGAGCTGGCCCGCATGCTCGTCACGATGAAGCAGAACGTCCTCGAGCGCACCACGGAGTCCCCCCGCCGCAAGCGCAACCGCACCCTCGGCCTCGGCCTGGGTTTGGCCGCGCTGCTGGCGATCGGTGGTGGTTCGGGAGCCCTCGCGCTCGGCATGCTGCCCTCGCCGTTCCAGGCCTCGGCCCCCGCGACGCCGACCGGCACGCCCACCCCGACACCATCCGTCACGCCGACGGCGACACCGCGTCCGACGCCGACGCCGACGGTGGCGCCCGTGGTGGCACCGGAGCCGTCCGCCCCGATCGACTGCGCGACGCTGACGAGCGGCGTCGACCTGACCTCGTTCGTGCCCGACCCCGTCTTCGCCCCCGAACTGTTGCCGTCGAACTACGCGCGCACCGCTCAGGCCGGCCTGGCACAGCAGGGCGTCCTCTCGTGCGTCTGGACCTCGACGGCCGGTTCGTTCGCGAACGTCACCGTCCGGGTGTCGGACGACGTGACGACCGGCTCCCGGTGGACCGCCGAGCGACGGGCCGCCGGTGAGTCCGGACTGGGTGTGGGACGGTCGTCGTCGATCTCGTGCGGCGAGGACGGGATGGTGTCGTGTCGCGCCTCCGTCGTGACGGGCTCGTGGTGGATCTCGCTGTCGTACCTCGACGACACGTCCGGTTCGTTCGACCAGACGACCGGCGACTGGGACTCGTCGAGGGCACGGGCGGACGTCACCGGTGCGGTGCAGAGCCTGTCCTCGACCCTCGGAGGGCTCGCCCCCGCCGCCGCCTGGCAACCGCCCGCGACCGTCTGGGCCGACGCGACCTGCGCGTCGCTGCAGGGCGCGGCGATCCCGACGATCCTCGGATCGCCTGCGCTCGTCGGCCCGGACGAACACGTCTCCTCGACTCCCGTCGACGGCATCTCGGACACGAAGGACTCGTCACTCGACTGTCGGTGGATGGCGCCTCCCCAGGTGCCGTTCCCGCAGGGCACCTTCGGTGAGTTCCGGGTGACGATCGTCCCGGGCGGCGAGTGGGCCTATGAGCCGAGCGACGACAGCCGGCCCGTGTCCGTCGCCGGAGCGGACGCCGCGACCCTCGTCTGCGTCAGCGGCGAGGGGAGCTCGTGCTACGTCGACCTCGTGAGCGACGGATCGTGGCTCCAGATCGGCTATGCGAGCGGTGCCACGCCCGAGATGCAGTCGACACTCGTCGCGGCGGCCGAGGCGGTCGTCGCGACGCGCCCCGCGAGCTGACAGGAAGGTCTGGGCGGACGGCGGCCCGTCAGCCGCCGAGGCGGGCCCGGGCCCGCCCGCGCACGGCGAGAACGGTGCCGCCGATGAGGGCCGAGAGGAGCGAGCCGACCAGGACACCGACCTTGACGACGTCGTCCTGTGCGCTGTCGGCGCCGTAGGCGAGCTCACCCACGAGCAACGACACCGTGAACCCGATGCCGGCCACGAACGACAATCCCACGACGTCGCCCCACCGCAGGCCCGGGTCGAGCCGGATGCCCGGCAGACGGGTCACGAGCAGCGACGCCCCCGTGATGCCGATCGACTTGCCGAGCACGAGCGCCACGACGATGCCGATCGCGACGCTGTCGCTCAACGACTCGACCAACCCTCCGAAGCCGCCCACGGTGACGCCGGCCGAGAAGAACGCGAAGATCGGCACGGCGACGCCCGACGAGACCGGACTCCAGCGCTCGGCGAAGTGGTGGGTCAGCGGGTGCCGCACCTCGCGGCCGTCGGCGCCCACGTGCGTGACGCCGGCCCGTGCCGTCGCCACCGCGGGCACGAGCAGGCCGAGCAGCACCCCCGCGATCGTGGCGTGCACCCCCGAGGCGTGAACCAACGCCCAGGCGACGACACCCAGCGGGATCAGCAGCCACCACGCCCGCACCCCGCGTCGGACGAGCACGGCGAACGCGGCCAACGGCAGCAGCGCCAGCAGCAACGGGACGAAGGCGATGCCCGCCGTGTAGAAGACGGCGATGATCGTGATCGCGATCAGGTCGTCGACCACCGCGAGGGTCAGCAGGAACGTGCGCAGGGTCGGCGGCAGGCGCTTGCCCACCACGGCGATCACCGCGACGGCGAACGCGATGTCGGTCGCGGCCGGGATGGCCCAGCCCTGGAGGGCGTCGGGCCCGGCGCCGAGGTTGATCACGGTGAAGATCAGCGCGGGCAGGGCGACGCCGCCGACCGCCGCCGCGACGGGCAGCACGGCCACGCGGGGATCGCGCAGCGAGCCGGCGACGAACTCCTGCTTGAGCTCGAGGCCGACCACGAAGAAGAAGATCGCCAGCAGGCCGTCGGCCGCCCAGCTGCCGACGCTGAGGTTCAGGTGCAGGGCTTCGGGCCCGAACGAGACGTCGCGCACGGCCGAGTAGAACGTGCCGGCCGGGCTGTTCGCCAGCACGAGTGCGAGCACGGTCGCGGCGAGCAGCAGCAATCCGCCGGTCGTGTCTCGACTGAGGAAGCGCGAGAGGCGCGCGGCCCGCCCGTCGGCGTGGGGCGCGTGGCCGGGAGCCGGAGGCGTGGCCGTGGTCGTCGGGTCGGCCGGGGTGGGGTCGGTCATGGTCGTCGTCCTTCGAGAGCGGGGGTGAGCGGGCGGCGCGTCCGCTCGGCCCGTCGACGACGAGGAGCGGTGCTACGCCACGGGCGGCGGACACCCGGCGATCTCACCGTGGGCGTTGCTGCCCCACAGGCTCATCCAGCCGTTCGTGCCGCAGGTGCGCTTCGTCAGCACGAGCCGCTTCGGGAACGCCTGCTGCGCACGACGCACCCGGCGCGAGGCACGGGGCAGGCAGGCGGGTGACGACATGCCCACCAGGATACCGCCGGGGTCCGTGAGCGGGCCGACCCGCGCCTCCTGCGCTCTGCGGGCGCGACGCACCACCGATGAGACGTCGCACCGCCCACTTCGGCGGTGCGACGTCCCATCGATGGTGCGACAGGGCGATCAGGAGGCGCGGCGCACGTTCTCGACGAAGCCCGCGGCCCGCAGGCGCAGGCTCGCGATGCGCTCCTGCCGGGCCGCCTCGACGTCGAACCCGAGGTAGGCCTCGGGCGGGGCGACGTGCACGTTGGCCGAGCACTCGAACTCGCCGCAGACGAGCGTGCCCACGGTGTCGCCGTTGCGTCCGGCCGCCCCCGCACGCTTCGCCGCGTAGAACAGCACGTCGGCCGGCAGTCGGACGTCCTGGCACCAGGTGCACTGCGCCCGCAGGCGGGGCGACGCCTCGGCTTGACGCAGCACCACGCCGGCGACCGCGGGGCCCGGCTCGCCGTCCTCGTCGATCGTGGGCACGACCACGTAGGCCCGGCGGGCGAGCTTGGGGTCGCGCCAGCCGAGGTACTCGAGCTCGCTCCAGTCGAGGTCGGCGAAGTCGGGCGGCAGGGTGAGGTCGGACGCCTCCTTGCGGCTCGCGTTGACGAACGAGGCGCGGACGGTCTTCTCGGTCAGGGGGATCATGTGGTTCTCCGGTCGTCGGGCCCGGGGCAGCGGCGACGTCGGCGGGCCCGGGCGATCGGCGACCGCCCTGGTGCCCGACGTCGAGGCGTCGGTCGACCCGGGTGTTCTCGTGGGACCGTGCCGGGGCTGAAGCCCGCGCGGCACGGCGGTGAACGGACCGGCCCGGACGGCCGATCCGCTGCGGAGACCCGACTACCTGCAGCCGGCGCACGCGGCGCCGACGACCCCCTCACGCCCGGTGGGCGTCGCAGGTGCGGACGAGATGATCACCGGGCCACCCTATGTCGGTGAGCCGCCCTCGGCAACGGCACCCGCGCCTCCTCGGGCCGGGGCCGGCCCCGAGGCACCACGAAATGAACGTCGCACCGCCGAATTCGGCGGTGCGACGTTCAGTCGGCGGTGCGACGTGCGGGGTCAGCCCGCGTGGCGCCCGTGGTGGTCGGGGTCGCTGCCGTCGGGGACGGCGTCGACGGGGACGGTCGGGTCGACGTGCGAGACGGGCCCGTCACCCGAGCCCGCGCCTGCGTGCGAACCCGCGCCCGCGGCGTCACCGGCCGAGGCATGCGGCCGCGACCGCTCGAGGGACGCGCCCTCGACGTCGACGTCGGGCAGGATGCGGTCGAGCCACTTCGGCAGCCACCACGCGGCGTCGCCGAGCAGGTGCATCACGGCCGGGATCAGCAGCAGGCGCACGACGAAAGCGTCCACGAGCACACCCAGTGCCAGGCCGAGTCCGATCGACTGGATCATCACCGAGTTCGAGAACACGAAGCCCGAGAAGACCGCGGTCATGATCAGCGCCGCGGCCGTGACCACCGTGCGACCGGCGTGGACGCCGCGCTGCACCGCCAGGCGGGCCGGCGAGCCGTGGGCGTAGGCCTCGCGCATGCCGCTGACCAGGAACAGCTGGTAGTCCATCGCGAGCCCGAACAGCACGCCGACCATCAGGATCGGCAAGAAGCTCAGGATGGGCCCCGGGTCGTGCACGCCGAAGACCGGGCCGAGCCAACCCCACTGGAACACCGCGGTGACACCGCCGAACGCGGCGAACAGCGACAGCACGAACCCGATGGTGGCGGTGATCGGCACGAGGATCGACCGGAACACGAAGATCAGGATGATCAACGACAACCCGACCACGACGAGCAGGTAGAGCGGCAGGGCACCGGCCAGCTTCTCGCTGACGTCGATGTTGCCCGACGCGTTGCCGGCCACACCGAGCGACGAGACGTCGTCGATGTCGAGGCCGCGCAGGTCGCGCACGAGCTGCTCGGTGGACTCGGCGGTCGGCCCGCCCTTGGGTACCACCTGGAACGCCAGCAGGGTGTCGTCGTCCGAGGCGCCGATGGGGGCGACCGCGGCGACGTCGTCCTGGTCCTTCAGGATCGTGCCGATGCGCACCTGCTCGGAGACCAGGTCGTCGTCCGAGATCGCGGTCGGCAGGTCGGCCACGACGACCAGGGGCCCGTTGACGCCCGCGCCGAACTTCTCGTCGACCAGCTTGTAGGCCTTGTAGGCGCTCGAGTCGACCGGCTCGGACGACCCGGCGGGCAGCCCGAGGCGCATCGAGAGCGCCGGGATCGCGATGATCAGCAGCACGGCCACGCCGGCCACGAGGGTCAGCACGGCACGCACGGTGCTCATCGGCTTGGTCGGCACCCGGACGGCACCGGTGTTGCCGACGTTCTTCCGCGCCTTCTTCGTCAGGATGCGCAGGCCGACGAGACGCAGCAGCGCGGGGGTCAGCGTGATGGCGATGAGGATGGCGACGAACACGCAGACCGCGCCGACGGTGCCCATCAGGCCGAGGAACGGGATGCCGGTCAGGTTCAGCGCGAGCAGGGCGATCAGCACGGTCGAGCCGGCGAAGACGACCGCGTTGCCCGACGTGCCGTTGGCCAGGCCGATCGACTCGTGCAGCGGCACCCCTTCTTTCAGCTGGGTCCGGTGCCGGTTGAGGATGAACAGCGAGTAGTCGATGCCGACCGCGAGGCCGAGCATGACGCCGAGCACCGGGGTGACCGACAGCATCTCGACGGCCCCCGAGAGCGACAGCGAGGCGAGCACGCCGACGCCGACACCGATCAGGGCGTTGATCAGGGGCAGGCCGGCACCGATCAGGGTGCCGAGCATGACGAACAGCACGATGGCGGCGATGACCACACCGGCCACCTCGCCCGGGCCGAGGATCTCGGGGATGCTGGCCGCGATGTCATTCGACACCTCGACCGCGACGCCGTCGATCTCGGCGTCGTTCATGGCGTCGACGACGGCCTCTTTGTTCTCGCTGGTGACGAGGTTGAGCGCCTTGTCGAACTGGATGCTGGCCACGGCCGTGGAGCCGTCGGTCGACACCTGACGGATGCCGTCGGTCAGTTCGAGCAGCTTCGCGCCCTGCTCGAGGGTCGCACTCTGCGTCTCGAGCTCGGCCTTGCCCGCGTCGAGGGTGGACTGCTGCGTGGCGATCTGCTGCGCGCCCGCGTCGAGCTGGGCCTGCTGCGCCTCGAGCTGCGGGGTCGCGGCAGCCAGGGCGGCCCCACCGGCGGCCTGCGCCTGGGCCTTGGCGGCGTCGAGCTGCTGCTGGCCGGCGGTGATCTGGGCCTGGGCGGCGTCGATCTGCGCCTGGCCCGAGATGATCTGGGCCTCGCCGGCCGTGATCTGCGCGCGGCCGTCCGTGATCTTCTGCGCCTGGTCGTCGATCTGCTGCTGGGTCGCGAAGGGGTCGGTGGTGCCCTTGACGTCGTCCAGCTTCTTCGCGTCGGTCAGCAGGGCCGCGATGTCGGACTTCTGCTGGTCGGTGAAGGCCGAGTCGTCGGTGGTCGTGAAGACGACCGTGCCGGTGCCTCCGCTCGCCTGCGGGAACTTCTCGGCGAGTTCGTCGCTGACCTTCTGGGTCGCCGTCCCGGGGATACTGACGGCCGTGGTCAGCGTGCCGCCGAACAGCGCGAAGGCGCCGCCGGCGAGGCCGAGCACGACCAGCCAGGCCACGATGACGAGCCAGGCCCGCCGGGCCGAGAACCGGCCGAGTCGATAGAGCAGGGATGCCATGTGTGTCTGTTCCTCCAGGGGTGGTGCGGGGTGATGCGGGGTGCGGGGGTGGGCCTCACGTCGCGTCGTCGAGAAGGAGGTACGGGTCGGCCGGGCAGGCCGACCGACGGGTCAGGGGGTGGCCGGGTCGGGTTCCGCCGGGGCCGTGGCGGCCGTCGCCGGGGGCCCGTAGCCGGTGCGGATGCTCGTCACCATGCGCTCGAGCAGGTCGGCCCAGACCGCGCGGGTGCCCTGGTCGACCACGGCGCCGGTGCGCATGATCCAGTGACGGGCGACGACGGCGATGCCGTTCATCAGCGAGCTGACCAGCACCTCGGCCTCGAGCGGGTCGGTGGCGGGGCTGCGCTCGGCCATCTCGATCGAGAGCTGCTCGGTGACGCGGGTGAAGACGTCCTGGATGAGGCTGTGCGACCGCGGGTCGCCGCCGTCGTCGCCGAGGACGCCCCAGAGGTACGAGACGACGGACGGCAGGTCGATGCCCTGCATGGCCTGGATGACCTCGGCGAACAAGGAGGCGCGGCTGCCGTCACCGACGGGCGTCGCGGCCGTCGCGGCCCGGAACTCGTCGACGGCGCCGGTGAGCACGCGGGTGCAGGCCGTCATGACGACCTCGTCGAGCGACGAGAAGTGGTTGAAGACCGTGCGTCGCGAGACGTCGGCCCGCTCGGCCAGTTCGTCGACGCTGAACCGGGGTGCGCCACGCTCGGCGATGAGAGCGTCGGCGGCGTCGACGATCGCCTGGCGGTGCTTCGCCTTGAGGGCGGCACGGCGATCGGGCACCAGGCTCTTGACGGTCACCTGCCTACACTAAGTGCAGCGACGCACTCGGTGCACCCAGATCGGCTGGGCAGTCGCTGGGACTTGAGAGGCTGCGAGGCTACCTGTCGTACCCCACCCGCCCCGCGCCTCCTCGTCCCCGTCGCCCCGGGCGGTCGAGTGGTCTCGAAGCGTCCTTCGATCACCGCCGAAGGACGTTTTGCGACCACTCGACGAGCCAGAGGCGAGGTCGTGGGCGGGTGCGGGTGCGGGCGCGGGCGCGGGCGCGGTCCGCGCTAGATGGTCTCGTCGAGGTCGACGAGGCGCGCGCTCTCGTCCCACAGGCGACGGGCGAGGTCGGCGTCGTTCGCCTGCCGGGCGACGCGGCCGGGGGCTTTCAGGCGGTCGAAGTAGTTGCCGCTCGGGGCGGGCACGGTCGCGGCGCCGGCCAGGCGGATGAGCGGCTCGGCACCGTCCTCGGTCGACACCGCCAGGCGCTTGGCGGCCGTCATGAACGCGCCGTCGCCGCCGAAGCCCGAGGCGACGAACCCGGGGTGGAACGCGAACGCGTCGACCCCGCCGCCGGCGCGGGGCAGGCGTCGGGCGAGCTCGCGCGTGAACAGCACGTTGAGCAGCTTCGAGGTGCCGTAGGCCCGGAAGCCCCCGGCCCACGCACCCCGCGCGTTGTCGAGGTCGTCCAGGTCGACCTTGCCGAAGAGGTTGCCCGCACTCGCGGTCTGGACGATGCGGACCGACCCGGCCGGCGCCTCCTTCGCCGTCTCGAGGAGGCGCGGCGTCAGCAAGGCGGTCAACAGGAAGGGAGCGAGGTGGTTGCCCTGGAACGTCGTCTCGTGGCCGTCGACCGTGAGCGCGCGCTCGGGGACCGTGGCCCCCGCGTTGTTGGCGAGCACGTGGATGCGCGGGTTCTCGGCGAGCAGCTGCTCGGCGAGGTCGCGCACGCTCGACAGGTCGGAGAAGTCGGCGAGGTAGGCGCGGCCACCGATCTCGTGCGCGACCGTGCGGGTGCGGTCGGGATTGCGACCGACCACGGCCACGGTGGCTCCGAGGCGGGCGAGTTCGCGGACGGCGGCGCGGCCGATGCCCGAGCTGGCTCCGGTGACGACCACGGTCCGGTCGTCGAGGCGGGCGGCGGGAGGCAGGGTGACGGTCATGCAGGGGACGCTAGGCGGGATGCGCCGGGGGTGGGTCGGCGGTCGGCGTTCTCTCGGCAGGCGTTCAGCAACGTGAAGGTCAGCAGACGGTACCGTGCAATTACGAGACAACTTGTTTCGATTCGGGCCGTCCTCGCGTCCCGACCACCGGACCCTCCTCAGAGAAGAGACGACATGCCCGACGCCACCGCCCCCCTGACCGGCTCCAGCACCATCGGCACCTGGCTCGACCACCCCGAGGGCGGCCCGGCGATGCGCGCAGCACTCGGGCGAGGAGGCGCGTTCGACGAGAGCACGCTGGCCCCGGTCCGCGGCCTCCCGCTGCAGCAACTGGTGGCGATGAGCCAGGGGCAGCTGCCGCAAGAGCTCGTCGACGGCCTGGTGCTGCAGGTCAACGGCGGCGTCGTGCCCGACGACGTCGACGACGGATCGGGCCCGTGGCGCGAGACCGTCACCCCCGGCCGTTTCGCCGGGAAGACCGTGATCGTCACGGGCGCCGCGTCCGGTATCGGCCGCGCCACCGCCTCCCGGGTCGCCCGCGAGGGCGGTCGCGTCGTCGCGGTCGACCTCTTCGCCGACAAGCTGGAGGCGCTGGCCGCCTCCCTGCCCGACGCCGACGTGGTCACCGTGGCGGGTGACATCACGAAGCAGGACGACATCGACGCCGTCGTCGTGGCCGCGGGCGACCGCATCGACGGCCTGGCCAACATCGCCGGCATCAACGACGACTTCTCGCCGCTGCACGAGACGAGCGACGCGATGTGGGACCGCGTGATCGGCATCAACCTGACCGGAGGGTTCAAGCTGTCGCGCGCGGTGATCCCGGTCATGCTCGGGGCCGGTCGCGGCTCGGTCGTCAACGTCGCCTCCGAGGCGGGGCTGCGCGGCAACGCGTCGGGCAACGCGTACACGGTGTCGAAGCACGGCGTGGTCGGGCTGACGAAATCGGCGGCCTTCATGTACGCGAAGGAGGGCATCCGGGTCAACGCGGTGGCGCCCGGTGGCGTCGCGACGGGCATCCCGTTCCCGGCGAACGTGTCCGAGGCGGGCTCGGCCCGGCTGCGGCCGTTCCAGGCGGCCATCCCGACGATCGCGACCGCCGAAGAACTGGCGGCGTCGATCACGTTCTTGCTGAGCGACGACGCGGTGAACGTCAACGGCGCGATCCTGGCGAGCGACGGCGGCTGGTCGGTCCAGTAGGAGCCGGTCGCAGCGGGTCCCGGCGGGCCGGGCGGGTGGGGCGTGCACGAAGATGGACCGATGACCGCCGCACGCCCCGCCCGCCCCGGCCGCACCCGCAGCGAGGCCGCCCGCCTGGCGATCCTCGACGCGACCCGCGACGAGTTGGCCGAGCGCGGCTACGACAAGCTCTCGCTCGACCGCATCGCGGCGGCGGCGGGGGTCGGCAAGGCGACGATCTACCGCTGGTACCCCGCGAAGGCCGCACTCGTCGCCGAGGGCATGCTCTCGGGCCATCTGCTGCCGCACCACGAGATGGCCGACACGGGCGACGTGCGCCGGGACGTCGGCGACTGGCTCCGCGCCTCCTTCGCCACGTTCGCCTCGGCCGAGGCGGGCGGGCTGATCCGCGCGACGATCGCCGCGACGGCCGAGGACGCCGCCGTCGCCGCTCAGTACGACGAGCGCGTCACCTCGGTGACGCGGGCGGCGCTGCTCGAGCGCCTCGAATCCGGGAGGCGCGTGGGGCAGATCCGGGACGACGCGCCCCTCGACGCCCTGGTCGAGTCACTGATCGGCACGGTGCTGCTGCACGTCGTGACCCGCCGCGACCCCGGGCCCGCCGCGCTCGAGACCACCGTGGACCTGCTGTTCGACGGCGTCGGGGCCCGGCCCGCCTGACACGAAGCATGTGGCATTCTGGTCGGACGCATCCCGTCCACGTCGAAGATCAGCAGGTGTCGTCATGCCCCTCCGCCCCCTCCGCCCCACGCGCCTCGCGACCGCCGTCGCGTTCGTCGCCGTCTCGCTCGTGCTGACCGGCTGCTCAGCAGGTGCGGCGGTGCCCGCACCCGCCACACGGTCCGCCTCGCCGACGCCGTCCGAGGCTGCCCCCGCAGACCTCACCGGAACGGTCGGCGGGGCGCACTTCGACGACGGGTACCTGCAGATCGGGTCGGGCGAGAAGGTGGTCGACCTCTTCGTCGATCCGCTGTGCCCGTACTGCCGCCTGTTCGAGCAGGGCTCGGGTCAGCTGCTGTTCGACGACGCGGCCGCCGGCCTGACGACCGTTCGCGTGCATCCCCTGGCCCTGTTGAACCGGCTCTCGCAGGGCACCCGGTACTCCACCCGCGCTGCCGCGGCCCTCGTCGAGATGGCGGCCGAGCACCCTGACGAGACTCCGCGATTCGTCCAGTCGCTGTTCGACCAGCAACCCGACGAGAACACCCCGGGGCTCGACGACGAGCAGCTGACCCGTATCGCCTCGTCCCTCGACGTCACGCTCGACCTCACCACCCCTCGGACCGCCTCCTACCGCGCCTGGGTCGATCGGTGGACCCAGGCGGCCGTAACGGGGCCCCTGTCGGCGACGACCGACATCCCGGCCATCGAGCACGTCCCGACCGTGGTGGTCGACGGCACCGTCTTCGAGGGCGACAGCGACGAGACCGAAGCATTCTCGAACTTCTATCGCGACCAGACGAGCTGACCGGGAGCTGACCGGGAGCCGACCCGGCCCGACCCGGTGATCTGCCCGACGTGCGGACCGCTCGGTAAGATCCGCACGTGCCTTCGACCCTCTACGAGCAGATCGCCGACGACCTTCGGCGGCGCATCCTGAGCGGCGACCTAGCGGTCGGCGACGACGTGCCGAGCGAGGGCGAACTGGCCGAGCAGTGGCGTACCTCTCGCGGGCCGATCCGCAACGCCCTCGCCGCCCTGCGTTCCGAGGGCCTGGTCGAGACCCGGCGCGGACGCCCGGCGCGGGTCGTCGCACGCAAGGCGCATCACCCGGTCGACGTGTCGATCCCCTTCACCAAGTGGGTGCGCGACGTCGGGGGCGAGCCCGGCGCCCGCACGCAAGAGGTGTCGCTGCGCCGCGCCGACGACGACAAGGCCCGGTCGCTCGGAATCGAGACGGGCGCCCTCGTGGTCGACGTCGTCCGGCTGCGGCTCGTCGACGGTCGCCCGACCATGCTCGAGCGCCTGACCTTCATCGAAGAGGTCGGCCGTGTGCTGTTCGACGTCGACCTCGACACGGTGTCGATCACGGAGTACCTGGATTCCCGAGGCTTCGGCTACGCCGACATCGACCACGAGATCGACGCGGTCGCGGCCGACGAGCTCGACGCCGAGCTGCTCGGGGTCGAGCAGGGCACGCCGATCCTGCGGTTGCACCGCATCACGCGAGGCGCCGACGGCCGCACCTTCGAAGCCTCGGACGACCGGTACCGCAGCGACATCGTCCGCTTCACCGTCTCGGCGTCGGGCCGGGCCCGCGAGGGCGATCACTTCATCCGCGCGATCGGCCCCTGAGCAGCGCTCCACCGCCCCCGTCAGCCCGGTCGGACGCCCACCCGCACCGACCCACCCGCCCCGGCGGCCGCGATCCCGGCGTCGAGGTCGCGCAGGGCGACGACCTCGCCCACGAGCGCGTCGAGCGGCCAGACAGCGGACCTCCGTTCGACGAAGCGGGCGGCCTCGACGAGGTGCCGCGGGGCGTAGTTGTGCACGCCGCGGACGGTCACGAGACGTCGCACGATGCTCTCGGCGTCGAACGGCACCGCCGGGGCGGGGAACACGCTGCCGACCAGCACGGCCACACCGCCGACGCCCAGGGCGGCGAGCGCCGAGGCCACCGCGTGCGGCGACCCCGAGGCCTCGACGGCGACCAGGGGTGCGCCGCCCGCGGTCGAGAACGCGGTGGTGAGGTCGTCGCCCGAGCCGGGTGCGGCCGACGGATCGGCGGTGGAGACCGCGCCGAAGCGGACGGCCAGTCGTCGTCGGGCGGGGTCCGGGTCGACGACGACCACCCGGGCCCCGGCGTCGGTGGCCAGCGCGGTCGCCGTGAGGCCGATCAGTCCGGCCCCCGTCACGAGCACGACGGTTCCGTCGAGGGGCACGATCGCCGAGGCGGCGTCGAGCGCGGCCACGGCGGTCGACGTGCCGCACGACACCGGGGCCAGCAGCTCGGCGGGCAGGTCGGCCTCGACCGGGACGATCGCCGTGCCCGACCGCACGTGCACGTGCGTGGCGAAGCCGCCGCTCAGTTCCCACCCCGCGGCGAGCCGCTCGTGGCCGTACTTCCGCACCGACTCGCACTTCTGCGGCAGGTCGCGTCGGCAGGTCGCGCACCGATCGCACGAGACGGTCAACGACCAGACGACGCGCTGCCCGACGGCGAGCGGCGTCCCGTCCACGGCGATCGCCCCCGGTCCGAGGGCGACCACGCGACCGACCTGCTCGTGACCGAGCACGAGCGGCGCGGGCGCGGTCCGGTCGCCCCTGGCGGTGTGCACGTCCGAGCCGCAGATCGTCGTCAGTTCGACCTCGACGAGGGCGTCGCCGGGAGCGAGCACGATCGAGGGCACCGCGACGGCCTCGTGCGGACGGCCGGGTTCGAGCCACACCATCGCGGTCGGGGCCGGGTCGAGGGGGAGGGTGGCCGAGGAGGTGACGTCCGTCGGGGACGCGGCCCGCGCCTCCTGGTCCGTCGGCCGCGGCAGCACCCTCGTCGGCGGCAGCGATGCGCTCCGCGGCAGGGCGGTCGTCATGCGACCGCGGTCGTCGACGCACCGGTGCTCACGACCTCGGCGAAGGCCGGCAGCGCGACGAGGTCGCGGACGCTGTCGAGCACGACGTCGGCCCCCGCGGCGAGCAGCTGCTCGCGGGTGTGTGCGCCCGTGGTGACGCCCACGACGAGGCCCGCCCCGGCGGAGCGCCCCGAGAGGACGTCGCTGACGGTGTCGCCGACGACCGCGACGGCGGCGACCGACGACGCGCGGGTGCGCAGCAGCGCGGTCAGCACGAGATCGGGTGCGGGGCGGCCGCGACCGGCGTCGACCGGCGAGAGGGCGGCGTCGACCGTCCAGCCGAGGGCATCGAGCAGGCGGTCACGCGTGACGGGCGAGAAGCCCGTGGTCAGCACGACCGACGTCCCCGAGGCGCGGAGGGCGTCGATCACGTCGCTCGCGCCCTCGATGGGGTCGACCCCGAGCTCGTCGACCAGTTCGCCGTAGGCCACCTCGAACTCCCCGGCGGCTCGCTGCGCGAGCGACTCATCGCCGCCCGTGAGGTGACGGAACACGTCGATCTTCGAGCGGCCCATCGTGTCGAGGACGTAGTTCAGCGCCTCGTCTCGGCTCAGCGTCGGGCCGAGGTCGACCCGGTCGGCGACACGGGAGAAGGCCTGTTCGACCACGCCGTCGTCGACGACGGTCGTGCCGGCCATGTCGAGCACGACGAGCTCGATCGGAGTCGCGGCCTCCGAGACGGCACTGGCGGGCGGGGTAGTGGCGGGCGTGGTGCTCATGCGGTGAGGCTCTCTGTGAGGGGCGAGGTGGCGGTCGAGGTGTGGACTCCGGGGTCGAGCGCCCGGTCGCGCCCGCCGTCGAGGTGCGCCCCGACGACGTGTTCGGCCAGCCCGAGCCCGGTGGTCATGCCGATGCCGGTCGAGACGACCGTGACGAGCACGCCGGGGGCGACCTCGTCGACGACGAACTCGTCTCGGCCCGAGGCGTAGACGCCCTGCCACCGCTCGGTGACGACCGGTTCGGCGCGGAACAGCACGCGGAACTCGTCGAGGAAGGCGTCGGCGATCCGCTCGTCCTGGAACGGCGCGATCGCGGCGCCCTTCCGGTGGCTGTCCCCGACGATCACCGAGCCGTCGGGCAGCTGCGTGTACATCTGGTTGAGATCCATCGCTGCCAGGTCGGGGCGCTCGGTGTGCAGGCGGGACCGCACCGCCTCCGCCGCACCGGTGCCGGCGAAGGCGCTGTAGCGGATCAGCGACCAACCGGTCAACAGTGGGGCGACGAGCGGCCGGGCGAGGTCCACCCGCACCCGCAGCATGTCGAGGCCACATCTCTCGAGGGCATGCCGGTCGGCGAGGTCGGGCAAGAGCTGATCGAGGTCGTGGTTGGTCGCGACGACGACCGTCCCGGCGTCGATCGGCCCGCGGCTCGTCTCGACGCGTCCCGACGAGACCGACCCCACGGAGGTGCGGGCCAGGAAGTGCACCCCTCGCGTCTCGAGGTGCCGGCGGATCGCGTCGGCCGCCGCTCTCGGGTCGACTTGCAGGTCGTACGGGAGCAGGGCACCGCCGACGGCCACACCGGGAGCGACCGGGGCCAGGCAGGACAGCTCGGCCGCGTCGAGCCGTTCGATCTCGGGCCGGTCGCCCAGCACACGGTCGGTCCGGGTGAGGGCCAGCTCGTCGAGCAGATCGAGCTCGTCGACGTGCCGGGCGGCGACGAGTGTGCCCCGCTCCGACAGCCAGAAGCCGGCGTCGCGGGCCAGTCGCAGCCACAGCTGGCGAGCGGCGAGAGCATGGCGGCGGGCCTCGCCGCTCTGCGGGGTGAGGCAGAGGTGGCCGAAGTTTCGAACCGTCGAACCGCCGATCACCGGGGAGCGGTCGACGACCAGCACCGTGAGCCCCCGGTCCAGGGCGGCGAGGGCGGCACCGAGGCCGACGATGCCCGAGCCGACCACGACCACGTCGTGCGGTGCCGCCGCGTGTCGGGCCGTGTCGTGAGTCGCGGTCATCGGAAGACCCTCCTCATCCAGATGGCGAGCCCCTCGACGGTCAGGACCGCGACGAGGATCATCAGCACGATCGCCGTGACAGTCCCGTAGTTCGAGCCCTGGCTCGCGTTGAGCAGGTAGTAGCCGACTCCCCCGGCCCCGACGATGCCGAGCAGGGTCGCGGCCCGCAGGTTGGTGTCGAGCATGTAGAAGGTGTGGCCGATCACGGCACGGGTGCCCTGCGGCAGGGTCGCTCCGGCGTACACCTGCACGCGACTCGCCCCGGTGGCCGAGAGAGCGCGCTCGGGGCCCGGCGAGACCTCCTCGAACGAGTCGGCGAGCAGCTTGCCGAGCAGCCCGACACCGCCGAGTGCCAGGGCGAGGGTGCCGGCCTGCGTACCGAGCCCGGTCACGACGATCAGCACGATGGCGAGGATCACTTCGGGCACCCCCCGGATGCCGACGAGCAGCAGGCGCATGCCGCTGCGCACCCCTCGGCTCGGGGCGACGTTACGGGCCGCGAGCGACCCGACCACGATCGAGGCGACGAGGGTCAGCACGGTCGCGGCGAGCGCGATGGCGATCGTCTCGCCCATGGCAGCCACCATCGTCGAGGCCTCGTAACTGCCGAACGACGGCGGCCAGAACTGCGTCGCGACCGCGGGCACCTTCGCCCAGACGGTGACGAGGTCGGACCAGGCGACGTCGCACACGGCGATGCTCGCGACGACCACGGCGACGGCGAGCCACCCCCACGAGACGTCGCGTCGACGGGCGCGGTCCCAGGGGCGCCGGAGCGCGGACTCGACGGTCGTGGGCGCAGGCCGCGACGGGGCGGGGTGACCGGCCCCGCGCCTCCTGGTGGCCCGTCGGACGACGCGGTCGCCGAGACCACGGCCGGTCGGCGTGATGCCGAGCATGGCGGCCCGGACGCTGCTCGAGACGACCTCCATGACGACGCAGAGCACGAAGATGACGAGGGCGTAGCCGAGGCCGAGCCCGTAGTCGAGCGACTTGAAGGCGAACGACATCTCCCTGCCGAGACCGACGACCCCGACATAGCCGAGGATCACGCTGCCACGGAGGTTGATGTCGTTGCGGTGCAGCACGGTCGCCACCCACGAGGGCAGCACCTGGGGCAGCACCCCGGCGGTGAACTGTTGAAGTCGGCTGCCTCCGGCGGCGCGGACGGCGGTGCGCGGCCCCTCGTCGATCTGCTCGATCGCGTCGGCGAAGAGCTTCGAGATCATGCCGACCGAGTGCAGGCCGATGGCCAGGATGCCGGGCAGCGTGCCGAGCGAGAAGAGCAGCACGAACACCATGGCGAGAACGACGTCGGGCACGGCCCGCGCGAGCACGGTCACGAAGCGGGCGGCCGCGCGCCACCCGGGGCCGGGGGCGGTGTTCGCGGCCGCGAGCACGGCGATCGGCACCGACAGGACGGCGGCGAGCAGGGTGCCGCAGATCACGAGGCCGAGCGTGAGGGCGGTGAGCTGCAGCAGCTCACCGAGCGGAGGGAACTCGATCGCCCCGACCCGGCCGAAGAACCGTTCGGCGTTCGCCCAGCTCTGCAGCATCCGCGCGGGATCGACGTCGACGCTGCGCAGGGCCACGAGGCTCGCGATCAACAGGGCGACGAGGGTGAGACCGGCCGCGACGCGCTCAGGCGAGACCCTGCGGCGGGGAGGCGCGGTGACAGGAGCGGAGGACGCCCCGGTCGTGCGCGGGCGCTCGGTGACGGCGGTCATCGGACGGTGTCCCCGGTGACGGACGCCGCGCCTCCTGCGGTGCCCCGGGCGTCTGCGGCGCCGCCGGCGCCCAGGACGCCCGCAGCACTCAACTCGAGCTCGATGGCCTCGAACTGGTCGGTGCTCGTGGCGACTCGGCCGTAGATCTCCATCACCTGGGCCTTCGACAGGCCCTCGGTCTCGGTGTCGAGCACGACGCGACCGTGGCGCAGACCGACGATGCGGTCGGCCCATGAGAGGGCGAGGTCGACCTGGTGCAGGCTGCAGATCACGGTGAGCCCCTCGTCGGCGGCGATCTCGCGGATGAGTGCCATCACCTGGTCGCTCGACTCGGGATCGAGCGAGGCGACCGGCTCGTCGGCGAGCAGCACCTGAGGTCGCTGCATGAGGGCGCGGGCGATCGCGACGCGCTGCTGTTGACCGCCCGAGAGGGTGTCGGCACGCTGGTAGGCCCGGTCGAGCAGGCCGACGCGTTCGAGCCGTGCCAGCGCCTCGACCTTGGCCGAGCGACCGTACGACCAGAGCCCGAGCCGGGGTCCGCGGAGGCTCGCGAGCGATCCGGTCAGCACGTTCTCGAGCACGGTCAGCGACGGCACGAGCTCGAACTGCTGGAAGATGAACCCGACCTCGCTGCGCAGCTGCCGCAGGGCTCGCCCGGTGAGGCCGGTGACCTCGCGGCCGAGCACCGTGACACGGCCATCGGTCGGCCGGTCCAGGCCGTCGACGTGCCGCAGGAGGGTGGACTTGCCCGAGCCCGACAGGCCCAGCAGCACGACCACCTCGCCGCGCCGGACGTCGAGAGAGGCGTCGTCGAGCGCGACGGTGTCGCCGAAGCGCTTGGTGATGCCGGCGAGCGAGACGACGGTCTCGGTCGGGGCGGTGTGCTGCGTCATGCTGTCTCCGGTTGGTTCGGTCAGACCCCAGGAAGTCGCCGAGACCCCCACGCGTGCGCGAGGGTCTGAGCGAGTTCCTGGGGTGTGGATCGGCTACGTCGTGCGGGTCAGGCCGTGCACTGCGAGGCGTTCGTCTTCTCGCAGATGTCGCGGATCTGGTCGTAGTACGCGTCGTCGACGGGCGTGGTCTGGAAGAACACGGCACGGAAGCCCTCACTGTCGGCGCCCTCGATGCCCGCGGCGACCATGTCGTCGGCGGTGACGTTCGAGAGGACGTCCTTCAGCTGGGTCTTGACGTCGTCGGGCAGCGAGTTCGACTCGACGATCGGGGCACCGGGCACCATCTGCTGGTCGATGACGTCGACGGCGTCACTCTTGGCGACCTCGCTGTCCTCCGCGAAGCCCGCATCGCACTCGGTGCCCTCGCCGACCTTCTGCACGCTGACGTCGTGCTTGCCGGCGAAGACCGGGGTGATGTCCTTCTCGGGGTCGATGCCGGCCTCGAGCAGCGCATAGCTCGGGAACAGGTAACCCGAGGTCGACGACGGGTCGACGAAGCAGATCTTCTTGCCCTTCATGTCCGCGATCGACGTGATGTCGCTGCCCTTCGGCACGATGGCCTGCGAGTAGTAGCCGGGCTCCTGGCCCTCGGCCGTCGTGATCGACGAGATCGGCGTCAGTTCGGCACCGTTGTTGGTGGCGGTGACGTAGGTGAAGCCCGAGAACGAGGCGACGTCGATCTGGCCGGCGATGCTCGCCTCGATCAGGGCCGCGTAGTCGGTCGACTCGTGATACTCGACCGTCTTGCCGGTCTCTTTCGAGAGGTAGTCCATCAGCGGCTGGTAGTTGGTCTCGGTGTCGACCGAGTCGGGCACGACGCCGAAGACGAGGGTGCTGTCGTCGACCGCGTAACCGCCGGCCGCGTCGGACGAGCCGGTGGCCGAGGAGGCGGGGGTCGCGCAGGCGGAGAGCGTGACGGCGAGCAGGGCGGCGCCGACGAGGGCGGTCGCGGCGCGGGGACGGCGGAGGGTCATGACGGCCTTTCGGGTGGGAGCAGGACGTGACGATGGTGACACGCCTCGGAGCAACATAGGAACCTATCTTCGGGCCCGTTCAACGAGAGTTCACCTCTTGTCTGCCTAACCTGGGCCAGGTGATCGCGAGCTAGCCGTGGTGCGCGTCCGGTCATGGCGGGTCCAGGTGGGGCGGTCTACCCTCGGACGACCACCCCGCCCTGCCCCCCGCGACGAAGGCCTCCGCATGCGACCCGACGACGGCACCCCCGACTCTCCCGGCGACGACCTCGCGACCTGGTCGGACGATGCCCACCGCGAACTCGAGCTGCTCGTCGCCCGCGATCGCGAGGTCGAGGAGGCCCGACGACACGAGGCCGAGCTGCCGCCCGAACTGCGCGACGCCGACGACGAGCCGTACGACGGCGGGCCGAGGCGCCGACTCGTCATGGGCTCGTCGAAGGTGCTCGCCGCCGTCGCGCTGCTCGCCGCGGTCGCCGTCGCGGTGACCGGGTTCCTGTAGGCCGACCCGCGCCTCCTGCACTGCCCGACGCGCGCGTCAGAGGGCGAGCAGGGCGATGCCGCCGAGCACGACCGTCGAGGCCGTCAGCCGCCGGACGAGCGACCCCTCGCGCAGCACGAGGGCGCCGAACACGGCGACCATGACCACGCTCGTCTCGCGGGCGGGAGCGACGAGGGCGACCGGCGCGGTCTGGATCGCCGTCAACACGAGGATGTACGACAGAGGCGACAGCACACCGAAGGCCAGCACCCGCGGCCAGTGCCGGCGGGCGACGGCGACGAGCTCGTCCCGCCGTCGGCCGAGCGACGCGCTGTAGAAGACGATCTCGACGAGCGTCACGCCGACCATGAACGACACGGGCGAGAGGCCCCAGGTGCGCAGGGCATGAGCGTCCCAGATCGTGTAGCTCGCGATGGCGAGGCCGGTGAGCAGGCCCCAGGCGATGCCGGGATCGAGGCGCGGGCGCGCCCTTGCCGGTGCGCTCGGCTCAGAAGAGCCCAGGAGGCGCGACGCCGGTGACGTGCTCGGGCTGCGGTCGATGAGCCCGGTCGCCACGACGCCCACGACCACCACGGCGATGCCGACGACGGCCGTGACCGGGAGCTGCTCGCCGAGCAGCAGGACGGCGAGGCCGGCACTGACGGCGGGGCCGCTGCCGCGCGCCGTCGCGTAGACGGTCGACAGGTTGCCGACCGCGTAGCCGCGCTGCAGCACCGTCATGTAGACGACGTGCAGCACGGCCGAGACCCCCGCCCCGACCGCGAGACCGCCGGCGCTCTCACCGAGGCCGCCCGTGAACGGGACGACCGGCAGCCAGAGCACGGCGCTGGCGACGGCTCCCCACCAGAGGAAGGGGGTGCCGAGGCGGCTCACGCCGTGGGCGACGATGTTCCAGCCGGCGTGACAGACGGCGGCGGCGAGGACGAGCAGGAGGGCGGTGGTGGACATGCGAGGACCCATCGGCTCGGCGCGGGGCGCGCCGAACGGGTCCTCCAGGCTTTTGTCCGTTCAGATGACGGCCCGGCGATGGCGCCCGACCGTGGCGCCGCTCGGACCAGTCGGATCGTGAGACCCCGGAACCCTAGGCGCTGTCGTGGTCAGCGTAGGGGTGGCGGGTGTCCGGTGGGTTAACTGACGTCGGTGACGAAACACCCGGTTCCGGACCACGCACCCGAAAACTTCTGGGTGCACGGTCCGAAACCGGGTGCATGGCCGATCGCGGCCGGCAGGCCGCCTCGGAGCGGGCTCGGATCAGGCGAAGGTCGCCGCGTCGATCACGAAGCGGTAGCGCACGTCGGACTTCAGGACGCGGTCGTAGGCCTCGTTGATCTGGTCGGCGTCGATCAGCTCGGTCTCGGGCACGATGCCGTGCTCGGCGCAGAAGTCGAGCATCTCCTGGGTCTCGCGGATGCCGCCGATGGCCGAGCCGGCCCAGCTTCGGCGGGCGGGGATCAGCGCGAACGCGGGCACCTCGAGGGGCTCGGAGGGCGCTCCGACGTTGACGAGCGTGCCGTCGACGGCCAACAGGCCGAGGTAGGCGCCCATGTCGATCTTCGCCGAGACGGTGTTGATGATCAGGTCGAACGAGTTCGCCAGGTCGGTGAAGGTCTGCTCCTCGCTGGTCGCGTAGTGGGCCTTGGCGCCGAAGCGCAGCGAGTCGTCCTTCTTCGACGTGGTCTGCGAGAGCACGGTGACGTCGGCTCCGAGCGCGGCGGCGATCTTCACGCCCATGTGGCCGAGGCCGCCCATGCCGACGATGGCGACCTTGGTGCCCTCGGTGACGCCCCAGTGGTGCAGCGGCGAGTAGAGCGTGATGCCGGCGCAGAGCAGCGGTGCGACCTTGTCGTAGTCGAGCGACTCGGGCACGCGCAGCACGAAGTCCTCGGTGACGACGACTGCCTGCGAGTAGCCGCCCTGGGTGACGGTGCCGTCGGCTGGGTCGACGCTCGTGTAGGTGCCGGTGTTGCCCTTGGCGCAGTACTGCTCGTCTCCACGCTTGCAGTACTCGCACTCGCCGCAGGAGTTGACCATGCAGCCGACCCCGACGCGGTCGCCGACCTTGTGCTTGGTGACCTCGGAGCCGACCTCGGCCACGGTGCCGACGATCTCGTGACCGACGACCTGCGGGTACTGGATCTCGCCCCACTCGCCACGGACGGTGTGGATGTCGCTGTGGCAGATGCCGGCGTAGGCGATGTCGATCATGACGTCCTTGGGGCCGACGTCGCGGCGCTCGATGGTCGTCTTGACGAGGGGCTCGGTGGCGGACGGTGCGGCGTAGGCGTTGACGGTGCGCATGGGTCTCCTGGGGGTGGGTTCGGTTCGGGGGCGAGAGGCGGGCCGGAACACGGCGCTCGACGACGATCGCCCCTCACCTCGACGCTACGCTCCCGTGCCGATCGTGGGAGGCCCGGACAGGACCCCCCGAGGAGCGGATGTACGATTTGCACGACCTTGACAGATGCACGTCCAATCGCACAGGGACCCCATGACCGACATCGCCTGGGCCACCGGCACCTGGACCACCGAGCCGGCCGCGGTCCTCGTCTCCGACGACGGCATGCGCGTCACGGCGGCCGAGGGCAGCGACGCCTGGCGCATCACGTCGTACGGGTTCGTCCACGACACCGAGCACGCCCTGGTCGCGCCCTTCGCCCAGGGCACGGCGATGGAGGTGTCGTTCGTCCTCGACTTCTCGGCCCAGTTCGACCAGGCCGGGATCTTCGTCTCGGTCGGCCCCACGACCTGGGTCAAGGCCGGCGTGGAACTCAGCGACGGCGAGCAGAGCCTCGGGGCCGTGGTGACCCGGGGCGAGTCGGACTGGTCGCTCTCCCCCGTGGACTGGACCGGCCGGACCGTGACGATCCGCGCCAGCCGGTCGGGCGACGCGCTTACCGTGCGAGCGCGCGTCGACGCCGAGCCGTGGCGTCTGGTCCGTGTGGCCCCGCTCGCCCCGGATGCCGTGGTGAGCGCCGGTCCGTTCTGCTGCGCCCCGTCGCGTGCCGACCTCACCGTGCACTTCACCTCGTGGACGACCACCCCTGCGGACGAGAGCTTGCACCCCGAGCATTGACACCTGACCCACGGCCTGCCATATGTTTCATGCATGCCTGTTCCCCAGCCGACCAGCGAGCGTCCCCGCCAACTCATCCGCGATCGCGTGTACTCCACGATTCGGGAAGAGATCCTCAAGGGCCAGCTCGAACCCGGCGAGAAGATCAACGACGCGGACCTGACCACCTGGCTGCAGGTGTCTCGCACTCCCATCCGCGAAGCTCTCGCCATGCTCGCGGTGGACGGCCTGATCGAGATGGAACCCAATCGCTACACCCGCGTCCCGGACCGATCACCTGACGTCTATCGGCGCGCGGCGGAGTACATGCAGATGATCCGCGCCTTCGTCCTGGAACACCTCGACCGCGTCCCCGCCGACGCGCTCCGCGATGCACGCGAGCACGTGGCCGACCTCCTGCCGCGCCTCCTCGATCAGGATCGCGGGGCCAAGATGTCGTTCGACGACGCCTTCGGCGCCCTCGCGGCCCAGATCGAGAACCCGCTCATCACCGAGGCGGAGCGACGCGTTCGATCGCAAGCTCAGTTCCACCTGCAACACCCGGACGCCGTCATCAACTGGGACAACATCATCCGGCATGCCCAGGCCCTCAACCGCGGGTAGCGGCCGGGCACCGAAGGCGGGCCCTCTCGACGTCCCTCAGTGGACCGCCGGGGGTACCAGCAGGGTTCCTCGGATGACCGAGGCGTGGAAGGTCCTCGTGGCGACGACGATCCAGGCCGTGACGAGACCGGCGAAGTAGAGGACCGCGAGGTACCCCACCGCATCAAGGCCGGAGTGCAGCGCGAGACCGTTCAGACCGGTGACGCAGGTGCCGAGCGGAAAGGTGAACGACCACCAGGTCAGGCTGAACGGGAGGTGCCGACGTGCCGTGCGGACGGTGATGGTGAGGGCGATGGCCGTCCAGGCGAGGCCGAATCCGAGCATCGCGAACCCGTAGACGAGCGCGACGACGAGGAGGGCATGCGCGGTACCGGCGTCGACGGCGGTCGGAGCGTTCGACGCGAGGAGGTTCACCGCCGTGATCGACTGGCCGATGGGGCCGAGAACGATCCAGAGGGTCGGCACGAACGCGGCAGGGCCGACCTGATGCTGCATGAGTCGATTCCAGATCAGCGTGATGACGACGAGTGACATGACCAGGCTGAGGCCGAAGAGACCGTAGCAAGCCCACAGCAGCGTCTCGCGAGCCTGCCCTGCGGGTGTGTAGGGCAGCAGCAGGGCACCCGTCGAGGCCGAGACCATGGGCGGCACGACCGGCATCAGCCAGCCCCCGAACGCGGCGGCGGGCCCGTTCTCGTGTCGGCTGAAGGCGAGGGACGGCACGAGGACGGCCGTGATGAGCCCGCCGAGGGTTCCGATCGTCCAGAGCGTCCAGTCGACGGCGACGGCGGCGGGCAGCCCGATCCAATCCTTGCCCAGCAAGAGGGCACCGGCACCGACGGTGAGGAACGCCATCGGCGGCGCACCGTAGAAGTGGGCCATCACCGGGTGTCGGTGATGCGTCATCGCCGTGCTGCGGTAGCGCAACCAGTGCAGTCCGGTGGCGACCGTGAGTGCGACCAGGAGAGCCGCGGAGATCGACCAGACGACCGTCGCGCCGGTGCGAAGCCCGGGGAACTGCAATGGGAGCGATGCAGCGGCGACGGCGACGACGCCCGTCCCCATGACGGAGGCGAACCAGTTCGGTGTCAGGTTCGACACGATGTGGCCGGGTCGCTCGAGCTCTTGGAGGATTCGCTTCCGAGGCGTTCCGGTAGGCCCGGTCGGCGTCGATGCGGAGGCGGTGTCGGCGATGCTCATGCGACAAGCGTCTCCGTTCCGGACCGTCACGGCTACGTCGATCGGCTTGTGAGGGGCACAATGTCTTCTTGTGACGCCCAAACGCCTGACGGATCGAACACTCGACCTCGACACCCTCGAAGTCCTCGAGCGGGTCGCCGAGACCGGTTCGATCTCACGCGCAGCCTCGGCCCTCGGAGTGACCCAGCAGGCCGTGTCCGGGCGCGTGCGAGCCGCGGAACGCGCCGTGGGCCAGCCTCTCGTGCGCCGTTCCACCGAGGGATCAGCGATGACCGACACCGGTCGACTCCTCCTCGACCTGGGGCGGCCGGTCCTCGAGGCATCTCGACGATTCGAAGAAGGCGTCGCTGCGCTGGGCGACGCGCCCGACTCGATCGTGGTGGCGGCCTCGCAGACCATCGCCGAGCTGTTCGCCCCGTCCTGGTTGCGAGAATTCCGGCGCCGCGCACCCGACTCGTCGGTGCGTCTGCTGGCCGACAACTCGGCCGCCGTCATCGCGCTGGTCCGCTCCGGTGACGCCGACGTCGGTTTCGTGGAGACCCCCTCCGCCCCGTCCGGGCTCTCGTCGACCGTGATCACCGAGGACGAACTGGTCGTCGTCGTCGCCCCCGACCACCCGTGGGCGACGCGGCCGAGCATCAGCGCCGAGGACCTGGCCGACGCGGCGTTGCTCCTGCGGGAGCCGGGGTCCGGAACACGGGCGACGGTCGAGGCGTGGCTCGAGAGGTCCGGGCTGGCACTCGGCACTCCCGCAGCCGTGCTCGAGACCACGGCGATCGTCCGGTCGACTGCTCGCGCCGGAATGGCGCCGGCCGCGATGAGCCTGCGAACGGTCGAGACGGACCTCGCCGCGGGGACCCTCGTCCGCGTCGAACTGACCGGCCCGCCCCTCGTCCGTTTCCTGCATGCGGTCTGGTCCGACCAGGTGCGCCGAGGGGTGTCGACCTTCTTGCGCGTGGCGAGAGAGACGCGCTGAGTACGAAGCGCAGAGGGCCCGCACGACGGGGGTCCGACCTGGATGCTGGTCGGCGCTGCTCGCGCCGGGGCTCCCCCGGTCGCCGTGGCGCTGGCCCTCGCCGTGTCACAATCGGGCCTGTCCCCGAAAGGCACCTCATGAGCACCACGACCCCTCGCTTCACCGGCAGAGTCGCCTGCGTCACCGGCGGCGGCCGGACGATCGGCTGACCGATGCGCCTCCTCCTCATCCGACACGGCGAGACCGCCGACAACACCGCCCAGGTGATCGGCTCTCGCCTGCCGGGGCCGCCCCTGTCCGCCACGGGGGTCGAGCAGGCGCGCGCACTGTCGGGCACGCTCGCGGCCGAGCAGGTGACGGTCGTGCACTCGTCCCGTGCCCTCAGGGCGCTCCAGACGGCCGAGACGCTTGCCGCGTCGCTCGGCGTGCCCCATGTGCCGGTGCAGGGCCTGCACGAGATCGAGGCCGGTGACCTCGAGGGACGGCCTTATTCCGAGGCCCGGTCCAGCTACGTCGGCACCATGCAGCGCTGGTGGACAGACGAGGAGGCGCGCATCCCGGGAGGCGAGAACGGGACGGAGTTCATGGCTCGGTTCGGCGACGCCGTCGCGTCGTCTACCGCGACGACGCCGCCCGGGGCCACGGTGGTCGTGGTGGCCCACGAAGCGGCCATCTGCGTGTGGGCAGCGTTCGTCGCCGACAACGTCGACGCCGCGTTCAGTCGGACCCACGGCGTCAGCAACACAGGGATCGTCGTCCTCGAAGGCTCTGTGGAGGCGGGCTGGACGGCGACCTCGTGGGACGGCGAGAACCTCCTGCCTGCATGAGGCCGGTGTGCGGGAGGGGCGACAGGCGTCAGCTGGTGCAGCTCAAGCAGGAGGGACACCTCAGGCGTCGGGTGCCTCCGTCGGCGCCTTCCGCTCTCGGTACACGGCGCGGAGGGCCTTTACCAGGTAGAAGCCCGCGACGGCGAGCATGGGCAGCGAGGCCCATGGAGTGTCGAGCGTCATCAGGAACGTGAACCCGACCACGCCGAACACGACGGCCAGCGAGAAATCACCGTTGACCTTCGTGGCGGTGGAGCTCTCGGAGTTCTGGTTCGTCGCGTCGTCCATGGTCCGACGCTACGTCGACGTCATCGCGGGCGCACCCGTCGTGTGAGGGAGTGGCGCGATCGCGACCGTGGCGGGAACGACGGCGCGGAAGGGATCTGAACAACGCGACCGGCGCCCACTAACTTGACGAATTGTCAGCCCGGACCCTGCTGACGCACGTCGCAGTGCGTGCCCGTCCGAGGTGACCCGATGACCGCGGACAGGCCACCCCTGGGGGGACTACGGCACGGCGGGCACCTCGTCCTGAGACGACAGGTGCCCGCCGGCGCGCCGCCGGCGCGCTTCACAGGACCACCGAGACCCCGGCCATCGCAGCGGCGGCCGACGGCGCCGGAGACGACGAGCGAGGGGATCTTCCGGTGATCGGCCTGCGCCATGTCAGGACCCCGATAGCTCGACTGGCGAGGACGGGCTGGGCTGCAGCCCAGCGCGAGTGAGCGGTCCAGTCACCCGAGCGACGAACTCGGCGTCCAGGCCCGCGACCCGCAACGCCGAGCGGGTGGCACGCTCGCGGTTCTCGGACGCTCGCCAACCGTCAGGGCCCCCGACGTGGACGATCTGGCGGTGGCCGAGCTCGACGTCGGGCATCAGGCGTCGAGGCCCCTGGGCTCGTGGACGAGAGCACCTGAACGCACCTGCGGCCACGTGATCTCCGAGCCGACGACTCTTGACTTTGTTACTGAGTGTGCTCATTATTGAGTCAGATCAGATCACGCCAGGAAGAACCCCAGGAGAACCACGATGCGAGCCTTCGCCTTCGACGCCTACAAGCAGCCGCTGCACGAGATCCTCGCGCCCGAGCCCACGGTCGGCGATCACGACGTGCTCGTCCAGGTCGCCGCCGCCGGCCTGAACCACCTCGACGCCAAGATCCGCGAGGGCGAGTTCAAGCTGATCCTCCCGTACAAGGCGCCTCTCGTCCTCGGCCACGACGTCGCCGGGACCGTCATCGAGGTCGGCGGCTCGGTCCGCAGTCTGAAGCCCGGCGACGAGGTCTTCGCTCGCCCCCGCGACCACCGGATCGGCACCTTCGCCGAGCGGATCGCCGTCGACGAAGCCGACGTCGCTCTCGCCCCGACGTCGATCAGCATCGTCGAGGCCGCGTCGCTGCCCCTCGTCGCCCTGACGGCCTGGCAAGCCCTCGTCGAGCGCGGCAACCTGCAGCCCGGCCAGAAGGTGCTCGTCCACGCGGGCGCCGGAGGCGTCGGCACGATCGCGATCCAACTCGCGAAGCACCTCGGCGCGCACGTCGCGACCACCGCCTCCTCGGCGAACGCCGAGTTCCTCCGCGGACTCGGGGCGGACGTCGTCGTCGACTACCGCACCCAGGACTTCGAGGAGGCACTGTCCGGCTACGACCTCGTGCTCGACGGTCTCGGCGGCGACAACTTGGCGAAGTCGCTCCGAGTGCTCCGCCCCGGCGGCCTGGCCATCGGCATCCAGGGTCCGCCCACCCCCGCCTTCGCGAAGGCTGCGGGCCTGAATCCGGTCGTGCGCCTGGCGATTGCCGGCCTCAGTCGTAAGGTTCGCGCCCAAGCGAAGAAACTCGGGGTCCATTACGAGTTCCTGCTGATGCGCGCCGACGGCGTTCAGCTGCGCGAGATCGCCGCGCTCGTCGACGCCGGGGCCATCCGCCCGGTCGTCGGTGCGACGCACCCGTTCGCCGAGACGGCGACCGCGCTCGACGAGCTCGGCAAGGCCCGCATCCGCGGCAAGGCCGTCGTCACCCTCCCGTAGCCAGCTCCGGGCGACCCAACACCCCGGGTCGCGCCCGTCAGCGCGGCAGCACGAGCTCGAGCTGCGTCCGGATGTCGGCGACGATCGTCGCCACGGTGACGGACTCGTCCGCCACCGACGCCATCGCGACGAACTGGACCGCTGACACGACGTGCGCCAGGCGCGCCGCCTCGGCCTCGTCCCTCTCGGTGCGAGAGGCGATGACGCCGGCGAGCGCCCGCTCGGTGCGTTCCACGATCGAGAGCGCCTCGGCGTGGTGCGGCTCGGCCGGGTCGCCGAACACCATCTCGCGGAGGTAGGTGCGGCCGTTCTCGACCTGGGCCCGGTTGCACTCGACGATCGGCGTGAGCAGGGCGACCACCGCGTCGATCACGCCGGGCGCCCGGTCGGCGTCGCGCACACCCTGGTCGAGCGAACGGGCGTAGTTCGCGTTCTGGGCGAGCAGCAGCAGTTCACCCTTGGTCTTGGCGTAGAGGAAGAGCGTGCCGGCGCCGACGTCGGCTGCCTCGGCGATCTGCTGCGTCGTGACCTCGTCGACCCCGTGCCGGGTGAACAGGTCGGATGCCGCGCGCGTGATGCGCTCGAGCTTCTCCTGCTTGTTCCGCTCGCGACGACCGAGGGACGGGGCTGCCGAAGACACGGGACCTCCTGGAATAGAAACTGACTGAACTCAATTATGACATGAGTCAGCAAGGGGTGGCCCGATCGCGAGCCGCCTCATCTTCGCAGCATCATTGGAAGGAACACCCATGACCGACATCACCGGCTCCGTCGTCCTCGTCACCGGAGCGAACGGGGGCATCGGCACCCGCTTCGTCGAAGCCGCCCTGGCCCGCGGCGCCGCGAAGGTCTACGCCACGGCCCGCACCCCGCGCACCTGGGACGACGATCGCGTCGTGCCCCTCACCCTCGACGTGACCGACCCCGCCTCGATCGCCGCCGTCGTCGAGGCGGCGCCCGACGTCACCGTGCTGATCAACAACGCCGGTGCGAGCACCCCCACGCCCGGCATCCTCAGCCACACCGACGACGAGATCCGCGCCAACGTCGAGACCAACTTCCTCGGGCCGCTCTTCCTCGCCCGGGCCTACGCACCCCTCCTCTCGGCCCACGGCGGCGGCACCGCGATCATCGACATCCACTCCGCCCTCTCCTGGTACGCCGTCGCCGGCATCTACTCGGCGACGAAGGCCGCGCTGTGGTCGGCCACGAACTCCCTGCGCCTCGAGCTGCAGCCCGCGGGCGTGCAGGTCGTCGGCGTGCACGTGGGCTACGTCGACACCGCCATGGCCGCGGGCGTCACGGACGCGAAGACCGACCCGGCGACCCTGGTCGCCGACGTGCTCGACGCCCTTGAGGCCGGCGAGCACGAGGTCCTTGCCGACGAGACCTCGCGCCAGGTGAAGGCGGGCCTGTCGGCTCCGCTCGAGGCCCTCTACCCGCAGCTCGCCGCGCGCTGACCGGTGACGTTCAGGAGGCGCGGTGCCGGCCCGACCGGCACCTCGCCTCCTTCGCACCGTCGCGTCAGCTGCAGCAGGCGCGCTCGATCACCACAAGGAACGGCCCGTCGGCGGTGCCTCCGGCCGCCACGTGACCGCCGATGGCCTCCATCGCGAGGTCGCGGCGCTGCGGGACGCGGCTCTTCTCATCGTCGTCGAGCGTCCGGAGACCCGGGCGGGGTGACCTGGACTCCGTCGCGGACCGGCCTTGGTCAGCCGGCCACGGGGCGGGACAGGATCAGGTTGGTCATGACCTGCGTCATCACGGCCCGGTCGTGCTGGTCGAGGAGTTCGATGCGGGTGCGCACCACTCCCCGATCGGGACGGGAGGCCGAGGGGCGGGCGTCGACGACGGTGAATCGGGCGCGGAGCACGTCGCCGGGGTGGACGGGAGCCGACCAGCGCAACTCGTCGACGCCCGGCGACGCGACGCTGGCGCGCTGGTTGAGGTAGGACGCCACCATCAGGCGCATCATCATGGCGGTGGTGTGCCAGCCGCTGGCCACGAGCCCGCCGAGGGGCGTCGCCGCGGCCCGGTCGGCGTCGACGTGCATGTCGTGCGGATCGAACCGGCGGCCGAAGTCGACGATCTCGTCCGCCGTGACGCGGTACGAGCCGTGCTCCAGCGTGAGGCCGGGCACGTAGTCGTCGAGGAAGCGGTCGGCGAGCCGATGCGCGAAGGGCGACGTGTCGTCGGCCGCGGCTGCGGTCCCGTCCGGTTCGTAGGGCACGCCTTCACCCTAGGTCGGCCGAGACCCCAGGAGGCGCGGTGCCGGACGGCCCGCCGGCGTACGATTCCGGCATGAGCCGCCTGGACGACATGCCGTTCGCCAAGGTCTATCCCCTGTACGTGGCCAAGGTCGAGCGGAAGGGCCACACGCAGGCCGAGGTCGACCAGGTCGTGACCTGGCTGACCGGTTACAGTCAGGACGAGATCGACCAGCACGTCGCCGACGGCACCACGTTCCGCGACTTCTTCGCGGCAGCCGACCTCAACCCCCGGGGCGCGCTCGTGACAGGGGTCATCTGTGGCGTCCGCATCGAGGCCCTCGACGATGAGCTGACGGCGAACATCCGCCGCCTCGACAAGCTCGTGGACGAGGTCGCGCGCGGCCGTCCGATGGCGAAGGTGCTGCGGGAGGGGTGACGCCGACCAGTCGGCGAGCTGCCTCCCGCCGTGCGAGCTCCGGTTCGGCCGATTTGCAGGCCGCTCGCCGCTGATCAAGGACGACGTCGAGAGGCTCCGAGGTCGGCGAGACGCCGCAGATGCTTTCAGGCCCGCTTCGGCTTGACCTCTTGGGGCTCCTGGGCCGCAAGCGAGTCACATTGCTCTACGAGTCGAATGTTGAATTGCCTAGCGACCTGAATGGGCTTGTCTATGTCCCACTGGACCCTGCTGGCGGTTGAAAAGGTAAGCCTGCCTCAGAAATTAGCACTGCAGGCCTCAACGTGGATTGGTCAGCAATCGTGCGCTCGTAAGAACGATGTGACCCATAACGCACCTTGTTTTGCCTGCTCCCCCGGCGGCCAGTCCGACTTCGCGCGGGCCAGGCAGGAAGCAGGGCTAGTGGTCACAGTGCCGCTTCCGGCGGCGTTCGCGCTCAGTCCTCGTCGGGCGTGAGCCCGAGCGTCTGCATGGCTTGTGCCACTGCGTGATCGCCCTCGGAGATGGCCATGGTCTGGATCTCGCTCAGTAGCTTGCTGGTGGAAGTGTCGTCGGGTTGCTCGAAGACGGTCCAGAGCTCCTGGTCGGCGCCGAATCGGGACAGGAATCGGATGCCGTCGAACGACGGGACGTCGTCGTCGTTGGTCATTCGGTACACCCGGGCGCTGATGGCCTGGGTCAGTGGGCGCACATTGGCGTTCTGGAGCGCGGAACCATCGAAGTCCGCGAGGCCGTACTCAGCGATCGCCGAGTGGGCGAATTCACCCCAGAAGCCCGCGATGGTCTCGGAGTGGGCGATATCGAGGTAGCTTCCGGCGAGAGACGCCCGGGTGAGCAACCGTGCGGCGAACCACTCAGTCGGGACGATGCCAGCTTGTTGCGTGGAATAGAGGGCTCGATCGGCTTCGTCGACGACGATCTCCGTCATGGCGGCCACGAGAGAGGCGTCCGGTCGGAAACGGGCGAGGACCTCGAGGAGGGCACCTTGGGGTTCGGTGGCGGCGTAGGTCGTTCGGTAGGTGTGCGGGGCGGGTGAGTCCCAGCGACCGGGGAAGGTCCCGGTGTCCGCTGAGGCGTATCGCCAGGGCGCCCAGTCCCAGGGGTTCGGCCGGCGCCCCACACGCCACACCGGCGACGGCGCGGACATGTGCTGCAGGGAGTTCGGATCGATCATCCGTTCGCGGCGAAGCTCTGCGCGGCGGCTAGGACTTTCGCGTCGTCGCCGTCTGTCTCGCGGATGAAACGTGCTGGTGCGATGTCGTCGAGTTGCGGGTTCATTCCTTGGAACCAGGCCTGCACCACCCGAGGGGCGTCTTGATCAAGCAGCAGAGCTGCCACCCGGTAGGCGAGGCGGAGACGCTGCTCCTGCTTGGGCTGCGGGCGCCGACCGTCATTCTCTGCCCACTGACGGACCGCGCGGGTTTCTTTGACGCCGGCGATGTAGGCCACGAGCTGCGCCCCGAGCACATCGCGAAGCGCACCCACGAGTTCGGGCATATCCGTCCGAACGGAAGCGGTGTATGCCTTGAGCTCGATCGTTGCCATGCCTTAACCCTAGTCCGAGGACACCTGCAATCCCATCTCAAATCACAGACTCACAACAACCTTCCGTCATCCGTGGCGCACGCGCAGCCCCTCTGAGTAAGTGCCAACAAACTGCCGGCCAATTCGCGACCCTGTTCCCACTCCGAAACAAATGTTGGCTGCACCTCCGGGATCAGATCCGAGCGATCGCCATTCCCTTAGGCGGGTCCGTCTCCGAGCTGGCCGAACACGGCGCGGTGCTCGTCGTCGGTGTGACCGCGTCCGCGGGTGCAGCACCGCGGGGTGCCGCCCACGTCGACCGTCTCGGCCTCGCCTTCGTACCCGGCGGGGTCGAGGTCTGCGGCTTGCGTTTTCATTCGACGACTGGACCCCCACGGGCCGGAGAGCTACGGCGGGGGACCGACAGGGCCTCGCCGCGGCAACGATGCAAATGTGGCGCTCTGCCGAGGTAGCGTGAGTGCGTGCGGGACAGGCCCGCGCAGCAAGCCAGTCCCTCGGACTGGCTTTTCGTCATCTTTGGGTGGGTCTTCCGCAAGGGTGACAGCTCTGCCTCGAGAATCGAAGGGCTCGCGTGAACTCTGCCCACGAGGTACCCTGGTTCCACATAGCGAAGCTCTGCCCACGCTAGAGTGCGCTCACTGCGACAGCACTATGTCTAACGGCCCTCCAGCGCCGTTTCGTCGTTAGAGCATTGCCGCGTGCGACGATGAAGCCCTGCGCCATTCGTAAGCCACCAGCCAGACCCTCACGGGCCTGGCTTTTTTTGCCCCCAGTTGAGCAGCGACCGCGCGCCCGGTCCCCTTCGCCTCTAACCAGGGCGTGCCGCGCATGGCCTCGGCATGCACATCACAAGCTCCCTCGCGATCGGCGAGGGCCCGGCCGCAAGGCCACTTCCGAAGGAGGAAAACATGTCCAACGCTTCTGCCGCGGCCATCGTGTTCTTCTCCGGCGCTCCCTTCTGGGTCGTCATCCTCGTCGCACTGTTCACCAACGAGCACACGACGAAGCTCCTCGCCCTGTGGTCGGAGGCCGTCATTGACGTCCTCGTGGCCCTTTGCGGCGAAGGGCTGACGATGCGAGTCGCGCTCCTGCGCGAAGCTCGCCGCACCCGCTAGAGCACCGGAAAAAACACGTTTCCCACCTTCATGCAGGAGAACTCTGTCTACTAGCGGCCGATAAGGGTACCTCTAACGAAAATCTATCGAGGTATAACCCAACCCTGCGGCCTAGGCGATGGCATCAGCAAGCGGGGAAGTGAGGACATCGACCGATGTCGTATTCGTCCGAGAGTGCGGGCGTTCAGGGCCCGGCTATGGAGACCGGCGGCCAGACATGCCGGGGCAGACAAACTCTCGGTGTTGTCCTGCGGAGCAATTTCGCCGTCTTTGGAGCCAAACGGATCGTCGTCTCCGACGCCGAGGCGTAGGGCAGGAGGCACAGGTCACGTGACCAGCGCCCCCGCAGTCGGTGCCACGAGCACCGTAACCACGACGAGCCGCACCCTCCTCGGGTGCGGCTCGTCGTGTCCGTGTCGATGATCAGGGGCGGGCGGTGCCCCCGACGGCGCTGACGGCATCGCTGATGGTGCTGTCCGGGTGGGCTTCGCGGTAGGCGCGGACCTCGGCGGAGTCGACGTCGCGGTCGAGACTCCGGGACGGGCGGCCGACGACGCTCTTGCCCGCGAGGAACGCCGAGGCGAGGGCGGCAACGATCAACAGCATCCCGACGGTGCGATCGGCCGTGAAGAAGACG
The DNA here is from genome assembly GCF_013248995.1 of Frigoribacterium sp. VKM Ac-2836. Lineage (GTDB taxonomy): Bacteria > Actinomycetota > Actinomycetes > Actinomycetales > Microbacteriaceae > Frigoribacterium. The sequence goes on along the minus strand of NZ_JABRPK010000002.1, from coordinate 299,581 downwards.
ACCAGGGCGATCGCCGTCAGGACGAGCGGGGCGAGGGCGCGGAGCCAGTTCGTCATGAGAAGCACTGCTCCTTGATCTGCGTGATGCCGATGAGCTCACCGGCGAGCGCGGCAGCGGCGCCGCCCAACGCCTTGACCTTCTCGTACGAGAAGCTCGCGCCCCACATGATTTTGGCCGCCTCGGTGACACCGCCCAGCTGCTTGATGAGCGCCTTGGCTTTGAGGATCTTCGCCGCCGGGAAGGCGGTCGAAGCAATGACGGTGGCGATCGCACCGGCGCAACCGAGGACGTTCGCCTGGAGGGTGACCTCTCCCCCGCCTGCGTTCGGGGCCGGGGTGTTCTCGGCGAGCCACTGCTGCGTGGCCGCGTCTCCGGCTCGGAGCACCGAATCGGGGATGCGTTCGATGATCGAGAGCGCCTCCTCCATCTCGGCCAACTGTGCTTCGGTGGGGGCGGGGGCGGCTTCTTGCTGGGTCGCCGACACGGTCTGCGCCGACGAGGTCTGAGTCGGTGCAGCCTGCGCGGCAGTCGCCCCACCGAAGGCGAGCGCGATGCCCAGGGTGCCGGCGAGGAATGTGGTGGAGAACTTTCGGGTACAGGTCATTGGTCTGCGTCCTCTCGGTCGAATTCCGTTGGTGTACTGATCGGTCTGGAAAAACGCTAGAACGCCCTCGCCGAGCGATGCCAACTAATTGACGTAATCCTCAGGAATTTCCCCCACGCGATGGAATGCGCGCGAACGAATCGACCACACCCTGCCCCAGTGAACTACCGCCTACCGAACGCCAACGCGCTTCCCGTATGCGCATTCGTGGCGCCGTGCACGATGCAGGCTGGCGAGGCCCCTGTGGAGTCGAGATCCTTTCAGCAGAACTACGCGCCAAACGTCTCCATGAGGGTGAGCGACGACCACAACCCGGTCGGCGGCCGTCAGGCTGTTACTGCTGAGCTGGTCGAGGCTCGGGGCGCAGTCGATCAGGATCAGGTCGTAGTTACCGGCGACGGCTCGCAGGCCTCGTGGAGGCAGCTCTCGCGGCCTGCGTCGGCGATCACGAGCTCGTCGCGTCTGGCACCGAGGGCGACGCCCGCGGTCGGCACGAATTCGAGGCCAGGCCACAGGCCCGGCACCATGACGTCCCGCAGTGTCTCGGGGAGACGGGAGCTGAGGGCGTCCGCGAGTTGGGCCTGGTCATCGTCACCGAGGTCGGCGTCGATAGAGCTGTCTAATGTGCCCGGGGGTCAAGGTCGACGACGAGATTTTGACGTTCTGTCTTGACCGCAGGATGGGGCAGCTGGACACCCCTCGTGATGCGGAGGTGCTGGTTACTCACTGGAGCTCACCGCGTCCCTGTTACCGCTGTGTCACCGCTGGGCCCTGTCGACAAAGAAAAGAGCCCCGGGAACCCTGTAATCACGGGGTCCTCGAGGCTCTTTGTCTGGCGGGCTGTTTGCAGATCCCCTCGATCGTTGCAGACTGGGGCCTCGGACCCCAGACCGAAGCTGGGTTTCCCCCGAATGTCAGAGCGATTTCCCCTGCCAGCCCCCGCAGCCCTCGGGGCGTGTCGGGCTTCCCCTTGCCGCGGCGGCGCCCGCAACCCGGCAAACGTTCTGGAGCCCCAGGCCTCACTGCTGCCAAATTGTTGGTTGCTTGACCGAGGCGGGGAGCCTCGCTTCTGCCTCGTGGTTGATCCTCAAGCATGAACACCCCATGCGCGTACGGCGGGAGACGAACCGTAGGTCACCGCACCGCGGGACTTTTCGAACTCTTCTGCGCCCAAGAGTCGGGGCGTTCCCTTAGCCTCGCACCATGAGCAGCTCGACGATTCGGTCTCAACTGGATCGGAAGCGCGCGCAGAAGGCCGATGCGGAGAAGAAGGCCTCGGCGGCACGAACGAAAGAGAACGCCAAGCGGGCGGATGCGACAAAGGCTCGGACTGCTGCATCCAAGACAAGCAGCGAGTCGACGCGCAAGTCCCGATCGCGGGACGCAAACAGGTACGAGCAGGACGCCAACACCGCCGGCAAGGACGCCGCCGCTTGGCAGACCAAGGCGAGCAAGTACCTAGCCGAAGAAGTAGCTCTTCAAAGGCAGATGTCAGCCGCCGAAGCCTCGGAACTAAGGGCGTCGGAACGAAAGCGTCAGCAGACCGACACTGCCCTAGAAAGGCAACGAGCTCAGCAAGTGACGACAGTCAGGGCCGAGACGGGCCGTCTGCGCGACGAGATGGCGATGCGCTTCGACGTGCACGAGAGGGCAATAGCCGACCTTCGACAGCCGAAGAAAGAGCGCCTCCGCATCCTTATCCTCACCTCGTCAGGCCGAGATGACCGGCGCGTCGGACGCGAGCAGAAGCAAATTCAGGATGCAGTTCGGTTCGCGTCTGGTCGCGACCAGGTTCGACTCGACGTCAGGCCTGCTGCGACGAGCGCAGACCTTCTGAACGGTCTTACGCAGGGCACCCCTCACGTCGTGCACTTCTCCGGCCACGGCAACGAGGACGTCATTGTCTTCGAAGAAGATGTCGACGCCCACAATGACGGTCATACGATGTCCGGCCGGCTACTGGGGCGTGCTCTACAAGCTGTCGACGAAACTCCGCTTCTCGTCGTCCTCAATGCGTGCAGGACCGCTGCACAGGCTTACCGTGTGACAGAAAGCATCGCGGCCTTCGCTATTGGTCATTCCGACTCAATAGGGAATTCTGACGCCATCAACTACGCGGCACGCTTCTACGCGTCCATCGCGGACGGACAGTCCATCGGCTCCTCGCACGATCTCGCAAAGACAGCTCTAGAGATGATGGGGCTGCCTGATCATGATCTTCCACAGCTGCATGCCGCTGAGGGCTACAACCCTTACGAGACCCGCCTCGTACTGCCCGAGCTACCCCCGGACGCTTAAGGCGTGGGCGCTCAAGGCGTGGGCGCTCAATCACAAAGCGTGAGGCTCGCCACCGTCGGAAACCGTGAGCGTGGCTCGTGTGACAGCATGATGCTGTGAGCGCGCCCGACTTGACCGCTGCAACGATGGGCTCCTTTCGTGACTCCGGAAGTGACCAACACGTCACGCTATTGCTCGGAGCTGGCGCATCAGCAGCGTCAGGCTTGCCCGGGTGGGAGGAGCTGGCAGTCCGGCTCCTTCGTGCCTCTGGGTCAGTTCCCGATGAGGACGCCGCGTGGTTGCTGGTTAATCGACAAGACCCTTTGCTCGTAGCGGAAGCGGCACGCCGGCGGCTCGGGAAGCGTTGGGACCAATACGTTCGAGCAGCGCTCTATTCGAATCTCAATGACTTGTCCCCGTCACCTCTGCACATTGCGGCAGCAAGCCACGCATTGGCCGGGGATTTGGGAGAGTCCACGGTCATCACCCTGAATTTCGACACGCTTATCGAGGATGCAATCGACGAAGCTGGCGATGCGGTCACTGCTGAGCCCCGAATCGACGACCAGCGGCCTGCTGGAACGATTCCGGTGCATCACCTCCACGGCGTTGCATCAGTGCGCGAGAGCCAAGATGTCGTGCTTACCCTTTCCGACTTTAACGAGCTGCTAGGAGACCCGGATTCGTGGCAGCAACGCCTGCTTATCGCGTGCGCCAAGAAAGGGGCCATCGTGATCGCAGGAACGTCCTACCGCGACCCCGACGTCCGGCGTTGGCTACACGTGGCCCTGGCCGCTCCCGACGCATCGAACGCGTTGGTACTTCTGGCCAGGGAATCGTTTCACGTCACAAGGCCGGAGTTCGACCAGATCAAGGAGGCGTTGGCTGATCAGTGGAGCGCAGCGGGTCTTACTCCCGTGATCCTCGAAGACCACTCGGATGCCGCGCAGATCATTCGAGAGTTGCGGCATCTACATGCACCCGGCTACCGCGCACCGCAGGAGCGAGCTGCCACTCTGTGGCAGGCGCATGTCGATTCATTTCAGGACCTGCAGCAGGCGTACTCAGATCAGCTGCTTTCGGACGCCACCTCGCTCTGCACGGCGTTTAACGTCGACCGCCTGAACGCAACGCTATGGATCGCAGACGGGCAAGGCAACGTTGCTCGTTACGCAGCTCAAGATCGCTGCTTCCGCTCCATCGACGATGTGCGCCACGTGCCTAGCGGTCACGACAGCCAGTGGATCGCGGGCCGTGCGCTCGGCGCCGAAGCGACGGTGTTTCAGGACCTGCAAGAGGGAACGACGAGTCGCTGGGGTACCGTCTTTGCCACCCCAATTCGCGTGGAACTCGACGGTCTTCCGGGAATCGCGTCAGCCGTTCTAAGCGTTGGCTTGCCTGGAAGCGCCGAGACCTACTTCCAGTCGACGGCAATGTGGATGGACACGACACTTGACATCGCGGTCGACTGGGGCGAACGGCTCGTTGCATCTACCGGATCCGTGTCCAGGACGTAGACTCCAAATTAGGTAGGAGGCAGACATGGCAAACGGCTACTCACTTCAGAGCCTAGGGAACGGGGCATACCGCGTCAGCGGCATCCGAGTAAACCCGACGACCGGCAAGTATGTGACGCGGAGCAGCGCGAGCGCTCAGGCCAAGAAGACGGCGCCTTCCCCCGAGAACGATCAGTCCAAGAAGAAGTGAGGTTCGGGCCACGGGGCCGCCGAGCCGACAGTCGTTCCGACGCATCTCTCCGGGTCCCGCACGTCAGAAGCGCGTGCTAACTCGGTTGCGAATTCCGACCCGAATGTCAGTGGTCTGCACCCCTCGTGCGTTTAGTTGTTGCCGCATCTGCTGAAAAACCGGTGCGACGCCCTTGGGGTCGGAAATCGTGAGGACCGCGGCGAACTCGACGCCCTTAATCGGGAGCGGCTCTTCCGCGCGGGTCAGGTACTCAACAAAGAACCGCCACGTCGAGCTGCTGCCACGTCCACGCATGTTGGCCGTCTCGAAGCTCTTCACGACCTGCCACTTGTGATTCTCTCGCAGCCGCTCGCGTTCGGTCTTTGGGTTGGCCATGGCGTTGGGGTTGTGGACAGGCTTCAGCACATTGTTGAACCCGCCATCCTCATTTTGCTGCATGAGCTTAGCGTCGATGTTGACGCGAATGCGTTCGTCCCCGTGCTCGTAGGCAAGAACCGGCCGCGCAACCAGAGTCAGCCGGGCATACCCGCGGCACTTACCGTTTGTGGTTAGGGCAGCCGGCCAGGAGAAGTCCAAACTGTGCTCCTCGCGTGGCAGCACAGTGCTGTTAAAGACCATTACGATTTCCGAGTCGGGACGCTCCAGAGTGTGGTGCGTCTGGCTGGGCACGCCGAAACCTGCAAGCTGGGTTGCGACTGCACCGATTGACCCCTTCTGAAGTTGCTTCGGCATTCTCGCCTCGTGGATTAGGAGAGCCAGGAGCACCTCACGGGGCACATCCCCCTGAATGGCGACGTCGAGGTCAGCGAGCTCGCGCGCGACAAGGGGCGCCGCGAAGCTGGTCCCGCAGTCCGTGACTTCCGCTCCGGCCTCATCGACTGAGACCAGGCCGTAACCAGCGACGCTGTCGTACGTGCCGCTACCGCCGATATGCGCAAGATCTGGTTTTGTAGCTCCGCGCAACCCCGGCCCTCTTCGACTGTACCTAGTGAGGGCATAGGGCACCTGTCCACCAATTCCAGGTGGGTTCAACGCACTTACTGACAGGTTAAACAAACTCTCAGCGGGTTCCGAGACCGTCGTCCTCGTCTCCCGAACCAGCGCAGCAAGGTTACGGTCAGGATTCGTACCCCACTCGGCACGTTGATCACTAGGCACAAGGTTACCGCCGGATATCACAAATATGACGTCGTGCTGTCGCGCTATCTCGTCCAAACGCTGCGCCGTGAAGCCGTAACGCGCGTCGTCGCCGGGCCCGTCAAAATTTACGCTTAAGTTGAATATTCGGACGTCATACCGTTTCCTGGCATCTCGGACAGCGTCTTCAATTTCGTCGAGAAACTCCGCGGCTCCACCGGGGTAGTAGCGGCCAAAGTTGACACCAGTGCCTCCAGGGTCCGCTGGCAGCACCTTAAGGTCCAGTATCCGGCAGGCCGGACGTGATGAATCCAAAAGCGACGGGTTAAGCGGTCCTGCCGCGATCAGGAGGCCACTGATGAACGTGCCATGCTCCGCGTCCGTGTCCGATGGACTTATCACCGTCCAGCGGTCGACAACCCAAGGGTCGAGCACGGGCCCAACGCCCCCATCCAGTACACCGATGATTGGCAGGGTCTGTTCGTCGGGGCCCGGGAGGACGGGCAATGCCAGGGCGCCGGTGGCTGCAGCCTCTCCCTGCGTGGCTGAGGGGAGCGGCGGGAGCGCGATGGAGCGTACGAGCGGGTTGCGTTCGAGAGCGTTGAGAACACGCGCATGTTCGTCGACGTCGACGTTGGGGGCTGGGTTCCCGCGGCTTCGAAGCGCGGTTCCGACTTCCTCGAGTGTGATTCCGAGTTCAGTACGCCCGGGGACGCCTGGTTCAAGCACAGCCACAGATAGAGCAAGCGGGCCGCCCACCCCGCGAGCCGCTTGCGCATTTATGTCAACGGAGACGTTGGTGAGGTCGTTCTCGAGCGCTCGCGCTGCGCTCTGGCCAGCAGATGTCAGAGATGCCGGTGCTGACACCCCACCAAATGGGAAGAGCTCCACGTGGTATCTGCCACCCGACCCGGACCGACTCAGCCACGCAACCCCATCCTCAGCATCGAAGGCACGCTTGTCTGCGACAGACCACAGCTCAATGCTCGCGATTGCAGACGCTTCGCACCGGGCTCTCGTCGGGTTCGCGACGATCTCTCCAGTTTTTAGCGTTTTGGTACCGACGCTGAGTTCAGCTTGACGGAGCCGCTCAAGGACTCCACGAAGCGTCTCCGGGGTACAGGCGAAGATTGGTTCTCCAATGCCCCGCGTGGCCACATGAGGAACTGCATTCTTCTTGAACAGGCGTATCTGCGGCCGGTGTGTTTTCGCGATGGCTTGGGAACTCATCTTGACGATTACAAAACCCAAGCCATTGTAATCATTCATGTACGTAGGCACTTTTAGTGCGCTAATGATGCTGGCGAGTTGCGTCGTCAACCGCACCTGATGGCGAGCAAATCCAGCGTCATTGCCTGCGAAAAAATCGGTACCGGCGGAATTTGGGGACGGTTTGTCGCGCCGTTGCGTCAGCCGCTGCGGGTTTGTGACGATCTGGACTGGCTGGTTAGGCATTGCCATCCTCGCTCTGAATTTTATTCACTAGGCGGCTTACGGTCTTGGTGCTGATGCCGAACAAATGTGCCAGTTCACCCTGGGAGAAGTGAAGAGTGTCACTCAGGACTAGATCGGCGATGAGAGCTTCTCGGTTCGGCCACTCAGGACGATCCGCTGCACCAAAACGCGCCGCAGTGGAAGCCGTGACCTGCATGATCAATTGCACTGCGTCGGTGCGGGCTAGACCGTCCACAATTTGGCGCTTCCGCCATTTCTTGCACACCGTGGTCACCTCCGCCCCTGAAAAGCCATCGGTCATCCAGACGATGAGCTTCGCTTCCGCCTCGATGCCGGGGGTGTCGCCCAAAGCTGCGGCGACAATGGCAATTCGTTCGGGAACGGCAGGTACGGGGATCGGCACCTGCACCTCGAACCGACGCCAAACTGCTGGATCAAGGAGCGCTTCGTGGTTGGTCAATCCCAGAGTGATGCCGATCGCGGCGCGACCATCCATGTTCTGTAGGAGCGCGTTCACAACTCGTTTGATCTCCCCAACTTCGTTGGGGTCGTCTCGAAGCTTCGCTATGGCGTCGAACTCGTCGAGAATGAGGACGCACTCGTACCTGTTTGCGAACTCAAACAACGAGCCGAGGTTGCGCGCTGTTGTCCCGAGCAGAGAGCTGATAAGACCGTCAAGACGGGCAACAACTGCCGGCAAATTTAGCTCCTTGGCGAGCCAAAGCGCGAGCGATGTCTTTCCTGTCCCGGGCGGGCCGTAGGCCAACGCGGTCAATGACGGATGCAGGCCAGCCTGCAGTAATTGCTCCTGATGATCCCATTCCTTGGTCAGTGACTGCACCATCTCCGTCACGACGTCGTTGAAGATAGGTCGACTCGCAGTGTTCTGCTCAGGGAACACAACCGTCGCAAGCGGGGCCGCGCTCTCTGGATCAACCGGCACCGGCACACCCACCGCCATACGTTCCAACGCGGAGACTGCGCTTCGAGCAACGCGGCTTGGCGCAGCTCGGCGAGGGCGGGAAGCGGCAGAAATCATCTTCTGAAGGGCATCAGCGTCGCCGTCACCAGAACTGCGAAGCGCGGCCTCGAGGCGAACCAGCTGATGAGCAACGACCTCCCGGTTATCCGCCGCCAGCGCGGCGCGGCCGATGGCCTTGACGATCGAGAAGTGCTCCATACGGACATACTAAGACCCCGATCAGACATTTCTGACGAGCTGAGGGACACGCTGCACACAACGAGAGACAGCCACACACCCACTTGGGTCTCATTTGGGCTTGCCCAAACGTCGAGAATGAGCCTGTCGCGTCCACTCAGACACGATCAAGCAGGTGCGCAATGCGATGTGGAACCAAGGGCTCGCCCGGAACGACATAGCGCGTTAGTTGCGAACTCACCAGGCCTGACGAGCAGCCTTGGATCGACCACGGCGGTCGCTATTCGGCCCTCCTCCAACCCCCTCTGCGAGCAGGCGAACGACCCCGCGAAGTGGAGGCGCCGGCAGAAGCTGGCCGCCACCGGGTGAGCGGGGCGGCTAAAGCCGCCCGAGCGTAAATGTGGAGGTCGGGGTGGATGCCCCCGCCCCGCCTGTCGCCCCAGAAGTGGGCACAGCGGGCGTCCACTTGTGGACTTGGAGGCAGCACCTTGCGGCGACCGCGATGTCAGCGACGCGTTTGACGTCATGAGCCGCTGGCAGAGACGAAAAGTTCCCGTGATGCATCCCCCTGCCGCTGAGCCGGAAGGTGAAGCATCCGTCTACCTGGTCCGACGATGCCGAGTCAACGGCCTGAACCAGCTTTGTACCCCGGGGGCGGAAACGGTTAGCGAGTAGTGCACAACCGGTGGCGAGGTAGGACGTCGATGCCGGACATGGCCGACGTGCCCGCATAGGGCCGGTATGGCCGTAACCATCAGCGGACCGTGCTGGGATCGATGCCGAGAATCGAAAGGGAGCTAACGCATGACGACACCTTCCCTAGGTAAGCTTCTCTCACTAAGCGAAGGGTGGGTCAGTGACGACCACGGATGAGCGCACGGACGTCAGCCAAACGGAGACTGCCGCACCTGCGGATCACGACTATCAGGCGTACTGGACCACCCAGGGCAGTAGCAACTGGTTGCGCCGCGTGCTCGACGAGGTGGCCGCGTGGAGTAGAGACAAGCTCGGGGTCGAAATCGACCCGGGTGTCGAAGGCGAAGCAGTCGGCTCACCCCCAACACGCCGAGTCGAAGTCTTGCACCGTCGCGCAGGACGCGAGGACGGGGTCCGGGTCCGCGCGTGGAACACAAATCGGGGGACAACGTTTGTTGTGACCATCGTCGCTGTGGACGGCCCGAGTGGAGGATGGGTCAGCGTCCGGACGGCTTCCTCTGACCGGCGACGGGCAGCGAAACCGAAGGTCGCGGACATGATCCTCGACGTCGTTGATCTCTCAGATGTTGGTCCCGTCCGCACCGGTGTGCGGCACGTATCGAACGCCGGGCTCAAGGAGCTTCAGGAACTGATTGATGACCCGACTCGTCGTCTCCCGGTTCTTGTCGCCGCACCCATCGACGGGATCGAATTCGAACAGTGGATGCAGGGTGTGCGCCGGTGGACTCGACGATGCGCGGGCATCGCACATGTGGTCTCGCTCGATCCAATCTCCGCTGAGCAGTTTCGCGCTCTGCACGGTCGGCGTGCCGTGGGGGCTGGGACGCTACGGACTTACCCACCGGACGTGGATCTAGACGACCCCGCCACTGAAGCCGCGGCGCGCTGGCTGACGACGCGGACCCTCGCCGGACTGGATGCCGACATCGAACGGACCGTCGAGCGGTTCGTTCGTCAGTACCAGAAGCCACTGCCCCCGACGGTTCGAGAGTGGAACAGGGCCTTCGACCGCACCGCCGCGCAGCGGCTCCGTTCCGCGGTCGAACCAAATGCCGTGCCGCTAAGCGAACGCGTCGCAGCCCGACAGGCTGCGCGACCGGCGTTGAAGCCCACCATGGTCGATACGATTGGCCTATCCGTTCCCGCGGTAGCGCCAGTAGCGGCGGAAGACCTCTCGGCGGATGTCATCGTCGCGCTCCGCACCGAGGTAGCGACCGCAAATTCCGCGCGAGCAGAGGCTCTCCGCCAGCTGATGGAGCTGCAAGACTTCCTCGGCCTGCCGGATCTCCTCGAGTCGACGTTGCTCGAACTACTTGATGCCGCGACACGAACCGTGCCGGACGCAGAATCGGTTCAGCGCTTGCTCTCGGACAACGACGAACTCCGCGGCAAGGTCGAGTTGCTGGAGGACACGTTGGAGGGCGAACGATCCGATGCTGCTGCGGTCACCCGAGAACGGGATCGCCTTGACGTGCAGTTCGCGGCAAAGAACCGGGAGGCCGCATTCCTACGCAGCAAGGTGATCGAGCATGACCCAGCGAACGCGTACAGCTGGGTGGACGACAACGGACCGGCGAACCCGCTCGGCTCAAGCCCCGCCGACTGGGACGCCCTCCTCACCGATCCCAGACTCGCCACTCACCAAATCGTCATCACCGGGAACCTACGGACTGTAAAAGCGGTGAAAGCGCTCGACCTCGACCAAGCCGGGCTCCGCGCGGCCTGGGACGCGTTGGGCACTATGGCTGCCTACCGGGCGTCGCGCCTCGATGGGGTGTGGGACAGCAGCGTGCACGCGTTCTGCGAATCCGGTCCTGCTGACCGGTTCCACGTCCCACCGAACAAGCACGCCCGAGACGAAACAAGCGACACCCGCGCGCGATTCGGCGATCATCGCCTCCTTCCCGTGCCGAAGGAGGTCGACCCTACTGGGCACGTGCATATGTGGTCTCACTTCAAGCCGCATAGCTGGTCAGCGCAGCAAAAGCTTCGAATCCACTATTACGACCAGGTCTCTAACGACGGATGCATCTACATCGGCCACATAGGCGAACACCTTCCGTCAAGTTCGACGGACAAGATCCGCCGCTGAACGGCCCCAAACCGTGGCACCGCCCTCTCTAATGCCGCGCCGGGCCACGCTCGTCGACTCGGAGCCCCAGTCGCTCTGCTGGGCCAAGCCCCCGGCTCGCTCCTTCACCGAGGCGTACTTGACGACGCCATGGGCAGTCGCGCCCCTTTGTGTTGGCTTCAAAGAGTCTGACCGCAATTCGGCTCTCCTGCGAGCGGGGGCGCTGCGGTCCGGACTGCGATACCACGCTCTCCCCGTACCCGGGGGCTGAGAGCAGCTAGCGATGGGGCGCCAGATTGGCCGCGGTCCGCAATGCCTCGGCGGCAACGTAACTAGTTGCGATCGACAGGCCCAGCTGGGCGTAGGCAGCCACCAGCGCGCCAACTCGATGACGAACGTCCCGCTCGAGTTCGCCTCGCTCTTTGCCGATGTTCCGGTCCGTTGCGAAGCACTGGAGCTGGTCGTGCACATGATCCCAACGAACGGCTACCTGAGCTTCACGGCCGGCCCCTGCTTCTACGAAGGTGACGTACCCGAAGGGCCTGCCGTCTTTCATGCTCAGGTCGACCGTGTCCAAGTGCCACCCGTTTAAGCCGACTGCGCGCCCAATGGCACAGAGGAAGCGGTCTAGAGGTCCCAAACCCCTCGCCGGCAAGGGCGTCTAGGCCCAGAAACGGAAGAAAGCCCCCGAACTACTCGGGGGCTTTCTTCTCGGGCTGAGTTCCGCAAACGAATTTCGGATGATGCGCAAACAACCCTCTGGCGGTACCGGTGGGATTTGAACCCACGGTGGAGTTAACCCCCACACATGTTTTCGAGACATGATCCTTCGGCCGCTCGGACACGGTACCGAGGACGAGTTTAGTACATCCGGCGGCAGGGACGAAACCGGGTGACGGCTCGTCCACCGCACCGCGCCTCCTCGGGGTCGTGCACAGGCTGCCGTGATGGTCGGCACGGGCATCGGAGCCCGGCGTAGCCTCGGCCCATGCCCTCACGCCACACCGTCACCGCCTTCCTCTCGGGCGTCGGCGTCACCCTCGCCACCACGGCCGCCGCGGGCGCCGGTGTCAACCGGTTCATGCAGCGGCGCAACGCCGCCGCCGCCGACCTCAACGCGCTGTTGCCCGTCCACTCCGCCTGGTGGCGCGACCGCTTCGACCGCAAGGGCAAGCTGCTCTACGTCGCGATGGGCGACTCCGCCGCGCAGGGCATCGGCGCCTCGAGCCCGGCCCGCAGCTACGTCGGCCGCCTCTCCGCGTACATGCGCCGCCAGAGCCACACCTCGCTGCGGGTCGTCAACCTCAGCGTCAGCGGCTCGACCACCTGGCTCTGCCGCAAAGACCAGTTGCCGAAGTTCGAGAAGTACGAACCCGATGTCGTCACCGTGGCCATCGGCGCGAACGACATCATCCAGTTCAACCCCGAGTCGTTCGAGAAGAACCTCCGCGTCATCTACGGCGCCCTGCCCTCGCACGCCATCGTCGGCGACCTTCCCGCCATGTGGATTCCCGACCGCGAGAAGAAGCTCGTCGAGGCCAACGCCATCGTCCGCCGCGTCGCCGGCGAGTTCGGCCTCACCCTCGCCCCGCTCTACGAGACCACCCGCAGCCAGGGCTTCTTCCGCACCTACCGCAACTCGGCCGGCGACCTCTTCCATCCCAACGACCGCGGCTACCGCGTCTGGGCCTCGGCCTTCGAACCCGCCATCGCCGCCCGCCTGGCCCGCATCGCCGCCGACGAGGCCGCCACCGCCCACGAAGCCCGCGAGGCCGAGGCCGTCGCAGCCCATACGGCCGCCCAGGCGACCGACGCGGCGGCGACCCCAGGAGGCGCGGCCACGTCCCCGACGCAGGCCTCCTCCGATGTCGGGGGCGCCTCCTAGGCTGACAGCATGGCCCGCCCCACCACTCCCCCGTTCCGCTGCACCGAGTGCGGCTGGACGAGCCTGAAATGGGCCGGCCGGTGCGGCGAGTGCCAGCGGTGGGGCACCGTCGTCGACGTCACCTCGGCACTGGTCAGCGCCCGCGGCACCGCCTCGGTCCGCGTCGAAGGCGACCGCATCGCCCGACCCATCACGCAGGTCGAGGCCAACAGCGTCGCGTACTGGCCGAGCGGTATCGCCGAGTTCGACCGCGTCCTCGGCGGCGGCATCGTGCCCGGCGCCGCCATCCTGTTGAGTGGCGAACCCGGTGTCGGCAAGTCGACCCTGCTGCTCGAGGTGGCCTCGCGTGCCGCCGCCACGGGTGCCCGCGTCCTCTACGTCACCGCCGAAGAGAGCGCCTCGCAGGTCCGCCTCCGGGCCCAACGCACCGGTGCCATGCACGACAACCTCTTCCTCGCCGCCGAGGTCGACCTCGCGGTCATCCTCGGCCAGATCGACCAGGTCGACCCGCAACTCGTCATCGTCGACTCGGTGCAGACCGTCTCGTCCTCGAGCATCGACGGCATCGCCGGCGGCACCTCGCAGGTGCGCGAGGTCGCCTCGACCCTGATCCGGGTCAGCAAAGACCGCAACCTGCCCGTCCTGCTCGTCGGCCACGTCACGAAAGACGGCACCATCGCCGGTCCCCGTCTGCTCGAACACCTCGTCGACGTCGTCTGCCAGTTCGAAGGCGACCGCCAGACCGCCCTCCGCTTCATCCGCGCCCACAAGAACCGATTCGGTCCCACCGACGAGGTCGGCTGCTTCGAGATGACCGGCGACGGCATCGCCGAGGTCGCCGACCCCAGCGGCCTCTTCATGTCCCGCAACGGCACCCCGGTCAGCGGCACCTGCATCACCGTCGCGATGGAGGGCCGCCGGGCCCTGCCGGTCGAGGTCCAGGCGCTCATCGTCGCCAGCTCGACGCCCCAACCCCGTCGCGTCGTCAACGGTGTCGACTCGTCGCGCGTCGCCATGCTGCTCGCCGTTCTCGAACGTCGAGCAGGCATCCGCCTCGGCGACGCCGACGTCTACGTCAGCACCGTCGGCGGCATCAAGATCACCGAACCCGGTGCCGACCTCGCCATCGCACTCGCCCTGGCCAGCGCCAGCCGAGAGAAGCCCTTCCCCCAGACCATGGCCGCCGTCGGCGAGATCAGCCTCGCCGGCGAGATCCGCCCCGTCTCCTCGCCCAAGCAGCGCGCGTCAGAAGCACGGCGCCTCGGCTTCACCCAGCTCGTCGACGCCGAATCGGGCAACCTGCGCGAAGCTCTCCGCCGGGCGTTCAGTGCCGCGGGCTCCGAACGCGACCGCGAGCTCGACCGCGCCTTCTGAACCGCACGTCCCACACCGGGGCACGTCCCGCCACCGCCCCGGCCCGACGCCTGCACCCCGCTCCACGCGGATTCTCAGCCCACACGCCGCGACGGTCCCGGCCAACGCCCTGACCGGCCCTTAACCTGTGCGCATGTCGACGTTCAAGAACCCGGTCGGGCCACAACCGCCCTCGGTCTACTGGCGTCGTCGCGCGGTGCTCGCGCTCGGTCTGATCGCGGTCGTGGTCATCATCGTGTTGATCGTCGTCCGTCCCGGCTCGGGCTCAGCCGAACCCGGTGCCGCCGCGACGACCTCCGCGCCCGCGGCCGATCCCGCTCCGAGCGAGTCGGCCGCCACCGAAACCGCTCCCGCGGCCGACGCCACGGCCGACCCGGCCGACACCTCGACCGAGGGCGCCTCCGACGCCGCGACCTGCTCGACCCGCGACATCGAGCTCGAGCCCGTCACCGACAAGACGACCTACGCCGCCACCGAGTTGCCGCAGATCTCGATGTCGATCACCAACTCGGGTCGGGCCGACTGCTCGATCGACCTGGGTTCGGCCCAGCAGACCCTCGTCATCTCGAGTGGCGAAGAGCAGTACTGGTCGTCGAAGGACTGCCAGGTGAACGGCACCAACCAGGTCGTCACGCTCACCGCGGGCCAGACCCTCAGCACTCCCCCGATCGCCTGGGACCGCACCCGCTCGTCCGCCGACACCTGCGAGTCCACCTCGCGCACGCCCGTCACCGGTGGCGGAGCGACCTACCGTCTCGCCGTCTCGGTCGGCGACATCACCTCCGCCGACACCGCCCAGATGATCCTGAACTGACAGTGACCCACCCGTGAACGCAGCCACCCCCTCCTCCGAGCCCGTCGGCCCCCGCGAGCCCGTCGACCCGGCCGACCGCAACGGCACCTTCCGGTCCGAGTCGCTCGAACTCGCCCTCGCCGCCCAGGACGCCGCCGCCGTCGCGTTCGCCCTGCGGCACGACGTCGTCGTCGTCCCGAAGCTCGTGCTGCCGGCCGACACGACCGACGCCGCCCCGTCCACCGGCGGCCCCGACGACGGAGCCCTCCCCGACGAGGGCGACCAGGTGCGCGTCTTCGGTCGCGAGAACACCGACAAGCGAATCCTGCTGCTCTTCTCGTCGGCCGAGGCCTACGCCGCAATGGTCCCCGACGACCCCGACCGTCAGGTCATGCTCTACGACGCGCTCTCGCTGCGGGTGTTCCTCGAGGCCCACCTCGACGTCATCGAGCAGGTCTTCTTCGACATCGCCGGCCCGCACACCATGGCCGCAGCCCCCGAAGACCTCCTCAAGGCCCTCCGCTAGCCCCAGCCCGGGGAAGGACGATTCGGGACCACTCGACCCGCGCCTCCTGGGGTGAGGGACGATTCGGGACCACTCGACCGGCCACGGACACCTAGGGCTAGGGCGACTAGAGCGCGGGCAGCGCCTTGAGCATGCGCGAGTTGCCCAGCGTGTTGGGCTTGACCCGGGCCAGGTCGAGGAACTCGGCGACACCTTCGTCGGTCGAGCGGACGAGCTCGCCGTAGACGTCCGGCGGCACGAGCCCGTCGTCGCCGACGTTGAGGTATCCGTGCTTCTCGAAGAAGTCGACCTCGAACGTCAGGCAGAACAGCCGGCCGATCTCGAGCCGGCGGGCCGCCCCTTCGAGCGACTCGAGGAGGCGGTGGCCGACGCCCTTGCGAATCCACGCGGCGTCGAGGGCGAGCGTCCGCACCTCGGCCAGGTCGTCCCACATGACGTGCAGCGCACCGCAGCCGATCGGCACCCCGTCGGGCCCGACCGCGATCTGGAACTCCTGGACGTCGCCGTACAGCGTCACGAGGTCTTTGCCGAGCAGGATGCGCTTCTGCACGAACGGCTCGCACAGCCGCTGGATGTGGGGCACGTCGCTGACGACGGCGTTGCGCACCGTGATGCCGTGCCGGTCGGCACCGCCGAGCCCGCCGGCACCGATGGGCGCGTCTGCCGCGTCTGACATGGGACTCCCTCGAAGACGACGACCCGAGGAGGCGCGGGCCGTCGCCCAGCCTAGCGACGCGTTCGCGACCCGTCCCCGGGTACGCCGAAGGGCGGCCTCTCTCGTGAGAGACCGCCCCTGGCGTCGAAGGCGACTCGCGCCTCCTTCGGTATGACCGTCGTGCCGGTGTCGCTGTCGTGCTGGTGTCGCGCCTAGCTCTCGAGCTCGGGGGCGTCGCCCACGAGGACCTCTTCGCGACCCGGCTGACGCGAGGTGGCGAACGTGAACTCTCCGTCGACGAAGTCGACCTGGACGTGGTCGCCCGCGTTGAGCTCACCCTGCAGGATGCGCTCGGACAGACGGTCCTCGACCTCGTGCTGGATCGCACGACGCAGCGGCCGGGCACCGAGCGACGGGTCGAACCCGATCTCGATGAGCCTCTCTTTCGCGGACTGCGAGAGGACGGCCGTCATGTCGCGATCGAGCAGACGGTCGGACAGGCGCTTGACGAACAGGTCGACGATCTGCAGCAGTTCGGCCTGGTTGAGCTGCGGGAACACGATGGTCTCGTCGACACGGTTCAGGAACTCGGGCTTGAAGTGCTTCTTGAGCTCTTCGGTGACCTTCGAGCGCATGCGGTCGTACGACGTGGCCGTGTCGCCCTCGATCTGGAAGCCCACGGGGCCGCCCGTGATGTCTTTCGTCCCGAGGTTGGTCGTCATGATGATGACCGTGTTCTTGAAGTCGACGACGCGACCCTGACCGTCGGTGAGGCGACCCTCTTCGAGCACCTGCAACAGCGAGTTGAA
Organism: Frigoribacterium sp. VKM Ac-2836; assembly: GCF_013248995.1. Classification (GTDB taxonomy): domain Bacteria; phylum Actinomycetota; class Actinomycetes; order Actinomycetales; family Microbacteriaceae; genus Frigoribacterium. The sequence goes on along the minus strand of NZ_JABRPK010000002.1, from coordinate 282,412 downwards.
GATGTCGGGGTGGGCCTTCTCGATCTCGTCGAACAGCACAACGGAGAACGGCTTGCGGCGGACCTTCTCGGTCAGCTGCCCGCCCTCTTCGAAGCCGACGAACCCGGGAGGGGCACCGAACAGGCGAGAGACGGTGTGCTTCTCGCCGTACTCGGACATGTCGAGCGAGATCAGGGCGCCCTCGTCGTCGAAGAGGAACTCGGCGAGCGCCTTCGCCAGCTCGGTCTTGCCGACGCCCGTGGGCCCGGCGAAGATGAACGAGCCCGAGGGGCGCTTGGGGTCCTTCAGACCCGCACGCGTGCGTCGGATGGTCTTCGAGAGGGCCGCGATGGCCTGCTCCTGACCGATGACGCGCTGGTGCAGCGCCTTCTCCATGAAGACGAGACGCGAGGTCTCTTCTTCGGTGAGCTTGAAGACCGGGATGCCCGTGGCCTGGGCCAGCACCTCGGCGATGATGCCCTCGTCGACGGTTCCGCCGGCTCCGGCCTCGCCCGAACGCCACTGCTTCTCGAGACGGAGCCGCTCACCGAGCAGCTTCTTCTCTTCGTCGCGCAGCGAGGCGGCCTTCTCGAAGTCCTGGTCCTCGATCGCGCCCTCTTTCTGACCGCGGACTCCGGCGATGCGCTCGTCGAACTCGCGCAGCTCGGGCGGCGCGGACAGGATCGACAGACGCAGGCGGGCGCCGGCCTCGTCGATCAGGTCGATGGCCTTGTCGGGCAGGAAGCGGTCGCTGACGTAGCGGTCGGCGAGGTTCGCCGCCGCGACGATGGCGCCGTCGGTGATGGACACCTTGTGGAAGGCCTCGTACTTGTCGCGCAGCCCCTTGAGGATGTTGATCGCGTGGGGCAACGACGGCTCGTTGACCTGTACGGGCTGGAAGCGACGCTCGAGGGCGGCGTCCTTCTCGAAGTGCTTGCGGTACTCGTCGAGCGTGGTCGCACCGATGGTCTGCAGCTCACCGCGGGCGAGCAGCGGCTTGAGGATCGACGCGGCGTCGATGGCACCTTCGGCGGCACCCGCACCCACGAGCGTGTGGATCTCGTCGATGAAGACGATGATGTCGCCCCGCGTGCGGATCTCTTTGGTGACCTTCTTCAGGCGCTCCTCGAAGTCACCGCGGTAGCGGCTGCCGGCGATGAGCGAACCGAGGTCGAGCGAGTAGAGCTGCTTGTCCTTCAGCGTCTCGGGCACCTCGCCCTTGACGATCGCCTGGGCCAGGCCCTCGACCACGGCGGTCTTGCCGACGCCGGGCTCACCGATCAGCACGGGGTTGTTCTTCGAGCGACGGGAGAGGATCTGCATGACCCGCTCCATCTCTTTCTCGCGCCCGATGACCGGGTCGAGCTTGTTGTCGCGCGCGGCCTGCGTCAGGTTGCGACCGAACTGGTCGAGCACCTGGCTGCCGCCCTGCGCACCCTGGGTCTGCTCGCCGCCCACGGCCACCGCCTCTTTCCCCTGGTAGCCGGAGAGGAGCTGGATGACCTGCTGACGCACCCGGTTGAGGTCTGCGCCGAGCTTCACGAGCACCTGGGCGGCGACTCCTTCACCCTCGCGGATGAGGCCGAGCAGGATGTGCTCGGTGCCGATGTAGTTGTGGCCGAGCTGCAGCGCCTCGCGCAGGCTCAGCTCGAGGACCTTCTTCGCCCGAGGCGTGAAGGGGATGTGGCCGGTCGGCTGCTGCTGGCCCTGGCCGATGATGTCTTGCACCTGCTCGCGCACCGCGTCGAGCGAGATGCCCAGCGACTCGAGGGCCTTGGCGGCGACGCCTTCGCCCTCGTGGATGAGACCGAGCAGGATGTGCTCGGTGCCGATGTAGTTGTGGTTGAGCATCTTCGCCTCTTCTTGGGCGAGGACGACGACGCGACGGGCACGGTCGGTGAATCTCTCGAACATCTTCTTTGCTCCCTAGGTGGCGGGGTGGTTGTCGCCACCGAATGTGCATCTGGCGCCCGCAGGGTACGGCACCGGTTTACAGAGAGAGTAACCAGGCCCCGCGGCTTAATCTGCCCCTGTTCGCTGGGGGCATAGAGCAGTGCGCAAGCGGGCTGACGGCGCGCGTTGACAGGTGCGGCGGCTAGCCTCGCGTCCATGGGCAAGTTCACGGTCGGCCTCGTTCCGCACCCCACGAAGTCGGTTCTCGACAGCGTCGAGATCATCCGCAGCTGGACGGCCCGATCACAGGCCCATCTGGTCGCCATGACCTCCGACGCCGCTCGGGTCGGCGAGGGCGTCGATCTGGTCGACGAGCGCACCTTCCGCGAGCGCGTCACGGTCGTGGTGGCCCTCGGCGGCGACGGCACGATGCTGGGCGCCATGCGTCTCGTGGCCGAGCGCCCCGTGCCCGTGCTCGGCGTCAACTACGGCAACGTGGGATTCCTCGTCGAGGTCGAGCCCCATGACCTGCCCGAAGCCCTCGACCGCGTCGGGCAGAAGCAGTTCTCGCTCGAGGCGCACCACGCGCTCGAGGTCACGCACTCGACCACCGGCTTCGAGAACACCTACCTGGCCTTCAACGACGCCTCGGTGGCCCGGCGCCCGGGCGAAGGCGTGGTCTCCGCCGACCTCGTGCTCGACGAGACCCCCTACGGCTACTACAAGGCCGACGCGATCGTGGCGGCGACCCCGGCCGGATCGACCGCCTACAACTACGCCGCGGGCGGTCCCATCCTGTCGCCCGCGATCGCCGCCGTCGTGGTCACCCCGGTGGCGCCGATGTCGGGCATCGACCGCTCGGTGGTGCTGGGCCCGCGCGAACGGCTGAGGTTCGAGATCGGCGACGGCACCCATTCGGCGGCGCTCGAGGTCGACGGCCGCGTGGTCGCCGACGTCAGCGAGGGCTGCGTCATCCGTCTCGTGCTGCGGCGCGACGCCGGGCAGGTCATCCGGCTCGACGCCGACCGGCACGGGCGCAAGGGTCGGCTCAAGCTCAGCCTGCTCGATCTGCCGCTGCGCGAGGACCAGCTGCTCGAGCTCGTCCCGACCGACGTCCGGGCGCGGTTCCGCGAGCGCGCCGAACGTGCCGGCGGCATCGCCGGGGTCGTGCACGACGACGACGCCGCCGTCACCGGCATCAGCCCCGCGCACTGACGCGACCACCTCGAGGAGGCGCGGTGTGCGGTGGACGCGCACCGCGCCTCCTGCGCTCTGCCGCCGTCGCCCGGCCCCGGCTAGTAGACCTCGCCGAGCGCCTCGGCGAAGACCTGCTCGGGGTCACGCACGAACCCGCGCCGGGCGAACCAGGCGCAGACGTTGCGGCAGTCGCGTTCGAGCAGGTCGACACCGGCCGGGTTGCTCGCGACGTCGACCAGCTGGGGCACGTCGATGGCGACCACCCGCCCGTCGTGGACCAGCAGGTTGTACGGCGAGAGGTCGCCGTGCGCGAAGCCGGCCCGCGCGAAGCCGAGCACGATCTCGTGCACCTGCTCGAACAAGGGCCACAGCGTCGCACCGTCGTCCTTGACCTGGGCCAGGCGCGGGGCGGCTTCGACCCCGTGTCCGACGAACTCCATCAGGATCTCGGTGCCGCTGATCTGCACCGGGTAGGGCACGGCGACCCCGAGTGCGTGCATGCGGCAGAGGGCGTCGAACTCGGCCGCGGCCCAGAGCCCCGCCTGCACCCGACGGCCGTGCTGCGTGCCTCGGGCCATCGCCCGACCGTCGCGGGTGTTGCGCACACGTCGGCCCTCGCGGTACTCGGACGAACGGTGGAAGTCGCTCTGCTCGGGTCCGCGGTACCGCTTGGCGGCCAGCAAGGAGGCGCGGGCTCCGTCACCGGCGCCGAGCACGACGTCCGTCGGCACGGCCCGGTCGACGAGGTGGACGTCGGCCTCCTTGCCGGTCTTGACGACGCCGAGCTCGGTGTCGATCGCGGCGGCCGAGGTGACGACCCAGGCGGGCCAGGGCCGGGGCCCGCGTTCGGTGGGGGTGGCGGCCGGCCAGGTGGACCAGCGCTGGTCGGCGTCGACGTCGGGGTCGACGGTGGAGAAGGTGGGCACGACGAAATCGTCGGAGAAGGTCAAGCGATGCTCCAGGGGAGGCGTGAGACCTGCCCGGCGGGCACGACGACGGTCGCGCGGCTGTCGCTACGGGCGGAGGGTCTCGGGGTGAGTGGGGTACGCGTGATGTGCGTTGACGGCAGTCATGCTCTTCACCCCTCTCGTGTCGCGCCTCGTGCGCGCGTGTCCCTCGCGGCCCCGAGTGTCTCGTGTCCACATGTATCTCGTGGCCCGGCCACCTCGTGACCCTGGTCTGCTCACGGTACCGCCCCGCGCCTCCCCTGTCGATGGCGGGTTCGGGCCGCGCGGACGCACGAGTGGGCACAACATGCTCGTACGTCGGCCCGGAGGAGCATCTCGTGCCCACTCGATCGCTTCACGCGAGACATCGGCGGACACGGGCGACGAGTTCGTCGGCGCGACGCCCGTGCAGGTCGTCGTCGGTGGAGCGGATGGTCCTCCAGCCGGCGTCGGCGAATCGTTCTCGCCGCAGGATGTCGGTGCGGAATCGCCAGGGGTCACGACGGTGTTCGTCGCCCTCGTACTCGACGGCCACCTTGCACCACGGGTACCGCAGGTCGGGTTTGCCGAGGTAGCGCCCACTGCCGTCGTACGTCCGGACGTTGACCTCGGGTTCGGGAAGCCCCGCCCGGGTCAGCAGGAGGCGGAGCTCGGTCTCCTTCGGCGACTCGACCCCGGGTCGCACCAGCGCCGAGGCCTCGCGGACACGGCTGACACCCCGTCGACCCCGGGCAGATCGCACCGCACGTTCGAGCTCGTCGAGGGTGCGCTCGCGTGCCATGCCGTGCTCGGACCAGGAGCCCACGATCGCGTCTCCGGCACGGACGAGGTCGTCGACCGTCAGCAAGGACCCGCTCTCCACCCACGCCGTGACGGGATCGTCCACCGGCAGACCGTCGACCAGCAGCCGCAGACGACCCGGCTCGGGCCGTGCCACACCGACGTCGGTCGTGACCTCGACGTCCGGAGCCGACCGGGCCCGGTGCGCCACGACACCGGGCCGTCGTGGGCCCCGTCCGCCGGTCGAGGTGACGTGCAGGGGCTCTCTGGCGTCTCGGACCCGCCACGGGACGGGGAGACCCCAGAGACCGAGGGCCGTCACGTGGGAGAAACGCCAGTCCTCCAGCATCACCGGACGCAGCGACCGGGCCGACTGCATCAGGTCGGGCGTGGAACCGTGCGGGTCACGACCCGGGTCGACGAGGCGCCGGACGCCACGGTGCGGCGCCTCAAGGTCGGAGCCTCGGAGTCGTCCGACGCCGAGACCTGCCCGGTGAGCCTCGGCGACGGCGAAAGGGCCATCGGCAAGCGGACGGGGGACGACGATGCGCGGCACCCGTCGAGACTGATCCCTGGGACTTCTCCCGCGCCTCCTCGTGTCGTCGCCTCGGGACAACTGCGAGCACATCGGCCCTGGGGACCAGACGACCCGCCGCCCGAATGGGCCGAAGATGCTGCTGGGTGCCCGCCGAAAAGCAGCTTCTGCCCACTCGACAGGGCTGGCCTGCGACCCCCAGGCACGACGAAGGGCCGTCGCCCGGGGTGACCCAGGCGGCGGCCCTTGCGTGATGCGTTCGGACTACTGCAGGTAGAGCTGGAGGTCCTGGCTGACGGCCTTCGCGAACATGCGGAGGCGCGCACGGCTCTCCACGCGCGAGACCGCCTGACGCGACGAGTGGACGCGCTTCGAGATCTCGTCGAGGGTCATGGGCTGGTCGTCGTCGAGGCCGAAGCGCATGCGGATCACACGTGCCTCGTCTTCGGGCAACGTCGCCACGAGGGCGTGCATGTCGCGGTTGAGCAGCGTGCTCTCGGTGGCCTGCGTGGGCGACGGGGTCTCTTCGTCTTCGATGAAGTCGCCCAGCTCGCTGTCCTCTGCGTCACCGACGACGGTGTGGATCGACACCGGCTCGTGCGAACGCGACTTCAGCTCGATGAGGTCGGCGACCTCCATGGCGACCTCTTCGGCCACCTCGTCGACGGTGGGCGCGCGGCCCAGGTCGACGGTGAGGTCCCGCTCGGCGCGCGAGATGCGGTTGATACGCTCGACCGTGTGCACCGGGATGCGGATGGCACGGGCCTTGTCGGCCAGGCCACGGGCGATGGCCTGACGAATCCACCAGGTGGCGTAGGTCGAGAACTTGTAGCCCTGGGTGTAGTCGAACTTCTCGACGGCACGGACGAGACCGAGGTTGCCCTCTTGGATGACGTCCATGAAGGGAAGGCCGCGCTGCGTGTACCGCTTCGCGATGCTGACGACGAGACGAAGGTTCGCGGTGATCATGCGGTCCTTCGCACGCTCGCCGTCGTGCTGCAGCCAGCGCAGGTCGCGCATCGTCTCGGCGTGGGCCTTGGTGCGGTTCTTCTTGACCGCGTCGGCCGCCTGGAGCTCTTTGAGCTTCTCGCCGGCGAACAGGCCGACCTCGATGCGGCGGGCGATCTCGGTCTCTTCGGCTGCGTCGAGCAGCGGCATGCGACCGATGTGGCGGAGGTAGTCGCCGACCTGGTCGGTGGAGGCCCCTCGGACCTGTGACAGGACTTCGACCTCGGTGTCGTCGGTCGCTGTGGTGGTGTTGCGTGTGGTGACGGAAGTGGTCGTCATCGTTCTCTCCCTGCTCGAGTACTGACCTGTGTCGCGTCGATTAGTTCGTGAAGCTCGTCGGCGTACCTAAAGTCTGGCGTGCGCCACACGGCCGCCGACAGTCGGCGCAGGCCCTCGCGGGTCTTCTCGGAGCGCACATCCAGAGTTTCGACACCGACGGGGTACGAAGACGAACGACGTTTGACAGCAGCCCGAAACGGGTATAGGCGGCCGCTAGCACGGCGGGGGTACACATTCTCAGCTCGTTCACCGGAAACTCGGCCGCAGATCTGCCGTGGCACCGTCAACGTCACACGAACCCAGGAGGCGCGGTGCCGTGACCCGACACCGCCCACCTCGGTGACTACCACGAGAGGCGGGCGACTCCCCTGACGAATCGAGAAGCGGAGCTAGACCGCGCCGCGACCTGCGCGGTCCGCGCGGTCGGCTGCGGCGAGGTCGCGTGATTCAGCGCGCTCTTCCGCCTCGGCCTTCGCGCGCTCTTCGGCCTCGACCTTGGCGTAGACGGCACGCTCGGTGCGGTCGGAGCGCAGCAGTGCCCGGACGATGAACCAGAAGATGAGGCCCACCACGATGGTGGGCGTCACGGAGAAGACGATGGCTCCGGCGAGGGACTCAGGCACCGCACCAGGGTACGTCGCCCCGCCCGGGAAAACCACGTGCACCTCTCGACGACGAGACGACGGAGGCGCGGTGCCCGACCGGCACCGCGCCTCCTGCTCTCGAGACTCACGGTCGATTCTCGCGGGCGAGCCCTAGGTGGCGAGCACTACTTGACGAGCGGGAAGAGGATCGTCTCGCGGATGCCGAGACCCGTGATGGCCATGAGCAGACGGTCGATGCCCATGCCCATGCCACCGCTCGGCGGCATGCCGTACTCGAGCGCCGTGAGGAAGTCGTCGTCCAGGCGCATGGCCTCGGCGTCGCCTCGGGCCGACAGCGCGGCCTGCTCGACGAAGCGTTCGCGTTGGATGACCGGGTCGACCAGTTCGGAGTACGCGGTGGCGAGTTCGAAACCGCGGACGTAGAGGTCCCACTTCTCGACCACGCCGGGCTTCGAGCGGTGCTGACGGACGAGCGGGCTCGTGTCCACCGGGAAGTCGACGACGAAGGTCGGCCGGTCGAGCGACGGTTTGACGAAGTGCTCCCAGAGCTCTTCGACGAGCTTGCCGTGGGTCTCGTGCGGCACGACCAGGTCGACCGTGGCGGCCAGCGCCTGCAGGTCGGCCACCGTGGTCGACGGAGTGATGTCGACGCCCGATGCCTCGCTGAGCGATTCGTACATCGGCACGCGGGCCCACTCGCCGCCGAGGTCGTACTCGCTGCCGTCGGCGAGCGTGACGAGATGCGAGCCGGAGACGGCCATGGCGGCGTTCTGCACGAGTTCTTGGGTCAGGCGGGCCATCTGGTCGTAGTCGCCGTAGGCCTGGTACGCCTCGACCATCGCGAACTCGGGCGAGTGCGTCGAGTCGGCGCCCTCGTTGCGGAAGTTGCGGTTGATCTCGAAGACGCGGTCGATGCCGCCGACGACGGCTCGCTTGAGGAACAGCTCGGGCGCGATGCGCAGGTACAGCTCGGTGTCGAAGGCATTGCTGTGGGTCTGGAACGGCCGGGCCGCCGCGCCGCCGTGCATCGTCTGCAGCATGGGCGTCTCGACCTCGAGGTACTCGTACGAGTCGAAGGTGCGACGCAGCGACGAGACCGCGGCGGCCCGGGCCCGGACGGTGGCGCGGGCCTGGTCGCGCACGATCAGGTCGAGGTAGCGCTGACGGACGCGCGTCTCTTCGCTGAGCTCGGAGTGCAGGTTCGGCAGCGGCAGGATCGCCTTGGCGGCGATCGACCAGTCGCTGACCATGACCGACAGCTCGCCGCGACGCGACGAGATGACCTCGCCCGACACGAAGACGTGGTCGCCCAGGTCGACCAGTTCTTTCCAGTCGGCGAGGCGCTGCTCGCCCACCTCGGCGAGCGAGACCATGGCCTGGATGCGGCTGCCGTCGCCGGCCTGCAGGGCGGCGAAGCAGAGCTTGCCCGTGTTGCGCGCGTGCACGACACGACCGGCGAGCCCGACGACGTCACCCGATCGGCTGTCGGTCTCGAGCTCGGCGTACCGGGCGCGGACCGCACCGATGGTGTCGGTAATCGGCACGCCGACCGGGTACGCCTCGACGCCGGCCTCGAGCAGACGGGTGCGCTTGTCGAGCCGCACCTGCTTCTGCTCCGACGCCTCGCGTGCGGCGGTGGCCGCCTCGTCGTCGGTCGTGGTGGTCGGGTCGGGCGCGGCGGTCATGTGTCAGGTGCTCCTGGGGTGGTGGAGGGGGTGGGAGGCGCGGGCCGGGTCAGGCGCGCGGGTCACCGAACGCGGTGGGGCCGTCGTCGAACGAGGCCATGTCGATGGTACCGGGGCCGGTCGAGCCGCCGGCCTCGCCCAGGGCGGCGTCCATCGCCGAGCGCATGAGCGGCGCGAGCAGTCGACCGGGCTCGGGCAGGCCCAGCTCGGTCAGCAGGCCGACCGACTGCGCGACGATGGCGGCCGAGAACTCGGTGGCCGTCGCGATCGCCTCGGCGTAGCGGGGCCGATCGACCTCGGCCACGATGACCGGCTCGGCGCCCATCTCGACGACGAGCGCCTGCCCGATCGGCTGCACGGGGGTCGGTGCCGTGACGGCGCACCAGGCGTCGCGCAGCCGCACGAGGTCGATCGTCGTGCCCGTGAAGGCGAGTGCCGGGTGGATCGCCAACGGGATCGCCCCCGACGAGAGGGCGGGCCGCAGCACCTCGAGCCCGTGCCGGGGCGAGGTGTGAACGACGAGCTGGCCGAGCTGCCAGGTGCCGGTCGCGGCCAGACCCTCGACGAGGTCGGCGAGCTGGTCGTCGGGGACGGCGAGCAGCACGAGCTCGCTGCGTTCGACGATCTGGGGCACGGTCAGCACGGGCACGCCCGGCAGGATCGCCTCGGCCCGGTCCCGGCTGCGCTCGGACACGGCCGAGATGCCGACGATCGCGTGGCCCGCGGCGGCGAGCGCGGCGCCGAGGACGGGCCCGACCCGGCCGGCGCCGACGATGCCCACGCCCAGCCGACCGCTGCGGCGGTCCGGACCGCGCTCGTTCCCGGGCGGGCCGTACGGGTCGCTCACGAGGCCTCCTCGCTCCAGCGGTGGGTACGGTCGGCGCGCGCGGCGACGACCGCCTCCCGCCCGGCGGTCGTGAAGAAGCCGAGGGCGTCGTCCTGGTCGAGGGCACCGATCTCGGCCACGATCGGCCCCTGGACGGTGTGCAGGTGCACGGTCGCGAGACGCAGGCGACGCCGCAGCGGCCCCTGCACGAGACCGACGCTCTGCACCCGGGGCAACGGCACGATGACGAGCTGCCGCCAGATCGCGCCCTTGCGCAACAGCAGCGCACCCGGCGCCGAGCGGAACCCGTTGCGCCGCCACGAGAACCAGCGCAACACGGCGGCCCGACGGGGCGACACGGTGAAGCCGCCGTCGGTGCCGCTCGACCGCAGCCCTCCCTCGACGAGCGTGAGGGTGTGCTCGGTCGTCGCCTCGACGGCGTCCCGAAGGGCAGGAGGCGCGGCCACGTCCGTCGCGGAGGCCACCGTCTCGGGGGCGCCCGCCGACTCGCTCGACCCGGCCCGCGCCTCCTCGGCGGCGACGCCCACGGCGGCCGTGCCGACCAGTTCGGGCAGGACGAGTTCGAGGACGCGGCGGACGTCGTCCTCGTCGCCGACCGGCAGGATCGTCGTGTTCTCCTGGCCCGCGGCACCCTTGGTGCTCGAGCGCGAGGCGCGGTTGATCTTGACGTCCCACCAGCCGAACGGCCGCCAGAGCAACGGTTGGCTGACCTTGACCGAGTGGATGCGCCCGGGCGGGAGCGTCTCGTTCGAGGTCGAGAACAGGCCGTACCCGATGCGGACCCCGTCGCGTGTGCCGGCGATCGTGTACCGCAGCGACTTGGTGATGCGGTTGACGTAGAACCCGCCCGAGCCGAGCACGGCCGGCAGCAGCGCGAAGAGCAGGAACCACTCGCCCGTCGTGATGACGCTGATCGCGATCGCGACGACGACGGCCACGAGGAACAGCGTGTAACCACTCAGGATGGTCGACCCGATCAGGCGGCCCGGCGAGAGGGCCACGACCGACTGCGGTGGTGCCTCGTCGGGGTCGAGCTCTGGCGCGAGGAACTCGTTCGCACGGTGCTCGATGAGACCGCCGAAGCCCTGCCGGTGCGCCGCGTGCTCGTCGTGCTGCGCCGAGGTCACGGACGCGTCGTCGGCGGCGGCGGTCGGCGAGCCGGCGTCGGACGCGGCCGGCGCGGGCCGCTGCTGCGCCCCGCCCGCGCGGCGCAGGATCTCTCGGCGGAGGTCGTCGGCCGACGCCGAGCGCAGGTAGGCGAGCGTGACGTTGGCGTCCTGCCCGGCCTGGTTGACCTCGAGCTTGGCGGCACCGAAGACGCGGGCGAGCAGAGGACGCTGGATGTTGATGCCCTGGATGCGGTCGAGCCGCGCCCGCCGGTTGGTGCGGAACACGATGCCGCTGCGCACCTCGACCACGTCGTCGCCGACCCGGAAGGTGTGCATGCGCCACGACAACCAGAAGCCGCCGACGAACAGCGCGATGACCACGAGCACGGCCAGCAGCAGCAGGCCCAGCCAGCCCTGGTCGACGACGTAGCCGAACGGGTCGCCCTCGTCGCCCCGCCGACCGCCCGGCACGAACAGCTCGACGACGTACTCGCGCGCGTTGTTGAAGAGGATCACGAGCACGGCGGCCAGCGCGATGCCGCCTTTGAGCAGCGGGGTGGCCGGGTGCAGGCGGTGCCACTCGCCGTCGGTGAGGGCGGCGACGTCAGGAGGCGCGGGTCGGCCCCCGCCCCCGTCCGTCTCGGTGCGGGGGTTGCTCACAGACCGGCCCGCCGTGATTCGGCCAGCTCGACGAGGCGGTCGCGCAACCGCTCGGCCTCGTCGGCGGGGACGCCCGGAATCGTCACGGCCGAGGCCGCGGCCGCGGTGACGAACTTGAGGTCGCTGAGACCGAGCGCCCGCACGACCGGTCCGCGGTTGATGTCGATCAGCTGCATGCGCCCGTAGGGCACGGCCACCACTCGCAGGTACAGGATGCCCTTGCGCAGCAGCAGGTCGTCCTCGCGCAGCTGGTAGCCGATCGCCCGGACGCGACGCGGGGTCAGGGCGGCGACCACGACGGTGACGGCCACCACGACGGCGGTGATCGCGTAGGCCCACCACTCGCCGATCAGCCAGAGGGGGACGGTGGCGCCGGCCACGATCAGGCCGGTGACGAGGTAGCCGACCAGCTCGGGCCAGACGTACTTGGGCGAGACGCGTGTCCACTCGGCGTCGGGGATGTCGAGTCGGTCCATGTCGTCGTCTCTTCCGGTCGGCGGCGGTCGGGCCACGGGCGGTCAGACCGCCTGCGTGCCCGGACCCTGACCGTTCTCGTCGTCGGCGGGCGGGACGGTGCACATGCGCTCGGCGACGATGCCGGCCACGAGCAGCCCCGCACCGCCGACGACGGCGACGATCGCGGGCACGAGCGAGCCTACAGCGACCCCCACGCCGCGGGACAGGACGAACAGCAGCACTCCTCCGGCGAAGCCGCCGAACAGGGCACCGGCCAGGCTGCTCGCCTTGGCCAGCAGCAGCACGCGCGTGGCGTAGTAGGGGTCGACCCGCTCTTTGCTCGACCCGGTCGCGACGCGGCGCACGGGAACCGCCATCGACACGACGACGCCGCCGATGCCGAGCAGCACGAGACCGAGTGCCGCGGGCAGCACGATCGACGGTTGACGCATGGCCACCAGCACCGAGTCGAGGACGAAGCCGGCGGCCACGGCCACGATGATCAGGCCGACCAGGGTGGAGGGGCGGGTGTGCTTCACGGGGCTCCTGGGCTGGATTCGGGGGCGGGGTCGAGCAGCGAGGTCGCGCCCGGCACGGGCCGGGTCCGCTCGGCGAGGCGGGACACGAGGTCGGCGACCCGCCCTGCTCCGGCGAGCCGCGCCTCCGGGTCCAGCTGCATCCAGGGCTCGAGCACGAACGCGCGACCGGCCGCACGGGGGTGCGGCACCTGCAGGCGCTCGGTCTCGATCTGCTCGTCGTCTAGGGCGATGACGTCGAGGTCGAGCGTCCGGTCTCCCCAGCGGACGTCGCGGGTTCGCCCGTGCGTGGCCTCGATCGCCTGCAGCGCGTCGAGCAGGGCGTCGTTCCCGAGCGTGACGTCGGCGAGCAGCACGGCGTTGAGGTAGGTCGGCTTGCTCGGGTCGGGACCGTCGAGGGTGACGGCCGTCGACGACACAGGGGCGGATGCGGCGACCACCGTGATGCCGGGCGTCGCGTCGACGGCCCGGACGGCCTCGCGCAGCAGGCCGTCACGATCACCGAGGTTCGAACCGAGGGCGATCACCGCCCGTCGGACGCGAGGGCCCGTCATGCGCGCTCCCGGCTGATCGTGATCGACACGTCGCCGAACGGGACCGTGATGGGAGCCCCGGGCTTGTGCACGGTGACCTCGGTCGCGACGGCCGCGCGATGGGCGAGCACGACGGCGGCGAGGCGTTCGGCGAGGGTCTCGATCAGGTCGACCGGGTCTCGCTCGACGGCGGCCACGATCTCTTCGGCCAGCACGCCGTAGTGCACCGTCTCGCCGAGGTCGTCGCCGGTGGCCGCGGGCGCGGTGTCGAGGTGCACGACGACGTCGACGACGAACTCCTGGCCGTCACGGCGCTCGTGGTCGAAGACGCCGTGGTGGCCGGTGGCCCGCACGCCGCTGAGGCGCAGCACGTCGAGGCCGCGGGCACGGAGGGCCGGCACGGGCTCGCCGACCGACTCGTGCTCGGAGCCGGGCCGACCCTCGGGCCTGCTCGCGCCGCCGCTCACGCGTGCCTCGCCGGGCGGCGGGGAGCCACTGCGGCCTCGGTCCACGCCTGCAGCACGTCGAGGGCGAGCCGGGTGCCGGCGACGTCGTGGACGCGCACGCCCCAGACGTCGGCCTGCGCGGCGAGCACGCTGACGACGGCGGTCGCGGGGTCGCGGTCGACGGGTGGTGCGCCCTCGGGCAGGAGGTCCGCGAGGAACCGCTTGCGCGACGCGGCGACGAGCACGGGCAGGCCGAGCCGGCCGAGCGCGTCGAGGTGGCCGAGCAGCTGCCAGTTCTGGGTGGCGTCCTTGGAGAAACCGAGCCCGGGGTCGAGCACGATCGTCGACGCGTCCACACCACGGGCCACGAGGTCGTCCACCCGCCGGGCGAGCTCGTCGACGACGGTGCCGACGACGTCACCGTCGTAGTCTCGCGAGGAGGCGGGCGTGTGACCGGAGCCGTCCAGCCGACCACGCCAGTGCATGACCACGAAGGTGCGACCGCTCTCGGCGGCGACCCGGGCCATGTCGACGTCGGCGAGACCGCCCGACACGTCGTTGACGATCTCGGCACCGGCCTCGAGCGCGGCGGAGGCGGTCGAGGCGTTCATCGTGTCGATGCTGACGCGGATGCCCTCGGCCGCGAGTTCGCGCACGACCGGCAGCACGCGGCCCAGCTCGTCCGAGGGCTCGACACGCGCGGCACCGGGCCGGGTCGACTCGCCGCCGACGTCGACGACGTCGGCCCCCTGCGCGACGAGGGCGCGGGCGTGGGCCAGGGCGGCGTCGAGGTCGAGATGGCGGCCCCCGTCGCTGAACGAGTCGGGCGTGACGTTGAGGACGCCCATCACGGCCGGACCCGGCCGACGGGCGCTGGAACGGTCGCGTGATCGTCGGAGAACCCGTTCAGGAGGCGCGGCATGCGACCCCGGGCCGGTCGCGCCCCGGTCACGCACCACCGGGGCGGCGTGCGAACCGCTGCGCTGCCCCTCGGGTCGTGGCCGTGCCTCGACCGCGGGGCCGAGGTCGTCGAACGACCGCTCGTGCAGCGGCCCCTCGAACCGGCCGCCGGCCACCAACCGACGGCCCGAGCGGGACACGGGTACGTCGACGGTCGCCGGGGTCGTGGCCGGCGTGTGCGTGACGGGCGGCAACTGGGCCGGCGGACGGACAGCCGCGGTCTCGTTCTGCGCCAGGACGAGGCGTCCTCGCGTGATCGGACCCGCGGCGGGGTCGTCGCCGGCCGCCCGGGCGGAGGCCGGTGGGGCGTCGACCACGACGTCGGCCGGATAGCGCTCGCGACCGCGAGGGCGTTTCGACGGCGCACCGCCACCCTCTCGGCGCGCCGCGGCCGGACGTCGGTCGTCGCGGGGTGCGGCGGGGGTGCCGCTGGACTGGTCGGTCACGAAGCGGTACCTCCGATCGGTGCTCGGGACGAGCTGCCAGGCTAGCGACCGGCTGCGCCTCGGCGCAGCCGGTCGGGCCGGTCGGGCGTCAGGCCGTGGCGATGCCCGGCGTCGTGCGGGGCGGGCGCGTGCGAGCCGGCTTGGAGGTCGGCTCGGAGTCGACGCCGCCGTCGACGGCCTCGGCGTCCACGGGCGACTTCGTCGGCATGGGGATCGCCGGACGGTCGGACACCGGACGCTTGTCGCTCGAGAGCCACTGCGGGCGTTCGGGCAGCTTCTTGACGTCCTTGAAGATCTCGGCGAGCTCGTCGTGGTCGAGGGTCTCTTTCTCGAGCAGCTCGCGAGCGAGGAAGTCGAGCACGTCGCGGTTGTCGTTGATGACCTCCCACGCCTCGTCGTGCGCCTGCTCGAGCAGGACGCGCACCTCGGCGTCGACGGTCTCGGCGATGTTCTCGGAGTAGTCGCGCGAACTGCCGTCGCGGCCCATCATCATCTCGCCAGAGGCCTGGCCGAGCTTGACCGAGCCGACCTTGTTGCTCATGCCGTACTCGGTGACCATCTTGCGGGCCGTGGCCGTGGCCTTCTCGATGTCGTTCGAAGCACCCGTGGTGGGGTCGTGGAAGACGAGCTCTTCGGCGACGCGGCCACCCATCGCGTAGGTGAGCTGGTCGAGCAGCTCGTTGCGCGTGACCGAGTACTTGTCTTCGAGAGGGAGCACCATCGTGTACCCGAGGGCACGCCCGCGGGGCAGGATCGTGATCTTGGTCACCGGGTCGGTGTGGCGCATCGCCGCCGCCGCGAGGGCGTGGCCACCCTCGTGGTAGGCGGTGATCAGCTTCTCGTGGTCGTTCATGATGCGGCTTCGGCGCTGGGGGCCGGCCATGACGCGGTCCACCGCCTCGTCGAGGGCGCGGTTGTCGATCAACTGGGCGTTCGAGCGAGCCGTCAGCAGGGCGGCCTCGTTCAGCACGTTGGCGAGGTCGGCACCGGTGAACCCTGGGGTCTTGCGGGCCAGCACCTCGAGGTTGACCGACGCGGCGAGGGGCTTGCCCTTGCCGTGCACCTCGAGGATCTGCTTGCGGCCGTCGAGACCGGGAGCGTCGACGCCAATCTGGCGGTCGAAGCGACCGGGACGCAGCAGGGCCGGGTCGAGCACGTCGGGACGGTTCGTTGCCGCGATCAGGATGACGTTGGTCTTGACGTCGAAGCCGTCCATCTCGACCAGCAGCTGGTTGAGAGTCTGCTCGCGCTCGTCGTTGCCACCACCGATGCCGGCACCACGGTGACGACCGACGGCGTCGATCTCGTCGACGAAGATGATGGCGGGGCTGTTCTGCTTGGCCTGTTCGAAGAGGTCGCGGACGCGGCTGGCGCCGACACCGACGAACATCTCGACGAAGTCCGAGCCCGAGATCGAGAAGAAGGGGACTCCGGCCTCACCGGCAACGGCCCGGGCGAGCAGGGTCTTGCCGGTACCGGGAGGGCCGTAGAGCAGGACGCCCTTCGGGATGCGCGCACCCACGGCCTGGAACTTGGCCGGCTCTTTCAAGAACTCTTTGATCTCTTCGAGTTCTTCGATCGCCTCGTCGGCGCCGGCCACGTCGGTGAACATGACCTGCGGCGTCTCTTTGGACGCCAGCTTGGCCTTGGACTTGCCGAACTGCATGACCTTGCTGCCGCCACCCTGCATGGACGAGAGCAGGAACCAGAAGATGACGCCGATGATCAAGAACGGCAACAGGATGCTGAGCAGCGACATGAACCAGCTGGTCTGCGTGACGGTGTCGTCGAAGTTCTCGAGGTTCGCGTCGTTGATGGCCGAGACGACCTCGGAGCCACGCGGCGTCGCGTAGTAGAACTGCTCGGCCTTGTCGCCGTCCTTGAGGACGAGGTCGACGCGCTGCTCGTTGCTGAAGATCGTCGCCGACTTGACCTGGTCGGCCTGGATCGCCTCGAGGCCCTTCTGGGTCGAGATCTGGGTGGTACCCGCCCCGCTGATGAGGCTCCACCCGATGCCGATGCCGATGACCGCGATCACGATGTAGATGATCGGACCGCGGAAGAGTTTCTTGAAGTCCATGTCAGTACGGGCGACGCCCGACACCTTTCTGCAGGAAGAACGTGAGCAAAAGGGTACCTCGGGCCTGCTATGCCCTGGATGGGTGTTCGCCGAGGGCTTGATCCGCCCTGCCGTGGGCCGGAACGCTAGCTGTAGACGTGCGGGGCCAGCACCCCGACACCGCGCAGGTTGCGGTACTTCTCGTCGTAGTCGAGGCCGTAGCCGATGACGAAGTCGTTGGGGATCTCGAAGCCGACGTACTTGACGTCGACGGCCACCTTGGCGGCGGCGGGCTTGCGGAACAGGGCGAAGATCTCGACCGAGGCCGCGCCGCGCTTCTGGAGGTTCTCGAGCAACCACGAAAGCGTCAGGCCCGAGTCGATGATGTCCTCGACGATGATGACGTCGCGGCCGTGCAGGTCGCTGTCGAGGTCTTTGAGGATGCGCACGACGCCCGAGGACTTGGTGCCCGAGCCGTAGGACGAGACGGCCATCCAGTCCATCGCCGAGGCCAGCTTGAGCTCGCGCGAGAAGTCGGCCATGACCATGACGGCGCCCTTGAGCACGCCCACCAGCAGCGGCTCGCGACCCGCGTAATCGGTCTCGACCTGCCGCGCGACCTCGGCGATCTTGGCGTGGATCTGCTCTTCGGTGTAGAGCACGCTGGTCAGGTCGCCCTCGATGTCGCTGAGTTCCATGGTGGTGTCGTGCTCCTGGGGTCGTGGGGTGCCGAGGGGGATCTCAGGAGGCGCCGGTCGCCGAGAAGTGCAGCGCGCCTCCGGTGCGTTCCACTGTAATGCCCGGCAGCGACACCGCCCCCTGCCCGTGCCAGTCGGTCACCAGGCGGGCGACCTCGAGGGTCTGGACCCGACTGAGCGAGACGCCGAACTCGCTCTGCACCGCGAGTCGGATGAGCCGTTGGCGCAGGGCCGCCGGGTTGGCGGCGAGCCCGCGCACGTCGAGCGAGATGCCGGCCTCGGCGTGGTCGGCCAGTTCTTCGGCGAGCTCGTCGGCGAAGTGGTCGAGGGCCGCCGAGTCCTCGCGGAGGGCGTCGGCCGTGCGCGCGAGCGCCTCGGTGATGCCCGGCCCCAGTTCGCGCTCGAGCATCGGCAGGACGGTCTGCCGCAGCCGCACCCGCGTGAAGGTCGGGTCGTCGTTGTGCGGATCGGCCCAGGCCTCGAGGCCGGCGTCGGCGCACGCCGCCGCCGTGGTCGAGCGACCGACGGCCAGCAGGGGGCGAGCGTAGAGGCCCGAGCGCGCCTCCATGCCGCTCAGGCTCGTGGCACCGCTGCCCCGGGTGAGGCCGAGCAGCACCGTCTCGGCCTGGTCGTCGCGGGTGTGGCCGAGCAGCACGGTGCGCGCGCCGTGCCGGGCGGCGGTGGCCGACAGCGCGGCGTAGCGCGCGGTGCGGGCGGCGGCCTCGGGCCCGCCCTCGGTACCGACCGACACCCGCTCGACGACGACCGGGTCGAGCCCGAGGCCGCTCGCCTGCTCGGCCGCGCGGGCGGCGACGGTTCGCGAGTCCCCTTGCAGATCGTGGTCGACGACGATCGCTCCCGCGCGGAGGCCGGCTCGCGGCGCCTCGAAGGCGACGCCCGCCGCGAGCGCGAGCGAGTCGGGCCCACCGCTCAGGGCGACGAGCACCAGGTCGCCCTCGGCGTGACCGGACAAGGAGGCGCGCACGGCACGTCGGACGTCGGCCGTCGCGGGGGTCAGGCGGGGTCTGTCGGGCATCTTGTAACGTTAGCGACACCGCCGACCCGTCGGGTCGGACCCCCCAACGACGCATCGCAAGGAGCACACCCATGGCCGCGTACGACGCCGTGATCGAGATCCCCAAAGGCAGCCGCAACAAGTACGAGGTCGACCACGAGACCGGTCGCGTCTACCTCGACCGCGTCCTGTTCACCGGGTTCGTCTACCCGACCGACTACGGCTTCTTCGAGAACACGCTGGGCCTCGACGGCGACCCCGTCGACGTGCTGGTGCTGCTCGACTACCCGCTGTTCCCGGGTGTGGGCGTCAAGGTGCGACCGGTCGGCGTCTTCAACATGACCGACGACGGCGGCAGCGACGCCAAGGTCATCGCCGTCCCGGCGAAGGACCCGCGCTGGCAGCACATCCAGGACGTGACCGACGTCCCCGAGTACCTCCGCAAAGAGATCGAGCACTTCTTCGAGCACTACAAAGACCTCGAGCCCGGCAAGTGGGTCAAGACCGAGGGCTGGGGTGACGCCGCCGAGGCCGAGGCCATCGTCGAGGCCGGCATCAAGAAGCTGGCGGACGAGGGTCACTGACCTCGCTCACCCCGACGGCACGAAGGGCCCGACACCGCATGGTGTCGGGCCCTTCGTCGGTCCGGGTGCCGTCAGGCCGCTTCCGTCGTCGTCCGCGGTCGCCTAGAGGCGGATGCCACGGTCGGCCATGAACGGCTGCGGGTTGTGCGCGACGCCGCCGACGCGGGTCTCGAAGTGCAGGTGGCAGCCGGTCGAGTTGCCGGTCGAACCGACGTGCCCGATCTGCTGTCCGGTGCCGACCGCCTGCCCGACGCTGACCATGATGCCGCCGTTCGGCTGGTGGCCGTACCCGGTGGTGACGCCGTTGCCGTGGTCGACCAGCACGAAGTTGCCGTAGCCGCCGTACCAGCCGGCGTAGGTCACGACGCCCGCGGTCGCGGCGTAGATCGGCGAGTTGCACCCCGCGGCGAGGTCGGTGCCCGCGTGCAGGATGTACGCGTGCGTCACCGGGTTGACCCGCATGCCGAAGCCACTCGAGATGTTGCCGCCGGCGGGGCGCGTCCACCCCTGGGGCGACACGACCCCGAGGGCCGTGCCGTTGGTCGCCGCCGCCGCTGCGGCCGCGGCGGCGCGGGACTCCTCGACGCCCTTCTGGTACTCGGCCTCGGTGTGGTCGACGTTGGTCTTGAGGGTCTCGAGCTGAGCCTGGAGTCGCGCCTGGTTGTCCTGCTGCGCGGCCAGGGCGTCGCTCGCGGCCTGGGCGGCGTCGTTCGCGTCGGCCAGGGCCTGCTGGGCCTTGTCGGCCAACTCGGCCAGTGCCGCCTCGGCGACCGCGGCCTGGTCGCTGAGACCCTGGGCGGTGTTGCGGTCCTGGGTGGCCTGCGCGTAGATGCCGTCGGCCTGTTCGGTGAGCTTGGTCATCGCGCCGAGCTTGTAGAGCAGCTGCCCCGCCTCACCAGGATCGGCGATCAGGCTGCCGCTGACGCCGTTGGTGCCACCGGAGCGACCGAGCTGCGCGGCGAGCTGGCCTGCGCGCTCTTCGCTGGCGGCGGCCACTTTGTCGGCCGAGTCGGCCTGCGACTGCAGCTGGGCCGTCTTGTACTGGGCGTCGTCGTACGCGGTCTGGGCCTTCTGCAGCTCGTCACCGCGTTTCTCGGCCTCGGCGTTCTTGGCGTCGAGGTCCGCCTGCATCTGGGTGAGGATGCCTTCGAGGTTGGTGATCTCGGCCTGCTTCGCGGTCTCGTCCCCCCGAGCCTTCTGGACGTCCTCCCACGAGGGGTAGGACGCGGCGGTGGCCGACGAGGCGGGCAGCCCGATGACACCCGCGGTGAGCAGCAGGGACGCGGCGGCGATCGAGACGACCACGCGGGCGAGCCGCGACGACGGCGCGAGGGGACCCGACGTGAGGCTCGCCCGGCGGGTTCGACCGGGTCGGTGGGTGGTGGTCATCGAATGGGTCCGATTTCGTCGTGACGGCGTCGAGTCCGCAGGGCCGGTGGTCGCCGTGTGGGACACGGTAACCCCGGCAGGCGGTCCCGTACAGCGCCGCGAAGCGGAGTCGACGGGCGGGCCGACCCGGGGGGCGGGCCCGAACTCTCAAGAACGACTTGAAACTAGCCTCCGCGCCGACGAACGTCGGGCAATCGCGACGGAGTGGCGGACGAGTCGCGTGACCAGAACGGGGGACGAGGAGGCGCGCGCAGCGATCCGCGTCGCCCCCGTTTTGCTTTTGCCCGCGATCATCCGTATGCTCTGTGATCGGTTGCTATGACGTCCTCGGACACGGCCCCATCGTTTAGTGGCCTAGGACACCGCCCTTTCACGGCGGCAGCACGGGTTCGAATCCCGTTGGGGTCACCAGCACCACAGCAAGACCGTACCGAGGCATCAACTGCACCAATCACAACAGAACATCGAGTACGCTGTGTCACAGCAGCAAGTTTGGCCCTGTAGCGCAGTTGGTTAGCGCGCCGCCCTGTCACGGCGGAGGTCGCCGGTTCAAGTCCGGTCAGGGTCGCCAAGGCGAGTTCATCGCCTGGGGGCTTCGGGCCCTCACGGCTGGGTAGCTCAGTTGGTAGAGCGTTCGACTGAAAATCGAAAGGTCCACGGATCGATGCCGTGTCCAGCCACAGAAGGCCCCGCTCAGGCGGGGCCTGACTCGTTTAACGGCGTGGCCGCGTGAGCATCGGTCACGACCCCGCCGTCGTCCCCCTCCGTAGCCGCTGGCTCGACCCACTCGTCGCCGGACTCGCGGCGCTGCTGCTCGGGGCGGCCTTCAGCTGGGTGCCCTCGTACTGGAGCGACGAGGCGACCACCTTGCAGGTGGCACGACTGCCCCTCGGCCAGTTGCTGGCCTTCGTCGATCAGCGCGACGCGGTGCACACGGTCTACTACCTGCTCATGCGCGTCTGGGTGGGCGCCTTCGGCGAGGCCGAGGTGGTCACGAGGCTCCCCTCCGCCGTGTTCGTCGGAGCCGGGGCCGCCGGGGTGCTCGTCCTCACGCGCATGCTGACGACGCGCCGCACGGCCCTGCTCGCCGCCGCGCTCTACGCGGTGCTGCCCCGCTTCACGCTCGAGGCCGCCGAGGCCCGCCCCTACGCGCTCTCGGCCGCGCTGGCCGTCTGGGTGACCGTCCTGCTGCTCGTGGCGTCCCGACGTCACCGCCGGCGCTGGTGGATCGGGTACGGCGCGGTCCTCGCCGGGTCGATCGCGACCTACGTCCCTCTCGGCCTGATCATCGTCGTCCACGGCGTGTTCCTGCTGCTGGCGCCGGCACAGCGCCGACGTCGTGGCGCCCGCCACCGCCTCCTCGGCTGGTCCGTCTCGACCGGGGCCGCGTTGTTCGCGACCGCGCCGGTCATCGGGACCGTCCTCGCCGAGCGATCGCGCCTCCTCGGGGTGGCCGATCCGTCGACGGGGGCCGACGTCACCTGGTGGACGGTCCTGGTCGAACCGTGGTTCGTGACGGGCCTCGCCTTCGCCGTCATCTCGGCGATCCTGCTCATTTTGCTCGGGACGCGCCTGCGCGACCGGTCGCGGACGCCCGGCAGCGTCGTGTTGCTCGGCGCGCTCTGGGTCGCGGTGCCGGCAGGGCTGCTGCTCGTGCTGGGACTCGTGCTGTCGCCGGTGTACACGTCGAGACTGGTGACCTTCTCGGCTCCCGGCATGTGCCTGCTGCTGGCCGTGGCCGTCACCGGCTTCCGGAGGCGGTGGATCAGCATCGCCCTCGTCGCCCTGTTGGTCGCGGGCTCTGTCCCGACCTACGTGCTGCAGCGGCTGCCCACCGGCAAGGGGGGTGGCAGCGACCTCGCGCAGCTGTCGAGCTACATCGAGAGCCAGGCCCGTCCGGGCGACGCGTTTTTGCTCGACGCCACCGGCACGGTCTCGACGCGCCCCCGTCAGGCGATCTACGCCTACCCGGAGCGCTTCGCCGAGCTCGACGACATCGCATACGTGCGCTCAGGGCTGCCGTCGGGCTCGTACTCGGACGTCACCCTGCGGCTCGACGACGAGGACGACGCCGACGAGCTGGCCGACCGGTTGTCGTCGGTCGACCGCCTGTGGATCGCCCGGCTCTCGGTCGACGTGCTCAGCGCGGCCGACCTGCGCCAGTTGCGCGACCAGGGGTACGAGATCCGGCAGGAGCACCGCACCGGACGCAGCGTCGTCTACCTCTTCGCGCGACCGTCGGACTGACGCTCAGCGACGCAGCTCGAGGGTGCAGCACTTGACGCCGCCGCCGCCGAGCAGCAGCTCGGAGAGGTCGACGCCGATCGGGTTGTAACCGCGCTCGCGCAGCTGTCGTTCGAAGCCGGTCGCCCGGGCGGCGATGACGACGTTGTACCCGTCCGAGTACGAGTTGAGGCCGAGGATGGCCGCATCCTCCTCGCTGACGAGGATCGCGTCGGGGAAGCGCTGCCGCAGGATCGCGAGCGAGGCGTCGTCGAAGGCGCTCTCGAGGTACGCGATGGTGTGACGACCGTCCACGGGCTCGGGGTCGAGCACGGCGATGGCGGTGTCGAGGTGGTAGAAACTCGGGTTGACGAGGGTGAGGCTGACGACCTCGCGCCCGAAGACGCGGCCGATCTCTTCGTGTGAACTCGAGTCGCTGCGGAAGCCCGTCCCGGCGAGGATGACGTCACCGACCAGCAGGAAGTCGCCCTCACCCTCGTTGGTCTCGGCGGGCTCGGCGACCTTGAAGCCGGCCGAGGCGAACCAGCGCATGTAGGCCGGCCCCTCGTCCTGGCGCTCCGGGTAGGTGAATCGCGCACCGTACGCGATGCCGTCGAGGACGAAGCCGCCGTTGGCCGCGTAGACCATGTCCGGCAGGCCCGCTTCGGGCTCGATAAGCTCGACGTCGAAACCGAGGCCGACGTAGGTGTCGTACAGGGTCTGCCACTGGGCCAGCGCCACCGTGGTGTCGGTCGGCCGGGTGGGGTCCATCCACGGGTTGATCTTGTAGCTGACGGTGAAGTGCTCGGGCCGGCACATCAAGATGGTGCGGTGGCTCGCCACGCGGGTGGAGTCCCGTCGGGCGGTCGCGTCGGGCAGGTCGGTGGGTTCGATCGTCAGGCTCACCGGATCAGTGTCACATCGCAGGCGCGCACGAGGCCGAGCTCTCACGCAATTTTCTTGCGTATTTGTCAGCTATGGTGCAGAATTCTAGCGTACGATGGCTCGGTGGACAATCTCGACTACGGCATCATCGACCTCTTGCGTCAGAACGCTCGCGCCGGGTACGGCGACATAGGCGCCTCGGTCGGCCTCAGTGCCTCGGCGGTGAAACGTCGCGTCGACCGCCTCGTCGCCGACGGGGTCATCAAGGGGTTCACCGTTCAAGTCGATCCCGCCGTCGACGGGCTCGGCACCGAGGCGTACGTCGAATTGTTCTGCCGCGGCACCGTCTCGCCCCAAGAGCTGCAACGCATCCTCGGCACGGTGCCCGAGGTCGTCGATGCCGGAACGGTGACCGGCAGCGCCGATGCCATCGTTCACATGCGCAGCCGCGACATCCCGTCACTCGAAGAGGCGCTCGAACGCGTGCGCAACGCCCCGAACGTCGACCACACCCGCAGCGCTATCGTGCTGTCCAAGCTGATCAGCCGCCGCTCGGCCTGAGGGCCGGCCGTCAGACCGTCGCGGTCAGAGCCGCAGGTCGGCCAGCGCGGGGTCGAGGCGACCGTATCGGTGGGCCGTCAGCGAGACCGACTGCTCTCGCACGAACGTCAACAGTTCGATCCGCCCCTCTTCGGTCACCTCGCCGGCGACGATCGTCACGTCGGGACTGCCCTGCACCGCCCGGGCCAAGGCCGCGGGGTCACCGCCGACGAGTCGGATGCGCAGGCCGCGGTAGGCGCGCACCGCCTCGGGCGACGGGGCGGGCCTCGAGTCGTCCACCTGCTCGTCCTCGTCGCGCGCCCGCTCGCCGCCGGCCGCCTCGGCGAGCAGGTCGAGCACGTCCGGACCGTTCGCCTCGGTCCTGTCTCGCTGCAGCGCCCCCGCGGCAGCCCGGGCGACGAAGGCCTCGTCGCTCTCGACGACGATGTCGCGCACGCGCACCGGGGACGAGGAGGCGCGCAGCAGGTGCACGAGACCGGCCGGCAGCGGAACGGCCGAGCTGATGATCAGGGTCGACCCGGCCCGCGCGCCGGCGGCGACGAGTCGGACGAGCGCCGCCCGGTCGGCCCCCGACGAGAGCCGCACCGTGACGGGGTGCGGGCGGTACCGCAGGACGTTGCGCTCGACGACCAGGCCGGTGACGTCCCGCGCCAGACCGAACTCGGACTGCCAGGCGCGCTGATCGCTCTCGACCGCGGTGCGCAGCGAGTCGAACTGCTCGAACGAGAGCGTCGGTCGCGCCGCGTCGACCAGACGGGTGACCCCCTCGGACACGTCGTGCAGGCGCAGGGAGGGACGCGGGTCGTGCGCCCGGTGATGCCAGGCCCCCTGCCCGATCAGTGCATTGGGCCCACCGGGCTTCAGACCACGGCCGATCGCCCGTCGTCCCCACCCGCCGGTGGGTCTGCGGCGCACCCGCGCGCCCGTCGTCGGCCCGCCGACGACGAGGTCTCCGGCCCGAACGGCATGAAGCCACTCGTCGATCTCGTCGACGTCGAGCGAGTGCAACCCCGCCACGTCGCCACCGCTCTCGGCGTTCTGTACCGCGACGGCCTCGGCGAGTGTCTCGACGACGACGAAGCCGACGACGGGAACCCTGTGCGGGCGGGAGGCGAAGGCGCCCTCGGGGTCGACCCCATCGCGCACGCCCGGCGAGCAGAGGGTTCCGGTCTCGTCGAGGGGGCGTGGTTCGACCAGCCAGGACTCACCGGGGCCGAGCACGGTGAGGACCTCGAGCTCGGACCCGGTCGGAGGCGCGTCGAGCGGACCCATCACGGTGGCCACGGCGTCGGCGGGACCGACGACGACCGCTTCGAAGGCTTCGCGCAGCAGGCGGCGGAACGTCTCACCGTGACCGACGGAGCCGACGGCCAGCACGAGGTCGAGAGCACCGTGACCTCGGCCGGCGTGATCGACGACGCTCGCCACGACGTCGGCGGCCGCGAGCTCGAGATCGGCCGAGGGGGTGACGACGAGCGAGGTGACCCCCGGGGTCCGGACGGCGAGGTCGAGGTCGGTGCGGGCGCTGCGAAGGCTGACAGCTGCCTCGATCGGCCGGTGCGCGACGACCCGGTCGACCGCCGGGTGCGTCAGCAGGGACAGTTCGTCGTCGGGCTCGTCGGCGGCGACCAGGGCCAGGAGCGAGTCGGGCACGCCGACGGCCCAGAGCGCTTCGGCGACGACGGCGACCGTCCGCCGCCGGCGTCGCGGCAGCTGGACGACGACGGCACTGCCCGCTCCGAACGCCGCGAGCACGGACTCGACCGTGCTCGCGGCGGGCGTCACGAGGTCGGGCACGACGACCGTCAGTCGCGGCGGTCGGTGCACGGCCGTGTCGACGGACGCGAGGGCACGGGTGAGGACCGCCGATCGATGCGCCGAGTCGACGGCCGCACCGACCTCGTGGTCGGCCTCGGACAGGGTCGAGCCGGACTCGCTGATCGACACCTCGACGAGTCGCGACCGCCGGAGGGCGAGCTCGCGGCCCGCGAGGTCGAGCAGTTCGGCACGGGTCTCGGGATCTCGGCCGGCCCAGGCCGCCCCGGCAGCGGAGGCGCGGGTCATGATCGTCTCGAGGGCACCGTCCTCGAGGGCACCGGCTGCGAGGGAGGGGGCCGCGTCCGCGGTCTCGACGCCGGCGACCGACCGGCGGGCGCGTCCGAGGACTCCTCGGGCCCACCTCCTGTTGCCGTCGAGAGACGGATCGGTGTCGCCCTCGGCCACGAAGTCGACGACGTGGTCGGGGCCTTCGTCGAGCGGGCCCGATCGGTCCTGCCGACGTCGAGGGAGGGAGGACAGCTCGTTCACGGTCGCGACGGCGCGGTCGTGTCGACGTGCCTCTCGGGCGAATGCCGCCTCGTGGTCGACGTCGAGGGTGCTCGAGAGGAATCCCTCGGGGTCGGCGAGCGCGTCGAGTCGGCCCACCAGGTGTCGCACGGCGGAGTCGAACTCGCCGGGGTGGATCACCGGCACCTGGAGGACGAGGGACCCCAGATCGGAGCGGACGGCCTCGGCCAGACCGGGCGCCGATCCCAGCCACATCTCGACGTCGAGGAGGTGGTCGGTGGCGTGTCGACGGGCGACGGTGACGGCACGGGCCAGGTCGAAGACGTCGTGCCCCGCGAGTCCGACCCGGACGACAGCGGCGTTCTCGGGCCGCAGCGCGAAGTCGACCAGCCGGAGGTGGCTGGCGTCGGTCTCGTGCTTCGCCTCGAACGTGACGACGGGCCAGTCGTGGAGGCGAGCGTCGACGACCTCGGCACGACGCGACCCACCCTTCACCAGCCTGACCGAGATCGGCGCCCCACCCCGGTCGACCCGGGCCCGGGCCCAGTCGGTGAGCAGCCGCAGCGAGTCGAGCGCCTCGGGGACGTACGACTGGATGACCATGCCCGCCGTGACCGACTCGAGCCCGGGTCGGTCGAGCAGCCGCGTGAAGACGTCGATCGTGAGGTCGACGTCGGCGTGCCGGTCGACGCCCAGGGTGACGAGGGTGCCCGTCGACGCGGCGAGCTCGAACAGGGGCTCGAGCCGCGACACGGCAAGGTCGCTCGTCTCGTCGAAGGCCCACGGCGAGGTCGGGCCGACGAGTTCGCGCACCGTGGTCGTGACGCGCTCGACGTCGGGCCGCTCGATCAGTGCCCGGACCGCGGCGACTCGCCGCTCGGCCTGGGTCGGACCCGACACCACCGGCCCCCAGGCGGTCAGGTCGAGCCGGACGCCGTCGCCGCGGAGCCCGGCGAGGGTCTGACCGAGCTTCTCGGGCGGGGCGTCCACGAGCAGGTGCCCGACCATGTGGCGCAGGGTCCGCCTGGCGACGGGCATGATCGGCTTGGGGGCGATGGGGCCGAATCCCCCACCGAACGAGATCGCCGCCCGGAGGTGCCAGGGCAGCAGGGCGGGCGTGCGTCGGCTGAGGGAGTCGAGCGCGGACGCCGCCGCCCGGTCGTCTTCGGGACGGACGACGCGATCGGCGAAGTCGCGGGCGAACTCGAGCCCTCGGGGGTCGCGCAGCACCTCGGCCAGCCGAGCGGCCGGACCCTGCACCGGGACGGCACGAGCGGCGTCCCACCAGCGGCGGGCTGTCTCGATGGTCTGCTGCGTGACTTCGTCGGCGTGCACATCGGACATGGGTCGAGGATATGCCGCGCCACCGTCCCTACACTGGGCGAATGGCCGACGAACTCACCGACGAGGAGTGGGTCGTCTGGGACTCCTTCTACGCCATGAGACGACGACTCGACCGCGCCCTCGAACTCCACCTGCAGAGCGATTCGGGCGTCTCCGCCCCGGAGTACGAGATCCTCGTCGGCTTGGGTCGCAGCAGCGACCGACGCTCGCGCGTCCGTGACATCGCCGAGCAGATCGGCTGGGAGAAGAGCCGGGTCAGTCACCAGGTCACGCGCATGGAGCGCCGCGGGCTGGTCCGTCGCACCGAGTGCGCGTCCGACGCGCGCGGCACCTGGGTCGAGTTGACCCCGGACGGCCGTCGGGCCATGCTCGCCGCGACCCGGGGGCACACCGCCGCGATCAAGAGGTACTTCGCCGACGTCCTCGGCACGGACGCCCAGGTCGTCCAGGCGTTCTCGGGCCGCGTCCTCGAGGCGATCGGCACGGACGCGTCACCCGACGCCCGGGGCTGACCCGAGCCGCCGCGTCGCTCCGGGTCCGGCGTCGAGGGCACGGTCGCAGCACGCGTCAGTGGAAGCGGTGGTCCTGGATCGTCATGCGAGGGCCGAACCTCGGCTTCGAGAAACCGCTGCCGGTGATGAGTCGCATGACGTGTTCGCGGTGGCCACGCCACGGCTCGAGCAACTCGAGCATGCCGTCGTCGTCGACGGGTCGGCCGATGAGCGCCCACCCGACGACGGCGGGCAGGTGGTAGTCGCCGACACTGGGGCTGTCGGGGTCGCCGTGCGCCCGCTGGGTCGTCTCGGCCGCGGTCCAGACACCCACACCGGCGATCGAGCGCAGGCGCCGCGCCACCTCGTCGCCGCCACGACCGACCGACAGGGTGCGCTCGAGGGCGGGTGCCACGGCACAGACCCTCATGACGGTCGCGGACCGCTGCGGCCCCACGCCCGCCCGGTGCCACTCCCAGCTCGGCACGCGACGCCAGCCCAGGGCGTCGGGCGGAACGACGAGCCCCTCGGGTGACGGGCCAGGGGCCGGCGTACCGTGACGGCGCACGAGCTGCCGCCAGGCACGCCAGGCCTCGACGCTCGTCACCTTCTGCTCGAGGATCGCCGGGACGACGGCCTGCAGCACGAGGTTGGTGCGCGTGAGCCGCAACCCCGGCTGACGCCGACGGGCGTCGGCGAGGAACGCGTTCGCCGTGACGTCGAGCCCGGACCAGTCGTCGCCGCGGCCGAGCAGTTCGGGCACGTGGTCGACCGACCAGGCGGCCCCCGGGCCCCAGGCATCCGCGCGGACGGACGAGGAGGCGCGGCTCGCCGACACACAGAGCGTCGCCTCACCCGCCGGGGTCCGCAGAGCGAGCCACGTGCGATCGCCGTCGACACGGAACGAGGGATCGCCTGAGCCGCGGCTCAAGGGCCTCAGGGTGGCTCGGACGTCGACGGGCTGCGTCGACGAGTAGACGGTGCCGACGTGCTCGACCTGGTCCATGTCGCGATGGTAGACGGTGCCGCCGACAGTCCTTTTGTCATTGTTCATGTCTGTGTGATATTTTGCGCATCACGCTCCTCCGGCCGTGGACCAGACGAAAGACGCTCAGCACCCCGATGACGATCACGACGAGACCTGTCTCCGCCTCCGCGCCCTCGAGAAACACCCCCTCCGTACCCGTCAGGCCCGACCGCCGCCACCGGGGCGATGCCCACGAACCGGGCGTCGCCCCGGCGACTCCACCGGTCCGACGCCCCTCCGCCCGTCGGACGAAGCGCGCGATCGACGTCGTCGGGGCCCTCGCCGCCCTGACCGTGCTGGCTCCGATCCTGGCCCTCGTCACCATCGCCGTCCGGCTCGACAGCCGAGGCCCGGTCCTCTACCGCCAGGTGCGCTGTGGCCTCCACGGGCGCACCTTCGAGATGCTCAAGTTCCGCTCCATGCGCGAAGACGGCAGGGGAGACACGCTCCTCCCTGAGGCGAACGACGCCGACGGGCCGCTCTTCAAGCTCCGCGCCGACCCCCGGGTGACCCGGACCGGTCGCTTCCTCCGCAAGCACTCGCTCGACGAACTGCCCCAGCTGGTCAACGTGCTGCGAGGCGAGATGAGCCTGGTCGGTCCTCGCCCGGCCCTCCCGGGCGAGGTCGCGCAGTACTGCAGCCGCGCCCGAGAGAGGTTGCGGGTGCTGCCGGGATTGACCGGCCCGTGGCAGGTCGGCGGACGCTCCGACCTCGACTGGGACGCCGGGCTCGACCTCGACCTCGACTACGTCCACGCGTGGACCCCGACGACCGACGGTCGCTTGCTCGTCAAGACGATCGGCGCGGTCCTCAAGCCGTCCGGCGCCTACTGAGCCCCTGCCCTATGCCCGACCTCGAACACGATCCGGAGCCCCGATGACCGACACCCAGCCACGTCGACAGCTCCGCAGCGCCAGGCACCGCCGTCGCGTCATCGTGCGGGCCCTGATGGCGTCGACCGGGCTCGTGCTGGTCGGTGTCGTCGTCGTCGTCGCGGCCTTCGCCTGGTCGACGATCCGGTCCGCAGAGACCGCGATGGACGACCTCGGCGAACTGCCGGACTACGCGGGCCGGCCCGCCGCGCCGGCCGACGGTTCGGTCAACCTCCTGCTGCTCGGATCGGACTCCCGCCGACCGCTCGACGTCGACGAACTCACCGACGCGGGGCCCCAGCGCGCCGACACGATCATGGTCGCCCACGTGGCCGCCGACCGTCGCTCGGTCGACCTCATGTCGATCCCCCGCGACACGTGGGTCGACGTGCCCGGTCACGGGCCGGCGAAGGTCAACGCGGCTCTCGCCTGGGGCGGCGCCGCCCTCGAGGCACGGACGATCGAGGGGCTGACAGGAGCCCGTGTCGATCACGTCGCCGTCGTCGACTTCTCCGGGGTGCAGTCCATCGTGGCGACCCTCGGGGCCGTGAGGGTCGAGAACGAGGTGGCCTTCACCCGGAACGGACGCGTCTTCGCCGAGGGGCCGCTCACGCTCGACGGGCCGAGCGCCCTCGACTACGTCCGCGAGCGTCACGCCTTCGCTGACGGAGACTTCCAGCGGATGCGCAACCAGCAGGCCCTCGTGGCAGGCATCGCGGATCGCCTGCTGAGCACCCAGTCGCTGACCGATCCAGCCCGGGTGGCCGCTGTCGTCCAGGAGGCGGCCGGCCACGTCGGCGTCGACGACTCGTGGACCACCGGCGACATGATCGGCTTGGCCGTCTCGCTGCGCCATCTCCGCCCGGCCGACGTGACGTCGTTCACGATGCCGGTCACGGGAACGGCCACCTCACCCGACGGGCAGTCGATCGTCACGGTCGACGAGGCCTCCCTGGCCGAGGTCCGTCGCGCTTTCGCCGACGACGACCTCACGGCGATCAGCCGGCAGGGTCGCTGAGCGAGCGGACCAAGTCGGCGACGGCCGGCCCGACTCCCCCACCAGCGACCCGGATCGCGGTGACGGTGGACGAGAACGAGCTCCAGGCCCCGGCCGGCAGAGTGAAGCCGCAGGCGACGAGGCCGTGGGCGAGTCGGGGCTCGAGCAGGTCGAGTTCGCGGGCGAGCGACGGCGACGCCTCGGCGGATGCGAGCCACCGCACCACCGGGTGGACGCACGAGAGGGTCGTCATGGTCGTCCGGTGCCCCTCGGCGCGTCGCATGACCGGGTCGAGACGGGTGAGCATCGACGCGAGCTCGTCGCTCCGCTCACCGATCGGCGACCCGACCCGGTTGGCCGACCACGACACGAGGGACGCGTACAGGTCGCGGGCGGCGACGACATCGCCCGATCGAGGGCGCGCCACCCGGGTGTACCGGTTCGGCGCCAGCTCGACGAGCCCGGCCTCGTCGAGCCGCTCGAGCGCGGAGCGGATCGGTGTGCGCGACACCCCGAGCCACGCGATGAGCTCGTCGTCGACGAGGCGCTCGTCGGGGGCCAGGGTGCCGTCCAGGACGGCCGTGAGCACGAGGTCGTGGACGTCGTCGCTCAGACGTCGACGGCCGAGAGGGGACTCGACACCGGACCGTGCCCCGGGGGCCGAGCCCGGGCGGCCAGGGAGGGGCCCGCGATCGGCGGCGACGGCCGACCCGGCCCCGACGGGGCCACCGGCCCCCAGACGCCGGAGACCCCGTGCCAGCACGTCCTCGACAGCTCGCCCCTCACTACGGCGCTCGGTGGCCATGCGGCGACGGACCTCGTCGATCAGGTCCGCGAGGATGCCGAGATCGTCCGTCGAGACGTCGCGCAGGTGATGCCGCAAGGGCAGCGCCAGACGCTCGGCGCACCGGACGGCGAGACCGTCCGGTGCGGGTGCGATCAGCATCGCCCACACCGCTCGTCCGGCCTCGACCATCTCGTCGACAGGTGGTCGGGACGACCGCGGTGCCGCCGCGCAGGCATCGGCCAGGACTCCGAGTCGCCGATCGATCTCGGCACGCTCGCCCTCGTCTTGCCCGGCGAGTCTCGACGGGACCACCGCGCAGAGCAGTGCGCACGCGGCCTCGAGCAGGTCGACGGCGAGCCCGCGACGTGGGACGACCACGCGGATCGCTCGACCCGCCGTCGAGTCGACGAGGCCGATGTGTTCGAGCTTCGCGATGGCGACCCGGATCGGCGTCCGCGAGACACCCAACCACGCCTCGCAGTCGGCATCACGGAGGCGTTCGCCCGGCCGCAGGGTGCCGTCGAGGATGGCCGCGGCGAGGTGGTCGAACACGGCGTCCTTGTGCAGGCGACGAGGGATGGCCGGGCGGGTGGGGGACGGGACGGGCATCGGCGCCTCTCTGTTGATGTGCGATATTCTGGTCGAAAGCATAAGGCATTCATGCCCTGTGCGTCGAGCAGTGGACCGAGAAACTAGACTCCGTGGATGGCCACCCCGAAGATCGTGCTCTTCTACGTGTTCACGCCCCTGGCCGATCCCGAGGCCATCCGCCTCTGGCAGCGCGACCTGGCCGAATCGCTCGACCTGACGGGCCGCGTGCTCGTCTCGACGCAGGGCGTCAACGGCACGCTCGGTGGCGACCTGCCCGACGTCAAACGGTGGCTCAAGAAGACACGGCAGCACCCCGCGCTGGCCCAGCTCGACGTCAAGTGGAGCGAAGGCACCGGCAGCGACTTCCCCCGGTTGTCGGTCAAGGTGCGCGACGAGATCGTGACGTTCGGCGCACCCGACGAGCTCGAGGTCGACGAGTCCGGAGTCGTGGGCACGGGCGAGCGCCTGTCCCCCGACGAACTGCACGAGCTCGTCGATCGCGAGCAGGTCACCTTCTTCGACGGGCGCAACGAGTACGAGTCACGGATAGGCCGGTTCCGAGACGCCGTGGTGCCCGACGTGGCGACCACCCGCGACTTCGTGGCCGAACTCGACAGCGGCCGCTACGACCACCTCAAGGACGAGCCCGTCGTCACCTACTGCACGGGTGGTGTGCGCTGCGAGGTGCTCTCCTCCCTCATGACGGCACGCGGCTTCTCGCGGGTCTATCAACTCGACGGGGGTGTCGTGCGGTACGGCGAGCGCTTCGGCGACGACGGCCTGTGGGACGGTTCGCTCTACGTCTTCGACGGACGCGGCTCGGTCGAGTTCAGTGACCACGCGGCCGTGATCGGCCACTGCGAGACCTGCGGCACCGCGACCAGTCGCATGCAGAACTGCGTCGAGGTGCAGTGCCGAGAGCAACTGGTCGCCTGCGAGGGCTGCGGCGCACGAGGCGACGTGACCTGCGACCGGCACCGCGCCTCCGGCCCTGTGACCGTCGGCGGACCCCCGGCGCTGTGACCGTGGTCGAGCCTGCGGCGTAGGGTCCCCGGCATGACTGAGACCAACGACAGCAGCAAGATCGGCGAGGTCCTCGACGCGGGCCGCATCGGCATCCTCACCACCCAGAGCAGCCACGGCCACCTGGTGAGCCGCCCCCTCGCTCTCGTCGACCGCGACTTCGACGGCAAGGTGTACTTCTTCACCCGCGACCCCTCCCCCAAGGTGGACGACGTCAAGGCGCACCCGCAGGTGAACGTCGCCGTCGAGACCGGCAAGGGCTACCTGTCGCTCGCCGGGACGGCGTCGGTGGTCAAGGACGCCGCGCTGATCGACGAGCTGTGGACGACCGGCGCCGAGGCCTGGTTCGACCAGGGCCGCGACGACCCCAGCGTCGCCCTGCTCGAGGTCGACGTCGACACGGCCGAGTACTGGGTCAGCAACGAGCCCAAGGCCGTCACCCTCTTCAAGTACGCCAAGGCCGCCGTGACGGGCGGGCACCCGAAGAACGTCGCCGACACCGGCACCGTCTCGCTCTGACCGAGGAGGCGCGGCGCGGGTCGTGAACGGCGACCCGCGCCCCGGCGACACGCGTCCCGGGCGACCCGCCTCCGCTGGCGACGTCTGTCGCCGGGATCACCCGCAGCTGACGGTCTGTCCGTCGCCGTTCACGTAGTCGCCCGGACCGAGTTGGGCACAGGTCGTCGCCAACTGTGAGAAGTAGTCCAGCGCCGAGATCGCGTACACGAGGCTCAGGACGATGACGATCGACGCGACGACGATGCCGGTCAGGGCGAGCGTGGCCGGTCGGCCCGCAGTACGCGCGCGCCGGGCGGCGACGATGCCGAAGACCAGTCCCAGCGGCGCGAAGAAGAGACCGAAGACGACCGACGCGATCGCGAGGCCGCGTCCCTCGTCATCCGTGCGTGCGGGACGGGACGACCAGTCGTCGTCGGCGGGGAAGAAGTACGAGCCGAGTCCCGCGTTCTCGGTGTGGGCCTCGGTCGTGGCCCCGTCTGAGCCGGGGACGGACTCGGGCGTCGGCGCCCAGACCTGACGACCGTCGGTGTTCCAGGTGGGCGCGGAGGCCTGCTGCTCGGATGCCTGCGGGAAGAACGGCCGCTCGGCGACCGGCCGCTGCGAGGCACCGGACGGATCGAGGGGCCAGCCGTGGTCGGCCGGGACCGCCTTGGGGCGCACCGGCCGGGGCGGGCCGAACGGGAACTCGCCCCGGTCGGGCTCGGTCGGCGCGGGCCGGGCGAAGCGTGCCCACGGCGACGGCGGGCGCCCCGGCTGCTCGTTGCTCATGCAGGCGAGGGTAGTACGGCCGCCTGCGCGACCGGGCCGGGTGCCGACCGGCGTCGCGGACAGGTGCCGCGCCTCCTCGTGGTCCATGATGGGTCTCGACCTCGGCCCGTCGATCGGGCCCTTCGATGCGATGGAGCCCCTCGATGCGAATCGGAATCCTCACCAGCGGCGGCGACTGCCCCGGCCTCAACGCGGTCATCCGCGGAGCAGTGCTGAAGGGCACGCAGATCCACGGGCAGGAGTTCGTCGGATTCCGTGACGGGTGGCGAGGCGTCGTCGACGGCGACGTGATGCCGCTCACGCGGAAAGAGATCCAGGGCATCGCCAAGCAGGGCGGAACGATCCTCGGAACGAGCCGGACGAACCCGTTCGAGGGCGACGGCGGCGTCGACCGCATCGCCGACAACATGGAACGCTTCGGCATCGACGCGATGATCGCCATCGGCGGCGAGGGCACCCTGGCCGCGGCGAAGCGGCTCACCGACGCGGGGCTCAAGATCGTCGGCGTGCCCAAGACCGTCGACAACGACCTCGGGGCGACCGACTACACCTTCGGCTTCGACACCGCCGTGCAGATCGCCACCGACGCGATGGACCGCCTGCGCACGACGGGCGACTCGCACAGCCGCTGCATGGTCGCCGAGGTCATGGGTCGCCACGTGGGCTGGATCGCTTTGCACTCGGGCATGGCCGCGGGTGCCCACGCGATCCTCATCCCCGAGCAGGCCACGAGCATGGACCAGATCGTCGAGTGGGTGCAATCGGCCTACGACAGGGGGCGCGCACCGTTGGTGGTCGTCGCCGAGGGGTTCGTGCCCGACCAC
This sequence comes from Frigoribacterium sp. VKM Ac-2836, assembly GCF_013248995.1. Classification (GTDB taxonomy): domain Bacteria; phylum Actinomycetota; class Actinomycetes; order Actinomycetales; family Microbacteriaceae; genus Frigoribacterium. The sequence goes on along the minus strand of NZ_JABRPK010000002.1, from coordinate 246,568 downwards.
GAGAGCGACGTCCACTCGGAACGCGGCCTGGACGCCTTCGGCCGACCCCGACTCGGCGGCATCGGCGAGCGCCTCGCCCCCGTCATCGAGGAGCGCACGGGCATCGAGACCCGCGCCACGACCCTCGGCCACATCCAGCGCGGTGGAACGCCCACCTCGTACGACCGCGTGCTCGCGACGCGTCTCGGCATGGCGGCGAGCGACGCGGTGGTCGAGGGACGCTGGGGGCGCATGGTCGCCCTGCGCGGCACCGAGATCGTGCACGTGTCGTTCGAGGAGGCCCTCGACAGCCTCAAGGTCGTTCCGCAGCACCGGTACGACGAAGCCGCGATCCTCTTCGGGTGACAAGGGGCCGCGGGCGCACCCGCCGTCGTGAGCGGACCGTGTCTCGGTCGACGGTTCCTCCCCAGGCGTCGCCGCCCCGTCGGCACCCCCGGCTCCGTCGCACAGGCGATGTGCATCCCGCCGGACTCTGACAGGCTCGACACATGATCACGTTCATCGTGGTGGGGGCGATCGGACTCCTGCTCCTTCTCGTCAGCATCGTCGTGGGCGACCTGCTCGACGTCTTCGACGTCGGCGACGGCCTCGTCTCGGGTGTCGCCCTGGGTGCCGCGTTGGCCATCTTCGGGCTCGCCGGGATCGTCACCTCGCAGACCGACCTCGCGCCGGGCTGGACGTACGCCGTCGCCGTCGGCATGGCCCTCGTCGCGCTCGTGCTGATCCAGCTCGTCGTCCGCCGCGTGACGCGTCGCGAGAGCGGCGGCCACTGGTCGCCCGTCGGGTTCGTCGGCGTCACGACCGAGGCCACCGGCCCGAGCGGCGGCGAGGTGCGACTCGACGACGTCCGCGAACTCGAGCGGCGACTCGCGACCAGCGCCGCACGCATCGAACGCGGTGTCCGCATCCGCGTCGTGGCCGAGAACGGCCCGCGCGTGCAGATCGAGGCACTCGACGCCGGCGACGCGCACGCCTCGCGTGATTCCCAGACCAACTGAAAGGAAGCTCCGTGGACTTCATCTCCTCCAACGTCAGCGTCGTCGCCATCGTCGTCGCCGTCGTCATCGTGCTCGCCCTGTTGTCGTTCGTCGCCAGCCGCGTCCGTCGCGTCCCGCCGAACGAGGCACTGATCGTGGTCGGCCGTGGCGCCGAACGTTCCGAGGGCGGGGGTATCTCGAGCCCGCAGAAGGTCATCATCGGCGGACGGACGTTCGTCTGGCCGATCTTCCAAGAGGGCTTCAAGCTCTCGCTCGAGCAGTACCAGACCCCGGTCGAGGTGCAGGCGATCGACGCCAACTACATCCGCACGGCCGTGAAGGCGACCGTCAACTTCAAGGTGACGGGCACCGAGGACGGTGTGCGTCGCGCCGCCCAGCGCTACCTGCTGCAGCAGCAGCAGCTCCCCGTCATCGTGCAGCAGTCGCTCGAGGGCTCGATCCGCGGTCTCATCGGCGGCCAGCCGGTCGACGACCTCGTCAAGAACTTCTCGCGCCTCGCGGCCGACGCCGTGAACGAGACGAAGGGTGAGCTCGCCGAGCTCGGTCTGCAGATCGAGACGATGAACATCCGCGAGATCGAGACCCCTGGCAGCACCTACCTCGCCGACCGTGGCCGTGCCGAGGCCGCCGTCGCCAAGCAGAACGCCGACGTCGCCGAGGCCGAGGCAGAGCGCATCGCCGCCCTCGCGCGCATCGGCAACACCCAGCAGACGGCCGAACGCCAGCTGCAGCTCGACGTGCGCCAGGCGCAGATCAAGGCCGAGACAGACCGGGCGCAGGCCGAGGCCGCAGCCGCCGGTGAGCTCGCCCGGGCCATGCAAGACAAACTCGTCGCCGAGCAAGAGAGCATCGCGGTGGCCGAGCAGGCCAAGGTCAACCAGGAGCGACTCAACATCGAGGTGCGTCAGCCCGCCGAAGCCGCGGCCTACGCGTCCGTGCAGAACGCCGAGGCCGAGCGCGACGCAGCGAACGCCGCCGTCGAGGCCGAGGCGTTCCGCCGCACCCAGCTCGCCGACGCCGCCCGCAACGCGGCCGAGAACGAGGCCGCGGCGGTCGAGGCCGCCGGCCGGGCCGAGGCCGCGGCGATCAAGGCCAAGGGTCTCGCCGAGGCCGAGGCGGTCGACGCCCTGGCCGAAGCGCAGGGCAAGTTCGGCCAGGCGGCGCTCGCGTCGCAGGTCATCTCGCGCCTGCCCGAGATCGCCCGCGAGATGGCGGCCCCGATGGGCAACATCGATGCCCTGACCGTGGTCTCGACCGACGGCGCCAACGAGCTGACGAAGTCCGTCGCCAACAACATGACGCAGCTGCAGGACGTCGTGAAGGCGACGACGGGCCTCGACCTCGTCAGCGCACTGGGTGGTTTCCTCGGGGGCAAGGCCGGGGCGTCCGGCCCCGGCGATCGCGCCTGACCGACCCCGCGTAGCCTCGGTCGCATGCGTGCGATCGTGGTCGAGAAGGGCAGAGCCGCCGAGCTGAGAGAGATCGACGAGCCGGTCGGTGGGCCAGGTGACGTGGTCGTCGACGTCACCTGGTCCGGCGTCAACTACAAGGACGGGCTCGCCCTGCGCGGTGATGCCGGGGTGGCCCGGGTCGACCCGCTCGTGCCCGGCATCGACCTGGTCGGCGTCGTGGCGTCCTCGGGGTCGCCTCGCTTCGCACCCGGTGACGAGGTGATCGTCACCGGTGCCGGCCACGGCGAGACGAGGCAAGGTGGCTTCGCCGAGCGTGTCGTGGTCGATCCGGCCAACGCCGTGGTGCTTCCCCCGGGCATCGACGGGCGGCGCGCCGCCGCCGTCGGCACAGCGGGTTTCACGGCCATGCTCAGCGTCCTCCGGCTCGAGCGCGACGTCGACCCCGAGGACGGCGACGTCGTGGTGACCGGGGCGGCCGGAGGCGTCGGATCCGTGGCGATCGCACTCTTGAGCCGCCTCGGCTACTCGGTCACCGCCTCCTCGGGTCGCGTCGCCGAGCAGGGCGACTACCTGCGCTCGCTCGGAGCGTCGACCCTGATCGACCGTGGCGAGTTGTCCGGTGAGGGCAAGCCGATGCAGCGGGCCCGCTGGGCCGGTGGTGTCGACTCGGTGGGCAGCCACACCCTCGCCACGGTCCTGGCGCAGACCCGCTGGGGCGGCACGGTGACGGCCTGCGGGCTCGCCCAGGGCTCCGACCTCCCGACGACCGTGTTGCCGTTCATCCTGCGGGGGGTGACCCTTGCCGGCGTGGACTCGGTCGAGGCACCCCTCGAGCTTCGTCGCCACGCCTGGGGCCGGCTGGCCCGAGATCTCGACCTCGACCTGCTCGATTCACTGACCGACGAGGTGGCCTTGGCCGACGTCGTGGGTGCCGGAGAGGCGATTCTGGCGGGCAGGACACGGGGCCGGACGGTCGTGCGGGTCGGCGAACCGCGAATCTAGAACTCCGGATCGCGCATACGTACTCAGCCTTCCGGTTTATGCTCGACATGTCGGCGAGCGGTTCAGGGCCGCGTCGACGAGCCCGACCGGCCACGGTGCCCCGCACCGTCGACCGTCGGCACCTGACCGAACCCACGACGGAGGCCCCCGATGCCGATCCCCCAGAACCACGACCTGACGCCCGCACCCCGCCGACTGTTGCGTGACGTCGTCTACGACAAGATGTTCGAGGCCATCCTCGACGGCACCCTCGAGTTCGGCGAGCGTCTCAACGACGATCAGCTCGTCGCGTGGCTCGGTGTCTCGCGCACGCCCGTCCGCGAGGCGATCGCCAAGCTCGCCGACCAGGCGCTGGTCGACATCGAGGCGAACCGCTACACACGGATCGTCGACCCGTCCTTCGACGAGTTCGTCGACACCATCGACGTCGGTTACGCGGTCTGGTCGCTCTTCGTCGAGCGGGCCGTGCCCAAGCTCGACAAGGCTCAGCGTGCCGAGATCGTCGGCATCCTCGACGCACGAGCCAAGGCCTACAAGGCCAAGAAAGACGAAGACGCCGGTGGTCTCCTGCGGGTCAACGAGATCCTGCTGGCCGCGGCCGGCAGCGACTCGCTCACGCGACTGTGGTCGAACACCGGCCCCCGCGTCATGCTGCTCATCCGCCGTCCGTCGACGAACGGCATCGTCGGCCACAACGAGGCTCACACCTTCTCGGTGGCCTTGCGTGACGCCGTGAAGGCGAACGACGCCGAGGCCGCTGCCGCAGCGGTCCGAGAGCAGCCCGCACGCCTGCAGGGCCTGTTCGACCAGGTGCGCGAGGCGGGCATCTACCGCGCGTGACCTCTGCTTCTCCGGCGGCCGCCCCGGTGCCGCCCGTGCTCGACGTGGTCGATGCCCGGGTGACCCGGGGCGGTCGTGTCGTGTTGCACGACGTGTCGCTGCGAGTCGGTGCCGGTGAGCACTGGGCGCTGATCGGGCCCAACGGGGCCGGCAAGACCACCCTGCTCACGCTGTGCGGGGCGCTCGGCCACCCGACGGCGGGCACGGTGGACGTGCTCGGCCACCGACTCGGTCGCGTCGAGCTGAGCGCGCTGCGCCGTCACATCGGCCACGTGGACCCGCGCCACCGCACGGCCGGTGACAACAGCGTTCGCGAGGTCGTGCTCACGGGGTTGACGGGCAGCAGCGATCCGGTGCCCCGCTGGTCACCCTCCGACGAGCAGGAGGCGCGGGTCGTCGACCTCGTCGCCGACGTCGGCCTCTCGTCCCGCCTGTCGGCGCGATGGAGCGTGCTGTCACAGGGCGAACGTGGTCGGGCACTGATCGCCCGTGCCCTCGTCGCACAGCCGGCGCTGCTGCTGCTCGACGAACCGGCGACCGGGCTCGACCTCGCGGCCCGGGAGCATCTGCTCGACACGGTCGACGACCTGCGGGCGGTGCACCCCGAGATGGCCTCGGTGACCGTGACCCATCACCTCGAGGACCTCCCGAGCAGCACGTCGCACGCCCTGCTGCTCCGCGACGGCGGAGTCGTCGCGACCGGGACCGCCGACGAGGTGCTGACCTCCGAGCTCGTGTCGGGTGCCTTCGACCACCCGCTCGTCATCGACCGTGTCGAGGGTCGCTGGACGGCCCGGGCCCGCCGCCGCTGACCGACGCCGTCTAGTGCGGTGCCTCGGCGGCCGCAGCGGCCTTCGCCGCCGCCGGCACGGCGTCGAGGATGCGCGACACCACGTCGTCGTCGTGGGCGGCCGTGACGAACCAGGCCTCGAACACCGACGGCGGCAGGTTGACCCCGGCGTCGAGCATGGCGTGGAAGAACGGCGGGTAACGCCAGGCCTGCTGGGCCCGGACGTCGTCGTAGTCCTTCGGAGCCGTCGGTGTGAAGCAGAACGAGAAGAGGGAGCCGGCTCGCTGGACGCTGTGCTCGACCCCTTCGGCCGACAGGGCAGCCGAGACACCGGCCGACAGCTGATCGGCCACGGTGTCGAGCCGGGCGTAGACCTCGGGTGTCGCGAGCCTCAGCGTGGCGATGCCGGCGGCGACGGCCACGGGATTGCCGCTGAGAGTGCCCGCCTGGTAGACCGGCCCCAGAGGGGCGAGGAAGTCCATCACCTCGGCACGTCCACCCAAGGCTGCGAGCGGCATGCCCCCACCGATGACCTTGCCGAAGGTGATCAGGTCGGGCTCCCAGCCGGCGCCGTCGGGCACCACCTGCGACGCCTCGAGGCCCCACCAGCCGGCGCGGCCGACCCGGAAGCCGGTGAGCACCTCGTCGACGATCAAGAGCGACCCGTGGCGTCGCGTGATCTCGGAGAGGCTGCGGTTGAAGCCGCGCTGCGGGGCGAGCACACCCATGTTGGCGGCCGCCGCCTCGACGATGACCGCCGCGATACGCGGGCCGTGCTCGTCGAAGGCCGCCCGGACGGCGTCGAGGTCGTTGTACGGCAGCACGAGGGTCTGGGCCGCGGTCTCGGCGGTGATGCCTGCCGAACCGGGCATCGACAGGGTGGCGACGCCCGAGCCGGCCTCGGCCAGCAGCGAGTCGGAGTGCCCGTGGTAGTGCCCGGCGAACTTCACGAGCAGGTCGCGACCGGTGTAACCGCGGGCGAGACGGATGGCCGTCATGGTCGCCTCGGTGCCGGTGGACACCATGCGCAACTTGCCGATCGGACGCTGGTCGCCGACGGCGACGCGTTCGCGGACCAGCTCGGCGAGCTCGGTCTCGGCCGGGGTCGACGCCCCGAACGACAGACCACGCGCGGCCGCCTGCTGCACGGCCTCGAGGACCTCGGGGTGCGTGTGCCCGAGGATGGCCGGCCCCCACGAAGCGACGAGATCGACGTAGTCTCGGCCCTCGGCGTCCGTGACGTAGGCACCCTTGGCACCCACCAGGAAGCGCGGCGTCCCACCGACCGAACCGTACGCCCGGACGGGTGAGTTCACACCGCCCGGAATCGACCGCTTGGCTCGGGTGAAGTAGGTGTCGTTGCTCTGCTCGGTCATCAGAACCGCTCTTTCTGGAGGCGCGTGGCCAGTTCGGTGGCCCAGTACGTCAGGATCGCGTCGGCACCTGCGCGCTTGATCGACAGGACGCTCTCGTAGGACGCGGCGTCGAGGTCGATCCATCCGTTGGCCGCGGCGGCCTGGATCATCGCGTACTCGCCGCTGATCTGGTAGGCCCAGACCGGCACCGTGCTGGTCGCGGCGGTCTCGGCGAGGACGTCGAGGTAGCTCATGGCCGGCTTGACCATCACGACGTCGGCACCCTCGGCGATGTCGAGGTCGACCTCGCGGAGGCCCTCACGGCCGTTGGCCGCATCCATCTGGTACGTGCGACGGTCACCGACGAGCGTCGACTGGACGGCCTCCCGGAAGGGACCGTAGAAGGCCGACGCGTACTTGGCGGCGTAGGCGAGCAATGCCGTGCCGCCGAAGCCGGCCTCGTCGAGGGCATCGCGTGCCGAGCCGATCTGACCGTCCATCATGCCGCTCATGCCGATCAGCTGCGAGCCGGCCTCGGCCTGGACGACCGCCATCTCGTCGTAGCGGACGAGGGTGGCGTCGTTGTCGACCGAGCCGTCGGCGGCGAGCACGCCGCAGTGGCCGTGGTCGGTGAACTCGTCGAGGCAGAGGTCGGTCTGCACGACGAGCGCACCCTGCGCGGCGTCGACCGCCACGCGGGTGGCGACGTTGAGGATGCCCTCGGGGTCGGTCGCGCCCGAGCCGACGGCGTCCTTCTCGAGGGGGACGCCGAACAGCATGACGCCGCCGACGCCTGCTTCGGCCGCCTGCTCGACCGCTCGGGGGAGGCTCGACAGGCTGTGGTGCACGACGCCCGGCATGGACGAGATCGGGGACGGTTCGTCGATGCCCTCGCGGACGAACATCGGCAGGACGAGGTCGGCGGGGTGCAGCCGGGTCTCGGCGGTCAGGCGTCGCAGGGCAGGGGTGGCGCGCAGGCGGCGAGGCCGCACGCGGGGGAACTCAGACATCAGTCCTTCTCGGTGGGGGGTGTTCCGGCGGACGGGCCGTCGAGGGCGTGGTCCACCACGGCCTCGACGAGGGCGGCCGCCGATCGGGTCTCGGCGATCAGGTGCACGGGCAGTCCCGCGGCACGGGCGTCGAAGGCGGTGCGCGGGCCGATGCACGCGACGAGGGTCGCCTCGGGCAGGGGCGCCAGTTGCGCGGCGATCTGACGAGCCACGCTGCCCGAGGTGACGAGGAGCACGCTGATCGATCCGTCGGCGACGCCGTCGTGCACCTCGGCCGACACGGGCACGCCGACCGTCCGGTAGGCCGAGACGAACTCGGCGTCGAAGCCGCGGGCCGACAACCCGGCCACGAGGGTCGGCTCGGCGAGGTCGGACTGGGGCACGAGCACCCGGCCGGTGACCTCGTCGGCCGGCCATTCTTTGACGAGGCCGCGGGCGGAGTTGTCGCCCTCGGGCAGGAAATCGACGCGGATGCCCGCCAGGCTCAGGGCAGCCGCGGTGGTCTCGCCCACCGCCGCGACCCGGGTGGACGCGGGTGGACGGATGCCGTTGCCGACCAGGACGTCGACCGTCGTGGCACTCGTGACGACGAGCCACTCGTAGACCCCGGACTCGAGCCGGGCGAGTGCCGCGGCGAGCAGTTCGGGCGTCTCGGCCGGGGCGAAGTTGATCAGGGGCGCGATCACCGGCGCGGCACCGCGCGACCGCAGTGAAGCCGCGACCCCGTCGCCCCATTTGCCGCCTCGCGGGACGAGGACGCGGACTCCCTTGAGCGGCTTGTCGGCCGTCACGAGGCGCTGCCCAGGGGGTCGCCGCCGGACGGTCCGCCACCCAAGGGGGCGAACTCGGCCGCACCCGAGTCGAGCAGTTCGTCGACCACCCGACCGGCGACCTCGTGGACGTCGGCGAGGCGGGCGACGAGCGGGCCGTCCTCGAGCGAGACGGCGTGTGACGAGCTGAGCCGTCGGCTGCCGTCGGAGCTGTAGACGGTCGCGCTGAGAAGCAACAAGCCGGCGTCGACGACCGCGCTGGCACCCACGGGGGCGGCGCAGCCGGCCTCGAGACCGGCGAGCACGGCGCGCTCGGCCGTGACCACGAGGCGGGTCTCTTCGTCTTCGATCGCGGCCAGCCCGCGAGCGAGCGCCTCGTCGTGGTCGCCCTCGCGGACCTCGACCGCCAGCGAGCCCTGGCCCGGCGCGCTGGGCCAGAAGCCGAGCCCCAGCAGTTCGGTCGCGGCGTCGAGCCGACCGAGACGCCCGAGACCGGCCGCACTGAGCAGCACGGCGTCGAGGTCGTCGCCCACCCGGCCGAGCCGCGTGTCGACGTTGCCGCGGATGTCGACGACCTCGAGGTCGGGGCGTCTCGAGAGCAGCTGAGCGGCACGACGCGGTGACCCCGTGCCGACACGAGCGCCCTCGGGCAGCCCCTCGAGGGTCAGTCCGTCGCGGGCGCAGAGGGCGTCGCGGGCGTCCGCGCGATCGGGGGTCGCCCCGATGACGAGACCGGGGTGCGTGGCAGTGGGCAAGTCCTTCAGGGAGTGCACGAGCGCGTCGCACTCGTCGGCGAGGAGCGCCTCGCGCAGGGCACTGGCGAAGACCCCGGTGCCACCGAGCGACGCCAGCGACTCGCCGGTGCCCTGCGACCGGTCGCCTTCGGTCTTGATGCGGACGAGTTCGACGTCGTGTCCCGTGGCGGCCGCGATGCGGTCGGCGACGGTGGTCGACTGGGCGACGGCCAGCGCGCTGCCTCGGGTGCCGATGCGGATGGTCGCCACGGGGTCAGGGCACCAGGCCGGACAGGGCGGGTTTGAAACCGAGCCGTACGTTCTCGCAGCAGCCGGGGCGACACACGTCGTACCAGGGGCCGAGGTCGGTCACGTGCGGACGGTCCTCGGCCGGCACGCCGTCCCTCCGCTCGAGCACGAGGTCGACGAGCCCGGTGACGTAGGCGGGGTCGATGCCCGGCGTCGGGGTACGCGTGGCCCAGAAGCCGTTCTTCTCGCTGGTCTCCATCGCCTCGTTGTCGAGGTCCCACATGACCTCCATGTGGTCGCTGACGAAGCCGAGCGGCACGATGACGACGGCGCGGGTCGGGCCGCCGGCCAGATCGTCGATGGCGTCGTTGATGTCGGGCTCGAGCCACGGCATCGAGGGCGGGCCGCTGCGCGACTGGTAGACGAGCTGCCAGGGGACGGTCGTGCCACCCCCTTCGGGCGCGTCGATCCCGAGCTCACCCTCGGCGGCGGCCATGACGACCTCGGCCACGGCCTTGTGCTGGGCGGCGTAGGCACCGTCGGCGTCGAAGCCGCGTGCCTCGGGTCCGCTCTTGGCCGCGTCGGTCGACGGGATCGAGTGCGTGGCGAAGAGCACCTGCACCTCGGTGGCCAGGTCGAGGCCCTCGTTCTCGGCGCGAGCCTTGACGAGGGCGTCCCGCACGCCGTCGATGAACGGCTGCACGAACCCGGGGTGGTCGAAGAACTGCCGCACCTTGTCGATCTGCATGGTGTCGCCGAGCCCGGTGGCGTCGAGCGCCATCGCGAAGTCCTCGCGGTACTGGCGGCAGGAACTGTAGGACGAGTAGGCGCTGGTCGCGATGGCGATGAGCTTGCGGAACCCGCGCTCGTCGGCCTCGCGCACGGCGTCGGCCATGTAGGGCTGCCAGTTGCGGTTGCCCCAGATCACGGGCAGGTCGATGCCCCGGCGCTCGAGCTCGGCCTCGAGGGCGGCCTTGAGCTCTCGGTTGTGCTCGTTGATCGGGCTGACGCCGCCGAAGTGGCGGTAATGGGTCGCGACCTCTTCGAGGCGCTCTTCAGGGATGCCGCGTCCCCGCGTGACGTTCCGCAGGAAGGGGATGACGTCGTCCTGCCCCTCGGGCCCGCCGAAGCCGGCCAGCAGGATGGCGTCGTAGTCCGTCGGCTCGGAGACGTGCTCGGGGCCCGAGGACGCGGCGGGGGTGGCGTTGCGGACGAGCCGCCCGTTGGAGATGTGGCTGGTGTCGGTCACGACAAGACCTCGATGATGTCGGTGGTGGGGATGCGGCGGCCCGTGTAGAACGGGATCTCTTCGCGGACGTGACGGCGGGCCTCGGTGTAGCGCAGATCGCGCATGAGGTCGACGAGCTGCACGAGCTCGGGTGCCTCGAGGGCGAGGATCCACTCGTAGTCGCCGAGCGAGAAGCTGGCGACCGTGTTGGTCAGCACCGCGCGGTGCTCGGAACCCTGCTTGCCGTGGTCGGCCAGCATCTGCCGACGCTCGGCCTCGGGCAGCAGGTACCACTCGTAGCTGCGCACGAACGGGTACACCGTGAGCCAGGTCTCGGGTGCCTTGCCACGCATGAAGGCCGGGCTGTGATTGCGCGAGAACTCGGCCTCGCGGTGCATGCCCATGGCGTTCCAGGTCGGCAGCAGGCCACCCAGGACGTCGGTGCGCAACAGCTGGCGGTAGGCGGACTGGACCGCCTCGGGCACCTCGCCGTGCAGCCAGATCATGATGTCGGCGTCGGCACGCAGGGCGCTGACGTCGTAGAAGCCGCGCACGGTCACGCCGAGACCGGCCAGGGCGTCGACGACGGCGTCGAGTTGCGGGACGTCGTCGAGCTCGGGGGCGTAGGGGTTCTGGGGGTCACGGCGCAGGACGGCCCAGAGCGTGTAGCCGAGGCGTTCGGCGGGCGGCGGAGTGCTCGTCGCGGCGTCGACCGCCTCGGTTCGAGCGTGTGCCTCGGGTGATTCGGACGTCGGCAGTACGGGCGCTGCCGCGTCGGCGCTGGAACTCATGGGTCCATTCTCTCTCTCGGCACGCTGGGAACCCAACCAGGTTGCTCTCGGTCGAGCGAACGCGCGCGCCGGCCCACCGGGGGACGAGCCGAGCGAACGGTCAGCGGCGCTTGACCACCGCGACGACGACGCCCGCCACGGCCACCGCAGCCGCCCCGGCGGCGGCGAGCCACGGGGTCTTGTCGCGGTCGAACGAGGCTTTGGCGCGGTGCCCCGCCACGCCCAGTTGCTTGGGCACGTTGAGCTTGTCCTCGAGCTCGTTGAGGGTCGCGGCGAGCTCGGCGCGCGTGCGGTCGATGTTGGCCTGGATGTCGCTGCTGTCGCTCACGGTGCTCCTGTCGGGAACGGGAAGGATGGGTGTCAAGGAGGCGCGTCAGCGCTGGTCGACGCGGGCGCCGGGGATCGAACCCACGCCCTTGACGGCCCTGAGATCGGCCTTGAGGCTGGCGATGGTCTTCTCGGGGACCGCGGGCAGTCCCTTCTTGATCGCCTTGTACCCGAGGAACGCCAGCAGGGCGGCCACGAGCAGCAGGACGCCGGCGACGATGAGGGCCGAGGCCCAGCCCGGCAGCCAGATGGCGAGCAACAGGACGATGCCGGTCAGCAGGACGCCGAGCATGGCGAAGACGAGCACGAGCGCGCCGACGAGGAACCCGGCGCCGATGCCGAACGCCTTGAGCGTGCCGATGACCTCGTACTTGAGGAGGGCGAGCTCGCCCTTGACGAGGTCGGTGACCAGGGTCGGCACGTCTTGCACGAGGGCGAAGAGCGATCGCGACTTCGTCTTGTGGCGCACCTTGTCGCTGCGGGTCGAGTCGGTCATTTCTTGCGGCCGCCGCCGAAGAGCTTGGCGATGCCGCGGGTGATGCCCGTCACGAGTGCGTCGACTCCGTCGGCCGTCTTGGCACCGGCGAAGTCCTGGCCCTTGGCGACCTGACGCTGGACGGCCCGGCTGTTCCACACCTTGGACGCCCTCTCGGTGATCTGCTCGTACCGGTCGTGACCGGCGCGGGCGCCGAGCACGAATCCGACAGCGGCTCCGGCGACGAAGATCAGTTTGCCTCGCACGGGGACTCCATTCGTGGTCGTACGCGCGACGGCATGTGCCGCACACGTCCGTCCAATGTAGCCCGAGCGGGCTGCCCGTCGCCCGCGCCGGACCGAAGCCGACCGACCCCGTGCGCTCAGTCGCGGGGCGCCGGCGACGAGAGCGTCGCCACGAGGGTGGCCGCCTGACGTCGCGAGTGGGCGACGATCGCCGCGAGCCCGCGACCCGCCACCGCGCCTCCTGCCTGGACGACCTCGACCACGGGCCCGGTGACCGCCACCGCCTCGGCCCGGCGTGGGGCGTCCCAGGTGGCGCGTCCGAAGCCGACCAGGTGGCGCTCGGTGAGGTCGACGCCGAGCAGAGTCGAGGCGTCGGCGAGCGCCGCGTCACGAACCGCGTCGTCGGGGGTGTCGCGATCCACGACGGGCGAGTCGAAACTGAGTCGCAGCACGTGGCGTCCCCCGGTGAGCTCGGCCAGCCAGCTCCACTTCACGGTCGCGTGGGTGAGGGCCTTCGCGCGCAGTCCGGTCGAGCCGGGGGCGACGAGGACTCCCGTGCCCCGAGGAGCCGCATCGAGTTCGGGCCGGTCGACGACGAGCGTCGCGAGTGTGATGACCCCGGGCGGCACCGAGGAGGCGCGGGTCGTCAGGGCCACCGCGTCGTGATCGCCCACGGCCAGCACGACCTGACGCGCCCGGACCCGCGCTCCGCTCGCGGTCTCGACGCCCGTCTCGTCGATCGAGCGGACGCGCGTGCCGAGCCGGACGTCGACGCCGTGCCGCTCGAGGTCGGCGACGATGGGGTCGACGAGGCGGGCGAGGCCGCCGCGGATGCCCGCCACCGCAGAACCGGCCGGGGCCAGGGCACGCAGCCCGAGCACGGCACCGGCGAGACTGCCCTCGCGCTGCAACGCGGAGCGCAGTCCGGGGGCGACGCGGTCGACGGCGAGCAGGTCGGGGTGGAGCGAGTGGACTCCCGAGACGATGGGGCTGACCAGTCGGTCGACGACGGCGTCGCCCATGCGCGAGCGGACGAGACCCCCCAGGGTGGTTTCTTCGGCGCCAACCTCGGCCGGTAGCTCGGCGTCGGCGAGCGCACGCCGCACCCCGTCCGCCCCGACGACGGCCCGCACGTCGGCGGCGGCGGGATCGCCGGGGATGCCGAGCAACCCGGTGCGCGGGATCGGGAAGGACTTGCCGTCGGCCTCGTGCAGCCAGGCACCTCGCGGGTCGGGCAGGACGATGTCGTCGCCGAGGCCGAGCTCGGTGGCGAAACCGGCGACCGTGCCGCCACGGGTCGCGAAGCTCTCGGCCCCGGCGTCGAGCGCGATGCCGGCGACCACGTGTCGCGAGACCTCGCCACCGAGCCGGTCGGACGCCTCGAACAGGACCACGCGCAGACCCGCGGCGGCCAGATCGCGGGCGAGCACGATGCCGCCCATGCCGCCGCCCACCACGGCGACGTCGACGACGCCCGGGGTGACGACGGGCGGGGTCACAGCGTGTGGGCGAGCTCGACGATGCGGGTCAGCACGTCGGGGTCGGTGTCGGGGCTGACGCCGTGGCCGAGGTTGAGCACGTGCGCGGGGGCCGCCCGACCGCGCTCGACGACGTCGCGGACGTGGGCCTCGAGCACGGGCCACGGCGCCTGCAGCAGGGCGGGGTCGACGTTGCCCTGCACCGGCGTCGACCCGCCGAGCCGGCGCGAGGCCTCGTCGAGCGGGATGCGCCAGTCGACCCCGACGGCGTCGGTGCCGACGTCGCGCATGGCGGCCAGCACCTCACCGCTGCCGACACCGAAGTGGATGCGCGGCACGTCGAGGTCGGCGACGTGAGAGAGCGCTCGCGCCGAGTGGCGGGCGACGTGCGCGGTGTAGTCGGTGAGCGACAACGAGCCGACCCACGAGTCGAAGAGCTGGGCGGCGCTCGCCCCGGCGAGCACCTGGGCGCGCAGGAAGGCGCCGGTCACGTCGGCGGCCCAGGTGAGCAGGGCGTCCCAGGTCTCGGGGTCGCTGTGCATGAGGGCGCGGGCACGGATGTGGTCCTTCGACGGCCCGCCCTCGACGAGGTAGGCGGCGAGGGTGAAGGGCGCACCCGCGAAGCCGATCAGCGGCGTGCTGCCGAGCTGTGCGACGGTCTGGGCGACGCCCGCGGTGATCGGGGCCAGCGCCTCCGGGTCGATCGGCCGCAGGGCCGCCACGTCGGCGGCCGTGCGGATCGGCGTCTCGAGCACCGGCCCGCGACCCGGGACGATGTCGACCGCGACGCCGGCGAGCTTGATCGGCACGACGATGTCGCTGAAGAAGATGCCTGCGTCCACGCCGTGACGACGCACCGGCTGCAGGGTGATCTCGCTCGCGAGGTCGGGCGTGAGGCAGGCGTCGAGCATCTTGGTGCCGACGCGCAGCTCGCGGTACTCGGGCAGCGAACGACCGGCCTGGCGCATGAACCACACCGGCAGCGTCTCTGGTCGGTCGCCCCGCAACGCCCGGACCAGCGGTGAACGCGTCGTGAGGCCGGCGGCCAGGGGGTGCTGCTCGGGCAGGGCGGAGGTCTGGGTCACGTGATCGATTGTCCCATCGCCCGCTGGACGTCGCGTCGAGACGACCCGCCGGGGGCCCGGGACACCGGGGCCACCCGTCGGGTCCGCTCGCGATCGCGAAAAGCCCTGGAACCGAGGAGGCGCGGGTCAGGAGACCGCGACGACCATCTTCCCGACGTTGTCGCCGCGCATCAGCCCGGTGAAGGCCTCGAACGCCGAGTCGATCCCGTCGACGACGGTCTCGTCGTACACGACGTCGCCGGCGGAGAGCCAGGGGCCCATCTCGGCCTGGAACGCGGGGGCGAGGTGACGGTAGTCACCGAGGGTGAAGCCCTTCATCGTGAGTCCGCGGGTGACCATGTTGGTCAGGCCCGTGATGCCGACCGGGGCACCGGTGGAGTTGTAGTTCGCGATCGAACCGCAGAGTGCGGCGCGGCCGCCGGTGCGGAACGAGGCGAGGGCGGCCGACAGGTGGTCACCACCGACGTTGTCGAAGTAGAGGTCGATGCCGTCGGGCGCGGCCTCGGCGAGCAGCTCGGAGACGTCGCCGTCCTTGTAGTTGAACGCGGCGTCGAAGCCGTACTTCGAGGTCAGCAGCTCGACCTTCTCGGCCGATCCGGCGCTGCCGATCACGCGTGAGGCTCCCTTGAGGCGGGCGATCTGGCCGACCATGGTGCCGACGGCCCCGGCGGCGCCCGACACGAAGACGACGTCGCCCTCACGGATGCCGGCGATCTCGGTGAGACCGACGTACGCCGTGAGGCCCGTGAGGCCGAGCACGCCCAGGTACGCCGAGAGGGGCACGCCGTCGACGGGCTGGACGGCACGGAACGTGGCCGCGCCTCCCTGGGCGACGTCGCGCCAGCCCTGCTCGTGCAGCACGACGGTGCCGACGGGCAGGTCGTCCGAGCGGGACTCGACGACGCGGCCGACGGCCCCGCCGGTCATGGTCTCGCCGAGCGCGAAGGGCGGCACGTACGACTTCACGTCGTTCATGCGACCTCGCATGTAGGGGTCGACCGAGAGGAACTCGTTCGTCACGCGCACCTCGCCGTCGCCCAGTTCGGGCAGGGTCACCTCGACGCGGGCGACGTCGTCGGGGGTGGGCTCACCGTGCGGGCGGGCGACGAGCTGCCACTGGATGCTGGTGGTCGAGGTCATGGTGTCTCCTTGGTTCGATGCGGTGCGGGTCGACGGCCGGAATGCGGACGCCGGCTCCGTTGTTGCAAGCTGCAACCATCGAGCGGCATTCCCGGCCGCTCGACATCGAGTCAACGCCCAGCCGAAAACGCCGATCAGAGTTAGGATCACTCAGTGCTCATCTGCCTCACGGCGTCCCACCAGAACGCCAGCTTCGACCTCCTCGAGAGGCTGAGCATCGGCGCACCCTCGGCGGCGGGCACCCTGGTCGACGGCAGCGACTTCGTCAGCGGCGCGGTCGTGCTCGCGACCTGCAACCGGTTCGAGGCCTACCTCGACGTCGACGAGCCCCTCACCGCAGGCAGCGCCCTCGCCGTCGAGGCCACGATCGAGACGATGAGCACCGCCAGCGGTGTCGAGCCCGACGACCTGCGCGACAGCGTCCGGGTGATCACCGGTGACGAGGTCGTCGAGCACCTGTTCGCCGTCAGCTCGGGCCTCGAGTCCGTGGTCGTCGGCGAGGACGAGATCTCGGGCCAGGTGCGTCGCTCCCTCGAACGCGCGCGCCGCGACGGCACCACCTCGCGCGACCTCGAGCGCCTCTTCCAGAAGGCGTCGCAGACCTCGCGCGGCATCAAGAACCGCACGAACGTCGGAGGCGCGGGTCGTTCGCTCGTGCGCCTCGCCCTCGAGCTCGCCTCCTCACGAGTGACCGACTGGTCCGAGGCACGCGTCCT
This sequence comes from Frigoribacterium sp. VKM Ac-2836, assembly GCF_013248995.1. Taxonomy (GTDB): domain Bacteria; phylum Actinomycetota; class Actinomycetes; order Actinomycetales; family Microbacteriaceae; genus Frigoribacterium. The sequence continues at coordinate 229,923 of NZ_JABRPK010000002.1, read as the reverse complement.
CATCGTGGGCACCGGCCAGTACGCGGCCACCACCGTGGCGGCCCTCCGCGACCGCGGCGCCGACCAGCTCGCCGTCTACTCGGGCTCCGGCCGCGCCGAGTGGTTCGGCCTCAAGCACGCCGCGACGCCCTACGACGACCTCGCCACCGCCGTCGCCTGGAGCGACGTGCTGATCACCTGCACGTCGACCACCGAGCCCGTCGTCACCCGTGACGTCGTGCGACCGGGAGCCCGCCGCCTCGTGATCGACCTCGGTCTGCCCCGCAACGTCGACCCGCTCGTCTCGAGCGTCGACGGTGTCGAGCTGCTCGACCTCGAGACCATCAGCCTGCACGCCCCCCTGCCCCAGCTCAGCGCGGCCGACGACGCCCGGGCGCTCGTCTCGTCGGCGGCCGCCGAATTCCAGGCCGTCGCCGCCGAGCAGTCGTTGACCCCCTCGGTCGTCGCGTTGCGCAAGCACGTGTTCGAGCTGCTCGACGCCGAGATCGAGCGCGCCCGATCGCGTGGTGACTCGTCCGAGCGGACCGAGGCCGCCCTGCGCCACCTCGCCGGCGTCCTGCTGCACACGCCGTCGGTCCGGGCCCGCGAGCTGGCCCGCGAGGGCCGCGGCGACGAGTTCCGTGACGGCCTCGAAGCGCTGTTCGGTGTGACCGAGGCGCGCCGCGCCTCCTCGGCCTCGCCGTTGCGAGCGGTGGACGACGAACGTCAGGCCTCGGCGGGCTGACCGCCCCCTGGTGGTCGGTGGATCAACCCGACGCCGCCGTACCCGAAGATGGCCTGATGGACACCATCGTCGTCAGTGCTCTCGCCCTGGTCCGTGACCGACGGATGCTGATGGTCACGGCGCGCGGTCGCGACGTGCTGTACCTGCCGGGCGGCAAGCTCGAACCCGGCGAGACCGCGGCCGAGGCACTGGTCCGCGAATCGCGCGAAGAGGTGGGCGTCGAACTGGAGCCCGTGACGGTGGCCGAGCTGTTCACGGTCGTGACGCAGGCGCACGGCGAGCCCGAGGGCCGTCAGGTCGCCATGACCGTCTTCGCGGCCGACCTCGCGGAGTCGAGCCCCGAACCGGCCCCCGCGGCCGAGGTCGGTGCCGTGCACTGGGTCACCTCGGCCGACGTCGACCGGTGCCCTCCGGCGGGGGTCGCGACGCTCGAGCGCCTGCGCGGACTCGACCTGGTCGACTGAGGCGGCACGCGGCGGGCGCGAGCCGCCGGTCAGTGCACGTACTCGAGGGCATCGGTGCCGACGGCCCGCAGGGCCTCGAGCGCGCGGAGGCGGTGGGCCAACGTCAGGTCGTCGAACGTCACGGTCACGCAGTACGCGACGCTCCGGCGCGGCCCACGCAACACCCCGAGCTCTGACCGCACCCCGGGGTCACCACCCGTCGCGTGGACGATCTGCAGGTCGTGGTCGAGCCGTCGGTGCCCCAACGGGTCGAGGCCGAACGGCGAGGCGACGAGCGACGTGTCGGCGCCCAGCGACAACCAGCCGAGCACCCGGTTCGACACGGCCCGGTCGACGATCTCACCGCGGGCCAGCGACACCATGAGGCCGCGAAGTTCGTGAGCCGTGCCGACGGCGAGGGCGGGCGCGTCGTCGGGACCGCGCGACGCCCGCGTCACGTCCAGAAGGGCCGTCTTCATGAGACCGAGCGACTCGGCCCGGGCCCGCACCGCCGCGAGGCCGACCCGGCTGATGAGCGCGTCGATCGCCGCCGCGTCACGGAAGGCCCCGACGAGCACCGCAGCATCGGTCAGCGGCAGGCTCGTCCGGCGCAGATAGGGCCAGATGCCGCCGGGCCCCCGGTCGCCCGCGATGCCCGGACGGTCGAGTTCGTCGAGCGGCCCGAGGGTGCCGTCCTCGATGCGCGCCGACACCTCGATCAGCAACAGGACGGCCCCGAGCTGGCCGACCGGCAACGCCAGGTGCTCGTCGACGCTCAGCAGATCGTCACCCGAGTCCAGGTCGCTGACCGAGGCCGAGACCCGGCCACCCGCGAGCGCCAGGTCGCCGAGCACCGCGAACGACGACGAGAACGCCTCGAGCGCACGACCCCCGCCGTGGCGCGGCTCGTGGTCCGCGCCCTCGGCGTTCTCCCGTCGGGCGCGGCGGCCGGGCCCCGGACCTACCAAATCGTGACGCGCTCCTCGACGGGAAGCCACAGCGCGTCGCTCTCGGTGACGCCGAACGTCTCGTAGAACTCGTCGATGTTGCGCACGATCTGGTTGCAGCGGAACTCGTTCGGCGAGTGCGGGTCGATCGAGATCAGACGGATGGCCTCTTCGTCGCGGAGCTTGATCTGCCAGGCCTGCGCCCAACTGAGGAAGAACCGCTCGGCGCCGGTCAGGCCGTCGATCACGGGCGGTTCGCTGCCGTCGAGCGAGATGAGGTAGGCCTTCCAGGCGATCGAGAGCCCGCCGAGGTCGCCGATGTTCTCGCCGATCGTCAGGGCGCCGTTGACGTGGTGGTCGGGCACCTGCTTCGGGGCGAGAGCGTCGTACTGGGCGATCAGCGACGAGGTGAGCTTCTCGAAGGCCTCGCGGTCGGCAGGGGTCCACCAGTCGGTCAACTTGCCGTCGCCATCGTACTTCGAGCCCTGGTCGTCGAAGCCGTGGCCGATCTCGTGGCCGATGACGGCGCCGATCGCGCCGTAGTTCGCGGCGGCGTCGCGGGTCTCGTCGAAGAACGGGAACTGCAGGATCGCCGCAGGGAACACGATCTCGTTCATGCCGGGGTTGTAGTAGGCGTTGATCGTCTGCGGAGTCATGAACCACTCGTCACGATCGAGCGGCTTGCCGATCTTGCCCAGCTCCCGGTCGAAGCCGAACGCCGCCGTGGCCCGCACGTTGCCGACGAGGTCCGTCGGGTCGATCGACAGCGCCGAGTAGTCGCGCCACGTCGCGGGGAAACCGATCTTGGGCGTGAACTTCTCGAGCTTGTCGAGGGCCCGGGCACGGGTCTCGTCGGTCATCCACTCGAGCCCCGAGATGCTCTGGCGGTAGGCCTCGACGAGGTGCTTGACGAGCACGTCCATCGCGGTCTTGGCCGCGGGCGCGAAGTGTCGCTCGACGTAGATCCGGCCCACGGCCTCGCCGAGCGCGCCCTCGACGAGCGAGACGCCGCGCTTCCAGCGGGCGCGCTGCACGGGGGTGCCGGTCAGGGTGCGACCGTAGAAGCCGAAGTTCGCCTCGACGAAGGGAGTCGACAGGTAGGCGGCCGTCGAGCGGACGATCTGCCACCGCAGCCAGTCGCGCCACGCGTCGAGACGATCGTCGGTCAACAGCGTGGCCAGGCCGGTCACGAACGAGGGTTCGCGCACGACGATCTCGTCGAAGACCCCGGTCGGACCGCCGACGGCGTCGCGCCACGAGGTCAGGTCGACCCCTTCGGCGAGCGCGTCGACCTCGGCCCAGGGCAGCAGGTTGTAGGTCTTCTCGCTGTCGCGCGTGGCGACGTTGCTCCAGTGGTGCGAGGCGAGGTCGGTCTCGAGCGCGATCACGCGGTCGGCGCGGGCCGAGGCGTCCTCGAGGCCGGCCAGGCCGAGCAGCTGCTCGACGAACGCGCGGTAGGCCGTCCGCACCGACTCGAACCGTTCTTCGCGGTAGTACGACTCGTCGGGCAGGCCGAGCCCGCCCTGCTCGGCGAACACGACGTAGCGCTCGGGGTCGCCCGGGTCGTTGTCGACGAAGAGCTGCACGAAGCTCGGCATGCCCTGCTTCTCGAGCGAGCCCAGGAGGCGCGTGAACGAGGTCACGTCGGTCACCTTCTCGACCTCGGCCAGGAGCGGTTCGAGGGGCGCGGCGCCGAGCGCCTCGATGCGCTCCTCGTCGGTGAAGCTGGTGAAGAGGTCGCCGACCTTGCGGGCCTCGGTGCCCGGCTCGGCGGACTGCGACTCGACCACGATCTCGCGGACGGCCTTCTCGGCTTCTTCGGCGAGGAGGTAGAAGGAGCCGTACCGCGCCTTGTCCTCGGGGATCTCGGTGCGGTCGATCCACGTCCCGTTGACGTGCCTGAAGAGGTCGTCCTGGGGGCGCACCGCCGGGTCGAGTTCGTCGGTCTGGATTCCGCTGCTCAGTGCGTCGCTCGTCATGCCCGCCAGCCTACGGCGGCCCCGCCGCTACAGTTCTGGGCATGGCACTTCCCTGGTCGCTGCACGGCGACGGACGCACGGTCGACTCCACCGAGATCGTCGCCCCCGAAGAACGACTCACCTGGCCACGCACCATCGGCCTGGGCGGCCAGCACGTCGTCGCGATGTTCGGCGCGACCTTCCTCGTGCCGATCATCACCGGGTTCCCGCCGAGCACGACCCTGCTGTTCTCGGGCATCGGCACGCTCCTCTTCCTGATCATCACGAAGAACCGATTGCCGAGCTACCTGGGGTCGTCGTTCGCCTTCCTGGCGCCGATCGCCGCCGCTCAGGAGGTCGGGGGCATGCCCCTCGCCCTCAGCGGCATCGTCGTCGTAGGGGTGTTGCTCGCGATCGTCGGCGTGATCGTCAACCTGGCCGGCACGCGGTGGATCGACGCCCTGCTGCCTCCCGTCGTCAGCGGCGCCATCGTCGCGCTGATCGGCTTCAACCTGGCTCCGGCCGCGCGAGACAACTTCGCGAAGGCCCCGCTCACGGCGATCATCACGCTCGCCGCGGTCGTCCTCAGCGCCGTGCTGTTCCGCGGCCTGCTCGGCCGGCTGTCGATCTTCGTGGGCGTCGTCGTCGGGTACGTCGCGGCGCTGCTGCTCGGCGAGGTCGACTTCGGCGCGGTCGGCGACGCCGCGTGGGTGGGCCTGCCCACCTTCACGGCCCCGGCCTTCGACGCGAGCGCCCTGCCGGTCTACCTCGGGTTCCTCCCCGTCGTGCTGGCGCTGATCGCCGAGAACGTCGGCCACGTCAAGGGCGTCGGCCAGCTGACCAAGCGCAACCTCGACCCGCTGACCGGTCGGGCGCTCTTCGCCGATGGGCTCAGCACGGTGCTGGCCGGCCTCGGCGGCGGCTCGGCGACGACCACCTACGGCGAGAACATCGGCGTGATGAGCGCCACCCGCGTCTTCTCGACCGCGGCCTACTGGGTCGCGGGTGTCGTGGCGATCCTGCTCGGCCTCTCGCCGAAGATCGGCGCCGTGATCTTCACGATCCCGCCCGGAGTCCTCGGCGGCGTCACGACCGCCCTGTACGGGCTCATCGGCGTCATCGGCATCCGCATCTGGGTCGAGAACAAGGTCGACTTCAGCCGCCCGAAGAACCAGTTGACCGCGGGCATCGCCCTCATCATGGGCATCGCCGACTTCACGCTCGCCCTCGGCGGCGCCACCTTCGGCGGAATCATCCTGGGCACCGTCGCGGCCATCGTCGTCTACCACCTCATGTCGGCGGTGGGTCGGGCCCGGGGTACCGACTGACGGTGGGACGCAGCACCGGCGGGATGTCCGGGGCGCCCACCTCGCGCCTCCGTTCGCCCTGGGATCGCCGCATCGCCGCCCTCGCCGGGCCCGCGCTCGGCGCACTGGTCGCCGAGCCGCTCTTCCTGCTGACCGACACGGCCATGGTCGGGCACCTCGGAACGGTGCCCCTCGCCGGTCTCGGCATCGCGAGCGTGGTGCTCCAGACCGCCCTCGGCCTGCTGATCTTCCTGGCCTATGCGACGACACCGACCGTCGCGCGTCGGCTCGGGGCGGGCGACCGGCCCGGAGCGATCCGTGCCGGTGTCGACGGGCTCTGGTTCGCGCTGCTGGTCGGCGTCGTGCTCGCCGGCGTCGGCGCGCTCACCGCCCGTCCTGTGGTCGCCCTGTTCGGCACGGCTCCCGAGGTGGTCGACGCCGCGACGACGTACCTGACCGTCTCGATGATCGGCCTGCCGGGCATGCTGCTCGTCATCGCGGCGACCGGGCTGCTGCGCGGCCTACAGGACACCAGGACGCCGCTGGTCGTCGCCACGGTCGGCTTCGCCGCGAACGCGGGTCTCAACGCGCTCTTCCTCTACGCCTTCGGCTGGGGCATCGCCGGCTCGGCCGCGGGCACCGTCGTCGCGCAGTGGGGCATGGCCGCCGTCTACCTGGTGATCGCCGTCCGTGCGGCACGTGCCGTCGGTGCTCCGTTGCGGCCCGGACTGGCCGGCGTCGGCCGTACGGCACGCTCGGGCGCGTGGCTGCTCGTGCGGAACGCGTCCCTGCGCGTCGCGATGATCGCGACCGTCTGGGCCGCCGCCTCCTCGGGGGTGGCCGGGCTCGCGACCATCCAGGTCGCGCTCACCCTGTTCAGCACGCTGGCGTTCGCCCTCGACGCGCTGGCGGTCGCCGGCCAGGCGCTCGTCGGCCACTCGCTCGGGCAGGGCGACCGCGAGGCGGTCCGAGCGATCACCCGTCGGCTCATGCTCTTCGGGGTCGGAGGCGGCCTGGTGCTCGCCGTGCTGCTGGCCGCGGTCTCACCGCTGCTCGCGCCCGTGTTCAGCGGCGACGACGCGGTGCGCCATCTGCTGCCGGGGGTCGTGCTCGCGATGGCCGTGGGCATCCCGTTGGCCGGGTTCGTCTTCGTGCTCGACGGAGTCCTGCTCGGAGCCGGCGACGCCCGCTACCTCGCCCTCGCCGGTGTGCTCAACACGGTCGTGTACCTCGCGATCCTGATCCCGCTGGAGGCGCGGGTGGAGCCGGGTGCGCAGGGCACGGTGGTCCTCTGGCTGGCCTTCGGTCTCGGCTACATCGGCATCCGCGCCGTGACGCTGGGCCTCCGGGCGCGGTCGGACCGCTGGATGGTCGTCGGCGCCGGCTGAACCCCGCGGGCCGTGGGCCGTGGCGCCGGGGGGCCGATGGACCGATGCGTCAGCGGCGTGGCGGTGCCGTCGTCGACCCGGGTCGGAAGACGCTCGTGAAGGTCGTGCCCTCGACCGGGTCGCCGGCCAGCAGGGCGAGCACCGCACGACCGGCCGCGCGGCCCTTCTCGACCGCGGGCTGGACGACCGTGGTGAGGTCGGCGGCTCGCGGGTCGTCGAGCCGCACCCCGTCGTAGCCGACGACGCTCAGGTCACCCGGGACCGACAGCCCCAGGTCGTCCGCCGCCGCGATGACGCCCGATGCCAGCAGGTCGCTCTGCGCGACGATCGCCGTCGGCCGCTCGGCCTCGGGCACGTCGAGCAGCCGCAGGCCGGCGCGGTGCCCCTCGCTCGTCCAGCTGCCGCGCGTGGTCAGGCCGCCCACGCCCGGGAAGACCTCTCGGGTGCCGCGTAGCCGCTCGAGGGTCGGCCACGACGTGCCCCGGGCCACGCGCTCGTCGGTCAGCTCGTCGTCCTGCCCCCCGGTGGAGCGCGCGGGGCCGAGTTCGAGGGCGACGACGGCGACCCGCCGATGACCGAGGTCGTGCAGGTGCCGCGCCAGCAGGCGGGACGAGCCGACGTTGTCCTCGGCGATGTCGAGCACGCCCTCGGTCGGTGGGGCCTCGATCGAGACCACCGGGATGCCTCGTCGACGCATGATCGACACGGACTCGTCGAGGCGGGTGCTGCAACCGAACAACACGACGGCGTCGACCGGGGCGTCGAGCAATCGGGAACGCTCGCCCGCGGTCTCGGTGAGCAGCAGCAGAGAGTTGTCGGCCGGCCCCGTGACGTCGGCGATGCCGTCGAGCATCGCGACGTTGACCGGGTCGCGGAAGGCCGTGCTGAGGGTCGATTCGAGGACGGCCCCGACGATGCCGGAGCGCCCGCGACGCAACGACCGCGCCCGCGGATCGGGCCCGGCGTATCCGAGCTCGTCGGCGGCGGCGAGCACCCGCATGCGGGTCTCGTCCGAGACGGGACCGGTGCCACTGAAGGCCAAGGAGGCGGTGCTCGCGCTGACCCCGGCGACTCGCGCGACCGACGCGAGGGTCGGCCTGGCGGCGACGTCGCCCTCTGCCCGGCTCATGCTGCCGCAGCCTAGCCGACGGGGCCGGACGTCCTCCGGGCGCCCGGGAGGGGCGTGCCGGCGTCAGTCGACCGGTCGTCCGCGGGGTTCGTCGACGCCGAGGGCCGTGACGTACTCGGAGGCGAGACCCGGCAGCCGCGCCCAGTCGCCGAAGTGGGCGGCGGCCTCCACGAGGTCGACGATCGCGCCGCGCACGCTCTCACCGAGGGCGGGCCGCATGTCGTGCACCTCGACCGCCCTCGAGCTGCAGAGGATCTCGAGCGGCAACAGCAGGTCGTCCTGGACGTGCTGGCGGGCCGCCGGCGAGAGCACCTGGACGATCGCCCGAGCGAGGTCGAGGAAGTGCGCCACGTCCATCGGAAGGGTCAGTCCGTGGGCCGCGCAGGCCGGTCGACGCACGGCGGGCTCGGGGACCTCCTCGAGCGAGGTCGCCTTCGTCGACGCGACGGAGATCATGCGGACGAGGTCGCCCAGCAGCACCTCGTTGAACCGCCGGTGCCAGACCACGACGTGGGCGCCGCTGAACGGAGCGCGCACCACGACCTTCATGCGCCTCAGCTCGAAGAGGGCCAGGTGCACCTCGCCGGGGGTCACCCGGTGCTCTCGCACGATGGTGTCCACGTCGAGCGAATCGCCTGGCGCGTAGCGCGCCGTGGCCAGGTCGACGAGCAGCAGCTCGGCCGTGTCGTGGGTGGTCGACCGCGACGGGCGGGTCATGGCGGGTGTCGGGTTGGGCATCGTTCCTCCTGGAGGCGTCTCGGTGGCCGTCCTGCCGACCATCTGTCATGAAGGTATTTCACATATGCATACCTGTCAAGACCGCGATCCGGGACGGCTCCCCTCGCCCCGTAGGATCGTCGGGTGCGTCTCGTCATTGCCCGCTGCTCGGTCGACTACGCCGGTCGGCTGTCCGCCCACCTGCCCCTGGCCACGCGCCTCCTGATGGTCAAGAGCGACGGCAGCCTTCTCGTCCACTCCGACGGCGGCAGCTACAAGCCCCTGAACTGGATGAGCCCGCCCTGCACGATCCGCACGGTCGAGCCCGACGACGACCAACGCGAGGCCGGCGTCGTCGAACTGTGGAAGGTCACCCAGGCGAAGACCGCCGACCTCCTGGTGGTCTCGATCCACGAGGTGCTGCACGACTCGTCCCACGAGATGGGCGTCGACCCGGGGTTGACCAAGGACGGCGTCGAGGCCGACCTGCAGAAGTTGCTGGCCGAGCAGATCGACCTGCTCGGCGAGGGGCACACCCTCGTCCGCCGGGAGTACATGACCGCCATCGGGCCGGTCGACATCCTGGCCCGGGACGCGAGGGGCGCCGCCGTGGCCGTCGAGCTGAAGCGCCGAGGCGACATCGACGGGGTCGAGCAGCTCACGAGGTACCTCGAGCTGATGAACCGCGACCCACACCTCGCGCCCGTGACCGGCGTCTTCGCCGCACAAGAGATCAAGCCGCAGGCCCGCACGCTGGCCCACGACCGGGGCATCCGCACGCTGTTGCTCGACTACGACGCGATGCGCGGGCTGGACGACTCCCACTCGCGCCTCTTCTGACGCGAGGCCCGAGGCCCAAGGCCTTGTGATACTCACATGTCAGGGTTATATTTCTGCCAAGACCCCCAGCGACCGCAGGAGCAGCCCGTGACCTCACCGATCTTCGACACCCTGACCGCCGAACGTGAGGCGACCCCCGTCTTCGAGTCCCTCACGCCGGTGGACGACGACCCCCTGCGGCCGTTCGGCTCTGCGAGCCCGAGCCCGAGCCCGAGCCCGAGCCCGAGCCCGACCCCGACCCCGACACCGCATCCGTGCCCAGCGTCCGTCCGGGACGCCCTGACCGCCGTCGCGACGTGGCCGCTGCGTTCGGTCCCGAGCTGACCCCCGATCCCTAAGCTGGTGGCGATGACTCTCCCCTACACGGCCGTGCTCTACGACCTCGACGGCACCATCGCCGACTCGGCGCCCGCGATCACCGCCAGCCTCGCCCACACGATCGGCGAACTCGGCCTGCCGGTGCCCTCCCGCGCCGAGCTCATGGCCTGGGTCGGCCCGCCCCTTCCGCAGAGCTTCGAGGTGCGCCTCGGCCTCGACGGCGAGCGCCTCGTCGACGCCATGCGGCTCTACCGCGCGCACTATCTGGCGAACGGCGCTCTCGAGGGTGAGGTCTTCCCGGGAGTGCCCGACCTCATGGCTGCCGTCCACGCGGCCGGCATCCCCACCTCGACCGCGACCTCGAAGCCCGAGACCCCGGCCACGGCGATCCTGCGAGCGCACGGACTCGACCGGTACCTCGACGTCATCACCGGCGCCTCCGACGACGAGGTGCGCAACACCAAGGCGGACGTCGTCGAAGAGGCCCTGAAGCGCCTGCGGGCTCGCGGGGCCGATCTCTCACGACCCGTGTTGATCGGCGACCGCCACCACGACGTCGAGGGCGCGGCCGTGCACGGCGTGCCCACGATCCTGGTCGGCTGGGGCTACGGCGAGCCCGACGAGTACGTCGGCGCGGTCGCCGTCGCGACGGACGTCGACGAGGTGGCCGACCTGTTGGGTGTGTCCCTGCTGCGCGGCGCCGCGTGACCCGCGCCGCGGCCGCCGTGCGGTCGCCCGCCGCCTGGCTTCTCACCCTCGCGATCGTGCTGATCGCCCTCAACATGCGCGGCCCGATCGTGGCCCCGGCCCCCGTGCTCGACCAGATGAGCGCCGACCTGGGGCTCACCGCCGTCGTCGCCGGGCTGCTCACGAGCATCCCGGTGCTCTGTTTCGCCGTGGCCAGCCCGTTCGCCTCGGCGCTGATCGGGCGCATCGGCGCCGAACGGGCCGTCACCCTCGGCCTCGCCGGCGTGCTTCTCGGCACCCTGCTGCGCACGGCCGGCGGAACCGTCTGGCTCTACGTCGGCACGATCGTGATCGGCGTCGCCATCACGATCGGCAACGTCGTGCTGCCCGTGGTCATCCGCCGAGACTTCAGCCCTGAGCGTGCCGGCTTCGTCACGGGCATCTACACCTCCGCGCTCAACGTCGGGTCGATGATCACGTCGCTCGCCACGGCCCCGATCGCCTCGGTCGTGGGCTGGCCCCTCGCCCTCGTGACCTGGGGACTGCTCGCCGTCCTCGCCGCCGTGGTCTGGTCGATCGCGGTGGGGCCCCGCGTGGCGGTGCTCGGCGGCAGCGTGGCCGTGGTGCCGGGGTCGCAGGCCGAGGCCGACGACCGGCACCGCGCCTCCTCGGCGACCGACGTCTTCACCGGGGGCATCGACGTCGTCGAGCCCGGCGAGGCCGAGGCGGACGCGCGCGAGCGGCGTCGCACGGCCACCCCTCTGCTGCGCCGGTGGACCACCTGGGGGCTGACGCTGGCCTTCTCGGGTCAGGCGTTCGGCTACTACGGGCTCACGGCCTGGATGCCGACCCTGCTGCGCGACGAGGTCGGGCTGACCCGCGAGGCGGCGGGCGCGAGTTCGTCGGTCTTCCAGATCCTCGCGGTCGTGGGTGCGCTCGGCGTTCCGTTCCTCGCCCTGCGCGTCCGACCGGCAGTCGTCATCGGCCTGATCGCCGTGTTCTGGTCGGCCATGCCGCTGGGCCTGCTCTTCGCCCCCGAGCACTGGCTGCTCTGGTCGATCTTCGGCGGAGCCGCACAGGGCGGCGGCATCACGATCATCTTCATCGTCATCGTCCGCATGGCCTCGACCGACGTCGAGGCACGGCGGTTGTCGGCCCTCGTCCAGGGTGGCGGGTACGCGATCGCCGCGCTCGGCCCGCTCGCCATCGGCGGGCTGCACGACGTCAGCGGCAATTGGCAGATTCCGATGATCGGCGTCGCGGCGGCGGTCGTCGTGCTCGGCGTCAGCGGCGTGCTGTCGTCCCGGCGCGTGCCCTGAGCCCGTCGCCTCGGGTCAGACCGGCACGCCTCCGGCGAAGAGCACCTCGAGCGTCAACGGGTCGCGTCCGGTCAGGTCGCGCACGGCGGTCGTGACGGCGGCCACCTCACCCGAGGCCATCGACGTGTAGGTGCTCACCCAGGCGTCGGCCTGGAACGGTTCGGGGTCGTAGACCCGACGCGACGCGTAGGCCTCGTCCAGGGTCTCGTCGACGAACGTGAACGAGCGCCCACCGAGGGCCGTGAGTCGTGCCGCCGCCTCGCCCAGCGTGAACGCCTCCGACCCGGTCAGGTCGTAGGTCGCCCCGGCGTGCGCCTCGTGGTCGAGCAGCACGACGGCGGCCACCGCCGCGACGTCCGCGCGGGCCACCGCCGCCACCCGCCCGTCGCCGGCCGGCCCGCGGAGGACGCCCTGCTCGTCCGCGAACTGCGGGATGACGTCGAGGTAGAAGTTGTCGCGCAAGAACGTGAAGGCCAGACCCGACTCCCGGATGTGCTGCTCGGTCGCGAAGTGGTCCCGCCCGAGCGTGAACACCGAATCGGCCGACGCGCCGGCGAACGACGTGTAGACCACGTGCCGCACCCCCGCCTCGACGGCGGCGTCGACGAACGCCCGGTGCTGGTCCACGCGGTCGGGGGCCTCCGCCGCCGACACCATGAACAAGGTCTCGACTCCGCGCAGGGCTTCGACCGATGCGGCCCGGTCGCCGTAGGTCGTGACCGCGACCTCGGCCTCGGCGCCGTCGAGCCGGGGTGCCCGGGCGGCGTCCCGCACGACGAGCCGCAGCGGCACGCCGCGCTCGGACAGGTGTGCGGCCACGATCCCGCCGACGACACCCGTCGACCCCGTTACGGCGACGAGCGACGAGGAGGCGCGGGCGGGCTCCCCCACGGAGGCGGACGAGGTCTCGGTCGAGTCGGTCATGCCTCACTGAACCATGCGCGACGCGAGCGGCTCCCAGGCGGGGCCGACCCGCGCCTCCTCGTCCACCCGGTGCGTCCCGATCGCTGTCGCTGCAGGGATCGAGACTCGTTATCGACTGCCGGGATCGGTGGCCGTCACCGACGGACGCCGGTAGATTCGACGCCGGCCCGACACCCCGGTGGGCCTCTCCGGCAGGCCCCTCCGGCGGGCCGACCGCCGCTCCGATCCGCCACCCCCGACCGCCACCCCCGACGAGAGGCGCCCATGGGCCACGACCACGGTCACGGACACGTCGCCGCCGACGGACGACGGCTACGCCTCGCGATCGCGATCATCGCTCTGGGCCTCGTCGCGCAGCTGGTCGGCGCCTGGCTCTCGGGTTCGCTCGCGTTGCTGGCCGACTCGGGGCACATGCTCTCCGACCTGGCCGGGCTGGTCATCGCACTCGTGGCCACGATCGTCGCCGCACGTCCCGCGAGCGGCCGGCAGACCTACGGCTACCGGCGGGCCGAGGTCTTCGCGGCGTTCGTCAACGGCCTCGTGCTGCTCGCCGTCTCGCTCTCGGTCGCCGTCGCCGCCGTCTCCCGGCTCGTCGCGGTGGGCGAGCACGAGGTGCTCGGCCTGCCGATGCTGGTCGTCGGCCTGGTCGGCGGGGCGACGAACGTCGCGGCACTGCTGGTGCTGCGGGGCGGCGCGACGCATTCCATCAACATGCGCGGGGCCTACCTCGAGGTGCTCGGCGACCTGCTCGGGTCGGCGGCCGTCGTCGTGGCGGCCGTCGTCGTGCTGACCACGGGGTTCACGCAGGCCGACTCGGTCGGGTCGCTGATCATCGCCGCGATGATCGTGCCCCGCGCCTGGGCGCTGCTGCGCGAGGCGATCCGGGTGCTGTTCGGCTCGGCACCGGGGGACATCGACCTCGAGGCCGTCCGCACGCACATCGGCGACACCCCCGGCGTCGTCTCGGCGCACGACGTGCACGCCTGGCAGATCACCAGCGGGGCGACCGTCTTCTCGGCGCACGTCGTCGTCGAGCGAGAGGTGTTCTGCGACATGAAGGTCGACGAGACCCTGGACGCCCTCGACCGGTGCCTCGCCGCGCACTTCTCGGTCGAGCACGCGACGTTCCAGCTCGAGCCGGCAGACCACGCGGGGCACGAGCGCGAGACGCACGCCTGACCCGGAGGCGCGGGTCGAGTGGGCAGGAATGGTCCTTCCTCAGCCACCGAAGGACAGTTTCTGACCACTCGGCGTGCCAGCCCGTCAGGCCGACGAGGCCGTCAGGCCGACCAGCCCGTCAGGCCAGCGAACCGATCCAGAGGCCCAGGGACGCGACGGCGACGGCCCCGACGAGCATGCCCAGGCCGCTCGCGACCGCGGCCCCGCGTCGCCCGGTCGCCAGCAGTCGCACCGTCTCGACGCTCGCGGTGCTGAACGTCGTGTACCCGCCGAGCAGGCCGGTGCCGAGCACGAGCTTCCACTCGGGGGCGACGACCGCCTGCAGGGCCAGTCCGGTCAGCAGCCCCAGCGCGAACGAGCCCGACAGGTTGATGACGGTGGTGCCCCACGGGTAGGCGGCGCCGAGACGGTCCTTGACGAGTCCGTCGACGACGAAGCGCAGCGCGGCCCCGACCCCGCCGGCCGCCGCGACGGCGACGACGAGCAGGGGGCTCACGTGGCGCGTCCGGCGAGACGTGCGCCGAACCGCACACCGACCCCGGCGGCGGACACCCCGAGCACCAGGCTGAGCAGTCCGTAGAGCGCGGCGACGGCCAGGTCACCTCCGCCGGACCCGGCGAGCTGTGCGGTCTCGGTCGCGAGCGAACTGTAGGTCGTGAAACCGCCGAGGACACCCGTCCCCACGACGAGCCGGGCCCCGCGCCGAGGGCCTTCGTCGGGACCGGAACGCAGCAACCACTCGAGCAGGACACCGAGCACGAACGCCCCGACCACGTTGATCGCGAAGATCGCCGTGTCGAACGCACCCCAGGACGGCACGACGAGCGTGACCCCGACCCGGGCGGCCGTGCCCAGGGCACCACCCAGGGCGACGAGGGCGATCAGGGACGGACGGAGGTGCGGGGCACGAGGGCGCGCGGTCCCCGTCACCGGCGGCCTCGCCTCACAGCTCGTCCTCCCACGGCAGCGATTGGCTGCGGGGCACGGGGGCGAGCGGCACGACGACGACCGGGCGGTGCTGACGGTGGCTGAGGTGAAGGGCGACCGAACCGGCGAAGAACTCGCGGACGCTGCCCCGCAGGCCGGCTTCACGGCTGCCCACGACGATCAGCGGGGCGTCGAGCCGTTCGGCGAGGTGCGACAGGCACTGGGCGGGCTCGCCGGCGACGACCGAGGTTCGCAGCTCGACGCCGCGAGCCGAGGCGATCGGCCGCAGCCGCGCCTCCAGGTCGGCATCGAAGGTCAGCGTCTCGGAGTAGTCGTCGGGGTCGAGCGGATACGACAAGACGGTGCCGTCGATGCCCTCGGCGAAGGCGAGGCGGTCGGGCTCGACCGAGACGCAGAACAGGCCGGTGCCGAATCGTGCCGCGAGATCGGCCGCGGTCGCCACGACGGCCTCGCCCGAGTTCGGTACGACGCCCGCCACGACGAAACCGCGGGCTGCCTTCTGCTCGTCGGACATGGTCACCACCCTCTCATCGCCGCGGCGTCCCATGCGGCGCCACGGCCACAGTGAACCACCGTCACGCACCTAAGCGGAAGAGCAGACTGTCGGCATGTGCGGTCGCTACGTCGTTGCCCGGGCCACCTCCGATCTGCTGCCGAGCCTGCTCGACGGCCTGGGGCCGCTGCCCGACGACTTCAACGTCGCCCCCACGACGGTCGTGCCGGTCGTCCGCGAGCGGCACGGCGAGCGACAGCTGCCCGGTGCCCGGTGGGGTTTCGTCCCGTCGTGGTACCCCGACCTGAAGAAGCGACCGCAGCCGATCAACGCCCGCATCGAGACCGTGGCGACGAACGGCATGTTCCGCCGGGCGTTCGCGACCAGCCGGTGCATCGTGCCCGCGCAGGGGTACTACGAGTGGGTCGTGACCGAGACCGGCAAGCAGCCGCACTACGTGCACCAGCCCGACGCCGGGCTCGCCATGGCCGGCCTCGTGACCGCCTGGCCCGACCCCACCAAGGCCGAGGACGACCCCGACCGGTGGGTGCTCTCGACGACGATCGTCACGCGCGACGCCCACGTGGCACCGGGCGAGGTGCACGACCGCATGCCGGCCTGCCTGACACCCGACTCGTACGACGACTGGTTGGGCGACGGTCTCGACCCCGACGAGCTCCTGGCGCTGCTCGATCGTGACTCGTTCGAGGTCGCGCACGACCTCGTCCAGCACGAGGTGAGCCGCGACGCGAACAGCGTCCGCAACAACGGCCCCCACCTCATCGAGCCGCTGCGCTGACGCCCCTCGGACGAGGAGGCGCGGGTCGCGTCCTCGCCGGAGGCACGGCCCGACGCGTCAGCGTGCGTCGCGGTGGCTCGCCAGGCGTTCGCGTAGGTAGGACACGAGTTCGCCCTGGGCCCGTCGGGACTCCCGGGTCAGCCGGTTGAGCGGGACGCGGCCGCCCGCCGCCAGCGCGGGGTCGCGGGGGACGACGACGAGCGACCGCCGACCGAACTCGTTCTGCAGCGCCTCGCTGGACCGCGTGGTCCGGTGCTCGCCGAACACGCCGACGACGACGAGCATCACCCGCCGCAGGCCGCCCACCCCGTGACGTTCACGGATGCGGGCGAGGACCCGTTGGGCGTCGGCGAATCCGACCGGGGTGGTCGGGGCCACGACGACCCCGAACACGCTCGGGTCCTCGAGCAGGTCGAGCAGGGCGCCGTCGGCGTGGGCGCCGAGGTCGTGCAGGGTCAGCTCGTGGTCGACCCGCGGCGCGTCGTCGCCCCCGGTCAGTCGGGACCCGAGGTCGCCGCCCGAGTGGTCGACCAGCCGGGGCACCGACTCCCCCGAGAGCTGGGTGAAGAGCAGCGCCGTGACCGTCGTCGTCCCGACGCCGCCCGCGACACCCGCCACGACGACCGTCCGACCCGTCACGAGTCCGCTCCGGCGGTGTCGGATCGCTCGGTGTCGGATCGCTCGGTGTCGGATCGCTCGGTGTCGGCCCGCACGTCGGCCTCGAACCGCGCCACCTGGACGATGCGCGGCGCCTGGCCGCGACGGACCAGGCGACCACGACCGGCCGTCATCTGCTCGGCGTAGACCTGCGGCACGATGGGCCCCTCGCTGCGCTCTCCCGACATGATGAACGAGGACCCGCCCGTGTCGCGCAACGTCTGCAGCGCCGGGTCGTAGAGCGCCCGGGCCGAGCCCGCGACCGGTCGGCTGATCAACACGTGCAGCCGGAGGTCGCGCGCCGACGGCAGGAACGGCAGCAGCGGCTTCAGCGGCTCGGTGCCCCCCGAAGCCACGATGTCGTAGTCGTCGATGACGACCACGATGCGCGGACCGGCGTCGCGGTCCCCGGCCTGGCGCTTGGCGAGCTCGTCGGCCACGGCCACGGCGAGGGCACGGGCGTCCGTGCTGGTCGAGGCGTGACCGCCGAGGTAGTCGTCCGGCACTTCGGCTACGAGGTCGCCACGGAGGTCCATCAGGGCCACGACGAGCTCGTCCGGGGTCGCCCGGTCGACGAAGCCGCGGACGAGTCCGCGCAGCAGGGTCGACTTGCCCGCCTTCGAGTCGCCGAAGACGAGCAGGTGTTGGTCGGCACCCGGGTCGAGGGAGACCGGCTGCATGGTGTCCTGCCGCAGCCCGAACGGGACCGCCTCGGGCTCGTCCAGCGCGTCGGGCAACTCGTCGGGCGAGAGCTCGGTGGGCAGCAGCCGGATCGGTGCCGCGGCCGGGCCGTTCCAGCTCGCCGCCGACCGACGGGCGAGCGCCTCGAGCGCGTCGCCGACCTCGTCGTCGTCCGTGTCGTCCAGCACGGGCAACGCCACCTGGGCGAACAGGTTCTCGTCGGTCAGTGCCCGACCTGACTGGTCGGCCCGGATGGTCTGGGCCAGCTTGCGACCGATCACCGAGTCGGCCGGGTCGTTCAGGTGCAGCTCGACCCGCGTGCCGACCAGCGGCTGCTGAGCCATCCGCAGTTCGTTCCATCGCGTCATCCCGAGCACGACGTGCAGGCCGTAGCTGCCACCGCGCAGCAGCAGGTCGGCGAAGGGCGTCTCGAGCTCGACGAAGTCGCCGCGGAGCTGACCAGTTCCGTCGACGACGAGCACCACGTCGGCCGAGATCAGCTCGGGCACCTCGCCTGCCGCGTGGAGTCGACGCAGCATGGCGAGGGAGTCGATGCCGTGGTCGCGGAACACCCGCTCACGGGTCGTCACCATGGCCGCCAGCTCCTCGAGCAGGCGCAGGAGGCGGTCCTTGCTCGCTCGCGTCGCCACACCGCCGACGTGGGGGAACCCCTCGATCCGGCCGAGGCCGCCCCCCGTGAGGTCCATGCCGTAGATGCCGACCTCCTGGGGGGTGTGCGTCAGGGCGAGGGAGGCGACGAGTGTGCGCAAGAACGTGCTGCGCCCGGTCTGCGGCGCCCCGATCACGGCGACGTGCCCGCCGGCCCGGGCCAGGTCGAGCAGCCAGGGGTCCTGCCGCTGGCGCGCCGGGTCGTCGAGCAGTCCCATCGGCACGCGCAGGCCGCCCGCCCCGTCCGCTCCGACCACCCGCGAGAGCGCGAGCCGGTCGGGCAGGGGCGGCAGCCAGACGGGGTCGACGTCGGTGCCGCCGCCCATCAGGCGGTCGACGGCCTCGTCGATGACGGCACGACCGACGTCGGGGCGCGAGAGCTCCTCCTCACCGCCGGCGTCGTCACCGCCCGCGATGCCGTTGAAGGTGGGCAGCAGCAGTGCGGTCGGCCGCGCGTCGTCGCCGGCGAGGGCGCGCGCGGCCTCGGTCGGCAGCGGGCCCGACACGTAGCCCGCCCGGAACCTGCGGTACACCGAGGTGTCGACCTTGAGGAACCCGAACCCGGGCACGGCCGGCAGGTGGAACGCGTCCGGTCGGTCGAGGACGATCGAGCTCTCGGCCTCGGAG
Source organism: Frigoribacterium sp. VKM Ac-2836 (assembly GCF_013248995.1). Classification (GTDB taxonomy): domain Bacteria; phylum Actinomycetota; class Actinomycetes; order Actinomycetales; family Microbacteriaceae; genus Frigoribacterium. The sequence continues at coordinate 211,169 of NZ_JABRPK010000002.1, read as the reverse complement.
AAGGTCCGCAACCCGATCCGGTACGACAGGTAGGTGTCGAGACCACGCAGCTTGCCCGCCTCGATGCGCTGGCTCGACAGCAGCAGGTGCACGCCGATCGACCGTCCGATGCGCCCGATGGTGAGGAGCAGGTCGACGAACTCGGGCTCCGCCGTGAGCAGCTCGCCGAACTCGTCGATCACGACGAACAGGTGCGGCATCGGCGGCAGCTCGGGGCGGCCGACGCGCATCTCGCGGTAGTGACTGATCGACGAGGCCCCACCCGCGTCGCGCAGCTGCTCCTGCCGGCGGACGACCTCGCCCTGGATGCTGACCCGTGCGCGTTCGGTGAGCTGCGCGTCGTCGGCCAGGTTGTCGATCAACCCGGCGACGTGCGGCAACCCCGCGAACGGAGCGAAAGCCGCGCCTCCTTTGTAGTCGACGAGGACCATGCTGAGGTCGTCGGGCGAGTGCGAGAGGGCCAGGCCGAGCACGAGCGTGCGCAGCAGCTCGCTCTTGCCCGAGCCGGTCGCGCCGATGCAGATGCCGTGCGGGCCCATCCCGAGCTGGGCGGACTCCTTGAGGTCGAGCAGGACCGGCGCCCCGAAGTCGTCGATGCCGATCGGCACGCGCAGGAAGTCCCGCGGCGAGCGCGGCGTCCACGCCGTCGCCGGGGTCAGCGTCGTCACGTCGTCGATGCCCAGCAGGTCGGTGATCTCGACGGCCTGGGCCGAGTCGACCTCGTCCTGCCGGCTGAGGCTGAGCCGCAGGGGCGTGAGCGTCCGGGCGACCGCCTCGAACAGCTGCGGAGTCGTCGCGTCGATGGTGGCCGTCTGCACGCGGACCTGGCCGTCGTCCTCGACACGGGCGTCGGTCACGACCGCCTCGTCGCCCTCGACGGTGATGCGCAGCGTGACGTCCGACGGTTCGTGCAGGCGGTCGCTCAGCAGGTGGACGGTCGTCACGCCGAGGTCGGTCAGCGAGAGGTCGGCGTCGGGCACGGGGATGCTCGAGGCGACGTGCCCCCAGTCGTCGACGAAGACCACGAGACGGGACCCCTCGGTGCGCGCCGTGGTGCCGATCGAGCGCTTCGTCGTGGCGGCCTCCTGCGCCCGGTCGCCCAGTTCGCCACCGATGACCGAGAGCAACGAGGAGGCGCTGGTCGCCACCCGGCGCGCGGGCACCGGTCCGTCGTACAGCGAGTCGTCCACGGCGTGCGGGACCAGATCGAATCCGCGCCAGTCGTCGGCCGCGCTCTCGGGGAACGCCGCGGCGAGGTGGACGTCGTCGGGCGAGTGCAGGGCGGCGAGCTGCAGGATCATCGAGCGAGCGACCCGCAGCGCCGACTCGCGGTCGCCCAGCACGGCGACCGATCCGGCGCGGTCGAGGTCGACGGTGATGGGCATGCCCCGCACGGTGGAGAGGTGCTCGACGACGGACTCGGCCTCGCTGGCCATGATCGGGTCGAACGGCTGCACGGGGTTCGGGTCCTCGGGCACCGACATCGGGAACCAGGTCAGGTCGCCCTCGCCGATCCGCACCGAGAGGAAGTCGTCGTGGTGGCGCCGGCGTTCCCAGAGGCGCGCGGGGTCGCGCACCAGCTCGAGCAGGGCCGCGGGTTCGGGGTCGAGCACGGCGGCGGTCGCCCGGACGGCCCGGGCCTTGGTGCGCATGCGCGAGCGCAGGCGTTCGAGGAAGTCGAGGTAGCGCTCGCGCTGCAGCCGCCGCTGGCGTGCGGCGTTGCCCCGCTGGCTCAGGGTGACGGCGAGGCCACCGACGAGGGCGACGATCAGCAGCACGGCGCCGACCAGCAGGAAGAGCGGGTTCGAGCTGCCCCGGTAGACGACGATCATCACGACGCTCGAGAGGGCGCCCACCACGGGCAGCAGGGCCTGCACGGGCACTCCGCCGACCTTGCCGTCGGCCAACTGGGGAGGGGGCGTGATGTCCTCGTGCTCGGCTGGCTGGACGGGTCGCGTGATGCGCGTGGGGCGGTGGACGAGCTTGACGGTCATCGCCGTGCCTCCTGGTCGTCGGCGATGGCCGGGCGGCCGTCCCGACCGCGGGCCTGACGGCGTTCCGACGGGCGGCGGTCGTCGTCGGACGGGGAGGCGCCGTGGGCGTCCCCGGACGGGCCGGCCGTGCGGACCGACGGGACGTCGACGGGCAGCAGGGCCGCCGCGAGGCGGGCGTAGGCGATCCGGGTGCGTGTGCCCAGAGCCGCGCTCGACACGGGCCGCCCGCCGGAACGGGCCACGTCGTAGGGCACACGCACGACCGGGACGGTCGGGTCGTCACCGATCGTGACGGGCGCCGCTCGACCGGCGTCGCCGACGTCGACGAGGGCGATGACCACCTCGGGTCGGTCGGGGTGGTCCTTGATCGCCGGGACGAGTGCCGCCGCCTCCTCGGCCGCGTGCCGGTCGGCCCGGGCCACGATGCAGACCGTCCGGCTGGCCGAGACGACGTCGGTGAGGTCGGCCCGCCAGTCGCGCACGCCCCAATCGGTCAGGACGAGGTCGAAGAACCGGCTGATCGGGGTCACCTCGTCGAACCATCCCGCCGCGGCGGCCACGGCGCGGGACTCGCCCCGGGGGTCGAGCGAGAGGGCGTAGAGGCCGGAGGGCGTGCGGGGCAGGCCGTCGACGGCGTCCGTCGATCGGCGGGCCGCTCGTCGCCGGGCGCTCGGGGCCGCACTCGAACCGGCGGGCGCGCCGGCCTGCCAGAGCATGCCGCGGGGGCCGCGCGACGCATCCACACCGAGGACGAGCCCGGGACGACGGCGAGCGAGCAGGGCGGCGACGTAGCCGGCGGTCGAGCTCGCCCCGGCTCCACCGCGCGCCTGAACGAAGCCGATGCGGCGCGACACCGGCAGTGGGCGCCGGACGATCTCGTCGACCGTCGTCACCTCGTGCACCCGGGCGCTCACGCTGCCGAGCAGGGCGAGTGGCGCCGACCGGACGAAGGCGTCGAAGGCGCTCACGAGAAGGCCCCGAGCAGATCGGCGTAGACGCCGAAGACCCCGAGCAGGACGGGCAGCAGGGCCACCACGCCCAGCGCCTCGACGAGGTTGCCCACGCGACGCAGCGAGGCGCGTTGATGGGCGACGGGGTCGACGCCGCCGGCGACGACGGCGACCACGACACCGGCCGCGAACAGGACGACCACGAGCCAGGCCGGCGCGAGCGGCTGCACGAGCAGACCGCCGAGCAGGCCGACCAGCGCCGCGGCCCACAGCACCCACCCCTGAGTGGCGATCGGCAGCGCCCGGGTGCGGGCCGCGACGACGAGCACGACGGCGACCCCGAGACCGACCTGCCAGAGATCCGCCGACCCGATGGACGCGAGGGCCGTGACGGCCACGGGACCCGCCACGGCGAAGGTCGACCAGGTGAGGGTGCGGTAGGCGTCGCCGACCGTCAGCAGCACCTCGTCGCGGCGACCCCGGCGCCCGTCGACCACCTGGTCGTCGAGACCGGTCAGACCCGAGGCGCTCATGGCGAACCAGGGCAGCAGACCGCAGACGACCACGGCCAGTACGGCACCGACGCCGACGGCCCCCGCGTCGGCGACGCCGAGGGACCGCAGCACGATCGGCACGGCACCGAGGACGACACCGAGGACCCCGCCCCACCATGCGGACCGGGAGCCGAGACCGGCGCCCACACCGAGGGCCAGGGCCACCCAGGCGAGCACGACCACGGCGAGAACCACGTCGACCGGCGGCAAGTCGAGGGCCGGCACGACCCCGAGCGCGACCGCCAGGGGTGCCGAACAGCCGAGGGCGACCGAGGTCGCGGCGACGGCGAGCCAGCGGCCGCCGAACCGGCCGGACACGAGGGCGACCACGACCGCGAGCCCGTAGACGATCGCGAGCGTGCCGACGGGGTCGACGTCGGACGTCCTGGACAGCACCGTCGAGAGGGCCAGAGAGAGCAGGCCGATGGCGACGGCCGCCGTCGCCGTGCGGGAACGCCGCGTCCAGAGACCCGGTCGGCTGGCGAGCGATTCGGCCAGCACGTCGGTGACGTCCGCGACCTCGGGCGGCGGGGGTGCGGCGTCCTCGCGCAGCAGTCGCAGCAGCTCGCCGTCGACGATGCGTTGCTCGGCGACCGACAGCGAGGTGTCGAGCTGCTCCCCCGTCGAGCGGACGAGCGTCAAGGGGCGCGACACGGCACCCGGACGCTCGTCGAGCAGCTCCATGAGCCGCGGGATCAGGCCTCCGATCGGCTCGTCGGCGGGCACGACCATCTCGGCCTTGCGCGCCGTGCCGACGATGGTCAGCCGGGTGTAGTCGGTCATCGGGGCTCCGTCGTGGGGGTGGGGTCGGGGACGTCGGTCGACGCGGGAGAAGGCGAGGGCGAACCGGTGACCGGCACCGCGCCTCCTGGTCCCCCGGTGGTCTGCGACTGGGTCGCGCGCTGGTCGGCGAGCACCGAGAGCACGAAGGACGTCCCGGCGCAGCCCGCACAGGCGACCGCCGCGATGACCAGGCCGACGATTAGCCGACGCACGTTGTCGTTGACGAGCCGACGCTCGTCGAGTTCGCCGAACAAGAGGGCCGAGACCAGGCGCGACCGGTGGGTCTTGACGGTCTCGAGCAGGACGACGTCGCGGTCCCCGCTCACGCGTCCACCACCCCGGACGGCTGGACGGTGAGCGTCCGTTCACCGAGTTCGACGACGTACCCCGGGGCGGCCGGCCCGCGCAGGCCCGCCACGAGCGGCTGACGCGTGCCGTCCGGCGCCACGAGGGACGACCCGTTGGTCGATCCGAGGTCGGTGACCCACAGCACGGCGCCCTCCCACGCGAAGAGGGCGTGGGTCTTGGTCAGGCTGCGGGCGAGGTCGGCCCAGGCGAAGACCGGGTGCTCCTCGCCCTCGCGATTGACCGGGGCGCGGCCGATCAGCAAGGTCGTCTCGAGGTCGAGGCGTTCGCCGCTGTCGAGCTCGAGGACGATCGACGACGAGGCGGCCGCCGGTCGGCCCTGGCCCGTACGCCCGAAGGTGTTCTCGTCAGGGCGCCCGGCGTCGAGGTGTTCGGTCGGGTGGGGCGGCAGCGGGGCAGCGGCTGCGACGGGCAGGGCGGGCCTCTGCACGAGCGGGGGTGAGGACGTCATGGGATCACGGCCACGACGCAGGTCGACCGTCACCGTCTGGCGACGGAAGCTGAAGCGACCGCGCCGGTCGACCCTCAGCACGGCAGGAGGTCGCCCGGTCAGGTCGTCCACGGTGCGCAACGAGAGCAGCAGCCGGCCCGTCGAGCGTCCGCCGCGCACGTAGAGCACGACGTCGAGCGCGACCAAGGCCAGGGCGACGACCACGACGGCGACCTCGACGGGGGCGGGGACGAGCGCCGCGCCGGGTGTGGCCGAGGAGGCTCCCGTGGCCACGCCGACGACGAGGACCGCGATCAGCAGCAGAGGAACACCCCAGTCGATCGCGACCGCGCTGCGGCGCCTCGACGGTGTCGCCGTCTGCACGCCCGCGAGCAGACCCGAGTACGTGCCGATGGCGCTGCCGGTGGCCGCCGAGACGATGCGCACGCCGCACCAGAAACACCAGGTCGCGCCCTGACCGAGCGGCTGACCGCAGCGCCCGCAGCTTCGTGCGCCCACCAGTGCGCCCACGGTGCCGCCTCTCGCCTGCGGGGTTCCGGACCAGGTCGTCGAGACCGACGAAGAGCGACCGCCCGCGTCCCCGGAGCGCACGATCGGCCTCAGGCTAGCCGACCCCGCGTCCCCCGGTGAGACACCCGTTCCGGGGCCGGGACCCACCCGTCCCCCGCCCCGGTCCCCCGACATGTACCCCGCCAACGGGTGGCGATCGAGACGGAATCGTGATTTCCTCATGAGTCGACCCGTGACGGGTCGCCATCAGATCGAAGCAAGGGGAGAACGACATGATGAAGTTCGCCATGGGGAGCGAGACCCTCACGCAACTGAGCCAGAAGACGAGTGGGGCCGGCGACGACCTCGGCGCGCTCGTCCGCCAGCTCGCCGACGCGGCCGCGCCGCTCGAAGGCCGCTTCAACGGAGCCGGCCGCGCCGCCTTCGACCGCTTCAAGGGCGAGGTGGACGGCATCTCCGTCGAGCTCAACGCCGCCCTGTCCTCGGTGCTGACCGGCATCACGGGCCAGAACCGTGCCTTCGTCGAGGGTGAGCAGCAGATCGCCGACGAGACCACCTCGGCCCAGTCCGGTGCCGGATTCGAGAGCGCCCGCTTCGGCGGATCGCGCGCATAAGGGGGAACGACATGGCCAACGCAACCGACCGCCGGGACTTCGACCTCGGAGCCTCGGGCAACGCCCAGGACAACTTCAACGCCGTCGCCAGCCGCCTCGAGGCACTCATCACGCAGCGTGACTCCGACGTCAAGACCGCCATGGCGGACTACCAGGCCGACGGCTCCAGTGAGGAGTACGCCGGCAAGGAGCAGCGCTGGAACCGCGTCGCCACCGAGGTCCGCACCATCATCAACACCCTGCGCCAGTCGCTCGCGTCGAACGACGAGTCGGCCCAGACCGCCATGCAGCGGGCCAAGGCCGCCGTCGACGGCATCTAGGCCCGGCCCGTGAGCGACTCACGGGCGACGACACTGCCCCATCCGCTCGCCGACGCGAGCGGGCCGGGGTGGATCGCGACGGTCAGCACCGCCCCCGTCGTCGGCCTGACCTCCGGGCGGCAGGCCCTGCTCACCGACGCGACTCGCGCCGGCGTCCGCGTCGTCGTCGTCACTCATGACGACGCGCGGCTCAGCTGGGCGCTCTACCAGGCCCTGCGCCTCGTCGCCGGGTCCTGGCTGGTGCGGGACGCCGACGGCCACCTGCGCCATGCGATCGGTGGCGCCCGGGTGGCGTCGTACGACGAGGCACTGCTCGATCCGCTCAGCGATCCGGTCGACCGGGCGGCCGGCGTCACGGCGTCCGCCGACGAACTCGCCACGCTGCCCCGACCGGCGGTCGAGACGACGCGTCCCTGGCTGCAGTTCTCGGTGGCCGTCCACCACGCCGCGAGGGCCGAGGCCCTGACCGGCACGACGACGGAGGCGCTGGTCACCGCGGTCGCGGGCCTCGCGCCCACCGTATGGGGCACCTCCGAACCCCCCGCCACCGTGTGGGACCGCGGTCGAATCACGGCCCTGGCCCGGGCTCGCATGCCGCGGGACTCCCGGGTGCACGTCGCGGGCTCCTCGCCCGACGGCACCGTGTGGACCGGCACGATCCGCGTCGCGCGCAGTGAGACGGGCCTCACCGAAGAGACGCGGCTGCTGTTCGCGCTGCCCGAGGCGACCGGCGTGGACGACGCGACCCGCGCCTCCTCGGCCCTGCGCAGCCTGTCCGAGCGCCAGCAGGTGCTGCTGGCGACGGCGTGGAGCCTGCGTGGCGCGGCCGACGCGACCATCACGCCCTACCGGCCCACGACGCCGCAGCCCCTCGCCGCGGTGGTCGGCGCACGGGCCGTGCGGCGGTTGGGCCTCGACGCGGCCGCCTTCGCCGCCGAGCACGGCGGGACCACGACCGGCAACACCCGCACCCCCTCGCTCGTGGTGCCGTTCGGTGCCGATGCGACCAGGTGGCAGCGCTTCGCGGCCGCCCTCGACGCGATCGGCCCGGGTGTCGTCGCCGACGCCCTCGTCCCCCCGGCGGTACGCCGTGCCCCGTGAGTTCGTGATCCTCTCGCCCGAGCCCGTGACGGCCGTCGAGGTCGTGACCGCGGCCGCGGCGGTCGACGGCGGTCTCGGTGCCGGACGACTCTGGCAGGGGGGCGGCATCCAGATCGCATCGGCCGAGGGCCTGGTGCTGGCCGTGCTGCGCAGCACGCAGCTCGAGGACGCGACGGAGGCGCGGCGCGGCCTCGGCCTGCCGGTCGCCGACCCGGCGCCCTCCGACCGGTCCGCAGACCGACCGACCGACCACCCAGCCGGCGACCGCTGGTGGACCGAGGCCTACGGCCCTTTCGACGGGCCACTCACCCAGACACTCGCCCGGCGCCTGGCCGACGACGTGCAGGGCACCCTCGTGACGACAGGAGACGACCGATGAGTTCGTGGAGCATCCAGACCGACGGCGTGGTGACCGTCCTGACCAAGGTGCAGGCCTCGGCCGAGACCTTCGCGGCGACCTTCGCCGGCGTCGACACCGCGCAGGGCGAGCTGAACTCCGGGGTGGGCAGCGACATCCTCGTCTCGTCGGCCGTGGCCGTCGTCGACCTGATCTCGTCCGAGGCGTCACGCGTGCAGGGCATGAACGCGCGCATCCTCGCCTGCGCCACCGGGGCGGGTGACGCGACGCTGGCCTACGTGAACGGCGACGAGGAGATGGCCGCGCAGACGCAGTCCGCCGCCGTGCAGGCCGCCGAATCCGGCGACCTCAGCTTCTTCGAGGGGGGCCGCTGATGGCCACGAAGGGATCGCTGATCGAACCGGCCGAGTTCTTCGGTCTCGACATCGTGCCCGAGTCGATCGCGTCGGCGGCGGCGAGCTACAAGTCCACCTCGACCGCGGTCACGACGAGCGCCGAGGCGGTCCTGACCGACTGGTCGGGCCTGTCCGCGTCGTACACCGCCCCCGAGGGGCCGCAGCTGTTCGCGTCGATGGACCCGGTCCGCACCGACGCCGAGGCCGTCGCCGGCAAGCTCGCGACGGTGGCCGACCTGCTCGACACGCTGGCCGGAGCGGTCGCGGCACCCGTGGCGCGCATCAAAGAGCTCGTCACCGAGGCGAACGCCTTCCGCGCCTCGGTCGCCGGCGGCGTCACGCTCGACTTCTACGACGCCGACAACCCGCTCTTCCAGGCCAGCCAGATGAGCGGCGGCGTGCCGATCATGGCCGAGGGTCAGGGCGAGTCGACCATCCCGTGGAACGAGCACACGCCCTCGGTCGAGCGCAACAACGAACTGCAGTCGCAGTACAACGCCGAGATCGCGAAGATCGACGCGGCGCGGGTCGAGTTCGAGAACGGCGTCAACGCCCTGCGCGACGACCTCTGCGTGGCTCCGCAGACCGCCGTCACGGGTGAGCAGCTCGATGCAGCGGAAGACAACCCGTGGGGCGCCCAGGGCAAGGGCGAGCGGTCGTGCCAGGAGTCGGTCGGCGACGGACTGGTCGAGTTCGGCACCAGCTTCGTCGAGGGCACCGTGTCGCTCGTCGGCTTCGACGCCGCGAACGGCTGGAAGCACGACTGGTCGTTCGCCGGCGAGGCCTGGACCGGCATGCTCACCGGTCTCGGTGCCCTCGCCATCACGGCGGTCTTCCCGGCAGCGCCCGCGCTGGCGAACCTGCCCGACTCGGCCGTCCCCGAGTCGCTGCGCGGCCTGCGCGACAACTACAAGCAGACGATGGACGGCATGGTCGGCGGAATCGTCGGCACGCCCGAGCAGTGGGAGGAGGACCCGGTCGCGGCCGGCACCTTCGCCGTGGCGAACGTCGCCTCGTTCTTCATCCCGGGCGCAGGCCAGGTCGGAGCGGGCCTCAAGGTCGGGTCGGGCGCGGCCCGGGCGGCGACCCTCACCGGTCGGCTGGCCGAGGTGGCGGAGGACGCGTCGCATCTGCCGAAGGGCCTGTCGCGGGTCGAGGACCTCGTCGCCGAGTTCGGCGACCACGCCGGCGGCCTGTCGAAGCTCGACGACCTCGACGGTCTGTCCGACACGATGGCCGCCCTCGACCGCATGACCGACGTCGAGTTCGAGGGCTTGACCGGCGCCCTCAAGGCGGGCGAGGAGGTCGACTTCGGCTCGCTGTCGAAGCTTGAGGACTTCGCCGACTACGGCGACCTCGGTCGAGCAGCCGAGGAGGCGCGGGCCGCGTCCGCCACGCACGCCGACGCGTCCGCCCACGCGGGTGGTGGCACCGGCTCCGACCCCGCTGCCGGTGCCGCCCGCGCCGCCGACCCCGGATCGGGCGGCACGACGCTGCTCGAACGTGGCGACGGAGGCGGAGCGCACGATGCCGGGCGAGCCGACGGTGCCGGGTCGAGCGACGCAGGTCGGGCCGACGGCCCTGGGACGAGCGACGCAGGTCACGCGGACGTCCCCGTCGACGGCGGCGACACCACCCCGGACCGGCCAGCAGACGGTGGCCGCGGTGCCGATGTCGACGACCTCGACCTGTTCGGCCCGGACGAGACGCCCCGTCCGGGAACGGACACCCCGGGAACCGGTCCGACGCCGCACCCCACGCCGACCGTCGAACACCACGTCACCGTCTCCGGCTCCGACCTACCGACGAAGCAGAAGCCGTTCGCCCACGGTCAGGTCCTCGCCCCGGACACGGCGTACACGGTGCCCGGCCGGGGTGTGTTCTCGACCGACGCGACAGGTCGCATCGTCCACGTCGAGACCGAGTACGGCGGCAAGGGCAACCTGAACTACGACCTCATGAAGCCCGCCGCCGACACGACCTACGTCGTCGGTGGAAAGCATGTCTACGTCACCGACCACGCCAGCCGCACGGTGCTCGCCGAGTTCGACGACCTCCAGCTCGGCGATGCCGACCGGTCCGAATCGGTGCAGAAGCGCATCGGCAAGGAGGGCGGTGTCGGGTACGAGGGGGGCCACCTCCTGGCCAACATGTTCGGCGGCGGCGGCGAGAAGATCAACACCGTGCCGATGCTCCAAGAGGTGAACCGCGGAGCTGGGCATTCCTTCGGTAACCTCGAGAGTCTCCTGCAGCGGATGGTGTCCGGCGATGCCCCGAGTCACATTTCTTATCGTGTCGTCCCGGACTTCAACGAGGGATCGACAGTGCCGAATGGCATCCAAGCGTTCTACAGGGTGAACGGAGGGGATTGGATAGATGACGACTTCATCAACGTCAGACAATGAAGGCCGAGCGGGCCTCGAAGCCGAGCGTTCGGCACTCAAGAACGTGGGCTTGGCTCTGTACAAAGAGATCCAGGATGGTTTCGATCGCATCGAGGCCGAGATCAGCATCGCCGGTGGTGTCTCCTCTGGAAAGAAGCGCCTCTACCGCCCGGACGGGACGTACGACTCCATCATGGGCAAGAGAGACTCCAACCTCCGCGCTCGTGAACTCAGAGAGGCCATGTACAGGCCGGGGGCAGGAACATGGTTCACCGCCTGGTTCACGGTCACTGCCGTAGGGAAACTCAGCACGCGATTCGACTACGACAACGAACCCGAACTGGGCCACTTCGCCGCCGAGGCGTACCGAGCCGACTTCGACGAGTTCCCCCGCACGCCCGAGAACACCCCCGACTGGCTCGCCGCCATCCTCGCCGGCGCCCCGACCCGCCACGACCTGGCCGGCCGAGCCGACGGTGGCGGCACGGCCGCGCGATGAGCGAACACGACACCGTTGGCGGCGGCGTCCCGACCGAGCGTGATGCCCTCCGTCGGGTGGGTCTCGCCGTCCACCGCATGATGCCTCGAGGCTCCGTCTGGGCGGAGTTCGACTTCTCCGAGGTCGGAGGCGTCCGGGTGGCATCCGTGGGTTTCTTCGACGAAGCCGGTCACGAGTCGTCCACTCCCGACACGGACGAGGCGGGCTCCGCCGCCTCCGACCTCCGACGGCTCATGTACCGAGCCGACGTCGGAACGTGGTTCAGCGCCAGCTTCCGGGTCACCGCCGCTGGCAAGCTCGGCACCTCGTTCGACTTCGACCACCGCGCTCCTCACACCTGGATCGACGACCAGGCGTACCTCGACGACCTCGAGTCGTACCCGCGGCCCGCCGAGGCGATCCCGGGCTGGCTCGCCGCCTTCATCGCCTCGCGATCGGCCGGAGGCTCTCCGTGACCGGCCTCACGAGCTGATCGGGCCGAGGCGCCTCAGAGCGGCAGCACGGCCTCGAGGGCGAGCGGGTCGCCGTCGATCGCGATGTCGTTGAGCTGCTGGCCGACGAACTCCGCCGCCTCGACCGTGTCCGACTCGATCCGATGCCCCGTGCCCTCGACGACCAGCGCCCAGGCGACCGGACCCCCGGAGGCGCGGGTCACCTCGAGGCGACAGCGCGTCAGTTCGCGGTCCTGTCCGAATCGCATCTCCGACAGGTCGGAGATGACCATGCACTCGAGGTCGTCGAGGAACCCGTGCAGGGTGGCGTCCCTCGCGATCACGAGCCGCGCCTCCTCGTCGAGGCCGTCGGCGGACGAGGTGAACCGCGTGCCCTCGACGGTCCGGACGATCCACGAGACGTGGTCGCCGACGGTGACGAGGGACTGCATGCTGCTGACCGTCGGCCCGATGTCGGCGTGCGCGTACACCGGGGGCAGGTCGGTGACGCTGACGACGATGCCGTCGCGGCGACCCACGACGCGGCGGTCGGAGTCGACGACGATGCGCTGGTTGCGGGGCACCCACGGGGCCTTCGGGAACTCGTCGAAGAGCACCTCGGCGAACTCGAACACGACCGCGCTCTGCTGGCTCATCGCACCAGACAACCACTGCACGGGCCGACGGCGACGGGCGGGACGAGAGCCGGGAAAGAGAGAAGGCCCACCCGGAGGTGAGCCTTCACGTTCGTGCGCGAGGGGGGACTTGAACCCCCACGCCCTTTCGAGCACTGGCACCTGAAGCCAGCGCGTCTGCCAATTCCGCCACTCGCGCGAACTCGTAGACTTTAGCACGCGTCGGACGCCCGGAAGAGCAGCGGCGAGTACCTTTCACTCGTTCGGGCTAAGATCGGGCGACCAGAGACCCCGAACCTGGAGACCCATGGGACTGCTCGACAATTTCGAACGCGGGTTGGAGCGTGCCGTCAACGGTGCCTTCGCCAAGACGTTCCGTTCGGGCGTGCAACCACTCGAGATCACGAACGCCCTGCGTCGCGAGCTCGACACCAAGGCGGCGGTGGTCTCGCGTGACCGCATCCTCGTGCCCAACGAGCTCCAGGTGCGCCTCGCCCCCATCGACTACGAGAAGATGTCCGGCATCGGCCCGGCCCTGATCGACGAGCTCACCCAGCTCACGCAGCGGCACGCCACGGCCCAGGGGTACCAGTTCGCCGGCCCGCTCGGCATCAGCCTGCGAGAAGACGACTCGCTCAGCGTCGGCATCATGACCGTCGACTCGCGCAACCTGCGCGGCGAGGTGCAGTGGAAGCCCTTCGTCGAGATCGACGGCAAGCGCCGCGAACTCAGCGGAGCCCGCACCATCATCGGCCGCGGCAGCGACGCCGACATCACCGTGCAAGACACGGGGACGTCCCGCCAGCACGTCGAGATCCTGTGGGACGGTTCGCGCGCCCAGGTCCGCGACCTCGGTTCGACGAACGGCTCGAAACTCAACGGCAACCCGCTGACCAAGGCCCCCTTGCAGCCCGATTCGGTGATCCAGATCGGTCGTACGCGTATCGTGTTCCGCGTGCTCCCACAGTCATCGACGCCCGACCCCTTCGACGGGCCCGACTCGACGGGTGGCCGACGATGACCTCGACCCTGACCCTGCTGGTGCTCCACTTCGGCTTCCTGGCCGTCCTGTGGCTGTTCGTCTTCGTGATCGTGTTCGCCCTGAGAAGCGACCTGTTCGGGCAGCGGGCGCGCAAGATGCCCGCCGAGGCCACACCCGGCAAGGCGAGTTCGACCGCCACCGCGCCTCCTGCACCCGCCCCGCGCGCCGCGCCCGCCGCGCCGGCGCCGACCCCGCAGGGTGACGGCCGCGCCCGACGGCTCGTCATCACCAAGGGCGCCAAGGCGGGCCTCGAGATGCCTCTCGAGGACGGGCCTCTCACCATCGGCCGGTCGCAAGAGAGCAATCTCGTGATCCGCGACGACTACACCTCGACCCACCACGCGCGCCTCATGCTCTGGAACGGCCGCTGGGTCGTCCAAGACCTGGACTCCACCAACGGCACGTTCCTCGCCGGTGAGCGCGTGACGGTCCCCACCCCCGTGCCCACCGGCGCGACCGTGACGATCGGGCAGACGAGCTTCGAGCTCCGGCGGTAGGCCCTCATGACGACGCACGCCAAGAGTGCCGCTCTGTCCAACGTGGGCAAGATCCGGTCCAACAACCAAGACAGCGGTTACGCCGGTACGCAGCTCTTCGTCGTGGCCGACGGCATGGGCGGGCACGCGGGGGGCGACGTGGCCTCGGCCATCGCCATCCGTCGGATCCGCGAGACCGACCGCGTCTACACCTCGCCAGGTGACGCGGAGTTCGCCCTGCAGTCATCGCTGATCGCGGCGAACCAACTGCTGGCCGAGACGGTGTTCGAGCACCAAGAGCTGACGGGCATGGGCACGACCGTCAGCGCGATGCTCCGCGTCGGCGACAGCATGGCGATCGCCCACATCGGCGACTCGCGCATCTACCTGTTCCGCGAGGGCGAGCTCAGCCAGATCACGGCCGATCACACCTTCGTCCAGCGCCTGGTCGACAGCGGGCGCATCACGGCCGAAGAGGCCGCCGTGCACCCGCGACGCAGCGTGCTGATGCGTGTGCTCGGCGACGTCGACGCGGCCCCCGAGATCGATACGGCGACCCTCGGCACGCAGCCCGGCGACCGCTGGCTGATCTGCTCGGACGGGCTCAGCAGCTACCTCGCAGAAGAGCGCATCAAGAAGGCCATGGCGATGGGCCTCGACGCCGAGCAGACGGCCCGGCGCCTCGTGAAAGAGACACTCGACCACGGTGCCCCCGACAACGTCACCGTCGTCATCGTCGACGTCGACGAATCGGACGACTCGGCCCTCGACGAACCGGTCACGGTCGGCTCGGCCGCCGCTCCCCTCACCTTCGACAGCGACGCCGGGCGCAAGCAGCTCCGCCTGCCGACGATCCTGCTGCACCCGCTCAAGGTCGCCACGACGCCGGAAGACAGCCACTTCGAGCCCGAGAGCGACGAGTACCTCGCCGAGCTCATCGCCGAAGACAAACGTCGCCGTCGCCGTCGCCGCATCACGTGGCTGACCGCCCTCGTCGTGGCGATCGCCGCGCTCATCGCCGGGCTCGTGCTGACCTACCAGTGGACGCAAGACCACTACTACGTGGGCGAAGAGCGCGGCACGGTCGTCATCTACAAGGGCGTCCAGCAGAGCCTCGGCCCGATCGGCCTCTCGAGCGTCTACGAGACCACCGACGTCCAGGTCGACGACCTGCCGAACTACACGCAGACCACCGTGGAGGACACCATCAACGCCGGCTCCCTCGCGGACGCCCGGGCGATCGTCGAGAGGTTGGCCGATGCCAGCAACCCCTGACGCACCCGGTGGCGACGCGACCGAGGTCATCGGTCGTGTAGGAGGCGCGCGCAAGCCGTCCGCGAAGGCCTCGCGTCCCACGAACATGACGCAGGCGATCTCGCTGCGCCTGCGCGAACCCGCGCGCCTCCGCAACCTCGAACTGCTCATGCTGCTGATCGCCTGCGGCGTCGCCGCCGGAGCGATGGTGCTGGTCCAGCTCGGTGCGACCGGCGAGGTCGACCCGACCGTGCTGATCGCCGGCTCGATGGTGCTGGGCCTGGCCCTGATCTTCCACGTCGTCCTGCGGGTCGTCGCCCGCGAGGCCGACCCGTTCGTCATGCCGATCGCCGTCACCCTGAACGGCATCGGCATCGCGATGATCTACCGCCTCGACCTGGCCGAGGGACGTGAGGGCTGGGGCGCGCTGGGCATCAAGCAGATGGTCTGGACCGTCCTCGCGATGGTGATCGCCCTCGCCGTGCTGCTCGTGATCCGCAACTACCGGGTGCTCTCGCGGTACCGCTACATCGCGATGTTCGTGTCGATCGTGCTGCTGCTGCTGCCCCTCCTGCCGGGCATCGGCCGCGAGGGGCTGAACGCCCGCGTGTGGATCGACATCGGACCGTTCTCGTTCCAGCCGGGCGAGATCGCCAAGATCACGCTGGCCATCTTCTTCGCCGGCTACCTCGTCACCGCCCGCGACAACCTCTCGCTCATGGGGCCGAAGATCCTGGGCATGCGGTTCCCGCGACCACGCGACCTCGGGCCGATCCTCATCGTCTGGCTCGTCGCCATGGGCGTCCTGATCTTCCAGCGCGACCTCGGCACCTCGTTGCTCTACTTCGGGCTGTTCCTCGTCATGATCTACGTGGGCACGGGGCGCGCGAGCTGGATCGTGCTCGGCGTCGGCCTCTTCCTCGGAGGGGCACTGATCGCCAGCACCTTCCTGGGATACGTGCAGGGCCGTTTCGCCGCCTGGCTCAACCCCTTCGCCCAGTCCGAGTACGACGCCGTCGGCGGGTCCTTCCAGCTCGTCCAAGGCCTGTTCGGCCTGGCGAACGGCGGACTGATCGGCACGGGGCTCGGTCAGGGCCGTCCGCAGACCACCCCGCTCGCCGAGAGCGACTACATCTTCGCGTCGCTCGGCGAAGAACTCGGCCTCACCGGACTCTTCGCGATCCTCGCGCTCTACCTCCTGCTCGTCTCCCGGGGGTTCCGCATCGGCTTCGTGGGTCAGGACGACTTCGGTCGCATGCTCGGGGTCGGCGTCGCCTTCGTCGTGGCCCTGCAGGTCTTCGTGGTCATGGGTGGCGTGACGAGGGTGATCCCGCTCACGGGCCTCACCGCTCCCTTCCTCGCCGCGGGCGGCTCGTCGCTCGTGGCCAACTGGATCATCGTGGCCCTGCTGCTGCGACTGTCCGACTCCGTGCGCAACCAACCGAGGCTGGTGATCGGCTGATGAACAAAGAACTCCGACGCGTGAGCTACGTGGTGCTCGCCATGTTCGTCGCGCTCTTCCTCTCGACGACCTACATCACGGCGTTCCAGGCCGACGCGCTGAACGCCGACGCCCGCAACTCGCGGGCCCTGCTCGCCAGCTACTCGGCGCAGCGCGGTCCCATCCTGGTCGGCGGCCAGGCGATCGCGCAGTCGACCCCCGTCGACGACCAGTACGAGTTCCAGCGCACCTACTCGCAGCCCGACCTCTACGCACCCGTCGCGGGCTACTACACGTTGGGTCAGGGATCCCGAGGCATCGAGGACGCCATGAACCGGTACCTCACGGGCAACGCGAACTCGCAGTTCTTCGACCAGGTCAACTCGCTGCTCACGGGTCAGGACCCCGAGGGGGCCACGGTCAACCTCACCCTCGACCCCACCGTCCAGCAGGCGGCCTACGACGCCCTGGGCTCGAACTCGGGCTCGGTCGTCGCGATGGACCCGAAGACCGGCAAGATCCTCGCGATGGTCTCGAAGCCCAGCTACGACCCCAACCCGCTCGCCAGCCACGACCGTCAGACCGTCACCGACGCCTACGACTCGCTGATCGCCGACCCCTCGGCTCCGCTGCAGAACCGGGCGATCCAGGGCGACCTGTACGCACCGGGCTCGACCTTCAAGCTGATCACGACGGCGGCTGCGCTCGAGAGCGGCGATTACACGCCCGACAGCGCCTTCCCCAACCCGTCGACCCTGACGCTGCCCGGCACCAGCACGAACATCAACAACGCCGAGGGCGGGAGCTGCGGCGGCGGCGAGACGGCCACCATCGCAACCGCCCTCCGCCTGTCGTGCAACATCCCCATGGCGCAGCTCGGCCAGGCCCTCGGTGCGAAGGCCCTCCAGGATCAGGCCGAGAAGTTCGGCTTCGGCGACGACTCCATCGGCGTCCCCCAGGCCGTCACGCCGAGCCAGTTCCCCATCGAGGACTCCAAGGGCCAGGCCATCAACGACGCCACCCTCATGCTGCAGTCCTTCGGGCAGGGCTCCGACCGCGTGACGCCCCTGCAGATGGCCATGGTCTCGTCCGCCATCGCCAACGGCGGCACCGAGATGAACCCGACCTTGATCGAGAGCGTCCTGAACCCCGACCTGAGCCCGGTCGAGGATTTCTCGCCCTCGGAGTACGGCAAGCCCATCAGCTCCCAGACTGCGGCCACGATGACCGACATGATGGTGCAGGACGTCGCGAACGGTGCGGCGAGCAATGCAAGAATTGACGGCGTCGACGTCGCCGGCAAGACAGGAACGGCCGAGAACGGCCCCGGCGAGCCGTACACCCTCTGGTTCACCGGGTTCGCGCCTGCTGCTGACCCCGAGGTCGCGGTGGCCGTCGTCGTCGAGAACGGCGGCGGACAGGGCCAGTCCGCATTCGGCAACAGTGTCGCGTCACCGATCGCGAAGAAAGTACTAGAGGCGGTGCTGAACAAATGAGACCATCCGGCGGAGTCACCTTCGGTGGGCGTTACCAGCTGTCGACCCGAGTCGCCATCGGCGGCATGGGCGAGGTCTGGGAAGCCACCGACCTCGTCATCGGCCGCACGGTCGCCATCAAGATCCTCAAGGACGAGTACCTGGGCGATCCCGGATTCCTCGAGCGCTTCCGTGCCGAGGCCCGTCACGCGGCCCTGGTCAACCACGAGGGCATCGCGAACGTCTTCGACTACGGCGAAGAAGAGGGCAGCGCCTACCTGGTGATGGAGCTCGTCCCCGGCGAGGCCATGTCGACGGTCCTCGAGCGCGACCGCGTCCTGCCGACCGACAAGGTCCTCGACATCGTCGCGCAGACCGCCTCGGCCCTCCAGGCCGCCCACGCCGCAGGTCTCGTGCACCGCGACATCAAACCCGGCAACCTGCTCGTCACGCCCGACGGCCGCGTGAAGATCACCGACTTCGGCATCGCGCGCATCGCCGACCAGGTGCCCCTGACGGCGACGGGCCAGGTCATGGGTACCGTCCAGTACCTCTCGCCCGAGCAGGCGAGCGGCCACCCTGCGTCACCCAGCACCGACATCTACTCGCTCGGCATCGTCGCCTACGAGGCCCTGGCCGGTCGTCGCCCGTTCACGGGTGAATCGCAGGTCGCCATCGCGATGGCTCAGATCAACGAACAGCCGCCCGACCTCCCGTCGACGGTGTCCGAGCCCGTGCGTCGTCTGGTCCTGTCGTGCATCGCCAAAAAGCCGGGCGAGCGACCCGCGACCGCCTCGGCACTGGCCCAGGCGGCCCGGGCCCTGCGCCGCGGCGACGTGCCCGCGGCCACCATCGCCGTGCCGGCGATCGGTGCAGCCGCCAACACGCCCGCCGACACGGCCACCCAGGCCTTCAACGCCCAGGACGCCACGACCCAGCTCTTCGATCCGATGGCCACCCGCGCGCAGAGCGCCGCGGGGGGTGCGGCAGCGGGTTACGTCGCCGGATCCGCCGACCCCGACGCCCTCCGGGACGACGACGAACCGGTCGACGAGAAGAAGCGCAGCCCCTGGTTCTGGCCCCTGATCGTCCTGGCCGTCCTCGCCGTCGCCGCCCTCGTCGTCGGCATCGTCTTCGCGGTGGGCAACACCGACGATCCGGCTCCCGCGCCGACGACGTCCAGCGCGACACCGACACCGAGCCGCACGACGGTGACCCCGTCGCCCACGCCCACGACCGTCACCGTCTCGTCGGGTGACTACGTGGGACTGACCGAGGCCGCGGCGCGCGCCTCCCTCGAAGAGCTCGGCCTCCAGGTCGACTCGGCGGACGCCGGGTCCAGTGCACCGGCTCCGGACCAGGTCGGCACCGTCGCGAGCATCGACCCCACGGGCGCTCTCGAGAAGGGCTCCTCGGTGACGATCTACATCTACCGCGCCGCCCCGACCCCTGCCCAGCCGTCGACGCCCACGGCGACCCCTGGTCAGATCACGGCCGGCGAGGACGCCACGATCAACTGGCCTGCCTACGCGGGCTGCCCGACCGGCTACTCGCTGACCGGTTACTCGTACACGATCACGGGTGGGACCGATACCTCGGGCCAGTCCGCCGGGGGCCTCGGCGCGAACGCGACGTCCCTCACGGTGACGGCCTCCGCCGCCGGCAACCTGACGGTCAGCTACGTGGCCAACTGTGGTCAGATCGCATCCGAGCCGTCGCCGGGTGTCACCATCACGGTGACGGCGCCGCCGACGACGCCGAGTCCGAGCCCTTCCGAGGGTGCCGACCAGCAGTAGGTCACTCGTGACCCCGGCCGACGGGTCGGTCGGGGTCACGAAGCCCTCACAATCATCCCTCCGGCCTAGGTCCGTACCCAGTCCGGGGGAGTCCGCCCCGGTACACTGGCTCCGACCGTGTCGCCAGACAGGGGTGGGTCGTTGGGAGAACAGGCGTGGCTGAAGGTGTGAGAGAGAGCATCCATCTCCTCGCCAACCGGTATCAGATCGGTGACCTGATCGGCCGCGGTGGCATGGCCGACGTCCACGTTGGCACCGACGCCCGGCTCGGTCGCAAGATCGCCGTCAAATTGATGAAGCCGAGCCTCGCCACCGACCCGGCCTTCCGCTCGCGGTTCCGCCAAGAGGCCCAGGCCGCGGCCCGCATGGCGCACCCGACCATCGTCCGGGTCTTCGACGCCGGCGAAGAGGTCGTCCGCGACAGCCGCGGGCTCGACGTGGTCGTCCCGTTCATCGTCATGGAATACGTCGAGGGACGCCTCCTCAAAGACATCGTCGCCGAGGGCCCGCTCGACCCCGACGAGGCCGTCCGGGTCACCGCAGGCGTGCTGACGGCTCTCGAGTACTCTCACCGGGCGGGTGTGGTGCACCGCGACATCAAGCCCGGCAACGTCATGCTGACCAACTCCGGTCAGGTCAAGGTGATGGACTTCGGCATCGCCCGAGCCATCAGCGACTCGGCGGCCACCGTCGCGCAGACCACGGCCATCCTCGGCACCGCCCAGTACTTCAGTCCCGAGCAGGCGCGTGGCGAGACCGTCGACGCCCGCACCGACCTCTACTCGACCGGCGTCATGCTCTTCGAGTTGCTGACCGGCAAACCTCCCTTCACGGGCGACAGCGCCGTCGCGGTCGCCTACCGCCACGTCAGCGAACCTCCCGTCCCGCCGAGCACGGTCGAGCGTGCCGTGAGTCCGGCCCTCGACGCCGTCGTCCTGCACGCCCTGACCAAGGACCGCTTCGACCGCTTCCAGAGTGCGGCCGAGTTCCGCGACGACCTCGAGGCAGCCGGTGCCGGTCGTGCCCCGGCTCGTCGACCGCACGCGGTCGACGCCGGCTCCACGCTCTTCGGGGTCAACCCCCTCTCGAGCGCCGGCAGCGAGGCGGCGTTGAAAGAACTGCAGTCCGACGACACGGGACGCCCTCAACGAACGCAGACCCGACCCCCCGTGGCGTGGATCTGGGCCGGCATCGTGCTCGTGGCGGTCGTCATCGTGGCCGTCGTGTTCTGGGTGGTCAACCTCACCCCTCCGACGGTCGACAACGCCCAGTCGTCCCGCATCCCCGACCTCGTCGGGGTCAGCTTCGAGACCGGGTCCGCCCGCCTCGACGAATTGGGTCTGACAGCCGTGCGTGCCGACGCGACCAGTCCGACGATCGACGCCGGCGACATCATCTCCACCGATCCACAACCCGGCACCTCCGTCCCCAAAGAGTTCGCCGTCACGGTGACGGTCTCGTCGGGGCCTCAACTCGTCGCGATGCCCGCCGTCACCGGGCAGACCGTCGACGCCGCATGGCAGGCGATCACCGACGCCGGTCTCGAACGGGGTCAGCAGCGATCCGACTACTCGTCGTCGGTGCCCGGGGGCTCGGTCCTCTCGTCCGATCCGGCTGCGGCCGCCCAGGTCGCCCTCGGTTCGAATGTGGACCTCGTGGTGTCCAACGGGCTCGTGCAGCTCCCCGACGTCACTCGGCAGCCCTCAGAAGAGGCCATCACGACCCTCAGGGACGACCTGGGTCTGACCGTCACCCCGCAGTCCGACCCGGGGTGCAGCGGTGAGACCGTCTCGGGCATGAGCGTTCCGCCCGGTGACGTGGCCCAAGGCGCGGCCGTCACCCTGCGCATCTGTACCGGCTAGACCCTTCCAGAGCCGACGAGTCGGCGCCGAGAACTCGGCGCCGCGATCTCGTTGGCGCGATGTCGGCACCGCGATCTCGACGGTCAGCCGAGGTGGATGAGCGGGTCGAGCCCTCTCGCCGTCTCGGCCGCTCCCGGCAGACCAGCGACCGAGAGCCAGTTGCCGATCATCTGGTAGCCACCCTGCGTCAGGACGGACTCGGGGTGGAACTGAACGCCGTAGACGGGTGACGACCGATGGCGCAGGCCCATGATGACGCCACCGGTCGTGCGCGAGGTCACTTCGAGCGTCTCGGGAACCGTCTCGTCGACCACGGCGAGCGAGTGGTACCGCGTCGCGGTGAACGGCTGCGGAACACCCTCGTAGAACGCGCTGTCGTCGTGTTCGACCTTCGACGTCTTGCCGTGCATCAGTTCGTCGGCGTGCGTGACCGTGGCCCCGAGGGCCTCGGCGATGGCCTGGTGCCCCAGGCAGACGCCCAGCAGCGGCTTGTCGGCCGCGAGAGCTGCGTGCACGACGTCGATGGAGACGCCGGCCGCGGCCGGCGTCCCCGGACCGGGCGAGAGCAACACGGCGTCGTACTCGGCGATGCGATCGGCGGTGTCGGCCGCGTCGAAGGCGTCGTTGCGCACCACGTCTGTCTCGGCCCCCAACTGCTGCAGGTAGCCGTTCAGCGTGTACACGAAGCTGTCGTAGTTGTCGAGGACCAGGATGCGCGTCATGGTTGCTCCACGGTGACGTCGGGGGTGGGCAGGAGATCGTTGACGTAGGGGAAGACCCACTCGACGAGTGCGAACAGGACGGCGGCGACGAGGACGAGGACGAGGACGAGCCTCACCCACCACGGGCCGGGGAGGATGCGCCAGAGGGCGGAGTACACGATCAGCCTCCGATTCCGGCAGCGGCGAGTTCGGCGGGGGCCCCGGCCGACAGTGGCTGCCACGAGTCGAACACACCGTAGGCGACGATGCGCTCTCGGGCGGTGAACATCGGGTTGCAGCTCGTCAGGGTGATCAGACGGTCCCCCGAGGTCGCCGACACGTCCGGGGCGTCGGGCACCGGTTGCAGCACGGAGACCTGCGTGGCCTGGACGTACTGCAGGTTGCGGAACGAATAGGTGAACCAACCGTCCTGGGTCTGGACATACATCTTGTCGCCTTCTTGGAGGTCGGCGATCTTGTTGAACGGCGCCCCGTAGGTGGTCCGGTGGGCGGCGATGCCGAAGTTGCCGACCTGCCCCGGCATCTGGGTCTCGTCGTAGTGGCCGATGCCGATCTTGTTCAGGGTGCGGACGGTGCTCGTGCCCCCGGCGATCGGGACGGCGTAGTCGGTGCCGAAGCGCGGCACGTAGAAGTTGGCGAACTTCTCGGCCTCGGCAGGAGCCGTACCCGGGGGCGGCTCGCCGTACGAGCCGTCGGCTGAGGGCTCGGGGGCCGGTGTCGCGGCCTCGTCGAACTGCTCGCTCAGTCGAGCCGCGTCGTCCTGGTAGGCGTCGGCCACGACGAGGTCGTTGAACCACTGCTGCCATCCGATGAACAACAGCACGAGCACGCCCGCGGTGATCAACAGCTCACCCAGGACACTGACGAAGGAGGCGCGTGGCCGTCGGCGCCGCGTCGTGCGCCTCGAGGGCGGGGCCTCACCCCCGTGGTCCGTCATGATTCGATCCTAGGCGGCGTCCCGTGTCTCCGAGTCAAGGGGACGCCTCGGTGGACAACATGTGGAGAGGATGTGGAGAACTCGATGCGGCCGGGGACGGCCGTGATCTCCTTCCCAGTCCCGAAAAGGGCCTCACGGTACACTGTGCGCCATGGCCAAAGAGACGAACCGCAGCACGAAGCCCGCCCGCTCCGCCGAGGACGCGCCGAACCCCGTGTGGTTCAAGCCGGTCATGTTCGGCTTCATGCTCGTCGGTCTCGCCTGGATCGTGGTCTTCTACGTCAGCCAGAGCACCCTGCCGGTCGCGTCGCTCGGCTCGTTGAACATCTTGGTCGGCTTCGGAATCATGTTCATCGGCTTCTTGATGACCACTCGGTGGCGCTAGAACGCAGTTTCGAACTTACACGCCTGTAACTATCCCCAATGTGGGAAACGCTGTGGATAACTTCCCTGTGGATAACGTGGCCAGGTGACAATGCGTCGGCCGACGAGAAGAGGCGGCTCCCCCGGGGGAGCCGCCTCTCGTCGTTCAGGAGTCAGTCGTCTCAGAGCAGTCCCACGAGCTGAGCCGATCTGACGAGGAGGGCCGCGACCACGACGACGCCGATCGCGACGAGCACGGCGATCTGCACCGCGCGCTTGGACCGATGACGGGTCTTCGAGAAGAGGAACGCGATGACCCCGCCCACGACGATCCCGCCGAGGTGGGCCTGCCAGGCGATGCCGGGCACGATGAAGCCGATCGCCAGGTTGATGCCGACGAGCACCAGGAGCTGGATGCTCCGACCGCCGAGACTGCGGGCTATGACGAAGAACGCAGCCATCAAGCCGAAGATCGCGCCGGAGGCACCAACGACGAAATTACCCGGAGCCAACAGGGCCACGGCCGCCGACCCACCGATGCCGGACAAGAAGTAGAGCGCGGCGAACCGACCTCGACCCAGCTGACGTTCGAGCTCTGCTCCGAAGATGTACAGCGAGTACATGTTGAAGAGGATGTGCAGGATGCTGCCGTGGACGAGCATCGTCGTCACGGCACGCCACGGCTGCACGATCTCGAGTGGTGCGTAGAAGGCCAGGGCCCTCGTGACGACGCCGTTGCCCGTCCCGGTCACGAGCTGCAACAGGAAGACCGCGAGAGTCACACCGATGATGCCGTAGGTGACCACGGGCACTCCACGCCGCGACGCGCTGCGGACCCGACCGACGACCTGCGGTTGGAGGCGCGGTGCGTTGCCCCGCGCCTCCTTCACGCACTCCGGGCAGTGCACACCGACGGCGGCGGGTGTCTGGCACTCACCACAGATGGTGCGGCCGCACCGCTGGCAGAGGACGAAGCTCTGCCGGTCGGGGTGCCGGTAGCAGTAGTTCGCCCGATCGTGCGGATCGGTCACCTAGACCTCGTCGATGGTGACGCTCTCGAGCACCACGTCCTCGAGGGGCTTGTCGCGCGCGTCGGTCTTGACGGCCTCGATCGCGTCGACGACCTTCTTGGACTCGTCGTCGGCGACCTCACCGAAGATGGTGTGCTTGCCCTGCAGCCACGGGGTCGGAACCGTCGTGATGAAGAACTGCGAACCGTTGGTGCCCTTGCCCCCGCGCGTGCCGGCGTTGGCCATGGCGAAGATGTATGGAGCGTTGAAGTTGAGCTCGGGGTGGATCTCGTCGTCGAACTGGAAGCCGGGCCCGCCGACTCCCTGCCCGAGCGGGTCGCCGCCCTGGAGCATGAAGTCCTTGATGATGCGGTGGAAGACCACGCCGTCGTAGAGCTTGTCGGTGCTGACCTTGCCGGTGGCCGGGTGGGTCCACTCTTTCGTGCCGGTGGCGAGGCCGACGAAGTTCGCGACCGTCTTCGGGGCGTGGTCACCGAAGAGGTTCACCTTGATGGTGCCGTGGTTGGTCTTGAGGGTTGCGACAGCGGTGTGCGTTGACATGTCGTCATTCTCCCACAGCCACCTCGGCGCACCAGCGACTCCCCAGGGTCCGTTCCGTGACCTGTCAGGAACCTCCGTGCCACACTGGGACGGGCCAGCGACGCTGGCTCCACTGCCTACTCGTTGGAGGAACGTTCATGGCCCTGTCACGCAAGCAGAAGAAAGAACTCAAGAAGTTCAAGAAGCACGCTGCGGCGGTGTGGGGTGAGCAGCGCGGCGTGATCGACCACGCCGGCAAGGTCATCGGCGGATACCGCGACGACGCCGTCAAGATCGCGAACAAGAAGGTCGTCCCCCAGATCAAGCACGCCGTGGACTCCAACGTCCGCCCCGCGGTGTCGCAGGGCCTCTCGACCGGGTCGCACTACGCCTCGGTCGCCCAGGACCGCCTGAAGCACGACGTGTACCCGGCCTTCTCGTCGGCCCTCGGCAACTTCGACCTCGCCAACGACCCCAAGGTCAAGAAGGCCGTCAAGAACGCCAAGAAGCAGGGCAAGAAGGCGGCGGCGAAGTACGTTCCGCACCAGCAGAAGTCCGGCCCCGGCGTCGGTGGTGTCCTGCTGATCGGCCTGGGCGTCGTGGCCCTCGGCGCGCTGGTCTTCGCGGCGGTGCAGACGCTGCGCGCCGACGACGAGCTCTGGGTCGCCGACGACGACGCCGACACCAAGGCCTAGTCACCGCCCCCCACGATGGGCCCGCCTCCCTCGGAGGCGGGCCCGTCGTCGTCACCGCCCCTGCGCCGCAGGGGCGGCGGCGCAGAAAAGAGCACGGAATGAGAATTGCCCCTGCTCGCTGATTTCGTCAGCGAGCAGGGGCAAGGCAATCGAGTGGAGCCTGGGAGAATCGAACTCCCGACATCCTGCTTGCAAAGCAGGCGCTCTACCAACTGAGCTAAGGCCCCGACCCCCCGGTCACCGGGGGAACGAGCATGATTTCACCCTCGTACCCGTCAGCAGACGAGCAGAGAATGAGACCAGTACTGCGTGGGGCTAATAGGACTTGAACCTATGACCTCTTCGTTATCAGCGAAGCGCTCTAACCGCCTGAGCTATAGCCCCCGGACCGTCGTAAAGCCTACAGCACCACGACGGCGAACTCGAATCGGCGGTTCGCGCCGACCCGAGCGGTGGATCAGTTGTTGGTGAAACCGACGAGCAGGCCGCCGGTGATGCGCACGCTCAGGTTGTAGAGCACGGCCACGATCGCACCGAGGACCGTGCCGACGACCACGTTGAGGATGGCCACGACGATCGAGAAGAGCATGATCTGACCGACGTTGAACGTGTCCTGGATCGAGAAGCTCGAGTCGCCGAGGATGTCACGCAGCAAGGCGTCCAGATCGTCGAAGATGCCGGTCTGGTTGAGGATCGCCCAGATCAAGAAGGTGGCGACGACCGTGATGATGCCGATCGCGACCGAGATCAGGAAGGCCAGCTTCACGACCGACCAGAAGTCGATGTAGACGAGCTTGAGACGGACCTGCTTGGTGCCGGACGGTCGTTTCGCCTTCTTCTGCAGTCTCTCGGCGACACTACTCATTGTTCGTTTCCTCTCCGGCGGTTCCGGGGGCCTCGTCGTCGGTCGACTCGGCTTCGACCGACGTGGCGTCGGTCGTGGGGATCTCGTTGTCGGCGTCGACGGACTCGACGGACTCGACAGACACTACGGCCTCGGCCACGGCGTCCGCACTCTCGTCGACCTCGGCCGCGAGGTTGCGTTCGCTGTTGCGCGCCACCGCGATGATGCGATCGTCGCTCGCGAAGCGGGCGAAGACGACACCCATCGTGTCCCGACCCTTGGCCGGGACCTCGGAGACGGCCGATCGGACCACTTTGCCTCCGGACAGGACCACGAGCACCTCGTCGTCCTCGCCGACGATCAACGCGCCGGCGAGGTCTCCCCGCGCCTCCGCGAGCTTGGCGACCTTGATGCCCAGACCGCCGCGGTTCTGGACGCGGTACTGGTCGGCAGCGGTGCGCTTGGCGTAACCGCCCTCGGTGACGACGAAGACGTAGCCCTCCTCGCCGACGACGGAGGCGCTGAGCAGCGTGTCGTCGTCGCGGAAGGTCATGCCCTTCACGCCCGAGGTCGACCTGCCCATGGGGCGCAGCGACTCGTTGGTGGCCGTGAAGCGCAGGGACATGCCGTGACGGGAGACGAGCAGCAGATCGTCGTGCTCGTCGACGAGCAGGGCCGAGACGAGCTCGTCGTCGTCGCGCAGGTTGATGGCGATGATGCCGCCGGTGCGGTTCGTGTCGTACTCGGTGAGCGCCGTCTTCTTGATGAGGCCGTCACGCGTGGCGAGCACCAGGTAGTCGGCGACCTCGTAGTCGCGGATGTCGAGCACCTGCGAGATCTGCTCGTCGGGCTGCATGGCCAGCAGGTTGGCCACGTGCTGACCCTTGGCGTCGCGGCCGGCCTCTTGCAGCTCGTACGTCTTGGCGCGGTAGACCCGGCCCTTGTTCGTGAGGAACAACAACCAGTGGTGGGTGGTGGTGACGAAGAAGTGGTTCACGACGTCGTCCGCGCGCAGCTGCGCACCGCGGACGCCCTTGCCGCCACGGTGCTGGCTGCGGTAGTTGTCGCTGCGCGTGCGCTTGACGTAGCCACCACGGGTGATGGTGACGACCATCTCTTCTTCGGGGATCAGGTCTTCGACGCTCATGTCGCCGTCGAAGCCGAACATGATCTCGGTACGGCGGTCGTCGCCGTACTTGTCGGTGATCTCGGCGAGCTCGTCACTGACGATCGTGCGCTGACGCTCCGGCTTGGCGAGGATGTCCTGGTAGTCGGCGATCTCACGCTCGAGCTTGTCGGCGTCGTCCTGGATCTTCTGGCGCTCGAGGGCGGCCAGGCGACGCAGCTGCAGGTTGAGGATGGCCGAGGCCTGGATCTCGTCCACGTCGAGGAGCTCCATGAGACCCGCGCGCGCCTCCTCGACGGTCGGCGACCGACGGATGAGCGCGATGACCTCGTCGAGGGCGTCGAGAGCCTTGAGGTAGCCCCGCAGGATGTGCGCATCGGCTTCGGCCTTCTTCAGGCGGAAACGCGTGCGGCGCTGGATGACGTCGATCTGGTGGTCGACCCACGCCGAGATGAACCCGTCGAGCGCGAGGGTGCGGGGCACGCCATCGACGATGGCGAGCATGTTCGCACCGAAGTTCTCTTGCAGGCTCGTGTGCTTGTAGAGGTTGTTCAGCACCACCTTGGCGACGGCGTCGCGCTTGAGCACGATGACGAGGCGCTGGCCGGTGCGACCCGAGGTCTCGTCACGGATGTCGGCGATGCCGCCGATGCGACCGTCCTTGACCAGCTCGGCGATCTTGATGGCGAGGTTGTCGGGGTTGACCTGGTACGGCAGCTCGGTCACGACGAGACAGGTGCGGCCCTGGATCTCTTCGACGTTGACGACCGCGCGCATCGTGATCGAACCGCGACCCGTGCGGTAGGCGTCCTGGATGCCGCGGACGCCGAGGATCTGCGCGCCCGTCGGGAAATCGGGGCCCTTGACGCGCTGCATGAGCGCCTCGAGCAGCTCTTCGCGCGTCGCCGTGGGGTTCTCGAGGTACCACTGGGCACCCGACGCGACCTCGCGCAGGTTGTGCGGGGGGATGTTCGTCGCCATGCCGACGGCGATGCCGACCGAGCCGTTGACCAGCAGGTTGGGGAACCGGCTGGGCAGGATCGCCGGCTCGCGGGTGCGACCGTCGTAGTTGTCCTGGAAGTCGACGGTGTCCTCGTCGATGTCGCGCACCATCTCGAGGGCCAACGGGGCCATCTTCGTCTCGGTGTACCGCGGGGCGGCGGCGCCGTCGTTGCCGGGCGAGCCGAAGTTGCCCTGCCCGAGAGCGAGCGGGTAGCGCAGGCTCCACGGCTGGACGAGACGGACGAGCGCGTCGTAGATGGCCGTGTCGCCATGGGGGTGGAACTGGCCCATCACGTCGCCGACGACGCGAGAGCACTTCGAGAAGGCACGGTCGGGGCGGTAGCCGCCGTCGTACATCGCGTAGATGACACGGCGGTGCACGGGCTTCAGGCCGTCTCGGACCTCGGGCAGGGCCCGACCGACGATGACGCTCATCGCGTAGTCGAGGTACGAGCGTTGCATCTCGAGCTGCAGGTCGACCTGCTCGATGCTGTCGCGCTTGGGCGCCTCGGCGAAGGTCTGGGCCCCCTCGGCGTCGGTGCCCTCGGGGGTGTCTGTCGGCTCGTCGGCCATGATTCTCCGTTTGTCGTGGTCTGCCCCGTGGTGCTCGTCGGGGCGCGGGCGTGCTCCGGTTCAGCCGGAGGCGCGCATCAGATGTCGAGGAAGCGGACGTCTTTCGCGTTCTGCTGGATGAAGTTGCGACGCGACTCGACGTTCTCACCCATCAGGGTGTCGAAGATGGTGTCAGCGGCGACGGCGTCCTCGAGCGTCACCTGCAGCAGCGTGCGGGTGTCGGGGTCCATCGTGGTCTCCCACAGCTCTTTGTAATCCATCTCGCCGAGGCCCTTGTACCGCTGGATCGCGTTCTCTTTCGGGATGCGCTTGCCGGCCGCCCGACCCGACACGAGCACGGCGTCTCGTTCGGCGTCGCTGTAGACGTACTCGTGGCTGGCGTTGCTCCACTTGAGCTTGTAGAGCGGAGGCTGCGCGAGGTAGACGTAGCCGAGGTCGATCAGCGGACGCATGTAGCGGAAGAGCAGGGTGAGCAGCAACGTCGTGATGTGCTGCCCGTCGACGTCGGCATCGGCCATCAGGACGATCTTGTGGTACCTCGCCTTGTCGGGGTCGAAGTCTTCTCCGATGTCGGCGCCGAAGGCCTTGATCATGGCCTGCACCTCGTTGTTGCCGAGGGCACGGTCGAGACGGGCCTTCTCGACGTTGAGGATCTTGCCGCGCAGCGGCAGGATCGCCTGCGTCTCGGGGTTGCGGCCCTGGACGGCCGAGCCGCCGGCCGAGTCGCCCTCGACGATGAAGATCTCGCTGCGCGAGGGGTCCTTGCTCTGGCAGTCCTTGAGCTTGCCCGGCATGCCGTTCGACTCGAGCACTCCCTTGCGGCGGGTCTGCTCGCGGGCCTTGCGGGCGGCGAGACGAGCCTGCGAGGCCAGGATGCCCTTGCGGACGATCTCGGCGGCCTGCTTGGGGTTGCGGTCGAACCAGTCGTTCAGCTGCGAGCCGGCGACCTTCTGCACGAACGACTTGGCCTCGGTGTTGCCGAGCTTGGTCTTGGTCTGACCCTCGAACTGCGGTTCGCCGAGCTTGATCGAGATGACCGCCGTCAGACCCTCGCGGACGTCGTCGCCCGAGAGGTTGTCGTCTTTCTCTTTGAGCAGGTTCTTCTCGCGCGCGTAGCGGTTGATCAGCGTGGTGAGTGCCGCGCGGAAGCCCTCTTCGTGGGTGCCGCCCTCGTGCGTGTTGATCGTGTTCGCGTAGGTGTGGACGCTCTCTTGGTACGAGGTGTTCCACTGCATCGCGACCTCGAGCGAGATCTTCTTCTCGGTGTCTTCTTGCTCGAAGGCGATGATGTCGTCGTGGACCGTCTCGACCTTCTTGGTCGTGTTCAGGTACTCGACGTAGTCGACGAGACCCTTCTCGTAGTGGAAGACGTCGTGACGGGGCTCGGCGTCGGCTTCTTGCACGCGCTCGTCGCTGAGCTCGATGCGAAGCCCCTTGTTGAGGAACGCCATCTGCTGGAAACGGGTGCGAAGCGTCTCGTAGTCGAACTCGACGGTCTCGAAGATCTCGGCGTTGGGCCAGAAGGTGATGGTGGTGCCCGTGGTGTCGTCTTCTTCGCCCTTGGCGAGCGGCGCCACGGGGACGCCGTCGGTGAAGCTCTGACGGTAGACGTTGCCCTGTCGGCGGACCTCGACGTCGAGTTCGCTCGAGAGCGCATTGACGACCGAGCTGCCGACGCCGTGCAGACCACCGGACACCGCGTAGCCGCCGCCGCCGAACTTGCCGCCCGCGTGCAGCACGGTCAGGACGACCTCGACGGTCGACCGCCCCTCGACGGGGTGGACGTCGACCGGGATGCCACGGCCGTTGTCGACGACGCGCACGCCACCGTCTTCGCGCATGGTGATCTCGATGTGGTCGCAATGACCGGCCAGGGCCTCGTCGACCGAGTTGTCGACGATCTCGTAGACCAGGTGGTGCAGACCGCGGGGGCCCGTCGAGCCGATGTACATGCCGGGACGCTTGCGCACGGCCTCGAGACCCTCGAGGACCTGGATCGCACTGGCGCCGTAGGTGTCGTCGGGCTGGGCGTCGGTGGGATCAGCTGACATGTGCGTAGGGGCTCCTGCCGGACGGGACGAAGGTGTGCCGACCGGACTCGACCGCTGTCTGGGCGGCCTTCGGACGACCTTCCGAGTCTACCGCAGGCCCGTCCGCCACGGGGCGAAATCCGCCCTCAGACGGATTTTCCCACCGCACTTGGACGATTCACCCTCGTCAACCATAAGTATCGCGAGGGCCCCGCCCTGGAACCGATCTGGGGCCGCGTTTCCAGGTCGGGGCGTTGGGTGCCAGGAAACGCACCGACTGGATGCCCGCGTCCGGGTACCGCTGCACGATGGTCGTCGTGACCTGCGTGCGCATCAACCGCAGCTGGGTCGCCCACGCGGTGGAGTCGCACTGCACAGTCAGGGTGCCGTCGTCGATGGACACCGGATCCGAGTGCGCGGCGAGCTCGGCACCGACCATGTCGGGCCATGCCGTCATCAGCTCGGACTGCGCCAGCGGGCTGTTCCAGCCGAGCTCGTTCGTGACGGCGGACAGCACGTCGGAGATGCCCCGGGGTTCGCGTCCGGTTCCGAAGGGCTGGCTCGGCGATCCGAGCTTGATCGACTTGCGCTTCCGGGCGTCCCTCGACCGCGAGTTGGGGTCACCGAACACGCGGCGGAACCGCAGGTAGACCCGCTGGGCCTCGCTGTCGGGCTGCGCCTCTGGTTCAGGAGGCGCGGGTGGCGTGGACTCCCGAGGCTGCGGTGCGTCGTCGACGCTCACCGCGCCTCCTCGGTGTCACCGTCGGCCGGCCGCGCGTCGCCGCCCGGAGTGGCGGCGACCGCGTCGTCGAGGATCGTCCCCTTGGCGATGCGGACCGTGTGGGCCTTGAGGCTCAGAGGCACGTCGCCCTCGACGGCGGCCGTGATCAGCACCTGCTCGTAGTCGGCGACGGCATCGGCGAGCCGTTCGCGACGAGATCCGTCGAGCTCGGCGAAGACGTCGTCGAGGACGATCACCGGGTCTCCCGTGGGTGAGTCGACCCGCACCACGGCGGCCGAGGCCAGCTTCAGTGCGAGGGCGAAGGACCAGGACTCGCCGTGGCTCGCGTACCCGCGCGCGGGAAGCCCGTTGAGCGAGAGGAAGAGGTCGTCGCGGTGCGGCCCGACGAGCGTCAGACCCCGCTCGAGCTCGGTCGGTCGGACGCGGGCCAGCGCCTGCCGGAAGACCTCGGGCACCTGCTCGGCGGGGATCGACTCGGTCGGCCCCTCGGCCGCGGTCGTCTCGTCGTCGGGTGTCGCGCCCCGGATGCTGAGCACGGTCGAGAGCCGCGCGGCGTGATCGGCGCCGGCCACGGCCGCATAGGCCCGAGCCACTTCGGGCGCCAGGTCGGCCGCGAGTCGGTCACGGGCGACGACGAGCTCGCTGCCGAGGGCCACGAGCCGTTCGTCCCAGATGTCGAGGGTGCCCAGCTGGCCCGCCCTGACCCCGGAGGCGCGAGCCGACTTCAGGAGCGTGTTGCGTTGCTTGAGCACCCGGTCGTAGTCGGTCTGCACACCGGCGAAGCGGGGTGACCTGGCCACCAGCAGTTCGTCGAGGAAGCGGCGTCGTCCGGACGGTTCTCCCCGGACAAGCGCGAGGTCCTCGGGAGCGAACAAGACGCTCGTGAAATAGCGAGGCAGCTCACGAGGCTTGATGGCACCCCGGTTGATCTGGGCCCGATTCGGTGACGACCGGTTGATCTGCACCTCGGCCAGGAGTTCGCGGTCCTCGGCGAGCAGTCGAGCCCGGACGACGGCCGAGTCGCGACCCTGGCGGATGAGCGCGGCATCGGACGAGACCCGGTGGGATCCGAGACTCGACAGGTAGCCGAGGGACTCGACCAGGTTGGTCTTTCCCTGGCCGTTGCTGCCGACGAAGAGGTTCGGCCCGCGCGCGAGGCTGACTTCGGCAGACGTGTAGTTGCGGAAGTCCGTCAGGCTGAGATGCAGTACTCGCACGCGGGCCGGTGGAGGCGCTAGGCCTTCTTGACGGCGTGGCCGCCGAACTGGTTGCGCAGCGCGGCGACGGCCTTCATGGTCGGCGAGCCGTCACCCTGACGCGAGACGAATCGAGCGAAGATCGACGCGCTGATCGCCGGCATCGGCACGGCGTGGTTGATCGCTTCTTCGAGCGTCCAGCGGCCCTCGCCGCTGTCCTCGACGTAACCCGAGATCTCGGCCAGCTTGGGGTCGGCCTCGAGAGCCAGGACCATCAGCTCGAGCAGCCAGGAGCGCACGACGGTGCCGCGCTGCCACGCCTTGAAGGTGCCGGTGACGTCCTTGATCAGGTCGCTTCGGGCCTCGAGCAGTTCGTAGCCCTCGCCGTAGGCCTGCATGATGGCGTACTCGATGCCGTTGTGGACCATCTTGGCGTAGTGACCCGCGCCGGTGTCGCCGGCGTGGACGAAGCCCTCGTCGCGGGGGCCTTCGGGACGCAGCGCGTCGAAGATCGGCTGGGCCAGGGCGACGTTCTCGGCGGACCCGCCGACCATCAGACCGTAACCGTTGTCCTTGCCCCAGACGCCACCCGAGACGCCGGCGTCGACGTACTTGATGCCCTTGCCGCCGAGCAGCTTCTCGTTGGCGAAGTCGCTGGTGAACTTCGAGTTGCCGCCGTCGATGACCAGGTCGCCCTCGGAGAGCTCGTTCGAGAGTTCTTCGATGACGCCGGCGGTGATGTCGCCCGCGGGCACCATGACCCAGACGATGCGCGGAGCAGGGAGCGTGGAGGCGAGCTCGGCGAGGCTGGCGACGTCGGAGACGGCCGGGTTCGCGTCGTAACCGGTCACCTCGATGCCGTTGTCGCGCAAGCGGGTGCGCATGTTGTTGCCCATTTTGCCGAGACCGACGAGGCCGATGTGCATGAGTATCCTTCGTTCGTGGCGGTGGGGCCCGGGGGGCGGCACCGTTGCGTGCAGTGCGCTCTCAGCGCAGGAGGAGGTTGGGCTGCAGCAGGTACTTGTAGCTGTCAGCTCCGGCCTGGTCTTTCGAGGACTGACTGGTGATCAGCACGGGACCGGGCTTGTTCGGGTTCTCCGTCTTGGTGAAGGAGATGCGGACGAACTCGGAATGAACCGCTCCGAGACCGTCGAGGAGGAACTGCGGTTTCAACGAGACCACGGTGTCCTCTCCCGTCAACAACGCATCGATCGACTCTGACGCCTGCGCTTGTTCGCTACCGATGGCCTCGAGGGTGAGGCCGTCGATCGTGAACGTGAACCTGAGGGCCGCCTCGCGCTCGAGCACGAGCGAGACACGGCGGACCGACTCGACGAGCTCGGCCGTGTTGATCACGGCGTAGTTCTCGACGGTGTCGGGGAAGAGACGCTTCACCGGGGGGAAGTTGCCCTTGATGAGCAGCGAGGTCACGGTCTTGTTGTCGGCCTGGAACGCGATGAGTTCACGCTCGTCGGATCCGGTGATCGAGACCGAGACGGTGCCGGCGTTGCCGAAGGTCTTGCCGACCTCTTGCAGGGTGCGCGCCGGGACGAGAGCCGTGGTCGTGGTCGTGCTGGCCACGGTGCCGGGGTCGAATTCGATGCCACGGACGGCGACACGGTAGCGGTCGGTGGCGACCAACGAGAGGGCGTTCTCGGTGACCTCGAGCTGCACGCCCGTGATGACCGGGGTGACGTCGTCGCGCGAGGCGGCTACCGCGACCTGCGAGACCGCGAGGGCGAAGGAGTCGCCGGGAACGACGCCCGAGCGATCACCGACGGTGGGGAGGGTCGGGTACTCCTCGACCGGCATGCTGAGGAGCGAGAAGTTCGCGGATCCGCAACTGACGGCGATGCGGTTCTCTTCGGTGGAGAAGGTGACCGGTGCGTTCGGCAGTCGGCTAGCGATGTCGGCGAGAAGCCGGCCCGATACGAGGATCGTGCCCGGTTCGTCGATCTCGGCGGGGATGCTCGTCTGAGCCGAGACCTCGTAGTCGAAGGACGACAGGGTCAGTCCGTCGGCGTCGGCTTCGATCAGCACACCGCTGAGGATCGGCAGGGTGGTGCGCTGGGGCAGCAGCTTGACCGCGAAGGAGACAGCATCGCTGAAGACGT
Organism: Frigoribacterium sp. VKM Ac-2836; assembly: GCF_013248995.1. GTDB lineage: Bacteria > Actinomycetota > Actinomycetes > Actinomycetales > Microbacteriaceae > Frigoribacterium. The sequence continues at coordinate 175,584 of NZ_JABRPK010000002.1, read as the reverse complement.
CACGGTTGACCTGGAACTTCACGCGGGGACCCCTATCGACTTCACACTCGTGGATGGCCGGTTAATACTGGCACAGCATCGAGGTTCGCCCTTCCGGGAAGCGCGAGCCGTGGCTCGAGGCCCGATCGATCCACAAGGTTGTCTCTCGATCAATTTCTTGTAACCAGGATTAACAGTCTTAACCGTTGTGCACAGTGTGGATAACCTGTTTAAAACCCCGTGGCTCGGGGGAACTACAAGCGTGTGACTTGTGGACGACGTGTGGAACCGAATGACAAGAATCCGAGCGACCACCTCTTGGCACGGAGCGGGATCCCACAGGCCCGTCGGATCCCTGAACAGCACCGTCGCGGTTATCCACGAGTTTCCACAAGTTATCCACACTGTGTGGAACGCCCCTCGTCAAGGCCTCCGAGGCGTGTCGTGCGGCCCCTGGGACGACGAACGGGCACCGACACGTGGTCGGCGCCCGGATGGGTCGGTCGGGGCGGACGGGCCGGCTCGGCCCGTCGAGCCGTCACTTGTAGCGGGTGTCCTGCTTGATGCGGCTGGTCAGTTCGGTCACCTGGTTGTAGATCGACCGACGCTCCTTCATCAACTCGCTGATCTTCTTGTTGGCGTACATGACCGTCGTGTGGTCGCGGTTTCCGAAGAGCTGGCCGATCTTGGGCAGCGACAGGCTCGTGAGTTCGCGGCAGAGGTACATCGCGATCTGTCGAGCGGTCGCGATGGCCTGCGAACGGGAGGAACCGTACAGGTCGTCCACGGTGAGCTTGAAGTAGTCCGCCGTGTGGTTGATGATGTCGACCGGCGCGATGATGTTGTCTTCGTCGAGCGTGATCAAGTCCTTCAGGACCGTCTGCACGAGGGCCAGGTCGACGGCCGTCCGGTTGAGGCTGGCGAAGGCCGTGACCCGGATGAGCGTGCCCTCGAGTTCGCGGATGTTGCTCGACACCTTGGTGGCGATGAACTCGAGCACCTCGTCCCGGATCTGCAGCTTCTCGCTCTGGGCCTTCTTACGGAGGATGGCGATGCGTGTCTCGAGGTCGGGAGCCTGCACGTCCGTGATCAGGCCCCACTCGAAGCGCGACCGCATGCGGTCCTCGAAGCCGGTGAGGTGCTTGGGCGGCAGGTCGCTGGTGATCACCAGCTGCTTGTCGTGGTCGTGCAGGGTGTTGAAGGTGTGGAAGAACGCCTCTTGGGTGCTGTCCTTGCCTTGCAGGAACTGGATGTCGTCGATCAGCAGGATGTCGATCTCGCGGTACCGCTGCTGGAAGAGGCTCGAGCGGTTGTTGGCGATCGAGTTGATGAAGTCGTTCGTGAACTCCTCGCTGCTGACGTACCGGACGCGGATGCCCGGGTACATCGTCTCGGCGTAGTGGCCGATGGCGTGCAGAAGGTGGGTCTTGCCCAATCCCGACTCGCCGTAGACGAAGAGGGGGTTGTAGGCCTTGGCCGGGGCCTCGGCGACGGCGACGGCCGCAGCGTGTGCGAAGCGGTTCGACGCACCGATGACGAAGTTGTCGAAGCTGTACTTCGGGTTCAGGCGGGAGTCGTTGCGCTTGCCGCTCGCGCTCGTCTCGACCGGCGCCGGCACGAAGGGGGCCTCGATGTAGTGGACCGGCTCGGACTGCTCGACCTGCTGGGTGAGGGTGTCGGGGGTGATGTCCGGATTGACGGTGATGGCGAAGCTCGAGACCGAGCTGTCACCCAGCCCGGCGATGGACTCGAGGAGCGGCTCGCGAATGCGTTGTTCGAGCATCCCCCGGGTCAGGTCGTTGGGCACCTCGAGGTACAGGGTGCCGCCCAGCACTCCCTTGGGCTCGACCAGGCTGATGAACCCGTGCAGCTGCGGCGTGATGCGATCGTCGGTCGTCAGCGTCGCGAGGACGGAACGCCAGAGGTCCTGGACCGGGTCGACGGTGTGCGCCACTGGGAGTCTCTTTCTCGCGAGGCGGCAGCGGATCCGGCCGCCTCCGCGTGCGGGTCGCGTTCACCCGCTGGTGTTCGAAGGTACGAGTGCGGGAGGAGTTATGCACAGCTTTGTCCACCGATCGGTTGGCGCCGTTCGGGCCGGGATCGCTGCGTGTTCCCCGTGGTCACGCGGAAGTACCGCGAGAAGTACCCACCTTAGTTCGACCGGGTGTGGAGTCCGCAACCGGAGTTTTCAACAGTGTGGACAAACGCCTTGAGAAGAGGCCGTTTGACCAGGGCTCCGATCACGCGTACTTTTAATCAGTTGATTTCAGCCGCGTTGGCTGTACAAGACTTCTCGGATCGTGGCAACAGGCCTGGTCCGCTTTCCTGGAGGACCACCATGAGCAAGAGAACGTTCCAGCCGAACAACCGTCGTCGCGCCAAGAAGCACGGTTTCCGTGCCCGCATGCGCACCCGCGCCGGTCGCGCCATCCTCGCCGCCCGCCGTGGCAAGGGCCGCACCGAGCTCTCGGCGTAGCCACCTCCGTGTTGGCCCGGGCCAACCGGATCGTCCGCGCAGACGACTACCGAACCACCGTGCGCCGTGGCCGCAAGTCGGGCACGGCGCACTCGGTCGTCTACGTCCGTCGTCGTGACGACGACATGATCCGGTTCGGCTTCATCGTGGCCAAGACCGTCGGCAACGCCGTCGTGCGCAACACGGTCCGTCGCCGTCTCAAGGGCGTGTGTCACGAACTCCTGCCGACGCTCCCCCCGGGGCTCGACGTCGTGATCAGAGCCTTGCCAGGCAGCCCTGACGTTGCGTGGTCTACCCTGCTGACGGACATCTCCGAGGTCGTCGACAGGGGCGTGAAGGCGTGACAAGAGCGGTGCAGTTCATCGCGTTGCTTCCTCGCAACGCATGCGTCGCCGTGCTCCGCGTCTACCGCGCCGTCGTGTCGCCGCTCTACGGAGACGTCTGCCGCTACTACCCGTCGTGTTCGAGGTACGCCCTCGAGGCCATCCAGTTGCACGGCGTCGTGCGCGGTGTGGCCATGGGCAGCTGGCGGATAGCCCGGTGCCACCCCTGGGCCGCAGGAGGCGTCGACGACGTCCCCGAGCCCCGTACACAGAAGTACCACGTCACGAAGTCCGGCTTCGTGACACCGCGATCCGGAACCGCCACCCCCGACCTCGTCGGATCCGGTCGGATCGTCGCACAGAGCCACGGAAAGGGCTGACCCGAACACCATGGACTTCATCGGCACCATCCTCTGGCCCCTGAGATGGGTCGTCGAGGCGATCCTCGTCGGCTTCCACAACGTCCTCACGGCGTTCGGCATGGACACCGCGGCCGGCAGCACCTGGGTGCTCTCGATCGTCGGCCTGGTCCTCGTGGTGCGGGCCTGCCTCATCCCGATCTTCGTGCGCCAGATCAAGAGTCAGCGCCGCATGATGGAGATCGCGCCCCGGCTCAAGAAGATCCAGGACAAGTACAAGGGCAAGCGCGACCAGTTCAGCCGCGAGGCCATGTCGCGCGAGACCATGGCGCTCTACAAGGACACGGGTACCAACCCCCTCAGCTCCTGCCTCCCGTTGCTGATCCAGATGCCGATTTTCTTCAGCCTCTACACCGTGCTGCACAACGCCCAGCAAGAGAAGGTCGGCATCGGCCTGCTCAACGCCGCTCTCTCGAACTCGTTCGGTGAGTCCGCACTCTTCGGCGCGCCCCTGAAAGAGACGTTCCTCGGCGCGACCACCTGGGAGGTCCGCCTCATGGCCGGCGCCATGGTCGTCATCATGACCGCCTCGCAGTTCATCACCCAGCTGCAGATCGTGTCGAAGAACATGTCGCCCGAGACCAAGGCCAGCCCGATGTTCAAGCAGCAGCGGATGCTCTTGTACTTCCTGCCGCTCGTGTTCGTCTTCTCGGGTCTGTCGTTCCCCCTCGGCGTCATGTTCTACTGGCTGACCTCGAACGTCTGGACGATGGTCCAGCAGTTCCTGGTCATCCGCAACATGCCCACGCCCGGCAGCGAGGCGGCGCTCGCCCGTGAAGAGCGACTCGCCCGTCGGCAGCAACGCAAGGGCCTGCCGAGCATCACGGTGACCGAGATCGAGTCGGCTCCCGCCGTGCCCAAGACGACCCAGCGGACGCAGCCCGTCGGCAAGAACCGCTCCAAGAAGCAGAACGGCGCCAAGAAATGACCTCTGACGACTCCACGACCGACATCGTCGAGCCCGCAGCCGAAGACGACGCTGCCGTCGTCTCGGTCGATACCGAGGAGGCGCGGGTCGCGTCGGACGACGCCACCGACGTCCTCGACGAGGGCGACATCGCGGCGGACTACATCGAGGAACTCCTCGACATCTGCGATTTCGACGGCGACATCGACATCGAGGTCCGGGGCGGCCGCTCGTACATCTCCGTCGACTCGAGTGGAGAACAGAAGCTGAGTCTGCTCTCGAAGCCCGACACGGTCAACGCCCTCCAGGAGTTGACGCGGATCGCGGTCCAGACCAAGACGGGCGAGTTCTCGCGCCTCATCCTCGACATCGGTGGTTCACGGGCCACGCGCGAGACCGAGCTCGGACGCCTGGTCGACCACGCGGTCTCCAAGCTCGAGGACGGCGCCACGTCGGCCGCGCTCCCCCCCATGTCGTCCTACGAGCGCAAGCTCGTCCACGACATCGTGGCGGCGCGAGGCTTCACCTCGGAGTCCGAGGGTGAAGGCCGTGACCGCCACACCGTCATCACGCGTCCCTGAGCTCGCGGCCATGACCGACATCTCGACTCTCGAGGCCGAGCCCGACGTCGCGGCGACCATCTTCGGCGATCGGATCGACGTCGTCCGCCGCTACGTGGCCGACCTCGCCCAGCACGGGGAGGAACTCGGCCTGATCGGTCCGCTCGAGTTGCCCCGTCTCTGGACGCGGCACGTGGTCAACTGTGGCCTGTTGGCGCCGTTGCTCATCGCCGGCGGACGTGTCGGCGACATCGGATCGGGTGCCGGGTTGCCGGGTCTCGTGCTCGCCGCGGCACGGCCGGACTCCACGCTCATCTTGATCGAGCCCATGGAGCGACGTGTCGACTGGCTGACCGCCGAGGCCGAGCGCATGGGGCTCGACAACGTCGAGGTCGTCCGAGCTCGTGCCGAGGACATCCAACTGGACGGCTGGCTCGATCAAGCGACGGCTCGCGCCGTGTCCGCGCTCTCGAAGTTGATCCCGCTGACGGCTCCCCTGGTGAAGACGGGGGGTCAGTTGTTGCTGATGAAGGGAGCGAGGGTCGACGACGAGATCGCCGCGGCTCGCAAGGTCATCGCTCGCCACCATCTGATCGACGTCGAGGCCCGGGAGTTGGGCGTCGGGCTCGTGGACGAGACGACCAGGGTGTTCATCGCCACACTCGACTGAAGGCGCGACCCTAGGTTTCAAAAAGGGCCTCTAGTCAGGACTTCGTAACTCAGGGCGGCTCATCGGTCCGGGATGCGTCGGTGGGGCGGCGGCGACGCGGATCTGAGGTCCATATCTTTGTCGGGGCCTCACGATAGACTCGGCCTTCGATCCCCGAAGACCATCGAGCCGCCTCTGAGTGGTGTGGTCACACCTCTGGGTAGGTCGTTTCACGTGAAACATGGCGATACGGAGACCCCTTCAGTGAGTTCCTCGGCTGACGACGACAGAAGCACTCCCCTGGCTCGAGAGCTTGCCGACCTGAATCGCCGGAAGCAGGCTCTGTCGCGCGAACCGCTGCCGGCACCGGCAGCGACACGGGTGATCACTGTGTCCAACCAGAAGGGTGGAGTCGGCAAGACGACCACCACCGTCAACCTCTCGGCTGCTCTCGCGAGGAGCGGAGCCAAGGTCTTGGTCATCGATCTCGATCCTCAGGGCAACGCATCGACGGCTCTCGGCGTGGAGCACCGTGCCGAGACACCGAGCGTCTACGACGTCGTCGTCAACGACGGCGAGGTCGCGGACGTGGTGCAGAAGAGCCCCGAGTTCGACACCCTGTTCTGCATCCCCGCGACCATCCACCTCGCCGGCGCCGAGATCGAGCTCGTGTCGTTGGTCGCTCGTGAGCAGCGTCTGAGCAGAGCACTGTCGGAGTACCTCGCGACCACCGAGCAGGCCGGCGACCGGTACGACTACGTGTTCATCGACTGCCCACCATCGCTCGGGTTGCTCACGATCAACGCGTTCGTAGCGGCCAGTGAGGTTCTCATCCCCATCCAGTGTGAGTACTACGCACTGGAAGGCTTGAGTCAGCTGTTGCGCAACATCCAGTTGATCGAGAAACATCTCAACCCGAAGCTCAAGGTATCGAGCATTCTGTTGACGATGTACGACGGTCGGACGAACCTGGCTCAGCAAGTCGTCGCCGACGTGCGCGAGCATTTCCCTGATGAAGCCCTCACGACGTTGATTCCCCGCTCGGTTCGCATCAGTGAGGCGCCGGGTTACGGCCAGACGGTCATCAGTTACGACACCAACTCCCCCGGGTCGATCTCGTACCTCGAGGCGGCCGCCGAACTAGCACGTCGAGGAGCACCCCAGTAATGGCAACCAAGCGAACCGGCCTCGGGCGCGGCATCGGCGCCCTCATCCCTGTCTCCGACGAGAGCCAGGACCGTCCCGTGGACGTGTTCTTCCCGACTGCGCAGCAGACGGCCGACGAGCTCATCGCCGTACCGGGGGCCCGTCTGGCCAACTTGAACCCGCTCGACATCACGCCCAATGCGCAGCAGCCTCGAGCCGAGTTCCGTGAGGAGGAGCTCGCTGAACTGGTGACGTCCATCCGTGAGGTGGGCGTGCTGCAGCCCATCGTGGTCCGTCCCATCAAGAAGGGCGGCAAAGGTACAGCTCAGTATGAGTTGGTCATGGGCGAGCGTCGTCTCCGTGCCACCAAAGAATTGGGGCTCGCGACGATCCCGGCCATCGTCAAAGACACGGCGGACGATGCCATGTTGCGCGACGCATTGCTCGAGAACCTGCACCGCGCTGAACTCAACCCGCTTGAAGAAGCGTCCGCCTATCAGCAACTTCTTGCCGACTTCGGCATCACGCAGGACGAGTTGGCCACACGCATCGGTCGAAGCCGTCCCCAGATCACGAACACCTTGAGGTTGTTGCGCCTGCCGGCGGCCGTCCAGCGCCGGGTCGCCTCGGGAGTCCTCACGGCCGGTCACGCGCGCGCCATCCTGAGCACAGGCGACCCCGTGCTGATGGCTCGCCTTGCGGACCGCATCGTCAACGAAGACCTCAGCGTCCGGGCTGCTGAGGCGATCGCGGCTGGCGGTAGTGCCAAGCCCAAGACGACTCGCACAGCGACCCCGGGGCAGCACCAGGCGCATCTCGACGAGGTGGCCGAAAGCCTGGGGGATCGCTTCGAGACTCGGGTCAAGGTATCACTCGGTGCGCGGAAGGGGTCGATCACCATCGACTTCGCATCCATGCAGGACCTCAAGCGTATTCTCGGCGAGTTGGGGCACGAACAAGAGGGTTAGTACAGACAGATCCACGCGCGGCCTCCGCGTCGTTTCACGTGAAACACTGTCTGGCTAGCTCTCCCGGTGAGGGTTAGAGCTAAATGACGTGCGGTCCTCGCAGTTGTCGATGTTTCACGTGAAACGCGGGTCTCGGCGGCACCAGGGCGTCTCCACACGGTGGGAGAACTATCACGTCCATCTAGTCGTGGCTGACAAGTGAAGCTTTGTCCATCCGGACGACCGCACACCCCAACGCTCAAAGCCCGGCGGACTCCCGGGACCGGTCACGTGACCGACATGTCTGCCGCTGGTGCGTGTGGAGCTGAGGTCGAATGGCGGTCTCGTGCGCTGAGGAGGGCGATACGCCCTGACTTCCGACGGTCCGATCTGAGTTTTCGTGACTCACACTGACTCCGGTGGGTCGCACGGCCCGCCGTTGTATTGATCGAACCGGTTGATTGGTCGTGGTCCACGACGAGGGGGTGATGACTGACCTCACGTGGCCGCAACAGGTGTGGCGCGTCCACTGGGCAACTTCGACCTCCGGCAGGGCTTGAGAAGATCGGTTCTTCGGCCTGCGTGCCGTGTCGAGCCGCCGCATCCTGCACCGACACCGAACGGACAGTCCCCCCTGGTCAACGGGCCCTAGGTCGAGGGTGTTGGACTGGTACCGTCGCGGCTCATTCCTGTATGTCCCACCGAAGCGATGTCGAAAGGCGGATTCGTCGGAGTATCCGTGGTCGTCGTAGGCTCACTATGTCGCAGTCCGTGGCCACCTGACCCCTTTCTCAGTTAAGGGTCGAGATCGACCGTAGACGGGCCGCGCAGTCCCGCGTGTCTTCGACGTTTCACGTGAAACATCGACGATGTCTTCCGTCAGCGACGGTGGTCGGTCACGGCCTTCTCTGCGAGGGCAGCGTAGAACATGCCCAGTTCGTAGCCTGCCGATTCCAGAGCCATAGGAACGAGCGAAGTCTCTGTGAGGCCGGGCAGTACGTTGACCTCGAGGAACCACGGCGTCCCGGCCGCGTCGACGATGAGGTCCACCCGCGACAGGTGACGCAGAGCGAGTGCCTCGTGGACGGCCACGGCGGCCGTGGCGGCGGTTTCTGCGGCCGACGGGTCGAGACGAGCAGGCGTGTAGAACGTGGTCTCCCCCGCGTTGTAGCGAGCCTCGAACCCGTAGAACCCCTGGCGGGGCACGATCTCGACAGCAGGCAGGGCGATCGGACCGTCGCCGGTGTCGATCACGCCGACGGCGATCTCGGTGCCGGTGATCTTCTGTTCGACGATGACGTCGTCGCAGTAGGTGTAGGCGTCGACCATGGCCCTGGGCAGGGCACCGACCTCGTCGACGACCGTGACTCCCTGTGCCGAGCCACCCCGCGCCGGCTTCACGACGACGGGCACCGGGTGCTCCTCGGCGATGGCCGCCAACACGCCGACGGCACCGAGCTCGCGGAACGCGTCGTGCGACAGGGTGATCCCCCGCGGTGTGGACACGCCTGCGCGTCGAGCGAGTTCTTTGGCCGTCGGTTTGTCCCAGGCCAATCGGGCGGCTGCAGCCGTGCTGCCGACGAAGGGCACGTCGAGCGCCTCGAGCAGACCGCGCAGGGCTCCGTCTTCACCGCTGGCACCGTGCAGAGCCGGCCACACGACGTCCGGCCGTGACACCGTCAGGTGTCCGAGCAACGTCGCGTCGGGATCGCGGAGTTCGACCTCGATGCCGTGGGTGACGAGGCTGTCGACCACGCGCCTCCCGGATCGGAGGGAGACGTCGCGTTCGTGCGAGATTCCTCCGGCGAGAACGGTGACGGTTCGTAGCTCACTCGATGCCATGGTGGTGTCTCGGTCTCTTCCTCGTGTCACGACGGGACGGCCCTCTGGCCGACGGGTCCACAGCCATCGAAAATGCTGGTCAGTTGGTGTTGGGCGGTGGTACTACGACGCTCTGGCGGCGTGGGACGGGAGTGGCCAGACGTGCCGGCGAGAAGGTACGCAGCAGGTCGATCTCGCCGTTCACGACGTTGGCGAGGCGGGCGACGCCGGTGCGAATCGACTCCGGTGTCGGGTAGCAGAACGACAAGCGGATGTTCTGTCGGCCGTCACCGTCCGCGAAGAAGGCTGTTCCGGGTGTGTAGGCGACGAGTTCTTTGACAGCCCGCGGCAGCATGGCCTTCGAGTCGAGCTCTGGCGGCAAGCCGACCCAGACGAAGAAGCCCCCGTCGGGCACGTTCCAGGTGAGCGAGGGGAGGTACTCGCCCAACGCCGAGATCATCGCGTCGCGTCGCTCGCGGTACAACGCGCGGAAGGTCTCGATCTGGCCTCGCCAGTCGGCTTGGTCGAGGTACTCGGTGATGACGAACTGCCCGAACGAGTTGGGCGACAGGGTGGCCGACTCGTTGGCGAGGATGAGTTTCTCGCGGATGGCGTGCGGGGCGAGTGCCCACCCCACCCGGAAGCCGGGCGCCAGCGTCTTCGAGAACGAGCCGAGGTAGATGACGCCCTCGTCGTCGATCGAGCGCATGGCCTGGGGGGCCGGCTGGTCGAAGTAGAGCAGACCGTACGGGTTGTCCTCGAGGACGAGGATGCCGGCTGATCGGCAGATCTCGAGGATCTCGACCCGGCGGGCCCAGGTGAGCGTCACGCCCGCCGGATTGTGGAAGTTCGGGATCGTGTAGAGGAACTTGATGCGCCGACCACGAGCCGTCACGGCCGCGATGGCCTCGCGCAACGCCTCGGGAACCAGCCCGTGCTCGTCCATCGGGACGTGCACGACGTCGGCCTGGTAGGCCTTGAAGACTCCCAGGGCCCCCACGTAGCTGGGTGACTCGGCGAGCACCACGTCGCCGGGGTTGACGAACAGGCGGGTGACGAGGTCGAGGGCCTGTTGCGAGCCTGTCGTGACCACCACGTCGTCGGCGCTGCCTCGGATACCCTCCATCGCCATGATCTGCATGATGTGTTCGCGGATCGCCGGCGTGCCCTGGCCGCTGCCGTACTGCATCGCCATGGCTCCCCCGTCGGCCATGACGCGGTCGATGGCACCGGTGACGAGCTCGCGGGGCAGGGCGGAGACGTAGGGCATGCCACCGGCCAGCGAGACGACCTCGGGACGGGAGGCGACGGCGAACAGGGCTCGGACCTCGGAGGCGCTGAGACCGGCCGTGCGGTCGGCGTACGAGTCGTACCACGGGTCGAGGTTGGTGCCCTTGTCGCTCATGGGTGTCCCTGTTCTGTCAGAGGGTGATTCGGTCAAGACTATGCCCGGCCGGGCCGGGGACGACGAGAGCCCGCCCAGCGTGTGCTGGGCGGGCTCTCGTCGTGGTGTCGGTGTCGACTACGCGATGAACTCCGCCAGGTCGGCCTCGAGGGCCGGCTTGGGCTTGGCACCGATGACGGTCTTGACGACCTCGCCACCGCGGTAGACCTTCATGGCCGGGATCGACGTGATCTGGTACTTCATGGCGGTCTGCGGGTTGTCGTCGACGTTGAGCTTGACGATCTCGATCTTGTCGCCGTGCTCGGCCGCGATCTGGTCGAGGATCGGCGAGACGGCGCGGCAGGGGCCGCACCATTCGGCCCAGAAGTCGACGAGGATCGTCTTGTCGGAGTTGAGGACGTCGGCCTCGAAGGACGCGTCGGTCACTGCTTTGGCGCTGCTCATGGTGTTCCTTTCGTCAGGGTGATCTGGTGGAAGTCGGGAGGCGCGGGTCAGGCGACCACGGACTCGGACGTCTCGACGCCCTCGGCCGAACCGACGGTCTGCTCGGCCAGGAACGTCTGGTCGAGCGAGGCCAGGTAGTGCTCGACGTCGAGCGCCGCCACGGTGCCGGAGGCCGCGGCGGTGGCTGCCTGCCGGTAGGTGGCGTCGATCACGTCGCCTGCGGCGAAGACACCGGTCAGGTTGGTCTTCGAGCTGCGGCCCTGCACGGCGATGGTGCCGTCCGAGGTCAGGTCGACCTGGCCGTGCACGAGGTGCACGCGGGGGTCGTTACCGATCGCGATGAACAGCCCGTCGAGGTCGAGGTCGCTCGTGCTGCCGTCGACCGTGTCGGTCAGGGTGACGCCGGTGGCCTTCTCGCCGCCGAGGATCGCCGTGACCTGCTTGTCGAACAGGAACTCGATCTTGTCGTTGGCGTGCGCCCTGTCTTGCATGATCTTCGACGCGCGCAGGCTGCTCGAGCGGTGGATCACGTAGACCTTCGAGGCGAAGCGCGTGAGGAAGGTCGCTTCTTCCATGGCGGAGTCGCCGCCGCCGACGACGGCGATGGCCTTCTCCTTGAAGAAGAAGCCGTCGCAGGTGGCGCACCAGCTGACGCCGCGACCGCTCAGGCGCTCTTCGTCGGCGAGCCCGAGCTTGCGGTACGCGCTGCCCGTGGCGAAGATCACCGTGAGGCTCTCCTCGACCGTGCCGTCGCCGAGCGTGACCTTCTTGACGTCACCGGTCAGGTCGACGGCGGTCACGTCGTCGAGCAGGACCTCGGCACCGAACTTCTCGGCCTGCTCTTGCATCTTGAACATGAGCTCAGGGCCCTGGATGCCGTCGGGGAAGCCCGGGAAGTTCTCGACCTCGGTGGTCTTCATGAGCTCGCCGCCGGCCTCGACCGAACTCGCGACGATGAGGGGACGCAGACCGGCCCGGGCGGCGTAGATGCCGGCCGTGTAGCCGGCGGGGCCGGAACCGATGATGATGACCTGGCGCATGGGCACCTTCCTGGGGGAGAACTTCACGAGCGGGAAGACGATCGTCGAGCGGTGGCTCGGGCGGTCGGATCCCTCGGTCGTCTGGTGGAACGCATCCTACCGACGGGGCATTCCCTCGGCTCGGCGTGCGGGTCGGTCCGGGCCGGTCAACGGCGCAGGAGGCGCGAGACGGCCGGTGCGAGACGTGCCGTCACCGGCGTGGTCAGCACCCGCAGCTCGGGGATCCGCGCGAACCAGAGCAGCGCTCCGTAGACCAGCCCCATGACGGCGCCGGCCACGACGACCGTCAGCACACCGGGCACACGGCCGGACTGCGCGAAGCCGTCGGCCGAGAAACCCCCCAGGACGGTCACGACGACGAGGCCCACCGCGCCGGCGACGATCGAGAAGACGAAGAACTGGACGTAGCGCCGCAGAACCCAGCGGCCGTCGATGCCGCCCAGGCGTTTCTTGACCACCCACAGTGCGACGACGGCCTGGCTGGACCCGGCGATCGACGTCGTGATGGCGATGGCCATCGCGATGCGCTCCGGGGGCACCACCGCGGCCGAGACCGCCACGCCCGCCACGAAGATGCCCGACTGGACCAACTGCAGGAAGAACGGCGTGCGCTGGTCGTGCATCGAGTAGAACACCCTCTGCACGATGAAGAGCACGCTGAACAGGACGAGACCGGGCATGTACCCGAGGATCACCTCGGCCGTCCGGGTCGATCCGGCGAAGTCGACCTCGAAGAACCGGGCGAACGGGTAGGCCACGACGCACATGGCGATGGCCGCGAAGACCATGAACATTCCGATCGCCCGCAGGGACTGCGACATGTCGGTGCGGACGGCCCGCAGGTCGCCACGCGAGGCGTGGCCGCTCATGCGCGTGAAGTACGCGGTGCCGATCGACACGGCGATGATGCCGTGCGGCAGCATGAAGAGCAACCAGGCGTTCGCGAGCACAGCGTTCGAGGCACCCACCTCGCTGCCCAGGGTGGCCACGCGGCTCTGCACGAGCCCGGCCAGCTGGGTCACGAGGACCATGCCGAACAGCCAACCGGCCGCCTTGCCCGTCGCACCGAGGCCGACGCCCCGCCAGCGGAAGTCGGGGCGGAAGGTCAGGCCCGCGCGGCGCCAGAACAAGAGCAGGAAGGCCGCCTGGGCCAGGACGCCCAGGGTGGCCGTGGCCGCGATGACGAAGATGCGGTCGCCGGTCCAGACGTCGACCGCCGAGTTCTCGACGGCGCCGCCGAACATCACCATGAAGACGACCAGGCCGGCGATGGCCACGACGTTGTTGAGCACCGGTGCCCAGGTGAACGGGCCGAAGACCTGCCGGGCGTTGAGCACCTCGCTCAGCAGCGAGTACATCGCGTAGAAGAAGATCTGAGGCAGGCACCAGTAGGCGAAGGCGGTAGCCAGGGCGAGCTGGTCCGAGGTGAACCCCGCCCCGCCGTCCGAGCTCTGTTGCGCATACAGCCGGACGAGCACGGGGGCGAGCAGCGTGCCGGCCAGGCCGACGGCCGCGAAGACGATCGTGCCCAGGGTCACGATCTTGTTGATGAACCGCTGACCCCCGTCGTCCGACGTCGCCGCCCGCACGATCTGGGGCACGAGCACGGCACTGAGCAGTCCACCCGCGATCAGCGCGTAGATGTTGTTCGGCAGCTGGTTCGCGAGGGCGAACGAGTCGGCCGCCCGACTGGCCGACTGCCCGATCGCGGCGGCCAGGACGGCCGCCTTCACGAAGCCGAGGACGCGCGAGACCATCGTCCCGGACGCGAGGAGGATGCTGGCGCGACCGAGACCGCCCTGGTTGCTCACATGGACTCCTGGACGGGCGGCGGGGTGGCCGCATCGGATGACGAGCCGCTGCGGGAGGACCGGGCCTCGTCGCGGGCCCGACGGCGCTTGCGGAAGGTGCGGTACAGGCCACCCACGAACAGCGCGGCGAACGCGACGCCGAAGATCCAGGTGATGGCGGTCTCCCACCCGGCCTGCACCGAGAGGGGGATGTCGACCGGGGTCGCGATCGCCACGCCCGAGAGGCTCACCAGCTGGAGTTGCACCGAGACCGTCCCGTTGGCGACGGACTGCACGGGCACGCTCACGCGCGTCTGGGACTGCGGCTGGATGGTCACCTCGATGGGGCTGCGCTCGATCGAGAGGATCGAGTTCGACGGCGTCAGGTTCAACAGCACCGTCGCGACCGAGTCGGTCTTGTTCTCGAGGTAGAGCGGGAGCGCCGAGCGGTCGCCGAGGATCGAGATCGGAGAGCCCTGGACCACGGCCACGAGACCCGACGTCGCGGTCGCGTCGGCGACGGCCGAGGCGACCTCGGCGGGGAAGCCGTCGACGTTGTCACGCCAGGCGTGCGAAGCCAGGGCCATCGTGCGCAGTCGGGCCGACTCGGTGACGAGCTGCGGTTGGTCGAGGGCGGTCGAGAAGTCGACGACCCTCTCGTCGGCGCCCACCAGGTCGCGCAAGCGCTCGAGTCGGGCATCGCTCTCGGGACGGTCCACGACGGTCGCCGTCGACGGCGTGCTCGCCAGCGCGTCGGTCAGAGTGGCACCGCTGACCCAGGGCAGGCCGTTGAGGGCCTGGAGCGTCCGCGTGAGGAACTGCCCGGTGGACGGCCATTCGCGCTCGAGCGAGGTCAACAGGGTGCGAGCGTCGCTCGGCCGCTCGTAGGCGACGGTCGCGACGGTGGCGGAGAGCCGGGCCATCGTGGCCTGCCACTCGGCGAGGGTCGTCGCCTCGGCCGCCTGGGTGACCAGCGTCGACAGCGGGTCGTCCGAAACGACGGCCGGGACGCCACCGACCGTGACCGCGGAGTTCTCGGTCGAGTCGCCGTCGAGGTCCACGTTGCCGCTCGAGAGGATGGTCGACGTGTACGGGCCGGCGGCGAACGCCGTCAGGTCGGCGGCCACGACGGACGACTCCACGGGCCAGACGACGTCGCGCTGGGTCCAGGGGAAGTCCAGCAGCTGTGCGGTCGTCGGCAGGACGACCCCGTCGGTCGGCGTCTCGGAGGGCGTCGGTTCGTCGGTCGGCGTGTCGGTGGCCCCGCCGGTGGGGAAGGCCGAGGGATCCGAGCCCGCGACGCCCGTGTCCGAGCCGTCACCTGCCCCCGGCGCCGGTTCGGTCGGTGCCTCGGTGGGGGTGCCGGTCGGTGCCGGCATGTCTTCGAAGCGGTCGGGGTCGACCAGCGTGCCGAGCGAGGTGACGGTGGGGACGGTCGCCGCACCGGCCTGTCGCAGCCCGGCCACGTCGGCGTCGGCGTACGCCAAGGGGAACATGTCGTTCGGCAGGGCCTGCAGCTCGGCGAGCCAGTCGATGGCCGACTGCGGGGCCTCGGTGCCGAGCAGTCGGATCGACGCGACGATCATCGGGTCGACGCCGAGGGTCGCCCCCGTGCCGGCCACGGCGTCGAGCTCGCGACGGAGCACCCCGCCGTCCGAGGTGTAGGCGGCGAGGGCGGACGCGTCGAGGACGCCCGTCTCGCTCTCGGGAGTCGTGATCGGCACGGCGACGGCGACGCGGGTCGGTTGGAAGCTGTCGGCGGGGTACCAGACCACGCTGCTGCGGGTCTGGGCCACCTGGCTGCCCGACGCGTCGAGCACGCGGGCCCCGAGCGCCCGCGCACCGAAGGCGCGGCCGGCCAGCCCCAGGCGGTCGGCGGGGACCACGACGGTGTCGAGGGCGACGGACGACCCGGCCGGGACCGCCGGCACGTCGACCGCGACGAGCTGACGCCCGAGGTAGTCGTCGCCCGAGACGTCGTCGGGGTCGAGCCACGAGGCGAGCTTGCTCCGCGTGGTGAACGGCTCGCGGTCGAGGTAGATCCGGGCCGTCGTGGCCGAGAGGTCGGTGTCGCCTCCGTTCGAGACCGTGACCCCGAGGGTGAGGTCGTCGTCGGGGGCCAGCACGCCGTCGGACGCCGGTTCGACGGTCATCGAGACGCCGTCGCCCGAGGGGACGGACGCCGCGCGTGCCGACGTCGCGGGCAGCCCCGCCGACACGACGAACACCGCCAACAGGGCGGCGATCACGGCGAAGAAGAGTCTCATAGGCGTCAGGTGCCGACGGCGACAGGGGCCGTTCGAGCATGCCGAGTCTAGGCAACGCCGACCAAGAAGCAGCGGCGAAGCGCCTGCGAGGTGGGCGGACGGGGTCGCGAGGCGCCGCCGGGGACTCAGCCCGCGCCTCCTCGGCTGTGGCAAGCTGTTTCGTCATGGACAGCGTCGCACGGGCCCTGCAGCGGCTGGACGAACTGGCCGCCACCCCCCGCATCGAGAAGCTCGCCGCCGCGTTCGCCGCGGCCGGTCACGAGTTGGCCCTGGTCGGCGGTCCGGTGCGCGACGCCTTCATCGGACGCCCGGTCAACGACCTCGACTTCACGACCGACGCCGACCCCGACGAGATCCTGGCGATCGTGGTGCCACTGGCCGAGGCGCACTGGGACGTCGGTCGGGTGTTCGGCACGATCGCCGCCCGGGTCGACGGCGAGACCGTCGAGATCACGACGTACCGCAGCGACGTCTACGACGGCGAGACCCGCAAGCCCGCCGTCGAGTTCGGCGACACCCTCGAAGGCGACCTCGTCCGTCGTGACTTCACGGTCAACTCGATGGCGCTGCGCCTGCCCGAGCGCGTACTCGTCGACCCGTCCGGCGGCGTCGACGACCTGCTGCGGGCACGGCTCGCCACCCCGGGCACCGCGGTCGACTCGTTCCGTGACGACCCCCTGCGCATGATGCGGGCGGCCCGGTTCACGGCCCAGCTCGGCTTCACCGTGTCCGACGACGTGCGCGAGGCGATGACGGCGCGCGCCGAGACCCTGTCGATCGTCTCGGTGGAGCGGATCGCCGACGAGCTGTCCAAGCTGCTCAAGACCGAAACCCCTCGAGACGGTGTCCGACTGCTGGTCGACACCGGACTCGCCGACCACGTCATGCCCGAGCTCGCCGCCATGCGCCTCGAGGTCGACGAGCACCACCACCACAAAGACGTCTACGAGCACAGCCTCACCGTGCTCGATCAGGCCATCGGCTACGAGCGCGAACGGCACCCGGGCGAGGCCCCCGACCTCACCCTGCGCCTCGCGGCCCTGCTCCACGATTGCGGCAAGCCCGCCACGCGACGTCTCGAGCCCGGCGGGGTCGTCACCTTCCACCACCACGACGTGGTCGGTGCCAAGCTCGCCAAGAAGCGGTTGAAGGCGTTGCGCTTCGACAACGACACGATCGCCGCCGTGTACCGCCTGATCGAGCTGCACCTCCGATTCTTCGGCTACACCGAAGGAGCCTGGACCGATTCGGCCGTCCGCCGGTACGTCCGCGACGCCGGTGACCAGCTCGAGCGGTTGCACATGCTGACCCGTGCCGACGTCACCACGCGCAATCGGCGCAAGGCCGACCGGCTCGGTTTCGCCTACGACGACCTCGAAGCGCGGATCGCCGAGCTGCGCGAACGCGAAGAGCTCGACTCGTTGCGGCCCGACCTGAACGGCGACGAGATCCAGCGCGTCCTGGGCATCGGCCCCAGCCGCGAGGTCGGCGAGGCGTACCGCTTCCTGCTCGAGCTGCGCACCGACGAGGGGCCGCTGGGGGCCGAGGCCGCCACCGAGCGCCTGCTCGCCTGGTGGCAGGCCCGCGAGGGTGCTGGGGCGTAACCCGTCCTGCGGGTGTCGACCCGCGCCTCCTCGGCTCTTCGCGGCCTGTGGCCGCTGAGCCGGCATTGATTCAGGAGGCGCGCTCGGCTACGCTGGGAAGGTTGCGTCTGCCTCACGGCCGACGTCGCGACATGAATACCCTCCTGTCACAGACCGTCTGTGACCGTTAAGTCCGAAGGAGGTGGGTTAGTCATGCACCAGTACGAACTGATGGTCATCCTGGACCCCGAGATCGATGAGCGCACCGTCGCCCCGAGCTTGGACAAGTTCCTCAACGTCATCCGCAACGATGGCGGAACGATCGACAACGTGGACATCTGGGGACGTCGTCGCCTGGCCTACGAGATCAACAAGAAGACCGAGGGCATCTACGCCGTCGTCAACCTGACCTCGAACTCGGCCGCCACGGTCGAGCTCGACCGCCAGCTGGGTCTCTCCGAGGCCGTGCTGCGCACCAAGGTCCTGCGTGCCGAAGAGGCGATCGCCATGGTCGCCGCCGCCAAGAAGGTCAGCGACGAGAAGGCCGCCCGCAAGGCCGCCAACGCCGCTGCCGCTCCGGCTGCTCCCGCCGCCGAGAAGGCTGCCGAGTAGTCCGATGGCAGGCGAGACCGTCATCACAGTGGTGGGAAACCTCACCAGTGACCCCGAGCTGCGCTACACGCAGAACGGGCTCGCGGTCGCGAACTTCACCATCGCGTCGACCCCCCGCACGTTCGACCGCGCGTCGAACGAGTGGAAGGACGGCGAGGCGCTCTTCCTCCGTGCCAGCGTGTGGCGTGAGTTCGGCGAGCACGTGGCCAGCAGCCTCACCAAGGGCAGCCGGGTCATCGCTCAGGGCCGCCTCAAGCAGCGCTCGTACGAGACCAAAGAGGGCGAGAAGCGCACCAGCATGGAGCTCGAGATCGACGAGATCGGCCCCTCGCTGCGTTACGCGACCGCTCAGGTGACCCGCGCCTCCTCGTCCCGCGACGGCGCTGCCGGTGGCGGCTCCTTCGGGGGCGGCAACGGCGGCGGCAACCGTGGTGGCCAGCCGGCCCAGGTCGGCGGCGGTCAGGCGCAAGAGCCGTGGGGTCAGCCCGCCGGTGGCCAGCAGGGTGGCAACACCTCTGGTGGCGACGTGTGGAACACCCCCGGTGGCAACGGCACCTACAACGACGAGACGCCTTTCTAGGGCTCAGAGCCCTCCTAGGCGTCACCGTTCCCTTTTAGTACTTCCTTCTTCATCGAAAGTAGAAACCAATGGCTGGAAAGAGCAGCGGCGACCGCCGCAAGCCCCTCCGCGGTAAGGGCGGCAAGAACGCCGCTCCCGCGAAGTCGATCCGCGTCGGTGTCATCGACTACAAAGACGTCGCGACCCTGCGCAAGTTCATCTCGGAGCGTGGAAAGATCCGCGCCCGTCGCATCACCGGCGTCTCCGTCCAGGAGCAGCGCCTCATCGCCCGTGCCGTGAAGAACGCCCGTGAGATGGCGCTCCTCCCCTACGCCGGCTCCGGCCGCTGATCGGAAGGACCACCATGTCGAAGGTAATCCTGACCCACGAGGTCTCCGGCCTCGGTTCCGCCGGTGACGTCGTCGACGTCAAGAACGGCTACGCCCGCAACTACCTGGTGCCCCAGGGCTTCGCCGTGGCGTGGAGCCGCGGTGGCGAGAAGCAGGTCGCTCAGATCCGTACGGCCCGCGAGACCCGCGAGCTCAAGACGATCGAAGAGGCCCACGACCTCAAGCAGCGCCTCGAGGCCCAGAAGATCCGTCTCACGGTGAAGACCGGTGCCGACGGCCGTCTGTTCGGCTCGGTTCGCCCGGCCGACGTCGCCGACGCCGTGACCGCCCAGGGCGTCGCGACGATCGACAAGCGCAAGGTCGAGATCCCCACCACCATCAAGGTGACGGGTGAGCACGAAGCCACGCTCCGCCTGCGCGAGGACGTCATCGCGACGATCACGCTGACGGTCGTCTCGGCCAAGTAGCACCCGGGCGCCTCGGCGCCTGCTGTACGCGAGAGCGGCGGTTCCCCTCGGGGGCCGCCGCTCTTCTGCGTGCCGGGGGCGGGTCGCGATGAACCCCGTTCCGGACAATGAACCCCGTTGCAACAGGGTTCATTGTCCGGAACGGGGTTCATGGGCCGGCAGTCGAGGGACGGGGCGAGGGCGCGCCTCCTCCAGGCCTCGCGTTGACAGGGCCGGGCCGGTCGTCTACTGTCGTGGAATCGGTTCCATGGAATCGATTCCACGCAAGGCCGACCAGGCCCGTGACCCGCACCACTACGACGAGGTAGAGCCCGATGAACACCGTGACGATCAGGGACGTGGCGCAGCGCGCCGGCGTCTCGGCCGCGACGGCCTCCCGTGTTCTGTCGGGCAACCCGGCCACCTCGGCCGAGTCCAGGGCCCAGGTCGAACAGGCCGTGCGCGAGCTCGACTTCCGGCCGAACGCGCAGGCCAGGGCACTCCGCTCGACCCGGTCCGACACGGTCGGACTGCTCGTCTCCGACGTCCGCAACCCGTTCTTCGCCGACCTCGCCCACACCATCGAGCAGTCCCTGCTCGAGCTCGGCTACGTCACCCTGCTCGGCAACGCCAACGAGAACCGCGAGCAGCAGGACCGCTACCTCGACACCCTCATCTCGCGTCGTGTCGACGGCGTCATCGTCGCCCCGCAGGGCACCGACTCGGCCAGCATCGACTCGCTGCTCGCCCGCGAGGTGCCGACGGTGTTCGTCGACCGCACGATCCCCGGCGTCGACGTGCCGAGCGTGACGACCGACAGCCTCCCCGGCATCCGGGCCGCCGTGCAGCACCTCGTCGACCTCGGCCACGAGCGCGTCGGCTACATTGCGGGGCCGCAGAGCGTGTCCACCGGGCGCGAACGACTCGAGGCGTGGACGGCCGCCGTCGCAGAGCTGGGCCTCAGCACCGACCCCGACCTGGTCTACGTCGGCGACTTCCAGTCGGCCAGCGGCTCGGCCGCCGTGCACGCCCTGTTCGAGCTCGACGAGCCGCCGACCGCTCTGCTCGCGGCCGACAGCCTCATGGCCGTCGGCGCCATCGCCATGCTCAACCGACTCGGCAAGCGCATGGGGACCGACGTCTCGGTGATCGCCTTCGACGACATCGAGTGGTTCTCGCTGCTCGACCCGGCTCTGACCGTCATCGCGCACAGCGTCGAGGAGATGGGCCGCATCGCCGTCCAGCTGTTGCACGAGGTCATCGACGGACGCACGCCCGACTCGGTCGTCCTGCCGAGCGAACTGATCGTGCGCGAGTCGACGACCCGCGCCTCCGGCGGTGACGCGGCCCGCGCCTCCTCGAGCGAGGCGACCCGCGCCTCCTCGTCCCCGACAGACCCCACCCGACCCCGACCCCTCGGCAGGAACTGACCCATGCCCCACTCGATCGACGACGATCGCCCCCTGCTCACGCTCGAGAACGTCAGCAAGTCGTTCGGCCCCGTGCGGGTCATCGACGACGTCACCGTGCACGTCCGACCCGGCCGCGTGCAGGTGCTGCTCGGTGAGAACGGCGCCGGCAAGTCCACGCTGATCAAGATGATGTCGGGCGTGTACCAGCCCGACGCCGGACGCGTGCTGGTCGACGGCGAGGCCGTCCACCTGCCCAACACGCACGCCGCCGAGAAGCTCGGCATCGCGACGATCCACCAAGAGCTCAACCTCGTCGCCTCGCTCAGCGTCGCCGAGAACGTGATGATGGGGCGGTTCCCGACGCGATTCGGACTCGTCGACCGCGCAGAGCTCAAGAAGCGCGCCCGCGCGGCCCTCGACCTGATCGGGCTCGACGTCGACGTCGACCAGAAGGTCGGCGAGCTCGGCATCGCCCGCCAGCAGCTGGTCGAGATCGCGAAGGCGCTGAGCATCGACGCGCGCATCCTTATCCTCGACGAGCCGACCGCGGCGCTGACCCGGCACGAGACCGAGATCCTGTTCCGTGTCGTCGGGCAGCTGCGAGCCCGCGGTGTCGGCATGCTGTTCATCAGCCACCACCTCGACGAGATCGCCGAGATCGGCGACACCGTGGCCGTGCTGCGTGACGGCGCGTTCGTCGCCGAGGTGCCCGCATCGACCGGCGAGGACGAACTCGTCCGCCTGATGGTCGGCCGCGACATCGAGCACCAGTACCCGCGCACCCCCGGCAGCGAGGCCCACTCCCCCGTCGTACTCGAGGTCCGCGGGCTCACCTCGAAGACGTTCCGCGACGTCTCGTTCGAGGTGCGGGCGGGCGAGGTGCTCGGCATCGCCGGACTCGTCGGCGCCGGTCGCACCGAGGTCGTCCGCGCGATCGCCGGGGTCGACAAGTACGACTCGGGCAGCGTGACCGTGCGTGGCAAGCGCCTGAAGAAGGGCGACGTCGCCGGGGCCATCGCCGCAGGCGTCGGCCACGTCCCCGAAGACCGGAAGGCCCAGGGGCTCGTGCTGGGCGCCTCGGTCAACGACAACCTGGGCTACGCGACGCTCGCCAGCAGTGCGAAGGCCGGACTGGTCGACTTCGCCGGCCAGCGTGCCAAGGCGGACGAGGTCGCCTCGACCCTGCGTATCCGCATGCGCGACATCGACCAAGAGATCGGTTCGCTGTCGGGCGGCAACCAGCAGAAGGCCGTGTTCGGTCGCTGGATCATCGCCGGCTCGTCCGTGCTGCTGCTCGACGAGCCGACCCGTGGCGTCGACGTCGGCGCGAAGGTCGAGATCTACGAGCTGGTCAACCGCATCACCGACGCAGGAGGCGCGGTCGTGATGGTCAGCAGCGAACTGCCCGAGGTGATGGGCATGAGCGACCGCATCCTCGTGATGCGCGACGGGGTCGTCGCCGGCGAGGTCGCCGCGGCCGACGCCACCCAAGACACCCTGATGACGCTCGCGGCGCGCGACGTCCCCCCGACGAACTGACCCGAGAAGCACGGACCCGAGGACGACACCCATGACCACCACCACCGTGAAGGCGCAGCGACGCTCCTTCGACATCAAGACCTTCCTGGCCGCGAACGGGGCCCTCGTCGGGCTCGTCGTGCTGTGCCTGGCCCTCTTCATCGCGACCCCGGACTTCTTGACCGGCCGCAACCTGCTGAACATCGGCATCCAGGTGTCGACCGTGGCCGTGCTCGCGTTCGGCATGACCTTCGTCATCGTCGCGGGCGGCATCGACCTCTCGGTCGGTTCGGTCGCCGCGCTGTCGGCGATGGTCTCGGGCTGGTTCTTCGCCACGGCGGGGCTGCCCGGCGGTCTGGCGCTCGCGCTCGGCCTCGGCACGGGCCTCGTGGCCGGCCTCGTCAACGGGTTCGCCAGCGCGTACGGCAAGCTGCCGTCGTTCATCGCGACGCTCGCCATGCTCAGCGTGGCGCGCGGCCTGACCCTCGTCGTCTCGGACGGGCGCCCGATCGCGACTCCCCCGGCCGTCTCGTTCCTCGGTGGCAGCATCGGGCCGGTTCCCGTGCCGATCATCGTTCTCGTGCTGGCCGCGATCGTCGCGTCGTTCATCCTCAACCGCACCGTCATCGGTCGGTCGATGTACGCCGTCGGCGGCAACGCCGAGGCCGCGCGCCTCTCGGGTCTGCCGGTCAAGCGCATCGTCGTCACGGTCTTCGGCCTGGCCGGGCTGTTCGCGGCCCTGGCCGGACTGCTGCTCGCCGGACGCCTGGACTCGGCCCAGCCGCAGGCGGCCTCGGGCTACGAGCTCGACGCCATCGCCGCGGTGGTCATCGGCGGCGCGAGCCTGGCCGGCGGCGTCGGCCGCATCTCGGGCACGATCATCGGCGCCCTCGTGCTCGTCGTCATCCGCAACGGCCTCAACCTGCTGAACGTCACGTCGTTCTGGCAGCAGGTCGTCATCGGCCTCGTCATCGCCCTCGCCGTGGGCGTCGACGTGCTGCGGCGCAAGACGCGCAGCAGCTAGGTCGCACCGACAGCCTCCGAGCCGAGGAGGCGCGGTGCGGCCCGGACGGGCGGCGTCGCGTCTCGGCGGAGCGGCGGCAGCTGCGGGGCCCGGCCCTGGGGCTGCGGCGCAGCCCACGGCGACGGGCGGTCACCAGCCGACCCGCGCCTCCTCGTTCTCCCGTGAATCACCCAACCCACCCCAACCCGAAGGACACACGATGAAGTTGACCTCGTTCCGCAAGGCCGCCACCGTCACGGCGATCGCCGCCCTGGTCGCGACCGGCACCGCCGGCTGCAACCGCACCCCCGCCGGAGAGGCGGACCGCCCCACGGTGGTCCTGTCGCTCAGCACCCTGAACAACCCGTTCTTCGTCGAGCTGCGTGACGGCGCGACCGCCGAGGCGAAGAAGCAGAACGTCGACCTCGAGATCGTCGACGCCCAGAACGACTCGGCCACCCAGGCCAACCAGCTGGCGACCGCGGCCTCGACCGCCGACGCCGTCATCTTGAACGCCGTGGACAGCGACGCCGCCGGCCCCGCTGCCGCCGCGCTGAACGACGCGAACGTGCCGATCGTGGCCGTGGACCGCGCCGTGAACGGTGCCGACGTCGCCTCGTTCGTCGCGAGCGACAACGTCGCCGGTGGTGAGCAGGCCGCCAAGGCCCTCGCCGAGGCGATCGGTGAGAAGGGCGAGGTCATCGTGCTGCAGGGTGTCGCGGGCACCTCGGCCAGCCGCGACCGCGGTGAGGGCTTCACCAAGGGCATCTCGGCCTACCCGGACATCACCGTCGTCGCGCAGCAGACCGCGAACTTCGACCGCGCCACCGCGCTCGACGTGACCACCAACCTGCTGCAGGCGCACCCGAACGCCGTGGGCGTCTTCGCCGAGAACGACGAGATGGGCCTCGGAGCGATCCAGGCGCTCGGCTCGCGCGCCGGCAGCGACGTCAAGGTCGCCGCGTTCGACGGCACCGAGGACGGCCTCAAGGCCATCGAGGCCGGTACGCTCTCGAGCACGATCGCGCAGCAGCCCGCCGAGCTCGGCGCCCTCGCGGTCGACCAGGCGGTCAAGGCCGTCAAGGGTGGCAGCGGCGACGACGGCCCCTCGGACCAGGCCGTCGAGGTCATCACCGTCACGAAGGAGAACGTGGGTGACTTCACCGAATGACCGGTTCTGAATCGCAGGGTGCCGGCGGGGTCGGCTCGGCCGGCACGGTCGTCGTGGTCGGGTCGATCAACGTCGACCAGGTCGTGACCGTCGACCGCCTCCCCCTGCCCGGAGAGACGCTGATCGGCTCGTCGATGACCCTCTCCCCCGGCGGCAAGGGCGCCAACCAGGCCGTCGCCGCCGCCCACCGCGGCGCCCGCACCGTGATGATCGGTGCGGTCGGCGACGACGGACGTGCCGACGACGCCCTGCCCCACCTCCGCTCGAGCGGTGTCGACGTCAGCGGCGTCGCCACCGTACCCGGGCCCACCGGCCTGGCGATCGTCAGCGTCGGGGGCGACAGCGAGAACACGATCGTCGTCGTCCCCGGGGCGAACGGCGCCGTCGGGGCTTCGGCGGTCGGGTCGCACTCGGCCGTGCTGGCCGAGGCTGCGGTCGTCGTGCTGCAGGGAGAGATCCCCGTGGACGGCATCGCCGCCGCGGTGCAGCACGCCGGCGGTCGCGTGGTGTTCAACCTCGCACCCGTGATCGACGTGCCGTCGGACGTGGTCAAGGCCGCGGATCCGCTGGTCGTGAACGAGCACGAGGGTCGGCTGCTGCTGGCCGCGTGGGGCGGTTCCGCCTCCGGGGCTGCGGGCGCGGTGTCGGCTTCTGCGTCGGCGTCGGCGTCGGTGTCGTCTTCGGCTTCGGACGAGGAGGCGCGGGTCGACGACGAGTCGGTCGTCGCCTCCCTGCGCGCCCAGGGGGTCACCTCGGTCGTCATGACCCGTGGTGCCGCCGGGGCGATCGTCTCCGACGCCTCGGGCACCGTTCTGGTGGCCTCGCCTCGCGTCGCGGCGGTCGACTCCTCCGGGGCAGGGGACGCCTTCGTCGGCGCTCTGGCCGCCGGGTTGGCCGCCGGGGCGTCGCTGGTCGAGGCCGCCCGGGACGCCGTGCGCGTCGGGGCGTTCTCGGTGACGGGTGTGGGCACGCAGGCGTCGTACCCGACGCTGGACGACGAGCTGCCTGCCGCTGCTGCTGCCGGGGTGACCTCGTGAAGCGCGGCGGGCTGCTCAACGCGCAGCTGAACCACGCCGTCAGCGGTCTCGGGCACGGCGACCTGGTCGTCGTCGCGGATTGCGGCCTGCCCCTGCCGGCCGGGGTCCCCGTGGTCGACCTCGCCGTCGTCCACGGTCTGCCCGCCTTCGCCGACGTGCTGGACGCGCTGACCACCGACGTGGTGTTCGAGGCCTGCACGGCCGCGGACGAGAGCCACGACTCCCCCGCCGGTGACTGGATCACGTCCCGCTTCGACGACGTGGCGTACGTGTCGCACGACGAGCTGAAGCGGCTGTCGGGTGGGGCGCGCCTCCTCGTCCGGACGGGCGAGGCGACGCCGTACGCGAACGTGGTCCTGCGCTGCGGCGTTCCCTTCTGAGGCAGCTGGCCCCGCGAACCACAGCGGGGACGATGAACCACTCTTCGGGGTGATGCATCGTCCCCGCTGTGGTTCTTCGTCGTCCGGGACCGGCGGGAGGCGCGGTGCCGGACCCCGATACCGCCCTGACCAGGCCCTTCGCACGGCCCGTCTTCGGGGGTTACGGGAAGCTGAACGCGGGCTGCGTCGGTATCGGTTGAAAAGGGTCAAAGTCAAATCTCTTGTGCACAGGCAGATGTCAAATCGGATGTCTCAACCCCCGGTTTAGACAATTTTCTCCACACAGGTGTGGAATCGCGAAATACCTGGTCAGAGGCGCCTAAGTCGACTGAAGTATCTCGTTGTCCACAGCGTGATCCACAGTTCTCCCCAGGGTCGTCCGGCGTTGCTCACCGGTTCTCCCCAGAGTTATCCACAGGTGCATTTGCTGTGGAGAACTCGGTGTCCATAAGGTGTACCCGCGCTCATAGGGGTGGGTCACGGCGGTTCGGCAAGGGGATGTCGGGGGTTCGTCGTAGAACTGCCTTGAGCGTCTTCGGTGCTGCCCCGCACCCACCCGATTCTCGCTGGAGGACCCATGTCGATCGCCCATCTCGGTCTTGCTCCCGATGCGTCGAACAACCGTGATCGCGACCGTGGTGGCCCCGTCAACATGGACCGCGTCCCGCCGCACGACCTGCTGGCCGAGCAGAGCGCGCTCGGCGGCATGCTGCTGAGCAAGGACGCCGTGGCCGACGTCATCGAGACGGTCCGCGGCATGGACTTCTACGTGCCCAAGCACGAGGTCATCTACGACGCGATCCTCGGGTTGTACTCGCACGGCGAGCCCACCGACGTCATCACGGTTAGCGACGAGCTGATGAAGTCGGCCGACCTGTCGAGGGCCGGGGGAGCGGAGTACCTCCACACCCTGACCGGAGTCGTGCCGACGGCGGCGAACGCGGGGTACTACGCGTCGATCGTCGCCGAGAAGGCGGTGCTGCGTCGTCTGGTCGAGGCCGGCACGCGCATCGTGCAGATGGGTTATGCGAGCGAGGGCGAGGTCGTCGACCTGGTCAACAATGCGCAGGCCGAGGTCTACAACGTGGCCGGGGGAGTGCAGACCGAGGACTACGTGCCGCTGAACGAGGCGGTGACGGTCGCGATCGACGAGATCGAGGCGGCCAAGGGTCGTGACGGCCAGATGACGGGTGTGCCGACGGGGTTCGCGCAGCTCGACGCCCTGACGAACGGGTTCCACCCGGGTCAGCTGATCATCGTGGCGGCGCGACCGGCGCTCGGTAAGTCGACGTTGGCGCTCGACCTGGCGCGGGCGGCGTCGATCAAGCACGGGCAGGCCTCGGTGTTCTTCTCGCTCGAGATGGGGCGAAGCGAGATCGCGATGCGTCTGATGTCGGCGGAGTCGAGTGTGCCGCTGCAGAACATGCGTAAGGGAACGGTCGACGCGCGTGACTGGACGAACATCGCGCAGGTGCGTGGCCGCATCAACGACGCGCCGTTGTTCATCGACGACTCGCCCAACATGACGTTGGTCGAGATCCGGGCGAAGTGCCGCCGGTTGAAGCAGCAGCACAACCTGAAGCTCGTGGTGATCGACTACCTGCAGCTGATGACGTCGGGCAAGCGGGTCGAGAGCCGTCAGCAAGAGGTGTCGGAGTTCTCGCGTGCGTTGAAGCTGATGGCGAAAGAGCTGCAGGTGCCGGTGATCGCGCTGTCGCAGCTGAACCGTGGCCCCGAGCAGCGTGCCGACAAGAAGCCCGCGATCAGCGACCTGCGAGAGTCCGGTTCGCTCGAGCAGGACGCCGACATGGTCATCCTGCTGCACCGCGAGTCCGCCTACGAGAAAGACAACCCCCGCCAGGGTGAGGCCGACTTCATCGTCGCCAAGCACCGCAACGGCCCCACCGACACCATCACGGTGGCGTTCCACGGGATGTTCTCGCGGTTCGTGGACATGCCTAGCTAGCGCGTTGTCGTTGTCGTTGTCGTTGTCGTTCGCGATTTAGTTTGTCGAAATGCTGCTTGGCTTGTCGCTTTTGACGGAAGGTGACGATCTGACCTGCAGTTGAGCGGACTGAGCCGTGTGTCTGACGTGTCCGATGAACGGTGGGTTACCGGACGAATCCTTGGTGGCTGGATGTGTTGGCTCGAGTCTGCGTTGCCTCCAGCTGCTACGGCATCCTTAACCGAAGGTATTCGAGTCGGGCGCCGGGCAGGCCTTGTCGACCCGGTCTACTTCGGCGTCCGTCAGCCCTCGACTGGATTCCGATCCAGCGCTCGGGTACCAGCCCTGGTGGGGCCAGGTCGACGCGAACTCCTCGCGGGTCATGCCCGGCTCGGTCGAGGGGGCTCCGAGCGCCTCAAGGCACGGCAACTGGAACATGGTCAGGTAGTCGAACAACCACGCCGCTTGCTCGACCGTGAGCGTCTCAGTCACGGGGCCCGGGTACATCACGTCGCAGCGGTAGCTGGCGAGCTCGGCCTGCTCGCGTAACGGCCCGCCGTCGGGCATCTCGAACGAGTAGCCCTGCGAGGTCGAGCCGTCCTCGCCCCTCCCGACGTCGTCGACCACGGGCAGGCCGGCCTCGCGGAGGCACGCGGTGAGCGGGTCGAGGTCGCCGCCCTCGATCTCATGGACCAGGGCGACCTCGGGTCGGACCGCGTCGGGGAACTGCTGTGTCACCTGGGCCCAGCGCTGGTCGGTGGCTTCCTGCCGCAGTTCGGCGAGGCGGGCCGGGTCGGGTGGCCCCGAGGCAGGAGGCGCGCCGAGCGCGTCGAGGACGGCCTGCCGGTCCGGCACCCCGGCCGCGGTCGTCGCCGTGCCGCTCGAGCTGGGCGGGCCGCCTGCCTCGCCGCTCATCCCGGCACACCCTGTCAGCACCAGTACGAGTGCGGCTGCAGAGACCCCCGTCGTCAGTTTCACCATGGCCACATTATATGAGCAGTCCTCGAACAGGACATCGGTTTTAATTTGGGTACACCCCAGCGCCACAAGCACCAGGAGTTGCGGCGCGCGTGGCGTTAGAGCGTGTTTCGCTGCTTGTGCCACAGGTGTGTGTCCGGGTCTAGGAATGGTGCAGCAAAAAACGCAGGTCGTCGCGTACGTCCGGGTGAGCTCGGTGGATCAGAACCTCGGTCGGCAGCTCGAGGCCGTCGGCGACGTCGATCGGGTCTTCGAGGAAAAGGTCTCGGGCGGGTCAAGAGTCGATCGGGTTGCGCTCATCGACTGCATTCGATACGTCCGCGAGGGCGACGTTGTGAAGGTTGCTTCGATGGATCCGCTGGCTCGGTCGCTGAGGGATCTCCGGGAGATCGTGGACGAGATCACGGGGAAGGGTGCCTCGGTGGTGTTCGTCAAGGAGCAGTAGACCTACAGCCGCGACACCGACGACGCGATCGGCCGGCTGATGCTGAACTTGCTGGGGGCGTTCGCGGAGTTCGAGCGGACCCTGATCCGTGAACGGCAGCGGGAAGGCATCCGGCTCGCGCAGGCGGCCGGGAAGTACAGGGGCCGCGCGCAGAAGCTCACCGCCGAGCAGCTTGTCGAGGCGCAGCGGTTGATCGAGTCCGGGGTGCCGAAGGCCAAGGTTGCCCGGGATCTGCAGATCGACCGGACGACGCTGTACCGGGCCATCGCACGCAGCCAGGCAGCCGAGGAGGCGGTGGGGGAGTGAGTGAGACACCCCACACGGTTCTGGGTGTGGGGTGTCTCGTTTCCGCGGGACCTGGGAGGGGGCGTGGAAACACGAGGTGACCCTCGCCCACGCATCGTAGCCACAGGCAATGGCCTCTTGAGGCCTTGGGCGGCTTGGTCTTAGAGGGCTGGTGTCCGAGGGACGTCCAGGAGAACCGTTTCAGCATCGTCCGTGGACGTGCCGAGGGCGAGGGCAAGTTCTGAGACAAGAATTTGCTGGGAACGACCGAGCATGCCTTTCTCAACGACCCGTCCTGGAATGTCAAAGATCCGTGGTTACCTGCTGGGTTCCGACTTCGTTGGTCGACATGAGCACTCGGCCCCGGCCGAGACCCGCGGGCTTTTAGGGGCACAGTTGCTGACGGCTCTGCCGCAACACGTGGGAAGCCCCGGTGCTCACTGCACCGGGGCTCCCGTTGGTTACGTGGTCAGTTTCGCCGCGCGCGCCTCCTGGACCAGACGATGGTCCCGCCGGCCGCGAGAAGCGCGAGTGCGAGGAGCCCCATCGGCACGAGGTCCGTGCCGGTGAAAGCGAGCGGACCACCGTCGTTGGAACGGTCGGGGTCGCTGGCGACCGGGGTCGCTCCGGCGTCGAACCCGGCGGACCCAGGACCGGCGCCTGCGCCTGCGCCTGCGCCGGGCGTCTCGGACGCGCCGTCACTAGGGTCACCGGGGACGGGTGCGGGGTTGGGTGTCGGCGCCGGGTCCACGGCGGCCACTGAGGAGAACTGCACCGTGGTGCTCTCCGTGACTGGCCGGCTGGTGACGGGCACGCTGATCGTGCGCGCTGCGGCGTCGTAGGTCCAGCCCGACGCAGGGATCGCTTCCCCGTCGACGAGCACCGACGCCGGCTCGTCGGCGTTCGTGAACGTCGCGATCCAGGAGCGATCGGTGACTTGGCCGTCGAAGGAGCCATCGGCCGGTGCGACGTCGAGTTGACCGCCGTTGGGCTGCTGGGTGTAGGTGACCGCGGTGGTGGCGGCGTCGGCGGTTACTGGGCCGGATCCCTTGCCGGCGTCCTCGTGCAGTGAGAACGTGCCGTCGGTGCCGGTCGCGACAGTGAGGGTTACCGCGTCGAGCGGGCCCTGCGCGTCGTTCGCAACGTGCTCCGAGCGGGTCGGGACGATGCCGCCGCCTCGGATGAACACCGGCATGGCGTTGAGGTCCGTCGTGATGCTGGCGGTGGTGCCACCCTCGTAGGTCGTGCCCGTGAACCAGTCGGTCCACGTGTCACCTGCCGGGAACCAGACCGAGGTTGTGGCGGTTTCCCCTGCGGTGGTGACCGGGGCCACCAGCACGTCAGAGCCGTACAGGTACTCGGACCCGGCGGCCGAGTACGCCTCCTGCTGGTCCGGGTACTGGAGGTACAGCGGCTGCGTGATCGGGGTGCCGGTGGCGGTCGCCTGCGCGGCGAGCGTGTACGTCAGCGGCATCAGGTCCTCACGCAAGTTCAGGAACTTCGTCGCCGACGCGTTCGCCGCATCGGGGTACTGCCACGGCAGCCGGTCACTGTGGTTGCTGTGGAGGCGGTCGATTGGCTGGAACGCGCCCATCTGGACCCAGCGTGCGTAGAGGTCCTCCGGCAGCTGCGTCGTGCCCTCCTCGGCTCCGGCGATGCCGTACTGGCCGCCGTTGTGGCCGCCGATGTCGTGGCTGACGGCCGCGAGCCCGGTCGAGGCCGACTCTCCGGGTGTGTACCCGACCTGGGTCTTGAGCATCGCCCACGACGACGTGGTGTCGCCGGTGAAGTGCAGCGTGGTCCGCTTGTCGGCCCACGGTCCGGTGGACACGGGCTGCGGGTTGCCGTAGCCACCTGCGGTCAACGAGCCATACGCCCGCGAGAACGCGAAGCCGGAGCCGTCGGTGGCCGCGTCGAGGTAGTTCGCGTACTGCTGGTTGATGAACGCGTCGGGGGTGACGCCGTTCGCCGAGTACCGCGAGTTCTCGCTGCAGCACCAGTCGAGCCACCAGTTGTCGACACCCTCGGCCTGCGTGTCGTCGTGGAGGTCGAAGTAGGCCTGGAGCTGGTCGGGATCCGACCAGTCGAAGAGCCAGCGGTCGCCGTCGCCCTTGGTGAGCTTCCCCTGGGCCGTGGCCTGTGCGTCCGGGAACTTCGGGTCGCTGCCTGAGATGGTGGGGTGGATATTGAGCGTGTTGTGGATGCCCGCGGCGTGCCACTCGGCGAGCAGCGCCTCCATGTCAGGGATGCGTGCGGGGTCAACGCTCCAGCCGTTCCACTTGCTGTCGCCCTGGTTCGTCGTGCTGCCGATCTTGTAGTCGGTGTCGATCGCCATGACGTCGACCGGGACGCCCCGCTCGGCGAAGTCGTCCGCGATCGCCAGGTAGTCCGCCTGCGAGCGGTCGTAGTACTCGGAGTACCAGACGCCGTACGCCCAACGCGGCAGGAGCTTTGTCGGGCCAGTCAGGGTCGCCAGGTCACTCAGCGCCGTCGTGTACTGATTCCCGTATCCGAAGACGTAGCCGTCCTGCATCGCGACGTCACCACGGTTAGGGCGCGGGGTGACCGTGTCGGACTCCTGGTCGTACAGGGCGGAGGCGGTGTCGTCGAGCAGCGTCCAGCCGTCCTGGTAAAGCAGGCCGGGGTTGGTCGTGACGTCGCCGTCGGCCGTGTCGAGGTCACGCCGGTACCCGCCGAGCGCGGCATGCGGGGCAAGGATGGCGGAGTCGGCGTCAACAGCTGCGATCGTGTCGATGTTGACGTTGCAGTTGCCGTCGGTCGACGGGCAGCTAAGCTGCACGTCGTTCGAGCCGGCGGTCAGGTGCACGGGCACGCTCACGGTGTTCCAGTAGTCCCAGCCGCTGGTGGGCGGTAGCGCCACGGTGCCCGCGTCGTCGGTGCCGTCGTCAGCCGTCAGCGTTGGGCTGGCGGCACCGCCGTTGGCGTACCGGACCTGGAGGCGGTAGTCGCCTTCCGCGGGGACGTCCACCAGGTGGGTGGTCAGGGCGGCACCGGCGCTCCACAGGCCGGCGGCGAACGCGTCGCCCGAGGCGCCGTTGTGGTCGTCGGCCTGCGTGGCGGAACCCGTCTTGCCGGCGTCCTCCGCCTCGCAGACCACGCCGAAGGCACAGTCCGTGCCCTCGCCCGCGGCCACGGGTGCCGGGTAGGCGGCTCCCGGGGCGGTGAGTGCGAGGCTGTCAACGTTCACCTGTCCGGAGTCGGAGGGATTCCGGATGATGCTGATCGTGTGGTCACCGGCGCTCAGGTCGAGGGCAGCGGACGCGGACTGCCAGTCGTCCCAGCCGGCGCCGGGTGCGAGCTGGATCGTCACGGGTGCGTCGTCGTCCACGACGACGCTCAGCGTGCGGGTCGTGACCTGGCCGTCGCCGCCCTGCGAGTTCGCGTAGCGGAGCGTCAGGTCACGGGGGCCCGCCGTGGCGACGGTGGTGTCGAAGGTCATGGCGTTGCCAGCGGCTTCGTAGCCGGCGGCGAAGCCCGTGCCGGTGAACCCGGTGTGGTCCGACGCGGGCGAGAGCCCCGTCAGGCCGAGCGACTCGGCCTCGCAGAGCGTGTCCACCGCGCAGGTCGGCGTCGGGGTGGTCGTCCACGGCGAACCCGTGACCTCCTGGCCGGCGCCGGTGGTCAAGGCGACGGACAGGTTGTCCTCGGCAAATCTGCCGGAGTCTTGCTCGTACCTCAAGATCATGGAGCCGGTGTCGATCGTCAGCCAGCCGTCGTCGACGCTCTGCGTGAACGGTGTCTCGGCGAAGTCGTCGCGGCCGACGACGTTGAACGTGCCGCGATCGGTGAACTGAGCATCACCGGCGTATTCGGTGCGGATGAGCGTGGGGGAGAGCACCTCGAAGCGGGCCTCGCCCGAGACAACCGCGCGGCTCTCAGGGGTGGCGGCCTGGGCGGGCAGTGCCGCGAGGCCGATGGTGCTGAGGGTGGTGAAGGTGACGAGAGCGGCTGCGAGGCTGCGCCGCCTCCTCGGTGGGCGAAGGGGCTTCGAACGCAAGTGGATCTCCTCGTGGACGTCGTCGTCCGCACAGCGACAGTGTGCAGTTCCTGCACCCTACGCTTCTGGGTCGCAACTCCGCGGTCGTGCCTCGAGGCTGGATGGTGCTCGAACAGGTGAGGCGCTAGCTTCCTCACAGCCCACCGTTAGGCGGTCGTTCATCGGGACACCTTCTCGAGCTGTCCCGGACCGGCTGAGGTCAAGTGGCGTCTGGCCTACGGATTCGCGTATGCCTGTCCCGCAAAAATGCCCGGTGACGGGGGTCTAAACGCTACAGTCATCGGATGCTCATCGGATACGCCCGCGTCTCGACCTCAGGACAAGATCTCGCAGCACAACGTGACGGTCTCGCAGCACTCGGTGTTGACGATCAACACGTGCATGTTGATCACGGCCTGTCGGGCACCACTCGAGCACGGCCAGGTCTGCGTGAAGCGCTGGCCGCGTGTCGGGCCGGCGACGTCTTGGTCGTGACGAAGCTCGACCGCCTCGCCAGGTCGCTGCGGGACGCGACCGACATTGCCGATGAGCTGACGAAGAAGGGTGTCGCGCTGAACCTCGGGGGAGCGGTCTACGACCCCACCGACCCTGTCGGCCGGCTCTTGTTCAACGTCCTCGGAATGGTGGCCGAGTTTGAGGCCGACCTCATCCGTGCTCGTACTCGGGAGGGTATGGCGATCGCGAAGGCCGCCGGCAAGCTCCGCGGCCGCAAGCCCAAGCTCACCGCCTCTCAGGAGAAGCACCTCGTGCAGCTACACCGCACCGGCGCGCACACGACGAGCGAGATCGCCGAGCTCTTCGGCGTCGCCCGCTCGACGGTCTATCGCGCCGTCCATAGGGCAGACATGGTCTGAGTGTTTCGCGGGTCACTTTGGCCTGGTTCTGGGTGCAAGCTCACTCGACTGCACGGTCGGCTCGATACTTCGCTCGCCGTGCCGCGGCCTCGCCTTTCCGTGCTTGCAGTGCTGCGCGCTCGGTGTCAGTCAGCGCGGCTATACGCGCTTCCCCAGCCACTTTGATGGCCGCGCGCCGCTCCTTAGAACGCTCTTCCCTCTGCCTGATGAGGTCCAACTGATCGTCGGTCACGATGCGCCACGACTGATCTGATCTATCCCAGATGAGGTGGTCGCTTTTGAGCTTGCCAAACTCGCGCAAGATCGTCCTGTCGATAGCCCAGTTCCCGTTTTGATTGCGGTACGACCAGGCTTCCCCAAAGTCGTTCCGGATGATCCTCACGATTCGTTCTTGATATGTGCGCCGTTGCCCATTGTCCTGAATCTGTTCGAGTAGCCAATGGGCGATGTCCTGCGCGGTTGTCATGAGCTCAGCGTATGAGCACATGTCATTTCTGAGCCGCTACGGGCACAAGGCGATGCCCGGTAGACGATCTCGACGGTACGGCGCCGGTCTTGCAATAGATGCGTCAGCAGCTTGGGGCTCGGGGGCAGGGGTACCTAAGTGCCCCTGCCCTTTCATGAGCCCCGCTCCGCCACTCGTCGTGCAACTCCTCGAGCACGACGCGGTGACCCTTGGCAGTTCGAGCTAGTCGACGGTGGTTCCATCGGCACGCAGACGGGTCTTAGGCAGCCATGGGACGTTCTGGTTTGGGGGTGCGGATATCCGGCGGCTATGGAGCCCCTTTTGGGTGCTCATCTCACCGTGACACGCCCGTGAGTTCAGGGGGCTTACTTCCGCGGGGCGAACGACGACTCCATGATGTGAAGGTAGCTTGCAGCCGGCATGGCAGTCGTTGAGACGTTGGGGGACCGATGGACCTATCCACTCCGGAAGGTATCGCGGCGTTCTACAGCGCCCACAAAGACATACTCCACCGCATCGCGGCCGCGCAGCTGGCAAAGGTCGGCGCTGAACGCGACGCAGAAGATGTCGTGCTCACCGTCGTCGAGGAACTGCTCCGCAAGCGTCCCACCGGTGTGGAGGATCCGGAGGCATTCGTCATCACGATGACGAAGCGCCGCGCCATCGACGCGATTCGGAGCCTGCATCCGAAGCAGTATGCCGGCGCGCCGGAAGCCCTCGAGGGTCTCTCGCACCCCGTTGACGCGTACGTAGAGGTCGAGGACGCGTTCGATGAGGGCCTGGCCGTTGCCGAGGTGTGGGACGCGTGGGACGTGCTGACCGACAGGGAACGGGACGTCATCGCCCGCGTATCGATCCGGAACGAGCCGCAGAAGGACGTCGCGCGGGCGCTCGGGGTCACCCCGGCCCGCATTTCCCAGATCCTTACGAAAGCACTAAAGAAGCTGCGGCAACGAATGGAAGGAGCGAAACGATGACCACCGACAACGACGACCTCGTCACCCGACTAATGGCGACCGGTCGGATGAACCGCGACGACGGATCAGCGCCCGTTCCGCTGCCCGAACTTTCCGCCGACCTGCGACCCTTCGCCGCGATCGTGGACGAACTTCAGAACCTCGCCCGGTACGCAGGCGCTCCAGCGCTTGAGGAAGACCGGTCGGCGAAGCTCCTTGGCCTCGTACCGTCGCCGGAGAAACGCCTAGACGGTCGCCTCCTCAGCGCGCAGCGGCAACGTCGGCAGCGCACCGTCAGCGACGTCGCGACCGAGCTCAACCGACGTGGGTGGACTTTCACTCCGGCGGACGTGATGCGGTGGGAGACCACAAACGCCGCTGAGGTGCCGCCCGTTGTCATCACCGCTCTCGCCGCACTGCTGAACACTTCAGAGGAACAGATCATTAGTGCGTCCGCGCCTGCGGAGCAGGATGACCTCGTCCAGCAGCTCCGCCGTTCCCCCCGATTTACCTCGCTCGTCACACGGTGGGCGCGACTGCGTCATATGACCGCTCCGGAGGCCCGGGGCGCCCTAGAACGTCGTGCCCTCAGCACTGTGCACCGCGGAGCTCGGACAGACGTCGAGGACACGCTCTCCTCGATTGAGGCGCTCATCAGCGCGCTAGAAAGTAGAGAAGGACGATGAACCTAACCCGGGCTGTCGCGAAAGCACTGCAGCCCGTGCCCGATGAGCAACGACTACGATTCGCAGCCAACCCCGCCGCAACCATGCAGGACGAGTTCGGCCTCATCGTCGAGCAGGTCGAACACCTCGGCATCCAACGTGCGGCCGATGGTACCTGTGACGGTTTGTCGTTCCTCGAAGACGGGGTGGTGCTCTACGCCGCTTCCTCGAACAGCGACCGCGACCAATTCACACTCGCCCACGAGTTCGCGCACATCCTCGTCACGAACGCTGGCCTCTACGACTGGATCGCGAACCAATACCGTCCGGAACATCTGCTCGAGATGCTCTGCGACCGCATCGCGCAGGCGCTGCTGCTTCCCGCGGCGACACTGCCGCCGCTACAGCGGCCCCTGCAAGCCGCCGACGTCATCGACCTGTACCGCACCACGCGCGCAAGTCGACCGGTCTGCATCATCGCCCTCACCGCGCAACTCCGAGGGCTCGGTGCCATCGCGATGATCGACCCCGAATACGGCGCCGTCGCGCACGCCTCAGTGCATCCCGATCCAGAGCACGGATGGCCAACGGTCTACCCCTGGCGGAACCAGATCCTCGACCCTGGAAACCCCCTCCTCGAACTCCACGAAGAAACACCCCTTCGACGGCGAATCGGCTGGCGTGCTCCTTGGGGAGCGCAAGCGGATTTCTGGGTCGACGCTGTCCGCGACGGACGATATGTCCTCGCCGTCTTCGCAGACGCAAATATCTGGAACGACGGCAACGGCGCCGCCCAGGCGATCGGCGAACGCGACTACGATCAACGGCCGACCATTGGCATCTCCTGCTGTCAGGGGCCGGTGTCTGTGCGCGGGTGGCCGTGCGCGACGTGTCGGGAACCGCACTGCCCGGTCTGCGGCAAGTGCCGTTGCGACCGGAACGCCGCCCGCGCCCGCGCATGCGCTGAATGCGGAATCTTGAAGAACTCACACCTCATCAACGACACGGGCGTCTGCATCGACTGCCAGTAGCCTGCCGCCGCATGGCGCGGGGCGTCGTGCTCTGCAGCTCCACTCCTTCGATGTCTCCCTGCTCTTTGCTGCACCGCCGTGCCGACATGTCGCGGAAGTATCTGCACTAGGGGCTTAACTCGGCGACTGTCCTTCCGACTACTGAGTGAGCGTGGCGAAACCGCCGACTCTCGCTCAGAGCGGAGGTGAATACAACAGTGGCAAAGAACACCGGCAACGGGCACCGCAACGGTGCCGTCAAGGGACGCAGCGAGTTCCAGCACAACGGTCAGTGGTTCAAGCGGGATACCAGCACGGGTCGCATCCTCAACGGGAGCGCGAACCAGCACAAGGGTGTCCGGAACGAAAAGTAATCAGCGGCGGGTGGGCTGCGACCTTCTCGCAGCCCACCCGCTCACTAGAGCGCATCGCATTGATAGGAGAACAACCATGGCCGTTCACTGGGTGAACTACGACCTGAACACCACCGGGCAGAAGTACGAGGCCCTTATTACATACTTGAAGTCGCACCGGAGCTGGGCGCGGCCAGCGAAGAGCAGCTACTTCGTCGACACTGACCTCACCGCGAAGCAGCTGCGCGACGGCATCAGCGAGATCGTTGACAGCAACGACGCTGTTGCCGTCGTCACCGTCACCGGGCAATCCTGGGCGACGCACGGAGTGTCGAAAGAAGTCAACGACTGGATCCGGAACCACCTCTGAGCGGCCATCGAGCACAACGGCGCTAGCCGGTCAGAGCGTCAGAAGACTTTGATGCGGAACCGTTCGCTTGCCCGGGCGAGATGTTCGTTGGTGACAAGGATTGGTTCCCCGCTAGTGGCGATGAAATCCGCCGTCCAAGAGTCGTATGGGCTCGGCAGCCACGCCGCGCGGCACCACCCGCCACCGTGTTTACTTCCGAACTGCAAACCGCGCGCCGGTGATCCGCCGAGGACCGGAAGGTGTCGAAGGTGCGCACCGATGGCTGTGGTCACAATTCGGTTCTCACCCCGCAGGACAGCGGTAGTCAGGCTCTTAACGCCTTGCCGAATGAGGACGGGTTCGAGCTGCTCCTCCAGAAGTGCGAGCGAGTCGGGGTGCTCAACGTCGATCCACCAGCCGTCTCCCTCGCCGTTGACCTGGTAGATGCACCGATCAACGCGCCACTGCTGGGGGACGGCGCCCATGCCCATGAACTGTTCTTCGTCCCATTCCGCGGACACGATCTCGAGGAAATCGCTCCGAGTGAGACCGAGCTCCGCAGCATCCTTTTCCAGTGGATCTGTTGATGCAAGCTGGCGCTTGAACGGCGACAGGACCTCGGCAAAGGCCGTCTCTGCTTCCCGAGCCAAGTACAGAGTGCTTCCTCCAGAGTCGTATCGGCCCCAGCGCTTTCGCGCTGTTCGGATTGTCCGTTCTGGCGCGGACAGGGGCCCGAACTTAGGTTTGGCGATTCGGAAGGTTGTTTCCCCCAGCTCGGGCACCAAGTGCAATCCAGTTACCGAACATGTCGTTCCCCCGCCCACGCTTAAGCGTCCGGCTCATCGCTCAAGAACGCCGCGACAGCCTCAATGACTTCTTTTCCTCTGTCCTCTCGGATCGCGGTGAGGGGGGTGTCCTCGCCAAGAAGAGGGTTGCCGCCAATGAACCATTGGCGAGCGATATGCGCGCTTTCATCAGTGACAAGGGTCGCCCAAGCTCGATGCCCTAGCTGCAGGCGCTGAGTGAATGCCACCGTCGGGGTGGGGCCATCGGGCTTTGCCCACTTCGCCGGCAATTTGCGATCTCTGGAGCCTGTCAGTGCGGCAACGAGAGTGGGACCCAGCCCGCGGACAAGTTCATCGGCCACTTGATGGATATCCATTCGAGCGGTTCTCGTGTGCTGACCAGTGACTGTGCTTGTAGGCATGGCCCGATCATAGACACATCACCTCCGAAATTGCACTCCGATTACCCCCGGATTACCCCGTTGGCTCAGGAGGGGGTGGGCTTGCCGCCCAGTTTGGCCGGACCGTCCGGGCAGTGCGCCTCGTCGGGTGAGTATGCGTTCATAGTTCTCGAGCCAGGCGGCGGCACGGGCCTTTTTCCGGCCGGCCTTGAGAAAATTCCAGATGGTGGCGAGAGCAACGGTTAGGAACGAAGAGCCATCGGTTACTGCGCGTGGTCGGGGAATTCAGGCGTGCGCTCCAGGTGGAAGCGAACTTCGTCTGATCCGAGCTCGCCTGAGGGCGTCGGAGTGCCCGATAGCCGATCGTTCACCGGGATCAGTTTCGGACGGACCTATCGAGACATCCGGTACCACGTAGCTGCGGGGGACTGGCCAGCACCCGCCGGCGGTCGGTGATCGATCGTCTAGCGAGACGGGCCCAAATAGGTCTGATGCTTTGGCTTGGTGGCCGTCGTGCCACAGCCTTCGACTGGGCTCACTTAGATTGGGTGAAACGTGCCGAGGTAGTCTTGACTGAAGGCCTCTTTCGAGGCCGCCGGGCGCACGTTTTGAGGCGTGGACGTCTGTCGATCATGGCTTTCGAGGTTTAATGACCACCAGCTCTTGGCCGGATAAAGGTTTGGATGGCGAGAAGCCATTCGCCACGGCTGATCTCGAATCGTCCCCGTTGGCTCTTGACGACCTTGGCTCCGGGGAAGTGGCTCAACGACCACAGAAAAGGCCCGCCTCTACTGGCGCAACAGCGCCCCCGAATTCGCCACGGCCCCGAATCGCCAGCCTAGATCTGGTTCGCGGGATCATGCTTGTCGTCAGCGTCGCAGTGAACAGCCTGCTCATGACGCCCGAATGGTTTGATCACGCCGCCTGGGGTTCAGTTCATCCACTCGACCTCGTTTTTCCCCTCTTCGTGACCCTCTCCGGCTGTGGCCTGGCGTTTGCAATGCACCGGCGTGTGAAGGTCGCCCCGCTGTTGCGCCGGATGCTGGTCTTGTTGCTAGCTGGCCTGCTCTACAACGCAATCGTCCTCAACTCCTGGCAGTTAGACACCTGGCGCGTGACTGGCGTACTTCAGCTCTATGCCGTCGTGGTCGCCGCAATGGGTTTGCTGCATCTCGTGACGCGCTCGTGGATTGGTTGGGCTGTCATCACGATTCTTCTCGCGGGTGCGCATTCGACCCTTCTTGCCGTTTACGCACTCGGTTGCCCAGCGGGCCTGCTCACACCCGGATGTAACCCGGCCGGCCCCATCGATATCGCTATTTTCGGCGCCAATCACGTGTACCGGCTTGGTTTGGCAGGGCACGACCCTGAAGGGCTTGTGGCAATTTTCGGGGCTCTTGTCAGCGCCTCGATAGGGGCTTGCATTGGCCATCTCATGCTGGCCATGCGTAATCGTGGCCAGCGAACAGGTAGCGGTGTGCGCGCCGCTGTCGTACCTCTTCTCGGGCTGGGCCTCGCTGCCCTGTTCCTTGGAGAACTAGCTGCCCAACTGCCCGCTCTCCTGGGCGGAGTCGAACTGCCAGCAATGAAGAGACTGTGGACTGCACCCTTCGCTTTTCGGGTGGGTGCGGGAGCTGCTATCGCACTGCTAATCGGTCACTTGATCTTGGATCGAGACAAAGTGGGCAAGGGCCTAGCAATCGGAAGCTTCCCTTTGCTCGGCCTGGGTCGAAACAGTCTGCTCGTGTACTTCGGCTCACACGTCGTGATGAGTGTCTTATCGCGCCCGACGGCATCCGGATCGAGTCTTGCGCTCGATTGGGCATCGGCGATTGCGATCGCCGGACACCGTCAAGCCACATGGACCCTTGTGCTGTTGCTCTTCTGGATCGGACTCGCAAGCGTTCTGCACCGCCACAAGATCTACCTACGCCCGTGACCAAGAAAACTGGAGAACGGAAAATGGCCAGAAGACGGGCCGGAACCCGGAATCGCGCATGGATCGGCTGGATCGTCGTGGTCGCCGTGCTGATCACCGGCACGACCTCGGCATTGCAGGTGTCGAGGATGCACGACACCACACCCCGTGAGGTGACCTATATCGTCGTGCCTCACCCGGACGACGAGTTCCAGGCATGGTCACTCATCGAAGACACACCGGATCAGTACAAAGTCTTTCTGGTCCTCACCAATGGTGAACAGACGCAGTACTGCGAGCCCGGCGGCTATGCAGCCAGTTACCAACCTGGTCTCGAGGCTGCAGCAGACCCCATTCCGGATGGGCGCAATGGGGAAAAATGTGGCGAGGCACGAGCTCATTCATTGATCGACTACATCTCAGGGATGGCCAAAACGGACCCGACCATCCCTGGAGACTTCGCCGCGCCAGCGGTGGCAGGCCCCTTCCCGGCAGAAGCTGGCACAGTGTGCCGGAAGGACGGGCCCGACTGCACCGTCGAAGACCACGACGCCCAGGTTTGGGTCGATCGACAGGGACGCGGCGCCGTGGTGATGCTTGATCTCGGCGACGGTGACCTGACCGCAGATGAAGTCCGCTGGGGTGTCTCCACTGTTGTGGCGAACAGGGAAAGCCTCGGGCTCGAGCACACGCTGCCGAACGGAGGAATCTTCGGGAGTTTTGCAAACTCACGATATGACTGCTTCAGCTACCCGCACCCCGATCACGTCGCGGTCCACGACGCCCTCTGGTCGACCAACTTCAACGCCGGTCCGCAACTAGCAGCCACGTGCGCCGACGACCCAGCCGGCGTGATTCACCGCAAGGTCAGCGACGATGTCGTCGAGGCCGCCTTTGCCGTCGACGCCAACGGCGTGAGGCAAGGCGCTCACACTTACAACTATGGCTGGCTGGACGCGACGTACTACCCCGTCGACCGACGTGGGCAGACGGAGCTATTCACCCAGAATCAGTACTTCTGGACGCGATTTGCCCCGTAATGGCTTGGAGCCCCTACTAGTCCGTTTAGCAACTCCTATCTCAAGAATCGGATCCAGAAATTTTGGTGGGAGTGGAAGAGCAATGACTGACCGTTCCGGTCTACGTGGTAATAGTCGCCTGCGAGCCAACCATATTGTTTGACGTGGGCACCGAGGCGATTTGCAGATAGAGAATCTTGGTCAGACCCGCTCATCGCGAACGCTGACTGAACGGCATTCGCTGAAACCGTGCCAGCCCGACTTTGGTCGGGGTCGCCGGCGCATGTGGCGGCGGCTTGCCAACGGAACCCGAAGTCGGTGTTCCAAAGCGCCTGATGAACTGCGCGGTGGTCCACGTGCGGGTATGCCACGCACGCAGTGGTGGTGTTCGAGAACGCTCCGACGACGTTGAAGTTGGGCAGGGACGAATTGATGCCGAGGGCACCACGGTTGTCGCGAACCGTAGCAACCGTCCAGGCAACCTCAGCGGCATTAAGATCGCCGTCTCCCAGGTCGAAGCTGACGACGGCTCCGCGACCTTGAGAGTCGATCCACACATCCGCGGTCCTTTGCGCGGCGCTGCAGGAATTTACGCCATTGTCCGACCGACAGAGGCTGGCGCCGTTTGCCGCAAATGGGCCGACCGTAGTTTTGGTGCCGAACGAGCCAGGAATACTTGCGTCGGCACTTGACATCTGGGTCAGGAATCGAATCTGTGATTCCTGCCTTGCCGCCACGCAACTGGTGGTCCATCTGCCCGCAGGTGACGGAGACTGCGCAGTTTCCCCAAGCGAAGCTTGCAAAGCGGCGTTGTAGTTGCCCGGTTCGCAAAGACTTGTTTCTTCGCCGCGGGTTGCTGTGATGAACACCTTGTAATTGTCGGGCGAGTTTTCAACAAGTGACCAAGACTGAAATTCGTCATCAGGATGCGGCGCGAGGATGTAGCTCACTTGTTTTGGGCCTACAGCGTGCGCGCTTATCGGAGCTAGCCCAAGAGAGACGGTGGCCAGGACGAGCGCTACCCCAACGATTGTTATTTTCCGGGCGCGAGGCGTAGAGGCTGAGGTTTCTTCAAGACGCATGATGCATGATGCATGATGCACGCTCGCATGCATTGGCACTTGTGGGCTACTCAGGTGGAGCTTGTTACTAAAGGGTGACGCGATGATGAGCCTTCCTGAGCCGGCCGCGGAGGCCGCCCGGTAGGGGATCGTTCATCGACATCCGTTTCGGCCTGACCTATCGAGACAGCCGGCACCGTAGCTGCGAGGGAGTGGCCAGCCTCCACCGGTGCTCGGTGACCGATTGGTTGTCGGCTCCGCTGCGACGCTGCGGTCAAAGCGTGATCGAGACCGAGCACCAGGGAGCGGCAGAGGGCCAGAAGGGGGATTTGAAGGCCCAAACGACTGTGCCGTCTAACGATCTTCAGTCGTCCGCGTTCGGCCACTCTGCCACTTCTCCGTGACTACCACCCCGCAGGCACAGTCTGCTGGTCGGGGCTTCGTAAACCGTACAAGCACGGCGGACCACCCCACCCGGCGAATGTCGTCCGATGAAGCAACGGCCTAGCCCACTCGCGGCGCTCCCAACTGAGTCGCCGCTGCGCCCCGAGCCGTGTGGCACTGGAAGGCCGTTGTTTGCCGTGCAGCCTTCGGCTGCTCGGTCGCTGCGGTTCCTCGTAGCCACCTCCAGGTCTTCGTTCGAGTGGCTACGCCAGCGGTTCCTCCGAGACTTTCGGCACGCGGAGCTAG
Organism: Frigoribacterium sp. VKM Ac-2836; assembly: GCF_013248995.1. Taxonomy (GTDB): domain Bacteria; phylum Actinomycetota; class Actinomycetes; order Actinomycetales; family Microbacteriaceae; genus Frigoribacterium. Next base: position 131,142 of record NZ_JABRPK010000002.1, on the reverse strand, counting down.
CGCTCCTCTACTACGCGCCGAAGTTCTCTCCCTGGCCGCCTAGGGGTCGCACTGCGCCCTACGGTCATTGAGGCGGATGACCGCCGTACGGCGACGGGTTCGAGCCGGGATCGTCGCCGAGGCCGATCTCGAGGCATCGGGGAGTCGCACGTCGTGATGCGCATTCGCTTCACGGGCGTGTGGGCGCGAGACACCCACGGGTGGGCATCCTCGCCGAGGCGTTCGGCTGCAAGTGAACGGGCACCGTCACCGTGGGGGACCGCTGGTGACGCGGTCATCCCTCGGCAAGCGCCTCGATTTGGGGCGACACGGCTACACAGCTGCAGGGGCGGGAATCGGGTGTTCGTCGACCACGCCCTCCTCGGGCGCCTTCTCGCGAGAGGGGGCGATCGCGCCGAGGTCGAGTGGCCGCGTGGGCTGGAGGAGCTGTCGGAAGTCGTCAAGGAAGCTCTGGCTGTCGTGGTTGGCCAGGACGGCGCTCAGGGCTCCCAACATTCGCTGTTGGTGCGCCTCCTTCTCTCGAGGGGTTCCGAAGGCCGGGAGGTCTTCTCTGAACGCAGGTTCGTGTTCGAGGTGGCCGATGAGGGAACGGAAGTAATCGAGACCACTACGCCGCTGAAAACCAAAGGTCAGATGCAAGGAGTGATCGCCCGAACCCCGGACGGCGTGCCACCATCCCCGAGGAAGGTAGACCACCTGACCGGGGAGCAGATTGCCGTGCCACACGGGGAGGGAGGGGCGCTCGTTGTCGGCATCGACCTGATGATCGAGGGGCGCCTGCGTTCCGGGCCCGAAGATATCCCAGTGTTTCTGGCCCTCGACCTGAACGATGAGGACGTCGTGGTCATCCCAGTGCGGATCGAACCCGCGTGTCTTGCCCCAGGTGGCGTACGAATTCGCCTGGACCCGTTCGTGGGTCAGCTCGGACAGCGCTTGAGCCGCCTCCGTGACCCTGGGTGCGATCTCTTGTAGGTCATTGATAACGAGCGTCGCTCCCTTCGAGAGGAGGGCTTGAAGCTTCGCCGCGTCGACGACAGGTTGCTGCCGACGGCGGGGTGAGCTGGTCTGATCCAGGTAGGCGCTCGCGGGGAACGACCGACCGTCGTTCACCACCTTCAGGTGGGGCGGCACGAGTCGACGCGTAGTGATCAGGTCGTCCAGATCTGACCACGAGATCAATGTCGAAGGGTCGACGGGAGTCACCCCGACGAGGTGACGCTCGCCCAAGGCAGCACGAAAGGTGTCCGGGCCGCCGAGGGCTCGAATGATGGTGTCGAAACTGGTCATGATCGCTCCTGTGTGGTCACGTGCATCGGTGCACTCGTCGGGTCTTCGGTCCGGTACATGTCGTCGAGAGCGGCGCCGTCGACGCGGTCGAAGAAGCCCCGCGTCTCTTCGGTCGAACCGTGCTCCGCGATGTCGAAGTCGCACGCGACCCAGAGATCGTCGAGTTCGCCCGTCGGTCGATAGCCGTCACTGAGTGTGCCCACCGCCCACTCGGCTCGGCCGGCGGTCTCCCACGAGCTGTAGAGGACCCCGTCGGCGTTCACGACGGCACCTTGGGAGCCGCCCTTGACTCCGCAATAGGGACAATCCTTGAGCGGCTTTGACACGGGAATGGTCATCCCTGCCCCGATGGCTCGCGAGTTGAGTTCGATGAAACGCTCGGCGTGCTCCGCGCTGTAGACGACGTCGTTGTCGTAGCCCAGGCCGACGTCGTCGATCAGGGCCAGATGAAAGCTGGCTGTCTTGCCAGACAACGCCTGCTGCAGATCGTCGATGACCGTCTCGAGGTCGTCCAAGTTCCGGTGCGAGACGTTGACCCTGAAGTTCCATGTGAGATCGGTCGAGGCAACGGCGTCGGCGACGTTCGACAGGATCTTGTCGTAGGTCGGCCGTCCATTGCGCGTGACGCGGATAGTGTCGTGCACGTCCCGCCGACCGTCGAAGGTGATCTGGACGCGATGTAGACCCGCGTCTTCGAGTTCTCGGGACAGCTGCTTCTTGAGGAGCACGCCGTTGGTGACGATCTCGGACATGCGCATGTTGTTCTGCCTGAATTCGTGCAGGACCCCGAGAGCCCCTCGAGGATTCAGGAGGGGCTCCCCGCCGAAGATGAGGACACTGCTGGTATCCAGATGACTACGGGTCATCTGCTGTCTGACGAAGGCGCCCACCTGCGTGACGAGAGCAGGGGTCAGGACGGCTGTCTTGATGCGGGGCGGTGCGGAGCTTCCTTCTCGCGGCAAGGCGGTGTTCTGAAAGCAATAAGCGCAACCGAGATTGCAGGCCGTGGCGGTCAAGACCGTGACGGCGTAGTTGGAATCCTCGACGAGGCGAGGGAAACCCTTCTCAGCCAGCGCTGACATCGCGACCTCGGTCAGACGGCGCGATGTGCCGTCGGGCACCGCCTGTCGGGGCAGCCGCGCGATCTGCGATCCGGAGACAGCCCACCACCCTCCGGCGCCAGGAAGGATTCGGATGGAATCGTCTACGACTCGTTCGACGGTGGCTTGGTTCATGAGCCTCTCATTTCTCGTTGTTCGAGACCGATCATCGAGTGGTCCTCCTGGTCGGGGGAGGACCACTCGACGGTCGGGCAAGGCGGGAAGCCGACGAGTTCAGCGGCCTCGGGCCCCGGTCGAGCCCTGGTTCAGCCCTTGACGCCGCAGACGTCGCGCGCTTCGTCTTCCATCTCGTAGACGTCGATCTCCATGTTCCCCACCCCCTCTCACCTCATATACCTGACGCTAGATGGCCGTCGAAAGTGGACGCAAGACCGATTGCGCAATATTGTTTGCGTAACTGAGAGGCGGGCTCATGACCGACGAAACCGGGCGGATCAGAGAACTCGAGACCCTTCGGGTGATCGCTCATCCGCTCCGCGTGAGGTTGTACGAGCTACTGGCCACCGAAGGCCCGTCGACGGCCACCCAGTTGTCACGAAAGCTGTCGATTCCGTCGAACACCCTGAGCTACCACCTCCGTCAGCTCTCCAGCCACGACCTCGTGCACGAGGCCGACGACCTCTCTCGAGACGGGCGCGAACGATGGTGGCGCGCATCCCCTGGGGGGCTGCACTGGTCGGCCGAGGACTTCCCCGATTCGCCGGGGTCGCGCGCCGTCCTCCGAGCTGCAGAACACGTCATCGCGACCCGTCGAGTCGCGCGGCTCCGAGAATGGCTCGACTCGGGCTCGGCCGAGTGGGGACCTGCCTGGTCCGCCGCCGCTCGCAGCTCGGACTCCATGCTCACCCTGTCGCAGGACGAACTCGAGCAGTTCGGGGCCGAGATGGAGACCGTCGTTGCACGTTGGGTCGATCGTTCACGGGCCGCGAAGGCGACGCCACCCGACAAGGCCGCACCCGCCCGAGCACGGATCTTCACGTTCTTCCACGCCTTCCCGATCGGCTCGGAGGGTGGCGGTCCCGATGAGCAAGGAACCTAGGCGCGGCAACGCCGCACGGAAAAGGCCGTTCCAGCTCTACATCGGTGGTTTCGGGGCCTCCCTCATCGGCGATCAGATCTGGTTCGTCTCCCTGGCCTGGGCGGCGAGTCAGCTGGGCTCACCGGGCCAGACATCTCTCGTCATGGCCGCGGGCTCGGTTCCTCGAGCGCTGCTCCTGCTGGTCGGTGGGGCGGCGGCGGATCGCTTCGGGGCGCTCACGGTCGCGCTCACAAGCCAGATCGGCCGCATCCTCTTGATGGCGACCGGCGCGGTGCTCGTGTTCGTCGTCGGTGCCGGAGAGTTGTGGCCGCTGCTCGTGATCGCTTTGCTGTTCGGCGTGCTGGACGCGGCACACATGCCGGCCGCGGCCGCTCTCCCGCCTCAACTCCTCGAGCCGGACGACCTGCCCGCCGGGCAGGGGTTCGTCCAGTCCCTCGAGCGAGGAGCTCTCGTCGCCGGAGCGCCCCTCGGTGGCCTCGTCGTCGCGTTCGGTGGACTACCCGCCGCCATGGTCGTCAACGTGGCGCTGTTCTCGGTGGCGTGGCTCATGCTGCGGTCCCTCCGTCGAGTCACGGACCGCCCCGCGAAGCTCTCCGAGAAAAACGCCGTCGACGAATCGATCTGGGCCTCCTTGACGGGCGGGTTGAGGTTCGCGGCTACGGACAAGGCCCTGCTCAGCACGCTGATCGTCGTGACCGCACTGAACCTCGGCCTGGCAGGGCCGCTCAACGTCGGTCTCGTCCTCCTGAGCGGCGAGAGGGGCTGGGGAGCGGCGATGTACAGCCTGGTGTTGAGCGCCTACGCCCTCGGTGCCATCTCGGGTGCGCTGACCGTCGCATTCCAGAAGCGCGTCCAGCGCCCGGCCCTCGTGGCGCTCGTCTGGATCATGCTCGGTGGATTCGCCATCGGGCTCGTCCCTCTCGCGCCGAACCTGCCGCTCGCCGCGCTCGCCGTCGCGTTCGCCGGCTTCGCCTTCGGCCCGGGAAGCGCACTGCTCGTCGGCCTCATCCAGGCGCGAACAGAACGTCGATACCTGGGACGTGTCATGGCGCTCGTCAATTTCTCGGCACTCGGCCTCACCCCGGTTGCCTACGTCCTCTTCGGCCAGGGTGTCGCGCTGTCCAGCCTTGACGCCGCCTTCATGACGAGTGCAGGCCTCGTGGTCGTCGCTGCCGCAGTGGCCTTCTTCATCGGGCCGCTGCGTCGAGCCAGGCTGACGACGGACTAGCGGCGCGTGGTCCGCCTCCGCAGTCGTGGCGTTCGTGTTCGGAAGCGGCTTGCCTGCATCGGCCAACACGGTGGGGTCGGAGTCCGAGAGCAATTTCTACTCGATGATCTGAGGCGTCCGAGTGGTCGCGGCGCAACTAGGGTGAGTCCTCGTGACGCGCGCTTGATAGGGCAACACCTGTCGCCCACGTCTACCCTGGGCTGCATGACCGACCTGCCTGCCCGCACCCGTTTCGCCACCGTCGACGCCGAGCGCTCGGTCGCCTTCGCCGAGGCCGATCTCGAGGCTCCGGGGGAGTGGCAGGTCGTCGTGCGCATCCGCTACACGGGCGTCTGCGCCACCGACACGCACGGGTGGGCGTCGGGCGGGCTCATCCCCGCCGCGGTGTTCGGCCACGAGTGGACCGGCACCGTCCTCGCCGCCGGCAGCCAGGTCACGATTGTCGCCGTGGGGGACCGCGTCGTCGCCAGCGTCGGACCGCCCTGCGGCAGCTGCGCCATGTGCCGCGCCGGACACCCCGACCACTGCGACACCGCCTTCGCCGAAGCCAACGGCATCTCACCCGACGCCCCCACCCACGGAGCCTTCGCCCAGCACGTCACCGTCCACGAACGCCGCGTCCAACGCGCCCTCGACGGCCTCAGCGACGAACAGCTCGCCCTCGTCGAACCCACCGCCGTCACCTTCCACGCCGTCCGCCGCGCCGGCCAGCGCCTCGGCTCGGTCGTCGTGGTCCAGGGTGCCGGCCCCATCGGCCTGCTCACCGCCCAGCACGCCCGCCACGCCGGCGCCGGAGCCGTCGTCATCGTCGAACCCACGGAGGCGCGGCGCGAGACCGCCCGCCGCCTCGGCTTCACCGACGTCCACGCACCCGGCGAGGGCTTCACGGCTCGGGTGCTCGACCTGACCGACGGACTCGGCGCGGACGTCCTCTACGAGTGCACCGGCGCCTCCTCGCTGTTCCAATCCAGCGCCGAGCTGGTGCGCCGCGGCGGGACCCTCGCCCTGCTCGGCTACCCGATGACCACCTCCGAGGTCTCGTACGGCGACTGGCAGAGCCGCGAGCTCACCGTCATCGGCAGCCTCGCCTACACGCACTCCGACTTCGTCGGCGCGATGCGCGCGCTCGCCGACGGCTCGGTCGATGCCGGGCCGCTGATCACGGGGACGGTCGGGCTCGACGATCTGCCGGACCTCCTCGACGAGCTCGACAGCGGCAAGACCCAGCACGCGAAGGTGCTCGTCGCGCCGAACGGTTAGCCGTTAGCCTCACAGAACTACCTGCCATTGGGCTGCCGATCCTCGCATGGTCGAAGCGGTTCCGATCCGCGACGATCGGCAACTCGATCGTGTTGCAGTGAGGGCGACCCGCGCCTCCTGTTGTGACACCGCATGACACGTCTCTGCCGGTATCGTCTGGGTCACGACGACCACGCGGGGGAGCTTCATGCAGGACAACGACGTTCAGACGTGCGAATTCAATTGCCTCGATCGCGCAGCGGATCGACTCTTCGATGAAGCCATGGCCGTAGAGACCAAGTTCGGCGTGAACTTGACGGATCTGCTCGACAATCACGACGGGTGGTATCTCGAGCCCTCGGAAGACGGCATCAAGAAGTTCGTCCAAGGTCTCGGACTCGACAAGGAATCCGGCGTCTACGTACTTTGGCGGGCCATCGGTTTCTGCGACGTGCACGACAAGGAGGTCTACGACGCCGTCTACGTCGGGAAAACCGGAATCGGGATCGGCACACGACTGCGCAGACACCTCGAGGCCAAGCGTCTGGGAAACGGTATGCCGGTCGAGGTCACGACCTGGCGCGGCAGCAACAGGCAGGCGAAATTCGTGGAGCAATTACTCCTCGACATCTTTGCGTTCGAGGCGAACCGTCAGGAAAATCCCGGAACGGCGCGGTTGCACGTGACTGTGGACCCTGCCGCCTGGAACTAGTGGCAGCGGCGTAGGGACCGATCTGTGAGGTGCTCGTCACGGGGGAGTGACTGAGGTTCTTGGACACCCTGTCGATCGATCGATCGGCCTCGCCCGGTGCGGACGCCCCTGTGTCTTCTCAACCGATCGGTGCCCGGATGAAAAGCATCGCGACTCATCACGACTTGGCTCCGCGTCCACCGACCCGCGCCTCCTCGGGTCAGCGGTGCCCGGTCGCGCAGGCGTAGTCGTCGCCGAAGGCCTCGGTGACGCGGCGGATGGCCTCGGGCGTGCCCCACTGCTCGATCTGCTCGCAGGCGCGATCGGCCTGGGAGGCGTACATGCCGAAAGCGCCGACGTCGACGTACGTGTAGTCGTGTCCTCCGCCGGACCGGCTGCCGGTGCCGGGCTCGTCGGGCAGGTCGATGACGAAACCGTCGGGGAACCGCATCTCGACCCCGTGCGGTGCGCAGGCGGGGAGGGCCTCCGTCCTGAGGTCGGCCACGATCACCGGGTCGTACGTGGTGCACGAGGGGAGGCGCGCGTCGGAACCCGACAGCACGAGCGGCACGTCCGGGTCGGCCCGCACCGCGAGCACCAACAGCACCGACACGACGAGCAGTGCCGCGACGATGCCGGCCAGGACCTTCATGAGCTCACGCCTCGACGTCGAAGACGACGACGCGGGCGGACGCGTCACGCAGGTGGCTCGCCACCGGCAGGTGCGACGGGTGGGGCAGGTAGCCGTCCCGCGCCGCGGTGTCACGGAACCGCACCACGAGCATCCAGTCGAAGCCGGCCTCGAGCTGCTCGGGGCTGACGCTCTCACCGCTGGACACCGAGAGCACACCGTCGATGCCGGTCAGGTGCTCGGTCGACAGCCGCGACGCCTGCTCCGACGCATCGGCCGGGGCGGTCTCGGACCACTCGACCAGGACCACGTGCACGATCTCGTGCGCGTCGGCCCTCCGCTCGTCGGGACGTGCCGATTCGCGCGCTGGGCTCGCGTCGTCGTACCGCTGGTCGAGAGGCATGCCCCGATCCTACGGAGGCGCGGTGCGCGACGATCGCGCACCGCGCCTCCTGCGGTCGGTCCGGGCTCCGCCCGTGGCGTCACCGCTTGATGATCGGGTCCACCTGGGCCTTCATGAAGTTGGCGGTGATGGTCTGCTCGCTGCCGCGTAGGTCGCGTCGGCGGGGACGTACACGAAGCGCAGGGGGACGGCAGTCCCCTTGAGTCCCTCGGTCGGGACGAGGAAGGGTGCGGCATGGTCGGCCCGGGAAGCGCACGTGACCGAGGGCAACAGGTACGACAGCGAATGGCCGGGCTGCAGGTGTGAGCGGCTACAGGGACCTGAGGAGAGTGGCCATCTGCTCGATCTGCGCCGTCTGAGAGGTGACGATGTCGTTCGCCATCTCGACGGCCTGCTCGTGGTGCGGAAGCATCATCTGAGCGAACAGGACGTCCTGGTCGGCGAAGTCTGCGTTTCCGGCGCTCGCTCCGGGGCTCGCCGAAGCCGGAGCAGAAGCCGACGTCGACGTCGACGTCCGTGATGAGCTCTCGGTGGTGTCGGCGCAGCCGGCGAGTGCCAACGAGGCGATGACGGCGGTGGTGCCGAGGACGAGAGTCGTGGTGCGGTTCATGGTGTGCCCCTGGGGGTGAGGAGCCGGGCGGCGCTCGTGCCGGGGGAGAGGTCGAGGCGGCGGAGCAGTTGCGCGTTCGCTGCGACGACGATCGTGGAGGCGGACATGAGCAGTGCCCCGATCGACATGGGCAGCACGAAACCGACGGGAGCGAGCACGCCCGCGGCCAACGGCACCGAGAGGAGGTTGTAGCCGGCGGCCCACCACAGGTTCTGCGTCATCTTGCGGTAGCTGCGACGGGACAGCTCGATGACCGACAGCACCGAGCGGGGATCGTCCGACGCCAGGATGACGCCGGCGGAGGCGATCGCGACGTCCGTCCCCGCACCGATCGCGATGCCGACGTCGGCCTGCGCGAGAGCCGGGGCGTCGTTGACGCCGTCACCGACCATGGCCACCGCGTGCCCCTCGGCCTGGAGCTGCGACACCTTCGAGGACTTGTCCTCGGGGCGCACCCCGGCGAAGTAGCGATCGATGCCCAGCTCGCGAGCGACCGAGGCGGCGACGGCTTCGGCATCACCGGTGATCATCACCGGTTCGACACCCGACGCTTTCAGGGCGCGGATGGCATCGTGGGATTCGGGACGCACCTCGTCGGCCAGGGCCAACGCCCCCGCGACGACCCCGTCGACCAGGACGTGGAGGATGATCGCGCCGTCGTCGCGCCACGAGTCGGCGATCTCGAGTTCGCGGGCGTCGTTTCGGTCGAGCAGTGCCGGGCCGCCGACCTCGACGTGACTGCCGTTCACGGTCGCGGCGACCCCGACCGAGGGCGACGACGAGAAGGCGGTGGCCTGGCCGAGACTCAGCGCACGGTCGGACGCCGCGGCCACGATCGCCGTCGCCAGCGGGTGCTCGGAGTCCTTCTCCGCTGCCGCGGCGTAGGCGAGGAGATCGTTCTCGGTGCGCTTGCCGGTGGTCGCGATCGCCGTGACGGCCGGTGTGCCCCGGGTCAGGGTTCCGGTCTTGTCGAACACGACCACGTCGACGGTTCGCATGCTCTCGAGCGCCAGGCGGTCCGTGATCAGGACTCCGCCCCGGGCCGCTCGTTCGGTGGCGATCGAGACCACCAGGGGGATGGCCAGGCCCAGTGCGTGGGGGCACGCGATCACGAGGACCGTGATCGTGCGGACGACGGCCTGCTCGGGGGATCCGACCAGGCTCCACACGACCGCCGTGACGACTCCGGAGCCGAGGGCGAACCAGAACAACCAGCCCGCGGCGGTGTCGGCGATGCGCTGCGCGCGAGAGGACGAGGCCTGCGCCTCGGTGACGAGCCGCTGGATGCCGGCGAGGGCCGTGTCGTCGCCGATCGCCGCGACGCGCACCCTCAGACCGGAGTCCGTGGCGACCGTTCCGGCGATGACGGGATCACCCTCGTGTCGTTGCACCGGTCGGGACTCGCCGGTGATCATCGACTCGTCCATGCCGGCCGTGCCGGAGACGATCTCGCCGTCGACGGGAACCCGGCCACCAGGACGCACGACGACGACGTCGCCCACCACCAACGCCGACGGGGCCACCGTCTCGGTGTCCTCGCCCACGACGCGTTCCGCTTCGTCGGGCAGCAGCGCGGCGAGCGAGTCCAAGGCGCTGCTCGTCTGGGCGAGGGAACGCATCTCGACCCAGTGACCCAACAGCATGATCACGACCAGCAGCGCCAGCTCCCACCAGAAGTCGAGCTGATGGTCGAGCAACGAGAGACTCGCACCCCAGGACGCCACGAACGCCACGGTGATGGCGAGCGCGATCAGCAGCATCATGCCGGGGGTGCGCGACCGCAGCTCGGAGACGGCACCGGTCAGGAACGGGGCACCACCCCAGAGGTACATGACCGTTCCGAGCACGGGTGAGATCCACGACACCCAGGTGGCCGCGGGCAACGAGTAGCCGAGCAGCGTGGCGAACAGGCTCGAGAACGCGACCACCGGGACGGCGAGGACGAGCATGACCCAGAACAGACGTCTGAACCGACCGGCGTGGTCGTGCATCGGCTGTGACAAGGCTGCCGCCCTTTCCCTCGACGTGGGCGTGGAGAACGTCCTGTGAAGGAGTCCAAGCTATACCCCATGGGGGTATATTCCCCCGATGTCGGAGACGACGACTCGGGCGGACGCGTCGCAGTGAAACTGCAGGAGGCGCGGGTCACGTGACCCGCGCCTCCTGCGGTCAGCGGCTTCCCGCGGGGCCACCGGGGCCGACAGGAGGCAGGGCCTTCTAGGCGTCGGCTTTCTCGTCGTGCCCCTGGTCGCGCGTGGCCTGCTCGTCGGCCTCGGGCTGGACGGGGATCGACCCGGTGGTGGCATCCGTGTACCAGTCGGTGAGGGTGGGGTCCTCGGTGTCGAGCCACGACCCGGCCCCGTGCTCGGGGTCGCTCTGGCTCGCGCTGAACACGAAGTCGTCACCGTGCTCGGCGATGCCTGCCCTGACTCCCTCGGCGATGGCGGCTCGCGCATAGCGGTGGCGCAGCATGTACGGGTCGGCCCGGAGGTCCTTCGCCCAGGCCCACATGATGGCGAGCACGACGAAGGCGAACGGCAACGCGGTCACCACCATGATCGCCTGCAGCCCGGACAGCGAGTCCTGCCCGCCGGCGAGCAGCAGCGACGCCGCGATGAGGCCGAGCATCAGGCCCCAGAAGATCGTCACCCCGCGGGTCGGCTCGGGCCGGCCCTGTTGGCTCATCGAACCCATGACGATCGAGGCCGAGTCGGCGCTCGTCACGAAGAAGATGACGATCGACAGCAGGGCGACGATGCTCGTGATCGTGCCGAGGGGCAGCTGATCGAGCATCGTGAAGAGCATCGCCTCGGGCGAGCCGGCCTCGCTGATGCCGCCACCCTGCGACTCGAGCCACATCGACGTACCGCCGACGATGCCGAACCAGAGCAGGCTGACGATCGAGGGCACGACCACGACGACCGTCACGAACTCACGCAGGGTGCGGCCGCGCGAGATCTTGGCGATGAACATGCCGACGAACGGCGTCCACGACACCCACCACGCCCAGTAATAGGTGGTCCATGCCTGCATGAACTCTTGCGTGTCGGCACCGTTCGCGTTGTTGCGCATGAGCATGGTGCCGAGCTCGCTGAAGTACGTCACCGCTGCGGCGGGGATCAGATCGGCCAACAGCAGCGTCGGCCCGGCGACGAGAACGAACAGGCCGAGGAGGCCGGCGACGACCATGTTGACGTTCGAGAGGATTCGGATGCCTCGCTTGACGCCCGACACGGCCGAGATGATGAAGAGCGCGGTGAGCACCGCGATCGCTCCGATCAGGAACCCGTTGCCGAGCTCGCCGATGCCGGTGACCATCTCGGTGCCGGACGCGATCTGCAGGGCGCCGATGCCGAGCGACACGGCCGTGCCGAACAGCGTGACGACGATGGCGAAGATGTCAATCACGGGGCCGAAGACGCCCTGCGTCCGCTGCGAGAACACCGAGTCGAAGATCGACGAGATGAGCGGGGCGCGCCCCCGTCGGTAGGAGGCGTAGGCGATCGCCCCACCGACGAGCGCGTAGTACGCCCAGGCCATCGGGCCCCAGTGCAGCAGCGTCTGCGCGAGGGCGGTCTGCATGGCGTCGACGCTGCCGGGCTCGACGTCGAAACCGTGTGGTGGGGTCAAGAAGAAGGTGAGGGGCTCCATCGGGCCGTAGAAGAGCAGGCCGATTCCGATGCCGGCGGAGAAGAGCATCGCGATCCACGAGACCCGTGAGAACTCGGGCTTCTCGTCGTCCGCGCCCAGGCGGACGCCGCCCGTGCGGCCGTAGCCGACGACGAGCATGAAGCCGGCGACGAGGATCGTCAGCACCGTGAAGAGCCAGCCGAAGCTCTCGGTGACCCAGTCGAGCGAGGCCGCCCCGACGGTCGAGATGGAGTCCGGCGAGATGATCGCCCAGAGGATGACCGCCACGGTCAGGGCCCCGGCGATGCCGAGAACGGTCCGCCTCGTGCGGAAAGTGCGACCCGTCGACTCGACGCCGATGCCGGGGATCAGGGCGGGGTGCATCGGGTCCGGGTCGATCACCTCACGGATCACGCGCCGCACGGGGCGGCGGGCGGCGGGTGGCGGGGTGGTCCTGTCGTCGGGTCGCGACACGTGAGGGTTCCTGTCGTTCGAGAGCGGGGCAGCCGCCTACGTTAGCGGCATCCTGCGACGAGGGCGGGCGCCCCCGCGGTGCAGGGGCGCCCGTCGACAGGCCGAACGAGAGTCGCCTAGCGGCGCACGGCGTCGATCTTCAGCATGCGCGCGATGACCGAGTCGAGCTGGCTGTCGTCGAAGATCTTCTTCCAGTCGTCGCGGACGATGGACTCGCGGCCGTAGTCCATGGCGATGTGGCAGGCGTCGCTGAACGGGTTCGAACCGCGCAGACCGTTCGTCAGCGCGATCCAGGTGTGGCCGTAGAGCATGGCGCGGGCGGCCTCGTAGGGGACCCCGACGCCGCCGACGGTCTCTTCGAGCGCCTCCTTCAGGAACGCCCCGATCATGCAGGCCATCGTCTCGACCAGCGTCGGCTCGAGCACGGCCAGCTGCTTGACCGTCACGTAGTGCACGGCGATGACGGGCGCGTAGATCGTCGAGATGACCTGCGTCATGAGTTCGCGGACGGGCGAGTCCTCGGCCACGCCCTCGAGCGCGGCGACGACCTCCTGCGGGGCGGCCACGCCACCGAAGGTGTCGGCCCACTCCTCTTTCGTGGTCCGCTCGAGGAACACGCTGGGGTGGCAGGGGTGCGCCACCGCGTAGTGGATGTCCTCGCGCACGGCGAGAAGGCCCGCGTACGCGGCCGCCGGGTCGAGGGTGAGGATGACGGCGCCGGTCTTCATCGCCGGGACGACCTGCTCGGACACCGTGCCGAGGACCACGTCGGGTACGGCGAGGATGACCACGTCGGCGTCCGCCACGGCCACGTCGGTCGCGGTGACCGTGCGGCCGAGCGACTCGATCAGCTCGACGCCGGCGGGCGACGCCTCGCTGTAGAGGGTCGTGTACGCGCTCTTGGCGAGGTTGTTCGAGACGCGCTGGCCCATCTTGCCGCCGGCGCCGATGACGGCGACGGTGACGTCGGCCGAGCCCTGGCCGTCGGCGTACGTGACGGTGCTCTCGGGGGCGGTCGTGTCGAGGGTGTCAGTCATTGTTCTTGCTCCTTAGTTCAGAGATGGTTCGTGTCGTCCACTCGGCTTCGAGCCGCGTGGTGGTCTCGGGGTCGCCCTGCCAGGGCAGCCAGTGCTCGACGACCTGGTTGACGCTCGTCGCGCCGCCGTCGCGCTCGTCGAGCGCCGCCCGGATGCCGTCGTAGTCGAGCCGGCCCTCGCCGAGCGGGGTGCTCGTCAGGGCGAAACCCACCCAGCCGTCCTTCCGCGAGAACGCGAAGTCCTTCACGTGCCAGTTCGCGACGAACGGCAGGCAGCGGGCCGTCACGTCGGCCGGATGTTCGAGGTTCGCCACGGTGTTCGCCGGGTCGAGCACGATGCCGAGCCGTGGACTGGCGACCGCCCGGACGACGGCCACGAGCTCGGTCGAGGCGACCTGCTCGTAGGTCTCGAGGGCGAGGGTCACCCCCGCCTTCTCGTACTCGGGCAGCACCTCGCGCAGGCGACGCTCGGTCTCGGCCGCGTCGGGACGGTCGTCGCCCGCCGTCCACATGCTGCGGACCACGGAGGCGCGCAGCGCGACCGCGAGTCGCAGCCACGTCCGCAGGACGGTCGGCCCGGTGCCCCGGGTGCCGAGTTCGAGTGTCAGCCCGAGCTCGTCGGCTAGGTCGCGCAGCGTGGCGAGCTGCTCGTCGCCGTAGCCGGTCAGGGCCTCGTGGTCGCAGATCTGGAACAGCCGGACGCCCTGCGCGGCCGTGTCGCGCAGCATGTCGTCCAGGGTCATCGGCTGCGGGACGTGGTCGCTGCCCCGCCAGAAGTACGCGTACGTGCTGAGGCCGATCACGACGCCACCTCGTCTCGGAGTTCGGTGTCGGCAGTCGGCGCCTCGTCGAGCGCGAGCGCCTCGTCGAGTGCGAGCGCCTCGTCGAGGATGCGCTCCACCGCGGAGGCGTCGTGGGCGAAGCGACCGAGGAACAACCCTCGGACCTGGCCGCCCAGACCGGTCAAGAGCCCCGGACCGGCGCTGCCGCCGTAGATCACCCGGCTGCCGGCGCGGTCGGGCAGCCCGGCGAGGTGTCGCTCGACGGCCGCGACCACCGCGGTGATGTGTCCCGCGGACGCCGGGACCGGAGCGCCGATCGCCCAGAGCGGCTCGTACGCGACGACGAGGGCACCCGGGAGGCCGGCCTCGTCGGCCGCAGCCAGGGCGAGGTCGATCTGCTCCGTCACCTCGAGTGCCGCGAGGGCGGGCGACGTCTGATCGGCCTCACCCACGCAGAGCAGCGGGGTGATGCCGTGGCGCAGCGCCGCCGCCGTCTTGGCCGCGACGACCGCGTCGTCCTCGTGGAAGAGAGTCCGTCGTTCGGCGTGGCCGATCTCGGCGAGGGTGCAGCCGATCTCGGCCAGCTCGACGCCGCTGACCTCGCCCGTGAAGGCGCCGGTGTCATCGGTCGCGAGGTCCTGCGCGCCGAGGCGGACCGAGGTGCCGGCCAGCGCCTCCTGCACGGGGACGAGCGACGGGAACGTCGGCGCGACGAACAGGTCGACGACGCCCCGCCGGACGGCCGGGTGGCGCCGCGCGATCTCGGCCAGCTCGGTGCTCCACGCGAGGGTCCTCGCGTGCGAGAAGTACATCTTGAGGCTCACCCCGATCGTGAAGCGGGCCGAGGAGGGCCGGACGGGTGCGGTCACCAGGTCGCTCACGCCGCGTCGATGCCGACGGGCTCGCCCGACCCGTCGTAGCCGCAGATGGCGGCGACCTTCTCGGCCGAGGCGCTCGAGGTGTCGAAGCGGTAGGTGAGGAACTCCTTCGCCAGACGGCGCATGAGCTCGACGCCGATCACGCGCTGGCCCATGCAGAGCACCTGGGCGTCGTTCGAGAGGACGGCGCGTTCGACCGAGAACGTGTCGTGCGCGGTCACCGCCCGGATGCCGGGCACCTTGTTGGCCGCGATGGCGACGCCGAGTCCGGTGCCGCAGATCAGGATCGCGCGGTCGGCGCGGCCGTCGGCGACCATGCGGGCCGCCTCGACGGCGACGTGCGGGTAGGCGGTGTGACCGTCGGAGGCGACCCCGACGTCGGTGACGCTCGCCACCCCGTCGTTGGCCTCGAGGTCCGTCTTGAGGACCTCTTTGTAGTCGTACCCGGCGTCGTCCGATCCGACGACGATGCGCAGCTGGTCAACCATGGTGGTGCCTTTCGTGGAGGGTGGGGAGGGAGGGGTCACGCGGCGGGCTGCGGCGCGAGGACGCGCCCGACGGCCCGCGTGATGAGCCCGAGCGAGGTGGCGCCCGCGTCGGGTGTGCCGAGGCTCTTCTCGGCGTGCGGCCGGGCGCGGCCCATCTTGGGCAGGAGGTCGGCGGTCGCCGCGGCCGCCGTCACGGCCACCTCGGCCGCGGTGGCCCAGGCCGTGGCGAGGTCGGCCCCGTCGTCGACCGCCGCGGTGAGGGCCGCTTCGAAGGGGACGAGCACGTCGACCATGGTCTTGTCGCCGACCGTGGCGCCGAACTCGAGGATCGCCTCGGTCGCGGCGGAGACGCCGCGGGACACGGAGGCGCGGTCCGGGGCCGCCTCGTCGCCGACGGCCGCGCCGAGGCTCGCGAGGGCGGCGCCCCAGAGGGCCCCGGAGGTGCCCCCGGCCCGATCGGACCAGGCGTCGCCGGCGAGGTCGAGGACGGTGCCCGCCCCCGCGCCGGCGAGCACGGCCTCGCGAGCGGCGGAGACGGCGGCGTGGACCCCGCGCTGCATGCCGATGCCGTGGTCGCCGTCCCCGGCGACGGCGTCGATGCGTCCGAGCTCGTCGACGTTCTCCTCGACCGTGGTCCGCACCGCCTCGAGGGCGCTCAGCACCAGCTGGGCGGCCTGCTGCGACGCCGGGGTGGCGGGCGGGATCGTGACCGCGACCCGCGCCTCCTGCTCGGCGTCGTCCGCCCGCAGCGCGACGTCGACGGAGCCCTTCTTGTAGGCGGGGGCGTCGACCGGGGCCGCCCAGAGGCGCTCGAGTTCGTCGTCGAGCCAGAACAGGGTCAGCGAGACGCCGGCCATGTCGAAGCTCGTGACGAGCTCGCCGACCTCGGGTTCGACGACCTCGACGCCCGCCTCACGCAGCAGGGCGTCGACCCGGGCGTAGACGACGAAGAGCTCCTCGTACTTGACCGAGCCGAGTCCGTTGAGCAGCACGGCCACCTTGCGCCCGCGCGCCTCGTCGACCCCGTCGGGCAGTTCGTCGTTCGCGAGCAGCGCCTCGACGAGCAACTCGGCGAGGCCGTCCGCCGTGGGGACGTCGGTCTCGCCGATGCCGGGCTCGCCGTGGATGCCCATGCCGACGGCCATGCGGCCCTCGGGCACGGTGAAGAGCGGTTCGTCGGCTCCGGGCAGGGAGCAGCCGGAGAAGGCCACGCCGACACTGCGGGTGCGTTCGTTCGCCTTGACGGCGACGCGGACGACGTCGTCGAGGTCGGCGCCCTCTTCAGCGGCGGCCGCGGCGGACTTGAAGACGGTGAGGTCGCCGGCGATGCCGCGACGCTTGTGCTTGTCGGCGATCGGCGCGCTCGAGATGTCGTCGGTGACGGCGACCGTGCGTGTCTCGATGCCCTCGTCGATCAGCTTCTGCTGGGCCTTGTCGAAGTTGAGGACGTCACCGGCGTAGTTGCCGTAGCTCAGCAGGACACCCCCGCCGTTCTGGGCCGACTTCGCCACCGACCTGACCTGCTGCCACGAGGGCGAGGCGAAGAGGTTGCCGAGGGCGGCGCCGTGGGCGAGCCCTTGCCCGACGAGTCCGCCGAAGGCCGGGTAGTGACCCGAGCCACCGCCGACGACGAGCGCGACGCTGCCGGGGGCCGAGCGGGTCGCCCGGACCACGCCGCCGTGGACCCGTCGCACCCAGCGCTGGTTGGCGGCCACGAAGCCGTCGATCATCTCGTCGGCGAAGTCGCCCGGATCGTTGAAGAGGCGTGTCATGAGAACTCCAGGAGGCGGTGGTCCGGTCGACGGCGCGCGGACACGACGACGGGGTGCGGAGAGGGGCGGGGCCCGGGTCGGTGATCGTCCGGGCCCCGCAGGGGAGAGGGGCGAGCGTCGGTCAGTCGAGCCCGGCGGTCGCCGCCAGGTCGGCCTGCTCGCGGGGGCTGAGGGTGCCCTCGGGCTTCTTCATCCGGCTGAGCGCGATCATCAGCGCCGCCGACAGCAGCATGAAGAACCCGACGATGAACATCGGTGCCCGGTAGTCGCCGGTGACGTCGGTGACCAGGCCGGTGATGTACGGGGCGCTGAAGCCGGCGAGGTTGCCGACCGTGTTGATGAGCGCGATGCCCGCGGCCGCCGCGGCGCCGGTCAGGAACTGCGTGGGCAGGGTCCAGAAGTTGGGCAGGGCCGCGAAGATCGCCATGGCGGTGACCGCGATCACCGCGATGGTGAGGGCGGGGGACTGCGCGTACAGCGCCAGCGGGATGCTCAGACCGCCCACGACGGCGGGGATGACGATGTGCCAGGTCTTGAGGCCGCGACGCGAGGCGTCACGCGACCAGAAGTACAGGGCGATGGCCGCGGGGACGTAGGGGATGGCCGTGATGAAGCCGCGCTCGGTGACGGTGAACTCGGTGCCGAACTGCTCCTGGAAGCCGCCGATGATGGTGGGCAGGAAGAACGCGAGCGCGTAGAGGCCGTAGATGAAGCCGAAGTAGATGAACGAGAGCATCCAGACACGGCCGTTCTTGAAGACGACGCCGAGGCCCGGGTGCTTGCCGGTGGTCGAGACGGCACCCGTCTTCGTCGAGGCTTCCTTCACCAGCGCCTGGGTGAGCCAGACCTGCTCCTCCTTCGTGAGCCACTTGGCGTCCGCGGGCTTGTCCTTGAGGTAGAACCAGGCGACGATCCCGACGACGATCGCGGGGATGGCCACGCCCATGAACATGAAGCGCCAGCCCTCGAGGCCGAAGAAGATGCCGTCGTGGCTGATCAACCAGCCGGCGAGCGGGGCGCCGATGACGGTGGTCAGCGGCTGCGCCAGGTAGAAGAGGGCGAGGATCTTGCTGCGGTGGGCGGCCGGCACCCACAGGCTCAGGAAGAGGATCGCGCCGGGGAAGAAGCCGGCCTCCATGACGCCGAGCAGGAAGCGCAGTGCGACCAGCTGCTCGAAGTTCTGCACCCAGGTGAAGAGCAACGCCACGATGCCCCAGGTCACCATGATGCGGGCGAGCCACTTGCGGGCACCGAACTTGTGCAGGGCGAGGTTCGACGGCACCTCCAACAGGATGTAGCCGATGAAGAACACGCCGGAGGCGAAGCCGAACTGGGCGGCCGACAGGGCCAGGTCGGACTCCATGCCGTTGGGCGCCGCGAAGCCGATGGCGGTGCGGTCGAGGTAGTTGATGAAGAACATCAACGCCACGAACGGGACGAGCCGGACGGCGACTTTCTTGATCGCGGACTTCTCGACCGCGCTCTGTGGCGCGCTCGTTCGGGTGGTGGTGTCCACATCGACTCCTTCGGATCTAACGACGTTGTTGGATGACGCCTTCGACCGGTGCCGGTGGCGCGCAGGGACCATCGTGCCTTTTTCCCCGATATCTGTCAACCGGTTGACCAATTTAGCGACGTGACGAGACGGAGGGAGCGCCCGAAGAGGTGGACCCCTGGGCCCCGCTGACTAAGCTCGCACCGTGCCGGCATACCCAGAGAGCGACCCCACGAGCCTCGATCTCGAGCTCGAGATGGTCCCGCGCGGCACGGCGGTCAGCGAGGTCGTCAAGCAGCTCGTGGCCCTCCTGACGGCCGGCGAACTGACCCCCGGGTCGCGCCTCCCACCCGAGCGGCAGCTCGCCGAACGTCTCGGCGTCGGACGGTCGGCCGTCCGCGAGGCCCTGGCCGCCCTCGAGATCCTCGGCATCGTCACCGTGCGTCCGGGCTCGGGCACCTACCTGCGCGACCAGACCTCGGAGTTGCTGCCGACCACCCTCAGCTGGGGTCTCATGCTGAACGCGGCACGCACGCGTGAGCTCATCGAGGTCCGGGGCGGGCTCGAGATCCAGGCGGCGTCCTACGCCGCCGAGCGGGCCACGGACGCCGACGTCGAGAAGCTGCGCGCTTACATCGAGGTCATGGCCTCGTCGCTGGAAGACCTCGACGCCTTCCTCCAGGCGGACATCAGGTTCCACCTGCAGATCGCCGTCAGCGCCGACAACGTCGTGCTCAAGGACCTCTTGCAGAGCACCCGCTCGTTGCTGCGGTTGTGGGTCGAGCGGGGGCTCAGCGAGAAGGACCAGGCCGAGGCCGCCTACCGCGAGCACCGTGCGGTCTTCGAGGCGATCGCGGCCCGTGATCCCGACGCCGCGCTCGCTGCGATGCGCGACCACATGGCCACCGCCGCCGACCGGGTCCGGAGCGCGACGGTCGCGTAATTCGTGTCACAGGCCACAGGCCACAGGCTCGACTGAGGCGGGTGAGTCGTGCCGATCTCGCCTACTGGACCGGTGAAGACGGCCGGCAGGTAACGACCCTCGCACGCTGGTGGTCACGTTCGTCGTCGCGCTGGGCGTCTGCACCGGGGTCGCCGTCGTTCTCGGTCCTATCGGCATGGCCTGAGTCTGCGAACTTTTCCTCGACGGCGGACTGCGCGTGCGGGGAGCCCTCAGGTCTTCGTACTCATGTTTCTCATTAAATCTCTTGCCCATCAGGCAACCATTGCCTACATTGGAATCCTGAAATATCAACTGGATGAACATTGGAGCCTGATGACATCACGCGAGTCCATTCGCTTTGTGGCGCCCGTGGCCACGATCGCTCTGGGGGCCTGCCTATTGGCTGCGCCTGCGCACGCCCTCTCGACAAGCCCCCACGACACAGCGGCAGCGGCAGTTTCTGCTGTCGCCACCGTTGCCCCACCGGTCGCCTCGCCTGCCCAACTCTCGACAGAAGCACAAGGGTCTGGGCTCGCTGGAACAGCTGGGCCAGTCGATGTCGACCTACCCGCCGATCCGACTAAAGGTATCGGTGTTGACAGCGGCCTCGACCTCAGAATCGGGCTGCCCTTCGATGAACAAGCGGGCGACCCCGTTGTCGTCGACTCGAGCACGCTGGTCATCGACAACAAGAACGGGTCGTCGTCGGTGCCGAGTGTCCGCGAGGATGGAACTGTCCGTATCGCCACTGTAATTGATTCCCCAACCGCCCCTTCTCGTTACGAGTATCCGTTGGTGCTTCCAGCCGGCGGCAGTCTTGCTCTGGGGGACGATGGCGGAGCCATCATCGTCCTGGCCGATGGAACCCAGCTCGGCCGGTTCGACGCGCCGTGGGCTTACCAAGCCGATGGAACTGCCGTCGATACCTCATTCGAGATTTCTGGGACGACACTGACGCAGGTCGTCCGCCACGACGCCGGCATGGCTTACCCGGTGATCGCAGACCCGTCGTATAAGACCACCACGTTCTACTGGTCCAGGGCGACGGTCGAAAACATGTTTGCAAGGAAGGGCAATGTCGGTCAATTTTGCAGGGTCGTTCCGACGAGCTATCTCGTGGGCGTCGGCTGCGGCATCACTCCAGCGTTAGACCAGGCGATCACCCAGGCCCACTACCAAAGAAAACGTATCAAGGCAGTGTTCTACAACTGCGCAGCGAACTACTGCAATTACTACAAGTTCTTTGTCATCGCGTAGTCAGGACAGTCCTCATGACCCTTCGCATCACCTCGGCGACGACCAAGGTCGGCCTCGTCTTGGCGGTCGTCATCGTCGGATTCGGGCTCGGCCTTAGCGTGGCCCTCGTTTTCGGTGAGACGGCGACGCTCGTCGTCACCCTGGCGCTGTCGGTCGGCACCAGCCTCTTCTGCGCGCGGGTGTTCAGGGGGCCGGACGAACCCGTGGGTTCGGCACGACCTGCGTGGCAGCTGACCGGGGGCCCTGCGTCTAGCGTCGTGTTGGCCGTGTTCTTCGGGCTCAGTGGGCTGAGCCTGCTCATACCCGCCGCGGTCCATGTCGAGACGGCCACATCGATGGTTGCTGGCGTGGTCTACGCCGGCCTCGGCCTGGCCTATCTCTTCTCGGGCTGGAAACAGCGATCTCGCCAACCGAGCGTCGAGCGACATGTCGTCGCGGACGACGGGTGAGCGTCGATGACGCGATGCGATGCTGGGGACCTGTCCCGCGCCTCCTGCGGGCGACGACGGCCCGCCTCCGCCGGGGTTAGCCGTCGATGCATCGAAGCCCTCTGTCGAACGGTCGACCCGGAGGGAGCCGGGACGGTGTCGGCGCTCGTCCGCATCACGTCGAAGATCTCGGTGTCGGCACCCCGGCTCGTCCGGAGTCGTGTCGAAAACGATGCTCACACCGTGCCCGGCGGCTCAGGCGCGACGACGCAGGACGCGGTGGGCGAGGCCCGCGAGGGCGGCGCCGACGAGGGGTGCCACGAAGAAGACCCAGACCTGCGCCAGGGCCTCGGGGCCGCCGAAGAGGGCGGCCGCCAACGAGCGGGCAGGGTTCACCGACGTGTTGCTCACCGTGATGCTGATCAGGTGGATCAGCGTCAGGGTCAGCCCGATGGCCAGGGGCGCCAGGGCCTTGTACTCGTTCTTGGCGGTTACCGACAGGATGACCCCGACGAACACGGCCGTCAGCACGATTTCGGTGACGAGCACGGCTCCGAGGCCGAAACCGCCGGGCGACGACGCACCCAAACCGTTCGACGCGAAGCCCGAGTCACGAGCCGCGGCGAAGTAACCGGCGGGGCCGTCCGCGGCGACGATCGCCAGGACGCTCGCGCCGGCGGCGGCACCGACGAGCTGCGCGACGACGTAGCCGGGCACGCTCGCCCACGGGGTCCGACCGGCGAGGGCGAAGCCGACCATCACGGCCGGGTTGAAGTGGCCGCCCGAGATGTGACCGACGGCGTAGATCCCGGCCATCACGCTCAACCCGAACGCCAGGGCCACTCCGAGGAACCCGACACCGAGCGTGTTGCCGTCGTCCGGGAACGTCGAGGCGAAGACGGCCGTGCCCACGCCTCCGACGACGAGGAGGAACGCACCGAACGCCTCGGAGGCGTAGCGCGCGAGCGGGCCGTAGGTCTCCGCGTGCTGTGTGCGTTGTTCTCTGGTGGTGCGGCTGGCAGAAGCGTTGCGAGGCATGGGGGCTTTCTGGGGTCGGGTTCGATGGGGTGTGGAGATCGGGGAGGTGTCGGGTCGCGGCGGGCGCGGGGGGAGTGGACCGTCAGTCGGTGGACGAGGTGAGGTTCCTCACCGTGTCGGCGGGTACCGGTGGGATGCCACGTGTGACGCCCTTCAGGCCCACGGCGACGAGTACCGCGGTCACGACGGCGAAGACGGCGAAGGTGATCAGCGCGGCGGCCCACACCGGGAGGGCCAGCGCCAGCAGGGCGACGGCGGTGCCGGCCAGGAGGATCAGCGTCACGATCGCGAGGACGGCCCCGACGGCGAGCATCACGACGCCGGATCGCGCGTCACGGGCCCGACCGGCGATCTCGTCGCGGGCCGATCTCAGCTCGGTTCGGACGGCCTTGACGAAGGGCTCGATCGCCCGGGTTCCGAGCTGGTCACGGAACCTGCCGGCGAATCCGGCGTCGGCCTGCTTCTCGTCGTCTGCGCTCATGGTGGTCCTTCTCTCGGCAGGGCCACTCGGGTCGGTGGCCGGGAATCGCTGTGCCGCGGTGCGGACACACCATTCGGACGCGTGCCAAAGCACCCGCGTCATCGACCTCCAGCGAGCTTCCAGGCTCGGGTCGCCGGACACTCGCCTTTCGGCCAGGCGGGGGAAAGCAGCGGCGGCAGCACCCCGGCGAGGGTCAGCGCGGCATCGATCTCGACCGACAGCAGGTCGGCCGCCCCGTCAGTCGTCGGTCAGGACGCGCAGCGCCTCGACGAGCGCCCGGTTGTCGGCGCGGAGGGCCGCCACCTCGGCCTCGAGGGCGGCGACACGGTCGTCGGCGCGGGCCCGTGCGGGGGTGGGTGCAGGGTGCAGCTCGGGCTCGGGCTCGGGCTCGGGTCCGGGTTCCGGTTCCGGTTCCGGTTCCGGCTCGGGCTCGGGCGTCGGCTCGGGGTCAGGGGTGGGATCGGCCGTCGACCAGGGGTCGGGCTCGCGTTCGAGCACCGTCTCGGCTTCGCCGGCGGGCTCGGGAGGCGCGGCGGAAGTCGGTTCCTCATCCGCGTCCTCGTCCGCGGGGGACTCGACCCGCGCCTCCTTGGTGGTCTTGACGACCTGCGAGAACTTGGGGCGGGGCTTCCGCTGCGGCTTGGCCGACTCGGGCGAGGCCTCGTCGACCCAGTCGCTGAGGGTCCGACGCGGAACGTTGAACTCTTCCGCGACGACCGTCAGGACGTTGCGGTCGGTGGGGTTCGTCATCTTGCGCTGGAGGACCCGTGCCGTCGCGGCCTCGCGGGTGGCGTCGTCGTACCACTGGTCGAAGGGCATGCTCCGAGTCTAGGGACGCGCGCCTCTTCCATCGCTCGCCTGCTTCTGAGTTATGACTGATTGACAGGACATGCAGACATGGCTAACCTCGACCTGTCGCCGATGGCTGGGCGACGACCCGCACCGACGCGGGAAGCTGTCACGACAACCAATGGAGGAATCGTGGTCACCGACACATCGGGCAGTTCGCCCCGAGTAGCACTTCCCGCCCTCGTCTCGGGCCCTCACACCAAGCGCCTGGGCACCGTCGCGGTCATCGCCACCTTCGGTGGCCTGCTCTTCGGCTACGACACGGGCGTGATCAACGGCGCGCTCGACTCGATGGAGGAGAGCCTCGGGCTCACACCCGCCAGCGAAGGCATCATGGTCTCGGCCATCCTGATCGGCGCCGCGGTCGGGGCGTTCTTCATCGGCCGCATCTCGGACGCCTTCGGTCGCAAACCCACCATCAACACCCTGGCGATCCTGTTCTTCTTCGCCGCCCTCGCCTGCGTGCTCGCTCCCACGTGGGAGTTCCTCACCGGGGCACGGTTCTTCCTCGGCATCGCGGTCGGCGGCGCCTCGGTCACCGTTCCGGTGTTCCTCGCCGAACTCGCGCCCACCGAGCAACGCGGCGGGCTCGTCAGTCGCAACGAGCTCATGATCGTCTCGGGGCAGCTCGCCGCCTTCACGATCAACGCCGTCATCGGCAGCGTGTGGGGTGAGCACGACAACGTCTGGCGCTACATGCTCTCCGTCGCTGTGCTGCCCGCGATCGCCTTGTTCATCGGCATGTTCCGCGTCCCCGAGAGTCCCCGGTGGCTCATCGCGCAGGGGCGTGACGACGACGCCCTCGCCGTCCTCAAGCAGATCCGTGCCGACGACCGAGCCGTCGCCGAGATGGCCGAGGTGCGCGAACTCGCCGAAGAGGAGAAAGAGGCCAAGAGCGTCCGTCTGGCCGACCTCGTCGCCGCGCCGTGGCTCCGCAAGATCCTCTTCATCGGCATCGGTCTGGCCGTCGCCCAGCAACTGACCGGCATCAACTCGATCATGTACTACGGCACCCAGGTGCTGCAGCAGTCCGGCTTCTCGCAGAGCGGGGCCCTGATCGCCAACGTCGGGGCGGGCGTCATCGCCGTCGTCGCCATGCTCGTCGCCCTCCGCATCATCAACAAGGTCGGACGGCGCACCATGCTCATGGTCGGCTTCGCCGGCGTGACGATCTTCCACCTGCTGATCGGCCTGTCGTCGCTGCTGAT
Source organism: Frigoribacterium sp. VKM Ac-2836 (assembly GCF_013248995.1). Classification (GTDB taxonomy): domain Bacteria; phylum Actinomycetota; class Actinomycetes; order Actinomycetales; family Microbacteriaceae; genus Frigoribacterium. The sequence goes on along the minus strand of NZ_JABRPK010000002.1, from coordinate 106,134 downwards.
CCCCGAAGGGCTCGGCCGAGCGATCGTCGTCCTGATCTTCGTCATCGGCTTCGTCGGCACCATGCAGGGCACCATCGGGCCCCTCGTCTGGCTGATGCTCAGCGAGATCTTCCCCCTCAAGCTGCGGGGCGTGGGCATGGGGCTCACGGTGCTCATCCTCTGGTTGACCAACTTCGCCGTCAGCCTGCTCTTCCCCATCCTCGTCGCCGGCATCGGCATCTCGACGACCTTCTTCATCTTCGCCGTGCTCAACGCCGGATCGTTCCTCTTCGCCGTGAAGAAGGTGCCCGAGACGAACGGGCGGTCGCTCGAGCAACTCGAAGAGGACTTCAGCACCGGTGCCATCTACGTGGTCAAGAACGGCAAGAAGTGACCGCGACCCGACGCCAGGCTCCCGAAAGGACGACCACGTCATGACCGACGACAACGACACCGCTCCCTACGAGGTCCTCACCATGGGCCGCGTCGGCGTCGACATCTACCCCCAGCAGTCCGGGGTCCCGCTCGAAGAGGTCGAGACCTTCAGCAAATCCGTCGGTGGCAGCGCGACCAACGTCGCCATCGCCGCCGCCCGTCACGGTCGCCGATCCGCGGTGGTCACCCGGACCGGTGACGACCCCTTCGGTCGCTACATCGTCCGAGAGCTCGACCGGCTCGGCGTCTCGACACGGCTCGTCTCGACCGTCGACGGGCTCAACACCCCCGTCACGTTCTGCGAGATCTTCCCGCCCGACGACTTCCCGCTCTACTTCTACCGGCAGCCGAAGGCACCCGACCTGATGATCACCGCGGGCTCGCTCGACCTCGCCGCCATCGAGAAGGCCACGGTCTTCTGGGCGACGGTCACGGGCCTCAGCGAAGAACCGAGCAGGCAGGCGCATCACGTCGCCTGGCAGGCCCGGGGTCGTCGGCCCCTGACGATCCTCGACCTCGACTACCGCCCCATGTTCTGGAAGAACCCCGAGGTCGCCACCCGAGAGGTCGGGCGCGCCCTCGAGCACGTCACCGTCGCCGTCGGCAACCGCGAAGAGTGCGAGATCGCCATCGGCGAGACCGAGCCCGAGCGGGCGGCCGACGCCCTCCTCGAACGAGGCATCGAGCTGGCCGTCGTCAAGCAGGGCCCCAAGGGCGTCCTCGCCAAGACGCGAGACGAACGGATCGAGGTGCCCGCGCACCTCGTCCAGGTGATCAACGGCCTCGGGTCGGGCGACGGGTTCGGCGGCGCCCTGTGCCACGGACTGATCGAGGGATGGTCCCTCGACCGCACCCTGCGCTTCGCCAACGCGGCCGGCGGCATCGTCGCCACCCGGTTCGAGTGCTCCACCGCCATGCCCACCACCGACGAGGTCGAGGCCGTCCTCGAGGAGGCACACCATGTCTGACCACCCCGCCCCGGTTCTCGACTTCGAGCGCCTCCGCACCGTCAGGGCCGCCGAACCGCACCGGGTGGCCGAGATCCTCGCCGCCCGCACGCGGCCCGCACCCCTGGGTGCCGACGGGCGCCTCTTCATCATCGCGGCGGACCACCCGGCCCGCGGGGCCCTCGGTGTCCGCCGAGACCCGACCGCCATGGCCGACCGGTACGACCTCCTCCGTCGACTCGTCGTCGCCCTCGATCGACCGGGCGTCGACGGGGTGCTCGGAACCCCCGACATCCTCGAGGACCTCGCCCTGCTCGGTGCCCTCGACGGCAAGGTCGTCGTCGGGAGCATGAACCGCGGCGGACTGCAGGGCGCCACGTTCGAGCTGGACGACCGGTTCACCGCGTACTCGGCCGCATCGATCGCCGACTCCCGGTTCGACTTCGCGAAACTGCTCGTGCGCGTCGCCCTCGACGACCCCGGCACGGCCTCGACACTCGCCGCCACGGCACGCGCGGTGACGGAGTCGGCCAGGCTGCGCCTCCCGATCATGCTCGAGCCCTTCATGAGCTCGTGGGTCGACGGGCGCGTGACGAACGACCTCACGGCCGACGCCGTCATCAAGTCGGTGGCCATCGCGTCCGGCCTCGGTGAGTCCTCCGCCTACAGCTGGCTCAAACTGCCCGTCGTCGACGACATGGAACGCGTCATGGCGGCGACGACCCTGCCCACGCTGCTGCTGGGGGGCGATCCCGCCGTCGACCCGGCCGACACCTACGCCCGCTGGGCCGCGGCCCTCGCCCTGCCCGGCGTCCGCGGACTCGTCGTCGGGCGCACCCTGCTCTACCCGGGCGACGACGACGTCGCCGCAGCCGTGGACCACGCCGCCGGCCTCGTCCACACCCCCTCGACCACGAACGGATCGGCACGACGATGACCAGCGCAACCAGCACCAGCACCGACACGGGCCGGCCCCTCGTCCCGCACTGGATCGACAACGCCGAGGTGCCCGGCACGAGCGGCCGCACCGCCCCCGTCTACGACCCGGCTCTCGGGGTCGCGACGAAGGACGTCTCGCTCGCCGGCGCCTCCGAGATCGAGGCCGCCGTCGCCTCGGCGCGGCGGGCGTTCCCCGCGTGGCGCGACCTCTCGATCACGAAGCGTCAGCAGATCATGTTCCGCTTCCGTGAGCTGCTCAACGAGCGCAAGGGTGAACTGGCCGAGATCCTCACCAGCGAGCACGGCAAGGTGCTGAGCGACGCCCTCGGCGAGATCACCCGCGGCCTCGAGGTCGTCGAACTCGCCACCGGGTTCCCCCACCTGATCAAGGGTGAGTTCTCACAGCAGGTCTCGACCGGGGTCGACGTGTACTCGACCAAGGCACCGCTCGGCGTCGTCGGCGTCATCAGCCCCTTCAACTTCCCGGCCATGGTGCCGATGTGGTTCTTCCCGATCGCGATCGCGGTCGGCAACACCGTCGTGTTGAAGCCCTCCGAGAAAGACCCGTCGAGCGCGATGTTCCTCGCCCGCCTCTTCGCCGAGGCCGGCCTGCCCGAGGGCGTCTTCACCGTCCTCCACGGCGACAAGGTCGCCGTGGACGGCCTGCTCGAGCACCCCGACGTCAAGGCCATCTCGTTCGTCGGTTCGACGCCCATCGCCCAGTACATCTACGAGACCGCCGCCAAGCACGGCAAGCGCGTCCAGGCGCTCGGCGGAGCCAAGAACCACATGCTCGTGCTGCCCGACGCCGACCTCGACCTGGTGGCCGACAGCGCGATCAACGCCGGATTCGGCTCGGCGGGCGAGCGCTGCATGGCCATCAGCGTGGTCGTCGCGGTCGAACCCGTGGCCGACGAGCTGATCGAGAAGATCACGGCGCGAATGGCCGGCCTCACCGTCGGCGACGGTCGACGCAGCTGCGACATGGGCCCCCTCGTCACCGAGCAGCACCGCGACAAGGTCGCCAGCTACATCGACATCGCCCTCGAAGACGGAGCCGACGTGGTCGTCGACGGTCGGGGCGTCGAGGTCGACGGCGAGGCCGACGGCTTCTGGCTCGGGCCCACCCTGATCGACAAAGTGCCGCTCACCAGCCGCGTCTACACCGAAGAGATCTTCGGCCCCGTGCTCTCGATCGTCCGCGTCGCGTCGTATGACGAGGGTGTGGCGCTCATCAACGCCGGCGCGTACGGCAACGGCACGGCGATCTTCACCAACGACGGAGGCGCGGCGCGGCGCTTCCAAGCCGAGATCGAGGTCGGCATGATCGGCATCAACGTGCCCATCCCGGTACCCGTCGCGTACTACTCGTTCGGCGGTTTCAAAGACAGCATCTTCGGTTCGGACAAGGCCTACGGCCTGCAAGGCTTCGAGTTCTACACCCGCGAGAAGGCGATCACGTCACGCTGGCTCGACCCCAGCCACGGCGGCGTCGACCTGGGCTTCCCCCAGAACTGACGCCCGCCCGATCTGTCCCCAGGCACTACCCCCGCGGCCCCGGGCCGCTCCGCTCGATGATGAGGTGGACGACATGAACGACGACCCCCGCTGGTTCTTCCCCCGCGGCGACCTGACCCGCGACGGCTGGCAGACCGTCGTCGACGGCGACCTCGACGGTTGGCAGCACACCGGCCTGCGCATCGGCGAGCTCGGCGACGGTGTCTCGTTGACCCTCGCCGCCGGTGCGGTCGAGCGCATGGTGGTGCCTCTGGCGGGTGACGTCGTGGTCGAGTGGAACGACGCCCGAGGGGGGTCGGGAACCCTCGAGCTCGCCGGGCGGGCGTCCGTCTTCGAGGGGCCGGCCGACGTCGCCTACCTTGGCGTCCGGACGGAGGCGGTGGTCACCGGGCTCGGTCGGGTCGCGGTCGCCGAGGCACCCGCCGACCAGGTCCTCGACGTGCAGGTGCTCCGTCGCGACGACATCCCCGTCGAGATCCGCGGCGCCGGTCGATCCACACGCCAGGTGCACAACTTCGGCACCCCGGCCGGGCTGCACGCCCAGAAGCTCATCGTCTGCGAGGTCGTGACGCCCGCCGAGAACTGGTCGTCGTACCCCCCGCACAAGCACGACGAGGGGTTGCCCGGCATCGAGTCCCGCCTCGAAGAGGTCTACTACTTCGAATCCGCCGTCAGTCGCGGCGTCGACGCGCCCGAGCAGGCCGACCCGTTCGGCATGTTCGCCGCCTACAGCTCACCCGCTGGGCAGATCGACGTGAACCGGCTCGTCCGCACCGGCGACGTCGCCCTCGTGCCGTTCGGGTACCACGGGCCGGCGGTCGCCGCCCCCGGCTACGACCTCTATTACCTCAACGTCATGGCGGGGCCCGACGCCGAGCGCGCCTGGCTGATCACCGACGACCCCGCCCACGGGTGGGTCCGCGCCGGCTGGGAGTCCCAGGCTCCCGACCCCCGGCTGCCGTACCTCCCCACCGCCCCCTCGAAAGGACCGCGTCGATGACGACGAAGAGACTCACCGTCGGCCAGGCGCTCGTCGAGTTCCTCGCGAACCAGTGGACCGTCGACGGCGACGTGCGAGAGCGCACGATCCCGGGCATGTTCGGCATCTTCGGCCACGGCAACGTCGCCGGTGTCGGCCAGGCGCTCAAGCAGTACCACGTCGACCGTCCGGGCCTCATGCCGTACCTCCAGGCCCGGAACGAGCAGGCCATGGTGCACCAGGCCGTGGGCTACGCCCGCATGCACCGGAGGCGCGCGACCTACGCGAGCACCGCCTCCGTCGGCCCCGGGGCCGCCAACATGCTCACCGCCGCCGCGCTGGCGACGACCAACCGCCTGCCGGCCCTGCTGCTGCCGAGCGACACCTTCGCGACCCGGGTCAGCGACCCGGTGCTGCAGCAGATCGAACTGCCTCACGACACGTCCCTGCAGGTGACCGACGCGTTCCGGCCGTTGTCGCGGTTCTTCGACCGGGTCGATCGCCCCGAGCAACTCTTCTCGATCGCGCTCGCCGCGATGCGCGTGCTGACCGATCCGGCCGAGACCGGCGCCGTCACGATCGCCCTGCCAGAGGACGTCCAGGCCGAATGGCTCGACGTGCCCGACGAGTTCCTGCAGCCCCGCGAGTGGCACGTCAGACGTCCCGTCCCCGAGCGTGGACCACTCGAGCGGGCGGTCGCCGCCATCCGCGCCGCGAAGCGACCGGTCGTCGTGGCCGGTGGCGGAGTCCTGTACTCGGGGGCGGAGCAGCAGCTCGACGCCTTCGCCCGGGCGACCGGAATCCCCGTCGGGACCACTCAGGCCGGGGGTGGCTCCCTCGGTTGGGACCACCCGCAGTACCTGGGCGGCATCGGTGCGACCGGCACCACCGCCGCGAACCGCATCGCCGCCGAGGCGGACCTCGTCATCGGCATCGGCACCCGGTACAGCGACTTCACCACCGCCTCCCGCACGGCCTTCCGGGACGGCGACGTGCGCTTCGTCAACGTCAACGTCACGTCTTTCGACGCCTACAAGCACGGGTCTCAGCTGCCCGTCGTCGCCGATGCCCGCGAGACCCTCGACGCCCTGACCACGGCCCTGGCCGGGCACACCGTGCCCACCAGGCACTCGACCCGGGTCGCCGCCGAGAAGGCGGCGTGGGATGCCCTCGTCGACGAGGCCTTCCTGCCCTCGGGGCTCGCCCTCCCCGGGCAGCCCGAGATCATCGGGGCCGTCCAGGCCGCCAGCGATCCCACCGACGTCGTCGTCCAGGCGGCCGGGTCGCTGCCCGGTGACCTGCACAAGCTGTGGCGGGTCCGCGACCCGCTCGGCTACCACGTCGAGTACGCCTTCTCGTGCATGGGCTACGAGATCGCGGGCGGCCTCGGCGTCAAGCGGGGTGCCCCCGACCGCGACGTCATCGTCATGGTCGGCGACGGCTCGTACCTGATGCTCCACACCGAGCTGGTCACCGCCGTCGCCGAGGGCATCAAGATCATCGTGGTGCTCATCCAGAACCACGGTTACGCCTCGATCGGCCACCTCTCCGAGACCGTCGGCGCCGAGCGCTTCGGCACCCTCTACCGCAGGCTCGATCCCGAGTCGCTCGACTTCCAGGGCACCGACGTGCTCCCCGTCGACCTGGCCATGAACGCCCGCAGCTACGGGCTGGACGTCATCGAGGTGCAACCGACCCCGAACGCCGTGGTCGACCTCTCCGCGGCCCTCGCGACGGCCAAGGCGTCGACCACGAGCACGCTCATCCACGTCAACAGCGATCCGCTGGTCTACGCCCCGGACGGCGAGGGGTGGTGGGACGTCCCGGTCGCCCAGGTCTCGACGCTCGACAGCACCACGGCCGCCCTGGCCGACTACCGACGGCAGCAGGCCGCTCAGCGTCCCCTGCTCGGTTGACCCCGCCCGACCCCACCCTCTCGAAAGGCACCGCCGCCATGACCGACACCGTCACCGACCCCGACGCCACACCCACCGCCCCGGACGGGCACGGACTCCGCGTCGGCACCGCGCCCGACTCGTGGGGCGTCTGGTTCCCCGAGCACCCCAGCCAGGTCCCGTGGCCTCGGTTCCTCGACGAGGTGCAACAGGCCGGCTACCACTGGATCGAACTCGGCCCCTACGGCTACCTCCCGACCGACCCCCACCAGCTCGAGGACGAACTCGCCCGCCGCGAGCTGAAGCTCTCGGCCGGCACGGTCTTCACCGGGTTCCACAAGGGCGACGACCAGTGGCAGCGCGCCTGGGACCAGGCCCTCGCCGTCGCCGGGCTCGCTTCCACGCTCGGTGCCGAGCACCTCGTCGTCATCCCCGACCTCTGGCGCAGCGACGCCACGAGCGAGGTGCTCGAGGCCCGCACCCTCACCGACGACCAGTGGGCGAAGCTCGGCGCCGGCCACGACAAGCTCGGCAAGGCGCTCCTCGAGGAGTTCGGCGTGAAGCAACAGTTCCACACCCATGCCGACAGCCACGTCGGCACCCACCAAGAGACCGAGCGGTTCCTGGCCGAGACCGATGCCCGCTACACGAACCTGTGCCTCGACACCGGACACTTCGCGTACTACGGCGGCGACTCCGTGCGCCTCGTCGAGCAGCACCCCGACCGCATCGGCTACCTGCACCTCAAGCAGGTCGACTCCGACCTCCGCTTCACCGTGCTGAAGAACGACGTGCCGTTCGGCGACGCGGTGGCCCAGGGTGTCATGGTCGAACCCCCGAAGGGCGTGCCCGAACTGGCACCCGTGCTCGAGGCCGTGAGCCGCATCGACCCCGAGATCTTCGCGATCGTCGAGCAGGACATGTTCCCCGTCGAGTCGATCGACCTGCCGCTCGGCATCGCCACCCGCACGCGCGAGCACATCATGAGCTGCTCACCGCGCTCCCGCCTCGTCTGACGAACACCGTCGACGTCCCGACGACCCCGCCCAGAAGGAGAAACCCCGTGACCACCACCCCCGACCTCCGTGTCGCCGTCGTCGGCGCCGGCATGATGGGCGCCGACCACGTCGCCCGCATCACGTCCACCATCAGCGGAGCCACGGTCGTCGCCGTGGTCGACCCCGACACCGCTCGTGCCGACGCCGCGGCGGCGACCGCCCCCGGCGCGATCACCGCGTCCGACTTCGACCAGGCGCTCGCCGCCACCGAGATCGACGCCGTGATCATCGCCACCCCCGGGTTCCTCCACGAGGCCGTGCTCATGCCCGCCCTCGACCGCGGCCTGGCCATCCTCTGCGAGAAGCCCCTCACGACGGACGAGGCCGCTTCGCTCCGCGTGCTCGAGGCCGAGCAGAAACTGGACCGGCCGCACATCCAGGTCGGTTTCATGCGTCGCTTCGACCAGGGGTACCAAGACCTGCGCGCGCTCGTCGCGTCCGGTGACCACGGCGCCCTGCTCGCCCTGCACTGCGCTCACCGCAACGCCACGACCCCGCCGAGCTACTCCGAAGAGATGCTGATCCTCGACTCGGTCATCCACGAGATCGACGTCGTGCCCTTCGTCACGGGCGAGCCGATCGTGGCGGTCGAGGTCAAGAAACCCCGCCGCAACTCCCTCGCCCCCGAGGGCCTCCGCGAACCGCAGTTCGTGATCCTCGAGACCGAGTCGGGCACGATGGCGATCGTCGAGATCAACGTCAACATCCAGTTCGGCTACCAGGTCACCACCGACGCCGTCTTCGAGAGCGGTGTCGCCTCGATCGGTCGCGAGACCGGCCTCCAGCTCACGACGGCCGCTCGGTCCGGTGTGCCGGTGCCCCCCACGTTCAAAGAGCGCTTCGGCGCCGCCTACGACACGCAGGTGCAGCGCTGGGTCGATGCCGCCCGACGAGGCACCATCGACGGTCCGAGCGCCTGGGACGGCTACCTGGCGAGCGTCGTCGCCACCGCCGGCGTCGAGGCGCAGAAGACCGGCCGCCGAGTCGAGGTCGACTACGCCATGGCCAAGCCGTCCTTCTACGACCTGCCCGGCACCGCCGTGACGGGGGAGTGACCGGTGGTGAAGATCGCCCTCGACCCGACCCCGCTGCACCACGGCCACTCCTTGCTCGAGTTGCCGGCCAAGGTCGCCGAATTGGGTTACGACCACCTGCAGCTGACGCCGCACCGCGATTTCATCCCGTTCTTCCGACACCCGAAGGCCGACGACGACCTCGTCGACGCCTTCGCGGCGGCCTGTAAAGAGGCGCGGGTCGAGATCGCGTCCGTCCTGCCCGTCCTGCGCTGGTCCGGTCCCGACGAGGAGTCCCGCCGGGCCGCCGTCAAGCACTGGAAGCGCGTGATCGAGATCACCGCACGCCTCGGTGTCGGGGTGATCAACACCGAGTTCAGCGGTCGACCCGAGTTGTCGGAAGAATCCGAGCGCCAGTTCTACTGGTCGATGGAAGAGTTGCTGCCCGTCCTCGAACGCGAGGGCATCCGTGTGTTCATCGACCCGCACCCGGACGACTTCGTCGAGGACGGTCTCGAAGCCCTCCGGGTCATCCGCGGCCTCAACACGAAGCAGGTCGGTCTCGCCTACGTCGCGTGCCACACCTTCCACTACGGCGGCGACATGGCCGGGATCATGGCCGCCGCCGGGCGATCACTCGGCCTCGTCCACATCGCCGACACGTTCGACCACCGCCGCTCGCACGGGCTGAGGTACATCAGCAACCCGCCCGGCAACGTGGCCCGCGTCCACCAGCACCTGAAGATCGGGGACGGTGACGTCGACTGGGACGGCTTCTTCGGTGGCCTGCACCGGCTCGGCTTCTTCGACCGCGACGACACCGTCGCCGTGTCGAGCGTGTTCGCCGAGGACGAATCGGTCGACGCGGTGAGCCGCTACCAACGAGAGCAGATCCGCGCACGGATCGAGTCCGCGTCGCGCGCCTGACCACCCGTCGGCATCCACCCCGACCCCACGTGACGACATCCGCAGAAAGAAGGACACCATGCCCCTCGTCCGCATCGACCTCATGCCCGGTCGCACCCCCGACCAGATCACCGGCATCGCCGACGCCGTCCACGACGCCATCGTCGAGGTCTACGGCATCCCACCTCGCGACCGCTTCCAGGTGATCAGCGAGCTGCCGGCAGGGCGCATCGTCGCTCAAGACGCCGGGCTCGGCTTCGAGCGGACCGGTGGAGTCGTCATGATCCAGGTCTTCACCCAGAGAGGGCGCACCGACGAGGCGAAGCAGGCCCTCTACGCCCGCATCGCAACGGGTCTCGAGAGCGTCGGTGTGGGCGGAGAAGACGTCTTCATCGGCTACGTCGAGAACGGTCCGCAGGACTGGTCGTTCGGTTTCGGCGTGGCCCAGTACATGACAGGTGACCTGAGGGTCCCGTCTGCCGCCGGGACGGTGGGTTGACGACTCGGCGCCGGCCCGCGCCTACTTGTCGACGAGGGTGATCGAGAACGAGTAGAGATCGGGTCGGTAGCAGTGGTGCCCGACCTCGACCGCCCGTCCGGATGCGTCGTAGGCCGTGCGGGTCATCGTCAGCACGGCTCCGCGCGGCTCGATCTCGAGCAGGTGCGCCTCGTCGGCGTGCGCGGCCCGGGCCCCGATGCGCTGCTTCGCCACTCGGATCGTGACGCCGTGGGCGCGCAGCAGCTGGTACAGCCCCTGGCCGGCGAGGTCGGCGTCCGAGAACGGGGCGAGGTCGAGAGGCAAGTAGTTCTCGAGCACCGCGACGGGGACCCCGTCCGCCAGGCGCAGTCGCCGGACACGGCTGACCTCGTCGCCGACGTCGATGCCGAGAGCCAGGGCCGTCCGCTCGTCGGCCGCCACGACCTGGTGCGCGAGCACGCTCGTCGTCGGGGCCTTGCCACTGTCGGCCAGGTCTTCGAACAGGCTGGTCAACTCGACGTTGCGGGTCACGGGCCCGTGCACGACCTGGGTGCCGATGCCACGCCGTCGGACGACGAGGCCCTTGTCGACGAGTTCCTGGATCGCCCGGCGGACCGTGGGCCGCGACAGGCCGAGCCGTTCACCCAGGCCGACCTCGTTCTCGAGCCGAGCACCTGCCGGTAGCCGGCCACCCAGGATCGCCGCCTCGAGCCTCGTCGAGATCTGGTACCACAGCGGGACGGGGCTGCCACGGTCGAGGTCGGCGAAGAGGTCCGCCGGTAGCTTCGCGTCGGTCATGTGATCCCCTCACCCGGATGCATGTCGTGACAACCTTACGGCCGACGCGTGCGCGGGGCCATCTCGCGGTCAGGTCGGTGCCTCGGACGGGCCTCGGCAGGGTCAGGCCTCGGTCAACGCGGCCGCATAGGCCCGGACCGAGCGGTGATAGCGGGGGAGGGTCGGTTCGACGGCCTCGATCGCGACCCGCAGGGCCTCGTCGGAGCGACCGGCGCTGTGCAGGGCGAGCGCGAGGAAGACTCGTGGGGCGGCCCCGGTGGCCGGGTGCGTCGGGGCGGCCCGCAGCATGGCGATGGCCTCGTCGACCCGGCCGAGGTTGCGCAGGGTCGAGGCATGTTGCACGACCATCTGCGCGGCCCGGGCAGGATCGACGGTGTCGAGCCCGGCCTCGGTCGCCGCCGCGTAGTGGACGTGGGCCTCGGTCTCACGGCCGCCGGAGTCGTAGGCTCCGCCCACCTCGAACGACCCCACCGCGGGATGCGGCGCATCGGCGGCCAACGAGGTCATGCGCTCGATGCGTTCCTCGTCGTCGACGGTCTGGTCGGCCCAGAGGGCGGCGACACGGTCCTCCCAGTCTGCGGTGCTCATCGGCCCACGGTACCGACGCGCGTCGCGAGGACGTCGCGCACGGTCGTCCAGCGCTCGGGGCCGTAGCGGTCGTTGTCGACGTGCCGCAGCTGCGCGTCGCCGCTGAACATGTTGACGAAGTACTGCATGCCCTGCCAGGCGGGGAAGGTGTCGTCGCCCTTCGAGGTCAGACGCATGACGGCCGCCATCGCCGAGAGGGTGCCGGTCGTGCCGGCCCACTGCGGCCTGAAGACCTGGCCCGTCAGCTCGCTCATCGTGCGGGCGACCTGGCGGGCGGTGACCCGGTCCCCGGCGACCTCGACGACGCGCGGTGCCTCGGGGTCGAGCGCGACCCGGGCGACGACGTGGGCGACGTCGTCCTTCGTCGTGAAGTCGAGCACCTGGTCGGCCGATGACCAGAAGAGCACCCGCTTGCGGTCGAACAGGACCATCGGCGCGTCGCCGGTCAGCAGGTCGGTGAACATGCCGTTCAGCACCGACGTCGCCCGGATCGGAGCCGCGTCGACGTCGGCTGCGAACTCTCGCCGCAGCTCGAAGTTGCGGTTGCTGCCCGGCGGGATGCTGCGGTAGTCGGCCGAGTAGTCCGACGGCACGAACCGCGGCACGCCCGCCGCGACGGCTGCCTTCAGCAGCGCGCGTTGCGCGTCGACGATCACCGGGCGGACGCCGCTCACGGCCGACACGACGACGTCGGCACCGCGGGCGGCCTCGGTCAGGGCGGGCACGTCCGTGTAGGAGGCGCGGATCACCTCGACCCGGTCGTCGTCACCGAACAGCGTGGTCGCGCCGGTGCTGCCGGGGCGGGTCAGGACGCGCAGGCGCACGTCGCCGGAGTCGTGTCCCAGCAGTTCGTGGGCGATGCGCTGCCCGAGGTCGCCGGTCGCACCGGCGAGGAGGACGGTGGTGGTCATGGGAGGGGCTCGTTCCGTCAGAGGGTCGGAGGCCAGTCTGCGCGTTCGGCGGCGTGGGCGGTGCGGGTCGGGTCGGGTCGCACGATGCCAGGACGGGCATACCCGCACCGTTCGGAGGGGAGCACGATGGCGGGGACCCCGCGCACCCGCGCCCGGGCGAACGGAGAGCCCGCCATGAGCAGCACCACCGACCCCGACGACTTCGTCACCCGCGCCGCCCGCCGGGCCCGTGAGCTCATCGACGGCTCCGACGTCGTGCCGCCCGTCGCCCGCGGCGCCCTGCACGACCTCGCGGGCCGCGCCGAGACCGTGGTGCGCGACGTCACGGACAGGGCCGGGTCGTCGGCCCACGACCTGGTCGACCGTGCCGAAGTGATCGCCGACCGGGCCGAGAAGACCGTGCGCGACGTCGCCGAGACCGTGGCCACCGCCGCCCGCGAGGCCACCGACGACGCGCACCGCCGCTACCGACACCGCACCCGCGTCACCAACGCCGTGGGTGCCGCCGTCATCTCGGGGCTCGTCGTCGCTCTCGTGGCGAGCCGCCGCCGCGGGTAGCCGGTGGCGGCGCCGACCTGCTCGCGTCACCCCGCCACGTAATGAACACGCCGCCATGTTCAACCGTGGCGGCGTGTTCACATCGTGGCGGTGTGCGGTCCGGCACCGGCACCGGCACCGGCACCGGCACCGGCACCGGGCTCAGCCGACGGGCGTCCAGATCGACCCGGCCCCCGACGACCGTTCGACCGCGTCCAGCACCCGCTGCACCTGCAGCCCGTCGGCGAACGACGGCGTCGGCTGCCGGCCCGCGGCCAGGGCCACCACGAGGTCGCTCAGCTGGTGGGTGAACGCGTGCTCCCAGCCGAGGCCGTGACCCGCGGGCCACCATGCGCCGAGGTAGGGGTGCTCCGGCTCGGTCACCAGCACGCGGCGGAAGCCCGACTCGGGGCCGTCGACCTCGAGCAGCTCGAGCTCGTTGGGACGCTCGAGATCGAACGCCACGGCCCCCCGCGACCCCGAGACCTCGAGCCGGAAGGCGTTCTTCCGGCCGGTCGCGAACCGCGACGCCTCGACGGACGCGATCGCGCCTCCGTCCATCCGGGCCGTGAACCAGGCGGCGTCGTCGACGGTCACCGCGCCGCGCTCCGAGCCCGCGACGCCGCCGAGGCCCGAGGTCGCGACCGACTCGTCGACCAGTGGCCGCTCGGTCACGAATGTGTGCAGCGTGCCCGAGACCTCGGCCATGCCCAGGCCGGTCACGAACTGCGCCGCGTCGACCGCGTGCGCCCCGATGTCGCCGAGTGCGCCCGAGCCGGCGACCGCCTTGTCGAGCCGCCAGGTCATCGGGTCGTCGGCGTCGACGAGCCAGTCCTGCAGGTACTGCGCCCTGATCTGGCGCACCTCGCCGACGCGCCCCGACCGCACGACGTCGCGGGCCAGCGTCACCGCGGGCACCCGGCGGTACGAGAAGCCCACCATCGCGAAGACGCCGCGCTCGGCGGCGCTCGCCGCGGCCTCGGCCATGCGTTCGGCCTCGGCCACCGTGTTGGCCAGCGGCTTCTCGCAGAGCACGTGCTTACCGGCCTCGAGCGCCGCCACCGCGATCTCGACGTGGGTCGACCCGGGTGAGCAGATGTCGACGACGTCGATCTCGGGGTCGTCGAGCACCTCGCGCCAGTCCGACGCGGTCGAGCGCCAGCCCCACCGGTCGGCGGCGGCGCGGGTGGCGGCCACGTCGCGGCCGACCAGCGTCGCCATCACCGGAGCCAGCGGCAGGTCGACGAAGGCCGGGGCGACCCGCAGGGCCTGCGAGTGCGCCGCGCCCATGAACCCGTGTCCGACGAGGGCGAACCGCAGCTCGCCCCGGTGGCTCACCGCGCCTCCTGCAGGGCACCCCGCACGGACCGCCACGACTCGAGGCGGGCACGCACCTCGGGGTCGCGCTCGGCCGCGACGGCCTCACGGTGCGCCCTCTCGAGCACCTCGTCGACCAGCACCCGCTGCCCGCTGCGCGTCGACGCGATCGCCGCCTCGACCATCACCAGACTCATCACGTTGCCGTGGACCTCGCCGTCGGGCCGGTCGCCGGACCGCAGCGCCCGCGTGAAGGCCGCCAGCGAACCGGCGATCTCGACGCCGACGCTCGCCTGCGCGGCGGGGGTGCCGGCGGTGCCGTCGAGGTCGCTGGTGGGTTCGTCGTCGCCCGACCACAGGGCCGTGCCGTTCGAGCCCGAGACGCGCCAGGCGCCGTTCCACGACGTCTCGGCGCCGGGGCTGCACCACGACCCGTCGTAGCGGTACCGGATGCCGCCCTCGAACTCGACCACGACGCTCGCGGCCGCGTCGCCGCGGTACCACGACCACGACGGGTTCCACGAGTCGCACCACACCGAGACGGGATCGCGGCCGATCAGGTACCGCGCCGAGTCGAAGGCATGGATCGCCATGTCGAGCAGCAGCACGTCGTCCATCTGCTCGCGGAACCCGCCGAAGTGCGGTGCCCGGGCGAACGACGTCGAGACCATGCCGACGTCGCCGAGAAGGCCTGCGTGAGCGCGCAGCGCGACGAGCTGGTCGTTGTACCGGCGCGACTGCGACACCATGAACAGCTCGCCCGTCACCTCGGCCGCCGCCGTCAGCGACAGGGCCTCGGCGACCGTCTGGGCGGCCGGCTTCTCGCCCAGCACGGGCAGGCCGAGCCGCAGCGCCTGCATCGTGACGGGGTGGTGCGCGACCGGCACGGTCACGTCGAGCACGGCGTCCGGGGAGGTGCGCTCGATCAGCTGCGCCAGGTCGCGGTCGACGGGCAGGTCGGGCAGGCCCGCCGCAGCGGCTCCGGCGCGGGCGGCGTCGAGGTCGAGGTCGACGATGCCGACCAGGTCGACGTCCGAGGACTCGGCCACGGTGCGCAGCCAGGCCCGGCCCATCTCACCGGCGCCGACCTGGATCACGCGCACCGCGCCTCCTGCGTTCTCGAGTCGGCGGAAGCCGCCGGGGGTCGCGGCACCCGCGGCACCGACGTCGGCGGTCACGCCTCGACCGGTTCGTCGATCGGGCCCGAGTAGTCCTTGCCGTCGAAGTACTCGCCGAGGTCGTAGCGCAGCAGGGTGGGCGTCGCGCGTTCGCGCTCGGGGCGGGCCCACTCGGCACCGTTCGAGACGACGCGGCGCACGTCCGGGTGGAAGTAGACCGGGAAGTCCTGGTCGCCGGGCGAGAAGAAGAAGATCTTGCCGAAGCCGCGACGGTAGGTCATGCCGCTGCGGAACACCTCGCCGCCGGTGAAGCCCGAGATGAAGATCAGCTCGTCGGGCGTCGGCACGTCGAAGTACTCGCCGTACATCTCTTGTTCGGGGATGACGATCGGGTTGGGCACGCCCCGGGTGATCGGGTGCTGCGGGTTGACCGTCCACACGAGTTCGCGATCGTGCTCGCTGCGCCAGCGCAGGGTGCACGTCGTGCCCATCAGCTTGGTGAAGATCTTCGACCAGTGGCCCGAGTGCAGCACGACCAGCCCCATGCCGGCGAGCACGTGACGGTGAACGCGCTCGACGATCTCGTCGTCGACGTCGGCGTGGGCGGCGTGGCCCCACCAGGTCAGCACGTCGGTCTGCTCGAGCACGCTCTCGGTGAGGCCGTGCTCGGGCTGGTCCATGGTGGCGGTGCGGACGACGGCGTCGGGCAGGTTCTCGGCGATGCCGGCCGCGATCGCGCCGTGCATGCCGTCGGGGTACCGGTCGGCGACGTGCTGCTCGACCTTCTCGTGGACGTTCTCGCCCCAGACGGTGACGCGCAACGGTGTGGTGGTCATGGTGGTCCTCTCGTGTGTCATTTGACCGCTCCGCCGGTGGCACCGGCGGCGATGAACTTCTGTGCCGCGAGCAGCAGCACGATGGCCGGCAGCGAGGCGAGCACGGCGGCGGCCATCACGGTCGACCAGTCGGCGGTGTAGGTGCCGATGTACTGGTAGATGCCCAGCGTGATCGGCCGGATGTCGGTCGTGGTGGTCAGGGTCAGGGCCATCAGGAAGTCGCTCCAGGTGAACAGGAACGTGAAGAGCCCGGCCGTGATCATGGCGTTGCGGCTGATCGGCAGCACGATGCTGCGGAACGCCCGGAAGTTGCCGGCGCCGTCGACCTTCGCCGCCTCGATGATCGAGGTGGGGATGTTCAGCATGAACGCCCGCATGATCAAGATGGCGAACGGGACCCCGGCGGTCGAGTCGGCGAGGATCAACCCGGGGATCGAGTTCAGCAGACCGAGGTCGTTGTACGCCGCGTACAGCGCGTTCGCGACGACGATGCCCGGGATCATCTGCGAGATCAAGATGGCGAACAGCACGGCGTTCACGCCCCTCACCTTGAACTGCGCCAGGGCGTAGGAGGCGGGGGTCGCGATGACGAGGCTGAGGACGACACTGCCGAGCGCGATCACGAGGCTCGTGACCAGGTTGCGGCCCTGATCGGCGAGGGCCTGGGCGTAGCCGCCGAACTGCGCCTGGAACGGGAACCACTCGGCCTCGATCGCCGAGCCCGCGGGCTGCAGCGAGATGTTGACCATCCAGTAGACGGGAAACAGCATGACGGCGAGCAGCAGCACGCCCACGGCGGTCAGGGCGTACTTCTTCGGGCCCTCGGCCCGGGGGCGACGCGGCCGGGTGCCGCGGGCAACGGCCCGCGTGCTCGGCACGCGCAGGGCGGTCTCACTCATCGACGGCCTTCCGGTTGAGTCGCAGGTACACGACGGCGAACACGGCCGAGATGACGATCAGCACGTTGCTGAGCGCGGCACCCGAGCCGAAGTCGAACTGCTGGAACGACAGGGCGTACGACTGCGTCGCGATGGTCTGCGTCGCGTTCGCGGGCCCGCCGTTGGTCAAGCCGAGGATGATGTCGAGCACCTTGATCGTGTAGACGACGCCGAGCACGAGCACGACGCTGACCACCGGCCGCAGCAGGGGCCAGGTGACGTGGCGGAACCCCTTGAACCCGGTGGCACCGTCGAGTGACGCGGCCTCGTAGAGCTCGGTCGGGATGTCCTGCAGCCCGCCGTAGAGGATCGTCGTGTTGAAGGGGATGCCGATCCAGACGTTCACGAGCACCACGGTCAGCAGGGCGACGCTCGGGCTGGTCAGCCAGGGCACGGCCGGGACGCCGAACGATCCGAGGAACTGGTTGAGCACGCCGGAGTCCTGGTCGAGGATCCACTTCCAGACCGCGCTCGAGACGATCAGCGGCAACAGCCAGGGCAGCAGCAGCAACGAGCGCAGCACGCCGTTCAGCGGGAACGCCCGGCGGAAGAACAACGCGAACAGCAGGCCGATGACGAACTGGCCGACGATCGAGCCGATGGTGAACAGTGCCGTGTTGAGCAGCGCGGTGCCGAACAGCTGCGATCCGAGCACCTTCGCGTAGTTCGCGAACCCGACCCAGGGGGCCTCGCCCGTGTAGAACGTGGTGGTCGTGTACGCCTGGAAGCTCATGACGAGGTTCTTGACGACGGGGTAGCCGAAGAACAACAGCAGGAAGACGGCGGCCGGCACCACGAAGAGCAGCTGCGAGATCCGCTCCCAGGTCAGGGTGCGACGCCGGGGCGAGCCGGGCCCGGCCCGGCCGGGCCGCCGACGCGACACCGCGGTGTCGTCGTCGGCGGCCCGCCGGGGGGCGAGGGGGGTGGCGGTGGTCACGTCAGTTGCTCGCCTGGGCGTCGTCGAGTGCCTTCTCCGGCGAGGCCTGACCGGTGAGGGCCGCCTGGATGGCCGTGTAGATCGCGGTCGCTGCGGTCGGCCACTCGGCACCGAGCTCGGCCGTGCGCGAGCGGGCGCTGGCGACGAGCGTGACGAAGGCCTGCTGGTCGGGCTGCTGCTCGGCGTACGTGTCGGCGACCGAGGTCTTCGACGGGATGGTGTTGCGTTGCTCGGCCATCGCGAGCTGGTTCTCGTCGGAGTTCATGCAGGCGACGACCTTCGCGGCGACGGCCTGGCGGGCCGCGTCGCCGGTCTGCGGCACGGTCCACACCTCGCCGCCGAGCGGGGTGACGGCGGTGTCGGAGGCGTCCTTCACGGGGATGGTCACGACGCCGTAGTCGGCACCCGCGGCATCGAGGGCGGGGAGCTGCCACGGACCGTTGACCATCATCGCGGTCTTGCCGGCGATGAACTGGTCGTTGACGTCGGCCTGGGTCCAGTTGAGGACGCTCTTCGACATCGAGCCGTCGGCGACCATGTCGGTCCAGAGCTGCAGGGCCTCGGCGCTCTCGGGGGTCGCGATGTCCTTCTCGTCGCCGCCGTTCGACCACATGAACGGCAAGAACTGCCAGGACGCCTCGTAGGTGGCGTTCGCGTCGACCGCCATGCCGTAGCGGTCGCCCGAGGTGAGCGCCTTCGCGGCGCTCTCGAGCTCGTCCCACGTCGTGGGCGGCTCGATGCCCGCGTCGGCGAGCACGCTTTTGTCGTAGAACAGCGCGATCGTGTTGACCGTCGGGGCCAGCCCGTAGAGCTTGCCGTCGTAGGTGCCCGACTGGACGACGCCCTCGGCGTACCCGTCGGCGTCGAGGCCGAAGTCGGACAGGGGGGCGAGGGCCCCGGTCTCGGCGATCTGGGCCAGGTCGGGGTTGTCGAGCATGAGCACGTCGGGCAGGGTGCGCGACGACGCCTGCTGCAGGACGCGCGAGATGAGCGAGCCGCCGGGCACCATCGTGCGCTCGATCTCGACGCCGTTCTCGGTACCGCAGGTGTCGAGGAAGGACGTGATGACCTTCTCGTCGTTCTCGCCGTAGTAGTCGACGACGGTCAGCTTGGTGACCTCGCCGCCGGTGTTCCCGCCTCCACCACCGCCACCGGTGCACCCGGCGAGGACGAGGGGGACGACGGCGACCAGGGCGGTCGCGGTCAGGGACCGTGTGCGGATCGATGCAGGCTTCATTGCTCAGCTCTCTCTTGGCGACTGGTGGGCGGCCCGCGACGTCGGCCACCCGGGCCGGGCCCGAGAGGCGGAGCGCGACGTCGCGGCTCCGATGCCGAGAAAGTAACAGTTAACCGCTTAGCTTGTAAAGCGGTTAACCACATTTGCCGTGACCGGGGGCACGCAGGGGCCCTGGTCGCGCCTCCTCGACCGGGCGGTCGGGTGGGGTGGTCGCGCCGCACTAACCTGAGCGGCAGGAAGGGAGGGCGCCGTGGCGACCATGCGAGAGGTGGCGGCGCGGGCCGGGGTGTCGATCGCGACGGTGTCGTTCGTCGTCAACGGCTCGAGGAGCGTCTCGCCCACCACACACCAGCGGGTCACCGACGCGATGACCGAGCTCGGCTACACGAACAACGTCGTCGCCCGCGCGCTCGCCAGCAAGCGCACCCGCATCGTCGCGCTGCTCTTCCCGGCTCTCGAGGAGCGCCTCGGCGGCATCGCGCTGCGCATGTTCATGAGCGCCGCCACCCGTGCCTCCGAACTGGGCTACCACCTCGTGCTCTGGCCGAGCGGCGAGACCGACCAGGACGTCCGCGACCTCGTGTCGGGTCGCCTCGTCGACGGCGTGCTCGTGATGGAGGTGCAATTGCACGACAGCCGCGTCGACGCCCTGCTCGAGCTCGGCCTGCCCTTCGTGTCGATGGGGCGCACCTCGCAGAACGACCGCGTCCCGTTCGTCGACATGGACTTCGAGGAGGCGGTGGAACAGGCGCTCGACCACCTCGAGTCCCTGGGGCACCAGAGCATCGGCCTCGTGCTCGAGGACTTCTCGGCCAGCCCGATCGTCGGGTACGGCCCGGCGGCCCGCACCGAGGAGGCGTTCCGGCGGTCGGTGGCGCGTCGGGGCCTGCGCACGGCGTTGGTCACGTGCGGGCCGTCGGCCGCGGGTGGTCGTCGAGCGGCACACGACCTGGTGGCGGCACTGCCCGACGTGACCGGCGTCCTGATCATGAAGGACGACGCCACCGGCGGCCTGCTCAGCGGTCTGGCCGCCACGGGTCGCCGCGTGCCGGGGGACGTGTCGGTCGTCTCGTTGGCCTCGTCGACGGCGAACGGGGCCGCGACCGAGCCCACCCTGACCACCCTCGACGCCCCGGGGGTCGAGATGGGTCGGCTCGCCGTCGAGTCGCTCGTCGCCCGACTGGACGCCGGCGCGGGTGCGGCAGCCGAGGCCGAGCTGACCCAGGTGCTGCTGCCGTGCGTGCTGCACGTCGCGGGGTCGAGCGGCCCGGCGCGCGGGGTGGGCGCACGGGGGTAGCAGGGCTGGCGAGCCGGGGGAGCGCAGGAGGCGCGGGGCGCGTCCGGACGACACCGCGCCTCCCGGGCTCAGCGCGATCCGGGCGACTGCGTCTCGGCCGGTGTCAGGTGCTCGGCGAAGAACGCCTCGATGCGCCCCCACGCGTCGGCCGCGTCGGCCGGGCTCGGCCCGGCGCCCATGACTCGCAGCAGCGGCCGAAGCGGTGCCGGGCCCGGAAGGGTCTCGTCCAAGAACGAGTGGCCGGCATCCGGGTACTCCTTCACGTCGTGCGGCACGTCCGCTCGCACCAACGCCTGCTCGAGCCGTGCCGCGGCGCCCTTCAACGACTTGTCCCGTCCGCCGAAGCTCGCGACGATCGGGCACGCGTCGACCAGCACGGCGTCGAGCTCTTTCGGCAGCTGGCCGTAGTTCACGGAGGACGCGGCGAAGCCCCGGGACGCCGTCATCAGCGCGAAGCCACCACCCATGCAGAATCCGATCACACCCGTGCCACCCGTCACGTCGGCCCGACCCGCGACGAGGCGACGGGCGGACTCGATGTCGTCGAACGCCCGACCCGACCCCGACATCAGCGCCCGGAACGTCGCCACGAGACACCTCCTGGCGCCACCCGCCGTGAAGAGGTCGGGCATCAGCACGACGTACCCCGCCGACGCCAGCCGGACGACCTGCGTCCGCATCTCGTCGGTCAGTCCGAACGCCTCGTGCACCATGACGACGGCGGGCCACGGCCCTGTTCCCTCGGGGACGGCCAGGAGGCCCTTCAGCCCAGGGGTCGCCGTCGGGATCTCGGTAGGGATCACGACGTCGGCCGTCGTGACGTTCAGGGGAGCAGTCATCGTGTCGACCTTCGGTGCGGAGGGGATGCGGGGCCCGGCGTTTCCGGGGCCGGCTCCGGGTGGCTCGAAGTCAACACCCCGATGTTCACTTCGTGGCGGGAACCCCGGGCGCGGATCGGACGGCCGACCGGGTCAGGTCCGTACCGGCACGGACGCCGGCACCAGGGTCGTCGCCACCACGGTGACGTCGTCGCTGCGGTCGCGCTCGCGGGCCAGCCCCTCGACGACGTCGACGATGCGGGCGGGCTCGGGGGTGGCGGCGAGCAGCCGCTCGAGATCGTGCAGGGCCTCGAGCTCGACGGGGAACAGGTCGAGCACACCGTCGCTCACGCAGACGAACACGTCACCCTCGTCGAGCTGCGATCGATGCCCGTGCCAGCCGGTGCCCACGCCGATCGGCAGGTCGGTCGAGTCGAGCCGCTCGACGCCGCCCGCCGCCCGACGGATGAACGCGAGGCCGTGCCCGGCATCGGCCCAGAGCACCCCGCCGCCGGTGTCGATGCGGGCGTGGAACGACGTCGTGAACTGCGTCTCGGTGTCGTAGGCGCTCGTCGTCAACCCCACGGAGGCGCGGTGGAAGGCCTCGGCCGGGTCGCCGTCGTCGACGCTGCTGCGGATCACCGAGCGCACCGCGGCCGCAATCATGCCCGCGCCGACGCCCTTGCCCATCACGTCGCCGACGGTCACGGCGATGCCGGTCGAGGTCGGGTACCAGTCGAAGAAGTCGCCGCCCACCTCGCGGGCCGGGACGCAGGCCCCGAACACCGAGAACGCGTCGGGCAGCGTCGAGGCGTCGGGCGGCAGCAGCGATTGCTGCACCACGGCCGCACGGTTGAGTTCACGCTCCACGGCGTGCTGCTGGGCCCGAGCCCGCTCGAGTCGAGCCTTGGCCTGCCGGGCCAGCTCGTTGACCGACGCGGCGACCGTCGCGTAGACGACCAGGGCGAAGGCCAGTCGGATCAGCTCGCTCGGCCCGCGCCCGTCGGGGCTGAAGAGGTACGGCATGAGCAAGGTGACGCACGTGCCGATCAGGGGCAGCACCACGTTGCGACGGCCGGGCCACGACGCGACCCAGATGACCGCCAGCAGCACGATGGGCAGGAAGACCGACCGCTGGTCGCCTGTTCCGTAGCGCAGCAGCCCCACGGCGACGAAGTCGGCGGCGGGCACCAGCATCTCCCACCGGCGGAGCTCGGCGTGACGGGCCATCAGAGCGGCGAAGACCAGCGCGGCGAGGGCGACGGCGACCCCGAGCCACATCGTGATCGCGTCGGTGACGACGAGCCACGGCGACGTCGAACTCAGCACGGCGGCCAGCGCGATCAACAGGGCGATGAACGACTGCCGGAACAGCGGCACCTTCTCGATCGGCACACGCCGCAGGGCCGTGTTGAGGGCTCGTCCGACCGAGTCGGCAGCCTCCGTCACACGTCCCACGCGCATCCCCTCGCCCTTCGACCACAGGTGTCGTCTTGTTTCGCCTTCAGGACGACGCTACAGGGTGCGACCCCACAAGCCGAGGACCCAGGAGGCGCGGTGTGCGCGGAACCGGCACCGCGCCGTCGACCTCGACGGACTCACTCGGTCGGGTCGGGGAGTTGGACGTCCGCGGCCTCGGACGCCGACGCGACGGAGACCTGCGGGGTCGACGCGACCGGCGCCTCCCGGGGCTCCTGGGCGTGGGCGCCGAAGCGCAGCACGTCGGCCCCGTACGACGCGAACAGCCGGGCCAGGTCGTCGACCCGGGCGCGGGACAGCTTCTTCGTCGGCCGCGAGGTCAGTTCGCGGACGACGCCCGCGAGCTGGGACCGGTGCGACACGATCGCGGTCGCCGCGCCTCCGTCGGTGGCGTCGCGCTCGGTCGCGAAGACCGTCGCGTCGCGGTGCGAGTAGAACACGCAGGTGTCGAACCAGAGCCGGACGCCGGTCTCGGCCTGCACCCGGTCGGAGAGCCGTTGCGCCTGCCTCCGCACCTGCGAGGCGGGGGCGTCCCGGCCGAGATGAGTCCGGACGGTGAGGACCGTGGGGGAGTCCTTGACGACCTGCAGCGCGAACGGCGGCGTCATCGTGGTCTCGTCGAACAGGCCCGCGAACGCCGGGAAGACGCTGCTCGGCGTGAGCCCGTCGAAGACGATGCCGTTCCAGCCCTTGTTCTCGATCACCATCACGCCGGTCTCGCTGAGCAGGACGTGGTCGACCTGGGCGACGAACCGCGAGGAGGCGCTGGTCGCCACGGGCACGAAGACCACGTTGGTCAGCAGCACGGCGTCGACCCCCAGCTGACGGCAGGCCTCGGCGAGGTCGTCGCGCGAGGTGGCCTCCCACTTGAGGCCGGCCGCCACGAGGTCCCGGGCCTGCTTCGCCTCGGTGAGCGCGGCCTCGCGCTGCTCGGCCAGGGCGTCGCGCTCACGGGCGTGGTCGTCGGTGGCCTGCGCGAGGGCGTCGTCGTGGGCGGCGGCGAGGGCCTCGTGCTGCTGGCGGGCAGCCCGGGCCTGCTCGTCGGCGGCAGCCTTCGCCGCGGCGAGGGCGCGCGTCGCCCGGGCGCGCAGCACGACGGCGACGACGATCAGGGCGACGAGCAGCAGGGCGGCGATGATCCACGGGACGAGGCTCTGGTCGAACGGCATGCGTCCAGCAGAACACGGCGTGCGGGCGTGGCGGGGGTGCCTCGCCGGGCGGGCACGACGCCAGGAAGTGGACACAGCGCCATCACTGGTCCTGGCGTCGTGCCCACCTCCTGGCGTGGCGCGGGCCGATACCGTGGTCGTCTCATCGACGAGGCGGGGGCCTGGCGGGCGTCGGGGGTGGTGGGTAACGTCGGGACGACGGACCACCCACGCACCACCAGAGGAGCACCTCATGACCTCGACCGGCACCGACCAGCCGCGCCCCCCTCTCGGCGACGCCCGGCCGCCGGCCGTGGGGGCCCCGCTCGACGAGTTGTACCGACACCTCCACCGACACCCCGAGTTGTCGTTCCACGAGGACGCGACGGCAGCGATCGTCGCGGCCGAACTGACCGCCCTGGGCTTCGAGGTGCAGACCGGCATCGGGGGCACGGGGGTGGTCGGCGTCCTCCGTCGTCGGGACGGTCCGACCGTGCTGCTCCGCGCCGACATGGACGGTCTGCCCGTCGCCGAGGCCACCGGCCTGGACTACGCGAGCACCGCCCGAGGCACCGATCCCGACGGTCGCGACGTGCCGGTGATGCACGCCTGCGGCCACGACGTCCACGTGACCTGCCTCGTCGGTGCCGCTCGCCGGCTGGCGGCCGACGGCGCCTGGTCGGGCGCCCTCGAGGTACTCTTCCAGCCCGCCGAAGAACTCGGTGCCGGCGCCCGCGCGCTCGTCGCCGACGGGTTGTTCGAGCGCGTCCCCACCCCCGATGTCGTCCTCGGTCAGCACGTCGCTCCGTTCCCGGCCGGTTTCGTCGCCCTGCAGTCCGGCCCGGCGTTCGCCGCGCAGGACGGCATCCGCATCATCTTCCACGGGCGCGGGGGCCACGGGTCGCGCCCCGAGACGACCGTCGACCCCATCGTGCTGGCGGCCGCGACCGTCCTGAGGTTGCAGTCCGTCGTCTCCCGCGAGACGTCCGCGGCCGACCGGCTGGTCATCACCGTCGGCTCGATCCACGCGGGCACCAAGAACAACGTGATCCCCGACACCGCCGAGATCCTGATCAGCATGCGGTCGTTCGACGAGCACGTCCGCGACCGGGCGATCGCCGCCGTCACGCGCATCGTCGAGGGCGAGGCCGCGGCGGCCGGCGCACCGCAGCCGCCGACGGTCGAGCACTACGAGAGCTTCCCGGCCGTCGTGAACGACCCGTTCGCGGCGGACCGCACCCGCGCCTCCTTGGTGCGTCGTTTCGGCGAGCAGCGGGTCATCTCTCCCGGGCCGGTGACGGGCAGCGAAGACGTCGGCATCCTCGCGACCGCGGCCGGTGCGCCGTGCAGCTTCTGGCTGCTCGGGGGTGCCGACCCGGCGTCGTTCGCCGAGGCGCAGTCTCCGGCGGACCTCGTCCGCATCGTCGGAGGACTGCCCTCGAACCACTCCCCGCTCTACGCGCCGGTCGTCGACCCCACCCTGTCGAACGGCGTGGACGCACTCGTCGCCGCGGCCCGCGAGTGGCTGCTCGACCTCGAGGTGTCAGGAGGCGCGAGGCACTGAGCCCGCGGCCGTCCATCGGGCGGTCCCGAACACGCAGAACGGGCGGGCCCGGGGGAGGCGGGCGTCCGAAGACGCCCGTTCCCGCCGCACCCGCCCGTCGTCGCCGGGAGGTCGACCGACCTAGCGGGCCGAGGCGGTCTCGCCGACGCGAGGCGTACCGGCGTCGGTGGCGGAGTCGTCCGACCCGTCGCCACCGTCACGACCGTCGCCGTTGCCACGACGGGCGCGCGCCCGCACGAACAGGCTCGACGCGTAGACCAGCACGAGCGACGCGAGGATCGCGACGATCACGGCGATCTGACCACCGGCCAGGCTGATCTGGCCGAACAGGATGCCGACCACGCCGTAGTCCGAGTCGGAGAAGGTCGAGTTCGACAGCCCGATGTCGCCGAGCACCGGCAGCAGGAACAGCGGCAGGAACGTGATCGCGAGACCGTTGGCGAAGGCACCGAGGACGGCTCCGCGTCGACCGCCCGCGGCGTTGCCGATGACGCCCGAGGCGGCTCCGGTCATGAAGTGCGCCACGACACCCGGGATCACGATGGCGGTGCCGGCGAAGATCATCACCGACATGCCGACGATGCCGCCGACGAAGCTCGCGAGGAACCCGATCAGCACGGCGTTCGGGGCGAAGGTGAAGGTGATCGGCACGTCGAGCGCGGGGATCGCGTTCTTCACGAGGCGCTCGCTGATGCCCTTGAACGCGGGCACGATCTCGGCCAGGACGACGCGCACGCCGGCGAGGATCACGAAGACACCGGCCGAGAAGGTCGCGGCCTGCATGATGACGTAGACGATGTAGTTCTGGCCGCCGCTCAGCTCGGTCTCGACGAACGAGGCCCCGGCGAACAGGGCGACGATCACGTAGATCACGGCCATCGAGAGCGCCACGATCACCGTGGTGTCGCGCAAGAAGCCGAGGCCCTTCGGGAAGGTGATGTCCTCCGTCGACTTCGACTGCCCGCCCTTGCCGCGGGTCAGGGTGGCGACCAGGCCGCTCAGCGCGACGCCGGCGCCACCGGTGTGGCCCAGGGCGACGTCGTTCGAGCCGGTGACCTTGCGCATGAAGGGCTGCACGATGGCCGGCGACAGCGTGGTGACGAGACCCTGCAGCAGGGCACCCCAGAGCACGACGCCCCACACCGGGAACCCGGCGACGCCGAGGATCACGGCGATCATCGCGGCCATGTAGAAGGCGACGTGACCCGAGAGGTAGATGTACTTGAAGTGCGTCGTCGCGGCCAGCAGCACGTTGACGATGAACCCGAAGAAGAAGATCAGTGCGGCGGCCGAGCCGTAGTCGAGCAGCACCTGGCCGACGATCGCCTCGTTGTTCGGCACCACGCCCTGCACGTTGAACGCCTGCTGGAACATGGCGCCGAACGGGTCGAGCGAGGCCACGACGACGCCCGCGCCGGCGGCCAGCACCAGGAAGCCCACGAGCGTGCGCACGGTGCCCTTGAGCACGTCGCTGAACGCCTTGCGCTGCAGCAGCAGGCCGACGAGCGAGATCAGCGCGACGATGATCGCGGGCTGACGGAAGACGTCCAGCAGGACGGAGAGCACGCCCTCCATCAGTTGGCCCCGGCGTCGGGCACGGTCACGCCCTTGCGCACGGCGGTCTCGCGCACCTTGGTGCGCAGTTCGGCCAGGTCGATGATGCTGTCGAGCACCACGACGTCGCCGAGGCCGCCGACCGAGTCGGCCAGGTCGGCACCGACGAAGATCACGTCGGCGGCACCCGGGCCCACCGAGCCGAGGTCGGCGTGGTCGACGTCGACCCCGGTGATGCCCTGCTCTTTGAGGACCTTCTCGATGTTCATGTGGACCATGAAGCTCGAGCCGAGGCCCGAGCTGCAGACGGCGAGGAATTTCATGCGTTCTGTCCGATCTTGGTGAGGACCGCCAGGGTGTCGGCGGGGGTGGAGGAGGCGAGCAGCTCGGCGCGGAGCGTCTCGTCGGAGAGCAGGGTGGCGAGGGCCATCATCGTGTCGAGATGGCTCTGCGGGTCGGTCGCGGCGAGGCAGAAGAAGAGGTCGATCGGGTGGGCCGGCTCGTCGTTCAACAGGACGGTCTCGCCGACGCGCAGGCTCGACAGCCCGGTGCGCTCGACGCCGTTCTCGGGCCGGCTGTGCGCGAGCGCGATGCCGAAGCCGAGGTCGATGTAGGTGCCGCCCGCGGCGATCGAGTCGGTCATGGCCGCGACGTAGTGGACGCTGATCGCGCCGCTGTCGAGCAAGGGCTGCGCCACGCGTTCGACGGCGTCGCGCCAGCCGTCGACGCGGTCGGCGAAGAGGATGGTCTCGGGGGTGAGGAGGTCGGTCAGCACTGTCGTTCCTGGTGGGGGTCGGTGACGTCGGCGTCGGGACGGGCGTCGGTGGTGGATATCGGTGGGGTCAGGAGGCGCGGCCCGGCAGCCGGGGAGCGCCCGGTCGGTCAGCCGTGCAGGCCGAAGAAGATCTCGCTGTTCTGCGGGGTGAAGTGGCTGGTGCCGTAGGCGACGGCCCGTTCGTCCCCGTCGTAGACGGTGGACGCGATCTTGAGCAGCGTCGTGCCGAGCGGCACGTCGAGCTCGTCGGCGTGGAGGGTGTTCGCGTTGTCGAGCGAGACGAGCAGGTCCTGTCGGGCGAGCGTCACGCCGTGCTCGCGGTCGAGGTGCCCGTAGAGCGAGCCGTCGGTGAAGTCGACGCTCGAGGTCTCGGGGAACAGCGCGTACGGCAGCCAGGTCACGACGAGGTGGTGCAACGAGCCGTTGACGAAACGCAGGCGCGTGAGTTCGACGACCTCGTCGGCCGAGCTGATGTCGAGATGACTCGCCACGGTCTCGCCGGCCCGGACGACCTTCTGGTCGAGCACGCGGGTGCTGACCGCGAAGCCCTCGCCCGTCTGCTGCGCGTGGAAGCCCTTGACCTCGTCGGCGAACCGCTCGCGGTAGTGCAGTCGGTACTGCGGCTCGGTGACGAAGGTGCCGCGACCGTGCTCGCGGACCAGGTGACCGTCGGCGATGAGGCCGTCGACCGCGTGCCGCAGCGTGATCCGGCTGACGCCGTACTCGTCGCAGAGCACGGGCTCGGCGGGCAGCTGCGACCCGGGCTCGAGCTTCTGGATGCGGGACAGCAGGTGCTCGCGCACGGCCACGTACTTGCTCGTGCCGCTCGTGGTGCTCATCTGGTGCCTCCGCGCCGTTGCTGAAGATGGTGTCGCCGACCGGGGCCGGCTCGGACCCGAGTCGTCAGGTCGTCAAGTCGTCATGATGACTTTCACGAGAGTACGTCCCTCGGGTCACGCATGCAACTCCGAAGTCGTCTTGATTCGTCATGACGTCATGATGCCTTCCGTTACGGTCGTCGGAGTCCGCGCCCGCCCCACCCCGAACCGGAGCCCCCACACGTGACCCATGCTCTCGACCAGACGTCTCTCGACCACGCCGCCGTCACCACCGCCCGCCTTCTCGCCCTGGATGCCGTCGAGCGCGCGGGGTCGGGGCACCCGGGGACGGCCGCGGCACTGGCCCCCGTCGCGCACCTCCTCTTCCAGAAGCACCTGCGGCACGACCCGCAGGCGCCCGACTGGGCCGGCCGCGACCGCTTCGTGCTGAGCTGCGGGCACGCGAGCGTCCTGCTGTACACGCAGCTCTTCCTCACCGGCTACGACGTGTCGCTCGACGACCTCAAGGCGTTCCGCTCCTTCGGGTCGCGCACGCCCGGCCACCCCGAACTCGGCCACACCCCCGGCGTCGAGACCACGACCGGGCCGCTCGGCCAGGGCCTCGCCACGGCCGTCGGCATGGCGATGGCCATCGCGCACGAGCGTGCCGTCAACGACCCCGACGCCGCACCCGGCGAGTCCGTCTTCGACCGCCGCGTCTTCGTGCTCGCCTCGGACGGCGACCTGCAGGAGGGGCTCTCGTACGAGGCCGGCGCGCTCGCCGGACGGCACCGCCTCGGCGGCCTCACCGTGATCTACGACGACAACGACATCCAGATCGAGGGCGACACGAGCCTGACCTCGAGCGAGAACGTCGGTGCCCGCTTCGCCGCGCAGGGCTGGCGCGTGGACCACGTCGGCCTCGCCTCGGACGGTGACGTCGACGTCGAGGCCCTCGACGAGGTGCTCTCGGCCACCGACCGCCGCGGCGACCGCCCGCACCTCGTCGTGCTCAAGTCGCAGATCGCCTGGCCCGCCCCGAACGCACGCAACACCTCGGCGGCGCACGGCGCCCCGCTCGGAGCCGACGAGGTGGCGGCCACCCGGGTCGAGCTCGGCGTCCAGTCCGAGCCCTTCACGGTCGACGCCGACGTGCTCGCCCACACCCGCTCCGTGCTCGAGCGGGGCCGGGCCGCCCGTGAGGCCTGGCAGGTCGCCGCCGACGCCTGGGAGGCCGCCCACCCCGTGGCCGCCGCCGAGCTGCAGCGCTCACGGTCGCGCGCCCTGCCCGCGGACCTCGAGTCGCGCCTCCCCGTCTTCTCGCCGGGCGACACGCTCGCCACCCGCGACGCGTCCGGCAAGGTCATCCAGGCGCTCGCCGAGGCGCTGCCCGAGTTGTGGGGCGGGTCCGCCGACCTCGCCGAGCCCAACCGCACGGCGATCGCAGGAGGCGCGTCGTACCTCCCCGACGAGGGTCCCGGCACCGGCCGCGCCGGCCGCAACGTCCACTGGGGAGTGCGCGAAGGGGCGATGGCCTCGGCCATGAACGGCATCTCGCTGATCGAGGGCTCACGGTTCTTCGCCGGAACGTTCCTGGTGTTCAGCGACTACCAGCGCCCGGCGATCCGTCTGGCGGCGCTCATGCAGCTGCCGGTCACGTACCTCTGGTCGCACGACTCGGTCGCCCTCGGCGCCGACGGGCCGACGCACCAGCCGATCGAGCACCTGGCGAGCCTGCGCGCCATGCCCGGGTTCTCGGTGGTGCGTCCCGCCGACGGTGCCGAGACGGCCGCGGCCTGGCTCGCGATCCTCGAGAAGGACGGGCCCGCCGGTCTCGTGCTCGCCCGCCAGCCGCTGCCGGTCGCCTCGACGCCGGTCGACGTGGTGCGCGCGGGCGTGCGTCGCGGGGCCTACGTGGTGCAGGACGCACCGGCACGGACCGGCGGCGCGGCTGACGGCTCGGCCGCCGCCGGCACGCCCGACGCGGGCACGCCCGACGTGGTCGTCGTCGCCACGGGCAGCGAGGTCGCCCTCGTGCTCGAGGCCGTCGCGCAGATCGACGACCTGGCCGTGCGCGTTGTGTCGATGCCGTGCCGCGAATGGTTCGACGCCGAGTCCGAGCAGTACCGCGAGCAGGTGCTGCCCCGCGCCGTCTCGGCCCGGGTCGTCGTCGAGGCCGCCGCGAGCTTCGGCTGGGAGGGCGTCGCCGGCCCCGACGGAGTCATCGTCGGCATCGACGAGTTCGGCCTGTCCGCCCCCGCGGCGGACGCCCTGCGCGAGCGCGGCATGACGACCGACCGCGTCGTCGCCGCGGTGCGGACGGCGGCCGGCCGGGCCGCGACCTCCGTCGCGTCCTGACCCGCGCCTCCCCGTCCGGGCCCGCGAGCGGGCAGAAGGTGTTGCTCGGCTCACGCGGAGGAGCATCTTCTGCCCGGTCGACGGGGTGGCGGGGCCGGGGCCAGGGCTACGGCTGGCTGGGGGAGGTGACCGTGACGGCTCCACTGGCGATCTGACCGCGCAAGGCGTCGAGCTCGTCGGACAGCTCGGGGCTGACCGACGACGCCAGGTCGTGGAACGGTGCGAGGTCGACCCCGCCGTTGTCGAGCGTGCCGACGTAGGGGTCGTTGCTGAACGAGCCGTCGGTCGACGACACGGCGATCTGCTGGACGGCCTTCTCGGTGTCCTTGATGACGCTGGTCAACACGATCGGCCGGTACTCGGCGGGCAGGGTGTCGTAGCCGTCGTTGTCGACCCAGATCACGTCGACGCCGCCCGTGGCGAGTGCGGCCGACGCGGCCCCCTCGCCGACCTGGCCGGCCACCGGCATGATGACGTCGGCGCCCTGGTCGATCAGCGCCTGGGCGAGCTGCTTGCCCTTGTTGACGTCCTCGAAGTCACCGGTGAACGAGCCGTCCTGCGCCTCCTTCGACCAACCGAGCAGCTGCACGCTCGTGTCGTGCGCGGCGTTGTAGGCGTCGACGCCGTCGGAGAAGCCGTCCATGAACAGGGTGACCGGGGGCTGGTTGCCGCCGCCGAAGGTGGCGACCTTGCCCGATTTGCTGACGCCTGCCGCGAGGTATCCGGCGAGGTACGAGGCCTGGGCCGTGTCGAACAGGATCGGCTTGACGTTCGGCGCCTCGACGGTCTCGTCGACGATGGCGAAGTCGATGTCGGGGTGGGCCTTCGCCTGCTCCTCGGTGGCGGGGGCGAGCTCGTAGCCGACCGTCAGCACGAAGCCGCAGCCCGAGTCGACGGCCTGCGCGACGTTCGGCGCCAGGTCGTTCTCGGTCGTCGACACGAGCACACGGGCCTGGATGCCGTCGTCCTTCTCGGCCTTCTGCAGCCCGGCCCAGCTCGACTGGTTGAACGAGCGGTCGTCGAGTCCGCCGGAGTTCGTCACCATGCGCGCACAGTTCTCGGACGCCCCGGCGGTGCTGCCGCCTCCCTCGGCGGGAGCGCTGGCACAACCGGCGAGCAGGGCGAGACCGGCGAGGCCGCCGGCGACACCGAGGAGGCGCGGGTGACGCAGGCGGGACGACCCTCGGTCACCCGGGCGGGCGGGGTCGGTGAGAGGTGCGGGTGCGGCGGGACGGGCGAGCATGAGGCGGAACCTCCGAGGGCGTGTGTGCTGCGGACTGCCGGCGGTGCGGGCCGGGCGGGTGGACACAGTCAACTGCCTCCGGGCCGCCGTGCCAAGCGTGTGACGGGGCGCGCCGTGCGGCGGGCTGGTGCCCGGGCTTCAGCCGACCACGACCCGGGCGTCGAGCCCGAGCCGCTCGAGGAAGGCCTCGTCGTGGCTGACGATCACGAGCGCCCCGCGGTAGCCCCGCAGCGCCTGGAGCAGGTGGTCGGTGCTCGCCATGTCGAGGTCGTTCGTCGGCTCGTCGAGCACCAGCAGTTCGGGCGGCGGGTCGCCGAGCAGCAGTCCGGCCAGCGCCACCCGGAACCGTTCGCCGCCCGAGAGCGTCCCGGCGAGCCGGTCCACGACGTCTCCCCGGATGAGAAACCGTGCAAGGCGGTTACGCACCTCGCGCGGAGGAACGTCCCGTGCAGCCCGCCGGACGTTCTCGAGCACCGTGAGTCCGTCGTCGAGTGAGTCCTTCTTTTGCCCGAGGTGGGCGACCCGACCGGTGAGGGCGACGGCGTGCGTGTCGGGAAGCGGATGCGGCCGCGCGTCCGGCGCACCGACGAGCTGCTCGAGCAGCGTCGTCTTGCCCGACCCGTTGTCGCCGACGACGGCCAGGCGCTCCGCCCCCTGGACGACCACGGTGCGTCCTCGCACGGTCAGCTCGGCGAGGCGCCGGGACGCCGGGACCGCCGGGTCCGGCAGGTCGACCACGATCGTGTCGTCACGACGCAGGCGTCGTTCGGCGGTGTCGACCGCGACCCGCGCCTCCTGCTCGGACGACGCGTGCGCCTTGCGCAGCGAGCCCGCCGTCGCCTCGGCCTGGCCGCGCAGCTGGTTCGCCATGATCTTCGGCATCGACTCACCGGCCTGTGCTCCCGCCTTGGCCCGCCGAGCGATGGTCGTCTCGGCCTCGATGCGCTGCCTCCGCTCGGCCTTGAACACCTGCTCGGCGGCCCGGACGTCGCGCTCGGCCGCGGCCTGCAGCACCGCGAGCTGCTGCTCGTAGGCCGACCAGGTGCCCCCGAACACGGTCATCGAGCCGTCGCGCAGCTCGGCGATCTCGTCGACGTGCTCGAGCAGCTCGCGGTCGTGGCTGATGACGACGAGCGTCCCCCGCCAGCGGTCGACCACGTCGAGCAGCAGGCCGCGCGATCGTCGGTCGAGGTCGTTCGAGGGCTCGTCGAACACGGCGATCGGCCGACCCCGCAACCGGACCCCGGCGATCGCGACGAGCACGGCCTGCCCTCCGGACAGCGTCGACACCGGGCGGTCGAGGACGGTGCCGGTGCCGGTGCTGGTGCCGCCGTCGAGGTGGCCCAGCCCGACGTCGGCGAGGGCCGCGGCGGCGCGCGACTCGACGTCCCAGTCGTCGGCGAGCAGCTCGAACTGCCGTTCGGTCGCGTCGCCGGCGAGGATCGCCCGCAAGGCGAGGAGGCGCGGGCCGACCCCCAGCAGGTCGGCCACGGTGTCGTCGGCGCGGGACCGCAGCCGTTGTGGCAGCAGGTCGACCTCGCCGGTGGTCGTGAGACGTCCTCCGGTGGGGACGAGGTCGCCCGTGACGAGCCGGACGAGCGTGGACTTGCCCGCGCCGTTCGCGCCGACGAGGCCGGTGCGGCCACGACCGAACGCGGTCGACAGGTGGTCGATAACCCCCGAGCCGTCGGGCCAGGAGAACGAGAGGTCGGACAGGACGATGGAGGGTGTGGTGGTGGGCACGAGGGCTCCCGGTGGATGGTGTCGGAGCACGACGACCACCCGTCCCTCGCCGGCGACGGAGGTCGGCTGCGGCGGGGGAACGACCCGTCAGGAGGCGCGGCGCCTCGATCGAGGCGGCGCCCGGTTCACGGGGCGGGCGGGAGTGGCGTCAGTGCGAGGGCGACTGCTGCGCGAGGGGCGCAGTACCGGTGATGAGACGCAACGCTCTGCCTTCTGTGCGGTGGGCCCCCGTGCCCGCGAGGGCGGTCGACCGGCCGGTGTGTCGGCCGCGCCGGTGCCTGCTCTCGCGACGGGGTACCCGGCCACGGTAGGTCGTACCCACGCCGGACCGCAAGGGGCGGGAGTCGGCCGACCCGCGCCTCCTGCGCTCGCCGCCAGGACGTGGACACAGCGCCAGGACTAGTCGTGGCGCTGTGACCACATCCTGGCGCCGTGCGAGGAGATGCCCGGCGCGCCGGCGGGTGCGGCGGCGTCCAGGCGGGCGGGGCACACTGTCGGCATGTACCGAGGCCTGCCGACCATCTCGTTGCCCGAACCCGAGCGTCCGCCGTTCGTCGACCGGCTGCGGCGTGCCCTCGACCTGGCCGCTGCGGAGGAGAGCGGACGGCTGCGGGTCGTCCACTCCTGGGTCGGTGACGAGGTTCCGGGTGGCGCCATCCGTCGTGCCGGCTGGCAGTCACGCGTGC
This sequence comes from Frigoribacterium sp. VKM Ac-2836, assembly GCF_013248995.1. Lineage (GTDB taxonomy): Bacteria > Actinomycetota > Actinomycetes > Actinomycetales > Microbacteriaceae > Frigoribacterium. Next base: position 71,287 of record NZ_JABRPK010000002.1, on the reverse strand, counting down.
TGACGATCACGGGCCCGAGGCGGGCGCCGATCGACGTCTGGTTCGACGCCGACGACGGTGACGTCAGCGTGATCGGCGACGTGTCCGTGCCCGACTGGTCGCTGCACGACGCCGAGGCCGAGTCGGCCTGCCTCGCGGCCTCCGGCCAACTGCTGCACGACCTCGCCGCCGGCCGCCTGCCCCGCGGCCGTCGTTCGGAGTTCGTCCGGTCGAGCACCGTGCTCGCCCTGCTCGGCGCGGGGGCCGTGGTCGGCGCGATCGTCGTCGACGTGCTGCGCGCCCGTGCTCGAGGCCGCCAGGTCTGAACCAGCGGGTCCGGCCCGGCGGGGTCTAGCGGGCCTGCCGCTCGAAGAAGGCCGTCGACGTCGGCAGGAGCATCAGCAGGCAGGCGATCAGCGCGCAGATCACCGACGCCCACTCGAGCACCCCGCCTCCGCTCGCCCCGCTCACGCCGCCCAGCACCTGCAGGATGGTCAGCACGAGCAACACGGTGCGTGCCCAGCGCCGCCCGTCGCGCATCGACCGCACGACCGCCAGTTGGACCAGGCCGACCACGATCGCGAACACCCCGCCGGCGATGTCGGCGCCGCGAGGGTCCGCGAGGGCCCCGCCGGAGGTCGACACCCGGGCCGGTCCGCCGAACAGCATCAGCACGACGGCGCCGACGACGCCCAGGGCGACGACGACGATCCACAGGACGTACGCCGCCGAGATCGTCCCGGGGGCGGGTGGGGCGGCATCGCGCATGTGGCCTCCTCGGTCGACGGGCGGGGGTCCCAGGCTAGGCCCGGCCGCTGTCGGTGGCGCGGCGTAACCTCGACGCGACGAACCGGCACACGGCGACGGCAGGGCGTCGCCCGCCGTCCGACACGAGCGCAGGAGGCGCGGCGCATGGACCGAGAACCCGAACGACGACCGCAGGGTCGCGACCACCGCGTCGACGCGGCGCGCTACCGGGTCGACGGCGACGTGCCGGGTGACGACGCGCCCCGCGACACCCGCACGGCCGCCGAGATGCGGGCCTGGGCCCGGACGGCGATCGACCTCGCGATCGCGCGGGGCGAGTTCGACGACTTGCCGCTGGCCGGCAAACCCCTGCCCGGGCCGACGGGTGGCACGGTCGATCCCGATTGGTGGCTCCGTGGCCTGATCGAGAGGGAGGGCCTGACCGGCCTCGCCCCGCCGGCCCTCTCCCTGCGGGCCGAGAGCACCGGGTTGCACGCCGAGCTCGACCGGCTGCGGTCCGAGGCCGCCGTCCGGTCGCACCTCGACGACTTCAACGCCCGCATCGTCGAGGCGAGGCGCCAGCTCTCTGGCGGTCCCCCGGTGGTGACGCCCACGCGCGACGTCGACGCCGAGGTGCTGCACTGGCACGAGAGGCGTCAGGCGAGGCGGTCCGCCGAAGCCGCCGCCGTCCCGCCCCCTCCGCCGACGTGGCGCGAACGGCGGGCATTGCGCCGTGAGCTCAAGCGTCGCCGTGGGGTGCCGGGCCCGTCGACACCGGGTGGTCACGGGTCACCCGACGAGCGATCACCCGCATGATCTCGTGACCGATTCGTGACCTTTTTCCGGCGACAACTACACCTCGAGGATGATGCGCGCTAGGGTCGAGTGTTCGCATCAGCCCAGACGAGAGGACCGCACGCGTGACGAAGCCCGCCGCCTCGACCTCTCGAGATCAGGGTGGCGCGACGGCTGGTCCCGTCGACGGTTCCGGTCGAGAAGGCGCAGGCCAGACCAGCTCCCGTCCGCTCGGTGAGCGCTCGGCCCGCCTCGCCCTCGAGCGTCGTGAACGCCGTGCGCGCCGCGACGTCCTGCCGACCTCGCACCGCGAGTCGTTCGTCGAGTGCCCCGCGCTCGTCGATGCCGCCGAGGCCGCGGTCGCTCCGCGGGTCCGGCCGCGTCGCACCGACGCCCCGGCCCGCACCAGTCCCCTCCTCGGTCTCGAGCAGTCCGCCGCGACCGACGCCGATCGTCCCGCGGTCGCTGCCCGCGCCTCCTCGGCTGCCGCTCGACCGGCCGCCGCTCGACCGGCCGCTGCTCGACCGTCGCGTCGCGCACGCCGGGCCTCGACCTCGGCTGCACGCCCCGCCGCGCCGGGCCGTCGTTCAGCCGGGCCTGCCGAACGCGTCGGTGCGGCCCGTAGCGTCGGCACCGTCGTCAAGAAGCTCTCCATCGTCACGGCGATCGTCGGGTTCGCCGCCAGCGGTGTGCTGCCCCTGCTCGCGACGACCGGCGACGAGGCCCAGGCGGTCGCCGCGGGTGCGTCGGCACGGTCCTCGCTCGGATCGCAGACCTTGTCCGTCGACACGGCCTCGTTGTCCGACGAGTCCGACGAGACGGCCCGTGACGCCTACTCCGCCACCTCGATGGTCGACGTCGTGACGCAGAACCTGCAGAACCGCAAGGCCGCGGCGAACACGACCTACGAGGGGCCGACCACGGCCGACTACCTCGCGAACCCGCTCTACCCCGAGCTTGACCGCGACCAGGTGCTGGCGGTGGCGCTGCAGTACATCGGCACCCCCTACGTGCATGGCGGCGAAGACCCCTCGAAGTTCGACTGCTCGGGTCTGATCACCTTCGTCTACGCGCAGTTCGGCATCGAGCTCACCCACTACGTGCCCACGCAGAACACCGAGGGTCGCACGATCCCCGCGTCCGAGGCGGTGCCGGGCGATCTCGTCGTCTTCGACAACCTGGCCCACGACGGCATCTACGCCGGCAACGGCATGATCCTCGACGCCCCCAAGCCCGGCGGATTCGTCGACGTCCGTCCCATCTGGAACCAGGCGCACCACTTCGTCCGCATCGACGGCTGAGCCGGGGGCTCCCGTCTCGATACGGCGTCGGGGTCTGGCCGCCCTGGTCTGCTGAGATGCGGCCTCCAAGGGATTGACCCTGCTGGGTGACACGGTGCGTCTTCGGGGTCTGGCCGCCCTGGTCTGCCGAGCTGCGCCTCCGGGGTGTCGGCCGTCCTGGTCTGCCGAGCTGCGCCTCCGGGGCTTCGACGTCGCCCCGCTGCCTCTCGGTCAGGCCCAGATCGGGCCGTCCGTGCAATTCGCGACCGACGGGGGTCGATCCCGCGGACCAAACCCGACCACCGGCCGACGACGCGCCGCTCATCTTCGCCGGAAGCCCCTTTCCCGGCCGCAGTTGTCGCGATTTGCACATCGAGACGGACGGCCGGGCGGGCGGGCAGGACCAGGAGGCGCGGGTCGCGTCCCCGGGGCGGCCCGCTACCCGAGACGACCGGTGAGGCGGCCGTGGAACGCCTCGCTGCGGTCGTCCAGCCCGACGAACGTCGCCGTCACGCCGTGTGCCCGGAACTTCTCGTCGACCGAGTCGAGGGCGGCGACGCTCGACGCGTCCCACACCTGCGCACGGGACAGGTCGACCACGACCGTCGCCGGGTCGTCGCCGTAGGAGAAGTGCTCGACGAGGTCATTGCTGCTGCCGAAGAACAACGGGCCGACGACGTCGTAGCGCACCGTCTCGGCGACGCTCTCGGCACCCCCGTCGGCTCCGGTGCCGGGCGTCACGTGCCGCTCTACCGTGATGACGTGCGCGACACGGCGGGCGAAGAGCACCATCGCGAGCAGCACTCCGACCGCGACGCCGAGGGCGAGGTTGTTCGTCGCCACGACCACGGCCACCGTGATCACCATGACCAGTGTCTCGGGCACCGGCATGCGCCGCAGGGTCGACGGCTTGAGCGAGTGCCAGTCGACGGTCGTGATCGCGACGATCATCATGACCGCCGCCAGTGCGACCATCGGGATCGCCGACATCACGGCGCTCAGCCCGGTGACCAGCAGCAAGAGGAAGAGCCCTGCGGCGATGGTCGACACCCGGGTGCGGGCCCGCCCGATCTTCACGTTGACGACCGTCTGGCCGATCATGGCGCAGCCGGCGATGCCGCCGTAGAAACCGGCCGCGATGTTCGCGACTCCGAGCGCCCAGGACTCCTTGCCCTTGTGCGACGGGGTCTCGGTGAGGTCGTCGACGAGCTTCGCGGTCAGCAGGGTCTCCATCAACCCGACGAAGGCGACGCTGAGCACCGTCGGCCAGATGATCTGCAGCGTCTCGAGTGTGAACGGGGCGAGCCAGGGCGTCAGGCCCGGCAGGCCGCCGCCCATCGGTCCCTCGTCGCCGACGGTGTGCACGTCGAGGCGGGCGGCCACGGCGATGACCGTGACGACGACGATGGCGACCAGCGGTGCCGGCACGGCCTTCGTCACCTTCGGCAGCAGCACGACGATCGCGATGGTCAGGGCGAACAACGGGTAGACGACCCACGGCTGGTCGATGATGTGCGGCACCTGCGCCACGAAGATCAGCACGCCGAGCGCGTTGACGAAGCCGATCATCACCGATCGGGGGATGAACCGCATCAGTCGGGCCAGGCCGGCGAGACCGAACGCCAGCTGCACGAGCCCCGCCAGCACCACCGTGGGCAGCACGTAGTCGGTGCCGTGCTCGCGCACCAGCGGCGCGATCACGAGCGCGACCGAGCCGGCGGCGGCGGTGACCATGGCCGGGCGCCCGCCGAGCACCGACATGACGAGCGCCAGCACGATCGACGCGACGAGGCTGACCATCGGATCGACCCCGGCGATGACCGAGAACGAGATGACCTCGGGCACGAGTGCGAGCGTCGTGACGACGCCGGCCAGCGCTTCGCGGGTCAGGAGGCGCGGGTTGCGCAACACGGACAACACCGTGTCGGCGGGGCGGTCGGGGCGGACCGACCGCGCGGCGGGTTCAGGGCGCGCGCGGTCGGAGTCGGGGGCAGTGGTCACGGGGGACTCCTGGGGTGTGCGGAAGAATGAGGACCGGCGACACTGCCGTACGATGCAACCCTACCCTTACGTGAGGGTAGAGATGAAACGAGACCCCATGCCCGACGAGACCGCCACGATGCAGATCGGCGAACTCGCCGAACGCACCGAGATGTCGCTGCGCACGATCCGCCACTACGACGAGATCGGCCTGCTGACGCCGTCGGGCCGCAGCGAGGGCGGGTTCCGGCTCTACACGCACGACGACTACCTGCGACTCATGGTGATCCGGCGGATGAAGCCGCTGGGGTTCAGCCTCGACGAGATGGCCGAGCTGCTGCGGGTCGTCGACGCGCTCGACGGCGGGTCGGACGACGAGGGTGACGGACGCGATCGGGTCACCCGCGCCTCCTTGGCCGCGTTCATCGACGAGACCGTCGAGCGCCGCGCCAAGCTCGAGCGTCAGCTCGCGATGGCCGACGAGTTCCTCGAGTTGCTGCGAGCCCGCCTGCGGTGAGCCCGGCCGCGGCTCAGCGGCGGGCCCACTCGGGGCGACGGTCGACGAGCATCTCGGCGTAGGTCGGATACCACTCTCCGGCCGGCGGGCCGTCGTTGCAGGTGCCGTCGCTGATGCCCGGCGTCTTGACCCAGAGCAAGGCGTCGAGGCGGCCGTCGTCCGAGACCACGCGAGGGTCCTGGCCGAGTCCGACGTCCTCGGGGTTGCACCAGGTGCCCTTCCAGCCGCGCCCGTTGCGCGACACGTCGATCACGTAGCGGCTGCCGCCCGTCATCGCGGCCACCTCCTCGGCGTAGGGCTGCTCGTCTCCCACGGGATGGAAACCGGCGACGTTGGTGAAGAAGCCGCGCGCCCGGTCGACCCCGGCCGCCTCGAGCCGCTCGGCCATCACCTCGGGCGGCACCCAGTGCGAGTTGCCGCCGTCGAGGTAGGCGGGCACGCCCGCCGCCGAGAAGTCGGCGACCGCCTGCCGCAACAGCGGGAGGCGCGTCTCGGCCAGCTGGGGACACCGGCTCAGCATGCCCAGCGAGTCGGGCTCGACGATGACGACGGCCCGGTGCCCGGCGAGGGTGGCCGCGATGGTCGCGTTCCAGGCGGGGTAGCGCTCGACCGACAGGCCACCGGCCGAATAGTTGCCGCAGTCCCGGTCGGGGATCGCGTAGGTCACGAACACGGGCGTCGCGCCCTGCTCCTCGGCCGCGTCCAGGTAGTCGGTGACGACGTCGACGAGCTGGGCGTCGTCGTAGCCGTCGCCGATCCACATGGCGACGGGACGCTTCGCGATCAGGGCGGCGGCCCGGGCGGCGGCCGTCTCACCGTCGGCGCTCAGCGTCGCCTCGGCTCGTGCCGCCAGCGAGTTCGGCTCCAGGGCGATGCCGCCGTGGAAGACGGCGTCGGTCGGGGCGGTGCGGATCGTCTCGGGGGTCACTCGGGTCGCCTGGGACGTCGGTGTCGGGCTGGGGGAGGCCGACCCGTCGCTCGGCGTCGGACGGGGCGTGTCGCCCGTCGAGCACGCGGTCAGCAGGACGACGGTGGCCGCGACGAACAGGCCGAGGGTGGTCCGGGCCGGTCGGGACGATGCCATCTGCGCCTCTCTCGGCGCAGTCGGGGATGCTGCCCCGACGATGGTGGAACGCACAGTCGACCACGGATGCCCCCCGGCGCACAGGGGCCGAAAGGGGGACACGGCCGTACCACGCACGCCCCTCTCGAGGGCCCCGTGGCCGCCCGGTCGACGTCTCGTCCCCAGGCCGTGGGCCACGCCGAGGAGGTGCGGTGCCGACCGGTCGCGCTCGCTCGGTCCCGGCCCGGCTTGGTAGAATGAGGCGTCCCCGAGGCCCGAGCGTGGACGCCCCCGCACGTCAGCACGCGTCCTGCGCACCAGACAGGTCCTGCGCACCAGACAGACAGAGAGCCATGCACCACTCCGTCCGCCCCGTTCCCGCCTCGAGCCCACTCCGCCGTCGGACGTCGGCAGCCGCCGTCGTCCTGGCGCTCGCACTGCTCGCCACGCTCCTCGTCCCCGACCGCGCGAGCGCCGCCGCCCCCACCTGGCAGGCCGTCCTCTCCGCCCGAGGTGACGAGTCCGCCAAGAAGAAGGCGCTCGCCGACCTGCAGACGGCGCTCGACGCCGCGTCGGCCCGTGCCGAGGCCGCCCGCACCTCGGTCGACGAGGCCGGACGCGTCCTGGGCGAGGCCCAGGCGGCCGTCGACGAGGCGACCGCCCGACACGAGCAGCTCGAGACGCGCCGGGCCGAGGCCCGCGAGACGGCGGACTCCGCACGACGGGTCGTGGGCCAGGCAGCCGCACTGATGGCCCGCCCCGGCAGCGGCGGCATGGTGGGCGACCTGCTCGCGGCCGGCGACGGAGCCCAAGAGGTGCTCAAGGGGCTGAGCTTGTCGAGCAAGCTCGGCGAGAACGTCGGCCGTCTCCGCGAGCGAGCCCAGTCTGCCGACAACCTCGCCACCTCGTTGGCCGACCAGGCCGCCGTCGCGCTCACCGAGCGCGACCGGCTGGCGGCCGACGCGCAGACCGCTCTCGACGAGGCGGCCGCCGCCAGTGTGACGGCCGAGGCCGACCTCGCAGCCGTCGACGACGAGAAAGCCACGCTCGCCGCCCAGGTCGCCCTGCTCGAGGACGACCGCATGACGCTCGAGCAGGCCTACGCCCAGGCGCAAGCGGCCGCTGCGGCCGCCGCCGCTGCCGCAGCGCGCCCCGCACCGGCCGTCGGTGGGGGCACGGGCCCCGTGGCACCCGGCACCGGGGGGCCCGGCCCGGGCGTCACGGTGCCCGACCCCGGCACCGGCTGGGTCGCCGCCATCCGCTCATACAGCTCGTACCAGGCCTACGGCTACCGCATCCACCCCATCAGCGGCGACCGTCGGCTGCACGCCGGTGCCGACTTCGGAGCAGCCTGCGGAACGCCGATCTACTCGGTCTCGGCCGGCCGGGTCAGCTACGCCGGGCCCTCGAGCGGCTACGGCAACCTCATCGTCGTCGACCACGGCGGCGGGGTCAGCAGCGCCTACGCCCACATGGAACGCAACGGCATCTACGTCTCGGTCGGCCAGCAGGTCCAGGCCGGTCAGAACGTCGCAGGCGTCGGCACCTCGGGCGGCTCGACCGGCTGCCACCTGCACCTCGAGGTGCGGCAGGGCAGCGTCGCGACCGACCCCGTGGTCTTCCTCGCGACGAAGGGCGTCCGCTGACGGCTGCTGGGCGGCAGGGGCCGTGAGGCGGGCGTGTTCGGCGGTTCCGGGCGTCCGCACCGGCCCGTCTCAGCTGAACTCGCCCGTCGTCGGGCCTGCTGGGTCGTCGTGCACCTGGATCGAGGCGGCCTCGGCCCGGATCTCGTCGACCACGGTGCGGACGGCCGGGCGAGCGGCTCGATCGGGTCGCATCAAGGCCTCGAGGTGCCGCCCGGCCCGCACGTTCTCGAGCGTCGCCAGGTGGAACCTGCCGGGCGCGCGCGAGGCCGAGGTGTGGCGCGGGACGAGGGCGACCCCGTGGCCGGCCGCCACGAGGTTCTCGATCAGGGGCAGGTGCACGGTGCGGTGGACGACCTCGGGTGCCACTCCCGACTGCAGAGCCATCGACACCAGCACGCGGTCGATCGGGTAGCCCTCGGGCACGCCGATCCAGCGCTCGCCGATGACGTCGTCGATCGTCACACGCGGGCGGTCGGCGAGGCGGTGGTCGAGCGACAGCGCGACCTCGAGTGGTTCGCGCAGCAGCGACACGACCGCGACCGCCCCCCGGCCCGGTGGCAGCACGCCGTCCGACCGGTGGGCCAGCACGAGGTCGAAGTCCGCCGTGAGGGGGGCGAATTCGTCTTCCGAGACGTCCCGGTCGGCGACGTCGAGCTCGATGCCCGGGTGCGACCGCATCCGATGCAGCAACCCGGGCAGCAGCAGCTCGGCCGCCGAGGCGAACATCGACACGCGGACGACACCGCCGGTGCCGCCCCGGACGGCCTCGAACGCGGCCTCGGCCTCGGCCACCGCCGTCGCGACGCCGATCGAGGCCCGCGCCAGTGCCCGACCGGCCTCGGTCAGCTCGACACCCCGCCCGACCCGTCGCACGAGTTCCACCCCGAGCTGACGCTGCAGGGTCTTGAGCTGCTGAGAGACGGCACTGGGCGATCGATGGGTCGCGTCGGCCACCGCGGTGACGCTGCCTCGGTCGGCCAGTTCGCGCAGCAGGTCGAGGTGGGTCACGTCCATGAAGGCAGCCTACAATGACCAGGCAGCGATCTGCGCTGGTCCTGAACGGTCGCCCGCGCCACGATGGACCGGTGACCGTCCGCGACCGCCTCCTCGCCCTCGTCGTCGCCGTCTGTTGGGGCATCAACTTCCCCGTGACGGCGATCGCCCTCGAGCACTTCCCGCCCTTCTTGCTCGTGGCCCTCCGCTTCACGTTGCTCGCGGTGCCGACCGTGCTGCTGGTGCCGCGTCCGGCGATCCCGTGGCCGCGCCTCCTGCTCGTGGGGGCCACCCTCGGCATGCTGCAATTCGCGTTCCTCTACCTCGGCATCGCGGCCGGCATGCCCTCGGGCCTCGCCTCGCTCGTGCTGCAGGCCTCGGCTCCATTCACCGTCGTCATCGCCGGGTTCTGGCTGCGCGAGCGCATCACCCGTCGGCAGGCGATCGGCATCGGCATCGCCGTCGTGGGTCTCGTCGTCATCGCGGGTCACCGGTCGCAGGTCGCCGCGCTGCTGCCCGTCGTGCTGACCCTGTGCGGTGCGCTCGGCTGGGCGGTCGGCAACGTGGCCGTCCGACGGGCCGCGCCGCCGAACCCGATGCACCTGACGTTGTGGATGTCGATCGTCGCTCCGGTGCCGATGCTCGCGCTGTCGTTCGTCGTCGAGGGCCCCGAGCGCATCGGCGAGAGCCTCGGCACGGTGTTCACGCTCGAGGCGTTGCCGTCGGTGCTCTGCCTGCTCTACCTCGTGCTGATCGCCTCGGTCGTCGGCTACGGCATCTGGACGCGCCTGCTCTCGGTCTACCCCTCGGCGACCGTCGCCCCGTTCTCGATGCTGGTGCCCGTGGTCGGCGTGCTGGCCTCCTGGCTGGCGTTCGGCGAGGTGCCCGACCTGGTCGAGCTCGTCGCCGGGGTCGCGGTGGTCGGCGGGGTGCTCTACGCCAGCCGCGTGCCCAGGGCCGGCGTCGGGGACGGCGGCCCCGAGGAGGCGCTGGTCGCCCCGCCCGCGCCTCCCCACCCGGCTGCGGGTCGAGATGTCACGACGTGCCGCTCGGGTTCTAACCTGAGCGGCAGGTCGTGACATCTCGACCGGACCTGGGGGGCGGGCGGACCGGTCGGTCGTACCCCGAAACGCTTCGCCACACGTACCCCGAAGGTTGTCAGGGGGGTGCAGGTGGCCCCGGTAACGTGTGCAACGGCCGGCGGGGGGCGGCCGCGCGGTGCCTCTCAGGGCGCCGCGGCGACCCGCAGGAGAAACCCACCCGATGCCCCAGCAGAAACGCGCCCAGGCGACCCGTGCCGCCATCATCCGAGGCGCCGCCGTCGTCTTCGACGAGCACGGCTACAGTGAGGCTTCGCTCGATCTCGTCGCCGAGACCGCGAAGGTGACCAAGGGTGCGCTGTACTTCCACTTCCGCTCGAAGGCCGACCTCGCCAATGCCGTGATCGCCGAGCAACACGCGCTCTCTCGGGCCTACGCCGATCAGGTGTCCGAGACGGCGGGCAGTGGTGCCGAGGCGCTCATGCTCTCGTGTGCCTCGCTCGCCACGCAGCTGACCACCGAGGTGCTCGTGACGGCCGGCATCCGGTTGACCACGCAGTCGCCGAGCCGCGACCTCCGGGTCGAGCACCCGTATCGGGACTGGCAGGCCCAGATCTCTGGTCTCGTCGATCGCGCCGTGGCCGACGGGGACTTCCGTGTCGACACCGACGTCGAAAGCGTCGCCCGGTTCGTCGTCGGGTCGTACGCCGGCGTACACATCGTGTCGCAGGCCCTCACCGGCCGGGCCGACCTGTTCGACCGGCTGCGTGACATGTGGGCCTTCGTGCTGCCGACCGTGGTGGCCCCCGGGCGCGACGGCCTGATCAGCTCGTTGCCCCCGCTGATCAGGCCGTCGGACGTACCCCCGTCCCCCGACGTTTCCTCTGCGAACCCAGGTTAGATACTGGTCGACCGGTTTTCCAGTCCCCTCAACGAGGGCCCGGCGCCGTCACGTCGTCGGCCGAGGCGGCGTGAGGTCGGCCAGCACGCGTTGGATCGCCGCGTTGTCGGCTGCCAGGGCCTCGGTGTCGATCTGCGCGAGCATCTCGCCGTCGTCGTGCGGCACGGTGAGCTGCCGCTGCCATTCGGCCTCGTAGAGGACGTCGCGGTAGCCGGAGGACTCCCGGCAGCGGGCGTCGGCCGTCGCGACGGCGATCTCGTCGTCGGTCGGCGACGTGCTCGAATCGAGCGTCTGGAACCGGTCGACCATCTCGGCGGTCGGCATCCCCGAGGGGTCGTCCGCCACGTCGCCGACCCGGGCGGCCTGCATGCAGGAGCGCCAGTCGGCCCAGGTGGCGGTCACCGAGGGGTCGTGGCGAGCACCCTCGAACGCCGCGTTGTTCAGACGCACGAGCGATTGGGCTCGGTTGGAGTAGTCGTCCAAGGACGGAACGGTCTCTCGGGCCCGACGCACGCAGGTGGTCTGGCGGTCGGACTTCTCGGCGGTCCACGTCTGCGTCGACCACGTCGACCAGGCCGCGGCCCCGGCGTCGATCACCGAGGCGGCGTGGTAGCCGCGGGTCTCGGCGGTCGCCAGGTCGAAGGCCCGCAGGCGCAGCGAGCCGTTCGTCGACAGCTCACCCGCCCGGTCGGCGGCCTCGACGTCGCGCCACGGCACCGCGTACTCGTCGTAGCCAGCCTCGAGCATGCACGGCTGGGTGGCGAGGAGCAGGGCGTAGCTCGACGAGCTCTCGCCGACCGGCACGTACCGGTCGAGGGGCATCGTCCAGGCGTCCACGTCTTTCGCCGGCAGGTCGGGAAGGGCGTAGGCCGCGTTGGCCGGGATGCCGTACGCGACGACACCGGCGACCACCGCGACGACAGCCGCGAGCGTCAACCGCTGGGCCCGCCGGTGTCGGGCCGGGACGGCGTGGTGCCCTGCGTGTCGCTGATCGGTCATCGTGCGCCCCTCTCGTCTGCAGGCGCCGGGCCCATCAGGTCGTTCTCGTAGGCGAAGACCACGATCTGCACCCGGTTGCGCATGCCCAGCTTCTGCAGCACCGCCCGGACGTGACTCTTCACCGTCGCCTCGCTCAGCCACGCGCTCTCGGCGATCTCGGCGTTGCTCAAGCCCCTCGCCACGAGGAGGAAGATCTCGCGTTCGCGGGGAGACAGCACCTCCAGCGGTTCGGTTCGCCGCGTCGGGGACGGGGTCGCCACGGCGAACGCGTGCACCACGTCGAGTGCGGCCGCCGTGGTCGGCACGGGCTCGCCGGCCGCCGCCGCCCGGATGGTCGTCAACACCTCGTCGGGCGTGGCGTCCTTCGTCAGGAACGCGTAGGCCCCTGCTTTCAACGCGCCGAACACGGCCTCGTCGCGCTGGATGGTGGTCAGGGCGACGACGCGGGGGGTCGAGTCGGGGTCGGTGCCGGCCGCCGCGACGATGCGCGTCGTCGCCTCGAGGCCGTTCATCACGGGCATGCGGAGGTCCATCAGGACGACGTCGGGCCGCTCGCGCTCGACGAGCGCCAGACCGGCGGCCCCGTCGACGGCCGTGCCCACGCAGACCAGGTCGGGCTGCGCCTCGATCAACATCTGCAGCCCCGACGCGAACAGCGGCTGGTCGTCGACGACGATCACCCTCACCAGGGCAGGAGGCGCGGGGCGGGTCGTCGAGGTCGTGACGTCGGTCATGCGGGTTGCTCCGTCCAGGACTGCAGCACACGGATCGGCTCGGGTGCGGGCAGGAACGCGGTGACGACGAAGACTCCGTCGTCGCCGAGTTCGGCCGTCAGCCAGCCACCGGCCAGCCGGGCTCGTTCGGACATGCTCGCGACGCCGGTGCCCCGGCCCGTGTCGCGGCGCGAGGCCACGAGCGGGGCGTCGCCCGAGGACGTCACGAGCAGGGCGAGCCCGGGCCCGCGCCAGTCCAGCGCGACGTCGACCGTGCTGGACGATCCCGAGTGCTTGAGCGCGTTGGTCAGGCTCTCTTGCACGATCCGGAAGACGGCCAGCTCGTGCGAGGGCAACAACTCGGCGGGGTCGCCGAGATGCCGCAGGGTCACCGTCATGCCGACGTCGCGCATCGTCGTCGCCAACCGGTCGAGGTCGGCGATGGTCTCGCGCGGCGTCGTGTCGTCGGCGTCCTGCTGGATGCGCTCGACCAGGAGCCGGACGTCGACGAGCGAGGTGCGGCCCACGTCGGCGATGGTGCGCAGTGCCTGGTCGACGACCTCGGGGCGGGTCGCGGACAGCGCCAGGGCACCCTGTGCCTGTGACACGACCACCGCGAGCGAGTGGGCGAGCGCGTCGTGCACGTCTCGTGAGATGCGAGCCCGGTCGTGGGCGAGGCGCAGCTCGAAGTCCGTCTCGTGGAAGCGTGTCTCGGTGAGCTCGAGCACCTGCCCGATGCGGCGCACGCGCAACACGCTCGAGAGGAAGATGCCGACGGCCCAGGCCGCGGCCGCGGCACCGAAGAGGGAGGCCGCCAGAGTGATCACGTCGGTGCGCGTGCCCTGCCCGCCGCCGACCCACGACGACCAGACGTACGGACGGGCGAGGGTGGGGACTGCCATGGCGATCGCGGCGAGCCCCGACGCGAGGCCGGCGGCCGCCAGGGCGACCAGGCGGACGGCGACCGACCGGGCGAAGGCCGCGAAGAACGACACGAACGCGATGGCGAGGTACGTGGGCCACGTCGTCGACGCGGGGGGTTCGACCCAGCCCGCGAGCTGCAGGGCGGGCACGACGGTGAGCACGCCGAGGGCCGTCCAGGGCATCCAGACGGAGAGGCCGATGGCGATGCCCAACAGGGCGAACACGACCACGTTCTCGACGAGGTCACCTCGGCCGGCTTCGGCGATCGTCCACAACAGCACGAAGACCGCCGCGGCGACGGGTGCCGCGAGGCGTGGCACCCAGGTGCGCAGGTCGTCGGGGATGGTGTCCATGTCGACGACCGTAAGGCGTCCTCGACGGGCTGCGCGCGCCTCCCGGGGGTTTTCATCCTTGAGGACGAACGCGGGCGGGCTGGGGAGGAGCCGTCCCGTCCGGGGACGAGGCGACGGCGCGCCCCCGAAGGGGACGCGCCGTCGGCGTGGTGCGGTTGCTGGGACTAGAGCGTGATCAGACCATCGGTCTTGGTCGTCGCGGCGGCGAGGCGGGCCTCGACGTTGCTCCAGTTCACGATGTTCCAGAAGGCCTTGACGTAGTCGGCGCGCACGTTCTGGTAGTCGAGGTAGTAGGCGTGCTCCCAGACGTCGAGCATCAGCAGGGGGACGAGGCCGAACGGCACGTTGCCCTGCTGGTCGAAGAGCTGGAAGACGCTGAGGCGCTGACCGAGCACGTCGTAGGCGAGCACCGACCAGCCCGAGCCCTGCACACCGAGCGCGGTGGCGGTGAAGTGGGCCTTGAACTTCTCGAGGTCGCCGAAGTCACGGCCGATGGCCTCGAGCAGCTCACCCGTGGGTTCGCTGGTCTCGGGGGTGAGGTTGGTCCAGAAGATCGAGTGGTTGACGTGGCCGCCGAGGTTGAAGGCCAGGTCTTTCTCGAGCTTGTTGACGTTGGCCAGGTCGCCGGTCGAGCGGGCCTCGGCGAGGGCGGCGTTGGCCGTGTTCGCGCCGGTGACGTAGGTGTTGTGGTGCTTGGAGTGGTGCAGCTCCATGATCTTCGCGCTGATGTGCGGCGCCAGAGCGGAGTAGTCGTAGGGCAGATCGGGCAGGGTGTACTCAGCCATGTGGGGTCCTTTCGAATTGACCTGCATCCACCGTACGACCTCCACCCATGCCGGGGTCAACGTTCTCCCAGCGCGGACGCAGCCTCATGGGCGGCGTCAGCGCCTGTCCTGCGTAGGCTGACGCACGCACGGACCACCCCCGATCCTCTCCGAGGAGGCGCACCATGGCAGGATTTACCGGCTTCGGCAGGAGGCGCGCGGCCGACCCGCGACTGCCCCCGGGGCAGTACCTCGAGAGCGGGTTCCCGGTCCTGTCGGCCGGTCCCACGCCGAACATCAAGCGGTGGGAGCTCCAGGTCGCGACCGAGACCGGGCAACGCTCCCTCAGCTGGGCCGACTTCCAGGCCCTGCCGCACGAGGCGATCGAGACCGACATCCACTGCGTCACGAGCTGGTCGAAGCTCGGCACGCACTGGCGCGGTGTCTCGCTCGACACGCTCTTCGACGGTCTCGACACCGCCCACGAGTTCGCGATGGCGACCAGCCACGGGGGTTACACGACCAACCTGCCGCTGAGCGAGTTGCTCGGGGGCAAGGCCTGGGTGGTCGACACCTACGAGGGGCGACCCTTGGACGCCGAGCACGGTGGGCCCGCCCGCCTCTTCGTGCCGGGACTCTATTTCTGGAAGAGCGCGAAGTGGCTGCAGGGCATCCAGACCATGGCGACAGACCGCCGCGGATTCTGGGAGAGCATGGGCTACCACCCGCACGGCGACCCCTGGAAAGAAGAACGGTACGCGTGAGCGAGTCCGCCGTCGGTGCTGACGGGGTCGTCGAGCCCCATCCCGCAGGTGACCCCTACGCCTGGTTGCCCGCCACGATCGTCTCGTCGGTCGCCCAGACGTCGCGTGCCCGCTCGCTGACGCTGGCCGTGCCCGGCCTTCGTCCGGCTCGGGCCGGCCAGCACGTCGACCTGCGACTGACGGCCGACGACGGTTACACGGCGGTGCGGTCGTACTCGCTCAGTGACGTCCGGGCTTCGGGTGCGTCCGGTGCCCCGGCTGCAGGAGGCGCGGGCCCGGTGCCGCAGATCGAGGTCACGGTCGAGCGACTCGACGACGGAGAGGTCTCGCCCTACCTGGTCGACGCGGCCGAACCCGGCGATCCGATCGAGGTGCGCGGACCGATCGGCGGGTGGTTCGTGTGGCCGCCGACCGAGTTCGAGCCCGACTCGGCGGTGCACGCGGTGTTGCCCGAGCCCGACGGGGCCGCCCCTCCGACATCGGCCCCCGTCCAGCTGATCGGCGGGGGGTCGGGCGTCGCGCCGCTGATGGCGATGGTGCGGGCACGAGGTCGGGACGCGCCCCCGATGCGGTTGCTCGCCTCGGTGCGCGACCCGGGGTCTCGATGGTTCGTGACGGAGCTCGACGAGGCCGCTCGCGCCTCCTCGGCTCTCGTCGCATCGAAGCCGCCCTCTGTCGCGGGCGAAGAGCCCGCGCCCTTGGTCGTCGACTGGGTGCACAGCCGCACGGCCCCCGAGGGGCATGACCGCCGGGCGGGCCGGCTCACCCGCGACGAGCTCGAGCAGCTCGTGCTGCCGGCCTCCGAGCACCCGCTGGTCTACGTCTGCGGGGCGAACTCGTTCGTGGCGGTCGTCGCCGGCTGGCTGGTCGAACTCGGGCACGCGCCGACCCGTGTCCGCACCGAGCGCTTCGGCGGCGTCTGAGCCTTGGTCGAGAGGCCCTCTCGTGTGCGGTCCACACCAGCGACCGACGCACTCGCCCCGCAGGGCGGCTGCTTCTCGTGCGTCCTGCTGCCCTCCTCGACACTAACAGCCGCTACCAAGAATCGATACGTAACATTTCGTACGCAAGATTCATCAGCGAGCGAAAAGGTGTTGTTACATGTCGAAGAAGAACAGTTTCGTGGCCGGGGTCGTCGCCTGTGGCCTCCTGGCCGGCGTCTCCACCCTCGGACTGACGACCGCCGCCAGTGCGCACGGCTGGGTCGGGGCGAGCGGGTCGCAACTCGTCGCTCGCCAGGCGATGCCGGCGAACGCCGGAGTGGTCGGCGCGGCCGCCTACGACAAGCAGTCGTTCGAGGCTCCGAAGGGGTTCCCCGCAGACGGGCCGGTCGATGGTCATCTGCCGTCGGCGGGAGTCCCCGCCTTCTCGCAGGTGGACCAGCAGAAGTCGGATCTGTGGGCGAAGAACGAGATCAAGGCCGGTCCGGTCGAGATCGACTGGAACTACACGGCGCCCCACAAGACGTCCCAGTGGCGTTACTACATCACCAAGAACGGCTGGAACCCGAACGCCCCCATCACGCGGTCGGACCTGCAGCGCATCTCGACCATCAAGCACGACGGAAGCGCGGCCACGACGAACCCGAAGCACTTCGTGGACGTCCCGGCAGACCACCACGGCTATCACGTGATCTATGCCGTGTGGGACGTGGCCGACACGCCCAATGCGTTCTACAACGCCATCGACGTCGACATCGAGGGCGAGTCGGCACCGGACACCCAGGCCCCGTCGACGCCGTCGGGGCTCAGCGCCCATCACGTCGCCACGACCTCGGCCACGATCCGGTGGAAGGCGTCCACGGACGACGTCGGCGTGGCCGAGTACCGCGTGCTCAGGGACGGCAAGGTCGTCGGTTCCGTCTCGGCCCCGGAGTTCACCGACACGGGTCTCTCGGCGGAGACGGCTTACGAGTACCAGGTGCAGGCACTCGACGCGGCGGGGAACGTCTCGGGCACGAGCCACGCGCTCACGATCACGACGAAGGCGCTGCCGGCGAAGGACGAGTCCGCACCGACCAAGCCCACCGGCCTGCACGCCATGGCCGTCGATCCGCGGCTCGTCACGCTCATGTGGACCGAGTCGGTCGACGACGTCGGCGTGGACCACTACGTCGTCACCCGGACTGAGGGGCACGAGGTCAAGACGTTCAGGTCGGACGCGACCATGTTCGACGACACCACCGTCAAGCCCGGAAAGAAATACCACTACACGGTGCGCGCCGTGGACGCCGCAGGCAACAAGTCCGGTCACAGCCAGGAACTCGAGGTGAGCACGCCCAAGGCCGACGCGGCTGACGACGACAACCAGGTCTCGGCTCCGCGCTGGAACCCCTTCGGCACCTACGAGAAGGGCGACGTCGTGGCCCACGACGGGCGTCTCTTCGAGGCCGTGCAGGGCAGCAAGGGGGCCGGCGACCCGAACTGGATCAACGCTCCCTCTCTGTGGAAGTCGCTGTCCTGATCCGCTGAGAACCCCAGTTCGAACGATGCGCCCCTTCTTCGGGGTGCATCGTTCGAAACGGGGTTCGTGGCTCCGCCGCGGGGACTCGGGCGGCGAGCCCGGGCGGTCAGGCGGGCGTGCCCGTCTCGGGCGCCGTGGTGCGGAACTCACCGCGCGTGACGTGCTGCTGCCAGAGCAACTCGGCCAGCGCCTCCGGGCTCTTGTCGCGGCTCTCGGGCTCGATGCCGCCGGGGATGATCAGCTGCCCGACGTGGATGCCCTCGTCGGCGAGTTCGTCGTGCAGCAGCTGCGCGTACGCGGTCAGGCCCGCGAAGGCGATGGACGTGCCGGTGACCTTCGCCCCGGGCGTGACGGCCGAGCCGCCGTTGACGAAGAGGATGGTGCCGCCGCCGTCGGGCAAGAATCTCATGCCGGGCAGCACCTGGTGGACCGCCGCGACCGGCCCGTAGATCGAGAACTCGACCGGGCCGACCAGGTCGGCGGGTGTGGTCTCGAGCACCGGACGCATGAAGTCCTTCTGCGGCAGCGGACTGTACTGCATCACCTGGATCGCCCCGAGCCGCTCGGTCGCCTGCTCGAGCGCGGCGGCGATGCTCGCCGGGTCGCGCACGTCCGCGGTGAAGCCCTCGGCGGTGATGCCGTCGGCTCCGAGCTCAGCGGCTAGGGCGTCGAGCCGGCCCTGGTGTCGCGAGATGAGCGCGACGTCAAAACCCTCCGCGCCGAATCGTCGGGCCACGGCAGCGCCGAGCCCCTTGCCTGCTCCGATGATCGCGAGTGTCGTCATGCGGTCCATCGAACCGGAGAGGCGCGACGCGGCACCCAGCTGACGGGGTACGCGGGCTGCGTGGTCACCGCGCCCCGCGCCTCCTGTTCGCTCGCGCCCGACCGGCCCCGGGCCGACGTCCAGGCGGGGGCTGCGAGCATGGAGGGGTACCCCGTCGGCCCCTCAGCAGGAGCAGCTCGTGTCGCCTCGCGCCCTCTTCCGTTCGTTCGCCGTCGCCGAGGTGGTGACCTGGTCGCTGCTGATCGTGGGCATGATCCTCAAGTACGCGGTGCGGGTGGGCGACTGGCCCGTGAGCGTGGCCGGGCCGATCCACGGTTTCGTGTTCCTGGCCTACCTCGTCGCCGGGGTCGTCGTCGCGGTCAATCAGCGCTGGTCGGCCGGGGTGACCCTGGCCGCCCTCGCCAGCGCCGTCGTGCCGTTCGCGTCGCTGCCCGTCGAGCGCTGGATCGACCGTCGAGGTCTCCTCGCCGGCTCGTGGCGCCGCACGGCGACGGACGACCCGCGCGACCGGCGCCCGCTCGACCGACTGCTGCGCTGGATGCTCGGGCACCTCGTGCTCGCGCTCGTGCTGCTGGCCGCCGCCGTGGTCGTCGTCTTCGTGGTGCTGCTGATCGCGGGGCCGCCCGTGCAGGTGGGCTGACCGTCCGCCCGCACCGCGCCTCCCTGGCAATCGTCTTAGCAACTAAGAGAAATGTGGGCGGGCGCGACTAGCGTCCCCCTCATGACCGCCGACACGAGCAACCGTCCCCCTGCCGAGACCGCGACGTCGCGAGACGTCATCCGCCAGATCGTCGTGGTCGTCACCGCGGTGCTCGCGATCGTGCTGGCGGCCTACGGTTCGGGAGCCTTCGGCGGCGTCTCGGTGTCCGACGCAGCAGGCGGGGCCCTCAGCGCGACGGCCACGACGGTGGCCCCGGCGACCACGGCCTTCAGCATCTGGAGCGTCATCTACCTCGGCCTCGTCGCCTACGCGATCTACCAGGCCCTGCCCGGTCAGCGCGCCGTGACCCGTCACCGTCGGCTGGGCTACTGGGTCGCGGCCTCGCTGCTGCTCAACGCCGCCTGGCTGTTCGCCGCCGTGCAGCTGGGCAGCGTCTGGCTGGGCGCCGTCGTGATCGTCGCGCTGCTGCTGGTGCTCGCGCGCATCTTCGTCATCCTGTTCCACACCGCGTCGAGCGGGTGGGTCGACGCGGTCGTCACCGACGGCACCCTCGGCCTCTACCTCGGCTGGGTCAGCGTCGCGACGGTCGCCAACATCGCCGCCGGCCTGGTCGACGCGGGCTTCGACGGCTTCGGCATCGCGGCCGGGTTCTGGTCGTCGCTGGTGCTCGGTGTGGCCGCGCTCGTCGGCGTGGTCCTCGCCCTCGCCGGGCGCGGTCGCATCGCACCGGCCCTGTCGCTCTCGTGGGGACTCGCCTGGATCGCCGTCGGACGCCTGGCGGGCGAACCCGAGAACGCCGTCGCCGGGGTGGCCGCGATCGTCGCCGCCGCCGTCGTGCTGGTCGTCACGATCGCCGTGCGGGTCGCCCGCGGTCGGGTCGGCGCCACCGCGTCGCTGCACCGCTGAGCCCGCACCGCACCGCACCGCACCGCGAGATGGTCACCGCGCCAGGATTAATCCTGGCGCGATGACCATCTCATGGCGTCGTGTGGGGACCGCAGGAGGCGCGGTGCCCGCAGGAGGCGCGGTGCCCGCAGGAGGCGCGGTGCGCCTCCTGGTCAGCGGCCGCCGGTGATCTTGCGGTCGCGCTGGGCGACGCCTGCCGTGCCGTAGGGGTAGTCGTCGACCCGGGGTGCGCTCGCCGCCGTGAGGCGGGCGACCTCGTCGTCGCTGAGGGCCGCGGCCAGGGGCGACGAGCCGAGGTTGTCGTCGAGCTGCTCGACCGTCCGGGCGCCCAGGATCACCGACGTGACGGCGGGCTGGCGCAGCAACCAGGCCAGCGCGACCTGCGAGGCCGAGGCGTCGTGCGCGGAGGCGATCGAGGTGACCGCCTCGAGGACGGTCCAGGTGCGCTCGTCCGCGTTGCGCGCCTCCCAGGCCTCCATGCCGCGCTTCGGGTCCTCGCCGAGGCGCGTGGCGCCGGTGGGGGCCTGGTCGCGGACGTACTTGCCGCTCAGCCAGCCGCCGGCGAGCGGCGACCAGGGCAGCAGGCCGATCCCGGCGTCGAGCGAGGCCGGGACGACCTCGTGCTCGATGTCGCGCACGAGCAGGTTGTACTGCGGCTGCAGCGTGACGGGCAGGGCGAGACCGAGCGCCTCGGCCCGGCCGACGGCCTTCGTCACCTGCCACCCGAGGTAGTTCGAGAATCCGTAGTAGCCGATCTTGCCGGCGGAGATCGCGTCGTCGAGGAACCGCAGGGTCTCGTCGATCGGGGTGAGGTGGTCCCAGGCATGCATCTGGTAGAGGTCGACGTGCTCGACGCCGAGCCGGGTCAACGAGGCGTCGAGGGCCTTGGCGAGGTGCCGACGCGAGAGGCCGACGTCGTTGGGGCCGTCGCCCATCGGGAAGCGCCCCTTCGTCGCGAGCACGACCTGTTCGGCGTCGGTGGGATGGCTCGCCAGCCAACGACCGATGATGCTCTCGCTGGTGCCGGCGCTGTAGACGTCTGCCGTGTCGACGAACGTGCCACCGCCGGCCACGAAGGCGTCGAGGATGGCGTGCGAGGTCGGTTCGTCGGCTTCGGCGCCGAACGTCATGGTGCCGAGTGTCAGCTCCGACACCGAGGCACCGCTGTTTCCGAGGGTTCTGTAGTCCATGACCCGACGCTACGCGTGCCGGGGTGCTGCGGACGGGGGGTGCGAGACCTCACGCATCCGGGGCGCTCCCGGTTCGCCTGGTGGATAATCTCGAGATGGTCGTCCGACACCGACGTCGGACCCGACCGGGCCGGGACCAACCACCCCGGATCACCTCCCATCCGAGGAGAACGACCGTGTCATCCACACCGCAGGCGGCCGCATCGGCTGCCGGATCAGAATCCGACCACCAGAACCTCATCGCCAGGCCGTCCGTCGGCGCGACGGCCGACCCGCGAGTCCGCAGCGTGTCGACGGGCGACCGCGAGGTCGCCCACGCCCTGATCCGCAAGAACTACCGCGTCACGAGACTGGAGGGCGAGGGGCCCGCCCCGTTCGTCTACAGTCGTGCCGTGTCGGGCGACGACCGCTTCGCCCTGTGCCGCTTCGAGTACCGGCGGGGCCGACTGCTGACCGAGAGCGACCCCTCGGGGTTCCTCGTCGCCGGCGGTGTGATGGCCGGGCGGATGTCCTTGACGACGCGGGGTCACGACCTGCGGATCACACCAGGCCTCCCCGTCGCGTTCCCTTCGCACGACGCGAAGACGACGGAGTCGTTCGACCTCGTCCTCGGCCAGGTGATGCTCGACCGGGGGGCCGTCGAACGCGAGCTCGGCGCGATGCGACTCACGGCGCCCGGGGGCCTGCGCTCCACGGCCACCGAGGCGGTCTCCGTGGCGTTGGGCCGCTACTGGTCGGAGCTCGTCCTGCACGTGCACCAGAACGTCATCGGCAACGACGCCGCGATGGCGAGCCCGCTGGTGCGCGGGTCGGCGTTCCGGTCGCTCGTCGCCGCCTACCTCGAGACGTTCGAGACCAACGTCGTCGCCCTGGGCGGGGCTGACGGTCTCCCCCCGCTGCCGACGACCGTCAGACGGGCTCGCGCCTACATCGAGCAGCACGCCCACGACGACATCGGCGTCGTCGAGATCGCCGAGGCGGCACGGGTGACGCCGCGGGCCCTGCAGCTGGCCTTCCGTCGTCACCTCGACTCGACGCCCATGGCCGAGCTGCGGCGGGCCCGACTGCGCGGGGCACACGGCGACCTCGTCATGGCCGATCCGACCCTCGGTCACACGGTCGCCGGCATCGCCCTCAGCTGGGGATTCGCCCACGCCGGACGGTTCGCCGCCCAGTACACAGCCGAGTTCGGCCGTTCGCCGCGGGACACCCTCGAGTCCTGACGGGTGACTTTCCGCCGACGCTTCGCAAGCTGAGCTTTCATTTCGTTTTGCGGACAGAGCCGGGTTTGCCCGTCGGGCGGAGAGCCGCAGAATGAAAAAGCCTCGCGGTGACAGGTTCAGGACCGCGAGTCACAGCGCACGAGATCGACGTCGGGTTTCTCTCGTGTCGCCGGGGTGCGGAGGGAGTCGGGTTCCTTCCGCACCCCTTTCTCGTCTGTGGGGCCGAGGTCAGTCGCGGGCGGAGACGTCCGTGTGCACGAAGTTCTGGGACGACCGGCTGGCGGTCGGACCGCGCTGGCCCTGGTAACGCGAGCCGTACTCGGACGAACCGTAGGGGTGCTCGGCCGGCGAGCTGAGCTTGAAGAAGCAGAGCTGGCCGATCTTCATGCCGGGCCAGAGCTTGATCGGCAGGGTGGCGACGTTTGACAGCTCGAGCGTGACGTGCCCTCCGAAGCCGGGGTCGATGAAGCCGGCGGTCGAGTGCGTCAGCAGACCCAGGCGCCCGAGCGAACTCTTGCCCTCGAGGCGTGCCGCGACGTCGTCGGGCAGGCTGACGAACTCGTAGGTGCTGCCCAGCACGAACTCGCCCGGGTGCAGGATGAACGGCTCGTCGGCCTTGGCCTCGACCAGTCGGGTCAGCTCGGGTTGCTCGTCGGCCGGGTCGATGAACGGGTACTTGTGGTTGTCGAACAGACGGAAGAGCCGGTCGAGCCGCACGTCGATGCTGGACGGCTGGATCAGCGTCGGGTCGTAGGGGTCGAGGCCGATTCGCCCGGCGTCGAGTTCGAGCTTGATGTCGCGGTCGGAGAGCAGCACGCGACAAGCCTAGTCAGCGCGTGCCGGGCCGCGGGGGGAGGATGGTCGCATGCGTGCCATCACCGTCCCCGTGCCCGGAGGGCCCTCCGCCCTCGTCGTCTCCGAGGTGGCCGAGCCGGTGCCCGGTCCCCGCGAAGTGGTGATCGACGTCGCCGCCGCCGGTGTCAACCGCGCCGACGTGAACCAGCGCGAGGGCCACTACCCGTCGCCCGCCGGAGCACCCGCCTGGCCCGGACTCGAGGTCAGCGGCACCGTCGTCGCGACCGGCGAGCACGTCACCACCGCCACCGTGGGTGACTACGTCGTGGCCCTGCTGCCCGGCGGCGGATACGCGGACCGCGTGCAGGTCGACGAGGGCCTCGTGCTGCCCCTGCCCCGCGGGGTCGACCTGGTCGAGGCGGCCGGCCTGCCCGAGGCCGTCGCCACCGTCTGGTCGAACGTCTTCATGAGCGCCGGACTGCAGCCGGGCGAGACCCTGCTCGTCCACGGCGGCGCCAGCGGCGTGGGTTCGATCGCCATCCAGATGGCCGTGGCGCTCGGCTCGACCGTCTACGCCACCGCCGGGTCGGCCGACAAGACCGCGTTCTGCGAGCAGCTCGGCGCCACCCGGGGCATCGACTACAAGACCGAGGACTTCGTCGCGGTGGTCCACGAGCTGACCGAGGGACGCGGAGTGGACGTCGTGCTCGACCTGGTGGGCGGCGACTACATCGCCCGAGACGTCGAGGCGCTCGCCGTGAACGGCCGGGTCATGGTGATCGCGGTGCAGGGCGGGGCGTCGGCCACGGTCGACCTGTCACGCCTGATGGCCAAGCGCGGCCGGGTCTGGGCGACCACCCTGCGCGCCCGCCCCCTCGACGAGCGCCGCGCGATCATGGCCTCGGTGCGCGAGAACGTCTGGCCGCTGGTCGAGGCCGGGTCGGTGCGTCCGGTGCTCGACAGCGTCTACCCGCTCGAGTTCGTCGCCACGGCCCACAAGCGCATGGAGTCCGGCGGCCACAGCGGCAAGATCCTGCTCGCGGTCCGCTAGGTCGGGCCCGACGCACAGCCGAGGAGGCGCGGGTCGTCAAGACACGCGGCTGTCGGCCCCCTTGCGCACGGCAGATGCTCCCGTGATCTCGACGAGCACGGGCACGGTCTCGCCCAGCACGCGGTCGAGCCCGCGGGCGACGTCGGACGCCGCCGTGACGACGGGGGCCGGGGACGACCCCGCGGTGAGTCGCACGCGCACCTTGAGAGCGGCCCGGCCCGTGACCGTCCAGGCCGAGACGGCGACGGAGGCCACGTCGCGTCGGTCGCCCAGCGCGTCGGTGATCGCGGTCTCGGCGAACGAGCTCGACACGGCGATCGAACCGGCCGGGTCGTCGTGCACGACGACGCTGTCGGTCCGACCGTGCCCGCGCGCGAAGATCGCGACGACGAAGACGATCACGAGCAGCAGGCAGAGCAGCGCGAGGGCCAGGGTCAGCCAGCTGCCACCGGTCGAGTCGCCCGGGTCGATGCCGGTCGTGGCGACGGCGTCGTCGACGGCCGACGACGCGGGGGGCAGCAGGTCGCGCACCGCACCCCCGCCGGGGAGGGCGACGATCACGAGGAACGCCCCGACGGCCAGGGTGACGAGCCCGACGACGAACAGGAGGAGTCGGTTCGCGAACCGGTTGCTGGAGGTCATGCGCCGGGCCTTCCGCGGTCGGCGGTGCGCACCCGTGCCGCGAGCGCCGGTCGGTAGGCAATGGACTCGAGCTCGGCGCGGGCGGACGTCTCGACGGCTCGTTCGTCGACCGCCAGCCCCGAAGCAGGGATGAGGTCGATCTGCGCCCGGTGACGTGACACCCAGGCCGAGACCTGCTGGTCGGACAGCCGACCCGAGGTGCGGGCGACCCGGGCGAGCGAGGACGCGATGACCCGGTCGTCGACGACCACGGCCAGGCGGTCGTCGTCGATGGTGTGGCGCCCGCGACGGCCGGCCGTGACGGCGAGGGCGATCAGGACGAGGCCCACGACCACCGCGCCGACACCCGCGCCGAGGACGAGGCCCGAGGTGCCGCCGCCGTCGACGGACGAGGTCAGCGTCGCGAGGACGTCGACCGGGGAGAAGAGCAGGGCCCGTCGCCCGAGCGAGGCGTAGACGGCCTCGACGCCGACGTATCCGACGACGAGGGTCAGCAGCACGAGCACGACCACGGCACTGCCCGAACGGGAGGAGTGCTGCTCACGACGCAGGATGCGGCGGTACAGCCCGGGCTCGATCGCGCTCACGAGGTGCGACCCGTCCGCTCGACACGACTGCCGCTGACGGTGACGTCGACGCGGGACACGGTGCGCCCGGCGAGTTCGGAGACCCGACGCGTCAGGGTGGACTGGAGGTCGCGCACGACGGCGACCACCCCGCCCTCGGGCATCGTCACGGCCTCGGAGAGCATCGGGACGCGCACCGGCGTCGACACGCGCAGGGCGAGGTCACCGGCGTCGTCCGCCGCCTCGACGCGGACGTCGGCCCGACGCACGCGCAGGGTCTCGGCGACGACGGCCGTGGCCACCTTCTGCAGGACCTTGCCCGGGATGCTGACGTGCCCGGCGACGCTGCCCGTGCCCGTGCCCGTGCCCGTGCCGGGACCGTCGTCGGAGGTGACCGGCGCGCGTCCGGAGGCGGTGGCGGCGGCGGTCATGACGACGAGCGCCGTCCGCGCAGGGCGTCGAGCAGGGCCTTGACGTCGGTCCGGCCCGAGATCACGCGCCCGACGAGCGCCCCGACGGCGATGAAGACCGCGACGAGCACGAGACCCCAGAAGCCGAAGGCCAGGGCCGAGAGGGCGAGCACGGCGCCGACGGCCATGCCCGTGGTGGTGGCGGTCACGAGACGCGGCTCTGGCGCATGGCGTCGTCGTCGGCGTCGTCGTCGCCGGGGATGTGGACGTCGTTGATCGCGACGTTGACCTCGGCGACCTCCATGCCCACGAGCTGCTCGATGGTCCGGGTCACGGCGGCACGCACCTGTTCGGCCACCGTGTGCATGGGGGTCGGGTACTCGACGACGATCGTGACGTCGGCGGCGACCTGGGTCTCGCCCACCTCGACGCGAACGCCCTGACCGAGGTCGGTCGTGCCGATCACGTCACGTAGGGCGCCGAACGCCCGGGCCGTGCCGCCACCGAGGGCGAAGACGCCGGGCACCTCGCGGGCGGCGATGCCGGCGACCTTGGCGACGACGCCGTCGGCCACGACGGTCCTGCCTGCCGGGGCGGTGGTGATGGGAGCGGGGGTGCTCGAGAGCGTGCTGCGGGGGGCCGTGTCGGCGGGTGCCATGGAGGACTCCTTCTCGTCGTTCGGTGCGTGCGGCGTCGATGCCGCCCTTCGGTCCTACCCGATGGGGAGCACCGAGGGCGCACATCGACGCACCGGATAAACCGGTACCGGTTCAGGTGGTTCCGGTGTATCCAGGGATGAGACGCGTCCCGGGGCTCGAACGTCACGGAATCCGTCGGTACTTTTTCCGTGGGTCTCGACCCGTGCCTCCTCGTCCGGGGGTCGGGCGGACGCTGCACCAGAGGGGGTGGGCATGTCGGCAGACCTGAGCGAGGCCTCCGACGCCGTGCTCGCGTCGCGTGCCGCCGAGGGCGACGAGCGGGCCTTCGAGGTGCTGCTGCGACGCCACCTCGGGCTGATGACGGCCTACGCCACCCGGCTGACCGGCTCACGCGCCGACGCGACCGACGCGGTGCAAGAGGCGTCCATCACGATCTGGCGCGAGTTGCCCACGCTGCAGACTCCTGCCGCGGTCAAGGGCTGGATGATGCGCATCGTGTCGCGGAAGGCCTTCGACCTGATCCGCTCCCGTCGTCTCACCGACGACGTGGACGACCTCGAACTGCCCGCGGCCACGCCGACGACCGATCCCGAACGCCGGGCGGCGTCGAGCGACGCCATGGAGGCACTCCGTGCGGCACTGGCCCGACTGCCTGCCGCTCAACGGCAGGTCTGGGCGTTGCGCGAGGTCGGCGGTGAGTCGTACACCGAGATCGCCGAACGGACCGGCACCACCGTGACCGCGGTCCGGGGGCAGCTCGCCCGGGCACGAGAGACCCTGACCCGCGAGATGGAGGCCTGGCGATGAGTGACCGTCCACACGGCACCGACCACGCCCACGAAGACCCGACCCCGCCCGACGTTCCCGTCGACCTGGGCGAGTCCGTCGAGGCCGACCCGGCCCCCGACGAGTTCGTCGAGGGCGCTGACGAGGGCGTCTCGCCCGAGCGTCTCGTCGACTACCTCGACGCCGGTCGCCAGCCCTACGACCCCGAGATCGAGGAGTCGCCCGAGGCCCGGGCCCAGCTCGCCGCCCTCGAGCGCCTCCGGGCCATGGGTGCCCGGCTGCTCGAGTCCGACGCCGACGCGACGCCCGCGCCGGACCCCAGCTGGATCTCGGGCGTGATGGACCGCGTACGCCTCGAGTCGCGGGCCGGACGGCAGATCCCCCTCGCCTCGATCGACGACCGGTCGACCCTGCACATCACCGAGGGCGCCGTGCGGGCGCTCATCCGCGAGGCGGGCGACGGCGTCGACGGCGCCATGGTCATCTCGTGCACGATCCACGGCGACGTCAGCGTGCCCGGGGCGCTCGTCCGGGTCGAGGTCGTCGTCAGCGGCCTGTTCGGCGAGCCGCTGCCGGCGCTCGCCGAGGCGGTCAAGTCGGCCGTGTCGTCGAGCCTGTCCCGTCAGACCGAATTGACCCTCGAGAGCGTGGACGTGGTCGTCGACGACGTCCACTTGCAGAGCGAAGGAGGCGCGGCATGAGCGACGAGGACGGCCTGCGGGCCCGCATCAGCCCGACCGACCTGTCCCTGCTCGCCGCCGAGCTCGGCGAGATCGCGGCCGCGGTCGACGGCGTCGTCCACGTCCGGGCCCGGCCCGGGTTCGGCAGCGTCGTCCGCTCGGCCCTGCAGGGGCTGAGCGCCGTCGTCGGGGGCGGAGGGGTCGTGGGCTCGACCGTGCAGAGCGACGACTCGGTCGCTGCCGCGTCGGGCGCGTCCGACGTCCCCGACGCCGAGCGCGCCGACCCGGCCTCGGCCGAGGCCGCCGCCTCCGGCCGACCCGTGCCGCTCGTCGGCATCGCCGTGGCCGACCTCGAGACCCGCATCACCCTCGACATCGCGGTCGACGAGACCGGCTCCGGCCCGCTCGTGGCCCGGGCGGTCGCCCAGGCGCTGCTCGACCGGGTGAGCGGGGAGCCCGTTCCGCCGGCATCGGTCGACCTGCGCATCGTCTCGGTCGCGACCGGGGCCTGAGCGCGCCTCCTGCCGATGGTGCGCGGAGTCGCACCGCCTTCTGGACGTCGCACCACGCTTTTCGGCGGTGTGAGGTCCATTCGGTGGTGCCACACGTGGGCCGCTATAGTGGTCTTACGCGTCCTCGAGGCGCTGCGCGAGTGTAGTTCAATGGTAGAACTTCAGCTTCCCAAGCTGATAGCGCGGGTTCGATTCCCGTCACTCGCTCTCTTCTCTCGACCTCGGCTGAGCCGTCGGGTGCGTGTCGGCCACCGGGGTACGACCACGTGGGGCGTTAGGCCGACCGCGCCGAGTGTGAACGCCACCGTACGATGGACGTCGCCGCTACCGGGGGGAAGCCATGACCGACGACGCCACGACGACCGTCTCGTTGCTGCATCCGATGCTCGACACGCACGGGCCCGGCTGGGTCGAGTCGCGGTCGAGCAAGCCCGTCGTCGGGGTGTCCAGCGGCCTCTCGGCCCTCTTCGTCGACTGTGCCGGGCCGGGCACCCGCGTCGCGCTCGTCACCGACCCCGGGTCGCGGCTCACGTACTCGCTGTTCCACCTGCTCGACCTGCTCGGCGGGGTCTGGTTGACCCGCGCCTCCGACGGTTCGCTGCGTCGGGCGGTCACGCTCGAGCCGGTGCGCTCGCCGGCGCACGGCCTCGGGGTGACCGAGGACGGCTACCCGCTGCCGCGGGACGAGGCACCGTCGGAGGGGCGGCTCGACGAGGGGCGCTCGGTCGACCCCGACGCCGTCCCGTGGACGCAGCTCGCCGTCGTCACGCACCACCGCGCGCGGGCCGAGGCCCGACTCGGCGGGACGCTCGAACGACTCGTGGAGGCGCTCGCGCCCGGCACCCGCACCCTGTGGGGGACGACCGAGCCGGCCACCACGGTCTGGGACCGCGACTTCTTCACGGCCGCCGCGCGCAGCCGCATGCCGTCCGAGACGCGGTTCCACGTGGCCGGCGGTGACGCCTCCGGACCGAGGTACCGGGGGTGGGTGCGTGTCTCGCGCAGCGACGACGGGGTCGTCGAGGAGACCCGGATCGTCGTGACCGGTGCCGTCGCCCCGGGGGTCGTCGCGGACGCCCTCGCCGACGTCGCCGGTCGACAGCAGGTCCTGCTGGCCACGGCCTGGTCGCTGTCCGGCCGGGCCGACGGGACGGTGTCCGCCCACGACCGGGTGGCACCGCAGCCGCTCGCGGCCGTCGTCGGGGCCCGGAGCGTGCGGGGCATGCAGCTGGACGTCGAGGGTCTCGTCCGTCGGGTGGGCGGGCGGGTGCTCGGGTCGTCCCGGACGCCGTCGGTGCTCGTGTCGTTCGACGAGGGGCCGGCGGATGATGTCGGTGCTGGTGCTGGTGCTGGTGCTGGTGCTGGTGCTGGTGCTGGTGCTGGTGCTGGTGCTGACGACGGTGTCGCCGCAGCCCGCTGGCACCGCTTCGCCGACGCGGTCGAGATCGTCGGCGCCGATGAGATCCTCGCCGCGATGACGCCGCCGGGGGTGCACCGTGCCTCGTGAGTACACCGTGGTGACACCCGAGCCCGTGACCGCCGTCGACGGTGCCCGCGCGGCCGCCGAGGTCGACCCGTACCTCGGCCTGGGCAAGCTCTGGAAGGGCGGCGGGCTGCAGATCGCGACCGACGACGGGCTCGTGCTGGCCATCGTGCGCAGCACCTACGTCGAGGACCCGGCCGACGCCTCCGTCCTGCTCGGGGTGGACGTCGAGGCGGGCAGCTGGCTGACCGAGGCCTACGCGCCGGGGACCGACCCGGTGTCCGACGCGGTCGTGCAGGCGCTCGTCCGCAACACCGGGGGGCGGGTCATCGTCGAGGCGGTGCCGGGCGGGTCGAGGCCTGCGACCGCGGCGCCCGCGACGACGAACGAGGGAGCAGGCGCATGAGTTCGTGGTCGATCTCGCCCAGCGGGGTGCAGGCGGTCCTGGCCGACGTCCAGGTCTCGGCCGGCGATCTCGGCACGGCGGCCGAGGGTCTCGCGACCGGTCACGAGGAGCTGAGCGGCGGCGTCGGCGACCTGCTGATCGGCGTCTCCAACGCCGTACTGGGGTTGATCGAGTCCCAGACCACGACCCTCACGTCGGTCGTGAACCGCATCGAGTCGTGCGGCGCCGGTGCCGCCGAGGCCACGATCGCCTACGTCGCCGGCGACGAGGAGATGGCGGCCAACGCCCAGTCGGCCGCCGTGACGGCGGCGTCCCAGGCGCCCGCCCTGGCGAGCGAGCAGGGCGTCGCCGGCATCCCGCCCGTGTCGGCCCCGGGGGTGCCGCGATGAGCCCCTCGCTGATCGTCCCCGGGGCGATCCCCGGAGTCACCATCGACCCGGCGGCCATCTCGACCTCCGCCGCCACCTTCCGCAGCACGGCCACGGCGATCGCCGAGCAGGGTGCGGGTGTCGTCACGTCGTGGTCCGGGTTGTCGGGTGTCTACGCGGCGCCCGAGGCCGAGCAGTTGTTCGTCGCCATGGACCCGGTCGGCACGAGCACGCAGACCCTCGGCGACACGTTCGGCAAGGTCGCGACGCTGCTCGACGACCTGGCCAGCGCCGTCGCCGCGCCCGTCGCCCGGCTCAAGGAGCTCGTCACCGAGGCCGAGGCCTTCAACGCCGAGGTGTCCGGCGGCGTCACCTACAGCACCGAGAGCTACAACTCGTACATCTCGAGCGGCCCCGACGAGGTCACCGTCGAGTGGTACGACCACATCCCCTCGCGCAACCGCAACGACGAGCTGCTCGGCGAGGTCAACGCCGAGGTCGCCAAGATCGACGCCGCCCGCGCCGAGTGCGAGAACGGCATCAACGCCTTGCGCACCGACCCGATGTGCTTCCCCGAGCAGGTCGCCTTCACGGCCGAGCAGCTCGACTCGATGAAGGACCTGCCCTACGGCGCCCCGGGCGACCCGCACAAGACGTGCGCCGAGTCGGCCGGCACGGGGCTCGGCATGTTCATCGCCGAGGCGGGCTACGGGGCCGCGGCCCTGGTCGGCTGGGACGTCCAAGGCGGAACGGGCGTCACCAAAGAGTTCGGCCTGAAGGCCTGGAGCGGCCTGCTGCAGGGGCTGGGGGCCATCGCGATCACGGGTCCGGCGACGATCGCGCTGGCCTACTCGCCCCCCGGCACGGTGCCGGCGGCCGCCCAGCCGGCCGTCGACTGGTACCGCACCACGATCGAGGGCGTCACGCAGGGGATCGTGGGCACGCCCGAGATGTACGACGAGGACCCGGTCGCGGCCGGCACCTTCGCCACCCTCGGCGTGGCGTCGTTCTTCGTCCCGGTCGGAGGCGCGGCCGTCGGGGGGACGAAGGCGGCGTCAGGCCTCGCGCGGCTCGGCAGCGCCGCGCACCGGGCTGCCGACCGAGCTCCCGCGGGCTCGTTGTCGCGGATCGGCCTCACGCATGCGGGTCATGCCCTCGACTTCATGTCGGAGGGTGCTCGTCGCGTGATGGAGGGCAAGGCCCAGGTGGACCGAGGCTCGGACGCCGCGCCTTCGCGCTTCGACGAGCAACTCACCCGCCTCGACGACATCGTCGGCGTCCGCGCCGACGGCCTCGCACCGCCGCCCACGCGCGTCGACGGCCCCGACACGACGCCCGGGCCGGTCCGTGGTGACGACGCCTCCGCCCCGCCCGTCCGTGACGACGCAGGAGGCGCGGGTCACGCCGACGACGCCCCCGCGGCCGACCAGCCCGGTCACGCCGACGACGATGCCGGAACGGGTGGCTCGGGCGGCGACGACGGCCCTGTGGAGCCAGCCCCGGTCAAGGACGCTCCGACGGGTCCGATCACCGACACGACCGGTCGACCCTTCACCGATGTCATCGACAGAAGCGCCATGACTCGTAATCAGCTCGCCGACTACCTGGACGCCGTCGACCCCAACGCCGGCGCGGTGTTCCGCGAGAAGGGAACGTGGCCAGCCGATCAGCAGGTGCCGAGCGACGCCA
The DNA here is from genome assembly GCF_013248995.1 of Frigoribacterium sp. VKM Ac-2836. GTDB lineage: Bacteria > Actinomycetota > Actinomycetes > Actinomycetales > Microbacteriaceae > Frigoribacterium. The sequence goes on along the minus strand of NZ_JABRPK010000002.1, from coordinate 38,555 downwards.
GCGTCCTCGGGCCGGACGGTAAGGTCAACTGGAGAGACGAGGCGCCCCACGACGGATTCACGTTGAACGATGACGGACACCCCATCAAGACGCCCGACCCCGACATCCCCCTCGGCACGCGACTTGATCGAGAGGGCCCGGAGACGGGGCGGTTCACCTCTCCGCTCAACGCGGACGGTACGCACGCCGCCCACGGAACTCGGGCGCTGCCCTGGGTTGAAAACGACTTGCGCACGTACGAGGTCGTCGGCGACCTCAGGGACATCCGTGGGGCGTACGACGCGTCGACCGACACGAAGCTGAAGCTGCAGATCGATGCCACGATGAAGCTTTACAAACTGGACTGGAACGACATCCGCGTCTTCGCGGGCGAGATCGACGAAGCTTTCGGCGAAGTCGGTGGTGGTACCCAGTACCAGCTGCCGTTCGGAGCCGATGTCATGGTCGATCTCGGTCTCCTCAAGAGAGTCGCGAACTAGGAGCGAGATGACCACCATCGACGAGACACGCGCGGCATTGACGGCGGAGGGGCTCGATCGTCTCAAGTACGTCATCGGCTCTGACGGCGCGAACGAGACCGACTGCCTCGTCCTGTGCCGTCAAGAGGGAGGGTGGGTGTCCTTCTCCCGGGACGAACGTGCCGCAGTCATGTCGGAGAGCGTCCGAACCTACTCCAGCGAGTCCGAAGCTTTGGACGACTTCCTCGAGCTCATGCGGTTGAAAGGCCTCATCGCCACGTTGCAGCGAGAACGAGACGCGGAACGCCTCGGTCGGTCCTCGAACGCGTGAAAGGGCGGCCGGGCGATGGGCTTCGGTCACGATCGCGTCGCGGAGCGTGATGAACGAGGACGGACTGAGAGCAGAGGTGGAAGCGGCCGGGTTCGGGCATCTACGTTTCCTCATCGGGAACACGTCGCTGCCCGCCCCCGGCGCGCAGGTGATCGGGCAGATCGACGGGGTGTGGGTGACGTTCTTGCGCGACGAACGAGGTCTCGTCGAGGAGCTGACACTCGTCGAGCATCCGGATGAGCGCTCTGCCGTGACGGAGTTCATGTCCCAGTTGCAGAACGTCGCCCGGTTGGAGGAGCTGCGGGCCCTCCTCGAGGCTCAGAGTCTCCTTCGCTTGGACCACGTCATCGATGGTGACTACACGAGAGGATCAACCGCCTCCTCGAGGAGATCCATGACTGATGACGACTCGAACACTCTCGCCTCGTTGCCGAACCGCGTCAACCAACTCGGGCTCGGGCACCTGAACTTTCTGATCGGTGACGGGGAGACACAGCGTCCATACGCACTCGTCATCGCCCAGGGCGAAGATGGCTGGAGCACCTTCGTCAGGGATGAAAGAGGGCTGACCAGGGTCAAGAGCGTCCGGACGTATCCGGACGAGCGGTCGGCAGTCGAGGGGTTCCTCGTTCTGCTCGACGGCATCGCGCTCGTCAATCGGCTTCGTTCCGAGGCCGCGGCTGAGAAGGACGTCTAGCCGGTGCTCGAGGGCTGATGAGTAGGACCGACGTGGGCGGACTGAGAGCAGAAGTAGAAGCGGCCGGGCTCGGGCACCTCCGTTTCCTCATCGGGAACACGTCCCTGCCCGTCCCCGGCGCGCACGTGATCGGGCAGATCGACGGGGTGTGGGTGACCTTCCTGCGCGACGAACGAGGTGTCGTCGAAGAGCTGACCTTCGTCGAGCATCCGGATGAACGCTCTGCCGTGACGGAGTTCATGTCCCAAATGCAGAACGTCGCCCGGTTGAAGGAGTTGAGGGCCCTCCTCGAGGCTGAGGATCGACGACCGCCGAGGGGCCCCAGGGGATGACGACGCTCCAAGAAACGGTCGCCACGATCGAGGCCGAGGGGCTCGACAGGTTCGCCTACGTGATCGGTGATGATCACGCCAGCTCGGCGGACGCCCTGGTCCTGACCCGACGGGACGGCGTCTGGACCTCCTTCTCGACCAATGAACGTGCCGGTGTCGAGGAGACCAGCGTTCGCACATACGAGGAACTCTCCGACGCTCTGGACGACTTCCTGCGTCTCCTGAGGCTGAGGGCCGAGGAGGACGCACTCATGTCGCGCATCAGGGAGAAGAACAGGCTCGCCCACGAGACGTGGCAGGCGTCACGAGACGACCGACCGGGGAAGGCCTGACATGGCGACGATCGAATCGGTGCGCGTCGTCATGGCGGCGGAGGGACTCGACGACCTGGCGCACGTCATCGACGGTGACCACGCGAACAGGACGGACTGCCTCGTCGTCACCCGACGAGACGATGCCTGGGTGACCTTTTCCACCGACGAGCGCGCGGCGGTCGTCGAAGGGAGCGTGCGGACCTACCCGAGCGAGTCCGAGGCCCTGGAGGACTTCCTCGTCCTGCTCCGGCTGAAGAAGCTCCTCCGCGACCTGCACCGGGAGCGCGACCTCGAGCGCGTCGAACGCGACCCGACGAGCCAAGAATCGGGCGACGGCGAGGGTTTGGACGGGCTCCGGGCAGAGGTGGCCAGGCGGGGGCTCGGAGACCTCGGCGGTGTCATCGGGGATGCAGTGTCACAGATCCCGGACGCTCAGGTCATCGCCCACCAGGACGGGAGGTGGACGACCTTCCTGCGGGACGAGCGTGGCGTCGTCCTGAAGAGGACCGTGCGACTCCACCCCGATCGGGATGCCGCCACTGCGGTGTTCCTCGACAAGCTGCACAACCTCGCCGAGATCGCCCGGCTGGACGCCGTGATCGATCCTCAGTGATCTCTCGGCAGCGTTCAAGCTGCATTTGAGGTACGAAACGCTGGTCAGAGGTACATTCGTGTCGTCAACGAGTTCAGCGTGGGCGAGGGCATCGATTCGAGTCGCATCACCGCCCACTACGACAACGGCGTGCTGTCGCTGGTCATCCCGGTCAGCGGGAGGGCGAAGCCGCGCAAGATCGAGGTGGTCTCTGGCCAGGCGCACGAACCAGTCGACGCGATCGACGCATCACCGGCCCGCGACACGGCCAGCTGACCCTTCGGGCGGTCACGCCGTCGGCCCCACCACCCCGTCACGAACCGTCGTGGCGGGGTGGTCCCGTTCCGGCGACGACACCGCTCGGCCGCTCCGCCCCCGGTCGCGCGAGTACTCGGACGCGGGCACGCGAGTACTGTGCGGCGCCCCGGTCGGCGGTGTCACCCGGCACCTGACCGTTGCCTCCGCACGTGGGCGAAGCCGACCCGCGCCTCCTACCGTTCATCTCAGGGCACGACGCCGACTCGGCGTCGCCCGACATTTCTGAACACCGTCAGCAAGGAGTGCACCATGGCACAGGCCATCGAGACCATCGACGTCAACGTCCCCGTCAGCGTCGCCTACAACCAGTGGACCCAGTTCGAGTCGTTCCCGAAGTTCCTCGACGAGGTCGAGTCGATCACCCAGACCACCCCCACCCTCACGGTGTGGAAGGTCAAGGTCGGACCGGTCGAGAAGACCTTCGAAGCCGAGATCACCGAGCAGCACCCCGACGAGCGCGTCGCCTGGAACAGCACGGGCGGCGAGGTCGACCACGCCGGCGTCATCACGTTCCACAAGCTGAGCGACGACGTGACGCGCCTCACGGTGCAGATCGACTGGACCCCCGAGGGCTTCCTCGAGAAGGTCGGCAACACGCTCGGCGCCGACAACCACGCCATCAAGAAGGACCTCAAGAACTTCAAGGAGTTCATCGAGCGCGAGGGCAACGTCGACGGCGCCTGGCGCGGAGACGTCCAGGCCTGAGCCCGGACCCGACTCGTCCCGCCCTGCGGGGTGTGCAAATCGCGACAACTCGCCGGTTCTCCGACCACGACGCCACGAACTGGCGGCGTGTCGGGCGGCAGGTGTCGCGATTTGCCCGTTCGGGGGCGGGCGCGCGGTCGGGTTCGGTTCGGTAGAGGGCAGGGCGGTAACGCAGGAGGCGCGGGGCTGCAGTGCAGGAGGCGCGGGTCGGCGGGCGCGCCGGCCGCGCCGCTCAGCCGCCGAAGCCGAACGAGTGCAGGCCGTGCTCGTCACTCAGCCGGCGGCTCAGCTCGGCGCCGCGGACGCTCGTCCCCTGCTCGTCGATCGGCGGGCTGAACACCGCCGCCCCGAGCCGGTTCGGTGCCGACAGGACGATGGCGCCCGAGACGCTCGACTTGGCCGGGACGCCGACGCCGCGCATCCACCGGCCCGATCCGTCGTAGACGCCGCAGGTCGACATGACCGACACCACGTCGCGGGCGACCCGGGCGTTGACGACCTGCTCGCCGGTCACCGGGTTGCGCCCACCGAACGCGAGCGTCGCGCCCATCACGGCGAGGGCCTCCGTGTCGACCAGCACCGAGCAGGCCCGGGCGTAGAGCGCGACCGCCTCGTCGGCCGTCCGCTCGAGCGTGCCTTCCGATCGCATCAGGTGTGCCAGAGCGTGGTTGCGGTCTCCGTGCAACTGCTCGGACTCGCTGACCTCGCGGTCGTAGTCGAGCTCGCGCCCGGCGAAGGCTCCGAGGCCCGACAGGATGCGCGTCGTGCGCTCGTCGCAGGTGTCGCCGTCGACGAGGTTGGCCGTGAGCAGGGCTCCGGCGTTGACCATCGGGTTCGGCGGCCGTCCGGTGCCACCCTCGAGCTTGATCGCGTCGAACGCTTCGCCGGTCGGCTCGATGCCGACCTGGTCGAGCGCAGCTCCGCCGGTGTCGGCAAGGGCCAGCGCGAAGAGGAACGGCTTGACCGCCGACTGGATCGAGAACGAGTGACCGGAGTCGCCGGCGGCGACCACCTCGCCTGTGGGCCGCACCACGGCGACCCCGAACAACTCGGGGTCGGCCTCGGCGAGCTGGGGGATGCTGTCGTCCACCGCGCCTCCTCGGGTCGACAGGACGGAGGCGCGCAAGTCCTCGAGGGACGCGGCCTCGGACGACGAGGTGGGGGACGGCATGCCTCCACCCTGACAGGCGGAGGCCCGTGCGTCCGGACCCGCGACCCGTCCCCCGCGACGGGGGCCGGGTAGGCGCCGGGCCTCGGGGATCACGCGATGTCTCGGTCGTCAACCCCTACCGCTGTCAGGTCGCGTGGCTAGCCTGCACCTCGTGGAGCCGCACAGGGGCGGGCCGCGAGAGGGGCGACGATGGTCAACGAGGGCGGCAGGGGCCGGTCGGGGACGACCTGGCCCGGGCGGGGGCCCGTGGCGAGCGCACTCGACCTGCGGCTCGACGCCGTCGGCCGGGGCCGCTGGCGCGTCGTGGACGTCCGACGCTCCGAGCGCGGCGCCCTCGTCGTCGTCGGCACGGTCGCCCGGACGGAAGCCGGCTACGAACTCGTCCTCGCCGTCGCCCCCGAGCGCCGCTGGTGGTGCACCGACCTCTCGAGCGCCCTCGACACCGTCGTCCGCGCCTCCTGGAACACCCGCTAGCCCCCTCTAGCACCCTCGGCGGTCGAGTGGTCCCGAATCGTGGTTCGGGGGCGCGTGAAGGACGTTTCGCGACCACTCGGGCGCGAAACGCGATGCGGATCAGGAGGCGCGGGTCGTCACGGCCACGCGAGCGGGTGTGAATGAGACGCGCACGGGCGACCCCGGCTCGCGTCGCTCGTCGGCCCGGTGGTCGACCACCAGCAGCGTCTCGGCGTCGACGCGCACGCGGGTGCGGCACACGGCCCCCAGGAACGACACCGACTCGACGACCCCCGCGAGCCCGCCCTGCTCGACGAACGACACGTCCTCCGGCCGGACGTAGGCCCACACCGGTCCCTCGGGCGGTGTCCCCACGACCGGCACCTCGGGGCAGCCCGCGAGCCGCACCAGCGTGCCGACGACCTCGCCCGACACCCGGTTGCTCGTGCCGACGAACTCGGCGACGAACGCGGTCGCCGGGGCCGAGTAGAGCTCTTCGGGCGTCCCCACCTGCTCGATCGCCCCGGCCCGCATGACGGCGACACGGTCGGCGACGGCCAGGGCCTCCTCCTGGTCGTGGGTGACGAACAGGGTCGTGATCGACAGCTCGCGTTGGATGCGTCGGATCTCGTCCCGCAACTGCACCCGCACCCGGGCGTCGAGCGCACTGAGCGGTTCGTCGAGCAGCAGCACCCGGGGGCGGGTGACCAACGCCCTGGCCAGGGCGACACGCTGCTGCTGGCCGCCCGAGAGCTGGTGGGCGTAACGGTCGCCGAGGTCTCCGAGCCCGACCAGGTCGAGCATCTCGACCGCACGGTCCGCCCGGGACCCCTTGTCGACGCGACGCATGCGCAGCCCGAACTCGACGTTCTGCCGCACGGTCAGGTGCGGGAAGAGCGAGTACGCCTGGAACACCATGCCGACGTCGCGGCGGTGCGTCGGCACGCCCACCACGTCGCGGCCGTCGATCGTGACGCGGCCGCCCGTGACGTCCTCGAGCCCGGCGAGGCTTCGCAGCGCGGTCGTCTTGCCGCAGCCCGACGGGCCGAGCACGGCGACGAGCTCGCCCGGCTGCAGCTCGAGGTCGAGTCCGGTCAGGGCGCGGTGTCCGGCGAACTGCTTCGTCACGTCGTGGAACGCCACGGCGGCCCCGACGCTCGCGGTCGGACTCGCGACGGAGGGGCGGGGGAGCGTGGCGGTCACGAGAGGGCCTTCCGGGAGGGGATCGGGCGGGTGGCGCCGAGGGCTCCGACACGGCCGATGACGAGCAGCAGCACGAACGCGAAGCCCAGCGAGACCAGGGCGAGGATGACGGCGGCGTAGGGGTCGGACCGTGACACCTGCACCAGGGCGGTCTGCAGGTTCACGCGGTTCAGCAGCGAGGCGATGGTGAACTCGCCGAGCACCACGGCGACGGTGATGAACGCCGCCGCGAGCAGGCCCCGGCGCAGGCTGGGCACGACGACGAGGGCCATCGTGCGAGGCCAGCTGGAGCCGAGGGTGCGCGCGGCCTCGGTCAGGGTGCGGAGGTCGGTGGCCGCGAGGTCCGACTGCACCGCACGGTAGGCGTAGGGCAGCACCGTGACGCCGTAGGCGAGCGCGAGGGTCCAAGCGCCCGAGCCGGCCACCCGCGAGACGACCGAGTAGACCGGCGCCAGGCCGACCACGAGCACGATCGCGGGCACCGTGATCGGCACGAGGCAGACGAACTCGAGCGGGCGCACCAGACGCGGGTAGCGCAGGTGCACGAGCACCATCGCCGGCACCAGCAGCACGAGCACGAGCAGCGCCGAGACGACGGCGAGCAAGAGCGAGTTCGTCACCCCCTCGACGAGGTTGCGGTACATCCGCTCGTTCTCGGGGTCGACGATCGCCAGCCAGTGGCCCAGGTCGTGCCCGGTGCCATCGGCGCTGCGCAGCGAGAACGCGACCATCGCCGCGATCGGCACGGCGAAGAGGGCCCCGACGACGATCAGGGCGGTGCGGCGCGCGACGGTGCCCGCGCCTCCTGGGCTCGTCGACCGCGGAGCGCTCGTCGACCGCGTCACGTCCCCCGACCGGGCGCTCATCGCTGCCACCGCTCGGTGCGACGCTGCAGCACCGAGTAGCCCGTCATGAGCACGGCCATGACGACGACCATGCCGAGCGCGAGAGCGCCCGCGACGTTCTCGCGGCCGAGCACGGTCTCGCTGATCAGTGCCGCGCGGATCTGCAGCGGCACGATCTGCGCACCCTGGCTGATCAGGGCGGCGGCGGTGGCGTACGACGAGAAGGCGTTGGCGAAGAGCAGCAGCAGGCTGCCGACGAACGCGGGGGCGAGCACCGGGACGACCACGCGGACGAGGTGCTGCCACCGGGTGCCGCCGAGCGTGGCGACGGCCTCGCTCCACTGCGGGCGGAGGCCGCTGACAGCCGGCATGAACGTGATCACCATCAGCGGCACCTGGAAGTACAGGTAGGGCAGCAGCAGCCCGGGCACCTGGTAGAACCAGACCCCGTCGGCGTAGAGGTCGACGCCGGCGACGTCGATCAGCAGCCGGGTGACGACGCCCTGGATGCCGATGGTCGCGATGAACGCGAAGGCGAGCATCACACCGCCGAACTGGGCGAGCACGCTCGACGCGGCGTCGATCGCGGTGCGGACGGCGCCGTCCGGGCGCACCGAGGTGAGCCCCCAGCAGACGACGGCGCCGACGACGGCACCGGCCACGGCGGTCACGGCCGAGACCGCGGCCGAACTCGCGAAGGCCCGGACGATCAGCGGATCGCCCAGCGCGGCGAGATTGTCCAGGGTGGGGGTGCCGTCGCCGTCGACAAAGCCCGTGCCGAGGGCGAGCAGGCACGGCACGATCAAGAAGACGAGCACCCAGACGGCGAACGGGGTCAGTCCCCACCACGCCGCCGGACGGCGCCGACCCCGTGAGGGGCCGACGCCGTCGGAGGACGAGGAGGCGCGGGTCGACAGGTCGCCCCGGCCCCCCTCGTGTACCGACCGCACGTCGGCGGTCGTGTCCGCCGCGCGGGTCGACGTCGTCACGATCAGCCGATCGCCGTGGCCCAGGAATCGGCCAGGACCTTCGAGGCGGCCTCGGTCTGCTCGGCCGTGAACTGCACGGTGTCGGCGGGCTGCTCGCCGACCTTCTCGAGGGCGTCCTGGTCGACCGTGCCGGCCTCGGTCATCGCCGCGAGGCGCACGGGGTAGGCGCCGGCCGCGAGGTAGAGGTTCTGCGCGTCGTCGCTCATGACGTACTCCTGCCACAGGCGGGCCGCGGCCGGGTGCGGTGCGTCCACGTTGATCGCCTGGTTGTAGTAGCTGCCGAGGGCGGTGCCGGGCAACACGGCGGTCTTCCAGTCGCGTCCGCCGGCATCGGCCGCCGCGGCCAGGTTGTTGTAGCTCCAGTCGAAGACGACGGGCGTCTCGCCCGAGGCGATCGTCGCCGGGGTCGGGTCGGTGGGCAGGAAGTTGCCCGCGTCGGCCAGCTTCGAGAACCAGTCGACGCCCGCGCTCACGTCGTCGGCGCCGCCGCCGGACTGCAGCGCGGCCCACTCCACGGCCGCGGCCGCGGCACCGGCCTGGGTCGGGTCGCCGTTGATCGCGACCTTGCCCTTGTAGTCGCCACCGAGCAGGTCGTCCAGGCTCTCGGGGGCGGGCACGGCGTCGGCGTCGTAGCCGACCGACATCAGGCCGGTGTAGTCGTAGACCCACCTGCCGTCGGCGTCCTTGTGGTCGTCGGCGATGTCGCCCCAGGTCGACACCTTGTAGGGCGCGAACTGGTCGAGGTTCGCGAGCGTCACGGCCGAGCCGAGGTCGAAGACGTCGGGAGCGGTGTCCTGACCCTTCAGGTTCTGGGCGGCCGTGATCTCCTCGGCACTCGAGACGTCAGGGCTGTCCGAGTTGACGGTGATGTCGTACTTCTCCTCGAACCCGTCGATGATCTTCCCGTAGTTCGCCCAGGTGTCGGGCAGGGCGATCACGTTGAGCTCGCCCTCGGCCTGTGCGGCTTCGACCAGGGCGTCCATGCCGCCGAAGTCCTCGGCGCTGGTGGCGGTGGCGGCGTCGGTGCCGTTCGCCGCGCCTCCTGCGCCGTCGGCGTCGGCGTTCGCCGAGCAGCCGGTCAGGGCGAGGGCGGCGATACCGAGGGTGGCGGCCGAGACGAGCAGGCGCTTGTCGATCATGCGGTGGGGTCCTTCGGGTGCGGGGCCGGGGTTCGCCGGGAGCGGCGACGGGGGACCGGACGGCCCGCTGGGCACGCTAAGGAGGCGCGGCGACGTCCCGGGGGAGGCCGCGTGAACGAGGGGCGAACAGGGGGTGGCGGGGCGTGGGGTGTGCGGCGTGAGGTGTGAGGTGCGGGTGCGGCGCGTGGCTGGGCACCGCCGAGTGGACACGACACCGCGGTACGACTCGGCGTGGTGTCCACTCGGCGGCGTGTTGGTCGGGAGAGGTGCAGGCCGGGTCAGCGGGCGCCGGCGACGGCGGTGAGGGCTACCTCGGCGGCCCCGGCGACGAGGGCGTCGTCGTAGGTCGCGGCCGGGTCGTTGCGCGTGGTGAGCACCGAGATGACCACGGGGTCGCCCGACGGGGGGACCACGATCGCGACGTCGTTGCGGATGCCGCCCGCGCCTCCGGACTTGTCGGCTACCTGCCAGCCGTCGGGGGCTCCGGCGCGGATCAGGGTGTCGCCGGTGGCGTTGCCCGACATCCACTCGAGCAGGGTGGCGCGGTCGTCGGCGGCGAGCCAGTCGCCGTCCGTGACGCGGGCGAGGGTCGCCGTGAAGGCCGCCGGCGTGGTCGTGTCGGCCGTGCTGCCCGGGGTGAGCGTGTTCAGCTCGGGCTCGGAGTGGACGACGTCGGTGACGTCGTCGCCCTGCGCGGCGAGGGCGGCGTCGAGCCCCCGGGGCCGCCGAGCTCGGTCAGCACGAGGTTCAGGGCGGTGTTGTCGCTCTGCCGCACGGCCGCCTCGGCCAGCTGTCGCAGCGGCAGCCCGTCGGCGACGTGCTCGCTGGTCAGCGGGGAGTACCCCGCGGCGTCGACCTCGGCCTGGGTCCAGGTGACGACGCGGTCGAGGTCGGCGTCGTCGGTCGCGTCGAGCAGGGCCGCCGCGGCGAGGACCTTGAGGCTCGACGCGTAGCCGAACCGCTCGTCGGCCCGGTGGGCGAGGGTGGCGCCCGAGCCGGTGTCGAGCACGCTCAGGCCGATCCGCGCGTCGTAGCGCGCCTCGAGGTCGGTCAGGGCGGCCTCGACCTCGGTGGTCGAGAGGTCGGGCGGGGCGATCGGGCTGGGCAGGGGGACCGGGGTGTCGCTCGTGCTCGGGGTGACCGTCGGGGTCACCGAACCGGGTGACGCGCAGCCGGTCAGGCCGAGGCCGAGGCCGAGGGCGGCGGCGGTCAGGAGGGTCGTCGTCTTCGTCGTCCGTGAGATCACCCCTCCAGTCTCGCCGATGCCCCGGGAGGCGCGGGTCCGCTCGACGTCGAGAGGCCGGGGTTGCGGCCCCTGGGTGAGGTTAGGCTAACCTAAGCGCGTGACCACCGACCTGCCCGCCGAGGCCACCGCACCCGCCGCACCCGCCTCGGCCGCCCTCCGGGCCGAGGACGTCTCGGTCGCCTACGACGGCGTGGACGTCGTCCACGCGGCCGGCATCGACCTGCGTCCCGGCTGCGTCACCGCGCTCGTCGGCCCGAACGGCAGCGGCAAGTCGACCCTGCTGCGCACCCTCGCCCGCCTGCAGAAGCCGCGGACGGGCACGCTGACCCTCGCCGCGCCTCCTGCGAGAGTCGAGTGGTCCGAGAACGTCGTTCGTGCACACGGGAAGGACGATTCGGGACCACTCGACCGGCCGAGCGCGAGCCCGGGCGAGGACGTCGACGGGTTCGAGTTGTCGCTGCGGCAGTTCGCCCGCCGTGTGGCGCTGCTGACGCAGGGGCGCCCGACACCCGGGGGCCTCAGCGTGCGCGACGTGGTCGACTTCGGCCGCTACCCGCACCGGGGCCGCTGGGGGCGCTCCGACCCCGACGGCCCCGCCGCCGTCGACCGCGCGCTCGAGCTGACCGGCGTGGCCGACCTCGCCGACCGTGGCGTGGACCAGCTCTCGGGCGGCCAGCTGCAGCGCGTCTGGCTCGCCAGTTGCCTCGCGCAGGACACGGGGGTGCTGCTGCTCGACGAGCCCACGACCTACCTCGACCTGCGCTACCAGGTCGAGCTGCTCGACCTGGTGCGCGACCTGGCCGACTCGGGCCGCATCGCTGTCGGCGTCGTCCTGCACGACCTCGACCAGGCCGCCGCGCTCGCCGACCGCATCGTCGTGCTGAGCGAGGGCCGCATCGTCGCCGAGGGCGACCCCGGGGACGTGCTGACACCGCGCCTCCTGACCGACGTCTGGGGCATCCGCATCGACGTCGACACCGACCCCACGACCGGCCACCTGCGCACCCGCGCGATCGGCCGACACCACGCCCGGGCCGAGACGCCCGTCCGATGAGAGAGGCACCACCTGTGACCCAGCGCCTGTTGACGACGCCCCGCCACACCCCGACCGCCGGCGGCCCCGCCCGCCGCCCGGCCCGCCGACTGCTGACGGTCACCGCCGTCGCCGCCGCGGCGGCCCTGACCCTCGCCGGCTGCGGCACCACCGAGTCGGCCGACGCCGGCCCGACCTCGGGCAGTGGCGAGCAGATCACCCTGACCGACGGCACGGGGGCCGAGATCACCCTCGACGGCCCGGCGACGAAGGTCGTCGGCACCGAATGGAACGTCGTCGAGGACCTCGTCGCCCTCGGCGTCGAACCCGTGGGCGTCGCCGACGTGAAGGGCTACAGCGAGTGGGACTCGGCCGTGCCGCTGACCAACGAGCCGACCGACATCGGCACCCGGGGCGAGCCGAGCCTCGACACCGTCGCGTCGCTCGCCCCCGACCTGATCGTCGCGACCGACGGCCTGAGCGCCGACGCCGTGACGCAGCTCAAAGAGATCGCTCCCGTGCTGCAGATCACCTCGGCCGACGCCTCGCGCCAGATCGAGCACAGCATGGACAACCTCGACCTCATCGCCAAGGCCACCGGCACCGAGGACAAGGCGACCGAGGTGAAGAAGGAGTTCACCGACGCCGTCGCGTCAGGCACGAAGGCCCTCGCCGACGCCGGGCTCGCGGGTCAGCCCTTCGCCTTCGCCGACGCGTACGTCGACGCCGGGCAGGTCAGCATCCGCCCCTACGCCGAGGGCTCGCTGGTCTCCGACGTCACCGAAGAGCTCGGGCTCACCAACGCCTGGACCGTCGAGGGCGACGAGGCGTACGGCCTCGCCACGACCGACGTCGAGGGCCTGACGCAGCTGCCGGCCGGCGTGCAGTTCCTCTACATCGACAACACGGCCGCCGGTGCCGACGACCCGTTCGCGGTGTCGCTCGCCTCGAACGCCGTGTGGACGTCGCTGCCGTTCGTGCAGTCCGGTGACGTGCACCGTCTCGACGACGGCATCTGGATGTTCGGCGGTCCCGCCGCGATGACCGCCTACGTCGACTCGCTGGTGTCGACCCTGACGAAGTAGCGCCCGCACCGTGAGCACCACCGTCACCCCCACCGACCCCGCGCCGCCCCGGCTCGGCGAGCCCCCTGCCGGGCCCGACGAGCGCGCACTCCGTGCGGCACGAGCCCGGGAGGCGCGGCTCGCCGCCCCCCGCCGGCTCACGCTCGGGTCGGTGGGCGTGACGGTCGCGCTGGTCGCCGTCGTCGTGGTGCTCGCCCTCGTCGACGTCACGCAGGGCACCGCCGACGTCGGCGCCCGCCAGGTCTGGCAGGCGCTGACCGGCACCGCGACGGCAGGTGACGCGTCCGTGGTGGTGGCCTCGCGCCTCCCGCGGATGCTCGCCGGCCTGCTCGTCGGCGTCGCCCTCGGAGCGGCCGGGGCCGCCCTGCAGCAGATGAGCCGCAACGTGCTCGCCTCGCCCGACACCCTCGCCGTGAACGCCGGCGCCTACGTCGCCCTCACGATCGCCGCCGTCACCGGACTCAGCCTGCCCCTGCTGGCGTCCTCCGGCGTCGCGTTCGTCGGCGGGCTGCTCGCCGCAGGGCTCGTGCTCGCGCTGTCCGGCCTGGGAGCCGGCACCGTGCGGCTCGTGCTCGCCGGCAGCGCCCTCGCCCTCGGCCTCGCCTCGGTCACGAGCGCCCTGTTGCTGCTCTTCCCGCAGCAGACCGCGGGCCTCTACGCCTGGGGACAGGGCAGCATCTCGCAGAACGGCTTCGACGGTGTCGTCCAGCTCGCCCCGGTGATCGTGGTCGGACTGCTCGTGCTCGTCGTCGTGAACGTCCGCATCGACGCCCTCGCCCTCGGTGACGACGCCGCCCGCAGCGTCGGCGTCGACGTCCGCACCACCCGCGTGGTGACCGTGTTCGCGGCCGTGCTGCTCTCGGCCTCCGCGGTCACCCTCGCGGGCCCGATCGGCTTCGTCGGCCTCTGTGCCCCCGCCCTCGTCCGGCTGCTGCGTCGGGCCGTGCCCTCGGTCCGCCGGTTCCTCGTCCTGCTCCCGCTCGCGGGCCTCGCCGGGGCGGCCCTCGTGCTCGGCGCCGACGTGCTGCTGCGTGCCCTGGTCGGTGCCGAGACCTCGGTGCAGGTGCCGACCGGCGTGGTGACCTCGCTGCTCGGAGCCGTCTTCCTGGTCGTGCTGGCGTTCCGCGCCCGCGACCACGGCGGCGTCACCCCCACCGACCGGCACCCCGTGGTCTCGCGTCGGCGTTTCACGGTGGTGCTGCTGGTCGTCGCGGCCGCGCTCGTCGCCGTCGTGCTCGGCTCGGTGCTGCTCGGCGACGCCAAGCTGCTGCTCGGCGACGTGGCGAACTGGGCCGCCGGCCGCTCGGGCCGCGTCGTCACCTACGTCCTCGACACGCGCGTCCCCCGGGTCGTGGGGGCGCTCGCCGCTGGCGCCGCGTTGGCCCTAGCCGGCACGCTCGTGCAGGCCGTCACGCGCAATCCCCTCGCCGAGCCGGGCATCCTCGGCGTGACGGGCGGTGCCGGCCTCGGCGCCGTGCTGCTCGTCACGACCGTGCCGCTCGCGACCGGCTGGGGCGTCGCCGGGGCGGCGTTCGCGGGAGCCGTCCTGGCGGCCGTGATCGTGTTCGGCCTGGCCTCCCGAGGGGGCTTCCCGCAGAACCGGCTCGTGCTGATCGGCATCGGCGTCTCGACGGCGACGGCGGCCGCGATCAGCCTGCTGATCGTCCTGACCGACCCGTTCAACGGCGCCAAGGCGCTCACCTGGCTGTCCGGTTCGACCTACGGCCGCACGCTGGACGACGTCGTGCCGGTGTCGCTGGTGCTCGTCGCCGCCCTCGTCGTGGTCGTGCTGCTGCGTCGTCGCCTCGACCTGCTCGGGGTGGACGACGACACCCCGCGCCTCCTCGGGGTCTCGCTCTCGCGGTCGCGGCTGGTGTTCCTGTCGCTGGCGGTGCTGCTCACGGCGACGGCCGTGTCCGCCGTCGGCGTGGTCGGGTTCGTCGGGCTCGTCGCCCCGCACGCGGCCCGGTCATTGGTCGGAAGGCGCCACGCCCGGGTGCTGCCCGTCGCCGTGCTGCTCGGCGCGGTGCTGGTGTGCGCCGCCGACGTGCTCGGCCGCACGGTGATCGCTCCGGCGCAGCTCGGCGCCGGCCTGCTGACCGCCGTCATCGGCACGCCGTACTTCGTCTGGCTGCTCTGGCGCGGGCGGGGCGCCACGAGCTGACACCCCCACGCCCGTGCCGGTCGAGTGGGCGGAAGGTGCCCTTCCCGCCTCGACGAAGGGCCGTTCCTGCCCACTCGACCCGCGCCTCCCGGGGTGGCGAGGTCAGGAGGCGCGGCGCAGGACCCCAAGCAGCACCAGCCCCGCGACGCCCCCGGCCAGGTACCCGAGCAGGTCGGTCGCCGCGAACGTCGAGCCGAGCACCCACGCCGCGGGCGGGAACGCCGCCGTCGCGGCTGCGGGCAACCCGGTCAGCTGCAGCAGTTCGACGCCGACCGAGACCGCGGTCGCCGTCGCCGCGAGGGCGAGCCCGGGCAGACGCGGCGCGACCAGCGCGAGCAGCAGGGCGAGCAGCACGGTGTAGAGCGCCGAGCCGAGGAGGTCGCCGGCCAGCCCCGGAACGACCAGCGTCGCGACGACGCCGAGGGCGACGGTCGTGGCCGCCGCGATCGCCGTGACGCTCCGGGCTCGTCGTCCACGCCCGTACCGCCCGCGCCCAGGGTCGAGTGGTCCCGAACCGTCCTTCGACGCAGCCGGAAGGACGCTTCGCGACCACTCGACGCGCGGACTCACGAGAGGCACCCGGTCTGGACGCCGAACGACAAGCCGTCGGCCGTGCCCCGGATGCTCGCCGACTCGATGCCGTCGGCCCGGTCGGGAGGCGCGGACCAGTAGTCACGACCCATGGCCCGGCCGGCCTGGTGGAACCCGTCGGCCGACCAGCCGTCGACGACCGCGTCGAACGGGCCCTGCGCGTCGTCGTAGACGGTGAACACGGGCACGACCACCGAGCCGACCACCCGGGTGCCGTACTCGGTCTCGCAGAGTTCGCGTCGGGTCTCGACCTCGGCCGGCACCCCGGTCGATGCCACGGACGCCTCGACGTACGCCCGCACGGCGGCCTCCTGCTCGGGCAGCTCGGCGACGGGGCCCTCGTTGACGAACGGGTCCTCGCCGACGTCGCCCGGCTGGGGCTCGGGGCCGTCATCGGGTTCGGGCGCGCCGGGAGGCAGACCGATCCAGCCGGTGATCGACGTGGTCGCCCGGGGTCGCCGCACCGAGAACTCGGTGCGGCGGGCGACCCCGGCGTCGGCCTGGTCGTCGGTCGCCCCGACCAGGCCGGCGACCACGGTGTCGGGATCATAGGCCGAGACGCCCAACGACGGGCGAGTGCTCCCGGCGGCCTCTCCGGGCACGAAGGCCAGGTCGGTGACGCCGTCGAGCGCGAGGACGGCGTCGATCGTCGCGAGCATCGTCGGTGACGGCGAGGTCGGGGTCAGTGCCACCGACGGAGGGACGGACATCGTGTTCGCGGCCTCGTCGAGGCGGAGGGCGAAGGTCGGGCCGGCCGTGCCGAGGTGCGGCTGGACGGCGGCCGCGGCGGTCGCGAACGAGCTCCCGGGTGCGACGACCGCCGAGTAGGCGTAGCGGGTGGTGTCGACGGAGGCGAGGGTGCTCTCGCCGCGCAGGGCGTCCGCCAGCCCCACCTGGACCTCCGACCTCGGATCGAGGGTGACCGGGGCGAGGCCCGGGACGCCGGGGACGTCGAGGTCGATGTCGAGGGCCGCGCCCGTGACGCCCTCGCCCACCGCGTGGTCGATGCGGGCCGCCACCCCGAGGTCGGGACCGTCGGCGACGACGTCGACGTATGCATCCCAGGTGAAGGGGTCGTCCTTCGCGTCGCGCTGCTGCAGTCGGGTCTCGACCGAGGCGACGCCGTCGATCGCCTCGATCCGATCGGTCAGCTCGGCCAACGACTCCTCGGAGCCCTCCGGCGGCGGTTCGGCGAAGAAGCACGAGGTGAGGCCGCACACGACGAGTGCGGCAGCCACCGGTGCCGCGATCGCCCGGCGCAGGGTTCGGAAGGCCATCCGTCGAGCCTAGGGACGAGCCCCTCGGCCCGCGTCCCCCTCGGGGACCACACCGTGCGCCCGGAGGACGATGCCGGCCGGCCGACGCGACCCGCGCCTCCGGGGCCGGGGGCTCAGGAGGCGCGGGTCGCGGGAGGCGCGGGTCGCGAAAGCTGCGTCAGGCCGCGTCGACCACGCGCGAGACGTCGGCCCCCACGCGCTCGCCGGCGACGGCACCCGACAGCCCGGCGCTCGCCAGGAAGCGGTCGGCCGTGCGTAGGCCGAGGGCCATGATCGTCAGCGCCGGGTTGGCGACGACGGCGCTCGGGAAGACCGAGTTGTCGGCGATCCAGAGGTTCGGCACGTCGAAGCTGCGCCCGTCGGGGTCGACCACGGCCGTCGACGGGTCGGTGCCCATGCGGCAGGTGCCGATCGTGTGCGCCGTGCGGGCCAGCACCCTGATGTCGCGCCCGCCGGCCGCCTCGACGATCGCGGTCATCGTCTCGACGGCGTGGTCGTCGATGGCCTTCTCGTTGTCGCCCGGCGTGAACGTGACGACCACCTTGGGCATGCCGAACTCGTCGACCTCGTCGGACAGGGTCAGCCGGTTCTGCTCGCTCGGCAGGCACTCGGCGTTGATGCCGACACCGGCCATGAACCGGTAGTCGTCGAGGGCCTTCACGAGCTCGGGGCCCCAGAGGCCGGCACCTCGCGCCAGGGTCGTCGCCAGCGTCAGCGGCATCGCCCCGAGGCTCTGGATCAGGTAGCCGCCGACGAAGTCGACGCCCTCGGGCCGCATCGTGTCTTCGGTGATGATCGACGACGGGTAGCCGCGGTAGCCGCGCATCTCGGTGTCGAAGGTGCCCCAGACCTGGGTGGCCCCGTGGGCCATGAAGTTGCGTCCGACCTGGTCGCTGCTGTTGGCGATGCCGGTGTGCAGCAGCAGGCGCGGCGTCTCGACCCCGCCCGCGCAGAGGAAGAGCGCGGCGGTGCGCTGGCGGTGCTCGACGCCGTCTCGGACGTAGACCACGGCCGACACCTCGCCGGCCTCGTCGAGCTCGATGCCCGTGACCATCGACTCGGGACGGATCTCGGCGCCGTTCGCGACGGCCATCGGCAGGTAGCTGGTGTCCATGCTGACCTTCGCGCCGCTGCGGCACCCCTGGTGGCAGCTGCCGCAGCCGACGCAGGCCGGGCGGGTGCCGACGTGCTCCTGGCGCCAGTCACGGCTGACCAGGGCGGCGGGGGCGTCCGTCGCCCGGATGCCCAGGGCCTCGCAGCCGCGGATCATCATGTCGCTCGACGCGTTGCGTGCGGGCGGCGGCATCAGGTACGAACGGGAGGGATCCCACGGGTAGTCGGCCGGGCCCGAGACGCCGACGAAGTGCTCGACCTCTTCGACGTACCCGATCAACTCGGCGTGGTCGACGGGCCAGTCCTCGCCCTTGCCGGTCAGCGACTTGAGCTTGAGGTCTCGCTCGTCGGGGCGCGGCGTGAACGCACCCCAGTGCAGGGTCGAGCCACCGACGCCCTTGCCGCTGTTGTTCTGGCCGAAGGCGGTCGGGGTCTCGCCGCCGCTCAGGCGCTCGTCCATCCAGTTGATCTGGACGGCTTCGATCTCGTCCTGTGTGTACTCCTCGGGCTCGAAGTTGCGACCGGCCTCGAGGGCGACGACCTTGAGCCCCTGCAGGGCGAGCTTCGCCAGGATCGGCGCACCACCGGCGCCCGTTCCGATCACGACCGCGTCGACGACCTCGGACTCGTCGTAGGTGCGTTGTCCGTCGAGCTTCATCGGGTGACCTCCATGGCTGGTTCCCAGCCCTCTCGTTGGCCGGCGCCGAGCCGGCTGAATCCTTGCAGGGCGCGACCGGCACGGCCGTTCGCGAAGCCGTCGAAGCCGATGCGTTCCATCGTCGCGGGGTGGGCGAGCCAGAGCTTGACCAGGTCGACTCGGCAGTCCTCGAACCACGCGGTGAGCTGTTCGACCGAGAAGGGGTGGGCCTCGTCGGCGCTGGGCTGGTCGGTGCTGCCCGGGGTGCCGCCGGTGAGCCCGGCGTCGCCCTGGTCGCCGCCGTGGTGCGAGTCGCCGCCGCCGCTGTCGCCGACCGTCTCGAGGGTGTCGTCAGGGTCGCCGGCGACGATCGCGGCGAGACGCTCGTCTTGCTGCTCGGGCGTCAGGTCGGTGAAGTCGGCGAGGGCGTCGAGACCCAGCGCGTAGGCCTCGGGGTCGCTCGGCAGGTCGGCGTTGCGCCAACCGTCGCCGTAGCCCGCGGCCAGCTGGGCGTCGACCCGGGCGGCGAGGTCGATCGAGTGCGCGGGGTCTTCTTGCGGTACGACGCGGGCGGCGACGGCTCGCAGCGTGGTCAGCTGGGCCTCGGTCAGCACCGTCGGGGCGTAGCGCGGGTCGTCGGCGACGGCTCGCTTCGCGAGGATGCCGCGCGTGTTCGACGCGGTGCGGCTCGACGCCATCACGCGGGCGAAGTCGTCGGACATCACGGGAGCCCGCCCGGCGTCGTCGTGCCAGAAGTCGGCGATGGCCGAGGCGACCTCGGTCGGGCGCTCGAGCGGCAGCAGATGGCCGGCACCCTCGAGGGTCAGGTGGGTGGCACGCGGGTAGACGCCGCCGTTCAGGCGGCGTTGGGCGTCCTCGCCGAGTGGCCCGTCGGCACCCCCGGCGACGATCAGGGCGGGAAGATCGAGCGTGCCGACCTCGGCCGACCAGTCCTCTCGGCTGCCGCGGTCGAACCAGGCGGTCCACGCCTCGGGGGAGGCGCGGTGCAGGTCGGCGAGGGCCTGGTCGTCGAGCACCGACGGGAGCGGTGCCCCGACGTTGTCGTCCACGAAGGAACGCGCCGTCTCGGCGTCGAGGGGACCGTCGGCGGCCGCGGCGATCATCTGCTCACGGTTCGCCTCGCTCATCGGCTCGGGCGACGGCGGGGAGGCCGCGAGCAACACGACCCCCGCGAGGCCGAAGAGCCCGCCCTGACCGGCGAGCGTGCGGGCGCCGACGATGGAGGCGATCTTGCCGCCCATGCTGTGGCCGACGAGCAGCCATCGCGTGGCGCCGTGGCGGCGGATCTGCCGAGTGACCTGGCGCACCATGTCGTCGACGGTCACCCCGTCGGCGGTCGTGGCGTCGCCGAAGCCGGGCAGGTCGAGCGAGACCACCTCGAACTCGTCGCCGAGCGCCTCGGTCAGGGGGCCGAACTCGAGCCGGCTCATGCCGAGGGCGTGCAGGCAGAACAGGGTGGGGCGGGTGGTGGCGGTGTCGCTGGTCACTCGGACTCCTCGGAGAAGACGTGGTGCCGGGCGACGTCCCCCGTCGCCCCGGCATCCTCGACGCTACGTCCCGCCACCGTCATCGGGCCGAATGAGGGCGTGCGAGACGAGCCGGTGGTACGACTGTCTGCCCGCGGTCGCGGGTCGGGACGCTGGGAGGCGTACCCCGCCGACCCGCGCCTCCTGGTTCTGTCGGAGGCGCCGAGCGGGCAGAAGGTGCCGTCCGCCCCCGTCGGAAGGGCAGTCCCTGCCCACTCGCCGACCGAGAGCCGAGGAGGCGCGGCGGCGGATGCTCAGGAGTCGCGCCTTGTGCGCGCCCCGTCCGCCCGGGAGGATGGTCGGATGGAAACCGTCATCATCGCCCTCATGGTCATCGGGTCGATCGTCGTCATCTTCGGCATCGTCTTCTTCTTGGTCGCGGCAGTGCTGCCCTCCCGTGCCCCGCGCGCCGACCGCCGTGGCCGCGGCGCCCGCCCGGCCGCCCGCACCCGCTAGCCCGCGCCACCCGCCCTTCGGGTCGAACCATCGACGTGGCGTCGAACCACCGATATGCGTGGTTCGACGCCACATCTGTGGTTCGACGTTGCCTCCCTCGTCGGGGCAGGGGCCGCCGTCAGCGGCGGCGGGGCACGACCATCGGCGACCCGGTCACGGGGTCCGGCACGACGACACAGGGCAGGTCGAACACGTCGGTGACGAGTCGTTCGGTCAGCACCTCGGTCGGGGTGCCCGTGGCCACCACGTCGCCGTCGGCCATCACGATCAGGTCGGTCGCGTACCGTGCCGCCTGGTTCAGGTCGTGCAGCACGGCGACCACGGTCGTGCCCTGCCCGTGCAGCCGCGCGAACAGGTCGAGCAGGTCGTATTGATGCGCGATGTCGAGGTAGGTCGTCGGCTCGTCGAGCAGCAGCACCGGCGTCTGCTGAGCGAGGGCCATCGCCACCCAGACGCGTTGGCGTTGCCCACCCGACAGCTCGTCGACCGGCACGTCGACCAGCTCGGTGAGGTCGGTCTCGGCCAGGGCCGCGTCGACGGCCTCGCGGTCGGAGCCGGTCCACTGCCGGAAGAGCCCCTGATGCGGGTAGCGACCGCGCGCGACGAGCTCGGCGACCGTGATGCCGTCGGGTGCGGTCGAGGTCTGCGGCAACAGGCCGACGATGCGGGCGACCTCTTTCGCCGGCACGCCCGCGAGCTCGCGTCCGTCGAGAAGGACCGAGCCCGAGCGGGGCTTCAGGAGGCGCGCGAAGGCCCTCAGCAAGGTCGACTTCCCGCAGGCGTTCGGTCCGACGATGACCGTGAACGAGCCGTCGCGCACGTCGGCGTCGACGGCCTCGCTGACCGTGCGGCGGTCGTAGGCGAGATGCGCCTGCCGGGCGACGAGACGGGGCGGGCGGGTGGCATCGGCGTTCACGCGGACCTCCGGGATTCCGAGACGAGCAACGTGATCAGGTAGACGCCGCCGATCACGAGGGTGACGAGGCCGACCGGCACCGGGTTGGCGGCCACGTGCTGGGCGACCAGGTCGGCGACGAGCAGCAGCACCCCGCCGACGAGCCCGCCGGCCACGAGCGGCACCCCGGCCGACCGCACCAGGCGTCGGGCCAGTTGTGGCGCGGCCAGGGCCACGAAGGCGATCGGTCCGGTGCTGGCGGTCACCACGGCGGTCAACGCGACGCCCACCACGACCAGCGCCAGGCGTGACCGCTCGGCGCGGAGGCCGTGCGACCGGGCGGCGTCATCGCCTAGCTCGAGCTGTCGCAGCGGACGGGACAGACCCATGACGAGCGGGGTCAGCACGGCGAGCAGCACGAGCGCGGGCACCAGCTGTTTCCAGCCGACCAGTGCGAGCGAGCCCGCCCCCCAGAACGACGCGGTCAGGGCGACCTCGGTCTGCGCACGCAGCAGCAGCCAGCTGTTGACCGAGTGCAACAGCGCCGTGACGCCGATGCCCACGATGATCAGCCGCAGCCCGTGCACCCCGCGGCGGTAGGCCAGCAGGTAGACGACCAGCGCCGTCACGAGTCCGCCGATCAGGGCGCCGGCCGCCGTGCCGATCGTCGAGGCCGCGCCCGAGACGATCACGACGATCGCCCCGGTGTAGGCCCCGGTCGAGAAGCCGATCACGTCGGGCGAGCCCAACGGGTTGCGGGTCAGTGACTGGAAGATCGTGCCCGAGACGCCCAGCGCCGCTCCGAAGACCAGGGCCGCGAGCACCCGGGGCAGTCGCCAGTTCAGCACGATGGTCGAGGCGAACCCGTCGCCGCCGAACAGGGCCCGCACGACCTCGGCCGGGCTGAGCGGGTAGTCGCCGATGCCGAGCGAGACGATCGTCACGACGACGGCCACCACGACCAGTGCCGGTGTCGCCGTGCGCCGCCGCCCACCGGCCGACCGCCACGAGCGCAGGAGGCGCGGGCCGATACCCGGGGACCCCGGCGTCGTCCGCGTGCCCGGCTCGGTCGCCCGCGTCACGCGCCACCCACCCGTCGGCGTCGGGCGATGGCGATCAGCACGGGCGCGCCGATGGCAGCCGTGACGAGTCCTGCGGCCAGCTCGCCCGGGGGCGCGACCACGCGGCCGAGAACGTCTGCGAGCAGCAGCAGCACGGGCCCGAGCACGGCCGAGAGCGCCGTGATCCACGGTTGGCTGGGTCCGACCACGCCCCGTGCGGCGTGCGCGACCATGAGCCCCACGAAGGCGACGGGCCCGACCACCGCGGTCGCGCCTCCTGCCAGCAGGGTGACGAGGACCAATGAGACGACGCGCACCGCGGGCACCGAGACCCCGACCGACGCGGCGTGCTCGTCACCGAGCGCGACGGCGTCGAGCGGGCGCGAGGCGATCAGGGCGACGACGACCCCGGCCGCGACGAAGGGCAGCACGGTGAGCACGGGCTCCCAGCCGCGGTCGGCGAGCGACCCGACCTCCCAGGCGCGGACGGCGTCGAACCGACGGGGGTCGGCCAGCACGATCGACGAGGTGATGCCCGCGAGCACCGACCCGAGCGCGAGACCGGCGAGGGTCAGGCGGGCAGGGCCACCGCCTCCTCGTCCGGCGCCGCCGATGAGGGCGACGGCCACGGTGGCGACGCCCGCGCCGACGAACGAGAACCAGACCCAGCCGCTCGCCGAGGTGACCCCGGCGAAGCCGACCGCGAGGGCCACGGCGAAGGCGCTGCCCGAGGTGACGCCGAGGATGCCCGGGTCGGCCAGCGGGTTGCGTGTCACGGCCTGGACGACGGCGCCCGCGACCCCGAGACCTGCCCCGGCCACGATCGCGGCCACCGTGCGCGGCAGGCGGAGGTCGAGCACGGCGGTGGCGTCGGCGGTGTCGCGGCTCGAGGCCCCCGAGAGGATGCGCACCACCTCGTCGAAGGCGACCGGCCGCGCGCCGACGGCGAGGCCGAGCACGACGGCGAGGGCCAACAGGGCGAGGGCGCCCACGAGGGCGAGGAGGCGCGTGCGGGTGCGCCGGGAGCCTCGCGTCGGTCGCGGGGCGCGGCCGACCGTGAGCGCTCGGGGCATCGCCATGATGATTAGCTTAGGCTACCCTCACTTGGAGTCGTGCCGGGTGTCACCCGTCTCGACCCCCGCACTCGACCTTCCGCCCGACCCCACGTCACAGCACCGACGTCACAGCCCCGAGGAATCCATGCGCAAGACACTCTCGATCGCCGCCGCCCTGACGGTCGTCACCCTCGCCCTGGCCGGCTGCTCGGCCGGCACCGACACCGACGACGCCGCCGGTGGCACCTCGGGCGGGTCGGGCGCGTTCCCCGTCTCGATCGACACGAAGTTCGGCGAGGTGACCGTCGAGAAGAAGCCGACGCGCGTCGTCGCGCTCGGCTGGGGCGACGCCGAGGCCGCGCTCGCTCTGGGCGTGCAGCCCGTGGGGGCGTCGGACTGGCTGGCCTTCGGCGACGAGAACGACGGCGTCGGCCCCTGGGCGCAGGGTCTCTACGACCAGGCCCCCGAGATCATCGGCACCCTGGAGCCCTCGTACGAGGCGATCGCGGCCCTCGAGCCCGACGTGATCCTCGACACGAAGAGCTCGGGCGACCAGGAGCGCTACGACCGCCTGTCGAGCATCGCCCCGACCGTCGGAGTGCCCGAGGGGGGCGACAGCTACCTGACCGACTTCGAGGACCAGATGGAGCTCGTGTCGAAGGCGCTGGGAGAAGAGGCCAAGGGCGAGCAGCTCGTCGACGAGAACGAGAAGGCCGTCGAAGCCGTCGCCGCCGCCCACCCCGAGTGGGAGGGCAAGACGATCACCGCCGCCACCAAGACCAGCGAGGGCTGGGGCGCCTACGTCGAGGACAGTGAGCGCGTCGACCAGCTCGAGGCGCTCGGCTTCGAACAGAACCCCGCCATCACGGCGCTGAAGCCGAACGCCGGCGGCTTCTCGGTGTCGATCTCGAGCGAACAGCTCGACCAGATCGACGCGGACGTCATCGTGGCGTTCCCGATCTACATCGACACGACCGAGATCACCGACGACCCGCAGTGGAAGGCCCTCGCGGCCGTCCGGGACGGCCACGCCGTCGTCATCGACGGTGACGTCGCCGCCGCGTACTCGCTCGGCTCGGCACTCTCGCGTCAGTACGCGCTCGAGAAGCTGGTGCCGCTCCTCGAGGGCGCCACGAAGTAGTCGCGGCTCGCGGCTCGCGGCTCGGCGAGCAGGGCGGGCGGGTTCGGGCGGTCCGGACGTCTTCGGACGCCCGCACCGCCCGAACCCGCCCGTTTCTGCGTGTTCTGCCGTGCCCGTGTGCGCCGGATCGCTGCAGAAGGTGAAAGATGTTCTGGTGACCCACGAGCTGCACGACCTGATGACCCCCGAGAAGAACGTCCAACGCATCATGTGGACCGGCACGATCTGGTTCGTTGCCGCGGTCGGCAGCGTGGCGGTGGCCCTGGGGCTGCTGCTCTCGACCGGCTGGCGTCCCGCCCTGCTCACGGCCGGGCTCGCGACGCTGTTCTGGGTCGGTGCCGCGCTCGTCGCCCTGAGCGTCGGGCTGATCGGCTGGTCGGGCTGCCCCATCCTCGAGGTCGACGTCCCGACGGCCGACCGCAACAAGACCCGCACGATGCAGGCCGGCACGATGCTCTTCATCGTCGGGGGCGCCGCGGCCCTGCTCGCCGTCCTGCTCGGCCCGGCGAGCTGAGACCCGCCCGCTGTGGGGATGAGCCGCCGGACCGAACTCGTCGCGACGACAGTCCGCAACGTCTCGGCGTCGGGGCCTTTCGCCTCGCCCTGTTCTACCGCCCCGAGCGGGCATGGCCGTGGTGGGACTGTCGTTTAGCTTTCGTTGCCGCGCGGGTCATGCCCCGCTGAGTGACCATTCCGGCACCTGAGTAGACGACCAGAATCACTACCGCGACTGCCGCCCCGATCAGCCAGGGATCGATCGAAGTCGAGATCGCTATGACGGCACCGATCACCGTGGGGATCAACCAACCGAAGTACTTGACGTACGTCATGCGCGGTTCCTCCTTGCGGTCTTTGTGGAGTGGGGCCGTCGCCTTCGTGGCCAGTGTTCGTCGTGTGATCACGTTTTCTCCCACTTTTTCGGTAGATGTCCGTTCGCCGGAATGTCTGGATAATACGTCAGTGGGGTGGGCAGGCTTTCATGCCCTAGACGGATTCCGTTCGGCGACCAAGTCGGCAAGACTTCGGCCTGTTCCATGCCCGGTTATACCGATTCCGGTCGGAAGCTGTGGCCTCTCGGCTGGTGTCGACGACGAACGCGTGGCCTTCGGGGGACACCTCACGACGACCCGTCACTAGGGTGGCGCGAATGAGCGAACACGATCCCGCGACGACCGGCACCGCCCTGGCGGGTCCCTCCTGGACCGAGCACGTCGTGTGGTGGCACGTGTACCCCCTGGGCTTCGTCGGGGCCGACACGACGGGGGCGGACCGCTCGCCGGCACCGCGCCTCCTCGATCTCGTGCCGTGGCTCGACCACCTGCTGGCGCTCGGTGCCAACGGGCTCGCCCTCGGGCCGGTCTTCGCGTCGTCGACCCACGGCTACGACACGATCGACTGGTTCACGGTCGACCCGCGCCTCGGCACCGAGGCCGACCTCGTCACCCTGATCGACGCCGCCCACGCCAAGGGCGTCAAGGTGATGCTCGACGGCGTCTTCAACCACGTCGGGCCCGAGTTCCCCGCGCTCGTCGAGGCACGTCGTGACCCCGACTCGCCCTCCGCCGCCCTCTTCCGGCGTGACGAGGCGGGCGACGGCGACGGTTTCGCGACCTTCGAGGGGCACGGCGGGCTCATCGCCCTCGACCACTCGTCGCCCGAGGTGGCCCGCATGGTGACCGAGGTCCTGACCCACTGGGCCGACCGCGGCGCCGACGCGTGGCGGCTCGACGCCGCCTACTCGGTGCCTTCGTCGTTCTGGGCCACGGTGCTGCCCCCGCTGCGCGAGCGGCACCCGGACGTGTACGTCGTCGGCGAGGTGCTGCACGGCGACTACGTCGCGGCCGTCCGCGACGGGGGCCTCGACTCCGTCACCCAGTACGAGCTCTGGCAGGGCGTCTGGCACGCCCTGGACGAGGTCAACCTGTTCGAGCTCGAGTGGGCTCTGCAGCGTCACGACGGGTTCCTCGACCATTTCGTACCGCTCACCTTCGTCGGCAACCACGACGTCACGCGCATCGCCAGCCAGATCGGCGACGACCGCCACCACGACCACGCCCTCGCCCTGCTCTTCACGCTGGGCGGCACGCCCTCGGTCTACTACGGCGACGAGTTCGGCCTGCGAGCAGTGAAGGAGGCGCGGGTCGGCGGCGACGACGCCGTGCGTCCCGCGTTCCCGCCCACGCCTGCCGACGCCCCGGGGGCCGGCGTGCCGGACGCCCTCCCCGACGTCCTCGCCCTGCACCAGCAGCTGATCGGCGTCCGTCGGCGGCACCCGTGGCTGCACACCGCCCGCAGCCGCACCGTGTCGGTCGCGAACGAGTCGCTCGTGCTCGAGGTGACCGGTTCGTCGCCCGGGGAGTCGCTGATCGTGGCCCTGAACCTCGGAGACGACGAACTCCGCGTGGCCGACCCCGCCCCGGGCGGATGGCTGGCGGGCCGGGACGCCGGGCTCGACGGCGACGTCCTGTCGGTGGGCCCGCACGGCTGGGCGGTGGTCGAGGGCGCCTGACCCGGCCCGCGCCTCCTGCGGTCGTGGCCCCCTTCTCGAGGTGTCGGTCACGAGTGGGCACAAGATGCTCGTCCGCCGCACGCGAGCCGCATCTTCTGCCCGCTCGAGGTCGGCCGCCGTGCGTGGGCATCCCCTGGGAGTCGCGACGAGGCCGCCGAGGCCTTCGCTACCGTGCCACGCATGGCAAAGACACGAGAGCTACTCATGACCTCGACCCTCGCCGTCGGTGCGCTGGTCGCCGCCACCGGGTGCACGTCGGACCCCGCCGTCACCGCGCCGACCGCCGCGGGCACCGGATCACCGAGCGTCACCGCGACCACCGCCCCCGTGGACGCCGCGCCGGCCTCGGCCGAGCAGGCGATCGTCACCCGCTACCTCGACGCGATCGCCGATGCCGACACCGCGGCGGCCTGGGCCCTGCTGAGCCCCGAGGCCCAGGACTTCTACGGCTCGGAGTCGACCTTCGCGTCGACCTCGGCTACGGACGGCACGGTCACGCCCGACGAGGCGGCGGTCCTCCGCGACGCCCCGCTGGTCTCCGCCGAGGGGCCCGAGGGGGCGTTCACCCTGGTGAGCGCCACCACCGACGAGCTGGCCGACGCCTGGGTCGTGCGCGAGACCGCCGACGGTCTGCGGGTGGACGACGCCGGCGTGCCGCCGACCGGCGACTCCCTCTACGAGTGGATCAACCCCGCCGCCGGCGCCGAGGACCAGACCGCAGGAGGCGCGGCCTACGACACGACGGCCCCCGCGTCGATCTCGTTCGCGAGCCCGCAGAGCCAGGACCAGACCGAGCCGAGCGTCGTCGGCTACCCCGACACGCTCTGGGTCTTCCTCGACGGGGAGCAGCTGCCCTCGATCGCGGCCGTGTCGGCCGGCTCGGGGAAACGCTTCACGACCGAGATCGGCGAGTCGAGCGGGGCCGGTCGTGGCCTCACGGTCGTGTGGCAGACGGGCGACGATTCGCTCGGCTGGCGTAGCAGCACCGTCGTGCTCTGACGTAGCTCGCGCCTCCCGCGTCCTCGCGCCTCCCACGCTTGCCGTGCCTCCCGCGCCTCCTCACCGCCTGAGAGAACGACACCTGTCGCCTGGGAATGACCTCCCCGGGGGCGGTCGGCCCTCGCGCCCGGCCGGGTCGCCGACCTACCGTGGAGGGGATGGCGACCCGAGAGGCCCGACCCGAGGCCACCTTCCCGAGCACGACCACCCGCTCCGGCCCCGCGGGGGTGATCGGTGCGCTGGCCGCGATGACGGGCCTGACCGTGCTGGCCGGTGTGCTCGTCACGATCCTCGTCACACCCGTGATCGCCGTGGCCGGCACGACCGCGAGCTTCGGGGTGCAGGCGTTCAACACGATCCCCGAGGCGCTCGAGATCGGCGACCAGGCCCAGACCAGCACGATCTACGCGACGCGCGACGGGCAGCCCGTGAAGGTCGCCGAGTTCTTCTCGCAGAACCGCGAGGAGGTCGGCCCCGACGCCATCGCGCAGAGCGTGAAGGACGCCGTCGTCGCGACGGAGGACCCCCGCTTCTACGAGCACAACGGGGTCGACTCGTTCGCCGCCGTGCGAGCCGTGTTCCAGAACCTCAGCGGGGGCGACATCGAGAGCGGGGCGTCCACCGTCACGATGCAGTACGTCCGCAACGTCCTCGTCCAGCAGGCCGAGGCACAACTCGAGTCGGGTGACCCCGAGGTCGTCGCGGCGGGTGAGGTCGCCTACGAAGAGGCCACGACCACGACCCTCGAACGCAAGTTGCGCGAGATCAAGATGGCGATCGGCGTCGAGGAGCGTTTCGACAAGGAGCAGATCCTCACGGCCTACCTCAACATCGCCAACTACGGCGGCACGGTCTACGGCATCGAGTCGGCGGCCCGGTACTACTACGGCGTCCCGGCCGCGGGCGTCACGCCCGAGCAGGCCGCGAGCCTCGTCGCCATGGTCAACTCGCCTCAGTCGCTGCGCATCGACCTGCCCGAGAACATCCCGGCCAACACCGAACGTCGCGACCTGTTGCTGGCGAACATGCGCGATGCCGGCCTGCTGACGGACGAGCAGGCCGAGGCCGCGATCGGTACACCCGTGACGCCCGTCATCACCCCGTCGACCAGCGGGTGCGGCAACGCCCAGCCCGCCTCGGCCGCCTACTTCTGCGAGTACGTCCGCTCGGAGGTGCTGAACAGCACCGAGTTCGGCGAGACCCGCGAGGAGCGCAGCCAGTTGCTGCGCCGCGGCGGGCTCGAGATCGTGACGACGCTCGACCTCGGACTGCAGGACGTCGCGGCCGGCGAGCTGCAGCGTCAGGTGCCGGCCACCGCGGCGTTCACCGACATCGGCGGCTCGGTCGTCTCGACCGAGACCGGCACCGGCCGCATCGTCGCCATGGCCCAGAACACGGCCTACGGCAGCGCCGACGCCGGGCCGGGCACCACCCAGGTCAACTACTCGGCCGACACGGCACACGGCGGTTCGGCGGGATTCCAGGTCGGTTCGACCTACAAGGCGTTCACGCTGGTCGAGTGGCTGCAGCAGGGCAACAGCCTGTACGACACCGTCCCCGCGTCGCGGAGCGCCTGGCCGATGTCGTCGTTCACCGCCTGCGACGCCAGGCTCAGTGGCCCCACCTACAACGTACGCAACGACACCGGAGGCGCGGGCAGCGACCTCACGCCGCTCCAGGCCACGCGTGCCTCGGTCAACACGGGCTTCATCGCGATGGCCTCCCGGCTCGACCTGTGCGACATCGCCGGGACGGCGGCGGACCTCGGGGTGACGACGGCGAGCGGCGACGACCTGAGCGCCCTGCCGTCGGACGTGCTCGGCTCGGGCGGCAACACGATCGCCCCACTGCAGATGGCGTCGGCCTTCGCCGCGATCGCGAACGACGGTCAGGCCTGCCGCCCGATCGCGATCGACAGCGTGACCCGGCCCGACGGGTCGGCCATCGCCCCGCCGGGTGCCGACTGCCGACAGGCCGTGCAGCAGGAGGCCGCCCGTGGTGCCACCCTGGCGCTCGAGTCGGTCATGGCCTCGGGCGGTACCGGCACCGCGTCGAACCCCGGCGACGGAGTGGACGTCCTGGGGAAGACCGGCACCACCGACAACTCGAAGGACACCTGGATGGTCGGCTCGACCACCGAGGTCGCCACCGCCGTCTGGGTCGGCAACGTGCAGGGCGAGATCAGCATGCGCGGCAACCGGCTGACCGAGGGCTCGGCCGACACCGCCCGGCACCGGGTGTTCCGACCGGTCATGCAGGCGGTCAACGCGCAGTACGGCGGAGGCGAGTTCGCGGCTCCGCGAGGGTCCGCGGTCACGCGACCCGCGCCTCCTGCGCCCGCCCCGTCGGCCACGCCGACCCCCGCGCCGGGTGCCGAGGACGGCGGCGCGGGCCGGCCCGGGCAGACGCAGCCCGGCCAGACGCAGCCCGGCCAGCCCGCGCCCGACGTCGAGAACGAGCGCCGCGAGGACGACTGACCGCCGGGCGCGACTGACCGCCGGGCGCGACTCAGCGGCGGTGCAGCAGAGCCATCGCCTCGAGGTGGGGCGTCTGCGGGAACATGTCGAACAGGCGCACCGCGACCACGTCGTACGAGGGCATGGCGTCGAGGTCGCTCGCCAGGGTGACGGGGTTGCAGCTCGAGTAGACGACGTGCTCGACGCCCGACCCCTCGAGCCACCCGGCCAGCGTGGCGCCGATGCCGCGTCGGGGCGGATTGACGATCACGAGCTCAGGAGGCGCGGTGCCGGGCCCCGCCGACGCGGTCGTCGCGAACCGGGTGGCGTCGTCCGCCGCGAATCGCACGTGGTCGAGGCCTGCGCGTCGGGCGCTGCCCCGGGCGCTGGCCACCGCCTCCTCGCTGGTCTCGATGCCCGTGACCTCGCGGTGCCCGTGCCGACTCGTCCGGCCGTCGCCCGGTCGGGCGACGTGCAGGGCGAACCCCCCGACGCCGCAGTAGAGGTCCCAGACGGAGGCCGGATCGAGCTCGTCGACCCACTCGGCCGCCTGCGCGTAGAGCCCGGCCGCGATCGCGGTGTTGGTCTGGAAGAAGCTCTGGGGCCTCAACTGCAGGTCGACCCGACCGAGCCCCATAGTGAGCGTCTCGCGCTCGGTCAGCACGATCTCGTCGGTGCCCTCGAGCACGGCCTTGTGCTCGGGCAGCAGGTTGACCGAGACCACGACGACCTGCGGCAGGATCTCGAGCAGCCACGGCAACTCGGCCCGCAGTCGCGGCAACGCCTGCTCGCTGCGCAGCACGAAGCGCACCATCAGCTCGCCCGTCGGCGACTCGGTCACGTGCACGTACTTCGCCTCGCCGCGGCGCTTCGGAACGTCGTAGGGCAGGAGGCGCGCTCGGGTCACGAACGCCGCCAGCGTCGGCAGCACGGCCTGGATGCCCGCCGTGTGCAACCCGCACCCCCGCAGGTCGACGCCCTGCCCGCGCCCGTCGAGGATGCCGAGCGTCGGCTCGTCGATCGTCCCCCCGACGACCATCTTCGCCTTGTTGCGGAACCCCGACTCGGGGCCGGTCATCGTCGGCAGCCAGGCCGCAGGGGCGTGGCGCTCGCCGAGGAGGTCGCGGACGCGCACCTCTTTCTCGGCGACCTGCACCGGGTAAGGGCGGTCGAGGAGCGTGCACGACCGGCACAGCCCCGCGTCGAAGTAGTCGCACTGCATGGCGGGCCGAGTCTAGGCGAGGGGCGCGGGCTCCAGCCGCCGAGATGTCACGACGTGCCGCTCACGTGCGAACACGAGCGGCACGTCGTGACGTCTCGGCGGGATGCGGGCCCGGGTCAGAGCTGGGTGATGCCCCGGACCAGGGCGAGGGCGCTGCCCACGGCGGCCAGCGTCAGCACGAGGACGCGACCGACCCGGGCCGGCACGACCTTGCTGAGGTGGTGCCCGACGAACGCGCCGACGAACAGCAGGCCGAGCGCTCCCGCCCAGACCGGAACCGGTTCGGGCGGGATGCCCTTCGTCAGCACCGAGGTCAGGTTGATCGAGAGCAGGAAGACCTGGCCGGTCCCGACGAAGACCTCCCTCGGCCAGCGGTCGCTCGTGGCGTGCACCGTGAGCGCAGGGCCGCCGACGCCGGCGGTGACGTTCATGAAGCCGCCGAGAGCCCCGGCGGCGACGGCACCGACCCGGCCGGGCAGGAGGCGCGCGCGGCTCGAGAACGCCATCACCAGCACCCCGATCAGGGCCAGGGCGCCCACGGCGACGGTCAGCGGGCCGGTCGGGGCGGTCCGCACGACCCACGCCCCGATCGGGATCGTCACGAGCGCGGGCAGGACGAGCAGGGCCGCCGTCCGCCACCGCACCGTCCGCCAGGTGCTCGCCAGCACCACCAGCGCCAACACGGCGGCGAGGGCGTTGCCGACCGAGACGCCGGCCTCGGGGCCGAGCACGACGACGAGCAGGGGCGCGGCGGTGAGCGCGAAGCCGATGCCCGCCATCCGTTGCGTGAGCGCACCGACCACGATGGCCGCGGCGGCGAGGGCGAGCGTCAGCGGTGTCACGCCGCCACGCTACCCGGCGTGCTGGGTCGGCATGGCACCAGGAGGTGGCCACAGCGCCAGGACTGGTCGTGGTGCCGTGGCCATCTCGTGGTGCTGTGGGGCTGGGGCTGGGGCTGGGGCTGGGGCTGGGGCTGGGCAGGGGCGCGGCGTCAGTAGGGTGGCGGCATGACCGACTCGTCGAAGATCGTCCAGCTGCGCCGCTACGAGCTCGTCGAGGGGGTGCTCGACGACTTCGTCGCGTGGTTCACCTCGACGTTGATCCCGGCTCGCCTGTCCGAGGGTTTCGCGATCGAGTTCGCCTATGCGGACCGTGACGCGAACCAGTTCGTCTGGGCCGTCAGCACGCCCGGCGACGCCGCACGGTTCGCCGAGGTCGAGGCCGCCTACCTGCAGTCCGAGGCGCGGGCCGCTGCGTTCGCCGGCCAGCCCGTGCGGGTGGCGACGCAGCACGTCGCGCTGGTCGAGCCGGTCGCCTGACTCGGCCCCTGAGTCGCACCACGGACTGAACGTCGCACCGCCTAAATGGGTGGTGCGACGTTCAGCAGGTGGTGCGACACGGGCTCAGGGCAGCAGGCCCGAGCGGTAGGCCCAGACGACGGTCTGCAGTCGGTCGCGGGTGCCGAGCTTGGTGGTGATGCGCGTGAGGTGCGACTTGACCGTGCTCGTCTCGACCACCAGGCGTTCGCCGATCTCGTCGTTGGACAGCCCCTCGCCGAGCAGGCGGACGAGCTCGCGCTCGCGCTCGGTCAGGACGTCGGGTGACGGCTCGACCGCCGATGCCCGCCGACGTCGGGTGAACTCGGCGATCACCCGACGCGTGGTGGCGCCGTCGATCGCCGCCCGACCCGAGGCCAGTGCTCGGACGGCCCCGACGAACTCGTCCGGCTCGACGTCCTTCAGCACGAACCCGCTCGCGCCGGCCTCGAGGGCGCCGAACACGTACTCGTCGAGGTCGAAGGTCGTGGCGACGAGGACGGCAGGGGCACTCGTCGAACCGACCCGTGCCTCCTGCTCGACACCGGTGACGCCGTCGCCGGCGAGCGTCGTGGCGCCGGCGAGCGTCGTGGCGCCGGCGAGCGTGGTGGCACCACCGGGCCCGACCCGGGCGTCGACGATCGCGCGCGTCGCCTCGATGCCATCGCCCCCGGGCATGCGCACGTCCATCACGACGACGTCGGGTCGGGTGCGTCGCACGACCTCTACCGCCTCGCGCCCGCCGGCCGCCTCGCCGACGACCTCGATGCCGCCCGCCGTCTCGAGCACGA
This sequence comes from Frigoribacterium sp. VKM Ac-2836, assembly GCF_013248995.1. Lineage (GTDB taxonomy): Bacteria > Actinomycetota > Actinomycetes > Actinomycetales > Microbacteriaceae > Frigoribacterium. Next base: position 4,414 of record NZ_JABRPK010000002.1, on the reverse strand, counting down.
CCCGGAAGCCGGTCCGGACGATCGCCTGGTCGTCGACCAGGACGACCCGGATCACTCCGGACCCCCGCCGGCGAGCCCGGTCGCCGAGGCGTCGGTCTCGACGGGCAGCTCGAGCCGCACCCGCCACCGCCCCTCGGGCGTCGCCCCGGTGTCGAGTCGTCCGCCGATCAGGTCGGCCCGCTCGCGCATGCCGACGAGCCCGAACCCGCCGTCCGCAGACGCGTCGCGCCTGACGGGCAGGTCGTTCTCGACGACGATCACGAAGGAGTCGGCCGTGGCACGCAGGCGCAGCTCGACCGCCGCCCCCGGTGCGTGTCGGCGGGCGTTGACGAGTGCCTCTTGCACCGTGCGGTAGGCCGTCACGTCGGCGAGCGGGGCCAATGACGGCAGGGTCCCGTCGAGCTGCGACTCGACGACGGCCCCGGAGGCGCGGGCCTGGTCGACGAGGTCGCTCACGTCAGCGAGTCCCGGCACCGGCACCGTGCCGCTCGGCCCGTCGCCGGTCTCTCGGAGGATGCCCACGATGGAGCGCAGCGCGTCGAGGGTCTCGCGGCCCTGGGCGCGGACGCTGCGCAGGGACTCCTTCGCGCGTTCGGGGTCGCCGTCGACGAGGCGTTCGGCGGCCCCCGCCTGCACGACGAGCCCCGTGAGGTGGTGCGCGGCGACGTCGTGCAGCTCGCGGGCCATGCGGGTGCGCTCGGCGGCGACCGCCGCCCGGGTGAGCGTCGCCTGGTGCTCGACGCTCTCGGCCGCACGGGCCCGGGCGTCGCGGTCGTGGGCGCGGCGCAGGGCCACCCACGAGCCGACGGCGGCGCTCACGCCGTTGATCAGCACCGCACTGGCCACGAGGGCGAGTGCTTCGACGACCGCGCCGAGTTCGCCGAGCCCGGGGGTGGCCCCGAGCTGGTCCTTGACGATCGCCGAGGCTCCGACGGCGGCGCCGACGGCCTCGATCCCGACGGCGGCGAGCACGGCGCCGACGACGACCCGCGTCGGTCGGAGCGTGGCGACCGTGTAGGCCGTCACGACGGGTGCCGCCGTCCAGAGGGCGAGGCCGGTCGGCAGCACCGCGAGCAGGCCCGCCTGCACCACGGCGACGGCGAGCAGCGCCGTGACCGGTCGGATGCGCCGCATCACCAGGGGCACCTGCTGGACGAGCGCCAGCACGACGACGACGACGACCTGGGCGGCCGGGATGCTGCGGTTCGCCCCGTAGAACTCGCCCGCAGCCACCAGCGTCGTGAGGAAGGCCAGTGTCACGAGCGCCCAGACGACCGCGAGTGCGACGTCGCGGCCGAGTGCCGTGTGCACGCCCAGTCGTTCGAGCACGCGACGCACCGTCGCCACGCCGGGCCCGGCCGAGGCCACCGAGGCGTGGCCCGGTGCCGAGATGGTCGCGGCGGGCGCGGTGTCGGGGGTCGTGGTCACCGTCCGAGCATGCCAGGTGCCGCGGCCCTCGCGACCCCGGCCCGACGACGGCTGTGCACCGTCGGCCCGGTGGTCGCGCGGGGGACGAGTCATCAGAAGCTCACGCTCGGCGCGATGAGGCGGAACCCGAAGGCGAAGCCGGCGAGCACCACGAGTGACACGACGACCAGCACGCGTCCGGTCACCACGGCCCAGCCACGACGGTCGCGGACGGCCTGCCAGGCGACCAGGGCCGCCGGCACGATCGCGACCACTCCGAGCAGCTGCAGTCCCTGGAGGACACGCAGGGTCACGGCCGACACCTCGGCGAACGACATGGCCTGCACGGCGACGGCCGCCCAGCCGACGAGGGCCAGCAGCGTCGACGCCTGCCCCAGGCGGGACAGCAACAGGGTGCGGTCGCGGCGACGCGGTGTCGTGGCGACCGACCCGGCCGTCACTCCGGCCCGGAGGTCCCGGCGTCGGCGTCCGACCCCCGCGAGAGCGGTGGCGGGCCAGACGATCATCGAGGCGAGCAGCACGACGACGGCGAGGAGCACGCCCGGCAGCACGGCCGAGGCCGCCTGCCACGGCTGCGCCCGCAGCATGGTGAAGGAGGCGCCCCACGAGATCGCCTCGACCGTCGCGTCCCCGTCGGTGCCGGCCGTCCGCGTCGCGAGCAGGGCGTCCCCGCCGACCTCGCGCCACAGGTCGGTCCCGACCTTCTCGTACACGCCGGTGGTCACGCCGAGCGGCTTCGGGGTGACGGCGACCGTGCCGTCCGAGCGGGGCGCGATCGTCGTCTGACCGCTCAGGGCGAGCAGGGCGCCGGGGTTGGTGACGGGAGAGCGCGACGAGAGGTAGGTGCCGGCCAGGTCGGCGGCCACGGGGCCGTCCGACGCGTCGGCGGACTCGTCCTGGGCGTCGGCGGACGCCTCCGTCGCCGAGTCACGCAGGTATCGGTCGGCGAACCCCTGCAGCACCGTGGTGCGCAGGTCGAGCGAGGCCAGTGCCGAGCGCCCGCTGCCGTTCATGCTGATGAAGATGCCGGCGTCGTGATCGGGGAACATCCTCATCGCCGAGTGGAACACCTGGGTGTCGCCGTCGTGACCGAAGGCGGCCAGCCCGGGGGTGCTGTCGTCGAAGAAGGCGAGGTCCATGCGCTGGCCGGCCGCGAGCGTGCCGAGGTCGTCGGCGCCGAGGGCGGGTCGGTGCATCTCGGCGAGCGTCTCGGGGTGCAGCAGCGCCTCGTCCTCGGGCAGGTCGCCGAGGTGGGCGAGCATGAAGCGGGCCATGTCGGTCGCCGTCGCCGACATCGCGCCGGCCGGGGCCGCGTTGACGACCTCGGTGGCGACGGCGGGCTTCGAGTCGTCCGGGTAGCCGTGGGCCAGGCGGGCGTCGAGGTCGGCGGACAACGGTTGGGCGAACGACGACGAGGTCATGCCGACGCGGTCGAAGACCTGCTGCTGCAGCAGGTCGTCGAAGGGGACGCCGCTGACACGCTGGGCGATGTAACCGGCCAGGGTGGCTCCGTAGTTGGAGTACGCCGGGGTCGTGCCGGGCACGAAGACCTGGGCGGGCGGCGCGTCGCTGACGGCCTCGCGCAGGGTCTTCTCGCTGCCGGGCGTGCCGATCAGGCCCGCGATGACCTCTTCGAAGCCGGCCGTGTGGGTGAGCAGGTGCCGGAGGGTGACGGGGCCCTTCGGGGTGTCGAGGTCGAAGTCGAGGTACTGCTGCACGTCGGCGTCGAGGTCGAGCTCGCCCTTCTCGACGAGCTGCATGATCGCGGTCGCCGAGACCACCTTCGAGACCGAGCCGACGCGGAACAGCGTGCGGTCGGGGTCGACGGCCTCGGCGGGCGCGTCACCGGTGCCGGTGTCGGCCATGCCGTAGCCGCGGGCGGTCAGCAGCTCGCCGTCGGCGACGACCGAGACGGTCGCCCCCGGGATGCCGGTCGTCGGCAACGCCGAGCCGACGGCCCCGTCGAGCCACGAGTCGACGTCGTCCTGTGTCAGGGAGTGCCCGCCGGGCTGGTGCTGCGGCGGCGCAGGAGGCGCGGGGTCGGCGGTCGCTCCCGTCGCGCCGGTCGCGCACCCGGCGAGTGTCACGCCCAGGGCGACGACGGCCGCGGCGGCGAGGGTCTTGCGGACGAGGAGGCGCGGGTGGCGCCGGCGGGACGGAGGGGCTTCTCGGGTCGGTGTCGTGATCATGTCTCTACGCTCGCGGTCGCGCCGCCGCGACACCGGGTGCAGGAGTCGGGACCTGCCCTACGACTTTCGTCGTACGCCGGTGCCTCCCCAGCAGCTCGAGATGTCACGACGTGCCGCTCTTGTCCAAAGGTGAGCGGCACGTCGTGACATCTCGCGGGGCCGGCCGACGTCGGTGGTCGGGCCTACGGTCACCGGCATGGGCGTGCAGACGAAGTTCGACAACGCGCGGGCGGCGTTGAACAAGCCGCCGGCCGAGCACCCGTGTGCGATCCCGCCGATCCCGGGCGGTCAGGGGCTCTGGTTGATCCGGCAGGGCGAGGCGGCTCCGCTCGGCTACGTGCGCCAGCGGCCGGTCACGGGCGGTTTCGCGTTCGACGTGTACGCCCATTGCCGGGACGGCGACGGGCGTCGGCCGTGGCTGCACACGGCCGCGTCGCTCAACTCGGCCGTCGCGTGGACGCTGCAGCACGACGCCGACGTCCGCTCGCTCATCGCGCGCAGCACGGCCGAGCCCGACCCGTGGCCGCCCGCCGCGCCTCCCGAGCCTGGCGCGGGTTCCTGACTGCGCGGGGCGCGTTGCGGAAACGGAAAAACCCCGCCCCGTGCGTGAGCACGAGGCGGGGTCCACCGGGATCGCCGACCCCGTCGAGCAGGGCGGGGCCGGTGCGTCGCCACGAAGACGACCCGGATTCCGGGTCACACCCCGAGGGGTGCGACCCTCGGGTGTTATTCCGTGGCGGCGGTGATCTTCGCGACGCCGACGAGCATCTCGTCCTGGACGGCGTCGGTGTTGAAGG
>NZ_JABRPK010000010.1 GCF_013248995.1 Frigoribacterium sp. VKM Ac-2836 | reverse complement strand
ACGGGCTGCTCGTGTCGGCGAAGATCCTCATCCTCGTGTTCCTCGGTGTCGCCGGAGCCCTCCACCGACGCCACGTGATCCCCGGCCTGGTCCGCGAACCCACCCGCCGTCGGGCGTTCGTGCGGCTGGCCCTGGCCGAAGTCGTCCTGATGGCGGTCGCCATGGGACTGTCGGTCGCGCTGTCCCGGAGCGCGCCTCCGGTGCCTCAGACCTCGATCGCGAACGTCGATCCGCGGTCGTCGCTGATCGGGTTCACCTTCCCCGAGCCGGTGTCCGTGTCGCGCATGCTGACCGCGTTCCACCCCGACTGGGCGTGGCTCGCGATCGCCGCCGTGTTCGCCGGGCTCTACCTCGCCGGGGTCGTCCAGCTCAGGAGGCGCGGTGACCGCTGGTCAGCGGCCCGCACCGTCCCCTGGGTGGCCGGCTGCGTGATGCTCGCCTACGCCACCAGCGGTGGCCCCGGCGTCTACGGGGCGGTGCACTTCAGCACCCACATGATCCAGCACATGCTGCTGATGATGTACGTGCCACCGCTGCTCGTGCTCGGCGCCCCCGTCACCCTGCTGCTCCGCCTCATACCGGCCAGGCGTGACCACAGCCGCGGCGTCCGGGAGTGGGTGCTGCTGCTGACGCACTCCCGCTACGCCCGGCTCGTCACGCACCCGATCGTCGCCGCGGTGGTGTTCGCGGGCAGCCTCATCGCGTTCTACTACACCGGCTGGTTCCGGTGGTCGCTCGAGACCCACCAGGGGCACCTGCTGATGACGGTGCACTTCTTGATCAGCGG
>NZ_JABRPK010000001.1 GCF_013248995.1 Frigoribacterium sp. VKM Ac-2836 | reverse complement strand
GTGAGGCCGAGGCTGGTGAGGGCGTCGACGAAGGACGCGTCGACGGCGACCTGGGTGTCGACACCGTTGCTGAGGTCAGCGATCGACGCGGCGGGCGTCGAGGCGGCGCTGGGCTCGGCGGACGACGAGGAGGAAGAGGACGACGTGTCGGTCGACGAACCGGAGTCCATCGAGCAGGCCGCGAGGCTGAAGACGAGGGCGCCCGAGGCGACGAGACCCAGCGTGGTCTTGGTGATGTTCTTACGAGTGAAGGCGTTCATGATGAAGCTCCTTGTCTGTTGGTCCCGGTGGGGATGTACAGGGTTCGCCACCGGGCCCGGAAAGGATTGGAACGCATCTACTTCGTTACCCGCCCGTGACCGAGGGGCACCGGCCCAAATCCTCGTCACCTCAGGCGCTCGGCTCTTATTGTTTCCGAATAGCGATCGCAGAGCGGACAGTGACAATAGGCATGCGCGGACGAACTAGTGAACAACCGCGGTTCCGCGGAGGCCCCACCGCTCGTGGTGTCATCGAGCCTGGTTAGGCCGAGTCGTTCACGCGCTTCCAAGCCAGTTCCAGGGCCCCAACGACGATGTTGGGGATGACCACTCTCACCGTCTTGCCCGAGACCATGGCGGTGATGACGGTCTCGTTGCCGGCTGTCACACGGGAGATGACCTTGAATTCGCTAGGAACCACCCGCTTCATCTTCAGGGGTTCACGCATACTCGCTGGCGCGGAGCCCCACAGCAGGAAACCGTCGTGGACCTCGGCCCCGTAGGAGATGCCGTGCATCGTCCACATCGAGCTAAAAGTCACGCTCAACTGTAAGGCGGCTCAAAGCGCCACGCTGCCCATAGACGGTCTTCAGGCGGGCCTCTTTTGGGAGAGGCACAGGGTAGGTAGGACTATCCCCGCCGGCAACCCCTCTGCGCTTGTCGGGCGGGCATTGTCTTACCCGGGGCAGCATCGGGGCATGGAACGGATCACGATGCACGTGGACGGAGTCCCGCACGATCTGGCTCAGGGGCAGGACTTCAGCCAGGTCAAGGAAGCCGTGGTGCAAGCGGCCCAAGATGGTGCGGGCATGGTGAGTGTCACTCTGGTCGGGAACAGGGTGCTGGACGTGCTGGTCACACCGGGCATTCCGATCGCGTTCGAGTCAGAGGCCGTCCCAGAGGATGTCCGCGACGACGATGACCTCGGTGTCCCCTTTGACTACCCAAGCTTCGACGACTTCACAAGCGCGCTCTGAGGTGCCCACTCAGTTCAGCGATCCACTCGAACTGATCGAGGCTGCCGTCAGGGCTTGCCTCGAGGGGCTCGAGGAGGACCCGGAACGGCGCGATACGTATGTGCAAGACCTTCGCCATCGGCTCCACCAGGTCCACTCCGAGAGACTGCACTAGGGCCCGATAGCCGATCGGTGGACGGACGATTCTGCGGCAGGCTGGTCTGGTGACTGACGAAGCTCGCCATGTTGTCCATTTCCACCGCAAGCACTACGACGCGATCGTCGCTGGCCAGAAAGTGACCACTGTCCGCTGGGGCGAGTCGGTCCACGTCGGAGCCGCGACGTTCGTCTTCGATAATCATCCGACTGCGCAGCCGATCGCCGGGCAGGTCGTCGCGGTCCGCCAGTACCGCCTCGACGAGCTTACTGCGGAGCAGGCTCACGAGCCTCCGGGAACGGACATGACGCTCTTCGCAGCGCAGCTACGCGAGAACTATTACCCGGACATGCCAGGCGGTGCGGTCGTGGACGTCGCTGAGCTCTGTCTTGTCGAGCCGTCCCGATAGAAGATCGTTGACCGCGACCCCGCCCGCTGGGATGCTTCTCGGAACCGAAGAGGGGTCGTCATGTTCGACGAACGAGGGTGGTTCGCTGAGGCCGACGCGAAAGCGCTCAGGCCCGCCGACTCGGTCAACGGTGTGGATCATCGTGGCGATGCTCCCCACACCGAGCAGCGGCCTGAGCCGGTCCGCCTCCGTCCACTCGATCGCCTCTTGCGCGGCTTTCCTTGGCATGACCGAATTCAGCGACAGCGCCGTTAGCTGGCAACCTGCGTCCTCCCGTTAGCCCATCAAGAACCGAGGCGCTTGACTGAGGCTCGGGGTGGGAGCAGCCTGAGGCGGTGATCAGTTACGTCGCGCCACTGGTGCTCGGGGGATCGTTTGTGGGGTTTTGCTTCGTTCTGCGCGGAGAGCAAAGGGCCCGCCGGCGCAAACAGATCGCCGGCCCACTGCCCGATAGCCGATACTCTTGCGCCCGACAGGCTGTGGCGCAGACGCCCAGTTGTCTTCAGAGGTGCCGAGAAGGCTCAGTGTCAGCGTTTCAAGCTAGTGAGCCACCATACGAACCGTTCCGAGTCTTCCCTCGAGGGCATCGGGTTTGTTTCCCAGGCGAACGGCGGCAAGCCGTTCTGATGCCGTTCCTGGTCTATCTCCTCCCTGAAGGCTTCTTGCCACGCGGCGTCTGCGGCCAGGAAGTCGGCGTGGTCGATGCTCTAGGTCACGTCCAGTTCTTCGGTCAGGAGGTCGATTACGCCGCCTCCGTCAGGTCTCTCTTCGTCGCTGCATCCAGAGACAAGAAACAGTGACCCGTCGTCTCGGAGCAATTCCTCGTCCGGCAGCATCAGGTGGTATCCGAATGGTGGAACGAACGGGGTGTCATCGCACGAGGCGATGACCCACCTGCCTGCGTGATCTCCACGTCCGATCCGTCCAGCTATGCCGTCAGCTGACCAGGTTGCGAAGTCGGGTACGGCAGCGCTTTGGGGATAGACCGGTTCGGGTGGCTCGGGCGTTGTGTGGGGCCGCCTGCGGAAGATCATGGTTCATGATGCGCCCTCCAGTGGGAGGGCCGCGGCGCAGGATACGAAGACGTCCCGGTAGGGGATACTGAACCGCGCGCTGGCTGCCCTTAGCGGTGCGCCCGCGTCAGGGCCTTTTCGATGTCTTCGGCAACTGCTCGCGGCTCTCCGGTCAGAAGGGTCACCGGATCACCGGTGTCCGTCTCGACGACGACCCATCGGCCGGACGCAAAGGCTCGGCCGTTGCCTGGCGTCACGGTCACGCTGTGGAGAGAGTCTGTGGCCCATTCTTCGGCTGGCGCTCCTCGAAGGCGAGCGACCAGGCTCGGCCGGTATCGGAAACGCTGCGTCGACATGGAGAACTGGCCCGATAATCCCACTCCGCCCTTGGGCCGGATACGGCTGGCGACAGTTCCCCACAGCATTTCTTCTCCCGGGTGGACGGGGAGAGTTCGCCAGGAGCCCAGCGCCCGGAACTGCGCGACGTACGTTGTGCCGGCTGCTAGCCATACGACGAAGAGAACCACGCTGGCGATCCGGAACCCGCCGCGGTCCTCATTGAGTAGAAGAGACGAGAACACGAGCACCCCGATCGATCCCTGCAGGATCAACTGCGTCAGCATCGACTTGCGGAGGGTGCTTTCAGACCGGCCCCTAGGTGGTTCGACGCGACGTTGAGTCATGGCCACACCTTGTCACCTCGAGCCCGACGAGTTGCACGTCCAAGTGGCCTCGTGGAGTGTCCCATCGGCAATCCCTAGGAAGACTGGGGAGGTGTCGCCTAGACCCTCGATGGCTGGCGTACAGCAGGGCGGTGCCTACCTGCCCACCTCGAGAAGAGAACGGCACCGACAAAGAGCGCGACAATGACGGCGACCAGCAGCGTCCAGCGCCAGGCGGCCGATCGATCGTCCTGGGCGAAGTTGTAGAGCAGAATGCTCCCGCTGACCGCGACGAGCGCGTAACCCACCCCTGCGAGGCCTTCCCACCACAAGGGCTTGAGACGTGTTGGGATTGGGTCGTACATCGCTCGACCATAGGCGCATTCCTGATGCCTCGATCCCTCAGCGCGAGCTCGATAGGGGATCGGCCACCGGCACTTCCATCAGCCTGTTGGACGGCGGGCAAATCGCGGGCATCCTGGTGCGCGAACCGACGCGCTATGGTCCAGGCATGACGCGTCGTGCTGGTCTGACTTCCCGCCTCGTTCTGGTTGCCGGCTTGGCCGCGTTGGTTGTGGGCGTCGTCGTCCTTGCCACCGCGGCGGCGCAGCCGGTCTCCTTCGGGTGGTTCGCCTATGCGCCCCTGTCGGACACGACGTTCACCGCCGAGGGTGTGCACATGTTCTCGACCGCAAGCCTTGTGGGCGCGGACATCGTCGTCATCAGCTTGCTCGTGCTGACAGCATGGCTCAGCTACCGACAGGGTGTGCGCCGCAAGCCTTGACGAGGCGTCTCGTTGGGGGATGGCGAACCGGTCGGAGCGATAGACTGCCAGCAACAAAACCTCTACCGGCTCGGTGGAGGTTTTCTTGTATGACCACTTTCAAGCCGCCCACCATTTCCACTGCTGACGAGCGGCACCGCCCCGAGCTCGAACAGCTCTGGACCATGTTCCGCCACGAGATGTCCGCGTTCACCGGCACGCTTCCTGACGAACGCGGCCGCTTCCGACAGGAACGACTCGACGCCGGCCTCTCGGAACCGGGCTGGTCGGCCCACATCTTCCGCTCGGGATCGCACCCGGTCGGGTTCGCGGTCCTGCGCGGACTCGACGCTGAGGAGCACATAATCAGCAGCTTTTTCGTCGCGCACGGCGCGCGGCGTTCTCGCATCGGACAAGTCGCCGTGACAGAACTGACCGCGGCGCACCCTGGGCGGTGGGCCGTTGCCTACCAAGAACGCAACGACGTCGCAACGAGGTTCTGGCGCAAGGTAGCGAGTGAGATCGACCCAAAGTGCAGCTTCAGAAAGCGCGATGTCCCTGGCCGCCCGGAGCTGCCGGCCGACTCCTGGGCTCGGTTTAGCGTCCGTTAGCCGATGGTCCTTCGGTCACAGATGCTCTGCCGTCGAGGAGGGACGTTACGCTCGCGTCGAGGGGGAACAGTGAGAGGGAAACGAACAGGTCTGCTCGTGCTGGTGATGGGTCTGACTCTGACGGGCTGCGCGTCTGAGGCGGTCGATCCTTCGCTTGCTGAGCACGTGCGGCCGGAGGCGACAGCACTGGCGGACGACGCATTAGCGTGGCCCGGTTCGGCATCCGCTCCCCGCATCACCATCGCGCGGGAAGACACCTGCGGGTACGCCGATGACCCGTCTGGTTTGTTCGTCGACGCGAGCGGGACTCGCTGCTCGCTACAGGGCCGAGCCGTCTACGCCCTCCTCGACGCAGTTACTTCCGAGCAGGCGCACGAGCAAGCTGCTGTTGCCCTCAAAGACTCGAATATCTCGCCGGTCGACCCGTTCAGGGGCTCAGAAGACCTCGATTTGCTTGCCGATTCTGCCGTCGGCGTTGTCACGACGCATCCCGCGTCGAGAGCGCACGGAACGGACGAGACGACGATCGTCGTCGCGACCGTCGATGGTTTCTTAGACCGTGCTTACTTCCACCCGACGAACGTCGTCGTCTCGTCCACGGCTGGGTTGGAAGGGGACGAACTAGCCACGGCGATTAGTGCGACGGGGGCCGCGTATGTGCTGGGGATCGAGTACAGCCGTGAATACTTCGACAGCAGATCCGTCGACGTGAACAAGGCGCCTCGCAACGATCCGCCTCCCTGCTTCGGCACGAGCGGCTACTGCCCCGGCGGGTGAGGTTCATCGTGTCACGTGGGCCTTCTCTGTGCGTCCTGCGCCTACAGACGAATGTCGGCATTGGGTGATCCCCCTCCTTAATGAGACCGAGCACTGCCGGCTAGAAGGTCGCCGGGGTCCGTTATCAGGGAAAAATTCGCCAACCCCTTTTATCTTTCCGGATACAAGACCTAAACTCTGCGCCGACGACGAGGGCTCCGGGGATGCCCGATAGACGATTGTCATCTGGACGAATGATCATTCGGGTCACCGCCCGATATGGTTGCCGGGTCGAATCTGGCGACGTAGGTTGCCGTGATGAACAAGAGCTCTAAGAAGCGCGCGGTGAACCTCGGATTCGGCATCGGCATCGCCCTCATCGTCATTGCATTGCTGATCCTCAACTTCGCCCCAGCGGTGTGGAGCGGCTGGGCGACGTTCTTGGTCGTCATCGGCATCATCGCCGCCCTCGTCGGCTTTGCCTTCTTGCTCGTTCCCGCACGCGACCAGCGCTAACAATGCAGCGCAGGCTCAGTTCCGGCTCTCTCGCTGGGGTGCCTTAGTCAGGGGGGCAGGGTGCGGCCTGCAGGGTCAGGGTGCGAAAAGCACGGCCGGTTCCGGGGATGGTCAAGCCCCTTCTGGGTAATTGGCCTGGTGCGTAGCGTGGTCGGTGGTTTCGGGGAGCAGCAAAGGCGCTACTTGCCGAGATCTCATCCAAGCGGCGTGGCGACGCTTGGTGCGGCGGAGCCGTGAGGTTTCGTTCCGGTCCTGTCAGCCGGCCATGTCATGGTCGGCCGACGAGACTGCGCCTGGAGCCTTTCCTAAGGGATGGCTCCAGGCACCTTCCGCCGAAAGCTGCACCTCGGTCAAGATGCTGCTTGTCGTTACAGGCTGGTCATCCCGCGGGACTTCACCTCGTCGTCGACACTGCCCGTTAGGGGATCGCTTGCCGGGCTGCACACAAGAGATGCTGACGGGAGTGCGGATTGGCGGTGTTGGTCAGTTCGTGGTCATGGTGGGGAGGGTGAGCTGGTCGTCGTCCTTCTTGCCGGCGTGGAGTCGTTGGACGAGGCTGCGGAGAATCGTCGCCGTCACGAGACGGTCGGCGATGCCTCGAGCGGCAAGACCTGCCCGAGTCCGTGGGTAGGCGAAGTGGACGAGCGCCTTCGGGGTCCGGCCCACTCGATCGGCCAGGGGCCGCATCCACTGCTCGTAGGCGGCGAGGGCACTCTCAGGGTCGTCGTTCGCCTGATCGGTCAACGCGGCTGCGAGTGCGTAACCGCCGATGAGAGCGAGGGATGCTCCGCCGCCGCCCATCAGGGTCACGCACCAGGCGGCGTCACCGACGAGGACGATCCGGCCGCGGTGCCACTGGTCGACCCGGATCTGGGTGAGCTGATCGAAGTAGAGGTCATCTGCATGTTCGAGAGCGTCGAGGACGCGTGGCGCCTGCCAGCCGACGTCGGCGTACCGGCTTCGCACGCGTGCCAGCGCTTCCGAACGGTCGACTCCGAGGAGGTCCTCCCCGGGGGCGTAGGCGAGGATCGCGCGGGTGGTGCCGTGGTTGTCGGGGCGAAGGTGGACCGAGCGCCCGCCGATGGCGTTGTACCACCGCCATGTCTGGTCGTCCGTCTCGGTGCGGGGGATCGTCCCGACCGCCATCGTGATGTCGAGGTCTCGGCGGTGGATGGACTCCGCGGGGAAGAGCCGGTCCCGAGTCCTCGACCGGGCGCCTTCGGCGACGACGAGGAAGTCGGCATCCAGGTGCCGTCTTGCGGTGGTCACGACCTCCACCCGATCGTAGCGGTGTCGGACCTCGACCACGCTGTCTCCGTACACGAGCTCGACGTCTGGGACGGCGTCGAGAATGATCTTCGCCAGGTCACCGCGGAGCACCTCCAGCTCAGCGGTGGCGCCCTCCGGTCCGTCTGGCGGGAGGGTCGCGCGGACGGTTCCGTCCGAGTTCACGACGACAGTCCCGGTCTCGGTGGTGTTGGCCGCCCTGACCGCGTCGAGGAGTCCCATCCGCTGCAGCACGTCCCGGGCGACCCCACGGATGTCGACGTTCTGTCCACCGTCCCGGAACTGCGGGGCACGCTCCAGGACTGTCACGTGCCAGCCCGCCCGGTGCAGCCAGAAGGCGGTCGACAAGCCGGCGATGCTCGCCCCCGACACGATCACGTGACGCTGCTCTGCTCGGTGTGCCATGATCCGTGCTCCTCTGTTCGAGTACTCGCAAACCGAATGTATGCGCTGTTTGTGACGTTAGCAGACCGATTATGCTGTTTGCATGCCTCGTCTCAGGGAATCCACTCGGCTTGAGCGACGTCGTCGGATCGCCGCCGCGGCGATGCAGTGCTTTGCGGACGACGGCATCAGCGGGACGTCCATGGCGGACATCGTCCGCGCCTCCGGGCTGTCGTCCGGTGCGATCTACTCGCACTTCGACAGCAAGGCAGAGCTGCTTCGCCACGTGATGTCGACCATGCTCGAGGAGCGCTTCACGGCGGTGGCGGCAGAACCGGACGGATCGGCGACGACCGTCACCCCTGAGGCGCTCCTGGCTCGTCTGCTCGCCGGCCCGTCATCGAACCGGGCCCAGACGAGCGTCTTGGTGCAGGTGTGGGGCGAGATGTCCAGGGACGAGGACCTCGTGCTCGTCGCCGAGGACAACGTCGCACACCTCCGTGCGCTGCTCGTCCAGACGCTCATGCCCTGGGCGGCGCAGCGCGCCGACGCCGATCAGGTCGTGGGCCTCACCACTCGAACCGCGGACTGGCTCATCGCGGTCACGTTCGGCTTCGCCACTGTGCTCGCCTTGCAGCCGGCCGGGGACCAGCCCGACTTCCATGTCAACCTCTTGGACGCCGCGCGCACAATCGGGGACCACGACTACCGGTCGTAGGCAACGGCCAATAGCGGATTGCAGAGATCCCGCAGCGCAGGTGAGGTGTCGCTGTCTATCCGAGGAGGTAGGTGTTCCGGGCTCAAGGCGTCGGACTTGTTCAGACCGAGGGCGAGAGCGTCTTCGAGGTGCGGCCGGGTGACGTGATCTGGTGCGCGCCCGGTTCCCGTCACTGGGAAGGAGCCACCCCCGATGAATTCATGACCTACGTCGCCCTACAAGAATGCGCCAGCGTCGATTTTGGGGATGCCGTCGACGATCACACGTACAGTGCCCCCCGGGCGCGGGCCTGACAGTGAAGTTGTGTGGTCCTCGCAGCCCGCGGCCTCGTGGTGCAGTAGGAAACAATCGTGTCGGAGACAAGGCTCACGCGGGTGTCCCGACAGACGATCGTCATACGCAGCAACAAGAGTGGCTAGCGTCTCGTTATCAGCGTTTGAGGATCTCGTGTCGGATCATGTGGCCGGCACTGATGCTGAGACCTGGCGTCGCCACGGCGGCGATGCCCCGGAGGAAGCGGTCATCGGTGAGCTGGTCGATGAGGAGCCGGGCGAGGTCGTCGCGGGCGCAGAGGTTCCCCTCGATCTCGTCCGCCGCGACGGCGTAGCTGTGGCCTGGGATGCTGACGAGCCCGGGCGGGTGCACGATCGTCCAGTCGAGGGTGCTGGCTGTGATGAGAGATTCCATCTTCGCCATGTCGTCGTAGACGGTGCGCCCGAGCACGTGCCGCATGAGGCCGTAGGCGACGACCTGGGCGATTCCGCTCTGATGGTGGGACCGGCGGACCCCTGCTGACGTGACGACGATCAAGCGTCGCCGGTGGTGGTTCTCCATCGCCGCGATGACGCTTCTGGTCGTTGCCGAATAGACCTCGACCGGTTTCAGCGTGAACGCAGCGCCGATGGTGCAGATGACGGAGTCGGTGGCGGCGACCGCGGTGTCGATCACGGCAGGATCGGTAGCATCGCCAGCGACGACCCGGAGTCGCTGACGGTGCAGGGGGAAGCTCTCGGGGTGCCGGGTGAGGGCGTCGACGCGGTGCCCCCGGTTCAGGGCCTGCTGGACCACCTCGCGGCCCGTGGGGCCGTTGGCACCGAGGACCAGGAGGCGCTGGGGCCCGGCTGCGGCGAGGGGCGCCGCGTCGTGGGTCACAGCTGGACCGTGTCGTTCTCGATCGGATCGCGGTCGGGGTTCCTCGTCACGGCTGCCCGGACGGTCTGGACGACGAAGGCGACGGTGCTGCCGGGGCCCTCCCAGTACTCGGCCGAGTCTGCCTCGACCCGGATGAGGCAGAGGCCGTCCGTCTCGAGCCCGTCCGGGAACCAGGCCTGAAGAGGCTTCGCCCACAGGTCCTCGGCCTTCGTGCGGTCGTGGACGATCGTCGCCCGCCCCGCCAGCGAGGTCCAGGTGTGCCCCTTCATGTTCACGAACGCGACGTTGACCTGCTCGTGTGCGCCGATCTGCTGAGCCTTGGCGGAATCGTCGTAGGCGAAGAACCACAGGTCGCCGTCGAACTCGGCCTCCTGCAGGGCCATCGGGCGGCTGACGCTCCGGCCCTCAGAGGTCGTCGTGGTCAGCATCGCGACTTTAGCGTCGCTGACCAGCTCGGCGACGTGGTGCTGGGTGGGGGTGGTGTCGGTCATGTCGTTCTCCTCGTCGAGTAACAGAATTCTGTTTCTTGGAGCGTACGCGGCGAGAGCACGCGATGGAAGGATGAGGGCATGCCGCACCTCCCGGACTCCGAAGCCGCGCGGGACCTGGACGACGTTCTGACCTGGAACGTCGTCCGGGTTGCACGGTTCGTCGGGAACCGGCTCGCTGAGCGCCTGGCTGACCTCGGCCTTAACCCGATCCAGTTCGGGGTCCTCGCGTTCCTCGAGAGAGAAGGAGAGCTGACGACGGCTGAGATCGCGCGGGCCGTGCTGCTGCGACCGCAGAGCGTTGCCCCGCTCCTGGATGGGCTGGAAGCACGGGACCTGATTCGTCGTGTCGGCGATCGTGGCAAGGGGCGACGAAACCCCGTGCGGATGACGGAAGCTGGCAGGGAGGTCCTCGTGCAAGCATGGGTGATAGCCCTGGCGGCCAACGACCTCGGCGACGCGGCCCTCAGCGCGCACGAGAGCAAAGAGCTCAACCGGCTCCTGCTCAAGATCGCTCTAGCTACCGAGCCCTGAATGCCACACGCTCAGCGCGTGTTCCTACTCGACGTCGACGCCGCCTGACGGGGGATGCCTGACGGGGAACCTGAGCGAACCCAGGAACCCCGCCATCAGCGGGGTCCGAGCTGCGTCCGCAACTTAGCTGTATATCGGCTTCGCGCCTAGTGCCCGTTGGAGGATGGGCTAACGCGAGCGCGCGCGGTCGGCTTGACCTGAGTCGACCGGCGGGAGAGTGTGGAGCCATGGACACCGACGACGGCCGAAGTATGAGGCGGTCAGTGGCGCTGTTCTTGTTGATTGTCGCGTCGCTCGTGGTCATCGCTGCGGTGACGCTCCTCGTTCTAGACCCGTCACGAGCGGGCATGTACTTCACGCTGGCCGGCGCATTGATCACGGTCTATCTCAACGCCGGAAACCTGAAGCGAGGCCAGGCTGCCCGATAGAGGATCGCTTACCGACCAGGCTTCAGCCTGACTCGTGATGGCCGGGCTGGGTCTCGATGCCGCAGGATGAAGTCATGGCACCGGTCCCCGACGACGTCATCGAGCGGTTCGAGTTGTTCGCCATTCGCGCCGGCAAGGAGTTCGGTAGCGCCGTCCGGTCAAGATCACTCGGTTCCGGCAGCTCGATGCTGCCGATGCTCCAGGTCGGCCAGTTCTCGGTCGTCGTGGCTGATGGGCTGGTCATCGACATCGCCCCGACCTCAGGCATGCCCGCCCGGCGGTGGGAGCTGGGCTGGGATGAGTCCGATTTCGCTGAGGCATGGTTCCTGCTCACGGACCATCTCCTGACCGGGCGCCTCGAGCCTGGCAGTCTTGACGCATTCGTCGCCCGGGTCGTCGCCATGGTCGGCCAGGCTGGCGGCGTCAAGGTCTCCACCGTTCAGGCCGAGTTCGACCGTGTGGTGACCGTGACCCCGCACCGGCATGGAGCCCTGCCTTTCGAGGTCCTGGTGATCAAGGACGACTCGGTCGTCGTCAGCGGTAACGACTTCGGTTGGTGGGATCTGGGCGGCGACGGCGATGACGGCCTGGTCGAGGCGCTCCGCGTCGTGACGCAGTTCGTGGTCAGGGGCGGCACCGTTCGGAGCACGTGGCGTACGTGTGACCTGCTGGACGTCGACGGCGCTGTCGTCGGCGGCTCGTATCGGGACGGAGTACATCGGCTGCGTCCCCGTCAGCTGCACTTTTTCCCTTACATGCCCGGCCGCGCCACTGAGACCGGGCACCCGTCTCACTAGACGATAATCATGTGGGGTCTAAGTTCGTGCGTCAGTTGATGGTGTCGCCGTTCCACGAAAGGTCGGAGTCCTCGTCGACCGGGTACGCCTCGAAGCGGCCATCGGTAAGGATCACGTGGACGAGCTCTCGAGGGCCGGCGACGATGGTGGAGTCCCAGTCGATCTCGGTGGCGAGCACCCAGGCGTGGTCCTCAGGCCAGAGCAACTGAGGTGGTTCGTCGGTTCGGAAGCCGATGTGTGGACCCCAGCCGGGCTCTGCGAGCTCCGCGGTGTCGGTCTGGGCCAGGACGTAGTCGTACCGATCGATGGTCACCGATCGGCCGGTGAGGACCTGCCCGGTACCGCCGACCCAGTACGCCGCCAGGGCGTCCCCCGGTGTTGTGGTGGCCCTCCCTAGCGGCGGTGCTAGGGCAGCGAGCACCTGCGGGTCGAGGTACCCGACGTCGCTGGTGCCACCGCGTGGCTCGTCGTGGCCGAGCAGTCGCTCCCATTGGACGAGAGGGTGCATGACCTTGTCGGCCGTGGCGGCGACGTCAGCCCACCGGCGGTGTTCCCAGGTGCCGGCTCCTGTGGGGCGGGGATGGAGGATGCGCGCGTAGGCCTCGAAGTCGTGCCCAGCGACGGAGCCAACCCGTGCCCAGCCTTTGAGGCGGTACATCCGCGGCCCTAGCCAGGTGGCGCGCTCGACGTCGTTGGTGATCTGCATGGTCGTGACCTTGCCATGCCTGGAAAGCCGTGCCAAGGGCGACCAGTTGTACGCGCGTCTGTCGCATTTGGGGATCGGCTTGTGAACCGTTAAGGACCGGTCGATGGAACAGAAGTGGCATTCTTGGACTATGACTCCCAACGGCGACGTCAGTCCGGCCAAAGCTCAACTCCGAAGGGCACTCATCGGCATCACCGTGGGCGTCGTCCTCGTCGTTGCTTTCCTTGTGGTCAGTGCTGTGACGGACCGCCTATGTCTCATCGGGGTGGGTGTTGGGGTGGTGTTCGTTGCTCTGAACGCCGGTCGAGCCATCTGGGTCATGAAGCAACGCGAGGGAAAGCGGTAGACCGCCGCCCTAATGGCCGGCATGGCCGCTGTTCAAACGAACGAGCCGCCCGATAGGGGATCCTCGACCGGCACCGTAGTTCGACGTGGCTAGCCTTGATCGATGATGTCTCAGCTCAGTCAGCTTGCCGGTCTAGCCGCCGGTCTCTCGATCCTGACCTCGTTTCTCGTAGTCATCGTCTTGGCGTTGGCCGCGTACGCCCTCGTCCTCACGATCAGGTTTCTTCGATCGAGACTCGAACAAGACGGCTCAGAGCAGCGCGGTGACGATTCCCGACAGGGGGTCGCTTAGCGGCCTCCTGGCGTTTCGCCGTGGCCGTGACCTTCGTCCTTGAGCGCTTCGCCCTCGGCCACGTCTTCAGTAATGGTTATGCCCGGATTCCAGCCATGTTCTTTCCACCAAGTACGGAGCGCGATTCCGATCGAAAGACCGAGAGGTAATCCAGCAAGGCTTATAGCCGCGCCGTCCAGAAAGACCAGCAGAAGTATGCCTGCCACAACACCAACGGCGCAGAGAAGGTAGATCTGCTGGCTGCTGCGAGGCGTCGTAGGGGCACCATAGGCCGAAGGCAAGACTGCTGCCTGGCTCCCCGATAGGGGATCGGGTACCGGTCGAGCGACCTTCGGGGGGTGGCCGGGTCAACGACTTGGCTTCACTAAAAGCGAAAATCAATTCGTGGTCGCACTTTGAAATGAGCGTTTGCCCCGTTGATTTGAACGGGCTTTCCTCAACCAAGAAGGGCGATTGCGTCTGACGACCTGCGACTGCGTGGCTAGGGCGCCTAAGCGCGGTGCCCGGTCGGTGAGGCATTAGCCGTCACGGCGTTCTTCTGGGCGCTTAGGAGTCGGGCGCTGATCACGACAAGAAAGAGGGAGACCGCGAGGGTCAGGTAGGCAGCGGGGTTGATACCGATCTTGAGGAGCCATCCGGCCCACCACAGCGTGAATTCATCGTCGGGACCTCGGAGGAACGTGTACGTCGTCACCTGCATGATCGAACTGACGACGAGCTGGGCAAGGGTCGCGGTCGCGAAGCCGAGACGAAAGGCGAACTGGTCTGCCACGGGTCGTCGGCGGGCCGCGAAGACGAGCAATCCGAGAACGACACAGCTGACAACCGTCATGGTGACTGACTCGAGTACCCCTGGCCGAGGAGTTGCGATGGCGGCGAGTGAATTGTCAAGGCCCAACACGGCGCCGCCTCGGACGCCGATCATGCGAAGAGTGAGAAAGCCCATCACGGCCGCATAGATCAGGGACAAGAACGCCCCACCAATCACCCACGCGATCCGACTTCTCATATTGTCGGCCCCTGTCAACGGCAGATGTTCTTAGTGTTCGAGCCGACGATGTAGGCGAAGCGCCAAGCGGTTGAGTTCCGAAGCATCCGTCAACGCTAACGGCCTCGCTCAATACCGCGAGGCCCCGCGCGCAAAACGGGCTAGGTCGGCGGCCTGCTTGGCGGAGCAATAGACGATCGTCGACGGGCCACGCTCGCCCAGCTCCGCGAATCAGGGGTGGCGGCGCCACAAACGGCGAGGATCAGCGAACCACTGAGTCAACGAAAGTCCGAGGTCGATTAGGTAGGTCCACACAAATGCACGCTGCCGGCGGCGCGATCGAAGAAGACATCGACGTCCTCGTACCAGTAGGTGATCGCTTGCCGGCGCGAAAATCAGGTGTCGCTCTTGGAGCTGCGGCTGGGGGCCGAGTTGAGCCAGAGGCCTCGGAACACGAAGAGGGAACTGACCATGCCTCCCAAGCTGACCGCCATGCTCACCCACGTTGTCGAGTAGTCGAGCAGGAGTGCGCCGAGAGCCACGAAACCAACGAGAGCCCAGACGCAGAGCGCGCCTTGAAACCATCTCTGGTGCAAAGCGCGGCGAAGGTTCTTGAGCATGAGCCGAACCTACCGCCCGCGACGGCGCCCAATAGACGATCCTCTACCGGGTGCAGTGACTCGACCTGCGCAGGCTGGAGCAGACCCTATCTGGAGTCGTCAGGGAACTCCGTGATGTCTTGACCGTCGGCCCCGAAGCCGACGTTTGCGGAGGCGAGCTCACGCAGATACTTCGCCAGGGCGTCCAGCCCGGCCGCATTGAGCAAACCCAAGATTCTTCCCGCTACGAACCACCATTGGCCGGAGACGGCGGCAGCAGCAAAGAAGCCGAGGCCGAGCAAGCCGGCTATTGTCGCGCCGCCGGCAGACAGTTCGCGAGGGAGCGTGCCCCAAATTGTGCGAATTTCGAGGACAGTCAATTGGAGAGGCTCGGGCACCCCGCAAGTCTTAAGGTCTCCCGCATAGTGCCCTCTAGAGCATTGTCTATCGGACGCGAACTAGCGCGGCTTGCGTTGGTTCTCTGGCTTCTCAGCGCCGCCATCTTCTTGCGCGGTTGCTCTGCGCTTCATCAGCGTGCGAACGAATCCAACGAGCATCGCTATACCCATGACGAAGGCGGCACCGGCTATGAGCAGATCAGCACCTTGCATGCCAGTCGCCAGTACGGAGATGGGGATCGCAATCACGATGCCCGTGCAGATGATGACGTTTCCGCCGGCAGCGATGGAACCGCCAGGCTTCGCGTTTGATGGCTGACGCCCCTTCATCGCAAGAGGTCGCCGGCTCGGAGAAGGCTCATAGCCCGATCCAACCATGAGGCATGAAAGCTGCGTACCGATAGAGGACCGCGCTGCGGGCGGGTCTCATGCCCATCGGCGTCTCAACCACAGGAGAGCTGCATCGGCCTCTCTCCGTTGGAAGTCCCGCAGGGTCGGCATGTCTTCGGGTGCCGCTTCCTGGATCTTCTCGATCCAGGAGCCAGCGAGTCCGGCGAGGACCGCATCGACGGCCTCTGCCGGCACCGCTCGGAGCGACGGGTGCTCGAGATGGCTCTCCACGTCGGCATCGGGTGTGCGGACCAGGACATCGAGGAGGTAGGTGACCGAGTCCAACCAGGGCGCTCCGACACTGGCCCAGGGCCAGTCGACCAGCCACACCCGTGATCTTTCGTCGACGAGGAGGTTGTCGGCACGGCAGTCGAGGTGCACGAGGTGTTCTCCCTCGGCCACTCGGGGAAGCTGCGTGGAGACATCACGGAGCCGGGAAGAATGTGCACCGATCCAGGGACCGAGATCTCTTACGGCTCCTGACGCGGTCAGCCGGTCCCAGCTCGCAGCGTCCGGTTTCAGCTCGACCGAGAGACGGGGCAATTGCGAGAGGGTCTCGATGCGAGGCAGGGTTCCGAGAGCGTCGAGGACGAGCGTGGTGTCATCCGCCCCTGGTTGGCGGCCGTCGATGTCTTCCAAGGCCACGACGACCCAGCCGTCCTGCTCGATGGTCCCGACGAGGCGGGGCGCGGACACCGACACGGGAAGGTCCGGGACGACCGCCGCCTCCCTCCGGTGCAGTTCGTAGGTGCCGACGTTGCGGGAACGGTCGGCGGCCTTCGCGAAGACGCGGCGGCCGTCGGCGAGAAGCAGCCGATCGGCGCTCCCGGACGAGAAACCGCCGGCCTGACTGACCGCCTCGATGACCTCGGCGCCGAGTGCGACCTCGACGGCGCGACGTACGGCGTGAGGCGCTTCTGCCCATCTCGTCCTGGCCATGATCATTCCTTTCGCAACGGCCCCACCCTTACACGGACGTGACTGCCCGATAGGGGATGTTGGGCTCAGCCGGTCGTCGGCACGTAGGCTGCCTCGACGAGATCCAGGGGAGCCACCGTGCCATCGATTCGCCGCTCGAGTGCCGCAGCCCTCGCTTCGGCCGCTTTGGCTCTTGCCGTCAGTGGCTGCACGACCCCCGGGGTAAACGATCTCTACATGCCGCCCACCTCAGCGAATCCCTACGTGACGCCCTCCTCGACGGACCCCTCCGTGGTGATGCCGAACGAGCCTCGAGCGGTGGACCTCGATGGAACCGCGGTTCGATCGTTCCTCGAACAGAACGACCTCCGAGGCCTCCCCCTGGCCGACGCGCGAGGCCAGGTCGAGGAAGCTGGCTTCTCTGTTCGATTCGATTCGGGTGACGGCAGCAAATCCACGGTCCCACCACCAGCAGATTCCCGCGTGGTGTCTCAATCCGTACTGACGCAGGAGTCGTATCCACCGTCGCACTTCGTCGTCCTCATTGTCGCGACGAACACGTAATACCGCCCAACCCAGAAGTCCGAAGCCTGCCGCCGTCCTCACAAACGGACCCTCGCCCCGAGCGAAGAGCGTTCGGAATGCGATGGGTTAGCGAAGCGGCGTCTACGTTCTAGGGTCGGAGCATGGACGTACAGCTTCGGACGGTCTCGGGGGTCCTCGTGGAGATCGCCGAAGCGATCGAGCAGGTGCGCTCGGTCGCCAAGGCGGAAGAGGATTCGCGACGTGAGCTGCTGCCGACTGGTTCGATGAACAGTTCGTCGGCGTTACGACTAGGCGTGAAGTCCGGGCGGCATCTACGGTGGCGCGCCGTATGTGGGCAGGTGCTGGTTCGTTCTCCGACGTCGGGACGGCCGCGTCTGCAGATGCGGTCGATCGCCTGAGGGCGGCACTTCGCCGGGGGTAATCCTGGTTCCTGCGGGAGGGATAGCTGACGCAGCGTCTCCCCGTAACCGATCCACTTACGGACCTAGGGAGGAGGAGCACACCGTCTCGGGAACGGCTGAACGACGGAGGCAGCAGTCTCCGCTAGGGGGTCCGCGACCGGGCTCTTGTCGGCGGCTGGGGTTCACGTCCGTTGCCGAGGGCCGAGCATTGATGTCCTCCAACGTGGAGCCTTGTTCGTTGGCGGGTCCGGCCTGTAAGTCATGCCATCCAGGAGCGACGATGGATACATGACCACTCTGCATGGGATCGACGTCGTCGCCGAGCTGCGACAGGTCCGAGAGCACTGGACGCCGCGGGTCGTCGGGCAGGTGAACGACCAGTACGTGAAGGTCGCGAAGCTGCTCGGCGAGCTGGTCTGGCACGCGCACGACGCGGAGGACGAGATGTTCCTCGTGGTCTCGGGGCGCCTTCGTATCCAGCTGCCCGGCGAGGAGGAGGTCGTGCTCGAGCCGGGGCAGTTCTACGTCGTGCCTCGCGGCGTGCATCACAACCCGGTCGCGGAAGAAGAGGTCGAGATCGTCCTGATCGAGACGGTGACCACCGCGCACACGGGTGATGTCGTTGTCGAGGGCACCGTCCCGGTCGAGAGGCAGGTCGGCGACTTCCGCTGACACGGACAGATGGCCTGGTAGAAGAGAGGTCAGCGGGTGCCTTCCAGCCGTGATGATTCACGGGTGAGTGCGCCGGAGATCAGGGCCTGGACGAGTCGCTCGGCGGCGTAGCTCGAGTCGCTCGCGGCACCGATGCAGAGGTTGCCGACGCCCTTCAGGAGGCTGTACCCGTCCAGGGTCGCCTCCTCGCCCGATTGGCCGAGATCGGCGCGCGCCGCGGCGAGGAGCGACCCGCAGACCGGCACGAGGCGGCCCACGAAGTACGCGTGGAGTGCGTCCGACCCGGCGGCGTCACCCTGAAGGGCGGTGGCGAGGCCGTGTTTCGTCACGAGGAAGTCCACGAACAGCGCCACCCACGTGCGAAGGGCTCCTTCCGGGGTCGCGCTCTCGGCGAGGAGTCGCGGCCCGGCCTCGGCACAGGCCTCGACCTGGTGCCGGTAGACGGCGACGACCAGCTCGGGCCGCGTCGGGAAGTGCCGGTAGACGGTACCGATGCCCACGCCCGCCTTCGCCGCGATCTCACGCACGGGGGCATCCACGCCGGATTCCACGAACACCTCGGCAGCCGCGTCCAGGAGAGCCTGCTGGCTCCGACGGGGGCGGCCCACCGGCCTTGACGGCACGGCTGTGCCGTCGCTGTCCTGCGTAACGGTCATGGCGCCTCCTCAGCCCGATAATCGGGCGCTTGCTTAACGGAGCAGTGTTCCGTATTGTTGCGGATCAGCGCTCCGATAAGCAGTATCGCAGAGCGCTTCCCATCTCGAAAGGCCCTCTTGATGTCCTCATCACTCGTTACCTCACTGGACGAGATCATCGGCACCGGCGACCCGGTGGTCTCTGTTTCTCCGGTGGCGATCTCGGCCCCGGGCCGACCTGTCCCGCTCGAGGTCCGAGTGTCGGCACCCGCTACGGGAAGTGACCTTCCGGTCATCGTGTTCTCTCACGGCAACGGCTGGAACCTCGACGGCTACGCGCCCCTCACTGCGTTCTGGGCTTCGCGGGGCTTCGTCGTCGTCCAGCCCACGCACCTGGACTCGAGAAGAAATGGATTCGGTTTCGACCACCCCGTCTTCCCCTCGATCTGGACCGAGCGCATCGCCGACCTGTCCCGCGTCCTCGACCAGCTCGACACCATCGTGGCGGCCGTCCCCGGTCTCGTCGGCCGCGTCGACCGCGACCGGATCGCCGCGACAGGTCACTCGTGGGGCGGGCAGACGGTTCAGGCGCTCCTCGGCGCACGCATCGTCGACGAGGAGGGCCACGTCGGAGACGACATGTCCGACGGCCGCGTCACCGCGGGCGTCCTCTTCGCCGCCACCGGTCTCGGCGGAGACGACCTGCACCCCTTCGCACAGGCGAACTTCCCTTTCATGCGCCCGTCGTTTCGCGAGCTCACCACCCAGACCCTCGTCGTCGCCGGCGACCACGACCAGTCCACGATGTCCAGCCGCGGACCGGACTGGTTCACCGACGCCTACACGCACAGCCCCGGTGCCACCGACCTCCTCACCCTGCACGGCGCAGAACACGCCCTGGGCGGGATCGTCGGCTACGACGTGGCCGAGACGACCGACGAGGACCCGGAACGGGTCGCCGTCGTCCAGCGGATGAGCACCGCCTACCTCCGCACGGCCCTCCGCGTCGACAGGGGCGCCTGGCCCGCGGCCCGGGACGCTCTGCAGCTCCGCACCAACCCGATCGGTCACGTCGACACCAAGTAGTGTCGCGGCCCCTGGCGATCAGGGCCGCTGCCACCGCGATGGCAAGGAGCCCCATGAGTGTGATCGCCAGCGCTGTCCCGATAGTCGACCATCGGCCTGGGCGCTTGCGAGTCAGCTCAGGGCGGCGCCGACGCCAGCTCGCCGATCGGTCGTCCGGCGGCAGGGCCGTGCGTTCTCGGGCCACCCGCTGCGGCGTCCCAGCCCCCCGGCGCATCATGGGCTCATGCCCGCCTTCCGCCGCCCGTCCCGCCCGTCCCACCCCGTCCGCGTCGAGCCCGGCCCTGGGCAGGAGTCCGTCTGGGACTATCCCCGCCCGCCCCGGGTCGAGCCGCGTCGCGAGCGCGTCGTCGTCCGCCTCGGCGGCGCGGTGGTCGCCGACACGACGGCTGCCCTCCGCGTGCTCGAGACCAGCCACCCGCCGGTCTACTACCTGCCGCGGTCGTCCTTCGCACCGGGCGCCCTGAGCCGCGCCGAGGGCCGCAGCCTGTGCGAGTTCAAGGGCCAGGCCGGCTACGTCGACGTCACCGGTGGCGGCGTGACCGCCCGTCGGTCGGGCTGGACCTATCCCGAGCCCTGGCCCGGCTACGAGTCTCTCGTCGACCACATCGCGCTCTACCCCGGCGCGATGGACTCCTGCGAGGTCGACGGCGAGGTGGTGCAGGCGCAAGAGGGCGACTTCTACGGCGGCTGGATCACCGCGAACCTGGTCGGGCCCTTCAAAGGGGCGCCCGGCACGATGGGGTGGTGAGGACGAGGCCCCGACAGGAGCAGACTGGTCGGATGTCGAAACGTCCCCGCCCCCGCCCCACATCCCTCGCCCGCACCCTGGGCCGCGTCGCCCTCGGCGGCGCCCTGATCTTCGCCGGGACGAGCCACCTGACCTTCGCCCGTGAGCCGTTCCAGGCCCAGGTGCCGGAGTGGCTGCCCCTCGACGACGACTTCGTCGTGCTCGCGTCCGGTGTCGTCGAGATCGGCATCGGAGCGGCCCTGGTCGTCGCCCCCAAGCACCGTGTGACGGTGGGCTGGATCGCCGCGGCGTTCTTCACCGCGATCTTCCCCGGCAACATCTCGCAGCTCGTCACCCACACGGACGCGTTCGGTCTCGACACCGACGGCAAGCGGGCGTTCCGCCTGATCTTCCAGCCGTTGCTCGTCCTGCTGTCGCTCTGGTCCACGGGTGCCTGGCGCGACCGTCGCAGCATCGGTCGCCGCGCGAAGTAGCCGCGTCGGTTCCCCGACCCGAGGAGGCGCGGGTCAGCCCGAGAGGGCGGCCACGACCACCTCGGCGTCGGGGAACCACTTCGTGTAGTGGTCGGGGTCGGCGTTGACCTGGACGGCGTGCGCGGCCTGGGTCGGCGTCAGGTCCTTCCAGCCCGGGATCGACACGAGTTTCGTGAAGAAGCTCGTCGCCGCGGTGTACGGGTCCATGCGCTGCTCGTAGGTGCCCCACAGCCCGTTGTCGCGTTGCTGGAACAGCCCCCGGCTGTCGGGCCCGACGGCATCGCCGTAGTCGATGTTGCGCAAGCTCGATTCGCCCATCGCGGTCATGACGCCGATCGCCTGGGTGTGTTCACCGATTCCCTGCGCCCGGGCCGCGAGCATGATGTAGGCCGCGTTCACCAGGCGGTCCTGGCAGTAGCCGGCGACGGGCCCCGCCGGCACCTCGATGTCACCGACCATCACCGGGTCGACCTCGGGGCACGCCGGCACGGGCGTGGACGTGATCGCGGTGACGCTCTCGTCGCGAGGCGCGGTGAGGGCCGAGACGACCATGGCGATCGCGACGACGAAGGCGACGAGTCCGACGCCGAAGACGACGGAGACGACGATCAGCACGCGGCGCACGGCAGGGCCTCCTGGGGGTCGGGTGGGTCGGTGGGGGAGGGTCGACCGGCGGAGCGCCACCGACGCACCCCCGGTACGCGAGTCGCGATCGACACTAGGCGATCACCGTGCACGAACCGTCCCCGTGGGCTGGGCGGCCGGTGGGATTCCCTCAGAATGCCCTGGCAATCTGCCGCCGAGATGCCGGTAACGTTGCCCGCCGTCGACCCGACCACTCGGGTTGCGGCAGCCGGGCTCCGCCCCTCCGCAGCTCGATCGCCGAGGCGCCCGTCCGACCGATCGGCGCCCGAGATCCAGAGGAACGTCGCTCATGGGAACCCCACCCACCCCTGCCCGCGAGGCCCGTCCCGACCGCCCGACCCGCGCCTCCGGACGGCGGCGCCCGAGGCGTCTACGCGTCGACGACGTCACGGTCGTCGACCCGGCCATGATGAAGCGCGCCATCGGCGGCACCGTCGTCGGCAACACCATGGAGTGGTACGACGTGGGCGTCTACGGCTACCTCGCCGTCACGATGGGCCGGGTCTTCCTGCCCGAGGCCGACCCGTCCCTGCAGATCCTCTTCAGCCTCGGCGTCTTCGCCTCGACCTACGTCGCGCGCCCGCTCGGCGGGGTCGTCTTCGGACGCCTCGGCGACCGGGTCGGGCGCCAGAAGGTGCTGGCTACCACGCTCATCCTCATGGCGGGCGCGACGTTCCTGATCGGCGTGCTGCCCGACTTCGCCGCGATCGGTGCCCTCGCCCCGATCGCCCTCGTCGTGCTCAAGCTCCTGCAGGGTTTCTCGACCGGCGGCGAGTACGCCGGGGCCACGACCTTCGTCAGCGAGTACGCGCCCGACAAGCGTCGCGGTTTCTTCGCGAGCATCCTCGACCTCGGCAGCTACCTGGGCTTCGCGCTCGGTGCCGCCGTCGTGTCGGTGCTGCAGCTGCTGACGACCGAGCAGCAGATGCTGGAGTGGGCGTGGCGACTGCCGTTCCTGCTGGCCGGCGTGCTCGGCGTCGTCGCCATCTACTTCCGGCTGAAGA
Source organism: Frigoribacterium sp. VKM Ac-2836 (assembly GCF_013248995.1). Taxonomy (GTDB): domain Bacteria; phylum Actinomycetota; class Actinomycetes; order Actinomycetales; family Microbacteriaceae; genus Frigoribacterium. The sequence continues at coordinate 1,306,993 of NZ_JABRPK010000001.1, read as the reverse complement.
TCGAGGAGTCGCCGGCGTTCCAGGCCACCCAGGACGCTCAAGAGAGCAAGGTCGGCGAGATCGCCGACGCGCAGGGCCGTCCTCGCAACACCCTGGCGCTCATCCGGCAGCACTGGCGTCCCATCGTCATCGCGATCGGTCTCGTCGCCGCATCGAACACCGTGGGCTACGCGTTGACCAGCTACATGCCGACCTACCTGACCGACTCGCTCGGCTACGACCCGCTCCACGGCACGCTGCTGACGATCCCGGTGCTCGTGCTGCTGGCCCTGCTGCTTCCCGTGGCCGGGCGCCTGAGCGACCGCATCGGTCGACGGCCGGTCATGTGGCTCGGCGCCGCGTCGGTCCTGCTGCTCGCCCTGCCCGCGTTCGTGCTGATCGGCGTCGGCAGCATCGCGACGACGCTCGCCGGTCTGTCGCTGTTGGCCGTCAGCGTCGCGCTGTGGGTGTCGAGCCAGGCGTCGTCACTGCCCGCACTGTTCCCGACCGCGAGCCGATACGGCGCGATGGGCGTGTCGTACAACGTCGCGATCGCCGTGTTCGGTGGAACGACTCCGCTGGTCATCCAGGCGCTGTTGCAGGCGACGGGCAACGAACTCGTCCCGGCGTTCTTCCTCATGGCGACCTCGTTGATCGGTGCGGTCGCGGTCTGGTTCATGAAGGAGTCCTCGCAGCGCCCGTTGCCCGGCTCGATGCCGAGCGTGGCCACCGAGGCCGAGGCGCACGAACTCGTCGAGACGCAGGACGCCAACCCGAACATCGACCTCGGCGACCTGCCCTTCATCGACTCCGAGCCCGCGGGCCCGGCCCGCTGACCGGCGAGCCGCACCACGTCGTGAACGTCGCACCACGCGATTCGGTGGTGCGACGTCCAATCCATGGTGCGACGCGTCAGAGCAGTCCGGCCCGGTCGGCGAGGTACGCGGCGAGGTCGCGGACCTCGTCGGCGGTCGCGCCCCACCGGACCAACGCGCGCCCGTCGCGGACCAGGAGGCGCTGCTCGCCCGCCTGCAACGCCCCGGTCGACAGGTCCACCGGCTCGTACCCGTAGTTGACGACCTCGCCCTCGGCGAAGTGGCCGCGCACGGCCGCCCGCCGTTCGGCCTTGCGCTGCTCGACCTGAGCGGACAGGTGCTGCGAGCGGGTCGGCGTGACCGCCCGGGTGATGCGCCCGGTCTCGAAGACCCGGCCGTCGGAGCCGAGCAGCAGCACCCCGAGGCGCCAGGCCCGCCCCTCGGGTTCGAGGGACTCCGCCGTCTTCACCACGACGATGCGCCGGGCCGGCTTGTACCGGGCGAGCGCCTCGGTGCGGGCGTCCCGGGCGGCGAGATCGGCGGCCGCCCGCTGGACGAGGGCGCGGAGCGACGCGGCCGCCTCGTCGTCGGAAGGGGCCTCGGGGGTCGGCACCGCGCCTCCTGCGGTCGAGTCGCCCACGGGATCGTCCGCGGTGGCGTCAGGCGTCGTAGCCGTGGTCGAGGAAGTCCTCGATCACGGCGACGACGAACGCGTGGTCGTCGGCCTGCGGCAGGCCGGAGACCCCGGCCGAACCGACGACGCCGACACCCGTGACCCGCACGGGGAAGAGCCCGCCGTGCGCGGCGTAGAGGCCGGTGTCGAGCCGGGACTTCTCGTCGAAGCTGGTGCCCTGCACTCGGAACGACTCGCCCACCCGGTACGAGCTCTGCCCGTAGCGCTCGACGACGCGGGCCTTGCGGTCGAGCCACTCGTCGTTGTCGAGGCTGCTGCCCGGGAGGGCCGCATGGAACGCGCGCTGTCGACCGTGTCGGACGGTGACCGCGACGGCCAGGTCGCGACGGCGTGCCTCGGCCAGCAGATGGGTACCGAGATCGAGGGCGACGTCGAGGGTGAACCGTCGGAAGACGAGACGCTCTTCTTGCTCGATGAGGGTCTGCAGCAGGGTGTCGTCGGTCATCGGTGGCCTCCTGTGGCGGTCGGGCGGTCTGGCGGTCTGCGCGCGGGGGTGCCGACGCCTTCGCGCGACACGGTCAGAGCCTAGGCCCGGCCCCCGTCAACGGGCTGGTGGCGGCCCGGGGGCGCGACGCGGTCGTCAGGCGGAGGCCGCGACGCAGGGCGAACCGTGTCGGGCCAGCAAGCCGCAGTAGACGCCGACCAGGTCGTCGGCCGAACGCGACCACGGGTGGTCGAGAGCGTGGGACCGGGAGGCACGCGAGAGTCGGTCGCGCAGCCCCGCGTCGGCGAGCACCTGGGTGAGGGCCCGGGCCCAGACCTGCGGATCGCGCTGCGGGAGCACGATTCCCGTGACGCCGTCGACGACCGACTCGCGGAGGCCGCCCGACGCCGCGGCGATCACTGGGACCCCGCTGGCCGCCGCCTCGAGAGCGATGAGCCCGTAGGTCTCGGAGTGCGAGGGCACGAGCACGAGGGCCGCGTCGCGCAGCAGGGCGGCCAGCCCCGGGCGTGAGCGTGGGCCGAGGAAGTGCACGGTGAGGTCGAGTTCGTCACTCAGCTCGCTCAGCTCGGACTCGTAGCCGGCGAACTCGGTCGAGGCGCCCCCGGCGATGACGAGTTCGGGGCGCACCTCGGCCGGCACGGCCGCGACGGCCCGGATGGCGAGGTCGGGGGCCTTGAGGGGTTCGAGCCTGCCCGCGACGACGACATAGGGCCGCACGGGATCGGGACGACCGGGTGCGGCCGGGTGGAAGAGTTCGCCGTCCACGCCCGGCAGGACGACGTGGACCAGGTCGGCTCGGCCGCCGAGACGGGACGTGACGGTCTCGGCCTCGGCGTGGCTGATGGCGACGACGGCGTCCGATTCGCGGGCGAGCAGCTCTTCGCCCGCGAGGCGGCCGGGCGACTCCGCGCGTTCACCGTGCGAGAGGGGCGTCGAGTCGTGGGCGGCGATCGAGTGGAAGCTCTGCAGGTGGGGCACGCCGAGGGCACGGGCCACGGGCAGGGCGGCCATGCCCGAGAACCAGTGGTGCGAGTGGACGACGTCCCACGGACCGAGGTCGGCGAGCCGGTCGCGGAACTCGTCCACGAAGAGCTCGTTGCGGCCCTTCGTGACGGGCTCGGCCGGGCCGGCGTCGAGGAACCGCAGGGTGACGCCGGGCGACAGGGCGAGGCTCGCGGGTTCGTCGGGCGAGGAGCGACGGGTCAGGATCTCGACCTCGTGCCCGGCGGCGCCGAGCGCCTCGGCCTGGTTGCGCACGACGACGTTCATGCCGCCGACGTCACCCGACCCGGGCTCGGCACCGGGGGACGTGTGCAACGACACGAGGGCGATGCGGAGCATGGGGGAGGCGGTGGTCACCTGCCGAGGGTACCGGCCCGCCGCCCCCGCGGTCCGCGCGTCGGCGCTCAGGCGGAGACGCCCGTCCAGAAGGCGCGGACGTCGTCGAGGACGGTGTCGGCCTGCCGGCGACCGGCTTCGGCGGCCGGGCGTCGGGTGCTGGTGGCGAGCACGTCGGTGCCGAACGCCCGCAGGGATTCGGCGTCGGCCTCGACCACGAGGACCTCGCGCCCGGCGGTGCGACGGGCCGCGACGACCTGGGGCAGGGTCGGGCCGAGCGGTGAGACGTCGAGTTCGGGGCCGCAGGACAGCACCAGCACGCGGTCGTAGGCGTCGGCGAGGTCGGCGTTGGTCCCCGACCGCACGCCACCGTCCATCGTCGGGCGGCCGTCGACCTCGACCGTCGGCCAGACCACGGGTACCGAGCAGCTCGCCGCCACGGCCCGGTACAGGTCGACGCCCGAGCCGGCGTCCAGCGGGCGGAACGTGCCGTCGGTGGCGTCCACGGTGCAGACGGTGAGGGCCGCGCCTGGCCAGGCCGCGCCTCCGAAGCGGTCCCGCATCGCGGTGACGAGCTCGGGCTCGTCGGCGACCACGGGTGTCTCGCGGGCCAGCGCGCCGATCCGGGCACGCGCCTCCTGATGGGTGGTCGCCCCCGCGAGGGCCTGGCCGAGTGTCTGCTGGAAGACCTCGGGGTCGATCGAGCCCGACGGCAGGTCGGCGACGTCCTCGAACTGCTCGCGGAGCCCCTCGTCGACGCGACCGAGCCGCACCATCGTCCCGACGACCGATCCGGCCGACGTGCCCACGACGAGGTCGGCGTCGTCTACGGGGACGCCCGCCTCGAGCAGCCTCGACAGCACGCCGAGCTCCCAGGCGATGCCGGTGATGCCTCCGCCGCCCAGGACGAGGGCGGTGCGGGTGGGGGGCGTGGTCGTGCTCATGTCTCTCCTCGATCGTGGTGTCGGCCCGGGCAGGAGGCGCGGTGCGTCCCCCGGGGCCGCGCTCGAGAGTAGGCCGGTCGCCTCGCGACGTACTCGGGCAGGTGTCAGGCGGGTCGTAGCTCGTGGGCTCGTCCGAATGCCTGCACGTGCCACTCGGTCTGCGCGAGGGCCGAGCCGAGCCGGTAGCCGTGCAGCGACGAGATGCCGCCGCTCCACGACATGCGCTCGGCGACCTGCCACACCGTGGGCCGGGTGAGGTCGTCGAGGGCCGCGGCTGCGTCACGGCTGCGGTCGGCCCGATGGGCGAGGAGTTCCTCGGCCCGCTCGCGCAGGCCGGTGAAGCGGTACTCGTGGCCCGGGCAGACCTCGAGGGCGTCGGGCCCGGCGACGTCGAGCGTCGCCATCCGGTCGAGCGAGGCGAGGTAGTCGGTCAGCGGGTTCGTCCCGGTGCGACCGCCGAGACCGATGCCGGGGTTGATCCGGGGCAGCACGTGGTCACCCGTGAAGACGAGGCGCTGCTCGGGCTCGACGAAACAGAGGTGACCCGCGGTGTGGCCCGGGGTGTGGACCGCGCGCAGCAGGCGCCCCGCGACCGGCAGCAGGTCGCCGTCCTCGAGCAGCAGATCGGCGGTGACCGCAGGCAGGTGGCGACCGGACCCCCACGACGCGACCAGCGCCTTTTCGTCCGCGGCCGGGGCACCCCATCGGGCGATGTCGGCGTCGGCGGCCGCGGCGTCGGACGTGCGCCCGCCCAGCGCGCGTTGCTCGGCGGCGTGCAGGGCGATCCGGGCGCCGGAGACCCGGCGCAGCGCCTCGGCACCGCCCAGGTGGTCGGCGTGCAGGTGGGTGACGGCGATCAGGTCGATGTCGGCGAGCGAGTGGTCGACGTCGGCGAGGGCGCTCTCGAGGCGGTCGAGGTTGCCGTCGATGCCCCAGCCGGGGTCGATGACGGTCAGGGCGCCGTCAGAGCCCTCGACGACGTAGCCCAGCGAGTGGTCGTCGATACCGTCGCCGAACTCGAACGCGACCGACCAGACGCCGTGACGGACCTCCTCGACGGGCGGCAGCTCCCGACGACGAACGGCGTCGGCCTGCACCGGGCTGAGCGGGACGGGAGGCGCGGGAGGCGCGGGTCGGCGGGCGGCGTCGGTCACCCCGCGAGCCTAACCAGCGCCGCGCCACCCGCGCCCGTCGCCGCGGCGCTCCGCGACTACTCGGCCGAGACCTCGATCAGCACCTTGCCGACGACGTCGCCCTCGACGGCCTCGTGGGCGGCTGCCGTCTCGGCGAGGGGGAAGGTGTGCAGCGGCAGGCCGGCGGTCTCGCCGACGGGCAGGACGCCGTCGCGCAGGGCCGCGGTGACGTCCTCGACGGCGGCCTGCAGCGCCTCCTCGCCCACCGTGTAGAGCAGCACGAATTGGAACCGGGTGTTGGTGATCATGTTCGCGCGGATCGGGATGGTCGTCGTGTCGCCGCCGTTGTCGGCGTAGATCGCGACCGAGGCGCGGTGTGCGACGACCTCGGAGAGCAGCTCGGCGTTCTGCGAGATCGCGACCTCGACGACGACGTCGACGCCGTCGGGTGCGATCTCGCGGATCTCGGCGGCGGCATCGCCCGTGCGGTAGTTGACGACGTGGTGGGCGCCGGCGGCCGTGGCGAGGGCGGCCTTCTCGTCGCTGCTGATGGTCGTCACGACGGTCGCTCCGGCCCAGCGCGCGAGCTGGATGGCGGCGTGACCGACCGCACCCGCGCCTCCCGCGACGAGGACGACGGCACCGTCGAGGCTGCCGGCGGTCAGGCGGCTCGGGCCGTCCTCCCACACGGTGAGCGCGCGGTGGGCGGTCATGGCGGGGACGCCGAGGCTCGCGCCGACGTCGAGGCCGACGCCCTCGGGCAGCGGGACGACGCGCGAGGCCGGCAGGACGGTGAACTCCTGCGCGGTGCCGGTGGGGCGTTGGTGGGCCGAGAGATAGGTCCAGACGCGGTCGCCGACCGACAGGCCGGTGACGCCCTCGCCGATCGCGTCGACGATGCCCGAGCCGTCCTGGTTCGGCGTGACCTCGGGGAACGGCAGCGATTCGCCGGGGCCGCCGCCGGCGCGGGACTTCCAGTCGGTGGGGTTGACGCCCGAGAACACGACGCGCACCCGCACCTCGCCGGCGGCGGGTTCGGGCAGGTCGCGGTCGACGAGCTGCAGCACGGTGGGGGCGGGTCCGGTCTCGGAGTACACGATCGACTTCATGCCCGGAGCCAACCAGAACCGACCTCGAACTGTTCCACCGGCCCTGTCGAGATGTCACGACTGGCCGCTCACCTGTGAAGCTGAGCGGCCAGTCGTGACATCTCGGCGGGCCGATTCGGGCTCAGGCCCTGACGCCGCGGAACAGGGACAGCGCCAGCAGGTCGTCCTCGAACCCGCCGCCTTCGTGCCCGTTGTACGGCCACACCGTGACGTCCGCCGGTCCGGCGTACGCGTGGAACGCGCCGAAGACCGTCGACGGCGGGCAGGTCGGGTCCATCAGCGCCGTCGTGAAGAGGGCGGGCGCCGATGCCCGCCGGGCGAAGTTGACGCCGTCGAAGTAGGCGAGCACCTCGTGGACCGAGGAGGCGCGGTGCCGATGGACCGCCAGGTAACGCCCGATCTCCTTGTACGGGTCGGCGTCGGTGATGACGGTCGCCCGACGGAAGTCGCAGAGGAACGGCACGTACGCCGCGACGGCGGCGAGGTCGGGGACGAGGCCCGCCACGGCGAGGGCGATGCCGCCGCCCTGGCTGCCGCCGACGACGGACACGCGGGTCGCGTCGACGACGTCGAGCCCCCGAGCGGCCTCGACGGCCCGGACGGCGTCCATGAACACCCGCCGGTAGTAGTAGGTCTCACGCGAGTCGATGCCCCGCGTCATGACGCCGGGGTGGGCGGGGCCCGAACCGTCCGGGTCGGGGGTGGCGCCGAGGCTCCAGCCCGAGCCCTGACCCCGGGTGTCCATCTGCAGGTGCGCGAACCCGGCGGAGGACCAGAACAGGTTCTCGACCGCGGCGCCCCGCCCTCCGCCGTAGCCGACGAACTGCACGACCGCCGGCAGGGGTCCGGCCACCCCGGCCGGCACGCGCAGCCACGCTCGAACGGGCTGCCCCGCCCACCCGGCGAAGGTCACGTCGAAGACGTCGACCGTCGTCAGGCCCGTCTCCACCCGCTCGACGCGGAGGTCGAGCGGGTGGGCACGTGTCTCGGCGAGCGTCGTCGCCCAGAACTCGTCGAAATCCTCGGGGTCGGTCTGCGTGCTTCGGTACTCCCGCAGCGCGGGCTCGGGCAGGTCGGTGAACATGCCCCCTTGTCTACCGCAGCCCGCGACGGCAGCCCAGGAGGCGCGGTGCAGGAGGAGCGGCTCAGCTCGCGCGGGCCAGGTTCGGCACCCAGCCGAAGGCCGGCGCGACGTGGTCGGCCACCGTCTGCAGCAGGCGCGCGTTGTAGGCGACCCCGAGCTGGTTCGGCACCGTCAGCAGGATCGTGTCGGCGTCCCGGACCGCGGCGTCGGCGGCCAACTGCTCGGCGATCACGTCGGGTTCGCCGACATAGCTCTTGCCGAAGCGCGACTGCACGCCGTCGAGCAGCCCGACCTGGTCCTGCGAGTCGGACTGGGCTCGGACGCCGAAGTACCGGCGGTCCTCGTCCGTCGTGATCGGGATCACGCTGCGACTCACCGACACCCGCGGCTCACGGGTGTGCCCGGCGGCGCGGTAGGCCTCGCGGTACAGGGAGATCTGCTCGGCCTGCAGCTCGTCGAACGGCACCCCGGTGTCCTCGGTCAACAAGGTGCTGCTCATCAGGTTCATGCCCTGTTCGCCGGTCCAGACGGCCGTCGACCGACTACCCGATCCCCACCAGATGCGCTCGCCGAGGCCGGGGGAGCGGGGCTCGACCGAGAGCCCCTGCGACCAGCCGGTCATCTTCGGGTCGGACTCGGCGACGTCGGCGCCGTCGATCGCCGCCCGGAACAGCTCGGTGTGCCGACGGGCGAGGTCGGCGTCACTCTCGCCGTTGAGGGGGACGTGGCCGAATGCCTCCCAGCCCCGCAGGGCGGGCTCGGGTGATCCCCGGCTCACGCCGAGCTGCAGACGACCTGCGCTGATCAGGTCCGCGGCCGCGGCCTGCTCGGCCATCGAGAGCGGGTTCTCGTAGCGCATGTCGATGACGCCCGTGCCGAGCTCGATGCGGCTCGTGCGCGCGGCCATCGCCGCGAGCAGCGGGAACGGATTCGCGGCCTGCCGCACGAAGTGGTGCACGCGCACCGCGGCCACGTCGATGCCGATGTCCTCGGCGGCCTCGGCCAGCTCGATCGACTGGACCAGCGCCTCCCGGGCGGTCGGCGTCGCCGAGCCGCGCACGTCCTGGTAGTGACCGAACGACAGGAACCCGATGCGTTTCTTCATGATCGGGCGAACCTCCGGCGTCGCCAGACCATTCCGCCGGGCGCTCGTGCTGGATAGCGTGGTGCCGTGGAGAACCGCTTTCGCCTCGACGGTGACGACCTCGGCATCGACCTGCGCGCCTCCTCGGTCACCCTCGGCCACGACGGCGTCCTGGACGCCCGCATCGTCGCCGGGCGGGTGCCCGAGGTGGCCGACTGGTCGGACGAGCCGCCGTCGCTGATCTTCCGGGACGTGCCGGTGACGTTCGACGGCGCCACCTTCGGCGCCAGGGTCGACGACGGGCTGCTCGACGAGCACGAGATCGTCTTCCGGCTCGGCGAGAACCTCGACGTGCACGGCGTGCTGAGCCTCGGAGCCGGCGACCGGCTGCGCTTCGTGGGGACGACCCACGCCTCCGGCGAGCCGAAGGCCTGGCGCCTCGACGTCTCGATCGGCTTCGGGGGATCGGGGCGGCGGACCGCGATCTGACGCGGTCGCGGTCGACACGAGGAGGCGCGGGTCGACACCCCCCGGACACCTCCGGACGACGACTGGGGTGCGGGGTGCGCGACCGGCCTGACGACATGGTGAGGCTCGGACGGTCGCGCACCCGCGCGGTCTCCTGATGCTTCGGGTTCACCAGGCGATCACGATGCTAGCGCTTCGATACTCGCTGGTATGCGACTTCTTCGACGGCGGCGCGGGTGACTTTGCGGATCACCCGCACCCGTTAGGGTCGCAGCATGGCCACCACCGGCGGGGCGCCCGTTCCCCGCATCCCTCGAGCCGAGGTCAAGCAGCGACTGCTCGACGCGGCGGCCGACCTGTTCTCACGGCGCGGGGTGCACGCGACCACGCTGGACGACGTCGCTCGGTCGGCCGGGTTCAGCAAGGGCGCCGTCTACTCGAACTTCTCCTCGAAGGACGACCTGGTCCGCAGCCTCATGCGTCGCGAGACCGACGGTGCGCTCGGTGCCCTGCAGGGCATGTTCTTCCCGGGCACCTCGCTCGAGCAGTTGCCCGAGAAGATCGGCACGGCGTTCGCGCCCTACGGCCCGGGGCAGGTCGAGGACTTCGCGCTGATGAGCGAGTTCCGGGCCCACGCCCTCTCCCACCCCGAGGTGATGGCCGACTTCGTCCGTCAGCGCCGCGAGGTGCTCGACGCCCTGCACGGTCTCGTCGAGGAGGTCTTCCAGGGGCAGGCCGTCCAGGTGACCGGGCTCGATCCGCGTACCTTGGCCCGCGTCCTCATCTGCATCACGCTCGGCGTCGCCTTCGACTGGCCGGCCACGGGTGAGCAGGCGGCCGGCGACCTCATGGGCGACGTCGTCGCCGCCCTGACCCGTGGCTCCCGGCCCTGACGCTCGACTCGTCTAGCGCTGCTCGATCGTGACGACGGGCACGTGCCACCGGGTGCGGACCTGCAGCGTCAGCTGGCCCCGGCGGGCGAGCACCAGCGCCGTGACGGCGGCGGCGACGGCCGGCACACCGCCCGAGACGATCATGCCGACGTGCGTGCCGAAGCTCTCGACGATCACGCCCATCAGCGGTCCGCCGATCGCCTGGCCGCCGAGCAGCACGAGGATGTACAGCGACATCACCCGCCCCCGGATGGCGATGTTGCTCGACATCTGCACCAGCTGGTTGGCCGCCGTCAAGAACAGCAGCGACGCGAGCCCCACGCCGACGAGCACGACGGCGAACGGCACGAGGGACGGCATCGACCCGGCCACGGCCTGCAGCACGCCCGTCACGAGCACACCGAGCACGATGGTGCGCAGCCGGATCGTGGCACGACGGGTCGAGAGCAGGGCGCCGGTCAGGGCCCCGACGGCGATCATCGAGTTGAACAGGCCGTAGCCGCCCGGGCCCACGTCGTAGACGTCCGCGGCGAACGACGCGAGCAGCACGGGCATCGTGAGGCCGAACACGGCGTAGACGCCGACGAGCAGCACGGGCACGACGATCGTCGGCTTCGACCGCGCGTAGGCGAGGCCCTGCCGCAGCTGGCCTCGTCCTCGTGCGGACGAGGCGACGCGCGTCATCTGCGCCGTCCGCAGCATCGTCAGCATCACGACCACCACCAGGCAGGCGACGCCGTTGACGACGAACGCCCAGCCCGCCCCGACCGCCAAGAGCAACACGCCGGCGATCGCGGGGCCGACCATGCCGCCGAGCTGGAACACGCTCGAGTTGACGCTGATCGCGTTGCGCAGGTGGACGTGACCGACGAGCTCGGTGACGATCACCTGGCGGGCCGGGTTGTCGACCACCGTCACGAGGCCCGTGGCGAAGGCGATGGCGAAGACGTGCCAGGCCTCGACGACGCCCGCGAGGGTCAGAGCGGCGAGTCCCAGGCTGAGCACGGCGAAGACGCTCTGGGTGACGAGCATGAGGGCGCGCTTCGAGAAGCGGTCCACGATCACCCCGCCGAGCAGGCCGAAGAAGAGCATCGGGGCGAATTGCATCGCCACGGTGATGCCGACGGCCGTGGCACTGCCGGTCAGCTCGAGCACGAGCCAGTCCTGGGCGATGCGCTGCATCCAGCCGGCGGTCATCGCGACGACGTTGCCGGCGGTCCAGAGTCGGAAGTTCGGCACGCTCAAGGCGATGAAGGTGTGCCGCCACGGCGGGCGGGTCGTGCTGATCGGAAGAGGAGCGGTCGGGGGGAAGTCGGTGCGGGGCGGGGCGGACATCACGTTCCTGCGCTGGTGGTTCGGTTCACGGTCTGCATCCACGGTAGGGCCGACCTGGTCATTCGGACCCCGGTGGGGGATGATCAATCTCATTGACTTCGTGAATGTCGAGGTCTCGACCCCGAACGACCTCAGGAGGCGCGGTGTACGACCCCACGCTGCTCGCGACGTTCTTGATCGTCGCCGAGACCCGCAGCTTCACCCGGGCCGCGCAGCGCCTCGGCATCAGCCAGCCGACGGTGAGCCAACAGGTCGGCCGGCTCGAGAAGGCCGCCGGGCGCACGCTGGTCGCCCGCGACACGCGCGACGTCCGTCTGACCGACAACGGCGACGCCATGGCCGGCTTCGCCCGGACGATCCTGGCGGCGCACGCCGCCGCCGAGAGCTACTTCAGCGGCTCGGCCATGCGAGGCCGACTGCGTTTCGGGGCGGCCGACGACCTCGCCATCACCCAGCTGCCCCGCATCCTGCGCCACTTCCGACAGCTCTACCCGCAGATCAACCTCGAGCTCACCGTCAACCAGTCCGCTCCTCTGCGTCGCCGCCTCGCCGCCGGTCACCTCGACCTCATCTTCGTCAAGCAGACGGCGGGCGAGTCCGACGAGGGCACCCGCGTGGCCGGTGACGCCATGGTCTGGATCGGGCAGGAGAAGCTCGTCGTCGAACCCGGCCAGCCCGTGCCGCTCATCGCCTACCAGGCGCCCAGCCTCAGCCGTCAGATGGCGATCGACGCCCTCGAGCGGGCCGGCCGCACCTGGCGCATCACCTGCAACACCCGGGACGTCAACGGTGTCCTCGCCGCCGTCCGGGCCGGGATGGGCGTCGCCGTGTTCCCGTTCTCGCTGATCCCCACCGACCTCGTCAAGGTCAGCGACCGGTTCACGCTGCCCACCCTGGGCGACGTCGACTACGTGCTCGTCGCCAACCCGGGCGCCGCTCGCGAGCCCGTCGACGCCCTCATGTCGGCCATCACCAGCCGAGGGGTCAGCCGGGCCGTCTGAGCCGGGCCGAGCAGACGAGTCGTACGAGTCCCCGGCGCGCCGCCCGCACCCCACCTCGGGAGGCGCGCGCAAGATGGTCGCATGACTCGCCGCCCCACACGCCGCCAGACGTCCACCGCTCGCCGGGACGCGCGCGTCCTCGCCGCGATCCTGGGCGGCTCCGGCCTCCTGCACCTCGCGAAACCCGCGGCCTACGACGCCGTCGTCCCTCGGAGCGTCCCGGGTCCGGCCCGGTTCTGGACGATCAGCTCGGGTCTCGCCGAGGTCGGCATCGCCACCGCCCTCCTCGCCCCGAGGACGCGACCGGCGGGCGGCCTCGCCGCTGCCGCGCTCTTCGTGGCCGTCTTCCCGGCCAACGTCTCGATGGCCCTCCGTGCCCTGAAGAGCGAGCGGGCCACGACGGGTCGCACGGCCGTCGCCCTCGTGCGGCTGCCGTTGCAGGTGCCCCTCGTGACTCGCGCGCTCGGCGTGCACCGCGCCTCCTAGACCGTCCGCCGCCCGGTGCGGCCCCGTGCGTTCTCCGACGTTGCATCGTGCACGCCCGCCACGGCCTATCCTGTTCTCTTCCCCCTCGACATCCGATCTCACCGGAGACGTATCGCCATGGCCACGACCGCTCCCGCCACCACGCCGCCGAGACCCCGAGGCGCGGGCGCCCTCGACCGGTTCTTCGAGATCAGCCAGCGCGGCTCGACCTGGGCCCGCGAGATCCGGGGCGGCGTCGTCACCTTCGTCACGATGGCCTACATCGTCATCCTCAACCCGCTCATCCTCGGCGGCTTCAGTGCCGACCAGGCGGCCAAGGACGTGGCGGGCAACTGGCTGCAGAACGGCCAGGTGGGCGCGGTCACCGCTCTCACCGCCGGGGTCATGACGATCCTCTTCGGCACCGTCGCGCGCCTCCCGTTCGCGTTCGCGGCCGGCCTCGGCATCAACTCGTTCCTGGCCGTCAACGTCGTGCAGGACGTCACCTGGCCCGAGGCCATGGGCCTCGTCGTGATCAACGGCCTCGTCATCACGATCCTCGCCGTCACCGGTCTGCGCAGCATGATCTTCACCGCCGTGCCGGCCGCCCTCAAGACGGCGATCACGGTCGGCATCGGCCTCTTCATCGCGTTCATCGGCCTGGTCGACTCGGGCTTCGTCCGCACCAGCGGCACGTCCTCGCCCCCCGTGCAGCTCGGCGACGCCGGTTCCGTGGCGACCCTGCCGACGATCACGTTCGTCATCGGGTTGCTCGTCATCGGCGTCCTGATGGCCCGCAAGGTGCGCGGGGCGATCTTCATCGGCATCGTCGCGACGACGGTCGTCGCCATCGCCTTGCAGGCGATCTTCCAGGTGCCGCCGTCGAACGGGCAGAACCTCGACGACTGGAACCTTAACGCCCCGGTTCTGCCCACCCAGATCGTGGCGTTGCCCGACCTCTCCCTCGTCGGCCAGTTCAGCTTCGGAGCCTTCGCCCGCATCGGCGTGCTCTCGGCCGTCATGCTCGTGTTCACGCTCGTCTTCACGAACTTCTTCGACGCCATGGGCACGATGACCGGCCTCGCGAAGGCGGGCGACGTCGCCGACGCGGACGGCACCTTCCCCCGCCTGCGCTCGGCCCTGATCGTCGAGGGCGTCGGCGCGGTCGCTGGTGGTGCGACCAGCTCGTCGTCGAACACGGTGTTCGTCGAGTCGGCCTCGGGCATCGGCGAGGGGGCCCGGACGGGCTTCGCCTCGGTCGTGACCGGCGCGCTGTTCCTGCTCGCGATGTTCTTCACGCCGCTGACCCAGGTCGTGCCGCTCGAGGTCGCGGCGTCGGCGCTCGTCATCGTCGGCGCGCTGATGGTGTCGCAGATCAGCCAGATCGACTGGACCGACTTCTCGGTCGCCCTCCCGGTGTTCCTCACCGTCATCACGATGCCCCTGACCTACTCGATCGCGAACGGCATCGGTGTCGGCTTCGTCAGCTGGGTCGTCGTGCGGGCGTTCGCGGGTAAGGCCCGCACCATCAGCCCCTTGCTCTGGATCGTCGCCGCCGGCTTCCTGGTCTACTTCGTGCGCGGCCCGATCGAGGCCCTCATCGGCTAGACGGTCCGCCCAGACGTCACGACGTGCCGCTCACCTCCGGAGGTGAGCGGCATGTCGTGACGTCTCGACCTCGACGCACGGCGCGGCTAGCCTGAGCGCCAGGCGGCGACGACGCCGCCGGACACCCCGAGGAGGCGCGTCATGCCCCGCATCACCCCCACTCTCTGGTTCGGTCGTGACATCGAGACCGCGGCCGACTTCTACGTCGCCCTGTTCCCGTCGTCGCGGATCCTCGAGGTGTCGCGTTACCCCGACGACTTCCCCGACGCCACGATGGCCGGGCAGGCGCTCGTCGTCGACCTCGAGCTCGACGGCCAGGCGTACCGCCTGTTGAACGGCGGCGACGGCGGTCCTAGGCCCACCGAGGCCACGTCGTTCTCGATCTCGGTCGAGACGCAGGACGAGCTCGACCACTACTGGGACGCCTTCGCGGCGGACGGCGGGCAGGAGGGGCGGTGCGGTTGGGTGACGGACCGTTGGGGCTTCTCCTGGCAGGTCGTGCCATCGGTGATGGACCGCTACCTCGGCGGACCCGACCCCGAGGGCGCCGCCCGGGCCATGACCGCGATGATGGGCATGAGGCGACTGGTCATCGCCGAGCTGGCGGCCGCATACGCCGGCGACTGACGCGCTCGCCCGCGCCGCGCCTCCTCGCCGTGGTCACCAGTCGTGGACGGTCCCGTCGGCCAGCCGGTTGTACGGCAGATAGGCCTGCGCGTAGGGGTAGGCCGCGGCCGCTCGTTCGTTCAGTTCGACGCCGATCCCGGGCTGCTCGCCCGGGTGCAGCATGCCGTCCACGAAGGTGAAGCTCTGCTCGAAGACCTCGTCGGTCCTCGCGCCGTGCTTCATGTACTCCTGGATGCCGAAGTTGTGGATCGCGAGCCCGAGGTGCATCGCGGCCGCCATGCCGACCGGCGAGATGTCGGTCGGGCCGTGCATGCCCGACTTGATCTGGTACTGCGAGGCGTAGTCGAGCACCTTCTTGAGGTGGGTGATGCCGCCCGTGTGCGTGACGGCACTGCGCACGTAGTCGATCAGCTGCTCACGGATGATCTGCTGGTAGTCCCAGACGGTGTTGAAGATCTCGCCGATGGCCAGCGGGGTCGTCGTGTGCTGGCGGACGAGCCGGAGGGCCTCGGGGTTCTCGGCGGGGGTGACGTCCTCGAGCCAGAACAGGTCGTAGGGCTCGAGGCTCTTGCCGAGCCGTGCCGCCTGGATCGGCGTCATGCGGTGGTGGCCGTCGTGCAGCAGAGGGATCTCGGGGCCGAACTCGTTCCGGACGGCCTCGAACACGGTCGGCACGTGCCGGAGGTACGAGCGGGTGTCCCAGTCCTCCTCGTTCGGCAGGGCGCCACGTTGGGCGGGCTCGTGGTCGTAGCGCACGCCGCTGTTGGCGTCGAAGGTGGCGTTGGAGGCGATGCCGTAGATCGACGTGAGCCCGGGCACCCCGGTCTGGACGCGGATCGCCTGGTAGCCCTGCTCCTGATGGTCGCGGATGCTGTCGAAGAGTTCGGGCAGGTCCTTTCCCGACGCGTGGCCGTAGGTCAGCAGTCCCGTCCGCGAGGCCCCGCCGAGCAGTTGGTAGAGGGGCAGGCCGGCGACCTTGGCCTTGATGTCCCACAGGGCGACGTCGACGGCGGCGATCGCGGCCATCGTGACCGGGCCGCGCCGCCAGTAGGCACTGCGGTAGAGGAACTGCCAGGTGTCCTCGATGCGGGCGGGGTCCCGCCCGATCAACAGGGGGACGACGTGCTCGGTCAGGTAGGCGACGACGGCGAGTTCGCGGCCGTTCAAGGTGGCGTCGCCGAGGCCGGTGACGCCGTCCGAGGTCGTGATCTTGAGCGTCACGAAATTGCGGTCGGGGCTGGTGACGATCACGTCGGCTCTGTCGATGATCATGCGGTGTCCTCTGGAGCTCGCGTCCAGGCGACGTCGATGTCACCCGGGCTGGTCCGTCCACTCTGTCGCATGCGCGCGCGAGGGGCGAGCCGGGGAGGCGCGGGTCAGCGCATCTCGAGGGGCACCGCGGCCGTCGGCGCGGGGAAGGCGCGCTCGAGCTGCACGAACGCCTGGTCGTCGAGGTCTGTCGCCAGCGCCGCCGCGTTCTCGAGGGTGTGCGCCGCCGATCCGGCCTTGACGGCGACCATCAGGTCGGGCACCAGGCGCAGCACCCAGGCCAGGGCGAGCTGGGCCGACGAGACGCCGAGGTCGGTCGCGACCTGCTCGAGCACGGGGTGCCCGAGCAGGTCGCCGCCGTCGACGGGGGAGTACGAGGTCAGGGGCACGCCGTGCTCCCGCGCCCAGGGCAGCAGGTCGAACTCGGGTCCGCGACGGGCCAGGTTGTACAGCACCTGGTTCGTCTGGACGTTCGCGCCACCGGGTACCGAGAGCAGCTCGTGCAGGTCGTCGACGTCGAAGTTGCTGACGCCCCAGCCGCCGATCGCGCCCTCGGCGACCAGCCCCTCCAGGGCGTCGACGGTCTCGGCGAGGGGATGGCGTCCGCGCCAGTGCAGCAGGTAGAGGTCGAGACGGTCGGTGCCCAGGCGTTCGAGGCTGGCGTGGCAGGCGTCGACGGTGCCCTGCCGTGAGGCGTTGCCGGGCAGCACCTTGCCGACCAGGAAGACCTCGTCGCGGCGGCCCGCGATCGCCTCGCCGACCAGCGACTCCGATCGGCCGCCGCCGTACATCTCGGCGGTGTCGATCATGGTGAGGCCGGCGTCGAGGCCCGTCCGCAGGGCGGCGATCTCGTCGTCGCGGCGGCGCGGGTAGTCGCCGATGTTCCAGGTGCCCTGGCCCAGGGCCGGGACGACGCGCCCGTCGGGCAGCGTGACGGCGGGGTTGGTCGGTGTGGCGGGGGTGGTCATGCCGGGGGATGGTAGTCGCCGGCCGGGGTCGGCGGGCGCCCGGTCGAGTCGCCGGGCGGTGCTGCGATCGGTCCTGCCGTGACCTCGCGGGCGAGCAGGGTGGCCGCGGCGACGGCCGCCGGCATCACGAGCACGGCCCCGAGCGGGACGAAGAACAGCAGGTAGGTCGCGGTGCCCAGCCCCAGGGTGCGAGCCCGGTTCACGGCGAGCCCGCGGCGGCGCTCGGCGTGTGAGCGACCCCGGGCGTCGAAGGCGTACCCGGTCAGCTCGACCGCGAGGAACCATCCGCCGGTCAGGGCGCCGAGCAGGGGGACGACGGTCTGGCCGAGCACCGGCACGAATCCGCCGACGAACAGCAGCACACCGACGCCGGCGGTCGCGAGCAGCAGTCTGAGCGAGTCCCCGGCGCTGCGGGCGAGTCCTCGCCAGAATCCCCGGTCGACGTCGGCGGGCGCGTCGCCGGCGCCTTCTTCGACGCGACGCCAGATCCGCTCGTAGAAGGGATCACCGACGAGCAGCGTGACGGCGGTGAACGCGACGACCGCGAGCAGCACGGCCAGGGCCGCGACGGCCAGACCGCCGCCGAGACGCACGAGCGTGCGGGACCACCGGGGCCATTCGTCGGCGAACGGAGTCACGGCGCGGGCGATGTCGTCTGCCGCGAGACCGGTGACGACGAGCCCGGCGGTGAAGACCGCGCCCACCACGAGGGCGGGCACCGCGCCCAGCAGCATGAGCCGGGGGGACGTCGCCCACAGTCGCAGCCCTCGGCCGAGCAAGCCCACCCCGCCGAAGAACTCCCCGATCACTGCCACCGGGCGAGCGTAGCGGTGCAGGAGGCGCGGGTGCGGTCAGACGCCCGGTCGCGTCGTCGGAGCGTAGCGTCGACGGGGTGCCGCATCGACGCGTCACCACCGAGAAGGGTCGTCCATGAAGTTCAGGTACCTCGGCAACAGCGGGCTCAAGGTCAGCGAGCTCACCTACGGCAACTGGCTCACCCACGGGTCCCAGGTCGAGAACGACACGGCGACGCGCTGCGTCCGTGCCGCCCTCGACGTCGGCATCAGCTCGTTCGACACGGCGGACGTCTACGCGAACACCCAGGCCGAGACGGTCCTCGGTGAGGCGCTGAAGGGCGAGCGTCGTGAGTCGCTCGAGATCTTCACCAAGGTCTACGGCCCCACCGGGCCGAAGGGGCACAACGACACCGGGCTCAGCCGGAAGCACATCACCGAGTCGATCAACGGGTCGCTGACTCGTCTGCAGACCGATTACGTCGACCTCTACCAGGCACACCGGTACGACGTCGAGACGCCCCTCGACGAGACGATGGAGACCTTCGCCGACCTCGTCCGCCAGGGCAAGGTGCTCTACATCGGTGTCTCGGAGTGGAATGCCCAGCAGCTCCGTGAGGCGCACGCCTTGGCTCGCGAGCTCAAGATCCAACTGGTCTCGAACCAGCCCGAGTACTCGCTGCTCTGGCGGGTCATCGAGGACGAGGTCGTGCCGGCCTCGGCCGAGCTCGGCATCTCGCAGATCGTCTGGTCGCCCGTCGCCCAAGGCGTCCTGACCGGGAAGTACACGGTGGGCGCCGAGTTGCCGGAGGGGAGCCGGGCGACCGACCAGAAGGGCGGCGCCGGCATGATCGAGCGCTGGCTGCGCGACGACGTGCTCGACGCCGTGGCGCAGCTCGAGCCGATCGCGGCCGACCTGGGTCTGACGCAGGCCCAGCTGTCGCTGGCGTGGGTGCTCTCGAACGAGAACGTCGCCTCGGCCATCATCGGGGCGTCGCGTCCCGAGCAGGTCGAATCGAACGCGAAGGCGTCGGGGGTCACCCTCGAAGCCGACGTGCTGTCGCGCATCGAGTCGATCTTCGACGGCCTCGCCGAGACCGATCCGCGCAAGACGCAGATGCCGAGCGGCCGCGAGGCCTGATCTCCCGGTCGACATGAGGACGCCCCGCCACGAGATCGTGGCGGGGCGTCCTCGTGTCGACGTCGAGCGTGTCGGGTCAGGCCTCGGGAACCTCGAAGGTCGCCGAGATCACCGCGCGCGCCAGGGTGTGGAAGTGCAGGTTGAAGCCGAGGTACGCCGGGGTGGCGGTCTCGTCGACCCCGATCTTCTCGACGTCGAGGGCGTGCACCGCCACGAAGTAGGTGTGCGGTCCGTGACCCTCGGGCGGTGCCGCGCCGACGTAGCGAGCGAGCCCGCCGTCGTTCTTCAGCTGGATCGCGCCCTCGGGCAGACCCGAACCCTGGTCGTCACCCGCACCCGAGGGCAGCGAGGTCGTGTCGGCCGGCAGGTCCGCCACGGCCCAGTGCCAGAAGCCGGACCCCGTCGGGGCGTAGGGGTCGTAGATCGTCACGGCGAAGCTCTTGGTGCCCTCGGGCGCACCGGACCAGCTCAGTTGGGGGCTGGCGTCGTCGCCGCCGGGGCCCATGATGCCGCTCACCTGGGCGCGCTGCAGCTCGCCCCCGTCGGTGAGGTCCGAGCTCGTGAGCTCGAACTCGGGCACGATGCCGATGATGTCGTAGGGGCGGGTCAGGTTGGCGTCGGCCATGGGGTCTCCTCGTCGTTCGGGGTGGTGGTGACGGTGCGCCCGCTCCGAGGGGCGGGCGCACCGGTGTCGACTCAGGCGGCGTCGAGTCGCTGGATCTCGTCGGCCGCGAGCTTGATGGACGTGGCCGTGGCCGAGTTCATGATCGTCTGCGGTCGGGTCGACCCCGGGATGGGGATGACCAATTCGGATTTGGCGAGCTCCCATGCGAGCGTCAGCACCTGGGGGGTGACCCGGCGGGCGTTGGCGATCTCGGCGAACACGGCGTGCTTGGCTCCGAGTTCACCCGCGTTCGTGATGCCACCGAGGGGGCTCCACGGCAAGAAGGCGATCCCCATCTCGTCACACAGCACGAGCTCTGCCTCGCTCGACCGGAAGGCGGGCGAGTACTGGTTCTGCACCGAGACCAGGCGGCCGTCCAGGACGTCGTTCGCCTCACGGATCTGGTCGGGAGTGGCGTTCGAGATGCCCGCCATACGGATGACGCCTTCGTCGAGCAGCTCGGTCAGCGCACCGATGGAGTCGGCGTAGGGCACGTTCGGGTCCGGCCGGTGGAACTGGTACAGCCCGATGGTCTCGACACCGAGCCGTTTCGCGGAAGCCCTGGCCGCCTCCTTCAGGTAGCCGGGGTCGCCGTTCTGCGCCCAGGCCCCTGCCTCGGGGCGGAGGTGACCCCCCTTGGTCGCGACGAGCACCTGGTCCGTGTCGGCGTGGTAGCTCTTCAGCGCCTTGGCGATCAGCAACTCGTTGTGGCCGACCTCGTCCTTACCCGCCTGGTGGTAGGCGTCAGCCGTGTCGATCAGGGTGATGCCCTGCTCGAGTGCGGCGTGGATGGTGGCGATGCCCTGTTTCTCGTCCGGTCGGCCCTCGATGGACAAGGGCATGCCGCCCAAGCCGATGGCACTGACCGTCACGTCTCCGATGGTCCTGGTCTTCATGTCGTCCTCCGGTTCACCATGCGTAGTCCTCGGGCGACGTGTCGTGCCCGGGGAAGATCTCGTCCAGCCGCGTCAGCGCGGCCTCGTCCAGCTTCACGTCGACGGCCGCGACCGCCGACTCCAGTTGCGCCATGGTCCTCGGGCCGGTGATCGGCCCGGTGACGCCCGGCTGGTGCAACAACCAGGCGAGGGCCACCTCGCCCGGTGCGTGTCCGAGCTCGCGCGCGAAGGCCTCGTAGGCCTCGAGCTGGTCGCGGTGCTCGGCGACGTAGTCGGCGCTCCGCCCCTCGAGCCGGCGCGATCCCTCTTCGGTCTTCTCGATGACGCCACCGAGCAGCCCGCCGTTGAGTGGCGACCACGGGATCATGCCGAGACCGTAGTGACGTGCGGCGGGCAGCGTCTCGCGCTCGACGTCGCGGACGATCAGGTTGTAGATCGACTGCTCGCTCACGAGTCCGCTGAAGTGTCGGGCCTTGGCGGCCTCCTGGGCCTGGGCGATGTGCCAACCGGCGAAGTTGCTGCTGCCGACGTAGAGGACCTTGCCCTGCTGCACCGCGACCTCCATCGCCTGCCAGATCTCGTCCCACGGCGTCTCACGATCGACGTGGTGGAACTGGTAGAGATCGATGTGGTCGGTCTGCAGACGCCTCAGACTCGCGTCGAGCGCGCGACGGATGTTCAGCGCACTGAGCCTGCCGTCATTGGGCCAGTCGCCCATGTCGCCGTAGAGCTTGGTGGCCAGGACCGTCTTCTCCCGTCGCCCGCCCCCGCGGGCGAACCACCGTCCGATGATCTGCTCGGTGATTCCTTCGCCCTTCTCCCAGCCGTAGACGTTGGCCGTGTCGAAGAAGTTGACGCCGAGCTCGTGGGCTCGGTCCATGATCGCGTGCGAGTCGTCCTCCGTGGTCTGTGGCCCGAAGTTCATCGTGCCGAGCACGGCCCGTGAGACGGACAACCCTGTGCGTCCGAGGTGTGTGTAATCCATGTTCCCTGGCTACCCCCTCGTGTGCCGTCCTGCTCACAGGAACGCCCCCTAACGTCACCGTCATGAGTGAGCAGCCCGAGACCCCCGACGGCGTGCCCCCGACCGAGCACCGAGGGGCCGGTCCGCGCCGTGGCGGTCGGCGACGTGCATTCCGCGACGCCCATGCCAAGATGCGACTCCGCCTGGACCCGCACCCGCGCCTCCGCTTGCTGTACAAGATCGGCGTCGGGATGCTCGGGGCCGTGATCGTCGTCGTCGGCCTGGTCCTCGTCCCGCTCCCCGGTCCCGGCTGGCTCGTCGTCTTCCTCGGCGTCGCCGTGCTGGGCACCGAGTTCCCGGCAGCCCACCGCATCACCCAGTGGGTGCGACGACTCGTGCGACGAGCCCGTCTGCGATGGCGTGCGTGGCGGGTCTCCCGTTCGGCGCGTCGGTCGTCGACCGTGAAGCCGTCGGCTGCCCCGTCGCGGTGAACCATCGGGCCGATCCCGTCCTGGCCGTCGTCGACCGGACGTCCAGCGGACGTTCGGTAATGTCGCGGTCGTGACGCCCAGTCCCGCCTCCGCCACGCCTTACGAGGTGCTCGGCGTGCCCTCGACGGCGTCGACCGACGACCTGCGTCGCGCCTACCGGCGGCTCGCCCGTCAGACCCACCCCGACCTCGGCGGCACCGCGCAGGCGTTCCGCGACCTGCAACAGGCCTGGCAGCAGGTGGGCACTCCCGAGGCGCGTGCCGTCTACGATCGCGGGTCCGATTCCTGGAGCACCTCCCCGTCGGGCAGCGCGCGGTCCGCGGGTTCGAGTGCCCCGGGCTGGTCACCGCCTGCGCGTGAACCGGCGCGGACCGACTCCAAGCCCAAGGCCCGTGTGCACGGTCATCCCGGTGGCGCCAACCGAGAGCGTTACCTCGGCCTGATGCGCGAGTGGGTCGGTCGGGGCGTCCCGCTCGACGATCCCTACGACGAACGCCTCGTCCGCAGTGCGCCCCCCGAGATCCGGCACGTCCTGGCCGATGCCATGGCCGAAGAGGCCACCGTCGCCGCCGTCACCGACCTCGGTATCGGCTTCACCGTCTGGAGCGACGTCGACGCCGGTCCCGAGGGCAAGCTCGATCACGTCGTGCTCGGTCCGTCGGGTCTCTTCGCGGTCCAGTCCTCCGACTGGGGCAGCGAGGTGCAGGTGTCGCGAGGTGAGCTCGTCGGTCGAGGCATCCCCGCCGACGAAGAACCGGTCCGCGATCTCACCCGCCAGGCCCGCGCGGTGCGGCGCGACACGCGGGTGTCGTTCACGGCCCAGCTGATCGTGGTGCCCGACGACGACTTCGCGCCGGCTCTCGAGAAGGTGGGGCGCCGCGCCGGGGGCACCTGGGTCGTGCGCCGCTCCCTCCTGCCCCAGGTGCTCCGTCATGGGCCAGAACTCGGCGATCGCACCAGCATCTCGGACGTCTTCGAGGTGCGCGCTCGATTGCAGCAGGCGATCCGCTTCGTCTGACCCGGGGGTGGCGCATCGGTCGGACGAGGGCCACGCTGGGCACCACGCCGGCGTCCGCCGGACGTCCCGCCCGAGAAGGGAGCAACCCGTGTTCCGTCCACAGTCCGGCTACTCCGGCTTCAGCGTCGACGACGTGCCGGCCGCCACGTCCTTCTACCGTGACGTCCTCGGTCTCGAGACGGAGGTCGTCGTCGAGGGCCAGATGTTCCGCCTCCGTCTTCCGGGAGGCGCGGCGTGGGTCCTCGTCTACGGCAAGCCCGACCACGTGGTCGGGTCCTTCACCGTGCTGAACTTCGTGGTCGACGACGTCGACGTGGCCCTCGACGACCTGGCCGAACTCGGCCTCGAGCCCGAGCACTACGGCGGCCACTCCGACGCCCGCGGCGTCATGCGCGGTCGCAGCGCCGACAGGGGCCCCGACATCGCCTGGTTCACCGATCCGGCCGGCAACGTCTTCTCCGTGCAGCAGCCCTGAGGCCCTCGTCGTGTTCCGGTTCGACCCCGGGGAGGCGCGGTGTCGGGAGCGGGGGAGGGCTGGCCCGGCATCGGGTTCCGGGTCAGCCCCAGGTATGCCTTCGGAGCGGTCGCCGCATCGGTTCGGTCCGCTGCCCGGCGGTCGTCCATTCGACGTGTCGTCCTGCCCGCGAGGTGAGCACCGCCTCCTGATCACTGTGGCAAGCTCGACCCCGTGAACACGCACGAACCCGCGGACGGCTGGGTCGAAGCTCCCGACGGGCGTCGGTTCTGGGGTCGCGCCGGGGCCGCCGGTCTCCTGGTCGTCGACCCGGATGACCGTGTCCTGCTGCAGCACCGGGCCGACTGGAGCCATTTCGGCGGGACGTGGGGCCTGCCCGGAGGCGCCCGTCACCACGACGAGAGCGCCGTCGAGGGTGCGCTCCGCGAGAGCGGTGAAGAGGCCGCTGTGCCGGTCGACGCCCTGCGCCTGCTGTTCGCGTCCGAACTCGACCTCGGATTCTGGTCGTACACGACCGTCGTGGCCCGGGCGACGCGCCCGTTCGAGCCGGTCGTCTCGGATGCCGAGAGCATCGCCCTGGGGTGGGTGCCGGCCGCCGAGGTGGCCGATCTGCCGTTGCACCCCGGCTTCGCGGCGTCCTGGCCGAGGCTCCGCGCCGAGCTCGCCGCCGAGGTACATGTCGTGGTCGACGTCGCGAACGTCCTCGGTTCGCGGCCCGACGGATGGTGGCGTGATCGGGCGGGGGCCACGAGCCGATTGCTGGACGCCCTGTCACGCGGAGTCGGGCACGGGCTGGCCGAGTCGCTCGTGGCATCGGACAGCGACCGAGGGCAGGCAGTCGTCACGACGCGTCGCCCGGCCACGGACGTGTCACCGGCGGGCGACGGCGCGTTCGCCACCGCCGACGCCTCCGCTGCCGAGCCGCCGGGGACGCCCACCTGGCGATGGCCGGCCATGAGCGCCGTCGTCGAAGGGGACGCCCGCGCCGTGGGCGACACGTACCCCGGTCTGACCGTCCTCCGGGCCGAAGCCGACGGGGACTCGGCGATCGTGGCACGGGTGCGCGAGGTGCAGGGGGTGTCGGGCACGAGGTCTCGTGTCGTCGTCGTGACCGCTGACCGAGCCCTCGCAGGCCGGGTCGCCACGGTCGGTGCGACCGTCGTGCGCCCGGGCGTCTTCCGCCGCGCCGTCGGTCTCGACTGACACGGTCGACGGCCCGCTCCACCCGTCGGTGGGGCGCGCCGTTCGAACCCGATCTCGGATCAGGCGGCGGGACCGTCGCCCAGCGTCACGGTCGCGGTGTGCGACGTGCCGGCCGTGTCGGTCCAGCTGAGCGAGACCTGGTCGCCCGACTCGTGCGCCCGGATCGCCGCCGTGAGTGCGGACGAGTCCGCGACGGCCGTCCCGTCGACAGCGGTGACGACGTCGCCGGCGACCAGGCCGGCCGATGCGGCCGCGCTGCCCTCGACGGTCCCGGCGATCGTCACGCCGCCGGCGGTGCCGGCGGCCGCGCTCGAGATCTGCGCGCCGAGGAAGGCGGGCAGGCCGATCTGCACGGTGGAGCTGCCGGTGCCCGACTGGATCTGCTTCGCGATGGCGAGGGCGTGATCGATCGGGATGGCGTATCCGGTGATCGTCGACGAGCCCTGCGAAGCGGCCGTCACGATGCCGACGACGTCTCCGTCACCGTCGCGCAGCGGGCCGCCGGAGTCGCCAGAGACCACGTCGGCGTCGACCTCGATGAGGCCGGACAACGACTCGGTGCCCGAGCCGGACTCGCTCTGCACCGTGATGGACTGGTCGGTGGCGAGCACCGTGCCCTCGGCGGTGACCAGGTCGCCCGTGCCCTCGGCGTTGCCGGTCGAGTGGACGGTGTCGCCCGTGGCCACGTCGGCGGACGCGTCGAAGCTCACCGGGGTGAGGCCGGTCGCGTCCTGCAGCTTCAGCACGGCCACGTCGTTGGTGGCGTCGGTGCCCACGACGTCGGCCGTGTAGCTCTCGCCCGTCGACTCGACGGTCACCTGGATGCTGGTCGCACCCTGGACGACGTGGTTGTTCGTCAGGATCAGCCCGCCCGAGGTGAGGATCATGCCCGTGCCCGCGGACTTGTACGCGGCGTCGTAGTTCAGCGTCGAGACGATGGTGACGACGCCGGCCTTCTCGTCGTCGGTGGCCGCCGTGGCGCTGGTCTGGGTGGAGGTGCCCTGCTGCGTCGAACCGCCCTGCGTCGAACCGCCCTGTGACTGGCCTCCCTGCGGTACCGAGCCGCCGAACGGGGACGTCGAATCATTGGACCCGGTGCCGGGTCGCGTGAGCTGGGGCAGCAACTCGAGGGCCTGTCGTTCGCTCGCCGCCTGTGCCGCCGCGCTGCCGGCCGAGCGTCCGGCGGCGTACGCGCCGCCGCCCGCCGCGCCGGCGACGATGACGACGGCCGCGGCCGCACCGGTGAGGGCGAGCCACTTCCGTGAGCGGCGGGCAGAAGGGGCGCGGCCGAAGGTCGGGGGCACCGTGCCCCGTGCTCCGTCGCCGCCGTCCGCCGAGGGCGTGCCGGTCGCCGAGTCGTACGCCTGGTGGTTGTCGTCCTGGGCCATCCAGAGGGGGGCCGCCGAGACGTAGCGTGCGTCGGACGAACCGGTCACGTGGGGGAGCGTGTGGGCCTGGGGGGCGTCCTCGGTCGCCCTCGAGTCGGTCGACGCGGAAGGCGTGACGGGCGTGGCCTCGTCCGGGTTGCCGGTCGTGATGTCGCCGTCGCGGTCGTTCATGGTGTGCCTCCTGTGGCGGTGGTGGTGACGATGGGTCCATGGAACGGTGCCCACCCAAGAGATCCCTATGACCACGCCCTGAGGCGGTGGGGAGTTGCATGAGGAGGCGCGGTGAACGGAGCCGAGACCGTCTCACCTGCGCGCGAGCCGCGTCGCAGGGGGCGGGTCGCCGAAATACGTTCCCGACGAGGGTCGGAGTTCCGATACGCTGGGACGCCAAAGGAGGTCCACGATGGCAGAGCCCGCCAACCCGGTACCAGGCGAGCAGGACCGCGCCCACGGCGCCCCTCGCGAGGTCGACACGACCCTCAGCTTCAACGAAGAGTTCCAGGCGCAACTGGCCGCTCTCGAGGGCGGCGTGTCCGCCGACGAGCGTGACGCCGTCGCCGCACTGCCTTCGGGGTCCGCTCTTCTCGTGGTCCGTCGCGGCCCCAACATCGGCGCCCGGTTCCTCCTCGACTCCGACGTGACGGTCGCTGGGCGTCACCCCGACGCCGGCATCTTCCTCGACGACGTCACGGTCAGCCGCAAGCACGCCGAGTTCCGCCGCGAGGGCACCAGCTTCAGCGTGCGCGATCTCGGGTCCCTGAACGGCACCTACTTCGATGGCGTCCGCATCGACGAGGCCAGCCTCTCCGACGGTGCCGAGGTCCAGGTCGGCAAGTTCCGCCTGACCTTCTACGCCTCGCGGGTCGACCTCGCGCACCTGGCGATCAAGTAGCCGTGCCCCGCACCGCCGCCGCCCGGTCGTCGCAGACCGGGCCGTCCGACCTGTTGACGATCGGGCAGGTCCTCTCTCGGCTCAAGCCGGAGTTCCCCGATCTCTCCAACAGCAAGCTGCGCTTCCTCGAAGAGCGCGAGTTGGTCACCCCGGTGCGTACCCCTTCGGGCTACCGCAAGTTCTCGCCCACCGACGTCGAGCGGCTCCGTTTCATCCTCGGGCTCCAGCGGGACCACTACCTGCCGCTCAAGGTGATCCGTCAACACCTCGCCGACCTCGACGCCGGTCGTCCGGCAACTCTCCCGTCGGGGGCTGCGCCCGTCTCGATCGTGACGCACGGCCGCCGCTTCGGCCGCGACGAGCTGCTCCGTGAGACCGGCGCATCACCCGCCCTGCTCGACGAGGCCGTGTCGGCGTCGCTCCTGCCGGCCGCGGGTCGTTACGGCGACGAATCGGTCGTGGTCCTGTCGGCCCTGGTCGAGCTGGGCAAGTCGGGCATCGGGCCCCGCCATCTGAGGACGGTGCGCGCCTCGGTCGATCGCGAACTCGGCCTCATCGAGACGGCTCTGGCTCCGCTGGCGCGCAAGCACGACGCGGCCTCACGGGCCCGGGTCGCCGAACTCTCACGCGAGCTGGCGGCGCAGGTCGACGTCGTCCGCGCGGGGCTCGTCCGCTCCGCCCTGGGTCGCCTCGACGCCTAGACGTTCGCGCTCCGGGCGAATATCCTCGACACGCCGACCCGTCGGAGCGAATGTCGCCCAGGCAGCTCCCCGTTGTGGGTACCGTGAGTCCTGTACAACCATCAACCCGATGTTGAACGTTGAGCTCCGGCAGAAGAACGTGGAAGGCAACAGCATGAGTGAGTCAGGTTCCCCCGAGGAATCCCGCTACGAGCTGGGTCTGCTCTTCACGGACGGCTTGCCCGAACACGACGCCGACAGCGGTTACCGCGGCACCGTCGCGGCGAAGGCGGCCGGCATCAGCTATCGCCAGCTCGACTACTGGGCTCGGACGCAACTCGTCGAACCGACCATCCGCGGCGCGGCTGGCTCCGGTTCGCAACGTCTCTACGGCTTCCGCGACATCCTCGTCCTTAAGCTCGTCAAGCGCCTCCTCGACACGGGCATCTCGCTGCAGCAGATCCGCACGGCCGTGAACCAGCTGCGCGAAGCCGGTGTCAACGACCTGGCCCAGACGACGCTCATGAGCGATGGGGCGAGCGTCTACCTGTGCACGTCGGACGACGAGGTCATCGACCTCGTCAGTCGCGGTCAGGGCGTCTTCGGCATCGCCGTGGGCAAGGTGCTCCGAGAAGTCGAGTCGAGCCTCGTCGAGATCGACAGCACGCCGGCAGCCGACCCGTCGGACGAGCTCGCAGCTCGACGCAGCACGCGCGCCAGCTGACACCCCTCACGACGGCGCCCATCGGTCGCCGACGACGAAGGCCCCGCACGGTGTCGTGCGGGGCCTTCGTTCTGCGGGCCGGTTCGACCTGTCAGCGGGCGGCGGGCTCGGCGTAGTCGCCGATCTTCGCCGTCCGCATGATGCGCTCGAGGAGTTGATCGAAGTTGCGAGCCATTTCTTGGGCGCTCTCGCCAGGCCACGCGTGCAGGGGTTTCGCCGCGCCTTGCGCCTGCTGAAGGGACGTGCGCTCGGGAAGCTGCGGCGACAGGACGAGGGGGCCGAACATGTCGCGCAGCTCCTTGATGCGGAACTGGTGCTCGAGCGACTGGACACGCGCCCGGTTGACGATGATGCCGAGGGGCTGGAGGCGCGGAGACAGACCACGACGGATCTCCTCGATCGCGCGGAGGGCCCGGTCGGCCGCGGCCACGCTGAAGAGGCCCGGTTCGGTGACGACCGTCACGCGGTCGGACGCGGCCCACGCGGTCCGGGTGAGGGCATTGAGTGACGGGGCACAGTCGATCAGGACGAGGTCGTAGTCGGCCTCGACGTTCGCGAGTGCCTCCTCGAGCTTCCAGATGTCGCGGATCGAGGGGTGCGGCCCGTCGAAGTTGATGGCCGACGGGCTTCCGATCATGACGTCGACCTTGCCCTGACGACCCTTGGTCCACCCGCTCGGGGCGATGGCCGCCCGGACCGTCTTCTCTTTCGGGGAGGCGAGGACGTCGGCGACGTTGAGGTGGCCCGAGACGGTGATGTCGAGGCCGGTCGAGACGTCGGACTGAGGATCGAGGTCGACGACCAAGGTCCTGAGACCTTTGGCGAAGGCGGCCGACGTGAGTCCGAGCGTCACCGTCGTCTTGCCGACGCCGCCTTTGAGGGAGCTGACGCTGAGTACATGCACGACACAGACGATACCTTCACTACTGTTGAATCACCCAACAGCCACGTCGATGCGGCGTGCGTCCGCTTCCGGAAAGCGACCGCGCCTGTCCACCCGTCGTCGGCACGGTGTCGTGACGAGTCGTCCGCACCGCACCCAGACCCCCCAGGAGGCGCGCCGTGAGCGTGAGACCCATCCGCCTGTTCGGCGACCCCGTCCTTCGGTCGGCGTCCGACCCCGTCACGATCGGCGACCCGCGACTCGCCTCCCTGGTGGAGGATCTCCTCGACACCGTTCGCGAGCCGGGGCGGGCCGGAGTCGCCGCGGCTCAGATCGGCGTGTCGCTCCGTGCGTTCAGCTACAACGTCGACGGGGAGGTCGGATACGTCCTGAACCCCGTCGTCGTCGAGGTCTCGGGCGAGAAGACCCTCGTCGACGAGGGCTGCCTCTCGGTGCCCGGGTTCTGGTTCCCGACACCCCGCTACGAGTACGCCCGGGTCGAAGGGGTCGACCTGGACGGGGGGAAGGTCGTGCTCGAGGGCACGGGGCTCATGGCCCAGGCCCTCCAGCACGAGACGGACCACCTCGACGGCACGCTGTACGTCCTCACCCTGGAGCCCGAGACGAAACGCGAGGCGATGCGGCAGATCCGGTCCGCCGATTGGTGGCGCGTCTGATCAGCGCCCGCGTGCCGTGACCGTGCGCACCGACTCGGTATCGGGATGGGCCATGTAGATGTCGGCGATCTGTTGGGCGAAATCGTTCACGACGACGGCACGCTTGACGCTCATCTTGGGAGTCAAGTGCCCGCCGGCCTCGGTGAACTCCACCGGCAGGATCTCGAACTTCCGGATCGATTCGGCGCGAGAGACGGTCGCGTTCGCAGCATCGACGGCTCGCTGGATCTCCGCACGGACCTTCGGGTGACGGGCGGCCTCTGTCAGAGGCATGTCAGCGGCCTCCCCGGCGTTGTTGAGCCACACGGGCAGCATCTCCGTGTCGAGGGTCACGAGGGCGGCGACGAACGGACGTTGATCGCCCACCACGACGACCTGGCCGACCAGGGGGTTCGCCCTAATCGGGTCCTCCAGAACCGCGGGGGAGACGTTCTTGCCGCCGGCCGTGACGATGATCTCTTTCTTCCGGCCGGTGATGGTGAGATACCCGTCGCCGTCGAGAGACCCGAGGTCCCCGGTGCGGAACCATCCGTCGTCCATGACCTCGGCCGTGGCCTCATCGGCCTTCCAGTACCCCGCGAAGACGTTGACGCCCTTGACGAGCACCTCACCGTCGTCGGCGATCGCGATGCCGACCCCCGGCAGGGCCGGTCCGACGGTTCCGATCTTGAACTTCGAGACGAGGTTGACGGCCGCGGGTGCCGTGGTCTCGGTCAACCCGTATCCCTCGAGGATGCGGATGTCGAGGCTGCGGAAGAAATGGCCGAGTCTCGTGCCGAGCGGCGCAGAACCCGAGACGGCGTAGCGGATGTTGCCGCCCATGGCCTTCTTGAGCTTGCTGTACACCAGGCGGTCGAACAAGGCGAAGCGAAGCCTGAGCCCCAGAGGCACGGTGCCCTCGTCGAGGGCTCGGCTATGAGCGATGGCGACGGCGACGGCTTGGCGGAAGATGCCGCCCTTGCCCCCTGCTTCGGCTTTCTGCTCTGCCGAGTTGTAGACCTTCTCGAAGACCCGGGGGACCGCGAGCAGGAAGCTCGGCTTGAACGAAGCGAGCGACGGCAGCAACTGCTTCGTGTCGGCCTGGTGGCCCACCTTCACGCCGGCATGCACCGACATCACGGCGATGAATCGGGCGAAGACGTGTGCGGTCGTCACGAACAGCAGGGTGGACGACCCGGGGGCCACGACATCGCTCATGGCGACGGCGGCGTTGCGGCTGGTCTCGACGAAGTTGGCGTGGGTCAGCACGCATCCCTTGGGGCGCCCCGTGGTGCCGGAGGTGTAGATGATCGTGGCCACGTCGGTGGCGACGGCCGCGCTGCGACGGCGTTCGAGTTCGTCATCGGACACGGCGACGCCCGACGCGGCGAGTTTGTCGAGATCACCGAGGTCCACCTGCCAGACACGCGTCACGGCGGGGAGCTCGGGGTGCACCTCGTCGAAGCGGGAGAAGTGATCGGCGGTCTCGAGGATGACGGCGACGGCCTCGGAGTCGCTAAGGTTCCAGTGGACCTGCGCGGGCGAGGACGTCTCGTACACGGGAACCAGTAGAGCCCCCGCGAACCAGGTAGCGAAGTCGATGAGCGTCCATTCGTACCGCGTGCGACACATCAGCCCGATCTTGTCGCCGGGTTCGACGCCTGCGGCGATCAGGCCCTTGGCCAGGGCGCGCACCTGGGTGAGGAACTGCGCGGCCGTGACGTCACGCCATCCACCCGTGCCGTTCGGAACGGAAAAGAGCGGTTCGTCGGGCGTCGCGGCGACCCGATCGAGCAGCAGGTCGGTCGCGTTGGCGGACGGGTCGGCGGCGACCACGGGGGGGACGATGTGTTCGTTCACGGCAGCTCCTTCGGTACCGAACGATGGTCCGACAACACTAACGTGACCTCGCCGGAGACGGTGCTGAAGGTGATCGGCGGTCGAGGATAGACTCGATCCTCGTGCAGGCAATCGGAATCGACATCGGCGGGACGAAGATCGCGGGCGGGGTGGTCACCGAGTTCGGCGAGATCGTCGACGAAGAGCGCGTCGCGACGCCGGCCGGCGACGCCGGTGCGATCGTCGACGCGGTGGTCGACATGGTCACCTCGTTGCAGGCCCGTCACCCCGACGTCGTCGCCGCAGGGGTGGCCGCGCCCGGCTTCATCGACGCGGCCCAGTCGACCGTCTATTACACCCCCAACATCGCGTGGCGTAACGAACCCCTGCGGGCGCGGTTGTCCGAGCGGCTCGACCTGCACATCACGATCGACAACGACGCGAACGCGGCCGGCTGGGCCGAATTCCGTTTCGGCGCCGGCCGCCTCGCGAGCGACATGACCATGCTCACCATCGGCACGGGTGTCGGTGGCGCCATCGTGGCGCAGGACCGCCTTCTGCGAGGTGGCTTCGGCACGGGTGGCGAACTCGGCCACATGCGGATCGTGCCCGACGGCTTGCCCTGCGGCTGCGGTGCCCGTGGCTGCATCGAGCAGTACGGTTCGGGCCGCGCCCTGCTCCGGATCGCGGGCGAGGTGGCCGACGAGGGCGGCACAGGTCGCGCCCTCGCGCAGCTGCGTGACGAGTCCGGCGAGCTCTCGGGCCACGACGTCAGCGTCCTGCTCCAGTCGGGCGACGCCGGTGCCGTTGAGGCCCTCCGCCGTCTCGGCACCTGGCTCGGTCAGGCCGCCGCGTCGTTGAGTGCGATCCTCGATCCGCAGGTGTTCGTGTTCGGTGGGGGTGTGGCACAGTCCGGCGAGTTACTGCTGGCGCCGGTGCGGGCCGCCTACCTCGAGCACCTTCCCGCTCGTGGGTATCACCCCGAGCCCGAGTTCGTGATCGCCGAGCTCGTGAACGACGCGGGGGTCGTCGGTGCCGCCGACCTCGCCCGCCTCCACGCCACCGACCGCTAGACTCCCGACGCCCCGACGCCCCGACGCCCCGACGCCCCGACGAGAGGAGCACCGATGCTCTATTGGTTCCTGAAGACGATGGTCGCGAGTCCGCTCGTGCTGTCGATCTTCCGACCGTGGGTCAGCGGTCGTGAGCACGTCCCCGCTTCGGGTGCCGTCATCTTCGCGAGCAACCACCTCTCGTTCGTCGATTCGATCTTCTTGCCCCTCGCCCTCGATCGCCGCATCTCCTTCCTCGCGAAGAGCGATTACTTCACCGGCCGGGGCATCAAGGGCTGGGCGATCCGACTCTTCTTCACGGCCACGGGGCAACTGTCCATCGACCGATCCGGGGGCAAGGCCTCCGAGGCGTCCTTGGCGACGGGGCTCTCGGTGCTGGGTCGCGGGGAGCAGCTCGGCATCTACCCCGAGGGCACCCGGAGCCCCGACGGCAAGCTCTACCGTGGCCGCACGGGGGTCGCGCGCATGATCCTCGAGGGTCACGTGCCCGTGATCCCCGTCGCCATGATCGGGACCGAGAAGGTCATGAAGACCGGTACCAAGATCCCTCGCCTGCACCGGGTCGGCATCGTCTTCGGCGAACCGCTCGACTTCAGCCGCTTCGAGGGCATGGAAGGCGACCGCTTCATCCTGCGGTCCATCACCGACGAGATCATGTACGAGTTGAACGCCCTCAGCGGTCAGCAATACAGCGACGTCTACGCGACGAGCGTGAAAGAGAAGCGCTCGACCCTTTCACGGTAGGCTCGCCTGTCGAGGTCGTTCGGCCTCGAGACCGTCAACTGGCAAGGAAGACCGTGGCCCAGCTCACCGAACCGTTCGTCGTCACCGATCCCGACGTGATCGACGGTCTCGACCATTGGCGCACGCTCCCCATCAAGCAGCAGCCCACCTGGCACGACGGTGCGGCCGTCGAAGCCGCGTCGGCAGAGCTGTCCATCCTCCCGCCGCTCGTCTTCGCCGGCGAGGTCGACACACTCCGCACGCGACTCGCGTCGGCTGCCCGGGGCGAGGCGTTCCTCCTGCAAGGTGGTGACTGCGCCGAGACGTTCGCGGGCGCGACTGCGGACCAGATCCGCGATCGCGTCAAGACCATCCTGCAGATGGCGGTCGTCCTGACGTACGGCGCGTCCGTTCCCGTCATCAAGATGGGACGCATGGCCGGTCAGTTCGCCAAGCCGCGCTCGAGCGACACCGAGACCCGCGACGGCGTCACGTTGCCTGCGTACCGGGGCGACGTCGTCAATGGTTACGACTTCACGCCCGAGTCCCGCCGCGCAGATGCCTCGCGACTGGTGAAGGGGTACCACACCTCTGCCTCGACCATCAACCTCATCCGGGCCTTCACGCAGGGCGGGTTCGCCGACCTGCGGCAGGTGCACAGCTGGAACAAGGGCTTCGCCAGCAATCCGGCGAACGCGCAGTACGAGCATCTCGCGCGCGAGATCGACAAGGCGATCCGCTTCATGGAGGCGGCCGGCGCGGACTTCGACGAGCTCAAGCGCGTCGAGTTCTACACCAGTCACGAGGGTCTGCTCATGGACTACGAGCGCCCGCTGACCCGCATCGATTCACGGACGGGCACGCCCTACGTCCTCTCGTCCCACTTCGTCTGGATCGGCGAGCGCACCCGTGATCTCGACGGCGCCCATGTCGACTTCCTCTCCCGCGTCCGCAATCCGATCGGCGTCAAGCTGGGCCCGACGACGACGGCCGACGACATGTTGCGCCTCATCGACAAGCTCGACCCCGAGCGCGAACCCGGTCGCCTGACCTTCATCACCCGCATGGGTGCCGGCACGATCCGCGATGCCCTGCCGCCTCTCCTCGAGGCCATCAAGAAGGCCGACGCGACGCCTCTCTGGGTCAGCGATCCGATGCACGGCAACGGGCTGACGACGCCCACCGGCTACAAGACGCGGCGGTTCGAAGAGATCATGGACGAGGTCAAGGGGTTCTTCGAAGCGCACCGTGCGGCAGGTACACACCCCGGTGGAATCCACATCGAATTGACCGGCGACGACGTCACGGAGTGCCTGGGGGGTTCCGAGCACATCGACGAGGCCACTCTCGCCACCCGGTACGAGTCCCTCTGCGACCCGCGCCTCAACCACATGCAGTCGCTCGAGCTGGCCTTCCTGGTGGCCGAAGAGCTCGCTGCCGACTAGGGGACGACGGCACGACCACGGCCCCGTGACCAGTGGTCGCGGGGCCGTCCGTCACGCCGCCATGGTTCCGTCGCCGCCTCGACGACGGGGTCCGTGCGGTGTCACTCCACCCGGTACGACAGGGCGATGGTCGCCCCCTTCGTGGCGGTCAATCCGGCCTCGGGGTCGGTCGCCGTGACGGGCAGCCTGGACTCCCAGTCGTAGAACGCGCAGGTGAAGGCCGTGCAGCGGGGGTAGCTCACGCGGAATCCGAGCCCTTGCAACTGGGCTGTCGCCGCGTCGATGGTCTTGCCTCGAACGTCCGGGATCGTGATGGGCGGTGGCCCCTTCGACACGATCAGATTCACCGTGTCGCCCTGTCTCAGCGGACCCTCGGCCTGCTGCTCGTATCGGATCACCTCGCCCGACGCGACGTCCTCGCTGAACTCGGTACCGCTCTCGACTCCCGTCAGCTGGGCCTCGGTGAGGGCCCCCTGGGCGTCGGTCACCGAGAGGCCTGCCACGTCCGGGACGGGGCCGAGCGACACGGTCAGCGTCACCGGCTGTTGCTCGCCGTACTGGGCCGCACCGGCGAGATCGACCGGGGTGCCGGCCTCGTCCACGCCGCTCACGGCCAGGACGATGCCGGCGGCCGCTTCGTCGAACTGGATCGACGTCGGCTGCAGCGCGAAGTCCGTGAGCGCGTCCGTCGCCGCCGTCTCGGTCTCGCCGACCACGGTGGGAACCGGAAGTTGCCGGGGGCCCTGGGACACCACGAGGGTGATCGTCGACCCCTTCTGTACACGGGCCGAGGCATCGGGGTCGGTGCGTGTGACCTGCCCCGTGGGCACCACGGGGGAGAAGTCCGACTGCGGGTCGGGCGCGACCACGAACCCGGCCGAGGTGAGGGCGGCCGACGCCGCGGCCGGGTCCTGTCCCGTCACGTCGGGGACGGACGCCTGGGCACCTGGCCCCGAGCCGAACCACCAACCCACGCCACCCGCGAGCAGGGCGACCACGACGACGAGGGCCAGGAGCACTCGACCACGTCGGCGCCGCCGATCGGCTCCTGCGGCGAGCGTGGTGGCGGCGTCGTCGGATTCGGCTCGGACCGGACCGGTGCGGTGCCGGGCCTTGGGCAGGACCTGCGTCTCGCCGGTCCCGGCGGTCGGTAGGACAGAGGTCGTCCCCGCCGCCGGCAGGACCATCGTCCTGTTCGCCGGCGGACCCGATGGATCGGCGAGGACCCGCTGCACGTCGAGCAGCTGATCGAGCAAGGCACGGGCATCACGCGGTCGCTGCTCGGGGTCACGCGCCGTGGCCCAGAGGACGAGTTCATCGAGTTCGACCGGCACGTGCGGGTTCGCCGAGCTGGGGGTCGGAACCGTGTCGTTCGCGTGCTGGTAGGCGATCTGCATGGGCTGGTCGCCCTTGTAGGGCTGCTCGCCCGTGAGCATCTCGTACATCATGATGCCCAGCGCGTAGATGTCGCTCCGGGTGTCTGCGATGCCGCGCGTCACGAGCTCGGGGGAGAGGTAGGCGATGGTCCCCAGCAAGGCGGCCCCGGTGGCCGTGTTGGCCGTCGCGGCGCGCGCCAGACCGAAGTCGCCGATCTTGATGCGCCCGTCGTCGGCCAGGAGGACGTTCTCGGGCTTGAGGTCGCGGTGCACGATGCCGGCCCGATGGGCGGCGGCGAGACCGGCGAGGACGGCCTCGAGGATGTCCATCGCCTGTTGGGGCGTGAGCACCTTGTGGTCCTGCAGGAGTTCGCGCAACGTGATGCCGGGCAGGTACTCCATCACCAGGTAGGCCGAGTCGTCGTCCTGCCCTTGGTCGAAGACGTTGACGACGTTGGGATGCGCGAGGCGCGCGGCCGAACGTGCCTCCTGGATGAACCGCTCCTTGAACGAGGCGTCATCGGCGAGGTGGCCGTGCATGATCTTGATGGCGACCCGACGCTCGAGACGCAGATCGGTCGCGAGGTAGACCGTGGCCATGCCGCCCCGGGCGATGCGCGAACGGACCTCGTACCGGCCCTCGATGAGACGGCCGATCATCGGGTCAGTCTGGTTCACGCTCACCTTCGTGATTTTACGGACCGTGGGCCCTGCGGGTGCCTCAACTCACCGCAGGGCGGCAAACCGCCCGGAATGCAGGTCGTCTGCGAGTCAGCCGAGGGTCGCGAGCCAGGTGGTGGCGGGAGCCTCCCATTTGGCGTACGCGTCGGGGAAGGCCGAGTACTGCACGGCTTGCGCCGCCTTGGTCAAGGTCATCGACTGCCACCCCTTGACGTCGAGGAGGCCCCTCGTCTTGCCCGTGTTCGGGTTGGTCGCACCGCCGAAGAACAGCTTGGTCGCATGCGCGGGGTCGCGCAGTTGGGCAGGAGTGCCCCATCCCGTGCTCGGGCGCTGCTGGAAGAGGCCGAGCGAGTCGCGGTCACCGTGGTCGAGGTTGCGCAGGCTGCTCTCCTGCGCGGCCGCGGCCAACGCGATGACGATCGCGCGGTCCCCGACGCCGAGTTGGCGTCCCACCGAGATGATGGTGCGGGCGTTCGCGGCCTGCTCCGCGGTCAGCGTCGCGCTCACGCCGATCGGAGTGGCCGTCGTCGACGCGACCACGGTCGTCGCGGTGGGGGCCGAGGCGCCCGGCAGGGTGAGGGTCTTGCCGGCGTAGATCGTGCTGGTGAAGGACAAGCCGTTCGCTGCGAGGAGCGCCTTGACGCTCGTACCCGACTTGGTGGCGATCGACGCGATGGTGTCGCCCCGCTGGATGACGTAACTGCCCACCGCAGGCCCTGCCGTGGGGGCCGGCGTCGCGGCGGCGGGTGCACCCGAGGGGATCGACAGCGACTGTCCCGGATAGATGATGCTCGACAGGCCCAGCCCGTTCGCCTGGATGAGTGCACTCGTCGTGACGCCGTGGGCTCGCGCGATCGAACTCAAGGTGTCTCCGCGGACGATGACGTATCGCCCGCCCGTCGCCTTCGTCGGCGTGGGCGCGGACGATGCCTTGGACGCGGCGCTCGTGGCCGCGCTCAAGCTGAGTGTCTGGCCCGGGAAGATGGTGGACTTCCAGCTCAGGCCGTTGAGTGCGAGCACCGACGCGGTGCTCAACCCGAACGAGCCGGCGATGCTCGCCACGGTGTCTCCCGATCGGACGGTGTACGTGGCCGGGGCGGCTCCGAAGACCGTCGCCGAGCTCGAGGCGGTCTCGACCGTCGACGCCGTCTTCTGCTCGGGGGCCGAGAGCCGGGGCGGGAGGACGGGACGGGGGGATGCGTCGGGTTTCTTCGTGGGGCCTTGGTCGAGCGCGAACACGGGGCCAGTGACACCCATGCTGAGTGCCATCGAACCTGCGACGACGATCGGGACCGTGTTCAGCATGGACCGCGCCATGCGCGAGAGCGGCTTGCGCTCCTCGAGTCCGCCGATGGGGCCGAACGCGCTGGTCGAGCGACCGTCCGGTGTCGTAGCGGACTCGGAGTCGGGGCGGGCGGAACTGACGTCGTTCATGGGCTGATCCTCGGTTCGGGGGCGGGGACACGGTCGCTGGGTGATCGGAGAGCCGCGGTGCCACGTCGTCCCAAGTTGGCACAGGTGCATATTCAAGTCAATCAGTGGGGCGGATGTTGCGAATGTGACGTGCACCGGGGGAGCGGCTCGAGGAGGCGCGGCACGCGTCGCGAACCCGTGGCAAGGTTGTCGCGTGACCGATCTCTCAGAACGCCCCTGGTTCGCCGACACCGAGTGGCTGACCGTGCCCGACCTCGTCGAGCGACTCGGCCTCGGGGTGAGCCGTGTGCGTCGCCTGCTCGAGGAGCACGCCCTCGTCGGTACCCGCGTGGACGGCGTCACGAAGGTGCCCGCGGTCTTCCTCGACGGGTCCGAGCCTCGGCACGACCTCAGGGGCACGTTGACCGTCCTCTCCGACAACGGCTTCGACGACGACGAGGCGCTCGACTGGCTGTTGTCGTTCGACGAGGCCCTCGGCACGAGCCCGGTCGCCGCCCTCCGTGCCGGACGCAAGGCCGAGGTCCGTCGCGTGGCACAGAGCCTGCTCTAGCCCCGCCGGCCCGCCGTCTGCCCGCGGCCCGGACGAGCCGGAGGGTTCAGGAGGCGCGGCGCGTGACGGTCTCGGCCAGTCGCGTCAGTTGCGTGCGTGCCGACGGTGCGAGCCCGGATCTCTCGAGGGCGTGCACGGCGCGCTCGACCTGATCGGTGATGGTCTGCTCGACGGAATCGACGGCGCCGCTCTCGCGGAGCGTCGCCTGCAGCATGCTGATCTGGTCGTCGTCGAGCTCGGGGTCACCGAGGAGTTCGTCGAGCAGGCGGACGGCACCCGGGGGCAGCGCCCGGCGAGCGGTCGCCACGAGGACCGTCCGCTTGCCTTCTCGCAGGTCGTCGCCCGCGGGCTTGCCCGTGACCGACGGGTCGCCGAAGACCCCGAGCAGGTCGTCACGCAATTGGTAGGCGATGCCGAGGGGTAGCCCGAAGTGCCGCAAGGACTCGAGCGCGGGTCGGTCGGCGCCGGCCATCGCCGCACCGACGGTCAGAGGGGCCTCGACGCTGTACTTCGCCGACTTGTAGACGATCACCCGCTGGGCGCGGGGAAGCAGCTGCAACTCGTCGACTGTCTGCCAGGCGTTCTCCTCGAGGATGTCGAGGTACTGGCCCACCGTGACCTCGGTCCGCATGCGGTTCAGTTCGAGGCGCGCCGAGCGGGCGGCTTCGCGGGAGGGGAGGGAGTCGAGGGCCTCACTCAGCAGCTCATCGCTCCACGCCAGCAACAGGTCGCCCATGAGGAGGGCGCCCGACCGACCGAACGCCTCGGCCGACCCGAGCCACTGACCCTCGCGGTGCAGGGACTCGAAGCGCCGATGCGCCGCGGGCAGTCCGCGGCGTGTGTCGGAGTTGTCCATGATGTCGTCGTGCACGAGCGCCGCCGCGTGGAAGAACTCGAGCCCTGCCGACGCCGTCATGACGGCGTCGATCTCCCGTTCGTCGCGGGCCTCTCCGAGGGGATCGAATCCTGTGTCGAGTCCGGCGACCGACTGCCAGCCCCAGTAACAGAAGAGTGCCCGGAAGCGCTTCCCACCACGGAGCAGATCGCCCGAGTAGATCGAGAAGGGGTCGAGGTCGGGAGCGATGCCCGTCAGGGTCGGTCGCTGCCGCTCGAGGAACCGATCGATGCGCTCTTGAACGACGTCCACTAACCGCGTACTCTCAGCCACGCTGCCTAGCCTAGCGATAGCTGTCGGGCATACACTCGCAGCTACTCATCGCGTCGATCCCGAGGCTCCCGCCTCGCGCTTGAGAGCCCGTGCTCGAAGGGAACACCAAGATGCCACTTTCCGAACAGGAGCAGCGGCTCCTCGAAGAGATGGAGCGGAGTCTCTACAACAACGACTCCGACTTCGTGGCGACGGTCGGCAACCGCGGTGGCCGACCCAACTACACCCTCGTCGTGGTCGGTGTCCTCGGTGCGCTCGTCGGCATCGCCGTCATCGTCGCCGGCGTCATCTTCCGCCAGCCGCTCATCGGCGTGGCGGGTTTCGTCGTCATGCTCGCCGGCGTCCTCTTCGCCATCGCACCGCCCAAGCGCAAGGGTGCCTCCACGTCGGCGATGCCCTCCGCTCCCCGATCCTCCACTTCTCGTCCGCCCCACCCTGCCAAGGGCGGTCTGATGGACCGTCTCAACGACCGGTGGGACCGCCGCCAGGACGGCGACGGGCGGGACGCCTAGCGCCCACACGCACCACGACCTCTGGGGTCGGCCTTCGGGCCGGCCCCTTTTTCGTGCGCCCGGCCACCCGACACGAGGACCTCGACACGCGGGCCGCGCCTCCTCGAGTCGTTTCCCCTCCACCGTCCTCCACCTACGTGGCCCCCGAAGTGGAGCGGATCGTGGCGGCAAAACCTCGTGCTCGACGGGTTGGATCGTTGATTGGTGGGGTGTTGTGGAGTAAAGTGGAGGTACGTGCCACAGAGAGGCGCGGGGGTGAGGGGAGACGGGCGCATGTTCCTCGGCACCTATTCGCCCAAGCTCGACGAGAAAGGGCGCATCATCCTCCCCGCGAAATTCCGTGACGAACTGGCTCCGGGCCTCGTCATGACCCGCGGGCAAGAGCGGTGCGTCTACGTCTTCAGTCAGCGTGAGTTCGAAGACATGCACTCGCGCATCCGTCAGGCACCCGTCACGAGCAAGCAGGCCCGCGACTACATGCGTCTCTTCCTCTCCGGTGCGAGCGACGAGATCCCCGACAAGCAGCATCGGGTGACCATCCCGGCGACGTTGCGCGAGTACGCCGGTCTCGGTCGCGACCTCACGGTGATCGGCGCGGGCAACCGCGCCGAGATCTGGGCCACCGACGCGTGGAACACCTACTACGAGGCACAAGAAGCCGAGTTCGCCAACACCACCGAGGAGGTGATCCCCGGGCTCTTCTAGCCCGTGGGCCCCGACCCTCAGCCGTCAGCCCTGGCACACCTTCCCCGGTGCCAGGTCCCGACGGATGGGGATCAGGGCCGACGAGCACAGCCCGCGTCGTCATGGCCGATCAGATCCACACTCCCGTCCTCCTCGAGCGCACCCTCGAGCTCCTGGCTCCTGCCGTCTCGCGTCCCGGCGCCGTCGTCGTCGATTGCACCCTCGGCATGGGCGGTCACAGCGAGGCGATGCTGCAGGCCTTCCCCGAGCTCACGGTCGTCGGGCTCGATCGCGACACCGAGGCCCTCGCCCTGGCCGGCGAACGGCTCGCCCCCTTCGGTGAGCGGGCCCGCCTCGTGCACACGACCTACGACGGAATCGCCGAGGCCCTCGACGACCTCGACCTCGACACGGTCGACGGGGTGCTCTTCGACCTCGGCGTCTCCTCGTTGCAGCTCGACCGTGTCGAGCGCGGTTTCTCG
Source organism: Frigoribacterium sp. VKM Ac-2836 (assembly GCF_013248995.1). Classification (GTDB taxonomy): domain Bacteria; phylum Actinomycetota; class Actinomycetes; order Actinomycetales; family Microbacteriaceae; genus Frigoribacterium. The sequence goes on along the minus strand of NZ_JABRPK010000001.1, from coordinate 1,264,898 downwards.
TACTCGAAGGACGCGCCGCTCGACATGCGCATGGACCCCACCTCACCCGTCACGGCGGAACGCATCCTCGCCGAATACCCCGAGAGCGAATTGCGTCGCATCTTCTACCAGTACGGCGAAGAGAAGTTGGCCCCCCGCTACGCCCGACGCATCGTCGAGCACCGGGCCCACTCCCCGCTCACCCGCAGCGGGGAGCTCGTCGACCTCCTCATCGCGGCGACCCCCATGGCGCTTCAGCGCGCCGGTCACCCCGCCAAACGCGTGTTCCAGGCGTTGCGCATCGAGGTCAACGGCGAACTGGCCTCGCTCGAAGCGGCCGTCCCCGTCGCTCTCGACCGTCTCGCCCTCGGCGGGCGCATCGTCGTGCTGGCCTATCAGTCCCTCGAGGACCGTTTCGTCAAACGCGAACTCGCCGCCCGCACCACCTCGACGGCTCCGCAGGGCCTGCCGGTGGAGCTGCCCGAGCACCGTCCCGACTTCCGCCTCCTCGTCCGGGGGGCCGAACTGGCCTCCGACACCGAGCGCGACCTCAACCCCCGTGCCAAGCCCGTGAGACTACGCGCCGCCGAACGAATCCGGAGAACAGCATGAGCAGCAACCTGGCCATCGCGACCCCGTCGACCCGTCCGCAGCCGTCGTCGACGCCGGTGGCCCGCCCGGTCGAGATCGTCACGAGCCGGTCGCAGCGGCGGGCTCGACCGAAGATCGCCTATGCGCTCATCGCCACGGCGGCGCTCTTCGTCCTGTTGTTGGCGCAGCTGGCCATCAGCATCGCCCTGAGCGACGGTGCCTACAAGATCTCCGACCTGCAGGCCGCCAAGACCGAGCTCGTCCGCGACCAGCAGAAGTACAGCGAGCAGCGCGACGTCCTCTCCTCGCCGCAGAACCTCGCCGCCAACGCGGACGAACTCGGCATGGTCCGCAACTCGAATCCCGTCTACCTCGATCTCGCCACGGGTGCGGTCCACGGTTCGCCGGCCCCCGCCGCCGGTGCCGACGAAGCCACCTCTGGCAACCTCATCCCCAACACCCTGCTCGAAGGCGTCCCCCTCACGACGAAGGCCCCCGCGGCCGCCGCCGAAGGCGCGGCCGCCGACCCCGCGGCCACGTCCATCGGGGCCCCGACGACTGCGGGTGCCGCGGCCGTTCCGACCGATGCAGGCGCGGCGGACGGGGGATCGGCCGACGAGTCGGTAGCGTCGGGCGCGAACGAGCTGGCGGCTCCCCAGACGCGCTAGTGGCGTGCCGTCACGGTACATCGATCGACGACAGCGGGTCGGGCAGAGGCCTGGCCGCGGTGAGGAACCTCTCGTGAAAGCAGCTCCCCGAAGCCGCCGCCTCCGCGTGACCCTGGCGATGGCGTTGATCATCGCGCTCGTGGGCGTGTTCGTCGTGCGCCTGGCCGACATCCAGCTCGTCCAGGCGGCCGAACTGAACGAGCAGTCCCAGAACAAACGCGAGATCGTGCAGACGACCTACGGTGATCGCGGCGACATCACCGACGTCGACGGAACCGTGCTCGCGGGCAGCGTCACCCGGTACAACATCACGGCGGCTCCGGCTTTCGCCACCACCGCCAAGGTCAAGGGCGACGACGGCACGACCCACGAGCTCACGGTCGACCAGGTCGTCGACCGCATCGCGAAGATCACGGGTGGCGACGCCTCAGCCATGACCAAGGCGCTCACCACCGACCCCGAGGCGAACTTCGCCTATCTGGTCAAGGGCGTGGACGTCGACGCCTTCCGCGAGGTCCGCGAGATGAACGTGTCGTGGGTGTACTTCCAGCGCCAGGCCGCGCGGACCTACCCGAACGGGGCGGTGGCCGGAAACCTCACCGGGTTCATCGGGACCGACGGGCCACAAGCCGGTCTCGAGCTCAGCCAGGACTCCTGCCTGGCGGGTACCGACGGCTCGGAGACCTACGAACGCGGAGCCGACGGCGTCCAGTTGCCCGGCAGCACGGTGACGACCAAAGAAGCCGTGGCCGGTGGCACCCTCCGCCTCACGGTGGACGGCGATCTCCAGTACATGACCCAGCAGGCGCTCGGCGAACAAGCCGAGGCCATCGGCGCCGAGTCGGCGACGGCAGTCGTGATGAAGGCGAGCGACGCTTCGTTGCTCGCGGTCGCCGACTACCCCGCCGTCGACCCCAACGACGTGAACGGCACCGCCGTCGACGATCTGGGCAGCAAGGCCTTCACCTCGTCGTACGAGCCGGGGTCGACCTTCAAGGCGATGACCGCGGCCATGCTGCTCGACTCGGGCAAGGCCGATCCTGCGACGCGGGCCACCGTGCCGTATTCCCGCAGCTTCCCGTGGGGAGGCGAGATCCACGACGCCACCTTCCACCCGACCGAGAACCTCACGCTCACGGGCATCCTGCGCGACTCCTCGAACGTCGGTATCTCGCTGCTCGGCCAGTCCTTGTCGGCGCAACAGCGGCACGACTACATGGTCAAGTTCGGTCTGAACGATCCGACCGGCGTCGATTTCCTCGGTGAACCCACGACGGGAATCCGTTCCGCGTCACAGTGGGACCAGCAGACGAGCATCAACACCATGTTCGGGCAGGGCATCTCGACCACCGCGATCCACCTGGCGAGCATCTACCAGACCCTGGCCAACCACGGCGTCAGGCTGCCGGTCAACCTCGTCGCGGGCTGCACGGGCCCCGACGGCACCGTGACCGACACCCCGTCGGCCGAGGGCACGACCGTCGTCTCGCCCTGGGCGGCCGACACGACCGTCAACATGCTCGAGAAGGTCGTCAGCGACGGCGACCTCAAGGACGTCCTGACGATCCCGGGCTACCGCGTCGCCGCCAAGACCGGCACCGCCGAGGTCGCGCGCTCCGACGGAACCGGCTACGGTTCAGACCGCATCGTCTCGGTGGCGGGCATCGCACCGGCCGAGAACCCGCAGTACGTCGTCGTCGTGACCTTCACCAAGCCCAGTACCATCAAGACGTCGGCCGCTGCGGCGCCGACCTTCAACAAGATCATGTCCCAGGTCCTCGAGATGTATCGGGTCCCTCCGTCGACGGAGCCGGCACCCAGCCTGCCCGAGACCTGGTGAGAGAAGAGGATTCTTTGAGCGCCCGGATCCCCCCGGTCCTTCGACCGGAACATCCGTCGGCGAGGTCACTCGCCCAACTGGTCAGCGAGTTCGGACTCGAGCACGAGGGTTCCCTCGACGGCATCGAGATCACCGGCATCACGCTGAGCACGGCGGACCTCCACCCCGGCGATCTGTACGTGGGCGTGCCCGGTCAGCACCGGCACGGCGCCGAGTTCGCCGAGCAGGCACGCGACGGCGGGGCGGTGGCCCTGCTGACCGACGCCGTCGGGGCCGAACTGGCCCGGTCGAGCGGCCTGCCGGTCGTCCTCGTGGACTCGCCCCGGGCCGCGCTCGGTGAGCTCTCGGCGTGGATCTACCGCACCGACAGCGACGACGCCCCCCTGCTCTTCGCCGTCACCGGTACCAACGGCAAGACCAGTACGTCCTATCTGCTCGAGGGAGTCCTGCGCCAGCTCGGCCTCGTCACCGGTCTCAGCAGCACGGCCGAGCGGCACATCGGCGACCTCACCGTCGTCAGTCGCCTCACGACCCCCGAGGCGAGCGAGATGCACGCTCTGCTGGCGCGGATGCGCGAGAGCGAGGTGCGTGCGGTGGCCGTCGAGGTCAGCGCGCAGGCGCTCAGCCGCAACCGCGTCGACGGTCTGGTCTTCGACGTCGCCGCGTTCACCAACCTGAGCCACGACCACCTCGACGACTACGCCGACATGGAGGAGTACTTCCACGCCAAGCTGCCGTTGTTCCAGCCGGACCGCGCACGCCGTGCCGTCGTCTCGCTCGACTCGCCTTACGGCCAACGCGTCGTCGACAACGCCCGCATCCCGTTGACGACCATCACGATCCTTCCCGACGTCGAGGCGGACTGGACGGTCGAGATCCTCGACGAGCAGGCCGCCTACACCGAGTTCCGCCTGTCGGGTCCCGAGCAGCGGTCGCTCGTCACGCGCGTCCCGCTGATCGGATGGCACATGGTCGCGAACGCGGCCTTGGCGATCGTCATGCTGGTCGAGGCGGGTTTCGAGCTCGAGGCCATCGGCCAGGCCGTGGACGCCGACGGCGGCATCGTGGCGTACCTTCCCGGGCGCACCGAGCGGGTCTCGGGTGACACCGGTCCGAGCGTCTACGTGGACTTCGGTCACAGCCCCGACGCGTTCCTGACCACCCTCGCAGCGGTGCGCACCTTCACGCCCGGAAAGGTCATCATGTTGTTCGGCGCCGACGGCGACCGGGACACGACCAAGCGCGGCGAGATGGCCCGAGTGGCCGCCGCTGGTTCGGACATCCTCGTCGTCACCGACCACCACCCCCGCTTCGAGGATCCCGCCTCGATCCGCAAGACCTTGGTCGACGCCGCCCGCGAGGCCTACCCCGGACACGAGATCCACGAGGTCAGCCCGCCCGAGGCCGCCATCCGAGCGGCCGTGGCACTGGCCGGCGACGGCGACTCGATCCTCTGGGCGGGTCCCGGCCACCAGGACTACCGCGACATCCGGGGCGAGCGCACCCCATACTCCGCTCGCGACGAGGCCCGTGCGGCCCTGCGCGAGGCCGGGTGGTCCGAGTGATCGCCCTCACGCCCGGCCGGATCGCCGAGATCACCGGCGGGCGTCTGGTGCACCCCGAGGAGGCGCGGGTCGAGACCACCGTCGACGGCACGGTCGAGACCGACTCGCGTCTGGTCACCGCGGGGTCCATCTTCTTCGCCCTGCGTGGTGAGGTCACCGATGGCCACCTCTTCGTCGAGGCGGCCACCTCGAAGGGCGCCGCACTCGTGGTCGCCGAGCACGAGGTCGAGACGAGCGCGCCGCTCGTGGTCGTGGACGACGGAGTCGTCGCGCTGTCCCGCCTCGCCGCCGCGGTCGTCGAGCACGTCCGCGCTCTCGGTCGGCTCAAGGTCGTCGGGATCACCGGGTCGAACGGCAAGACCAGCACGAAGAACATGCTCCGCGCCGTCCTCAGCGACGTGGCGCCCACCGTCGCACCCGAGGGCTCGTTCAACAACCACGTCGGGGCGCCGATCTCGATGCTCCGCATCGACGAGGCCACCGAGTACCTCGTGGTCGAGATGGGTGCCAGCGGTCCGGGCGAGATCGCTCGGCTCGTCGACATCGCCCGTCCGGACACCGGGGTCGTGCTGAAGGTCGGCCTGGCCCACGCCGGCGGCTTCGGCGGCATCGACGGGACGCGTGCGGCCAAGGCAGAGATGGTGACCGACCTGCCCGCCACGGCGACGGCCGTCTTGAACGCCGACGACGACCGCGTCGCCGGCATGGCGGCCGTGACCGCCGCCCGGGTCGTCACGTTCGGGCAGAGCCCGTCGGCCGACTACCGGGCGTCCGACCTCGACGTCTCGGCCTCTGGCACGTCATTCACCTTCGAGCACGGCAGCACGAGCCGCCGTGTGTCGTTGCGCATCCTCGGCGAGCACCACGTGATGAACGCCCTGGCGGCCCTCACCGTCGTCGGCGAATGGGGGGTCGACCTCGACCGGGCCGTCACGGTCCTCGAAGGTGTGACGCGTGCCGAGCGCTGGCGAATGGAGGTCCTCGACGCCCCCGGCGGTGTGACCGTCGTCAACGACGCCTACAACGCGAGCCCGGACTCGGTCGCTGCGGCGCTGAAGACCCTCGCCCAGATCACGGGTCCCGAGCGCCGCTCGGTCGCGGTCCTGGGCGAGATGGCCGAGCTCGGTGACTACGCGCGAGACGAGCACGACCGTGTCGGCCGTCTCGTCGTGCGGCTCAACGTCCGACAACTCGTCGTCGTCGGGCACGAGGCGCGACACATCCACATGGCGGCGGGCCTCGAGGGTTCGTGGGACGGAGAAAGCGTGCTGGTCGACACGATCGACGAGGCCTACGACCTCCTGCAGAGCACGTTGCGAGAAGGTGACGTGGTGCTCGTGAAGTCGTCCAAGTCGGCCGGCCTGCGCCTCCTCGGCGACCGCCTGGCCGGGGTGACGGCATGATCGCCCTGTTGATCGGCGGCGGGTTCTCCCTCGCCTTCACGCTGCTGATGACGCCCGCGTTCATCAAGCTCTTCCACCGACTCGGCTGGGGGCAGTTCATCCGCGACGACGGCCCTCAGTCGCACCACACCAAACGCGGTACGGCGACCATGGGCGGCATCGTCCTGATCATCGGCACCGTGCTCGGCTACTTCATCGGCCATCTGGTCGGCGGGGACGAGCTCACGCTCAGCGGGCTGCTCGTGCTGTTCATGATGGTCGGACTCGGCGTGGTCGGATTCCTCGACGACTTCCTCAAGGTGCGCAACCAGCGCAGCCTGGGGCTCGGGGGGTGGGCGAAGATCGCCGGGCAGGTCGTCGTGGGGGCGGTGTTCGCCGTCCTGGCCCTGTCGTTCACGAACGAACGGGGTCTCGCACCCGCGTCGACGATGATCTCGGGTCTGCGCGACATCCCGTGGCTCGACTTCATGTTCTTCGGCACGATCATCGGTGGCGGGTTGTTCCTGATCTGGGTCGTCCTGATCACCGTCAGCACCTCCAACGGCGTCAACGTCGCCGACGGTCTGGACGGACTCGCGACCGGCGCCTCGATCCTCGCCATCGCGTCGTACATCTTCATCGGTTTCTGGCAGAACAACCAGCTCTGCACGAGCGTCCGTCTCGACGAGGCGACGCGTGCGGCCTGCTATCAAGTGGCCGATCCGCTCGACCTGGCCGTGGTGGCCGCCTGCATCTGCGGCGGGCTCATCGGATTCCTCTGGTGGAACACCTCGCCCGCCCAGATCTTCCTGGGCGACACCGGCTCGCTGGGCCTGGGCGGCGCGTTGGCCGCGCTGGCCATCCTCAGTCGCACCGAGCTGCTGCTCGTGCTCATCGGTGGTCTCTTCATCGTCGTCACCGGGTCGGTGATCCTGCAACGCGCGTACTTCAAGATCACGAAGGGAAAGCGCATCTTCTTGATGAGCCCCCTGCACCACCACTTCGAGCTCAAGGGCTGGGCCGAGGTGACGGTCGTGGTCCGCTTCTGGATCATCGCCGGGCTCTTCGTCGCCGCCGGCGTCGGCACCTTCTACCTCGAATGGATACTCCGCACCTCATGAGCGACGGCAGCACCGCCCCCCTCGTCGAACGTCTGGCCGGGCTCGACAGCTGGCGTGCCGACTGGGCGGGCCTGCGCGTAGCCGTCCTCGGACTCGGTTCGACCGGTTTCTCGGTCGCGGACACCCTCGCCGAGCTGGGCGCCGACGTCCTCGTCGTGGCCCCCGGGGTCGACCCCGACCGGGCAGAGCTGCTCGAGCTCATCGGGGCACGCCTCGACGAGGTCGCATCGACGGACGAACCCTCGCCGAGGCTCACGGCCTTCGATCCGCAGCTCGTGGTGGTCAGCCCGGGGTTCGCCCCGCACCACCCCCTGGTCCGGTGGGCCGTCGGGTCGGGTCGGGCCGTCTGGGGCGACGTCGAGCTCGCCTGGCGGGTCCGCGACAAGGTCGACCGGGTGGCCGACTGGGTTCTCGTGACGGGGACGAACGGCAAGACCACGACCACCCAGCTCGCGGAGGCGATGGCGGCCGCCGACGGGCGTCGGGTCGCGGCCTGCGGCAACATCGGCGTCCCCGTCCTCGACGCGGTGCGCGATCCCGACGGCTTCGACCTGTTCGTCGTCGAGCTGTCGAGCCACCAGCTGCACTACCTGCCCGTCGCAGGGCCCGGCGCCCTTCGTCCGCGCGCCTCCGTCTGTCTCAATCTCGAGGCGGACCACCTCGAGTGGCACGGCGGCGCGGACGCCTACCGGGCCGCCAAGGCCAAGGTCTACGAGAACACGGTCGTGGCCTGCGTCTACAACAAAGCCGATGCGGCCACGCTCCGCATGGTCGAGGAGGCCGACGTCGAAGAGGGCTGCCGTGCCGTGGGATTCGGGCTCGACGCTCCCGGGCCGAGTGAGGTCGGCATCGTGACGGGCGATGGCGTCTCCGTCCTGGCCGATCGTGCCTTCCTCGCCGCGCGGCACACCCAGGCTCTCGAGCTGACCACCCGGGAGGCGCTCCGGGGTGTCGGCCTCGGGGCCGACCACCTCGTCGAGGACGTGCTCGCCGCCGCCGCGCTCGTGCGTGCAGTCGGCGTCGCGCCCGTCTCGATCCGAGACGCTCTCGAGGGTTTCGCCGTGGACCACCACCGCACCGAGATCGTGGCCGAGTCCGGCGGCGTGACGTGGGTGGACGACTCCAAGGCGACCAACCCCCATGCCGCGCGCGCCTCCTTGACGGCCTTCCCCTCGGTGGTGTGGATCGTCGGCGGCCTCTTCAAGGGCGTCGACGTCGAGCCGCTCGTGCTCGAGTCGACGGGCACGGTCCGGGCCGCCGTGTTCGTCGGGGTCGACCGCGAGCCCCTCCGGCAGGCCTTCTCCCGACACGCGCCCGGCATCCCGGTCTTCGAGGTCGACGCCACCGACACTGGGCAGGTGATGCCGACGGCCGTCCGTCTCGCTGCGAGCGTGGCCCGACCCGGAGACACCGTGCTCCTCGCCCCGGCGGCGGCGTCCATGGACCAGTTCACCGACTACACGGCCCGCGGGCGATCCTTCGCCCAGGCCGTACACGAACACTTGAGGGGTGACGTCGATGGCCAACCCGCCGTCCAGCCTCCCGCGCCGCCGACCGACTGACTCGAGTCGGACACGCCGCGGGCCGCTCGAGCCGACCGACGACGCGTCGAGCGGACCTGGGTCCTCCGGGCGCACCGCCGGTGCCGTGGTCCGAGTCAAAAAGCTCTTCGCGGCCGAGACGGGGTCGTACTTCGTGATCCTCGGTACGACGTTGTTCATGGTCGTGCTCGGCCTGGTCATGGTGCTCTCGTCGTCGTCGGTCGAGCAGTACATCTCGTCCCGCCACACATCGTTCTTCGGAGCCTTCATCCGACAGGGCACCTACGCCGCGGTCGGCATCCCGCTGATGCTCATCGTGTCCCGGCTGCCCGTGTCGTTCCTCAAGCGGTGGGCCTGGCACATCCTGGGCGCCACGGTCGTGCTGCAGCTGCTGGTCTTCTCGCCCCTGGGCTACGAGATCGGCGGCAACCGCAACTGGATCGACCTCGGGTCGTTCACGGCGCAACCGTCCGAGGCCGTCAAACTCGCCCTAGCGATCTGGCTCGGCATGATCCTCTCGGTCAAACGGGATCTGCTCGACGACTGGAAGCACCTGGCCATCCCACTCGTGCCCGTGGCGGGCGTGGCGATCGGCCTCGTCGTGCTCGGTGGCGACCTCGGTACGACCATGATCATGCTGTTGCTGGTCTTCGCAGCCGTCTGGTTCGCCGGGGTGCGCCTTCGCTACCTGCTGGCTCCGCTCGCGTTCCTCGCGGTGGTCGTCCCGTTGATCGCCCAGGGCTCGAGCTCCCGTAACTCTCGCATCGCCGCCTGGCTGTCCGGCTGCACCGACTCCAGCCAGTACCAGGCCGAGTGCTGGCAGACCCTCCACGGCACCTGGGCGCTGGCGTCCGGGGGACTGTTCGGCGTCGGCCTAGGCAACTCGAAGTCGAAGTGGTCCTGGCTGCCCGAGGCCGACAACGACTTCATCTTCGCCATCATCGGCGAGGAGCTCGGGCTGATCGGGGCGATCGTCGTGCTCGCGCTGTTCATCGTCCTCGCCGTCGGCTTCGTCAAGATCATCCGTCGGACGAACGACCCCTTCGTCCGCGTGACGACCGGGGCCATCACGGCGTGGATCATCGGCCAGGCGCTCGTCAACATCGCGGTCGTGCTCGGTCTGCTGCCCGTGCTCGGTGTCCCCTTGCCCCTCATCTCGGCCGGCGGTTCCGCGCTCATCGTCACTCTCGTGGCCATCGGCGTGGTGCTCTCGTTCGCCCGAGTCCCCGAAGCGGCCGATGACCCGCGGCGGCTCCCGCGACAGCGGGTAGGGTCTCTGCGGTGACGACGTATCTCCTCGCCGGCGGTGGCACCGCCGGGCACGTGAACCCCCTCCTCGCCGTGGCCGACCGACTCCGCCGACGCGAACCCGACTCGACCGTCCTCGTGCTCGGCACGGCCGAGGGGCTCGAGGCGCGTCTCGTCCCGCAGCGCGGGTACGAGCTGCTCACCGTGCCCCGGCTGCCCTTCCCCCGGAAGCCCTCGGTGGCGGCCCTGCGCTTCCCGGGCAGGCTCGCGGGCGCGATCGACGGCATCCGGTCGTTGCTCGCCCAGCACGACGTGGACGTCGTCGTGGGGTTCGGCGGCTACGCGGCCGCTCCCGCCTACGTGGCCGCGTGGCGGTCGAAGGTGCCCGTGGTCGTCCACGAGGCGAACGCGAAACCCGGCATGGCGAACGTGCTCGGCTCCTTCCTGTCGTCGCACGTGGGCGTCGTCTTCCGCTCGACGCGTCTCCGGGGCAGCCGGCAGGTCGGCATGCCGCTTCGCGACGAGATCGAGTCCCTCGACCGACGGGCACACCGTGACGAGGCCGTGGCGGCCTTCGACCTCGACCCCGCTCGACCGACCTTGCTCGTGACGGGTGGCTCGACCGGTGCCCGGCGGCTCAACGAGACCATGTCGAGGGCGGCCGTCAGCGTGCTCGGCGCCGGCTGGCAGATCCTGCACATCACGGGTGAGAAGTCCGACCTGACTGCGACCGACCTCGACGGCCATCATCTGCTGCGGTACTGCGATCGCATGGACCTCGCCCTCTCGGCCGCGGACTTCGTCGTCTCACGGGCCGGTTCGGCCACGGTGAGCGAGCTCACCGCGCTCGGTCTGCCCTCGGTGCTCGTGCCCTACCCGGTGGGCAACGGCGAGCAACGACACAACGCCACCGACGTCGTCGGTGCCGGGGGAGCGTTGCTGGTCGCGGACGCAGACTTCACACCCGCGTGGGTCGAGCGCACGCTCGTCCCGCTGCTGCTCGACCGTGCCGTCGTGGCCGACATGGCGGTCCGTGCCGCGTCGGTCGGGGTGCGAGACGGAACCGACCGCACGGTCGACCTCGTCCTCGACGCCGTCGGCCGCGCCTCCTCGTCCTCCAAGAACCCCGACCTCAGCGAGACATCATGATCAAGCCCGACCTCGACCAGCCGATCCCCGCCGAACTCGGCGCCGTCCACTTCGTCGGCATCGGCGGGTCCGGCATGAGCGGCATCGCGCGGGTCTTCCTCGCCGCCGGGCACCGGGTCACCGGATCCGACGCCCGCGACAGCGCGGCCGTGGAGTCCCTCCGGGCACTGGGGGCCGAGATCGCGATCGGCCACGACGCAGCCAACGTGGGCGAGGCCGACACGCTCGTGGTCACGGGGGCTCTCTGGCAGGACAACCCCGAGTACCAGCTCGCTCTGGCGAAGGGATTGCCCGTCCTGCACCGCTCGCAGGCGCTCGCATGGCTCATCGGCAAGCAACGGCTCGTCTCGGTGGCCGGTGCGCACGGCAAGACCACGTCGACCGGGATGATCGTCACCGCCCTCCTCGCCGCCGGGCAGGACCCGAGCTTCGTGAACGGCGGGGTCATCCAGTCGCTGGGTGTCAGCGCCCGCGGTGGTGACGACGACCTCTTCGTCGTCGAGGCCGACGAGTCCGACGGGTCGTTCCTGCTCTACGACACCTCGGTCGCGCTGATCACGAACGTCGACGCCGATCACCTCGACCACTACGGCTCGCACGAGGCGTTCGACGACGCGTTCGTCCGGTTCGCCTCGGCCGCGCGCGAATTCGTCGTCGTCTCGAGCGACGATGCCGGGGCGGTGCGTGTCACCGCGCGTCTCGACCACCCGCGGGTCGTGAGCTTCGGCGAGGCGACCGATGCCGACGTGCGCCTGAGCGACGTCGCATCGACCGGCCCCGTCTCGTTCACCCTGCATGCCGAAGGCCGGTCGTGGCCCGTGCAGTTGCGCGTCCCCGGGCGGCACAACGCCGTCAACGCCGCCGGGGCCTTCGCCGTGCTCGTCGGTCTGGGGATCGACCCCGAGGTCGCCATCGCGGGCCTCGAGACCTTCGGCGGCACCGAGCGACGGTTCGAGCTCCACGGTGTCGTCCGGGGTGTCAGCGTGTACGACGACTACGCCCACCACCCCACCGAGGTCGCCGCCGCCCTGCAAGCGGCGCGCTCCGTCGTGGGCGACGGGCGCCTCATCGCGGTGCACCAGCCCCACCTCTACAGCCGGACGCGCATGATGGCCGGCGAGTTCGCCGAGACCTACGAGCGCCTCGCGGATCACACCATCGTGCTCGATGTCTACGGTGCGCGTGAGGACCCCGAGCCCGGCGTCACCGGCGCGCTCGTGTCGGACCGCTTCGCCGATCCCGACCGCGTCGACTTCGTGTCCGACTGGCAGGCCGCCGCGGACCGCACGGCCGAGGTCGCCCGCGAGGGGGACTTCGTCATCACCCTGGGGTGCGGCGACGTCTACCGCATCGTGCCGCAGCTGCTCGGCTCGCTCGACGCGGCTCACGAGCCCGTCGTCGCGGTCGCGGAGGACTCCGCGGAGTGACTCGTCTCAGCAGGTCCGTGGTGTCGGGGGCCCTCCGATGAAGCGGCCCGACGGATTCGACGAGCCGAGCGCCGCCGAGGACGCTCCGGCGGCTCAGCCCAGGCGTCGCCGTGGCCGGGACGCCGACACGACAGGGCCCGTCCCCGTCGTCGGCGGTCCACGATCCTCCGGCGAAAGAAACGGTGCGACGCGGGCAGCTCGTGGTGACGACCCCTCGGGTGCGTCGACCTCCGCCTTCTCGCTCAAGGACCGTCTCGCGACGGTCGCCGGGGGCCGCTCGCCCTGGCGCGACCGATCGGCGAAGGCCGTGCCCACCGACCCCGCCGGCTCGACCGCGGCCAAGGCCTCCGGCTCCGTGCCGCCGCGCATCGACGCACCGGACGGCACGGCGGCCGAGGCCAAGGAGCGGGCCGTCGCGGCCCGCCGACAGGCCCGCCGGGCGTCGAGCGAACGGAGGCGCGTCGAACGCGTCGAGGTCCGTCGCTTCACGCGTCGGAGCCGTCACCGTCGGGCGACCCTGGTCTCGCTCGGGGCCGTCGTCCTCCTCCTCGTCGCGTCCGTCGCGGTCGCCGTGTTCTCGCCGTTGCTGTCGTTGCAGACCATCCGCGTCGAAGGCACGCAGCGGGTCGACGCCTCGGCCGTGCAGACGGCACTCGACGGACAGCTCGGCACCCCCCTCGCCCTGATCGACTTCGACGAGGTCACTCGCGAGCTCGCGGCCTTCCCGCTGATCGCCAGCTACGTCACCGAGACGGCGCCACCGCACACGCTGGTCGTCCGCGTCCAGGAGCGGCAGCCCGTCGCCACGGTCGCTGCAGGGGACGGCTTCGAGCTCGTCGATCCGGCCGGGGTCGTCGTGCAGTCGCTCGACGCGCGGCAAGAGGGGGTGCCCCTCGTCGACGTCGGGGGAGCCGCCCTGGACGGACCCGCTTACCGCTCGGTCGCCGAGGTGTTGCTGGCGCTGCCGGTGACCCTGCGCTCCACCGTCGACACCGTGACGGCGTCGACGGCCGACGACGTCACCCTGCAGCTCACCTCGGGTGAGCGGGTCGTCTGGGGCAGCGCCGACGAATCGGCGAAGAAGGCGCAGGTGCTCGCGGGGCTGATCGCGGACCAGGCACGGCGCGACCCCGGGGCGAGTGTCGAGTACGACGTGTCCGCGCCCGACAACGGGATCATCAGGACGAGATGAGAGGGTGTGTTCGCGACACGCTGGCCACCCTGGCGACAGCGTGTGCAGCGCACCCATACCTTGTGACTGCAGAACTTGCATACCATGTACAACTTTAACCTTCAACTGCAGAGTTAAGGTTCAAGCGGAGGCCCGGACGTGACAACGAACCATAACTACCTAGCCGTGATCAAGGTCGTCGGTGTCGGCGGCGGTGGCGTCAATGCCGTCAACCGCATGATCGAACTCGGGCTCCGCGGGGTGGAGTTCATCGCCATCAACACCGACGCCCAGGCGCTGCTGCTGAGCGACGCCGACGTCAAGCTCGACGTCGGTCGCGAGTTGACCCGCGGCCTCGGCGCGGGCGCCGACCCCGAGGTCGGACGCCGCGCAGCGGAAGACCACGCCGAAGAGATCGAAGAAGCCCTCGCGGGTGCCGACATGGTCTTCGTCACGGCGGGCGAGGGGGGCGGCACCGGCACCGGCGGAGCCCCGGTCGTCGCCCGCATCGCCAAGTCGATCGGCGCCCTGACCATCGGTGTCGTCACGAAGCCCTTCGGTTTCGAGGGCAAGCGCCGCCAGGCCCAGGCCGAGGCGGGCGTCGCCGCCCTGAAAGACGAGGTCGACACCCTCATCGTGGTCCCCAACGACCGTCTGCTCGAGATCAGCGAGCGCGGCATCAGCATGGTCGAGGCGTTCGGAACGGCCGACCAGGTGCTCCTCGCCGGTGTCCAGGGCATCACCGACCTCATCACGACGCCCGGTCTGATCAACCTCGACTTCGCCGACGTCAAGTCGGTCATGCAGGGCGCTGGTTCGGCCCTCATGGGCATCGGTTCGTCGCGGGGCGCCGATCGTGCGATCAAGGCGGCCGAACTGGCCGTCGCCTCGCCGCTGCTCGAGGCGAGCATCGACGGTGCGCACGGGGTGCTGCTGTCGATCCAGGGTGGTTCGAACCTCGGCATCTTCGAGATCAACGACGCAGCACGTCTCGTGCAAGAGGCCGTCCACGCCGAGGCCAACATCATCTTCGGCGCCGTGATCGACGACACCCTCGGCGACGAGGTGCGCGTCACCGTCATCGCGGCCGGTTTCGACGGCGGCGAGCCGTCGACCAAGGTGAAGGACCGCCGGTCGAGCTTCGTCGACTCCGAGGGGCCCACGGCGACCTCGGTCGCCGGTGTCTCGGCCATCGCCGACAGCGGTGCGACGCACGAGCCCGCCGCCTGGAAGCGTCCCGAAGAGCCTGCGACGCAGGCCGTCGACCCCGCCTTCGACGACGGTGACGACGACCTCGACGTCCCGGACTTCCTCAAGTAACGACGCGTGACCGATCCGACGACCGTCGACGGCGATCCGGGCGAGCGTCTCGCCCGGGTCGCCGCGGCCGTGGACGCCGCATGTGCCGCGGCCGGTCGCTCCCCGGCCGAGATCACGACGATCGTCGTGACGAAGTTCCATCCGGTCGGGCTGATCAGGGCGTTGTACGCCCTGGGCGTCCGGGACGTCGGAGAGAACCGGCACCAAGAGGCACAGGCCAAGACCGCCGAGCTCGGTAATCTCGAGGGGCTTCGATGGCACTTCGTCGGGCAACTGCAGTCGAAGAAGGCTCGGCAGGCACGACGGTACGCGCACGCGGTCCACTCGCTCGACCGTGACTCCGTCGTCGACGCCTTGGCCGACGACTCCGGATCCGTGCTCGACGGCTTCGTCCAGGTCAACCTGACCGACGACCCCGGCCGTGGGGGAGTCCCCGAGGGCGACGTCGAACGGCTCGCCGAGAGGGTGCTCTCGACCCCGGGCCTCCGGCTGCGGGGTGTCATGGCGGTCGCGCCCCTTGACGAGGAGGCGCGACCTGCTTTCGCGCGCCTCCTGGCGGTCTCCGACCGGGTGCGGTCCCTCTCGCCGACGGCCGACGCCGTGTCGGCCGGCATGTCGTACGACTTCGCCGACGCGATCGCCGAGGGCGCGACACACCTACGGATCGGCACGGCAATCACGGGTTCTCGCCCCGATGCTCGTTAATGTCGGTCCTGACGATCCACTGACTCGGAGGAACACCATGGCCAACCCGCTGCGCAAGACGATGGTCTACCTGGGCCTCGCCGACGAAGAGCTCGAGTACGACGAGCAGCCCCACGAGCGAGCGCAGCCCCAGCAGTCGTCGCGGCCGCAGGCGGCCGCCCAGGCCCCCGCGCCCGTCGCTCCGGTCCACGCGGCGCCCGCCGCGGCTCCCGCGCCCACGCGCGCCCCCGTGACGCCTCTGCGTCGCTCCTCGCCCTCGAAGAATACGGTGCCCCACGACATGAACGAGATCCTGACGGTCCACCCCCGCGAGTACAAGGACGCCCAGGCGATCGCCGAGAGCTTCCGAGACGGCATCCCGGTCATCATCAACCTGTCGCAGATGACCGAGGCGGACGCCCGCCGTCTGGTCGACTTCGCCAGCGGGCTCTCCCAGGGGCTGTACGGCAAGATCGAGCGTGTCACCAACAAGGTCTTCTTGCTGTCGCCGGCGCACATCGCGGTGAGCGGCGAGCAGGCCGAGGTGGAGTCCGACATCGAAGCGTCGTTCTTCGCCCAGTCGTGACGCGTGCGCCGTCGTGGCGTTGCCGCGTCGGCGTGACGACCTGCCCGACCGCGAGCCCCCTCGCGCCGACTCGTGTGAGCTGATGAGACCCCGATGATCACTTACCTGATCGCCACGATCGCGTACTACGTGCTGCTGATCTTCTTCCTCTTGATGTGGGCGCGGTTCGTGCTCGACCTCGCTCAATCGTTCAGTCGCGGCTGGCGGCCCAAGGGGCCCGTGCTCGTGCTGGCCGAGGTGGCGTACACCGTGACCGATCCGCCCATCCGGCGTGTGCGGAAGATCCTTCCGCCCGTGCGGCTCGGGTCGGTGGCACTCGACTTCGGCTGGAGCATCATCATGCTGGCCGTCATCATCCTGATGAGCGTGGCCTCCGGGCTGCGCACCTTCGGCTGACCACGCCTCCCGCGAGCGACAGGGTAGGCTCACTGCAGCGCCCGAACGGCACGATCCCGGCCCGACCGGGCCTCGCTCCTCTACGGTGTAGAAGAACGACCCAGACCACGATCACACGATCCAACAGATGCACGAGGTGACGGCAATGGCTTTGACGCCGGAAGACGTAGTCAACAAACGGTTCCAGCCGACGAAGTTCCGCGAGGGATACGACCAGGACGAGGTCGATGACTTCCTCGACGAGGTCGTCGCCGAGCTGAGACGTCTCAACCAAGAGAACGACGAGCTGCGTCAGCGCCTCTCGTCCGGTGATTCCGCCCCCGCGGCACAGGTCGCCCCCGCATCGGCCCCGGTGGCCAGTGCTCCGGCTCCTGCGTCTGCGCCGGCGCCCGCGTCGGCTCCCGAGGCCGTCGAATCCGAGCCGGTCGTCGAGCCCGAGCCCGTCGCGGCCCCCGCAGCGGTCGCGTCCGCTCCCGCCTACGCCGCTCCGGCAGTGTCCGAGGACGACGAGACCAGCAGCACCAACAGCCTGCTGCAGCTCGCGCGCCGCCTCCACGAGGAGCACGTCCGAGAGGGTGTCGAGAAGCGCGACGCACTCATCGCCGAGGGTCACACGACCGCCGCCCGTCTCGTGTCCGAGGCCGAGGCGCGCCAGCGCGAGGTCGTCGCCGAGGCCGAGACGAAGTCGCGTGACATCGTCGGCGCCGCCGAGACCCAGCAGCGTGAAATCCTGGACCGCCTCAACACCGAGCGGTCGGGCGTCGAGCGTCGCATCGACGACCTGCGCTCGTTCGAGCGTGACTACCGTTCCAAGCTCAAGAGCTACATCGAGGGTCAGCTGCACGAGCTCGACGGCGAAGGCACGGGTGAGGCCGCCCGGCCCACCCCCGCCAGCGCCCAGGGCTTCGGCTCGAACTAAGGTCTTGTCGAGCGACAAGCCCACCTCGAAGGCCAGCGTCCGCGTTCTCGCGACGCTGGCCTTCGTCGCGGTCGTGGCCTACTGCCTCGACCAGGGCACCAAACTGCTGGTCACCCGGACGCTCGTCGAAGGCGACTCCGTGGACGTCCTCGGCGAGTTCTTCCAGCTGCACTTCGTCAAGAACCCCGGGGCCGCCTTCTCGTTCGCGAGTGGGGCGACATGGATCTTCTCGATCGCCGCAACGGGAGTCGCCGTCGCGATCGTGGTCGTGTCTCGACGCATCAGGTCACGCGCCTGGGCGATCATGCTGGGCATGCTGCTCGGTGGCACCCTCGGCAACCTGACCGACCGCCTGCTCCGCGAGCCCTCTTTCGGGCAAGGACACGTCGTCGATTTCATCTACTTCCCGTCCCTGCTGCCGGCCATCTTCAACGTGGCGGACGTGTTCATCGTGTCGAGCATGGGGCTGCTCCTGCTCTTGACGCTCCTGGGCATCGGTCTCGACGGCACCCGCACACCGAGTGCGAAGAAGACCCGGACCACAGAAGAGGACGATCCCATGCCTCCTCCCCGGGCGGACTCCCGAGCGGACGACGGTCGCCCGGCCCCGACTGCGGACACCGCGCCTCCTGCGGACCACCAGGGCGCCTCGTGAGCGAGTCGCGTGCCCTTCCGGTGCCCGACGGGCTTGCCGGCGAGCGGGTCGACGCCGCCCTGGCCAAGCTTCTCGGCTTCAGCCGCACCTTCGCGGCCGAGGTCGCGGCATCGGGTGGGGTCACGGTCGACGGCCGTACCGTCGGCAAGTCGGACCGGCTCGAGCCCGGCGCGTGGCTCGACGTCACGTGGTCGCCGCGCGAGGCGCCCGCGGTCGTCCCTGTCGAGGTTCCCGGCATGGCCGTCGTCCACGACGACGACGAGATCGTCGTCGTCGACAAGCCGGTCGGCGTCGCCGCCCACCCGTCCGTGGGTTGGACGGGCCCGACGGTGCTCGGTGGGCTCGCTGCGGCGGGGTTCACCGTCTCGACGTCGGGCGCGTCCGAGCGTGCCGGCATCGTGCACCGACTCGACGTGGGCACCAGCGGCCTGATGGTCGTCGCCAAGACGGAGCGCGCCTACACACTGCTCAAGCAGGCGTTCCGTGAGCGGACGGTCGAGAAGATCTACAACGCCGTCGTCCAGGGTCACCCCGACCCGCTGACGGGAACGATCGACGCGCCCATCGGGCGACACCCCTCGTCCGACTGGAAGTTCGCGGTCGTCGTGGACGGCAAGCCCTCGGTCACCCACTACGAGACGGTCGAGGCGTTCCCGTCGGCGTCGTTGCTCGAGATTCATCTCGAGACGGGGCGGACGCACCAGATCCGGGTCCACATGGCGGCGCAGCGACACCCGTGCGTCGGCGACGCGACCTACGGCGCCGATCCCACGTTGTCGGCGACCCTCGGCCTGACACGCCAGTGGCTCCACGCCGTGCAGCTCGGATTCCGACACCCCGGCACGGGCGAACCGGTCGTGTACCGGTCGACCTACCCCGCCGATCTGCAGCACGCTCTCGATGTCCTCCGGCGGAGTTAGGCTGTTCCCCTAGCCGCCAGATCCACCACCAGACGAGGAGCCCCGTGGCCTCGAGCAAAGACTCATTCGTCCATCTGCACGTGCACAGCGAGTACTCGATGCTCGACGGGGCGGCCCGGGTCACACCGCTGGTCGCCGAGGCCGCGGCGCAGGGGATGCCCGCGGTCGCGGTCACCGACCACGGCAACGTGTTCGGCGCCTACGACTTCTGGAAGACCGCGACCGAGGCAGGCGTCAAGCCCATCATCGGTACCGAGGCCTACATCACCCCGGGCACGCACCGGGGTGACAAGACGCGTGTGCGGTGGGGCGACGGCGGGCGGGACGACGTGTCCGGCTCCGGTGCCTACACGCACATGACCCTCCTGTCCGAGAGCACCACAGGAATGCACAACCTGTTCCGGCTGTCATCGCGTGCTTCGCTCGAGGGGTACTACTTCAAGCCGCGCATGGACCGCGAGCTGCTCTCGCAGTACTCCGAGGGGCTGATCGCGACGACCGGGTGCCCGAGCGGCGAGGTGCAGACACGTCTTCGGCTCGGCCAGTACGACGAGGCGCTCAAGGCGGCGTCCGACTTCCGTGACATCTTCGGCCGAGAGAACTACTTTGCCGAGATCATGGACCACGGGCTCGGCATCGAACGCCAGATCATGGGCGATCTCCTGCGCCTGGCCAAAGACCTCGATCTGCCGCTCGTCGCGACGAACGACCTGCACTACACGCACGAGCACGACGCGACGAGTCACGCGGCCCTCCTCTGCGTGCAGTCGGGCTCGACGCTGAACGATCCGAACCGCTTCAAGTTCGACGCGGACGAGTTCTACCTCAAGTCCGCCCAGCAGATGCGGCACCTCTTCCGTGACCACCCCGAGGCCTGCGACAACACACTGCTCATCGCCGAGCGGTGTGACGTCCAGTTCAACACCTCGGCCAACTACATGCCGCGATACCCGGTGCCCGAGGGCGAGACCGAAGAGACCTGGTTCATCAAAGAGGTCGAGAAGGGGCTCGTGTACCGCTACCCGGCGGGAATCCCCGACGACGTGCGGAAACAGGCCGAGTACGAGATCGGTGTCATCACGGGCATGGGGTTCCCCGGGTACTTCCTCGTGGTCGCCGACTTCATCAACTGGTCCAAGGAGAACGGCATCCGGGTCGGTCCCGGCCGTGGCTCGGGGGCCGGTTCGATGGCTGCCTACGCCATGCGCATCACCGATCTCGATCCGCTGCGTCACGGTCTGATCTTCGAGCGGTTCCTCAACCCCGACCGCGTCTCGATGCCCGACTTCGACGTCGACTTCGACGACCGCCGCCGTGGTGAGGTGATCCAGTACGTCACCGAGAAGTACGGTGACGAACGCGTCGCCCAGATCGTCACGTACGGCACGATCAAGGCGAAACAAGCCCTGAAAGACAGCTCACGCGTGCTCGGGTTCCCCTTCGGCATGGGGGAGAAGCTGACCAAGGCCATGCCCCCCGCCGTGATGGGCAAGGACATCCCACTCACCGGCATCTTCGACAAGCAGCACGACCGGTACAAAGAGGCCGGTGACATCCGCACCGTGGTCGAGTCCGACCCCGAGGCCAAGACCGTCTTCGACACGGCGCTCGGACTCGAGGGCCTGAAGCGGCAATGGGGCGTGCATGCGGCAGGCGTCATCATGTCGAGCGACCCGCTCATCGACATCATCCCGATCATGAAGCGAGAGCAAGACGGTCAGATCGTCACGCAATTCGACTACCCGGCGTGCGAGTCGCTCGGCCTGATCAAGATGGACTTCCTGGGGCTGCGCAACCTCACGATCATCAACGACGCCCTCGACAACATCAAGACGAACCGTGGCTTCGACCTGGTTCTCGAAGATCTCGAGCTGGACGACCGTGGGGCCTACGAGTTGCTGGGTCGCGGCGACACCCTCGGGGTGTTCCAACTCGACGGCGGGCCCATGCGGGGGCTCCTGCGCCTGATGAAGCCCGACAACTTCGAGGACATCTCCGCCGTCATCGCGCTCTACCGGCCGGGGCCCATGGGCGCCAATTCGCACACGAACTACGCCCTGCGCAAGAACGGTGCGCAAGAGATCACCCCCATCCACCCCGAGCTCGAAGAGCCGCTGAAAGAGATCCTGTCGACCAGCTACGGTCTGATCATCTACCAAGAGCAGGTCATGGCGATCGCTCAGAAGGTCGCGGGCTTCTCACTCGGTCAGGCCGACATCCTCCGACGTGCCATGGGCAAGAAGAAGAAATCCGAGCTCGACAAGCAGTACGCCGGGTTCGAGCAGGGCATGTTCGACAACGGCTTCTCGCCCGACGCCGTCAAGATGCTCTGGGACATCCTGCTTCCCTTCTCCGACTACGCGTTCAACAAGGCTCACTCCGCGGCGTACGGCGTGGTCTCGTACTGGACGGCCTACCTCAAGGCGCACTACCCGGCCGAGTACATGGCCGCCCTGCTGACCAGCACGGGCGACTCCCGCGACAAGCTGGGCCTCTATCTCAACGAGTGCCGTCGCATGGGCATCAAGGTGCTGCCGCCGGACGTCAACGAGTCCATCGGGTTCTTCGCGGCCGTCGGCGACGACATCCGCTTCGGCATGGGCGCCGTCCGCAACGTGGGCTTCAACGTGGTCGACCATGTCATCGCCGCGCGCAAGAAAGAGGGCGCCTTCACGTCGTTCCACGATTTCCTGCGCAAGGTGCCGCTTCCGGTGGCGAACAAGCGCACCGTCGAGTCCCTCGTCAAGGCGGGGGCGTTCGACTCGCTCGGGTCGACCAGGCGAGCGCTGGTCGAGATCCACGAGTCGGCCGTCGAGGCCGCGGTCAGCGAGAAACGTGCCGAGGCGAACGGCCAGGTCGGCTTCGACTTCGACTCTCTGTGGGACGAGCCCCAGGACGTTCAGCACGTGCCCGAGCGACCGGAGTGGTCCAAGCGCGACAAGCTGGCCTTCGAACGCGACATGCTGGGCCTCTACGTCTCCGATCATCCGCTCGCCGGCCTCGAGCTGCCCCTGGCCAAGCACGCCCAGACGACGGTCACCGACATCCTGGCGAGCGACCCGGCCACGATCGACGGCGAGACGGTCACGATCGCCGGCCTGATCACCAGTGTGCAGCACCGTGTCGCACGCAACTCCGGCAACCCCTACGGCATCATCACCGTCGAGGACTTCGGGGGAGAGATCTCGGCGATGTTCCTGGGCAAGACGTACCAAGAGTTCGGTCCGTCGCTGGTCGGCGACTCGATCATCGTCCTGAAGGGGCGGGTCAGCGTCCGCGACGACGGCATGAACATGCACGCCGCGAGCATGTTCATGCCCGATCTCGGCGTCGGCGTCAATCACGGGCCCCTGCTGCTGCAGATGCCCGAGCACCGGGCGACCCACGACACGGTCACCGAGCTCGCTGCGGTCCTCGGCCGACATGCCGGTGGCACCGAGGTCCGTCTCCGTCTCGTCAAGGGCGAGGCGGCCCGGGTGTTCGAGATCCCCATGCCGGTCGATGTCACGGCTGATCTCTTCGGCGAACTCAAGAGCCTGCTGGGCCCCGGCTGCCTCGTCTGAGGTGGCCGGAGCCCGGGGCCGTGCCCCGGTGCGATCCGCTTGGTGCGACCCGAGCGGTGCGGCCGACCGACCTCAGTCCTCGAGGTGGACGGGCCTGAGGTAACGACGGTCGTGGTAGAGCAAGGCGTCGTCGTCCTCGCCGACACCGCCCGTTCCGATGCGTACGACGACCACGGCGTTGCCGTGGACGGGTACCCGCTCGACGACGGTCCCCGTCATCCATGCGGTCACCCCGGACAGCAGCGGCACCCCGTTCGGTCCGTCGCTCCAGTGGTCGCCCGTGAAGCGCTCGGCGGCGGGGCCCGCCATGCGACGGGCGAGATCCCGGTTGCGCAGGCCGAGCAGGTGCACGATGACCTGGTCGGTCTCCGAGAGGGCGGCCCACGAGCTCGCGGTCCGCGCCATGTTGAAGGTCGCGAGTGGCGGAACGGCGGCCAGCGACGCCAGTGACGTCGCGGTGAAACCGACCGGGTCGCCCTGGGCGTCACGGGCCGTCACGATGGCGACACCGGCGGCGTGCCGGCGGAACGCTTCCTTGAACACCTCGAGAGAGTGGTCGGGCCGCGAGGTCGTCGCGTTGTCGTCCGTCATGCTCTCGACCCTACTGACTAGGCTGAGCAGGCCATGATCCAGACCACAGATCTGCGCGGTCTCGCGCCCACGCACGCCCAGCTACTCGACCTCGTCCCCAGGTCCCACGCCGACGTGGGAGCCGCGACGGACGCGGCTCGACGCCTCGTCGACGACGTCCGCGAACGGGGTGCCGCCGCCCTGCGTGACCAGGCGGCTCGATTCGACGGCGTGCGTCCCGACGCACTGCGCGTCGCGACGCAGACCATCGACGATGCCGTCGCGGCCCTCGACCCCCTGGTCAAGGAGGCGCTGGTGGAGTCGATCGCGCGGGTCACCGAGGCCAGTCGAGCGCAGGTGCCGGCCCCCACGGTCACCCGTCCCGCTCCGGGCGCCATCATCGAGCAGCGCTGGCAGCCTGTGACACGCGCCGGCGTGTACGTGCCGGGAGGCAAGGCCGTGTACCCCTCGAGCGTGGTGATGAACGTCGTCCCGGCTCAGGTGGCGGGCGTGTCCTCGATCGCCCTCGTGTCGCCGGCGCAGCGAGACCACGGTGGGGGAGTCCACCCCGTGATCCTGGGCGCCGCCGGGTTGCTCGGCATCGACGAGGTCTACGCGATAGGCGGTGCCGGGGCGATCGGAGCACTCGCGTACGGCGTACCCGAGCTCGAGCTCGAGCCGGTCCAGGTCATCACCGGTCCCGGCAACAACTTCGTCGCGGCTGCCAAACAGCTCGTGCGCGGTCGTGTGGGCATCGACTCCGTGGCCGGGGCGACCGAGATCCTGGTGATCGCCGACGACTCGGCCGACGCCACGCTGGTCGCCGTCGACCTGATCAGCCAGGCCGAGCACGACGAGGAGGCCTCGGCCGTGCTCGTGACGGACTCGGCCCCGTTCGGTGAGGCGGTCGTCGCCGAACTGACCCGCCTCGTACCGCGCACCCTCAGCGCCGCCCGGGTCCGGACGGCCCTCTCGGGGCGTCAGTCCGCGGTGGTCCTGGTCGACGACCTGCGCCAGGCCGCGGCGTTCAGCAATGCCTACGGGCCCGAGCACCTCGAGGTGCAGACGCGTGACGACGACGCGGTGTTGGCCGACATCACGGACGCGGGTGCGATCTTCGTCGGCCCCGACACACCTGTCAGCTTGGGCGACTACCTCGCTGGTTCGAACCACGTCCTGCCCACGAGTGGGCAGTCGCGGTTCTCGTCGGGGCTCGGGGCGTTCACGTTCCTCCGGCCGCAGCAGATCGTCCGGTACGACGCCGAGGCCTTGGAAGCCGTCGCCGAGCGGCTCGTCGCGCTGTCGAATGCCGAGCTGTTGCCCGCCCACGGCGAGGCCGTCGCAGCGCGGCTCTCGCGCCCCTGACCCGCTCCGGCGGACAGGGCTGCGGTCCGTCGCCCGCCGAGCGTGCGTCGTCGAGCCCCGGGTCCGATAATCTGGCTGCACCATGTTCTGCCCCTTCTGCCGCCACCCCGACTCCCGAGTCGTCGACTCCCGTACCAGTGACGACGGCACCTCGATCCGCCGTCGTCGGCAGTGCCCGAACTGCGGTCGTCGGTTCAGCACGACCGAGACCGCCAGCCTCAACGTGGTGAAGCGAAACGGAGTCCTCGAGCCGTTCAGTCGCGACAAGATCATCTCGGGGGTTCGCAAGGCCTGCCAGGGCCGCCCGGTGACCGACGGTGACCTCGCGGTGTTGGCCCAGAAGGTCGAGGAGGCCGTCCGCGCGAGCGGAGCCTCGCAGATCGAGGCGAACGACATCGGCCTCGCCATCCTGCCTCCACTCCGCGACCTCGACGAGGTGGCCTACCTGCGCTTCGCCAGCGTCTACCAGGCCTTCGACTCCCTCGAGGACTTCGAAGCCTCCATCGGCCAGTTGCGCGAGGAACACACGTCGCGTCCTCGTCCCACCCGGTCGGTCGACGAATGAGGGCTCCGTACCGCGTCCTGTTCGACACCGTCTTCGCCAAGATGGACCCCGAGGACGCCCACCACCTCGCCTTCCGGGTGATCACGGCCCTCCCGAAGCTCCGACTGGCCGGGATCGTGGGTCGACTCACGGCTCCGGCCCCGTCCCTCGCCGTCGACGCCCTCGGGCTCCGTTTCAGCTCGCCCTTCGGCGTCGCAGCCGGTTTCGACAAAGACGCCAAGGGCGTCGCGGGCCTCGGCGCCCTCGGCTTCGGCCACGTCGAGGTGGGGACGATCACGGCCCGGTCGCAGCCCGGCAACGAGCGCCCACGGCTCTTCCGACTCGTGCCCGACCTCGCCGTGGTCAACCGCATGGGATTCAACAACTTTGGTGCCCACGCAGCTGCCCTCGAGCTCAGCCGTGCCCGCTCGGCCCCCTCGCGGCCCGTCATCGGCGTGAACATCGGCAAGAGTCGCGCCGTCGACGTCGACGACGCGATCGACGACTACCTGGCCAGTACGCGTCTCTTGGCTCCTCTCGCCGACTACCTGGCCGTGAACGTCAGCTCCCCCAACACTCCGGGGCTGCGTGGGCTGCAAGAGCTCGACAAGCTCGCACCTTTGCTCGAGGCCGTCCGTGATGCCGCAGGGCACACACCCGTCCTGGTCAAGATCGCGCCCGACCTCGACGACGAGGGCGTGCGACGGATCGGTGCCCTCGTGACCGAGCTCGGCCTGGCCGGCGTGATCGCGACCAACACGACGCTGTCGAGAGAGGGTCTCGCCAGCGAGGCATCCGTCGTCGATGCCGCCGGCGCCGGCGGCCTGTCGGGCGCGCCGCTCGCCGCGCGATCGATCGAGGTGCTCAAGCTCGTTCGCGAGTCCGTCCCGGCCGAGACGTGTGTCATCTCGGTCGGCGGGGTCTCGAGCGCCGCGGACGTCGACGAACGACTCCGGGCCGGAGCCACCTTGGTCCAGGGCTACACGGCGTTCCTCTACCGCGGGCCGCTGTGGGCGCGCCAGGTCAACCGTGGGCTCGTCGTCCTCCGGCGCCGACGAATGGCTGCGTGACGTCGTCCTCGGTCGTCCCGATCGAGAACGACGAACGGCGTCACCCGTGAAGGATGACGCCGTTCGCCGTCGGGCGCTGCCTCTCGACTAGGCCGTGGGGTACTCCCCGCGCTTGACCTGGGGTTTCGGGAGACGCATGGGCTTGAGTTGCATCGCACGCATAGCCGCGTACCAGCGGTTGCCCTTGCGCACGTTCTCGGCGCCGTACTTGGCGGCGAGCTTGCGGTTCACGCTGCGGCCGACGATCAGGCAGTCCACCACGGCCAGGGCGAAGAAACCCCAGAGCACGAGGAGTGTGATCGACTGGATGGCCGCTGACTGGACGAGCGTCATCGCGATGACGACGACCATGATCGGGATCATGGCCTCACCGACGCTGAACCGTGCATCGACGTGGTCACGGATGAACCGACGCTGAGGCCCCTTGTCGCGATCGGGCAGGAATCGCTCCTCACCGTTCGCCAGGCCGACGCGGGCGCGATCACGCTGTTCGGCGAGACGAGCCCGCTGCGCCTTCTGCGCTTCTTTGCCGGAGGCGACGAGCGGGCGCTGGTTGGCGGCCTCGCGCTCGCGTCGCGTGGGCGTCGGGCGACCCTTGCCGACCGCGGTCGACTCGGGTTCGGCGACGGCGGTCGTCTCGGTCGTTTTGCTGTCTGGCTTGGCCACGGGAGATCCTCAGGGTTGTCCGAGTTCCTAAGATTACCTGCATGAGCGACTCGCAGCATCCTGTCCGACCGACCGACCCCCGTACTGTCAGCGAACTCGCGGAGGCCGTGCACGCGGGTCTACCCGCGACGATCGCCGATCTGGGGGCTCTCGTGCGCATCCCCTCCGTCTCGTGGGAGGCCTTCGACCCCGAGCACGTACGCCGGAGCGCCGAGGCGGTCGCGTCACTGGTCGACGGCACGGGACTCTTCGATCGGGTGACCGTGAGCCGTGCACCCATCGGTGACAGCGGCATCCTCGGCCAGCCCGCCGTGCTCGCGCGGCGCGCGGCCCGGGACGGCAAGCCGACCATCCTCCTGTACGCCCACCACGACGTGCAGCCTCAGGGCGACGACGCCGACTGGGACACCCCTCCGTTCGAGCCGACGGTCAAGGGCGATCGGCTGTACGGACGTGGCGCGTCCGACGACAAGGCGGGAGTGATGACCCACGTGGCGGCCCTGCGTGCAGTGCACGAGGTCCTCGGTGACGACCTCGGCGTGGGCGTCTCGTTGTTCATCGAGGGAGAAGAGGAGTTCGGTTCGCGGTCCTTCGCCGACTTCTTGGTGCAGCATGAGGACGAGCTGCGTGCGGACGTGATCGTCGTGGCCGACTCGGACAACTGGAGCACGACCGTTCCCGCGATCACCGTCGGCCTGCGGGGCAACGTGACCTTCCGCCTGACCGTCCGGACGTTGGCCCACGCTTCCCATTCCGGCATGCTCGGCGGCGCCGTCCCCGACGCGATGATGGCCATGGTCAAGCTGCTGGCGACGCTGCACGACGACGACGGCAGCGTGGCCGTGGTCGGGTTGACGAGCCGCGAGGCCGACCACCCCGAGCAGAGCGAGCAGCAGTTGCGTGACGACAGCGGTCTGCTCGAGGGTGTGACACCCATCGGACGGGGGCCGATCCTCAGCCGGGTGTGGTCGCAGCCGTCGATCACCGTGACCGGCATCGACGCCCCGTCGGTCGCCAACGCCTCCAACACGCTGAGCCCCGAGGTGTCCGTCCGCATCAGTGCGCGCATCGCTCCCGGGCAGACCGCAGAGGCCGCGTATGCCGCCCTCGACGCGCACCTGCACGAGCACGCACCCTTCGGAGCGCACGTGCGGATCGACGACGTCGACCGGGGCGACCCCTTCCTGGTCGACACGACGGGGACCGCGATCGCGGATGCCACCGTCGCCATGACGGAGGGCTGGGGTGAGGCCCCCGTGCAGACGGGCATCGGCGGGTCGATCCCATTCATCGCGGACCTCGTCAGGACCTTCCCCGAGGCCCAGATCCTCGTGACCGGCGTCGAGGACCCCGACACGCGAGCCCACAGCCCCAACGAGTCCCAGCACCTGGGGGTGTTGCACCGGGCGATCCTCAGCGAGGCCATCCTGATCGCGCGCCTCGACGCGAGGGGCTGACCCGCGTGGGTCGCACCTCCTCGGCCGCGTCCACGCTCCGAGGAGGCGCGGTTCCGGAACAAAACCGGCGCTCGGCTGCTTACACTGGTCGACGACGAGTGCCCCGCACTCGACCCGGCCCGAAGGAGGCACCATGACCGACATCGCAACCGCTCCCGTCGACGCGAAGGCACACGGCGTGACGATCACGTCCACCGCTGCGGACAAGGTGAAGAGCCTGCTCACGCAAGAGGGTCGAGACGACCTGCGCCTGCGCGTGGCCGTCCAGCCCGGTGGCTGCTCGGGGCTCATCTACCAGCTCTACTTCGACGAGCGCATGCTGGACGGAGACGCGACGGTCGACTTCGACGGTGTCGAAGTCATCGTCGACAAGATGAGCGTCCCGTATCTCGACGGTGCGGCGATCGACTTCGAGGACACCATCCAGAAGCAGGGCTTCACGATCGACAACCCCAACGCGCAGGGAAGCTGCGCCTGCGGCGACAGCTTCCACTGACCGGCAGGCGCCGGGCCGACACGCAGGCGACGGCTCGCCGTCGAGAAGGGGCCACCCCGTCGGGTGGCCCCTTCTCGTGTCTCCAAGGCCGTTCTCACTCGACGTCGAGAAGGTTTCGGCGCGTGACGTGCGTTGGGTGGTCAAACCTGCGAGTAAGCTAGGCAGGTCCCCGTGAACACTGGGAACACCCCCACTGTCGTGTCATCCGAGAGGTAACAGTGCGCTCTAACCGCCGTCTTCGTTGGGCTGCCGCCCCCATGGCAGTCGTCCTGGCTCTCGTGCTAGCGGGGTGCACCACCGACCAGCTCCAGGGGTGGTTGCCCACCACCGCAGGCACGACCAACCACGTGGACCGCGTCATCGGCCTCTGGGTCACCTCGTGGATCGTGCTCCTGATCGTCGGTGTCATCGTGTGGGGCCTGATCATCTGGGTCTGCGTGGCCTACCGTCGCCGCAAGGGCCAGACCGGACTGCCCGTCCAGCTGCGCTACAACATGCCGATCGAGATCTTCTACACGGTCGTTCCGCTCATTCTCGTCCTGGGGTTCTTCGCCTTCACGGCGCGCGACCAAGCCGCCATCGAGGCGCCCACCGCGAGCCCTGACGTGAAGATCGACGTCTACGCCAAGCGTTGGGCCTGGGACTTCAACTACATCGACCAGCAGAATGAAGACGAGAGCGTCTACTACCAGGGCATCCAGGCCCAAGAGCTGGGTGACGGCACGATCGACGAGAGCCAGCTCCCCGAGCTCTACCTGCCGGTGGGCAAGACGGTGCAGATCGACCTCAAGTCGCGTGACGTGGCGCACTCCTTCTGGATCATCGACTTCCTGTACAAGAAGGACACGATCCCCGGCAAGACGAACTCGATGTACTTCACCCCTGAGAAAGAGGGAACGTTCAGCGGAAAGTGCGCCGAGCTGTGCGGTGAGTACCACTCGCTGATGCTCTTCAACGTCAAGGTCGTCTCGCAGTCCGAGTACGACCGTTACCTTCAGACGCTCGACGCCGAAGGCAACACGGGCCTGCTGGGCGACCAGTACAACACCAACACCAACCAGCCCGGCACCGAGGCACCCGCCAACGCCGCCGGCACCGAAGACTCCGAGAAGTAAGGCACGGTTCGATGAGCTCAGCCACCGCCACCCGTCCCACCACCGGTGGGACCTCGTCCGGCCAGGACTTCGGCGCCTCGAAGGTCGGCCGCAAGGGCAACGTCGTCGTCAACTGGATCACGTCGACCGACCACAAGACGATCGGGTACATGTACCTGATCACGTCGTTCCTCTTCTTCTGCCTCGGCGGCGTCATGGCGTTGATCATCCGCGCCCAGCTCTTCGCGCCGGGCCTCGAGATCGTCGCGACGAAAGAGCAGTACAACCAGCTCTTCACCATGCACGGCACGATCATGCTGCTCATGTTCGCCACCCCTCTCTTCTCGGGCTTCGCGAACGTGCTCATGCCGCTCCAGATCGGCGCGCCGGACGTCGCGTTCCCCCGCCTCAACGGCTTCGCGTTCTGGCTCTACTCGTTCGGGTCGATCATCGCCGTCGCTGGCTTCTTGACCCCGCAGGGCGCGGCCTCGTTCGGGTGGTTCGCCTACGCGCCGCTCAGTGACACGACCTTCTCACCAGGGCTCGGCGGCAACCTGTGGGTCTTCGGTCTGGGGCTCACCGGATTCAGCACGATCCTGGGTTCCGTGAACTTCATCACCACGATCGTCTCGATGCGCGCCCCGGGCATGACCATGTGGCGGATGCCGATCTTCACCTGGAACACCTTGATCACCTCGATCCTCGTGATCATGGCGTTCCCGGTGCTCGCAGCTGCCCTGTTCGGTCTCGGTTTCGACCGCGTCTTCGACGCCCAGGTCTTCAACCCGGCCAACGGAGGTGCCATCCTCTGGCAGCACCTCTTCTGGTTCTTCGGTCACCCCGAGGTGTACATCATCGCCCTGCCGTTCTTCGGCATCGTGTCCGAAGTGTTCCCGGTGTTCAGCCGCAAGCCGATCTTCGGCTACAAGACGCTGGTCTACGCGACCATCTCGATCGCGGCACTCTCGGTCACGGTGTGGGCGCACCACATGTACGTCACCGGTTCCGTCCTGCTGCCGTTCTTCTCGCTGATGACCATGCTGATCGCCGTCCCCACCGGGGTAAAGATCTTCAACTGGATCGGCACCATGTGGCGTGGATCGGTCACGTTCGAGACGCCCATGCTGTGGGCCATCGGCTTCTTGATCACCTTCACGTTCGGTGGCCTGACGGGCGTCATCCTGGCGTCCCCTCCTCTCGACTTCCACGTCTCGGACACCTACTTCGTGGTGGCGCACTTCCACTACGTCGTCTTCGGCACGGTCGTGTTCGCCATGTTCTCCGGCTTCTACTTCTGGTGGCCGAAGTGGACGGGCAAGATGCTCAACGAGCGTCTCGGCAAGATCCACTTCTGGATGCTCTTCATCGGCTTCCACACGACCTTCCTCGTGCAGCACTGGCTCGGTGTCATGGGCATGCCCCGCCGCTACGCCACGTACCAGCCCGAAGACCACTTCACGTGGATGAACCAGCTGTCGACCATCGGGGCGATGCTCCTGGGCGTCTCGATCCTGCCGTTCCTCTACAACGTCTACATCACGGCTCGTCGTGCTCCCAAGGTCGAGGTCAACGACCCGTGGGGTTACTCACGATCGCTCGAGTGGGCCACGTCCTGCCCGCCGCCGCGACACAACTTCACGTCGATCCCGCGAATCCGTTCCGAGTCGCCGGCCTTCGACCTGAACCACCCCGAGGCGGGTCTGCCCGTCGGGATCGGTCCGGTGAAGGATGCCCCGGATGCCCCGACGTACGACGCGTCCAGCGAGAAAGTGAAGTAGTCCCGATGAAGACCAACGCGACGTTGTTCTGGATCCTCGCGATCTTCTTCTTCCTGATGTGCGCCGTGTACGTGCTGTGGAGCCTGCTCGACACCGGTCGCGTCGAATGGGCCGGCACACTCGGCATCGGCTTGGCGGGCATGTTGGGGGCCTTCTTGGCCTTCTACATGGGCCGCTCCCACGCTACGCAAGGCGGCGAACTCCCCGAGGACCGCCTCGACGCCAACATCGACGACGGCGACCCCGAGATGGGCTTCTTCAGCCCGTGGTCGTGGTGGCCCATCATCCTGGCCGCCGGCTGCAGCCTGATCTTCCTGGCGCTGGCCGTCGGCATGTGGATCATCTACATCGGTGCCGCCCTGACGGCCGTGGCACTGGTCGGTTGGGTCTACGAGTACTACCGCGGTAACTTCGCGCACTAGAGCCACTGCTCTCTCGAGCGGACAGGGCGTCGGTCTTCGGACCGGCGCCCTGTGGTGTCTCGGCTGGGGGCGAGCCGGGCTTGCCCTTCGTGAGCCACCCCGTGGGATCTCGCTGGTCCTCGCCGTCGGTTGGCACAGGCCACCACCCGTGCACGCGGTCATCAAGCTCGCCAGCCGGAGGCTCCGACGAACTGTCGATGATCCGCGCCATCAACATGGGAGCGAGTGCGCGGTGGTTGCGGGAAGGGCGACACTTCAGCCTACGCGGGCACCCCGGGGCCGGCACCACTCCTGTGCTCGTCGGGGGTATGGCCGCGACGGCCTCCTGGCCAGCCGTGAGCTCGGCTACAGGAAGATCGACCCTCGAGGCTCTGATCTGGTTGTCCAGGTCCTCGACCAGAGGGAAGAGAACGTCCAGCGGTACCGTCATCGACACGGGCAGCCGCTCTCATCGCTTCGCCCACGCTCGTCGCAAACCCGGGCACACAATCGCCCGGGCGGCCGAGGTGAGTTGCCCTGGGGGCGTGATGCGAGCGTGGTGTGAGCGAAGACGGGATGACTGTTGCGCCATGGGCGCCTGCGTGGCGTGGACGGGGAGTCCTGTCGCTGGGCGAACGTCGGCCGTTGGCCCCTGTGCTCCTCAACCCACAATGCTCGTAGGGGCCGTACGCATCGCTGATGAAAAGCGCCCAGCGGACATGCGCGCTGGGGTCCTCATCGCCTCGCCTCAGGCACCTGAGTGGCGGAGGTCGTGCCTGCGCCATCTTCCCCGTGAGCCTCCTGCAGCCGCACCCAGGCCATGTCCGTGTCGATACGGACACGAGCGTCGTCACGGGGATCGCTGACCGGGGCAGGTGAGAACGGGTTCGCAGGTGAAGCGCTGAACCACGACGGGTCCGGCCCTTGGCCCTGCTGTGGCCGACGGTCGAGTCGCCGAGTCGGCACCGATCGCGTCCCTGAGCGAGGCTCTGGGAGTGGCTCCGCCCACACGCCGAAGGCCCGGCCGCACATGGTGTGCGACCGGGCCCAGGGAGTCGTGAAGGTCAGTGACCTTCGTCGTGATGCGACGACTCGATCTCGGAACGCTTGACGGGAGCGATGCGGTCCTCGAAGAAGAACGACGATGCAGATGCACGG
Source organism: Frigoribacterium sp. VKM Ac-2836 (assembly GCF_013248995.1). GTDB lineage: Bacteria > Actinomycetota > Actinomycetes > Actinomycetales > Microbacteriaceae > Frigoribacterium. The sequence continues at coordinate 1,231,574 of NZ_JABRPK010000001.1, read as the reverse complement.
GCGCGCTGCAGGACCGTGATCTTGCCGTTGGCATTCGGACGGACCATCAGGGGCTCGTACTCATTGAAGTCCAGCAGGCGCCAACGCTCGTACTCGTCGAGCTGCTCGTGCACCTCGATGTACTCGCCACCCGGCAGGCGAACGATGCGACCGGACTCGTACCCGTGCAGGGCGATCTCGCGATCCTTCTTCTGCAGGGCGAGACAGACACGCTTGGTCACCCAGAAGGCGATGAACGGGCCGAGGATCAACGCTGCCTGGCAAGCGTGGATCACGTAGTTCAACGACAGGTGGAAGTGTGTCGCCATGATGTCCGAGCTCGCCGCCGCCCAGAGGCTGGCGTAGAACACGATGCCCGCGGCACCGATCGCGGTGCGCGTCGGGGCGTTCCGGGGTCGGTCGAGGATGTGGTGCTCTCGCTTGTCACCGGTCACCCAGGCTTCGAAGAACGGATACAGCAGGACCACGACGATGAAGAGACCGAGGACGGTGATGGGCACCAGGATGTTCATCGAGACCGTGTAGCCGAAGGCCACGAACTCCCAGCCCGGCGGGACGAGTCGCAGGGCGCCGTCGGCGAAGCCGATGTACCAGTCGGGCTGCGTACCCGCGGACACGGGGGAGGGGTCGTACGGTCCGTAGTTCCAGATGGGGTTGATCGTGAACAAGGACGCGATCAGCACGATCACACCGAAGACGATGAAGAAGAAGCCACCGGCCTTGGCAGCGAACACCGGCATCACGGGAACACCGACCACGTTCTGGTTGGTCTTGCCCGGACCCGCGAACTGCGTGTGCTTGTTGATGATCAACAGCAGCAGGTGAACACCCAGCAGGGCGATCAGCAGAGCCGGCAGCAACATGATGTGCAGGGAGTAGAAACGCCCGACCATGTCGGTGCCGGGGAACTCCCCACCGAACACCAGGTACGAGATCCAGACGCCGATGACGGGGATGCCCTTGATCATGCCGTCGATGATTCGAGCTCCGTTACCCGAGAGCAGGTCGTCGGGAAGCGAGTAACCGGTGAAGCCTTCGGCCATGGCGAGGATCCACAGCGTGAAGCCGACGACCCAGTTGATCTCTCGGGGCTTGCGGAATGCGCCGGTGAAGTAGACACGCAGCATGTGCAGCATGATGGCCGCGACGAACAGCAGGGCGGCCCAGTGGTGGATCTGGCGGAACAGCAGACCACCGCGGATGTCGAACGAGATGTCGAGCGTCGACGCCATGGCGGCCGACATGTTGAGGCCCTTGAGAGGAACGTAAGAACCGTTGTAGTTGACCTCGGCCATGGACGGCTGGAAGAAGAAGGTGAGGAACGTACCCGAGAGCAGGATGACGACGAACGAGTACAGCGCGACCTCGCCCAACATGAACGACCAGTGATCGGGGAAGATCTTGCGACCCACCTCTTTGACCAGACCGGACATGCTCGTGCGCTCGTCGATGTAGTTCGCCGTGGCGCCGAGGAACTTGTTGGTCTTCGTCGGGGCGAAGGCGGGGGCCTTGCCGATGTTGTCGGACGTGGTCGGTTCGGCACCCTGTGCCGGGGTGGTGGTGATCACTTTTCGCGCTCCCAGAAGCTCGGGCCCACAGGTTCGTGGAAGTCGCTCTGCGCGACGAGGTACCCGTCGGCGTCAACGGTGATGGGCAGCTGCGGCAGGGGGCGCTTGGCGGGCCCGAAGATGACTTCGCAGTTGTTCGTCACGTCGAACGTGGACTGGTGGCAGGGGCAGAGCAGGTGGTGTGTCTGCTGCTCGTACAGGGCCACGGGGCACCCGACGTGCGTGCAGATCTTGGAGTAGGCGACGATTCCGTCGTACTGCCAGTCTTCGCGTCCCTCGGCCGGGTTCAGATCTTCCGGCTTGAGGCGCATGAGAAGGACGGCCGCTTTGGCTTTCTCTTCGAGGAGGTGTTCTGATTCGTTGAGGTTCTCGGGGATGACGTGGAACACCGAGCCGAGGGTGACGTCCGATGCCTTGATCCGGGTGCCGGAGGGGTCGGCGGCGAGGTGCATGCCTTCTTCCCACAGCGTGTGGCGGAGGACCGCGTTGGGGTCTTCGGCCGGTGCGAGGTCGCGGAAGAGGACGACAGCCGGCAACGGCGTCGCGACGAGGGCCCCGATCAAGCTGTTGCGGATCAGCGATCGACGACCGAAGCCGCTCTCGTGGTTGCCCAGTGCGAAGACCTCGACGGCCTTCTCTCGCGTCGGCTCGGAGCCACGCGTGTCGTGGCGCATCTCGGTGATCTCGCGAGCCGGCATGAGGGTCTTGGACCAATGCACGGCACCGATGCCGACGGACAGGAGGCCGAGGGCGATACCGAGACCGAGGAACAGGTTGTTCAGACGGACGGATCCCGAATCGCCGGAGGTGATCGGGAAGGCGACGTATGCGCCGATGGCGGCGATGCTGCCCACGATTGACAGGAAGAAGAACAGGCTGACCTGACGTTCGGCACGTTTCTCGACCTTGGGGTCGATGTCGGTGACCCGATCGCGGTGCGGCGGCTCGCCCGGGTTCTGGAACACGTCGGAAGTCACGACCGCCGTGCCGGCCGAGACCTGTCGAGGCTCGCGCTTCTCGACAGCCGAGCCCGCCGTGGGGGCCTCGTCGTCGTGCTCTGCCATTGATTCTGCCTTTCGTGAAGTACGGAGAGAACGCGGGTCAGTTCGACCGGGCGGTCAGCCAGATGGTGATCGCGACGATCGCACCGAGCCCGAAGATCCAGATGAAGAGACCTTCGGCGACGGGGCCGAGGCTCCCGAGCTCGAATCCACCCGGCGACGGGTTGTTCTCGACGTACTTGAGGTACGTGATGATGTCGGCCTTGTCTTGGGGCGACAGGTTGAGGTCGTTGAAGACCGGCATGTTCTGCGGGCCGGTCTGCATCGCCTCGTAGATGTGGTGGGCGGTGACGCCGTCGAGTGCAGGGGCGAACTTGCCCTGCGTCAAGGCGCCACCTGCACCAGCCACGTTGTGGCACATGGCGCAGTTGATGCGGAACAGTTCGGCACCGTTGGTCGTGTCTCCGTCGGCCTGGAGCAGTGACTCGTCGGGGATCGCGGGACCGGGGGCCAGCGATGCGACGTAGGCAGCCATGGCAGCGACCTGCTCGTCGGAGAACTGCGTGGGTTTCTGCTCGGCCTGCGGGCCGTTGACGGCCATGGGCATGCGACCGGTGCCGACCTGGAAGTCCACGGAGGCGGCGCCGACGCCGATCAGGCTGGGCCCGCTGTCGGTGCCCGCCGCGCTCAGCCCGTGGCAGGTCGCGCAGTTCGAGGCGAAGAGCTTCTGGCCTTCGTCGATGCTCTGCTGCGAGGTCGCGGTCGCGCTGCTCTCGTCCGCCGAGGCCGTCGAGGAGAAGAGTGCGTAGGCACCACCCGTGGTGAGCAGACCGACGAGGAGAAGGGAAGCTGTGGCGACGGGGCCGCGACGGCCGGCCTTCTTGGTGCGTCGGGTTGACGAGGTTCTGGAGAACATGCTGTGCAGACGATCCAATGCCTATTTGAGGAGGTAGATGACGATGAAGAGGCCGATCCAGACCACGTCGACGAAGTGCCAGTAGTACGACACCACGATGGCCGTGGTGGCCTCTTTGTGCCCGAAGTTCTTCACGGCGTAGGCACGGCCGATGGTGAGGAGGAAGGCGATGAGACCGCCGATGACGTGGGCTCCGTGGAAGCCGGTCGTCATGTAGAACGCAGAGCCGTAGGCGCTCGAGCTGAGGGTGACGTGCTCGGAGATGAGGGTCGCGTACTCGTACACCTGACCGCAGACGAAGACCGCGCCCATCGCGTAGGTGAGGAAGAACCACTCGACCATGCCCCAGCGGCCGACCTGGAAGAGGCGACCGGTGCGGTGCGGCTGCATGCGCTCGGCGGCGAAGACGCCGAACTGGCAGGCGACCGACGAGAGCACCAGGGTGATCGTGTTGGTGAGAGCGAACGGCACGTTGTGCAGGGCCGTCTGGTCGGCCCACAGGCCGGGAGACGTCGAGCGGAGCGTGAAGTAGATCGCGAAGAGGCCGGCGAAGAACATGACCTCGCTGCCGAGCCACACGATGGTGCCCACGGCAACCGTGCTGGGTCGATTGACGACGGGGCCGCCAGAAGGTCTCGAGAGAGAGGTACTTGTCACGAGGTCCATTATGCCTGGTAAGTCGCCCTGGGTTTGCGCTCAAAACCCCGGGTCGGGAATTTCCCTTGACGCCGAGACATCGGAGCGCACCCGTGCCGCCGGTAGCCTGAGCCCATGACCTCCGAGCTCACCTGGCCCTTGATCATCGACGCGCTCCTCGCCGGTCGCGACCTCTCGATCAGTGAGGCCACGTGGTCGATGGAACAGGTGATGACGGGTGACGTCACCCCGGCGCAGCTCGCGGCCTTCCTCGTCGCCCTGCGGGCGAAGGGGGAGACCGTCGACGAGATCGTGGGCTTCCGCGACGCCGTGCTCGCCCATGCCGTCGCCCTTCCCGTCGACACGATGGCGGTCGACATCGTCGGGACGGGCGGTGACCGTTTCGGTACCGTCAACGTCTCCACCATGGCTTCGGTCGTCGTGGCCGCGACCGGTGTCCCGGTGATCAAGCACGGCAACCGAGCAGCGAGTTCGTCGTCGGGTTCGTCGGACGTCCTCGCGGCCCTGGGGATCGACCTGAGCATCGGGGCGGAGCGCGTCGCGGAGGTCCTGAGAGAGGCGGGGCTGACCTTCGCTTTCGCCGCTGCCTTCCACCCGGGCTTCGGCAACGCGGCCGCCGTCCGTCGCGAGATCGGGGTGCCCACGGTCTTCAACTTCCTGGGTCCCCTCGTGAACCCGGCACGACCCGAGGCGAGCGCGGTCGGCGTCGCGTCGCTCGACAAGGTGCCGCTGATCGTCGGTGTGTTCCAGACGCGCGGTGCGACCGCCCTCGTTTTCCGTGGCGACGACGGTCTCGACGAATTGACCACGACGGGTCACAGCCACATCTGGGAGGTCACCGGGGGGTCGGTGACCGAGCACGACCTCGATCCGCTCGAGTTGGGCATCCCCCGCGCACGCATCTCGGACCTCGTCGGCGGGGACGCGGAGCACAACGCGGGCATCGCCCGTGAGGTCCTGGCGGGGGAGCGCGGTCCCGTCCGCGACATCGTTCTGCTCAACGCCGCGGCCGGACTGGTGTCCTACGGGCTGGCGGCCGACCCGGGCCAGCGCGAACGGCCCCTTCTCACCCGTTTCCGCGAGCAGCTGGACGTCGCGGCCCGGGCCGTCGACACGGGCGCGGCCATCGCGAAACTGGACCAGTGGGTGGCGGCCACCCGCGCCTCCTGAGCCGCGCCGCGCCTCCTCGTCCCGAGGGGGCGGACGACGAAGGGCCCGTCCGGTCGGACGGGCCCTTCGCACGGGTGATCAGTTGACGTCGTCGTCGACCCAGTCGAAGGTCTTCGTGACGGCCTTCTTCCAGAGGCGCAGCGTGCGGTCACGCTCGTCGGCGTCGATGTTCGGGGTCCAGCGCTTGTCTTCCTGCCAGTTGGCGCGAAGGTCGTCGAGGGTCTCCCAGAAGCCGACCGCGAGACCGGCCGCGTAGGCCGCCCCGAGCGCGGTGGTCTCGGCGACCACGGGGCGGACCACCGGGACGTCGAGGATGTCGGCCTGGAACTGCATGAGCGCGTCGTTGGCGGTCATGCCGCCGTCGACCTTCAGCTCGGTCAGGTCGACGCCGGAGTCGGCGTTGACCGCGTCGAGCACCTCGCGGGTCTGGAACGCGGTCGCCTCGAGGGCGGCACGGGCGATGTGGCCCTTGTTGACGTAGCGGGTGAGCCCCACGAGGGCACCTCGCGCGTCCGAACGCCAGTAGGGCGCGAACAGGCCCGAGAACGCGGGGACGAAGTAGACCCCGCCGTTGTCCTCGACGGTCTTGGCCAGCTCTTCGACCTCGGGGGCCGAGCCGATCATGCCCAGGTTGTCGCGCAGCCACTGGATCAGCGAGCCCGTGACGGCGATCGATCCCTCGAGGGCGTAGTGCGGTGCGGCGTCCCCGAGCTTGTAGCCGAGCGTCGTGAGCAGCCCGTTCTTCGAGTGGACGATCTCTTCACCCGTGTTGAAGATCAGGAAGTTACCGGTGCCGTACGTGTTCTTCGACTCGCCCTGGTCGAACGCGGCCTGGCCGAAGGTGGCGGCCTGCTGGTCGCCGAGGATGCCCGCGATGGGCACCTCGCGCAGCAGGCTCGAGGCCTCGACCGTGCCGTAGACCTCGGACGAGCTCTTGATCTCGGGGAGCATCGACTTGGGCACGTCGAATGCTTCGAGGATGTCGTCGCGCCACTGCAGCGTCTCGAGGTCCATGAAGAGGGTGCGCGAAGCGTTCGTGACGTCGGTGACGTGGACGCCGCCGTCGGTTCCGCCGGTGAGGTTCCAGAGGACCCAGGTGTCCGTCGTGCCGAACAGCAGGTCGCCCGCCTCGGCCTTCTCGCGGGCGCCCTCGACGTTCTCGAGGATCCAGACGACCTTCGTGCCCGAGAAGTAGGTCGCGAGCGGCAGGCCGACGATGGGCTTGAACCGCTCGACGCCGCCGTCGGCGGCCAGGCGGTCGACGATGGGCTGCGTGCGGGTGTCCTGCCAGACGATGGCGTTGTAGACGGCCTTGCCGGTGGTCTTGTCCCAGACGACGGCGGTCTCACGCTGGTTGGTGATTCCGACGGCCTTGATGTTGTGGCGCGTGATGTCGGCACGCGAGAGGGCCTGACCGATGACCTCACGGGTGTTCTCCCAGATCTCGGCGGGGTCGTGCTCGACCCAGCCGGCGCGGGGGAAGATCTGCTCGTGCTCTTTCTGGCCGGTGGCCACGATCGAGCCCGAGTGGTCGAAGATGATGGCGCGGGTGCTGGTGGTGCCCTGGTCGATGGCCAGGACGTAGTCGTTGTCGCTCACGGGTGGAACTCCTTCGTCGTTGATGGATGCGGCTCGCACGGAGGCTCGGGTCGGTCCATTCGAGCGGACGGGCCCGAGCCTCTGCTGGGAGCGGGTGGATCGACCGGCGTCGGGCGGCCCGGGGGAGCCGTCCTCGACCGATCAGTGGGTCGCCGAGTCAGGCGGCGAGGGGGAGGAGGGGGAAGGACAGCAGCGCCGCGAGGGCACCACCGACGAGGGGGCCGACGACCGGCACCCAGGCGTAGGACCAGTCGCTGCCACCCTTGCCCTTGATGGGCAGGAACGCGTGCGCGATGCGGGGTCCGAGGTCACGGGCGGGGTTGATGGCGTAGCCGGTGGGGCCACCGAGCGAGGCGCCGATGCCGACCACGAGCAGTGCGACGGCCAGGCCGCCGAGCGGGCCGAGGTTGGCGGCGTTGGGGGAGGCGCCGTTGGTGATCGCGATGATCGTGAAGACCAGCACGAAGGTGCCGATGATCTCGGTCACGAGGTTCCAGCCGTAGTTGCGGATCGCAGGACCGGTCGAGAACACGCCGAGCTTGGTCGCCGGGTCGGGTTCTTCGTCGAAGTGCTGCTTGTAGGCCAGCCACACGACCACGGCACCGATGATCGCACCGACCATCTGCGCCGCCACGTAGACGAGGAACGCCGCGAAGGTGATGTTGCCGAGGATGAGCTGCGCGATGCTGACGGCCGGGTTCAGGTGAGCCCCTGACGAGTACGAGGCCAGGATTCCGACGAAGACCGCGAGGCCCCAGCCGAAGTTGACCATGAGCGTCCCGCCGTTGAAGCCCTTCGTCTTCGTCAGCGCGACGTTGGCGACGACGCCGCCACCGAGGGTGAGCAGCAATGCGGTGCCCACCGTCTCTGAAAGAAAAATCAATCCCAGGTTCACGTCGACCTTCCTTGTCGTACGGCGGGGCGACAGTGCACCCGCGGTGAGCGTGTGTCAACACCTTAGTGCTGTGATCACACGAGATGAGAAGCAAAGATCAGGTGTTTGCACATATGTGCATCGGTCCGCGCCGGGAGTAGGTTGAGCGGCAGCCTGGTGCCCGCGAGCACCGTCTCCCGCGCCGAGAAAGGTACTTCGATGAAGAAGCTCATCAACGATCCGTCCGCCGTCGTCGACGAGTCCGTCGCCGGCTTCGGTGCGGCTCACGCCGACCTCGTGGTCGTGTCGCACGACCCGACCTTCGTTCGCCGTGCCGGGGCCCCCGTCCCGGGCAAGGTCGCGATCGTCAGCGGCGGCGGCAGCGGGCACGAGCCACTGCACGCGGGGTTCGTCGGATTCGGCATGTTGTCCGCCGCCGTGCCCGGCCCGGTCTTCACGTCGCCCACCCCGGATCCGATCGTCGCCGCGACCCAGGCGGTGGACGCGGGTGCCGGCGTCCTCTACATCGTCAAGAACTACACGGGCGACGTGTTGAATTTCGAGACCGCTGCCGATCTCTCCGAAGCCGAGGGCATCACGGTGCGGTCGGTTCTCGTCGACGACGACGTCGCGGTCAAGGACTCGCTCTACACCGCCGGCCGCCGAGGCGTCGCCGGCACGGTCGTCGTCGAGAAGACCGCAGGAGCCGCCGCCGAACGGGGCGACTCGCTCGACGCCGTGGCCGAGGTCGCCCGACGGACGAACGCGGCCACCCGGTCCATGGGTGTCGCACTGAGCGCCGGGACCGTCCCCCACGTCGGAGAACCGAGCTTCACGCTGGCTGACGACGAGGTCGAGATCGGCATCGGCATCCACGGCGAGCCTGGTCGCGAGCGCATCCCGCTCGAGCCGGTCGACGCCATCGTGGACCGCCTGCTCGACGCCGTCACCGACGACCTCGGGCTTGCCTCCGGTGAGCGGGTGCTCCTCTTCGTGAACGGCATGGGAGGGACGCCGCTCGTCGAGCTCTACATCGCCTATCGCCGAGCGGCCGAGGCCCTCGAGGGCCGGGGGATCGAGGTGACGAGGAGCCTCGTCGGCTCGTACGTCACGTCGCTCGAGATGCAGGGCATGTCGATCACGCTCACCCGGCTGGACGACGAGCTGACCGAACTCTGGGACGCGCCCGTCGAGACGGCGGCGTTGCGCCGCGGACGATGAACTCGCCCCACGCTCACCGGAACGCACCATCGCATCACGAAGGGAACGACCACCGCATGACACTCGACGGCACCTGGACCCGGGCCTGGATCGACCGGACGGCCGACGTCGTCGCCGTCGAGCACACGGCGCTCAGCGAGCTCGACCGGCAGATCGGCGACGGCGACCACGGTGAGAATTTGTCACGGGGCTTCACGGCCGTCCGGGCCAGACTCGCCGACCTGCCCGCCGACGCCACGCCGGGAGCCGCTCTCAAGCTCGTGGCCACGACCCTGATCTCGACGGTCGGGGGAGCCTCGGGCCCTCTGCTCGGCACGGCCTACCTCAAGGGCTCGGCCGCGTTGGGCGACGCCACCGAGTTGGACGCGGAGGCGCTGGTCGCCTTCCTGACGGCGGCTCGTGACGGAGTCGTGCTCAGGGGCAAGGCCGAAGTCGGCGACAAGACCATGATCGACGCGTGGACGCCGGCCGTCGACGCGGCGACCGCCGCCGCCGCCGACGGGGCGTCGCCCGCGGCGGTCCTCCGCGCGGCAGCCGACGCCGCGGCGGCCGGAGCCGCGTCGACCGAACCCCTCGTCGCCCGCAAGGGTCGAGCCAGCTACCTCGGCGAGCGTGCCGTGGGTCACCGCGATCCCGGCGCGCAGTCGTCGTCCCTCATCATCGCCGCCGCGGCCGACGCCGCCGACGGCACGAGCAAGGAGTCCTGAGAATGCCCACCATCGGAATCGTCGTCGTCTCCCACAGCGTCAAGATCGCCGAGGGCGTGGTCGACCTCGCCCGCCAGATGGCTCCCACGACGACCATCGTGGCCGCCGGAGGGGCCGACGACGGTTCCATCGGCACCAGCTTCGACAAGATCTCCGCCGCGCTGGCCGAAGCGGCGAAGGGTGGCGGCGCCGTCGTGCTCTGCGACCTCGGCTCGGCCATCCTGACGAGCGAGACGGCGGTCGACTTCCTCGACGACGCCGAGAAGGAACGCATCGTGATCGCTGACGCCCCATTGGTGGAGGGCACGGTCGCCGCGGCCGTCACCGCCGAGACCGGGGGAGACCTCGAGTCCGTCGCCGCCTCGGCCCGCACGGCCACGGGCGTCGCCGACGCCCACGCCGACGAGCGCGACCTGCGCGGCGGGGACGCCGTGGAACGTTCGGCCGTCCTCGTGAACGCCTCGGGGTTGCACGCCCGTCCGGCCGCCGACCTCGTCACCCATGCCTCGCGGTTCCAGGCCGACGTCACGGTCAACGGGGTGGACGCCAAGAGCCTGCTGCGCATCATGGGATTGAACGTGGGCAAGGGCTCGACGGTGGCCGTCATGGCGACCGGCCCGGATGCCGCAGCCGCCGTGGACGACCTCATCACGCTGATCGAGGGCGGTTTCGGCGAGAAGGCGAGCTGATCACCCGCCTGCACCGCGCCTCCTGAGCTCGGGGTCGGTAGCCGCCGAGGTCAGCGCCGTCGCGACCACTTCGTCAGCAGCATGTCCGCCGACAGCAGGACGTGGTCGAGGGCGAGGCCGCGAAGCGCCATGGCCTCACGGGCCGCGACGATGCGCGGACCGGCCCCGCCCTCGACGTTCGGCGAGACGGTGAGACACAGCTCGTCGACGACGTCGGCAGCGACCAGGTCGCCGAACAGGGTCGGTCCACCTTCGGTGTGGATCTGCGTGAGCCCCCGCTCGACGAGAGCGCGGACGAGGAGGCGCGGGTCGACCCGGTCGCCACCGCACGACACGACGTCGGCGACCTCGTCGAGGCGGGTGCGGCTCGCCCGCGGAGCTGAATCGTGGGTGAGGACCAGAGGCCTGGCCGGTGCCTCGGCGAACACCGCGCTCGAGGGGTCGAGGTCGAGGCCGCTCGAGACGATGGCGAAGACGGGATGGTCGGGCAGGCCGGCCGTGCGCCGCCAGGCGACCGCGTCGTCGCCGAGTCTCATCGAGCCGTACCCCTCGTCGCGGACCGTGCCCGCTCCCACGACGACGACGTCGCAGAGCCGGCGCAGCAGATCGAAGACGAGGAGGTCGGCCGGTCCGCCCAGGTCGCGTGTTCTCCCGGCAGCCGTGGCCGAGCCGTCCACGCTCGCCACGAAGTTGGCCCGCACGCGAGGTGTCGCCCGATCACGGGGACGGTGCAGCTCGATGAGGTCGTCGATCGTCAGCGGAGTGCCGGCGACCGGAGGGGCGGGGTGCAGCCGGGTGATCACGGGGCCGTTCACGACGGGCCTTCGGTCAGGTTGTGCCGTTCGACCACGGGGTCGCGCCAACCGAGGATCGCCTCGACCATGCGGACGGCGTCGACGCTGGCCCGGACGTCGTGCATTCGGACGATGCGGGCACCCTGCACCACGCTGACCGTGGCCGCGGCCAGTGAACCGGCCAGTCGGTCGGGCTTGTCGCGACCGAGGGATTCGCCGACGAAGTCCTTGTTGGACACCGCGGCGAGCGTCGGGTGCCCCAGGGCGGCCACCTCGGACAGTCGTCTGGTGAGCTCGAGCGAATGCCGGGTCGACTTGTTGAGATCGTGCCCAGGGTCGACCACGAGCCGATCGTCGGGCACACCGTGGGCGCGAGCGACGTCGACCCGGCGGGCCAGAAACTCCACCACCTCGGTCACGACGTCGTCGTAGTGCGGGCGGGGAAGAGCCCGTCGAGGTGCCGCGAGGCTGTGCGTAACGACCAGCGTGGCGTCACCGTCGGCCACCACGTCGGCCAGGCGCGGGTCGTGGAGGCCCGTGGTGTCGTTCACGACATGGGCCCCGGCGGCGATCGCGCGCTCGGCGACCTCTGGTCTGAAGGTGTCGACCGAGATCACGACGTCGGACCGGCTCGCCAGGGCCTGCACGACAGGCAGGACCCGATCGAGCTCGTCGGCCGCGGACAGCTCGGGCCCCGGGGCGAAGGGGACGCCGCCGATGTCGACCCAGTCGGCTCCCGCCTCGGCCGCGTCGACGGCGGCCTGCACGGCGCGGTCGAGCGCGAAGGTCGCGCCCCGGTCGAAGAACGAGTCGGGCGTGCGGTTGACGATCGCCATCACGGCGACCTGGCGCGAGAAGTCGAAGGTCCGCGACCCGATCCGCCGTCGGGGTGCGATCAACGGCGGCAGGACGAACCCGGTCGACTCGACCCTGCCGGGCTCGGTCGTCGACTCAGACACGGAGGGTGCCCATCAGGGCGACGGCCTCTGCCCGGGCCGCCGGCTCGGACAGGGCACCGCGGCTCGCGAGCGTCACCGTGGTGCTGCCGGTCTGACGGGGGCCTCGTGTCGTGACGCAGCCGTGCGCGGCGTCGAGGACCACCAGCACGCCGTCGGGGCGGGCGCCCACCTGGACGGCGTCCGCGATCTCCTCGCCCAGCCGCTCCTGCAATTGTGGGCGCGAGGCCAAGGCGTCGACCACCCGGGGGAGTGCGCCCAACCCGACGATCGTCTCGCCGGGCACGTAGGCCACGTGCGCGACCCCGACGAAGGGCAGCAGGTGGTGTTCGCACATCGACCGGAACGAGATGTCGCGGACGATCACGACCTCGCCGAGTTGGTGGGGTTCTGCCGCGACGGTCGCCTGGCGGACGAGATCTGCAGCGTCGACGCCCAGCCCCGAGAAGAACTCGGAGTAGGCGTCCGCGACCCGTCGGGGTGTGGACTCGAGCCCAGGTCGCCCGACGTCCTCGCCGATGGCTGCGAGCAGTTCGAGCACGGCGGCCTCGATGCGGGCCCGGTCGATCGGCGGGGGAGTCATCACGCCATCTTCTCAGGCCGCGGGGGTTCCCGGCTCGTTCCTCTCAGGACCGGACTCCGGCAGGGGCTCACCGGGAAGTGCCTCGTGATGCCGTCGTCCGTGCGTGCGCCGCGCCTCCTTCATCTCGGCTTCGAAGAGGTGCTTCTTGCCGCCGGCAAGAGAATGACGTATGTTATGTTCATGTTGGCGGAACGTGGCGTAGTACCCGTCGTCGTAGTCCTCGACCACTTGGTACGTCCACCGGCCCTCGATGACGTTGCGACCGACGAGGTCGCGCTCGACCAGGTCGGCGACCTCGGCGTGGCCGGCGTCCCGCAGTGCGTCGACGGCGTCACCGAGGGCCAGGTCGGCCTTGCCGGTCAGCCGGTGGAAGCCGTAGAGGAACCCCCGGGCCTGCTCGACGATCTCGAGTGCAGCCGAGAGTTGACCGAGCGCGGCGACGGTGTCGTCGTCGAGTCCGTCAGGACGTCGGTGTGCGTCGTCGCGTGGCGTGTGGGACGGGGTGTCGGTCGTCATGCGCCCAGGAAACTCCGCCGAGGCGGGGGGCGCATCACCGAAGGGGGCTTCCCGGGCCCTTCCGTTCGTCTCTTGACATAATGTGCATTATCAGCGACCCAGCTGCTGGCGAGAAGTGGCCCAGCGTTCGGCGGGATCGTGCCCCTCTGAGCGACGATCAGGACGCGGAAGCGTCGGACAGGATCAGGCGCACGAGATCGGCGAGGTCTTCCGGTTCGACCGGCTCGTCGGTCGTCGTCAGGTCGTCCAGGCCGAACCATCGCGACTCGAGGATGTCGGTGCGCTCCTCGTCGGTCCAGCCGTCGTCGGAGACCTCGAAATGCGGCAGACGGACGACGTAGAACTCCGCGTGCCCGTGCGTGTGGTCGGCGTCGTCCCAGGTCACCTCGAAGTCGTCCACCCGCACGACCTCGCCGACATCGGTGACGACTTGGCCGGTCTCCTCGCGGAGTTCACGGATGGCGGCTTCGACGTGCGTCTCACCCGGGTCGACTCCGCCCCCCGGCGTGATCCAGCGTGCGGCTCGGGTCGAGTCGGGTGCGACCGTCTTCATCAGGAGCAACCGGTCGTCCTCGTCGAGGACGAGGAGGCGGGAGGTCGGACGGACGATCTGATCGGACACGAGGGGTGGCCTCAGACGATGGGTGCGAAGTCGCTGACGTCGCCCACGAGCCGGGTGTGGTCGGCCGGGACGGGGTCGACGGCGGCGGACGCGACCTCGGCGGCGAACTCGGCCACGTTGTAGAGCTTGCCGGCGCTCTCTTTGCGCGACGAGATGGCGCCAGGGTTCGACCGTTCGAGAAGCGTGGCCGTGATGGTGCCCTCGATCATGTCGCCCGAGACCACGACGAACTCGACGCCTGCCGCCTCGAGTCGAGGCAGCATCTCGCGCAGGGCGTCCTCGCCGGCACGCTTGCTCAAGGCGACGGGAAGGTACTCGGGCATCGTCTCGGTCGTGCGGATGAAGTGTGCCTGGTGGCTCGTGACGAAGACGACGCGCGAGCCCGGGGCGAGCAGCGGCAGGGCCGCCGTGAGCAGGGCCACCTGCGCGTCGCGGTTGAGCTTCAGCGCGTAGTCCTCTGCCATGCCCGTCTCCATGCCGCCCGAGGCGTTCATGACGAGGACGTCGAGGCCGCCCCAGGCGTCGCGCACGGTGGCGAACATGGTCGCCAGGCTGTCCTCGTCGGTCAGATCGGCGCCGACGGCGATCGCTTCACCACCGGCCTCCTCGATCTTCGCGACGAGTTGCAGCGCACGCTTCTCTTTGTTGCGGTAGTTCACGACGACCTTGGCCCCGGCCTCGGCGAAGTAGCGCACGGTGTCGGCACCGATCCCCCGGGACGACCCGGTGACCAGGACTCGGGCTCCGGCGAGGGACTCTGCGGCGAGGGGGTTGGACAAGACGTGCTCCAGACTGTGCGGGGGGATCGATCGGCCCGGGGGCCGGACTCGACCCTACCAATCCCCCTCGTCAGCACAGGTGGCGGGTGGTAGTTTCCATAACAGGGGAACGAAAGAGGGTCGACGTGGACGTCCTGAACGATTACGCATGGGTCGCGTGGATCGCGCTCATCCTGGTGTTCGTCATCGTCGAGGTGACGACGCTCGAGTTCACCTTCCTGATGCTCGCCATCGGTAGCGTCGGCGGTCTGCTGGCCGGTCTCTTCGGCGCTCCGTGGTGGTTGCAGGCGATCGTCGCGGCCGTGCTCGCGGTGTTGCTGCTCTTCACCGTGCGGCCACCGCTGCTCCGGGCTCTGCGCCGCGGGGGCGATCCGACCCCCAGCAACGTCGAGGCACTCCTGGGTCTGCGCGGGACGGTCGTCGTGCCGATCGGGGCCGGGTCGGGCCAGGTCAAGCTGTCGAACGGCGAGACCTGGACGGCGAGGGTGCTGTCCTCCCCCGTGGCGTCGGCGGGCGCCGACATCGCACTCGACACCGGGTCCCCGGTGGTCGTGACAGCCATCGAGGGGTCGACGGCCTTCGTCGCCTCCGCAGAGAGGTCCTGAAGCCATGGACACCATCAGTGCCGGCACCGTCGTCACCATCGTGGTCGTCGCGATCGTCGTCGTGCTCGTCCTCGTCATCCTCTTCCGCTCGGTCCGCATCATCCCGCAGGCGAGCGCCGGAGTGGTCGAGCGCCTGGGGCGATATCACAAGACCCTCTCCCCCGGCCTGAACCTGCTCGTGCCGTTCATCGACAGAGTGCGGCCGCTGATCGACATGCGCGAGCAGGTCGTCTCGTTCCCGCCTCAGCCCGTGATCACCGAGGACAACCTGGTCGTGTCGATCGACACGGTCGTCTACTTCCAGGTGACCGACGCCCGGGCGGCGACCTACGAGATCGCCAACTACCTCGGGGCCGTCGAGCAACTCACCACCACCACACTGCGCAACGTGGTGGGTGGGCTGAACCTCGAACAGGCACTCACCAGCCGTGACAACATCAACGGCCAGCTGCGCATCGTGCTCGACGAGGCGACCGGCAAGTGGGGCATCAGGGTCGGCCGCGTCGAACTGAAGGCCATCGACCCTCCCCTGTCGATCCAGGACTCCATGGAGCAGCAGATGCGTGCCGAACGGAGTCGTCGCGCGGCCATCCTCACCGCGGAGGGCACCAAGCAGTCGCAGATCCTCGAGGCCGAGGGCTCGCGTCAGTCGTCGATCCTCAAGGCCGAGGGCGACGCCAAGGCCCAGGTGCTGCGGGCCCAGGGCGAGGCCGAGGCCATCGCGACGGTCTTCAACGCGATCCACGCCGGTGACCCCGACCCGAAGCTGCTGGCGTACCAGTACCTCCAGACCCTTCCGAAGATCGCGGACGGTTCCGCCAACACCATGTGGATCATCCCGAGCGAGCTCACCGAGGCCCTCAAGGGCATCGGCCAGGGCTTCTTCGCACCTCGTGACCCGAACGCCCCCGGGTGGACCCCGACCGAGGCGCCCAAGGTCTCCGAGATGGACGTCACACCCGACCTCGCGTCGACCGTCGACCTCGAGGCCGAACCCGACCTGGGGTTCCCGACGGTCACCACACCCGGAACCACTTCTCCCGGCGGCCGGGCCGGAGGCGCGGGCACCGTCGACCCCGCCGGCTCGGCGCCCGAGACGGGCGCCGAGGGCACCGGGCCGACCACTCCCCCGGCGACCTCGTAGTGCCGTCAGCTCCCCCGGTCCGGGCCGGCTGGTTCGCCCCGGCCGGCCCCCGGGTCCTCGCTCATCGGGGCCTGGCCGTGGAGGCCCCGGAGAACACCATGTCGGCCTTCGCGCTGGCCGTGTCGGCCGGGGCGACGTACGTCGAGACGGACGTGCACGCCACACGCGACGGCATCGCGGTCATCAGCCACGATCCCGACTTGACGCGTCTCACGGGACGGGACCAGCGCCTCCTCGACCTCGACCTGTCGGACGTCAGGGCGGTCCGTCTCGACGGTGAGCACGAGATCCCCACGCTCGACGAGGCGCTCGACGCCTTCCCCGAAACCCGGTTCAACATCGACCTCAAGTCCGACGAGGCCGTGGCGCCCGCAGTCCGTGCCATCGCTCGCGTCCGGGCGACCGATCGCGTCCTCATCACCTCGTTCGACCACCGGAGACGCCGGCGGGCGGTCCGGGCGCTACCGGGAGTCGCCACGTCGGCGTCGTCCCGGGGCATCGCCGCGGCGATGGCCGCGGGCCTCGTCCCCTTCCCGAGGCTGAGACGGTCGTTGGTCCGGCGTGCCCTGGTGGGCTGTGGCGCGGTCCAGGTACCCGAGCGCAAGGGTCCGGTCCGCATCGTCACGTCGGCACGTGTCGCCGAGTGGGCGGCCCTGGGGGTCGAGACCCATGTCTGGACGGTCAACGACCCGACGGACATGGCGCGACTGCTCGCCGTGGGCGTCCACGGCATCGTCACGGACCGTGCCGACCTGGCCCTCGAGGAGGTGCGTCGGCACATCGGGTGAATGTCTCGACGGGCTGCGCGGGCACTGTGAAGCGACTGTGAAATCGGGCGGCTCGGAACGGCTGAGGTCCAGAACGGGTTACAACGGGTGATTGCAACGCGAGAGGAGACCACACAATGGCAGATCGCAGTTTGCGCGGAATGAGGCTCGGCAGCCAGAGCCTGCAAAGCGAAGAGGGCGTGGAGTTCTCGCCCCGCAAGAAGGCCGTTTACCAGACGACCGACGGTCAGACGTTCGACATGGTGTTCGCCGAGGACGCCGAGATCCCGGACATCTGGCAATCCCCCAAGAGCGGCCAGGAAGGTCGCCTGCTCTCGGCCGACGGCAAGCCGGTCGAGATCGACGCAGGTGACGTCAAGGTCCCCCGCAGCCACTGGGACATGTTGCTCGAACGACGCAGCCGTGACGAGCTCGAGGAGCTTCTCCAAGAACGACTCGATTTCTTGCGGGCCCGTAAGGGTCAACACAAGATCGGCGCTTGACGGCCGCTCGGCACCACATCGGATCAGAAGGCCCGACCACCGCGAGGTGATCGGGCCTTCTGTCGTCTCACTCGGCCGGAAGGCGTCGCTCGACGACGCGCCACCGGGGCAGGATCGGATCGGGCGCCTCGTCGAGTCGTCGACGACGAGCCGACCCGCGGGTGCCGACGAACAGGCGGGACAGGATCAGCATCGCGAGACCGAAGAACGACACGAGCAACTCGATGGCGCGACTGGCGACGACGGCGGGTGTCGTGCCCGTCCCCAGATCGACGACAGCGACCATGGTGCCGGGCTCGTAGTCGGGGATGGAGGCGGTCGTCCTGCCCGAGGCGTCGATGGCGCGCGTCGAGGCGACGGTCGAGACGTTGACGAGCGGTCGTGCCGTCTCGATCGCACGGAGCCGGGCGATGGCGAGCTGCTGATCGTTCTCATCGGTCTGGCCGGGCCGGGTGCCGAAGTCCGCGTTGTTGGTCTGGCCGATGATGACCTGCGCGCCTTCGTCCATCATGTTCGTGATGAGCTGGTCGTCGACGATGTCGAAGCAGATCGAGATGCCGGCTCGGAAGCCGCCGAGGTCGAAGACCTCGTCCCGCGTGCCCGGCGTGTAGTCGCGCCCGATGAGGTCGATCAGGTCGGGGGCGAACGGTCGCCAGAAGTCCCGGTCGGGGACGTACTCGCCGAACGGGACCGGGTGCTTCTTGTCGTACTGGTCTCGCACGCCGCCGTCGGCCCACAGGAGGGACGAGTTGTAGACGGTCTCGCCGTCGTCGCTCTCGGTGATGACACCCGACACGAGGGGTGCGTCGTAGCCGCGGGAGATCGCGTCGAAGACGTACTGGCCCGTGGCGTCGCGAGTGGGATCACGATCGCTGCCCCCCTCGGGCCAGACGATCATGTCGAGGGATCGCTGGTCTTCGGGCAGCTGCGCGAGCTGGGCCTGCAGGTCGCTCATCGCGAGCACCTGCGCGTTGGTCAGGTCGCCGTACTGTCGATCGGCGAAGTAACCCGCGTCACCGTCACCTTGGACGGCGGCGATGGTGGCCGTGCCCGAGGTGTGCGTCGGCCAGGAGGGGACGGCGAGGGCAGCGACCACGACGGTGGCGCCCGCGAGCACGCGGGTCGAACCCCGGACGGTCGTCTGGAGGGCCAGCTGTATCAGCGCGGCGACGATCGCCACCATCAAGAACGACAGGCCCGAGATACCGAGCCAGGCGACGAGACCGGCGAACGGGCTCTCGGACTGGCTGAGCGCCACCCTCCCCCAGGCGAAACCGCCGTAGGGCCAGGTGCCGGCGATGAACTCGCGGAGCGTCCAGAGTCCTCCGACGACGACCGGAAGCAGGACCGTGCGACCCAGAACCCCGGGCCAGATGCGGGGTACCCAGCGGTACGCCAGGGTGATGAGAACGGCTCCAGCGGCGAAAAAGAGTGCCTCGAGCGTCGACAGAGCAGCCCAGGGCACGACCCCGAGGAAGAGCGTCGCCCACGAGATGTGGATCAAGTAGAACGAGAGACCCGCCACGAGTCCGACCAGGAAGGAACCCCCGACGGATCGACCCCTGAGCGCCAGCAGGACGAACCCGATGCCGACGAACGTCAACGGCCAGACGTCACCGTCGGGGAATCCCCCGTCGAGGACCGCGCCGGCACCGAGTGCGACGATCAAGGCTAGCCAGAGGGGCAGTCGGACGTCGGATGCTCGGGAAGACACCCCGTGATTCTAGGTGGCGACGTCTGAGAAGCCGGTCGTCGTCGGCAGCCGTCGGGACTCGGCTGGCAGAGGGTTCAGGGTCCGACCGCGGTGTAGGCCACGATGCCGCGACGAACGGCGTCGAGCGCCTGCCGGGCCGTCGGACCGACCGGCAGATCGGCCACGACCGACAGCTGGTCGAGCAGGTCGATCGTCTGCTTCGTCCAGCGGACGAAGTCACCGGCAGCGAGGTCGGCGTCGTCGAGCACCGAGTCCAGTGCGGCACCTCGGGCCCAGCGGTGCATCGCCAGGGCGAGGCCCGGTGCCGGTGGCTGGCTGCCGGGCAGACGGTGCTCGAGCTCGAGGTCGTCGAGCTCGGCCCAGAGCAGCTGGGTCGCGTCGAGGGCCGCACGGAACTCACCCCGGGGCAGGAACCGTTCGGAGAGTTGGCCTTCGTCCCGGCGCGGCTCGTAGACCAGGGTCGCGGCCATGGCGGCCATCGACGGGACGTCGAGCTCGTCCCACAGGCCGAGGCGGAGGCTCTCGGCCACCAGGAGGTCGCGATCGCCGTAGATGCGGCGCAACGTGCGTCCGGCGGAGGCGACGGTGACCTCGGCGTCCCGCGGGACGCGACCCGCGCCTCCGGTGCTCGTCGCGGCCGGAACGAGGTAGCCACGGTCGAGCAGGACGTCGGTGACGCGGTCGAAGACCTTCGCGACGGCACCGGTACGACTTCGGATCTGCGCCGACAGTTGATCGGTCTGTTTCTTGAGCTTGAACCACCGCTCGGACCAGCGGGCGTGTTGCTCTCGCTCGGGGCAGGCGTGGCACGGGTGCTGACGGACCTGCCGCCGGAGCTCGCCGATGCGGCGCTGACGTTTGTCGCGCTCGGCCCGCGACTGGGAGTCGGCCCGGGTCGCGCCTTGCTTCTCGAGGTCGCCCACCTCGCGACGAAGCATCGTGTACTCACCGAAGTCGCCCAGATGGCAGGCCATCGACGCGGCGTAGCCGTCGAGCGACTGCTGCTGGGACCGGACCTTCCTGGCGAGATCGACGACCGAGCGGTCCGCCTGGAACTGGGCGAACGACGTCTCGAGCA
The DNA here is from genome assembly GCF_013248995.1 of Frigoribacterium sp. VKM Ac-2836. Lineage (GTDB taxonomy): Bacteria > Actinomycetota > Actinomycetes > Actinomycetales > Microbacteriaceae > Frigoribacterium. The sequence goes on along the minus strand of NZ_JABRPK010000001.1, from coordinate 1,211,111 downwards.
CCTCGCGAGTGCGCGATCGACCGAACTGCTCGATGAGGTTCACGGCCATGTTGTACGTCGGTCGGAAGCTGCTGTTCATCGGGTAGGTGCGCCGAGAGGCGAGCGAGGCGACGGCCTGGGGATCGAGACCCTGTTGCCACTGGATGAGCGAGTGACCCTCGACGTCGATGCCGCGACGACCGGCACGGCCGGTCAGCTGGGTGTATTCACCGGGCGTGATGGGCACGCGGGCCTCGCCGTTGAACTTCTCGAGCTTCTCGAGCACGACGGTGCGGGCAGGCATGTTGATGCCGAGAGCCAGGGTCTCGGTCGCGAACACGACCTTGACGAGCTTCTTCTGGAACAGTTCTTCGACGACTTCTTTGAACGCGGGCAGCAGGCCGGCGTGGTGGGCCGCCACGCCCCGTTCGAGCCCGTCCAGCCACCGCCAGTAGCCGAGCACGGCCAGGTCTTCGTCGCGAAGGGTGCGGCAGCGGGCCTCGACGATCTCGCGGATCTCTTGACGCTGTTCGGCGGTCGTCAGACGGATGCCGGACCGCAGCACCTGGGACACCGCCTGGTCGCAGCCGACACGGCTGAAGACGAAGAAGATGGCGGGAAGGAGGTTCTGGTCGTCGAGCATCTCGACGATCTTCCAGCGGTCGAGGCGTCCGGGGCCGCCCTGTGTCGGGGGCACCACATGACCTCGAGGGCCGGTTCGGCCGGCGGCGTAGGAGTCGCGTCGACCGCCGCTGCGGCCGCCACGCCGCCCGAGCGAGGTAGCCCTGAGCAGCTCGGGATTCACCCGGTTGGTCGCCGCCTGTCCCGACGAATCGAACAGGTCGAGGAACTTGCCCCCGACCAGGACGTGCTGGTCGAGGGGCACGGGGCGGTCCTCGGAGACGATGACCTCGGTGCTGCCCCGCACGGTCTGCAGCCAGTCGCCGAACTCCTCGGCGTTCGACACCGTGGCACTGAGCGAGATGAGCCGGACGTCGAGGGGCAGGTGGATGATCACCTCTTCCCAGACGGCGCCCCGGAAACGGTCCGCGAGGAAGTGGACCTCGTCCAGGACGACGTAGCGGAGGTCGGTCAGCATGTCCGACCCCGCGTAGATCATGTTGCGCAGGACCTCGGTCGTCATCACGACGATGCGCGCCCGGGAGTTCACGTTCGTGTCACCGGTGAGCAGCCCGACCTCTGACGCACCGTACTCGGCCACGAGTTCTTGGAACTTCTGGTTGCTCAAGGCCTTCATGGGCGCGGTGTAGAACACCTTGGCCCGAGGGTCTTGCATGGCGAGATGGATGGCGTATTCGGCCACGAGCGTCTTGCCGGCACCCGTCGGCGCCGCGACGAGGACGCTGTCACCATCTTCGAGCGCAGCGCACGCCGCCACCTGGAAAGGGTCGAGAGCGAACCCCAGGCGGGACCGGAAGGCCTCGAGCTTGGGCGTCCGGACGCGGGTCTTGGCGGCCGCGAAGCGTTCGGCCGGGCTGAGGTCGCGGCTCATCGGGTCACTCCGACGCCAGTTCGGCGTCGAGCGCGGCGGCACGCTTCGCGACCCGACGATCGTGCAACCAGGCCACGCCGGCCGCGAGGAAGAACAGCACGATCATGGGGATCGCCAGGAGGAACATCGAGAAGATGTCCGCGGACGGAGTCGCGATGGCGGTGAAGAGCACGATGACCAGAATGGCCACCCGCCACCCCTTGACGATGGCTGCCGCGGAGATGACGCCGACGAAGTTCAGCAACACGAGGAACACCGGCATGACGAAGGCGATGCCGACCGCGAGGACGAGCTTGAGGACGAAGTCGTAGTACACCTTCGACTCGATGATCGTGGCGTCCTGGGTGTCGACGAAGCTGGTCATGACCTCGACGATGTGGGGCAGGACGTACCACCCCGCCAGGCAGCCGCCGAGGAACAGCGGTATGGCGGTGCCGATGAAACCTACGGCGTAGAGCTTCTCTTTGCGAACCAGGGCCGGGACGATGAACGCCCAGACCTGGTAGAGCCACACGGGACTCGAGATGACGACACCCACGGTGATCGCGATCTGCAGCTTGAGGTCGAACGCACCCGTGATGTTCGAGTAGTTGAGGGTCGTCTCACCGGTCCGCGCCGCAGCGATGGCCTCGACCGGCGACCTCAGGGCGTCGAGGACGAAGGGCGCGAGGAACCAACCGGCGACAGCGGCCAGGATGAGGGCCAGGGCGGAGATGAAGAGGCGTTTGCGCAACTCGAGCAGGTGCTGCCCGAGCGACATCTTGCCGTCTCGCCCTCGGCTGCGACCCGCGCCGCTCCCCCGGGTGCTGTCGCCACGAGTCGTCGTCGTGGCCACGCGTCAGGACTTCGGCGGGACGTCGCGAGTCGTCGACGGGTAGGAGTCGTCACCACGGCGAGCGGACGAATCGTCCGTGTACCGGACGCCCGAGTCGTCGGAGCGGCGGGCGGTACGCCCGTCGTGGTCGTCGTCGACGACGTCTTTCTTGTCGCTGTTGACCTCGTTCTTGAAGATGCGCATCGACTGGGCGATGCTCTTCGCGAGGGCGGGGAGCTTCGGCGCACCGAAGAGCAGCAGGACGATCGCCAGGATGATGATCAGGTGCCAGCCTGTGAACGCGTTTCCGAACATGATGGGGTCTCCTTGCGGGGCAGGGTGAGATCGAGTCTACCGTCCGGGCCACTCGGACGAGCACGGCGCAGGCGATGCACAGGGCGGACGGGGGCGGAATCCCTAGGAGGCGGGGTTCGGGTCGAGGTCGTATCGCTCGATCGCTCGGCGGGCCCAGTCCGCGACGGCGGAGCGGGCCGACTCGGGTGCGACGACCTCCGGGCGCCCCGGCAGCCCGGCCACGAGCCGGCAGAGGGTGCCGAGCCGGTTGACTCGGAGCCGCAGCCGCACGCGTGCGTCGTCGAGGAGCTCGGGTTCGTCGGGCTGGTAGTCCGCGAGGAGCGGTGCTGCGGCCGCGTCGAGGTCGAGCACCACGACGAGGTCGTCCGGAGATCCCTCGAAGAGGGTCTCGGGCAGGGAGACGTCGTCGGCCCGGTGCGCGATCGGCGTCGTGGTCAACGCCGGGGCGGCGATCCGGTCGAGCCGGAACGTGCGGGGGGCTTCGCGAAGGTGGTCCCAGGCACGGAGGTACCAGTCGGCGTCCACCGACTCGACCCGCAGCGGATCGACGCGGCGTCGCTCGGCCACCCCGCGGGTGCCTCGATAGTCGAACTCGAGCTGGACACCGGATTCGACGGCCCTACCCACGAGCCCGAGCACCTCGTTCGTGTCGGACTGGTCCACGGCCACCTGGCTCGGCTCGCTGGAGGCCCCGCGAGACAACTTGCTCATCAGGGTCGCGATGGCTGCGCGATCGGCGTTCTCGGGCAGCGACGAGAGATACTGCAGACCCGCGATCAGCGCGGCGGCCTCGCGGGCGGAGAATCGGGGCGAGTCGTCGATGGCGACGAGGTTGGTGAGCACGATGACGTCGTTCTGCTCGAAGTCGTCCCACGCGATGTCGAAGAGGTCGCCGTGCTGGTACTGCGTCGTCTCACCGGGAACGCCCGAGACCGCGATCAGTTCGACGGCGCGGCGGATCTCGGACACGCTCACTCCGAAATGGGCGGCAGCCTCGGCGACGCTGACACGCTCGTGATCCATGAGCCAGGGGACGAGCGAGAGCAGGAAGGCGAGTTTGTCGGCGGCGTGCAGGCCGCCCCGGGTATCAGCCACGGTCGCCTCCGACGAGTGGGTCGGTGTGCGCGTGTGCGTCGAGCACGGTCACGAGCCGGGTCCGAACCAAGGCGCGGAGGCTCTCGGGTTCGAGGACGGTCACCTCGGGACCGAAGGAGGCGAGTTCGTCGGCCAGCAGGTGTTCATCGGTCCAGTGGACGGTCAGGGCGTCGGGGCCGACGCGGGTCGTGCCGCGACGTTTGACGAGACGGGTCTCGGCGTCCGACGTCGGCTCGACGCGGATGGTCGCCGTTCGGTCGTGCCAGACCTGCTCGAGATCGGCCAGGGCACGCTCGGCCGTGGCGTCGTCCGGCCGCGTGAACGGGGTCGAGGTCAGTTGGACGGGACCGACCACCCGCGACAGGAGGAACGTCTTCACGGCCCCGGTGGCGACCTCGACCGCCGACACCAACCAGCGACCGTGGTGCTGGACCAGGGCTGCCGGTGCGACCTCGCGCCGTCGGGCTGACTCGTCACCGGGTTTCAGGTAGTCGAACCGCACGACGACACCCCGGTCGAGGGCCGTCCGCAGCGGCTCGAACGCCGCGTCGCGCGAGCGGAGTCGAGGGGCGTACTCGAGTTCCGGGACGCTGGCGGAGCCCCCGAGCGACCTCAATTTCAGGAGCGCCCGCCGGGACTCGTGGGACAACGAACCCTCGCGCCAGACCATCGCGGCCAACGTGAGCAACGCGGTCTCTTCGGAGGAGAAGGCGATGTCGTCCGGCAATTCGTAAGCGCCCCGGGGGATGCGGTATCGCAGGGCCTGGTTGTTGCCGACTGCCGAGGGGTCGTCGATCGTCTCGAGAGGGACGCCGAGTTCGCGGATGTCGTCCTTGTCGCGCTCGAACTGTCGCTCGAGCGCGGCGTTGTCACCGGAACGGGAGTACTTCTGCCGGTAGCCCTGCACGGTCGACAGGATCTCGGTCTTGCTCAACCCGGTGTCGGTCGCGAGCAGGGCCAGGACCAGGCTGAAGAGGCGTTCTTCGACGGGGACACGCGGGGTACGGGCAGAGGGCACGGCGGCGGTCTCAGCAGGGATGGGTCATCGGGTCGCCCCGAGCACGTCGAAGACGTAGACGTAGGCCGAGCCGCCGCTCTCGGCGGATGCAGGGAGCACGACCATGACCTGTGATCCGACCTGCTGGCCGACGAGGGCCGAGCGGATGTCGTCGGGGATCTGAGCGTCACCCAGATCGACCGGCGTCGCGGATCCGCCGTTCGTCCAGGTGGAGCCCGCGACCGTGGACGGCTGACTCCAGGTGACCGCCGTGAACTGGACCACGGCCGTGTCGTCGGCCGTCAAGGTCGTGCCGTGACCCTTGCGGACGAGGTGCACCACCTCGTCGGTGGGCGCGTCCCCCGCCGGGATCGTGATGCCGGGTGCACCGTTCGGGGCGGTGACCACGGCCGGGAGGCCGTCCGCCCCGAGCTGCAGGGCACCGTCGGCCTTCGCGAGGAAGGCTCGTTTGACGTCCACCACCGCGACGTACGCGGCGTCGGGGTCGTCGTTCGGCGTCGACGCGGCACCGTTGATCGACGCGGAGAGATCGGTCGCCTTGACGGCGACGGCGACCCGCGATCCGACGGTAGAGCACTCGAGCGCGTCGACGAGGGGGGCGAGGGTCTGACCACCGACGGTCAACGGGACGTTCGTCGAACCGTCGTAGCCGCTGTCCTCGAGTTCTTGCCCTGTCGTGCCGTCGAAGAGCGTGTAGTCGATGACGACCGGGGTCCCGTCGACGAGACGCTGGCCGTCGCCCTCGATCAGCGTCGACACCTCGGTCTTCTTCGTCACGATCGGTGTCGGCACGTCGACGTCGGGCTTCGCACCGAAGTCACCGGTCGCCGTGACGACCGAGGCAGCGTCACCCGTGGGCGGGCACCCGGTCGAGCCAGGGCCGGCCGTGGTCGAGCAGGCGGTCATCGAAGCGAGCAGGCCGACCGTCACGACGAGGGCGGGGATCTTGCGCACGGGGACTCATTTCGTGGAGGCGACCCGTCGGGTCGCGCGGATGCGGGGACAGCTTAGCGGGGGCGATCGGCACCCTCGCGGTGCTCAGGCGGGGGCGGTGCCGGTCGACTCGCCGGTGGACGAGTCACCCTCGACGGCCTCGGTCGCGGCGATGGCGGCGTCGGCGGCCGTTCGGGCCTGTCGGGCGGTCTTGCGGAGTTTCTTGTCGCTGGCGGACCGCTCACCGAGGGCCCCGGGGGTCCAGGCCTCGACGTCGGCGTCGCTGTAATCCGATTTCGAGGGGCGCCTCTTCACCTGCGGCATCACCGACCCGGGAGCGAGTCGGCGGGCGGTGATCAGGAAGCCGGTGTGGCCGATCATGCGGTGGTCGGGGCGGATCGCGAGACCCTCGACGTGCCAACCGCGGACGAGTGTCTCGGATGCGTCCGGCTCGGTGAAGGCACCGGAGGCGCGCAGGGCCTCGGCCGTCCGGGAGAGCTGGGTGGCCGTGGCGACGTAGCAGATCACGAGGCCGCCCGGTGTGAGTGCATCGGCGGTGACGTCGACGTTCTCCCAGGGGGCCAGCATGTCGAGAACGACACGGTCGACGGTCCCGTCGGGCATCACCGAGGGGAGCTCGTCGACCAGGTCGCCGACCGTGACCGTCCAGTTCTCGGGCTCGGCACCGAAGAAGCTCGCCACGTTGCCCTCGGCGACGTCCGCGAACTCCTGACGGCGCTCGAAAGACGCCAGGCGTCCCTCAGGCCCGACGGCGCGGAGCAGCCAGAGGGACAACGCGCCCGAGCCCACGCCCGCCTCGACGACGGTTGCGCCGGGGAAGATGTCGGCGAAGGCGACGATCTGCGCGGCGTCCTTCGGATAGACGATGGCCGCCCCCCGGGGCATGGACATGACGAAGTCGCTCAGGAGCGGACGGAGCGCGAGGTACTCGTCGCCCGTCGTGCTCGCGATGACCGACCCGTCGGGGAGGCCGACGACGTCGTCGTGCGCGATCATGCCGCGGTGCGTGTGGAACACGGCGCCCGGCGTCAGCACGATGGTGTTCATCTTGCCTTTGGGGCCCGTGAGCTGGACCTTGTCGCCTTCGACGAAGGGACCGGACTGGCGGCGGAACGCGGTCATGCGGGGGTGCTGCTTTCGATCGGATCGCACCCCGAGGGGTGCCGGAGGCGCGTCGTGCGCGCCGGGGTCAGGAATCGGAGGTCGCCCGGTCGCGGACGGCGCGACCGGTCCGGTGCAGCTCTCGCAGGTCGTCGACGGTGGTGCCGACGAGGGTCTCGCGACGGATGAAGGGGCCGTCGTCGGCGAGCGGCGCGTGGTGTTCGACGCCGATCGCGACGGTGCCGGCCGCGACAGCGGAGGCGAGGCCGGGCGTGCTGTCCTCGATGGCGATGCAGTCCGCGGGGTCGACGCCCAACAGATCGGCGCCACGGAGGTAGGCCTCGGGATGGGGCTTGGCGTGCTCCACGTCGTCGCCCGCGACGATCACGTCGAACGCCTCGAACTCGATCGCGTCGACCATGAACTGGGCCATGCGGCGGATCGACATGGTGACGAGGGCCGTCGGGACGCCCTCACGTCTCAGCTCCGCCAACAGTTCTCTCGCGCCGGGACGCCAGGGGATCTCGAGCGCGGCGCGCGCGAGGACCCCGGTGGTCAGACGATCGATGATCTCGTCCTCGGACAGGTCGACGCCGTGGGACTGCAGGACCCGTGCGGACTGCCACAGGCCGCTCCCGATCATGGCGTCGCCGTCTTCTCGGCTCCAGGTGCCGCCGAACGACTCGACCAGTTCGACCTGGCAGAGGAACCAGTAGGGCTCGGTGTCGACGAGGGTTCCGTCCATGTCCCACAGGACGGCGGCAGGCAGGGTTTCGGTCACGGCGGTCGAGTCTACCGGGCGTGACCCCCGTGACCTCCCGGCCCGCGCCTCCTGGTCGAGGTCACGGACTATCGTGGTGGGTCAAGCGCTGGACGCCCTTCCGGCACGGTGAGGACTCAGGTTGACGAACACGTCGGATTTCGCTGCGGGACGCCTTCTGGTGGTGGCCTTCGAGGGCTGGAACGACGCCGGCGAGGCCGCCAGCGGTGTCGCGCGGAGCCTGGTCGAGACGCTCTCGCTCGAACCGGTGGCCGAGCTCGACGGCGAACGGTACATCGACTACCAGTTCAACCGACCGCAGGTCGGGCTGGACGACGACGGCGAACGGACGCTGGTGTGGCCCCGCATCCAGCTGCACGCGGCAGCCGACGCCGCGACCGGCCTCCCCCGCGACCCGGCATCGGCCGCTACCGAGGTGCTCGTTCTCTTGGGTGCCGAGCCCTCCCGCAGCTGGCGGGGTTTCGCCGCCGAGATCGTCGACCTGATCGACGTGCACGACGTCACGGGGGTGGTGTTCCTCGGGGCGATGCTGGCGGACGTCCCGCACACTCGTCCCATCTCGGTCTTCGTGAGCAGCGAGAACGAAGCCGTCCGCGACGAGTACACCCTCGAGCGGAGCACCTACGAGGGACCGGTGGGCATCCTGTCGGTCCTCGCCGACGCGGTCGAGGCCGCCGGCGTGCCGACCCTGTCGATCTGGGCCTCCGTGCCGCACTACGTCCACAACGCCCCGTCGCCCAAGGCGACGCTCGCCCTCATCGAGAAGCTCGACGAGTTGTCGGGCGTGACGATACCCCGGGGTGAGCTCGCCGCCGAGTCGACGGCCTGGGAGTCCGGCATCGATGCCCTCGCGGCCGACGACGAGGACATGGCGGGCTACATCGAACAGCTCGAGCAGGCCCGCGACACGGTGGACAGCCCCGAGGCGAGCGGCGAAGCCATCGCGCAGGAGTTCGAGCGGTACCTCAGACGACGAGACGGCAAGGGCGGGGACGGCCGACCGGACGACCCTCGGTACCCCCCGGTCCCCTGACCCCAGTCGTCACGCGGGACGGATGCGGCCGGTCGCGCAGGCCGGATCGACGGCGATGGTCAGGTCGGGAGTTCGCCAGGGACGGCGACGCCGTTCTCGTAGGCGAACACGACGGCCGCCGTCCGGTCTCGGAGGCCGAGCTTGCCGAGAACGTTCGAGACGTGCGTCTTGACCGTGGCCTCGCCGAGGAAGAGCTGTCGGGCGATCTCGGCGTTCGATGCCCCGGAGGCGAGTCGGTCGAGCACCTCGCGTTCTCGTTCGGTCAGGGTCGAGAGGGCCGGACTCGGGACGACGACCCTCGCCGCCGTGGGATCGCCGACGGCGCGCTCGACGACGGTGCGGGTGAGCTGGGGCGAGAGCAGGGCGTCGCCCCGGTGCACCACGGCGATCGCCTCGATGAGCTCTTCGGGCGTGGCGGTCTTGAGCAGGAATCCGCTCGCGCCGGCCTGCAGCGCCCGGAAGACGTAGTCGTCTCGGCCGAAGGTGGTCAGGACGAGGACCGCGGGGCAGCCCCCGGGAGACTCCTCGAGGATGCGACGCGTGGCCTCGAGCCCGTCGAGGACGGGCATCTCGATGTCCATGACGACGACGTCGGGGCGCAGCCGCCGGACGAGGTCCACCGCCTCGAGCCCGTCACGGGCCTCGCCGACCACCCTGACCTCGGGTGCCGTGTCGAGGATGATGCGGAAGCCCGTGCGGACGAGGTCTTGATCGTCGACGAGGAGGACGGTGACGGGGTCGGTCGTGTCGGTCATGCGCTCTCGGAGGGGTCGGTGGTGACGTGGTCGCGGGGGTGGGCGTCGCGGCAGGCGCCCACCGGCAACACGGCGCGCACGCGGTAGCCCCCGCGCGGTCGCGGGCCGAGGTGCAGCTCGCCCCCGTGCAGGTCGACCCGCTCGCGCATGCCCCGCTGACCCAGTCCACCGCCCGGGCCGGCCGTCGGCGAGGGGACGACCGCCCCGGGATAGGGCGTCGGGCCGGCGCGGCCGTCGTCGACGACCTCGACCTCGACGGTGCGGTCGCCGTAGCGGAGGTGCACCTCGGCGATCGACGCGTTGCCGTGTTTGAGGGTGTTGGTCAGGGCCTCTTGGGTGATGCGGTAGAGAGTCACCCCGATGCTCTCGGGGACGTCCCGGATGTCGCCGTGCACCGAGAACCGGACCTCGAGACCGAGGGCGCGCGTGTCGGTCATCAACTCGGGGAGCGCGTCGAGGCCCGAGGGGCCGGAACCTGTCTCGCCGTCGCGCGACCGCAACACGGAGAGCAGGCGGTCGAGTTCGTCGATCGTGGTGCGAGCCGTGCCCTCGACGGCCGAGAGGGCACCCCGCGCGATGTCGGGCCGATCGAGCGTTCGCCGGGCGGCCCCTGCCTGGATACCGATGACGGCGACGTGATGGGCGACCACGTCGTGCAGTTCGCGGGCGAGGCGGGTCCGTTCTTCGTTGATCGCCCGGTCGGCGACGAGCTCGTGTGCGGCACGGAGCTCCACACCGGTGCGCTCCAGGGCGTGCAGCCTGATGGCGGAGACGCGAGCCGCACGTCCGAAGGCGATGGCGGTGACGAGGACGATGCCGTTGGAGACCAGGGTGTAGGCGATCGTTGCCAGGGTCACGGGGTCGGGCGCCGCGGCGTCCGACGCCGAGACCGAGCGAAGCCACACGCCGAGCCACACGAACATGACGGCCGTCACGACGATGCTGACGACGAGCGCGCGGGCTCGCCGGGCGGCCCAGGCGTTCGCGGTGAAGATCGCGACGAACTCGACGATCGACGGGGTGAGCGTGTCGGGATAGCCCCTCAGCTGGGCGGCCAGGAAGACGATCGACACGACGACGAGGACGGTGACGGGCCGGAGTCGCCGGAAGGCGATCGGCGCACACAGGCCGACGAGCCAGAGCACGCTCTCGACGGTCGACGTCGAGGCCGCCCCGTCCGCGTCCTCGACGATGATGGCGCTGAGCCAGAGCGTGACGAGGCCCAGCACGACGGTGAGGGCGGCGATCCAGAGGTCGATGCGTGTGTCGCGTCGGGTGAGGGGTCGGCGGGCGTCGTTCGGTGTCGCGGCCGGGGCCGGCGCGGTGATCGACGTTTCCACGCCGACCATCGTAGGGCAGACACCCGTGCTGATTGAGGAACACTCATGCGAACGTATGAAAAACCGGAGGCGCGACCGGTTTCGACGAGTGAACCGGCGCGACCGTGCCTGCTCGTCCGCGCAGGCGTGCTCAGGCGTGCAGGTCGACGCCCAACAGGGCCTGCACGGCGTCGACGTCGACCTCGGTCGGGGCGGCTCCTCGGTCGACGAAGGCGTCGACGGCGGCGAGTGCCGACGGCGTGTCGAGGTCGTTGCCGAGGAGGGAACGCAGCCCGACGATGAAGGGAGTGGGTGCCGTGACGGGACCCGCGCCTCCTGCGCTCGTCGCGGCCCAGGCGAGCCATCGCCCGAGTCGCTGCTCGGCGTCGACGAGGTCGGCGTCGAACCATTCCCAGTCGGACCGGTAGTGGTGGGCCAGCAGGGCGAGCCGCACGGCCCGGGGGTCGTGGCCGCCGGCGACGAGTTCGCTGACCTTGACCAGGTTGCCAAGCGACTTGCTCATCTTCTCGCCCTGGTATCCGACCATGCCGGTGTGCGTGTGGTGCACGGCGTAGGGGCGGCCGGTGAGGGCCGTGCCGTGCGCGGTGCTCATCTCGTGGTGCGGGAACACCAGGTCGCTGCCGCCGCCGTTGACCGTGATCGGGACGTCGAGGTGTTGCTGGGCGATCACCGTGCACTCGATGTGCCAGCCGGGGCGGCCGGCGCCCAACCGGGTGGGCCAGGCCGGCTCGGCGGCTCGGGCGGCGCGCCAGAGCAGCGGGTCGAGCGGGTCGCGCTTGCCCTCTCGGTCGGGGTCTCCACCGCGTTCGGCGAAGAACCGGGCCATCGTCTCGGCGTCGTAGCGGCTCTCGAGCCCCAGGTGCCAGTCGGTCTCGCGCTCGGCGGCCCGGACGTCGAAGTACAGGTCGTCGCCGGCATCGGAGGCGCCGGTCGACACGGGGTACGCGAGACCCCGATCGAGGAGGCGCGCGACGGCGTCCGCGACATCGGTCACCACTTCGGTCACCGCGACGTAGTGCGTCGGCGGCACCACGGCCAGGTGCTGCATGTCGCTGCGGAAGAGATCGGTCTGGTCGTCGGCCAGCTCCCGCCAGTCGACTCCGGTGGCCGCAGCGCGGTCGAGCAGCGGGTCGTCGACGTCGGTCGTGTTCTGTGCGTAGACCACCTCGACCCCGGCGTCGCGCCAGACTCGCAGCAGGGTGTCGAAGGCGAGGTAGGTCGACGCGTGACCGAGGTGGGTCGCGTCGTACGGGGTGATGCCGCACACGTAGAGGCCGGCCCGCGATCCGTCGACCTCGGTCGGGTGGACCGTGCCGGTGGAGGTGTCGTGCAGTGCCGGGAGGTCGCCGAGGCCGGGCAGGCGCGGGACCTCGGGTCCGGTCCAGGACCTCATGCGGCCACCACGCCCGTGCCGAGCAGGACGAGCAGGACGACGCCGAGCACGATGCGGTAGGCCACGAACGGAGCGAAGCTGCGTCGCGAGATGTAGTTCATGAAGAACGCGATGACGACGAATCCGACGACGAAGGCGACGACCGTCGCGGCCAGGGTCTCGCCCAGCGAGTAGGGCCCCGGGTCGCTGAAGCTCTGGACGAGCTCGTACAGGCCGCTGCCGAAGACCGCGGGAACGGCCAGCAGGAACGAGAAGCGTGCCGCGGCCGGCCGCGTGTAGCCGAGGGCGAGCGCCGTGGTCGTCGTGGCTCCCGATCGTGAGACGCCCGGGAAGAGAGCCAGCACCTGCGCGACGCCGACGGCGATGCCGTGGCCGTAGCGCATGTCCTCGAAGCGCTCGGTCTTCTTGCCGAGACGGTCGGCCAGACCGAGCAGCACGCCGAAGACGATCAGCACGATCGCGACGATCCACAGCGAACGGAACACCGTGCGGATGTACTCCTGTGCCACGTACCCCACGAGCACGATCGGCACGGTGCCGATGATCACGAGCCAGCCCATGCGGACGTCGGGGTCGGTGCGCGGGATCTTGCCGGTCATGCCCGCGAACCACCGCGAGACGATCCTCGTGATGTCGCGCCAGAAGTAGATGACGACCGCGAGTTCGGTGCCGAGTTGCGTGATCGCCGTGAAGGTGGCGCCGGGATCGAACTCGGCCGCCGCCCCGGGGTCACTGAAGAACAGGCCGACGAGGCGCAGGTGGGCGCTCGACGAGACGGGGAGGAACTCCGTGAGGCCCTGGACGAGGCCGAGCAGGAGTGCCTGGAGGAGATGCTCCACGCGGGTGACCCTTCTGGTGCGGGGGTTGCTAGTACGTCGACAACAAGTCCCGCAGGACGCGACTGCCAAAGGATAGTGCGTCGAGCGGCACCCGTTCGTCGACGCCGTGGAACATGGCGGGGAAGTCCATGCCCTCGTCGAGCCGGAGCGGCGCGAAGCCGTATCCGGCGATGCCGAGCAGACTGAGGGCCTTGTTGTCGGTGCCGCCCGAGAGCAGGTAGGGCAGGACCGGGGCCCCGGGATCGTGCCGGTCGAGTGTGGCCGTGATCGCGTCGACCAGGGGGCCCGAGAACGGCGTCTCGAGACCGATGTCGGTGTGGATCGTCTCGATCTCGACGTCGTCGCCGATCAGGGCCTGCACCTCGGCGAGCACCGCCTCTTCCTGGCCCGGCATGCAGCGGATGTCGACCAGGGCCTCGGCCCTGTCGGGGACGACGTTGTGCTTGTAGCCGGCCGTGAGCATCGTGGGGTTGGTCGTCGTCCGCAGCGAGCCGCGGATGAATCCCTTGGCGGTGCCCGTGCGCAGGACCAACTCGTCGGGTGCGACCTCGTGCACGTCGACGTCGAGGATGCGCGCGACCTCGCCCAGCAAGGCGGTGGTCGTCTCGGTCAGCACGATGGGCCACTGCTGACGACCGAGCACGGCGACGGCCTCGGCCAGGCGCGTCACGGCGTTGGCCTCGATCATCTGGGAGCCGTGGCCGGCGGTGCCCCGGGCCGTCAGCTTGACCCAGACGAGGGCCTTCTCGCCGGTCTGCAGGAGGTACGAGCGGCGTCCGTCGATGAAGGTCGAGTAACCGCCCACCTCGCTGATCGCCTCGGTGGCACCGTCGAACACGCCGGGGTGCTCTTTGACGAGGAAGTGGGAGCCGAGGACTCCCCCGGCCTCTTCGTCGGCGAGGAATCCCAGGACGAGGTCTCGAGCCGGCCGTTCGCCCGCCCGGAGGATGTCGCCGACGGCCGTCAGCATCATGGCATCCATGTTCTTCATGTCGACGGCCCCGCGTCCCCAGAGCATGCCGTCACGGACGACACCGGCAAAGGGGTCGACCGACCAGTTCGCCGGGTCGGCCGGCACGACGTCGAGGTGGCCGTGCACCACGAGGCCGGGCTTGGCGGGTTCGGCTCCCTCGACTCGTGCGATCACGCTGACCCGGCCGGGCTCGGATTCGTACATCTGTGGCTCGAGGCCGAGATCGCGCAGGGCGGCCTCGACGTACTCGGCCGCGGCGGCCTCGCCGTTCGACCGGCCGCCGCCGTAGTTCGACGTGTCGAACCGGATCAGATCGCGGGCGATGCGGGCCGTCTCGTCGAGCTCGGGCTCGGCCGAGCCGGAGCTCGTGGGGGTCGTCGTCATGCGTCCCACGCTACCTGCCGTGCCCTTCGCGACGAGGGTCGTGGCCGTGGTCACGAGGGGCCTGCGAGCCGTGCTAATCTTTCGTGTCGGCTTCGGTCGGCACCATCCAGTCCGGGTGGCGGAAATGGCAGACGCGCTAGCTTGAGGTGCTAGTGCCCGTATAGGGCGTGGGGGTTCAAGTCCCCCCTCGGACACACGAAACATCTTCTCTCGAGAGATGTTTTCTTCGATCTGTGTTGAGACAGATGCTTGTTCGCAAGCGACGGAAGGCCCGCACACCGGTGGTGTGCGGGCCTTTCTTGGTTCCCCGGGGTCGTCCGTTCCCCGTGCGCGTGCGTAGGGTCGTGACATGTCGCTCTCGATGGCTGCCACGCGCGCCTTGTTGCGCTTCCGCGCCCGCTCGACCGAGACCGAGGACTCCCTCGTGCGCTCGATCGCCCGGCAGGGTTCCGCGGCCCCGGTCACGCGGGCGGTGTGCCGCGTCGCGACCGTCGAGGAGGCGCGGATCGGCGAGGTCCGCGTCGTCACCCTCCGGCCGCGACGCCCCGCGAGCGGCGTACACGTCGTCTACCTGCACGGCGGCGCCTACGTGCACCCCGTCCTGTCCACCCACTGGACCCTGCTCGCCGGATTGGTCCGCGCCTCCGGAGCCGTCGTCACGGTGCCGCTCTACGGGCTCGCTCCGGCTCACGACGTCGACGAGGTGCTGCCTTTGCTGGACGCCGTCCTCGATGAGGTGCGCCGCGCCTCCCCGTCCCGCATCGTGCTGGCGGGCGACTCGGCGGGCGGGGCGCTGGCCCTCGTCGCGGCCATGCGAGAACGCGATGCGGGTCGACCGGCGCCCGACGCCCTCGTGCTCTTCTCTCCGTGGGTGGACGCCCTGCTCGACTCCCCCGCGATCGACGAGGTCGCCCCGCTCGACCCCATGCTGGGACGCGACGGCCTCGTGGCCGCGGGCCGATGGTGGGCGGGCGACCGCGACGCGGCCGACCCCACGGTCAGTCCGGTGCGAGGTGACCTCTCGGGTCTGCCGCCCGTGTTCGCCTACGCGGGCGACCGCGACCTGCTGACGCCCGACGTGAAACGCCTGGCGCGCGGCCTGGTCGCTGCCGGAGGGCGGGCCGAGCTGCGGATGTACCGCGGTGCGTTTCACGTCTTCGTCGGTGCGCCCTGGACTCCGGAGGCGCGGCGTGCGCTCCGCCACGCCGCCTCGGTGATCCGCGGCGACGCGGCGACCACGAGTCGGGCGACGCCGCCTCGCGCGTAGGGTCGCAATCGGCGTGGCCGCCGGTGCCCCGCCTCGACGACGAGAGGGACGACACATGGAGTACGCACGACTGGGCACGAGCGGATTGACCGTCTCGGCGGTGACCCTCGGCTGCATGAGTTACGGCGTCCCCGACCGCGGGACCCACGAGTGGAGCCTGTCCGAGGACGAGAGTCGCCCGTTCATCGCCCGCGCGCTCGAGCTCGGCATCTCGACCTTCGACACCGCCGACGTCTACTCGGACGGCACGAGCGAGGAGATCGTCGGGCGGGCCCTGCGCGACTTCGCCACCCGCGAGGAGGTCGTCCTCGCCACGAAGGTGCACGGCCGCATGCGTCCCGGTCCGAACGGTGCCGGCCTCAGCCGGGCCCATGTGATGAGCGCCATCGACGAGAGCCTGCGTCGCCTCGGCACCGACTACGTCGACCTGTACCAGATCCACCGCTTCGACCCCGAGGTGCCCGTGGAGGAGACGATGGAGGCCCTGCACGACGTGGTCAAGTCGGGCAAGGCCCGATACATCGGTGCCTCGAGCATGTGGGCCTGGCAGTTCGCCACGATGCAGCACGCGGCCGACCTCGGCGGCTGGACGCGTTTCGTCTCGATGCAGGATCAGTACAGCCTGATCCAGCGCGAGGAAGAACGGGAGATGCACCCCTACTGCCTCGACCAGGGAGTCGGTGTGCTGCCCTGGTCGCCCCTGGCCCGCGGCAAGCTCACCCGCGACTGGGACGCCACCACGGCCCGGACCGAGACCGACCGCTTCGGTCAGACCCTCTACCGGCAGCGAGAGGACGGCGACCGGACCGTCGCGCAGGCCGTCGCCGACGTCGCGGAGGCGCGGGGCGTCTCGCGCGCACAGGTCGCGCTGGCCTGGGTGAGGCAGCAGGACGCCGTCACCTCGCCCATCGTCGGGGCCACGAAGATGCAGCACCTCGACGACGCCGTGGCCTCGGTCGACCTGTGGCTCACCGACGACGAGCTCGACTCGCTCGAATCGCCCTACGTGACGCGCGAGAACGAGGGGTTCTGACGCCGTCACACGGCCCGGTCGTCCGGCAGCGGGCCGGTCTAGGGTGAGCGGCACGGGCGGCGAAGACGCCGGCCGACCTCGACGAAAGGCAGCACCCATGGGCAGCGACGCCAACCAGCACGAGCACGACCGGTCGAGCACGGGCGGACCCACCTCGGGTGAGGACGGCTCCTACGTCGACGACGACCTCGACGGAGGCGCCAGGACGCGCGGGCCGCACGACGGCGAGGCCGACGGCACCTACACCGAGGACACCGACACGAGCGAGGGAGACGGCTCGTACGTCGACGCCCAGGTGCCCGACGAGCCCGTCGGGCACGGCGGACCCCACGACGGTGAGCCCGACGGGTCGTTCACGCAGAGCGACGTCGACGGTGGCCGCTGAACGGGCCTCCCGGCCCTGTCGCGAACGGCCCGGCCCCCACGGGGTGCCGGGCCGTTCGGCACGTCGCGTCCGGGCGACCGGCCCCCGGGGTACGGTCGTCTGAGGGAGGAACACATACATGACCAAACGAATCGTAATTCTCGGCGGCGGTTCCGCCGGGCTCACCACTGCACTCGAACTGCAGAAGCGACACCCACCCCAGGCGGCGAGCATCACGCTCGTCGACCAGGCCCCGTACTTCACCTACCAACCGTTCTTGCCCGAGGTGGCCGGTGGCCACATCGCCGCACGCGACGTCACCGTGCCGCTGCGCAAGACGCTCAAGCGCACGAAGGTCATCGAAGCCTCCGTCACCGGTCTGGACAGCCAGGCCAAGAAGGTCACCGTCACGAGCGCGGACGGCGAGTCGAGCGACATCGCCTATGACCAGCTGGTCGTCGCCCTGGGTGCGGTCACCCGGACCTTCCCGACGCCGGGACTCGCCGAGAACGGTGTCGGCTTCAAGAGCGTCGAAGAGGCGCAGTACGTCCGAGACCGCATTCTCGGCAACATCGCCGAGGCGGCCAGCGTCAAGGACCCGGCCGTCCGCCGCAAGCTGCTGACCGTCGTCTTCGTCGGTGGCGGCTACACCGGTGTCGAGGCCCTCGCCGAGCTGTCCGACGCCGCCAATTCGGCGGTCGACACGTTCCCGAACCTCTCGCGTGACGAACTGCGCTTCGTGCTGGTCGAGGCCCTCGACCGCGTCGCACCCGAGGTCGGCCCCGAGCTCTCGAAGTGGACGCTCGGTCAGCTGCGCGGCCGCGGCATCGACATCCGGCTCAAGACGACGATGCCTTCGTGCGTCGACGGCGACGTCGTGCTGAGCGACGGCGAGACCATCCCCGCGGGCACGATCGTCTGGACGGCCGGCGTCAAGCCGAACCCGGTCCTCGGCGAGATGGGCCTGCCCCTCGGCCCCAAGGGGCACGTCAACGTCAGTGCGACGTTGCAGGTCCAGACCGAGGACGGCCAGAAGCTCGACGGCGTCTGGGCCCTCGGCGACGGCGCGCAGGTGCCTGACCTCCTGGCCGAGAAGCAGCCGGCGTATTACCCGCCGAACGCGCAGAACGCCGTGCGTCAGGCGGTCACCGTGGCCGACAACGTCATCGCCACCCTCTCGGGCGAGCCCGTCAAGGAGTACCGACACGAGTCGCTCGGCACCGTGGCGAGCTACGGCATCGGCAAGGGGGCGGCCAGCATGTTCGGCCTTCAGCTGAAGAACGTGCCGGCGTGGTTGGCGCACCGCGGTTACCACCTGTACGCGATGCCCACGCTGAACCGCAAGTTCCGCATCTTGTCGGGCTGGATCACGAACTTCGTCGGCGGTCGCGACACGACTCCGCTGGTGGGGCTCGGCGACCCCCGCGCCGGCTTCCTCAAGGTCACCCCGAAGGTCGACGCCAAGAAGTAGACGCGAGTCCTCGATGACAGGAGGCGCGTCCCGGGTGACCGGGGTGCGCCTCCTTCGTCGTCGTCGCAGCCCGCGACCCCGTGCCCGGATCAGCCCGTGGTGAGGCGCCGCACGGCTTCGCGCACGATCTCGCGTTGCAGGGCGGGGTCGAGGACCACGCCGGGGTGCGCCTCGCCGAGACCGGGGAGGTTCTGCCAGGCGCGGGTGAGTGACATGACGAGGGCGAAGATGTCGTCGCTGCTCCAGGACACGGTCACGGCCGGGTCGTCACGGAGGCGGTCGAGTTGGGACAAGGCGGCGTCCTGGACGGCGCGCAGGGTGGGGACGGAGGCCTCCCAGTCGTGCTCGCCTTCGAGCCGGGCCCAGGCGATCAGCCGGTTGTGGTCGGGGTGGGCCTGCATGTGGTCGAAGACGGCGAGCGCGAACTCGGCGATGCTCGCGGCGGGGTGCGACGCCGCGTCACCCATCGTCTCGAAGGTGCCGTTCAGGACGGTCGTGAAGAGCGAACGCTTGTCGCCGAAGTTCGCGTAGAGGCGTTCTTTGCTGCAACCTGCCTCGGCGGCGATGCGGTCGACACGCGCGCCGGCCAGCCCGTGGCGCGAGAACTCGGCGGTCGCGGCCTCGAGGATGGCTCGACGGGTCTCGGCGGCATCGGTTCGCATCGCATCACCGTAGCCGACTTACGAACCAACCAACTAGTAGGTAGGGTTATCCGTCGTCCCCCCAGAGAAACAGGTACCGCAGTGACCACCGTCGCCCCCGCATCCACCGAGACGCGCTCCTCGCGCCGCTGGTGGGTGCTCGTCATCGTCGCCCTCGCGCAACTCGTCGTCGTCCTCGACGGCACCATCGTCAACATCGCCCTTCCCGATGCTCAGGCCGATCTCGGCCTGAGCGACGAGAACCGTCAGTGGGTCGTCACGGCCTACGCGCTCGCCTTCGGAGCGCTGCTGCTGCTCGGTGGCCGCATCGCCGACTTCTGGGGGCGCAAGCGAACCTTCATCGTCGGGATGGTCGGTTTCGGTGCCGCCTCGGCATTCGGCGGTCTCGTGCAGACGGGCGGCGAGCTCATCCTCGCCCGCGGTCTGCAGGGCATGTTCGCCGCCCTGCTCGCCCCCGCGGCTCTCGCCGTGCTCACCACGACCTTCGCGTCGGGCCGTGACCGCAACACGGCCTTCGCCGTGTTCGGTGCCATCTCGGGCGCGGGTGCCGCAGTCGGACTCGTGCTCGGCGGCGTGCTGACCGAGTTCGTCAGCTGGCGCTGGTGCCTGCTCGTCAACGTGCCGATCGTCCTCGTCGCCATCGTCGCCGCCGCCTTCGTGGTCAGCGAGAGTCGGGCCGAGGGACGCAACCGCCTCGACGTCGTGGGGACGATCGTCGTCGCCGCCGGGCTCGCGAGCCTCGTCTACGGTTTCACGCGGGCCGAGGACGGCTGGGGTTCCGCCGTCGTCATCGGGTTCATCGCCCTCGGGGCCGGGCTGCTGGTGCTGTTCGTCCTCGTGGAGCGACGGAGCGACCACCCGCTGCTGCCGATGCGCGTGCTCGCCGACCGCGTCCGTGGTGGCGCGTTCCTGGTGCAGTTGATCGTCGGCAGCGTGATGATCGGTGCCCTGCTCTACCTCACCTTCCACCTGCAGATCGTGCTCGGTTTCGGTCCACTCGAGGCGGGGCTCGCCAGCCTGCCGATGACGCTCGTCATCATGGTCTGCGCTCCCCTGCTGACGAAGCTGCTGCCGGTCGTCGGGCCTCGCCCCATGATGATCGTCGGGCCGCTCGTCGCCGGGGCGGGGCTGCTCTGGCTCGCCACCCAGATCACGGCGGACGGCTCGTACGCGGTTCAGGTGCTGCCGGCTCTGCTGGTCATGGGCGTCGGACTGGCCGGGGTCTTCGTGCCGATGCAGAACCTGGCGCTCAGCCGGGTCGAACCGCACGACGCCGGTGCGGCCAGCGCCACCTCGAACGCCATGATGCAGATCGGCGGATCGATCGGCCTCGCCGTCTTCACCAACCTCTACGCCGGTGCGGTCGCGTCGTCGACGTCCACCGTGAACGGTCCGCTCGGTGCGCTCGTCGACGGCTACTCGGTGGCCTTCCTGGCCGCTGCGATCGCCATGCTGCTGGCCGCGCCGATCTCGTTCTTCTTGATCCGCGGTCGCAAGGAAGACCTGCTGCCCAGCGAGGCGCCCGTCCACCTCGGCTGATCAGGCGGATGTCGGCGCGGCGGTGGTGGCCCGGGGCAGGCGGATCGCCGCCCCGGCCGCCACCGCCAGCAGGACTGCCGCCACGCCGAACGCCGCAGGATACGAGACGGTGTCGACCAGCAGTCCGGCGACGAGCGGCCCGGCGATCGCTCCCACGTCCGAGCACATCGAGAAGATCGCCACCGGGCGGCCGCCTCGGGCGCCCGCGGCGTCGCCGACGAGCGCCGCGGGTGCGGTGCCCATGAACGCGGTGGCCACGCCGTAGACGCAGAGGAGTGCGCCGAGGGTCCAGACGTCCGCCGCGAAGGCGACCGCGAACAGGGTCACGGCGGCGACCGCGAAGGCCCCGATCACGGCCGGTCGTCGGCCGACCGTGTCGACGAACCGCGCGGCGGGCGCCAGAGCGATCGTCTGGGCCACCGCCGACGCCGCGAAGAGCAGACCCGTCCACGCGGTGGGTCCGCGGAGGACCTCGACCACCAGCACGGGCACCAGGGCGCTCCGCACTCCGAGCGACGACCAGCCCTGGGCGAAGTTGGCAACGCAGGCGGTGCGGAACCGCACGTCACGGAGGACGACCCCGAGGGGCACCGGAGGTGCGGCGGTGGTCGTCGAGGAGTGCTGCGGTGCCCGTCGCAACAGCACGACGCCCACCAGACCGGCCACGGCGAGCGTGCCCGCGTAGAAGAAGAACGGCGCGGTCAACGAGATGGTGGCGAGCAGTCCGCCGAGGGCCGGGCCCGCCATGCCACCCACGAGGAACCCGCCTTGATAGAAGCCCACGGCCCGGGCTCGAAGCGACGGGTCGCTCGCCCCGAGCAACAACGTCATGGCCGCGATGCTGAACATGGCGGAACCTATGCCGCCCACCCCGCGGAGCAGCAGGAGCTGCGGGTAGGTCGCGGCCAGTCCGGCGAGCCCGCTCGACAACGCCACGATGCCGATGCCGACCGAGAGCACGACCCGTTCGCCCATCAGGTCGATCAGCCGGCCGACGAACGGGCTCGCGACGAGGCGCATGAGGGCGAAGGCCGAGAGGACGGCTCCGACCAGGGCGTGGTCCACGCCGAAGCTCCGGGCGTAGACCGGCAGCACGGGAACGACCACCCCGAAGCCGACCATCACGAAGAAGGCGATGACTCCGAGCACGTAGACGTCGCGGGTGAGGCGGGGACGGTCGGAGGCGACGACGCGGGGGCGGGACGGGAGCACCGACCCAGGCTACGGGGCGTGGAGTGTGACGTCGTGTGTCGGCTTCGGCGACGGCGCGCGCCCGGGTCGTGAGGATGGCATCATGACTCGACGAATCCGGTTCAACGCCTTCGACATGAACTGCGTGGGGCACCAGTCCCCCGGCCTCTGGCGACACCCCGCCGACCGCTCGGCCGACTACACGAAGCTGAGCTATTGGACCTCACTCGCAGGCCTCCTGGAGAAGGGCGTGTTCGACGGCCTCTTCATCGCCGACGTGCTCGGCACGTACGACGTCTACGGCGGCAATCACGACGCGGCGCTGCGCAACGGCACCCAGACGCCGGTCGGCGACCCCGTCCTGCTCGTCTCGGCGATGGCCGCCGCGACCGAGCACCTCGGCTTCGGCATCACGGCCGGCACCGCCTACGAACACCCGTACCCGTTCGCTCGGCGCATGTCGACCCTCGACCACCTGACCGACGGGCGGGTGGGCTGGAACGTCGTCACCGGGTACCTGCCGAGCGCCGCCCGCAACATGGGCGCCGACGACCAGCTCGACCACGACACCCGCTACGACCAGGCCGACGAGTACCTCGAAGTGCTCTACAAGCTGTGGGAAGGGTCGTGGGAGGACGACGCGGTCGTCCGCGATCGCGAGTCGGGTGTCTTCACCGACCCGACCAAGGTGCACGAGATCGGTCACGACGGCACCTACTACAAGGTGCCGGGCATCCACATCGCCGAGCCCAGCCCGCAGCGCACCCCCGTGATCTATCAGGCGGGCGCCTCCCCCCGGGGCATCCGGTTCGCCGCAGGCAACGCCGAGTCGATCTTCGTGGCGGCGCCGACGAAGGAGCGTCTCGCCGCGACGGTCGGCAAGATCCGGGACGCCCTCGAGGCCGCGGGTCGCGACCGCTACTCCGCGCGCATCTACACGTTGCTGACGATCATCACCGACGCCACCCCTGAAGCCGCCCGGGCCAAGCACGACGAGTACCGGCGCTACGCCTCGCACGAGGGCGCCTTGACGCTCATGTCGGGCTGGATGGGCGTCGACTTGTCGACCTACTCGCTCGACGACCCCGTGGGCGACGTCGAGAGCAACGCGATCCAGTCGGCGTTGGCCAACTTCCAGGCGCAGGAGGGCGACACGGGCAAGAAGTGGACCATCCGCGACATCGCCGAGGCCGCCGGGATCGGCGGGCTCGGTCCGCGCATCGTCGGATCCGGTGAGGAGATCGCCGATCAGCTCCAGGAGTGGGTCGACGAGACCGACGTCGACGGGTTCAACCTGGCCTACGCGATCACGCCCGGCACCTTCGAGGACGTCGTGGAGCACGTGATCCCCGTGCTGCAGGCCCGGGGCGTCTACCCCACCGAGTACGAGCCGGGAACTTTGAGGCAGAAGCTGTTCGGCCGTGGCGACCGCTTGCCGGACGAGCACCACGGGGCCCGGTACAAGGTCTCGTCCGGGCCCACGGCGTCCTGAGGAGGGTGCGGCGCACAGCGATCTGAGGATCGTTACAACGGCGTGTCGCTCTTTCGCGACACGCCGTTCTCATCGGCATTTCTCCTGACGCGATCAGATAACGACTAGGGAGTCTGCCCCCCGGTGAGGGGTGGTCGGGGGCATGACGGCGGGCGGGGGCCGTGGTTAGTGTGGACGCCGGTCGCCTCTCGGGGAAGCGGCAATTCGGACTGACGGTCGATGCTGCTGATGAGGAGATGGTCTACGTGGCGTGGGATTTCGTGGTGGACCGGTGGAGCCAGATCTGGTTCGCCTCCTGGCAGCACTTCTCGCTCGTGGTTCAGTGCCTCGTGCTGGCCGTCGTCATCTCGGTCGGCCTCGCGGCTCTCGTGCACCGCAGCCCCCGGCTCTACGCGCTGGCGAACGGCGTCTCCGCCGTGGGGCTGACCCTGCCCTCGTTCGCCTTGGTGGGTCTGCTGATCCCCTTCGCCGGATTCGGTGTCGCGCCGTCCGTCATCGTCGTCACGTTCTTCGCCGCCCTGCCGATCCTCCGCAACGCCGTCGTCGGCCTCCACGAGGTCGACGGGTCGCTCGTCGAATCGGCACGAGGCGTCGGCATGGGGCGCTTCCGCACCCTGGCGACCGTGCAGATGCCGCTCGCGTGGCCGATTATCCTCACCGGTGTGCGTGTCTCCGCGCAGATGGTGATGGGGATCGCCGCCGTGGCGGCCTACGCGCTGGGCCCGGGCCTCGGCGGCTTCATCTTCTCGGGCCTGTCCCGACTCGGCGGGGCGAACGCCCTCGCCTCCGTGGTCACGGGGGTGGTGGGCGTGGTCCTGCTGGCCCTCGTCCTCGACCTCCTCCTCGTCGGCCTCGGCCGCCTGACCATCTCGAGAGGCATCCGTGTCCAGAACTGACCCCACCCGCGCCTCCTCGTCCCCCTCTCAGGAGGTGTCGGGCCGCGGCATCACCCTCGACCAGGTGACCAAGCGCTATCCGGGCCAGGCGAAGCCGGCCGTCGACGGCATCACCCTGGAGATCCCGGCCGGCAAGATCGTCATGCTCGTCGGCCCGTCGGGGTGCGGCAAGACCACGACCCTCAAGATGATCAACCGTTTGATCGAACCGACCGAGGGGCGCATCGTCCTCGGCGACGACGACGTCACGGCGATCGACGGTGACGAGCTGCGGCGGCGCATCGGCTACGTGATCCAGGCGGGCGGGTTGTTCCCGCACATGAGCGTCGCGGCCAACATCGCGATCGTGCCGAAGATGCTCGGCTGGTCGAAGGAGCGCATCGCCGCCCGGGTCGACGAGTTGCTCGAACTCGTGTCACTGAACCCGGCCACCTACCGTGACCGGTACCCGCGTGAACTGTCCGGGGGGCAACAGCAACGCGTGGGGGTCGCCAGGGCCCTCGCCGCCGATCCGCCCGTGCTCCTCATGGACGAGCCCTTCGGTGCCGTCGACCCGATCACCCGCCAACGATTGCAGGACGAGCTGATCAACATCCAGCACGAGCTGCAGAAGACCATCGTCATCGTCACCCACGACTTCGACGAGGCCGTCAAGCTCGGTGACTGGATCGTCATCTTCTCGGAGGGGGCGCGGATCGTCCAGTACGACACCCCCGAGCGCATCCTCGCCGAGCCGGCGAACGAGTTCGTCGAGAACTTCATCGGGTCGGGGGCGGGTCTGAAGCAGCTGACGCTGACGCGCGTCCGCGACGTCGACCTGGCCGAGGCCGTCGTCGCCCGCTCGGGTGAGGACGCCGCCGAGGTCCTGTCCCGGGTCGAGGCGGCCGGCCACGGCCACGCCGTCGTCGTGGACGATCGCGAACGACCGGTCTCGTGGCCCTCTCGCCGTCAGCTCGGCCGTCTCGGCGTGTTGGGTTCGACGCCGGACGTCGACCTCCCCGTCATCGGCAGCGGGGCCACGCTCAACGACGCGCTCGACACCATGCTCGTCTCGAGCGCGGGAGCCGCGTTGGTGACGGGCCGACGAGACGCCTTCATCGGCGTCATCACCGTCGAGGTCGTCATGGAGGCCATCACCCGGGCGCGAGCGTCGGCCGCCGAGGTGCAGCACGACGCCCCGGTGGGTACGAACACGGGCTCGATCGATCTCGTCCCCGGCGCGCCCGCGGGCGACGAGGGCGCGGCATGACCGCCGCCGTCGCCCCGACCTCGCTCGACGGGGGGCCGGAGGGTCGAGGCAGACCACGACCGGCGTGGTTGGGCCTGCTCGTGCAGCCCCTGGCCGTGCTCGCGGTCTTCGCCGCCTTCGTCGTGTGGCTCGTGACGGCCGACCTGACGACGGCCGAACGCACCACCCTCAACCCCTCTGACCTTCTCGCCTACACGGGTGAGCACCTCGCCCTCACGTTCGTGTCGGCTGCCATCGTGCTCGTGCTCGCCATCCCCCTCGGCGTGCTGCTCACGCGACGGCCCTTCGCCCGCATCAGCGGACCCGTCCTGGTCGTGGCGAACTTCGGCCAGGCCGCGCCTGCCATCGGACTCATCGTGCTGCTCGCCTTCTGGCTCGGATTCACGTTCTGGGCAGCGGTCGTCGCGCTCGTCCTCTACGCGGCCCTCCCGGTGCTGCGCAACACCATGATCGGGTTGCAGAGCGTCGACGCCCGCCTCGTCGAAGCGGGCCGGGGCATGGGCATGAGTGCGGCGTCCGTCCTGGTCAAGGTCGAACTGCCGTTGGCCGTCCCGGTCATGCTCTCCGGCATCCGGACGGCACTCGTGCTGCTGGTCGGATCGGCGGCCCTCGCCACCTTCATCGGCGCCGGCGGCCTGGGGCTGCTAATCACCACCGGGGTGAACCTCTTCCTGCCCCGCGTCCTCGTCTCCGGTGCGCTGCTCATCGCCCTGCTCGCCCTCATGATCGACTGGCTGGGCCGTGTGGTCGAGTACGTCGCCCGTCCGAAGGGACTTCGCGCATGACCACCTCACGACTCCCCCGACGACTGCGGCGCGCCTCCTCGTCCCTCGCCGTGGTCGCGGCGGCGACGCTCGCCCTGACGGGATGCGGCCTGCAACCGGCCACCGCCTTCGTGCCCGCGGTGGCACCCGGTTCGATCCGCGCCATCGAGGGGCTGCCCGACGACGCGGCCATCACCGTGACGGCCAAGAACTTCACCGAACAGCTGATCCTCGGCAAGATCGCGGTGCTCGCCGCACAGGCCGCGGGCTTCGAGGTGACCGACATGACGAACGTGCCGGGTTCCGTCGCTGTCCGGCAGTTGATGCTCGACGGCACGGCCGACATGACCTACGAGTACACCGGCACCGCGTGGTTGACCTATCTCGCCGAGGCCGAGGGCATCCCGGATCAGCGAGAACAGTACGAGGCCGTCCGCGACGCCGATGCCGAGAACGGACTGACCTGGCTCGAGCCGGCCCCGCTCAACAACACGTACGCCATGGCCGTGCGGGCCGAGGCCGTGCCCGAGCTGGGTGACGTCACGACGCTCTCGCAGATCGCGGAACTGCCCGTCGAGCAGCGGACCTTCTGTGTCGAGGCCGAGTTCAACTCGCGAGCCGACGGCTTCGCCCCCATGCTCGCGGCCTACGGGCTCGAGCTCGGTGCCGCCGACGGCGTGCCGACGAGCAACGTGAGCATCCTCGACACGGGCACGGTCTACACCGCGACCGACCGGGGTAGCTGCAACTTCGGCGAGGTCTTCACCACCGACGGCCGGATCGACTCCCTCGATCTCGCCGTGCTCGAGGACGACCGCGGGTTCTTCCCCGCGTACAACGCGGCTCCGGTGCTGTCCTCGGCCACGCTGGAGCAGTACCCGCAGCTGGCCGAGGTGTACGACGAGATCTCGCCCGCCCTCACCGACAGCGAGATGCGCCGACTCAACCTGGCGGTCGACGTCGAGGGCGAGGAGCCCGCCGACGTGGCCTTCGACTGGATGGTCGAACAAGGATTCGTCACCCGTCCGTGACGCGCCGACGAGGGTGATTGTGACGGGTGATGCGCCCCCCGGCCGGACGGCCGGGGGGCGTTCTCCGTCTGTACCCCATCTCTGCCGACCAGGGGGGCGCTTTGACGAGATGAACGACATGTGTCGGGATAGTGAACGACGCGCGCTCCCAGGGGGCGAGCGTCTGCGATCCCTCTCTACAAGGGTTTTGACCTGGGTTTTTCCGAAGAGGCAGAGCTGGCTCGACCGGTGCTCACCCTGTGACACGCCGCACCCGGGGATTTATCGGCTTTTTGTCACCCCCGCACGGGTGACACGACGGGGCGCAGGGGTCACCCGTTCGGGTGTCGGCAACAGGGGGGACAAGGACGCCCCCGAACGGGGGGTCTCGATGGACTCCTGTGTCGGGTGCCCCCCGAAGTAGAGTCACAGCATCCTCCTGGTCGACCCGAAATCACCAGGAACCGAGAAACCCGACCCTCTCCCGGGGAGCCCGCTCCCCGTCACCGCACCGACCCGAATCGTGCGTCGAGCAGACCCGCTGCCCGGCGTGCCCGTCGCCGCCCGGCGGACGTCCGCACCCTCGTGACGCCCGTGCTCCGGCGCGACGCCTGGGCGGTCGATCGAACCCGAATCTCGATCGACCGCCCGCCACCGCCCCGTCGTCACCAGCGACGTGGGCGCGCCATCGCCTACCCGAACCCGAGACCCGATGTCCAGCACGCAGAGCGAACTCCGCTCAGTCCTGGTCGGACCGTCGTCCCCGCGACGGAACGACCCCCCGATCGACCTGCCCGCCTCGGACGCGCCCCTCCCCGCGCCCGCGCCGGCCCACGACGCCGAGTCCGGCGCGGCCTGGGCGCGTCGTTACCGCCGCCGGCTCCGTCTCGTCGACACGGTCGTCCTCACCCTGAGCATCGTCGGCGCCGTCGCCGTGGATGCCGCGCGGGCCATCGCGGCCGGCCGGGGATCGAACGCCTCCACCCTCGTCGAGTCGATCGGCTCGCCCTGGCTGCCGGTCGTGGTCGGACTGGTCTGGACCCTGTGCCTGACGCTTCACCGCACGCGTGACCTCGCGGTCGTGGGAAGCGGCGTCGTCGAGTACAAGCGACTGCTCACGGCCAGCGTCTGGGCGTTCGCCGTCGTGGC
Source organism: Frigoribacterium sp. VKM Ac-2836 (assembly GCF_013248995.1). GTDB lineage: Bacteria > Actinomycetota > Actinomycetes > Actinomycetales > Microbacteriaceae > Frigoribacterium. Next base: position 1,182,737 of record NZ_JABRPK010000001.1, on the reverse strand, counting down.
GATCGGGTTCGCCTCGGTCGGCCACATCGGCGGTGAGGGCTACTTCCTCGTGGCCCTGCCCGTGGGCGGTGCGGGCCTGGTCGTCGGTCGGTGGACCATGCGGCGCTGGCTCGAGCAGCAGCGAGCGAAGGGGCACTACTTGTCGAGGGCGGTGATCGTCGGGTCGCGGGACGACATCGCCGACGTCGTCCGTCGCATCGACAAGACCAGCGGCGCCGTCTACGACATCGTCGGCGCGGCCGTCCCCGACGCCGACCCGCGCGGCATCGTCGTCGGGGGACGTGTGGTCCCCGTGGTCGCCGACCTCGACGGAGTACCTCGTGCGGTCTGGCGACTGGGCGCGGAGAGCGTCATCGTCGCCGGTGAGCCGGGGCGGGGCCGGGAGTACCTCCGCGACCTCGGCTGGTCGCTCGAAGGACGTGCCACGGAGCTCGTCATCGCGTCGCGGCTGACGAACGTCGCCGGCCCTCGCATCCACTACCGCCCGGTCGAGGGCTTGCCCCTGATGCATGTCGAGCTCCCGCAGTTCGACGGCCCCCGCCACGCACTCAAGCGCCTGTCCGACCTCGTCCTGGCCTCCGCCGCACTGATCGTCCTCGCACCCGTCTTCGCGGTCGTCGCCCTCGCGGTGAGACTCGACGGCCCCGGCCCGGTGCTCTTCCGTCAACGGCGGGTCGGCCGTGACGGACGCACCTTCGAGATGCTGAAGTTCCGGTCGATGGTCGTCGACGCCGAGAGTCGGCTCGCCGACCTGGCCCAGGCCGACGAAGGTGCAGGCGTCCTCTTCAAGATGAAGTCGGACCCTCGCGTCACCCGCGTCGGAGGAGTCCTGCGGCGCTGGTCGCTCGACGAGCTGCCCCAGCTGTGGAACATCGTCCGGGGCGAGATGAGCGTCGTCGGCCCCCGGCCGCCGCTGCCCCGCGAGGTCGAGGGTTACGAGGATCACGTGCATCGACGTCTCTACATCAAGCCCGGCCTGACCGGCATGTGGCAGGTGAACGGACGGAGCGACCTCAGCTGGGAGGAGAGCGTCCGCCTCGACCTCTACTACGTCGAGAACTGGTCGCTGACGGTCGATTTCGTCATCATGTGGCGCACCGTCCGGGTGCTCTTCCAACACCGGGGAGCCTATTGAGCCCCCTCAGCAGCATCCGAGACCATCTCGGGCCGTTCACGGGCCCGGACCACGCTCACGACGACAGGGGAGAGAGCATGTCCGTCGACATCAAGCACTACCGGGACCGCGAGTCCTCCGCAGCAGGGGCCGCCGCACCCACCACGGCGTCGACGACGCGCGAGGATGCGCGGCCGGCGATCGACCTGCCCGAACTGCCGCGCCGACGCAAGGGATCGCGCCGCAGTCGGGTGCTTCTGGTGCACTCCTCCGACGAGATGTACGGCTCGGACCGCATCGTCGTCGAGGTGGTCGGCGAACTCGCCGCCCGTGACGACCTCGACGTCACGGTCTGGTTGCCCTCCGACGTCTCCGTCGGTCCACTCGGACCGAGGCTGCGCGAGCTCGGGGCGCGCGTCGAGCGGACGCCACTGCCGATCCTGCGCCGCACCCGTCTCGGTCCCCTGGGCCTTCTCCGTCTCGCCCGCGACGCGGCGCGGACCGCAGCCCGTCTGTCGGGGCGTCACTTCGATCTCGTCTACTGCGCCACGAGCGCCTGCCTCGTCGTCGCGCCGGTCGCGCGGGCCATGGGCGTCCGCCGCGTCGTGGGACACCTCCAGGAGCCCTGGAGCGACGGGGACCGCCGAGGCCTCCGTCCGTTGGCCAGGGCCTGCACCTCCCTCGTCGCCGTCTCACGGTCGGTGCTCGACTCCTCCGGCCTCTCGGAGGACTCCCGGGCCGTCGTGGTCCACAACGGCATCTCGGACCGCTCGATCGCCGCGACCGACCGTGCCGAAGGCCGCGCTCCCCAGTACGTGGTCGCGAGCCGTTGGAACGGTCACAAGGGTCACGCCACGCTGCTCACCGCCTGGAACGCAGCGGGCTGCCCCGGTCAACTGGTCATCCTGGGCGGGCCACCGGCCGTCGGCTCCTCCGTCGACGTGCCCGGACTCGTCGCGGCGATCGTCTCGCGTCCCGAGACGGTCACCGTCGTGGGAGAGGTCGCGGACGCGTCGCCGTATCTCCGCGACGCCGACGCCGTGATCCTGCCGACCGACACCCTCGAGGGGTTCGGTCTCGTCACGCTCGAGGCGTTCAGCCAGGGACGCCCCGTGATCGCCAGCCGATCCGGCGGACCCGAGGAGGTCGTCGACGAGGGCAGCACGGGATGGCTCTTCGACCGTCGCGACGTCGACGGTCTCTCGGCGATCCTGTCGTCGATGGACGTCCCCACCCTCGCCGTCGCCGGGCGCCACGCCCGCGAGGCGTACCTGCAGCGGTTCACGCCGGAACGCATGCGCCGACGGATCGGAGCGGTCGTGACCCGCGAATTGCACACGGCGGATGTCGACTCGCTGGCGGTGGCGTCATGAGCGACCGCACGACGACCGCCGAGGCGACCTCCGCGCGACCCTCCGTGCCCCGCTCCGTTCGCCCCGCTCTGGCGGCCCTCGCCTCGGCCCAGAAGCCGTCGACGGGTGCGCCCGCTTACTCGCGTTTCGTCAACCGCCGCCTCGGTCGGTGGGCCGCCGCGGTGGCCTACACGGTCGGTGCGACGCCGAACCAGGTCACCGCAGTGAGTGCGGCCTGCACCTTCGCGGGGATCGCCGTCCTCGCCCTCGCCCCGTCGGGTGTCGGCACGGCCCTGGCCGTCGTCCTGCTCCTCGTCGTGGGGTACGCCCTGGACTCGGCGGACGGGCAGCTCGCCCGGCTCCGGGGCGGTGGCAGCCCCGCGGGCGAATGGCTCGACCACGTCATCGACGCGACGAAGATCGCCGTGCTGCACCTGGCGGTCTTCGCGTCCTGGCTGCGCGAACCGGACGGCCGCGAGGCTCTGCTGGCCGCGCCGCTCGTCTACCAGGTCGTGGCCACGGTGGCGTTCTTCGCCATCGTCCTGACGGATCAGCTCCGCAGGGCGGAGGCGGCCCGGACCGGCGTCGCCGCGCCCGTGGGTCGTCGCACGGGACTGCTCTACTCGTTGGCGGTCGTTCCGACGGACTACGGCCTGATGTGCCTCGCCTTCGTCCTGCTGGCCTGGCCGCCCGCGTTCACCGTGGTCTACCTCGCCCTCCTCGTCGCGAACACCGGCTACCTCGTCCTCGCTCTGCCCAAGTGGTTCCGCGAACTCCGGTCCGCGACGCCCGCGTCGATCGGGTCGAAGCCGTGAGCGACGAGGGCGCCCGGGCTCGCCGGGCCCGTGTCGGCGGTCTCGGTCGGGCCGTGTCGCGTCATGCCGTGCTCGTCGGCGTGGCGGCGCTTCTCGGGGCGGCCGCCGGCGTCGGTGCCTCGCAGGTCGCTCCGACCGGCTGGCGCGCCGAGGCGACCCTCCTCGTCCGCGTCGAGTCGCCGGGCTCGGGCCTCGCGGCCCGGGGCCAGTTCGCGCAGCAGCGTGTGGCGTCCTACGCCGAGCTCGGCACGAGCCCGGAGGTCCTCGGATCCGTCGCTGCCGACCTCGGTCTGCCGGTCGACGAACTCGCCGAGCGGGTCTCCGTGGTCAACCCGGGCGGCACCGCCGTCCTGCGGGTCCAGACGTCGGCCGGCACGGCCGACGGGGCGGCCTCGTTGGCCGACGACGTCGCCGAGAGCCTCTCGACGGTCGTGGACGGCGTCGAGTCGCAGGCCGGGTCGGACGGTCAGACCGTCGCACTCGACCTGACCTCCCCGGCGGCCGTGCCGACCACGCCCGACGAACCGGGCCTCGCGCTGTCGATGCTCTCCGGTCTGCTGGCCGGCCTGGCGGTGGGTCTGGCGGGCGCGCTCGTCCTGTCCCGCGCCCGGCCGACGGTCGACACGGTCGACGACGTCCGCCGCGTCACGGGGCTACCGGTCGTGGGGCAGCTCCCGGGGACCCTGCGGCACGGCGACGACCCGGTCACCGGGGTCTCGTCCGCCCGGACCCGAACGGCCCTGCGCGAGGTCGTCCAGAACACGCGGGCGCTGCGCGGTGGTTCGTTGCCCGCCACACTGCTGCTGGCGCGGACGGATTCGGTCCGCGAGGCGGTCGGTGTGGACGGCGGCCTCGCGCGTGCCGTCGTCGAGCTCGGCGCCACCTGCGCCCTGGTCCAGTCCGACTTCGACACCCGCACGCTCTCGCGCCCGTCGACGGTCCCCGTCGGTGCCGTACCCGAGGAGGTCGAGGCCGATCGCCACGGTTACGACCGTGTGCCGGTGCCCGACGGTGTCGTGGCCTCGTCCCGCCACCTGGTGCGCTCCGGGACCCATGCATTCTTCGCCGCTCTCCGAGAGGACTACGACGTCTCCGTCGTCCAGGCCTCGAGCGACTCCCATCCGCTCGCCCTGCGCGCCGTGACGGACGAGGTCGACGGCGTGTTGCTCGTCGTCCGGTCCGGGGTCACGACGGTGGAGTCCCTCCGGAGCCTGAGCGCCGAGCTGCTCAGCCTCGACGTGCAGCCCGTGGGCGTCGTGCTGACCGGCGTGCCCCCCTGGCGCCGGGTCCTGGTGCGGGCCACCTGGCTCGACGGCGACGTCCGTGACGTCGTCGAGGAACCGGTGCCCTCGTTCAGCATCGCCGACCTGGTCGACCACGCGGGTGGCTCCCGTCCGCTCCAATCCCTCCCCCGCCTCCGACGCCGGCCCGGTGCCCTGTCGTGACCACACCCGAGCACCACCCCGACGAGAGGACCACACCCGTGGACGTCATCCCCACCCCCACCCTGGGCCTCGGCCTCGATCCCGTCGAGGTCACGAGCGGACGAGGAGGCGCGGGCCGGGTCGGTTACGCGGCCGGAGCCTTCGACCTCTTCCACATCGGCCACCTGAACCTGCTCCGGCACGCCTCCGCGCAGTGCGACCACCTCATCGCGGGGGTCGTGTCCGACGAGATGCTGGAGGTGACGAAAGGCATCTCGCCCGTCGTCCCACTCGCCGAACGGTTGGAGATCGTCCGCCACATCGACGTCGTGGACGGCGTCCACGCCGAGACCGTGCCCGACAAGATGGACGTGTGGCGCGAGCTCCGCTTCGACGTGTTCTTCAAGGGAGACGACTGGCGGGGAACCGAGAAGGGTCTGCGTCTCGAACGCGAGTTCGGAGCGGTCGGGGTCGAGGTCGTCTATTTCCCGTACACGATGAGCACGTCCAGCACGGTCCTGCGCCGGGCTCTCCGGGCACTGTCCGGCACGTCGGGCCACGGAACCGAGCCGGCCGCCGTCGGGGACTCCGTCCGCCTCCAGGGCTGACCGGTCCTCCCCATCCCGGATCGTTCCGCCCGTCCTCGTGGGGCACTGGGGACAACCATCTCGAGGGGGGATCGGTTCGCGAGGCTCTGACCATGACAGTCGCCTCCACACTCCATGCCCCCCTCTCCCGCCCGTCGCTCGATGTGCCCGGTGGTCACGACGGCCACCACATCGCGCCGCGGATCGCGGAGCCACCCGAGCCCGCCCGCGATCCCCACGAACCGCTGCGCGACGCTCTCGACCTCGTTCGTCACGTCCAGGTCATCGTCCCGGCGGCCGTGCGCCGTCAGCTCTGGACGCTGTTCTTCGACGCCGACGACGTCCCTCTGCCGCTGATGGTGCCGCTCGAGGGCATTCCCGAGGTGCCCGACGAGGCCGCCCTCGGCCATTACGGCGACGCGTTGGCCGTCGTCGCCACCGAGTTCGGTGCCGCGTCGGTGGCGTTCGTCCTCGAGAGGCCGGGTGTCGCGTCACCCCACGTCACGGACCGTCGATGGGCCGACGAGCTCGCGGAACTCGGCAGAGGCCGATCCTTCGGCGTCCGACCGGTGTTGATGTGCTCGGACGAGGGCGTATCGGTGCTCGACACCGGCGGTGGCCGGCGAGGCCCTGCGGCCGGGCGTCAGGCGTCCTCGAGTCCTGTTCGCCGTGCGGACATCGTGCGTCGACCCTGATTCCGTTCGCGGTCGACTGATCGCCACCAGGCCGTCTCGGCGAGTTCAGGCGACGTGAAGACGCCCAGTCTCACCGGCTCGTCATCCGTCGGACTCCAGCGGCTGAGGCGGTAGCCGCCGCCGAAGCGTTCGATGACCGCTTCGGGGGCCGCCTCGGGGTGGGCACGGACGGTCCACCGATCGGACACGGTCTCGTCGAGCATCGGGCGATCGTACCGGGTCAGGCGCGCTGGCCGAGGCGTCCGCGCAGCACATCGATGCGCTTCTGGATCTGCTCGGTGCTGGCTTGGGCGACCGACGGTCCACCGCTGATGCGCCTGAGATCGGCGTGGATCAACCCGTGTGGTTCGTTCGAGTGTCGCGACCAGATCGAGACGAGGCGACTGAGCTCTTGACGTTGTTCCTTGATCGTCTGGTACAGCGGTCGGGCCTCGACGGCCGGAGCCGTCGTGGGCATGCCCGTCTTGGGAGCCCTCCGGGCCTGGGTGGCCTGCCGCTGACGGAGCAGGTCGCGCACCTGATCGGGCTCGAGCAGTCCAGGGATTCCGATGAAGTCCAGTTCTTCGAGGCTGCCGATCTCGCCACCGGTGCCGAACTCGCCACCGTCGTAGAGCACGCGGTCGAAAGAGGCCTGGGAGTCGAGTGCCTCGAACGGCTGCTGTTCGAGCAGGCTCGAGGCCTTCTCGTCGCGGTTGGCTGCGGCCATCATGTCTTCTTCGGGTGCGAAGAGACCGTCGTCGGCGTCCGTGGGCCGATCGAGTGCGTGGTCACGCTGCAGTTCGAGCTGGTTGGCGAGTGCCATCAGACCGGGCACGCTCGGCAGGAAGATCGACGCGGTCTCGCCCCGTCGCCGGGCGCGGACGAATCGGCCGACGACCTGGGCGAAGAAGAGCGGTGTCGATGCCGATGTGGCGTAGACGCCGACGGCCAATCGGGGCACGTCGACACCCTCGGAGACCATGCGCACCGCGACCATCCAGCGGCTGTCGCCCTCGGAGAAGGCCTGGATGCGGTCGGAGGCCGCTTTCTCGTCGCTGAGGACGACGGTCGGCCGCTCGCCCGTGATCTTCTGGAGGATTGCCGCGTACTGCCGAGCCGCGGTGTGATCGGTGGCGATGACGAGCCCACCCGCGTCGGGAACGCCCCGACGTACCTCGGTGAGTCGCTTGTCCGCCGCCGACAGGACGGCCGGTATCCAGTCGCCCTGGGGGGACAGCGCCGTGCGCCAGGCCTGTGCCGTGATGTCTTTCGTCACCGCCTCGCCCAGGGACGCGCTCATCTCGTCACCCATGCGGGTCCGCCAGCGCATCTGACCGGCGTACGCCATGAACAGGACCGGTCGCACGACGCCGTCGGCGAGGGCCCGGCCGTAGCCGTAGGCGTAGTCGGATCTCGACGTGCGGATGCCGTGTTCGTCGGGGGCGTACTGGACGAACGGGATCTGAGCCGTGTCGGACCGGAACGGAGTTCCCGTCAGCGAGAGTCGGCGGCTCGCGCCGGAATAGGCTTCGCGGATGCCGTCGCCCCAGCTGAGCGCGTCGCCACCGTGGTGGACCTCGTCGAGGATGACGAGTGTCCGTCCCGCCGTGGTGATCGCCTTGTGGACCTCGGGCTTCATGCCGACCTGGGCGTAGGTCACGGCGATGCCGTGGTAATGCCGCCCGAAGGTGCCGTCGGCGTTCTTGAACGTCGGATCGAGGCGGAGGTTGACCCGGTCGGCGGCGTCCGCCCACTGACGTTTGAGGTGCTCGGTGGGGGCGACGACCACGACGCGGTCGACCTCGCCTCGGGAGAGTAGTTCGGTGGCGAGGCGGAGGGCGAACGTCGTCTTGCCGGCGCCCGGCGTGGCCGCCGCGAGGAAGTCCCTCGGCATCGTCGAGAAGTAGAGTTCGAGGGCCTCGGCCTGCCAGGCGCGAAGCTTGCTCGCGGTGCCCCATGCGGCCCTCTCGGGGAACGCGGGCGACAGGTGTTCAGCGGCCGAATTGCCGGCCGAGACGCCGACGTCGAGTGGGTCGGACGAGAGGCCGTCGAGGTGCTGCTCACCCCCGGTGGGGTCGGATGCGTTGGCGGTGCTCACTCGAACCGAGTTTACCCTCGACCGTGGTCGTCGACGGACGCGGCGCCCGCGCCGCGTCCGGACCCACCGGGCCGACGTCGTGAGGTGCCGAGCAGCGAGGCCGGCGTCAGCATGGCTGACCCGAACCTGGCCCGCAGGGCGTCCATGGTCGACTCGGCTTCGCGCCAGTCGGCGTCGTCGTCCCAGAGGCCGAGCGAGTCACCACCCGTCCCCTCGCTGAGCTGCTCGACGCGCACGCCCACGAGCCGGATGCGCTCGTGCTGTTTGCCGGTCGCCTCGTACAGGGACAGGATCTCGTCGTAGATGCGGCGACCGAGGTCGGTGGGATCAGCGAGCGTGCGTGACCGCGTGATCGTCACGAAGTCGGTCGTGCGCAGCTTGAGCACGACCGTACGGCCGCTCACGCCGGCGGCCCGCAGGCGGGTGCCGACCTTGTCGCTCAGGCGGAGGAGTTCGCGTCGGACGACGACGGGGTCGACGACGTCGGTGCCGAAGGTGTTCTCGTTGCCGACGCTCTTCTCGGCCGTCTCGGTGTGGACGCTGCGCGGGTCGCGGCCCCATGCCAGATCGTGGAGCTTCGCACCCGCCGCCGGCCCGACGGCGTGGACGAGTAGGTCGAGAGGGGCCGCGGCGACGTCACCCACGGTTCGCAGGCCGCGATCGAGCAGCACCTGCTCGGTCTTTCCGCCCACGCCCCAGAGGGCGCTGATCGGTCGCGGGTGCAGGAACGCCAGGGTGTGGCGGTGTGGCACGAGCAGGAGCCCGTCGGGCTTGGCGACGCTCGAGGCGAGCTTGGCGACGAACTTGGTCGATGCGGCGCCGATGCTGCAGTGGAGGCCGGTCTCGGCGTGAACCCGACGACGCAGCGCCGTGGCGATCTCGTACGGGGAGCCCATCAGGCGGATCGACCCGCTGACGTCGAGGAACGCCTCGTCGATGCCGAGGCGTTCGACCAGTGGCGTGACGTCGTCGAACATCGACATGACGCGGGAGGACCAGTGCTGGTACTTCTCGAAGTGCGGTTCGAGCACGATCGCCTGAGGACAGCGGCGCAACGCGATCGCCATGGGCATCGCCGAATTGACGCCGTACTTGCGCGCCTCGTAGGTGGCGGCGGTGACGACCGACCGGTCGGAGCGGTGCCCGATGACCACGGGCCGGCCCCGCAGCTCGGGGTGGTCGAGCAGCTCGACGGAGGCGAAGAAGGCGTCCATGTCGACATGGAAGATCGGCGCGGTCGCGTCGTCGGTCGGCACCGTGGTGACGAGTCGCCCGCTGCCGTCTTGTTTGCTCACCGGAGCATCCTCACACGCCCCACCGACAACCGCGCCGTCGGGGCTCCTGTCCCGGCCCCGGGACGTCGGGCCGACCGGGCGGCCCCGGCCCTCAGGACGCCGGCCCGAGCAGAGCGGCGGCGATGGTGGCGTGTGCCGAGTCGGTGCTCGACGGGTGGAAGCGTCCGGCGAGGACGTCGCGCTGCAGGCGACCGAGCTCGGAGGACGACCGGTACGACGAGCCCCCGGCGACGGTGACCGCCTGCTCGACCACCGCGCGGGCCGTCTCGGTGGCACGCGTCTTGAGCCCCACGACGAGTCTCGGCCAGTCGGCGCCGTGGTCGACCTGCGCATCGACGTCCCGGGCGACCTGGTCGACCTGCGGTTCGAGCCCGTCCACCGCCACGGCCGCGTCGGCGACGCGCCACCGGACGATCGGGTCGGACGCCCGGGCCGCTCCCCCGGCCCGTCGCGAGGTCGTGCCGAGCGCCGACTCGACGGCGAGCCCGAGGGCCCGACGGGCGACGCCCCGGTACACGGCGGCGACGGTCGTCTCGAAGACGGCGAAGACCGCGAAGACGAACGGGTCGGCGCTCGGGCCGACGGGCAGTCGGCGGACGACGCGCGAGGCGGGCACCTCGACCCCGGTCAGTCGTGTCGTGTGGCTCTGGGTCGCCCGCATGCCGATGGTGTCCCAGTCGTCCAGCGAGGTGTGGCCGGGCTGATCGCGATGCACGAACCCGTGCACGAGAGCCGGGGCGTCGGGATCGGTGTCGTCCCGGCCGAAGACGCCGAGACGCGTCCACACCGGGGCGAGCGAGGTGAAGATCTTGGTGCCGGTGAATCGGTACCCCCCGTCGTCCGACGGCTCGGCCGTCGTCACCGAGTCGGACAGGACGAGGTCGTTGCCGGGCTCGCTCACGCCGAAGGCGAAGACCTCGTCCTGCGCCGCGTCCTCGAGCACCAGGTCGAGCGAATCGTCGCCCCGGGCGCTCAGGACGGCCGCGCACCCGGTCCAGACCAGGTGCATGTTGATCGCCAGCGCGGTGGCCGGTGCCGCGGTGGCGAGCCGTGACTGCAGCGACGCGACCTGCTCGAGTCCGAGCCCCGCGCCTCCTCGCTCGGTGGGGACGAAGGCCCGCAGGTAGCCGCGCTCACGCAACTCGGCCAGGTCGTCGTGCGGGAACGTGTTCTCGCGGTCGTGCCCGGCGGCCCGTTCGCGGAAGCGCTCGAGAAGGCCGCCGGGCAGCATCTCGTCGGGAGACCAGGAGGCGCGGGTCGGGTCGGACGCCGAGGAGGGCTTCGGTGCGGGCACGCGTCGAGAGTAGTTTGGTCGCATGAGTCAGCAACACCCGTGGTCCCGTTACGTCGCCCTGGGCGACTCGTTCACCGAGGGGATCGGCGACCCCGAGGAGCGCTCCCCCGGGGGTCACCGGGGCTGGGCCGACCGCGTCGCCGAGGTGCTGGGCGCCTCGACCGAGGACTTCGCCTACGCCAACCTCGCCGTCCGGGGCCGTCTGCTGCAGCAGATCATCGACGAGCAGTCCGAGGCCGCGCTCGCCCTGCGGCCCGACCTCATCTCGGTCTCGGCCGGGGGCAACGACATCATCCGCCCCGGCACCGACCCGGACGAGGTCGCCGCCGGCTTCGAGGGGCTGGTCGAGCGGCTGCGGTCCGACGGCGCCACGGTCGTGGTCTTCACCGGGCCCGACATCGGTCTCACGCCCGTCCTCGGTCGCCTCCGCGGCAAGGTCGCCATCTACAACGAGCACGTCCACGCCATCGCCCTGCGGCACGACGCCGTGGTCGCCGACATGTGGGCGCTGCGTCAGCTCGTCGACCCACGCATGTGGGCGCCCGACCGGCTGCACTTCAGCCCCCTCGGCCACCACACGATCGCACGGATGGTCCTGCAGGCCCTCGCGGTCGAGAACGACCTCGCGCCGTACGAGCCCGAGCCGCTCGAACGTCGCCCCTGGCGCAGCGCTCGGGCCGACGACATGGGTTGGGCCCGCGAGTACCTCGTGCCCTGGGTCGTCCGCCGCATCCGGCACCAGTCCTCGGGCGACTCCGTCCGGGCGAAGCGACCGGACGCCGTCACCATGGTCTACCGCGACGACGTCTGAGCGGTCGCCTCAGAGCACCTCGTCGGGGTGCGTCAGCCGCCACCACGCCCCGGGCTCGCCGATGCTCGCGTCGAGCTCGAGGGGCACGACGTGCCGCTCTCCGTCGACGGTGAAGGTCACGTCACCCACGCGGGTGCCGGACGGGGCCGCGCCCACGTCGTCCGTCTCGACCGACGCCTCGACGGTCTCGTCGCCCCAGACGAGCACGGTGGCGTCCTCTGCAGCCACCGCGCGGGCGGCATCGCCCCAGGGCAGGTCGTAGGTGGCGAAGGGATCGCCCCGGCTGGTGAGGGTGACGGTCCGGAAGCGGTCGGCGACGCTGGCGAGCAGAGCCTGGACGTCGCGGTCGAGCTGGTCGTGGTCGACGCCGCCGAGCATGGCACCCACGACCGTGATCTGCTGTCCGCCGATCGTGTAGTCGGCCGCGAAGAGCAGACAGGCCCCGGCTTCGTCGAGGGTTCCCGTCTTGATTCCGACGACGCCGTCGAGCCCGAGCAGTCCGTTGCTGTTGCTGATCTCGCCGATGCCCGGCACGGTCGTCGTCGTCGTGCCGACGGTTCGGCGGACGTCGGGGTCGGCCAGCGCCAGTCGACCGAGTTCGATCAGGTCCGTCGAGGTGCTCGTGTTCTGGGGCGACAGCCCGGTCGGCTCGACGAGCGTCGTCGAGGTGAGCCCGTGGTCGGTGAGCCATGACCGGGCGGCGTCGACGAAGGCCTGGTCGCTGCCGAACGCCCACCGGGCCAGCACCTCGGCGTAGTTGTTGGCCGACTCGATCAGCATGACCTCGAGGACCTGGCGTTCGGTGAGGATCTGACCGGCCGCCATCGGCGCGACCTTGCCGTTCTGCGCGCGGTACGCGTCGACGAGGGCCGCCTCGGCCGGACCGAAGGTCAAGGTCGGACCGTCGCCGCCGTCGAGCGGTTTCTCGTCGAGCACGACGAGGGCCGTGACCACCTTGCTGATGCTCGCGATGGGGCGGGGCCGTTCGTCGCCGCTCGTCGTCAGACTGTCGTCCCAGCCGATCGCCTCGACCGCCGTCGCGCCGTAGGCGGGGAAGGTCAGGTCGGGGCTCGCCTCGGCCGGTGCGGTGTACGCGGCGACGTCCGCCGCGGCGGGCGCCAGCGGGCTGAGCAGGGCTAGGGGGACGTACCCGCCCACCGCGACGACCAGGGCGAGCAGCGCGATCACGCCCACGCGCCTCCTGATCACGCCGGGGCGTCGACGCCCGTCGACGCCGGTCACGCGACCGCCTCCGACCCGCCCGTCGGCACGCGCAGGGCCCAGAGGGCGACGGCCGAGGCGGCGGCCACGTTGAGGCTGTCGACGCCGTGCAGCATCGGGATGGTGACGACGGTGTCGGCCGCCTGCAGGGCGGCACGGCTGAGCCCGTCGCCCTCGGTGCCGAGCAGCAGGGCGACGCGGTCCGGAGGCGCGGCCGCGTAGGCGTCCAGGGTCACCGCGTCGTCGCTCAGCGCCAGGGCGGCCACGTCGAACCCCGCCCTGCGCAGCAGTCCGGCACCCGCCGGCCACTCGGGCAGCCGGGTCCACGGAACCTGCAGCACGGTGCCCATGCTGACGCGGACGCTGCGCCGGTAGAGCGGGTCCGCGCAGCGCGGGGTGATCAGTACGGCGTCCGCCCCCAGTCCCGCGACGGCCCGGAAGATCGCGCCCACGTTCGTGTGGTCGACGATGTCCTCGAGAACGACGACACGTCGGGCCCCGTCGAGCACCGACTCGACCGAGGGCAGCTCGGGACGGTGCATCGACGCGAGTGCCCCGCGGTGCAGGTGGTAGCCGGTGAGGGTCTCGAGCAGGGCCGCGTCGCCGACGAAGATCTCGCCCTCGTGGTCGGCGACGAGGGGTTCGATGTCGGGCAACCAGCGGTCGGTCATCAGCACCGACCGGGGCACGTGGCCCGCCCTCAGCGCCCGCTCGATGACCTTGGTCGACTCGGCGATGTAGAGGCCGCCCTCGGGCTCGGACACGCGCCGCAGGGCGACGTCGGTGAGGCGGTTGTAGTCGGCCAGGGCCTCGTGGTCGAGGTCGGTGATGCGGGTGACGTGCACGGTGCTCCACGGGGGACGGCCCCCGCGGACGGGCGACAGCTGGAATCGAATCGGAGGGGGACGCGTTTAGGCTAGCGTCACCGCACCCGAAGGAGCCCCACCCGTGTCTAACGCCCCCGCGGTCCCCACCGACGAGCAGGCCCTCGAGGCCGCGGTCGAGGCCCTCCGCGGGCGCCGGGTGGCCGTGCTCACCGGGGCCGGTGTCAGCACCGATTCGGGCATCCCCGACTACCGCGGCGCGGGTGCTCCCCCGCGCAACCCGATGACCTTCCAGCAGTTCCTCTCGAGCGAGAGTTACCGCAAGCGTTACTGGGCCGGCAGCCACCTCGGCTGGAAGTCCTTCCGGGCCGCCGGGCCCAACGAAGGGCACCGGGCGCTGGCCCGACTCGAGGCCGCCGGCGTGACGAACGGCGTGATCACCCAGAACGTCGACAACCTGCACGTGCGCGCGGGGTCCCGCCGGGTCGTCGACCTGCACGGCACCGTCGACCGCGTGGTCTGCCTCACCTGCGGGCAGGCCTTCGCCCGCGACATGGTCGCGGCACGCCTCACGGCCGAGAACCCGTGGATCGACGAGCCCGACCAGGTGCGGCTCGCCCCGGACGGCGACGTCGAGGTGCACGACATCGACGCCTTCGTCGTCCCGACCTGCACGGTCTGCGGAGGCTTGCTCAAGCCCGACGTGGTGTTCTTCGGGGAGTTCGTGCCCACCGAGCGCTTCGCCGAGGCTCGCTCGATGGTCGTCGGCGCCGAGGCGCTGCTCGTCGCGGGTTCGTCGCTGGTCGTGAACAGTGGCATCCGCCTGCTCGACCAGGCCACGCGCCGCAAGCTGCCCGTGGTCGTCCTCAACCGGGGAGTCACCAAGGGAGACTCCCGAGCCACGGTTAAGCTGGACGCCGGCACGTCGGAGACCCTGGCGGCCCTGGCCGAGCACCTGGGCGCGTAGCGTCCCGGGCTCCGTCCACCGGAGGAACGATGACGCTCTTGTACCTGGTCCGCCACGGTGAGACCGACTGGAACCGCGCCCGGCGCATCCAGGGCTCGACGGACATCCCCCTGAACGACCTGGGTCGGGCGCAGGCCCGTGAGGCCGGCGGCCTGCTCGCCCGGCGTCGCTTCGACGCCGTGGTCGCCAGTCCCCTGTCGAGGGCGGCCGAGACCGGGGCGATCATCGCCGTTCGGCTCGGCCTCGCTCCGCCCGAACTCGCGCCAGAGGTCGCCGAGCGCCGCTACGGCGACGCCGAGGGGCTGACCGGCGAACAGGTCGAGGCACGCTTTCCGCCCGGAACACCGGTGCCCGGTCGCGAGAGCCGAGGGGCCCTCGTGGGGCGGGTGCTGCCCGCTCTCGCCACGATCGCCGCCAGGTACGGCGACGGGGCGTCCGTGGTCGTCGCGACGCACGGTGCCGTCATCCGGGCGGTCGTGAACCACGTCTCCCCCGACACCGACGCCCATCTCGGCGTGCCCATCCGCAACGGGTCGATCCACTCGTTCGAGTTCGCGGGCGACGCGTTGACGCTACGAGAGTTCGACGACCCGATCGAGGTCGAGTCCGAGCGCCCCGGCACCTATGCCTTCGAGTACCAGAACGCCCTCGAGAGCGAGGCGGCCGACCCGGTGTGAGAACCCTGCTCGGGCTCCTGGCCCGTCAGCGTCCCGAGCGTCGACGCCGATGGCTGCCCGCGGCGGCGACGTCCGCCAGCAGCCGCAGCAGCACGTCGGCGGAGTCGCGCCAGCTGAACCGGGCCGCCTGCTCGATCGACGCGGCCGAGCGTGACTCCCACTCGCCCTCGAGCCGCCGCACGGCCGCCGCGATCGAGGCGGGCGACGACGGGTCGAAGTACAGCGCCGCGTCACCGCCGATCTCGCGGAAGATCGGGATGTCGCTGACCACGGCGGGCGTCCCGAGGGCCATGCCCTCGACCAGCGGTATGCCGAACCCCTCGGCCCTCGAGGCCGTCACGACGGCGGTCGCGCCGAGCAGGGCATCGCGGTACTCGTCGTCGTCGGCCCCGTCGTGGAAGACCAGCGACCCGGCGGGCGCCAGGGTCGTCAAGGAGGCGCGCTCGACCTCGGACACGCGGCTCATCAGGTGCAGCCGGTACCCGTCGAGCAACGGCAGCGCCCTGGCCAGCGCCGACACGTTCTTGTACGGCATGAAGGACCCCATGTAGACGAGGTCGCGTCGCTCCGGCGCGGTGCGCCGCTCGACCCCGTCGACCGGATCGGCGGCGTTGTACACGACCGTCACCGGCCGGTCGGTCAGCCGGTGTCGGCGCATCTCGTCGCGCGTCGTGCGGCTCACGGTGACGATCGCGTCGGCACGGTTCAGCAGCACCCGCTGAGGCCACCAGGCCAGGTGGTAGAGCCGCCAGAGCAGCCGGACGGGCAGCGCGAACTCGGGCGGAGGCGTGCGGTTCGTGTAGTAGATCAGGTCGTGCAGGGTCAGCACGAGCGGGTACCGACGCCCGGCCGACCCCATCGTCTGCATGGGCGACCAGACGACGTCGGGCCGTAGCCGGTTGACCTGCCGAGCGACGAGCGGCTCGAGGACGCTCGTCGGCGAACTGACGAGCAGATGTGGCTGATCGGGCAGCTTGTCGAGCTGGCGAGGGTCACTGACGAGCATGGTCACGTCGTGCCGCTCGGCCAGAGCCGACACGACGCCGGCGCTGAAGCGGCTGATACCGTCGTGGCGCCCGACGCGGACGTACCGGCAGTCGACGACGACCCTCATCGGACGAACGCCTCGATCGCGGCCGCGGCCTGCCTCGGCTTCTCGTAGTGGATCAGATGGCCGACCCCCTCGATCACGTCGAGCGTCGCGTCGGGGAAGAGTGCCTGCAGCCGGTGCTGAGCGGGCAGTGCGGTGATGTCGTCACGGTCGGCGGCCACGAGCAATGTGGGCACCGTGACGCCGGAGGCGTACGTGCTGACGTCGCTCGACACCGAGGCGCGGAACGCGTCGAGCACGACCCGCCGGTCGGAGAAGCGCGAGAAGAAGCTGTCGTGCTGGTCGTGGATCCAGCGCCGCAGTGCCCGGTCGCGCGTCTTGACCATCGCGAGGCTGGTCACGCGGGTCACGGCCGCGTTGCGCAGCACGCGCTGACCGACGCGCTCGGGCAGGGCCGCCCCGGCCCAGTAGTAGAAGACGGCGAGGCGCGTCACGACACCGCGCGGGCCCTGCAGGGCGGGTGCTGCGATCGGGTTGACCAGGATCAACCGGGAGGTGCGGAGTCCGTCGGCCACCGCGGCCGACGTGACGATCGAGCCGAAGGAGTGCCCCAGGACGACGACGTCGTCACCGACCGAGAGGCTCGCCACGAACGACGTCAACCAGCGGGCGTACGCCGCGACGCTGTGCTCACCGTCGAGCGGGGTGGACTCGCCGAAGCCCGGCAGGTCCGGCATGACGACCCGGGCGTGGTCGAGATGCGCCACGACCGGTTCGAGACCGTGGTGGTCACCTCGGAAGCCGTGCACCGCGACGATGGTGACCCGCGCCTCCCGACCCTCGGGCGGTTCGTAGGTCCAGTAGCGGGTCAGGCTGCCGGCGACCTCGACGACGTCGTCGCGCACCGCTCGGGCGTCGAGGCGGGCACGGTACGGCGACTTCACGCGGGGGGGTCGGACGATCACGCGCCCGAGTCTACGAGCGACGCGCTGACCGGAGTGCGCGCCCGGGGGTCTGCGCCCGTAGGGTGGGCGCGTGAGCTTCACTGCCCCGATCCAGCAGCCCGGACTGACCCTCGACCCCAACTGGCACCGCCGTGCGGTGTTCTACGAGGTGATGGTGCGGTCCTTCGTCGACAGCAACGGCGACGGTGCCGGTGACCTGCAGGGACTGCTCACCCGCCTCGACTACCTGCAGTGGCTCGGCGTCGACGCCCTCTGGCTGCCGCCGTTCTTCCAGTCGCCGCTTCGCGACGGTGGTTACGACATCCAGGACTACAAGTCGATCCTGCCCGAGTTCGGCACGCTCGACGAGTTCCGCGACCTCGTGACCAAGTCGCACGAGCGCAACATGCGCATCGTGATCGACATGGTGCTGAACCACACGAGCGACCAGCACGAGTGGTTCCAGCAGAGCCGCGAGGATCCCGAGGGGCCCTACGGCGATTTCTACGTCTGGCGTGACACCGACGACGAGTACTCGAACATCCGGGTCATCTTCGTCGACACGGAGGAGTCCAACTGGACATTCGACCCGGTGCGCCGCCAGTTCTTCTTCCACCGCTTCTTCTCGCACCAGCCCGACCTCAACTTCGAGAACCCGGCAGTGCAAGAGGCCGTGTTCGACGTCGTTCGGCACTGGCTGGCGATGGGTGTCGACGGGCTGCGACTCGATGCCATCCCCTATCTGTTCGAGACCGAGGAAGGCAACGGCGAGGGCGAACCGGCGACGCACGAGTTCATCAAGCGCCTGCGCGCGATGGTCGACGAGGAGTTCCCCGGCCGGGTGCTCATCGCCGAGGCGAACCAGTGGCCCGCCGAGACGGCGGCGTTCTTCGGCACCCAGGACGAGCCCGAGTGCCACATGGCCTTCGACTTCCCGGTCATGCCCCGCATCTTCTATTCGCTGCGCGCCCAGAGCGCCGACGAGCTGAAACGCATCCTCTCGGAGACGACCGAGGTGCCGCCGGGCGCCGCGTGGGCGGTCTTCCTCCGCAACCACGACGAGCTCACCCTCGAGATGGTCAGCGAGGAGTACCGCCAGGCGATGTACGGCTGGTACGCCTACGACCCGCGCATGAGGTCCAACATCGGCATCCGGCGCCGCTTGGCGCCCCTGCTCGACAACTCCCGGGCCGAGCTCGAGCTGGTGCACGCCCTGCTGTTCTCCCTCCCGGGCAGCCCGTTCCTGTACTACGGCGACGAGATCGGAATGGGCGACAACATCTGGCTGCCGGACCGCGATTCGTCGCGCACGCCCATGCAGTGGACTCCGGACCGCAACGCCGGGTTCTCGACGGCGGACCCGGGCAAGCTGTTCCTCCCGGTCGTCCAGTCGCTCGTCTACAACTACAACCTGGTGAACGTCGAGAGCCAGTTGGCGCAGTCGCGGTCGTTGCTGCACTGGGTGCGGAACGTCATCCACGTGCGCAAGGCCCACCCAACGTTCGGCCTCGGGACCCTCGAGGTGCTCGAGACCAACCAGGAGTCGGTGCTCTCGTTCGTCCGCTCGTACGAGGGCGCGGGCACGCAGTTCGGCGACTCGGCGGAGGACATCCTCTGCGTGTTCTCGTTCGGACACAACCCGACCTCGGTCGACATCGTGGCCCCGCAGTTCGCCGGGCGCACGCTGTTCGACCTGTTCGGCGGGGCACAGTTCCCGTCCTTCGACGACGAGGGCAAGGTCACGTTGACGCTCGGCACGCAGGCATTCTTCTGGCTGCACGTCGGTGACGTTCCTGCCGTGGCGACGCCCGCTGTCGGTGGCGCCTCCTAAGCTCGCAGGGTGACTGACACCGAGACGACAGGCGCCGCTCCCGATCTCGCGACCGTGGGCGAGCCACCGGCCGCTTGGTGGCAGGCGCTCGGCGTCTTCGACCTCGAGACGACGGGCATCGACGTCGAGACGGCCCGCATCGTCACCGCGCACGTGGGTCTGATCGATGCCGCAGGGTCCACCGTTGCGCACGGCGAGTGGTTGGCCGACCCGGGTGTCGAGATCCCCGAGCAGGCGAGCGCCGTGCACGGCATCTCGACCGAGCGGGCACGTGCCGAGGGGCGTCCGGCCGTTGAGGTCGTGGCCGAGATCGTCGCCGCCATCAGGGCCGTCTTCGCCCGAGGTGTGCCGCTGGTCGTCTACAACGCCCCGTACGACCTCACCTTGCTCGACCGTGAGGCACGTCGCCACGGCGTCGAGCCGTTGGGCAAGGTGGGCGAGATCGGGTGCGTCGTCGATCCCCTCGTCATCGACAAGGCCGTCGACACCTACCGCAAGGGCAAGCGCACCCTCGAGGCCGCGGCGGCCGTCTACGGCGTGTCCCTCGACGATGCGCACGACGCCGGGGCCGATGCGATCGCAGCGGGGCGGGTGGCCCAGGCGATGGCGAAACGCTACCCCGATCGGCTCGACCTGCCCGTCACCGAACTGCACGACCTCCAGGTCGGTTGGTGCAAGGCCCAGGCCGAGAGCTTCCAGCAGTACATGCGCCGTGCGAAAGACCCCACCTTCACGGCGCACGGGGACTGGCCTCATCGCCCGCTGCCCTTCGCCTGAGCAGGATCACGCGCCCGCGCCTCCACGGCTCGTCCGCGCCTCCGGTGCCGAGGGTTCACGGCGTCGACCGTCTCACACGACACTTCTCCCCCCGACGCACGAAAGAGGCGGCCCACCGAAGTGGACCGCCTCTGCCTGGCGAACGGGCTGCTGCCTACTTGCCGAAGTTCTTGTAACGCGAGTTGAACTTCTCGACACGACCGGCCGAGTCGAGGATGCGCTGCTTGCCCGTGTAGAACGGGTGCGACTCGGACGAGATCTCGACGTCGATGACCGGGTAGGTCTCACCGTCGAGCTCGATGGTCTTGTCGCTGGTCGTCGTGGAGCGCGTGAGGAACGTGGCGCCCGACGCGAGGTCCCGGAAGACGATCTGCTTGTACTCGGGGTGGATGTCGGTCTTCATGATTGTCCTAGGTCTAGCGAACGAGTGATGATGGTGAGTTCAGGAGGCACACGCACTGGTGCTGCGGGCCAGCTGTCAACGATACCAGACCGACGGCCTGGATCGTAGGAGGCTCGGGTCAGCCTGCTGCGCGAGCCGAGTACCGGCCGCCGTCGGACTCGACACGCAGATCGACCCCGAAGGTG
The DNA here is from genome assembly GCF_013248995.1 of Frigoribacterium sp. VKM Ac-2836. Lineage (GTDB taxonomy): Bacteria > Actinomycetota > Actinomycetes > Actinomycetales > Microbacteriaceae > Frigoribacterium. The sequence goes on along the minus strand of NZ_JABRPK010000001.1, from coordinate 1,162,393 downwards.
GCCCCTAGGGTCTCGGCCGTGATGACCTCGTCGAGTGGGCCGGCCGCCACGACGGAGCCGTGATCGAGCAGCAGGGCGTGCGTGAAGCCCCGAGGGATCTCTTCGACGTGGTGGGTCACCATGACGATGGCGGGTGCGCCTTCGGACGACGCATAGCCCGACAGCATCTGCAGCAGTTCTTCGCGGGCTCCGAGGTCGAGGCTGGCTGCGGGCTCGTCGAGCAGCAACAGCTCGGGGTCGGTCATGACCGATCGGGCGATCTGCACGCGTTTTTGCTCCCCGTCGCTCAGCTCGCCGAAGGTGCGGTCGGACAAGTGGTCGAGCTTCCATTCGTCGAGCACGCGGTGGGCACGACGCACGTCGACGCCTTCGTACTCTTCGTTCCACCGGCCCGTTACCGAGTAGGCGGCCGTCAAGACGACGTCGACGACCTTCTCTTTGGCGGGGATGCGACGGGCGATGGCCGTCGACGCGAAGCCGATGCGCGGTCGCAGGTCGAACAGGTCGACCGATCCGAGGTCGGAGCCGAGGATGCTGGTCTCGCCCGAGGACGGGTGGCTCTGCGCTGCGGCGACCTGCAGCAAGCTGGTCTTGCCGGCGCCGTTGGGGCCGAGCACGACCCAGCGCTCGTCGGAGTCGACCGTCCAGGTCAGCTTGTCGACGACGGCGGTGCCGCCTCGGACGATCGAGACATCGGTGAGCTGCAGGACGGTAGGCATGCGGCTCAGCCTAGTTGAGCAGGCCCTGGTAGATCCGCAGGGTTTGCTCGGCGATCCGTGACCACGAGAACTCTTCTTCCGCCCGCATGCGACCGGCCCGTCCCATCAGGCGGGCGAGCGCCGGGTCGGAGACGACCTCGGTGAGCGTCGCCGCCAGGTCGGCGACGAAGCGATCGGGGTCGACGGGGGTGCCGGTGCCGTCCTGCACCTGCTCGAGGGGCACGATGCGACCCGTGAGGCCGTCCGCGACGACCTCGGGGATACCGCCCGTGTCCGACCCCACGACCGGGACGCCACAGGCCATGGCTTCGAGGTTCACGATGCCGAGGGGCTCGTAGACCGAGGGGCAGACGAAGGTCGTGGCCTGGCTCAGGACCGCGCTGAGCTGGTGCCGCGGCAGCACGGTGTCGATCCAGACGACCCCGGTGCGTTCTTCTTGCAATTCGCGGACGAGGCCCGTGACCTCGGCCATGATCTCTGGGGTGTCGGGCGCACCGGCACAGAGCACGAGCTGCACGTCGGCGGGCAGCAGCTTGGCGGCACGCAGCAGGTACGGCAGTCCCTTCTGGCGCGTGATGCGACCCACGAAGACGACCGACGGGCGGTCGGGGTCGATGCCCAGGCCGCGGACCAGTTCGGCGTCGTCGACGCGCTGCCAGCCCTCGAGGTCGATGCCGTTGTAGACGACCTCGACCTTGGACTCGTCGATCGAGGGGTACGAGCGGAGGATGTCACGTCGCATGCCGTCGCTCACGGCGATGACACGATCGGCGGTCTCGTACGCCTGTCGCTCGATCCAGCTCGAGACCCGGTACCCACCGCCGAGCTGCTCGGCCTTCCAGGGTCGGAGAGGCTCGAGGCTGTGGGCCGTCAGGACGTGGGGGACGCCGTGCAGCATCTGGGCCAGCTGACCGGCAGCGTTGGCGTACCAGGTGTGGCTGTGCACGACGTCCGCGCCGGCGACGTCCTGGGCCATGGTGACGTCGACGCCGAGGGTGCGCAGGGTCGCGTTCGCCTGGTCGAGTTGGGGCAGGTCGGGGTAGCCGGTCGTGTCGGCTTCGGAGTCGACCTCGCCGAAGGCACGCACCTGCACTTCGACGCCCTGACGCAAGGCCTTGACGAGCTCGACGACGTGGACGCCAGCGCCCCCGTACACGTTGGGCGGGTATTCCTTGGTGATGACATCGACTCGCACGTGGTTCACCGTAGTCGTGCGGCCGTGAATCGTGCCATTCTGGCCCCATGGCATCAAAGAAGATCTTCGGCATCGTCTTGGCTGGCGGCGAGGGCAAACGCCTGATGCCGCTGACCGCCGACCGCGCGAAGCCCGCTGTCCCGTTCGGTGGCAACTACCGTCTCGTCGACTTCGCCCTGTCCAACCTGATCAATTCGGGTCTGCGGCAGATCGTGGTCCTCACGCAGTACAAGTCGCACAGCCTCGACCGCCACGTGTCGCAGACCTGGAGCATCGAGGGCCTCCTCGGCGCCTACGTCGCCTCGGTCCCTGCTCAACAGCGGCTCGGCAAGCGATGGTTCGCCGGCAGCGCGGACGCGATCCTGCAGAGCCTCAACCTGTTGCGTGACGAGAAGCCAGACATCGTCGTCGTGGTCGGTGCCGACCACGTCTACCGCATGGACTTCTCCCAGATGATCGAGGCGCACATCGCTTCGGGTGCCGGGGTGACCGTCGCCGCGATCCGCCAGCCCATCTCGCTGGCCGACCAGTTCGGTGTGATCGAGGTGGACTCCGACGACCCGACGCGCATCGGCCGGTTCCTCGAGAAGCCGACGGACGCCACGGGACTGCCGGACTCCCCCGACGAGATCCTCGCCTCGATGGGCAACTACGTGTTCGACGCGGACGTCCTGATCGACGCCGTGCTCCGTGACGGCGAGAAGCCCGACTCGAATCACGACATGGGCGGCGACATCGTCCCGGACTTCGTCTCGCGCGGCGACGCCGCCGTCTACGACTTGAACCGCAACGAGGTGCCCGGCTCGACCGAGCGCGATCGCTACTACTGGCGCGACGTCGGCACCATCGATTCGTTCTACGACGCGCACCGCGACCTCATCTCGGCCCTGCCGATCTTCAACCTCTACAACACCGCCTGGCCCATCTTCAGCCAGCAGCTCAACTCTCCCCCGGCGAAGTTCGTCCGGGACGGGCACGGCAACCTCGGCACGACGATCGACTCGATCGTCTCTCTCGGGTCGCTGCTCTCGGGGGCCCACGTCGAACGCAGCGTGCTGGGCCCGTGGTGCACCCTCGACAGCGGATCGCGTGTCGTCGACTCGGTCGTGTTCGAACGGGCACACGTCGGGCCGAACGCCGTCGTCAACCGCGCGATCCTCGACAAGGACGTCGTCATCGCGGCCGGCGCCTCCGTCGGCGTCGATCCCGAGGCCGATCGGGCCCGCGGGTTCACCGTCACGCCGTCAGGCATCACGGTGGTCGGCAAGGGCGTCCGCGTCGACCAGTAGACGTCTCTCGTCACACGGACCGGCGCGGGACGCCGACGGACCTAGGCTGTCGGCGTGCCGCGCTTCCTCATCGTCCTCGACGTCGACTCCACCCTGATCGAGGACGAGGTGATCGAGCTGCTCGCCGATGCGGCGGGCTCGCGAGAGCAGGTCGAGGACGTCACCTCCCGGGCGATGGCGGGCGAGCTGGACTTCGCCACGAGCCTCGCCGAGCGCGTGGCGACCCTCGAGGGGCTGCCCGAGTCGGTGTTCGCCGACGTGCGCGCGCGCCTCACGCCGACTCGCGGCGTCCGAGAACTCGTGAACGGCGTCCACGCCGCGGGTGGTCTCGTCGGCGTCGTATCGGGCGGGTTCCACGAGACCCTCGACCCGCTGGCCGACGACCTGCGCCTCGATTTCCGTCGGGCGAACCGCCTCGAACTCCGTGCGGGGCGGCTGACCGGGCGGGTCTCCGGCCCCGTGATCGACTCGAACGCGAAGGCCGCCGCCCTCCGAGAGTGGGCCGAGGAGGCACAGGTCGCCCTCACGCACACCGTCGCGGTGGGCGACGGTGCCAACGACCTCGAGATGATGGCCGCGTCCGCGTTGTCCGTGGCCTTCAACGCAAAGCCGCGGGTCCGCGAGCGAGCGGACGTCGTCGTCGGGACGAACGACCTGTCACAGGTGCTGCCCTTGCTGGGGCTGCGGGGCTGAGCCACCGCGGCGGGTCGACCCGCGCCGGGTGTCGGCTTGCGCCTCCTGCACTGGTCGCACCGGTGGGCCGCGGCGGGACCTAGTGGCCCATGCCGAGACCCCCGTCGACGGGGATCACGGCCCCCGAGATGTACGCGGCATCGTCACTCGAGATCCACGCGATCGTCTTCGCGATCTCGGCCGGTGTGCCGTACCGGCCGGCGGGGATGCTCTTCTTGTACTCGGCCTGCTGCGCCTCGGGCAGGACGGCCGTCATGTCGGTCTCGACGAAGCCGGGCGCCACCACGTTGGCCGTGATGCCGCGCGCCCCGAGCTCGCGGGTCAGCGAGCGGGCAAAGCCGACGAGGCCCGCTTTCGAGGCGGCATAGTTCGCCTGGCCCGGGCCGCCGTAGAGGCCGACGACGCTCGAGACGAGGACGATGCGGCCGAACCGGGCCTTGAGCATGCCCTTCGACGCACGCTTCACGACCCGGAACGCCCCGCCGAGGTTGGTGTCGAGGACCGAGGTGAAGTCGTCTTCGGTCATGCGCATGAGCAGGCCGTCCTTGGTGATGCCGGCGTTCGCGACGACGACCTCGACCGGGCCGAGCTGCGCTTCGATCGTCGTGAAGGCCGAGTCGATCGACTGGGCGTCGGTGACGTCGGCGACGACGGTCAGCGTGCCCTCGGGCCCCTGGCCGCTGCGCGCCGTGACGGCGACGCGGTGTCCCTGGGCGACGAACTCCTCGGCGATGGCGAATCCGATGCCTCGGTTGCCACCCGTGACGAGGACGGTGCGGGGCGTGGTCATGGGCGATCTCCTCGTGTGCGATCTCGACGGTCGCCGCGTGGTGCGGCGACGGGACGGCGAACCTGTGATCGGCAGGCCGTCGACCAGCCTACTGTCGGACCCGGGTCTTAGGATCGAGGCGGTCCCCCGGACGCCTGGTCCCCGAGATCGATCCGGCACCCGTCCGTGGTGCGTCCGCCCTCCTCCCGACATCGAGGTGTGCCCCCGTGAAGGCCTCGAACACGATCACGTCCCTCCCACCGTCCCCCACCGACGACCGGCACTCCCGCATGGTCAAGTACCTGGTCGCGATGGGCATCAGGCTCGTCTGCATCGCCCTCTGCTTCGTCTTCCCGCTCGGCTGGTGGACGTTGTTGCCCGTCATCGGTGCCGTCGTCATCCCCTACATCGCGGTCGTCTTCGCGAACGTCGGTCACGAGTCGGGCGATGCCGTCGAGAGCCCCGGCGGCATCGAGCTGTACCGTGAGCCGCAGGCACCCTTCCGGCCGACGGTGGTCGACGGCGACGCCGGGCCGGCAGGCCCCGCCCCCGCGCCCGACGACGCACCCGACGAGGCGGGTTCCGAGCGGAGGAGCGCCTGATGCTCGGCCTCGATCCCGTGGGCGTGCAGTGCTCTCGCGCCTCGTGTCGAGCCGAGGCACGGCATAATGTGCACTGGCGCAACCCCAAGATCCACGGCATCGATCGGGTCAAGGTGTGGTCGGCCTGCGATGAGCACGTCGATTTCCTGCGCGAGTTCCTCGAAGCACGTGACTTCCCGGTCGTCGTGACGGGGGTGTCAGAGGTCGTCGAACAGGTTGGAACGGAGGCGCGGTGACGAACATCCGGTTCGCCCTGTCGCGCCGGTGGTTGGGGTACCTGGCCGTCGCCGTCGTCTTCGCGATCATCTGCGTGTTCCTGGCCCACTGGCAATGGTCTCGTCATGACGAGAAGCTCGCGGTCGTGCACCAGCTCGAGCAGACCTACGACGCCGACCCGATCCCCCTGCAGCAGGCTCTGCCCGAGTTGTCCTCGTACGAATCCGCTCAAGAATGGCAACCGGTCGAGATGACCGGTCGCTACCTCACCGCGGACGAGCTGCTCGTGCGCAACCGCCCGCTCAACGGCCAACCCGGCTTCGAGGTCCTGGTGCCGTTCCGCACCACACAGGGCGAGGTCTTCGTCATCGACCGAGGCTGGGTGCCGACCGGCAACGCGCAGGACTCCCCCGACGTCGTGCCCGCACCTCCCTCGGGCGACGTCACGGTGGTCGCACGCCTCAAACCCGGTGAACCGGCCTTGGGCGACCGGACGGGCGTGCCCGGCACGAACCAGATCGCGACCATCCAGCTCAGCGAGGTCGAGTCGCGTGTGGGGCAGCCCATCTACTCGAGCGCCTACGGCCTCGTCGTCAGCGAGAGCCCGGCACCGGCCACGGCGCCGGTGCCGTCGTCGAGACCCGAGATAGACACGGGCCTCAACCTGTCGTACTTCGTCCAGTGGCTCATGTTCGCGGTGGGGGCTTTCGGATTCCTGTTCTACGTCTTCCGACAGGAGTACCGCAATCAGAACGCCGACGACGACGAACTCGTCGAACGCGAGGCCGAACGCCAACGGCGGCGTGAGGCCCGACCGCGACACGACAACGACGTCGAGGACGAGATCCTCGACGCCGCACGTCGCTGACTGCTCGGTCGGCCGCAGCGACCGTGGCCGCTAGGCCAGGTTGATCAAGTCGGAGTAGTCCGGGGTCCAGTGATCCTCGGTTCCCTCGGGCATGATCAGCACCCGTTCGGGGTTCAGGGCCTCCACGGCTCCCTCGTCGTGGCTCACGAGGACGACGGCCCCTTCGTAGTTGCTCAGGGCGTCGAGGATCTCGAGTCGGCTCGCGGGGTCGAGGTTGTTGGTGGGCTCGTCGAGCAGCAGGACGTTCGCCCCGGAGACGACGATCATGGCCAGTGCCAAACGGGTCTTCTCTCCACCCGACAACACGCCGGCCGGTTTGGCCGAGTCGTCACCCGTGAAGAGGAACGAACCCAAGACCCTCCTGGCTTCCATCTCGGTGATGTTCGGCGAGGACGACACCATGTTCTCGAGCACGCTGCGCTTGACGTCGATCGTCTCGTGCTCCTGCGCGTAGTAGCCGACCCGCAGCCCGTGACCCGGCTCGAGTTGGCCCGTGTCAGGAGCGTCGACACCGGCGAGGATGCGCAGCAGGGTCGTCTTGCCGGCGCCGTTGAGGCCCAGGATGACGACCTTCGAGCCGCGGTCGATGGCGAGGTCCACCGCCGTGAAGATCTCGAGCGAACCGTAGCTCTTGGACAGGTTCGAGGCCATGAGCGGGGTCTTGCCACAGGCGACCGGCGTCGGGAACCGGAGTTTCGCGACGCGGTCGACCGCACGCACCTCGTCGAGGCCGGAGAGCAGCTTCTCGGCGCGTGCCACCATCTGGTGCGCCGCCGCGGCCTTCGAGGCCTTCGCGCCGAAGCGGGCCGCCTGCTTCTGCAGGGCCGAGGCCTGCTTCTCGGCGTTGGAGCGCTCCTTCTTGCGGCGTTCTTCGTCGGCGGCCCGTTGCCGCTGGTAGTTGCGCCAGCCCATGTTGTAGACGTCGATGGCCTGCCGGTTGGCGTCGAGGTAGAAGACGCGGTTGACGACTTCCTCGACCAGTTCGATGTCGTGGCTGATGACGATGACCCCGCCTTGGTAGGTCTTGAGGTATTCGCGGAGCCAGACGACCGAGTCGGCGTCGAGGTGGTTCGTCGGCTCGTCGAGGATCATCGTGTCGGCGGCCGAGAAGAGGATGCGGGCCAGCTCGATGCGTCGGCGCTGCCCACCGGAGAGCGTGGAGAGGGGCTGGTCCAGGATGCGATCGGGAAGGCTCAGGTTGCTGGCGATGGACGCGGCTTCGGCCTCGGCCGCGTACCCGCCGAGGGCGTTGAACCGATCGTCGAGGTCGCCGTAGCGCTTCATGGCGCGGGCAGCTACGTCGGGGTCGGGATCACCCATGGCGAGGGTGGCCTCTTGGATGCCGAGCAGCAGCTGACCGAGCCCGCGGGCGTCCAGGATGCGCGTCCGGGCCAGGTCCTCGGGGTTGCCGCTGCGAGGGTCCTGCGGGAGGTAGCCGATCTCGCCGGAGCGTTCGATCTTGCCGCCCGTCGGCATCGTCTCGCCGGCGAGGGTCTTGGTCATGGTCGTCTTGCCGGCGCCGTTACGGCCGACGAGGCCGATCTTGTCGCCCCGGTCGACCCGGAACGAGACGTCGGCCATGAGGAGGCGCGCGCCGACGCGGATCTCGAGATCGTGCACGGAGAGCACAGCAGATGTCCAATCGATTGGTGAGGAGTCCACAACGGGGCCCGGAGGAGGGCCGCCCATAGGATGGGGACGTCGTGTGGAGAGGGTCGCAGCACTGCGCTGCCGACCAGCCGCTCGGCCGATCAACCTACCCATTCTAGGAGTCCCCATGACGAACGCTGCCGCATCGACCTCACGGCCGGTCCTCGCCGACCGCTTGGTGGCCCGTGGCGCCGCCACCGACGTGGCCCTCGTGCTCGGTGGCGTGGCCGTCGTCTCGGCCCTCGCGCAGGTCCAGGTCCCCCTCTGGCCGGTGCCCGTCACAGGGCAGACGCTCGGTGTGATGCTCGTGGGTGCTTCCCTCGGCGCGCGTCGTGGAGCGCTCGCGCTGGCCTCCTACCTCGTGCTGGGCGTCGCCGGTCTTCCGATCTTCGCCGAGTTCTCGGGGGGTCCGCTCAGCGTTCTCAAGCCGAGCTTCGGCTTCGTGATCGGCTTCGTCGTCGCGGCTGCCGTCATCGGCTGGCTGTCGGAGCGGGACTGGGACAAGAAGTGGTGGCGCTCGGCGGCCGCCTTCTTCCTCGCCAGTCTCATTCCCTTCGCCGTGGGCCTCCCCTACCTGGCTGTCGTGCTCGGATCGCTGGGTCTGCCGAACGACCTGCCCAGCGTTCTCGCGGCCGGCCTCTACCCGTTCGTCGTCGGTGGCGTCGCGAAATGGCTGATCGCCGCGTCTGCACTCCCCCTCGCCTGGCGTCTCCTGAAGCGCGTCGGCGACTGACTCCTCCCACCCCGAGGTCCTCGTCGGATCACACACGACGAAGCCCCGCCCCTCTCGAGGGGCGGGGCTTCGTCGTCGTGCCGGCGGACAGGGTCAGATGGAGAACCCGATGGCACGCATCATGTCGCGTCCGTCGTCCGTGATGCGATCGGGGCCCCACGGCGGCATCCACACCCAGTTGATGCGGAACGCGTCGACGACCCCGTCGAGGGCATTGGCGGTGTCACCCTCGATGACGTCGGTCAAGGGGCAACCGGCGCTCGTGAGGGTCATGCTGATGATGAGCGCGTTCTCGTGCTCTTCGTCCATCGCCAGATCGTAGATGAGCCCCAGGTCGACGATGTTGACGCCGAGCTCGGGATCGACGACCTCTTTCAAGGCCTCGATGGTCTGATCGAACTTCTCGGGGCTGAGTGCGACGGCCATGGTCAGACCGCCGTGGTCGCGGCGGCCTCTGCGGCGGCTGCCGTCACGTACCGGTCGTAGCCCTCGTTCTCGAGACGGTCGGCCAGCTCGGGCCCACCTTCGTCGGCGACGTGGCCGTCGACGAACACGTGGACGAAGTCGGGCTTGATGTAGCGCAGGATGCGCGTGTAGTGCGTGATCAGCAGGAGTCCGAGGCCAGTGTTGGCCTTGGCGCGGTTGACGCCTTCGGACACGATCTTCAGCGCGTCGACGTCGAGACCGGAGTCGGTCTCGTCGAGCACGGCGAACTTCGGTTTGAGCAGCTCGAGCTGCATGATCTCGTGGCGCTTCTTCTCGCCGCCCGAGAAGCCCTCGTTGACGTTGCGCTCGGCGAAGGCCGAGTCCATCTTCAGGGCGGTCATCGACTCGCGAAGGTCCTTGATCCAGCCCCGGATGGCGGGCGCTTCGCCGTCGAGGGCGGTCTTGGCCGTGCGGAGGAAGTTCGAGACCGTGACGCCGGGGATCTCGACGGGGTACTGCATGGCGAGGAAGAGCCCCGCCTTGGCGCGCTCGTCGACGCTCATCTCGAGGACCTCTCGACCGTCGAGAAGGATGGAACCCCCGTCGACGTTGTAGCGGGGATGACCGGCGATCGTGTACGCGAGGGTGGACTTGCCCGAGCCGTTGGGGCCCATGACGGCGTGGATCTCGCCCTCGTTGATGGTGAGGTCGACGCCCTTGAGGATGGGCTTGGGCCCGGCGTCGGTGTCGATGCTGACCTTGAGGTCGCGGATCTCGAGAGTGGACATGCGTTCTGTTCCTTTACTGTGCGGCTTCGGTGGGGGTCGACGTGGTGTCGACGTACACCTCGCCGTCGATGACGGAGACCGAGAAGACCGGTACGGGTTCGTAGGCGGGCAGCGTGAGCGGCTTGCCGGTGGTGAGCTCGAACTTGGAGCCGTGGGCCCAGCACTCGAGGGTGTCGTCTTCGACGAATCCCTCGGAGAGCGAGATGTCGCCGTGGGTGCAGGTGTCGCCGATGGCGTGGATCGTTCCGGCGCTGTCTTTCACCACGGCGATCGCGACGCCGTCGACGACGACGCGATGCGCCTGGGACGGGCTGACGTCGTCGACGCCACAGACCTTCGTCGGCATCAGGCGACCGTCTCGCCGGACGTCGCCTCGCCCGCGGCCAGTTCGACCTCGATGGCGTCCACCAGGCGGGCCTGGAGGTCGGCGTCGCCGATCTTCTGGATGACCTCGACGAGGAACCCGAGAACCACCAGGCGTCGTGCCTCGTGCTCGGAGATGCCCCTCGACTGCAGGTAGAAGAGGTGCTCGTCGTCGAAACGACCGGTCGCGCTGGCGTGCCCTGCGCCCTCGATGTCCCCGGTCTCGATCTCGAGGTTGGGGATCGAGTCGGCGCGTGTTCCCTCGCTGAGCACCAGGTTGCGGTTCTGTTCGTAGCTATCGGTCCCGGGAGCCGTTCGGCCGATGAGCACGTCACCGATCCAGACGGTCCGGGCACCGGCGCCCTGGAGGGCACCCTTGTAATTGACGCGGCTCCGGGTCTTGGGGGCGTCGTGGTTGACGTAGACCTGCTGCTCGAGGTGTTGGCCGGCATCGGCGAAGTACACGCCGTAGAGCTCGGCGTCGGCACCTTGCTCGGCAAGGTGGGCCGACGGGTTGACCCGGACGACCGAGCCGCCGAGGCTCACCACGAAGTGCTTGAGCTGCGCGTCGCGACCGATGCGGGCATGGTGGCTCGCGAGGTGCACGGCGTCGTCGTCCCACTCTTGCAGGGTGACCACGGTGAGGTGTGCCCCCTCGTCCACCACGATCTCGACGTTCTCGACCAGCTGTGCCGACCCGGTGTTGCGGAGGACCACCATGGCCTGGCTGTGGGCCTTGGCGTGGATGAGGGTGTGCCCCGCCCGCGGTTCGCGGTCGAGACCCGAGCGGCCGATGGTGATGGCGGACGGCTCGTCGCCGTCGAGGGTGACGGCGAGGACCTTCTCGGCACTCGCCCACGCGTTGGCCGATGCCTTGTCTTCGGGCGTTCCGGCCGTTCCGACCCGCGAGTCGCCGCGGTCGATCCATTCGACGGTCGCGCCGGGCGTCTCACGAGCCAGGTACGCATAGGGCGAGCCGTCGAGATGACCGTCGATCAACGGACGAAGCCGCGACACGGGGCTGAGCTTCCAGTCCACCTCGCGACCCGTCACGTCGGCGAAGGCCGCGGGGTCGACCGAGGTGAACCGCTCGGATCGGGTCTGGACGGGGACGAGGCCCCATCCGCCGTCGGTGTGGGCACCTGCGCCGTGCTGGACACCCGGCGTGGTGGTGGACTCTGGTGTGGTGGTGGGTGCTGCGGCGGACATCTAGCCGACTGATCCTTCCATGCTCATCTCGATGAGCTTGTTGAGTTCGAGCGCGTACTCCATCGGGAGCTCGCGGGCGATGGGCTCGATGAAGCCGCGGACGATCATGGCCATGGCCTCGTCCTCGGCCATGCCGCGAGACATGAGGTAGAAGAGCTGCTCTTCACTGACACGCGAGACGGTGGCCTCGTGACCGAGCTGGACGTCGTCGACACGGATGTCGATGGCGGGATAGGTGTCCGACCGCGAGATCGTGTCGACGAGAAGGGCGTCACAGCGGACCGTGTTGGCCGCGTGGTGCGCGGCCTCGTCCACGCGCACCTCGCCGCGGTAGCCCGCGCGACCGCCGCCGCGAGCGATCGACTTCGAGACGATGGACGACGTCGTGTACGGCGCCATGTGGATCATCTTCGCGCCGGCGTCCTGGTGCTGCCCCGGGCCCGCGAAGGCGACGGAGAGGGTCTCGCCCTTGGCGTGCTCGCCGACCAGGTAGATGGACGGGTACTTCATCGTGACCTTCGACCCGATGTTGCCGTCGATCCACTCCATGGTGGCGCCCTCGTGGGCGATCGCCCGCTTGGTGACCAGGTTGTAGACGTTGTTCGACCAGTTCTGGATCGTCGTGTAGCGCACGCGGGCGTTCTTCTTGACGATGATCTCGACGACGGCCGAGTGCAGCGAGTCCGACTTGTAGATCGGAGCGGTGCAGCCCTCGATGTAGTGCACGTAGCTGCCCTCGTCGGCGATGATCAGCGTCCGCTCGAACTGGCCCATGTTCTCGGTGTTGATGCGGAAATACGCCTGCAGCGGGATCTCGACATGGACGCCCTTGGGTACGTAGACGAACGAGCCGCCCGACCAGACCGCGGTGTTCAAGGCGGCGAACTTGTTGTCTCCGGCGGGGATGACGGTGCCGAAGTACTCCTGGAAGAGCTCGGGGTGCTCGCGCAGCGCGGTGTCGGTGTCCATGAAGATGACACCCTGCTGCTCGAGATCCTCGCGGATCTGGTGGTAGACCACCTCGGACTCGTACTGAGCAGCGACACCCGCCACGAGGCGATTGCGCTCGGCCTCAGGGATGCCGAGCTTCTCGTAGGTGTTCTTGATGTCGTCGGGAAGTTCGTCCCAGGTGGTCGCCTGCTTCTCGGTCGACCGGACGAAGTACTTGATGTTGTCGAAGTCGATGCCCGACAGGTCGGCACCCCACGTCGGCATGGGCTTGCGCTCGAACAGCGTCAGGCCCTTCAACCGGTTCTTGAGCATCCACTCCGGTTCGCTCTTCAGGTTCGAGATGTCGGTGACGACCTCGGGTGACACCCCTCGGCGCGCCGAGGCACCCGCGGTGTCGGAGTCGGCCCAGCCGAACTCGTACTGCCCCAGGCTCGCGAGCTCGGGTCGATCGATCAACACGTCTGACATGACTACCTCTTTCTCTGCCGGACCGAACACGGGTCGGCCGAACGGCATTCCCCGGGTGATGGAGCGGCCCGGTTGCTCGCCCTGCGAGTCGAACACACCGGCGGTCCTCGCTGCGTCGGACGACGCTCGACGTGATCGAGACGTCAGGTGACGTTGCTTAGACTGGTGGTGAAGACCGTGCACCGCTTCTGCGGATCTCACGGCCTTCGGATGTCTCCGTCGACACCCTGCCGGGTCGTGTTCCTGAACCCGTTGATTCTACAGGGCCGACCGCCGAATGTGACGAAAGGCAGCAAGTCGTGAGCAACGCACAGGTGGGCGCCACCGGAGTCCTGACCCGAGCCTGGTCATGGCTGCCCACGACCGTCGACCGCCGGGTCCGGTTCATCGCCTGGGCGTCGTTCGTCTGTCAGGTGCTCCTGATCGGCACCGGAGGCGCCGTGCGGCTCACGGGGTCCGGGCTGGGCTGCCCCACCTGGCCGCGCTGTACCGCCGACTCGTTCGTCAGCACACCCGAGATGGGCATCCACGGAGTCATCGAGTTCGGCAACCGTCTGCTGACCTTCGTGCTCACCCTCGTGGTGATCCTCGCCTTCCTCTTCGTGCTGCGGATGCGCAAGGTCCGGCGTGACTTCTTCTGGCTCACCCTCGTCCAGGGCCTGAGCATCCCATTCCAGGCAGTGCTCGGCGGGATCACCGTCCTCACCGGCTTGAACCCCTACATCGTCGGGGCCCACTTCGTCGTTTCGATCGTGCTCGTCGCGCTGACCACGACGTTGCTCTGGCGGGTCTACCGCGGGCCTCGGGGGCACCATGCCGCGACGCCGCGGGGCTACGCCCGGCTCGTGCACGTCACGTCGGCGGTGGTGGCGGTCACGGTCGTCGTCGGCGTCCTCACGACCGGCTCCGGGCCTCATGCCGGTGACGCCGCCACGCCCCGCAACGGTCTGGACCCGGCGATCATGGACCACGTCCACAGCTGGCCCGCTTACGCCACCCTGGCCCTCACTGTCGGCGTCTTCGTGTGGACCCTGCGGGCGAGCCTCCCCCGCCGGTTCCCTCTGGCCCTCCTCGGCGTCGAGGTCGCCCAGATCGCCGTGGGCATCACGCAGGCACGGACGGGGCTGCCTCCCCTGCTCGTCGGCAGCCACATGGTGCTGGCAGCCCTGCTCGTGGCGGCCATGACCGCCGTCGTGCTGTCGCTTCGCAACGATCAGGCACCGGACGAGGTCGAGCCGATCGTCGAAGCGGCCGCCTCCCGCGCCTGACGGTCGCGACGAAGGACGCTTCTAGCCGCGGCGCATGACGGTGTCGACGTCGTCCTGGTCGATGACGACGAATCCCGTGCGTTCGTAGAGAGACACCGCGCGGCTGCCCGTGAGCACGTCGAGGGTGATCGAGCCTCCGGCCACGGAGGTGATGGCCTCGGTGAGGAGGGTCGTCCCGATGCCGTGACCTCGCGCCTCCTCGGCCAGGTAGAAGTGGCGCAACCACGTCGTCCCGTCGTCGGGGTGCAGCGCGATGCACCCGAGGAGGCGCTGGTCGCCTTCGACGACGCGCGTCTCGGAGGCGACGAACTCGCGCTCGAAGCGTGCCCGATGCCGTGGGGGATCCCAGATGCCGAGTCGCTCGAACTCGGGTCTGAGCACCTCGAGCTTGAGCTCGGACAGCGGGACGAGGTCGTCCGCGCGCGCCGGACGGACGGCCCATCCAGAGGCGCCCACGCGATCAGAAGGGAAGCAGGGGGTCGACGCCGACGGCGACGAACAAGAGCGTGAGGTAGGTGATGGAACTGTGGAAGACGCGCATGGGACGCACCTCCGCGACGTGCTGGATGGCCCGGCTGTAGAGCCGGTGCGATTCCCAGACGAACCAGGCACCGCTGGCCAGGGCGACGACGGTGTACAGGACACCCATGCCGGCCACCGGCACCAGGATGAGGGAGCACACGACCGTCGCCCACGCATAGAGGATGACCTGCAGGCCGACGATCGAGCGCCCACGCACGACCGCCAGCATGGGCACGTCGGCGGCGGCGTAGTCGTCGCGGTACTTCATCGAGAGGGGCCAGTAGTGCGGGGGCGTCCAGAGGAAGATCACCATGAACAGGATGACGGCGGACCACGAGAGGTCGTTCGTGACGGCCGCCCAGCCGATCAGGACGGGCATGCATCCGGCGATCCCACCCCAGACGATGTTCTGGGGCGTTCGGCGCTTCAACCAGAGGGTGTACACGACGACGTAGAACAGGATGGCGCCGAGCGAGAGGGCCGCGGAGAGCAGGTTGACCGTGAGGGCGAGCCAGACGATCGATGCCACGCCGACCACGTACGAGAAGACGAGCGCCTCGCGGTCGCTCACGTCGCCGGTGACGAGTGGACGCCCCTG
This sequence comes from Frigoribacterium sp. VKM Ac-2836, assembly GCF_013248995.1. Lineage (GTDB taxonomy): Bacteria > Actinomycetota > Actinomycetes > Actinomycetales > Microbacteriaceae > Frigoribacterium. The sequence continues at coordinate 1,147,066 of NZ_JABRPK010000001.1, read as the reverse complement.
GGTCCGCTTCATGATGCGATCGATGTCTCGATCGATGTAGCAATTGAACGCCGAGGCCGATCCGGCGCTCAGGGCACCACCGATCAGCGTCGCGGCGACCAACCACAGGTTCGGGATGCCCCCCTGCGCGAGGAACATCGTGGGTGCCGTCGTGACGAGCAAGAGCTCCATCACGCGGGGCTTCGTGAGGGCCACGTACGCTCGAGCCTTGCGACGGAAGCCCCGGGGTGATGTGTCGGGGCGGATGTCAACGGCTGCGGTCATGAGTCCTCTAACGAGACGAACGGTTTGCCCGAGAAGTCTAGGCGATGAACGTCGACGCTGACGGCGAACCCCCGGCCGGATGCGGACGGGCGGAGGGGCTTCGTCCCTATACTGACAGGTGCTTGCCAGTCGCACGCCCTCTCGGTCCCGAATCACCGGACGAACCGTCCTGATCTCCGCCCCCAGCGTGTGTGCGACCCAGCCGACGATGTCTCGGCAGGCGCACGTCAGCGCGGGAGCGAATCGACCCCGCGCAGTTCGCATCAAGAAGGGTCAACTTCCAGTGGCAGATCTGCAATGGGAATCCATTGACAACAAAGCAGTAGACACGGTCCGCGTCCTCGCGGCCGACGCGGTGGAGAAGGTCGGCAACGGCCACCCCGGTACCGCGATGAGCCTGGCGCCCGCCGCCTACCTGCTCTTCCAGAAGGTCATGCGTCGTGACCCGAGCGACAGCACCTGGATCGGTCGCGACCGATTCATCCTGTCCGTCGGCCACAGCTCGCTGACGCAGTACATCCAGTTCTACCTGGGCGGCTACGGTCTCGAACTCGACGACCTCGAGGCTCTGCGCACCTGGGGCTCCAAGACCCCCGGCCACCCCGAGTACGGCCACACCGACGGCATCGAGATCACGACCGGCCCGCTGGGCCAGGGATTCGCGAGCTCGGTGGGCTTCGCCTACGCCGCCCGCTTCGAGCGCGGTCTGTTCGACCCCGAGGCCGCACCGGGGACGAGTCCGTTCGACCACTTCGTCTACGTCATCGCCGGAGATGGCGACATGCAAGAGGGCGTCACGAGCGAGGCCGCCTCGCTGGCCGGGCACCAGAAGCTCGGCAACCTCGTCGCGATCTACGACTCCAACCAGATCTCGATCGAGGACGACACCAACATCGCCTTCACCGAGGACGTCCACAAGCGCTTCGAGTCGTACGACTGGGACGTCCAGGTCGTCGACTGGAAGAAGACCGGTGAGTACGTCGAGGACGTGGCAGAACTGCACGACGCCATCGAGAAGGCCAAGGCCGTCACGGACAAGCCCTCGCTGATCATCCTCAAGACGATCATCGGCTGGCCGTCGCCCAAGAAGCAGAACTCCGGCAAGATCCACGGTTCCGCCCTGGGCGCCGACGAGGTCGCCGGCCTCAAGTCGGTCCTCGGGTTCGACCCCGAGAAGTCGTTCGACGTCGACCCCGCCGTCCTCGAGCACACCCGCAAGGCCGTCGAGCGAGGTCAGGCACAGCACGCCGAGTGGGACGAGAAGCTCGCCGCCTGGGCGTCGGCCAATCCCGACAAGAAGGTCATGCTCGACCGCATCCTCGCCAACGAGCTGCCCGAGGGCATCGAAGAGGCACTGCCCGTCTTCGAGGCCGGCAAGGACGTCTCGACACGAGCTGCCTCCGGCAAGGTCATCAACGCCCTCGCCGGCGTCGTGCCCGAGCTCTGGGGCGGTTCGGCCGACCTCGCCGAGTCGAACCTCACCACCATCACGGGTTCCAAGTCGTTCGTCCCGACCGAGTGGTCGACCGACGAGTGGAGCGGTGACCCCTACGGTCGCGTGCTGCACTTCGGCATCCGCGAGCACGCCATGGGTGCCATCCTCAACGGCATCACGTTGCACGGCAACACGCGCCCCTTCGGTGGCACGTTCCTGATCTTCAGCGATTACATGCGCCCCGCCGTCCGTCTCGCCGCGCTGATGAAGTCGCCCGCGATCTACGTGTGGACTCACGACTCCGTGGCCCTCGGCGAGGACGGCCCGACCCACCAGCCGATCGAGCAGCTGGCGTCCCTGCGCGCCATCCCCGACCTCGACGTCGTCCGTCCGGCCGACGCCAACGAGACGGCCTGGGCCTGGGCGACGATCCTCGAGCGCCACCACGGCCCCGCGGGCATCGCGCTCAGCCGTCAGAACCTGCCCGTCTTCGAGCGCGGCACCGGCGACGCCGAAGGTGACACCTTCGCGTCCGCCAAGAACGTCGCCAAGGGTGCTTACGTCCTGGCCGAGGCGCCGGGCGGCACGCCCGACGTGATCTTCGTGGCGACGGGTTCCGAGGTGCAGATCGCCGTCGAGGCCCGCGAGGTCCTGCGCGGCGAGGGCATCAACGCCCGCGTCGTCTCGGCTCCGAGCATCGAGTGGTTCGACGAGCAGTCCGACGAGTACAAAGAGGCCGTCCTCCCGGCCGCCGTCAAGGCCCGCGTCTCGATCGAGGCCGGTGTGGCGATGCCGTGGCGCGGCATCGTCGGTGACGCCGGCCGCAGCGTGTCGATCGAACACTTCGGTGCCTCGGCCGACTACAAGACGCTGTTCAAGCAGTTCGGCATGACGACCGAAGCCGCCGTCGCCGCCGCCAAGGACTCGATCGCCGCTCTCTGAGCGTCGACAAAGGAAGAAGAAGAACATGACTGATTCGAACACCGCACAGCTCTCCGCCGCCGGCGTGAGCATCTGGCTCGACGACCTCTCGCGCGAGCGCATCAACGCGGGCGGCCTCCAGAAGCTCATCGCCGAGCGCAACGTCGTCGGCGTGACGACCAACCCGACGATCTTCGCGTCGGCTCTCGCCAAGGGCGAGGCCTACGACGACCAGGTCGCCCTGCTCTCCAAGACCGGGGTCAGCGTCACCGACGCCGTCTTCGAGATCACGACCGACGACGTCACCCGTGCCTGCGACATCTTCCGCGAGGTCTACGACACGACCGGTGGATTCGATGGCCGTGTGTCGATCGAGGTCGAGCCGGGTCTCGCCCACGACGCCCAGGGCACCATCGACCAGGCGGTCAAGCTGGCCGCCAAGGTCGGACGCCCCAACGCCCTCATCAAGATCCCCGCGACCATCGAGGGACTCGAGGCCATCACGGCCGTCATCGCTCAGGGCATCAGCGTCAACGTGACCTTGATCTTCAGCCTCGAGCGCTACCGGGCCGTCATCAATGCCTACCTCACGGGCCTCGAGCAGGCCAAGGCCGCTGGCATCGACATCACCGAGATCCACTCGGTGGCTTCGTTCTTCGTGTCGCGCGTCGACACCGAGATCGACAAGCGTCTCGACGCCGTCGGCACCGACGAGGCGAAGGCCCTCAAGGGAAAGGCGGGCGTCGCCAACGCTCAGCTCGCCTACGAGGTCTACCAGCAGGCTTTCGACTCCGAGCGGGCCAAGGGTCTCATCGCCGCCGGCGCCAACAAGCAGCGCCCCCTCTGGGCGTCGACCGGCGTCAAGGACCCTGCCGTCCTCGACACGACCTACGTCGTCGAGCTCGTCGCCCAGGACGTCGTCAACACGATGCCCGAGAAGACCCTCGAGGCGACCTTCGACCACGGCGAGGTGCGCGGGGACACGATCAGCGCCTCCTACGCCTCGGCGAACGAGACCATGGACGCGATCGCCGCGCAGGGTGTGTCGTACGACGACGTGACCGAGACCCTCGAGAAAGAGGGTGTCGAGAAGTTCGTCGTGTCGTGGAACGAACTGCTCGATACCGTCACCGCCGCTCTTGAGGCCGCCAAGCCCGCCGGGGAGTCCAAGTGACGATCACCATCGCTGCCAGCGGAGACGCGGCACAGGCGGTCGAGACGGTCGTCCCGCAGCTCGTGAGCGACCTCGTCGCCTCCGGCATCACGGCACAGAACCCCACTCTGTGGGGCCCTGACGCCGAGGACGAGTCGGCCAAGCGTCTTGGCTGGACCGAGGCCGTCGTGGTCTCCACCCCTCTGCTCGACGAGATCGACTCGCTGCGCGACGAGCTCGCCGCCAAGGGTGTCGACCACGTCGTGCTCGCGGGCATGGGCGGTTCGTCGCTCGCGCCCGAGGTCATCACCCGGACCTACGGCGTCGAGCTCACCGTGCTGGACGCGACCGAGCCCGGCCAGGTCCTCACGGCCCTCGCCGACCGCCTCGAGCGCACCGTGCTCGTGGTGTCGTCCAAGTCGGGCTCGACCGTCGAGACCGCCAGTCAGCGCAAGACCTTCGAGAAGGCGTTCACCGACGCCGGCATCGACCCCGTCGAGCGCATCGTCGTCGTCACCGACCCGGGTTCGCCCCTGGACGGGCAGGCTCGCGAGGCCGGGTACCGCGTCTTCAACGCCGACCCGAACATCGGTGGGCGCTACTCGGCCCTCTCGGCGTTCGGTCTCGTGCCGTCCGGCCTGGCCGGTGCCGACATCCGCGAACTGCTCGCCGAGGCCGACGCCGTGACGGTCGAGTTGGCACAGGACCGTGCCGACAACCCCGGCCTGGTGCTGGGCGCGGTCCTGGCAGGAACCTCGCCGCTTCGCGACAAGATCGCCATCGTCGCCGACGGTACGCACATCGTCGGGTTCCCGGACTGGGCCGAACAGCTCATCGCCGAGTCGACCGGCAAGCAGGGCCGCGGCCTCCTCCCGGTCGTGATCGGGACCTCCGCCCCCGAGATCACGGCGGGTCTGCATGACGTGCAGGTCGTCCGACTCGTGGCCAACGCCGACGAGACCCGTGAGGTCGCGCCCGGCGAGGTCGAGATCTCGGGTTCGCTCGGCGGCCAGATCATGGTCTGGGAGTACGCCGTCGCCGTGGCCGGGCGTCTGCTCGAGATCAACCCGTTCGACCAGCCCGACGTCGAGTCGGCCAAGGTCGCGACGCGGGCGTTGCTCGACGACCGTCCCGAGCCCACTCCCCCGGCCTTCACGTCCGAGGGCGTCGAGGTCCGCGAGGTCGGAGGCGTCGAAACGGGCGACACGCTCGAGTCGGCCGTGGCCGCGCTGCTCTCCCACCTGAGCGACGACGGCTACGTCTCGATCCAGGCCTACGTGGACCGCGTGGCGAACCCGCAGCTCGACGAGATCCGCGACCTGCTCGCGGCACGTACGCAGCGTCCCGTCACCTTCGGGTGGGGACCGCGCTTCCTGCACTCGACCGGTCAGTACCACAAGGGCGGCCCGGCCAACGGTGTCTTCCTGCAGATCACGCAGGTGCCCGAGACCGACCTCGAGATCCCGGACAGCCCGTTCACGTTCGGGCAGCTCGTGCAGGCTCAGGCTGCGGGCGACGCCAAGGTCCTGGCCGAGCACGGTCGTCCGGTGCTGACGCTGACGGTGACCGACGTGGCCGCCGCGTTGCCGGTCATCACCGCCGCACTCCGCTGAGTCGAAAGGGCCGGCGTCCTCACGGGCGCCGGCCCTTTCGTCTTGCCCCGGTGGTCCCCTCAGTCGTCACTCGCGTGCGACCGGATACCCCTCGAACCACAGAACGGATGCCCATGTCACCGGTGCCGATCACCCCGGAGTCCAACCCGCTGCGGCTGCCCTCCGATCGACGTCTCAACCGCATCGCCGGCCCCAGCGGCCTCATCATCTTCGGCGTGACGGGGGATCTCTCCCGCAAGAAGCTCATGCCCGCCGTCTACGACCTCGCCAATCGTGGCCTGTTGCCGCCCGGCTTCGCGCTCGTCGGTTTCGCCCGACGCGAGTTCGAGGGCCAGGACTTCGAGCAGGTCGTCTACCAGGCCGTCAAGGACCACGCGCGTACACCGTTCGACGAGGACGTCTGGCGTCAACTCAAAGAGGGATTCCGATTCGTCCAAGGGGTCTTCGACGACGCCGACGCGTTCGCACGGCTCAAGGACACCATCGAGGCGCTCGACCGTGAGCGTGGCACGATGGGCAACCACGCGTTCTACCTCTCCATCCCGCCCAAGGCCTTCCCGATGGTCACGGAGCAACTGCGCAACTCGGGGCTCGCCGAGGAGAAGGACGGTGCATGGCGTCGTGTCGTCATCGAGAAGCCGTTCGGCAGCGACCTGAAGACTGCTCGCGAGCTCAACGCCGTGGTCGAGACGGTCTTCGAGCCCGACAGCGTCTTCCGTATCGACCACTATCTCGGCAAAGAGACGGTGCAGAACCTGCTGACGCTCCGGTTCGCCAACCAGATGTACGAACCCCTCTGGAACTCCAATTACGTCGACCACGTCCAGATCACCATGGCCGAGGACATCGGCGTCGGAGGGCGAGCGGGTTACTACGACGGGATCGGCGCCGCTCGCGACGTCATCCAGAACCACCTTCTCCAACTGCTCGCACTCACGGCCATGGAAGAACCCGTGACGTTCGCCGCCCGCGATCTTCGAGCCGAGAAGGAGAAGATCCTCTCGGCCGTCCGCCTGCCCGCGGACCTCTCCGCGGGCACGGCCCGGGGCCAGTACGCCGGAGGGTGGCAGGGGGGCGAGAAGGTCCTGGGCTTCCTCGACGAAGAGGGCATGAACCCCGAGAGCACGACGGAGACCTTCGCGGCGATCAAGCTCGAGATCGCCACGCGCCGATGGGCTGGCGTGCCGTTCTACCTCCGGGCGGGAAAACGTCTCGGGCGCCGGGTGACCGAGATCGCCGTCGTGTTCAAGCAGGTGCCCGAGAACATCTTCGGGACGCAGACATCGCTTGGGCAGAACGCTCTCGTGATCCGGGTCCAGCCCGACGAGGGCGTGACCCTCCGGTTCGGTTCGAAGGTGCCCGGGATCGGCACGCAGGTCCGCGACGTCACCATGGACTTCGGCTACGGGCACGCCTTCACCGAGGCGAGCCCAGAGGCCTACGAACGGCTCATCCTCGACGTCCTCCTCGGCGATCCACCCTTGTTCCCGCGCCACGAAGAAGTCGAGCTGTCCTGGAAGATCCTCGACCCGATCGAAGAGTTCTGGGCCTCGCAGGGCCAGCCCGAGCAGTACCGACCCGGCACCTGGGGCCCCGCCTCGGCCGATGAACTCATGGCCCGTGACGGCCGTACCTGGAGGCGTCCGTGATCGTCGATCTGCCCGACAGCACCATCAGCCGCGTCCAGAAGGCGCTCGTCAAGATCAGGGAAGAAGGAGGCGCGGTCGCCTTGGGCCGTGTCCTCACCCTGATCATCTCCACCCGTCTCGGCGACGAGGAAGAGGCGATCGAAGCGGCGAACGACGCGTCCCGCGAGCACCCCATGAGGGTCATCGTGGTGTCCACGTCGACCGAGCTGGACGACCTCGACGGTCGATTGGACGCCCAGATCCGCGTGGGCGGGGACGCCGGAGCCAGTGAGGTGATCCTGCTCCGGGCCTACGGCGACACCGCGAGCGACGAGGAAGGACTCGTCACCGGGCTCCTGCTCCCGGACGCTCCCGTCGTAGCGTGGTGGCCCAAGACCGCGCCTGCCGTGGTGTCGGAGTCTCCCCTGGGGCGCATCGCCCAGCGGCGCATCACAGACGCTGCGAGCCAGGCCAACCCTCGCCAGTCGATCATCGACCTCGCCCGCAGCTACGCTCCCGGCGACACCGACTTCGCGTGGACCCGGCTCACCCTGTGGCGGGCCCAGCTCGCCGCCGTGCTCGACCAGCCACCGTACGAGTCGGTCACCGAGGTGGGGGTCTCAGGAGCACCCGACTCCCCCTCGACGCTTCTCCTGGCCGCGTGGCTGCGCCTGCAACTCGACGTGCCGGTGGACGGCGAGTTGACGACCCGGGCGACCGGCTCGAGCGGCATCCACGGCGTGAAGCTGGTCCGTCCCTCCGGCCCCATCGTCCTCGAGAGGTCGCTCGACGACGTCGCGACCCTGACCCAACCAGGACAGCCCACGCACGATCTGGCCCTGCCACGCCGCTCGCTGCGCGACTGCTTGGCCGAGGAACTCCGTAGACTCGACCCCGACGACCTGTTCGGGAACGTCGTGAGACACGGGGTCGGCCAACTGAACGAACCCGTCCAGAGCAACTAGAGCAGAAGAGAACCGTGACGAACGAACGCCGGGTGCTGGTCCACCCCGACAAACAATCGCTGGGCGCGTCCGTGGCCGCCCGCTTCATCACCAAGATCATCGACGTTCTCGAAGAACAGAATTACGCGTCGGTCGTCGTGAGCGGCGGCTCGGTCAGCACCCTCGTGCTGGCGGCCATCAACGCGTCACCGGCCCGCGACAGCGTCGACTGGTCGAAGGTCTCGATCTGGTGGGCGGACGAACGCTGGGTCCCGGCCGGCGATTCCGACCGCAACGACACACAGGCCGGCATCGATCTCCTCGATCACATCGGGCTGCTGCCCGAGAACGTCCATCGTTTCGGCGCTGTCGGTGACTACGTCGACGTCGAGGCCGCGGCAGCCGCCTATCGCGAAGAACTCCTCCAGCACGCCCAGGCCGACGACGAGGCCCCGCGCTTCGACATCACGCTCCTCGGCGTCGGACCCGACGGTCACGTCGCATCGCTGTTCCCCGACAAGGCGCAGATTCGCCAACTCGCGCCCACCGTGCTCACGATCGACGACTCCCCCAAGCCGCCACCGGTGCGACTCACGCTGAGCCTTCCCGTGATCAACAACTCGCAGCGCGTCTGGATGATCCTCGCCGGAGCCGAGAAGGCCTCGTCGCTGGGGCTCGCCCTCGCGGGTGCGGGCGCGGACCAGGTGCCGGTGGCAGGGGTCAAGGGTCGTAAGCGGACGGTGTTCTTCGTGGACCAGGACGCGGCGGCCGAGGTACCCGAGAACCTCATCGCTTCCACCTACTGAGCCTGGGCTCGGACGACCTGTCCGAGGCATGACGAAGGCCCCGCAGCCAAGAGCTGCGGGGCCTTCGTCATGGCCGGTGTCGAGGCGCCCGGAGGCGCGCTCGATAAGGTCAGGCCTTGCCGCGTCGGACGCGAAGTTGTTGCAGGGCCTCTTCGAGCAGCTGTTCGGCCTCTTCTTCGGTTCGCCGCTCTTTGACGTACGCGAGGTGCGTCTTGTAGGGCTCTAGCTTGGCAACCGTCGGCGGGTTGGCCTTGTCGCGGCCCGCCGGGAGTCCACTCGAGGGCGAGTCGACCGTTTCGGGGATCTCTTCGTCGGGAACATTTGCTGCGAAGTGGCGGACCACCTCGTTGCCGAGAGCATCCCAGTACGAGATCGTCACTCGCTCGGCGTGGAATCCACGGTCTTGTTCGCCCATGGGGCCTGCACCGACGCGCGACCCTCGGATCGCGCTACCGCCCGACGCCATCAGCTGACCGCCGCGAACTTGGTGATGAGGCCCAGGACCACGATGCACGTGATCCAGACGAGGCCGAGGAAGACCGTGATGCGGTTGAGGTTGCGCTCGGCGACACCCGAGGCACCGAGGTTGCTCGTGACACCACCGCCGAACATGTCGGACAGACCGCCGCCACGACCACGGTGAAGCAGGATGAGGAGGGTCAGCAGGAGGCTCGTGATGCCGAGCAACACCTGCAGGATGACCTGGAGAATTTCCACGTAGGACCTTTCGATGCGGTGAGACCGCTGAACAGTATAACCGCGCGGGGCCTCCCCCTGGGGAGGTCGAATCGGAGGGGCGCTGCCGATCGTCGCCCCCCGATTCAGACGCCGACGTGCGCTTGGAACCGGACGATGCTGGCGAACTCGGTCACGTCCAGGCTCGCCCCGCCGACGAGGGCGCCGTCGACGTTGGGCTCACGCATGAACGAGGCGATGTTCGTGGATTTGACCGATCCGCCGTAGAGGATCCGAGTGGCCGCCGCGGAATCCGGCCCGACGAGCTCGACGAGGGCGGCGCGCAAGGCGGCGCAGACCTGCTCGGCCTGCTCGGCGGTCGCGGCCTGACCGGAGCCGATCGCCCAGACGGGCTCGTACGCCACGACGACCTCGGCGGAAGCCGGCACCTGTGCCAGCGCTGCACGGAGCTGAGCCACCGGCACCGCACTCGGTCCGTGCTGCTCGAGGTCTTCCGCGGTCTCACCGACGCAGATGACGGGAACGAGACCCGAACGATGGGCCGCAGCGACCTTCGTGGCCACGACCTCGTCGTTCTCGGCGTGGAGCGTCCTGCGCTCCGAGTGCCCGACGAGGGCGTAGCGGACGTCGAGCTTGGCCAAGAACTGGCCCGAGACCTCGCCCGTGAAGGCCCCCGAATCGTGGGCGGACAGGTCTTGGGCTCCGAGGGCGAGGTCGAGCTTGTCGGCGTCGAGCAGCGTCTGGACGCTTCGGAGGTCGGTGAAGGGCGGGAACACCGCAGTCTCGACCGACTCGAAGTCGTGCTTCGCGTCCTTGAGGGACCAGGCGAGCTTCTGGACGAACGCGATCGCCTGCAGGTGATCGAGGTTCATCTTCCAGTTGCCGGCGATGAGAGGGGTGCGTGTGGTCACCATCCGAGGACCTCCAGTCCGGGGAGTCGTTTGCCCTCGAGGAACTCGAGGCTGGCTCCACCGCCGGTGGAGATGTGGCCGAACTGGTCGTCCGAGAAACCGAGGGCCCGAACGGCCGCGGCCGAGTCGCCGCCGCCGACGACCCCGAGACCGGAGACATGCGTCAGGGCCTCGGCGACCTTCTTGGTGCCGTGTGCGAAGGCGGGGAACTCGAACACGCCCATGGGGCCGTTCCAGAAGACCGTCGACGAGGTCTGAACGGTCTCGGCGAATCGGGCCGCCGTCTCGGGACCGATGTCCAGGCCGAGGGCTTCCGGGCCCAGGGAGGACGATTCGATGCCGTCCGACGCGACGACGCTGTGCTCGGCGTCGGCGCTGAAGGCCGAGGCGACGACCACGTCGACGGGGAGCACGAGATTGACGCCGCGACGCGCGGCCTCGTCGACGTATCCGCGGACCCGGTCGAGCTGGTCCTTCTCGAGCAGGCTCTTGCCGACGGGAAGCCCCTGGGCGGCGAGGAACGTGAAGAGCATGCCGCCACCGATGAGCAGGTTGTCGACCCGCGGCAGCAGGTGCTCGATGACACCGAGCTTGTCCGAGACCTTGGAGCCGCCGAGGACGACCGTGTAGGGCCGGGTGGGTTTCTCGGTCAGCTTGTCGAGGACCTCGAGCTCACGGGAGATCAGCGACCCTGCCGCACTCGGGAGGAGCGCCGGCAACTCGTAGACACTCGCCTGTTTGCGGTGCACGACACCGAAGCCGTCGGAGACGAAGACGTCGCCGAGCTCTGCCAGGCGACGGGCGAACTCTTGGCGTTCCCCCTCGTCTTTCGATGTCTCGGCCGCGTTGTACCGCAGGTTCTCGAGCACCACGATCTGACCGTCGGTCAAGTCGGCGACAGCTGCGCTGGTGTCGTCTCCGACCGTGCTCGCCGCGAAGCCGACGCTCTTCCCGAGGAGTTCGCTGAGGCGTTGCGCGACCGGTCGCAGGCTGTACTCGGCCTTGGCCTGGCCGTCGGGACGCCCGAGGTGCGAGATGACGACGACCCTCGCTCCCTGATTGATCAGCAGGTCGAGGGTCTCGAGGGAGGCGCGGATGCGTCCGTCGTCGGTGATCTCGCCGTCCTTCAACGGGACGTTGAGGTCGCATCGGACGATGACGCGTTTGCCCGACAAGGGACCGAGTGAATCGAGGGTTCGCAGGCTCATGGCTTCGTTTCGGGTTGGGGACGGCGCCTCGGCCCGGACGGGACCGAGGCGCCGAGTTCGGACTAGAGGCGGTCGGCCACGTACTTCGTCAGGTCGACCAGTCGGTTCGAGTAACCCCACTCGTTGTCGTACCACGAGGTGATCTTGACGAGGTTGCCGATGACCTTGGTGAGGCCCGAGTCGTAGATCGACGAGTGCGGGTCGGTCGTGATGTCGGTCGAGACCAGGGGGTCCTCGGAGTAGGCGAGGATGCCCTTGAGCTCCCCTTCGGCCGCGGCCTTGTATGCCGCGTTGATCTGCTCGACCGTCACGGGGGTGCTGGTCTCGAGGGTCACGTCGGTGATCGAGCCGGTGGGCACGGGCACGCGAAGGGCGTAGCCGTCGAGCTTGCCGGCGAGCTCGGGGATCACGAGGCCGATGGCCTTGGCGGCGCCGGTCGACGTCGGGACGATGTTGAGCGCGGCGGCACGAGCACGGCGCGGGTCCTTGTGAGGGCCGTCCTGCAGGTTCTGGTCGGCCGTGTAGGCGTGCACGGTCGTCATGAGACCGCGCTCCACGCCGAAGTTGTCGAGGAACACCTTCATGAGGGGCGCGAGGCTGTTCGTCGTGCAGGACGCGTTGGAGATGATGTGGTGGTTGGCGGGGTCGTAGATGCCCTCGTTCACACCCAGCACGATGGTGGCGTCGTCACCGGTGGCCGGAGCCGAGATGAGGACCTTCTTCGCGCCGGCCGTGATGTGCTTGCGGGCGTCTTCGGCCTTCGTGAAGAAACCGGTCGACTCGACGACGATGTCGACACCCAACTCGCCCCAGGGCAGGTTGGCGGGGTCGCGCTCCGCGAGGACCTTGATCGGCTTGCCGTCGACGACGATCGAGTCACCGTCCAGCTCCACCGTGGCGTCGAGACGACCGGTGATGGAGTCGAACTTGAGGAGGTGCGCTAGTGCCGCGTTGTCGGTCAGGTCGTTGACGGCGACGATCTCGATGTCGGTGCCCTTGGCGAGAGCCGCGCGGAAGTAGTTACGGCCGATGCGACCGAAGCCGTTGATGCCGATCTTGACGGTCAATGAAACTCCTGATGATCAGGCGTCGTGGGGACGCGTGGAGGGTGTGGGCGACCAGGCCCGTGGAGTCGCCCGAACTCTCGATGAGTTCGGGCCGCACACCGTTTACGACAGTAGCAGCAGCCCTCCGGAATTCGTCGTCCCGTGTCGTCGCGGGACTCCGTACGGACCTCAGTCGAGGTCGAGGTCGTTCGGCAGGTTGGCGTCCGTGCCGGGCAGCCCCAGGTCGCTGGCCTTCTTGTCTGCCATGGCGAGGAGGCGCCGGATGCGCCCTGCGACGGCGTCCTTGGTCATCGGGGGGTCCGCATGGTGGCCGAGTTCGTCCAGGCTGGCGTCACGGTGGGCGAGGCGCAGCTCGCCCGCGTACTTGAGGTGGTCGGGGATGTCGTCACCGAGGAGCTCCATCGCCCGGTCGACCCGGGCACAGGCGGCCACGGCAGCCTGTGCCGACCGTCGCAGGTTGGCGTCGTCGAAGTTGACGAGACGGTTGGCCGTTGCTCGGACCTCACGCCGTTGCCGCATCTCTTCCCAGTCGGTCACGCTCTTCTGGGCACCCATCACCTTGAGCATGGTGCCGATCGCCTCGCCGTCCCGGATGATGACGCGGTGCACCCCTCGGACCTCGCGGGCCTTGGCGGCGATGCCGAGTCGCCCGGCGGCGCCGACGAGCGCCATGGCGGTCTCGTTGCCCGGGCAGACGACCTCGAGGGACGCGGACCGGCCCGGATCCGTCAGGGAGCCCTGGGCGAGGAAGGCGCCGCGCCAGATGGCGGCGAGGTCGTCACGCGAGCCGGTCGTGAGCCGGTTGGGCAGCCCGCGCACCGGTCGTCGCCTGGCATCCATGAGCCCCGTCTGGCGGGCGAGAGTCTCACCGGCCTCGTGCACCCGCACGAGGAATCCGGGGTTCCGTCGTGCACCGGAGGGCGCCGTCATGGCGACGTCGCTCCGAGCCCCGTAGAGCTCGGCGAGGTCCTTCCGGACTCGACGGGCGATCAGCGCCGAGTCGAGCTCCGCCTCGACCGCGATCCGACCCGAGATGAGGTGCAGTCCCCCGGCGAAGCGGAGGACGGTGGCGAGCTCGGCGGCCCGGACCGTCGTCCTGCTCACCTCGACGCGGGCGAGTTCTTCTTTGACGTCGGCAGTCTGGGCCACTCCGGTTGTTCCTTTTCGTCGGGTCGACTTGTCGTCGGTGTCACGGGCGTGCTCGAGCGCGTCGGTGGCTCATTCTCGTCCGAGGTCGCGGTGTTTCACGCTGACGGCCACGCCGGGGAGTCCACGCAGACGCGCCGCCAGTTCACCCACGAGGGTGACCGATCGATGTTTTCCCCCGGTGCAGCCAATGGCGATCGTAGCGTGTCTCTTGTTCTCACGCTGGTAGCCGGCGAGCACCGGCACGAGGGAGGCAGCGAAGGCGTCGACGAATTCTCGAGCACCGGCCTGCTCCATCACGTAGCTCGTGACGGGCTCGTCGAGCCCCGACTGCTGTCGGAGGGCGGGCACCCAGAAGGGGTTCGGCAGGAATCGAGCGTCACCCACCATGTCGGCGTCCGTGGGCAGGCCGTACTTGAAGCCAAAGCTCAGAACGGTCACCTGCACCCCGGCACGGTCGGATTCGGCGAACTTCTCCGAGATCGTGGTGGCCAGCTGGTGGATGTTGAGTTCGGACGTGTCGATGATGACGTCGCTGGTCTCGCGGAGTTCTTCCATGCGGGCACGTTCGGCGAGGATGCCGTCGAGCAACGTACCGTCGCCCTGCAGCGGATGCGGGCGTCGGACCTGCTCGAATCGCCTGACGAGTGCTGCGTCCGTCGCGTCCAGGAAGAGCACCCGGACCTTGCTGGGCATGCTCGCCCGAAGGGTTCGCACGGCTTCTTGCGCCTCGCTGAACAGACGCCCCCCGCGCACGTCGATCACCGCCGCGATCTTGGGGAGGGAGTCCCCCGCGCGTTCGGCCAGATCCAGCAGCGGCCGCAACATCTGCGCGGGCAGGTTGTCGACCACGTACCAGTCGAGATCTTCGAGGGCGTTGCCGACGGTCGATCGTCCTGCGCCGGACATGCCCGTGACGATCAAGACCTCTTGCTGTTCGCTGGCGTCGCTCATGTCGGTGGTGTCCTCGGGTCGGCGGGCGGTGGATCGAGTCTAGGCGGGGCTCGTCGGAGGCACCGGGTCGTCCACCGACACGTCGTCACCTCCGCGGAGCCGCTCGACGACCGCTGCGGCCAACGTCGGCCCGATGCCGCGGATCGCCGAGATGTCCGCCGCGTCGGCGTCCTTGAGACGCTTCACCGAGCCGAAGTGCTTCAAGAGGACGGCCACCCGAGAGGGGCCGAGCCCCGGGATCTCGGCGAGTTGGGTCGAGATGTCGCGCTTGCGCCGTTGTCGCTGGTGCGTGATCGCGAAGCGGTGAGCCTCGTCGCGGATGCGTTGGATGAGGAACAGGGCGTCGCTGTTGCGCGGCAGGATGACCGGGAAGTCGTCATCGGGCAACCAGATCTCTTCGAGCCGCTTGGCGATGCCGCAGAGAGCGATGTCGGTGACGCCGGCGTCGTCGAGGGCACGCCTCGCGGCCGCCACCTGGGGCTGGCCGCCGTCGACGATCAGCAGGTTGGGGCGGTAGGCGAAGCGCTTGCGCTGCTCACCCACCTCGTCGACGGGCGCGAGTTCGTCATCGAGTCGCGCGAGACGGCGGCTGAGGGTCTGATAGATCGATTCGGTGTCGTCGGTCGACTGGGGGATGTTGAACCGGCGGTACTGGTCTTTTCGGGGAAGTCCGTCTTCGAACACGACCATCGACGCGACGATGTTCGTGCCCGAGAGGTGGGAGACGTCGTAGCACTCCATCCGCAGGGGGGCGTCGCTCATGCCCAAGGCCTCCTGGATGTCGGCCAGGGCCGTCGACCGGGTGGCGAAGTCAGCACTACGGCGGGTCTTGTAGAGCATGAGCGACTGTTGCGCGTTGAGGGTGGCCGTCTGCATGAGGTTCGCCTTCTCACCTCGCTGTGCCGTGTGGATCTGCACCCGACCGCGCCCTCGGATGGAACTCAGAACGCTTTCCAGGGCGTCGTTGTCATCCGGTGTGGCGGTCACGACGATCTCGCGGGGAAGCTCGGCACCGGCGCTGTAGATGCCCTGTAGGACCTGCTCAACGAGGTCACCGGTCGAGATGTCGATCTCTTTGTCGACGACCCATCCCCGGGAACCCCGGATGCGGCCACCCCGCACCGTGAAGAGTTGAACGGCCGCCGCCAATTCGTCCTCGGCCAGGGCGTAGAGATCGAGGTCGACGTTGTCGCGCAGGACCACCGCCGACTTGTCGAGGACCGCCTCGAGCGCCTGCACCTGATCCCGGTAGGCGGCTGCGTCCTCGAAACGTTGCTCGAGGGCGGCCGTCTTCATGGACCGCTGGAGGTCGGCGATCACCTTCTTGTCGTAGCTGCCCATGAACGTGACGAAGGCGTCGACCATGGCTCGATGGTCGTCGATCGAGACCTTCTGGGAGCAGGGCCCGCCGCAACGACCGATCTGGCCCGGGAAGCAGGGCTTGCCCGTCTGCATGGCCTTCTTGTAGCTGCTGTCGGAGCAGGTGCGGATCGGGAAGACCTTGATCATGAGGTCGATCGTGTCGTGCACCGCCCAGATCTTCGGGTAGGGCCCGAAGTACTTCGCGCCCTTGATGCGTGGGTTGCGCGTCACCATCACCCGAGGAGCCTCGTCCGCCAGGGTCACTGCCATGAACGGATAGGTCTTGTCGTCACGGAACTTGACGTTGAACGGTGGATCGAACTCTTTGATCCACGTGTACTCGAGTTGGAGCGCCTCGATGTCGCTCCCCACGACGGTCCACTCGACCGATCGAGCGGTGAGCACCATCCGCCGGGTTCGTTCGTGCAGTGAGGGCAGAGGCGCGAAGTAGTTGCTCAATCGCGCCCGGAGGTTCTTGGCCTTACCGACGTACAGGACCCTCCCCCGTTCGTCACGCCAGCGGTAGACGCCGGGATCGGTCGGGATTTCGCCCGCTTTGGGACGCCAGGAGACGGTGTTGCTCATCGCGCTTCGACGGCCTCCCGACGCCGTGCCGGCGTGGACTTCTTCTTCTGCACCCGAGGCACGGTGTGGCCGGACTCGAGGATCTCCTTGAGGAAGACGCCCGTGTGGCTCTCGGGCACCGTGGCGAGGTGTTCCGGCGTGCCGGTGGCGATGACGGTGCCGCCACCCGCGCCTCCTTCGGGGCCCATGTCGATCAGCCAGTCGGCGGATTTGATGACGTCGAGGTTGTGCTCGATCGTGATGACGGTGTTGCCCTTCTCGACGAGACCGTTCAGGACGAGCAGGAGCTTGCGGACGTCCTCGAAGTGCAGACCGGTGGTCGGCTCGTCGAGCACGTAGACGCTGCGCCCGTTGGAGCGCTTCTGCAGCTCGGTCGCCAGCTTGACACGCTGGGCCTCGCCACCGCTCAGCGTGGTGGCACTTTGACCCAGCCGCACGTAACCCAGCCCGACGTCGACCAGCGTCGACATGAAACGCGAGATCGCCGAGATGGGCGCGAAGAACTCGGCGGCCTCGCTGATCGGCATCTCGAGGACTTCGGAGATGTTCTTGCCCTTGTACCGCACGGCCAGCGTGTCGCGGTTGTAGCGTGCCCCGCCACAGACCTCGCACGCCACGTAGACGTCGGGCAAGAAGTTCATCTCGATCTTGATGGTGCCGTCACCCGAACAGTTCTCGCAGCGGCCGCCCTTGACGTTGAAACTGAACCGACCCGGCAGGTAGCCGCGGGCCTTGGCATCGGTGGTCTCGGCGAAGAGTGTCCGGATGCGGTCGAAGACGCCGGTGTAGGTCGCGGGGTTCGAACGCGGGGTCCGACCGATGGGCGCCTGGTCGACGTGGACGACCTTGTCGAGGGCGTCGAGCCCGGTGACACGCGTGTGCTTGCCGGGGATCTGTCGAGCCCCGTTGAGCTGGTTGGCCAGGACCTTGTAGAGGATGTCGTTGACGAGTGACGACTTGCCCGAACCGCTGACGCCCGTCACGGCGACGAAGGTGCCCAGGGGGAAGTCCACGGTGACGTCGCGCAGGTTGTTGGCCTTGGCCCCGACGACCGAGATCATGCGCTTCTTGTCGACGGGGCGACGGCTGGTCGGAGTCTCGATCGACCGTCGCCCGGCGAGGTAGTCGCCCGTGTACGAATCGGTGTTCGCCACAAGGTCTTCGTAGCTACCCGAGTGCACGACGGTGCCGCCGTTGACTCCGGCACCGGGGCCGATGTCGACGACCCAGTCGGCCGTCTTGATGGTGTCCTCGTCGTGCTCGACGACGATCAGGGTGTTACCGAGGTTCTTCAGTTTGACGAGCGTGTCGATGAGTCGGCGGTTGTCCCGCTGGTGCAGACCGATGCTCGGCTCGTCGAGGACGTAGAGCACCCCGGTGAGGCCCGAGCCGATCTGGGTCGCGAGACGGATGCGCTGGGCCTCGCCGCCCGAGAGGGAGCCGGCGGCGCGGGCGAGGGACAGGTAGGTCAGGCCGACCTCGAGCAAGAACTCGAGCCTGACCCGGATCTCGCGCAGGACCTGGGCCGCGATGCGCGCCTCGCGCGTCGTGAGCGTGAGTTCGTTCATGAACGCGAAGGCGTCGGAGAGGCTGAGCTCGGACACGGTCGCGATGTCGTGCCCGTCGACCAGGACGGCCAGGACCTCGGGCTTGAGCCGCTTGCCCTTGCAGACGACGCACGGGATCTCGCGGAGGTAGGACGCGTACCGCTGACGTTGCGTGTCGGTCTCGGCCTCGGCGTACTTTCGCTCGATGTAGGGCATGACACCCTCGAAGCCCGTCGAGTACGTCATCTCGCGGCCGAAGCGGTTGCGCCACTTGACCGTGACCTCGAAGTCGTTGCCCTGCAGGACTGCCTGCTGGGTCTTCTCGGGGAGCTCGTGCCAGGGCGTCTTGAGACTGAAGCCCAGGTCGCCGGCCAGACCCTCGAGGAGCTTCTGGAAGTAGTTGTAGAGCCCTTTACCGGACTGCGTCCACGGGAGGATCACACCGTCGGCGAGGCTGAGCTCGGGGTCACCGAGCAGGAGGTCCGAGTCGACCGACATCTTGGTCCCGAGCCCCGAGCACTCGGGGCAAGCCCCGAAGGGGGCGTTGAAAGAGAAGGTCCGGGGTTCGATCTCCGTCAGTTGGACGGGGTGGTTGTTCGGGCACGAGAGCTTCTCGGAGAACGTCCGGTACTTGCCCGCAGCGTCGTCGTCGGTGTCGACGAAGTCGATCGTCACCAGGCCGTCGGTCAGGCGGAGCGCGGTCTCGAGCGAGTCGGTGAGGCGCGTCAGCGCCTCGTCGGAGGCCACGAGACGATCGACCACCACTGCGATGTCGTGCTTGATCTGCTTCTTGAGCTTCGGTGGGGAGCTGAGCTGGATCTGCTCGCCGTCGACGATCGCCCGCGAATAACCGCTTGACGCGAGTTCGGCGAAGAGGTCGACGAACTCGCCCTTCTTCTGCGAGACGACCGGGCTGAGCACCTGGTACCGGGTGCCCGTCTCGAGGGTCATGAGCTGGTCGGCTATCTGCTGAACGCTCTGCTTGCTGATCTTCTCGCCGCAGACTGCACAGTGCGGGACCCCGATGCGCGCCCAGAGGAGCCGCATGTAGTCGTAGATCTCGGTGATCGTGCCGACCGTGGACCGCGGGTTGCGGTTCGTGGATTTCTGGTCGATCGAGACCGCGGGGCTGAGACCCTCGATGAAGTCCACGTCGGGCCTGTCGACCTGACCCAGGAACTGTCGTGCATACGCCGACAAGGACTCGACGTAACGCCTCTGCCCTTCGGCGAAGATCGTGTCGAATGCCAGGGACGATTTGCCGGAGCCGGACAACCCGGTGAAGACGACCAGCGAGTCGCGGGGGATCTCGAGGTCGACGTTGTCGAGGTTGTGCACGCGGGCACCCCGGACGCTCAGCGTGGGGGAACCTTCTACGGGAGAGATGGACACTCTTACCATTCTGTGGATGTGGACGACGCTCGTCGTCATGACGGGCAGGCCCGCGCGGACTCAGGCCTGTGGCGAGGACTCAGGTGGCCGGCGAGGTGATGACGGGGTGGACGCCCGTGAGCGAGGCCGACACCTGCCACAGCCGTGACGCGACCGCCTCGTCACGGGCGTGACGTTTGGCGGGCACGCGAGCCGGAGCGCCGGTCAGCTGGAACCATCCGGCCGGACCCCAGTATTCCCCGCCGACGACGTCGTCGCCCACGAGCGCATGTGTGAGGGGCTCTGCACCGACCTCTTTGCCCTGGGAGAAGGTGTGCATCATCGAGGTGATGACGGCCGGTGGGCGGCGAGGCTCGACAACGGGTGGACGAGGGTCGCTGAGGGACTCCAACGAGAAACCGGGATGCGCGACCACGCTCGAGACGGAGGATGCGGCAGCCCGGAGTCGCCGGTCGAGGTCGAATCCGAAGGTCATCACGGCCAGCTTGGACCGCGCGTAGGCGACGGCCCCCGAGTAGCTGGAGACCATCATGGGATCGTCGAGGTCGAGTCGCACCCACCGGTGGCTGATGCTGCCGAGGTGCACGACTCGAGCCCGCCCGGCCGACTCGAGGGCCGGCAGCAGATGCGAGACCAGAGCGAAGTGGCCGAGGTGGTTGGTGCCGAACTGCAGCTCGAAGCCGTCGGTCGTCGTCTCACGCCGCCGGGAACCGACGACGCCCGCGTTGGCCAGCAGGCCGTCGACCGGCCCGCCGGCAGCGATGGCGGAGGCACCCGAACGGACCGACGCCAGGTCGGCCAGATCGAGGGCGACGGTGTCGACGTCCGCCCCGGGTACGCGGCTGCGGAGGAGATCGGCGGCCCGGACGGCTCTCTCGGCATCGCGAGCCGCAAGGACGACCTGATGGCCGTCCATCGCGAGACGCTCGGCGGAGTAGTAGCCGAGACCTGCGGTCGCTCCGGTGACGACGAGACGGCGACGATCACCGGGCATGGCCGGCCGCCTCCATCTGCCGCAGGTCTTTCTTCAGGTCGGCGACTTCGTCGCGCAGTCGACCGGCCAACTCGAACTTGAGCTCGGCGGATGCCTGCAGCATCTGTTCGTTGAGGTCGGCGATGATGGCTTCCAGACCGTTGGCGGCGCTGGCCGCCTTGCCCTCGCGACGGAGGTTGGGCGTCGGGGCACGCTTGCCGCCTTGCCGATCGGCGAGCAACCGGGCGGTGTCGGCACCCTCTCGGGCCAGGACCTCGGTGATGTCGGCGATCTTCTTGCGGAGGGGCTGGGGGTCGATGCCGCGCTCGAGGTTGTACGCCACCTGCTTCTCACGACGACGATCGGTCTCTTCGAGGGCCTGTTTCATCGAGTCGGTCATGACGTCCGCGTACATGTGGACCTGGCCGGAGACGTTGCGGGCCGCGCGCCCGATCGTCTGGATCAGGGACGTCGACGAACGGAGGAAACCCTCTTTGTCGGCGTCGAGGATGGCGACCAGCGACACCTCGGGGAGGTCGAGGCCTTCTCGGAGCAGGTTGATCCCGACGAGCACGTCGTAGACGCCCTGCCGGAGTTCGGTGAGCAATTCGACCCGCCGGAGCGTGTCGACGTCGGAGTGGAGGTAGCGGACACGGACACCGGCCTCGGTGAGGAAGTCGGTGAGCTCTTCGGCCATCTTCTTGGTCAGGGTGGTGACGAGGACCCGCTCGTCGATCTCGACCCGGGTGCGGATCTCTTCGAGGAGGTCGTCGATCTGCCCTGCCGAGGGTTTGACCACGATCTCGGGATCGACGAGCCCGGTCGGTCGGATGATCTGCTCGACCACGCTGTCGGTGATGCCCAGCTCGTACTTGCCGGGTGTGGCCGAGAGGTAGACCTTCTGGCCGACCCGGTCGAGGAACTCCTCGAACTTGAGAGGCCTGTTGTCGAGGGCGCTGGGAAGCCGGAACCCGTGGTCGACGAGGGTTCGCTTGCGCGAGGCGTCGCCTTCGTACATGGCTCCGATCTGCGGCACGGTGACGTGCGACTCATCGATCACCACGAGCAGGTCGTCGGGGAAGTAGTCGAGGAGACAGTGCGGCGCCTCGCCGGGTGAACGACCGTCGATGTGTGCCGAATAGTTCTCGATTCCGTTGCAGAATCCGATCTGCTCCATCATCTCGAGGTCGAAGGTCGTCCGCATGCGCAAGCGCTGGGACTCGAGAAGTTTGCCCTGTGTGTCGAGTTCGTCGAGGCGGGTGGCGAGTTCGTCTTTAATCGTCCCGATCGCCCGGTGCATGACGTCGGTGCCCGCCACGTAGTGCGAGCCGGGGAAGACCGAGACGGCGTCCATCGTCCTGACCACGTCGCCCGTGAGCGGGTGGAGGGCGTACAGGGCCTCGATCTCGTCACCGAACATCTCGATGCGGATGGCGAGTTCTTCGTACATCGGGATGATCTCGATGGTGTCGCCCCGCACCCTGAAGTTGCCCCGGGAGAAGTCGATGTCGTTGCGCTGGTACTGCATCGAGACGAAGCGCCGGATCAGCGTCTCGCGGTCGATCCGCATGCCGACCTGGAGGGCGATCATGGCTTCCATGTACCCCTCGGGGGTGCCGAGGCCGTAGATGCAGGAGACGGTGGAGACGACGATGACGTCACGACGGCTGAGCAGGGAGTTCGTCGTCGAGTGACGCAGGCGCTCGACCTCGGCGTTGACCGAGCTGTCTTTCTCGATGAAGGTGTCGGTCTGCGGGACGTAGGCCTCGGGCTGGTAGTAGTCGTAGTACGAGACGAAGTACTCGACGGCGTTGTTCGGGAAGAGCGACCGGAACTCGTTCGCCAGTTGAGCCGCGAGCGTCTTGTTGTGGGCCAGCACGAGGGTCGGCCTCTGGACTTGTTCGACGAGCCAGGCGGTGGTCGCGGACTTGCCTGTTCCGGTGGCACCCAACAGGACGACGTCGGTCTCGCCGGCATTGATTCGCCCGGCGAGCTCGGCGATCGCGGCCGGCTGATCGCCACTGGGTTCGAACTCGCTGATGACTTCGAACGGGCGCACGCTGCGGGTCGGTTCCATGGATTCCAGCTTACGAGGGACCACCGACACTCGTGCCCCCGGGGGCCCCCAGCTTCGCCGCTGACAGCGAACGCAGGCGGTCGTACAGGTCGTCGGCCTGCTCCAGGGTGTGCTCGAGCGGACCGGAGGAGTCGACGACGAGATCCGCGACGGCGAGCCGCGTCCGGTCGTCGGCCTGCGCGTCCACCCGACGCCGCGCCTCCTCCTCGCTCATGCCGCGCAGTCCGACGAGCCGCTGAAGTCGCACGTCGCGGGGGGCGTGCACGACGACGACCACGTCGAAGCCGGCCGTCCCCCTGGCCTCGACGAGGAGCGGGACGTCGTAGACGACCACGCGTCCGGGATCGTCAGCGACGGCCTCGGCCATGCGGAGGGTCGAGAGCTCTTGGACGGCAGGGTGCGTGATGGCCTCGAGAGCGCGTCGGGCGTCCGGATCGGAGAAGACCACGGCACCGAGGGCTGCGCGGTCGAGAGAGCCGTCCGGGCGCAGAATCGAACGCCCGAAGCGCTTGACCACCGCATTGAGCCCGGGTGAGCCTGGTTCGACCACCTCACGCGCGAGGGCATCGGCATCGACGTGCGCCGCCCCTCGGTCGGACAGTCGGCGGGCCACGACCGACTTGCCCGCAGCGATGCCACCGGTCAATCCACAGACGAACACGGAGTCGAGACTACGCCGAGAACGCCGGAAGGCGGCTCCCCCGTGGGGGAACCGCCTTCTGGTCGAGACCGGGAGGACTCAGTTGTTGTTCGACAGCTTCTCACGCAGAGCGGCGAGGGACTCGTCGTCGGCGAGGGTGCCGGCGCCCGCAGCGGACTCAGCGGAGAACGACGAACCCGTGGGGGCGTCGAAGGTCGTCTCTTCGACGAGCGAGGCAGCGACCTGCTTCTTGTGGGCTTCCCAGCGCGCCTGGGCGGCAGCGTAGTCCTGCTCCCACTTCTCGCGCTGCGAGTCGAAGCCCTCGCGCCACTCGTTCGTCTCCGGGTCGAAGCCCTCGGGGTACTTGTAGTTGCCCTGGTCGTCGTACTCGGTGAGCATGCCGTAGAGAGCCGGGTCGAACTCGGTGCCCTCGGGGTCGACGCCCTCGTTGGCCTGCTTGAGGCTCAGCGAGATGCGACGGCGGTCGAGGTCGATGTCGATGACCTTGACGAACACCTCGTCGCCCACGGCGACGACCTGCTCGGCCAGCTCGACGTGCTTCGCCGAGAGCTCGGAGATGTGCACGAGACCCTCGATGCCGTCGGCCACGCGGACGAACGCACCGAAGGGAACGAGCTTGGTGACCTTGCCCGGAGCGACCTGGCCGATCGCGTGCGTGCGGGCGAACACCTGCCACGGGTCTTCCTGGGTGGCCTTGAGCGAGAGCGACACGCGCTCACGGTCGAGGTCGACCTCGAGGATCTCGACCGTGACTTCCTGGCCCACTTCGACGACCTCGCTGGCGTGCTCGATGTGCTTCCAGCTGAGCTCGGAGACGTGCACGAGACCGTCGACGCCGCCCAGGTCGACGAACGCACCGAAGTTGACGATCGACGAGACGACGCCCTTGCGGACCTGGCCCTTGTGGAGGTTGTTGAGGAAGGTCGTGCGGCTCTCGGACTGCGTCTGCTCGAGGAGGGCGCGACGCGACAGGACCACGTTGTTGCGGTTCTTGTCGAGCTCGAGGATCTTGGCCTCGATCTCTTGGCCCAGGTAGGGCGTGAGGTCGCGGACGCGGCGCAGCTCGATGAGCGAGGCCGGGAGGAAGCCCCGGAGGCCGATGTCGACGATGAGTCCACCCTTGACGACCTCGATGACCGTACCGGTGACGACGCCGTCGGCGTCCTTGATCTTCTCCACGTCGCCCCAGGCACGCTCGTACTGAGCGCGCTTCTTGGACAGGATCAGACGGCCTTCTTTGTCTTCCTTCTGGAGGACGAGGGCCTCGACCGTGTCGCCGACCTCGACGACCTCGGTGGGGTCGACGTCGTGCTTGATCGAGAGTTCGCGCGAGGGGATGACACCCTCGGTCTTGTAGCCGACGTCGAGGAGGACCTCGTCGCGGTCGATCTTCACGACGGTGCCTTCGATGAGGTCGCCGTCGTTGAAGAACTTCAGGGTCTTCTCGACCGCGGCCAGGAAGTCATCAGCGGATCCGATGTCGTTGATGGCGACCTGCTTGGGTGCCTTGGTCGTTACGGTTGTCATGTAGTTAGTGCTCCAGTACGGGCATGAATCG
Source organism: Frigoribacterium sp. VKM Ac-2836 (assembly GCF_013248995.1). Taxonomy (GTDB): domain Bacteria; phylum Actinomycetota; class Actinomycetes; order Actinomycetales; family Microbacteriaceae; genus Frigoribacterium. The sequence continues at coordinate 1,122,165 of NZ_JABRPK010000001.1, read as the reverse complement.
GGCCGTGCTCGTCCCTCGAACGATGTTCGGGGGGTGGTGTCGAACGCGGCGTGCGGACAGATCGGCGCAGATTGCGCTGGATCATCTTAGCGCGGTGCCGCAGGTGCGGGCAACGGCGTGTCGGAGGCGGTGGGCGTCACGTGAGCAGGGCTCGCCGGAGTGTGTCGAGTCCGACCCCTCCCAGACGCAGGGCGTCCCGGTGGAAGGCCTTGACGTCGAACGCGTCGCCGTCGCGTCGTGCCCGCTCCGTGCGGAGGTCCTCCCAGATGCGTTGACCGACCTTGTACGAGGGAGCCTGCCCCGGCCAGCCGAGGTACCGGTCGACCTCGAAGCGCACGAACCCGGTGTCCATGTTGACGTTCTCCGACATGAAGTCGAACGCTTTCGCCGCGTCCCAGGCGCCCCCGCCGGCGGGGAACGGTTTGCCGAGGTGGACGCCGATGTCGAGCACGACGCGCGCCGCCCGCATGCGCTGACCATCGAGCATCCCCAGCCGATCGCCCGGGTCGCCGAGCCAGCCGAGCTCGTCCATGAGACGTTCGGCATACAGGGCCCATCCCTCGGCGTGCCCCGACGTCCCGGCCAGTTGCCGACGCCAGGTGTTGAGCGTCGTCCGGTTGTAGACGGCCTGTCCCAGCTGGAGATGGTGGCCCGGGACGCCCTCGTGGAAGACGGTCGTCGTCTCACGCCAGGTGCCGAAGCGGGTGACGCCCTCGGGCACCGACCACCACATGCGGCCCGGCCGCGAGAAGTCGTCGCTGGGACTCGTGTAGTAGATGCCGCCGTCCTTGGTGGGTGCGATGCGGCACTCGAGCCGACGCACCGGCTCGGGGATGTCGAACTGGTCGCGGCCCAACTCGGCCACGGCCCGGTCGCTGAGCCGCTGCATCCAGTCGCGGAGCGCGTCGGTTCCCTCGAGCTGGCGCGCCGGGTCGGCGTCGAGGATGTCGATGGCGCGCGAGACCGACGCGCCGGGTTCGATCTGTCGAGCGACGGCCTCTTGTTCGCTCGTCATGCGCGCGAGCTCGTCGATCCCCCATTCATAGGTCTCGTCGAGGTCGATCGTCGCGCCCAGGAACCGTCGCGAGTGCAGACCGTATGCGTCACGCCCGACGGCGTCCTCGACAGCGGCGGCGGGGAGGAGTTCGTCGAGCAGGAATCGTCGCAGGTCGACATAGGCGCCCGCGGCCGACGAGGCCCCTGACTCGAGGTCGTGAGCCAGAGCCGTGCCCGGGGCGCTGCCGTCGCCCAACCGGGCACCGCCGGCGAGCTCGGAGAAGAATCCGTCGTCGGCGCCGATGCGGGCACACTGTTCCGCCACCTTCTCCACCTGGCGACGGGCAGGGGTCACTCCCCCGGCGATGCCGGCCCGCAGCGTCTCGACGTATTGGTCGACGGCTGTCCGCACACGACCGAGCCGGGACGCGACGTCCGCCCAGTCGCCCTCGGACTCGGTCGGCATGAGGTCGAACACCTCTCGGATGCCCTGCGCCGGCGAGGCGATGACGTTCAGGTCGCGCAGTTCGAGTCGCTGCTCGGCGTATTCGAGCTCGAGCTCGAGCTCGCTCGTCAGGTCGTCCCGGGTGACACGGTCGACGTCGTCCACGGGAGCCGTGGCCCGGAGCTCGTCGAGGGTGCCCCGGACGGCCTCGACATGGCGAGCGTGCCCGTTCGGTGAGTAGTCGCCGAACTCGCCGGTGCGACCCTCGCGACCGATCCAGGTCGCGGTCGTCGGGTCGAGCTCGCAGAGGGTGTCCACCCAGCGTTCGGCGACCCCGTCGACGGGGGTGGGTGTGCGCGGGCCGGATGTCGTCGCGGGATCGCTCATGCCGACGAGCCTAGTGACGCAGGAGGCGCGGTGCCGGAGAGCCCGCACCGCACCTCCTCGGGTCCTACGACGAACGGGGCGTCCACCGACTCTCGTCGGCGGACGCCCCGTCCTGGTGCGGTTGTCTATTCTTTGTCGAGGTCGGTCGCGAGGAGCGCGACGAGCTCGTCGAGGGCGGCCTCGGCGTTGTCGCCTTCGGTGGCGACGACGACCTCTTCACCATGGCCGATGCCCAGCGAGAGCACGCCGAGGATGCTGGCGGCGTTGACGCTCTTGCCGGCCGCCGAGGTCAACGTGACCTTGGCGCCGGTCTTGCCGGCGGCCTGGCTGAACAGTGACGCGGGGCGGGCGTGGAGCCCGACGCTCGAGGCGATGGTGACGGAACGTTCTGGCATGTCTTCTCCTCAGAAGGGGGTGGGGGTCAGTCGTCGTCGTCGGTCGACGCGAGCAACTCGTAGACCTCGGCGGTCGTGGTCGATCCGCGCAGGGCGGCGGCCTTGTCGGGGTCCATCAGGATGCTGGCGAGCTGGCTGAGGATCGCGATGTGGCCGTTGCCCTTGGCGGCGATGCCGACCGTGACCGAGACCTCGTTGCCGTCCCAGTCGACCGGGGTCGGGAACCGCAGCACGACCAGGGCGTCCTGCGTGACCGAGTCCTTGCCGGCGAGGGTGCCGTGCGGGATCGCCACACCCTCGCCGACGTAGGTGGACACCGAGTTCTCGCGCTCGAACATCGCATCGACGTAGGTCTCGTCGATCGCGCCCGCGTCGATGAGTGCCTGGCCCGTCTTGCGGATGGCCTCGTCGCGTGAGGCGGCGACCTCGTCGAGTCGGATGGACGACTCGGCGAGAAGCGCCGAGAGCTCGGGTGCCTGCTGGTCGGTCATCGTCAGACCTCGACCGTCGAGCCGTCCTGGATGGCCTTGACGACCTTGGCGACGTTGGGGTCTCCCATGAACAGCTGGAAGGGCACGACGGGCACGTTCGGCACGACGCCGCGGGCGCGCTCGGCCAGGTTGTTCTGGGTGACGACGACGTCGGCGTCCGACGGGATCGACGCGACGGGCGAGTGCTCGACGGTGACACCGCTCTTCTTCAGCTGCTTCTTGAGCGTGGACGCCAGCATGACGCTGCTGCCCATGCCCGCGTCGCACGCGACGATGAGTTTCTTGATGCTGGAACCGTCGAGGGTTGCCATGACCTTCTCCTTGTGTGGTGGTGGTGCTGACTGGTGGTGCGGTCGGGCTAAGCGGTGGGTGCCGCGGTGCCCTTGCTGGTGGCCTTGTTGGCCGCGGTGGCGGCCTGGGCATCGGCGAGAGCCTGCTCCTGCGCGGCGGAGTCCTCGGCACGGGCCTCGCGGTTCTCCTTGCGACCGAAGCCCATCAGGAGGGACGAGACGACGAACGAGACGGCCGCCGAGAGCAGGATACCCAGGTAGATCGGGAGAAGGTCCCCACGAGCGGCGACGAGCGTGTAGGCGATGATGCTGCCGGGTGAGGCCGGGCCGACGAGGCCGACGTTGAAGAGCGCGAAGGTCGCGATGCCGGTCGCGCCACCGAGGATGGCGGCGACGAGCAGGATCGGCTTCATGAGCACGTACGGGAAGTAGATCTCGTGGATGCCGCCGAAGAAGTGCACGATGATCGCGGCGGGAGCCGAGGGGCGGATCGCGCGAGGGCCGAAGAACAGGAACGCGAGCAGGATGCCGAGGCCGGGGCCGGGGTTCGACTCGAGCATGAACAGGATCGACTTGCCGGTCTCCTGCACCTGGGTGCCGCCGAGCGGGGTCAGGATGCCCTGGTTGATGGCGTTGTTGAGGAAGAGCACCTTGGCCGGCTCGATGATGATCGACGCCAGGGGCAGCAGGCCGCGGTCGACGAGGAAGCCGACGGCGCCGCCGAAGACGTTCGTGATGGCGGTGGTGACGGGTGCCAGGCCGAAGAACGACAGGACCGCCATGGCCCCACCAATGATGCCGAGCGAGAAGTTGTTGACGAGCATCTCGAAGCCGGACTTGATGCGTCCGTCGACCAGGCGGTCGAACTGCTTCAGGACCCAGGCGGCCAGGGGGCCGACGATCATCGCGCCGAGGAACTGCGGCACGTCGGTCGCCACGATGACGCCCATGACGGCGACCGCACCGATGACGGCACCGCGCTGCCCGTGGACCATGCGACCACCCGTGTAGGCGATCAGGATCGGCAACAGGTAGGTGATGATCGGTCCGACGAGACCGGGCCACGGCGTGCCGTCCGACATCTCGCCGAAGCCACCGAGCTGGGGCACCGGCGTCCAGCCGGTCTGGATGAACAGGGCCGTGATGAGGCCCCAAGCGATGAAGGCGCCGATGTTCGGCATGATCATGCCGGCCAGGAAGCCGCCGAAGCGCTGGACGCGTGCGCGGGCTCCCGTTCCGGTGACGGTGGGCGTGAATTCGGACATGGTGTGGACTTCTCCTTGTATCTCTCAGCGACGAGAGGGGTGTGGGGTGATGGAGGGGGTACGAGGTGCTGTGGTGCGTCGGGAAGGTAGGGGGGTGGCCGTTCGGACTCGCGTCATGCGATCACGACCCGGGGGCCGGCCTGCTCGACGTCGTCGGCCAGTTCGGCGTCCACGCCGGAATCGGTGATGACGGTGTCGACGTCCGTGAGCGGTGCGACCTTGGCGAAGTCCTCGCGACCGAACTTGGTGTGGTCGGCGAGCACGACGGTGCGTCGTGACGCGGCGATGAGCGCGCGCTTGACCCGCGCCTCCGCGAGGTCGGGGGTGCTGATGCCGCGCTCGACCGACACACCGTTCGTACCGATGAACGAGACGTCGGCGAAGACGTCGGCGATCTGAGCCCGGGTCCAGTCGCCCACGGCGGAGTAGGTGCGCGTGCGGATCAGTCCACCGAGGAGGTGCAGGGTGACGTTCGGTCGGCTGATGAGGATCGTGGCGACGGCCAGCGAGTGCGTGACCACGGTCAGCTCGCGGTCGAGGGGCAGCAGCTCGGCGAGACGAATGGTCGAGGTGCCGGCGTCGACGATGATCGAGCCGCCGTCGGGCAGTTCGTCGAGGGCTGCCCGGGCGATGCGCTCCTTCTCGGAGGCGGCGGTGCCCTCTCGATCGACGACGGGGGGTTCGATGCCGAGGCGCTCGACCGCGATGGCGCCACCGTGCACGCGACGCAGGACTCCCCGGCGCTCGAGGGCTGTCAGGTCTCGACGCACGGTCTCGGGCGCGACGGAGAGCTCTCGTGCGAGACCGGCGACCTCGACGCGACCCCGGGAGAGGGCCGTGTCGAGGATCTGCTGGTGACGCTCCGGTGCGTACATGGGAGACCTCGTCGTCGGACTGCGCGGTCGCCTCGGGGCCGACCGGTGGTGCGGGAATGCGGAAAAAGTTCAACCGTTGTTGATCTGCGCTTATATAAGTCCGTTTGTGTGGCCCGGTCAAGTCTCTGCCGCGTGTCGTGTCCGTTTGTGCCCGGATCGGGGGACGCGCGGCTGCCCGATGGGCAATTCGATGCCCGATGAACGGGCGTCGGGTGCCCGATCGGGGCCGGGTGGGCAGCGACGACGCCACCGAGGACGACGCGGCATGCCCTCGGACGGCACGACGTCCGAAACCGCGCCCAGCCGGGGCGACCCCGCGATGCTTGCTCAGTGCGCGGCGGCGTCCCAGCTCTCGCCGAGGCCGACGCTGACGTCGAGGGGGACGCGCAGGTCGGCGGCACCGCTCATGCGCCGGCGGACGATCTCTCGCACGTCGTCGACCTCACCCGGAGCCACCTCGACGATGAGCTCGTCATGAACCTGGAGCAGGACGCGAGAGCCCATCTCTCGTTCGTCGAGTTCGGAGCGGACTCCGAGCATCGCGATCTTCATGATGTCGGCGGCCGAGCCCTGGATCGGCGCGTTCAAGGCGGCTCGCTCGGCGTTCTCGCGCAGGACGCGGTTCGGGGACTTGAGGTCGGCGAAGGGGCGCCGCCGACCGTAGATGGTCTCGGTGTAGCCGTCCTCGCGCGCCTGCTCGACGACGTTGCGGAGGTATTCGCGCACGGCACCGAACCGGGCGAAGTAATCGGTCATGAGTTGGCGTGCCTCGGCTGTCTCGATGCGCAGCTGCTTCGACAGCCCGAAGGCGCTGAGGCCGTAAGCGAGCCCGTAGGACATGGCCTTGACCTTGGTCCGCATGGCGGGGGTGACGTCGGCGGGTTCGACCCCGAAGATGCGGGCCCCGACGAACCGGTGGAGGTCCTCGCCCTCGTTGAACGCCTGGATCAGGCCCTCGTCACCCGAGAGATGCGCCATGATGCGCATCTCGATCTGCGAGTAGTCGGCCGTGAGGAGCGTCTCGTAGTCGGACCCGTGCACGAACGCCGCCCGGATCTCGCGTCCGACGGCGGCCTTGACTGGGATGTTCTGGAGGTTGGGGTCGACGGATGAGATGCGCCCGGTCGTCGTGCCCGTCTGGTCGTAGGTCGTGTGGATGCGGGCGTCGTCGGCGATCGATTTCTCGAGGGTCTCGATGATCTGGCGCAGTTTCGTCGCGTCGCGGTGCTTCAAGAGTAGGTCGAGGAAGGGGTGCGGATGCTTCTCTTGCAGGTCGGCCAGGGAGGCGGCGTCGGTCGAGTAGCCCGTCTTGGTGGCCCGTGTCTTGGGCATCTCGAGCTGGTCGAACAAGACCTCTTGCAATTGCTTGGGCGAGCCGAGGTTCACCTCGCGTCCGATCTCGGCGAAGGCCGCGGCAGCCAGCTCGCCGGCCTGCTCGCCCAGTCGCAGCGAAAGCTCCTTCAAGGTGTCGCGGTCAGCGGAGACACCGGTGAGTTCCATGTCGCCGAGCACCGGGACGAGGGGCAGTTCGATCTCGGTGAGCACCCGTCGAGAGCCCTCGTCGAGGGCGGACACCAAGGACTGGGACAGCCGGAGCACGTACCAGGCCTCGGTCGCGACGTTGACGTCCTCGTCGGCGGAGGCGAGCTGATTCGGATCATCGATGGGCAAGGTCTCGCCCAGTTGTTCGTAGACGAGGTCGGAGAGCGCGAACGAGGTGCGGCCAGGGCGCAGCAACCAGGCGGCGACCCGGGGGTCGCCGACGACCCCGGTGAGCCGGAGACCAGCGCGGGAGAGCGCCTTGTACGCCCGCTTCGCGTCGTGCACCACCTTGGGCGTCGCGTCGTCGAGCCACGCCTCGAGGGCGACGTAGTCGCCGCGACCCGCGGCCCAGGGCACGTAAGCCGACTCGTCGAGGGATGAGACGCCGAGCCCGACGATGCCGTCAGGGCCGTATTCGACCGTGAGGCCCACGGGAGCCTCGGGGTCGGATGCGTGCTTCTTCAGCCAGAAGGCGAGTTCTTCGTCGACGAGGGTCCGGACGACAGGGAGGCCCTCGGGTGCCGCCGTCACCGGTGCCTCACCCGCGTTCGCGGCCGGGTCGGTCGAATCGGACAGTGCCAGGACGCGGTCGAGGAGGGTGCGGAACTGCAGCTTGTCGAACAGTTCTCGGACCGCGGCCTCGTCGATGCTGCGGCGTTCGAGGTCACCCGGACCCACGGGCAGCTCGACGTCGGTGACGAGGCGGTTCAGGCGGCGGTTGCGAACGGCGTTCTCTTTCTGCTCGCGCAGCTTCTGTCCGACGACGCCCTTAATCTCGTCGGCCCGCGCGATGATCTCGTCCAGACCGCCGTAGAGGTTGATCCACTTGACCGCGGTCTTCTCCCCCACCTTGTCGATGCCGATGAGGTTGTCGCTCGTCTCGCCGACCAGGGCGGCGACCTCGGGGTACTGGTGGGGCTCGATGCCGTACCGCTCGAACACCTTGTCTCGGTCGTACCGAGTGAGCTCGCTGACCCCGCGGGCAGAGGGGTAGAGCAGGGTGACGTCGTCGTTCACCATCTGGATCGCGTCGCGGTCGCCTGAGACCACCAGCACCCGGTACCCGTCGGCTCGACCGCGGGAGGCGAGGGTCGCGAGGATGTCGTCCGCCTCGAAGTCCTCTTTCGTGATGGTCGTGATGCCCATCGCGTGCAGTGCTTCTTGCAGGAGGGGGATCTGCCCGACGAACTCTGCCGGGGTCTCGGACCGGGTGCCCTTGTACTCGGGGTATTCACGGGTGCGGAACGAGAATCGCGAGATGTCGAATGCGACGGCTAGGTGGCTCGGCTTCTCGGCCTTGAGCAGGCTGAGCAGCATCGAGATGAACCCATGGATGGCGTTGGTGTGCTGGCCTTCGCGGTTCACGAAACTGTCGACTGGCAGGGCGTAGAAAGCTCGGAAAGCAAGGGAATGGCCGTCGATGACCAGGAGGGTAGGCTTCGTGTCGTCCGTCACCACGTCAGCCTAGCGGGCACCCCCGACACCGTCGCCGGGCGCCCCGGTCCCATCAACCGGAGAGCCATGAGCAGTCCGTCCGCCGTCCCGAACGACGCCGAGAGGACCGTCTCGTCGGACGCGTCCCTGAGCGATGCCGCCGTCGAGTTGTTCCGCCGCCGCGGTGTCGGAGCGTTGGCCGAGAAGATGGGCATCGTCATCGACGAGATGAGCGCCGAGCGGGCCGTCGGACGGATGCCCGTCGAGGGCAACACGCAGCCGGTCGGCATCCTGCACGGCGGCGCGCACGTGGTCCTGGCCGAGACACTCGGATCGGTCGCGGCGAACGTGCACGCCGGAGCCGGACGCCTCGCCATGGGCATCGAACTGAACGCCAGTCACAGCCGGTCGGCGGCGACCGGCTGGGTGACGGGCACCTGCACGGCCCTGCACCTCGGCTCCACCCTTACCACGCACCAGGTCGTCATGACCGACGATCGCGGTCGTCTGCTCTCGACGGTCCGCATCACGAACTTCCTCACGGACGCTCGCGACTAGGCCGCTGACGACAGAAGGCCCGCCCCGGTACTCGGGGCGGGCCTCCTCTCGTCGAAGTCGGCTACTTCTTGGCGCTGAGCTGCTCGATGATCGCCTGCGCGACGTCGTGCATCGTCAGGCGGCGGTCCATGGAGGCTTTCTGTATCCATCGGAAGGCCTCGGGCTCGGTGAGCCCCATCTTCTCGTTGAGCAGGCCCTTGGCTCGGTCGACGAGCTTGCGGGTCTCGAACCGCTCGACCAGGTCGGCGACCTCGGCCTCGAGGGTGATGATCTGCGCGTAGCGCGAGAGGGCGATCTCGATCGCGGGCAGCAGGTCGTTGGGTGTGAAGGGCTTCACGACGTACGCGAGGGCGCCGGCCTCGCTGGCCCGTTCGACGAGTTCCTTCTGGCTGAAGGCGGTCAGCAGGACGACCGGCGCGATGTGCGCCTTCGAGAGCCGTTCGGCGGCCGAGATGCCGTCCAACTGAGGCATCTTGACGTCCATGATGACGAGGTCGGGGCGCAGCTCGGTCGCGAGGGCGACGGCGGTCTCACCGTCTCCGGCTTCACCCACCACCTCGAAACCGTTGTCGCGGAGGATCTCGACGATGTCGAGGCGGATGAGGGACTCATCTTCGGCCACGACGACGCGACGGGGTGCTGCTGGGGTTGCTTCCTGGTCACTCACGACGTGAAGCCTACGGTATTGTCGACCTGGTTGTTGTGCGCCGGATTGGCGGAATGGCAGACGCGGAGCACTCAAAATGCTCTGTCCGTGAGGGCGTGTGGGTTCGAGTCCCACATCCGGCACCAGCCCGTGGCCGACCGGGCCGACGAGAAGTGGATTCCCTTGCCTCGTCCGGCGCCCGGGTCGTCCTCCTCCGGACCGACACGCCGGCACGAGTTCTGCTCAGGGGGTGCGCCCGTGAGCATCCGTGCACTACGCTGATGGCACTGGTTGTTGTGTTACGCATTTGTATCTCGCGACGTGCCGAAGGCCTCCTCTCACCGAGAGGGGTTCCGACGGTGGCGTCGTTCTCAGAGGGAGCGGACAAAAAGGCACCGCGACGAGCGATCTCGAAATCGAGATCGACAACTCTGATTGAAGGAACAAGAAAAATGGCAACAGGCACCGTTAAGTGGTTCAACTCCGAAAAGGGCTTCGGCTTCATCACCCCCGACGACGGAACCACTGACGTCTTCGCGCACTTCTCCGCGATCGCCGGCGACGGCTACCGCAACCTGGAAGAGAACCAGAAGGTCGAGTTCGACACGGCTCAGGGCAACAAGGGCCTCCAGGCTGAGAACATCCGCGTCATCTGACTCGGTGGCGTCCTCGTGACGCCGTCAGTCGGCGGGTTCGCCCGCCACTGAACCGAAAGCCCCGATCTGCTCACGCGGGTCGGGGCTTTCTCCGTCTCCGCTTCCAGGGCGGGCCACGGTGGACTCGATTCACGGGGGCGGGAACCCCAGGAGGCGCGCCACCGGTTCGTAGTCACGACTCGCTGTCCGGTAGGCGGTCTCCCACTCCGCGATGCGTGCTCCAGCTTCGAGGGGATCGGTGAACCGGTCATCTTCTCCCCCACCGGCGACCAGCGCCTCCCGCGCATCCCGGTAGCGGCTCGTCAGCGTCGACCAGAGCACCAGCTCGTCTCCTGTGGAGTCCTCGGGGGCCGCGCGCGCCACGTCCCACGGCACCACGACGGCGGGGAGCCGTTCTGACGGCGGTGTGCCGGCGTCCGACTCCGGGAGGTGGCCCGCTTCTCCTTCGCGGAAGATGGTGCGGGTGCCCACGGCGAGGACGGCACCGACCGCGGCCCCGAGCACGAAGATCAGCAGCAATGCCCCGAGGCCGTCGACTCGCCACACCGTCGCGGCCACTCCGACGAGGAACGCGCCGCCCACCACGGCACCGAGCGCCGCCCACCGGGCCGCACCCGCACCTCCTCGGCTCGTCGCTCCCGTGTCGGGACCCAGGCTTCGCCGCGTCTCGGCCACACCGTGCCCGCTCCAGGACGGCACGACGTACAAGCGGGCCTCGAACTCGAAGCACGAAGGGTGGTGGGCGTCCACGGACATGCCGTGAGCGTACGCCTCGCCGACACGACGAAGCCGGGGCGATCCGGTGAGATCGCCCCGGCTCGGCCAGGAATGACGCAGACGGTCAGGGCTGCGATGCGTAGGCCGGTGCGGCCTCGGCGTGGGCGTCGCCCACACGGTGGACCCGGAGGTCGTTCGTCGAGCCGGCGATGCCGGGAGGGGACCCGGCGATCACGATGACCTTGTCACCCGATTCGGCGAGATCGTTGCCGAGGAGGATGTCGTCGACCTGCGCGAACATCGCGTCGGTGTGCGTGACGGTCTCGACCAGGTAGGACTGGACACCCCAGCTGATCGCCATGCGGCGTCGGATGGCCTCGTTGGGGGTGAAGGCCAGGATGGGGATCGAGTGGCGCAGGCGGGACATGCGACGGACCGAGTCGCCCGACTCGGTGAAGACGCAGAGGAACTTCGCCTGCACGAAATCGGCGACGTCCGCTGCGGCCAGCGTGATGGCGCCACCCTGGGTGCGGGGACGCGTGCCCAGCGGGGGGATGCGCTCGAGACCGTGCTCTTCGGTGGACGCGACGATGCGCGCCATCGTCTGCACGGTGATGACGGGGTACTCGCCGACGCTGGTCTCGCCCGAGAGCATGACCGCGTCGGTACCGTCGAGGACGGCGTTGGCGACGTCGGAGGTCTCGGCGCGCGTGGGGATCGGGCTGGAGATCATGGACTCGAGCATCTGGGTGGCGACGATGACCGGCTTGGCCATGCGACGCGAGAGCTCGACCGCATGCTTCTGGACGATCGGGACGGCCTCGAGGGGCAGCTCGACGCCCAGATCGCCACGGGCGACCATGATGCCGTCGAACGCGTCGATGATGGCCTCGAGGTTGTCGACGGCTTGGGGTTTCTCGATCTTCGCGTAGACGGGGACCTTGCGCCCCTCTTCGGCCATGATCTCGTGCACGCGGACGACGTCGTCCGCGTCACGCACGAACGAGAGGGCGATCAGGTCGGCGCCGAGCTGGAGGCCCCAGCGCAGGTCGGCCTCGTCCTTGTCGGACAGGGCGGGGACGTTGACCGCCACACCGGGAAGGTTGATGCCCTTGTTGTTCGAGACGGTGCCGGCGACGACGACTTCGGTGGTGACGACGGTCCCGTCGGTCTCGAGGACGCGGAGCTTGACGCGGCCGTCGTCGATCAGGAGCGGGTCGCCCGCCTTGACGTCGTCGGGAAGGCCCTTGAACGTCGTGCCGCAGATCTCTTTCGAGCCCAGGATCTCGTCCGTGGTGATCTTGAAGACGTCACCGACCTCGAGGTCGTGCGGACCGTCGGCGAACTTGCCGAGGCGGATCTTGGGGCCCTGGAGGTCGACGAGTACCGCGACGGCGCGGCCCGAGTCGGCCGACGCCTGACGGACGTTGGCGTAGACGCCCTCGTGGACGTCGTAGCTGCCGTGGCTGAGGTTCATGCGGGCCACGTCGACGCCGGCGTCGATGATCGCCCGGATGTCGTCGTAGCTCGACGTCGCCGGCCCGAGGGTGGCGACGATCTTTGCGCGTCTCATGTGTTCCGTTCGTGTGGGGGGAATGGGGGTGGGACGACTGCAGACCCGTCTCCCACCCTATTCCCGTCGAGGGGCCGGATCAGACCGAGATGGACCGATCGGTGGGCTTCACCGGGAAAGGCAACACGGTCTCGCCCTCGAGGTAGGCGTCCACCGCCGAGGCGGTCGCCCTCCCCTCGGCGATCGCCCAGACGATGAGCGACTGCCCGCGACCGGCGTCGCCGGTCACGAAGACGCCGGGCTCGCCGGTCTCGTAGGTGGCGCCACGTTCGAGTGAACCGTGGCCGTCGAAGGTGAGCCTCAGCTGCTCCTCGATGGCCTCGCGCTCGGGCCCGGTGAAACCTAGGGCGAGGAGGACGAGGTCGGCGGGGACCTCGCGCTCCGTTCCTGCCTTGGGGACCCGTCGCCCGTCGATGTACTCGGTCTCGGCGACGCGGATGGCGCGCACCTCACCGACCTCGTTCGTCAGGAACTCCACCGTCGATGCGAGGTAGACCCGCTCGCCGCCCTCTTCGTGGGCACTCGACACCTCGAACAGGGTGGGGAACATCGGCCAGGGCTGTGCCTCCGGGCGTTCCTCGGGGGGCTGCTGACCGATGGCGAGGTTGGTGACCGAGAGGGCACCTTGACGGTGTGCCGTTCCGATGCAGTCCGCACCCGTGTCGCCACCACCCAGGACGACGACGTGCTTTCCCTCGGCCGTGATCTGGTCGGCGACCGTGTCGCCTGCTCCGGCCTTGTTCTGTTGCACGAGGTAGTCCATGGCGAAGTGGATTCCGGACAGGTCGCGTCCGGGGATCGGCAGGTCGCGGGGCACCGTGGCACCTGTCGCGACCACGACGGCGTCGTAGCGCGCCCGGAGGTCGTCCCAGGCGATGTCCCGCCCGATCTCGACCCGCGCCCGGAAACGCGTGCCCTCGGCCTGCATCTGGGCGATGCGCTGCTCCAGCTGCTTCTTCTCCATCTTGAAGTCCGGGATGCCATAGCGCAGGAGCCCGCCGATGCGGTCCTCACGCTCGTAGACGGCCACCGTGTGGCCCGCACGGGTGAGCTGCTGGGCGGCGGCGAGACCGGCGGGGCCGGAGCCGACGACCGCGACGGTCTTTCCGGTCAGTCGCTCGGGCGGATGCGGCGTGACCCAACCGTTGGCGAACGCCTGGTCGATGATCGAGACCTCGACCTGCTTGATGGTCACCGGCGGCTGGTTGATGCCCAGCACGCAGGAGGACTCGCACGGCGCGGGGCAGAGACGACCCGTGAACTCCGGGAAGTTGTTGGTCGCGTGCAGGCGCTCGATGGCCTGACGGCCCTCACCGCGCCACATCAGGTCGTTCCACTCGGGGATCAGGTTGCCCAGCGGGCAGCCCTGGTGGCAGAACGGGACTCCACAGTCCATGCAGCGGCCGGCTTGACGACGGAGTGCCCCGCTCTCTTGCTGCTCGTAGACCTCTTTCCAGTCCATGAGCCGCACCGAGACGGGCCGGCGCTTGGGCAACTCGCGCGATTGCGTCTTCAGGAAGCCTTTGGGATCAGCCACCGGTCACCTCCAGGATTCTCTTCCATGCTTCGTCGCCATCGGGGTCGAGACCCTCGTCGACGGCCGTCTGCCGGGTGGCGAGGACGGCGGCGTAGTCGCGGGGCAGCACCTTGACGAACTCGGCCACCGTGGCGTCGAGGTCGTCGAGCATGCGCTGCGCCACGGGTGACCCGGTCTCGGCCAGGTGACGCTGCAGCAGATCGGTGAGGATCTCCACGTCGGCGCTGCCGAGCGGGTGCAGTTCGAGCTCACCCGAAGCCAGGGCCTCGGCGTTGACCCGTCCGGGCTCGAGGCGGTACACGTAGGCCGTCCCTCCCGACATGCCGGCGCCGAGGTTGCGCCCCGTGTCGCCGAGGATGACGGCGAGGCCACCCGTCATGTACTCGAGTGCGTGGTCGCCCACGCCCTCGGCGACCGCACTGGCCCCGGAGTTGCGAACCAGGAACCGCTCCCCCACGATCCCGCGCAGGAACATGCTGCCCTGGGTGGCTCCGTAGCCGATCACGTTGCCGGCGATGACGTTCTCCTCGGCCGCGAACGCGCTGCCGCGCGGCGGGCGCACCACGACGTTGCCGCCCGAGAGGCCTTTGCCCACGTAGTCGTTGCTGTCGCCCTCGAGCCGCAGGGTGATGCCGGCCGGCAGGAAGGCGCCGAGCGACTGCCCCGCCGATCCGCTGAGGTTGACCTCGATGCTGCCGTCGGGCAGCCCGTGCTCGCCGTGTCGGAGGGTGACCTCGTGCCCGAGCATCGTGCCGACGGCACGCTCGGTGTTGCGGATGGGCAGTGTGATCTCGACGTGTCCACCGTTCTCGAGGACGTCCGCACTGCGCTCGATCAGTTGGACGTCGAAGTGGTCCTCGAGACCGTGGTCCTGCGTGGTGTGGTTGCGTCGGGGCTCGTCGTCGGAGAAGGTCGGACCGATCAGCACCGGGGCCAGGTCGAGACCCGAGGCCTTCCAGTGGTCGACGGCACGGTCGACGTCGAGGACGTCGGTTCGGCCGATGGCCTCGTCGAGGCTGCGGAACCCGAGAGCGGCCAGGTACTCGCGCACCTCTTGTGCCAGGAACTCGAAGAAGTTGACGACGAACTCCGGCTTGCCCGAGAAGCGGGCGCGGAGCTCGGGGTTCTGCGTCGCGACGCCGACCGGGCACGTGTCGAGGTGGCAGACCCGCATCATGATGCATCCCTCGACGATCAGCGGCGCCGTCGCGAAACCGAATTCCTCGCCACCGAGCAGGGCGGCGATGAGCACGTCGCGACCCGTCTTCATCTGACCGTCGACCTGGACGACGACACGGTCGCGCATGCCGTTCAGCATCAGGGTCTGCTGGGTCTCGGCGAGACCGATCTCCCAGGGTGTGCCCGCGTGCTTCAGCGAGTTCAGGGGGCTGGCACCGGTGCCGCCGTCGTGACCGGAGACCAGCACGACGTCGGCCAGGGCCTTGGTGACCCCGGCGGCGACAGCCCCGATGCCCGACTGGCTCACGAGCTTGACGTGCACGCGTGCCTTGGGGTTGGCCCGCTTCACGTCGAAGATGAGCTGCTTGAGGTCCTCGATGGAGTAGATGTCGTGGTGCGGGGGCGGTGAGATGAGTCCCACGCCCGCGGTCGCGTGACGGGTGCGCGCCACCCAGGGGTAGACCTTGGTCGGCGGCAGTTGTCCGCCCTCACCGGGTTTGGCGCCCTGAGCCATCTTGAGTTGGATGTCGGTGGCGTGCGTCAGGTACATGCTCGTCACACCGAAGCGGCCGGAGGCCACCTGCTTCACGGCGCTGCGGCGCTCGGGGTCGAGCAGCCGATCCACGTCTTCACCACCTTCGCCGGTGTTGGACTTGCCGCCGAGGCGGTTCATCGCGATGGCGAGGGTCTCGTGCGCCTCCTGGGAGATCGAGCCGTAGCTCATCGCCCCGGTCGAGAACCTCTTGACGATCGACTCGATGGGCTCGACCTCGTCGAGCGGGACGGCCGGCCGCACCCCGTGCTTCAGTCGGAACAATCCGCGCAGCGTCATCAGCTGCTCGGCCTGGTCGTCGACGAGCTTGGTGTACTCGCGGAAGATGTCGTACCGACGGGTACGCGTGGCGTGCTGCAGTCGGAACACGGTGTCGGGGTTGAAGAGGTGGCGAGGACCCTCGCGTCGCCACTGGTACTCGCCGCCCGTGGCCAAGCGCTCGTGGGCGATGACGGATCCGTCGCTGGGGTAGGCGCTCGTGTGACGCTGCTTGTTCTCGGCCGCGACGACGTCGATCCCGACGCCACCGAGCACCGACGACGTGCCGGTGAAGTAGGTGTCGACGAACTCTTGGCTGAGGCCCACGGCCTCGAACGCCTGCGCGGCGGCGTAGCTCGACACCGTCGAGATGCCCATCTTGGACATGATCTTGAGGACGCCCTTGCCGAGCGCCTTGATCAGGTTGTGAACGGCGTCCTCGGGGGTCAGCCCGGTGATCATGCCGGCCCGCACGAGGTTCTCGCAGGTCTCCATCGCGAGGTACGGGTTGACCGCGGACGCGCCGTAGCCGATCAGGGTGGCCACGTGGTGCACCTCGCGCACGTCGCCCGCCTCGACGATCAGGCCCACCTTCATGCGGTTCTCGGTCCGGATCAGGTGGTGGTGAACCGCCGCGATCATGAGAAGCGAGGGCACGGGGGCGAAGTCGGCGTTCGAGTCACGGTCGGAGAGCACGATGAACTCGGCCCCCGCCTCGATGGCGTCGTCCACCTCGTTGCACATGGCCGCGATGCGCTTCTCGAGCGCTCGTGGGCCCTTGTCGGCACGGTAGAGCCCGCGGATGGTCGAGGTCACGCGCGAGCCCGGGCTCGGGTCGATGTGCTGGATCTTCGCGAGCTCGTCGTTGTCGATGACCGGGAAGTCGAGGATCACCTGGCGGGCGTGCTCGGGGGTCGCGGCGAGCAGGTTCCGCTCGGGGCCGAGCCCCAGCTTGAGAGACGTGACGACCGATTCACGGATGGAGTCGAGCGGCGGGTTCGTCACCTGCGCGAACTGCTGCGTGAAGTAGTCGAACAGGAGGCGCGGGCGCTCGGACAGGACGGCGATCGGCGTGTCGCTTCCCATGGCTCCGAGGGGCTCCGCACCGGTCTTGGCCATCGGGGTCAGCAGGATGCGGACCTCTTCCTCGGTGTACCCGAAGGTGCGCTGACGTCGGGTGACCGACGCGGGGGTGTGGACGATGTGCTCCCGCTCGGGCAGCTCGGACAGGTGGATGCGCCCCTCGGCGAGCCATTCGCCGTAGGGCGCGGCCGTGGCGAGATCGCGCTTGATCTCGTCGTCCTCGATGATCCGACCGGCCTCGGTGTCGACCAGGAACATCTTGCCGGGGCGGAGTCGACCCTTGCGGACGACCTTCGCGGGGTCGACGTCGATGACGCCGATCTCGCTGGCGAGGACCACGAGACCCTCGTCGGTGACGAGGTAGCGACCCGGGCGCAGGCCGTTTCGGTCGAGCGTGGCGCCGACGTGCGTGCCGTCGGTGAACGTGATGGCCGCCGGGCCGTCCCACGCCTCCATGAGCATGGAGTGGTATTCGTAGAAGTCGCGCAGGGTGGGGTCGATGTCGACCTGGTTCTCCCAGGCTTCGGGCACCATCATCATGACCGCGTGCGGCAGGGACCGGCCGGTCAGGCTCAGCAGCTCGACGACCTCGTCGAAGGACGCCGAGTCACTCGCCCCGGGGCTCACGATCGGAAGGAGGGGCTTGAGGTCGCCGATCAGCTCGTTCTCGAGCTGGGACTGACGGGCCCGCATCCAGTTGCGATTGCCTCGGACGGTGTTGATCTCGCCGTTGTGCGCGATCATGCGGAAGGGCTGGGCCAGGGGCCACGACGGGAACGTGTTCGTCGAATAGCGCGAGTGCACGATGGCGAGCTTCGACGCGAAGCGTTCGTCGCTCAGGTCCGGGTAGAACGGCTCCAGCTGCAAGGTGGTGACCATGCCCTTGTAGACCATGGTCCGGCTGCCCAGCGAGGTGAAGTACGCCGAGAGCTTGCGCTCCGCGCGCTTGCGCAACCGGAACGCCTGGCGGTCCAGTGCGACACCGGCGAGGGGGACTTCGTCGGCGTCGTGGTGCCTGCTGGCGACGAAGAGCTGCTCGAAGGCGGGCATGGCGTTTCGCGCGAGCGTTCCGAGTTCTTCGGGTCGCACGGGGACCTCACGCCAACCGAGAACGTCGAGGTGCTCCAGGTCGGCGATGCGCTCGATGCCCGTCTTGAGCTCGGAGCGCTCCTGTTCGTCGAGCGGCAGGTAGGCGATGCCCACGGCGTACTGGCCTGCCGGTGGCAGATCGAAGTCGACCACGTGCCGGAGGAAGTCGTCGGGCACCTGGCAGAGGATGCCCGCCCCGTCGCCCGTTCCGGCATCGGAGCCCACGGCACCTCGGTGCTCGAGGTTCCGGAGGGCCCGCAGAGCGGTGTCGACGATGTCGTGGCCAGGGGTTCCGCGGAGGGTCGCGACCATGGCGAGACCACACGCGTCCTTCTCGTTGCGCGGGTCGTAGAGACCACTGGCCTCGGGGACCGTGCTGAACTGCTGGTGTGCTGGCGTGACAGCCATGGAATCCGTCCTCACGAAGAGATCCGACAGGGGGCGGGACGACGTCGGCCCGAGATGCCTGACCGGGCCGGGTCCTGTGGGCGGCCCCGACTCGGCGGGAGAGGTCGGCTCGTGGCGACCGTTGGCGTGCACGCCGGCGGGTGAGGCCGACTGCGCTCGATCTTACGAGGCGCGAGTGCGTGCACAGAACCGTGTCGCGGGCGGATCGTTCGCACCAGGATGGGGTGGAGAGGATCGGGCGCCACATCGATGGGGCGCCGGGCCCGCGGTCGTCGTGGAGTGGACGACCTAGGGACGCGGTGAGCGATCGGTGTTGTCGTCCGATGCGCCGACGGTGACCAACTCGGGTTCGTCGTTCTCCGTGTACGTGTCATCGGAGTCTACAGCAGACACTCGCTCGCTCGGCGCGCGACCGGGCACGTAGGGGCCGGGAACGGTGCCGGTGTGACGACGCGAGGCGACGACGAAGACCACGATGCCGAGGACGATGGCGAAGAAGCTCATCCAGACGTTCGTGCGGATGCCGAAGAACAACAGGCTCGGATCGGTGCGGATCGACTCGAACCATGCGCGACCGATGCCGTACCAGACCAGGTAGAAGGCCACCGACCGGCCCCACTGCATCGGGGCCCTCTTCTCGAGGACCAACAGGATCGCGACCCCGGCAAGCATCCAGACGATCTCGTAGAGGAACGTCGGGTGGAACAGCGTGCCCTCGGGCAGGCCAGTGGGGTAGGCGGCGTTCGTGGACTCGATCTCGAGGCCCCAGGGCAGATCGGTGGGCATGCCGAAGAGCTCGTGGTTGAACCAGTTGCCAAGGCGACCGAAGGCCTGCGCGATGAGGAGTCCCGGGGCGAGGGCGTCGGCGAAGACCGTGAACCGGAGACCGGTGAAGCGGCAGCCCAGCCAGACTCCGACGGCACCGAAGAGCAGGGCGCCGTAGATGGCCAGCCCGCCCTCCCAGACGGCGAAGGCTCGCCACCACTCCTGCCCGGCGAAGTAGTCGCCCGGATGCGACACGACGTGGAAGAACCGACCGCCGGCGATGCCGAAGACGACGGCCCAGATGGCCACGTCGATGACGATGCCCTTTTCCGCCCCCTGACGATTGAGACGGTGGTTCGTCACCACGACGGCGGCGACGATGCCGACCAGGATGCAGATGGCGTAGGCGTGGATGCGCAGCGAGCCGGGCAGCGAAGCCCCGAAGGTCGAGTTCAACCAAGCGGTGACGTCGAAGTACTGCCAGGCGGCCGACGGGCTCGGGATGCTCAGGGGAACGAACACGGGCGGGGTGCCTTTCGGAGGGGTTCGGGGCGTCGGTCACCCGACGGGTGACGACTCTAGCGCGGAGAGACCGAACCGGAGGGGATCAGGAGGCGGACGGTGCCGCGCCGGACGAGAGGTCGGCGCTCACCTCGGCGAGGCGTTGGACCCCTCCGTCGGCGAGGGCACGAACGAAGGCCGAACCGATGATGGCCCCGTCGGCGTACTCGAGCACTTCGCGGACCTGCTGAGCGGACGATATGCCGAGCCCGACGCACGCGTTCTCGACGTCGACCTCCCGCAGCCGAGCGACCAATGTGCTCGCCGCCGAGTCGACGTCGGAACGGGCACCCGTGATGCCCATCGTCGAGACCGTGTAGACGAAGCCGCGACTGCTGGCGACAGCCTGCCGGAGGCGTGAATCGCTCGAGGACGGAGCCGCGAGGAACACCCGGTCGAGGTCGGCGGCCTCGGCGGCTGCCATCCACGCGCCGGCTTCGTCGGGGATCAGGTCGGGCGTGATGAGACCGGCCCCACCCGCAGCGGCGAGGTCGTCCGCGAATCGCTGCACCCCGTACTGCTCGACGGGGTTCCAGTAGGTCATGGGGATGACGGGGACGTCCACACGAGAGGTGATCTCGCGGATCGCCGTGAAGACGTCGCGCACACGGAACCCCTCGGCGAGAGAGCGCTGCGTGGCGGCCTGGATCACCGGGCCGTCCATGACCGGGTCGGAGTAGGGAATTCCGAGTTCGATGACGTCGATGCCGTTCTCGGCCATCGCCACCGCCGCCTCGATGCTCGTCTCGAGGTCGGGGAAGCCGACCGGCAGGTACCCCACCACGGCACCGCTCCCGGCGTCGCGTCGGGCCCGGATGGCCGCGCCGACCTTGCTCGTGCCCTCTGGTGTCGCCGTGTTCACAGCTGCTGCGCCTTCTCGTCGAGGACGCCGAAGTACCGGCTGGCCGTCGCGACGTCCTTGTCACCACGACCGCTGAGCGAGACCAGGATCGTCCAATCGGGGTGCTCGAGGCCGAGCTTGATCGTGCCCGCGAGGGCGTGCGCGGACTCGATCGCCGGCATGATGCCCTCGGTCTGCGACAGCAGACGGAACGCTTGCATGGCCTCGTCGTCGGTGATCGGCTGGTACTCGGCCCGCCCGGACTCGGACAACCAGGCATGCTCCGGACCGACACTCGGGTAGTCGAGGCCGGCGGAGATCGAGTGGCTCTCGAGAGTCTGCCCGTCCTCGTCCTGCATGAGGTACGACTTCGTCCCCTGCAGGTTGCCGATGCGGCCGAGCGTGATCGAGGCCGCGTGACGGCCCGTCTCGACGCCGTCGCCGCCGGCCTCGAAGCCGAACAACCGGACGGAAGGGTCGTCGAGGAATGCGTGGAAGATGCCCATGGCGTTCGAACCACCGCCGACACAGGCGGTGACGGCATCCGGGAGCTCACCGGTCAGGTCGAGGACCTGCTGACGAGCTTCTTCACCGATGATCTTGTGGAAGTCGCGCACCATGGCCGGGAACGGGTGCGGGCCGGCGACGGTGCCCAACACGTAGTGCGTGGTGTCGACGCTGGAGACCCAGTCGCGCATGGCGTCGTTGATCGCGTCCTTGAGCGTGCGCGACCCGGTGGTCACCGAGACGACCTCGGCCCCGAGCAGGCGCATCCGCGCGACGTTGAGAGCCTGACGCTCGGTGTCGACCTGCCCCATGTAGACGACGCACTCCATGCCGAAGAGAGCGGCGGCGGTGGCCGTCGCGACACCGTGCTGACCGGCCCCCGTCTCGGCGATCAGGCGGGTCTTTCCGAGCTTTCGAGCCAGCAGCGCTTGCCCGAGCACGTTGTTGATCTTGTGCGACCCCGTGTGGTTGAGGTCCTCGCGCTTCAGGATGACCCGGGCGCCGCCCGCGTGCCGTGCGAAACGTGGCACCTCGGTGATGATCGAGGGGCGGCCCGTGTAAGTGGCGTGCAAGGCCGTCAACTCGGCAGCGAACTCGGGGTCGACGGCCGCGGCCTTGTAGGCCGCGTCGAGCTCGTCGAGAGCGGCCACGAGGGACTCGGGCACGAAGCGCCCGCCGAACGAACCGAAGTACGGACCCGTCTCGTCACGTAGTGGCATGGTCAGACCTCCAGGAAGCGGGTGATGGCGTCGGCGGGATCGCCGTGCGTCACGAGGGCTTCGCCCACGAGGACGACGTCGGCGCCCGAGCGACGGTAGTGGGCGACGTCGTCGGGCGACGAGACGGCCGATTCGGCGACACGGGTGACGCCGGCCGGGATCGCGTCGGACAGGCGTCCGAACAAGTCGCGGTCGAGCTCGAAGGTCGTCAGGTCACGGGCGTTCACGCCGAGGATCGTCGCACCCGCGTCGAGACCCCGGGACACCTCGTCGGCCGAGTGCGCCTCGATGAGGGCCGTCATGCCCAGTTGCCGCACGAGGTCGTGCAACTCGACGAGGCGAGGCTGTGCGAGCCCGGCCACGATCAAGAGGACGAGGTCGGCGCCGGACGCCCGGGCCTCGAAGACCTGGTAGGCGTCGGCGATGAAGTCCTTGCGCAGGACGGGCACGTCGACGGCCGCCCGGACCGCCTCGAGATCGGCGAGGGAACCCTTGAACTTGCGACCCTCGGTGAGAACGCTGATCGCGCTGGCGCCACCGGTCGCGTAGGAGCGGGCCAACGACGCCGGGTCGGCGATCGTCGAGAGATGGCCCCGTGACGGGCTCGCGCGCTTCACTTCGGCGATGACCTTGACGCGGTCGGTCGGGGCGAGCGCGGCTCGGGCGTCGAGGGCGGTCGCGCGAGAGAGAGCGGCAGCCTCGACGGCGGCGAAAGGGAGGGATTCGCGGCGTGCTGCGGCGTCGGCCATGGCACCCGCGTACAGGTCGTCGAGCACCTAGTTGTGGGCCTTCGGCACGTAGCGGTGACCGCCGACGCCGTAACCGGCCTTCTTGAGGACGAGACCCACGACGAGCCCCACGACCACGAGACCGGCAGACGCCCAGACGATCCACGGGACGTCGAGGAAGAAAGCGAGGGTGCCGATGGCGAAGCCGACCAGCATGATGACCACGGCCGTCCAGGCGGCCGGCGAGTTGCCGTGGCCGAGATCGTCGACCGTCTCGGTGTCTCGGCCCTTCGAGCCGGAGTCGACCTTCGCCGGGGCGTTCTTCAGGGGCGCGTCGCCACCGGAGGGGGTGCTCGTCGTGTTCGTGCTCACAGTGCTCCTTGGATCAGGTCGGTTCGAGGGCCGAGTCTACCCGGTGCGGTCCTGCTCGGTGGGGCCCGACCCGCCCTCGTCGAGGCGCGGGGAGGTGTCGGTCGGGTCGTCCCCGCTCGAGAGCGCGTCCCAGGCCGCGGCCGGATCGGCCGAGGGGTCCGCCACGACGAGGCGGGTCGCGGAGTACTTGCGGGTGGCCCGCGGCCACGCGCCGGAGAGGAGCACCGTGGCGATTCCGAGCAGCGCGGCGAGCACGCCGGCGGCGAGCCCGAGCCAGGGCCAGGCCGTCGGCTCGACCGACGACACGATGCTGCGGATCGAGTCGGTGCCGTCGACGCCCGTGGCGGTGGTCACGGCGCTCCCCGATGCCCGCACGGGATCGGCGAGAGCCGTCGACGTCGTCAGGACGACGCTGGCTCCCAGTGCCACTTGCAGCACCCCGAGGACGACGCGGAACACGCGACCGGCGATCGTGAGCGCTCCGAAGAGCGCCAGGCTGGCCAGGGACAGGGCGGACAACGGCGCGCCGGCGACGTCACCGGCGACGTCGAGGGACAGCTCACCGCCCTGGGGGGACGCGACGACGACGTGGAACCAGTCCTGGGTCCAGGACAACAGTCCGAGCCCTGCGAGCACGATGCCCGTCAGGATCGTCGTCAGCTTCAGGCGTCGAGCAGTCATCAGCGGAGCCGTGTCATGGCGTTGGCCACCGCGACGGCGCGCAAGGGTGCCGCGGCCTTGTTGCGCGCCTCCTGGTTCTCGGCGACCGGGTCGCTGTCGGCGACGAGTCCGGCACCGGCCTGGACCCTGGCCACGCCGTCCTGCAGCAGGACGGTGCGGATCGCGATGGCGACGTCCGCCGAACCGGCGAAGTCGAAGTAGCCGACCACTCCCCCGTAGACGCCACGCTGGGCCGGCTCGAGTTCGTCGATGATCTCGAGGGCCCGGGGCTTGGGAGCGCCCGACAGCGTCCCGGCCGGGAACGTGGCCCGGAAGGCGTCGATGGCGTCCCTGCCGGGGGCGAGGTCGCCCTCGACGCTCGACACGAGGTGCATGATGTGGCTGAAGCGCTCGACCTGCATGAACTCGGTCACCTCGACGGTGCCGGGCGTGCAGACCTTGAGCAGGTCGTTACGAGCCAGGTCGACGAGCATGAGGTGCTCTGCGCGCTCCTTCTCGTCCGACGCGAGCTCGTCGGCGTAGCGCTGGTCCTCGTCGGGCGAGGTGCCGCGAGGCTTCGAGCCCGCGATGGGATGCGTGTAGGCGCGGCGTCCGTCGACTTTGACCAGCGCTTCGGGTGACGAGCCGACGATCGTGTACGGCCGGCCCTGCACGTCGTCGAGGGTCACGAGATACATGTACGGGCTCGGGTTGAGCGTGCGCAGCACCCGGTAGACGTCGAGCGGTTCTGCCGTCACCCCGTGGTCGAAGCGCTGCGAGACGACGACCTGGAAGACGTCGCCGTCGTGGATGAACTGCTTCGACCGCTCGATCGCGTGCGCGTACTCGGCATCGCTCGAACGCCGGGTGGGGGTCGCCTCGATCGTCAGGTCGACGTCGGAGAGGAACGTCTCGCTCGGGGCGGCGAGCCGGGACTGCAGGTCGTCGAGCCGCGACTGCGCGTCGGACCAGAGGTCGTCGGGGTCGTCGGTGCCGTCGTTCAGGGCGGTCGCGACGAGGAAGACGGCACCGGTCCGGTGGTCGAGGGCCACGAGCTCGGAGACGAAGCTCAGGGCCTGCGACGGCACGGTGAACTCGGCCGGCGGCGCGTCGGGAAGGTGCTCGAGCTCGCGCACGGCTTCCCAGCCGATGAAACCGACGAGTCCGCCGGTGAGCGGCGGCATCCCGTCGATGCGCGGGGTGGCCCACCGGCGGTGCAGGGCCGACAGCACCTCGAGGGGTCGGCCTGTGGCATCGCCGAGGGCCCGCTCGCGGTCCACGCCGTAGTCGATCCATCGGGCCTCGCCACCATCGGTCGTCAGCACGCCGAACGACGAGACGCCCACGAACGACCACCGGGACCAGATGCCGCCCTGAGCCGCCGACTCGAGCAGAAAGCTGCCGGGTCTGCCGTCGGCGAGCTTGCGGTACACGCCGACCGGAGTCTCACCTTCGGCGAACAGGTCGCGGACGACGGGCACGACCCGGTGGCCGACCAATCGCTCGTCGAACTGGGCCCTGGTCGTCGAGGTGCGGATCGGACCGTCAGGCACGGGGTCCCCCGGTCTGCTCGGTGGTGCCGGAGGGGTCGGACGAGGAGGCGGTGGCCGGCTCGAGCGGGTCGACCTCGAAACACGAGTGGGAACCCGTGTGACAGGCCGCGCCGATCTGCTCGACCGTGACCAGCAGCACGTCGTCGTCGCAGTCGAGGGCGGCAGCTCGGACGAACTGCGCATGACCGGAGGTGTCACCCTTCCGCCAGTACTCCCGCCGGGACCGGGACCAGAACGTGACGCGCCCCTCGGTCAGCGTTCGGCGGAGCGCTTCGGCGTCCATCCAGCCCATCATCAGCACGTCCTTCGTCCCGTCCTGCTGGATGATGGCAGGCAGGAGGCCCGACGCATCGAAGCGGGCACGGGCGACGACGGGCTCGACCGTCTCGCGCGTCAGCTGGTCGGTCATGATGTGCTCCTCGGTGCGGTGCGGTGCGGTGCGGTGCGGTGCGGTGTCTGGTGGTGGAGTGCGATCCCGGTGGGAGTGGCGGACCACCTCAGCGGACGACGGCTCCCGACCGTGCCAGCTCGTCCTTGACCTGGCCCACGGTGAGTTCGCCGTTGTGGAAGACCGACGCCGCGAGCACGGCGTCGGCGCCTGCCTCGATGGCGGGGGCGAAGTGTTCGAGCCGGCCCGCGCCTCCGGACGCCACGACCGGGACCCGACTGAGGTCACGCATGGCGCGGACGAGTTCGAGGTCGAAGCCCTGCTTGGTGCCGTCGGCGTCGATCGAGTTGACGAGCAACTCGCCCGCCCCGCGTTCGACGGCCTCGCGAGCCCAGACGAGGGCATCCAGGGTCGTCTCGGTTCGGCCGCCGTGGGTCGTGACGACGAAGCCCGACGCGGTCACGGCCGAGCGCTTGACATCGAGGGAGAGGACGACCGCCTGGGCCCCGAACCGGTCGGCGATCTCTCCGATGAGGTCGGGCCGGGCGATGGCCGCACTGTTCACGCCGATCTTGTCGGCACCGGCCGCCTGCAATCGGGCGACGTCGTCGACGCTGCGTACGCCACCACCGACGGTCAGCGGGATGAAGACCTGCTCGGCCGTCGCCCGGACCACGTCGTACGTGGTCGAGCGCTCGTCGACCGTGGCCGTCACGTCGAGGAAGGTGATCTCGTCCGCGCCCTGTTCGTAGTAGGTGCGGGCGAGCTCGACCGGGTCGCCCGCGTCGCGCAGGTCGAGGAAGTTGACGCCCTTGACGACGCGGCCGGCGGCCACGTCGAGGCACGGGATGACCCGTACGGCGAGGGACGGGGCGTCGGCGACCGTGTCGGCGGCGGGCACGGCTACAGCCTCGCGGCGTGGATCGGGCTGACCAGGATGGCCCGGGCGCCGAGATCGTAGAGGGCGTCCATCACCTGGTTCGTGTCCGCCCGCGGGACCATGACCCGGACCGCAGCCCAGTCGCGGTCGTGCAGCGGCGAGACGGTGGGCGATTCCATGCCGCCCGCGACGGCCGTCGCGGCGTCGAGCTTGTCGACCGGGACGTCGTAGTCCATCAGGACGTACTGCCGGGCGACGAGGACGCCCTGCAGTCGACGGTGGAGGACGGCGAGGCCCTCGACATCGGCGTCGGACGAGATGAGGACGGCCGTCGACTCGAGGATGACCGGTCCGAAGATCTCGAGCCCGGCTGCACGCAGGGTGGCGCCGGTGGAGACGACGTCGGCCACGGCATCGGCGACACCCAGCTGGACGGCGCTCTCGACGGCGCCGTCGAGGGGCACGAGGTTCGCGGTCACTCCGTGGCTCTCGAGGAACGAGCCGACCAGCCCGGCGTAGCTCGTCGCGACGCGGGTGCCCTGCAATTGTCGGAGATCGGCGAAGCGACCGGGAGGGCCGGCGAAACGGAAGGTCGAGCCACCGAAGTCGAGGGGTGCGACCTCGTGGGCCGGCGAGTGCGAGTCGAGCAGCAGGTCGCGGCCCGTGATGCCGACGTCGAGAGCGCCCGAGCCGACGTACGTGGCGATGTCGCGCGGGCGGAGGTAGAAGAACTCGACGCCGTTGCGAGGGTCTTCGACGTGGAGCGTCTTGGGGTCTCGACGGCCTGTGTAGCCGGCCTCGGAGAGCATGGCCGAGGCGGTCTCGCTGAGGGAGCCCTTGTTGGGCACTGCGACGCGGAGCATGGGGTTCTCTGTCTGCTGGGGTGCCGCGTGGGCGGCGTGACGAACGGGGGTGACGGAGGGCTGCTCAGAGATGTCGGTACACGTCGGTCGGGGTGATGCCCTTGGCGACCATCATGACCTGCACGTGGTAGATCAGCTGGGAGATCTCTTCGGCGGTCGCGACGTCGCCCTCGTACTCGGCGGCCATCCAGACCTCGGCGGCCTCTTCGACGATCTTCTTGCCTATCTGGTGCACACCGGCGTCGAGTTCGGCCACGGTGCCCGACCCGTCGGGGCGGTCGCGTGCCTTGTCGCTGAGCTCGAGGTACAGGTCGTCGAAGGATTTCACGACGTCAAGGCTACCGTCGCGGCGGCCGCTCGGAGTGCAGCGATGTTGTCGACGGGCGACCCGCCGTAGACGGCGGACCCGGCGACGACCGTGTCGGCCCCGTTCTCGACGGCGGTGACGATGGTCTGGGTCGTGATGCCGCCGTCGACCTCGAGCCAGACGTCCAGCCCGGAGGCGCGCACGGCATCTCGGGCGCGGGCCAGCTTGACCATGGTCTCGGGCATGAAGGACTGCCCGCCGAAGCCCGGCTCGACGGTCATGACGAGGATCATGTCGTACTCGTCGAGGGTCTCGAGGTAAGGCTCGAGGTCGGTGCCGGGTTTGACGGCGACGGAGGCGCGTGCCCCGTTGCTGCGGATGGCGCGAGCCGTCGAGACGGGGTCGGCCGCGGCCTCGGCTGAGAAGGTCACCGAGAAGGCGCCCGTCTCGGCGTAGCGGGGTGCCCATCGGTCGGCGTCGTCGATCATGAGGTGCAGGTCGAGCGGAACCGGGCTGACCTCACCGAGACGCTGCACGACGGGCAGGCCGAGCGTGAGGTTGGGCACGAAGTGGCCGTCCATGACGTCGACGTGCACGAGGTCCGCATCGGCGATGCGCTGCAGGTCACGCTCGAGGTTGGCGAAGTCGGCCGAGAGGATGCTGGGACTGATGCGGATCGACACGGGACGAGCCTAGCGTCCGGCGCGGCGCTCGATCAGGGCGACGAACATCGCGTCCGTGCCGTGGCGGTGCGGCCAGAGCTGGACGAAAGGTGCCGATGCCAGGTCGACGGGTCGACCGGCGATGCGCTCGATGCCGGACGTGGCGTCGAGCAGCACGAGCTCGTCACCGCGGCCCCGGAGCCCCGTCTCGACGACACCACGGGTCTCGGCCGTGTGCGGCGAGCAGGTGACGTAGGCGAGGACTCCCCCGGGCGCCAGGGCGTCCAGCGCGCTGGAGAAGAGGCGCGACTGCAACGCCGTGAGCTGGCCCACGTCGGCCGGCTGTTTGCGCCAGCGTGCCTCGGGCCGCCGACGAAGGGCTCCGAGACCGGTGCAGGGCGCGTCGAGGAGGATGCGGTCGAAGTGACGGGGCTGTTCCACCCCGAACCGCGCGGCGTCCCCCTCGAGCACCTCGACCTCGCCCGGGACGGCCTCAAGGGCCTGACGGACCAGCCCCGCACGGGCAGGGACGAGTTCGTTAGCGACGAGGTGGGCGCCCACCCTCGCGGCTTCGGCTCCCAGCAGGGCGGCCTTGCCACCGGGGCCGGCGCACATGTCGAGCCAGCGTTCTCCCGGGACGGCTGTTCGGTGCCGGCTGAGCAGGAGGGCCGCGAGCTGCGATCCCTCGTCCTGGACCCTGGCGCGGCCCTCCCTGACTGCAGTCTGCTGGGCGGGATCGCCGCCGCCGCTCGTCGCGGCGAGGGGCGAGAGGCGCGCGCTGGGAGCCCCGAGCTCGGAGACCTCCGCCAGGCCCGGCAGGGCGACGAGGCTGACCTTGGGCGCGTCGTTGTCAGCAGAGAGCAGATCGACCAGTTCACTCTCTCGCCCCTCGGCGGCCAAGGAGCGACGGAACGCGCGCACCACCCAGGCGGGGTGCGACCACTCGGCCGCCAGACGGTCGTCCTCGCCCGTCGTGCCGGCGAGGACGCGATCGCGCCACTCGTCGGGCGTCGACCTCGAGATGGTGCGGAGGACGCCGTTCACGAACCCCGTGCCCGACCGGCTGCCGACCTGACGGGCGAGCTCGACGCTCTCGTCGACGGCGGCGTGGACCGCCACACGTGTCGAGAGCAACTGGTGGGTGCCCAGTCGCAGGACGTCGAGCAGCGCCGGGTCGATGGCATCGGTGCTCCGGCGGGCGGCCAGTGCGATGACGCGGTCGTAGTAGCCCCGGAGGCGCAGCGTGCCGTAGGTCAACTCGGTCGCGAGCCCAGCGTCCTGGGCACCCAGGCGAGCCCGGACGATGCGCTGCGGCAGCAGGAGGTTCGCGTAGGCATCGTCGTGTTCGACGGCGCGGAGGACGTCGAGAGCGACCTGGCGGGCGGGCTGGACTCGGCTCATGAGGCGGTCTCCGTGTCGGGGTCGGCTGAGGACGGAGCGGTGGGCAGGGTGACGCGACGGTCGACCCCGGTGGGCAGTCCTCGCCACCAGTCGGCCGCCGGTATGTCTCTCTTGCCGGCTGGTTGCACGCGGACGAGCTCGACGGGCGCGGAAGCCGTGCCCAGAAGCAGGCGTCGGCCACGTGATTCGAGACGACCGGCCTCGAGAGGCGCCTCGTCGGCGGACGCCATCCGCGCCTCCGTGATCTTGAGGCCGACACCGTCGAGGTCGACACGGGCGCCGGGCTCGGGCGTCACGCCACGGAAGCGGTTGATCAGCTCGGCCGCGGGCCGCGAGGCGTCGAGGACCCCGTCGGCGAGGGTCAGCTTGGAGGCGTGCGTGACCCGGCCGGTCTGGGCCCTCGGCACGGCCGTCCCGTCGGCGAGGCGGGCGACCACGTCGACCAGCAGGTCGGACCCGAACCGCGCGAGTTCGTCGAGGAGGGTCCCGGCGGTCTCGGTGCCGTCGAGAGGGCGTCGGAGGGTGCCGTAGACGTCACCCGCGTCGAGTTCGGGGACGAGCTGGAACACCACCGCGCCCGTCATGTCGTCACCGGCCATGAGCGACCGCTGGACGGGAGCCGCTCCGCGCCAGGCGGGCAGCAGGGAGAAGTGCAGGTTCACCCAACCCAGCCGCGGGGCACCCAGCAACGGTTCACGGAGCAGAGCGCCGTAGGCGACGACGACGCCGAGGTCTGAATCGAGTGCCGAGAGCTCGGCCGTGACCTCCGGCGTGATGCGGCGGGCCTTGACGACGCGGAGACCGAGGCGCTCGGCCTCGACGGCGACCGGGGTGGGGGTCAGGACGCGCTTGCGTCCTTGGGGCGTGTCGTCGCGGGTCAGGACGGCCACGACCTCGTGCGGGCCCTCGGCGAGAGCGGTGAGCGAGGGAACGGCAGCGGCGGGGCTGCCGGCGAAGACGAGGCGCATGGGGTTCCTGGTGGTTCAGTCGGCGAACGGCTCGACGTCGTCGAACCGCACTCTGAGTGTAGGGACGGTCCGAGCGCGTCTTTGACCGAGTGCCTTGCGACGGTCGGTCGCCGCGCGGATGACCTGTGAGCGCAGGGCGAGGGCCACGTCATGACCGCGGGCGTAGTCGAAACGGACGATGGCCCGAACCCCCGCCGGATCGACGTCGACGGGGCCGAGGGTCTCGGCTCGCACCTCGTCCGGGAGGTCGTCGAGTGCGCGCGCGACGGCGTCCACCGCGCCGGTCACGGTGGCCACGCGGACGGCCGGTGGGAAGCGCAGGACGCGACGGTCGGCGAGCTCGGAGGAGGCGAAGCGGGCGAGCTCCCACGTGGCCAGGGCTGAGGCGATGGCCCCACCCACGCCCACCAGGACGACCGGTGCGCGCCGTGCCGCCAGTGCGGTGGCATTAGCCCACCAGCGCAGACAGTCCTCGGCGACGCGGAGGCTCTCTCGGGCGAGCATGCGTTCGCCGTCGAGCAGGAGGACCGCGCGGTAGCCACCGGGCGCGACCGGCTCCGCCCCTCGGGTGGCGACCACGATCGCCGGTGCGGCGTCGACGTGGGTCAGGGCCCGTGTGCCGTCCGACACGATGATCCGGACGCCCGGGAACGCCTTGCCGAGTTCGTCGGCCGTCCGCGACGCGCCCGTGCCGACGGCGCGCATGCGGGTGCCCTCGCAGGTGCGGCAGTGCCACGAGACGGCGAGGGCACCGCACCAGGCGCACGACGGGGTCGCCCCTCGCTCGCGCTGGTGCAGCGGGCCGTTGCAGCGGAGGCAGCGTGACGTGTCGCCACAGTCGACGCAGGCCAGGCGGGGCGAGTAGCCCGGTGAGGCGACTTGGATGAGCACCGGCCCGTGCTCGACGGCGGCCCGGGCCTCGGCGTAGGCCGAAGACGGTATGCGGGCCTGGGCGGCGAATCCGTCGGAGGCGGCCTGCCGGACGGTGGGCACGACTCGGGGTTGGTAGCGGGGATCGGGACGGACCTCGGCGAGGAAGCCGATCTCGACGAGTCGTTGGACGTCGGTGCTCCGGGCGTGCCCGAGGAAGACGAGCGCGCTCTCTTGCTGTGCCTGCCGGAGCAACGCGGTGTCGCGGGCGTGCACGTAGGGCGCGAGCGGTTCACCGAAGGACGAGTCGCCGTCGTCGAACACCACGATGACGCCGAGGCGTGCCGACGGCGCGAGGAGGACGGACCGGTTGCCGACGACGACCACGGGCTCGTCGCCCCGGGCACGGAGCAGCGCCCGGTACCGGTCGGCGTTGGACTGTCGGGAGTCGAGTCGGACGACACGGTCGGGCGGGAGGACGGCTGTGAGGGCCTGGAGGACGTGTTCTTCGTCGCGGTAGTCGGGGACGGCGACGATGGCATTGTCACCCGCTTCGAGCGAGACGGCGGCGAGTTGTGCGGCCGTCAGTGCCCAGTGCCCGACCCACGACCCGTCCGGGAGTTCGACGAGCAGCGGGACGGCGTCGACCGCTGCCCGTCCCCGAGCCACCACGAGCCCGACGAGATCGGTGGACCGGTAACCCACGACGACCCGGACGGGCTCGTGGTCGTCGACGGTCGGCGCGGTGTCGGTCGGAGACGTCGGGGCGGTGTCGGTTGGCGACGTCGGTGCGTCGACGACGGCCGGCTGCCGAAGGGAGGTGTCCCCCGCGGCGGCCAGGTGTGCCTTCTCGACGCGGACCTGGCGAGGAGGCACGGCCAAGCGGACGACGTCGCTGGCCGACCCACCGGCCCGGTCGGCGACGGCCCGGGCGAGCGACCACACCTCAGGTGCCAGGACGGACACGGTCGACACGACGTCGTCGATCTCGCTCAGGTCACCCTCGTGCTCGGACGTCGACGCCACCTCGACGACGAACCCGTCGGCGATACGTCCGGCCGAGCGAAGGGGGACCTTGACCCGGATGCCCGGGGCGATCTTGTCCCGCAGCCGCTCGGGCACGGCGTAGTCGAACAGCCGGTCGAGCTGCGGCAGGGGCGATTCGACCATCACCCGGACGACGCGTGGGCCACCCCCGACGAGGGGCTCGCCGACCGCCGCCATGGTCAGAGCCCGGCGGCGGCCCGGAGGGCGTCGACGCGGTCGAGCGCCTCCCAGGTGAAGTCGGGCAGGTCGCGACCGAAGTGGCCGTAGGTCGACGTCGCCGAGTAGATCGGCCGGAGGAGGTCGAGGTCGCGGATGATCGCCGCCGGGCGGAGGTCGAACACCGACTCGATGGCGGCCGTGATGACGTCGTCGCCGACGTGCCCCGTCCCGAAGGTCTCGACGTAGAGGCCGACGGGTGCGGCCCGTCCGATCGCGTAGGCCACCTGGAGTTCGAGCCGGTCGGCGAGGCCTGCGGCCACGGCGTTCTTGGCCACCCAGCGCATGGCGTAAGCGGCGGAGCGGTCGACCTTCGAAGGGTCCTTGCCCGAGAACGCGCCTCCACCGTGACGGCTGGCGCCGCCGTAGGTGTCGACGATGATCTTCCGGCCCGTGAGGCCGGCGTCGCCCTGGGGGCCACCGATCTCGAACCGGCCGGTCGGGTTGATGATGAACCGGGTGTCGACGGACGAGAGTCCTGCTTCGTCGAGGACGGGACGGATGACGTGCTCGATGACATCCGACTCGAGTTGTTCGCTCGAGACAGCAGGCGAGTGCTGCGTCGACAGGACGACGGTGTCGACGGTCTTGGGGACGACCCCGTCGTAGCCGACCGTGACCTGGGTCTTGCCGTCGGGTCGCAGATAGTCGAGGGTGCCCGATTTGCGGACCGCCGCGAGCCGCTCGGCCAACCGGTGGGCGAGCCAGACCGGGAGGGGCATGTACTGCGCCGTCTCGTTGGTTGCGTAGCCGAACATGATGCCCTGGTCACCTGCCCCCTGGCGGTTGAGCGCATCGTCGTCGCCGCCGCGCGCCTCGAGGGCCGTGTCGACGCCTTGGGCGATGTCGGGAGACTGCGAGCCGATCGACACCTCGACCCCACAGGTGCGCCCGTCGAAGCTCACGGCCGACGAGTCGTACCCGATGCCCACGATGAGATCACGCACGATCGTCGGGATGTCGACGTACCCCTTGGTCGTGACCTCGCCGGCGACGTGGACGAGCCCCGTGGTGACCATCGTCTCGACCGCGACCCGGCTGGCGGGGTCGACCGCGAGCAACGCGTCGAGGATGCCGTCCGAGATCTGGTCGCAGATCTTGTCGGGGTGGCCCTCGGTGACCGACTCGGACGTGAACAGTCGCAGGGAGGTCGGTGTCGTCGTGGCGGGATCGGTCGTCGTGTCGGTCAGGGTCACGGTGTTCCTCTGGATGTCGTTCGGGGTGCGGACGCGATGAGGCCCCGCGGGATGGACTCCCGGGGGCCTCATCAGATGATAAGACCGACCACCGTCAGACGGGCTGGTCGTGTCGTCGCGCTACTCGGCGGGAGCCGGAAGCGGCTTGACCTCGAGCTTGTCCTCGTTGATCTCGTGCATGGCGACCGAGAGGGGCTTGTCGTCGATCGAGCTGTCGACCAGGGGGCCCACGTTGTCGAACAGGCTGCCCTCGTGCAGATCGGCGTAGTAGTCGTTGATCTGGCGGGCGCGCTTGGAGGCGAAGATGACGAGTGCGTACTTCGACTCGACCTTCGAGAGCAGTTCGTCGATGGGGGGATCGATGATGCCCTGGTTCTTGTCGGCCATTGGTTGCTCCTCGTGTCGATGGGCTTCGGTGCCGACACCGCTCGGGACGAGCGTGGGCACCAAGATCGGGGCGCGGGTCACGCGCGGGTGCGGCCCGAATCGGGCGCAGTCATCAATTCTACGACCTCGCGGGCCGCTTCGGCCACGTCGTGGTTCACGACACGCGCGTCGAACTCGTCCTGGGCGGCCAGTTCGACCTTCGCGGTCTCGAGTCGCCGGTGCTGTTCGGCGGCGTCCTCGGTACCTCGTCCGATGAGCCGACGGACCAGTTCGTCCCAGGTCGGGGGAAGGAGGAAGACCAGCACGGCCTCGGGCATCGCGGCCCGGACGAGTCGTGCACCCTGCAGATCGATCTCGAGCAGCACGCTGCGACCCTCGGTGAGGGCGGCGTCCAAGGGGGGACGGGGCGTGCCGTAGCGGTAGGAGTTGTGCACCGTGGCGTACTCGAGCAGTTCGCGGTCCCGGATCATGCGGTCGAACTCGGCGTCGTCGACGAAGTAGTAGTGGACCCCGTCGACCTCGCCGGGTCGCGGTGCACGGGTCGTCGCCGACACGCTGAGGTGCACGTCGGGATAGTTCTCGCGGATGTAGGTCGACACGGTGCCCTTTCCCACGGCCGTGGGGCCCGCGAGGACGACGAGCCGCGAGCGGAGGCGCCCCTTGGCCTCGCGCGCGGCCAACCAGTCGCCCAGGATGCGGCGCTGCCTGACCCCGAGGCCGCCGACCCGCTTCGACTCAGCGATGCCGAGTTCGGTCATGATCCGGGCGACGCGGGTCGGACCGATGCCCGGGATGCTCGTGAGCAGTTCGCGGACCCTCAGAGACCCTTCGGGACTCGTGGGCTCGCCGGCCCAGGCGGTCTCGGCGACGTCCAGGGCGCTCCGGGTTCGAGAGGCGACGGCGTTCTTGACGGCGGCGCGCCCCCGTCGCGCGGCCACGGCGGCGCGAGCCGCCGCGGCGCGGTCGACGGGAGGCGGGGTCAGACGAGGCACGAACGCACCTCGTCGGCGTCACGACGGACCGCATCGGCGAAACCTGCCGGACCCGCGGCGAGGAGGGCGCGGGAAGCGGAGACCAGCACGGCCCCGGCGGCGGGGCCGAAGAGGAGGGGCAGGTCGGCGTAGGTCGCGCCCTGATGGCCGAACCCCGGGGCCAGAACGGGCGTCGTCGTCAGTCGCGAGGCGTCGATGCCGTAGTCGTCGAGGTCGACGGTCGCGCCGAGCACGAGGCCGACGCTGCCGAACGGGGCGTCGCCCGCCGTCTGGTTGTCATGGAGCACGTTGTCGACGATACCGCTCGCGACGGTGCCTTCCGCGCCGTGGACGTCGGTCCGCACGGCCGTCTGGGTGGCCAGCGCCTCGGCGTTGGACGTCGCGGCCAGCACGAACACCCCTGCGCCCACGGCCCGCGCCCGCGTGACCAGGCCGGTCATCGAGTCGAAGCCGAGATAGGGCGAGACGGTCAGTGCGTCGACCCGCAACGGCGACGACCCGTCGAACCAGGCGTCTCCGTAGCCGTCCATGGTCGAGCCGATGTCGCCCCGCTTCGCGTCGCCGATCTGGAGAAGGCCCCGCTCGCGCCCGGCTTCGAGGACGTCCTCGAGCGCAGCGAACCCCGCCGATCCCCAGCGTTCGAAGAACGCGACCTGCGGCTTGACGATCGACGCCGAGCCGGCCAGGCCGTCGACGACGCGCAGGCCGAACTCGCGCACGCCAGAGGCGTCGTTCGCGAGCCCCCACTGGTCGAGGAGGTAGGGATGGGGATCGATGCCGACGCAGAGCGGACCGGTCGCGGCGAACGCCGCCGCGAGCCGGTCGCCGAACGACGAGCTCACCGTCGGGCCGCCCGGGCGAGACCGTAGTCCTGCAGGCTCGTCACCTCGAGGTCGCTCTGAACGGCCTCGATGGACGCGACCGCCGCGCCGAGCTGGGCGATGGTCGTGAAGAGCGCCTTGTCGGCTGCCACCGTCGCCGCGCGGATCTCGTAGCCGTCGGCTCGGGCGGTCGACCCGCTCGGGGTGTTGATCACGATGTCGACCTCATCGGCGTTGATCAGGTCGACGACCGAATGGCCTCCGGCGCTGAACTTGTCGACGGTGTCGGCGTGGATGCCGTTGCGCACGAGGACGGTGGCCGTCCCTTCGGTCGCGAGGATGCGGAAGCCGAGCTGCTGGAGGCGCAGCACCGGCAACACGATGGCCCGCTTGTCGCGGTCGGCGACACTGACGAAGACGGTGCCCGACGTGGGGAGCCCGCCGTAGGCCGCCGTCTGGCTCTTCGCGAACGCGCGTGGGAAGTCGCGATCGATACCCATCACCTCACCGGTCGAGCGCATCTCGGGACTGAGCACGCTGTCGACGACCTGGCCCTCTTTCGTGCGGAACCGCTTGAACGGCAGCACCGCCTCCTTGACGGAGATTGGCGAGTCGAGCGGGACGTCGGAACCGTCTTGGGCGGGCAGAAGACCGATCTCGACGAGATCGCGGACGGTCCGCCCGACCATGATGAGCGAGGCCGCCTTGGCCAGCGGGATGCCCAGCGCCTTCGAGACGAACGGCACCGTCCGGCTCGCCCGGGGGTTGGCCTCGATGACGTAGAGCACGCCGGCCGCGATCGCGAACTGCACGTTGAGCAGACCGGACACGCCGACACCCTTCGCGATGGCGAGGGTGGCCTCCCGGACGCGGTCGATCTCGCCCTTCCCGAGCGTGACGGGCGGCAGGGTGCAGCTCGAGTCGCCGGAGTGGATGCCGGCCTCTTCGATGTGTTCCATGATGCCGCCGACGTACAGTTCGGTGCCGTCGTAGAGCGCGTCGACGTCGATCTCGACGGCGTCGTCCAGGAAGCGGTCGACCAGCAGGGGTGCCTCGGGGCCGATGATGGCCTGGTCCGCGACCCGCTCGAAGTAGTCGGCGAGCGAGGGGCTGTCGTAGACGATCTCCATGCCGCGGCCGCCCAGGACGTAGGACGGTCGCACCAGTACCGGGTAGCCGATCTCTTCCGCGACGGCCACCGCGCTGGCGTAGTCGGTCGCCGTGCCGTTGCGCGGTGCGAGCAGGCCGGCCTGGTCGAGGATGCCCTGGAAGAGGCCTCGTTCTTCGGCCGAGTCGATCGCGTCGGGCGTCGTGCCGAGGATGGGCACACCGGCGGCCTCGAGACCCTTCGACAGACCCAGGGCCGTCTGGCCGCCGAGTTGCACGACGACGCCGACGAGCTCGCCGCTGGCGCTCTCGGCGTGGACGACCTCGAGGACGTCCTCGAGGGTCAGCGGCTCGAAGTACAACCGGTCGCTTGTGTCGTAGTCGGTCGAGACCGTCTCGGGGTTGCAGTTGATCATGATCGTCTCGAAGCCGGCGTCGCTCAGGGCGAAGCTGGCGTGGACGCACGAATAGTCGAACTCGACGCCCTGCCCGATGCGGTTCGGCCCCGAGCCGAGGATGATCACCTTGCGGCGGTCGCTGGCCACGACCTCGGTCTCGGTGTCGTAGCTCGAGTAGTGGTACGGCGTCAGGGCGGGGAACTCACCGGCGCAGGTGTCGACGGTCTTGAAGACGGGGCGCACGTCGAGCGCGTGGCGGTGATCGCGCACCTGCTGCTCGGAGAGACCGCGCAGCTGGCCGATCTGGTCGTCGCTGAACCCGTGGTCCTTCGCCAGGACGAGGGTGTCGGCGTCGAGCTCGGCTGCCGAGGCGACCTGCTCGGCGATCTCGTTGATCAGCACGATCTGGTCGATGAACCAGGGGTCGATCTTGGTGGCGTCGAAGACCTGCTCAGCCGTCGCGCCCGACCGCAGGGCCTGCTGGACGGTGACGATGCGACCGTCGGTGGGCGTCGACGCCAACGCGAGCAGCGCCTCCTGGTCTCCGGGCTGGCCCTGCCAGTGGAAGCTCGACCCGCGCTTCTCGAGCGACCGGAGCGACTTCTGCAACGCCTGCGTGAAGTTGCGGCCGAGGGCCATGGCCTCGCCCACGCTCTTCATCGTCGTGGTCAGCGTCGTGTCGGCCGCCGGGAACTTCTCGAAGGCGAACCGGGGAACCTTGACGACGACGTAGTCGAGCGTCGGTTCGAAGGAGGCGGGGGTCACCTTGGTGATGTCGTTCGGGATCTCGTCGAGACGGTACCCGAGGGCCAGCTTCGCGGCGATCTTGGCGATCGGGAAGCCGGTCGCCTTCGACGCGAGGGCGCTGGAGCGCGACACGCGGGGGTTCATCTCGATGACGATGACCCGGCCGTCGGCCGGATCCACCGCGAACTGGATGTTGCAACCGCCGGTGTCGACACCCACGCGCCGGATGATGTCGATGCTGATGTCACGGAGGTTCTGGTACTCGCGGTCGGTGAGCGTGAGGGCCGGGGCCACGGTGATCGAGTCGCCGGTGTGGACGCCGACCGGGTCCACGTTCTCGATCGAGCAGACCACGACCGTGTTGTCGGCCGTGTCGCGCATCATCTCGAGCTCGTACTCTTTCCAGCCGAGGATGCTCTCTTCGAGCAGGACCTCGGTCGTGGGGCTCTGGTGCAGTCCGTCGGTGACCATGCGGACCAGTTCGTCCCGGGTGTAGGCGAAGCCGGAGCCCAGCCCACCCATGGTGAAGGAGGGGCGGATGACCAGGGGGTAGCCCAGGTCCTCGGCGTACTCGACGGCCTGATCGACGGTCGTGGCGATGTACGACTTGGCGACGTCGGCGCCCGACTCGAGCACGAGCTTCTTGAACAGCTGGCGGTCCTCGCCCTTCTGGATGGCCTCCACCTTGGCGCCGATCAGCTCGACGCCGTGCTTCGCGAGGATGCCCTCCTCGTCGAGGGCGATGGCGGCGTTGAGGGCCGTCTGACCGCCGAGGGTGGGCAGGATCGCATCGGGGCGCTCCTTGACGATGATCGCCTCGAGCACCTCGGAGGTGATCGGCTCGATGTACGTCGCGTCCGCGAAGTCGGGGTCGGTCATGATCGTGGCCGGGTTCGGGTTCACCAGGATGACCCTCACCCCCTCTTCGCGGAGGACGCGGCAGGCCTGGGTGCCCGAGTAGTCGAACTCGGCCGCCTGACCGATGACGATCGGACCGGAGCCGATCACGAGGACGGAGTTGATGTCGTCACGCTTGGGCATCAGTTGCTGCTTTCGATGTCGGAGCCGAAGTCGACGGCCTGGCCGTTCTTCCGGGCGACGACCGCCTCACGGAAGCGGTCGAAGAGGTGGTTGCTGTCGTGCGGGCCGGCGGCGGCCTCGGGGTGGTACTGCACCGAGAACGCCGGGATGTCGAGGGCTCGGAGTCCCTCGACCACCTGGTCGTTCAAGCTGTAGTGGCTGACCTCCACCCGGCCGAAGCCAGCCGGTGAGTCGATGACGCCGTCGATCGGCGCGTCGACGGCGAACCCGTGGTTCTGGCTCGTGATCTCGACCTTGTTCGTGGTCTTGTCGAGCACCGGCTGGTTGATACCGCGATGACCGAAGGGCAGCTTGTAGGTGCCGAAGCCCAGGGCGCGGCCGAAGAGCTGGTTGCCGAAGCAGATGCCGAAGTACGGCAGCCCGTCACGCAGAGCGCCCTGGAGCAGTTCGACCTGTGAGTCGCTCGCTGCCGGGTCGCCCGGTCCGTTCGAGTAGAAGAGGGCGTCGGGGGCGAGGGCACGGAGCCCATCGAGGGTCGTGGACTGCGGCAGGACGTGCACCTCGAAGCCCCGCTGCGCGAGATAGCGCAGCGTCGAGGTCTTCACTCCCAGGTCGAGCACGGCGACGGATCCGATGCGGTCGCCCTCGGCCTGCAGCACGTACGGCTCGACCGTCGACACCTGGCTGGAGAGGTTGAGGCCACGCATGTCGGCCCCGGCGGTGACGAGGTCGAGCTGCTCCGCGGGGTCGAGGTCGGCGTCGGGCCCGCTGAAGACGCCGCCCTTCATCGAGCCCACCTCGCGAAGACGGCGGGTGACGGCGCGGGTGTCGATGCCGCGGATGCCGACGATGCCGTCGGCGACGAGCTGCTCGTCGAGGCTGCCCTGCGCCCGGTGGTTCGACACCACCCGGCTGGCGTCACGCACGACGAAGCCGGCGACCCAGATGCGGCGGGACTCGGGGTCGGTGTCGTTCACGCCCGTGTTGCCGATGTGGGGCGCGGTCATGACGACGATCTGCCCGGCGTACGAGGGGTCGGTGAGCGTCTCTTGGTAGCCGGTCATTCCGGTCGCGAAGACGACCTCGCCGAGGGTGCGCCCGACGGCGCCGTAGGCACGACCCGTGTACCGGGTGCCGTCGGCGAGGACCAGCACGGCCCTGTCGGTGGTGGAGGCGTCAGTCAATGGTCTTCTCCTTGGTGGTGCCGGCCCCGGGGGCCGTGGGGACGAGGGGGCGGATCGCGTCGACGACGGGTGCCGGATCGTCGGTGATGCGCAGGTAGGTGTCGAGGTCGACGTCGCCGAGACTCCACCCGACGAGGACGAGGCCGTCCCGCTCGACGACTCGGTCGATGGTCCAGGTCGCTCGGTCGACCCCTCGCAACGAGGAGGCGCGGATCAGCACGGCCGGT
Source organism: Frigoribacterium sp. VKM Ac-2836 (assembly GCF_013248995.1). Taxonomy (GTDB): domain Bacteria; phylum Actinomycetota; class Actinomycetes; order Actinomycetales; family Microbacteriaceae; genus Frigoribacterium. The sequence goes on along the minus strand of NZ_JABRPK010000001.1, from coordinate 1,081,380 downwards.
TCACCCGCGATCTCGAGGCGCACGCCCTCGGTGTGGACGGACACGACGGCCCGGCCACGAAACCCCAGGCCGTGGACCACGACGCGGTCGAGCGGATCGCCGCCTCGTGACGTCGCCACGTAGAAAGCGTCGACCGCGACGGCCGGCTCGGACAGATCGTCCGGCGCACGGTCGGGGGCGGGGATGTCGGACTGGCGCCTCCCGCGGGCCCTCCAGGACCGAGCCATCAGTCCGATCAGCAGGCCGACGCCGACGAGGATGAGCGCGGCGATGATCCATTGGCTCATCGGGCGGCCGTCCCGTCGGCCCCCGCGAGGGCGGCGGCGCTGTCGACCAGTCGGGCTGCGTGAGCGACGATCTCGCTGTCGACGACGTGACCGTCGAGGACGGTCGCGTAGCCCTGGTGGAAGGTCGCGCGCACCTCACCGGGCAGGACGCGCCCGAGGTAGGGCGAGTTGCGGCTCTTCCCCGCGAGGTGCTCGGTCGAGAACGTGCGGGTCACCCCTCGATCGTAGAGCGTGAGCTCGGCCGGTTCTCCCACGGCGAGGGGACGTCCGTGCCCGGCCACCTGCCCGATGACTGCCGGGGTGACCGACATCACCCGGGCCACGTCGGCCCAGCCGATCAGACCCGTGTCGACCATGGTGTGGTGCACGACCGACAGAGCCGATTCGAGACCGACCATGCCGTTGGCGGCGGCGTCCCACTCGCAGCACTTCGCCTCGGAGGTGTGCGGGGCGTGGTCCGTGGCCACGACATCGATCGTGCCGTCGGCCAGGGCAACACGCAACGCCTTGACGTCTTCGGAGCGACGGAGTGGCGGGTTCACCTTGTAACGCGAGTCGTAGCCCGCGACGAGGTCCTCGGTCAACAAGAGGTGGTGCGGTGTGACCTCGGCCGTGACCTCGATGCCCCGTGACTTGGCCCAGCGGATGACCTCGACGCTGCCGGCCGTCGAGACGTGGCAGACGTGCAGTCTGGCGCCGACGTGGTCGGCGAGCAGCACGTCGCGGGCGATGATCGCCTCTTCGGCGACCGCGGGCCAGCCGCCCAGGCCGAGCTCTGCGGACAGGGCGCCCTCGTTCATCTGTGCGCCCTCGGTCAGCCTGGGTTCCTGCGCATGCTGGGCGAGGACTCCCCCGAACCCCTTGATGTACTCGAGGGCCCGGCGCATCAGCAGGGGGTCGGCGACGCAGGACCCGTCGTCCGAGAAGACCCGGACGCCGGCCCGCGAGCGGGCCATGGCGCCGATCTCGGAGAGATGGGTTCCTTTCAGGCCCTGACTGACCGCACCGATGGGACGGACCGTCACGAAGCCCGCGCGCTGACCCAACGCCTGCACCTGTTCGACGACCCCCGCCGTGTCGGCCACGGGCGAGGAATTGGCCATGGCGTTGACGGCGGTGTACCCGCCGGCGGCCGCGGCCCGCGAGCCGGTCAGGACGGTCTCGCTGCCCTCGCCCCCGGGCTCGCGGAGGTGGGTGTGGAGGTCGACGAGCCCGGGCAGTAACAGCAGGCCGTCCGCGTCGGTGACCGTCGCGCCGGCAGCGGTCACACCGGTGCCGAGCTCGACGACGACCCCGTCACGGACGAGGACGTCCGTCCGGCCGCCGTCGACGGTCTCGGCACCTCGGATGAGATGGGTGGTGGTCACGATGCGTCCTCTCGGTCGCCGGCGAGGGTGAGGTAGAGCACGGCCATGCGGACGGCGACGCCGTTCGTGACCTGCTCGCGGACCGTCGATCGTGGCGAGTCGGCTGCCTCGTCGCTGATCTCGAGTCCGCGGTTCATCGGGCCGGGGTGCATGACGAGGGTCGACGGAGGCAACGACCGGAATCGTGCGGCGCCCAGGCCCCACGACCGGGCGTATTCGCGCGGGTTCGGGAAGAACGCGTCGTTCATGCGCTCCTGCTGGATGCGCAGCATCATGACGACGTCGGGAGACACCTCGGCGAGGGCCTCGTCGAGGTCGTAGCGCACGTCGACTCCGAACCGGCTGACGTCGACCGGGACGAGCGTGGGAGGTGCGACCACCGTCACGTGGGCACCGAGCGTCCGCAGCAGCCACGCGTTCGAGCGGGCGACACGCGAGTGCAGGATGTCGCCGACGATCATCACCTCGACGCCGTCGAGGGCGCGACCTCGACTCACCGTCCCGTGGACACGACGGCGAATCGTGAAGGCGTCGAGCAACGCCTGCGTGGGGTGCTCGTGCGTGCCGTCCCCGGCGTTGACGATGCCTGCCTCGACCCAGCCGCTGTCGGCGAGGACGCGAGGGGCACCACTCGACGGATGGCGGATGACGATGCCGTCGGCCCCCATGGCGGCGAGGGTCTGGGCCGTGTCTTTCAGCGACTCGCCCTTCGAGACGCTCGATCCCTTGGCGGCGAAGTTGATGACGTCCGCACTGAGACGCTTGGCGGCGGCTTCGAACGAGATGCGTGTGCGGGTGCTGTCCTCGTAGAACAGGTTGACGACCGTGATGCCCCGAAGCGTCGGCAGCTTGCGCACCTCGCGAGTGGCGACGTCGGCCATGTCTTCGGCGACGTCGAGGACGCGGATCGCCTCGTCGCGCGACAGATCGGCGGTGCTGAGCAGGTGTCTCATCGGCTCGCCCCCGGGCTGCTGACCGGATCTGCTTCGGCACCCGCCCCTGCTGTGGACGCCCCGTCGTCGATGGCGACGAGCTCGTCGTCGTCGACGCCGTGCAACCGGACGAAGATGCGCTCGACGGTCGAGGTGGGCAGGTTCTTGCCGACGAAGTCGGCCCGAATGGGCAGCTCCCGGTGGCCCCGGTCGACGAGCACCGCGAGGCGGACGGCGCGGGGCCGACCGATCGAACCGAGTGCGTCGAGCGCTGCACGGATGGTCCGGCCCGAGTAGAGCACGTCATCGACGAGGACGACGGTCTTGCCGTCGATGCCTCCTGACGGAACGGAGGTGGGGCCGGGCGACCGGGTGGGCTGACGCCGGAGGTCGTCGCGATACATGGTCACGTCGACCGACCCGACGGCCACGGGACTGCCCGAAATCGACGACAAAGAGGCCGCGAGGCGGTCGGCGAGGACGACACCGCGGGTAGGGATTCCCAGGACGACGAGGCCGTCGGCACCCTTGTTGGATTCGAGGATCTCGTGGGCCATGCGTGTCAAGGCACGCGTGATGTCAGCCTGACTCAGCACGGTACGGGTGCTCAATCGGACCTCCTTCCCCGCCTCTCGGGACGGAACTTAAAGGATGTCGGTGTGGATGGTTCCAGCCTATCGCGTCGTCACGCGCCGCGGGGTCGATCGATGCCGATCAGCCGGCGGTCGCGATGCGACCGAGCAGACCGTTGACGAACGAGGCCGAGTCATCTGTGCTGAGCGTCTGCGCGAGCTCGACGGCCTCGCTGATCGCGACCGCGTCGGGGATCTCGTCGTTGTGGCGGAGCTCCCAGATGCCGATGCGGATGATGCCGCGATCGAGGGTGGGCATGCGGGCGAGCGTCCAGCCCTGCGAGTACGTCTCGATCAGTTCGTCGATCTCGTCGCGGTGGTCGATGACCCCCTGCACGATGTCGCGGGCGTAGCCCCAGCTCGAACCGCGTTCGGGCTGGTCGAGGGCGCGTTGCGTCTCGGCGACGAGGGCGTCGGTCATCGAGATCTGACGGATGTCGGCGACGTACAGGACGTCGAGGGCGCGCTTGCGCGCCTTGGTGCGTGCGCTCACCGACTAGTCGTTGACGCGGCCGAGGTAGCCGCCGTCGCGGGTGTCGACCTTGACCTTGGTGCCGGTCTCGAGGAACAACGGCACCTGGATCTCGTAGCCGGTCTCGACGGTGGCGGGCTTCGTACCACCGGTCGAGCGGTCGCCCTGGAGGCCCGGCTCGGTGTACGTGACCTCGAGGATCACCGAGGCGGGCAGCTCGATGTAGAGCGGGTCGCCGTCGTGCAGTGCCATCTGCACGTTCTGGTTCTCGAGCATGAAGTTCTTCGCGTCGCCCACGATCGTGGCGGGCACGTTGATCTGGTCGTAGTCGCTGGTGTCCATGAAGACGTAGCCGTCGGCCTCGGCGTACAGGTACGTGTACTCGCGACGGTCGACGTTGGCGAAGTCGATCTTGGTGCCGGCGTTGAAGGTCTTGTCGACCACCTTGCCCGACATCACGTTCTTCATCTTCGTGCGGACGAACGCACCACCCTTGCCCGGCTTGACGTGCTGGAACTCGATGACGTTCCAGAGTTGGCCGTCGAGGTTGAGGACGGCACCGTTCTTGATGTCGTTGGTAGTCGCCATGCGCGGATGATCCGTTCGGGGTGGGGGGAGATCGGCCGGAATCGGCCATCGTCGAGTGTAGCGGACGCCCTGACGGGCCGAAGGGCTAGGAGCCGATCTCTTGGTAGGCCGCGAAGAGCAGGCTCTGGTCGGGCCCCTGCAGCACGGTCGGTCGACCGATCTCGTCGAGGACGATGAAGCGCAGGAGGCCCGCCCGCGCCTTCTTGTCCCGCTGCATCGTGGCCAGGAGCGTGTTCCATCGGCCGAGGGGGTACGACACGGGAAGCGTCAGCGACTCGAGGATGCGTCGATGGCGGTCCACCGCCTCGTCGGACAACCGGCCGGTCAGTCTGGCCAGCTCGGCCGCGAACACCATGCCCACCGAGACCGCGGCCCCGTGGCGCCACTGGTAGCGCTCGGCGTGTTCGACGGCATGGCCGAGGGTGTGACCGTAGTTCAGGATCTCGCGCAGTCCCTGTTCGGTGAGGTCCTCGCCGACGACTCGGGCTTTGCACCCGATTGCCAGTTCGACGACTCGACGGAACTCGGGCGTCGTCGGGTCGGTCGCCCGGTCGATGTCGGCCTCGACGATGTCGAGGATCTCGGGCTCGGCGATGAAACCGACCTTGACGACCTCCGCGAACCCGGCGAGGATCTCGTTCTTGGACAGGGTGTCGAGGTGATCGAGATCCGCCAGCACCGCGACGGGTGGGTGGAAGACACCGACGAGGTTCTTGCCCTCGGCCGTGTTCACGCCGGTCTTCCCGCCGACGCTCGCGTCGACGAGCCCCAGCACGCTGGTGGGCATCTGGACGAGCGGGACGCCCCGGAGCCAGGTGCCGGCCACGAAGCCCGCGAGGTCGGTGATGGCCCCGCCGCCGAGGCCGATGACGGCGTCCGTGCGCGTGAAGTCGGCCTGGCCGAGCACCTGCCAGCAGAAGGCGGCGACCTCGATGCGCTTGGCGTCCTCGGCATCGGGTACCTCGGCGATCAGCGCTTCGTAGCCGGCCGCCACCAAGGTGTCACGCACGGCCCCGGCCTTGCGGCCCAGGGTGGGTGCGTGGACGATGAGCACTTTCTTCGTCTGGGGGTGCAGGACGCCGGGCAGGAGGCCCGTGAGGCCCCTGCCGACGAGGACGTCGTAGGGAGCGTCCCCTCCGACGTGGATGGTCGTGGTGTCGGTCTCGTCGGTCATACGGTGCCTCTCTCGGAGTCGAGCCAGGTCTCGATGTCGTCCACGACGGTCGAGACGGGCCGGTGGGACGTGTCGAACACGACGGACGCGAGGGCCCGGTAGACGGGATCGCGCTCGGCGGTGATGGCGTGCCAGGCCTCGATGCCGCCTCGCTGCAGCAAGGGCCGGGCGCTGCCGGCCAGCCTCGACTCGACGGCCTCGGCCGACACGGTCAGCAGGACGACGGAGAGCCCGCTCAAGGAGGCGCGGGTGCGGTGGTCGAGGACGGCTCCCCCACCCAGCGACACCACCCCGTCACCCGACAGGGCCTCGGCGACCGCATCGCGCTCGAGGTGGCGGAAGTGCGGTTCGCCGTGGGTCTCGAACAGGTCGGCGATCGGTCCGTGTCGTCGGACGACGAGGCGGTCACTGTCGACGAACGGGACGCCGAGTCGTCGCGAGAGCTTCTTGCCGATGCTCGTCTTGCCCGCACCCATCGGCCCGATCAGGACGATCGGCCCCGCGGCCCTCACTCGGCCGCGGACGCCGGCCGAGTCCGCAGGTTCTCGGGGATGGCGTCGAGGTAACCGCGGAGGTTACGGATGGTCTCGCCCACCGAGTCGCCGCCGAACTTCTCGAGGACGGAGTTGGCGAGGACGAGGGCGACCATCGACTCGGCGACGACACCGGCGGCCGGGACCGCGCAGACGTCGGAGCGTTGGTGGTGCGCCTTGCTCTCTTCGCCACTTGCGACGTCGATCGTGGCGAGAGCATGGGGAACGGTGGCGATGGGCTTCATGCCGGCGCGGACGCGGAGCACGGTGCCCGTGCTCATGCCGCCTTCGGTGCCGCCGGCGCGGTCGGTGTCGCGCGAGATGACCCCGTCGGTACGGTGCAGCTCGTCGTGGGCGACGGAGCCGCGCCTGCGGGTGGTCTCGAAACCGTCGCCGACCTCGACCCCCTTGATCGCCTGGATACCCATCAAGGCCGCAGCCAGCTGCGAGTCGAGGCGGCGGTCCCAGTGCACGTGCGAGCCGAGCCCCGGCGGGACGCCGTAGGCGAGCACCTCGACCACGCCGCCGAGGGTGTCGCCGTCTTTCTTCGCGGCCTCGACCTCGTCGACCATGAGTCGACTGGTCGTCTCGTCGAAGCAACGCAGCGGGTCGTCGTCGAGACGGTCGACGTCGGACGGGACGGGAACGGGGGTGCCGTCCGGTACGCGCACCGGACCGATGGCCAAGGTGTGGCTGACGAGTTCGATGCCGAGCTCGCCGAGGAAGGATCGGGCGACGGCCCCGAGCGCCACGCGCGCCGCCGTCTCGCGAGCGCTCGCACGCTCGAGGATGGGACGGGCCTCGTCGAAGTCGTACTTCTGCATGCCGACGAGATCGGCATGGCCGGGTCGGGGTCGGGTGAGAGGGGCGCTTCGACCGCGCGAGGCGTCGCTCACGTCGACGGGCTCGGGGCTCATGACCTCGACCCACTTCGGCCACTCGGTGTTGCCGATGCGGAGGGCGACGGGGCCGCCCATGGTGAGGCCGTGCCGCACGCCACCCGAGATGTTCAGCTCGTCCTGTTCGAACTTCATGCGCGAGCCTCGGCCGTAGCCCAGTTTGCGGCGGGCGAGGTCGGCGCGGATGGCGTCGAGCGACACCGGCACGCCGGCCGGCAGTCCCTCGAGGACGGCGACGAGCTCGGGCCCGTGAGATTCTCCAGCGGTCAACCAACGAAGCATGGTGTCGATCATCCCACAGGCAGAGGGGCCGACCGACCGGCACGCGGGCTGCCGACCCCTCTGGACGGCACCGCACGGTTCGTCCCGAGGGCCACCTGTCTTACTGGTACTCGGGGTGTTCGCGCATCCAGGCCTGCCACTGCTTCACGGCGGCCTGGTGCTCGCCGAACGTGGTCGAGAAGGCCGTCTCGCCGGTGTCGAGGTTCACCGTGACGAAGTACAGCCACGTGCCATCGGCGGGGTTGAGTGCGGCGTTGAGGGCGAGGTCACCCGGGTTCGAGATCGGCCCGACCGGCAGCCCCTCGTGGACGTAGGTGTTGTAGGCGTTGTTCGCGTCGCCGCGCTCCTCGTCGGTCGTCGTGACCCGGTGGGTGTTGCCCGTGCCGTAGGCGACCGTCGCATCCGACTGCAGCAGCATTCCTTGATCGAGACGGTTCTGGAAGACACGCGCGACCTTGGGGTAGTCGTCCGCGAGACCGGCTTCTTTCTGGATGAGCGATGCGAAGACGATCGTCTTCTGGTAATCGGCGGGCTGCGCACCCGCCGACTGCAGGTGTTCGGTCATGGTGGTGACCATGTCCTGCAGGTAGTCGTGGGCCGTCTTGCCCGGGTCGAGCTCGTAGGTCGCCGGGAAGAGCCATCCCTCGAGGCTCGTGGCCTCGGCGGGGAGGCCGTACGACGTGTAGTCCGCGGCGGCGGCCTGGACGTCGGCGATCGGGATCGACGTCGCGGTGGCGAGCAGCTCGTAGGCGTCCGCCGCCGCCGTCCCTTCGGGGATGACGACCTTGTTGGTGATGCGGTTCGCGGTGTCCTGCAGTGCGTCGAGGGCCGACTGGGCACTCATCTGCTGCTGCAAGGTGTAGGTGCCCGGCTGAAAGGTCATCGACGGGTTGGACAGCAGGACCGAGTAGGCCGACTCGTAACTCTGGGTGACGCCGGCGTCGGCGAGATTCTGGGCGATGTCGGAGCCGACCTGGCCGGAGACGATGGCGAACTCGACAGGCGTGCCGTTGCCGCTGCCGGCGTAGTCGGCCGGTTCGTCGTCACCCGTGAACTTGGCGATCAGGGGTTGCACCTGCCCCCAGGCGGCGGCGACACCGGCGGTGCCTCCGGCGAGGACGAGCACGAGGATGGACGCGAGGACGATCGGGCCCTTCTTGGACCGGCGCGCGCGGGGTTCTCGCGTCGCGCGTCCTCGAGGGCGCCTGCCGTCGTCGTCGGGCGGCGTGGGCACGACGGGATCGGCCCGTCTCTCGCGCTCACGCTGCTCGCGACGGGAGAGCGTAGGAGGCTCTTGGTGCGTACTCCTGCGCAACGGTGTCCCGTCGGCGCGTGCTGACCCACCGTCGGTCGTGCCGCCCAGCCGACCTCCGGCCGTGTCACCAGGGCGGTCGTTCTGGGGTTGGGACGAGAAGATGTCGTCCCAATCGGGTTCGTCGGCCACGAATCACTGTCTTTCGTCGGTGGCGGGTGCGGCGACGTCGCCGCCCGTCTCTCGGGTCACGTCGACCGTCCGCCCGGGCGGCTGACCGCTCGAGCGCTCGAGGTCGAGCGCGTGCTGGACGATGATAACAGCGGCCACTTGGTCGATCACGGAGCGCTGGTTCTTGCCCTTGCGGCCCGACGCGCGGAGCGCACCCTGCGCACTGACCGTCGAGAGCCGCTCGTCGACGAGTCGGACGGGTACGGGGACGGCCCGGGCGATCGACGCGGCGAAGTCACGAGCGTCCTGGGTCGACGCCGTGTCCCGACCCGACAGGGCGATCGGCAGACCGACGATGACCTCGAGGGCATCGAGCTCGACGACCAACTCTCGAACCGCCCCGATGTCAGCCACTCCGTCGGCCGAACGCGCCAGCGTCTCCACCGGGGTGGCGATCAGCCCGGCGGGGTCGGTGCGGGCAACGCCGACCCGGGCCTTGCCCACGTCGATGCCGATCCTGACGCCCTGGCGCATCGCGACGCTCAGGCCTGGAGCTCGGCGACGATGCCTGTCAGCGCGGCCGGGATCGCCGAGACGTCCGATCCCCCGCCTTGGGCGAGGTCGTCCTTGCCGCCCCCTCCACCCCCGAGAGCCGCGGCGGCTCCCTTGGCGAGACGACCGGCCTTCACGCCGACCTGGCGCGCGCCCTCGGTGGTGGCGACGATCACTGCGGGCTTGCCCGCGACGTCGGCCGCGAGGGCGACCACCGATGCTCCGGCGGAACCGAGCCGCTCTCGCACCGACAGGGCGAGCGATCGCAGGTCGTCGGTCGAACCGAGTTGCCCCACCGCCTCGGCCACGACGGTGAGACCACCGATCGAGGTCGCGGTCTCGGCCAGGGCGGGCACGCGCGTGGCGAGGCGAGCGGACTCGAATTCGGCGATCTTCTTCTCTGCGGCGCGCAGGCTCGTGACGAGGTCGCCGACGCGGTCGGCGAGCTGGTCACGAGGGGTCTTGAGCGAGGAGGTCAGTTGGGACACCAGGGCACGTTCGGCGGCGAAGTCACGGAACGCGTCCAGTCCCACGAGCGATTCGACGCGGCGGTTCGTGGAGCCCACCGAGGTCTCGCTGACGAGGTTGATCAGGCCCACCTGAGAGCTGGTCGAGACGTGGGTGCCCGCGCAGAGTTCGCGAGACCACGGGCCGCCGATGTCGACCATGCGGACGGTCTCGCCGTACTTCTCGCCGAAGAGGGCCATGGCACCGAGGGCCCGGGCCTCGTCGAGGGGCATCTCTCGGGTGACGACCTGCAGGTCGTCACGGATCGCGTTGTTGGCGATCTCCTCGATCTCGGAGCGCGTCTGCGGGCTCAGGGCCTGGTTCCAGTTGAAGTCGAGCCTCATGTATCCGGCTTTGTTGTAGGACCCGGCCTGGTGCGCCTCCGGCCCGAGCACCTCCCGGAGGGCGGCGTGGATCAGGTGCGTGGCGGAGTGCGCCTGCGTGGCGCCTCGCCGATAGCCGGGGTCGACCACGCTGGTCGCGACGTCGCCGACGCCCACCTCGCCGGAGGACACCTGGACGCGGTGGCTGATCAGACCCTTGACCGGCTTCTGCACGTCGAGGACCTCGAGGTCGAAGCCCGTGCCGACGATGCGGCCCGAGTCGGCCTCCTGTCCGCCGGATTCGGCGTAGAGCGACGTCTCGGCGAGGATGACCTCCGCGATGTCGCCCGCGACGGCTCGGTCGACTCCGACGCCGTCGACGATCAGGCCGAGCACGCGGGTCTCGGTGTCGAGCTCGTCGTAGCCCGTGAACACCGTCTCGCCCTGTGCGCGGAAGGCGCTGTAGACGCTGAGGTCGGCCAGAGCCACCTTGCGCGACTTGGCGTCGGCCTTGGCCCGCGCGCGCTGTTCGGACATGAGCCGGTCGAACGCTTCGCGGTCGACGGTGAGTCCGCTCTCTTCGGCGATCTCGAGGGTGAGATCGATCGGGAACCCGAAGGTGTCGTGCAGCAGGAACGCCGTGTCGCCCTGCAGCTGCGGGGTCGTCCCCGTCGCCGCGCGCTGTTTCGTGTCGTCGACGGCGATGTCGAGGATGCTCGTGCCTGCGGCGAGTGTGCGGAGGAAGGTCTCTTCTTCGGCGTACGCCAGGCGCGCGATGCGCTCGTAGTCCGTCTCGACCTCGGGATAGGCGGCCTTCATGGCGTCACGCGAGGCCGGGAAGAGCACGGGGAACGTCGCGCCCTCGACACCTAGCAGACGCATCGAGCGGACCGAGCGGCGCAGGAGGCGGCGCAGGATGTACCCGCGGCCCTCGTTGGACGGGCTGACCCCGTCGGACATCAGCATCAGGGAGCTGCGCACGTGATCGGCGATGACCCGCATGCGGACGTCGTCGTCGTGAACGGCGCCGTAGCGGCGCCCGGACAGCTCGGCGGCCTTGTCGAGCACGGGCCGCACCTGGTCGATCTCGTACATGTTGTCGACACCCTGTTTGAGGAAGGCGACGCGCTCGAGACCCATCCCCGTGTCGATGTTCTTGTTCGGCAGTTCGCGCACGATGTCGAAGTCGACCTTCGAGCGCACGTTCTCGATCTGGTACTGCATGAACACGAGGTTCCAGATCTCGACGTAGCGGTCGTCGTCGGTCGCCGGACCGCCGTCGACACCGTAAGCGGGGCCACGGTCGAAGAAGATCTCCGAGCACGGTCCGGCGGGCCCGGGCTGGCCCGTGTGCCAGTAGTTGGAGTCTTTACCGAGGCGCTGGATGCGCTCGTCGGGCAGGCCTGCCACCTTCTTCCACAGGGCGATGGCCTCGTCGTCCTCTTCGTAGACGGTCACCCACAGGTCATCGGGCGAGAACGCCAGGCCCCCGTCGCCCTCGCTGGAGGTGAGGAGTTCCCAGGCGTAGCGGATCGCCTCTTCCTTGAAGTAGTCGCCGAACGAGAAGTTGCCGTTCATCTGGAAGAACGTGCCGTGACGCGGAGTCTTGCCGACCTCTTCGATGTCGTTCGTGCGGATGCATTTCTGGACGCTCGTGGCACGCGGGTACGGCGTCGGGACGAGTCCCGTGAGGTAAGGGATGAACGGGACCATTCCCGCGACCGTGAAGAGCAGGCTCGGGTCGTCGCTGACCAGCGACGCGGACGGGACGACGGTGTGGCCCCGGTCGCCGAAGTAGTCGAGCCAACGGCGGCGGATTTCAGCGGTCTGCATGGTTCTCCCGAGGGTGGGTGGGTCGTGTGTCAGGACGAGGAGGCGCGGCAGGCACTCAGGACTCCTCGCGGTCGGTGCGCAGCTCGGCCTCTCGGGCCTTGTAGCCGTCGACCACGGCAGCGCGGAACGACTTCACGCTGCCGTCGAGCTCGCCGAAGAACCGCTGGCCTCGGGGCGTCTTGTTGAACTGGTGGGCGACGGCGAAGCCACCGACGACACCGACGGTCAGCAGGAACAGGCTCTTCACGGGGACTCCTCTTGGGGCTGGTGTCGCGACGTACGGGTGCGACGACACGTCAGCTTACCCGGCCCCGGGAACGCGAAAGGAGCGGGCCACGACCGTGGCCCGCTCCTCACGGGGTGACGAGTTCTAGCGCGCGGCGTAGTACTCGACGACGAGCTGGACCTCACAGGTCACCGGGACCTCGACGCGCTTCGGGCGACGCACGAGGCGGGCCTGCAGCTTGTCGATCTCGACCTCGAGGTAGCCGGGCACCTTGGGCAGCAGGTCGACGTGACCGCCGGCCGCGGCGACCTGGAAGGGCTCGGTCTTTTCGCTGCGCTCTTTGACGTGGATCATCTGACCCGGCTTGACGCGGAACGAGGGGCGGTCGACGAGCTTGCCGTCGACGAGGATGTGACGGTGCACGACCATCTGGCGCGCCTGAGCCGTGGTGCGGGCGAAGCCGGCACGCAGGACGAGGGCGTCGAGACGGGTCTCGAGGAGCTCGACCAGGTTCTCACCGGTCAGGCCCGAGGCCTTGCGGGCCTCGTTGAAGACGATCTTGAGTTGAGCTTCGCGGATGCCGTACTGGGCGCGCAGGCGCTGCTTCTCGCGCAGACGCACGGCGTAGTCGCTGTCGGTCTTGCGCTTGGTACGACCGTGCTCACCGGGAGCGTAGGGACGCTTCTCGAGGTAACGAGCGGCCTTCGGGGTCAGTGCGATGCCGAGGGCGCGCGAGAGACGGGTCTTGCTGCGGGTACGTGACTTGGTGGACACTTGTTCCTTTTTCTTGTCGGTGGTTCGTCAGGGACCGCCCCAGCGCGTGAGCGCCGAGCGGCGTAACAAGAGGGGTGAGTGCCGCGGTGGCGACCGGCTACAGGTCGTCCCACCTTGATCGGGTCGTCGTCAGCAGCCGCGCGTCGACGCCCGAGAACAGGCAACCACACGAGCATACAGGAGGGCGGCCGCCGAAGCGAGCAGGAGCACGAGCGGGTCGTCAGCGCCCCCGCGTGATCCGACGGAGCTTCTCGAGGCGCGCCGCGACGTCCCTCTCGTTGCCGTTGGCGGTGGGGTCGTAGTACTCGTGTCCGACCAGTTCGTCGGGGAGGTACTGCTGCTCGACCACCCCGAACTCGGAGTCGTGGGCGTAACGGTAACCCTTGCCGTGCCCGAGACGCCGGGCCCCGGGATAGTGGGCATCGCGCAGGTGTTTGGGCACGCGGCCCGCCTTGCCCGCCCGGACGTCGGCGATGGCGGCGTCCAGAGCGGTGTAGGAGCGGTTCGACTTGGGCGCCGTGGCCAGGTAGACGACCGCCTCGGCCATCGGGATGCGCCCCTCGGGCATGCCGATCATCTGCACCGCCGTCGCGGCCGAGACCGCCACGGTCAATGCGCTGGGATCAGCCATGCCGATGTCTTCGCCGGCCGACACGATGATGCGCCGGCAGATGAAGCGAGGATCCTCGCCCGCCTCGATCATCCGGGCCAGGTAGTGCAGTGCGGCGTCGACGTCGGATCCCCGGATCGACTTGATGAACGCGCTGATGACGTCGTAGTGCTCGTCGCCGTTGCGGTCGTACCTCAGCAGGGCCCGGTCGACGGATTGGGCGACGATCTCGGACGTGATGGTGGGGCGCTCGTCCTCGGGATCGCTCTCGCCGTACTCGGCGTCGGGGTCGAAGTCTGCGTCCGACGCGTCGTCGGCCGAGGCCGTCGGCACGGCGTCTGCCTCGACTTTCGTGGCCCAGGCCGACTGAGCGGAGGCCTCGAGTGCCGTGAGCGCGCGGCGTGCGTCGCCGGAGGCCAGCCGCACGATGGTGGACAGGGCCTCGTCGTCCAGGCGGACGGAGCCGTCGAGACCACGAGGGTCGACGACGGCCCTCTGTACCAGTTGCGCGAGGTCGTCGTCACTGAGCTGTTCGAGAGTGAGGAGGAGCGACCGGGACAGCAACGGAGTGATGACCGAGAACGAGGGGTTCTCGGTGGTCGCGGCGATGAGGATGACCCAGCCGTTCTCGACGCCGGGCAACAACGCGTCCTGCTGCGCCTTCGTGAAGCGGTGGATCTCGTCGAGGAAGAGCACCGTCGTGGTGCCGTAGAGATCGCGGTTGGACAGGGCCTTCTCCATGACCTGTCGGACGTCCTTGACGCCGGCGGTCACGGCGGACAGTTCGATGAACTGGCGACCGGAGCTCCGGGCGATGGCTTGGGCGAGGGTGGTCTTGCCCGTTCCGGGAGGACCCCAGAGGATCACCGAGACGGCCCCCTGATCGGCGCCGGTGTCGGATGCCAACGTGACGAGAGGCGAGCCGGGCCGTAGCAGGTGCCGTTGCCCGGCGACTTCGTCGAGTGTGGTGGGGCGCATGCGGACCGCGAGAGGGGTCGAGCTCTGCGGAAGCGGGCTCATGGAGACCCATGCTAGACCGGCCCTCCGATACAGTGCTGGCTGGACATCACCGAGCTGGAGGACCCGTGGCACCGAGCAAGAACCCGGACCGTGAGAACCGTGACCGGCTCCGCAGGTACACCGCTCGACAGCAGGTGCACGCCGGACAGGTCGCTCGTCGCCGTCGGGACAACGTCTTCGCCGTGACCGCCGTCGTGGTCGTGGTCGGCCTCGCGGCGGTGTCGCAGGTCTTCTGGTCGACGACCGGGCCCGGTGCCCCCTCGGCCGCTCCCAGCGCCTCCTCGACGCCCGCCGCTGGTGAGAACGTCGGTGACGTCCCCAGCTCCTCGATCGCGGAGGGACGCGCCTGGACCGGTCAGCTGACACTCAACAACGACGTCGACCTCGGTATCGAGCTGGACGGTGTGAAGGCGCCGCAGGCCGCGAGCGTGGTCATCGACCTCATCGAGAAGGGCTTCTACACGGGCACGAGTTGCCACCGCATGAGCGATGCCGAGACGGCGAAGTTCATCCAGTGCGGCTCCGCGAACGGCGACGGGACGGGCGATGCGGGCTTCACCTTCGGCCCACTCGAGAACGTCCCCGACGACGGCATCTACCCGACGGGCACCATCGCCATGGCCCGCAGCACCGATCCCTATTCGCAGTCGACGCAGTTCTTCATCACCTACGGTGACACCACCCTCGACGGGTCGACCGGTGGGTACACGGTCGTCGGCCACGTCACGAGCGGACTCGACCAGCTCGAGGCCGAGATCACCGACGCCGGCCTGACCCCCGGCTCCAGCGAGACCGACGGCGCCCCCGTCGTGGCGACGACGATCACGGCAGCGACCATCGAGTAGTCCGTCCCGGCCCACCGTGCAATAGGCTGGGCACCCATCGCGGTGGCCCGTCCTGGTTCCGCGACGAGCACTTTCAGCAAGGGATAAAAGTGGCTACTGACGATCAGGCACCCTGGGGCCGCGTCGACGACGACGGCACGGTCTATGTCCGCGAGGCCGACGGTGAGCGCGCCGTGGGGCAGTACCCCGATGCGACGCCCGCCGAAGCTCTCGCGTACTACGAGCGCAAGTTCATCGAACTCGCCGGGCAGGTGACGTTGCTCGAGCAGCGCATCAAGCGGGGCGCATCGGCCGGCGACGTCGTCAAGACCGTGACGCACCTGCGAGAGCAACTCGTCGAACCGAGTGCCGTCGGCGACCTCGAGGCACTGCGTGCCCGCGTGTCGGCGCTCGACTCCACGGTGGACGAGCTGACCCAACAGCAGAGCGCCGAGGCGCAGAAGGCACTGACCGAGGCTGTCGCGTATCGCACCGCACTCGTCGTCGAGGCCGAGACCCTCGCGGCTCAGGACCCTGCCCGAGTCCAGTGGAAACAGGTGACGGCGAGCATCGACGACATCTTCGCCCGCTGGCAGAAGCACCAGCAGGACGGTCCGCGCATCCCGAAGGGTGAGGGCAACGACCTCTGGAAGCGATTCCGTGCGGCCCGCACCACGATCGACCAGCACCGCAAGGCCTTCTACGCCGAGCTCGACGCCACGCACCGCGACGCACGCCAGCGCAAGCAGGCGCTCGTCGAATCGGCCGAGGCCCTCGCGCCGAAGGGTGTAGACGGTATCCCGGCGTATCGGGGGCTGCTCGACGACTGGAAGCGCGCCGGGCGTGCCGGCAAGAAATACGATGACGCCCTCTGGGCGAAGTTCAAACGGGCCGGGGACGTCTTGTACGCCGCCAAGTCCGAAGTCGTGGCGCAGGACGCCGCCGAGTTCGAGGGCAACCTCGCACAGAAGCTCGAGTTGCTCACCGAGGCCGAGAAGATCTTGACCGTCACCGATCGGGTCCCCGCGCGCGAGGCCCTCACCTCGGTCCAGCTGCGCTGGGACGAGATCGGGCGTGTGCCTCGCGAGCAGGTCCGGGTCGTCGAAGACCGACTCCGCAAGGTGGAGTCGCACGTCCGCCAGCTCGACGAGCAGTTCTGGGAGAAGAACAACCCAGAGCGTCAGGCACGGTCGCAAGGATTGGCGAGCCAACTGCACGACGCCATCAGCAAGCTCGAGGACGAGCTCCGCACGGCGGAGACGAGTGGCGACGCCCGTCGGGTCAAAGAGGCTCGAGAAGCCCTCGACGCCCGGAAGGTCTGGCTCGACGCCCTCGGGTGATCCTGGGCCGCCGTCCCCCGTGCGACACGAACCGTCCGACTCTCCACAGGGAGCATCGGGCGGTTCGTCGTCGGTCCCCCGGTCGGCCAGGCTGAGGTCATGCCCGAACGACTCCCCGCGGTCCTGACCACCGACGACCTGCCCGAGGCCGAACTCCGGGCGGCTGCCCTGGACGGGCAGGTCTACGCGGTCGGGGACTCGTGGCGTAGCGTCGCCGAGATCGACGACCACGTCGGTCGGGCGATCTCGGTGGGTCTCACCCTCGGTGCGGGGGTCGTCGCGGCCGAGCGGACTGCGGCATGGGTGTGGGGTGCCCGAGGCTCGGCACCACTCCCCCATTTCGGGCTGGTCGTGTCGCCGGCGAGGGTGAAACACCGAGGCCGGGGTTCGGTGGTCCGGCAGGTCGTCATCGACGACGACGAGATCGTCCAGGTGAATGGCGCCGCCGTCACGACGCCGGCCCGGACCGTGGTCGATCTCGCCCGCCGCGAGGGCTGGGCGTCTATGGACGAGACGGCCGCCCGGGACGTCGCCTCCCGTCATGGCGTCACGGCCTCCGAGGCGGTCGCCGTTCTCGACCGACGGGGACGGCTCCCCCACCGTCCACGAACGCTCGACCGCATCGCGCGAGTCTGCGTACCCTGATGCCTCGCGCCTCCTCGCCGACGCGGTCCGGGCCCAGGAGGCGGAATCCGCCCCGCGATGGCGTCGGTGGCGCCGGGTCAGCCCGCGCTGACCCGGTACACGTCGTAGACGGCGTCGATCCGCCGGACCGCGTTCAGGACACGGTCGAGATGGGTGGTGTCGCCCATCTCGAACACGAACCTGCTGAGCGCCAGCCGCTCGGTCGAGGTCGACACCGTCGCGGAGAGTATGTTCACGTGGTGTTCCGAGAGCACACGGGTGACGTCTGAGAGGAGTCCGCTGCGGTCCAAGGCCTCGATCTGGATCTGCACCATGAAGACGCTCTTGGAAGACGGAGCCCAGTCCACGTCGATCATCCGCTCCGGCTCTTTCAGCAGACCCTGGACGTTGTGGCAGTTCGCCTGGTGCACGCTGACGCCCTGACCCCGGGTGACGAAGCCGACGATCTGGTCGCCGGGCACGGGAGTGCAGCACTTGGCGAGCTTCACGAGGATGTCGGGAGCCCCGCGGACCAGCACGCCCGAGTCGCTGTTGCGGAGCGGCCGAGCCCTGCCCTGGCTGGGGAACTCGAACTCGCCCTCGTCGACCTCGGTCTGCGTGTGGACCGCCGCGAGGATCTTCTCGATGACCGATTGGGTCGAGATGTGGCCTTCGCCGACGGCTGCGTAGAGGCTGGACACATCGTCGTACCGCATCGTGGCGGCGACCTCGGCGATACTGTCTTGCGTCATCAGCTTCTGCAACGGCAAGTTCTGCTTGCGCATGGCCCGGGCGATGGCGTCCTTGCCCTGCTCCATGGCCTCGTCACGGCGTTCCTTCGTGAACCACTGGCGGATCTTGTTGCGCGCGCGGGGGCTCTTGACGAAGGCGAGCCAGTCCTGGCTGGGCCCCGAATCGGGGTTCTTCGAGGTGAAGACCTCGACGACATCCCCGCTCGAGAGGGCGCTCTCGAGAGGGACGAGGCGCCCGTTGACCTTGGCTCCCATGGTGCGGTGGCCGACCTCGGTGTGGACCGCGTAGGCGAAGTCCACCGGTGTCGCGCCCGAGGGCAACCCGATGACCTTGCCCTGGGGGGTGAAGACGTAGACCTCTTTTGCGCCGATCTCGAATCGGAGGCTGTCGAGGAACTCGCTGGGGTCGGCGGTCTCGGCCTGCCAGTCCGAGATGTGCGCGAGCCAGGCCATGTCGGTCTCGGTCTTGGCGCCGCCCTGGTCGTCGCGCCCACCGTTCATGCGCTGCTTGTACTTCCAGTGGGCAGCCACGCCGAACTCGGCGCGCTGGTGCATCTCGTGTGTGCGGATCTGGATCTCGACAGGCCGGCCCTTGGGCCCGATGACGGTCGTGTGAAGCGACTGGTACAGGTTGAACTTCGGCGTGGCGATGTAGTCCTTGAAGCGACCCGGGATGGGATTCCACCGGGCGTGGATCGAGCCGAGTACGGCATAGCAATCGCGGAGCGAGTTGACCAGGATGCGGATTCCGACGAGATCGTAGATCTCGTCGAACTCTCGACCGCGGACGATCATCTTCTGATAGATCGAGTAGTACTGCTTGGGCCGGCCCATCACGTCGCCGCGGATCTTCGTCGACTTGAGGTCGGACTTGACGGCGTTGATGACGTTCTGGACGAATTGCTCGCGCTGGGGCGTTCGTTGTTTGACCAGGTTGTCGATCTCGACGTAGAGCTTGGGATGGAGAACGGCGAACGAGAGGTCTTCGAGCTCCCACTTGATGGTCTGGATTCCGAGGCGATGGGCGAGGGGAGCGTAGATCTCGAGGGTCTCGGTGGCCTTGCGGGTCGCCGAAGCCGACTCGACGAAACCCCACGTCCGGGCGTTGTGCAGCCGATCCGCCAGTTTGATGACGAGCACCCGGATGTCTTTCGACATGGCGACGACCATCTTGCGGACGGTCTCGGCCTGGGCGCTGTCGCCGTACTTCAGCTTGTCGAGCTTGGTGACGCCGTCGACGAGCATGGCGATCTCGTCACCGAAATCGCGCTGGAGCATGGCCAAGGTGTAGTCGGTGTCTTCGACGGTGTCGTGCAGGAGCGCAGCCGCGATCGTCTTCGAGCCGATCCCGAGGTCGGCGAGGATCTGGGCCACCGCGACCGGATGGGTGATGTAGGGCTCGCCGCTCTTGCGGAGCTGGCCGGTGTGTGCCTTCTCCGCCACCGAGTAGGCCCGCTCGATGATGACGATGTCGGCCTTGGGGTGGTGCATCCGGACCGTCTTGATCAACCGATCGACGGCCCCCGCCGGCTGGCTACGAGAGAAGAGCCGAGGCAACAGCGTCCGCAACGAGGCCGTGCTCTGACCGCCGGGTGTCTCGGACGGTGCGGAGTTGTTCCGTGTGGTGATCTCGGTCACGGCAGCACCTCGTTCTCTCGGGTCGGAGGGCCGCCGGCGACCATGGTGGTCGGAGGTGGACTCCGTGGGGTCAAGGGTACCCGTCGATGGTCAGGCGCCGGACGGGCCCGCAGCGTCGTCACCCGTGACGACCGGGCCACCGGCGTCGCGCCATGCGAGCATCCCGCCGACGACGTTCTGCGCATCGACACCGATGCCGCGGAGCGCGTCCGTCGCCCTTGCGGAACGCATTCCCGAGTGGCAGACGACCAGGACCGGGCGGTCGGTCGGAACCTCGGCGACTCGGTCGGTCAACTCCGAGAGCGGGATCGACGTCACACCGGGCGCGTGCCCCTCGACCCATTCGTGCTGTTCTCGCACGTCGAGGACGTACGCGCCTGCGGCCAGGGCGTCGACGGCCTCGCCCGCCCCGACCTCGGGTCGACGCTCGTCGCCGATCATGCGCCCACGGTCTCGTCGACGGTGAGGGGCTCGGTCTTCTGCGCCTCGAGCTTGCGGGCGTCACGCTTCGCGATGTCCGGTTCACGGAGGCGGAGTGTGGCGTAGAGCGGCGAGGCGATGAAGATCGTCGAGTAGGTGCCGACCAGGATGCCGATGAACAGTGCCAGCGAGATGTCGCGGAGCGTGCCGGCCCCGAGGACGAACGCACCGATGAAGAGGATGGCCGCGACGGGGAGGAGCGCCACCACGGACGTGTTGATCGACCGGACGAGCGTCTGGTTGACGGCCAGGTTCACCGACTGTCCGAACGTCCGTCGGGACCCCTCGCCGTCGTCGGCCGTGTTCTCTCGGATCTTGTCGAACACCACCACGGTGTCGTACAGCGAGTAGCCGAGGATCGTCAGGAAGCCGATGACGGCCGCCGGCGTCACCTCGAAGCCGACGATTCCGTAGATGCCCGCCGTCAGCACGAGGTCGTGCAACAGAGCGGCCATGGCCGCGAGCGACATCTTCCAGGTGCGGAAGTAGAGCGTCATGCCGATGGCCGCGAGGATCAGGAAGATCACGAGCCCCTTGATGGCCTGGCTGGTGATGTCGGCGCCCCACGAAGCTCCGATGAAGGAGGAGGTGACCCGGTCGTCGGGGACGTCGTAGGCGGTGGCCAACGCGTCGGCGACGTCGTTCGTCTGTGCTGCCTCGAGCTGGGAGGTCTGAACACGGATGGTGTCGGTGCCCACCTGCGTGACCCGGGGGTTGGAGCCCGGGACGACCTCGTCCACCGTCGTCGAGGCGACGTCCTGGTCGAGTTCGGCCGGTTGGGCGACCTGGAACTCCGACCCGCCGGTGAACTCGATGCCGAAGTGGAACCCACCACGAAGGAAGGGAACGGTGACCGAGATCAGGATGACGAGGGCTGCGATCCAGTACCAGCGGCGGCGGTGACCGACGATGTCGTAGGACCGGGCGCCCGTGTAGAGGTCGTTACCGAACTTCGAGAAACTGGCCATCAGGAGTCCTTCTTCCCTTCACCGGCGGTCGACGAATCGACTCGCTCGGTGGTCTTCTCGGCGGCTTTGCGCTCGGCGATGGTCTGACGTTTGACGGCCTCGCGACCGCCCGCCCCCTTGCGGTCGGCGACGGCCGGGGTACGGAACTGAGCACGACCCCGGTAGACGGCGCCGAGGGCCCGTGGGTTGAGACCGCTGAACGAGTGCCCCTCTCCGAAGAACCGCGTCCGGGCGATCAACTGCAGCATGGGGTGCGTGAACAACGAGACGACGATGAGGTCGATCACGGTGGTGATGCCCAGGGTGAGCGCGAACCCCTTGACGTTGCCTACCGCGAGGATGAACAGCGTGATGGCCGCGAGGAAGTTGACGGTGTCGGACGCCACGATGGTGCGGATGGCTCGCTTCCAACCCGATTCGACCGCGCTCTCGAGAATGCGACCGTCGCGGAGCTCGTCACGGATGCGCTCGAAGTAGACGATGAAGGAGTCGGCCGTGATGCCGATCGCCACGATGAGGCCGGTCACCCCCGCCAGGGAGAGACGATAACCCTCGCGCCACGACAGGATGGCGATGACCAGGTAGGTGAGCACGGCGGCGATCACGAGCGAGAGAACCGTCACGAATGCGAGCGCCCGGTACTGGATGAGCGAGTAGATCACGACCAGGATCAGACCGATGAGTCCGGCGATCAGACCGCTCACCAACTGGGTCTGCCCCAGCGTCGCGGTGATCGTCTCGTTGCTCTGTACCGAGAAGCTCAAGGGCAGGGCGCCGAACTTCAGCTGGTCGGCGAGGGTCTTCGACGAGTCCTGCGTGAACTGGCCCGTGATCTGGGCCCTGCCGTCCGTGATGGCGGCGTTCGCGGACGGCGCCGTGATCACCTGGTTGTCGAGGGTGACGGCGAACTGGTTCTGGGGGGCCTGCAGCGAGACGAGACGAGAGGTGACGTCGGCGAACCGGTCGGTGCCCTGCCCGTCGAATTCGAGGTTGACGGCCCAGGTGTTGGTCGAGTTGCCCTGCGAGTCGGCAGCGAGGCCGTTGGTGGCATCGCTGATGTCCGAGCCCTGCACCTCGACCGGGCCGAGGATGTACTTGGCGGTGCCGTCGGTGGAGCAGGTCACGAGCGGTTCGTCGTCGCGGGCGGTCGCCAGGTCGTTCTCGGCTGCGCAGTCGTAGTTCTGGTACAGGTCGGCGAGCTGGGGGGTGATCCATGCCAGATCGGACCCGTCGGTCGGAGACGCGGTGGGGGTGCTCTCGAGATCGGGGTTCGGCGTGTAGGGCGTGGCGGACGGGCTGGCAGTGGCGCCCTCGCCTTCTCCGCCGACCGCGGCGTTCGACACGGCCTCGGTGTAGAGCACGGGGCGGAAGGTCAGCTTGGCGGAGGCCTCGATGCGCTCGAGGGTCGCGTTGTCTGGCCGCCCCGGGATGGAGACGACGATGTTCTGCGTGCCCTGCTTGGTGATCTCGGATTCCGAGACACCCGCCGAGTCGATCCGCTGACGGATGATCGTGACGGCCTGGTCGAGCTGCTGCGACGACACCGTCTCACCGCCTTGCAGCTGGGCGGCCAGGGTGATCTGGGTCCCGCCCTGCAGGTCGAGGGCGAGCTCGGGCACCCAGCTCGCTCCGTTCCACCAGCCGTCCCGACCGGAGTCGTTCAGGAGTGTGGCCGTGCCGTTCAGGGCCGTGAGGCCGGCGATGATGACCAACAACCAGGTCAGGGATCGTATTGCTTTCTTCACCGGCGTCGAGCGTGCCACGGAGGAACTCTGCTTTCTCATGGGAGCGCGCGCCCACCCGGAGCGCGCGCCGTGGATCGGACCCGACCGCGCACGGCGGTCGGGGCGGTCGTCAGGTCAGGCCTTGTTGTCGGAGTCTTTGGTGACGGTCGAGTCGACCGGCGTGGACGTCCCGCGCTCACCGAACTCGGGCGCGTCGTCGATGACGCGGTCGTGCTCGGCGGAGCCCTGGGTCAGTGAGTCGGCGTCGTCGGCGACGGGCTCGTCGATGACCGGCTCGACGACACGCCCGAGGGTCTGACGGTGGACCTTGAGGATCGTGCCCGGTGAGACCTCGACCTCGGCCACGTTGTTCTCGTCGTCGATGGAGACGACGGTGCCGTAGACACCGAACGAGAGCATGACCTCGACGCCGGGGACGAGCTTGTTCTGCAGTTCGGCCTGCTGGCGGTCGCGCTTCTTCTTGTTGCGGAACATGAAGACGACGAGGACCACCAGGAGGAGGACCATGATGAGGGTTGCGGGATCCATACGGAACTCCCTTTCGCTGTTGGGGGTGTGGGCCGAGCGGGACTCGCCTCAGTGAGCGACGTCCTCGGACCTGCAGGAATTATAGGTCATCGCCGAAGAGCGCCCCTGAAGCGTGCGCCAGACCGAAGTGCCGCCAGGCCTCGGGAGTCGCGATGCGCCCCCGGGGCGTGCGGGTCAGCAGTCCGACGCGGACGAGGAACGGCTCGACGACGGACTCGATCGTGTCGGCCTCTTCTCCCACCGAGACCGCGAGCGTGTTGAGGCCGACGGGTCCACCCCCGAAACGGGTCAACACCGTGCGGACCACCTCGCGGTCGAGCCGGTCGAGCCCCAGGGAATCGACGTCGTAGAGGTCGAGAGCCTCGCGCACGGTGGCCAAGTCGGCGTCCCGACCGTGGACGAGCGCGTAGTCGCGCACGCGCCTCAGCAGTCGGTTCGCGATGCGGGGCGTCCCGCGGCACCGCCCGGCGATCTCGGCCAAGGCCGTCCCCTCGACGTCGACGCCGAGCAGCGTGGCCGCGCGGCGGAGGACCTCGGTCAGTTCGGCCTCGTCGTAGAACTCGAGGTGGGCCGTGAACCCGAACCGGTCGCGCAACGGATTCGGCAGCAGGCCGCTTCGGGTCGTCGCCCCCACGAGCGTGAAGGGCGACAGTTCGAGCGGGATGCTGGTCGCGCCCGCCCCCTTGCCCACCATGATGTCGATGCGGTAGTCCTCCATCGCGAGGTACAGCATCTCTTCGGCCGGTCGAGCCATGCGGTGGATCTCGTCGATGAACAGGACCTCGCCCGGTACGAGCGCCGAGAGGACGGCGGCGAGGTCACCGGCGTGCTGGATGGCGGGGCCCGACGACATGCGGAGCGGCCGTGCCCCCTCATGGGCCACGATCATGGCCAGGGTCGTCTTGCCGAGCCCGGGCGGACCCGCGAGCAGGATGTGGTCGGGGGTCCGACCCTGCATGGTCGCGGCCTTGAGAAGCAGCTCGAGCTGACCCCGCACCTTCGTCTGCCCGACGAACTCACCGAGCGAGGTGGGTCGCAGCGCCCCTTCGAAGGCCAGTTCGGCCTCGGACTCGAGGGTCGGACGGGTCAGGTCGTCGTCGCTCACGCGCGGGCCCCGGCGGGCTTCTGCGGCCCCAGATGACCGAGAGCGGCGCGCAGCAGCTGCGGCACGGCCAGTGCGACGGCGTCACCCCGGTCGGCCACGACGACGTCGATGGCGGACTGGGCCTCGCGCTCGGACCAGCCGAGGCCGACCAGCGCGACGAGCACGTCGGCGGCGGTCGTGGAGGCGGCCGTGACGGTGGGGGCCGAGGGTGCCACATCGAGCTTGCCGGCCAACGACAGGACGATCAGCTTCGCCGTCTTGGGGCCGATGCCCGAGACACGGCGGAACGCCGCGTCGTCGTCGTCGGCCACGGCTGTCGCCACCTGATGCGGGGTGAGCGTCGAGAGCACGCCCTGGGCGGATTTCGGCCCGACACCCGTCACGCTGCGCAGGAGGTCGAAGACCTCGAGTTCTTCCCGGTCGGCGAACCCGAAGAGCGAGAGGTCGTCTTCTCGGACGATCAACGCCGTGTGCACGAGCGCCTGATCGCCGACGTGGACCGTCAACGCGAGCTGTGGGGTGACCGAGACCCTGAGGCCCACCCCGCCGACCTCGACCACGATAGACGTGCCGGACGCGGACAGGACGGTACCGCGGACAGTCGAGATCATGCCCCCAGCCTAGGAGTGCGCACCGACTTCTCGGCGTCGCGCCACGCTCGCTGGGCGGGCGTCAGCGACCCCGAGGAGGCGCGGGCCGCGACGGGCGCGCCCCGCCAGGCATGGCAGATGGCCAGGGCCAGGGCGTCGGCGGCGTCCGCCGGTCGGGGGGCCTCCGCGAGACCGAGCAGCCGGGCCACCATGGAGCCGACCTGCTTCTTGTCGGCCGCGCCGTAGCCGGTCACGGCTGCCTTGACCTCGGAGGGCGTGTGGAGCGTGACGGGGATCTCGCGTTCGGCGGCCGCACGCAACGCCAGGCCACTGACCTGGGCGACTCCCATCACGCTGCGGACGTTCTGCTGGGCGAAGACGCGCTCGATGGCCATGGCGTCGGGCCGATGGGTGTCGATGAGGGCCTCGATGCCGCGTCCGAGGGTGAGCAGACGCACCTCGAGGGCCAGGTCGGGTGCGGTCCGGATGACTTGGACGTCGACGAGGGTCGCTCGACGGTGGGCGTCGACCTCGACCACCCCCACCCCGCACCGGGTGAGCCCGGGGTCGATGCCGAGCACCCGGAGCGTCACCGCCGCGACCTACTCTTCGTCGTCGAGCGCGGCCTGCACCTCGGCGGGGACG
This sequence comes from Frigoribacterium sp. VKM Ac-2836, assembly GCF_013248995.1. Taxonomy (GTDB): domain Bacteria; phylum Actinomycetota; class Actinomycetes; order Actinomycetales; family Microbacteriaceae; genus Frigoribacterium. The sequence continues at coordinate 1,055,707 of NZ_JABRPK010000001.1, read as the reverse complement.
TCGTGGTTCGCGTAGACGTTCTGGACGTCGTCGTCGTCGTCGAGCGCGTCGATGAGGCGGAAGACCTTACGGGCCGTCTCGAGGTCGACCTCGATCTTGAGCCCGGGGACGAACTCGATGTCGGCCGAGTCGTAGTCGATGCCTGCCTCTTGCAAGGCCAACCGTGCCGGCACGAGGTCGGACGCCTCGGTGACGATCTCGAAGCCCTCGCCACGGTCGGTGACCTCTTCGGCACCGGCATCGAGGACGGCGGTGAGGACGTCGTCCTCGGTGAGGTCGCCGGTCTTCATCACGGCGATGACACCCTTGCGGCTGAAGTTGTAGGCGACGCTGCCGGGGTCGGCCATGGTGCCGCCGTTGCGCGACATCACGGTACGGACGTTGGCGGCAGCTCGGTTCTTGTTGTCGGTCAGGCACTCGATCAACAAGGCGACACCATTGGGGCCGTAGCCCTCGTACATGATCGTCTGGTAGTCGACGCTCTCACCGCTGAGGCCCGCGCCACGCTTGACGGCACGATCGATGTTGTCGTTGGGGACCGAGGTCTTCTTGGCCTTCTGGACGGCGTCGACCAGCGTCGGGTTGCCCGACATGTCGGCCCCACCCTGCTTGGCCGCGACCTCGATGTTCTTGATGAGCTTGGCGAACGACTTGGCACGACGGCTGTCGATGACGGCTTTCTTGTGCTTGGTCGTTGCCCACTTGGAATGCCCGGACACGGTGCTCCTTCAAATGCTGACGTGGATCTCGACGAGTCTACCGTGACGCCCGTGCTCGGGCCTTGTCGAGGAAACGCGCGTGGAACCTGAGGTCGTCGGTGACCTCGGGGTGGAACGAGGTGCCCATCAGCGGTCCCTGTTCGACGGCGACGACGCGGCCGTCGCCGAGGACACCGATGGCCGTCGCGGCCGGGCCGACCTCGTCGACCACCGGCGCGCGGATGAAGATGGCGTGTACCGGCGGACCGTCGAGGACCGGGACTTCGACGTCGGTCTCGAAGGAGTCGGTCTGCGAGCCGAAGGCGTTGCGCCGGACCGACACGTCGAGCCCACCGAGGCTTCGCTGACCGGGGGTGCCGTCGAGGATGCGGTCGGCCAGCATGATGAGCCCGGCGCACGTGCCGTAGACGGGCAGCCCCGAGCCGATGGCCCGACGGAGTGGCCCGTCCAGGTCGAAGGTGCGTGAGAGTTTGTCCATGACGCTCGACTCGCCGCCCGGGATCACGAGCCCGTCGATCTCGTCGAGCTCGGACGCACGTCGTACCGGAACCGCGACGGCTCCGAGCGAGGTGAGGACGGCCAGGTGCTCGCGGAAATCACCTTGCAGCGCGAGGACACCCACGCGTGGGGCTCGACCGGAGGTCATCGACGAACTGGCCGCCGCGTCACCAGCCACGCTCGGCGAGGCGGTGCGGTGCAGGGAGGTCGGGGACGTTGATGCCCACCATCGCCTCGCCGAGGCCGCGGGAAGCATCGGCGACGACCTGGGGGTCGTCGAAGAACGTGGTCGCCTTGACGATCGCCTTGGCACGTTCTGCCGGATTGCCCGACTTGAAGATGCCCGAGCCGACGAACACGCCGTCGGCCCCGAGCTGCATCATGAGGGCTGCGTCGGCGGGCGTGGCGACGCCGCCGGCGGTGAACAGGACGACGGGCAGTTTGCCGGTCTCGGCGATCTCTTTGACGAGTTCGAAGGGAGCCTGCAGCTCTTTGGCCGCCACGTAGAGTTCGTCGGCCTTGAGGCCGCGCAACTGGGCGATCTCTTTCGAGATCGTGCGGATGTGCTTCGTGGCCTCGGACACGTCGCCCGTGCCGGCCTCACCCTTGGAGCGGATCATGGCCGCACCCTCGGTGATGCGACGCAAGGCCTCACCGAGGTTGGTGGCGCCACAGACGAAGGGGACGGTGAAGTTCCATTTGTCGATGTGGTTCACGTAGTCGGCCGGGCTCAGGACCTCGGACTCGTCGATGTAGTCGACACCGAGGGTCTGCAGGATCTGCGCTTCGACGAAGTGGCCGATGCGGGCCTTCGCCATGACGGGGATCGAGACGGCCGCGACGATCTCGTCGATCATGTCGGGGTCGCTCATGCGGGCCACGCCCCCCTGCGACCGGATGTCCGCGGGGACGCGCTCGAGCGCCATGACCGCGACGGCACCGGCGTCTTCGGCGATCTTCGCCTGCTCGACGTTGACGACGTCCATGATGACGCCGCCCTTGAGCATCTCGGCGAGACCGCGCTTGACGCGGCTCGAACCGGTGGTGGAAGAGGGGCTGGAGGCAGGTGTCGTGTCGCTCATGATGGCCCCCATCTTAGGCCCGATCAGGGTGAGGGCGACGCCGTCGGGGCCTGATCGGCGTCGGCGGTCGGCCACGCCTCGGCGACCGCGCGCCGGACGTCGCCGAGGAGGTGGGTGACGGCCTTGGTCTGCGCGATGATCGGGAAGAAATTCGAGTCGCCGCCGTACCGCGGAACGACGTGCTGGTGGAGGTGAGCGGCGATCCCCGCCCCGCCTACCTGCCCCTGGTTCATGCCGATGTTGAACCCCTGCGCGTGGGACACGCGTGTGAGGACCCGCATGGCGATCTGCGTCAGGGACGCCATCTCGGCGACCTCGTCGGAGGTGGCGAGGTCGTAGGTCGAGACGTGCCGGTAGGGGCAGACCAGCAGGTGTCCGGGGTTGTACGGGAAGAGGTTGAGCAGCACGTAGGCGTGCTGGCCCCGCGCCACGATGAGGGCCTCGTCGTCCGACCGCGACGGCGCACTGCAGAAGGGGCAGGAATCGTCGTGGGCATCGTGACCGGCCTCGACGTAGACGGCGCGGTGCGGAGTCCAGAGGCGCTGGAACGCGTCAGGGGCCGCGGCGAAGTCGGCGGACGACTCGGCCGGTGTCCCCTCGGCACCCACCCTCAGACCTGGACCTTGGTCTCGATGGCCGTGACGATCTTGGCGATCGCCTCGTCGAGGGGCACACCGTTCTCTTGCGACCCGTCGCGGTAGCGGAAACTGACCGCGCCGGCCGCCCGGTCGTCTTCTCCGGCGATGAGCTGGAACGGCACCTTGGCCTTGGTGTGCGTGCGGATCTTCTTGGGCATGCGGTCGTCACTGTGGTCGACCTGGGCTCGCACCCCGACCTCGCGGAGGCGCGCGACGACGTCGTCGAGGTAGTCGCCGTACTCGTCGGCGACGGGGATCGCCACGACCTGCACGGGGGCCAGCCAGACGGGGAACGCCCCCGCGTAGTGCTCCGTGAGCACACCGAAGAACCGCTCGATCGAGCCGAACAGTGCCCGGTGGATCATGACCGGTCGCTGCCGCGACCCGTCGGCCGCCGTGTACTCGAGGTCGAATCGCTCCGGCAGGTTGAAGTCGAGCTGGACGGTGGACATCTGCCAGGTGCGACCGATCGCGTCACGTGCCTGGACCGAGATCTTCGGCCCGTAGAACGCCGCACCGGCCGGGTCGGGCACGAGTTCGAGCCCGGTCTCTTCGGCCACCTGTCGCAGTGTCGCCGTCGCCTCGTCCCAGGTGGCGTCGTCACCGACGTACTTCTCGGGGTCCTTCGTGGACAGCTCGAGGTAGAAGTCGTCGAGGCCGTAGTCGCGCAGCAGGCTGAGCACGAAGTCGAGCGTGCCCTTCAGCTCGGCGGCCATGTCGTCGCGTGTCGTGAAGATGTGGGCGTCGTCCTGGGTCATGCCGCGCACACGGGTGAGGCCGTGGATGACACCGGACTTCTCGTTGCGGTACACCGTGCCGAACTCGAACAGGCGCTGGGGCAGGTCTCGGTAGGACTTGGCAGACGACCGGTAGGCCAGGATGTGCATCGGGCAGTTCATCGGCTTGAGGTAGTAGTCCGCACCCTGACGGGTGATCTCGCCCTCGTCGTTGCGTGCCTCGTCGAGGTGCATCGCCGGGAACATGCCGTCTTTGTACCAACCGAGGTGACCCGAGGTCTCGAACAGGGCCGCCTTGGTGATGTGCGGCGTGTAGACGAACTCGTAGCCGGCCTTCTCGTGCCGCTCGCGCGAGTAGTCCTCCATCTGGCGGCGGATGATGCCGCCCTTGGGGTGGAAAATCGCCAGGCCCGAGCCGATCTCGTCGGGGAAGGAGAAGAGGTCGAGTTCGGCGCCGAGCTTGCGGTGGTCACGCTTGGCGGCTTCCTCGAGCCGGGCCTGATAGGCGCGCAGATCGTCCTTGGTGGGCCAGGCCGTGCCGTAGATCCGCTGCAACTGGGGGTTCTTCTCGGAACCGCGCCAGTAGGCGGCCGCCACGCGCATGAGCTTCGTGGCGTTGCCGAGGAGGCGCGTGCTGGGTACGTGGGGACCGCGGCAGAGGTCGAACCAGACCACCTCACCGGTCTTGGGGTCGAGGTTGTCGTAGACCGTGAGCTCGGCGCCGCCGACCTCGACCGACTCGCCGTCCGCACCGAGGTCGTCGGCCGAACCGCCCTTGAGCCCGATCAACTCGAGCTTGAACGGCTCGTGGGCGAGCAGTTCACGGGCCTCGTCCTCGCTCACGACGCGGCGACGGAAGCGCTGGCCCTGTCGGATGATGCGCTCCATGCCCTTTTCGATCGCCTTGAGGTCGTCGGGCGTGAAGGGTTCGGCGACGTCGAAGTCGTAGTAGAAGCCGTCGGTGACGGGCGGCCCGATGCCGAGCTTGGCCTCGGGGTTGATCTGCTGGACGGCCTGGGCCATGACGTGCGCCGCCGAGTGGCGGAGGATCGCGAGCCCGTCGGGCGAGTCGACCGTGACCGGCTCGGCCACGTCGCCCGCCTGCAGCTCGGTCGCGAGGTCACGCAGTTCACCGGCCACGCGCACGGCGACGACCGCCTTGTCGGTGAACAGTTCGAACCCGGTCGTCGTCTCGGTGGCCTCGACGGCAGCGGGGCCGGACGGGGCTGGGGAGGCGGTCGGGTCGAGGTCGGTCTGGTCGGACACGGCGGTGGTTCCTATCGTCGAGGGGCGGAGACCACTTTAGCCGTCGACCGATGCTCGTCCGGTCGGCGGCCGGGAGCCAGGGCGACGGGACTCGGGACCGTTCAGGCCGCGCGCAGCTCGGTCGAACAGGCCTCGGCGGCGACCCAGGCGAGCATGCCGCACTTGACGCGCATGACGAACTTCGAGACCCCGTGGAACACCACGGCGTCGCCGAGCACCTCGTCGTCGGGCTCACCCGCTCCGCGCGATCGCATCATCTCGCGGAACTCGCCGACGAGGGCGTCGAGCTCGGCGAGGGTGCGACCGGGGGCCAGCTGGGAGAGCACCGACGCCGAGGCCATCGAGATGCTGCAGCCCGCGCCCTGCCAGCGCAGGTCGGCGACTCGGTCGGTTCCGGGCTCGAGGGCCACGCGGACGGTGATCTCGTCACCGCACGTCGGGTTGCGCTCGAAGTGCTGGGCGCCGGCCCCGGGCAGGTCGCCCTCGCCGTGCCGCGCCTTGGCGTGGTCGAGGATGACCTGCTGGTACAGGCCGTCGAGGGCCGCGCTCACCGCGCCTCCTCGGCCTTCTCGTCGTCGCCGGTCTCCGTGACGCCGAAGTAGGCACGCACCTCGGCGACCGCGGCGACGAGCCGCTCGACCTCGTCACTCGACGAGTAGAGGTACGTGCTGGCCCGCGTCGTGGCCGTCACCCCGAGACGTCGGTGCAGGGGCTGAGCGCAGTGGTGTCCGACGCGCACGGCGATGCCCTGGGCGTCGAGGAACTGGCCGACGTCGTGGGCGTGCACCCCGTCGACGACGAAGCTGGCGAGTCCCGATCGCGGCACGCCGGCGGCTGGTCCGACGACCGTGACTCCGTCGATGGCGTCGAGACCCCGGACGAGCAGGTCGGCGAGGACTTCTTCGTGCTCGCGCACCCGGTCCAGGCCGACGGCCTCGAGGTAGCGCACGGCCTCGGCCAGGGCCACGGCCTGCGACACGGGCTGCGTGCCGGCCTCGAAGCGCTGCGGGGCGGGAAGATATTCGGCGCCTTCCATCGTGACGGTCGTGATCATCGAGCCCCCGGTGCGGAAGGGCGGCAGCGCGTTCAGCAGCTCGGCCCGCCCGTAGAGCACGCCGATGCCTGTGGGCCCCAGCATCTTGTGGCCCGAGAACGCGGCGAAGTCGACGTCGAGGGCGTGCAGGTCGATCGGACGGTGGGGCGCCGACTGGCAGGCGTCGAGCACGACGAGGGCGTCGACTGCGTGCGCGAGCCCCACCAGCTCGGCGACGGGCGCGACGAAGCCGGTCACGTTCGAGACGTGGGCGAAGGCGAGGAGGCGCGTGCGGGGCCCGATGACGGAGGCCGCGTCGGCCGCGGTCCAGGTGCCGTCGTCCGCCACCGGCACGAAACGCAGTCGGACCCCCGTCGTCGCCGCGAGCTCGTGCCAGGGCACGAGGTTGGCGTGGTGTTCGGCCTCGGTCACGACGATCTCGTCGCCGGGGGCCAGGGCGAAGCGTCGGGCGGCCTCGCCACCCCGGCCGTGGGTGGCGTTCGCGACGCCGTACGCGACCAGGTTGAGCGCGTCGGTGGCGTTCGAGGTCCAGACGATCTCGTCGACGTCGGCACCGACGAAGTTGGCGACCGTCTCGCGGGCGTCCTCGTAGGCCTCGGTCGACAGGGCTGCGAGCGTGTGCGCCCCACGGTGCACGGCCGAGTTGGTCGTCTCGAGGAAGCGGCGCTCGGCGTCGAGCACGGCGGTCGGCCGTTGTGCGGTCGCCCCCGAGTCGAGGTAGGCGAGGGGCCCACCGTTGACGTCCTGCCGCAGCAGCGGGAAGTCGGCACGCAGACGGCGGGCGTCGTCGTCGGTCAGCCCGGGACGGGCGATGGATGGTGCGGAGGAGGTGGTGGTCACGATGTCCCTTCCCGTCGATCGTAGCGAGGCACCCCGAGGGTCCCGGTCTCGGCCGACACAGGACGCAACGGTCGCCGGTCGCCCGGTGTTCCCGCCCGGTGCGGCTGTGACTCCCCGTGTCACACTCGTCGCACAGGGCGGGGGTCGAGGGCCAGAGTGGTGGCGACGAACGGAGCACCCCATGACGACCACCCCCGGCCGAATCGAGACCAGCCACGCGGGAAGCCTGCCGCGCACGCCCGAACTGATCGCCGCGAACGAGGCTCGCGCCCTCGGAGAGGACGGCTTCACCCTCGAGCGCACCCCCGAGTTCGACGCCCTGCTGACCGACGCGGTCGTCGATCTCGTCCGGCGTCAGCGCGACCTCGGCATCACGATCGTCGGCGACGGCGAGTACGGCAAGGCCATGACGAGCGCGGTCGACTACGGCGCCTGGTGGTCGTACTCGTTCCAGCGCGTCAGCGGGTTGTCGTTGACCGGGTCCGACATCTTCAGCCAGCCGGCGGTGCGATCCTCTCCCGGTGACGTGCGGCTGACCTCGTTCCCCGACCGTCGCGACTGGCAGGCGTTCCACGAGGCCTACACCGACCCGACCTCGGGCATCGGCACGGGCTCGGGTGCCACTCCGTTCCCGAGCACGACGGGCCCGTTGGCCTACGTCGGCCAGGCCGCGATCGCCTCGGACGTGGCCAACCTGAAGGCGGGTCTCGAGGCGAGCGGCTCGACCTCGGGGTTCATCACGTCGTTGTCGCCGGGCAGCGGCGCCCGCATCGCGAACGACTTCTACGCCACCGACGAGGAGCACATCTGGGCCTGGGCCGAGGTGCTTCGCGAGGAGTACACGGCGATCGTCGAGGCCGGCCTCACCGTGCAGATCGACGACCCCTCGATCGCCGAGAACTGGGACCAGATCAACCCCGAGCCGAGCGGCGAGGACTACCGCGCCTTCACGCGCATCCGGGTCGAGGCGCTCAACCACGCCCTGCGCGGCCTGCCACCCGAGCAGCTGCGCTTCCACCTCTGTTGGGGCTCGTGGCACGGGCCTCACACGACGGACGTCGAGTTCCGGCACATCGTCGACCTGATGCTCGAGATCGACGCGGGCTCGTACTCGTTCGAGGCGGCCAACGTCCGTCACGAGCACGAGTGGAAGCTCTGGCGCGACGTCGAGCTGCCCGCGGGCAAGAGAATCGTGCCGGGCGTCGTCAGCCACGCCACGAACGTCGTCGAGCACCCCGAGCTCGTGGCCGACCGCATCGAACGGTTCGCCTCGGCGGTCGGGCCCGAGAACGTCGTGGCATCGACCGACTGCGGCCTCGGCGGGCGCATCCACCCGCAGATCGCCGTCGCCAAGCTGGCCTCGCTCGGTGAGGGCGCACGCATCGCGTCGCACCGTCTCTTCGGCTAGGCGCCCGCGATGACGGCGACCCGTGCCTCCCGGCCCGATGGACGAGGAGGCGCGGGTCGTCGCGCCGTCTGGTCGTCCGTCAGTCGTCGAGCGGCTTGAGCACGCGCCGGAGGAACTGCTGTGTGCGGGCCTCGCGCGGTCTCGTCAACACGTCGGCGGGTCGACCGCGCTCGACGACCACCCCGGCGTCCATGAAGAGCAGCTCGTCGGCCACCCGGCGGGCGAACTCGAGCTCGTGGGTGACGACGATCATCGTCCAGCCCTCGTCGGCCAGCTCTTTCACGACCGTGAGGACGTCGCCGACCAGTTCGGGGTCGAGTGCGGAGGTCGGCTCGTCGAAGAGCAGCAGCTCGGGCCGCAGCGCGAGCGCACGCACGATGCCCACGCGCTGCTGCTGCCCGCCCGAGAGCTCGGAGGGGTAGGCGTCGGCCTTCTCGGCGAGTCCCACCCTCGCGAGGAGCGCCTCGGCCTCGGCCCGCGCCTCCTTCGGATCGCGGCCCTGGACGCGGACGGGCCCCTCGACCACGTTCTGCAGCACCGTGAGGTGCGGGAACAGGTTGAAGTGCTGGAACACCATCGACGACCGGTCGCGCAGCGCGAGCAGGTCGCGCTTGCCGACCTTGCCGCCGAAGTCGATCGATCGACCGTCGGAGAGCGTGACGACTCCCCCGTCGGGCACCTCGAGGCTGTTCAGCGACCGCAGCACGGTCGTCTTGCCCGACCCCGAGGGCCCGATGATGGCGACGACGCGTCCCCGGCGGACCTCGAGGTCGATGCCGCGCAGCACCTCGTTCGCGCCGAACGCCTTGTGCAGGCCGCGGACGGTCAGCACGGGCGCATCGGTCGCGCCGGTGTGCCGGGGCGGGGTGACGTCAGCGGGCAACGTGGCGGTCCAATCTCTTCTCGAGGGCGTCCTGCCCGAACGACAGGATGAGGCAGATGACCCAGTAGACCAGGGCGGCCTCGAGGTAGATCAGCAGGAACTGGTTCGAGACGGTCGCGATCTGCTGCGCCTGACGGAACAGTTCGACGACGAGGATGACGCTCGCCAACGAGGTGTCCTTGACCAGGCTGATGAAGGTGTTCGAGAGTGGCGGTACCGAGACCCGGGCGGCCTGCGGAAGGATGATGCGCCGCAGGGCGAGCCCCCGCGACATGCCGATCGTGTGGGCGGCCTCCCACTGGCCCTTGGGCACCGAGAGGATCGCGGCCCGGATGACCTCGGCCGCGTACCCGCCGACGTTCAACGAGAACGCGATGATCGCGCTCGGCCAGGGATCGAGCTTGACGCCGATCGAAGGCAGACCGTAGAAGACCACGAAGAGCTGAACGAGCAGAGGTGTGCCCCGGATGATCGAGATGTACACCCGGGCGATGCCCGCGAGCACCGTCCGACCCGACAGCCGCATCAGCGCGATGACGATCGCGATGACCAGGCCGATCGCCATCGACGCGAAGGCGAGCGGGATCGACGCCACGAGCGCCCCCGACACGATCGGCCAGAGCGACCGCCAGAAGAGGTCGAGGGAGGACTGCACGCCTACTCGCTGACGTCCTGGCCGAAGTACTTCTCGCTGATCGTCGCCAGCGTGCCGTCGGCCTTCAGCTCGGCGAGGGCGTCATCGATGGCCGACACGAGGTCGTCGCTGCCCTTCGTGGTGACCAGGGCCGAACGCGAGACGTCGTCGGTGGTCGCCGCGATCTTGATGCCGGCGGCCTGGTCGGGGTTGGTCTTGACGTAGTCGAGGAAGGTCAGCTCGTCGTTGACCGTCGCGTCGATGCGGCCCTGCTCGAGCAGCGCGACCGACTGGGCCCAGCCGTCGACGACCTGGACGTCGGCGCCCGCGTCCTTGGCGGTCGTGTAGAAGTTGCTCGACTGCGACTGGGCCGTCGTCTTGCCCTCCAGGTCGGCGAGCGAGGTGATGTCGGTGTTGTCGGCGGGCGTGATCACGACACCGCGGCTGACCGTGTAGGGGATCGAGAAGTCGTACGTCGCCTCGCGCTCGTCGGTGATCGAGATCTGGTTCGCGACGAGGTCGAAGCGGCCTGCGGTGAGTCCGGCGAGCAGGGCGTCGAACTGAGTCTCCTCGAAGGTCGGGGTGACGCCGAGCTTCTCGGCGACGACCGTGGCGACGTCGACGTCGTAGCCGGTCAGCGCGCCCGCGCCACCCTCGTGGTACGTGAAGGGCTGGTAGGTGCCCTCGGTCCCGATGACGATCTCGCCCGCCGCCTGGATGTCGGAGAGGCTCTTCGCAGCGCTCGTGTCGGCGGTCGCGCTGCCGGTGGACTGGACCACCCCGTCGGTGGAGGCGGGCGCGCAGGCGGCCAGGGCGACGGCGGCGGCGGCGATGACGCCGACGGAGGCGAGGCGACGGACGGTGCGGACGGCGGTGATCTTCACGAGGGTTCCTTTGCTGCGGCTCGGGGGTCGGACGAGCCTCCCGACACTAACGCCGCGGGGGCGGGCCTGATTCCCGATGACTTCGCGTGACGTGTCGACCCTCGGGGCGGGGCGTCAGCGTCGTGCGATCGCCTCGGCGACCGAAGGCGCGCGGTCGAGACGCATGTGCCGGTGGGACACGTCGTCGGCCGAGACGGCGACGGTGCTGAGCGACAGCGACCGGAAGAGATGCCCGTCGACCAGGTCGGCTCGGACGAGCGCGTCGTCGTCCTCCGGTGGCAGGGCGCTGCTCTCCCGCAACAGGTCGAGCCACGGTGTCCAGCTGCCCTCGCCCTCGGCCGCCGTCGGAAGGGGACCCGTCGGAGGCGCGACGTCGCGGAACCGAGGGAGCCAACGGTCGACACGGGGCACGGACCGGTCGTCGGGGGCGGCGTGCGTCAGCAGGTGCACCCCGGGAGCGAGCCGGGCCGTCTCGGTGACGCTGCCGTCCCACACGGAGTGCACCGCGCCTCCTGCGTCCGCGGTGAGCAGGTTGAAGGTGCGGGTCGTCTGCGGCCCGGCCGGCAGGACGCCGTCGGCGGACGCCTTCAGAGGCAGGACGCCGCGGGTGGTCCATCCGCCGGGAGGCGGCGCGAGCGTCTCGTGACGGTTCAGCACGACGCTCGCACGGCTCGGGCCCCGGGCGGTCGCCAACCACGCGCCGCCCCCCTCACGATCGTGCACCCCGGTCACCCGCTGACCGAGGTCCGGCCACCAGGGGCCCGGCTCGTCCCAGGCGCGCTCGGGTGACTCGTCACGGAGCCCCAGGAAGACGACGGGCCAGGGCGCGCCCGGTTGGACGGCGACGACGACGGTGCACATGAGGTCCTCAGGGTGGGGGCTCGTCGGGTCGGGGGCCGACGTTCGGCCGCGGGATGCGGCATCGTGGTGGGCAACGCTACCGACCCGGCACCGGGTCGGCCGACCGCCGCATCGAACGACGAGGCCCTCCGTGACGCACGACCACCCCCGTTCCTCCCCCGCCGACGCCCCGCGTCGCCTGTCCGTCGTCGTCGGCGTCTCGGGCGGCATCGCGGCGTACAAGGCCGTCGCGGTCGTCCGCGGCCTCGTGCGGCGCGGTCACGACGTGCACGTCATCCCGACCGAGGCCGCCCTGCGTTTCGTCGGAGCGCCCACCTGGGAGGCCACGAGCCGCAACTCCGTGCACACCTCCGTCTTCGACGACGTCGCCGAGGTCCGGCACGTCGCCCTCGGACAGCGAGCCGACCTGATCGTCGTGGCGCCGGCCACCGCGCACACCCTGGCGAAGATCGCGCACGGGCTGTCGGACGACCTGCTGGGCACGACGATCCTCGCGAGCACCGCACCTCTCGTCGTCGCGCCGGCGATGCACACCGAGATGTGGCGGAACCCGGCCACGGTCGCGAACGTCGAGCTGTTGAGGTCCCGCGGCGTGACCGTCGTCGGGCCGGACGACGGTCAGCTGACCGGCGGAGACGTGGGGCCGGGCCGGCTGAGCGAGCCCGACGACATCGTCGCCGTCGCCCTCGCGCGCGTGGCCGAGCCGGCCACCGTCTCCGGCTCCCCCGCCGGCGTGCCCGGTGGGCCGGACCAGGAGGCGCGGGTCGGCGACCTGCAGGGCCTCCGGCTGGTCGTCTCCGTCGGCGGCACGCGAGAGCCCCTCGACCCCGTGCGATTCATCGGCAACCGTTCGAGCGGCCACCAGGGAGCTTCCCTCGCCCTCGGGGCGGCCCGACGTGGCGCCCGCGTCACCGTCGTCGCCGCGGCCCTCGACGGGGCCGTCCGTCAGACGCTGGACTCGGATGCCCGAATCGAGGTCGTGGACGTGAGCACCGCCCTCGACCTCGAGACGGCCATGGCAGAACGGGCCCCCGAGGCCGACGTCGTCGTGATGGCCGCCGCGGTCGCCGACTATCGGCCCGCGACCGTGGCAGACGGCAAGATCCGCAAGGACGACTCGGGCGACGAGATGACCGTGCGTCTGGTGCGCACCCCCGACGTCCTGGCCGGACTCGTCGCCCGTCGTCCGGCCGGGCAGGTGGTGGTCGGTTTCGCGGCCGAGACGGCAGGCGACCGCGCCGAACTGCTTTCGCTCGGGCGCGCGAAGCAGCGCCGGAAGGGGGCGGACCTCCTCGTGCTGAACAGCGTGGGCTGGACGACCGGTTTCGGCAGCGACGACACGGCCGTCGTGGTCATCGACGTCCACGGCGACGTGGTGTCCGAGGCCGAAGGGTCGAAGGCGGCCGTGTCCGAGACCGTGCTCGACGCGCTCGCCTTCCGTCTCGCGGCTCGTCGAGAGCCAGGCGGCGGCAGCAGTGCGCCGACGCTCACGGACGAGTCGACGGAGGCCGGAGCATGAGCCCCCGTGAGCAGGCCGACCCCCGCCTCGGCACGACCGTCGGCGATCGCTACCGTCTCGATGCCATCGTCGGCCGTGGAGGCATGGGGGCCGTCTACCGGGCCAAGGACCTCGAACTCGGTCGGGACGTCGCCGTCAAGCTCTTCTCCTCGGACGGGCACGACGTCCACGACCTCAGCCGTCAGGTCAGCGAGGTGCGCCTCCTCGCCTCGCTCAACCACCCGGGGCTCGTGACGCTCTACGACGCCCGCGTGGAGGGCGACGGCCACGACGACGACGCCTACCTCGTGATGGAGTACGTCGACGGTCCCACCTTGCAGACCGTGCTCGCCGACGGTCCGCTGACGCACGCCGAGGCCGCGGCGTTGCTCGGCGACGTCGCGGACGGCCTGGCGGCGGTGCACCGCGCCGGCGTCGTCCACCGGGACGTCAAACCCGCGAACATCCTGCTCGCGGCGCCGCACCACGAGGGCGACCCCCGACGGGCCAAGCTCGCCGACTTCGGCATCGCCTACCTGATCGACTCGACGCGGGTGACGGCCACGGGCACCCTGATGGGCACCGCCGCATTCGTCAGCCCGGAACAGGCCGAGGGGCGTCCCCCGGCCCCGGCGTCCGACGTCTACTCGCTCGGACTGGTCCTGGTCGAGGCCCTGACCGGACGGCGCGTGTTCACGGGTTCGGTCGTCGAGTCGGTCATGGCCCGCCTCACGCGCGACCCCGAGATCCCGGCCTCGATCGGGGCGGGATGGGCGGAGCTGCTGACGCGCATGACCTCGCGCGCACCCGAGGACCGTCCCGGCGCGGCCGAGGTCGCACGGGCCGCCCGCACGCTGGCGAACGAGGGTGCCGGGTCGACCGCCGCCGTCACGCGCGTCATGGCCGCTCCCGACGTCGCCACGGCGGCTCTGCCCGGTGGCGACGCACCCACCCGCGTCCTGCCCCGGGACGACGCTCGCACGCAGGTGCTCGGGGCGGGAGCGGCCTCCGGGACGGACGCCACGGGCCTCGCCGCCGACGTCGATCCGGAGGACCGTGGTCGGAAGCGTCGGCGCTGGCCACTCGTCCTGGCGGCCGTCGTCGTCGCCGGGTTGCTCGCGGCAGGCATCGGCTGGGCGGCCACCCGTGACGGTGACGTGGTCGACCCGACCCCGAGCTCGAGCCCGAGTGTCGAGACGGGCCCGTCGACGACGCCCTCCGAGTCGACGGTGGACGAGTCGCCCTCGCCGTCGGAGGACTCCACCGACGAGTCACCGGCCGACCCGACGCCGTCGGATGAGGTCAGCCCGACCCAGGAGGCGCCGGTCGAGCCGACCACGCAGCCGACGGTCGACCCCGTGACGCCCCCGACGGTGGAGGTGCCCGGTGCAGGAACCCCGGGGGGAAACAGCGGGCCCGGTAACAACGGGAACGGGAACAACGGAAACGGCAAGGGCCAAGGGAAGGGAGTCGGCCTCGGCGCGGGGACCGGCAAGCCCTAGGGGAAGGCCACGAGATGTCGCGACATGCCGCTCCCGTATCGAGGTGAGTGGCATGCCGTGACATGTGGGCAGGACCGGCGGGCTCGGCCCGGACATGACGAAAGCCCCGGCCGAGGCCGGGGCTTTCTGTGTGTGAGCGATACTGGGATCGAACCAGCGACCTCTTCCGTGTCAGGGAAGCGCGCTACCGCTGCGCCAATCGCTCATGTCTCTGCGGTCCGATGGGAAACCATCGGACCGCGCTATTCAATTACAACATCGAGTCTAGACCTAGGTCGAGATCGAATGGAGGTGGAGACGGGATTTGAACCCGCGTGAACGGCTTTGCAGGCCGGTGCCTCGCCTCTCGGCCACTCCACCATATGAGTAGCCCCCAGAGGGAGGCCACCAGTTGGTGGACCACCCTCTGGTGAGCATTACACTCGAGCGGATGACGAGATTCGAACTCGCGACCCTCACCTTGGCAAGGTGATGCGCTACCGCTGCGCCACATCCGCATTTCGCTTTGCATTTCTGCGTGCAAAAGAACAATACCCACACCCCGGGGTAGAAACCAAATCGAGAGAACTTCGTGTCTTGATCGCTCCGGGAGCGCGTCGCGAGGCTGCCCCCGGCAGCCGGCCGAATGGCATTCGAGCACTGCAATGCACTAGCATCGACGAGTCCCACACGGGCGATTGGCGCAGTTGGTAGCGCGCTTCCTTCACACGGAAGAGGTCATCGGTTCGAGCCCGGTATCGCCCACCATCACCCTCGAGAGGCCCTGCATCCGCAGGGCTTCTCGTCGTACCTGGCAGAGTTCCGATCCGACGACGCCTGTCCGACGCGCCGACGCCGCCATCGCCCCGGACATGGCATCCTCGCCCCATGACAGACTCCCCCACCGCCCTCGAGTCCACGACCCATCCGACGACCGTCCCCGACGCCGACTGGTGGCGCCAGGCCGTGGTGTACCAGGTGTACCCGCGCAGCTTCGCGGACGCGAACGACGACGGCATCGGCGACCTGCCCGGCGTGACCTCACGCGTGCCGTACCTCCGGCGACTCGGTGTCGACGCCGTCTGGCTGAGCCCGTTCTATCCCTCCCCGCTGGCCGACGGCGGGTACGACGTCGCCGACTACCGTGACGTCGACCCACGCCTGGGCACCCTGGACGACTTCGACCAGATGGTCACTGCCCTGCACTCGGCCGGAATCAAGGTCGTCGTCGACATCGTCCCGAACCACACCTCGAGCGAGCACGAGTGGTTCCGCGAGGCGGTGGCGTCCGAACCCGGGAGCGCCGCCCGTGCCCGCTACGTCTTCCGGGACGGCCTCGGCGACGGCGGTGACACTCCCCCGTCGACCTGGGTGTCGAACTTCGGCGGGGGTGCCTGGACCCGTCTGCACCGTCCGGACGGAACCCCCGAGCAGTGGTACCTGCATCTCTTCGCACCCGAGCAGCCCGACCTCGACTGGAGCAATCCCGAGGTGGGCGCCGACTTCGAGACCACGCTGCGGTTCTGGTCGGACCGAGGCGTCGACGGTTTCCGGGTCGACGTCGCCCACGGGCTCGCCAAGGACCTGAGCGAGCCTCTGCGCGACGCCGCCGAGCGCCACGTGCTACCGGTCGACGGCAGCGACCCGCTCTACGACCGCGACGAGGTCCACACCATCTTCGAGGGCTGGCGTCAGATCTTCGACGAGTACGACCCGCCTCGTACCGCGGTCGCCGAGGCCTGGGTGCAGCCCGAGCGCGTGCCGCTCTACGCCCGCCCCACCGAGCTCGGCCAGGCTTTCAACTTCGCGCTGACCCGGGCTGACTTCGACGCCGACCAGTTCCGGACGATCATCGCTTCCACCCTCGAGCAGGCTGCCGTCAGCGGTGCGACGAGCACCTGGGTGCTCTCGAACCACGACGTCGTCCGCCACGCCACTCGCTACGGCCTGCCCAAGGGCCAGGACCTCGACGCCTTCGTGCTGAGTGACGGCCGTCGGCCGACCATGAACCCCGACGCGGGCCTCCGGCGGGCCCGTGCGGCGACGTTGCTCATGCTCGCCCTCCCGGGTTCGGCCTACGTCTATCAGGGCGAGGAACTCGGCCTGTTCGAGGTTGCCGACCTGCAGCCCGACGATCTGCAGGACCCCGTCTGGACCCGCACCGGCCACCGGCGGAAGGGCCGCGACGGCAGCCGCGTGCCCCTGCCCTGGGACACCACCGAGCCCGCCCTGGGCTTCGGAGATCACGCCCCGCACCTGCCGCAGCCCGAGTGGTTCGAGGACCTCGCCGTCTCGGTGCAGGACGACGAGGACGAGTCCACGTTGTCGATCTACCGACGAGCCCTGGCGCTGCGACGTGAGCTGCAGCGGGGTGAGGAGCTCACCTGGGGCGACGGCGCGTCGGACGACATCGTTCACTTCGCGCGTCACGCCGGTTGGCACTCCCTGACGAACTTCGGGGGCAGGCCGGTCGACCTGCCGAGCGGGGCGCGCCTCCTGGCGTCCAGCGAGCCGCTGCACGAGTCGATCGACGGGGTCACCGAGGTCCCGGGCGAGACCACGGTCTGGTTCTCGCTGGTCTGACGCCCGCAGGTTCGCGCCCGACCGCGCGGCTCGACCACCTCGGGAGGCGCGGTGCGGTGGGCTCCCGCACCGCGCCTCCTTCGCTCTGCCCGGTGCGTGGCACGCACGCCGAACGGCCCCGGTCCGAAGACCGGGGCCGTTCGTGTGGGTCGGGTCAGGCGCGCGAGTTCTCGAGGACGTAGCCCTCTTCGCCGTGCAGGGCGAGATCGATGCCGGCCACCTCGTCCTCGTTCTTGACGCGGAAGCCGATGGTCTTCTCGATCACGAAGCCGATGACGAAGGCCAGGACGAACGAGTAGAGCATGACGGCCAGGGCCGAGAGGGCCTGGATGCCGAGCTGCGTGAAGGTGCCCGAGAAGATGAGACCGGTGTCGTTGGCGAAGATGCCGAGGTAGAGCGTGCCGATCAAGCCGCCGACGAGGTGGATGCCCACGACGTCGAGCGAGTCGTCGAAGCCGAGCTTGAACTTGAGGTCGATCGCGAGGGCGCAGACGGCACCCGCGACGACGCCCAGGACGACGGCCCAGCCCGGGGTGAGGGCGGCGCAGGCCGGGGTGATCGCGACGAGACCGGCGACGGCACCCGACGCGGCCCCGACCGAGGTGGCCTTGCCGTCCTTGAGCTTCTCGACGACGAGCCAGCCGAGCACGGCGGCCGCGGGGGCGGCGATCGTGTTCAAGAACGCCAGGGCGGCGACGCCGTCGGCCGCGAGCTCGGAGCCGGCGTTGAAGCCGAACCACCCGAACCAGAGCAGTCCGGCGCCCAGCAGGACGAAGGGCGGGTTGTGCGGCTTGTCCGCGCCCTTCGCGAACCCGACGCGCTTGCCGAGGACGAGGGCCAGGGCCAGGGCCGCGGCACCCGCGTTGATGTGGACGGCCGTCCCTCCGGCGAAGTCGATGACGCCCATCGCGGCGATCCATCCGCCGACCGTGTTGCCGTCGGCGTCGCTGGTGAAGTTGAAGACCCAGCTGGCGACCGGGAAGTAGACGACCGTGGCCCAGACGCCGGCGAAGATCATCCACGCGCCGAACTTGGCGCGGTCGGCGATGGCACCCGAGATGAGGGCGACCGTGATGATGGCGAAGGTGGCCTGGAACGCGGCGAAGGCGATCGTCGGGTAGTCACCGGTCGGGTTCAGGCTGTCCTCGAAGGCGGCGCCGAGGCCGAGGTTCGCGACGTCGAGGCCGAACCAGCCCTGGATTCCCACGAAGCTCTCGCTGCCTCCGGGGATCGAGGTCGGGTTGCCGAACGCGATGGCGTAGCCGAAGAGCACCCACAGCACGCCGATGAGGCCCATGGCCCCGAAGCTGAGCATCATCATGCTGATGACGCTCTTGGCCTTGACGAGGCCGCCGTAGAAGAAGGCCAGGCCGGGGGTCATGAGCAGTACGAGTGCTGCACAGATCAACATGAAGGCGGTGTTGCCTTGGTCCATGGGTGGGTCACCTCTCGAGTTTCGGAGCCAGGGAGGCACCGACGTCGAGGTCCGCGCGGGTTCGCGGGCTGTGGTGACGAACTCTCTCGTCCGGTGCGGCCACCAGTGTCGCGGGGTGAGGTTTCCGGGCGTGTGCGGGATTGTTTCCCCGATGTAACACGATTCGGGTGCAGGTAAACAACGTGTTACCGGATCGCCCCACGCATGGCGTGGAAGTGCTCAGAGCGAGGTGAGGGCGACCAGGCGCGAGACGGCGCGTTGGTACTTCTTGCGGTACCCGCCGGCGAGCATCTCGTCCGAGAAGACCTGGTCGAGGGGCGTGCCCGACGCCACGACCCGGATCTGGGCGTCGTAGAGGCGGTCGACGAACGCGACGAGGCGCAGGGCGTCGACCTGGCTGGTCAGCACGTGGACGTCGCGCAGTCCCACGGCGTCGAGGTCGTCGACGAGCTTCACGTACTTGCTGGGGTGGACCGTGGCGAGGTGGCCGACGACGTCGTCGAAGTCGTCGAGCGACACGGTGCCGCCGAGGGCTCCTGCGGCGCCGTCGACGTCGTCCACCACGTGCGCCCGCGCCTCGACCTCACGACGTCGGTAGTCGTCACCGTCGATGCGCAGGGTGAGGAACTTGTCACTCAGCCCCTGGATCTCGCGCAGGAAGTCCGCAGCGGCGAACCGGCCCTCGCCCAGTGCATTGGGTGGAGTGTTCGAGGTGGCGGCGATGCGGGTGCCGTCGTCGGCGAGATCGCCCAGCAGGCGGGTCATCATCATCGTGTCGCCCGGGTCGTCGAGCTCGAACTCGTCGATGCAGACGAGGGTCGCGCCCTTCAACTGCGAGGCCGCGCCGGCGTAGCCGACGGCACCGACCAACGCGGTGTATTCGATGAACGTGCCGAAGTACCGCCGACCGGGCGTGCGGTTCCAGAGGGCGGCGAGCAGGTGCGTCTTGCCCACGCCGAAACCACCGTCGAGGTAGAGGCCGGGTCGGACGGCGGGGGCTGCCGGCTTCTTGCGGAACAGGCCCCTCCGCGGCGCGTCGGCACCCGCACCGCCGAACGCGGTGACAGCGGCCACGGCCTCCGCCTGCGAGGCGAAGTCCGGGTCCGGCCGGTAGTTCTCGAGCGAGGCCTCGGCGAATTGACGAGGAGGCACGAGTTGCGTCACGATCTCGGCCCCCGTGATCGTCGGGGTGCGGTCGGTCAACGACACGAGGGTGCTGACGGATTCGGGGGGCATGGGCGCGGCCTCGCGGTGGGGTGGGCGGGGATCTGTGTCAGAGTCGTACGGTTCCCGGGCGACGGTCACGCGTCATGCGTAACCTCGACGGGGCCGACCAGAGGCGATCCTACGCCGCCGGGCACCACGCGTCGCCCGACGTCGGCTCCACCCCGACACCCGCACAAGGAGACACCATGGCCGTCGAGCACGACACGTCCGCCCGCTTCGGCGAGTACGCCCACCCGGAGCGTCTCGTCAGCACCGAGTGGTTGCAACAGCACCTCGGCACCCCCGGGCTCGTCGTCGTCGAGTCCGACGAGGACGTCCTGCTGTACGAGACCGGCCACATCGCCGGGGCGGTCAAGATCGACTGGCACCTCGACCTCAACGACCCGGTGCAGCGCGACTACGTCGACGGCGAGGGCTTCGCCGCGCTGATGGGGCGCAGCGGCATCTCGCGCGACAGCACCGTCGTGATCTACGGCGACAAGAACAACTGGTGGGCCGCCTACGCGCTCTGGGTGTTCACGCTCTTCGGCCACGAGGACGTGCGTCTGCTCGACGGTGGTCGGGCGAAGTGGGAGGCCGAGGGGCGCGACTACACGACCGACGCCCCCGAGGCTCCTGCCACCGACTACCCCGTCGTGGAGCGCGACGACAGCGTCATCCGCGCGTACAAGGACGACGTCCTCGCCCACCTCGGCAAACCTCTGATCGACGTCCGCTCCCCCGAGGAGTTCTCGGGTGAGCGGACGACCGCCCCCGCCTACCCCGACGAGGGAGCACTCCGGGCCGGTCACATCCCCAGTGCGCAGAACGTGCCTTGGGGCAAGGCCGCGGCCGACGACGGCACCTTCCGCCCGCTCACCGAGCTCGACGCCATCTACCGCGACGGCGCGGGCCTCTCCGACGGCGACCAGGTCGTTGCGTACTGCCGCATCGGTGAGCGGTCCAGCCACACCTGGTTCGTCCTGAAGTACCTCATGGGCTTCGAGGACGTCCGCAACTACGACGGCTCGTGGACGGAGTGGGGCAGCGCCGTCCGAGTGCCGATCGTGCAAGGCACCGAGCCGGGCGAGGTGCCGGCCCGGTGACCGACGCCGCCCTGCCCTCGGCGCTCGTCGAGATCCGCGAGGAGTTCCTCGCCCTCGACGTGCGCGACCGCCTCCAGTTGCTGCTCGAGTTCTCGAACGAGCTGCCCGAGTTGCCCACCCGCTACGCCGACCATCCCGACCTCCTCGAACGGGTGGTCGAGTGCCAGTCCCCCGTGTTCCTGTTCGTCGAGGTGGTCGAGGGTCGGGTGCACCTCCATGCCACCGCACCGCGCGAGGCCCCGACGACCCGTGGGTTCGCGTCGATCCTCGCCCAGGGCCTCGACGGTCTGACGGTCGCCGAGGTGCTCGACGACGTCCCGGACGACTACCCGCAGACGATCGGTCTCGCCGAGGCGGTCAGCCCGTTGCGGATCCGTGGAATGACCGCCCTGCTGGGGCGGGCGAAGCGCCAGATCCGCGAGCGGACCGCCGCCGCGTGACGCTCCGGGTGCTGCATGCCCCCGGGCGCCCCGGCGACGTCGGGCGGGAGCTCGACATCGACGAGGCGTCGACCCCCGCCCACATCCGTGAGCTGTACGCCCCACCACGCGAGACCTGGTTGCGACTCAACCTGATCGCCGCGGTGAGTGGCGATGCCGCGGGCTCGGACGGCACCTCGGAGACGCTGAGCAACGCCACGGACCGCACGATCCTCGCGGCCATCCGCTCGCTCGCCGACGGTGTCCTCGTCGGTGCGGCCAGCGTTCGGGCCGAGGGCTACCGGGTGCCGAAGGCCTCCCGCCTGGTCGTCGTCACGTCCTCGGGCGACCTCTCGGGCCATCGCATGGACCCCGACGAGGCCGAACGGGTGGTCGTGGTCTGTCCTGCCTCGGCGAGGTCTCGAGTCCGTGAGACCCTCGGCGAGGCGATCTGGGCGGTCGCCACCGTGTTGACGGCACCCGACCTTGACGGACGCCTGGAGCCCGCCGCCATCCTGCGCTGCCTCCGCGACCAGCGCCTCCGCTCGTTGGTCTGCGAGGGCGGCCCGTCGCTCGCCGGCCAGTTCTTGCGCGACGGCCTCGTCGACGAACTCTGCCTGTCGACCTCTCCGGTCGTCATCGGCAGCGGCCTGCCGGTGTTCGGGCGTGAGCGGTTCGATCCGGCGTCGCTCGAGCTAGCCCAGTTGCTCGTCGACGAGCAGAGCGCCCTCTATGCGCGTTGGTCGGTCGAGCGCGGTCCCGCGAGTCGCTGACGGTCGAGCCACCGTGAGATCGCGCTCTCGAACCTCTCGGGGTCGAGGTTCCAGAGCTTGGTGTGTCGGGCCACGTCGAAGACCTCGAACGTGACGAGGTCGGGCCGGGCCTCGGCCAACCCGTGCGAGGCCGTGGACGGCACGAACCCGTCGTCGTCGCTGTGCAGCAGCAGCACGGGGACGTCGAGTTCGCCCGCTCGCGAGACGAGGTCGAGCCGGTCGAAGTCGATCGGCTCGGCGCTGCCGGCCAGACGGCAGAGGAGCGGCGACCCCAGGAGGCGCAGCACGAGACCCTGAACGGACCGCGGCACCCGCATGGCCGCCCCCTGGTAGGCGAGTGTCGTCCGCCAGTCGACGACGGGCGACTCGAGCACGAGGCCCGACACGGCCGAGCGCAGCGCCGAACGGGTGACGGCCTGCAGCACGAGGGCACCGCCCATGGACCAGCCCATCAACACGACCGATGTCGCCCCGTGGTCGAGGGCGTACCGGATGGCCGACCCGACGTCACGCCACTCGGAGTCGCCGAGGGCGTAGCGACCGTCCGAGGACCGGGGCGCCTCGCCGTCGTTGCGGTAGGACACCAGCAGCGAGGTGAAGCCCTCGCGGTGGAAGACGGGGGCGGCCCGGATGGTCTCGGCCCGGGTGACCCCCCGTCCGTGCACGCCGATCATCCAGGGTCCGACGAGCCCGGCGTCGGCGGGGACGAGCCAGGCCGGTGCGGGGCCGACCTCGGTCGGGACGACGACCTCGTCGGCCGCCAGGCCCGCGTCGGCCGGGGTGGGGAACAGCCAACCGCCGATGCGGCCGCGGTGGGCCTTCGCCAGATCGGCACCCTCGACGGCTTCGACGCGGCGTTCGACGTGCCGTCCGTCGTCCCGGACGACGACACCGACCCTGACGTGACCCGTGCCCCGTGCGAACCAGAAGCTGTAACGCCCGGGGAGGCGTGTGTCCGGTGTCGAGGCCAGGGTGATGGTCCCCGCGGAGGCGTCGTAGGAGTCGATCCGCACGTCGTCACGTCTACCCCGGGCGGGCGTCACGATCTTGCGGGCGATGGCCACGATTCCTGACACGAGGACGGCGGAGGACACCAACACGGTGCCCCCGACCACGATCGAGACGACCCCGAGCGGACCGACTCCCCCCGGTCGGGTGGATGCGGGGCGGGACACGGGCGCCTCCTCGGGCGGTGAGAGGTGGGGTCGAGGGTGACCTGTGGATCTGCTGAGCCGGGCGCGGCGTGCCGCGAGGATGGCCCTCGGGATCGACCCTAGTCTTCCAGGGTGTCCGAGATACCCCCGACGCCGACCCGGCCGCCCGCCTTCGCCGCGGCCGTCGAGTCCGTCCACCGTGCCGCCGCGCGGGACGCCCTGGCCGTGACCGAGATCCCCGCCCCGAACGGCCTCGCCCCCTACGCGCTGGCCCTCGCCGGAGACCTCATCGGTGCCTCCGGTCGCCCCGACCCCGATCTCGGCACGGGCCGCTTCGTCCTTCTCTACGACGACGACGAACCCGATGCCTGGGGTGGACCGTTCCGGGTCGTCAGCTTCGCGCAGGCGCCCCTCGAGACCGAGATCGCACTCGATCCTTTCGTGGCCGACGTGGCGTGGTCCTGGCTCGTCGACAGCCTCGACGCGCGTGGAGCCTCGTACGACCAGGCATCGGGCACCGCCACCAAGATCCTCTCGACCGGATACGGTGAGCTGGCCAGCCACGGCGACGGGGCACAGCTCGAACTCCGGGCGTCCTGGAGCCCCACGACCATCGACCTGGCCCCGCACATCGAGGCCTGGAGCGAGTTGATCTGCACGCTCGCCGGCCTGCCCCCGACCGTCGAGGGCGTCACGCTCCTCGCGTCGCGACGCGTCGGACGAGACTGAACCACGGGAACAGAACAGCGCCCCCGGAAAGAACAGCGGAGACATGACCACAGCGAGACCAGACGAGGCAGCACCCGACGGCTCCGGCCCGCGCGAGACAGGGCCCCGTGTCACCGTGCGGCCCGACGTCGCGACCGCCGATTCGGTGCACGGCGAGGTCACGGTGATCGACGACAGGCCGGGATACCTGGCCGCCGTCGAGGCGATCCGCGCCGGGACCGGGCCGGTCTCGATCGATGCCGAGCGAGCCTCCGGCTATCGCTACTCGCAGCGTGCCTACCTCATCCAGGTGTTCCGGCGCGGTTCGGGGGTGTTCCTGCTCGACCCGCCCGCCATCGGTTCCTTCGCCGAACTGCAAGAGGTGATCGGTGACGAGGAGTGGGTGCTGCACGCCGCCAGCCAAGACCTGGCGTGCCTGCGCGAGGTCGGTCTCGACCCGAGCCGCATCTTCGACACCGAACTGGGCGCGCGGCTCGCCGGTCTGCCGAAGGTCGGACTCGGCGCCGTCGTCGAGCAGCTGCTGGGCGTCCACCTCGCGAAAGAGCACAGTGCCGCCGACTGGTCGACGAGGCCACTGCCGCAGAGCTGGCTGGTGTACGCCGCTCTCGACGTCGAACTGCTCGTCGACGTGCGAGACGCCATGGAGGCGGTGCTCGCGGACGCGGGCAAGCTCGAGATCGCGCGCCAAGAGTTCGAAGCGACCCTGCGGCGTGAGGCCAAGCCCGCGAAGGTCGACCCGTGGCGACGACTGACCGGGCTGCACAGCGTCCGCGGATCCCGGTCTCTGGCCGTGGCCCGCGAACTCTGGCAGGCACGTGACGACTACGCCCGCGAGATCGACACGGCGCCGGGACGTCTCGTACCGGACTCCTCGCTCGTCGCCGCCACCAAGGCGATGCCCGCCGACAAACGGTCCCTCGCCGCCATCAAGGAGTTCGTCGGTCGTGCCAGTCGCAGCGAGCTCGACCGCTGGTTCGCCGCGATCGAGCGCGGCCGCGAGACGAGCGACCTGCCGTC
Source organism: Frigoribacterium sp. VKM Ac-2836 (assembly GCF_013248995.1). Lineage (GTDB taxonomy): Bacteria > Actinomycetota > Actinomycetes > Actinomycetales > Microbacteriaceae > Frigoribacterium. The sequence continues at coordinate 1,030,802 of NZ_JABRPK010000001.1, read as the reverse complement.
GCACCGCGGACCCGCGAGCGACACCCTGCCGCCGCCCCGTTCGTGGGCGGACAAGAACCCGTTGGCCGATGCGCGGTACAAGGCCGTCCGACCGAAGGTGACCGAGATCGCCGCAGGGCTCGACCTACCGGTCGAGAACCTGCTCACGCCCGAGACCCTTCGTCGGTTGGCCTGGGACCCGCCGATCCCCTTCGACACCCCGACCATCGCGGCCGCGATGGTCGACCTCGGTGCCCGAGCCTGGCAGGTCGAGGCCGTGGCCGAGGCCGTCGCCGACGCCTTTGTCGACGCCCACCAAGAGCCCGACGCGACGGGCGACGGCGCTTCGTAGGATTGCTCGAACGATTCTCGGGCTCCCGGCGGCGTCCCTAAGATCAGGAACAGATCCTGACACTGGAGGCAATGTGGCCGAGAGCAACGATGTCGTGTTCGTCGACGGGGTCCGTACCCCGTTCGGGCGGGCCGGCGACAAAGGCATGTATTGGCAGACCCGCGCCGACGACCTCGTCGTCAAGGCGATGAAGGGGTTGCTCGAACGCAATCCGTCCCTGCCGCCCGAGCGCATCGACGACGTCGCCGTGGCCGCCACGACGCAGCAGGGCGACCAGGGCCTCACCCTGGGTCGCACGACCGCATTGCTCGCCGGCCTGCCCCAGTCCGTGCCCGGCTACGCGATCGACCGCATGTGCGCGGGTGCCATGACCAGCGTCACGACCGTCGCCGGCGGCATCGCCTTCGGCGCTTATGACGTCGCCCTCGCCGGTGGCGTCGAGCACATGGGACGTCACCCGATGGGTTTCAACGCCGACCCGAACCCCCGGTTCGTCGCCGAGAAGATCGTCAGCGGCGAGGCCCTCAACATGGGCAACACCGCCGAACGCATCCACGACCGGTTCCCGCAGCTGACCAAGGAGCGATCCGACCGATACGCCATGCGGTCGCAGCAGAAGCTCGCCGCGGCCTACGAGGCCGGCCAGATCCAGCCCGACCTGATCCCCGTCGCGATCAGGACCGCTGAGGGCTGGGGCCTGGCAACCCGTGACGAGGCACCCCGACCCGAGACGACCCTCGAGGGGCTGGCCGGTCTCCGCACGCCGTTCCGGCCCCACGGCCGCGTCACCGCCGGTAATTCCTCCGGCCTCAACGACGGGGCGACGGTCAGCCTGATGGCGTCCGGCGCGGCCGCGAAAGAATTCGGTCTCACGCCCAAGATGCGTCTGGTCAGCTTCGCCTACGCGGGCGTCGAGCCCGAGATCATGGGCATCGGACCCGTCCCGTCCACCGAGAAGGCCCTGCGCAAGGCGGGTCTCTCGATCGATGACATCGGTCTCTTCGAACTGAACGAAGCGTTCGCCGTGCAGGTGCTGTCATTGCTCGACCACTTCGGCATCGAAGACGACGACCCCCGGGTGAATCCCTGGGGAGGCGCCATCGCGGTGGGGCATCCCCTCGCGTCCTCCGGAGTCCGGCTCATGATCCAGCTGGCCCGTCAATTCGAACAGCACCCCGAGGTCCGCTACGGGTTGACGGCCATGTGCATCGGCCTCGGCCAGGGCGGCAGCGTCATCTGGGAGAACCCCCACTATTCGCGAAAGGCGGCGCGCGCATGAGCACGGCGACCGAAGAACTGATCGAGCTCTCGGCCGACGAGGTCGTCACGCACTCCTACGTCCGCGACGTGCCACTGCCTTCCGGGGGCGTGCTCGCCCTGATCACGCTGGACAACGGGCGCGACCACACCCGGCCGAGCACGCTGGGTCCGGCGACGCTGTACGAATTCGGGGCGGCCCTCGACGCTGTCCGTACCCGCGCCTCCTCGGGTGAGATCGCGGCCATCGCCGTGACCGGCAAGCCCTACTTCCTCGCAGCAGGTGCCGACCTCAGCAAGGTCAGCGCGATCCCCAGCCGCGACGTCGCTCGCGAGCTGGCGCGACTCGGCCACGCCGTGCTCGGCAAACTGCACGGCGCCGGAGTACCGACCTTCGTCTTCGTCAACGGTCTCGCACTCGGTGGCGGCGTCGAGATCGGCCTGCACGCCGACTATCGGACGATCGACTCGTCGGCCGCGGCGATCGCCCTGCCCGAGGTCTTCCTCGGCATCATCCCCGGCTGGGGCGGAGCGTGGCTGCTCCCGAACCTGATCGGCATCGAGAACGCCCTCAAGGTCGTCATCGAGAACCCGCTCAAGAACAACCGCACCTTGAAGCCGGCTCAGGCGCTCGAACTCGGCATCGTCGACGTCATGTTCGGACCGGCCTCCTTCCTCGAGGACAGCATCCGGTGGGCCGACGGCGTGATCGGCGGCCGCATCGCCGTCAAACGACCGAACGTCCCCGGCAAGCTCGAGCGTGCGGTCAAGTGGGACGTCGCCATCTCCATGGCGCGCAAATCGCTCGAGTCCAAGATCGGTACCGTCGCGAAGTCCCCATACGCTGCTCTGGATCTGCTGAAGGCCGCGAAGAACAGCGACCGCGCGACGGGGTTCGCGGCAGAAGACGAAGCTCTGGCCGACCTCGTGGTGGGCGACCAATTCCACGCGAGCATGTATGCCTTCGACCTCGTCCAGAAGCGTGCGAAGAAGCCCGCTGGTGCCCCCTCGCCCGACCTCGCCCGCAAGGTCGGCAAGGTCGGCATCGTCGGGGCCGGCCTCATGGCGAGCCAGTTCGCCCTGCTCTTCGTGCGCCGTCTGCGCGTGCCGGTCGTCATCACCGACCTCGACCAGGCGCGGGTCGACACGGCCCTCGGACGCATCCGGGGAGACATCGACGAACTCGCGGGCAAGGGCCGGATGTCACACGACGAGTCGAACCGGCTCAAGGCGTTGATCACCGGCACGACCGACCTCGCGGACTTCGCCGACGCCGACTGGGTCATCGAGGCCGTCTTCGAAGAACTCGCCGTCAAGCAAGAGGTGTTCGCGAACGTCGAGGCCGTGGTTTCGGACACCACCGTGCTGGCGACCAACACCTCGTCGCTCAGCGTCCAGCAGATCGGGGCCAGGCTGGCGCATCCCGAGCGGCTCGTCGGATTCCACTTCTTCAACCCGGTCGCCGTGATGCCCCTCGTCGAGGTCGTCAAGACCCCCGCGACCGACGACGAGACCCTCAGCACGGCCATGGTGACGGCGAAGGCCCTCCGGAAGAACGCCGTCATCACGGCCGACACCCCCGGTTTCGTGGTCAACCGCATCCTGGCCAAGTTGCTGGGTGAGGCCATGCACGCCGTCGAGACCGGGACGCCCTTCGAGGTGGTCGATCGAGCGACGGCTCCGTTCGGTCTGCCGATGACTCCGTTCGAATTGCTCGAACTCGTGGGACTCACCGTCGGGGCGCACGTGCTCGACACCCACCACGCCGCCTTCCCCGAGCGGTTCCACGCCAGCGAGGGCCTGCACCGCTTGGCCGAACACGGCACCATCTTCGAGCGCGACTCGAAGGGTCGGCGCAAGGGTTTCGACAAGAAGGCGGTGGCTCTCGCCTCCGGTCCCGGCACGGCCCTGACCGACGACGAGCTGCGCATCCGCATCGAGGACGGTCTGGCCGACGAGGTGGGTCGCATGCTCGACGACCACGTGGTGGCCGCTGCCGAGGACGTCGATCTCTGTCTGATACTCGGGGCGGGTTACCCGTTCCAGATGGGCGGGGTCACACCGTATCTCGATCGGGTCGGTGCCTCGAGACGCGTCCGTGGCCGCGACTTCCACGAACCGGCGATCCGCGGCGTCGGCTAGTTCACGTCACCTCGAAGGCCCCGACTCTGGACGAGACGGGGCCTTCGACATGTGCCCGGGACGGTGCGCCTCCGGCGTCGTGGTCAGTCGCGTCGCGCGTCCTCGTGCCTCGACGTGGTAGGCATGTCATCGAGGGGTCTCGCCACGGGGATGCGACTGCCCAGCACCTGTGCGACGACGTCGCGGGCGATGTGCTGCGGGGTGAGACCGGCCTCTTCCAGGATCTCGGCTCGAGAGCCGTGTTCGAGGAATTCGTCGGGAAGTCCGAGCTCGGTCACGGCCGTGTCGACGCCGGCACCGCGGAGATCCTGCCGGACTCGGGTGCCGATCCCACCCACACGGACACCGTCCTCGATGGTGATGACGAGGCGATGGGCCGCGGCCAAGTCGATGACGCTGCGGGGGACGGGGACGACCCAACGCGGGTCGACGACCGTCGCGCCGATGCCTTGTGCTCCGAGCCGCTCTGCGACCTCGAGTCCGATCCCGGCCATCGGGCCCACACAGACGATCAGGACGTCGTCGCGCTCGGCACGGGTCAGCACGTCGACGCCGTCCTCGAGACGTTCGACGGCCTCGTGCTCGATGCCGACGGCGCCCTTCGAGAAACGGATGACGGTCGGGGCGTCGTCGACCGAGACGGCCTCCCGCAGTTCTTCGCGAAGCCGCGTCGCGTCGCGCGGTGCGGCGAGTCGGATGTGCGGGACGATCTGCAACAAGGCGAGATCCCACATTCCGTGGTGGCTGGGACCGTCAGGCCCGGTGACTCCGGCGCGGTCGAGGACGAAGGTGACGCCCGCGCGGTGGAGGGCCACGTCCATCAACACCTGGTCGAAGGCCCGGTTCACGAAGGTCGCGTACAACGCGACGACGGGGTGGAGGCCGCCGAATGCCAGACCGGCGGCGCTCGTCACGGCGTGCTGTTCGGCGATGCCGACGTCGAAGACGCGCTTCGGGAACCGCTCGGCGAGCTTGTGCAGGCCGACGGGGCGCAGCATGGCCGCCGTGATGCCGACGACCTTCTCGTCGTGTTCGGCGATGTCGACGATCTCGTCGGCGAACACGGACGTCCACGACGGTGACGTGGCCGTCTCGAGAGGCTCTCCCGTCTCGGGATCGATCTGCCCGACGGCGTGGAATTGGTCGGCGACGTCGGCGCGAGCCGGATCGAACCCCCGGCCCTTCTCGGTGATGGTGTGCACGATGACCGGGGCCCCGTAGTTCTTCGCCTGGAGCAGGGCCTCCTCCATGGCGACCTGGTCGTGCCCGTCGACCGGTCCGATGTACTTGATGTCGAGGTTCGAGTAGAGGGCCTCGTTGTTGGTAAAGCGGCTCAAGAAGCCGTGCAGCCCTCCGCGGACGCCACGGTAGACGGCGCGTCCGGGGTGCCCGAGACGATCGAAGACGGCTCGGCTGCCCACGTGGAGCTCTCGGTAGGCCTGACGAGTGCGGACCGTGTTGAGGAATCGGGCCATTCCTCCGATCGTGGGGGCGTACGACCGACCGTTGTCGTTGACGACGATGGTGAGGCGACGGTCGTTGTCATCGCTGATGTTGTTCAGGGCCTCCCACGTCATGCCCCCCGTGAGCGCGCCGTCCCCCACGACGGCGACGACGTGGCGATCGTCACGGCCCGTCAGCTGGAACGCTCGCGAGATCCCGTCCGCCCACGACAACGAACTCGACGCGTGCGAGCTCTCGACGATGTCGTGCTCGGACTCGGAGCGCTGCGGGTACCCGGCGAGACCTCCCCGGAGGCGGAGTCCCGAGAAGTCCTGACGGCCCGTGAGCAGCTTGTGCACGTACGACTGGTGACCCGTGTCGAAGACGAAGGCGTCGTGCGGCGAGTGGAAGACCCGGTGCATCGCCAGGGTCAGCTCGACGACGCCCAGGTTGGGGCCGAGGTGGCCTCCCGTCTTCGACACCTCCGTGACGAGGAACCGGCGAATGTCGGCCGCCAGTTCGACCATCTGTTCGTTCGTCAGGCGGTCGAGGTCACGAGGTCCCGTGATCGTCTGCAACAGGCTCATGCTGGCCTTCCCTCTCGGCCCTGTCGGGCATCCCGCCAGTCTAGGCACGCACCCGGCGAGAACGGCGTGCGACCCCCGGACGATGCGGGTGATCGTCCGGGGGTCTGGTCGGTGCGGGGTCGGTCGATCAGACCAGGCTACGCAGGACGTACTGCAGGATGCCGCCGTTACGGTAGTAGTCCGCCTCACCGGGAGTGTCGATGCGCACGACGGCATCGAATTCGACCGGCTGCTTGCCCTCGGGCGAGTGTGCGGTCGGGTGGGCGGTCACGTGGACCGTCTTGGGCGTCGTGCCCTCGTTCAGCTGCTCGATGCCGGCGATGTCGATCTGCTCGGTGCCGTCGAGTCCCAGTGACTCCCAGCTCTCGCCCGCCGGGAACTGCAGAGGAACCACGCCCATCCCGATCAGGTTCGAGCGGTGGATGCGCTCGAAGCTCTCGGTGATGACCGCTTTGACGCCGAGGAGGCTCGTGCCCTTCGCCGCCCAGTCCCGGGACGAACCGGAGCCGTACTCCTTGCCACCGAGGATGACCAGGGGCGTTCCCTGCTCTTGGTACCGAGCGCTGGCGTCGTAGATGAACGACTGAGGACCCTCGGCCTGCGTGAAGTCGCGGGTGTAACCACCCTCGACACCGTCCAGCAACTGGTTCTTGAGGCGGATGTTCGCGAACGTGCCACGGATCATGACCTCGTGGTTGCCACGACGCGACCCGTAGGAGTTGAAGTCCTTGCGGTCGACGCCGTGCTCGTCGAGGTAGTGACCGGCCGGGCTGTCGACCTTGATCGACCCGGCAGGGCTGATGTGGTCGGTCGTGACCGAGTCGCCCAGCTTGGCCAACACGCGGGCGCCCCGGATGTCGGTGACCGGTGTCGTCTCGATCGTCATGCCCTCGAAGTACGGGGGCTTGCGGACGTACGTCGACTCGGAGTCCCATTCGAAGGTGGCCCCCGTCGGCGTGGGCAGGGAACGCCAGCGCTCGTCACCGTCGAAGACACCCGCGTACTCGTGCGTGAACATGCCGGTGTCGATGGACGAGTCGATCGTCTGCTGCACTTCGGCGGCGTCGGGCCAGATGTCTCGGAGGTAGACGTCCGTGCCGTCCTCGGACGTGCCCAGTGCGTCGTTCTCGAAGTCGAAGTTCATCGATCCGGCCAGGGCGTAGGCGATGACCAGCGGCGGGCTCGCCAGGTAGTTCATCTTGACATCGGGGTTGATGCGGCCCTCGAAGTTGCGGTTTCCCGACAGGACCGCCGTGACGGCGAGGTCGTTGTCCTGGACGGCCGTCGAGATCTCGTCGAGCAGCGGACCGGAGTTGCCGATGCACGTGGTGCAGCCGTAGCCGACGGTGTAGAAGCCGAGGTCCTCGAGGTAGGTCGTCAGGCCGGCCTTCTCGTAGTAGTCGGTCACGACCTTGGAGCCGGGCGCCAGGGTGGTCTTGACCCACGGCTTGGCCTTCAGGCCCTTCTTGCTGGCGTTGCGGGCCAAGAGGCCCGCCGCCAGCATGACCGACGGATTGGACGTGTTCGTGCACGACGTGATGGCCGCGATGGCGACGGCGCCGTGGTCCAGGGTGAAAGTCGATCCGTCTCCGAGCGAGACCGAGGTCGGCTTGGAGACCTTGGCCGGGGCATGGGAGGTGTGCGACACGGAATGCGGTTGCGCGTCGTCGTCGTCTTCGGCCGTGAAGCCGATGGGGTCGGACGCGGGGAACGTGCCCTCGACCGCGGCGTCGACGTGCGAGTGGTCCGTGGTCGCGTAGTTCTCGAGGTCGACCTCGAACTGCGATTTGGCCTCGGTCAACTCGATGCGGTCCTGCGGACGCTTCGGACCCGCGATGGACGGGACGACCGTCGCGAGGTCGAGTTCGAGGTACTCGCTGAAGACGGGCTCGGACGACGGGTCGTGCCAGAGCCCTTGCAGCTTGGAGTACTGCTCGACGAGGTCGATCTGCTCGTCCGATCGGCCGGTGAGGCGCAAGTAGTCGAGAGTGACGTCGTCGATCGGGAAGATCGCCGCGGTCGAACCGAACTCGGGGCTCATGTTGCCGATAGTGGCGCGGTTGGCCAGCGGCACCTCCGCCACGCCCTCCCCGTAGAACTCGACGAACTTGCCGACGACGCCGTGGCGACGCAGCTGCTGGGTGATGGTGAGGACCACGTCGGTGGCCGTCACCCCCGGAGGGATCGAGCCCGAGAGCTTGAAGCCGACGACCTTGGGGATCAGCATCGACACGGGCTGACCCAGCATGGCGGCTTCGGCCTCGATGCCGCCGACGCCCCATCCGAGCACTCCGAGGCCGTTGACCATCGTCGTGTGCGAGTCGGTGCCGACAAGGGTGTCGGGGTAGGCCTGGAGCGCGCCGCCGACCTCACGGCTGTAGGTGACACGAGCCAAATACTCGATGTTGACCTGGTGGACGATTCCGGTGCCCGGCGGGACGACCTTGAAATCGTCGAAGGCCGTCTGGCCCCATCGGAGGAACTGGTACCGCTCGCCGTTGCGCTCGTATTCGATCTCGACGTTGCGCTCGAGGGCGTTCGCGGACCCGAAGAGATCGGCGATGACCGAGTGGTCGATGACGAGCTCGGCGGGCGCCAACGGGTTGATCTTGGTGGGGTCGCCACCGAGTTCGGCGACGGCCTCGCGCATGGTCGCCAGGTCGACGATGCAGGGCACGCCCGTGAAGTCCTGCATGACCACGCGCGCCGGCGTGAACTGGATCTCGGTGTCGGGCTCGGCGGTCGGCTGCCACGAGCCGAGCGCCCGGATCTGCTCGCCCGTGACGTTCGCACCGTCCTCGGTGCGGAGCAGGTTCTCGAGCAGGACCTTGAGGCTGAACGGAAGCTTCGAAGAACCCTCGACCGCGTCGATGCGGTAGACCTCGTAGTCGGTGGACCCGACCGTGAGGGTGTTCTTCGAGCCGAAACTGTTGATTGCAGACACGTGCCGTCTCCCTTGCTGACTACGCCCTCATCTTGGCCGGTGCGCGCGACGCCCACCAGCGAGGTCAGCCTAAGTCCGTGGGGTCTCCCCGGGGCCGATCCCAGCGATTTGTCTCGATGTCGAGATAAAACATAGCACCAGGAGGCGCGGGTCAGGCGGAGGGGTCCCGCGCGTCGTCCGCCGCCTCGCGTCCCCGATAGACCGTCCGGACGAGCAGCCAGGTCACCCAGAGCAGCCCCGCGTAGAGGGGAACGCCCATGACGAGTTTGAGCGTGCCGAGCAAGGCCACGTCACCCGCCAGCCAGAGGGGCACCTGGACGGCGAGACGTGCGGCGAAGAGCCCAGCCCACAACCACGTCGCGAGGACGAGGACGCGACGCTTCGCCCGATCGGCCCGCCAGCCCGTGCCGTCGTTCGTGAGGAGTCCCACCACGATGCCGATGAGCGGCCAGCGCACGGCGATGCTGACCAGCATGGCGGCGAGCGAGGCGGCGTTGATCAGCAGGCCGGGGACGAAGTTGTTCTCGGCCCGGCCGGAGAGCAGCGCTATCCCTGCGGACAGGGCGATGCCGAAGACGCCGGCGAGTGCCTGGGCAACCGGACCGCGCTGCACGGCCCGGGCGACGACGAACGCCACGGCCAGGACCAGCGGGATGATGACCGACGGGACGACGTCGCGGGTGATCGTGTACACGACCACGAAGCCGAGGCCGGGGACGATGGACTCGACGAGCCCCCGCACTCCGCCGATCGCCGTCAGCAGGGCTGCCGCCGTGGGCACCTCGCCGGGTGCGACCTGGCCGATGCCGGCCCGCCGGGCGGCGGCCTGCAACTGAGCCGCGAGCGACACCCGGGGGTCGTCGAGCGGCGACGGATCAGCCGGATCGGGACGCTCGTCGGGCGCGGACACGTCGGATCAGACGACCGAGGGCGTGGTGCCCGGGGCGTCGGTCGGGCCGGTCTTCGGCATGGCGAGAGGGATGAGCTCTCGGGGGGGCATGGGAGTCGTCCCGCGCACCACGACGATGCTGCGGAACAGCTCCTCGATCTTCTCGGCGGCTTCGCCCTCGTGGGCCGCGTCGCCCGCGATGACGCCGCGGAGGAACCAACGAGGACCGTCGACGCCGATGAAGCGGGCTCGCCTCGTGGTGCCGGGGTCGCCGCCCATGACCGGGATCTCGGCCCGGACCTCGGGGCCGAACGGCCCCTCGACCTCGGCCGTGACACCGCCCTGCTTCTCGATCTGCTCGCTGATCTGGCCTCTGATCTCGTTCCAGAGGCCTGTCGTGCGCGGTGCCGCGAACGGCTGCACCTGCAGCGTCGACTTGGCGAAGTCGAGACCGACGGCGACGACCCGCTTGCTTCCCTCTTCGACCTCGAGGCGGAGGTGGAGCCCCTCACGCGGCAGGATCTTCACGCCGCCGAGATCGACGTAGGGACGGACGGGATTGGCCTCGGTCTCGTCCAGGGGTCCGGCGTCGGCGCGATCCTCGGGTGCCGACTTCGAGTCGTCGAACACCTCGACCTCGGCGCCGTCGAGGGACTCGATGTCGATCTCGACGTCTGCGACGTCGGCCGATTCGACGTCGATCTCGACCTCGGCCAGTTCTTGCTCGCGGCGTTTGGACTTCCTCACGCAGTGCCTCCTGGGTTGTGTGCGTATCCGGTGGACCCGTGTCCGCCGACGCCCCGGACGCTCTCGGGGAGCGTCGTCACGGGGACGAAGGTCGCGCGGACGACCGGCATGATGACGAGTTGAGCGATCTTGTCGCCGACGGCGACGTGGTGGTCCGCCTCGAGGTCGGTGTTCAGCAGCGAGACCTTGATCTCGCCGCGGTAGCCCGCGTCGACGGTTCCTGGGGCGTTCACGACGGTGATGCCGTGTTTCGCGGCCAGGCCGCTGCGAGGCATGACGAAGGCGGCGAAACCGTCGGGCAGGGCGATGGAGACACCCGTGCCCACGAGGGCCCGGTGCCCCGGCCGCAACACCAGGTCGTCGGTCGAGAGCAGGTCGGCGCCGGCGTCGCCCGGGTGGGAGTACACGGGCACCGAGGCCGCCTCGGCGGCGATGAGGACGTCGAGGATCTGGGTCACGTGTCGAGGGTAGTGCAGAAGTCTGGTCGAATGGACGTCATGAACCCCTACCGTGAGCGCCTGCTCCCGCCGCTCTCCGTCTTCGTGGCCTGCGCGCTGCTCGTCCCCGCGACGCTGCTGGTGTTCCTGCCGATCAACTCGACGGTGGGCGTGGTCATGGCCGTCGTGTTCTACGCGGCCGCCATCGTCCTGCTCGTCCTGACGTCGCCCGTGCTGACCATCGACGACGAGGCGTTCACCGCGGGACGGGCGCGTCTGTACCCTCACGAGATCGGTGAAGCCGAGGGGTTCACCGGTGCCGAGGCGACACGAGAAAGAGGGCCCCGACTCGACGCGCGAGCCTGGACCCTCTTCAGGGGGTGGGTGCGACCGGTGGTCAAGATCTCGTTGACGGACCTCGACGACCCGGCGCCCTACTGGTTGGTGTCGACCCGTCGTCCTGACGAGGTCGTCCGGCGGTTGGACTTGCTCAGGCGGCGCACTCCCGGCAGATAGCGCCCAGCTTGGTCTCGTGGTCGAGCTGCGAGCGGTGCTTCACCAGGAAGCACTCGACACAGGTGAACTCGTCGACCTGCGGGGGGAGGACGACGACGTCGAGGTCGAGGTCCGAGAGGTCTTGCCCGGCGAGCTCGAACGAGCCCGGGTTGTCGGCGTCGTCGTCGACGACACCGGTCATCTTGTCGGGGACCCTCTCTTTGAGCCCCTCGATCGACTCCGAGCCGTCGTCGTCGTTCTTGCGAGGTGCGTCGTAGTCGGTGGCCATGCCCATCCAGTTCTTCGGTCGTTCGTGTGCCCGATTCGGCGGGTGCAGTTTGCATCACTCGTTGTCGAATAGCAAACCCGTTCCCACGGCCTTTCGGCCGCCTCGGAAGAACTGACGGCACGCCCGTCGTATTCCCGCGAGAACGGGGATCGACGTGCGACTCTTGGCACCGGATCACGACGGTGAAAGGCGTGGAAAATGCAGGATCTCAGGGTCATCGGCGTCCAGAGCGGAGCTCTGCTCGTCTCCACCGACGCCGGTGGCGAGTACCGCCTTCCCGTCACGCACACCCTCCACTCACAGCTCCGGGCGGCCAGCCCCGGTGATGCGCCGGTCGAACGCAAGGCCCCGCCTCGCGAGATCCAGGCCCTCGTCCGAGCGGGCAAGACGCCGGAGCAGGTCGCGGAGCGGACGGGGGCCGACCTCGACTACGTGCACCGGTTCGAGGGTCCGGTCCTGGCAGAACGTGCGTTCGTCCTCGAAAGCGCCCGCGCGGTCAGCGTGTCCGTCGCCGACGACGCGACCTCGGGAGTCCCGTCCACGACCTTCGGTGCCGTCATCGACGAGCGACTCGACGGTGCCGAGACCTCGCAGCGCGAATGGTCCGCCTACAAGGACGCGGAGCACGGCTGGGTGGTCCATCTAGCCTTCGTCGCTCACGAGGTCGAGCGCGACGCGACGTGGCGGTTCGACCCGAAGAAGGCCGTCCTGGCCCCCCTCGGCGGGGACGCGCACCGACTGTCCCAACACGGCGAGGAAGCCGGGCCGCTCGTCCCCCGTCTCCGGGCCGTGACCCGTGAGACCCGCCAGGACGACACCTCGGGCCGTTTCGACAGTGGTGCCTTCTTGGTCGATCAGGTCGAGGACGTCGAGCTTCCTGCCGAGACGGCGACCGACCGGTTGCGTCCCGGTGTCCGGGGCACCGCCTCCTTCGCCGCCGCGAACCGCGCACCCGACGACGCCGGCGGGCACGACCAGACCGCTGACCTCCTCGAGGCCCTGCGCCGTCGGCGCGGCGAACGTGAGGCGGCCAGGTTCTCGGACGACGACGGCCGCTCGGACCACCAGGTCACCGGGACGATCCGCGTGATCGACGTTCCGTTGGACGACTTCGACCTTCCCGAGGGGGCCAGCGACCCCACACCGGTCCTGCCCGAGCGGACGATGCGCGGCACCGCGTCCGAGGACGCCGCCCCCGTTCAGCCCACGGGAATCCGCGGCAGCCGGGGACGACCCGGTCGACGCGAGATGCCGACCGTGGCTCAGCCGACCAAGAAGGCCCGCGGTCGCACGTCGATGCCGAGCTGGGACGAGATCGTGTTCGGCGCACGCTCGGACGACGACCCGGCCTGATCAACGGGCGGACCCGCTGATCCGTGGTCACCCGGCAGAACGGTCACCGGCGGTAGGCACCGAACGTCCGAAGAGGGACCATCGTCTCGTCGTCGGACCACGATCCGTGGTGACCGACCATCGTGCCGGGCTGTCCACCGCGCTCTCGTCCGTCGTAGTAGGCGACGCCCCGCCGAGCGGCGACGATCACGTCTCCGATCCGGGGACGCACCGCAGAGTCGACGGCACCGAACCAACCGGCTTCGATTGCCTCGGCCCGGGTCAGCACCCACGCGCGGTCACCTTCGGCCGACCGCCAGGCGTCGACCAGCGCACCCAGCCGGGTCTCGTCCGCGTCGGGCTCGACGTGCAGCTGGAGGCACCGGGGCTCCCCCGCCACGTGCCTCACCCCGTCGACCAGGGCCGCGGTGCCACCGAACACGATCCGTCGACGCTCGGCCACGTCGACGATCCCGTGGTCGGCCGTCACGATCACCCCGACGTCGGGGGCGACGGCGGCCTCGAGACCCCGCACCTCGGCATCGACGCCCTCGAGGGCATCGATCCATTCGTCGGACTCCCAACCGGCACGATGGGCGATCATGTCGAGTTCGGGAACGTACAGGTAGACCAGGGAGGCGCCGGTCGAGTCGACGAGTCGCGTCGCGGTCGCGAATCGGTCGCTCACGCTCTCGGCGACGTCGTAGACGGCACCGCGCAGGATGGCCTCCGTCAGGCCGGACGACCGGTAGCGCTTGGGCCCCACGGCGTGCGATCGCACGTCGCGGGCCGTCTCGAACAATGTGGGACGACGTTGCCACTCGTCGGGCCGCATGCGCTCGTCCCAGCCCGAGAGCTGCTTGACCACTCGGTCGTTCGCGGGATCGAGGGCCGAGTACCCGACGAGGCCGTGCTCCCCCGGGAGCGCACCGGTCGTCAACGTGGTGAGAGCCGCTGCGGTGGTCGTCGGCCACCCGGACCACAGGCTGCCCTTCACCCCCGACAACGTCCGGGCGTGACCGCGACGAGCACCGAGGGCCGCCTGCCCGAGGCCGTCCACCAGGACCACGACGGCGGCGCGGGCGGGCGGCAGGTGGAGCGCGTTCACCTCGCCCCGGAGGGACGCGAGACAGGAGGGCATCACGTCGGCCAGGCTCACGGCCCCTCGTGGGCGCGCCGGTACGATGGAGGACACCGGCCCCAGTCTGGCACAGCGACGATCGGGTGCCCCGTCCACCCCGATCCGTGAGAAGTGCATGACCACCACCGAGAACACGAGCAGCCCCGACCACGGCGAACGCATCGAAGACATCGACGTCTCACTCGAGATGCAGGGGTCCTTCCTCGAATACGCCTACTCGGTCATCTACTCGCGGGCCCTGCCCGACGCGCGCGACGGCCTCAAGCCGGTCCAGCGCCGCATCCTGTACCAGATGTCCGAAATGGGCCTGCGTCCCGACCGGGGTCACGTGAAGAGCGCCCGGGTGGTCGGCGAGGTGATGGGCAAGTTGCACCCCCATGGCGACACCGCCATCTACGACGCCATGGTGCGTCAGGCCCAGCCGTTCACGATGCGGGTGCCGCTCATCGACGGGCACGGCAACTTCGGCTCGCTCGACGACGGACCGGCGGCGCCTCGGTACACCGAGGCCCGCCTCGCCGAGGCGTCGCTGGCGATGACCCAGGGACTCGGCGAGGACGTCGTCGACTTCGTCCCCAACTACGACAACCAGTTGATGCAGCCCGAGGTCCTTCCCGCGGCCTTCCCCAACCTGCTCGTCAACGGCGCGAGCGGCATCGCGGTGGGCATGGCGACGAACATGGCGCCGCACAACCTCGTCGAGGTCGTCGGTGCCGCGCGGCACCTGATCGACCACCCCGACGCGAGCCTCGACGACCTGATGGCGTTCGTGCCCGGGCCCGACCTGCCGACCGGCGGCACGATCGCCGGGCTCGCCGGGGTCCGCGACGCCTACGCCACGGGCCGGGGCAGCTTCAAGACGCGGGCCCGTGTCAGCGTCGAAAGCATCACCGCACGGAAGAACGGCCTCGTGGTCACGGAGCTGCCCTACCTGGTGGGGCCCGAGAAGGTGATCGAGAAGATCAAGGACGGCGTGCAGGCGAAGAAGCTGACCGGCATCACGGACGTCACCGACCTGACCGACCACAAACACGGCCTCCGTCTCGTCATCGGCATCAAGACCGGGTTCAGCCCCGAGGCGGTGCTCGAACAGCTCTACCGCTACACGCCGCTCGAAGACGGCTTCAGTATCAACAACGTCGCCCTGGTCGAGGGACAACCACGGACGCTCGGGCTGAAGGAGATGCTCGAGGTCTACGTGGCGCACCGCCTGTCCGTCGTCACCCGTCGCAGCCGCTACCGGCTCTCGAAGAAAGAAGACCGCCTCCACCTCGTCGAGGGTCTCCTCATCGCCATCGTCGACATCGACGAGGTCATCCAGGTCATCCGGACGAGCGAGGACACGGCCGCCGCCCGTGCCCGTTTGCGCGAGGTGTTCGACCTCAGCGAGATCCAGGCCGAGTACATCCTCGACCTGCAGTTGCGGCGGCTGACCAAGTTCAGTCGCATCGAGCTCGAGGCCGAACGAGACGAGCTGCTCGCGGCCATCGCCGACCTCAAGGACCTGCTGGCCGACCCGGCCCGGCTCCGCGCCCTCGTCTCGACTGAACTCGGTGACATCGCGGATCAGTTCGGCACCCCCCGGCGCACGCTGTTGACCGAGGCGAAGGCGAGCGTCGCGACCACCGGTCGAGGCAGCAAGTCCGCTCCCGTCCTCGAGATCGCCGACACCCCGACGCGCGTGTTCCTCTCGACGACGGGCCGAGTCCTCCGCGTGGACCACCTCGATCCCGACTCGGCCGTCCCCACTCCCCCGGCCCGGCGCACGAAGCACGACGCCGTCCTCTCGTCGATCGACACGACGACGCGGACCGAGATCGGTGCCGTGACGAACCTCGGCCGTCTCGTACGACTCACCCCGGTCGACCTCCCCTCGGTGCCCCCCACGTCCGTCCAACTGGGTGCCGGCGTACCCATCCGGGACTACCTGGGCCTGACCGACAGGAAAGAACGCGTGCTGGGACTCGTCTCCCTGACGGCCGACCGCACCATCGCGCTCGGCACGGCCCGCGGGGTCGTCAAGCGCGTCGCGACGGGCCAGTACCCCGCACGGCCCGATTTCCCGGTCATCACGCTCAAGAAGGGCGATCAGGTGGTCGGCGTCGCCCAGGGGGCCGACGACGACGAACTGGTCTTCGTCAGCTCGGGCACGCAGCTCCTCCGGTTCCCCGCGTCCTCGGTCCGTCCGCAGGGGCCCGTCGGTGGAGGAGTCGCCGGCATCAACCTTCCCGGCGACGCCACCGTCATCTTCTTCGGGGCCGTGCCCGCCGGACGCGAGGCCGTCGTGGCGACCGTGTCGTCGAACGGTTCCACCATCGCCGGTGCCGATCCGGGACGCGCCAAGCTGAGCGCGTTCGACGAGTACCCGGGCAAAGGCCGTGCGACAGGCGGGGTGCGATCCCATTCTCTGCTGAAGGGCGAGGACGGTTTGTCGCTGGCATGGGTCGGGCCGGTCCCGGCCCAGGCGGTCGGCCCGGACGGATCCGTGCGCTCGTTGCCGTCCGAGCTGGCTCGTCGCGACGGATCAGGCACGCCCCTCGACGCCGTGATCGGCTCGATCGGGTCGTCCGTGGCCCACATCACCGACTCCGCGACAGGTCTCGAAGCCGGTGCCGACCCCGTCACGTGATGTCCCCGCCGCCCGGTCACGGCGCCTCACCCGATCTCGTGGTGGGGCGCCGTCTTCGGTCTCGGGGACCTGTGTGCTCAGACGTCGATGCGGTCGCGACTGAGTCCGGCACCGTCGATGATGAATTCTTTCCGCGGAGCGACGTCGTTGCCCATCAGCAGTTCGAAGACGCGAGTCGCGTTCTCGGCGTCGTCGACCTTGACCCGCCTCAGCATGCGGTTCTGACGCTCCATCGTCGTGGTCCGCAGTTGCTCGGCATCCATCTCACCGAGACCCTTGTACCGCTGGATGGGGTCCTGGAACTTCTTGTTCGAGCGTTTGAGCCCCGCGAGGACACCGTGGAGCTCTTTCTCGGAATAGGTGTAGATGGTCTCGTTGGGCTTGCTGCCCGAATGCATCACGACCACGCGATGCAACGGCGGAACCGCGGCGAAGACGCGACCCGCCTCGATCATCGGTCGCATGTACCGGAAGAACAGGGTGAGCAACAAGGTCCGGATGTGGGCACCGTCCACGTCGGCGTCGCTCATGATGATCACCTTGCCATAGCGGGCCGCGTCGAGATCGAAGGTCCGTCCCGATCCGGCCCCGAGCACCTGGATGATGGAGGCGCACTCGAGATTCGACAGCATGTCGCTGACCGAGGCCTTCTGGACGTTCAGGATCTTGCCGCGGATCGGCAAGAGCGCCTGGAACTCGCTGTTGCGGGCGACCTTGGCCGTACCGAGCGCGGAGTCGCCCTCGACGATGAACAGTTCGCTGCTCGCCACGTCGTTCGACCTGCAGTCGACGAGCTTCGCCGGAAGGGTCGAGTTCTCGAGGGCGTTCTTTCGGCGCTGCGTCTCTTTGTGTGCCCTCGCGGCGATGCGAGTCTTCATCTCGGCGACCACCTTGTCGAGCACGAGGGCGGTCTGTGCCTTGTCTTCTCGCCGGGTCGAGGAGAACAGGTTGCCGAACTCGGCAGCCACGACGTTCGCCACGATCGCGCGCACGGCGGGCGTGCCCAGGATCTCCTTCGTCTGTCCCTCGAACTGAGGTTCGGGCAAGCGGACGGTCAGCACGGCGGTGAGGCCGGCGAGGACGTCGTCCTTCTCGATCTTGTCGTTGCCGACCTTGAGACGGCGGGCGTTGGCCTCGACCTGCTGGCGGACGAACTTCAACAGGCCGGTCTCGAAGCCCGCCTGGTGCGACCCGCCCTTGGGAGTGGCGATGATGTTCACGTAGCTGCGGAAGACGGTGTCGTACCCAGCGCCCCAGCGCAGAGCGATGTCGACTTCGCACTCGCGTTCGAGTTCGGTGGCGATCATGGCCCCGCCGTCGGTCAGCACCGGCACCGTCTCGGTGTAGGTGCCCGACCCGGTCAAGCGCCAGGTGTCGGTGACCGCGGTGTCGGGTGCGAGGAATTCGACGTACTCGCTGATGCCGCCGTCGAACCGGAAGGTGCTCTCGACCGGGAACCCGCCGTCGGTCAAGGAGCCCGGACGCTCGTCTCGCAGGGTCAGCGTGAGCCCCGGGATGAGGAACGCGGTCTGTCGGGCCCTGGCCGAGAGCTCGTCCGTCTGGAACGAGGCACCTCGGGTGAAGATCTGTCGATCGGCCCAATAGCGCACCCGGGTTCCGGTGACACCACGTCGGGTCTTGCCCACTTCCCGGAGCACGCTTCCCGAGACGAAGGGGGTGAACGGTGAGTCCGGTGTGGGCGCACCCGCGTCGTCGAACGTGCCGGGCTCACCGCGACGGAACGACATCGCGTAGGTCTTGCCACCCCGGTCGACCTCGACGTCGAGGCGCTCCGACAACGCGTTGACGACGGACGCACCGACTCCGTGGAGTCCCCCGGACGACGCGTACGAACCCCCACCGAACTTTCCGCCGGCATGAAGCTTGGTGAAGACGACCTCGACCCCGCTGAGTCCCGTCTTGGGTTCGATGTCGACCGGCACGCCGCGACCACCGTCGCGCACCTCGACGCTGTCGTCGGAGTGCAGCACGACGTCGATCGTGTCTCCGTGACCGCCGAGGGCTTCGTCCACGGAGTTGTCGATGATCTCCCAGAGGCAGTGCATCAGGCCGCGGGAGTCCGTGGATCCGATGTACATGCCGGGGCGTTTGCGCACGGCCTCGAGGCCCTCGAGCACCGAGAGGTGCCGGGCCGAGTAGTCGGAGGCGGGCGCGGACGAGGTGGGGGGCATTGTTCTCCAGAAGGGCCCGCCGCCGTCTGAGGACAGCGGGAATGCGGGGAGGCGGTGGCCGTGTTACAGACTAGCGAGGGCCGCCGACAGGGCGGTCTCGACACTCGTCCACTCGGTTTCCACTACGCGATGAGCGAAATCCGGGGCCGATGTCACGCGCTACGCACGTCAGCGTGTTTTGATGAGTGTCTTCACCCACCGCACCACCGTCAGGAGGAGCATCACATGACTCAGATGGCCACCGATCAGACCGCCGTCGACGAGCTCGGCTCCCGTTACCAGTTGAGCGCCGCGGACCGCTGCGACAGCTGCGGGGCCCAGGCGTACATCCGGGCGACCATGGCCACGGGCGAACTGCTCTTCTGCGCTCACCACGGCGCCAAGTTCAAAGAGAAGCTGCAGCCCACCGCCAGCGAGTGGCTCGACGAGAGCTCGAAGTTGCTCGCTCACTGAGACACCCGCCGCCCCGGACCACAGCTCGGGCTGGCGAACGGAGAAAGCCCCGCATCCGATCGATGCGGGGCTTTCGTCACGTCACCGGGACGGTGCGGTCGTCACATGGCCTTGAACGAGCGTTCTAGGTTGTCGGCGATGACCTTCTGCGACGCGGCGGCATAGTGGTCGAGTCTCGCGTGCCCTTCGCCCGCCGAGTAGGAGATCATCCGCCGGCTCAGTGCGACCCGAAGGACGCGGTCGGTCAGAGCAGGATTGAGAGGCAGGACCGGGCCCTTGAGCTGGGTGCCGAACGAGACTCCCCGTCGGACACCCTCGCGGCCGTCGCCGTTTCCGCCGCCGTGCACCACGGCTCCGAACGGCTCGGACTCGCTGCCGAGTTCGAGATGCGCGGCATGGTCCTCGAAGCCGAAGAGGGTGATCTCATCGCCCTGGTAGTCGGTCGTCACCTGGAGGTAGTTGGTCCGGCGGGGTGCCCCCCGGCGGACGACCGCATCGAAGAAACCGATTCCTTCGACCGAGTCACCGTCTGCGTCCTCGACGCCGCGACTGAGGAGTTCGAGACCGCCACCGACAGCCACCACCGGGACACCGGATGCGGCGAACGATTCGAGTGCCGGACGGAGTCGACGGGCGTCCGTCGCGACTGCCCGCACCCCGGAGAGAGGGCCGTGTCCGACGACCACCACGTCGGCCACGGTCGGCACCTCGTCACCCATGCGGTACTCGAGGACGCTGCTCGCTATGCCTGCTCGACCCGCCCGCACCGCAAGAGTGGTCACGTTGCCCCGGTCGCCGCTCACGCCGAGTTCCTCCGGGTAGAGGTGGACGATTCGGAGGACGTCGTCACTCACGCGGTCTTCTCCAGGTCGGGGTGGCCGAGGATGCGGCGCGCCAGCATCATCTGTTCGTAGTTGGTCACGAAGTGCTTCGTGTTGTCCTTCGACGACGGGAGGGCACGCATGAGCCGGATCGCCTTCGAGATGTCCTCTTCGATCACGTGGACGGGGATGCCCTCGTGCTCGAGGCGCAAGGCCAACTGCCATGCCTTGGCGCCGGCCAGGACGTCGACGTGGTCGAGATGGGAGAAGTCGATGTCGTAGATCCACGAGATGTCGGGCGTGCCCTCGTCGATGGCCAACATGACCTGCTCGACGCCCTGAGGGAGCGCGTCGAGGTTCATCTGGAGGCTGGCCGCGTTCTTGAACATGATGAACTCGGCCTCGTCGGCGCCGAGGGACATGCGCTCACCGCGGCCGTAAGCCGGTTTCATGCTCTCGAAAGCGCGTCGCACGGCGTTCGGATCGACCGGGTGCCCCAGGACGACCGAGGCCGTCTGGAGCGCTGCTGCCGCGTCGACGGCGTAGTGCAGACCACGGGCCGGGAGCCGGACGTCGATCGGAGTCCCCGAGACCGTGATGGTGGCGCCCGTGCCCGTGAGCGCGGTCACCTCGGTCTCGGCGGACAAGGAGGCATCGGCCTCGCGGCTGAAGTCGTTGGCGTTCTGCAGGCCGTTGGGTGACGCCGAGACGACCTCGGGCGAGGCACCGAAACGCGTCACCGTCTGCCGCCCCACGGCCTGGTAGGGGCCGAGGTGCTGGTCGTCGCGGTTCGTGACGACGGCCACGGTGGCTTCGGCCGCCGTGTCGGTCATCATCGTCCCGACCCGCTCGGTCTCGAAGAACCGGTAGAGCTGGTCGACCTGCACGTTGAGCATGAGCACCGTGGACGGGTGCAGGGACTTCGTCAGTTCGACGGCGAAGGCCTCGTCGACCTCGATCACGCCGATGTCGTCGCGGACGCGACCGAACGGCGTGACCTCGCGGAGGAAGGCCGAGGCGATGCCCTGGGGCAGGTTGGCGCCCGTGGGGTTGGTGAATACCTTGAGGCCATGCGCTCGGAGCGTCTCGGTGAGCATCATCGTGGTGGTCGACTTGCCGTTCGACCCCAGGACGAACACGACGCCGCGCTCGAACTGTGACGAGACGTGGGTGAGGAAGTCGGGCGCGAGCTTCAGGACGGTCTGCCCCGGGTAGGCGGACCCGCCACCCCGGAGCCGGGCGACCGCCCGGACGAGGCGGCCGGCCAGGACCGGGACCAGGTATCGCACGGGCTTACTCGAGGTAGTCGCGAAGCGACTGCGAACGCGACGGGTGGCGGAGCTTCGCCATCGTCTTGGACTCGATCTGGCGGATGCGCTCTCGCGTCACGCCGAACGTGTCACCGATCTGGTCCAGGGTCTTCGGCATGCCGTCACCGAGCCCGAAGCGCATACGGATGACTCCGGCCTCGCGCTCGGAGAGGCTGTCGAGCAACGACTCGAGCTGTTTCTGCAACATCGTGAAGCCGACGGCGTCGGCAGGGACGACCGCCTCGGTGTCCTCGATGAGGTCACCGAACTCGCTGTCACCGTCCTCACCGAGGGGCGTGTGCAGTGAGATGGGCTCGCGACCGTACTTCTGGACCTCGACGACCTTCTCGGGCGTCATGTCGAGTTCGCGCGAGAGTTCTTCGGGCGTGGGTTCACGTCCGAGGTCTTGCAGCATCTGCCGCTGGACCCGCGCGAGCTTGTTGATGACCTCGACCATGTGCACCGGGATGCGGATCGTGCGGGCCTGGTCGGCCATGGCCCGCGTGATCGCCTGACGGATCCACCACGTGGCGTAGGTCGAGAACTTGAAGCCCTTGGTGTAGTCGAATTTCTCGACGGCACGGATCAGGCCCAGGTTGCCCTCTTGGATCAGGTCGAGGAACTGCATGCCGCGACCGGTGTATCGCTTCGCGAGGCTGACGACGAGTCGGAGGTTGGCTCCCAACAGGTGGCTCTTGGCGCGCTGACCGTCGCGGGAGACCCACCGCAGTTCACGTTCGAGCTCGCGGCTGAGGCCGGTGCTGTTGGCGAGTTTGTCGTCGGCGAAGAGACCCGCCTCGATGCGCATGGCGAGCTCGACCTCTTCGGCCGCGTTCAGAAGGGCGACCTTGCCGATCTGCTTTAGGTAGTCCTTGACCGGGTCGGCGGTCGCACCGGTGATGGTGGTCGAGTAGACCGGCATCTCGTCGTCGTCGTCCTGGGAGATGACGAGCGCACCGGTCGGCAGGATCTCGGGGGTCGACTTCGCTCCGTCGCCGTCCGCGTCGTCCGTGACGGCCGCATCGACGGCGGCCTCGGGGTCGACCTCGTCGTCGGCCGGTTCGGCCGCAGCAGCCTTCTTGGCGGCGGCCGTCTTGGCGGGGGCCTTGGTCGCCGCCTTCTTGGCCGGAGCCCGCTTGACCGGTGCCTTCTTGGCGACCGGGGTCGTGGTCTCGGCCTCGACGGCCGTGTCGTCGGTCACGGCCTCGTCGGGGGCCGTGGTCGCTTTGTTGCGTGTAGCCATGCGAACACCTTTCAGTTCTCGGTACGTTCCGGACCGGACGCGATCGTCGCGTTCACGTGCGCCGGTGGGGACGTCGACCGGCACTGGGCGTCGGCCGAATTCGGGCAGTACGAGGACCCATGTCAAGTCCTCGATCGAGAGCGCGTCGACGGTGTCGACTCGTGAACTCGATCGGTGGACTTGAACGGGTCCGTTTCCCATTATTGCACGTCCGGCAGGCGCCGGACGACACGAGAGACCTCAGTCGGGGTCCACCCGTCGGGTGCGGCGGCGTGTCGCCTGCCACCGCCTGTTGAGGGCAACCCAGAGCGGGGCCACCTCTATTCCTTCTTCGAGGCGCAGGCCCCGGCGGGTCCGCCGCCGCTCGACGAGCAGGGCCACCACGCCGCCTCCGACCACCACGTACTGCACGAGCAGCGCGATGCGGAACGACTCGAACGCGAACAGGTCGCTCGTCTGCCCGGAGGCGATGCGGGCAGCGTCGAGCCGGTCGAGCACGACGCCGATGAGGAACATCATGACGAAGCTCGCCAGGAAGCCACCGACGTTCACCACGCCGTTGGCGACACCGAGGCTGCGGAGTGGGTTGAAGGTCCGCGCGAAGTCGAAGCCGATCAGGGAGCCCGGCCCACCCACGCCGAGGGCGACGACGAGCACGTAGGCGAGCCAGTGCGGCGGCGTGCCGGGCCAGGCCAGCAGCGTCGTCCAGACCACGCCGAGCACGGTGACGATGCCGAGGACGAGGTTGGACCGTCGCATCGGGTACCGAGCGACCAGCACACCGAGGACGGGTCCCGCGACGACGCCCGACAGCACGAGCAGCGTGAGCATGCCCGAGGCCTCGCCGGTCGAGAAGCCGAGACCGCCCACGAGGAGCGGCACGCCCCACAGCAGACTGAAGACGGTGCCCGACGACTGCGTCACGAAGTGCGACCAGAACCCCAACCGGGTACCCGGACGCCGGACGCTCTGCCCGAGTTGCCGAGCCGCGTCGGCCCAGGTGACGACCGCCTCCGACCGGACACGACCGGACGGCGACTCTTTCACGACCAGCACGACGACCACTGCGGCCACGACCGACAGGGACGCGGCGCTGATGAAAGCGGGCCCCCACCCGGCACCGTGGAGAACGATCGACAGCGGCACGGCCGACAGCACCTGGCCGAGTTGACCGACGTTTCCGGTCCACTGCGACACCTGCGGAAGGACGGGTCCCCGGAACCACGACGGCAACAGGCGGATCACGGAGATGAACGTCATCGCGTCACCCGCCCCGACGAGCACGCGACCGACGACGGCCACGCCGATGGTCGGCGGCGAGAGTGCCACGACGAGTTGCCCCGCGGCGAGCAGGACCGCCCCGGCGACGATCAGCCTCTTGGGTCCCACCCGGTCGAGCAACACGCCGACGGGGATCTGCAGTCCGGCGTAGACGACGAGTTGGACGACGGCCAGCGTCGACAGGGTCGAGGCCGAGACGCCGAAGAGGTGCTGGGCCTCGACGCCCGAGACTCCGAGCGACGACCGCTGAAGCACGGCGACGACGTACGCGAAGACGGCGGCACCCCAGACGAGCCAAGCGCGTGCGGAATTCACCCCGCGACCCTAGCCGACCGGGGGCTGGTCGCCGGCCCGTGCCTCCTGCGCTCGACGATCGGGACGGACCCGGGAGGTGCGGTGCCGGTCAGGAGCGGTCGTCGCCCTCGCCGTCGGCCCGGCGCGTGGCGAGGAACTTCTCGAGCTCGGCCGCCAGGGCGTCGGCCGAGGGCACCTGACCGTCTTGATCGGTCAGCGGGGAGGGCAGCGGGTTGCCCTGCATGTAGGTGTCGTGTCGCTCCTCGAGCGTGGCGACGAGTCGGGAGAGCTCGTGGTTGCCGGCGACCTGCTCGTCGACCTTGACCAGGAAGTCCCGACCCTCTTCACGGAGGCGGTCGGTCGGGAAGATCAAGCCCGTGGCGGCGCTGATGCTCGAGAGCGCGGCGACGGCAGCGTCGGGGAACTCGGTGTCGGCCAGGTAGTGCGGCACCAGCAGGACGAAGCCCGTCGTCGGATGCCCCGTCTCGCCCAGGCGGTGCTCGACGAGGTGCAGCGCGTTCGCCGGGGCCTGCGTGACGGGCTTCCACACGGACATGGCCTCGACCAGGTCGGAGCGGTTGCCGCTCACCGTCACCCCGATCGGGCGGGTGTGCGGGACGGGCATGGGGATGGAGTGCACCCAGGTCGTGGTCGAGACACGGTAGCGCTCGACGAGTTGCACGACGGCCGCGGTGAAGCGCTGCCACTGGAAGTCGG
The DNA here is from genome assembly GCF_013248995.1 of Frigoribacterium sp. VKM Ac-2836. GTDB lineage: Bacteria > Actinomycetota > Actinomycetes > Actinomycetales > Microbacteriaceae > Frigoribacterium. The sequence continues at coordinate 1,005,828 of NZ_JABRPK010000001.1, read as the reverse complement.
GCTCGAAGCCGGCCAGGAGCAGGAACTGCTGACCGAGGTCGTCGCGGACGAGGTAGAGGGACAGGGTCGAGGGTTCGATCTCGGAGATGTGGTCCTGGTCGAAGGTGAACGTGGGCCGACGGGCCCGGTAGTCGAGGAGTTCGTCGGCGTCGAAGGTCGCCACGAGGGTGTGGTCGAGCGTGTCGAGGACGTACTCCGCGAGCTGGCTCACCGCCGAACCGGCATCGGCGAACCCGGTCAAGCCGGCGACGAGCGGCAGTCCCTCGGGCACGGGGTCGGCGTCGGGGGCGAAGTCGTAGAGAGCTGCGGGGTCGTGCATGGTCTCCATGCTAGGCACCGGGCGTCGGCGAGAGGGGACCACGACCACGTGCCGAGAGCGAACACCACGCTCGATACGATGGACCGATGACCGTCGCCACGCTCTCCGTCCTCTCGTCCGATCCGACCGCCGCCGAGGCCGACGTGCTCGTCGTCGGTGTCGTCAAGGGGGCCGACGGCCCCGAGCCCACCCTCGAGGTCGAAGGACTCGCCGAGTCGTTCGCCGCCCTCGGCGTCACCGGTGCCCGTGACGAACTCGTCAAGGTGCCCGGCCACGGCGTCACCGCATCGCTCGTGGCCTTGGTCGGTCTGGGCGACTCGGTCTCCGCCGAGAGCCTGCGCTACGCGGCAGGCTCGGCCGTCCGCCAGCTCACGGCCGTCGACAAGGTCGTCCTGGCGCTGCCCGTCGAGGACGAGACCCAGGCCCTGGCCGCCCTCGAAGGTGCGGCGATCGCCTCGTACGAGTTCGACTCGTTCCGCCACTCCTCGGCCTCCGAGACCCGGCGTCACGCCCGGGACATCGTCCTCGCGACGTCCACGGAGGTGCCCGACTCCGCCCTCGGGCGCGCGTCCGTCGTCGCCGAAGCGGTGCACACCGTCCGCGACCTGGCGACGACTCCGCCGCAGCAGATGTACCCGCAGGCCCTCGCCGACTTCGCGGCGACCCACGCATCGGACGACGCCCTGACGGTGACCGTTCTCGACGAGGACGGCCTCCGCGAGGGCGGGTTCGGGGGGATACTCGGCGTCGGCCAGGGCTCGAGCCGAGCACCCCGACTGGTCAAGGTCGAGTACGCCCCTTCGACTGCCGTCAAGCACCTGGCCCTGGTCGGCAAGGGCATCACCTACGACACGGGCGGACTCTCGCTGAAGCCCGCCGGCAGCATGCTCGGCATGAAGGACGACATGACGGGAGCCGCCACGGTCCTCGCCGTGACGGTGGCCGTCGCGAAGTTGAAGTTGCCGGTCCGGCTGACCGCCTGGCTGTGCGTCGCCGAGAACATGCCGAGCGGCACGGCCATCCGCCCCGACGACGTGCTCACCATCAAGGGAGGCACGACCGTCGAGGTGACGAACACCGATGCCGAGGGCCGGCTGGTCATGGCCGACGGCCTGGTCGCGGCGAGCGAGGAACAGCCCGACGCCATCGTCGACGTGGCGACCCTCACGGGCGCCCAGGTCGTCGCCCTCGGCACGCGTTACGTCGGAGTCATGGGCAACGACGACCTCGCGACCGAGATCGTGTCGCTGGCCGACGCGGCGGGTGAGACGTTCTGGCGCATGCCGCTGGCTGCCGAACTCCGGGCGCGGCTGAACTCCGACGTGGCCGACCTGGTGAACGCGACCCCCGGCAACACGGCCGCCGGCATGTTGCTCGCGGGGGTGTTCCTCAACGAGTTCGTCGGGACGCGCGAGGGGACGTCGACCCCGATCCCCTGGGCGCACCTCGACATCGCGGGCCCGTCCAACAACAAGGGTGGTGGTTTCGGTTACACGGCCAAGGGCTCGACGGGCGTCACGGTTCGCACCCTGATCGAGCTGGCCGACAAGTTTTCTGCTGCGTAGTAGGGTCGAGGGGGCGGGAGAAACCCGCTGAGATCGGTCCCCCGAGAGCATCCATCGACGTGCGTCACGACGACGCCGCCGAACGGTGCGGTCGGTCCGGGGACGGGCGTCGTCGCCACCGCGACGGCCCCGCCTCGGCGTCGGGGCACCGCGGACGCACGAGGGAGTTGCTGGGTGTCGGAACAGAATTTTGACCTGGTCGTGCTCGGTGGCGGGAGCGGCGGATACGCCGCGGCGCTGCGAGCGAGCGAGTTGGGCCTGAGCGTCGCACTCGTCGAGAAGGACAAGCTCGGGGGCACCTGCCTCCACCGAGGCTGCATCCCCACCAAGGCGTTGCTGCACTCGGCCGAAGTGGCCGACGTGTCTCGCGAGTCCGCGAAGTACGGGGTCAACACCGACTTCCACGGCATCGACATCGCTGCCGTGACCTCGTACCGCGAGGGCATCGTCGCCAGCAAGTACAAGGGCCTCCAGGGGCTCGTGAAGGCCCGTGGCATCACGACCGTCGAAGGCGAGGGGAGGCTCACCTCGCCCTCGACCGTCCAGGTCGGTGAGACCACACTGAAGGCCAAGAACATCGTCCTCGCCACGGGGTCGTACTCCCGCAGCCTTCCCGGACTCGAGATCGGCGGCAAGGTCATCACCAGTGAGCACGCCCTCGCTCTGGACCACGTGCCGAACAAGGTCGTCATCCTGGGCGGCGGCGTCATCGGTGTCGAGTTCGCCAGCGTCTGGAAGAGCTTCGGCGTCGACGTGACCATCGTCGAGGCCCTCCCCCACCTCGTTCCCAACGAAGAAGAGTCGATCTCGAAGCAGTTCGAGCGTGCCTTCCGTAAGCGCGGCATCGCCTTCTCGCTCGGCGTCCGGTTCAAGGGTGTCGAGCAGAACGAGGACGGCGTCGTCGTCACCCTCGAGGACGGCAAGACCTTCGAGGCCGACCTCATGCTCGTGGCCGTCGGCCGAGGTCCCTCGACCGCAGGTCTCGGCTACGAGGAGGTCGGCGTCACGATGGACCGCGGCTTCGTCCTGACGAACGAACGCCTCGCGACCAACGTTGCCGGTGTCTACGCCCTGGGCGACATCGTCCCCGGCCTGCAGCTCGCTCACCGCAGCTTCCAACACGGCATCTTCGTCGCCGAGGAGATCGCGGGCCTCAAGCCCCAGGTGATCTCCGACGTGAACATCCCGAAGGTCACCTACTCCGACCCCGAGGTCGCGTCGGTCGGCCTGACCGAGGTCAAGGCGGCCGACCAGTACGGAGCCGACAAGGTCACCAGCTACGACTACAACCTCGCGGGCAACGGCAAGAGCCACATCATCGGCACGAGCGGCTCGGTCAAGGTCGTCCGGCTGGTCGACGGCCCCGTCGTCGGCGTGCACATGATCGGCGCGCGAGTCGGCGAGCTGATCGGCGAGGCACAGCTCGCCGTCAACTGGGAGGCCTACCCCGAAGACGTGGCTCCGTTGATCCACGCCCACCCGACGCAGAACGAGGCTCTCGGAGAAGCGATGCTGGCCCTCGCCGGCAAGCCGCTCCACGCGATGTAGACCCGAGCGCCATCGCTCCTGCCAGCAGGGGCACGCACCACAACCACAGCAACCACAGACACACAATGTCGTCAAAGGAGCCCCACAGATGAGCGAATCCGTCAACCTCCCGGCACTCGGTGAGAGTGTCACCGAGGGTACGGTCACCCGCTGGTTGAAGAACGTCGGTGACCGCGTCGAGGTCGACGAGCCGCTGCTCGAGGTCTCGACCGACAAGGTCGACACCGAGATCCCTTCCCCCGTCGCCGGCGTGATCGAGGAGATCCTCGTCCCCGAGGACGAGACCGTCGAGGTCGGCACCGCCCTCGTCCGCATCGGAGACGGCAGCGCCGCCGAGGCACCAGCCGAGCCCGAGGCACCGGCGGAACCCGAGGCAGCAGCCGAGCCCGAAGCACCCGCCGAGCCAGAGGCCGACGAGCCGGAGGTCGCCTCCGCAGCCGCCCCTGCTCCCGGCGAGGACTCCGCAGCCAGTGCACCCGAGCCCGCCCCGGCGGTGGACCCGGCACCTGCTGCGGTCCAGCAGGACGCGGCCGGGCAGCAGCCCGCCGCCGACCAGCCCGAGGCCAGCCGACCCAGCAGCGAGCAGCCCGCTCCGTCGGCACCCACACCCTCACCGGCGACGGGTTCGTCCGAGTCGTCGGCCCCCGCCACCCCGGCGCCCAGCAGCGGCGCCCCCGTCGGGTACGTGACCCCTCTCGTGCGCAAGCTGGCCAACGAGAAGGGCGTCGACATCTCGACCCTCTCGGGCAGTGGAGTGGGGGGCCGAATCCGCAAGGAGGACGTCCTCGCCGCGGCCGAAGCTGCTGCGTCCGCATCGACGGCGGCACCGGAGTCCTCCGGTCCGGCTCCGATCGAGGTGTCTCCGCTACGGGGTACGACCGTCCCGATGTCGCGCCTCCGCAAGGTCGTCGCCGAACGCGCCGTCCAGTCGATGCAGGCCATGGCCCAGCTCACGAGCGTGGTCGAGGTCGACGTCACCAAGGTGGCGTCCTTCCGAGACGCGAACAAGGGCGCCTTCCTCGAGAAGACCGGCAACAAGTTGTCGTTCCTGCCCTTCTTCACCCTCGCTGCCGCGGAGGCGCTCAAGGCTCACCCGAAGCTCAACGCGACCGTCGACGGTGATTCGATCGTCTACCCAGACCACGAGCACGTGGCCATGGCCGTCGACACCGAGCGTGGCCTGTTGACGCCGGTCATCAAGAACGCGTCCGACCTCGACCTCGCCGGTATCGCTGGCCAGATCGCGGACCTCGCCCAGCGCACTCGCGACAACAAGCTCAAGCCCGACGAGCTGGCCGGGGGCACGTTCACGGTCACGAACACGGGTTCACGTGGCGCCCTCTTCGACACTCCTGTCGTGTTCCTGCCGCAGGTGGCGATCCTCGGGACCGGCATCGTCGTCAAGCGCCCCGTCGTCATCAAGGCTGACGGCTCGGAGTCGATCGCGATCCGGTCGATGGTCTACCTGGCCCTGTCGTACGACCACCGCATCGTGGACGGTGCCGACGCCGCGCGCTTCCTCGTCGCGGTGAAGGACCGTCTCGAGGGCGGCGACTTCGCGTCCAAGCTCGGCATCTGACGCTCGTCTGAGTGAGGCGCGCGACGCCTCAAGAACCGACGAACACGTCGCGAAGACGCCAGCCGGCCTCGGTCCTCATCACGAGGACCGAGGCCGGTTCGCCGTCCGGTCCCCTGGCGTCGAAGAGGACCGACCCACCGGACCGCGTGGACGGCCCGGTCAACTCGAGCACGATCGCCGCGTCGGCAACGCGTGAGGGGTCGTCCAGCACGGCCGCGTCGCGGAGAGCGATCGGTGAGCCCGGTTGGTCGACGGCACGGAGGCAACTGGGCGTGGCGTCCCGCAGGCATTCCCGTCGTGACGTGAGGAGGACCTCGACTGCCACACCGGCGTCCTCGCCGGTGACGGCGGCCTCGATCTCGTCGGCCGTGCTCGTGCTGCCCGACGGACGGGGCGGAGCCGTCGCGGCACCCGGGGACGCCCGGACCGTGCCGCTCGGTTCGACCGCTCCCTCGACCGCCGAGGCCACCTTGTCTGCCTCCCCGTCGTCGCGAGTCATGGAGCTCGGCCACAGGGCGACGGTGGCTCCGACGACCACGACGATCCCGGCCGCGAGAAGTCGGTAGCGCGCTCTGACGGCTCCGAGGCCGGTGAGGACCTGTCTCGGCCCCAGGTCGGGCAGGCGTGCGACCACCCGGTCGAGCGCCTCGCATTCGGGCAGGAACGCGAGCCAGCCCGGCACGACCGGCTCGTCGGCCGGGCACGAGTCCCTGAGGTCTCCGAGGGACTCGTCGACGCCTCCGTCCGTCGGGTCGACGCTCGAGAGCGGGACGGCCTCACCGAGGTCGAAGACCGACTCCACCAGGGAGTCGAAGCTGGACGTGTCCAGGGGCGGTAGGGGAACCTGACGGGCCGGACCGGCCGCCCGCTCGACCATGGCCCGGGCGAACCCCGCCGCGACGGGCAACGACGCGTGTTCCGCGTCGGGCACCGCAGCAGCCGACGACAGGCCCACCACGACGGGTGCCCCCCGTGCGTCGATCTCGACGTCCTCGACCGCGAGGGTGCTGATCGCCACCCCACGACGGGCGAGGTGCTGGATCGCGCCCAGCACCGGTACGACGAGGGTGACGACCTCGCCCGGCTCCGGACGCCCCCGGGCCGCGAGCCACGAAGCGAGCGGCTCACCGCCGAGGTCCTCGAAGGCCAGCACGAGCTCGCCCGGCGGGCTCGTCAGGACGTCGACGAGGGTCGCGACGTGCGGATGGTCCGCGCGGGCGAAGGCGACCGCCTCGGTGACGGGTCGGGGAGGCGTCGTGCCCGACCCGCGCCTCCTGAGCACGACCCGCGGCCCTCCGGGGGCCTCGGCGACGCACCGCTCGACGTCGCCGTCGAGTCGACGGGAGAGCACGCGGTAGGGGCCGATCGACTCGCTCGTCATGGGTCGATGGTGTCGTCCCGCGGTCGACGGAGTCGGCGGGAAGACGTCGTCTGTCGGCCCTCGCCGGTTTCGACACCCTGGGGAGGAGTCGACAGGACCTCCGACCCCGTATCCTGGTGCACATGGCTCGACGCACGTCCCCCGAGAACACGTCCCCGAAACCGCCGAAGGAACCCGGCCGTTTCAAGCAGATGTGGCAGGTCTTCCAGATGACCCGCCGCATCGACAAGACGGCTCTGCCGATGATGCTGCTGGCGTTCTTCGTGCCGGTGCTGCTCGGTGTGGCCGCAGCGTTGCTGCTCACGGGTGGCAACGTGCTCGCCCTCGTGCTGTACATCGTCGTCGGTGTCATGCTCGGGTTCCTGCTGCTGCTGATCGTCCTGGGCCGGAAGGCCGAGCGTGCGGCGTACTCGCAGATCGAGGGGCAGCCCGGTGCCGTGGGCGCCGTCATGAAGAGCGGTCTGCGTCGTGCGTGGCGGGCGGCCGAGATGCCCGTCGCCGTCCAGGGTCGGAGCCAGGCCGCCGTCTACCGAGCGGTCGGCAAGCCCGGCGTCGTGCTGATCGCCGAGGGCGGTGCCGGTCAGACCCGTCGGCTCGTCGACGAGGAGCGTCGCAAGGTCACGCGCATCCTGCCGAATGTCCCGGTCCACGTGCTCAACGTCGGCCCCGATGCCGATGCGGTGCCGCTGCACAAGCTCGCGGCGCGCATGAACAAGCTCAAGTCCTCCATCAATCGCAACGAGGTGCTCGCCGTGAGCAACCGCCTGCAGTCGCTTGGCCAGAACGGCCTGCCCATCCCCAAGGGCGTCGATCCCTTCAAGGTGCGGTCCGGCCGTCCGCGGTGAGCCCCGGCCCCACCCGCCACGACGTGCCGTGACGACGGTGCCCCTCCTGACCGGAAAGGCACCGTTCTGCGTTCGGGGTCAGACCCGGACGAGCAGCGTCCCGGCGACGCGGTCGTGCAGCCCCCGCTGGTCGAGGTCCCAGACGACGGCCGGGATGACGAGCACGAGCAACACCGACCTCAGCACGGGCCGTCCGACACCGATCCGACCGCCGGCCATCGGCACGAGTCGCATGCCCAGCGCGAGATGACCGAGCGAGCCGCCGAAGAGCACGAGGAAGAGCATCTGCATGAGCAGGAACACCCCGGTGATGGCGAGTCCTTCGCCGCCGAAGAAGAGTGCGGCCACGGCGTAGGCGATCGCCCAGTCGACGGCCAGCCCTGCCACTCGCCGCCCGAGGCGGGCGACGGAACGCGGACCCTTCTCGGGCAACCCGAGTCGCTCGCCGGGCCAGCGCTGCGCACCGTCGTCAGGACCGCCCACCGAGGCGGGTCGGGAAGGAGGCGCGGTGCGATCGGGCATGACCCGAGCCTACCGAGGGGTCAGCCGTAACATGCTCGAAACACGAGGGACACCGCAGCGAAACGGCCCCTCCGTAGCCTCGTCGGAGGCTGCGTACCGCATCCGATCCGTTCCAAGCCCATTGGAGAGACATCTAGATGTTCACTGATTCTTCCGAGGTGCTGAAGTTCATCAAGGACACCGACGTCAAGTTCCTTGACATCCGCTTCACCGATCTCCCCGGTGTCCAGCAGCACTTCAACATCCCCGCCTCCACGGTCGACGAGGAGTTCTTCTCCGTCGGACAGCTCTTCGACGGGTCCTCCATCAGGGGCTTCGCCTCCATCCACGAGTCGGACATGCAGCTCATCCCCGACGTCACGACCGGGTACGTCGACCCGTTCCGCGTCGAGCGCACGCTCGTCCTGGTCTTCGACATCTTCAACCCCCGCAACGGCGAGCTCTACAGCCGTGACCCGCGCCAGGTCGCCAAGAAGGCCGAGAAGTACCTCGCCTCGACCGGCATCGCCGACACCGCGTTCTTCGCCCCCGAGGCCGAGTTCTACATCTTCGACGACGTCCGCTACGAGGTGAAGCAGAACGCCAGCTTCTACAGCGTCGACTCCGAAGAGGGTGCCTGGAACACGGGCCGCGTCGAAGAGGGCGGCAACCTCGCCAACAAGACGGCCTACAAGGGCGGCTACTTCCCGGTCAGTCCGGTCGACAAGACGGCCGACCTGCGCGACGACATCAGCCTGAAGCTGATCGACTCGGGCCTCGAGCTCGAGCGCGCGCACCACGAGGTGGGCACCGGCGGTCAGCAAGAGATCAACTACAAGTTCGACACGATGGTCCATGCCGCGGACGACATCCTCAAGTTCAAGTACATCGTCAAGAACACCGCCGAGCAGTGGGGCAAGGTCGCGACCTTCATGCCCAAGCCGCTCTTCGGCGACAACGGCTCGGGCATGCACACGCACCAGTCGCTCTGGAACGACGGCAAGCCGCTGTTCTACGACGAGAACGGCTACGGCGGGCTCTCCGACCTCGCACGCTGGTACATCGGTGGCCTGCTCAAGCACGCCCCCGCGGTGTTGGCCTTCACGAACCCGTCGATCAACTCGTACCACCGTCTGATCCCCGGCTTTGAGGCGCCCGTCAACCTCGTCTACTCGGCCGGCAACCGCTCGGCAGCCATCCGCATCCCGATCACGGGCACGAATCCGAAGGCCAAGCGCATCGAGTTCCGCGTCCCCGACGCCGCCTCGAACCCGTACCTGGCGTTCGCAGCGCAGCTGATGGCCGGCCTGGACGGCATCCAGAACCGGATCGAGCCGCACGAGCCGGTCGACAAGGACCTCTACGAGCTGCCCCCCGAGGAAGCGAAGAACATCCCCCAGGTTCCGGCGTCGCTCGAGGGTGCGCTCGACGCGCTCGAGGCCGACCACGAGTTCCTGACCAAGGGCAACGTCTTCACCGAGGACCTCATCGAGACCTGGATCGCGTACAAGCGTGAGAAGGAGATCCTGCCCATGGCACAGCGTCCCCACCCCTTCGAGTTCGAGCTGTACTTCGGCGTCTGACCCGACCGCACCGAGAGAGGCCCGCATCCCCCCGGGGGTGCGGGCCTCTCTCGGTGCCGACGTGACGGTCCTCGGGGTGCCGTGCCGCGCCTCCTCGGGGCCGTCGACGACCAGGAGGCGGGGGTGGCGGACGCAGGACGGGCCGCCTCCCGAAGAAAGCGGCCCGTCAGCCCGTGCCCGACGATCCGGTCAGGCGGGTACGGCGGCCGGCGTCAGCGCACGGCGCTGGGCAGGGGTGCGGCGACCACCCAAGGGGCGGACCTCCCACCCGGCGGCCGACCAGACCTCGGCGTCGAGCACGTTGCGCGCGTCGATCACCACGGGGTTCGCGGCGAGCTCGGCGAGCCCGGCGGCATCGGCCCCGACGAACTCGGGCCATTCCGTCAGCAACAGCACCGCGTCGGCGTCCGTCACCGCCTCGGCGGCGGAGTCGGCGAACGACAGCGTCGGGAAGCTGCGCTGGGCCGTCTGCGTGGCCTCGGGATCGACCACGAGGACCTGGGCGCCGCGGAGGTGCAAGGCTGCCGCCACGTTCAGGGCCGGCGAGTCGCGGACGTCGTCGGTGTGGGGCTTGAACGCTGCTCCGAGCACGGCGATGCGTCGGTTGAGCACCGAGCCACCGCAGGCGTCGATCGCTTGGTCGATGACCCGCTGACGTTGGGCCATGTTGATCTCGTCGACCTGCTGCATGAGTCCGACGACCCGGTGCGCGGAGAGTTCGTTGGCCCGGAACATCAGGGCGCGGATGTCCTTCGGGAGGCATCCGCCACCGAAACCGAGGCCCGCGTTGAGGAACTTGCGGCCGATGCGGTCGTCGAAGCCGAGGGCGTCGGCGAGGGTCGACACGTTGGCACCGGCGGCCTCGCACAGCTCGCTGATCGCGTTGATGAACGAGATCTTCGTCGCGAGGAAGGCGTTCGCGCTGACCTTCACCAACTCGGCCGTCGGCAGGTCGCACGAGATGACCGGCGTGCCCGTCGCGATGGGCACCGCGTAGACCTCTCGCATCAAGGCCTCGGTGCGGACGTCGGTGCCTCCGAACACGATGCGGTCGGGTCTCAGGGTGTCCTCGACCGCGTGCCCCTCCCGGAGGAACTCGGGGTTCCACACGAGGTCGGCCGAGACACCGGCGGGGACGACGCCGGCGACGATCTCGCGGAGGTGCGCCGCGGTGCCGACCGGCACGGTCGACTTGCCCACGATGAGGCCGTCGTGGCTCAGCGCCGCGGCCACGTTGCGGGTCGCCTCCTCGACGTACGAGAGGTTCGCGGCATGGCTCCCCCGGCGTTGCGGCGTGCCGACGCAGATGAAGTGCACGTCGCTGAGGGCGACCGCCTCGGCGAGGTCGGTCGTGAACGAGAGGCGGCCCGAGCCGACGTGCTCCACGATGAGCTCGGGCAGGCCGGGCTCGAAGAACGGCACCCGCCCCTCGGCCAGGGCGGCGACCTTGGCGGGGTCGGTGTCGACCCCGATCACGTCGAACCCCATCTCGGCCATGGCCGCGGCGTGCGTCGCGCCGAGGTAACCGGTGCCGATGACACTGATGCGAGGTTTCACGATGGTGTTCTCGGACGACGTCTCGGCGACCGTGGACTCGGGGGTGGTGGGGATTTTCGTCATGATGTGCTCCTGGGGACGAGGGACATGCGGGAGATGAGGACGGGGCGGAGGGCCGTCACGGCGACGGCTGGAGGTCGTAGCCGACGTCACGTCGGGTGATCCCCGCCGTGAAGGCGGCGAGGCTGTCCGTTCGCGAGGTCAGTCGCCAGTCGTTGGTCGAGCGCACGCCGTCGACGACCGTCGTGGCCACGAGATCGAAGTACGAGAACCCGATGATGTCCGCGTTGGCCGGGTCGGCCAGGGCGGTGAACAGCGAGTTGAACCACTGGGCCTTCTCGCTCGTGGCCGTGGGATCCGAGGACCCACCCGTCTCGCTCGCGCCGATCTCGGCGAGCAGGATGTTCTTGCCCGGTGCGATGGCTCGGAGCTGCTTCAGCGTGGCTCCGAAGGTGCTGTCGAAGGTCGGCTTCGACTTGTCGTCGTACGGCGGGCGGTAGTAACCGGACATGCCCACGATGTCGACGTAGTCGGCTCCCGGGTAGAGGCTCGAGAGGAATTCCTGGGTCGTGTGGTTGCTCCCACCGGTCTTGCCGGTCGCGAGACGATCGATGCGCGTGGGCGCCCAGACCCAGGCCACCAGGTCGTTGGCCCCCTGACGCTCGAAGAGGTCGTGGACGTGCTGCCAGGCCTTCACGTAGTCCTCGGGGCCGTTGCCGTTCACGGCTCCCTTGCTGTTGCCGTAGTCCGTGCTCCAGGGGTACCAGGTGCCGTTCATCTCGTGGTCGAACCGCAACCCCAGGGGCATTCCGTTCGCGACGATGTCGTCCGCGTACGTCGAGAGATACGAGTCGAAGCTGCCGTCGATGATCTTCTTCAGGCTGTAGTCGGGCTGCTCGGGCTGGTTGTTGCCGGCCTTGATCGGCTGTGACTCCCAGGTCAGCACGGGCAGCTTGCCGCGGGACCAGGACGACCGGACGGCGTCGGCACGGAACTCCTGATCGAAGCCCTGGAAGTATCCGACCATGTTCGCCTCGGAGCCGACCGCCGCCTCCTGGGCGTCGTAGGTAGCCCAATTGAACGGGGCCTGGTCCGTGAAGAGCCCGAAGTAGCGCGACTCGGGGTCGATGATCGACGCGAGGGAAGGTGTCTGGACCGTGACAGGGCCCGTGCCACCCCCACCGGTCGAACCGGACCCTCCCGACCCGGTGCCGCCAGGGGCACCGCTCCCCCCGCCTCGTCCCCCGGCCGCGGTGCCTGCCGCACCCGAACCCGCTCCCTGGCCCGCGTCCGCGGCGGACTGCGCCTGGGCCAGGGCCGACTCGGCCGAGGCGAGCTTCGCCTGCGCCGCGGTCAGCTGCCCTTCGGACGTCCAGGCCTGCTGCTGCACGTCGGCCAGGGCGGCCTTGCTCTCGGCGAGCTGCTTCTTCGCGGAGACCAGCTGGTCGAGCAGGGCCGAGCGGTCGGCCTTCAACGACGAGACGTTGATCGACGGATCGACCCCCGTGACCTCGGTGACGGCACTCCGCACGATGTTGTCGGACGGCGAGACCCAGATGAGCCACGAGATCATGGCGAGGAGTACGACCACGGCGGTGGCACCGAGCGCCGTCCGCCGGGCATTGCCGTGCGAGGTCGCCCACCAGGCGCCGGACTGCATGTGGACGGGGGTGACGAAGTCCTGCGTCGAGTCAGACAATGAAGAAGACCTCCAGGGCGATGATCGCGGCGCCGATCAGGTACGGGAATCCGGCTTTGGGGTTGAGGTGACGACGTGGAGGCGCGGTGGCGGCCGTCACGGCGGCGACCGGCGCCGGCGCGGTCGACTCCTCCGCTTCGGCGGCCAGAGCCGCCTTGCGGCTCTTGACCAGTACGGCACCGCGGTCGTCCGTCTCGTCGGTCGTCGAGCCGAAGTCGAAGAGGGTGTCGACACCGGGGTCGACCCCGTCACGGAACTGGCGTTCGAGGGCGTCGATCGGGGCCTCCTCGGCCACCTCGTCGATGGCACCCTGCAGCTCGTCGTTCGCCGCGCCTCCTGCATAGGCCCCGGCACGGGTTCCCCAGCCACTGGCGTGACCCATGCGGAAGAACCCGATGACCCGGATGGGCATGAGGAAGAAGGTCGACACGATGATGAACACCGGCAGGCGGAAGAAGTCGGACGGCTTCTCGGCGAGGTGACGCATCTGACGGATCGCCATGCTCAGCACGGACGAGATCACCATCAGGACCACGATGCTGATCAAGCCCGTCTGCACGCCGTACTCCTCGAGGATGCCGCGGTAGAGGTTGACGCCCTGGCCGGTGATGCCCCGGTAGATCCAGCCGCCGATGACGCCCATCAACATGAAGGGCAGCACGATGTCCATCGCGAAGAAGAACGCGAGCAGCGGAGCGTGACCGACCATCCACGGCATCATGCGCAGGGTGTTGTACTGGCTGCCGCGAGCCCACCGCAGCTGCTGCTTGTAGAGCTTCTTGACCTGCAACGGAGCGTCCGTGTAGACGAGGCTCGTGTGCTGGTAGACCGTCCGGTAGCCCTCTTTGAGCGTGAGGTTCGTCAGGGTCCGGTCGTCGCTGACCTCGAGGAAGACCCCCATGAACTTCTCGGTCATGAACTTGTCCATCACCCGCACGAGGATCTCGCGACGGAAAGCGATCGTGCGGCCGGGCAAGCAGCCGATCTGCCCGAGCACGCTCTGCGCGGGCATCGAGTAGAGCGCCCGTGAGTTCTCGAGCCAGTCGGCCCATCGTGTGATCCAGCTCCGCTCGGGTTCGAGGATGCGCTGGCGGGTGGTGACTCCCCCGACGTTCTCCTGGGCGAAGGGCCGCAACAACTCGGAGAGCGTGCCGGGAGTCCAGACCGTGTCGGAGTCGACGAGGACGGTGATGTCGCCCCGGCTCAGCTCGGTGCCGATCATGACGGCGTTGCGCTTGCCCGGAATCGGTGTGTGCACCCATCGGACGAGCGGGCCGAACTCGTCGCAGACGGCCGCGAGCTCGGGGTTGGGTTTGCCGTTGATGACGACGATGATCTCGCCGGGGCCCTGTTCGACCATCCGGCCGATGACGTCGCGGAACAGATCGAGCGGCTCGTCCACGACGGGGACGACGACGCTCGTCGTGCCGCGGAACTCGCCGGTGAACGGACGGTAGCGGCGGGAGAGCAGGACTTTGATGATCCAGAGCACCCAGATGAGGGCGCTGTAGGCGGCGAAGAGATAGATCTCCGGGTATCCGCCCGCCATGGATCGGAGTTGCAGGATGAAGGTCAACACGATGGCCACCTGAGGTGTGAGAAGGGATCGACTTCCGCAACGCTGGGGAACTGGTCTATCGGGTTGAGGGAATTCTCAGTCACCCCCGGGTGCCTCACAAGCACCCCCCGAGCGCGGGGGTTCTCGGTGCCCGTGAGGGGTACAACGAGTCCTGCATGGTGCTGTCGTCCAAAGTGCCGACAAGCGTGCCGAACGCTCGACGGCGAACCATCTGGTTCGGACGCGTCCTCTGACACTGCAGCAGAATCGGCAGCCCCCTCGTCGAAATGCCTGATCAGAGTCACTCAAGCAAGACGATGGAGTCTCGTTGCCCTATGGGCACCGTTCGTCGATCCCGCAACACGGTCACCGCAGCCCCGCATCTGGGTCATCTACCCGAAATGTGACGGACACGCACGAAGGGGTACACGAGCCTTTTATGGGGTACAAAAACATCGCATGAGATCCGCGAGACGGGATCGGTCATCGAAGAACATCCCGGGCGTGTCGTGCGCCGTGACCGAGCTCAGCCGAGGGGTTCAGGTGCCTCGTCGATGCCGTAGAACTCACGCTCGAAGACGGCCCGTGAGCGACGCGTCACGGCGAGGTAGTCCTCTTCGAGGGTCGTCGCCGAGCCCGGCGGGTACTCCATCAACCGCGCGACGCCCTCGAGCTGACGCCGGTCGCGCGGCAGGACGTCCTGCGTACGGGAGGTCCAGAGGGTGACCGCCGAGCGCGCCCTCGAGGCCATGATCCAGGCGTCGTGCAGTCGCTCCGCGTCGTCGGCGGCCACCAGGCCCTCATCCGCGGCCGCCGCGAGGGCGTCCAGGGTGGACGGCGTCCGGAGGCCGGGCACGTCGACCCCGTGCCGCAGTTGGAGCAGCTGGACGAACCACTCGACGTCGCTGAGAGACCCCCGACCCAGCTTCAGGTGACGCGAGGGTTCGGCCCCCTTGGGCAGCCGCTCGGACTCCACCCTGGCCTTGATGCGTTTCACCTCTCGAACCTGCTGCTCGCTCAGCTCTTCGGGGTACCGCACCGAATCGGCGACGGCCATGAAGTCGTCGAGGAGCGCCTCGTCGCCGGCCACGGGCCTGGCCCGCAACAAGGACTGTGCCTCCCATGTCAACGACCAACGCGCGTAGTAGGCGCGGTACGAGGACAACGACCGGACCACCGGGCCGTTCTTGCCCTCGGGTCGCAGGCCGGTGTCGAGGTCGAACGGGACGAGGGCGTCCGAGGTGAGTCGGTTCATCTCGGCGGCCACCGACAGGGCTCGACGATGTGCCGTCTCGTCGCCCTCGCCGGAACGGTAGACGTAGAGGACGTCGGCGTCCGAGCCGAACCCCAGTTCTTCTCCCCCATAGCGCCCCATGGCGATCACGGCGAACTCGAGGTCGCCGGCGTCCCGGCGGGCGAGGGCGAGGGCCCCCGTCACCGACGCCGTGGTCACCGCCGTCAGCCCCCGGGCGAGGGTGTCGATGTCGAGGATGCCGAGGATGCCCCCGACGGCCAGGCGCAGGATCTCGCGACGTCGTGCCTGGCGCAGGACGGTCGCCGCGGCATCCGGCGACCGGTGCCGCGCGAGAGTCGCTGCCGTCTCGTCGAGCAGGCTCGTGAGGGGACGCGCCCGGAGCTCGGCGTCGTTCTCGAGCCAGGCCGCCGCCTCGGGGATGCGTTCGAGGAGGTCGGCCGCGAAGGTCGACGACGACAGGACGGTCGTCAGGCGGTGGGCAGCCCCGGAGGAGTCCCGCAGCATGCGGAGGAACCAGTACGACTCCCCCAGCCCGTCGCTCAGCCGCCGGAACGCGAGCAGCCCGAGATCGGGGTCGGTGCCGTCGGCGAACCATTGCAGCATCGCCGGCAGAAGATGGCGTTGGATGCTCGCTCGTCGGGAGACGCCGGCCGTCAGCGCGGCGATGTGACCGAGCGCGCCTTTCGGGTCGGCGAAGCCGATGGCCGCGAGACGAGCGGTGGCCTGGTCCGAGCTGAGCGCGAGGTCTTCTTCGGGGCGGGCCGCCACGGCCGACAGAAGCGGGCGGTAGAACAGGCGCACGTGCAACGTGCGGACCCGCCGCTTGACCCCCTGCCACAGGTCGACGAGTTGGACCGCGCCCGCCGCGAGGCCGCTGCCACGGGCGAGGACACGGAGGGCGTTCTCGTCGGTCGGCATCAGGTGCGTACGCCGGAGCCGCGTCAACTGGATGCGGTGCTCGAGCAGGCGGAGCACCCGGTAGTCGCGGTCGAACTCGGCGGCCTCGGCCCGTCCGACGTAGCCGCGCACCGCCAGCGCGCCGAGGGCGTCCAGGGTGGATCGTTGGTGCACCCGTTCGTCCGCCTGCCCGTGGACCAGTTGCAGCAGTTGGATGGTGAACTCGATGTCTCGCAGCCCGCCGGGACCGAGTTTGAGCTGTCGGTCGACCTCGTCGGCGGGAATCAGGGCGGTGACCCGTTCACGCATGGCCTGGACCGACTCGACGAAGTTCTCCCGTGAGGCGGCCGACCACACGAACGGAGCGACGGCAGCCACGTAACGCTCACCGAGGTCGACGTCGCCGGCGAGGGGCCGCGCCTTCAGCAGGGCCTGGAACTCCCACCCCTTCGCCCAGCGTTCGTAGTAGGCGACGTGCGACTCGAGCGTCCGGACCAGGGCTCCGTCCTTGCCCTCGGGCCGCAGGTTCGCGTCGACCTCCCAGAGGTCGGGTTCGACGGCGAGGTCGGAGATCGCCCGGGCGGCGTGCATCGCGAGCCGACTGCCGATCTCGACGGCGCGACCGTTCTCGAGCCCGTCGACCCCCTCGGCGACGTAGACCACGTCGACGTCGCTGAGGTAGTTCAGCTCACGTGCACCGGCCTTGCCCATGCCGATGACGGCGAGCCGGGTGCGCTCGACGTCGACGGCGGGGAAGGGGACCTCGCGTCTCGCCACGTCGACGGCCGCGTCGAGGGCGGCACCCGCCAGGTCGGCGAGGGCTGCCGCCACCCGGGGCAGGACCTCGACGGGGTCCTCGGCCTCGAGGTCGTACGAGGCCAGCTGCAGCAGGTGCCGTCGGTACCGCACCCGCAGGGCGACGCGCGCCTCGTCACCGGTCAGCCCGTCCGCGGCGCGACGTACGTCGTCGCGGTACGTCGCGGCCGAAAGCGGCTCGTCGAGCGGTTCGAGCAGGACGGCGGCTTCGGCGGGACGCCGTGCGACGAAGTCCGCGAGACCCTCGGACGCTCCGAGGACCCTCAGGAGGCGCGGGCCGGCCTCGCCGTCGAGCAACTCGACCACGCGAGCACGATCACGCTCGACCGACCGCTCGAGGTGCACCAGGGCCGCATCCGGGTCGGCCACGGTGGCGAACCACGGGACCAGATCGCGAACCTGGGGCACGTCGGCCACGAGGCGGTCGAGCCGGTCCCGCCCGGCTCCCAGGTCGGAGAAGCCGAGCCGTGCCAGCTCGGAGAGACCGGTCGCGGATCGGGGCATGAGGGTGCGGAGGCCGGAAGGCTAGAGGATCTCGAGGTTCGAGCGCAGCTCGAACGGGGTGACCTGTGCCCGGTACTCTTTCCACTCCTGGCGCTTGTTGAGCAACACGTAGTTGAACACTTGTTCGCCCAGGGTCTCGGCGACGAGCTCGCTGCTCTCCATGATCGACAGAGCGTGGTCCAGGCTCGCGGGCAGTTGACGGTAACCCAGGGCACGACGCTCGGCGTCACTCAGACCCCAGACGTTGTCCTCGGCCTCGGCCGGCAGCTCGTAGCCCTCTTCGATGCCCTTGAGGCCCGCCGCGAGCATCAGCGAGAAGGCCAGGTACGGGTTCGCGGCCGAGTCGATGGCGCGGTACTCGACGCGGCTCGAGTTGCCCTTGTTCGGCTTGTAGAGCGGGACCCGGACGAGAGCGGAGCGGTTGTTGTGCCCCCAGGTGACGAAGCTCGGGGCCTCGTCGCCGCCCCAGAGCCGTTTGTAGGAGTTGACGAACTGGTTCGTCACGGCCGTGATCTCGGGTGCGTGCTTGAGCAGCCCCGCGATGAACTGGCGCCCGATGGTCGACAGCTGGTACTCGGCGCCCGCCTCGTAGAAGGCGTTGGAGTCCCCCTCGAAGAGCGACATGTGCGTGTGCATGCCCGAACCGGGGTGCTGGCTGAACGGCTTCGGCATGAACGAGGCGAAGACGCCCTGCTCGATGGCCACCTCTTTGATGACCGTGCGGAAGGTCATGATGTTGTCGGCCGTCGTCAACGCGTCGGCGTACCGGAGGTCGATCTCGTTCTGACCCGGACCCGCCTCGTGGTGGCTGAACTCGACCGAGATCCCGAGGTCTTCGAGCATGCGGACCGAACGGCGTCGGAAGTCGTGGGCGGTGCCGCCGGGCACGTTGTCGAAGTACCCGGCCGAGTCGACCGGCTGGGGGCCGTCGGCACCGAGCTGGGCGCTCTTGAGGAGGTAGAACTCGACCTCGGGGTGGGTGTAGAAGGTGAAACCACGCTCACCGGCCCGGGCGAGGGTGCGCTTGAGCACGTTGCGGGGATCGGCCACGGCGGGCTGACCGTCGGGCGTCGTGATGTCGCAGAACATGCGGGCGGTCGGGTCGACCTCGCCCCGCCAGGGCAGGATCTGGAACGTCGTCGGGTCGGGCTGGGCGAGGACGTCGGCCTCGTACGACCGGGTCAAGCCCTCGATGGCCGAACCGTCGAAGCCGATGCCCTCGGCGAAGGCCCCCTCGACCTCGGCCGGAGCGATGGCGACGGACTTGAGCGTGCCGATCACGTCGGTGAACCAGAGGCGAATGAACTTGATGCCGCGTTCTTCGATCGTACGGAGGACGAAGTCCCTCTGTTTGTCCATGCCACGGCCTTTCTGCTCCGCCACTACGGTAGTGGACATGCCCCGACTCCGCTTGGCGCTCGCGCAGACCAACCCCGTCGTCGGCGACCTCGCCGGCAACTCCGCCCAGATCGTCGAGGCGGCCCGCCGGGCCCACGCCGCCGGCGCCGACCTCCTCGCCGCCGGCGAGATGAGCGTCACCGGGTACCCGATCGAAGACCTCGCCAGTCGACCGAGCTTCTTGCAGGCCAGTCGGCACGCCGTCGAGGTGCTGGCCGAGACCCTCGTGGCCGAAGGCTTGGGTGACCTGCCCGTCGTGGTGGGCCACGCCGACGGCCCCTTCGAACCCCGGCTGTTGGGCACGAGCAACGCCCCGACGGCCATCGCGAAGAACTGCGCCAGCGTCCTGCAGGGCGGGCGTGTCGTGACGACCACCGCCAAGTACCACCTGCCGAACTACTCGGTCTTCGACGAGTACCGCGTGTTCATCCCCGGCGACGAGTTGCTCGTCGTCCGCGTCGCGGGGGTCGACGTCGCCCTCGTGATCTGTGAGGACCTCTGGCGGGACGGTGGGCCGGTCGAGCGCGTCTTGCACGCCGACGCGGGCCTGCTCGTCGTGATCAACGCGAGCCCGTTCGTCCGCGACAAGGACGAGGTGCGCCTCCCGCTCGTCACCCGACGGGCGGTGGAGAACGACACCCTGGTGGCCTACGTCAACATCGTCGGTGGTCAGGACGACCTGGTCTTCGACGGTGACAGCGTCGTCGTCGACGGCAGCGGGGCGATCCTGGCCCGGGCGCCCCAGTTCGACGACCACCTGCTCGTCGTCGATCTCGACCCCGAACCGGCGACCGACACCGAGCTGCCCGAAGGCATCCGCCGTGTCGAGCTCGACTCTCCGCCGCGGGTGACCGTTGACGGTGCGGAAGGCTCCGCGGTCGAGACGCCCCGTGCCTCGTCGTCCGCGATCGAGCGGGACGTCGCCGAGCTTCCCGACGACCGCCAGCAGCTGTGGAACGCCCTCGTGGTCGGCACGCGCGACTACGTGCGGAAGAACGGTTTCCGCAGCGTGATCCTCGGCCTCTCGGGTGGCATCGACTCGGCCGTCTGCGCGGCCATCGCCGCCGACGCGATCGGAGCCGACGCCGTGTACGGAGTCTCGATGCCGAGCCAATGGTCGAGCGAGCACAGCCGCAGCGACGCCGACGACGTCGCGGAGCGGATCGGCGTGCGGTACTCGACCGAGCCGATCGCCGATCTCGTGGCGCCGTTCGAGAGCCAGTTGCATCTGACCGGCCTCGCGGCGGAGAACGTCCAGGCCCGCGCCCGGGCCCTCGTGCTGATGGGACTGTCGAACCTGCACGGCCATCTCGTGCTCACCACGGGCAACAAGACCGAGTTGGCCGTGGGCTACTCGACGATCTACGGCGATTCCGTCGGTGGCTTCGCGCCGATCAAGGACGTCCCCAAGACGATGGTCTGGGAACTCGCCCGGTGGCGGAACGCGCACGCCGAGTCGAGGGGCGAGACGGCGCCGATCCCCGAGAACTCGATCACCAAGCCTCCCTCGGCCGAGCTGCGCCCGGACCAGAAGGACGAGGACTCCCTGCCACCCTACGAGGTGCTCGACGGCATCCTCGAGGGCTACGTGACGAACGCGCTCGGGGCGGCCGACGTCGTGGCGCTCGGCTACGACGCCGACACGGTGGCCGAGATCACGAAACTGGTGGACCGGTCGGAGTGGAAACGCCGACAAGGGGCGATCGGCCCGAAGATCTCGGGCATGGCCTTCGGCCGCGACCGTCGTCTGCCGATCACGTACCGGCCGACGACGGTCTGAGGCCCGGGCGACCCGTCGACGGGATGCCGGAGCCGATCAGGCGTCGGCGGCCTCTTCGGCGTCGAGAGCGGCGTTTCGGGCCTTGATCGTCTCGATCGCCTTCGCCGCTTCGTCGCGCGTGGCGTAAGGCCCCGCGCGGTCCACGGCAGGCGAGACCTTGCCCTCTTCTACCTCGTGCGTCTTCGTGTTGAACCAGAACTCTGTCGTCATGGATGCAGGCTACTGCGCGGCGACCGGAGCAGCAGCCGCCCGGAACGCCCGGGCAGGGCGGCGACCACCGACCGGAACGGCTCAGCGCACGACGAGGAGGCGCGGGTCGACGCTCGCGAACGCGAGTTGCTGCCAGGACGAGACGGCACCCGACGACGACCGCCAGACACCGGCCTTGAGGTCCGCGTAGTGGACGTCCGCACGCCCGTCCCCGTCGAGATCACCCAGCTGGAGTCGCTCGGGTGGGACACCCGCGGAGACCCGGCTCAGCCACGAGGCCACTCCACCGCTGGACACATACCACCGACCGTCGGCGCGGTTCGCCCAGAAGACGTCGGCACGCCGGTCACCGTCGAGGTCGGCCAGGTCCATCTCGGCCATCGGGACGCCGGCGGACGCCATGGTGCGCCACGGTGTCTTGGCCGACGAGGCCGTCCACCAGGCCCCCGTCGGATGCGCCCAGAAGACGTCGTCGCGGCCGTCGCCGTCGAGATCGGCGATGCGGATGTCGGTGTTGGGCACGTCGGAGGCGGTGGTCACCCAGGGAGAGGTCCCTCCGTACGACACCTGCCACGTCTGCTTGGCGGAGTTGGCCCAGAACACGTCGGCGCGCCCGTCCCCGTCGAAGTCGCCCAGCTGCAGTTCGTGACCCGGTGCCTCGCGGGCACCGTTGATCCGGACCCAGGACGAGACGCCGCCGGAGGAGATGCGCCACGAACCGTCGGCCGACGGCCAGAAGACGTCGCTGCGGCGGTCGCCGTCGAAGTCGGCGAACTGGAAGAGGCTCGTCTCGACGTTGCCCGACGCGAGTGACCGCCAGTTGGACGTGCCACCGTCCGAGGCCCACCATTGTCCGTTCGGGTTGCCGTAGAAGACGTCGGCACGACCGTTGCCGTCGAAGTCCGTCGAGTTGGCCGTCCTCGGCAGACCGCAGCCGGCGTAGAGCCCGAAGCCCGCCGTGTCGGGGCACGAGTCCGCCGCGTTCGGGATCTTGTCTCCGTCACGGTCGGCGAGACCGTCGCCCAGGCCCGGGAAGTTCCAGCCGATGGGAGTGCCGACCGTGACGTTCCGGCCGCAGGTGAAGTAGGAGTTGAGACCGTCCTGGACGGCTCCGCCCACGCGGACCTCGAAGTGCAGGTGGACCCCGGACGACGCCCCGGTCGACCCCATCGAACCGAGGGCCTGCCCCTGGCTCACGCCCTGCCCCGGAGTCACGGTGGTCGAGTTCACGACGAGGTGGGCGTACCGGGTCGTGTACCCGGCGGCGTGCTGGAGGACCACCTGTGTGCCGTAGCCCGTCGTGGCTGTCGACTGGGTCACCGAGACCACCGTGCCGGCGGCCGCGGCCACCACCTGCCCGCCCGCCAACCGGGCGATGTCGGTCCCCGAATGCGTGTCGTTCGCGCCGCAGTGACTTCCCACGGTGCCCGTGATGCGTCCCGTCGCCGGGACGATCATCGCGCCGGTCGCCGCTTCGGCGGACGACGTCACCGCCACCGTTCCACCGACGAGCGCCAGCGTGGCCGCCACGGCGACCACGGCCCTCCTGATCCTGTTGCGTCCCACGTCGTCCCTCGTCCTCGTTGTCCCCCGGGGGAGACTGCCAGACGTACCCCACGTCGAGGAATCCCCCCGATGGGGGCCCCTGCCCTGGACGGGGCCGACGGCAGCCTGCGGACGCACGGCCCCCTAAGCTGGTGCACATGCCCCGGGACTCTCACGGATTCTTGACCCCGGGCCGGATCTCGTCGCAGCGTCCGGTCCCCCCGTCGATCGCCCGACCCGAGTACGTCGGCAAAGCCGCCCCCGCCGACTACACCGGCGGCGACGTCCACGACGCCGAGACCGTCGAGCTGATCCGCGAGAGCGGCCGCATCGCCTCTCAGGCCATCGATGCCGTCGAGGCCGCCTTGCGGCCCGGCATCACGACCGACGAGCTCGACCGGGTGGCCCACGAGTTCGTCGTCGCCCACGGGGCCTACCCCTCGACCCTGGGGTATCGGGGCTACCCCAAGTCGGTCTGCACCTCGGTCAACGAGGTCATCTGCCACGGCATCCCCGACGACACCGTCCTGCTCGACGGCGACCTGATCAACATCGACATCACCGCCTACAAGGACGGGGTCCATGGCGACCTCAACCGCACCTTCGTGGTCGGCGAGGGTGCTCCCGGGACCGTCGAACTCGTCGACCGCACCCGTGAGGCCCTACGACGGGGCATCAAGGCCGTCGCCCCGGGGCGTCAGGTCAACGTGATCGGCCGTGCCATCGAGTCGTACGCCAAGCGCTTCGGTCTCGGCGTCGTGCGCGACTACACGGGTCACGGCGTCGGGCGTGCCTTCCACTCGGGCCTCATCATCCCCCACTACGACGCCCCGCAGTACGACGACGTCATCGAGGTCGGCATGGTGTTCACCATCGAGCCCATGCTCACCCTCGGCGGCATCGACGCCGACGTCTGGGACGACGACTGGACCGTCAGCACCCGCGACAAGAGCCTCACGGCGCAGTTCGAGCACACCCTGGTCGTCACCGAACGTGGTGCCGACATCCTCACGCTCTCCTGAGAAAGGACCCCAAATGGCACGCACCGCAGTGGGAATCGACATCGGCGGCACCGGCATCAAGGGGGCGATCGTCGACCTCGAGAGCGGCGAACTGCTCTCGGACCGCATCAAGAAGAGCACGCCAGAGGGCGGAGAGCCCGACGCCATCGTCGCGGTCGTCAAGCAGATCGTGGACGAGCTCGGCCTCGACGACGCCTCGATTCCGGTCGGCGTCTGCTTCCCGGCCGCCATCATGGACGGCAAGACCCTCTCGGCAGCCAACGTGTCGAAGAAGTGGATCGGTTTCGAAGCAGAACAGCTCTTCGAGACGACCCTCGGCCGTGACATCCACTTCGTCAACGACGCCGACGCCGCCGGCTACGCCGAGACCCGATTCGGGGCCGCGAAGGACGTCAAGGGTCTCGTCGTCATGACGACGCTCGGCACGGGCATCGGCACCGCCCTGATCAACGACGGTGTGCTGATCGTCAACGCCGAGCTCGGGCACCTCGAGATCGGTGGCAAGGACTACGAGACCAAGGCGTCCTTCGCCGCCAAAGAACGCGACGACCTCAGCTGGAAGCACTGGGCCAAGCGGCTGCAGAAGTACTACTCGCACCTCGAGGCGCTGCTCTACCCTCGCCTGATCATCGTCGGCGGCGGCGTCTCCAAGCACCACGACGAGTTCTTGCCGTTGCTCGACCTGCGGGCCGAGATCGTGCCGGCGAAGCTCCGCAACAACGCCGGCATCATGGGCGCCGCCGCCCTGGCGGCCGACTCGAACCCGGCGTTCTAGGGCGAGGACGACCGACGCGAGAGAGACCCTGGACCAGGAGGCGCGCCTCCTGGTCCAGGGTCTCTCTCGTGTGAGGCGAATGGGCCGACTGATACGCCGGGTTCTGTCCCGGTGCCGAAGCACCATGGACGGCCATCTCTCTCGGAACTACGTTGCCGCAGCTCTCCAGCGGTCTACCCGGGGACTCGGCGAGCAGCCTCGTCGTCCCCTCTTTGACCTTGCTCCGGGCGAGGTTTACATAGCCGGCCGGTCACCCGAGCCGCTGGTGGTCTCTTACACCGCCGTTTCACCCTTACCCCGTGCCGCACCCGGAGGTGCGACCCGTGGCGGTCTGCTCTCTGTTGCACTTTCTCGCGGGTTGCCCCGGGTGGGTGTTACCCACCGCCCTGCTCTGTGGAGCCCGGACGTTCCTCGGCGGCGGGTTCGCACCCGCCGACGCGACCGTCTTGTCGACCCATTCGCGTCCCCGAGCCTAGCGGTGCCGGGCACGTCGGTGGTGCGCAGGTCGCTGGTGCCGCGGGACGACCGAGGCTCCGCCCGGGGTCAGATGCCGGACTCGTAGGTGCGGACGAGCACCGCGTTGCTGTCGGGGCAGAGGACGACGTCGTCCTCGGCGGCGGCCCGCACGGCGGCCAGGTCGCTGCCGGTCAGGGCCACGCCGCTGGCACTCGACACGCCACCGCGCAGGAGTGACGCACCGACGCCGTAGCGGTCACGCTGTCGTTCGTAGAGGGCGAGCAGGTCGGCGGGCACCGTGGCCGCGATGGTCTCGCGGTTCGCGACGACCTCGGCCCGGTCGGCCTCGAGTTCGGCCAGCTTCGCGTCTCGTCCGGTCTCGGCGTCGACGCGTCGGGTCTCGAGCTGGTCGAGCTCGCCCTGCGTGACGGCGGCGACCGCGCCCAGGCTCTCGACACGCTCCATCACCTCGAGTTCGAGGTCCTCGAGGTCGGAGCGGCGCTTGGCGAGGGCGGCGAGCTCGCCCTCGAGAGCGGCGACGTCCTTGGTGGAGGAGGACGACGCGATCCGCTGCTCGTCCCGGGCGACGCGCGCCTCGACGACGGCCACGTCGGACTCGATGCGCTTGCTCTCGCTCTGCGCGTCCTCCCAGGCGCCCTGCTCGGTCGCGAGACGGCTACGCAGACGCGAGCCGTCCCCCTCGAGCGAGGCCAGCACGGCGATCTCGGGCAGGTTGGCGCCCTTGTGCGCGATCTGCCGCAGCGCGGTGTCGAGCTGTTGCAGGTCGAGCAGCAGGGCCTGGTGCTCGTAGCTGGCTTTCATGAGGGGCATGGGGGCTCTTCTCGGGGTCGGTGGGAGGCGGGAACGGAGCGACGAGGAGGCGCGGGTCGTGAGGTCTGAGGCGTCGCGACCCGGCGTCGTCGCGGTGGACGGCACGGGCGACTCACTGCACGACGGCGAAGTCCCAGGGGTCGGTGCGCAGGTCGCTCAGCGTGACCTCGACGTCGTCCAGTTCACGGCGCAGCTGCGCGGCCGCCGTGTCGAGCCAGAGCCATTCGGCGGCCCAGTGCGACACGTCGACGAGGGCGGGGCCGTGGCCGAGGCGCATGAGCTCGCGGGCGTCGGACGCGGGATGGTGACGCAGGTCGCTCGTGACGTAGACATCGGCCGCGAGCACGGCCGGATCGGTCAGCAGCGAATCGCCGGCACCGGCACAGAGCGCGACCGTCTCGACGACGCGGTCCGCGCCACCGGCCACGCGGACGCCCGACGCGGTCGGGGGCAGCACGTCGCCCAGTTGGCGGGCGAGAGCGACGAGGGTCATGGCGTGCGGCAGGCGGCCGACGACACCGAGGCCCGTGCCCTGGGTGGTGCCCGGGGTGATCGGACGCTGGTCGAGGAGGCCGAGTTGGTGGGCGAGCACACGGGACGTGCCCGTCTCGACGACGTCGGCGTTGGTGTGGGCGGCGACGAGGCCGCACCCGGCCCGGACGAGTCGCGCGATGACGGCGCCTTTGGTGGTGTCTTCCGCGACCGTCGAGACGCCGTGGAACAGCAGCGGGTGGTGGACGAGCAACAGATCGGCGCCCATGCCGACGGCCTCGTCGACGGTGTCGAGCACCGCGTCCACGGCCAGGTGCACGTGGGTCACGGGCAGGTCGGGATCGCCCACGACCAGGCCGGGAGAGTCCCACGACGAGGCGCCCGAGAGCGGCCAGAGACGTTCGATGACGGAGTTGACCGAGGCGAGTGTGGACACCTCGACAGCCTAGTCGCGAGCCGTCGAGCGGAACCCCGTGATCATGACCGCGACGATGAACGCCACGACGGCGGCACCGAGCAGCGCGACGACCACCGAGACCGACGTCGACAGGCCGGTGATGCCGACGGCGCGGACCAGGAACCCCTGCCAGGCGAACGCGCCCAGGTCGCTGAGGAGCAGTCCGAAGCCCACGACGGTGCCGGCCACGACGCCGACGACGACTCCGATCGGTCCACGCCGAGCGACGCGCGAGGCGTCGTCGGGACGGATCGAGACCGAGGACAGGGCGGCGAGACCGACGAGTCCGGTCGCGATCGGGACGGCGACGGTGGCGAGGACGGCCGAGGCGACGGCGAGGGCCGGGACGAAGGCCAGTACGAGGGCCGCGACGACCACCAGCGCTGCCGTGACGACGCCGACGAGGGCGAGGGGACGACCCGGCAGGGGCGGGACGGGGGCGGAGGCGACGGCCTGCGGGTCGGGAGACGACACGGCCGGCCCGACCAGCGCCTCCTGGTCGGCGGCGGCCTGGGGATCCGTCGCCGCCAGCGCGTCGGACATGCCACCCGACCCGGCCGGGTGGGCGACGGGCATCTCGGGACCCGTCGACGTGCCGACGACCGCAGGAGGGGTCGAGGCGGCGACCGGCGTGCGTGCGACGTCGAGGGCGGTGGCTGATGCGACGGGCGCCTGCCCCGCCTCGACGACGGGTCGGGGTTCGCGCACGGCTCCGGGCGTCACGACCGGCAGGACGCCGGTGAACCGGAGGCGCGTGGCCTCGAGTGCGCGGGCCGCCTCGTCGGTGCCGACGCGGGTGATCTGGTCCTCCCACGAGGCGAAGCGCGCCGCTTCGACCGCGCGCAGGGCGAGCTGGGCCTGGACCACGGCCATCAGGTCGATCGTCGCGGTGTCCTCGAGGCGCTTCTCGACCAGTCGGGCGAGGACCTCGTCGTCGAGCGTGAGCCGCTCGGGAGGCTGCGGCAGGTCGTCGGGCACCGACACGGCCAGCACGGGCAGCGTGATGGCGGAGGTGTCGATCGAGTGGCGAGCCACGCTCGCGGGGCGGGCCTCGAAGGCGTCGGTGGGAACGATGTCGTCCAGGACGACGTCGGCACGATGTGAGGGGACCGAGACGGGGCGTGGGGCGCGGACCGACGACGTCACGGGTGCTGACTCGACCGGATCGGCCTCGAGCTGCGAGGCATCGGTCTGGTCGTCGGGTCGGTCGACGGCGGTCTCGGGGGCGAGGGTCTGGTTCACGGGGTGGTGCTCCTGCTGGTCCGGGCGAGCGGAGGACTCGGGGACGGTGTCGTCGAAGGGTGCGACGAACGTCACACGGCGCCGGTGGAACGTGACGTCGTCGCTCGGGGGTGCGATGCCCCCGACGCTCGCGGTCTGCACGTTGTCGGCCATGCTCGGATGGTAGGTGACGAACGGTCTCGGACCGGGGGGACTCGCCGGTCCGACCGGCACATTCCTCGTTCCGGGACGCCCGTCCGACCTGTCGGTGACCGGGCCGGCCGACGCGTCAGGAGGCGCGAGCGAGGTGGGCGAGGACCTCGCGCGAGACTCCCCACGAGCCCAACCCGAGGTGGCCCGACCGACGGTGCACGGCGAGCGTCGCGTCCGGCAGGCCGGCCACGGTGCGCACCACGAGTTCGAGGGGGTAGAAACCGTCGGCGCCGCCGGCCACGACGAGCGTCGGCGCCGCGACCGCACCGAGACGGCCCTCCACGTCGAACGAGTCCTCGGCGTCCAGGGTCACGACGAGGTCGTCGTGCCGCTCGCCGACGACGACGTGAGGCACCAGGCGCCCGAGGCCCCGCAGGGCGATCGAGGCCGGGACCCCGGTGGTCGTCTGACCGAGCAGGGCGGCCGAGGCACCTCGTGCGTCGCCGGCCCGGAGGCGCTCGGCCGTGTGCCGCTGGGCATCGCGCCCGTCGTCACCGAGACGGTGGGCCGAGGACACGAGGACCA
The DNA here is from genome assembly GCF_013248995.1 of Frigoribacterium sp. VKM Ac-2836. GTDB lineage: Bacteria > Actinomycetota > Actinomycetes > Actinomycetales > Microbacteriaceae > Frigoribacterium. The sequence goes on along the minus strand of NZ_JABRPK010000001.1, from coordinate 977,296 downwards.
GGCGCCGCACCAGCTCGGGATGGTCGACCGCCAGTTGGAGGGCGATGCTGCCCCCGGTGGAGGTACCCACCACGTCGATCGGCCCCCCTGAGATCTCGGCCGCGGCTCGGGCCACGTCGTCCGAGAGGTCGCTCATCGTGGTGCCCTCGGGCAGCCCGTGGCGACGACCGAGCGTCCACAGTTCGACCGCGCGGGCGAGAGGCGCCGTCTCGAGCCGCAGCAGGGCGCGGTCCCAGGCCGAGGGGTGATGGCGACCCGGCCCGACCCCGGGCAGCAGGATCGTGGGGGTGCCCCTCCCCTGGCGGACGAAGGGCAGGCCCGCCACCGTGCCTCGCGTCGTCGCGGCTCGACGGGTCACGGTCGGCCCAGTCGCCGGAACCTCGCCGGGGCCTCGGCCCCCTCGACGAGGTCGACCAGGATCGACCCGACGAGGGGCGTGAACTTGAACCCGTGTCCGGAGAAACCGGCCCCCACCACGACGGGGCCGACCCGGTCGAGCACGAAGTCCTCGTCGTCGGTGGTCGTGTACGTGCAGCTGATCGGGGCCGCCGTCTCGGCATCGACGCCCGGCAGCCACTCGCGGGCGTACCGCCGAAGCTGCTCGAGCTGTCCGGGGTCGGGTTCGAAGGACCGGCGGTCGGGATGCACGACGGGGCCGGCTCCGTGCCAGCCCGCCTTGACGCCCTCACCCGGCGTGAGCATGCCGTAGACGACGCCCGGCCACCACGACTCGGCGGACCGAGACGGATCAGGACGGTGGTTGAAGCTCGGCCAGTGCGCCCCGGGGTCGGTCACGGCGAAGTGCGCCGGTTGCTCCTGCGTCACGGTGAGCCGAGGGAGACGGACGAGCCCACCGACGACGTCCTCGGTCCAGGCACCCGCCGTCACCACCACGCGCCGGGCGGTGTACTCGGCGTCAGTCGTCACGACGCGGACGCGCTCGGGCCCCTCGACGTGCAGCCCCGTGACGGGCGTCGACCAGAGCAGTCGAGCCCCATGGGCCGTCGCCGCCCGGGCGAGTGCCGTCAGGGCGTCCGCGGCACGGATGCGACCGCTTCCGGGCACGTGCAGCACCTCGGTGGCGAAGCGGATGCCCCGCCACCGCTCTCCCGCCTCGGCGGCGTCGAGGATTTCGCTGGGGACGCCCGCCTCGACGTGCAACGCCCTCATGCGCCGGAGCATCGACGGGCGACCGTGGTTCACGACCCCCACGAGATCGAGCAAGGGGGTGCCGGTCTCGTCCGCCAGCGCGTCCCACCGCACCCGTGCCTCCTGCGCGAGGGCGACGTAGTCGGCGTCGTCGTACGCGATGTTCAGGTTGCGGGTGGCTCCGTGCGACGCACCGCGGTGGTGCCCCTGCTCGTACCGTTCGACCAGTACGACCTCGTGCCCACGCGCCGCGGCCTGCCACGCGGTCGCGAGGCCCATGGCGCCCCCACCGACGACGACCAGGTCGACGTCGGCGGGGGACGGACGCGGGTGACCGGACGACATCCTCCGAGCATAGGAGGCGCGATGCGCGAACGGGGCGGCCTCGGTCGCCGTCGACCTGCGATGATCGGCGGATGACCTGGCGCAAGCTCCTCAAGGCCTTCCCCACCGTGATCCTGGTGGTCGACATCCTCATCAGGATCGTGTCGGTGGCGGTCGTGCCGCGCAACCGGCGCCCGAGCTCGGCCATGGCGTGGCTGATGGCGATCTTCGTCGCCCCGATCCCGGGCAGTGTGCTCTACGGCCTGCTCGGCAGCACGAAGCTGCCGAAGGACCGACGGGACAAACAGCGCGAGATCAACTCGCTCATCCTCGAGAACACCCAGGGCCTCGACAACCGCGTGCCGACCGACACCCAGCCGCCGTGGTTCGGGACGGTCGTGCAGCTGAACCGCACGCTCGGCGCCATGCCCTTGATACCTGGCAACACGACGCGGCTGCTGCCGGACTACGCCGGATCGATCGCGGCCATGACCGAGGCGGTCGACGCGGCCGAGCGCTACGTGCACGTCGAGTTCTACATCTTCACGCGCGACGAGTCGACCTTCCTGTTCTTCGACGCGTTGAAGCGTGCCCACGACCGCGGGGTGAAGGTGCGCGTGTTGTACGACCACTGGGCGACGATCCGCAACCCCCAGGGTCGGGTCACGCGCACCTGGTTGCGCGACGCGGGCATCCGTTTCGAGGAGATGCTGCCGTTCCACCCCACGAAGGGCATGTGGCGCAGACCGGACCTCCGCAACCACCGCAAGATCGTGGTCGTCGACGGCGACGTGGCCTTCACCGGCTCGCAGAACATGACCGACCCCAGCTACAACAAGCGCGGCAACATCCGCCGGGGCCTGCAGTGGAAGGACCTCATGGTGCGCCTCGACGGGCCCGCCGCGGTCGGCCTCAACGCCCTGTTCATCACCGACTGGTACAGCGAGACCGACGAACTGCCCACCGATGCCGAGGCCGAGCCGCGCGTCGAACGCCGCACCGGCGACGACGCCTACGAGTGCCAGGTCGTGCCGAGCGGGCCCGGCTTCGACGGCGAGAACAACCTGCGGCTCTTCAATGCCCTCGTCTACGGCGCGCAAGAGCGGCTGATCATCGCCAGCCCCTACTTCGTCCCGGACGAGTCGATGCTCTACGCCATCACCACGGCGGCCGAGCGCGGGGTCGACGTCCAGCTGTTCGCCTGCGAGGTCGCCGACCAGTTCCTGGTCTACCACGCCCAACGGTCCTACTACGAGACGCTGCTCCGGGCCGGCGTGCGCATCTTCCTCTACGAGAAGCCGATCGTCCTGCACTCGAAGCACTTCACCGTGGACAACGACGTCGCGGTGATCGGGTCGAGCAACATGGACATGCGATCGTTCAGCCTGAACTTCGAGGTGTCCCTGATGGTGCGTGGGGCGGGGTTCGTCGACCAGGTCCGCGAGATCGAAGAGGACTACCGAGCGAAGTCCCATGAGATCACCCTCGCGGGCTGGCTGACGCGGCCCGCTCCCCTGCAGGTGCTCGACAACGTCGCGCGGCTCACGGCTTCGGTGCAGTAGACCGAAGCACGCCCCGCTCAGGCGAAGAGCTTGCCGACCTCGGTCACCAGTTGTTGGGACCCGAGCACGACGAAGAGCACGGCGCAGATCGCCAGGAGCGAGTTGCTGAGCCACCGGCTGCGCCACTCGGCGGGTGTGCGCGAGGAGTTGAGCAGCCAGAGCAGGGTGATCGCGAGGAAGGGCATGAAGAGTGCCCCGAGCACCCCGTAAAGCACGATCAACCCGATCGGTCGGTCGAGGAACAGGATCGCCATCGGAGGCACGGTGAGCCAGACGACGAAGACACGGTAGTAGAGGCCGCCGATGCGACGGCGCGGGTCGTCGGGGTCGAGGCCTCGAAGGGTGCCCACGAAGTCGGCGAACATCAGCGAGACTCCGTTCCACACACCGAGGATCGACGAGAACGAGGTCGCGAAGAAGCCGATCAAGAAGAACCAGGTCATGAACGTGCCGTACCGCTCGCCGAGGACGGCCGCCAGCTGAACGAGACCGCCCTCGCCGTCGGCCAGGGCGATGCCGCCCGAGTACAGCAGTTCGGCACCGACGACGAGCATGGAGAGGACAAACACGCCGCTGACGACGTAGGCCACGCCGTTGTCGAGCCGCATGACCTTCATCCAGCCCGGGCTGTGCCAGCCCTTCTCGCGCAACCAGTAGCCGTAGGCGGCCAGGGTGATGGTGCCGCCGACTCCGCCGGTCACGCTCAAGGCGACGACGAGTCCGTTCTCGGGGATCGTCGGCACGAGACCGGCCGCGAGCTCGCCGAGGTTGGGCAGCGTGACGATCGCCGAACCGACGACGGTGACGAACATGACACCCACGAAGAAGGCGATGACCTTCTCGAAGAACGAGTACTTGCCGAACCAGACCATCACACCGCCGAGCACCCCGGCAGCGAGGGCGAAGACCTTGAGGTCGACGCCCGGGAAGAGCGCCTGGAGAGGCAGGGCCGACGAGCTCATGGCGGCAGCACCGTAGACGAAACCCCAGACGACGATGTAGACGCCGAAGTACACGCTCGTCCAGCGCCCCAGCGATCGCCAGCCCTCGAAGATCGAGCGACCGGTCGCGAGCGACCAGCGCCCGGCACCCTCGACGAGCGCGATCTTGATGACGACCCCGACGACCACCGTCCAGGCCAGGGCGTACCCGAACCGGGAGCCCGCGACGAGGGTGGCGACCAGGTCGCCGGCCCCGATGCCGGTGGCCGCGACCACCAGCCCCGGGCCGACGATCCGCCACCTCTTGGTCGAGACGGGGGTCGTGAGGTCGGGTGTCCGGAGGACGTCTTCGTCGGCAGGCATGCGCCCCAGTCAATCCACTCCGAGGCGGGGCGACCACCGTCACGCGACGGATGTCGTCGAATCGTGACGTCTCGGCAAGCTCGCAGGAGGCGCCCCTCGCCAGGTCCGCATCCGGGGCGTAGCGTCACCGGGGTGATGCCTCCCTCCGCGAGAACCGTCGGCGAACTCAGGCGCTCGGGCCACGTCCCGAAGCCCCTCCGCACCGAGATCCGAGACAACCTGCTCGATGCCCTCCGCGAGGGCCGCGACCCCTGGCCGGGGCTCCACGGCTTCGAGTCGACGGTCATCCCCCAACTCGAACGCGCCTTGATCGCCGGCCACGACATCGTCCTGCTGGGTGAACGCGGGCAAGGCAAGACCCGGCTGCTGCGGACGCTCGCGGGTCTGCTCGACGAGTGGTCCCCGGTCATCGAGGGGTCCGAACTCGGCGAGCACCCGTTCGAGCCGATCACGAGCGAGAGCCGTCGTCGCGCCGCCGACCTCGGCGACGACCTGCCGGTGATCTGGCGGGGGCGCGACGAGCGCTACGTCGAGAAGCTCGCGACGCCCGACACGAGCGTCGCCGACCTGATCGGCGACGTCGACCCCATGCGGGTGGCCGAGGGACGCAGCCTGGGCGACCCCGAGACGATCCACTTCGGGCTCATCCCCCGCGGTCATCGCGGCATCGTGGCCGTCAACGAATTGCCCGACCTCGCCGAACGCATCCAGGTCGCGATGCTCAACGTGATGGAGGAACGCGACATCCAGATCCGTGGGTACGTCCTGCGGCTCCCCCTCGACGTGCTCGTCGTGGCCAGCGCCAACCCCGAGGACTACACCAACCGCGGGCGGATCATCACGCCCCTGAAGGACCGCTTCGGCGCCGAGATCCGGACGCACTACCCGACCGAACTCGCCGACGAGGTCGCGGTCGTCCGTCAGGAGGCCGACCTCGTCGCCGAGGTGCCCGACCACCTCGTCGAGATCCTGGCGCGTTTCACCCGCGCCTTGCGGAAGTCCCCGTCCGTCGACCAGCGCAGCGGCGTCAGCGCCCGGTTCGCGATCGCCGGGGCCGAGACCATCGCGGCCGCCGCGCTGCACCGTGCGACCCGCCAGGGCGAGGACGAGGCCGTCGCACGCCCCATCGACCTCGAGACGGCCGTCGACGTGCTCGGCGGCAAGATCGAGTTCGAGTCCGGCGAGGAGGACCGGGCCGAGGAGGTCCTCGAACACCTGCTGCGGACGGCCACCGCCGAGACCGTCCGTGCCCACTTCGGCGGGCTCGACTTCGACACCCTCGTCGACGCCCTCGAGTCGGGCGTCATGGTGACCACGGGTGAGCAGGTGACCGCCCGGGACTTCCTGGCCGGTCTGCCCTCGCTCGGCGAGGACGACCTCTACGACCGACTGGCCGAGCGGCTCGGTGCCACGTCCGACGGCGGTCGCGCCGGTGCCGTCGAGTTGGCCCTCGAAGGGCTCTTCCTGTCTCGACGCGTGAGCAAGCAGAGCGGCGACGGTGAAGCGGCCTACGGATTCTGAGGTGCGACGTGGCTAGGGCGAATCGGAGGTTGCGCCGAGCCGCGCGCTACCAGAGGTATGCCGACGGGCCCGACCCGCTCGCGCCTCCTGCCGATCTCTCCGAAGCCCTCGACGCCGTCGGACGCGACGTCATGGCGGGAACGAGCGCCGAGGCCGCACTCCGCGAGTTCCTGCGGCGGGGAGGGCGTGACCGGACCGGCCTCGACGACCTCGCCCGTCAGGTCGCCGAACGACGGAGGGCCCTGACGCGCGACCACCACCTCGACGGCACGCTGCAGGAGGTCCGTGAGCTGCTCGACCGGGCACTCCGCGCCGAAAGGGCACAGCTCGCCCGCGACGTCGACCTCGACGACGGCGATCGCGCGCTCGCCCACCTCCAACTCGACAGCCTTCCGCCGTCCCCCGCGGGTGCCGTCGCCGAGCTCTCCGAGTACCGATGGCAGAGCGGGGAGGCCCGGCAGGCCTACGAGCAGATCAAAGACCTGCTCGGTCGCGAGATGCTCGACCAGCGCTTCGCGGGGATGAAGGCCACCCTCGAGAACGCCTCCGACGCCGACCGCGAGGCCGTCGGCGAGATGCTGAACGACCTGAACGATCTGCTCGACGCCCACGCTCGGGGCGAGGACACCCCCGAGCAGTTCGACGACTTCATGGCGAAACACGGTGCGTCGTTCCCCGAGCAGCCGGGCGACGTCGACGAGCTGATCGACGCCCTGGCGGCCCGGGCGGCTGCCGCCCAGCGCCTCCGCAACTCGATGACCGCCGAGCAACGGGCCGAGCTCGACGCCTTGGCCCGACAGGCCTTCGGCTCCCCCGACCTGATGCAGTCCCTCGAACGACTCGACGGCTCCCTGCGCTCGTTGCGACCGGGGCAGGACTGGGGTGGCTCCCAGGGCATGGACGGCGAACAGGGCCTCGGGCTCGGTGACGGCACCGGTGTGTTCCAGGACCTCGCCGACCTCGATGCGCTCGCCGAACAACTCGCCCTGCCGTCGCGCGGATCATCCCTCGACGACATCGACCTCGAGGCCCTGCGCCGCCAGCTGGGCGAGCAGGCCGCCGTCGACGCCGCGGCCCTCCGCCGGCTCGAGAAGGACCTGCGGGACTCCGGTGCCCTCCGCCGTCGGGCCGACGGCACCCTGGCGCTGACCCCCCCGAGCCATGCGACGACTCGGCGAGAACCTGCTGCGCGACGTCGCCGCGACGATGTCCGGACGAACCGGGAGGCGCGACCTACGGTCCGCAGGAGCGCTCGGGGACCGCTCCGGCGCCAGTCGCGACTGGACGTTCGGCGACACCGAGCCCTGGGACGTGACCCGCACGATCACGAACGCCGTCACACGAACAGCCGCCGAGGGCGGTCGGACCGACGGCGGGGTCAGTATCCAGATCGGCGACGTCGAGGTGCACGAGACGGACGCCAGGACGCAGGCTTGCGTCGCCCTGCTCGTCGACACGTCGTTCTCGATGGCGATGGAGGACCGCTGGGTGCCGATGAAGCGAACGGCCCTCGCCCTGCACACCCTGATCACCTCTCGCTTCCGCGGCGACGACCTGCAGCTCATCGGCTTCGGCCGGTACGCCGAGGTCATGCCGATCGAGCAACTCGTGGCCCTCGACGCGAAGTGGGACAAGGGCACGAACCTGCACCACGCCCTGCTGCTGGCGAACCGCCATTTCCGCAAGCACCCGAACGCACGACCCGTGCTGCTGATCGTCACCGACGGCGAGCCGACCTCGCACCTCGAGCCCGGCGGCGAGGTCTTCTTCGACTATCCGCCGCACCCCGTGACGATCCTGCGGGCCGTCGAGCAGCTGGACGTCGCCCACCGCCTCGGCGCGCACACCACCTTCTTCCGTCTCGGCGACGATCCGGGACTCGCCCGCTTCGTCGACGGAATGGCTCGTCGCGTCGACGGCACGGTGACCGCGCCCGACCTCGACGACCTCGGAGCGGCCGTCGTCGGATCGTACGTCAGAACACGGGCCACGGAACCGCCGGCATAGGCCCCTGCGGCTCGGGGAAGACGGCCGAGGCGAGCAGACCGGCGCAACGGGCGTCGAACGCCTCGAGCTCGCCGGGTGTCAGGAGGGGGGCCAGCGCCGAGGCCAGCGGGCCCGAGAGCGCGGACCGCAGACGGCCGACCCCGGCGAGCTCGTCCGTGGTCAACGGCTCGCCGATCCAGCCCCACAGCACCGTCCGCAGCTTGTGCTCGGCGTGGAACGTGAGTCCGTGGTCGACGCCGTGCCGTCGCCCGTCGGGCAACGCGAGCACGTGAGCGCCCTTGCGATCGGCGTTGTTGACCACGACGTCGAAGACGGCCATGCGTCGGAGAGCCTCGGTGTCCTCGTGGATCAGGGCGACCGGTCCGTCGTCGCCGTCTCCCTCGAGCACGAGACGCCACCCGACGTCGGGGAACTCCGCGACCGGGACGAGGTCGACCGCGTCCTGCTCGGGATCGACCTCGTGCCAGAACTGCACCATCCCCTCGCCCAGTGGGCCGTCACGCAGCCACGTGCGTGGCACGATGCCCCACCCGAGAGCCTCCGAGACGAGGTACGCCGCCACCTCGCGGTCGGCGAGCCTGCCGTCCGGGAAGTCCCAGAGCGGGCGCTCGCCGGCCACGGGCTTGTAGATGACGGACACGTCGCCCAGGCGAGCCAGGAAGGAGGCGTTCGACGCCGTGCGGATGCGGCCCGTGAGCTCGAGTTCGACGTCGTTCGACGGAACGAGGCCGGAGACGCCGCCGGACTCGCCGACCGGCGCGTCGTCGGCCGACGCCGACGACATCAGAGATCGCCGGACAGGACGCAGACGTGGCCCTCGGGATCGATCGGTTGCCCGCAGAAGGGGCAGAGCGGCCGACCCGCCCCGACGATCTCGAGGGTGCGGGCCGCGAAGGCCCGCGCCGTGCCGACCGGGATGCGGACGACGAGGACCTCGTCGGGCTCGACCTCGGACCCGTCGTCCTCGACCTCGTCCTCGTCCTCGACCAGAGGGAAGGCCTCGATCACGACCTGGGCGGTGGAGGGGTCCCACCCGAGGCTCAGCGCACCGGCGCGGAACTCGGGCTGGACGGGTTGGTCGAGGGGCTCGTTGTCGACGAGCTCGACCGGCGTGCCGGCGGGCACGCTCACCGGATTGCCGTCGGCGGCCATCACCTGATCGAGGATCTCGTCGATCTTCTCGGCGAGGGCGGCCGACTGCATCTTTTCGAGGCCCACGCTCGTGACCCGGGCGCCGTCACGGGCCTGGAGGTAGAACTCGCGGGAGCCGGGACGACCGACGGTTCCGACGACGACGCGGTCCGGCCAGTCGAAGGTGTGGACGATGGAGGGCATGACGCGAGTCTACGAGCGGCCCGTCCCCGACGCTCAGGTCGAGGGCGCCCGGTCGGCGTCGGCGACGTCCGCACGCCCTGCCGGACCCGCGCCTCCCCCGACGACCGCGTCGGCGGCAGGGGCCGCCTGACGCAGCCACGAGAGGTCGCCCGACTCCGTGTTCGTCATGACGACGTCGGGTCGGTTCGGCCCGTAGCGCACGATCGACACGGAGGCCGGGCCGACGGTGATGCGTTGGAAGAGATCGAGGTGCATGCCGTAGGCGTCGGCCAGGATCGCCTTGATGATGTCGCCGTGGCTGACCGCGACCCACACGGCCCCCGGACCGTGCTGCGCCTCGAACGCCGCATCGTGTCGTCGGACGGCGGTGACCGCCCGGGCCTGCATCGACAGGAGCGACTCGCCGCCGGGGAAGACCGCCGCCGACGGCTGGTTCTGGACGACCGACCACAGGGCTTCGCCGGCGAGTTCCTTCAACGGGCGCCCCTGCCAGTCGCCGTAGTCGCATTCGGTGATGCCGCGGTCGATCGGAGTCACCGGTGCACCGGACTGGCGGTCGAGGATCGCACGCGCCGTCTGCCGGCACCGTTCGAGGGGACTCGACACCACGCCGACCAGCGGCACGGCCGCGAGCCGCTCGGCCGTCCGCCGTGCTTGCTCGCGTCCCACGTCGTCGAGCCGGACGCCGGGCGTCCGGCCGGCGAGCACGCCGCTCGCGTTGGCTGTGGTGCGTCCGTGGCGGACGAGGACGAGGGTGGCCATGACCCGAGCCTAGACACCGGGCCGGACCGACTCGACGAGGAGGCGCGGTGTCGGTCGACCCGGCACCGCGCCTCCTCGTCGTGCCCGCGTCCCGCGCGACTAGGCCGACGCCGCCGCGAGCCCCTCGGCCAGTGGCGTCGTCGGACGACCGATCAGGGTCGAGAGGTCGCCACTCGTCCCGGCGAGCAGCCCGTCGCGGATGTCCCCGTCGAGGGCGACGACGAAACCGACGGTGCCGTCGTCCAGGCCGAAGCCGCGGAGGCGCTCGGCGTGCTGCTCGGGCGTGAGCGACTCGTAGCGCACGGGCCGACCCGTGACGTCCGAGAGCACCTCGGCGAACTCGACGAAGTCCCAGGCGTGGTCGCCGGACAGCTCGAAGGTGCGACCCACGGTCGACTCGTCCAGGGCTGCGACGGCGGCGGCCTCGGCGTAGTCGCGGCGGCTGGCGCTGGCGATGCGGCCCTCGCCCACGCTCGCGGCGATGACGCCGGAATCGCGGGCGGTGGCGATCTCGCCCACGTAGTTCTCGGTGTACCAGCCGTTGCGCAGCAGCGTGGCGGGCACCCCGGAGGCAGCAAGGTACTCTTCGGTCGCCTTGTGCTCGGGGGCGAGGATCAGGGGCGAGGTCGAGGCCGCGAGGACGCTCGTGTAGACGACGCGCGCGGCGCCGGCGGCCTTCGCCGCGTCGATCACGGCGGTGTGCTGAGGGACGCGCTGACCCACGGCGTCGCTCGAGATGAGGACGACCACGTCGCCTGCCGCGATGACGGCTGAGATCGTGTCGGGCCGCGTGTAGTCGAGCTCGGCGGTGCGGACGCCTCGCCCGGCGAGGTCGGCCAGCTTCGAGACGTCGCGCGACGTGGCGACGACGCTCTCGGGGGCTGCTCCGCGAGCAAGGAGGGCTTCGACGACGAGGCGGCCGAGCTGGCCGGAGGCGGCGGTGACGATCGTGGACATGGTGTTCCTTTCGGTTGCGTGCCGGTGACAACGACGACGACCCCCGGTGACTTCCCCGACGCGGGTACGCACCTTTTCGTAAGCTACTGACGTGGACGTCGGAATCGTGAGCCCTGCCCGCCCTGCCCCCTCCGGTCGCTTCCCGGCGGACTGTCCGAGCCGTGTGGTCTTGACGCACGTGACGAGTCGGTGGGGTGTGCTGATCCTGCTGGCGCTCGAACGCGGCCCGCTGCGGTGGGGCGAACTGAGGCGGGAGATCGAGGGCGTCAGCGAGAAGATGCTCGCCTCGACGCTGAAGACCCTCGAAGCCGATGGCATCGTCCATCGAGCCGCCCAGCCGACGATCCCGCCGAGGGTCGACTACTCCCTGACCGAGCGTGGCACCGACCTCGCCACGCGCCTCGTGCCACTGATGGACTGGATCACGGACAACGCCGACGAGATCGTCGCCGGCCGCTGACCGGTCACCGCCCCAGCTGCGACTCGCGCGGGCCGGACCGCCGAGCCTGCCCCCTTGGATCAGGAGCAGGTCACGGCGGAGCCGCAGCGCACCTCCTACGGACCTCCGAGCCAGTGGTCGATGCGGTGGTGGTCCGGACGGAAACCGTTCTGCACCCCCCACAGGACGGCCTGGGTCCTGCTCGTGGCACCGATCCGCCGATAGACCGATCGGATGTAGGACTTGACCGTGTTCGGGCTGAGGTAGGTCAGCGCCGCGACCTCGGCGTTGCTCTTGCCCTGGGTGATGAGGGCCAGGATCTCGGACTCACGGTCGGTGATGCCCTCCCTGCGGCCGGGCCAGTCGAGGCCCGGCGCGCTCGGTGCTCGCCCCCGCGCGTCGCTGACGACCTGCTCGCCGCGATGGACCGCCTCGAGTGCCTCGACGAGTTCACGGGCGGCGAGCGTCTTCGACAGGTACCCGTGCACCCCCTGCGCGAGAGCCGCCTCGACGAGCTCGGGGTGGAAGTTCCAGGTGTAGACGACCACCTTGCCGGCCGCCGGGTTGGCGACCAGCTCCGCGAGCTCGTGATGGTCGGACTCGGGCTGCGCGAACGAGTCGTAGAGGACCAGGTCGACCCGGTCGGACAGCGACGTCGTGGCGTCGATCTCGGCGACGACCACCCGGTCGCGGTACCGGTCGAACATGTGAGCGAGACCGGCGAGGACCACGTCGTAGTCGTCGACGAGTGCGACGGTGATCGACCGGGGCGGGGCGAGGGGCATGACGACACCTTCCCACCCCGAGGGGTGTGCCGCCACACCTCAAGGGGTGGTCTGCTGAGTCCTGCGACGCCACGGCACCGACGGTGCCCGTCGCGCACCTCTCCCGGAAGGAGAACACCATGATCGGTCTCATCATCAGCTTGCTCGTCGTCGGCCTCATCGCAGGGTTCATCGCCCGTGCGGTCGTCCCGGGCCGCCAGAGCCTGTCGATCGCCATGACCATCCTGCTGGGCGTCATCGGCTCGTTCGTCGGCGGGTTCCTCGGCTTCCTGCTGTTCCAGCACGACCCGACGGACGGATTCTTCCAGCCCGCAGGGATCATCGGCTCGATCATCGGCGCGATCGTCGTCCTGGTGGTCTGGGTCGCCGTCTCGGGTCGCCGCGGCGCCGTTCGCCGCTGAGTCCCGGCCGGCGCGAGACCGCCCGGCTCAGGTCCCCAGCGCGCGGCGGAGCGTGAGGACGATCTGCGCCCGGGCGGCGCGACCGGATCGCGTGGGAAGCAACGGATAGGCGTGCACGTCACCCTCGCCTTCGTGCCAGTCGAGCTCGACGCCGGCCTCGGCCGCACGATCGCGGAGGAGGTGCGCGTCGGGGTTCAGGACGTCGCGCGTCCCCGTGAAGACCGTCACCGGTCCGAGACCCGCGAGGTCGCCGAACAAGGGGCTGACGACGGGGTCGCGCAGGTCGAGGTCCCCCCGCCAGTGCTCGGCGAGCACGCGTCCGCCGGGCGTCCCGAGCCAGGGGTCGGTCGGTTGCACCTCGGGGATGCACGGGTTCTGCCACGTGAGGTCGAGAGCGGGGGCGATCAGCACCGTGCAGGCGACGACGATGCCCTGGTCCCTCGCCGACAGGGCGGCGGAGAGGGCGATCTGTCCCCCGGCCGAGTCCCCGGCGAGGGCGACGGGACCGTGCGACGAGGCGACCAGGTCGACGATGCCGACCCGCGCCTCCTCGGCGGTGCCGAAGGGGACGAGGGGGTAGATCGGCAGGACGACGGTCGTGCCGACCTCGGCCGCGAGCTGCGCGGCGAGATGCCAGTGTTGCGAGACGATCTCGCCGACCCAACCGCCACCGTGGGCGTAGACGACGGTCCCGTGACCGCCTCCCTCGCGCCGCGTGATCGTGTAGACCGGCCAGCCACCCCGCTGCTCGACGCCGACGCGGACGTCGTCGCGCAGCACGGCGGGCGGCCCGTAGGGCGCGGGCCGCAGCGCCCTCTGCCGGATGCGCCGCCGAGCGCCGGCCGCGCTGACGAACGTCCGGTTCGCCCGCGTCACCCGCAGCATCACAGGCACGAGCATTCTCGGCAGGACGAGCCTTGCGGCTATCGGCAGGCGCACCGCCGAGGAGGCGCGGGCAGGATCTCGGGACGGGCGCGTGTTCACGGCGGCGACGCTACCCTCTCGCGCGGCACGGGCCCCCTGCGCGGCCGGTCGGCCGAGGAGGCTCCTCGGTGTTTCTCCCGTCACCGAGGGCGTCCGTCCATCCCCACCTGATTGAGTTCGTCGTGACGACCGTCGGACGAAGGGGCAGGCAGCACATGGGCATCTCGGAGAAGGACTACGACGTCGCGGTCATCGGCGCCGGCCCGGCGGGCACCGCGGCAGCGCTGCGGGCAGCCGAACTCGGGGCCCGGGTCGTCGTCCTCGAGGCGGGACGCGTGGGCGGCACCTGCGTGAACACCGGCTGCGTGCCCACCCGGGTCCTGGCCAAGACCGCCCGGCTGATCCGCGAGACCCGGCACGCGGACGTCTACGGCGTCGACGTCCCGCCCCCGACGATCGACTGGGCGTCCACCGTCGCGCGCGTCCGGGAACGCGTCGACGCGGTGAGGTCCATCAAGCGCGAGAGCGAGCGGTTCGAGGCCGCCGGGATCGACCTCGTCCACGAGGGCCGGGCGCGGTTCGTCGACGACTCCACCCTCGTCCTCGACAGCGGTCGCACCATCTCCGCGGAGTCGATCATCGTCTGTGTGGGTGGCCGGTCGCGCCGGCTGCCGATCCCCGGCGCGGAACTCGCGACGGTGCCCGAGGACGTGCTCGAGCTCCCGGCCCTGCCGCGACGGGTGGCCGTGATCGGAGCGGGCAACACGGGCGCCCAGCTCGTCACCGTCTTCGACGCGTTCGGCAGCGCCGTCACGCTCCTCGACCTCGCCCCGCGGGTCCTCACGGCGTCCGACGCCTCGATCTCCGAGGCCGTCTCCAACGCCTTCACCGAGCAGGGCGTCGACGTCCGGACGGGCATCGACGGGGTCGACGGCCTCGCCCGGGCCGACGACGGATCCGTCACCGTGACCTGGCGGCAGGACGACGTGACCTCCGCGGCTGACTTCGACGTCGTCATCATGGCCACCGGTTGGCCGGCCGATGTGGAGGACCTCGGTCTCGGAGAGGCCGGGATCGAGGTGGTCCGGTCGGCGATACCCGCGGACCGGTACTTCCGGACCTCCGTGCCGCATGTCTTCGCGGTCGGTGACGCGAACGGACGGGACATGCTCGTCCAGGCCGCGCAGTTCGAGGGTGAGGCAGCGGCCGAGAACGCGGTCCTCGGCGCCAACCGTCGGACGCCTCACCACCTGCTGCCGGCCGGCGGCTTCACGGATCCCGACTACGCAGGCGTCGGCCTCACCGAAGAGCAGGCACGTGAGGCGGACGAGTCGTGCGTGGTCGTCACGATCCCGTACTCGGCCGTCGACCGAGCCGTCATCGACGATCGCGAGACGGGGTTCCTCAAGTTGATCGCGGATCGGCGCCGCGAACTCGTCCTCGGGGCCCACGCCGTCGGAGAGAACGCCGTCGAGGTGGTCCAGGCGGTGACCACCGCGATGGCCGGCGGCGTCGACGTCGCCACCCTGGCCGACGTCCGATTCGCCTACCCCACCTACAGTGCCGTGATCGGCATGGCCGCCCGGTCCGTCTTGGCAGAGCCCGTCCGACACGGGGGCCCCGCTCCCGAGTGACGGGTCCGGGTCCGGGCGACCCGTGCCATGCCTTCTGGGGTGCAGACGACCGGTCGCCCCTGCGGCATCCTGTCCCCAGATCTCTCGTGAGCGATGTGTGACGAACCACCCCCGGATCTCGTCTCCATGGTTGCGGACACGTCTCACCAGCGTGCGACCGTGAACGAGAACAGGACCAGGAGTTCCCCCTGCCCAGCACCTACATGCTTCGACGGGACCGACCTCGGAAGGGGAACACCCGCCGGACGCTTTCATGCAGACCTAAGCCCTCACCGGCCATCTGCAGGGCACGATCCCGTGGTCTCGGGACTACGTCGTCTCGTGGTTCCACCAGGGCTCCGTCACGATCGATCACCCGGCAGGCCGCCTCACCAACACGGGCGCCCGACCGTTCCTGACACCGACCGAGACCTCGTTCTCGTTCTCGTTCTCCATGACGCCGCACCGGCACAGCATCGTCCACGTCGACGCCGGTTTCCGCGAGGCCGTCGCCACGGAACGCCACGGCGGACCGGCCCAGCGCATCGTCTTCGACTACGCCGCCGTCCCGAGCGCGGTCGCCCTCACCGCCTGGCGACGGACCCTCGGCACGGCCACGCCCACGATCGTCGACGAGCGCACCCCGCCCCTCGTCCGCCACGCCGTGCAGACCGCGGTCGTCCGGACCCTGTTGGACCTCTTCGCCTGGCGGGCCGTCGACGTCCCGGACGCCGTCCGGACCGAGCGCACCAAACGCCTCCGCCTCGCGGCCGAATACGTCCACGCCTACGCCGATCGGGCCATCTCGCCGACGGACATCGCCACGGCGGCCGGCATGCACACGCGGACCCTCCAGCAGCTCATGAACGAGCACCTCGGGGCCAGTCCCTCGACGTACCTCCGGCATGTCCGGCTCGACCGTGCTCGTCAAGACCTCCTCGCAGGCGCCCCCGGGACCACCCTCGTCTCCGACGTGGCCGGCCGGTGGGGGTTCGGCAACAGGGGCCGGTTCTCGGCCGCTTACCACGCCCGTTTCGGCGAGCACCCGAGGGACACGCTCGCCCGCTGACGCGAGGGACGACGACGGACGAGGTCGCCTGCCCGTGCCGAGGAGGCATGGTCGAGCACCGGTGGGAGCGGCGGGGCCGGCGTCATGTACCCGACATGGAGGCCCCGCCTGTCGATCAGGGACCCGAATCCCCGAACGACACGACCACGGTACGCACAACACGTGTCGCAGACCGAAGTCGTGCCGGGGAACACGTGTGGTCCGTGACGCTCTGCCTGGGCCGTGGTCCGGGCGGTTCCCCGTCAGGGATCGACAGGTGGCCCCGTGTCGACGAACGCATGAGGAACGGTGACGGGCGCCGTCTCCGAGGAGACGACGCCCGTCATTCCGACACCGCGAGGTCAGCGCTCTCTCGCGTCGTCCTGGTCCGTCGTGGCGGGTGTGCCCTCGTCGAGGCGGCCATCGATGGCCGGGTCGGGCGACACGACGTCGACGCGCAGCGGTGGCTCGGCGACGACCGCGGACGCCGACGCCGCCGGGCCCGAGAGGGTTCCCTCACGAGTGCCCCGGACTCGGCGCATGACCGCGTCCCAGGGGCGGGTCAGGCCCCTGCCGTGCGCCTGGGCGGGCGCGTCGACCTCGAGGCCGTAGTAGGCACCCACGTGCTCGAGGAGGACGTCGCGTTCGGCCTTGTCGTACGCCCGGCGTTCGCGGGTGAAGGCGATGATGGTCGACCAGCACGTCAGCAGCAGCACGATGCTGAACGGCAACGCCGTCGTGATCGCGGCGGTCTTCAAGGCGTCGAGACCTCCGGTCAGCAGGAGTGCGACGGCGAGCAGGGCGGCGACGAGGGCGAAGAACACGCGCAACCAGTTCTTCGGCTCGATGTCACCGCCGGAGGCGATCATCGCCATGACGAGCGATCCGGAGTCGGATGAGGTGACGAAGAACACCCCGATGAGCAAGATCGCCCCGAAGGTCAGGACGGTGCCGGCGGGCAGGCCACCGAGCAGGGCGAAGAGGGACCCTTCGACGTCGACCGAACCGTCGGCGCCGACGAGGCCGCCGGCGCCGTCGGTCTGCTGGTGGATCGCGGCGCCGCCGAGGACGGCGAACCACAGGAAGGTCAGCGCGGTCGGGACGAGCAGCACACCGAAGACGAACTGTCGCACGGTGCGGCCCTTGGAGATGCGGGCGATGAAGATGCCGACGAACGGTGCCCACGACATCCACCAGCCCCAGTAGAAGGTGGTCCAGGCTCCCTGCCACTCCTCGCCGGCGGCGCCTTGCTGAGCGGTCACGTTGAACGACAGGCCGACGACGTTCTGCAGGTAGGCGCCGATCGACTGGACGAAATCGCGGAGCAGGAACTGCGTGGGCCCGACGATCAGAATGAACAGGAGCAGGGCGGCCGCGAGGATGAGGTTGAAGTTGGAGAGGATCTTCATGCCCTTGGTGACGCCCGTGACGAGCGACACGATGGTCACGGCCGTGATGACGGCGATGATCGAGATCTGACTGACGATGCTGCTGTCGGCGATGCCGGCCGCTTCGAGGCCTGCGCCGATCTGGATGACGCCGAGGCCCAGCGACGTCGCGACGCCGAACAGCGTGCCGACGAGGGCGATGACGTCGATGAGGTTGCCCCAGCCGCCTCGGACGCGGTTGCCGAGGAGGGGCTCCAGGGCCCACCGGATCGAGACCGGGCGGCCACGGCGGTGGATGGCGTAGGCGAGTGCGAGGCCGAGCACGACGTAGATGGCCCAGGCGTGCAGGCCCCAGTGCAGGAACGTCTGGGTCAGGGCCTGCTGGGCCAGTTGATCCTCGTTTCCGGTGACGCCGGGGCGCGGGGAGGCGAAGTGGCTGAGAGGCTCTGAGACCCCGTAGAAGACGAGGCCGATTCCCATGCCGGCGGCGAAGAGCAGAGCGAACCAGGACCCGGTGGAGAACTCGGGTTCGTCCTTGTCTTTGCCGAGCTTGATGCCGCCGAATCTGCTGAACCCGAGGAACAGGCTGAAACCGACGAAGAACGCGGCGATCAGGACGTAGTACCAGCTGAAGTTGCGGACGATGCCGCTCTGCAGGCCGAGGAACAGGGCCTCGGCCGACGCAGGGGCGATCAGGGTGAAGGCGACGAAGCCGAGGACGACGACGGCGGCGGGCCAGAAGACCCAGCGGCGCAGTTGAGGGGTTGTCGAGACGGTCTCCGTGAGGGGTGCGGGATGGTCGGCGGTGGGCCCGGATGAGGGGGGTGTTGTTGTGGCCATGCATCCATGGTGACGGGTCGGAGGCGCAGACGCCGAATGGAGGGTCGATCGGCGACGACATCTCGACGACTATTCCCTCCCGCTACGGGAGGCAGGCCGACCGAGAGGACGAGGCCTCGGGCGGTCAGGCGTCCTGGTGCTTGTAGTGCCGGTTGCGAGGCCTGAGGACAGCCGTGGCAAGGCCCGCGGCCAGGATCGATGCGACGAGGATGGCGACCTTGGCGTCGTCGTCGTGCTCGCTTCCGAGCCCGTAGCTCAGTTCTGCGACGAGCAGGGACACGGTGAAGCCGATGCCGCCGAGGAGTGCGACACCGGTCAGATCGATCCACGTGATCGTCCGGTCGAGCTCTGCCCTGGTGATGCGGGTCGTGATGCACGTCGTGGCGAGGATGCCGACGGGTTTGCCGAGGACGAGGGCGGCGATGATGCCGATCGTGACCGGACTGGAGAGAGCCGTCCTCAGCCCGTCGAGACCACCGAAGGCGACGCCGGCGGAGAAGAACGCGAAGACGGGGACGGCGAAGCCGGTGGAGATGGGCCGAAAACGGTGCTCGAAGACCTCGGAGAGCCCGGGGCCGGTGCCCGGTCCGCCGCTGGCCTGGCTTCGGATGACGGGGACGGCGAAGCCGAGGAGGACACCAGCGACGGTGGCGTGGACGCCGGAGGCATGGATGAGCCCCCATACCGAGACGGCCACCGGCAAGAGGATGAACCAGTTCGCGGCAGGATGCAGCCCGAAGAATCGACGGAACCTCTGCGTCAAGAACACGTACGTAGCGAGCGGGACCATCGCCAGCACCAGGGGAAGGACCTCGATGGCGCTGGTGTAGACGAACGCGATGATCCCGATGGCGATGAGGTCGTCGACCACGGCGAGGGTCAGCAGGAAGATCCGCAGCGCAGCAGGAAGCCTCGACCCGACGATCGCGAGGACGGCGACGGCGAAGGCGATGTCGGTCGCCGTCGGGATGGCCCACCCCCGCACTGCTTCCGGATCGGCGACGTTGATGGCGGTGAAGATGAGGGCGGGCACGAGGACTCCGCCGAACGCGGCGGCCACCGGCACGATGGCCTTGCTGATCTTCCGCAGCTCTCCCGCGACGAATTCCCGCTTGAGTTCCAAGCCGACGAGGAAGAAGAAGATCGCGAGGAGTCCGTCGGCAGCCCACTCCCCCACGCTCAGGTGCAGCCCCAGACCCGCCGGGCCGAACTCGAAGTCACGGATCGCGAAGTAGGCACCGGACAGCGGCGAATTGGCCCACACGACGGCGATTATCGCGGCGATGACCAGGACGATGCCGCCCACGGTCTCCTTGCGGAGGATCTCCCCGAGACGGGTGGACTCGAGGGAGGTGTCCTCGGCGAAGAGTCCGGGAGCAGCAGCGGCGGGAGGGCGGGAAGAGATCGAGTCGTCGTGTGGCATGGTCCCTTCGTCTTACCAGACAGCGGCCGACGACACCCCACCAGGCAGTGCTCGAGTCTCCGAGATGGTCCGTCACGGCCCGCCTCGGGACGATCGCCTGGGCCCAGGTCTATTGTCATGACATGCATCCCATGAGTCCTACCGAGGAGAAGAGAGCATGAAGCTCGGTGTCTACGACGCGATCTTGCACGATCGCCCACTCGACCAGGCGATCGAGGTGGTCGCCGGCCTCGGCTTGACGGGGATGGAGATCAACTCCGGCGGGTTCCTTCCACCAGTCCATCTGCCCGACATGGACGACATCATTTCCTCCCCGGCTGCGGCCAAGCGCTTTCTCGGACAGTTCGACGGCACCGGGATCGAGATCGCAGGTCTCAACTGCAATGGCAATCCACTGCATCCCGACCCAGCCATCGGTCAGGCACACGCTGCCGATGTCGAGCGTTCGGTTCGAGCTGCCGGCGCGCTCGGGCAGACCCGTGTCGTGACGATGTCCGGCCTGCCGGGGGCAGAGGACGGTGCCTCGGTGCCGAACTGGTTCGTCAATGCCTGGAACAGCGCCTCCCTCGACGCCATCGACCGTCAGTTCGACGTGGCCGTGGCGTTCTGGCAGCGAATCGACCGCCTCGCTCGAGACAACGGGGTCAAGGTCGCTCTCGAACTGCATCCGCAGAACATCGTCTTCAATCCGGCGACCATCCGCCGACTCGTCGACCAGGGCGGCCTGACGAACATCGGAGTCGAGCTGGACGCCTCTCACCTTTTCTGGCAGCAGATGGACCCGATCGCCGTTGTCCGCGATCTGGGTCCCCTCGTCCTCCACGCCGCGGCGAAGGACGTCCGCATCAACCCGGCCGTGGCGATCAACGGAGTGCTCGACAACAGCTTCCGCAAGCTCCGACCCGATGAGCAGCGGACCAACCTCGGCGGCGACGAATGGGCGAACGAGTGGCCCGTCAACTCGTCGTGGGACTTCGTCGCACTCGGCCGCGGACACGACACGGCCTACTGGACGGAATTCCTCCGCGCACTTCACGATGTCGACCCCGACATGGCCGTCAACATCGAGCACGAGGACACCAGTCTCGGCCGCATCGAAGGTCTTGAGATTGCGGCCGGCGTGCTGAGAGCGGCGCTGAGCACCCTCTGAGGCATCGACGCGAAGCACGTGCCGAGCTACTCAGCGATATGACGCTCACGATCTCCGAGGGCTACCCGCACGGAATGCCGACGACCCACGCCGACCTCATCGCCCCCGACATCCTCGCCGTCATCCGAGATCGATCTCTCGCCCTGGTCGTCGCCCCGGTGGTGGAGGTTCTGCCTCAGCAGTAGCCGGTGTATCGTGAACGTCACTGAGGTAAAAGGCGTCGCGCTCTGCGATGCATCCGCACGCGGCATCGAACGAGTCGCCACTTCTTCCTAGAAGGAGTGCGTCCCGTGTCCCCCAGTTCCTCTTCTCCCCGCAGCCGTCTGCGCACCGGTGGCGCGCCTCCCCGGCTGTCCGACTCGTGGATCGCCCTGGCCGGGTTGTCCGCGGTGTTCCTGTTCGAGATGCTCGACACCTCGGTCCTCAACGTCGCCCTGCCGACGATCGGCCGCGAGCTGGGCTCCACCACGACGGGCCTGCAGTGGGTGTCGGGCGCCTACGCGGTCGCCTTCGGCGGGCTCATGCTGCTCTTCGGCGCCGTCGCGGACCGGCTGGGACGACGCCGCGTCATGCTCGCCGGCCTCGCACTGCTGGCCGTGGCGAGCCTCGCCACCATGGCGATCACGACGACCGAGCAGCTCATCATCGTCCGTGTGCTGACGGGCGTCGCCGCGGCGATGACCACCCCCGGGTCGATGGCGTTGGCGTTCCGACTGTTCGATGACGAGGGCCTCCGCGTCCGGGCCCTCACGGTGATCTCGACCGCAGGACTCGTCGGCCTGGCCGTCGGCCCGACCGTCGGCGGATTCGTGCTCGCGGTCGCCCCCTGGCAGGTGCTGCTCCTGGCCGACGTGCCGATCGCCGTGCTGGCGTTCGTCGGCATCCGGTGCGGTGTCGCTCGGGAGGACACCGCAGGCCTGCGGCCAGACCCCGTCGACGTGGGCGGCGCGCTGCTGGGCACCGCGACCGTGACGGGACTGCTCGTGACGCCGACCGTCCTCATCACGCCGGCCACCGCCTCCTCATGGGGGTGGGTCGTTGTCGCCCTGACCGTCGCGTTCGGCGTGGCGTTCGTCGCGCGCCTGCGGACCGCGCGGTACCCGGTCGTCGACCTGCACCTGCTCGCCCGCCCCCTGGTGTCGAGCGGCCTGGCCTTCAAGGCCGCGTCGGGCCTCGCCGTCGCCGGGCTGTCGTACCTCGTGACGCTACAGCTGCAATTCGCCTGGGGCTGGCCCCCTGCCCTCGCCGCCGTGGGCACGCTGCCGCAGGTGGTCGTGCTCCTGGCCGGGGGCCGCCTCGTGGGGCCCTTCGTGGCGCGGGTCGGCCTGGGCCGGGCCGCGTGGATCAGCGCGGCTTCGGTCGTGTCGGGCCTCACGGTCTTCGGCGCCCTGAGCCGTCACGGGTACGTCTGGGTGCTGGTCGCTCTCGTGCTCGTCGCCGCCGGCATGCGCGTCGTCGGCGTCGTCGCGGGAGCCTCGGTTCTCACGGGCCTCCCCGCCGACCGCACCTCGGTCGGCGCGGCCCTCGTCGACACCTCCAGCGAGCTCGCGGGAGGAGCCGCGGTCGCCGTCGCGGGCACCCTCGTCGCGGCGTTCGTCACCGGCAGCATCACCACCACCGCGTGGACGGCCCCGCGACTCGCGGCCTTCGAGGACGCCCTCACCGTCGCGGGTCTCGGCCTCGCCGCCGTCGCCACCGTGCTCGTCGTGGTCGGGATGCTCCGAGCTCGGACCGCCGATCTGGCCCCCCGCACCGCTGCACCTGACCCCTCGACCACTCTCACCCCCATCACCCCGGAGCCCTCTCGTGCCTGACACCACCGCCCTGCCCCGCCCGCCGTTCGACCCGGAGTTCGCGCCCTTCCTGGAGGCGATGGACGCCCGCGGCCGCTTCCACCTCACCACCGAGATGCTGCCGCAGATGCGACGGCTCGACATGACGGAGGCGCAGCTCGACGACGGTCTGCGCGCGCGCGGTCTCGAGAGGCGCAGCATCACCGTCCCCGGGTACCTCGGCGACCCGATCACCCTCGCGGTCATCCAGAGGATCGGCCGCACCGGGACGGCAGCCTGCGCCTACGCGATCCACGGTGGCGGCATGATGTTCGGCCACCACCTCGGCAATCTCGAGTCGTACGACGACTGGCTGCTCGTGCACGACGTCGTCCTGGTCAGCCCCGACTACCGTCTCGCGCCGGAGCACCCCGACCCGTACCCGGTCGAGGACTGCTACGCCGGCCTGCTCTGGGTCGCCGAGCACGCCGACGAGCTAGACATCGACCCGGATCGCATCGTCCTCGTCGGCCAGAGCGCCGGGGCGGGGCTCGCGGCGGGCACGGCGCTCCTCGCCCGGGATCGGCAGGGGCCGGCAGCCGTCGGCCAGGTGCTCGTCAGCCCCATGCTCGACGACCGTGACGCGACCGCCTCCGCCCGGCAGTTCGACGGGGTGGGCGTCGCCGATCGCGAGATGACCCGGTTCGGTTGGGACGCCTACCTCGGCGACCGTCGCGGTGCCGACGACGTGTCGATCTACGCGGCCCCCGGCCGCGCGAACGACCTGTCCCGTCTGCCACCGGCGTACGTCGACTGCGGCAGCGCCGAGGTGTTCCGCGACGAGACCGTCGCCTACGCCAGCGCGCTCTGGGCCGCCGGCGTGCAGGCGGAGCTGCACGTGTGGCCGGGGGCGTTCCACGGGTCGACGAGCATGATGCCGGAAGCGACACTGTCGCGCCGGGCCGTCGCCGCCCTACGCGACTGGACCGGGCGCCTCCTCGTCCCGACAGCCTGACGGCACACCGGGGCGGGCCTGCGCGGTGAACTCGATCTCTGGAACGGCACCGTCGTCGAGGAGGAAGCAGCCGAGGAACACCACGGGCTCGTCGGCGATGTCGAACGTCGAGAGCCGGTCATCGCCGCAGCCTGCCATGTCCTGTCCGGTCGAACCATCGTCCACAGCTCCGCCGAGCAGTCCGCCGACCTCGGAACTCCCGCGCGCGGGGCCTGACGGAATCCAACGAGGCCGTTAGCATCGACGGATGCCGCCGAACCTGGCCGCTCGCCGCGCCGCACACATCGTCGGCGCGAACACCGATGACATCCGGCACGGGAAAGGGCGACGGCGGGCTGACGGCCGGGTTCGGCGTGACCGAGACGACTGACTGAGTCAGCCGTGGTCGAGATCGCCACGACGGGTGTCTGCTCGCGTCGGGGCACCATCGGCAAGGAGGACCATGACGACAGCGGCGACGATGAGATCGGCGGCGACCACGACGACGGCGGGCGCCTTCGTCATCGCCTCGGCGGCGGTGGCCCTGTGGCGGCATCTGAATCCGGGCCTGCACGAGATCCTCAGGACGGCCGGGCCGCTCGCACTCGTGATCGGGATCGCGATCCTCGTCGTGGGACTGCGGCACCGGCGGGGGCTGCTCCAGCACTCCGCGGCGGCGTCGGTGGGGTTGCTGGTGTTCTCGGCACGCGACGTCATCTCCGTCGTGCTGACGGTGGCCCCCACCGACGTCGTCGGGAACGCTCGTACCGTGAGCCTCGTCCTGCTGGCGTCGTCGCTGCTCGGTGTCATCGGGGGGATCGTGGCCGTGGTCGTCATCATCCGTCGGGATCTGCTCGGGAGATGGTCGGCGTTCTCGCTGCTCGCCGTCGTCGTGGTCCGTGCCGTCTTCGTGGTGACCAGCGTCATCCCGTTCGGCGGATACCGACTCCTCCTGATCGTCTCCGAAGCGACCGTGGCCGCACCCTCGGCACTGCTCATCTTCGGCGGGACCCTCCTTCTCCACGGCCGCGGCAGGCAGATCCGAACGGGGGCAGGGCGGGTCCTCGCCGCGTGGCGGTCCAGCACCGACGTCGTCTGACCAGGTGCGCCTCGGGCACGGCGCCCGGCGCCATCGCGAGCCTCTCGAGTCGAGGTCGAGATGGCAGGACGTCTTTCGACGTCTGACGACGTCGTACAGGTAACGGCGACAGCCCCGCATCGGAGGTCGGGCGGGTGGACGGTCAACTTGCTCATGAGACAGAGCCAGAACTCGCGCACTGCCGCCTACGGAGGGTCTGACCGGTGGAATTGATGACGATCGGATCACACTTGCCAACACGTGCTGTTCAAACGCTCGGATGGACGGAAGCATCGAGGCATGGGTGACGCCATCGAGGATCTGCTCGACATGTTCGCGGCCAGGGAGACCGGAGCAACGGTCCTTCCGAGCGAAGGCGTTCCCGAGGAGGTCGAAGCCATCATCGCGGAAACCGCCGCGGAGCTACAGATAGAAGTAGTCGTCGCGAGAACCGCCGAGATCGTTCACCTCGCTTGGCGGCCTGTCAAGGCTTGAGTCCGCCGTATCCAACCCCGATCTCGACGCAGCGGGCACTCATTCCTGGACCTTGACCGACCTCTGTGCAGTAGGCCTCGACCAGCTCCGCCGAAACGCGTGACCGAGCCCGCTGGACGATCGGCTATCGGGACGCGTCGTCACCCGAGGTCGATGCAGAATGCCATGACCGCCTGGTGCACAGGAAGAAGCGGGGCCTTGAACGCATGACCAACGAAGGCCGCGTGCGACACGGCGTCAGCACTCACCTCCCGGCCACGCACGAATGGTGGGCACGGAGCGAAGCGGACCCCTGGCGGCGCGAGATCGAGAAGGGCCGCCGTGACCCGATAGGGCTCGAGGAGCTCTGCGTGAACGCCAGGACCGTCGGTCAGGACGACGTTCGCTGACCTGACTGCCGCCTCCAGGTCATCCGTCCAGAGCGCGCCCGGGGTCACGAGCTCAGCCGGACAGCACTGGATCACGTCCAGCTGCAGCACCCTCGCGGCTTCCTGCCATGCCCTCGCGATGTTGCCGTCAGCGCCGACGAAGAGGAAGCGGAGCCCTGAGAGGTCGCCCTTGTGGCGCAGGGAGTACAGATCGGAGAGCACCTCGCACGGGTGGTTCACGTCGGTCATCGCGTTCACGACGGGCAGCGCGTTAGCCGCCGCCAAGCCCTCGATGACGGAAAGGTCGCGGTGCCTGGCCACGATGACGTCGACCCAGGCGTCCAGGTACTGAGCGACATCCGTCAGCGCCTCCGGCTTGTCGAGCGTGGTGTCGGGGAAAACGATCGGCTGGAGCCCCATCAGCGAGGCCCCTCGCTCGAACGTGGCTCTCGTCCGCAGACTGCTCGGTGGGAAGAACATGACAGCCGCCCCCTCCTTGACCGGCCCACGACCCTCGCTGTACGCATCCGCCAGGGCGAACACCTCGAGGACATCTGCCGCAGACCACTCGTCAAGCTTCGTGAGAGAACGCATGCCACCACCGTAGAGACCGCCCGACCTGGCATCCCCTATCGCACGCGGGTGCCTGACGGAGAGAATCAACTGTGATCAGCCAATTGAGTCTGCCCAGATATGTCTCAGCCCTCGGTGCCAAGGTGCTCATTCGACGGGCGGAGCCCGATGACCTGCACGCAATCATGCGGCTGCTCTCCGACGACCCGGTCAGTGCCGGCCGCGGCGACGTCGCCAGCGACGAGGACGAAGACGCTTACGCTGAAGCTCTCGACAGGATCATGGACGATCCGAGCAACGAAATCCTCGTGCTACTGGCCCGGAATCAGGCGGTCGTGGGCACGCTGCAGCTGACGATGATCCCTGGCATGGCCCGACGTGGAAGCACCCGGCTGCTCGTCGAGGCGGTCCGCGTCGCGAGCACGGAACGCTCCTCGGGCATCGGCAGCGCGCTGATGCGGTGGGTCGTTGACGAGGCAGCGATCGAGCTCCGCGCACCCCTCGTGCAACTCACCTCTGACGCCGCACGGACCGATGCGCACCGCTTCTACCGGAGGCTCGGCTTCGTCGACTCCCACGTCGGATTCAAGTTCTCCGTGGCGCTGCCAGTTGCAGCGACCGTGTAGTGGATCGGCTATCGGACACCGATGCCGAATGACGTCCTGGGGCATGCTGGACCTATGAGCAGCGAAGAAGTATTGCCGCAGGCTCGCCCCGTCGACGCGGCTGCAGTGATCGAGCGCCCGACGCCGTGGCTTCCGGCAAGAACCGTTCTGCTCAACCTCGTCTTGATCTTCGTCGGCGGTGGGCTCTTCTGGTTCCTCGTCGACCGCATCCAAGCGCCCCTGTGGGTGGCGTTCATCGCCTACGCCGTCATCTTCACACTGGGATCACTCGCCATGCGCCTCACGCGAAACGCCCGAGGTGACCGCATTCATGAGTGACGTCGATGGCCAGCCGACGCAATCCGGTGAGCGATCCTCCATCGAGTCGCCATCGACACCAGGATGGCTGCAAGATAAGGCCGTGGCAACAGCCCTAGATCCACCGGTGACGGCATCTGAGCGCGCTCTGCAAAGATCAGTCGTCGGCCAGCTGCCCCTCTTCGGCGTCCTGGGCGCCATCGCCTGTGCGCAGCTCATGTTTCGCACCGATCGGGACGGTCTGTCGTGGGCCTTTCTCACCTTGTTCGTCCTGTTTGCCGTCCTGGGTGGTGCGCAAATTGTCGGAGATCTTCGAGCCGTACGCGCATGGCGGCGAGTTGTCACTGAGCCCGGAGAAGCTCTCGTATGGGGCACCTCTGCACAACGGATCTTGCCGACCGGCGGCGGGGGCTACGCGGGGGTATTCGTCCTATCGTCGACGCGCCTGCGATACATACCTCGAGCCTCCGCCCGCATTCGAGGCGCGAGCCCCGCCGAGTGGCCTCTCGACAGGCTTGGCACGGTCAGCATCGAGCCCAACGATCACCGGAAACGCGTCCGCAGCAGCAGGTGGGTCGTCTTGAGCGTCGAGCAGCAGGCCCCCATCACACTGCTCAACAACCATCAAGACCTCCTGGCGGATGACCTCCACACGGCTCTGCTTCGAGCAAGACAGCACCACGGGCCCGCGAACTGACGCCACGAACGGGCCCCAGCGAACAGCCCCTCCCTCGCGAGCATCGTCGGACGCGCCCAGTCACAGTCACAGACACCGCCAATGCCTGGCATGGTCCCACTCAAGCCACCGAGAGTTCAAGCCGCGGGCCCGATCATCGGCATGTAGGACCCTGCGTCGTGAAACAGACGCGCGAACGGGTGTTCGTCCTTGGCACGGCTCCGCGCTCATGACAGGGTCACCACCATGCAGATCATCGACGATGTCGAACGCGCCGCCTGGCTAGGGCCGCGGATGTACCGCGTCGGAGGCTGGGCAAGGGTCGGATCTGTCGCTGGATACGGTTTCGAGGCCTACGCGCGAATCCTCCACCCCCGGCCCACGGCAGACGACACCTGGGAACGCCGCCGATGGTCTGACGTCGCCGCCACGGCCGGCAAGGTCATGCACCCTCTCGTGCAGTGGGAACGGCTGCTCGACCTCGACGAACCCCGTGGTGGAACCAGTGACGTCGGCCACCTCGATCCGCAGGTGCTCGCCGCCCTCGCACCGCTTCTGGGAGCCGAGACCACCACGTCTGATGAGGCCGTCGCCGCGTATTGGGTCGGCGGCACCGGCCAACACCTCGTCGGCCGATCGGTGACCATCGATCGCTACGACTACCTCCTCGCCCAGACCGACACCCTTGAGCTCGCGAAGCCCGGATGGGGACCACTCATCGGCCTCCGAACCGACGAGCCCCCGCAATTGCTCTGGCCGGAGGACCACGCCTGGGTGCTCGCCACCGAGATCGACTGGGACTCCACGATCGTCGCCGGCTCTCGGACGCTCATCGACTCGATCCTCACCGACGGCCGCTTCGAGGCATACCTGGTCGACGAGGACTCCGACCTCTCCTGGAACGGCGACACCATCAACCGACGCACGAACGCCAGCCCCACATGACCATCGTGTAACGGGCGACCGGCTCGTGGAGCACTTCAGGGACGTTGCCCGAGAAGTACGACGAATTCTGGGCCGAGCTCGGCTTGGAGGTCTCGAACCGGCCGGGCCGCCCACCGGAGAGACAGCTTCAGCACATGCGCTGCGACCGCCGCTCCACCTGCCGATCCGAGGAATATCCACCACAAGCCGAGGAGGACACCGGCCACGCTTGCGGCCACGGAGCTCGCTCGCAGCCTTCGCGATCGCCATGCCCTCTGTGGTTCGGGCTCGGATGAGGTCGGCCTCGAACTGGCCAACCACCCCGTGGACGTTGAACAGCAGCCAACCCACCGGGTCGGTGGAGTCGTAGGCGGCATCCCCGAAGTCCGACCGAGAACGGCCCGGGCGGGCGTCCCGATGAACGACCGGCTTGCGATTGACCACGGGAGACGACGCCCGCCGACAGATCTGTGGTTCGGGTCGACGTCACCGAACGACGGTGAGCGGTCCGTGCCGACTGGAGAGCATCGAGCGACGGCCGAACACCACCGGCGAACTCACCCGACCCAGCGGGCGCGGTGGCAGCCATTGGTCGTCTGACCAGAACTCTCGACGGTGGGCCCTACCGGGCTCGAACCGATGACATCCACGGTGTAAAGGTTGCCGGGGTCCAGACTTCCCATATTCCATGGGGTTCTGGCGTTGCTCACGTTGCTCCTAGTCCCCCAAATCGCACCCTACGGGGACTAGCCAGGGACTAGGAAACCCCACCCAGAGGCCGGTCTGGGTGGGGTTCCTTGAGAAGCCTAGAGAGCTTCCTTGATCATGTCCTTGACCTCCTGATCGAAGAGCCGGTAGCTCCGAGTCACGATCACGTCGGCGTAGGGCTTGTCGTCTCGCTCCGGGTCGAACACAACATCTACCCGCACCCCCTCGGCTACTACTTTGTCCTGACGCTTGTCCAAGGCCTCCACGAGCTTGAGGTGGTCAATGGGGTAACCGTCAATCTGGTTCATGCTTCTCCTCCTGGGCACCTCGGGCAGTGCCGCGCCGGGATTCTAGGTCCGACGACGGCAGGGTGAGGGGCGCTCACAAGGTGTGTTGCAGACATGAGAAACCCCGCTCAGCGGGGGGCGTGAGCGGGGTTCGTAGTCAGACTAGCTCTCGGGGTCTGCGCGGTGTCTGCCCTCTGCGGGTGGCTGCTCTCGCTGAGCCCTCTCGATGGCCTCACGGTTGAGGCGTTCGTTGTCCTCGCGAAGCTTGGAGAGGGTGCCGTTGGTCTGGGTCTTGATGGTGTCAATCTTCTCGCCCTGCTTGCCAAGAGCGTAGAAGGTACCGGCTGCGGTGGCAGCCAGACCGAGCACGGTCACGATGAGAGACGTGAAGGTAGCCGTGGCGTCCGGGCGGTGGATGGCCAGGACGACCGAACCGACGAGTCCGACCGCTGCCAGGGCTGAGAAGCAGATGAAGATGGCGGTCTTGTTCACTAGTTGTTCTCCCACATGAGGCTCATGGTCACGTCTCCGGCGACCTTGCCCACTGGCACGGTCGAGCCGTTTGCGTTGCGCTGGAGGGTCCACATACGGATGACATCTCCGGCCACGAGACGGACCACGTTGTACGCGGTCGCGGTGGCAGCCGGGACGGCTGATCCGCCGCCTCCCCACTCGTCCTTGCACAGCATGTCGGTCGTGTCCACGCCGTTGCCGTTCTTGGTCAACTGGACGCCCACGGTCGTGAAGCCCTGGCCGTAGTACTGGACGTGGGCTCCGACTGTGTAGACACCTGAGCGCTTGATGGTGAGGGCACCGGTCGTCCAGGAGGTGAAGCCGGTGTTGATGACTGGCGAGGCAAAGACATTTCCGACTACCTGATACCAGTTGTTGTGGACGATGTTCTGGTCGAAGGTTCCTCGCTGGACCGAGAACATGGGCTTGCCCAGTGCCGCCGCCTCTACGGTGTCCAGGCGGGTCATGGTTGCTGCGGTGTCGTCACCCCGTTGGTTGAGGGCGTTGTCCACGTCCTTGACCAACAGGCTGTCTGTATACGTTGCGAGGCCCTTGGCCCCGGCTGCGTCTCCTACTGCCACTGTGTGCTCCTAGCTTGTGTAATCGGCAACCGTCGTGGAGACGGAGCCGACTGTCTGCCCGTCAGGCGATGCGCCTAG
Source organism: Frigoribacterium sp. VKM Ac-2836 (assembly GCF_013248995.1). Classification (GTDB taxonomy): domain Bacteria; phylum Actinomycetota; class Actinomycetes; order Actinomycetales; family Microbacteriaceae; genus Frigoribacterium. Next base: position 946,394 of record NZ_JABRPK010000001.1, on the reverse strand, counting down.
CGAGCCGGTTGGGTTGATGATGAGGTTCTTGGATCGGATGGACATGACCCCGTTGCTGAGGTCCCAGTCCACGGCGTCGATGTAGCCGGACACCTGGTCACCAGGTCCGGGTGAGATGACGATTTCCTGGCCGGGCCACACGGTGTAGTTCGCTGCCGCGCTCACCTGTAGCTGTCGGCGTCGGGCCGTCAGACGCTCCAAGATGTAGGCCGCCGCTCCAGGTCCGGGGTAGGCGGTGTCCTGGTACTCGACCAGGTGTGTCTTCTGCGGCATCGAGGGTCCTGCGGAGTCGTAGGCCTCTCGCTTCTCCAGGGTGGCGGTGTCGGTCCACTGGTAGTGCACGACCACGGCGTCCGCGAACTGCGGCACTCCCCCGGCGTTACTCGCGGTCCGGCTCTTGAGGTCCGTGACCTCGTAGAGGTTGGTGCCGTAGCCGATCCTGACGGGAGACCCAGACAAGAGGGAATCGTTCTGGTCGAGGTTCCATAGCGTTGCGCTCTTACCCGGGCTGAGCCTCCACCCAAGGGCATCGAGGATCGGCGTCAGGAAGTCCCAGGCGGTCTGTCCGGGCATCCACGTCAGGGCGTCCGGGCCTCGGTCGAGGACCGGGGTCCGGGTCGAGGCGGAGTTGTTGGTGTCGCCGGTCCACTCGTAGACGTAGCTCGTGGAGTCCGTGGTGGCACCGTCGAAGAAGGGCACGACGCTGACGCCGTTGGTGTCCAGGCCGTCACCCTCGACCATGAGCACGTTCTCCCAGTAGACGCCCGCGTTGGTCCCGTTGGCGGCTCCCGAGTAGAGACGGATATTCACACTCTCGGCGTTGGCCGGGACGGTGAAGGTGACCGACTGGCGGCTGGTGGCGGCGGTGTTCGGTGCCTGAGGTGACTGTCCGACCACGACCACTTGACCGTCGATGTAGGTGTAGACCCAGATACGCCGGGCACGAGCGTTCAAGGTGCCTGGCTGCACACCGGCACGAGCGATGAAGCCACTAACCGTGTACGTCTTGCCGGGGGTCACTCGGACCTCGGCAAGCTCGGCGGCGGAGTCATTGCTGGTCGAGTTCGGGTTGACGAGCAACGAGTACTGACCAGTCAGACGGAAGCCGGTGGACGCACTAACGTTGGCCTGGAGGCCTACCCAGGGCGTGACCAAGCCATTGTCGAATGACCCGTTGGGGATCAGATTGGTGAGGGCGCTGTAGGTCGGGAATTGCTTGTTGGCTGTCCGATAGCTGAGGTTGTAGCGGCCCGGTCCAAGGACTCGGTTGAGCACCCCGACCACGATGGAATAGCCGGAGTTCTGGTATCCCCAGAAGGTCTTGATGGGCGCGCTCGTGGGTAGGGCGTAGTCCATGAGCAAGCTCTCGTCGGAGGCAAGGTTGATGCCGAGAAGGCCATCTCCTGCGTCCTCTTGAATGGCAGTGATCTTGAGGGAGAACTCACTAGCTGGGTCATTCTCGGTGCCTCGGACCTGGAGCGTGACGCGGCTGCGCGGAGCGTAGGGGTCGATGAGCGCCATGACCTCGGGAGAAGGCTTGGACACGGTGATGGTGCCACCGATGAGAGGCGCGTTCCCCTCGTCGGCATACAGGGAACCGGACACTACGTTGAGCACGTAGGACCGCCCCACGGACACGTCGGGTACGAGGAAGGCGTTGTAGACGGGGACGCGGACGGTCATAGCTCCACCTCCTGGTAGTCGATGTCAACCGTCCACAGGTACGTCTCCTGGTCGAGACGGCGGACGATAGAGCCGTCAGGGACGTACCTCATGGAGGCAAGGGGTAGGTCGGAGTCCGCGAAGCTGAGCACGTAGGTTCCTGCGTGCATGAGTTCGCAGTCCACGGCATCCTGCTCTGAGGCGAAGAGGCACGAGAGGCGTCCGCGTCGGAGTGAAGCGGGCTGGAGAGTCACGTCCTCTCCCCCACCTAGGACTTGGTGAAAGATGTTCCTTGTGTTGCGGTTGGACTCGTAGCCGGTGACCAAGAGAGGCACCACGGACCCGTAGTCGCTGCTGATTGATGAACTCACGGGACACCCATTCCTTGCCTGGACGGCAGTTGACTTTGAATGTTGTTGACTACTCGGGCGTTGACCGCCACGTCATAGCGGCGGGCACCAATGGCGTCGATGATCTGCTGCGGGTTAGCGCGGAGGTTGACGTTGGCGTTGAAGCTGGCACCGCTGAGGTCGTTCTGGAGCTTGGTCCCGAAGGCCTGAGATGAGGCGGTACCGAGCCGGGTCCACACGTCGGCGGTCTGCTGCTGCTGGGCAAGCGGAGCCTTGACGAAGGCATCGATGATTGGCGCGGCCTCGGGGCCGAGAGAGGCCACGTAGGCCAGAGCCTCATCCGAGAGAATCCCGCTCAGGGCCACCATGTTCTGCTGGTACGCAGTCACGGCGTCAGCCTGGGCTGCGGCCTCCTCTGTGTACTTCTGGAGGTTGGCAACGCCGCCCTCTACGTACTCGTCGATGGACGCTCCGGCGTCGGCGTAGCCGTCCTGGACGGCGCTGACGTAGTTCTCGATGGTCTCGGCCTTGGCTGCAAGCTCAGGTCCACCGGCTGCGTTGTAGGCCTCCTCGGAAGCCCTAGCCTGATCGGTCGCGTCCTTGGCCTTGTGAAGCTCTTCCACGACAAGCTGCTGGGCAATGGCCTTCTCGGTCGCTGCCTTCTGCGCGCCGGTCACGCTGGCGTCCGCTAGCTGCGACTCCTCCTCAAGCTGCTCAAGGTACTTTTCCTGAGTCTTGATGAGGTCATCGATGTTCTCTCCAGCACCGGCTACGGCCTGAGCGATGTCCTCGAAGTTCTTTCCGTCCGCACCCTCTACGGCCTTCTGCAAGTCCTCAAGGTTGGTAACGCCCTCCTCGGAAGTGGTGGCTAGTTCCTTGAGCTTGTCAATGACGTACTCAAGGGACGCCTCACCCTTGCCACCGGCCTCAATGAACTCGGCACCAAGCTCGGCAACCTTGGCCTTGAACTCCTCGGTGTCTTCCTTGCCCTCCTGAATCTTGGCGAAGGCAGCACCTAGACCGGCTGCTAGGAGGAGACCGGCAGCGGCTCCGGCAGGACCGAAGCCAGCGAAGGCGTTGGCGGCGACTTCCTGGAAGGCGTCACCGATGGACTCGGCGGAACCGTCGAAGCTGGCGGCAGCCTCACGGGCAGTCGAGTTCGCCTCGTCCTTGAACTCGTTGAGGCCTTCTCCAGCCTCGTCGGTACCCTTGCGGATTCCGTCTGAGATGCCGGAACCACCGTCTACACCGAAGTCCTTGGCTGCTTTGTTGACCCGCTTGATGCTGTCCTGGAGCGTGTCAATCTCGTCGGCAGCGTCCTTGGTCTCGCGCTGCGCCTTGCGCATGCCGTCCTCAAGGCCACCGCCGATGTCGTCTCCAGACTTGGCCACCTTGTCAATGACATCCTCAACGTCCTCTAGGGGGTTGATGAGTCCGGACTTGATGGCGCTGGAGAAGCCTCGGGTGTCGGCTCCGATGGATAGGTTGAATCCAGCCATTAGCCTCGTGCCCCCTTCTCGATGGTTTCCGCGAACGTGCGGAGAGTGGTCTGTGCGTAGAGCGATGCAATACGCGGTGTGATTTCTGCGGCAGCCGGGTAGACGGCCCAGCCGGATCGGCTGCGGCTCGGTAGCTGGACGCTGGCCCGGCGCTTGACCGTGTGCTGCTTGCCCTTGGGGCTGCGGCGCTGATAGGTCGTGACTCGGGCTCGGTCGGTACCGAACTCAGCGGCGCGGGCGAGCGTGGCGGGGCTGCCCCCACCGCTGAGACGGCGGGTCGAGTTACCGGACCGGAGGCGAACGTTGTCGTTGCCCACGGCCACGGTGGAGTTGCTGGCCAACACCCGCTGCTGGAGCGGGTTGCGTACGTTGGCTGACACCTCTTGGGTCCACTCGGGGGTAGAGATGGATTTGACGGCACGCCTAATCTCGCGACTCAGGTCCTTGTCGATGGACTTGAGAAGCCCCACCGTGACCTGGAGTTCCTTGCTCGTGAAGATCGAGATAGACGTAGCGGCCATGGGCTACGCCTGAGTGACGCGGGCGGGTGCACCAATGACACCCAGCGTGACGGTCGAGACGGCAACGGAGTCGATGGCTCCACCGATCGATCCGGGCTGGATGATGACCTGGGCGGAGAAGCCCTTCTTGCCGGTGCCAGCTACCGGGTACACGTCAACCTGGACAGTCTTGCCCTGGTTGTCGAAGAGGTAGTTGGAGAGGGAGTTGGTGGTGTCCCAGTCCTGCGCGAAGGTCAGTGCCAGTGCCCACGTGGGGCTGGTCGCGTAGGTGAAGACGGCAGTCGGAGCGAGTCCCTTGAAGTTGACCGAGCCAGCGGTGGGCTGGAACTCAACGGACGAGACTGCGCCCTCGTAGTTGTTGCCGGACGTGCCACCGATCTTGATGGAGGCGTTGCCCATGAGGATGGGCTGAGGTGTGACGATAGCCATTTTGGTTAGCTTTCTTTCTCGAAGGTGAAGGTGAGGGTGATGTCAAATCCGGGGTTGTTCCCCAGGACGCCCCGCTCGGCTCGGGTCCAGGCCAAGCCCTCGATGTCATCGAGTGCGTTGAGCAGAGTGAGGATTTCGTCATCCACGCGGTCGTCCGTCTCCGTTGCCTTGCCCATAGGGCTGGCGATGGTGAGCGTGTAGGTGACGATGCGGATGTACTGCGGGGCCTGAGGGAAGCGCTCGATGGTGTTGAGCGAGAGGGCCACGGTGGTCTTGGTGATGGAGTCCGTCATCTGGCCGGGCAGCACAGCCCACGTCTTGGGGACCAGGGGCCTGATGCTCTCCAGGACTGCGCCTCTCATGGAGGGGTAGTTGATTGGGTCAGCCAACGAGAGGCCTCCCTGTCTGAGGTCGGAGAAGCTGCTTGACCTTCCAATCCAGAGGGAACGGGGTCATCTGGAATGACCCCTCTCCGAAGTCACCGGAAGGCTGGACCTGTCCGGCGTTGAGAGAGTTCCTGGCCTGGAGTAGCTGGGCAGCGCGGTAGTTCGCGGGGACGGTGGCACGTGCCGGGGCGAAGGCCTCGCACTCGATGCGGGCCGTCTCCAGGAGGTTGTGGAGGGTCACGTCCTCGGCAGGTGCCTGCTCCCAGTCGGAGCGTGCGGAGTCGAGGTTGTGCCAGCCATCGAGGGCCTGGACCACGAACGGCACGCTTGGCAGAGTCACGAGCGAGCTACCGCCCAAGAGCTTGATGCGGACGTGCCAGACACCGGCCTCAGTGAGGCTGCCGGTGGGGATCGTGAACAGTACTGTCTCGTCCGCGTACACGGCGGTAACGGGGACCACGTGGCCGGTAGGGCTCACGAGGGTGACGACCGTGGTGTTGTAGCCGGTCACGTCCTCGTCGGAGATGAGGTCAACCTCAACCGGTGTGGCCGGTGAATCGTTTAGGTAGTAGGGGCCGATGGTCACGGGACTCGTACCTCCGTTCTGGATCGTGACTGGATGAAGATGGACGCCCCGGTGCGGGGCGTAGTAACGGCAACTCGGCGGGGCCGGAGTGCTGCCAGGGAGAGACCGGTGGCTGTGCTGGTGCCCTCTCCTGAGGCCAGGCCGGAGCCGGTCAGAGCGAGGGTCACGCGGGTGGTGCTGGTGCTAAAGCCGGACGCTGAGGCGCGGGCGGTGAAGGTAGGTGACCCCTCGGCCTCGGACTCACCAAAGCCTCTAGAGGACCCAGCGCTTCGGATAGCTACGAGGGCCACTCCGTCCGCTGAGCCGGTACCTGTGGGGGCCACAGACACCGTGAAGCTGGAGATGGCGGTGGCACTGCTGGAGCCGGAGGCGGCAGATGTGGCCTGGCTGCTCATGGCGGGTGTTGAGGCCTGGGCTGCCCCACCTGAGCCTGAGGAGGTCACGGCGGTGGAGAAGCTGACGGCGCTGCCGGAGGTCGAGGTGCCGGACCCTGAGACCGAGACGGACGCAGAGTAGGCGGGTGCTGTCACCTCGGCTGGCGTGTAGATGACTCCGGTCTGAGCCCAGCCGTTCTTGACTGTCGGCAGTGTCCACTGCGGCCCGGTGCTTTGGGCGGAAGTGGCTAGCTGGCTGGAGCTTGCAAAACGTGTTGTCGAGATACCCGAACCGGTCGGGACCCAAGGGCTGCTCACCGTCTCGTCGGATGAGTTGGCAAAGTAGCTAACGGCCGAGACGGCGAAGTCACCGGGTCGGATGTCGAGGCCTAGCGGGGTCGGCAGGGTGTTGACACCGTTGGCTGTAGTCGCGGTGCTGGCGGCTGTAGCCCTGACGGTGCCCGCACCTGACACCTCGTAGAAGACCGTTCCCAGGACGCTGCCGTTGGTGACCGTGGTGACGGTAACCGTGGTGGCGCTGGCTGCTGCTGCGGAGGCGGTCCAGATGTCAAGCTGGTACTGCCCCGTAGCTCCAGCGGTGAGGCTGCTAGAGGTTCGGCTCCACGTGTTGCCCGCGTTGTCTGAGACGGATGGCGCGGCTGAGGACTGGTGCTCCAAGACCAGGATCAAGGTGTTGCCCGCACCAGTAGCCGCAACCGTGATCGTTCGCGTTGCCGTGAACTGCGCACTAGCTGCGACCGACTGGACGCGAGTGATAGCCATGATCCCTAGGACTGGGTGTAGGTGACGGTGAGGGCGTAGGTGCCAGCGGTGGAGAAGCCCTGACTAGTCAGAGCGCCCCCGTCTAGGTAGGTGCCGGAGCCGTTGTGGAGTCCGTAGCCCTGGACGGTGACCCCAGCGGGAACGTCAAAGGTGACGGTCGTGGTGACCACGCCCCCGACTGCTGAGGACCACGAGGTGGTCTTGCGCGTGTACGCGCCGCCCGTAACCTCGGTGCCTGCTGACCCACCAGGGACGGTGGTGTACAGGGCAGCCGCCACGGCGGTGGAGCCGTAGGCAGAGGCCAGAGCGTTCTTGATGGTTGCGGTGGCGAGTGCCATGGCGAACCCCTTTCAGGAAGGGGCGGGGACCGGAGACAGACCGGCCCCCGCCTGGCGGGTGACTACGCGTCTGCGCCGATGAGGACGAGCGACTCGGGGCGGTCAACCATGAACTGGGTGTATCCGACCGTCGCGCGGTCGATACCACCGCGTACAACGTCCAGAGCCTCGATGTTCACGGGGCTGGCTCCGCCGACCTCGTTGAGGTGAGCGGCGGTGGACGAACCAACGAGCACAGCGGGAGCCTCAGAGAAGCCGACGTTTCCGCGTACTACGCGGTGACCGTCTGCAACTGCATCTCGACCGATGCCGAAGGCGAAGCTGACGAACTCGGGGAGCTTGTCCTTGGGGGTGTACTTGTACTGGTCCCACGCGGCCTGGTTGAGGATGGCGAAGCTGGGTGCATCCCCAGCGTCCTCGATGGCCTCGGCACCCTGGATGAGCATTCCGAAGACGTCAGGGTACTCAGCGGGGTAGGTGTCGGGAGCCTGGAGGTTGTCACCGGTGATGGCGGCGGACAGGCGGCCAAGTGTCCACTCGTCAGTGACGCGGGCGTAGCTCTCGGTCACGCGGCGGAAGAAGGCCTCAATGACCTCCTGGCCACCGGGAAGGTCGAAGTACTCTCGCGCTACGTCAACCGCAAAGCCCCACTTCTGGAGCGTGCTGGAGCGGAGCGAGGTCGAACCGGTGCCGGTGGGAAGCTCGGTCTTGTTACCGGCCCAAGGCTTTACGAGGTCGTAGGCCGTGTCCATGACGAAGCCCTTCTCCTCAATCGCGGAGATGGTTCCGTTCTTGATTAGGGAGGTGTACTTGCGCTGGTAGGTGCGACCCTGCCAGAGCTCTCCGAGCCATGCGGGCTGGAGGACGCCGGGAGATGCGAGTGCACCAGTGCCGGTGTGCTTGATGTCTGCGAGGGCAGCAAGCATGGTCTCGGCCTGGCTGTCGCCATTCTTGGCGCGGGTGACTAGTTCGAAGACACCGTTGGCGCTGGTCTCTTCCTTGACTGCCTCAGGGGCGGTTGCTGTGTTTGGAACCTGGGCCTCGGCCACGATGGTCTCCTCTTCTGTGGCCGGGGTAGCCGGCTCGGTTGATGGGTTGGGTGTTTCGTCCTCGGCCTCGGTGGGCTCGGGGGTCTCTGGGAGGCGGGCCTCTAGGACTGCCATGCGCTCAAGAAGGCGCTCAATCTCGGTAAGCTCCACGTCGTCCTCAGGGGCTACGGCGAAGAGTGCGGCGCTGGCGAAGGCACCTTCTGTGACGAAGCCAGCCCCAGTGAGGCGGGCCTTGATGCCACGTGCTCCCTCACGGACGATCCCGGCTAGCTCGGCGCTCAGCTTGCGAATCGAGCCGTCCTTGTACTGGTCCAGGAACTCGTCACCCTCGGTGGTGCGGGCGATGGAGAACGTGGCCACGAGGCCCTGCTCTGTGTCCTCGATGGAGGTGGCACGGCCTACCGGGTCGTGACGGTCGTGGAAGCGGTTGGCGGTCACGATGGACACGTCAGACGGGACGGCAACGGTGCCTCGGTCGAAGGCGATGGGCTCTGTCTGAGATGCGCTCAGACGGCTCTGCTCGCCCCACGGGAGGAGGAGGCCACGGACGGTGCGGGCCTCAGGGTCAACGGAGAAGTCTCCGGCCTCTAGGTACTCGGTCATAGCTAGTCCTCCACGGGTGCGCTCGTGGGCGTACCCGGCGCGGTCAGAATTTCGGTCTTGTCGAAGCGCACGGACTGGCCGCGCGGCACAACGGAGTCGGAGGACAGGGCGTCCTCGATGGGACCCATGAAGAGCGGCAGGGTCTCGGTCACGAAGCGGTTGGCGTTGCCCTCGGTCGTCACGTAGGTCAGAGATGCCTCAGCGGTTGATCCGTCCAAGAGGGACGCGGGGATGCCTAGGTGAGAGGCGATGTCCACACGGTTGTAGTTGCGACCGGTCATGAACATGTCGGCGTCATACGCTCCCTCGGAGCGGAAGCTGAGGCCGGGGGGCTCGTATGCTACGGAGCCCTCAGGGTCCCGGCGAGCGGCCTTGTACTGGTCAAGGAGGTCGGTGATTTCCGATTGCTCAAGCTGCGTGTCGGCGTCCGACTTGTGGCCGATGACGGTCTGAGGGACCGGGTGGTTGGCTCGGTCAACGTGACCGTTCTCTAGAGCAAGAGCACCCTTGAGGGTGCGGGCTCCGGTGTTGAGCAGACCGTCAGTCCACCCATTGATGTAGATGACTTCCTCAGCGTCAGCGGGCTTGCCAGCTACGAGGACTCTGCCCTCTTGGTCGATGGACCACTGGTCGTGCGGGACCCATGCGGCATCGAGGATCGGGGCGTGAGCCTGACCCTCCTGCTTAGCTCCACGCTGCACAGCCCACAGAGCGTGGCCGTGGAAGATGAGGGAGTCGAGCGTCCGGACAAGACGCTCCCTCGGGCTCACGAGCGTGTCGGAGCGGTAGAGGAATGACGGCTGGACAGTGACCGGAGTGCCGTTGCTCAACGCTACGAGAGGCAGCGGAGCGATGGCGGCAACGATGAGGTTGCGGCCACGGCCTACGGCAGGGATGGACATTGCACTGTCACGGCCCATGGGAAGGGCGGACAACTGCGAGCCCAGCGCCTCACTGATGATGAAGCGCTTGATGTCACTCTCCTGCGCCCATGGGCTGGCCACTGCGCTGGGCGCGGTGAACTCGTTGAGTCCACGCGCGCGCCCAGCGCCAAAGAGGTCCTTGAAATATCCCATGTTGTATCTATTATAAGGCGCAATAGATAACATGATTAGCGCACTGCAACGTATGACGCCCCGCTGCCCCAGTGATACCGGGGAAACGGGGCGTCTAGAAGTGCTTCGTACTATGCGATGCGCGGTAGCGGCTGGCGCTCTGGCGTCTCATCGAGGAAGCGGAGAGCCATGGCTCCAGCCTCCAGGGCGGTGATGTCAGAGCCGTAGTCGATACGTCCGAAGGCCCAACGGTTGGAGTCCCTGGTGCCTCGCTTAGTGGCACTGGCCACCGCCTCATTGAGAGCCGGGTGGTCGTGGTGCCGGAGCGCGTGAGTCCGGATGAGCTTGGTCACGAGGCTTGCAGCGGTCGAGACGTTAGGCCACGACTGTGGCGAAACGCGAGGCCTCAACGTACGATTCAGCCCCTCGATTTCGACGTTGGCCCCGGAGCTAGCGGAGTCATAGACGATGGTCTTGCGGTGCTTCTTGTAGATAGCTGACAGGCTCGTGCCGACCCAGCGGACCCCATCTCGGGAGTCCAGGACGGAGAGGTGAGCCAGGCCCTTGTCGTCGCGCCACGCGGCCACGATGGATGAGAATTTGCCTTCTGGGTGGATGGCAAAACCGAGTGCCCAGTGAGCCGGAAGCTCGGGCAGGTCACCGCCGACCTTGCAGGCATCCCAGTCGGTCGGGTTGATGAACCGGCTGGCAGAGCCCGCTGGCCAGAGGCACAGGAACTCGCGCTTGAAGTCGGCAAGGCTCATCCCCTCGAAGCCGTAGACCCGGACATCTCGGAGGGTCGTTAGGTTCCCGATGCCGGGGTGTGACTCCACCCACACGTCAGGATCGGAGGTGGTGCCCTCGATGGACTCCCCCTCCTCGTGGTCGGGTGTGAATGGGTTGGCCCCGTACTCGACGATGCCGCCCGTCCCGGCGCGGCCCTTCTCAAGCTGCGACCAGAGGAGGCCGGACTGAGCTTCGGCAGGGGTGCCCATCATGATCAACTGCGCTTGACCCTTGAGGGTCGAGAACGTGGGCAGGATGCCACCCAGGAGGGCCTGGCCGTGGTCCTCGGTGAACTGCTGCGCCTCATCGATGACGAAGAGGGAGTAGGCGTCACCTCGTGCCGCGTCTGACGTGGGCGGCATGATGGTCAGACGGGAGCCGGTGGCCTTCACCACGAGGTACGTCTGGCCCATGGCCACACCCATCTTGACCGGGCACGACTCGTCAGTGATGTCCCAGCGCCGCGTCACGCGGTCATACACGTCACGCATGAAGCGCTCTCGCGCCTTGACCTGAGTCTGGGCGGTGAAGCCCACCATGTAGTTAGGTCGGCTAAGCATCCGGCCCAAGATGATGGCGAAGACTGTCGTCGTCTTACCGGCACGTCGGCCTACGCAGATAGCCGTGATGACAGAGCGGGGAAGGCCCTCATCATCTAGTGCGTTGATAGCGTCAGCCATCATGTAGCCCTGCGGGTTGCGCTCCTGATACCCTAGAAAATCCATCCCCAACTCGTACTCATGGCGAAGCTGCCTTGATCCCTCAAGGCTTGAGACGTGAAGCGGTTGAAGTCCGGAGTCCCGGTACTCTGCTGGCCCGTGCTGGGTCGCAAACAAAAGCTTCTGTGCCTTCGGGCGGGGGTTATCGCGATCCTCAAAGAAGCCGTCAATCGAACGCGTGTTCGAATTTTCTGCGGTCGTCAGCCGCTCGTCTAGCTCGGGCTCAGTCATCTCGATCCATCCATGCCTGAGTCATGGCGTGGCTGATGGCACGGGTGGTCTCGGCTACACCTGCCCCGTCCATGGCCAGCGCTGCGTCCTCTGCTGCTGCTCGTGCCTGGTCGAGTGGCCAGTCGTGGTGGTAGGCGAAGGCGGTGGACATGCGGTCAAGTAGCTGGTCCAGGTCACGGGTGGTGTTGATGTAGTCCACCGTCACACCACCCTCACGGACTAGGCGGTCACTCATCCTTGTCACCTGCCTCGCGCCTCATGTCAGCCGCGAAGTTGTTGAGGAGGTCCGTCATCTTGCGTACGTCGGCTGATGCCTTGGCCGCGCGCTCGGCCACGATCTGCTCACACTTGGCCTCGGCCTGCTCCTCGGTCAGCCCCGCGTACGGATCACGGTTCACGTACTCGGGACGACCGAAGACCTTGGCCAGCCTGAGACGCAGGCCAGTCTTGCGCTGGACACCAGGACCAGCGGAGTAGACCAGGCGACCCTTCTTCTCGACTGCCACCATGCCTACTGCCATGCCCCGATTTAGCTCACGCTGCGTGTACTTCTTGATGCTCACCACGGTTGGTTCCTGCTCTCTGCGTTGCGCTTCTGCGCTCTTGCTTGGTTGGTCTTGATGGCACCTTGTGTGCCGCCGTCTGATCTGTTGCACCTGCGGTGTGCGGCACCCAGGTTGCTCATGTCATCCGTGCCGCCCTTGGCTGCATCGATGAGGTGCGCCACGTCCCACGCCTGGCCGGGGTAGACGATCCCGCCCATGACGCACCGGTTCACACACGGCATCCCACCCGCGTTGATGCGGGCCTGGAAGATGGGACGCACACGGTTGCGCACCTTGACCCACGCCCGGCTGCGGTGATGGTCGGTCATCCCTTGTCCCTCCTCGTGTGGCATGGGACACAGAGGGGGTCATAGGCGAAGACGTTGGGTGACCAGGACACGATGGATGTGGTGGTCACACCTCGAACTGTGCGTGTGTAGGGGGCGCTGTCCTCGTGCGGGTCACCGGGGCGGTAGGCCCACTGTGACGCCTGGCGTCCACAGTCCTGGCACTCGTGCGTGGTGGCCTTGCCACGGGCGCGATACACCTTCTTGTGTGCATACGCGTAGCTCACGGGTGTCAACCTCGTGACATCTACGTTGCGCTCATCATTACTCTCTGGCATACCTCAATGGTATTTTCCCCACGATTGTGTGATGAGGACGAGATGATACCTATACCCCTCTACTCCCCTGTAACCACAGGTATCTGGGCTACTGGGAAACTGGTCGAACACTTTTACTGGACCTGGACAACTAGACAAGGACGGTGGACACACTCGCTCCGCTCGTGTGTGTCCTAAGTGTCCATTTTTGCCGTGTCCACCCCCACAGCCCGCATAAGTACAGGGTTTTTGCCTTCTGAAAAGTGGACATTGGACACAGAATGGATGTCCATTTTTACGATGTGTCCATTTTTCTGGACACGCTTTGTTAGCTGAGAGAACGCCCACACCAACATGTCACCTGTTGACATATGCCTCACAATTGAGATATCGCGCCACAAGGTCAGCGAGTTCACACAAGTGAGGAAACACCCGTGTCATACACAGTCGTCGAGGTCACCATGTCCTCAGACCAGTACCTAGTAGCTCTCTACGTAGAAGATGGCCTCTTTGAGGCTGAGCGCGTACTAGCACTGGCAACATACCGAAACCCAGAAGAGAAGGGCTCCCCCAACGTCCTGGTACCAATCCATGCTGATGACCTCACCATGCACCAGGATCACCACGCGCTGAATCGTAGGATTCTCAATCAGCGACTACCTCAAGCGGTCATCCACGACCGACTACTTTGGGACGAGCTGGATGGCCACTCGTCCCTGATTGTGAGTATCGACAAGGCGACCGGCAAGTGGGTCCGCGCATGAGCGCCCCCACCCGTGAGCGTCTGGACGACATCATGATGTCCGTCCTCTTCTGGGCCACCTTCGTTGGCCTCCCTGCCCTAGCGGGGCTGATCCGATGACCGACACGTACCGCGTATCTAAGGAGACTGCCGAGTTCGGTGCGGCCACAGCGGACCTAAGCGTCCAAGACCTGATGGCCATGCTCGAACTCCAGAAGGCCCATGAGGCAGCCCGGCCCGTGGACCCTGCCAACCGGTGGACGGCGGAAGGTGTGGCCAGCTACATCGATGAGGCTAGGACTGCGCCGGACGCTGGATTCTACAAAGCGCTCTCAGCCCAGCTACACCGCAAGACGGTCGAGGCTCTGGCCGATGAGCTAATCCGCGCTGCGACCAACCCTCAGGACGAGCTACGCCTAGTCACTGAGGAGGAGGTAGCCAACCGCCCGGCTCCGCAATGGTGGATTCCGACCATGATCCAGAAGGGCACGGTCTGCGTATTTGCTGGAGAAGCCGGTATCGGGAAGACCTTCTCGATGATCCATATGGCCCGCTGCGTGGCCACTAAGACTCTGTGGTTCGGGGAGAACGTCTCCCAGGGCACGGTGCTCTACGTGGCCGCTGAGGGTGCCAGCGCCTTCGGAAAGCGTGTCCGAGCGTGGGATGACCGGCACCACACACGCCCGCCTGCGGGCTCGGTCAACTACTTGGAGTCTGGCGTCAACCTCTCCGATGAGGAGAGCGTGGCGCGCCTTGAGGCGCTGCTGGATGACCTCCAGCCTGACCTCATCATCCTGGATACCCTGAGCCAGCTAGCGGCCATCGAGAACGAGAACGATGCTGCCCAGATGTCCAAGGTGTTCCGGGTAGCCAAGCGCCTCAGGGACCACAAGGAGGGCTCAACCGTCATCCTGGTCCACCACACCAACAAGTCTGAGCGAGGTGGTGTCCGTGGCACCTCGGTCATCCGGTCCAACGCTGACACGGTGATCGTGGCTAAGTCGGGCGGCGCGGGCTTCTACTTGTCAACCGAGATTTCGGCAGACGGCAAGCAGAAGGATGGGGCTCCAGTCAAGCTGGAGGGCTTCTACCTTGATGACCACCTCGGGTCTGCGGTGGTAGCTCGGGACCACTCGGTCCAGGTCGATCAGGACTGGGTGCTCGTGAGCGCCCTCTACGAGGACGGCCTACCTCACAGCAAGACCGAGATGCGGAAGGCCTGCGGCATCGAGAAGGCAGACAACACCAGCGCCGTCTACAAGAAGTGGGATCGGAAGTATAAGAAGTGGGTCGAGACGGACAAGGTACTTGTACCGTCTGACAGTGACCCAAAGCTTATGCAGCTTCTTACCGTTCATATCAATAAGTAGTCAAGCAAGTCTCTCATATGAGAAGTTGAGCCGGAAAGTACTCTCATGTTCAGCTATCTCACAGAGTTGACAACAACGCATAGTAGGGTTTGACATATCATCCCCAGCTTGCTCACCTAGCATCCGTTACATGTCAGTACCTACCGCGCGGGTGACGCCCGCTCTCATGAAGTCATCTGAGGTAGCCAGCTACCTCTCCGTCTCACAAGCCACTCTTTCTCGGTGGCGGACCTTTAAAACGGGTCCGACTTGGATTAACCTGGGGAACCTTAAAGACCCCATCCCCCGCTACCGGCAGTCCGACCTGGACGCCTGGCTGGGCGGTCAGAAGGTAGACAACGCATGAGCGTCAAGGCTTGGGCACTGGTACTCCTCGGAGCGGCCATCGTCCTCATTCTCTTTGCCTCCCTCACTCCCAAGGCTGACCCCGTGGATGAGTGCCTGGACAAGGCGGACCTTTCGACCCAAGGCATCTCCCGGGAAGAGTGGAATGACCGCTATGACCGTGCCCTTGCTGCGTGCGAGGCCACCTCGTGAGCGTGGCCAAGACCGCTAACGGTCGGTGGAGAGTCAAGGTCAAGAGCAAGGGCCTCCTGGTCGCTGACCAGACGTTCGTCCTCAAGCGGGACGCCGACGCCTACGAGGCGAAGCAGAAGCGTGCCCTACTGCTAGGTGAGTTCGTCGACCCCAAGGCTGGCAAGGTCAGCCTGACTGAGGTGACCGAGATGTGGATGGGTAGCCGTGCCGCGTCCATCTCGACCAAGACGCACCAGACGGAGGGCTACGCTCTCGCGGCCCACCTGCCCACGACCCTCGGCAACCGGCCCATCTCCTCTATCCGCACCTCGGACCTTGATGCCCTCTACGGCACCATGCTCCACAAGCTGAGCCGGTCCACGGTCATGCGGTTCCGCAATACCCTCTCCTCTCTCTTCGGGTGGGCAGTGCGCGAAGCCCTCATCTCGAAGAATCCCGTCCTAGAGTCGCGGGTACCTCGCGGCAAGGGGCAGGACAAGAAGCAAGAGATTTACCCTTACTCTCTGGCGGAGCTCCGGGAGGTCACCGCCGACCTCACCGCCAAGCACCCGACCCTGGGTCCGGTCGCTCTCGTCCTCGGGCTCACCGGCCTCAGGTGGGGCGAGCTTGTCGCCCTCCGGGTCCGCGATGTCCAGCTAGTCCCCCGCCCTGCCTTCCGTGTCAGCCGGTCCGCCTCCGATGGTCAGGAGGTGCGGACGGTCACCAAGGGTGGATCGGCCCGGACCGTCCCGCTGGCCGATGAGGTCGTGGCCATCGTCAAGCCTCTGATGGCTGGACGCGGCCCGGATGATCTGCTCTTCGTGAGCCCCCGGGGCGAGCGCCTGAATGGTCCGAACTGGAAGCGTGCGGTGGGCTGGACTGCCCTGGCTCGTGGACGCCGTGAGCATGACCTCCGGCACACGGCAGCCACCCTCTGGCTGACCAACGGCATTGACCTCAAGACTGCCCAGACCTGGCTGGGTCACTCGACGGCCACCCTCACCGCTGACACCTACAGCCACTGGATGGGGACTGACAGTGACGCGGCTGCTCTGGCCCGGATCAACGCAGTCCTCGGGGACCACACAGGGACTAGCTCTCCGAACCTGAGAGCCGAAGGCTAAGCCTAGAAATGACGAAACCCCCGCCTGTGCGGGGGTTTTGTTATGTGGGCCCTACCGGGCTCGAACCGATGACATCCACGGTGTAAACGTGGCGCTCTACCAACTGAGCTAAAGGCCCTCGCACCGGGTGAGCCGGGCGAGCAAGTCCAGGTTAGCGGGTGGGCGAACCGGCCGGCGCCTCCTGGGCTCTCGTACAGGGTGGGTCAGGCGGTGACGGGGACGAGGAGGTCGAGGGCCGCACGGTAGTCGGCGAGCGAGCGCTCCTGGCCGGGCTCGGTGCCGAAGTGCTCG
This sequence comes from Frigoribacterium sp. VKM Ac-2836, assembly GCF_013248995.1. Classification (GTDB taxonomy): domain Bacteria; phylum Actinomycetota; class Actinomycetes; order Actinomycetales; family Microbacteriaceae; genus Frigoribacterium. Next base: position 929,831 of record NZ_JABRPK010000001.1, on the reverse strand, counting down.
CGGATGACGCCGTCGACGTCGATCAAGAACGTCGTGCGCGTCGCGAACCCCTTGTCCTCGAGGAACACGCCGTACTCCTTCGAGACCTCGCCGTGCGGCCAGAAGTCCGCCAGAAGGGTGAAGTCGTAGTCCTTCTCCTCGGCGAACGCCCTGAGCGTGGCCTTCGAGTCTACCGACACGACCATCAGTTCGACCCGGTGGTCCTGGAACATCGCGAGGTTGTCGCGAAGCGTGCAGAGCTCTTTCGTGCAGGTGCTGCTGAACGCCAAGGGGAAGAACACCAGGGCCACGGGCTTGACGCCTCGGAAGTCGCTCAACCGCACTCGCTCGCCGAACTGGTTCGGCAGGTCGAAGTCGGGAGCCTGGATGGCGTTCTCCAGAGCCATGGGTGCGTTCCTTTCGCGTCGACCCGGGCGGTCGGCGTCTGACACGATCGCCGATCCTACGCCTCACGCGTCGGATTACAAGCGGCGGCGCGTCCGGGCGTTCCCAGCGCGCGCCGAGCCTGTGCCAGCCGGGGCAACTAGAGTGGGCGGGTCAGGCGGAGTACGTCTCGGAACCCGGGCACGACGGGCCTGACATCTGTTTGTCCACTCCACGCGGTGGTCTTCCAAGAGGAGGCCGCTCCACACAGATGATTGAGGTCAAGGGTGACGGTTAACGATCAGGACCCGTACACGGTCGACAAGGCCGATCGCGATCCCGAAGAGACCGCGGAGTGGCGCGAGTCGCTCGACGCTCTCGTGAAGGCGCAGGGTCACGAACGGGCCCGCGAGATCATGAAGAGCCTGCTCACCCGGTCGAGCGAGCTGCACCTGGGCGTGCCGATGGTCCCCAAGACGGATTACGTCAACACCATCGCCCCCGAGGACGAGCCCGAGTTCCCCGGCGACGAAGAGCTCGAACGTCGCTACCGCAAATGGGTCCGCTGGAACGCCGCGATCACGGTCCACCGCGCCCAGCGTCCCGGCATCTCGGTCGGCGGGCACATCTCGACCTACGCGTCGTCGGCTGCGCTCTACGAGGTCGGCAACAACCACTTCTTCCGCGGCCAGGACCACTCCGGCGGCGGCGACCAGGTGTTCTTCCAGGGCCACGCCTCCCCCGGCATGTATGCCCGCGCCTATCTCGAGGGACGCCTCGGCACCGACCAGCTCGACGGTTTCCGTCAAGAGAAGTCCCACGCCTCGGGCGGGCTCAGCTCGTACCCGCACCCTCGCCTCATGCCCGACTTCTGGCAGTTCCCGACGGTGTCCATGGGCCTCGGGCCCATCAACGCCATCTACCAGGCACAGGTCGCGAAGTACCTGACCAACCGCGGCATCAAGGACGCCAGCGACCAGCAGGTCTGGGCGTTCCTCGGTGACGGCGAGATGGACGAGGTCGAGAGCCGCGGCCAGCTGCAGGTGGCGGCCAACGAGGGCCTCGACAACCTCAACTTCATCGTCAACTGCAACCTCCAGCGCCTCGACGGCCCGGTGCGCGGCAACGGCAAGATCATCCAAGAGCTCGAGTCGTTCTTCCGCGGCGCCGGCTGGAACGTCATCAAGGTGGTGTGGGGTCGCGAGTGGGACACCTTGCTCGCCAACGACTCGAGCGGTGCACTGCTCAACCTGATGAACACCACGCCCGACGGTGACTTCCAGACCTACAAGGCCGAGAGCGGCGGCTACGTCCGTGACAACTTCTTCGGCCGCGACCCGCGAGCCCTCGAACTCGTCGCCGACTACTCCGACGACGACATCTGGAACCTCAAGCGCGGTGGCCACGACTACCGCAAGGTCTACGCCGCATTCAAGGCCGCGACCGAGCACAAGGGCCAGCCCACGGTCATTCTGGCCAAGACGGTCAAGGGCTACGGCCTCGGCCCGTCGTTCGAGGGGCGCAACGCGACCCACCAGATGAAGAAACTCACCCTCGACAACCTCAAGCAGTTCCGCGACGAGCTGCGCATCCCGATCAGCGACGCCCAGCTCGACGAGAACCCCTACCTGCCGCCGTATTACCACCCCGGCCAGGACGACGATGCGATCCAGTACATGCAAGAGCGGCGTCGAGCGCTCGGCGGTTACGTACCCGAACGTCGCACGAAGTACACGCAGATCGCCGTACCCGAAGCCAGGACCTACGACGTCGTCAAGAAGGGTTCGGGCAAGCAAGAGGTCGCGACGACGATGGCCTTCGCCCGTCTGCTGAAAGACCTGCTGCGCTCGCCCGACTTCGGCCACAGGATCGTGCCGATCATCCCCGACGAGGCTCGCACGTTCGGCATGGACGCCTATTTCCCGACGTCCAAGATCTACAACCCGAACGGTCAGCACTACACGTCGGTCGACCGAGAACTGTTGCTCGCCTACAAAGAGAGCCCCCAGGGGCAGATCATCCACGTCGGCATCAACGAGGCCGGCGCGTTCGCCGCCTTCACCGCCGTAGGCACCTCGTACTCGACGCAAGGCGAGCCGCTGATCCCGGTCTACGTCTTCTACTCGATGTTCGGATTCCAGCGCACCGGCGACGCCATGTGGGCCGCGGGCGACCAGATGGCCCGAGGATTCATCATCGGTGCCACCGCCGGTCGCACGACACTCACCGGCGAAGGCCTGCAGCACGCCGACGGCCACTCGTTGCTGCTCGCGTCCACGAACCCCGCCGTCGTCTCGTACGACCCCGCGTTCGGCTACGAGCTCGGCCACATCGTCAAGTCGGGCATGGATCGCATGTACGGGACGGACGAACACGGCAACGCGTCGCACTCCGATCCGAACGTCATGTACTACATCACCGTCTACAACGAGCCGATGGCACAACCCGTCGAACCCGAGGGGCTCGACGTCGACGGTGTCGTCCGCGGCATCTACAAGCTCAAGGAGGCCGAGAACCTCGGCCCCCGCGCACAGCTGCTCGCCTCGGGTGTCGGCGTGCCGTGGGCCCTCGAGGCCCAGCAGCTGCTCGCCGACGACTGGAACGTCGCGGCCGACGTCTGGAGCGTCACCAGCTGGAACGAACTGCGACGCGACGGCCTCGCCGCTGAAGAGCACAACTTCCTGCACCCGAACGACGAGCCGAAGACGCCGTACGTCACCGAGAAGCTGCGGGGTGCCGAGGGTCCGTTCATCGCCACCAGCGACTTCATGGCGGCCGTGCCCGACCAGATCCGTGAGTACGTCCCCGGTGACTACCTGACACTCGGAGCCGACGGCTTCGGCTTCAGCGACACCCGCGCCGCCGCTCGTCGGTTCTTCAAGATCGACGGCCCGTCGGTCGTCGTCCGAACCCTGCAGGCCCTCGCCCGCCGTGGCGAGGTCGACCCGGGCGTGGTCCAGCAGGCCATCGACCGGTACCAGCTGCACGACGTCACCGCCGGCACCAGCGGCGCCGCCGGCGGGGAGGCCTGACGACCCCGTGAGTGCCGAGCGGGTGCCCACCTCGCCCCTGCAACCGTCCGCAGCCACGAAAGAGCGCACGCTCGCGTGGCTGCGGACGGTCTCGGGTGAGTTGTCCACTGCGACCATCAAGCGACTCGAAGAGACGCTGCCCTGGTACGGAGACATGCCCCCCGGGCGCCGCTCGGCGGTCGGGCTCGTCGCCCAAGCCGGCATCACCTCGTTCATCAGCTGGTTCGCCGACCCCCGCTCCACACCCTGGATCGCGGCCGACGTCTTCGGGTCGGCCCCCCGTGAACTGCTCCGCTCGGTCAGCCTGACTCAGACGCTCCAGCTCATCCGTATCACCGTCGAGGTCGTCGAAGAGCGCGTCAAAGACGGTGACGACTCGCTGCGTGAGGCGATCCTGCTCTATTCGCGCGAGATAGCGTTCGCCTCGGCTGACGTGTACGCCCGCGCTGCTGAAGCCCGCGGCCTGTGGGACGCCCGGCTCGAGGCGCTCGTCGTCGACTCGATCCTCAGTGGCGAGTACGACGACGAACTACCCAGCCGCATCGCCGCCCTCGGCTGGCACGGTCACGGCGAGGTCGCCGTCCTCGTCGGCACGGCTCCTCGCATGCTCGACGTCGACATGCTCCGACGAACGGCACGGCACCGAGAGGCCGATGTGCTGATCGGTGTGCAGGGAAGCCGGCTGGTGCTCGTCATCGGGCGGGCCGACCCACTCGACGAGAGCAGTGCCTCCTCGACGCATCCCAGCTTCACCGACATCGCGCGCGCCCTCGAACCCGGGTTCGGTGACGGGCACCTCGTGCTCGGTCACGAAGTGCCGAGCCTCGTCGACGCCTCCAAGAGCGCCAAGGCCGCCCTCGCAGGCTTCGCCGTCGCTCGGGCCTGGCGCAATGCTCCTCGCCCGGTGCTGGCCGACGACCTGCTGCCGGAACGGGCTCTCGCCGGGGACCCCGTGGCTCGGTCGACACTCGTCAACCGCATCTACAAGCCGCTCAAGGCCCACTCCACCGAGCTCTTGACCACCCTGTGGTGCTACCTCGACAACGGTCGATCGCTCGAGGCCACGGCCCGTGAACTCTTCGTCCACCCGAACACCGTGCGCTACCGCCTCAAGCGTGTCACCGACGTGATCGGCTGGGACGCCACCGGTGCCCGCGAGGCACTCATCTTGCAGTCCGCGCTCGTCCTCGGATCGATTGCCGACCCCGACGGGCCGACCACCCGACGCGCGTGACAGACGACCGACCGCACGCTCCGACTGTGTTCTTCGACAACGTCGGCGCCGATCTTTGGTCGAGTTGCTACACCGCAGACCCCCGACTCGTTGGCATGATGGACCAGTGATCGTTGTCGTTGCGCCCGGTCAGGGCTCCCAAACTCCCGGTTTCCTCGAACCCTGGCTCGCCGACCCCGACCAGCGCGCCCTGCTGGCGTCGCTCGGTGACGCGGCCGGCACCGACCTCGTCTCCCACGGCACCACGTCGGACGCCGAGACGATCCGCGACACCGCCGTGGCCCAACCCCTCATCGTCGCCGCCGGCATCCTCACGGCCCGTGCACTCTTCAGCCGCGTCGACCGGTCCGCCGTCACCGGTGTCGCGGGCCACTCCGTCGGGGAATTCACCGCCGCTGCCGTCAGCGGCGTCCTGACGGACGTCGACGCCCTCGAACTCGTCGCCGAGCGAGGCCGAGCCATGGCCGACGCGGCGGCTCTCGTCGAGACCGGTATGAGCGCCGTCCTGGGCGGAGACGAGGCCGAGCTGCTCGCTCGCCTCGACGCGCTCGGCCTCTCCCCCGCCAACTACAACGGTGGTGGCCAGATCGTGGTCGCGGGCGAGACCACAGCCCTCGCGGAGCTCGCGGCCGCCCCTCCGGCCAAGAGCCGCGTCGTGCCGCTCCAGGTCGCCGGAGCCTTCCACACACGCTTCATGCAGCCCGCCGTCGAACGCCTGCGCACGGCCGCCGCCGGCATCACGCCCACCGACCCGACGCTGACCCTCTGGACCAACCACGACGGAGCCACCGTCGAGTCCGGTGCGCGATTCGTCGAGCTCCTCGTCGGCCAGGTCTCATCGCCCGTCCGATGGGACGCGACCATGCGATCGTTCGCCGACGCCGGCGTGACGGGCATCGTCGAACTCGCCCCGGCCGGAGCCCTCACCGGCCTCGCCAAGCGCGCGCTGAGGGGCGTCCCCTCGGTCGCCGTCAAGACACCCGACGACCTGCAGGCCGCCGTCGACCTCATCGAGGGAGCAGAATGACCACCCCCCAGCTCAACCAGACCACCGGTGCCCAGTTCACCCGCATCTACGCGCTCGGCGCCGCCCGCGGCGAGAACATCGTTCCCAATGCCGACATCGTCGAGCCCATCAACTCGAGCGACGAGTGGATTCAACAGCGCACCGGCGTGATCACCCGCCGTCGCGCGGGCAAGGACGTCAAGGTCGTTGACCTGGCCGAGACCGCCGCCAACGAGGCCATCGCCAAGTCGGGCATCCGTCCCGACCAGATCGGTGCCGTCCTCGTGTCGACCATCGGCGCAGGCGTCGTGACCCCCTCGGTCGCGTCGCTCCTCGCCGAGCGCGTCGGGGCGAACCCCGCCGCCGCCTACGACATCTCGGCCGCGTGCGCCGGGTTCACCTACGGAATCGCTCAGGCCGACTCGTTCGTCAAGTCGGGCCTCGCCGAGTACGTCCTGGTGGTCGGTGCCGAGAAGCTCAGCGACGTCATCGATCCGACCGACCGCACGATCTCCTTCTTGCTCGCCGACGGGGCCGGTGCCGCCGTCGTCGGCCCATCGGACCGTGCGGGCATCGGCCCGACCGTCTGGGGCTCGGACGGCTCCAAATGGGACGCGATCGGCATGACCAACACCATGACCGAGTACCGCGAAGGAGCGGGAGAAGTGCCCTGGCCGACCCTGCGCCAAGAGGGTCAGACGGTCTTCCGTTGGGCCGTCTGGGAGATGGCGAAGGTCGCGAAAGAGGCCCTCGAGCGCGCCGGCGTCACCGCCGACCAGCTCTCCGCCTTCGTGCCGCACCAGGCGAACATGCGCATCATCGACGAGTTCGCCAAGCAGCTCGGCCTGCCCGCGTCCGTCGTGATCGGTCGCGACATCGCCACCACCGGCAACACCTCGGCCGCGAGCATCCCGCTCGCGACCCACCGACTTCTCGACGAACACCCGGAGCTGAGCGGCGGCCTCGCGCTGCAGATCGGTTTCGGCGCCGGACTCGTGTTCGGCGCCCAGGTGGTCGTGCTGCCCTAGCGCGCCGCTGCCCATCCGACCGCGGGCGGCTGTATAGGCTTTACCCCGGTCACAACGACACCCCCCTCAAGGAGACAACACCATGGCACTGTCCACCGAAGAAGTCCTCGCCGGCCTCGCCGAGCTCGTCAACGACGAGACCGGGATCGCCACCGACACCGTCGAGATGGACAAGTCGTTCACCGACGACCTCGACATCGACTCGATCTCCATGATGACCATCGTCGTCAACGCCGAAGAGAAGTTCGACGTCAAGATCCCCGACGAAGAGGTCAAGAACCTCAAGACCGTCGGCGACGCCGTCACGTACATCCACAAGGCGCAGAACTAAGACGTCGGCTGCCCGGTCGCCCCTCACGGTGACCGGGCCCCGCCGCTGTGCCCTCGACGCCGTCGATCCCACGCCACCAGCCTCGGCTGCAGCCCGGGTCACGGCGTCGTCGTACATCGGTACAGCTCCCCGACCGGCCCTCCCAGAAGGAACGTCAATGACCAAGAAGATCGTCGTCACCGGACTCGGCGCCACGAGCCCACTCGGTGGCACCGCCACCGAGAGTTGGCAGAACCTGCTCGCCGGCCAGTCGGGCATCACCACCCTCGAACAGGACTGGGTCGCCAAGTACGAGCTGCCCGTCACCTTCGCCGGCCAGGCACGCACCCCCTCGGCCGACGTCCTCGACCGTCGAGAGATCAAGCGCCTCGACCCGTCGAGCCAGTTCGCACTCACCGCCGCTCGCGAGGCCTGGGCCGACGCCGGCTCGCCCGAGGTCGTCCCCGAACGCTTCATCGTCGACTGGGCCACCGGAATCGGCGGCGTCTGGACGCTCCTCGACGGGTGGGACACCCTCCGGGAGAAGGGACCGCGCCGCGTCCTGCCGATGACGGTCCCGATGCTCATGCCGAACGGGCCCGCCGCGGCCATCTCGATGAGCCTGGGCGCGCGTGCCGGTGCCCGCACGGTCGTCTCGGCCTGCGCCTCCAGCACCGAGTCGATCGCCATGGCCTACGAGCACCTGCAGTCCGGCCTGGCCGACATCGCCGTGGCGGGTGGCTCCGAAGCAGCGATCCACCCCATGCCCCTGGCCTCGTTCGCCGCGATGCAGGCCCTCTCGAAGCGCAACGACGACCCCGCCACGGCCTCACGCCCCTACGACGTCACGCGTGACGGCTTCGTCCTCGCCGAGGGTGGCGCCGCTCTCGTGCTCGAGACCGAAGAACACGCCCTGGCCCGCGGCGCGCGCATCTACGCCGAACTGATCGGCGGTGCGGTCACGAGCGACTCGTACCACATCACCGCTCCCGACCCCGAGGGCACCGGGGCCGCCCGAGCCGTCATCACGACCCTCGAGAACGCGGGAGTCGACCGCGATGAGGTCGTCCACGTCAACGCACACGCGACGAGCACCCCGGTCGGCGACATCGCCGAGTACCACGCCATCAAGCGCGTCTTCGGTGACCACACCTCGAAACTGATCGTCTCGGCGACCAAGGCCGCCACGGGCCACCTGCTCGGTGGTGCGGGCGGCATCGAGGCACTCTTCACCGTCAAGGCGCTGCACGAACGCCTCGCGCCGCAGACCATCAACGTCACGCAGATGGACGACGAGATCGACATGGACGTCGTCGTCGGCGAACCCCGCCCCCTGCCAGCCGGTGAGATCGTCGCGATCAGCAACTCGTTCGGCTTCGGCGGCCACAACGCCGTCGTCGGCTTCCGCTCCGTCTGACCGGAGCGAGCAGCGCAGGAGGCGCGGGTGGCGTGATCACGCGACCCGCGCCTCCTGCGTCGTCGGCGGGTACGCCCGAGCACGACGCCAGAGTTTCGGCCGGTCAGCCGACCTTGTGCAGCCAGACGACGGGGTTGCCCTCGCCGCTGTAACGGAACGGTTCGAGTTCGTCGTCCCAGGCCTGGCCGAGGGCGAGGCGCAGCTCGCGATGCAGCTCGAGGGTGTTCGACCCGGCGATCTCCATGGCGTAGCGGATGCGGTCCTCGGGGATGACCGTGTTGCCGGCGGTGTCGGTCTGGGCGAAGAAGACACCGAGATCGGGCGAATGCATCCAGCGACCACCGTCGTGGGCCTCGCCCGGATCTTCGGTCACCTCGTAGCGCAGGTGTTCCCAACCCCGCAGGGCCGAGGCGATTCGGGCACCGGAGCCCTCGTCGCCCTGCCACGAGAACTCGGTGCGCTGGGCACCGGGCAGTACGGGTTGGTCGACCCAGGCGAAGTTGACGCCGTGCCCGAGGGCACGACCGACGGCCCACTCGACGTGTGGGCACAGTGCACGAGGGGACGAGTGCACGTAGAGCACTCCCCGAGCGGTTGCAGCAGCCACGATTCCTCCATCTGGTTCAGGTGCGACTTCCCCATCGACCTGTCAGACGTGACTCGTGTGCGTTCTTCGATTGTGTGAGCCGGAGCCCGGACGTGCACGGACCGTGGCCCGTTCTGTGAAGTATGACCGACCCGCCTGAGAAATCACAACTGTGTAACACCTGCGAATGACGCGTGGACTCGAGCTAGTACCAGGTCACTTGGCCCGGGAGTAGTCGTCGACGACGGCGACCGTCACCGGGAAGGCCACCGGAGCGTCGCCGAAGAGCAGCCGCCCCGCCTCGACCGCACTCTCGGCGACCAGCGCGACGACCTCGTCGGCGACGGCCGAGGGTGCGTGCACGACCACCTCGTCGTGCAGGAAGAACACGAAGTGGGGAGCCCCGGCGTCGGTCCCCCACCGTGCGTGGAGCCGGCGCCGCAGGGCACCCAGCCAACAGAGTGCCCATTCCGCGGCAGTGCCCTGCACGACGAAGTTGCGCGTGAAACGACCCCAGGCGCGGGCGTCACGATCGGCGGGTCGCAGGCCCATCTCGGGCGGCAGGGCACCTGCCCCGGCACCGCCCGTGCCGAGGTCGTCGGAGGGTCGTGGCGAACTGCGTCCGAGCAGCGTGTCGACGACTCCCCCGGCCTCGCCCGTGCGGGCCGCCGTCTCGACGAGCGCCATGGCGTCCGGGAACCGTCGGGCCAGGCGCGGCACCAGGCGGCCGCTCTCGCCTTGGGTCGCGCCGTACATCGCGCCGAGCATGGCGACCTTGGCCTCGGCGCGGGTCGCGACGGCACCGCTCGCGACTATCCCCTCGTAGAGGTCGCCCGACCCCGCCCGAGCCATCGCCCGGTCGCCGGACAGCCCGGTCAGGATGCGCGGCTCGAGTTGCGAGGCGTCCGCGACCACGAGGGTCCAACCCGGGTCGGCCACGACGGCGCCGCGCACCGCCCTCGGGAGCTGCAGCGCGCCTCCTCCACTCGTCGCCCAGCGACCGGTCACGACGCCGCCCGGCACGTAGTCCGGGCGGAATCGCCCGCCGTGCACCCACGCGTCGAGCCAGGTCCACCCGTTGGCCACGAGCAGTCTCTGCATCTTCTTGTAGGCGAGCAGGGGGGCGATCGAGGGATGGTCGTGCCGCTGGAGCTCCCACTGACGAGTCGACTGCACGAGTACGCCCGCACGATTCAGGGCCTTGATCAGCTCGGCGGGCGAATCGGGGTTGAGGTCGGGGGCGTCGAGGGCCTGCCTCACGTCGGCGAGGGCTGCGCGCATGCGGGCCGGGCGCTCACCCGGACCAGGCCTCGGGCCGAGGGCCGCGGTCAGCAGCTCGTCGTGCGCCTTGGGCGACCACGGGATACCCCGGTGTCGCATCTCGACGGCGATCAGGGCCCCGGTGGACTCGGCGGCGACGAGCAACTCGAGTCGCCCCCGGGTCGACGAGGACTCGATCGCCTCGCGCTGGGCGAGGAACTCGCCCGCGGGGTCCGGCAGCGAGTCGGGCACGACCTCGAAGAGGCCGTCCGCCTCACCGGGCCCCGCCTGGGCGACGTCCCACGGCCCCGCAGCGGCGCCTCCGGGTGGGAACCGGGGGGCGGCGGTCGACCGCCGCAGGATGGCGTGCACGAGCCGGAGGTCGAAGCAGCGGGCCACCGTGACCCCGGCGTCGAGGAGGCGCGGGTACCACCGCGGGGTGTCGTCCCAGACCCAGCGGGGCGAGACCTCGTGTTCGAGCCCGGCGACGCGGGCCGGGAGGTCGGTCGCGGCGATGGACTCGACCCCCGTCGCCTCGAGTCGGCCAGACCCGCTGCGTTCGTACCGCGTCAGCTCGACGTCGCCATCGGGCAGTCGGCGTAGGAGGAAGAACACCGGTCGATCATCCCATCGCTCACCGGCATCGCCGTCCCCGGACCAGTGCAGCGGCCGGTGCGTCGCCGTCACCTCACGGCAGGGAGAGCTCACGATCGCGCAGGTCGGCCTCTCGCTTGAGCAGGTCGGCCTCTCGCTTGCGCAGCGCCGCATCACGGAGGTGGAGGTCTTCCTCGTGCTCGGCCCCGGCGGAGGTCTCGGCTGCAGAAGCATCCACACTCGACACGGTGTAGATGCGGGTCCGCGGTCGTCGTCCCGTCACGAACCACCATGCGAGGGCGACGACGGCCGACGCGATCCCCGCCGCGATCATGTTGTCGGCGACCCACTGACGGGCCCACCCGAGTTTCGGGATGCTGTAGAGCAGGACGCCCCGGACTTGGGCGGGTGAGATCGCCTCGTCGGCAGCCGAGTTCGCGTCGCCCTGCGTGACGAGACGGCACGAGGTTCCGTCCGGGTACTCACCAGCCGTCTTCTCGACGACCCGGTGTGTGATGAGCGTCGGGTCGTTCGGTCGGGGCAGATAGCTGATGACGGTGCCGACACGGACGTCGGCGCAGACGTCACCCTGCTCGATGCCCCGGACGGCGAGGACGTCCCCCGGGGAGAACGTGGGTGTCATCGACCCGGTCAGTACCGTGAGCGAAGCTCCCCCCGTGAGCACGGGGACGAGGAACACGGCCACGACCGCGGCGAGCATCGCCAGGCCGAGGGTGAAGGTCGCTGCACGCCCGGCCCGTCGCCACGTGGAGGTGGGCTGCAGGCGGAGCGGCGGCTGCGCCGTCGCGGATGGATGTGCGCTCGTCATGGTGCCTCCTTCGTTCTCTGTGCCGAGCGATGTCGCGGCTCGGCACCACTGGGGTGGGGCCGACACGCTGTCGGCCCCACCCGGATGGACGGATTACTCGCTGTGGTCCTGTGCGACGAACTGAGCACCCGTGTCGCGGATCTGCTTCAAGGAGAGCTCGAGGTCGGCGAGGGTGTCTTTCGCGGTCACCTGGTCACGCTTCTCGGTCGACGCGTCGAACGAGCCGTAGACGACGATCGTGAGGTTCTCGGTCGTGTCGGTCATCGGCAGCACCGTCGTACCGTCCGCGTCCTCGAGGCCGGAGTCCTGACCCGTCGCCGGTGCCGAGAAGTCCGCGAGTGCGACCTGGCCCGTCGTCGGCAGGGCCTTCTCGCCGACGATCTTCTTGCCGGCCTGGTAGACCTCGAACGAGTAGGTCATTCCCTTGTTCTCCAGCTCGTTGTTCTGCAGACCGTCGAGGGTCAGCTGACCGACCAGGTTGTCACCCTCGAGAGTGATGTCGGACGAGAACGCCGCCGCGACCTTGTCACCGGGAACCATCCGCCACGTGCTGCCGTCCGAGGGCTTCAGGGGATGCCCCTTCTGGCTGCCGTCCGTGCCGGGAACGCTGGTGGTCGAGTCGGCCCGGTCGGCCGAGACGTCCCAGAACGACGCCTCGTCGACGCTGATGTTCAGGTCACCGGCGGTGATCGTGCTGCCGGCGAAACCCTCGGATGCCGACCAGAGGGCGAAGGTCGAGCCGCCGAGCAGCAGAGCCGCGACACCTCCGGCGAACCAGACCAGACCGGTGCGGCGCTTCTTCTCTTCGATCACGATTACAGGGTTGTTCGTCATGTCGTTCTCAATCTGTCGAGGTCCCGAGCGGGACGTTGTCGTTGCCCGGAAGGGCGGGGATCTGCGGGACTCGGCGAGTAGCCCGCAGAAATCTTTGGGGTCAGGAGTGTGCGGGCGGTCCGGCGGACGCAGGCGGTTTGACGCTCGTCACCGTCGGATCGAGCTCGAGAGTCACGTCGGGCTCCCGTTTCGGATCAGGGAAGAGCCGAGATCCCCAGCGGTCGTCGTCGTGGGACGTCGAACCGTCAGCGGCTGTCGCCGAGGCGTCGACTCGGCTCAGGTAGTCACCCAGGGGGTCGAGCGACGCGGGAAAGGCGACGACCGAGCTCCAGTCGTCCAGGGCTCCGTTCTGTGTACCGTTTTCACCCGTGGCGACGACCTGAACGCCGTTCGCGTAGACGCCATCCGGGTCGCGCTGCCAGCTGATCGCCGCGCACCACTCGTCGGTCCGCACCGCACCGTCGCGGTTCGCGCCGGGTGCTTGCAGCTCGACATCCGTGGCCCCGGCGAGCCGGACGTTCCGGTCCTCCTGGTCGGGGCCGACGTCCGGGACGGTGGAGCAGTCCCCGTTGGCGCTGGCGGGATAGATCGTCATCGTCGACTTCGAGAGCAGGGTGCCCGGCTTCGCCAGCCCATCGGCGAGATCGGTGCGCTCGCCGTTCGTCGAGGTCTGCGCGACCGCGGTCACGTCGTAGTCCAGACCGGCGATCCCCAGGGCGGCTCCGGAGGCGCGAAATCGCCAGAAGACAGGTTCGGGATCGGGACCCACCTGATCGACGACCTTCGCGATCACGGAGCCGGGAACGGAGACCGTCACCGGAGCACCGGCCTCCGAGAAGACGCGCCGGCCGCTGTCGGCCTGCGCGGCGAACTGAACCCGGCCGACCTGCATCGGCGAGACCGCGGCGGTGTCGTCCATCGACCAGAGGGCCTGGGCTCCGGTACCGGCCGCCAGGCACGCGGCCGCAGCGGTCGCGGCGACGAGGGCCTTCGTTCGCCGTCTCACGACGAGCCCCCGGGAGTCGTGAACCCCGCGCCGTCACGGACCTGCCGCAGCCGCACCGTGAGGTCGCCTGCCGACGAGAGATCGGGGTCGACCGTCACGGTGCCGTCGGTCCACTCGTAGTCACCGAGGACTCCCACTCGGACGACCGCCTGCCATGAGCTCGTCACGGCATCGTCGTCCCCGGAAAGCCCCGGGACCGAGAGAGGCGTGCCGAGCGGGGCGTCGCCGGTGACCGGGGCCACCTGGTGCCCCTCGGCGTCTTCGACGTGGTACGAGAGCGTGAGTCGTCCGGCGTCCGAGGCTCTGGCCGCGGCACCGTGTTCGTCGAGGTCGACCTCGAGGCCGGCGCTGAGGTTCTTTCCGGTCAACGTCACGGTGACCGGGGCGGTGATGTCGATCACGTCCCCGGGCATCGCGTAGAAGTCGGTCGGTGTCGTCGTCAGGGTTCCGGACTGCGGTTCGGACACTCCGGGTGTCACCTGGGCCCAGGTCGGCGTCCCCGTGGTCATGGACATGTCGCCTGCGATCAGGTGGGCACCCCGGATGGTGTCGGTTGCGTACCAGGCCGCCAGGGTGAGGCCGCCGGCGAGCAGGATGGCCAGCCCCGCGCCTCCGGCCATGAGCGCGACGTGGCGTCCTGCGGGCGTCGTGTCGGTCGTCATCGGTCAACTCCTCCTGCGGTCGTGTCGACGGGGATGAGACTGGTGCAGGCGGACAACTGGACCGACTCGCCGACGCTGAGCGCCGGGACGGTGCCGATGACGCCGTTCTTGCCGAGGCGGGTGTCGGTGTCGGTGACGACCGCGTCGGTCAGACGCGTCGCCAGGTCGCCTTTCGAGATGTTCGTCACGGTGTAGACGAAGCACACGGCCTGACCGTCGGTCAGTCGGGAGTCCTTGGGCGCCTCGGTGCCGGTCGCCTGGATCGTCGCGGGGGACGACTGGTCGGCGACGTCGACGTAGGCCTGCTTCGTGATCTGCAGGGTGGGATCGGTGGAGAACAGCCGTATCGTCTCGCTCGGGACGACCAGCCCCTGGTAGTTCGCGTCCTGCGTCGTCATGGTGTGGGCGATGCTGACCGGAGTGTCGGCGGGAACGTCGTCGTCGGTTGCTCTGACGGTCACGGCCCCGCTCGTCGTGCGTCCACCCGAGATGGTCGGTGACGCCGGTGACACCGCGACACCGTGCTGCTGCCCCGCGTCGTCGACGACGGCGCTGAACTGCAGGCGATCGGTGGGCGTCGGCGCACCCGGTCGGATCGCGAGCTTGTACGACTTGCCCTTCTTGTCGCCGGTGACGACCGTGAGGTTCGGTGGGGTCAGCGCGATCGGGTTCGTGAAGGTGATCTGGTTGTCGGTGCTCGTCGCGGGTGCCGTGTTGGTCATGCCGACCTGGCTGGTGACGGCCCCCGCCCCGATCGTCGCCGTCACGGTGGCCGAATCGTCGACCCGGGCGACGACGTCGTACTCCCTCTCGTCAGTGCCCTCGACCGGGGTGACGGCGGTGATCCGGGGGTTCAAGCGCGCGGCGTCCGTGGTGTCTGCCGTCGGTCGGGCCTGCAAGACGATGTCGTCGCTCGTGACGGTGGCCGGGTCGAGGCTCATGGACGACGTGACCGTGTAGTGGAGGTCGCGGCCCATCGTGGGGTCGTTCTGTCCGGCTGCCTGGTCGATCGTGATGGCGGGAAGGCAGCTGCCCGTGATGGAGACGACTCGGCTGTACTGGGACGAGACCGTCGTCGCGCCGGCGTTCGGGTCCTGGGTCTGAAGGCGGAGGCCTCCGGACACCACGCCGGTCGCCGGGTCGACCGGCACGGGCGCCCCGCTCGGCAAAGAAGCCAGGCGCTCGTCGGCGGCGGCGGGCAGGGGCACGTGGATGGTCCGGGCCTCGCCCGATCCGATGTCGACGGACTGGAGGAACACCTCGGCGGTGTTGCCCGCGGTCCAGTACACGTCGACGCGCGCAGGGTGGGACGGGTTTCGAGCGCCGTCGATCGCCGTGGTGTTACGGGGATCGTCGGGCGGAGCGATCTCGAGATCGACGGCGCACTCGTGCGCCTCGATGGGGGCGTCCTGGCTGTTGGACGACGTGCGCGCCGTCGGGAACCAGGTGTTCATCTTGCCGTTCGCGCCGAGTCCGAGGTTGCCCACCATGACGGCGTCGAGGGCCCCGGCCGTCGTCCCCTCTTCGCGAGTCGTGTCCGACTGGGTGAGTGAGTTCGTGCCGAAGGTGTTCCGTTGCATCGCCACGGCTCCGGTCTGGTACATGCGTACCGTGCCGACGGTGTTCTTGCCGAACCCGTCGAAGTGGTTGTCCTCGATGGTCAGGTGGCTGTCGGAGACGTTGGTGGTGTCGCCAAAGGGGCCGTCCCAGTAGACGGCGTTGACACCCGCCGCTTGTTTGCCTTCGGAGGTGATGGTGTTGCGAGCGATCAACCCGGTGCCCAGCAGGGCCTTGTCGGTCGGGAGCCGGATGACGGCATCGGTGTCGAGAACCGTCGAAGCCACTCCGGTGATCCGGTTGTCGGTGATGGTCATCGTGCCGATGGAGGCGGCCTGACTGCGGTTCGATCCCATGTCGAACAGCGACGTCTGTGCCGCACCGATGCGAGGCGAGACCACGTCGTTGCCCGAGACGACCAGGTCGTCCACGGTCGCGCTCTGGAGGTTGAGGACCCGGGAGTAGGTGCTGTTCGTCCGGTTCAGGTTGTTCACGGCATTGTCGGTGAACGACAGTTTGGTGACCTTCTGTTTGACGAGGTTCAGAGGTGTCGACGAACACCCCTCCGCCGTCCAGGCGTTGCAGCCGCTGCCGCCCGTGGTGACGTTGTACGTGACGTGATCGATCGTGAGGCCGTCGACCGGGGTCGTGGTGGCGCCATCCACCCAACCCCAGCCCCATTCGGTGGTGTGGGCCGCGTAGCCCTGCACGGTGTAGTTCGTGAACCGGATGTTCTTCGCACCACCGCGGACCACCATGAACCGTTCCGGGTAGTACGTGGAGGTGGTGATCGACCCGTCCTGGACCGTCACGTTCGATGCGTCGGGGCCGACGTAGAAGGTGGTCTCGGAAGCGAACGAGTCGTCGACGCCCGACACGGTGATCGAGTCACCGTCGAGGTAGAACAGTGCGGCTTGGAGGCTGTCCGATGTCGTCGACGCCTTGAGTTTGTGGCCGAGGTCGATCTTCACGGGCGCGGTGACGGAATACACGGCGCCGTAGTCGCCGGGGATGGTGCCGCCGAGGGTCGTCGTGCGCATCCAGGTGCTCGACCATGTCGAGAGCGGGATGGTGCCGCCGGCGAAGGCCGGATCGACACCGATCTGGACCTTGCCCGGCGCCGCCTGCAAGGAATTGGACTCCTCGATCGCTGCGCGGAGGGTGCACTCGCCAGCCGCGGTCGCGCAGCTGCCGTCGCCGGGGCTGGCGTCGGCCTCTTGCCCGAGCGAGTTGACCAGGAACTCGATGGTGACGGACGCGCTCTGTGCTGCCGTGACCGTCCCGACGGCGAGAACGACGCCGACGATGATCGCGACCGCGACGGCGACGGTGATCCGACGCCGTCTCGTCGTGGCCCCCGAGAAGATGTCGGTCTCGCGTATCGCGCGGCTGAGCGCCATGTCAGCTCTCCTTCTTGTCATCATGAGTTCGGATCAACGTCATGTGCAAGATTAACATTTTTAGCCTGAAATACAAGAGCAAAGATCAAACCAGGGATGTCGGAGGCCCCCGAGCAGCGGCAGGCGGCCCGCGGCCGTAACGCCCGCAGCGCGGGTTCGGGTCGAGCGAGTCGGGCTACCCAGGTGTCACGACGTGCCGCGCGTGTACGGAGGCGAGCGGCACGTCGTGACATCTCGAGGCTCGGAGCTCAGGGATAACAGAGCGCAGCACAGCTCTCGCGCAGCACGACCGCACGCACGGCCAGATCAGGCGGGGCCAGACGACGGGGCGATCAGTGAGGAGCGATGGGTGGTGCCAGGCGGAGGAACCGCTCCGCGACCTGGGCACTCTCTACCGGTCCGTCGCCGTCACGGTCGATCTGGGGCGAGTCGAACTCGACCCACCAGGTGCGGGCCGAACCACCGATGGCCGACACGCCCTGCCAGGCACTGCCCCCGGCTCGGACCACGATGCCGGTCGGGCCGTACGGGAACGGCGTCCCCGGGTCGTCGTCCGAGTCGAGTACGTACACCTGGGCCCCCACGCCCATGCGGGCCGGAGCGGACCGTCCGTCGTCCGAAGAGGAGCTGCCCCAGGCGTCGGGGGCGGGCCCGGGCTGTCGGGGCCGCTTGGTGAACATGGACGACATCGTGTCATGCGGCGGGCGTGCCGCGCGACGACACGGCCGCGCTCACAGCAGGCCCGTGGCTCGAGACGACCCCGCGGCAGGGAGCCGGCAGGGACGGCGAGTAGGGCGGACGGGACTTGAACCCGTGACCGATCGATTATGAGTCGACTGCTCTAACCGGCTGAGCTACCGCCCCTCGCGTCGTCCCGCCGTTGCGAGCCGGGGTCGGCCGGGGCGGTGCCGCGGTCGACCGTCAGTGCGCGCGGTCGGACGCCGCGTCGGTGGAGGGGACCACCGGCTGACCACGATACAGGCTCTCGAACACGCTGAGCGTGCGCTCGATGTCGTGACCCTCGATCATCTTCAAGCTCGCCCGGCGCATGGCGAGGTAGGCATCGTCGGTCGCGGTCAGGACCGTCGTGAGCTTCTCGGCGAGATCGCGGCTGTCGCCCGGACGGAACAGGAACCCGTTCTGGCCTTCGTCCACCAGGTGCGGCAGGGCCATCGCGTCGGCCACGACGATGGGCAGGCCAGAGGCCATCGCCTCGAGGCTGGCGATGCTCTGCAATTCGGCGATCGACGGCATGGCGAAGACGGTCGACTCGGTCAGCGTGCGGCGCAGCTCGTCGTCGGACAGGTAGCCGACGAAGGTGACGACGTCGGCGAGACCGAGGTCGCGACTCGTCGACTGCAACTGCTTGAACAGATCGCCACCGCCGACGATCGTCAGCGTCGCGCCGAGGGCCGGGTCGAGCAGCGTCATGGCCCTGAGCAGCACGTCGATCTGCTTCTCGGCCGTGACCCGACCGACGAACACGATGCGGTTCGCCTCGGGGCGGGTGTCGAGGGCGGTGTAGTGGCCGGCCTCGATGCCGCACGACACGGCCAGCACACCGGTGACCGCCACCGACTTCTCGAGGAACGTCGCCGCCTTCTGCGTCGGCGTCGTGATCGCGGCGGCCTTGTGGAACGTCTTGCTCGCGTCGTTCCAGGCCATCTGGGTCGCCTTCGCCCGCAAGCCCTTGGGCAACCCGGTGTGCTCGAGCAGGTTCTCGGGCATGAAGTGGTTCGTCGCGACGATGCGAACGCCCCGGCGCTCGGCGACCTGTGCCACGCCGCGACCCATGACGATGTGCGACTGGATGTGCACCACGTCGGGGTGGATCTCGTCGAAGATCTTCTCGGCGTGCTCCTGCACCCGCCACGGGGTCGCGAAACGCAGCCAGTCGTGCAGCGGCCAGCGGGTCGAGTAGAGCCGGTGCACCGTCAGGGTCACGCCGCCGTGCTGCTCGAGGAAGGTGCCGTGGTGACGACTGGCCGCCGGCACCATGAGGTGCACGTCGTGCCCACGCTGTGCGAGTCCCACGGCGAGGCGCTCGGTGAAGTTGGCCGCGCCGTTGACGTCGGGCGGGAAGGTGTCGCCGGCGATCAACACGGTGAGTCGATCGGAGGACCCCGAGGAGGCGCGGCCGACGACGTCTGCCGACGTCGCGTCGTCGGGACGACCGGGTTCCGAGGGCGTCGGGGCAGGTGTCACGGGTCGTGGCGTCCTTCTCGTGCTCGGTGAACGGTGCGGCGCGTCGTCCGGCCCACGGGTCGAGGGGCCGACGGTCGCGACGACCCCCACGCTAGCTCAGGCTCGGGTCTGGGGATGGTATTTGGCGAGTTGGAACACGCCGTAGACGGCGACGGCCGCGGCGACGAAGAAGAAGACGCCCGCGATCGGCGGCGCGTTCTGCGCCTCCCCCAGCACGACGATTCCGATACCGACGGCGATGAGCGGGTCGACCACCGTGAGGCCGGCGATGACGAGGTCGGGCGGCCCGGACGAGTAGGCGTTCTGGACGAAGTACCCCCCGAGCAGACCGGCGCCGAGCAGGAAGACGATGCAGACGATCGTCAACCAGTCGAAGTTGCCGGCGAAGACGCGGTTGAGGACGACCTTGGCGAGGGTCGCGACGAAGCCGTAGAGCACGCCCGCCGCGATGATGTAGAACAGGGCGCTGCGACGTCGGCGCAACAACGCGAAGGCGACGCCCAGCACGGCCCCGACGACTGCGAGGATCACGAGCACGGTGACCAGTTGCCCGGTCGTGATCTCGGGCTCGATGGCCGTGAACGCGGCCACCGTCACGAAGAGCCCGACGCCGCCTACGCAGAAGAGGATGGCCCGCTTGGCCCGCCGATCGAGCCGTCGTCCGGTGGAACGCGAGTTGAGGACGGCCGTGATCACGAGCGCGACCGCCCCGAGCGGCTGCACCACGAGCAACGGTGCGATGCGCAGGCTGGTCAGCTGGAACAGGATCGCGAGGCCGAGCATCAGCGTGCCCATCACCCACGAGGGGCGACCCACGAGCGCGAGCACCTGTCGGACGTTCATGCCGCTCTTCGCCGCACCGATGCGTCGCTCGACCTTGGCGACGCCGCGATGCTGCAACTGGGCGCCGATCGACAGGAACACCGCGCCGATCAGGGCGATGGGGATGCCGAGCGCCTGGTAGGGGGTCAGGGATACCTGCTGGGTGAGCTCCCCGATGTCCGTCGTCACGCGGCCCACGCTAGCGTCGTGGAGCTGGATAGTCTGGACGAATGGCCGTTCGACCGATTTCCATCACGGGTGACCCCGTGCTCCACTCCCCCGCCTCCGAGGTGGCCGTCGTCGACGACGAACTGCGCAGGCTCGTCGCCGACATGTTCGAGACGATGGACGCCGCTCCGGGCGTGGGCCTCGCAGGCCCGCAGGTGGGGGTCGGCAAGCGCCTGTTCGTCTACTCGTGGACCGACGACGAGGGCGAGTCGTGGCGGGGCGTCGCGATCAACCCGACGCTCTGGCAGAGCCCGCTCTCGATCGAGCCGCTCGACGAGGACGACTCCGAGTCCGAGGGGTGCCTCTCGGTGCCGGGCGAGAGGTTCCCGCTGCGACGCGCGGACGGCGTCGTGCTGCGCGCGACCGACCTCGAGGGCGACGAGGTCGAGATCGAGGCCTGGGGCTGGCTCGCCCGCATCTTCCAGCACGAGTACGACCACCTCGACGGCGTCCTGTACGTCGACCGGCTCGAGCACCCGTTCCACAAGGCGGCGGCCAAGGCCGTCCGCAAGAAGGGCTGGGGGCAGCCGGGCGGCACGTGGCTGCCGGGTGTCGATCACCTCGAGGACTGACGACGGTCCCGGTCGTCCCGAGACGGAGGAGGCGCGTCCCGCGAACCGCAGGACGCGCCTCCTTCTCGTGTGCCCCGGAGTCGGAGCGGGAACGAGAAAAGGCCCAGAGGGTGGAGCCTCTGGGCCTTCGCTCCCCGAGTTGGACTCGAACCAACAACCTGCCGGTTAACAGCCGGCTGCTCTGCCAATTGAGCTATCGAGGAATGGCAACCGCCCCGGATTCTCGTCCGTGACAGCGGAGACAACTCTAGCAAAGATCTGAGGACCCGACGGACCACGCCGACGACGCGGCGCGTCGCGTGTCCTGGCCCGTGCCTCAGTACCCGTCGAGCGGGTCGACGATTCCGATGAACTCGCCGTCACCGAGGAAGGCGCGGACATTGTGGCGGATGCGCTCGGCCAGCAACGGGGCGGTCATCTCCGGTGTGTCCGCTTGGTGAGGGGTCACGATGACGCGCGGCTCGTCGAAGAGCGGGTGACCGCCGGGCAGCGGTTCCGGCGTCGTGACGTCGACCCCCGCCCCCCAGAGACGATCCGCCCTGACCGCCTCGACGAGGGCGTCCGTGTCGACCAGGCTGCCGCGGGCGACGTTCACGAACACGGCAGTCGGCGGCAGCAGAGCCAGGCGACGTGCGTCCAGCAGGCCGGCCGTGCCGGGCGTGGCGGCGGCGGCCAGGACGAGGACGTCGGCGTCCGGCAGCACCTCGTCGAGGCGTTCCACGGGCACCGTCCGATCGGCGCCGGGCAGGGGGGCATCCGTCCGACGCACGATCGTCACCCGGACCTCGAACGGAGCCAGGAGGCGCATCAGCTCGATCGCGATGCCGCCGGCGCCGACGATCACGACGTGCCGTCCGTAGAGCGAGCGCCCCTGCTGTTCGGTGGCCCAGGCCGTCGCGCGGACGCGCTGGGGCACGACCCGCAACAGCGAGAGCACCAGCATGAGCGCGTGTTCGGCCACGGGCTCGGCGAACGCGCCCTTGGCGCTGGTCCACAGCGGCAGCGCTCGTTCGGCACGGGCGGAGATCACGTCGGCGAAGGCGTCGACCCCGGCGTAGGGCAGCTGCACCCACTCGATGCCCGGGTTTTCGTCCAGGACCCGAGCGAGGCCGGCGGGGTCGCGGTACGAGAGCCACACCAGTCCTCGGGTCTCCGGGCCGAGC
This sequence comes from Frigoribacterium sp. VKM Ac-2836, assembly GCF_013248995.1. Lineage (GTDB taxonomy): Bacteria > Actinomycetota > Actinomycetes > Actinomycetales > Microbacteriaceae > Frigoribacterium. The sequence continues at coordinate 907,723 of NZ_JABRPK010000001.1, read as the reverse complement.
GGGACGACCTCCGCTCCCCCGGCGCGGACGGCGTCGACGAAGACCGCCGTCGGGCGGGGGCCGACCGAGACGCCGCCCGGGGTCGGGCGACGCCCGGTCGTGAGGACGGGACCCGCCGTGACGACCGCGCGGTGGCCGCGCGCGCCTCCTGGGCTCGTCGCTGGTGCCGAATCGGACGCCTGCGGGCCCGAGGCCGACTCGGCGGTCACGATGCGTGGTCGCCCGTGGTGCCGGCGTCGGGGTCGAGCGGATGCCCGTCCTCGCGTTCTTCGGGTCGGATGATGTCGATCGGGGTCGTCTGCGAGAGGACCTTGACGTACGGGTCGATGCCCGTCCGGAGGACCTCGTCGATGTCGCCCAACCCGACCAGGCGGCCGGACCGCATGACCGCGACGCGGTCGGTGATCGCCCGGGCCTCGGCCACCGACGAGGTGACGACGAGGGCCGAGAACTGGCGACCGGCGTGCAGGTTCTTGATCACGTCGAGGACGGCCTGGCGCACGAGGACGTCGACGCCGCGGGCGGGCTCGTCGGCGATCAGCAGCGGTGGTTCGAGGACGAGGCTGCGGGCGAGGGCGACGCGCTGGCGCTGGCCCGAGCTGAGCTCCCAGGTCTGTTTGAGCATGGTGCCGAGCGGCAGGTGGACACCGTCGACGAGCGTGGCGACGATGCGCCCGGCCTCGGTCCGGTCGAACTTGCGGTCCCTCAGGTAGATGGGCTCCGCGATGGCCTCACCCACGGTCAGGTCGGGGCTCAGGCGTTCGCCGTCGTCCTGTGCCAGATAGCCGACCATGGCGCTGAGCCGGTCTCGGCGCCGACCCGAGAGCTTGCCGACGTCCTGACCGAACACCCGGGCTGCGCCGCCGACCAGACGCGGCCGCCCCTCGTCGACGCGGCCCGTGCCGGTCAACCCCGCGAGGGCCATGGCGAGGGTCGATTTGCCCGACCCGCTCTCGCCGAGCACGGCGACGATCTCGCCCGGCTCGACGCGGAGCGTGACGCCGTCGACGGCCCGGACGGCCGGATGGCCTGCACGGGCGGGGTAGAGCAGCGACAGGTCGTCCGTGACGACCGGCTGGTCGAGGTCGAGTTCGCGCCCCGGCACCGTCAGGCCGCCCCGTCGCCGCGCGCGTCGACCGCCGCCGACCGGCGGTCCAGTTCGGCCAACCGCTCGCGGCGCGAGGCCTGCTCGATCGGATCGGGCACCGGCAACGACGCCAACAAGCGCTGCGTGTAGGGGTGCTCGGGTGCGCCGAGCACCTGGTCGTTCGGTCCGCTCTCGATCAGGTCGCCGTGGAACAGCACGCCGATCCGGTCGGCCAGCATGTTCACGACCGCGAGGTCGTGGCTGATGAACAGCGCGGCGAAGCCCAGCTGGGACTGCAGCTCGGTGAACAGCTCGAGCACACGAGCCTGCACCGACACGTCGAGGGCGCTGGTGGGTTCGTCGGCGATCAGCAGCGTCGGGTCGAGCGCCAACGACCGGGCGAGGCTCGCCCTCTGACGCTGACCACCGCTGAGCTCGTGCGGGTAGCGATCGGCGAACGCCTTCGGTAGCTGGACCGCCTCGAGCAGTTCGTCGACGCGCGGACGGGCGGCCCGGGCGTCCTTCGAGCGACCGTGGACGATGAGCGGTTCGGCGACGCACTCGGCGATCGTCAGCAGCGGGTTGAAGCTCGACGCCGGGTCCTGGAAGACGAAGCCGATGTCGGCGCGCTTCGGCTTGAAGTCACGCTCGTGCACGCCGTTCATCTCGATGCCGAGCACCTCGAGCGATCCGCCGGTGACCTTCGTCAGCCCCGCGATGGCCCGCCCGATCGTGGTCTTGCCCGAACCGCTCTCGCCGACCAGGCCGAGCACCTCGCCCCGCGCGATCGTGAAGTCGACGCCCTTGACGGCCCGGAAGCCGCCGCGGCCGAGGCGACCCGGGTACTCGATCTCGAGCCCGCGGGCGCGCACGACCACCTCGCTGTCGGCCGGTTGCTCCTGTTGCGTGTGACCACGAGCCTCGAGCTTGGGCACGGAGCCGAGCAGACGCTTGGTGTAGTCGTCCTGCGGATTCGCGAACAACTCGACGGCGGGCGCCTGTTCGACGACCTTGCCGAGATACATGACGGCGACACGGTCGGCGAGGTCGGCGACGACGCCCATGTTGTGGGTGATGAGCACGATCGCGGTGCCGAACTCGTCACGGCAGCGCCGAAGCAGGTCGAGAATCTCGGCCTGCACGGTCACGTCGAGAGCCGTGGTCGGCTCGTCCGCGACGATCACCGAGGGATCGAGCACGAGCGCCATGGCGATGACCACACGCTGCTTCTGACCGCCCGAGAACTGGTGCGGGTAGTAGTCCACCCGGGTCTCGGGGTCCGGGATGCCCACGCGGCGCAGGATGTCGATCGCCCTGACCCGCGCCTCCTTGCGTCCGACCTTGCCGTGCGCCCGAAGGCCCTCGGCGATCTGCCAGCCCACCGTGTAGACGGGGTTCAGCGCGGTGGACGGCTCCTGGAAGACCATGGCGACGTCGGTGCCGCGCAGCTCGCGCACCTTCTTCGGGCCGATCTCGAGGACGTTCTGCCCCGAGAGCAGCACCGCACCGGTGGCGACCGCCGTCTCGGGCAGCAGGCCGAGGATGGTCTTCGCGGTCACGGTCTTGCCACTGCCCGACTCGCCGACGATGGCCAGCACCTCGCCGGCACGGACGTCGAGCGTCACGCCCTGCACGGCGGCCACGTCACCTCCGTCGGTCGCGAAGGTCACCTCGAGATCGGTGATGCCGACGGCGACGGGACGCTCGTCGCGAGGCGCAGCCGATGGGCCGGTCGTGGTCGTGTCGGCGCTCATGCGGTCACCTCGTCGTTCGTCGTGGTCGGGGCCTGCTCGACAGCGCGGGTGCCCTTCGTCTTGCGCTTCGCGCGACGGCGGGTCCGGAGGCGCGGGTCGGCCAGGTCGTTCAGGCTCTCGCCCATCAGCGTGATGCCGAGCACCATCAGTACGATCGCCGAACCGGGGAAGACGCCGGTCCACCAGATGCCGCTGGCCGTGTCGGACAGCGCGCGGTTCAGGTCGTAGCCCCACTCCGCCGCCGAGGTCGGGCCGATGCCGAAGCCCAGGAATCCCAGGGCCGCCAGAGTCAGGATCGCCTCGGACGCGTTCAGCGTGAGGATCAGCGGCAGGCTGCGCGTGGCGTTCCGCAGGACGTGCTTGAACATGATGCGACCCGTGCTGCTGCCGTTCACCTTGGCCGACTCGACGAACGCCTCGGCCTTGAGTCTCGTGGCCTCCGCACGGACGACCCGGAAGTACTGCGGCACGTAGACCACGGTGATCGAGATGCCCGCCGAGATGATGCCACCCCAGAGGCTCGACTGGCCACCGCTGATGACGATCGACACGACGATCGCGAGCAGCAGCGAGGGGAAGGCGTAGACGGCGTCGGCGACGACCACGAGCACGCGGTCGAGCCAACCGCCGAGGTAGCCCGAGATCAGGCCGAGCGTCACACCTATCGTGATCGACAGCACGACGGCCACGATGACGACCGCGACGGCGGTGCGGGTGCCCCACATGACCCGGCTGAAGACGTCGTAGCCACCGACCGTGGTGCCCCACAGGTGTTCGGCCGAGGGCGGCGCCTGGCGTGGGAACGCCTCGGTGGCTCCGCGCAACTGGCCGAAGCCGTACGGCGCGATGAGCGGGGCGAAGATCGCCAGCACGACGAACACGGCGACGATGACGACGCCGGTCAGCAGCATGCCGCGCTGCAGACCCACCGAACGGCGGATCTGGGCGACGACGGGAAGGCGCTTGTAGAGGGGCTCGCGGCGGTCGGCCCCGACGGCTGCATCGGTCATGGTCAGTACCTCACGCGGGGGTCGATCAGGGCGGCGATCACGTCGACCACGAAGTTGGTCACGGCGACGATGACGGCGAGGACGGCGACGATGCCCTGCACGGCGACGAAGTCACGGGCCGACAGGTACTGCTGCAGCTGGAACCCCAGCCCCCGCCAGCCGAAGGTCGTCTCGGTCAGCACCGAGCCGCCGAGCAGCATGGCGATCTGGAGTCCCATGACGGTGATGATCGGGATCAGCGCGGGCTTGAGCGCGTGGGCCCGGACGAGCCGGAACTCGCTGACACCCCGCGACCGAGCCGCGTCGACGTACTCCGAACCGAGCGTGCCGATCACGTTGGTGCGCACGAGGCGCAGGAAGATGCCGGCGGTCAGGACGCCGAGGGCCAGGGCGGGCAGCACGGCGTGCGACAGGACGTCGACGATGATCGTCGAGTTGCCGGTGCGCAGGGCGTCGACGATGTAGATGCCCGTCGGGTTGTCGATGCGTCCCAGGGCGATGGCGACGCGCGTGCTGGCTCGACCGCCCAGGGGCAGCCAGCCGAGCCAGACCGAGAAGGTCAGCTTCAGCAACAGGCCGGCGAAGAAGACCGGGGTCGCGTAGGCGAGGATCGCGAGGACGCGCAGGATCGCGTCGGGCCAGCGGTCGCGCACGTAGGCCGCGAGCATGCCGAGGGGGATGCCCAGCACGAGGGCCACGATCAGCGCGTAGAACACCAGCTCGATGGTGGCGCTGCCGTACTGCAGCAGGATGCCGCTGATCTCGCGGTTGTCCGTCGCCGTGGTGCCGAAGTCACCGCGGACGATCTGGCCCAGGTACTCGAGGTACTGGACGATCACCGGGCGGTCGTAGCCGGCGGCCGCGAGACGCTCTTGCAGCTGCGCCTCGGTGAGGCGACCACCGACGGAGGCGGTGATCGGGTTTCCGACCACACGCATGAGGAAGAACACGAGCGTGACGAGGATGAACACGGTCGGCACGATGAGGATCGCGCGGACCACGATGTAGCGTCCGAGGCCGCCGCCCCCGGAGCCGCGGGACTTCCCCGGGCTGGGAGTGGGCGGCGCCGTGAGGGAGCCGTCGGTGATCAGGGTCACGTCGTTGGGCCTTTCGATGGTGTGGTGCCGGCCGCAGGCCGAGGGGGCGCCCCGCGTTCTCGCGGGTCGCCCCCTCGGCGGACGGCCGTGGTGCGGAGTCCCCCGGCCCCCGAACCCGGTCGGCGGACCGACGGGACTCAGGGACCGAGGAGGCGCGTCAGCGGCTCAGCGCACCGTAACGGAACTTGAACGATGCGTCGAGCGTGTCGTCCACGCCCTTCACGTCCGACTGCGACACGACGACCTGCGTGCCCTGCAGCAACGGCAGCGTGGGCAGGTCGGCCGCGACGGCGTCCTGGATCTGACCGATGGTCGCCTCACGCGCCGACGCGTCCTGCTCGCCGATCTCTTGCGTCAGCAGACCCTGGACGGTCGGGCTGTCGTAGTGGTTGCCGACGAAGTTGTCCGCGCTGAAGAACGGGGTCAGGTAGTTGTCGGCGTCCGAGAAGTCGGGGAACCAACCCAGCTGGTACACGGGGTAGGCGTCCTCACGGCGCTCGGTGCTGTAGGTGTCCCAGAGGGTCGACTGCAGGTTGATGGTGAACAGGCCGCTCGCCTCGAGCTGCGACTTGATCAGCGCGTACTCCTCGTCGCTCGACGCACCGTAGTGGTCGGGGCTGTACTGGAGGTCGATCGAGACCGGAGTGGTGACACCGGCAGCAGACAGGGCCGCGGCGGCCTTGTCGACGTCGGGACCGCCTTGACCGTCGCCGTAGAGGCTCTCGAGGGGCTTCGTCGCGCCGGTCAGGCCGTCCGGGACGACCGAGTAGAGCGGCGTGTAGGTGTCGTTGTAGACGTCCTTCGCGAGGGCGGCGCGGTCGATCGTGTCGGCCACCGACTGACGCACGGCCAAGGCCTTGGCCGGGTCGGCGTCGGGCTGCGTGGCGCCGTACGGCATGGTGTTGAAGTTGAAGACCAGGTAGCGGATCTCGCCGCCGGGGCCGTTGTGCACCGTGAGCGAGTCGTCCTTGGCCAGGTCGGCGAGGTCGGTGGGGCTCAGGCTGCGGTTCGCCACGTCGACGTCACCGTTCTGGACCGCGAGCTTCAGGTCGGTCTCTTCGGTGTAGTACGTCGCCAGGACCGAGTCGGTCTTCGGAGCGCCGAGCACGCCGTCGTAGGCATCGTTCGCCTCGTAGGCGATCGTCTCGTTCTGCGAGTAGTCGGTGATCGTGTACTGACCCGAGAACGCGTTGCCCTTGACGATGGCGTCGGCGTCGGTGAGCGCGGTCGCCGAGAAGACGTCCTCGTCGACGATCGGGCCGGCGGGGCTCGAGAGCACCTGGGGCCAGGTCTGGTCGGCCGACTTGAGCGTGAAGACGACGGTCGTGTCGTCCGGTGCGTCGGTGCTGGCCAGGTTGCCGAGCAACGACGACGGACCGTTGGGGTCGGCGATCGCCAGCTGGCGGTCGAAGCTGAACTTGACGTCGCTCGAGGTGAGCGCGTTGCCGTTCGCGAAGGTCAGTCCGTCTTTCAGCGTGACCGTGTACTCGGTCGGGCTGGTGAAATCGGCAGAGGCGGCCAGGTCGGGCTCGACGTCGGGGCTGCCGTACGGGGCGTTCGTCAGGAAGCCGAACACCTGGTTCTGGACGGCGAACGACCCGTTGTCGTACGAACCGGCGGGGTCGAGCGACGTGATGACGTCGGTCGTGCCGATGCTGAGACCGTCGAGCGCGTCGGTCGCGTCACCACCGGAGGCGCAGCCCGAGAGGACGAGCGCGGTGGCAGCGGCGCCACCGACGACGGCGAGGGCGCGTCGGGCGAGCGTGGAGTCGGATGTCATATCCGGTTACCTCTTTCTCTGTGTGCAAGGGGGCCCCGGGCCGTGCTGTGGACGCGGCCGTTTCGGGGAACGTCCATTGGTAACACACCCGTGAGTCCGAGACTGGCTCATCTCGCAACTGTTTACAGGCCCGCAACGAACCCTTGCCAACTGGTCGGGTCCGCTTCGCCACGAGCACGGCCGATGTATGCGCGTTCACGCGCACCACCATCGGCGGGCACCGGCGTCATTCTTGGCGGATGGACCGGCGCTCGGACTCCACCGCCGCGATGCGCACCTGGATCTCTCGCCACCGTTCGGGCTCGGACTTCACGTCGGTACGGAAGGACTGGCCAAGCAACTCCGATTTCTCGCGGATCAGGTCGCGTTCGACGATCGAGACGACGATGCCCCGACAGTAGGTCGTGATCTCGCGCCCTTCGCGCTCGGGGATCGGCGCGATCGCGAGCTCTTTCGCCAACGAGTCGAACGGTGACGGGGTCTGGCCGAGGACCACGTCGAGCCAGTCAGAGGAGTCGAACCGGTCAAGGCTCGCCCCGATCGCGTCGCGGACGACCGCCAGTGCGCTGTTCTCGATGCGAGCCCGGGTCGCCCGCTGCATGAGCTCGAAGCCGACCGTCGCCGGATGCTGGAGCATGGCCATGAGCGCATCGCGCTCGGTGCGGGTGGTCAGGTCACCCGGCAGCGTCAGCAGGCTCGGGCCGGCCGGCTCGTCGGGCACCGGCGGCAGGCTCGTGATCGACTGCCGGCCGTCGGACACGCTCTTGGGCTGGGAGCGCTCGAGGGCGTTCTGGGCCGAGGAGGCGCGACCCGCGTCGTCCACGGACCTCGCCACGTCGGCCGGGTCCAGCCCGAGCCAACCCGCCAGTGACCGCACGTAGCCCTGGGTCATCGACCGGTCGCGGATGCCGGCCACCACCGGTGAGGCGGCCCGGAGTGCCGACACACGGCCCTCGACGGTCTCGAGATCGTGCCCGTCGATCAGTCGACGGATCATGAACTCGAACATCGGCCGCTTGGTCGAGATGAGACGACGCACGGCGTCGTCGCCGCGGTTCAACCGGAGGTCGCACGGGTCGAGGCCGTCGGGTGCCACGGCGACGAAGGTCTGTGCGGCGAACCGTTGCTCTTCGGCGAACGCGCGGGACGCGGCCCGCTGGCCCGCCTCGTCGGGGTCGAAGGTGAACACCACCTCGCCGCCGGTCGACGTGTCGGCACCGCCGACATCACCGAGCATGGGGCGCAACACCTTGATGTGGTCGACGCCGAACGACGTGCCACAGGTCGCCACGGCCGTCGTGACCCCGGCCAGGTGGCAGGCCATGACATCGGTGTACCCCTCGACGATGACGACCTGCTTGCCCTTCGAGATGTCCCGCCGCGCCAGGTCGAGCCCGTAGAGCACCTGCGACTTGTGGTAGATCGGCGTCTCGGGGGTGTTGAGGTACTTGGGGCCCTTGTCGTCCTCGAGCAACCGACGCGCGCCGAACCCGATGGTCGACCCCGTGACGTCGCGGATCGGCCACACCAACCGCCCGCGGAAGCGGTCGTAGGGGCTGCGGTCGCCCTGGCTCAGCAACCCCGCGGTGACGAGTTCTTCGTCGCGATAGCCGAGCCCCTTGAGGTGCGACCGCAGGGCGTCGAACGACTTGGGGGCGAAGCCGACACCGAAACGCTCGGCAGCAGCCGGATCGAAGCCCCGTTCGCCGAGGAAGCGCCGGGCGGGCTCGGCGTCGGCGCCCGTCAGGTGGCCCACGAAGAACTCACGCGCGGCCTCGTTCGCCGAGATCAACCGTGCCCGGTTGCCGTGATCGCTGGCCTGCCCGCCGTCTTCGTAGTGCAACTCGAAGCCGATGCGCGCGGCCATGCGCTCGACGGCCTCTTGGAACGTCGTGTGGTCGGTCTTCATCACGAAGCTGAAGACGTCGCCGTCCTCGCCGCACCCGAAACAGTGGTATCGCCCCACCTGCGGCCGCACGTGGAAACTCGGACTGCGCTCGTCGTGGAACGGGCAAAGACCCTTGAGCGAGCCCACACCGGCACCCTTGAGGGTGACGTGGTCGCCGACGATGTCGGCGATGTTGGTGCGCGACCGGACCTCGTCGATGTCGTTGCGTTTGATCAGGCCGGGCACGTGTCGATTCTAGGTCGCGACGCCGCCGACTCCCACCCGAGGAGAGCACCGCGGGAGGACGAGGAGGCGCGCCGGGGCCGGGAGGGACCCGCGCCTCCTCGGGGCGTCGTCGCCTGACGGAGGCCTGTCGGCCCTACCGGCCGGCGGTCAGCCGGTCGTGCCAGGCCATGGCGCTCTGGTCGGTCAGCGAGGCGACCTGGTCGACGACGACTCGACGCCTGGCGGCGTCGTCGTCCGCCGAGGCCCAGTCGGCCGCGAAGCCCCGATCGAGCTCGGACGGGCCCGCCTGCCAGAGTGCGTCGGCGAGGCCGGTCAGCACCTCGCGCTGACGCAGGTAGATCGGCTGTCGGTTGTCGCGGGTCATGACGAACGCGGCGACGATGCCCTTCAGCACGGCGATCTCGCCGATCACGTCGGGGGCGACGACCACCGAGGCGCCGAACCGCATCAGGGCGTCGCCGGGGTAGGACTCGCGCGTCGCCTGGGTGGCCGAGCCGGCGAAGCGGCCGATCAGCTGGCTCGTGAGGTTCTTGAGGCGGGCCTGGGCGAACCGGCTCCCGTCGTAGGACTCGAGCCAGAAGGGCAGCGCCTGCAGTCGGTCGAAGGCCTCGGTGAGCTCGTCGCGGCTCAACTCGCCGCCGACCCACTCGTGCATCGCCGTGACGAGCGAGTCGTGGTCGACCCGGGCCCCCAGCGCGGCGACGTCGACGTAGCCGTTGACCACGGCGTCCTCGAAGTCGTGGACCGAGTACGCGATGTCGTCGCTGAGGTCCATCACCTGGGCCTCGACGCACCGCCGCCGACGAGGGGCACCCCGGCGCAGCCACTCGAACGCGGCCGTGTCGTCGTCGTAGAAACCGAACTTCATGCGCCCGCCCGGGTCGGGGATGCCCTGAGCCGTGGGCCACGGGTACTTGCAGCTCGCGTCGAGGCTGGCCCGTGTCAGGTTCAGGCCGAAGCTGCGACCCGTCGCGTCGATCACCTTGGGCTCGATGCGCGTCAGCAGCCGGAGGGTCTGCGCGTTGCCCTCGAAGCCCCCGATGTCGCTCGACCACTCGTTGAGGGCCCGCTCACCGTTGTGCCCGAACGGCGGGTGCCCGAGATCGTGCGCCAGGCAGGCCGTGTCGACGACGTCGGGGTCGAGACCCAGGCTCGTCGCGAGCTCTCTGCCGACCTGCGCGACCTCGAGCGAATGCGTCAGCCGGTTGCGGGCGAAGTCGAGGCCGGCGGTCGGGCTGAGCACCTGCGTCTTCGCCGCGAGGCGACGCAAGGCACTAGAATGCAGGAGGCGCGCCCGGTCGCGAGCGAAGTCGCTGCGACGGTTGGAGTGCTGCTCGGGCAGCCATCGCTCGGAGTCGGCGGGGTCGTAGCCGGGGGCGGCACTCAGCAGGGCTTCGGTGGACACCGGGGCCTCTCGGTCGGGAAGGGTGGGGAACTCGCTGACGGGCGTGCCTAGCCTCCGCTGTGGTGGAGTTCGGCGGCGGCGAGCTCGGCCTTGAAGGCCTCGTCGAGGTCGCGGCTCTCGAGCCACCGGTCGGGCAAGGCCGGACGCTTGGGACTACCGGCGCGACCGCGCGGCCCCTCGGCGGCCTCGCCGGGGTACTGCTCGTCGGGGTCCATCGTGGCGAGCAGGTCGTCGATCTGCTGCAGCGAGTCGGCGAGGGCGAGTGCAGCCCGCACCTCGCCCCCCACCGGGTAACCCTTGAAGTACCAGGCGACGTGCTTGCGCATGTCGCGGCAGGCGCGACCCTCGTCGCCTGACCAGAACTCGACCATCAGCTCGGCGTGGCGGCGGAAGGCGCGGCCCACCTCGCCGAGGGTCGGCTCGGCCTTCAGATCTTCACCGCGGAAGGCCGCGGCGAGGTCGCCGAACAGCCACGGACGTCCCAGGCAGCCCCGACCGACGACGACCCCGTCGCAGCCGGTCTCGTCGACCATGCGCAGGGCGTCGGCCGCCGACCAGATGTCGCCGTTGCCGAGCACGGGCACGTCGGTCACGGTCTGCTTGAGGGTCGCGATGGCCGACCAGTCCGCCGTGCCCGAATAGAAGTCGGCCGCCGTACGCGCGTGCAACGCGATGCTCGCCACGCCTGCGCCCTGCGCGGCGCGGCCGGCCTCGAGATAGGTGAGGTGGTCGTCGTCGATGCCCTTGCGCATCTTGACGGTCACGGGGATGTCACCCGCGGCCTTGACCGCACCCTCGACGATCTCGCGGAACAGGCCGATCTTCCAGGGGAGGGCCGAACCGCCGCCCTTGCGCGTGACCTTGGGCACCGGGCACCCGAAGTTGAGGTCGACGTGGTCCGCGCGATCCTCGGCCACGAGCATGGTGACCGCCTCGGCCACCGTGTTGGGCTCGACACCGTAGAGCTGGATGCTGCGCGGCGTCTCGGACTCGTGGTGCTGGATCAGACGCATCGACTCGGGTGTGCGCTCGACCAGCGCCCGACTCGTGATCATCTCGCTGACGTAGAGACCGGCGCCGTACTCGCGACAGAGGCGGCGGTAGGCCGTGTTGGTGATGCCGGCCATGGGCGCGAGCACGACCGGAGAGGCCACGTCGATCGGACCGATCGAGAGGCCACGCGAGGGCAGGGTGGTGGTGAACATCGTTACGATTCTCCCATGAGCGACGGCGGGCTGACGAGTGGTGTGGACGACCTGGACGTCGGGGGCAACTCGAACCCGGTGGACGGCACGGGGCGGCTGCGCACGGACGCCGCCGCGCGAGGTCTCGAGGTCGAGGTCGTGGCCCGCCCGGCCGCCGACTCGCTCGAGGCGGCGGCGACCCTGTTGGGACTGCAGCCGTCCGACATCGTGAAGAGCCTCGTGATCAAGCGGCACGACGGTTCGTTCCTGTTCGCGCTCGTGCCGGGTGACCGACAGATCTCGTGGGCCAAGCTTCGAGCGGTCGTCGGCGTCAACCGGCTCTCGATGCCGAGCGCGGACGTGGCCCTCGAGGCCACCGGGTACGAGCGGGGCACGATCACCCCCCTGGGCAGCTCGACCGCCTGGCCGGTCGTCGCGGACTCCCGCATCGTGGGGAGGCGCGTCGCCCTCGGTGCCGGAGCCCACGGCTTCAGCGCCTTCGTCCAGGCCGACGCCCTGATCGCCGGGTACGACGCGACCGTGGCCGACATCAGCGACTGACGCCGCGCCTCCCGGGTTCGACGTCCGAGGGCACGACGACGGTGCCCGCCGGGGTGACGAGGCAGGAGTCCCCCTCGCAGGCGACGGCGTCGGGCGAACCGAGCATCGTGAAGGGTGCCGAGGGCGAGGTGGCCCCGAACCCTGCGGTCTCCGTCACCGGGCCACCTCGGCAGCGACCTGCTCGAGGGCCTGGACGAATGCTTCGGGGGCCTGCGCGCCCGAGATGCCGTACTTGCCGTCGAGGACGAAGAACGGGACTCCGGTGATGCCGAACGCCTGCGCCTGGGCCTGGTCGGCGCGCACGTCGTCGAGGTGACGCCCCGTCTCGAGGGCCTCACGCGCCTCCTGCTCGTCGAGACCGACCTCGGCGGCCAGCACGACGAGGTCGTCGACGCGGCCCACGTGGCGACCCTCCTCGAAGTAGGCGCGCAGGAGGCGCTCCTTCATCTCGATCTGACGGCCACCCGCCTTGGCGAAGTGCAGCAGTTCGTGCGCCTTGACGGTGTTCGTGTGCTGCAAGCGGTCGAAGTCGTAGGCCAGACCGACCTCTGACGCGATGCCGGCCACGGTGCCGAGCATCCCCCGGACCTGCTCGGCGGGCATGCCCTTGTGCTTCGAGAGGAAGTCGACCTCGTCGCCCTCGAAGTCGACCGGAGTGTCGGGCGAGAGCTCGAACGAGTGGTACTCGACCTCGACGGTGCCGTCGAAGCGTCGCACGGCTTCCTCGAACTTCCGCATGCCGATGAAACACCACGGGCAGGCGATGTCGGACCAGATGTCGACCTTGACGGTCGCGGGCGGGATGGTGGAGTCTGCGGTCACGGCAGGCTCAACTCGCGTCGGGGCCCGCCCATTCCCCCACGTCCTCGTTGCTCTCGTCGCTCTCGAGGCCGACCCCCAGCCCCTCACCCGCCGTCGACCGTCGGTAACTCCTGCTCGTTGCGTCACGGGGGCATCGCGAGCCTCCAGGTCCGGCGCCCGCGGGGTCCGAGCACGCGCGGCAGGGAGGAGTTGCCGACAGGTGGCGACCGTCTCGGACCACCAGCCGTGTCGACGAGGGCATCGATCGCGGCAGAGGTGCGGGCCCATAGGTCCCGCACCATCGTCGTCCCCGCGCGGAAGGGCACCCACCCTTGGAGGGCGACGTCGGCGTCCTTCAGGCGATCCTGGTCGAACCGCCTCTCGTGGTGCTCCCGGCCGTCCGTCTCGAGACCGACGAGACCATCCACGAGCATGTCGAGGATCTTGCCCGTGTCGCCTACGGGCACCTGCCTCACCACGTCGTGACCGTCTCGCCGCAGCCGCGTCCCGGCCGCCGACTCGAGGATGCTCTCGGACCCCCCGTCGCTCCAAGCCACGAGACCTGCCGCGTCGGCACGTTTCCGCGCCAGGACCTCGGCCGCGTCCTCGTCGTCGGTCACGATGCCGGCCCGGCGAGCCCAGTCGACCAGGATGACGGCGTCCTCGAAGGACTTCGCCTCGACGACCGCGCGAGAGAGGGCATCTCGGGGGTCCACCGCCCAGGTCGACCCCCTCTGCCCCGTCTCGACCGGGTCCCAGACCACCCGGACCCCACGACGTCGACGCAGACGAGAGGCCGTCTCGAGCACCGACACGGTGATGGGCGGGCGCCGCCACGACCAGGCCCCGAGCTGGTGCAGAGCGGCCGCACCGGTGAGACGGCCCCCTACCGCGACGGCCACGAAGCGCGGATCGTGGCTCTGCCAGGTCGAGTACCAGCCCCGGCGCGGCCGCCTCACCGAGCGGGACCGGACGGCGGCGGTCAGGTGGCGGTCCGTGGCGCCCTGTGCGACGAGATCACGCTTGTGCAGCAGGCCTCCCGCTTCGGCGACGAGTTCGGCGATCGTGGTCATGTCCACAGCGTGCCGAGCGGTGCCCCTCGGCCGTGGGCACCCGGGGCGGGCTGGGGACGGCAGCGCCGCCCGGCCCCCTGGGGCCGAGCCCTCACCATCCTGACCGCCACTCGCGCGAGGGCAACTCCTGCCTCCTGCCCGTGCGGCAGGCGACACGCCGGCCCCAGGGCTCAGGTCGCGGCAGGATTCCGGACTTGCCGGCGGATCAGCAGGCGGACCGCCCGGGACCGCATGAGGGAGCGCACGGGTGCGAGCGCTCGCGCAGACGGGTGCGGGTGCTCGCGCAGACGGGTGCGGGTGCTCGCGCCGACGGATGCGGGGGCAGGACGGGCACCGCGCCTGTCGGCACCTCCTGTCCCCTGCGCCTCGGACGGCCGGCACGCCGGGTGTCCGGCGCCTGGCGACGCAGGGGGCAGGAGTTGCCGACACGGAACGGGCCCTCGTCGCGCAGCGGCTGCACGTCGAGGGCCCGTCGGGGCGCGCCGCGTCTGGCGGCTACGCGCCGAGCAGCTGCTCGGCCAGGTACGCCCGCAGCCCCGCCAGCGGGATGCGCTGCTGGGCCATGGTGTCGCGCTCCCGTACGGTGACGGCGTCGTCCTCGAGCGAGTCGAAGTCGACGGTCACACAGAACGGAGTGCCGATCTCGTCCTGTCGGCGATAACGGCGGCCGATGGCTCCGGCGTCGTCGAAGTCGATGTTCCAGAACTTGCGGAGGTCGGCGGCGAGCCCGCGGGCCATGGGCGACAGCTGCTCGTTGCGGCTGAGCGGCAACACGGCGACCTTGATCGGGGCCAGGCGGCGGTCGAGCTTCAGCACCGTGCGCTTGTCGACGCCTCCCTTGGCGTTGGGCGCCTCGTCCTCGGTGTACGCGTCGACCAGGAACGCCATGAGCGAGCGGGTGAGTCCGGCCGCGGGCTCGATGACGTACGGGGTCCACCGCTCGTTCTTCGCCTGGTCGAAGTAGGTCAGGTCTTTGCCCGAGGCGGCGGCGTGGGTCTTGAGGTCGTAGTCGGTGCGGTTCGCGATGCCCTCGAGCTCGCCGAACTCGCCACCGGCGAAACGGAAGCGGTACTCGATGTCGACGGTGCGCTTCGAGTAGTGCGAGAGCTTCTCGGCGGCGTGCTCGTACAGGCGCAGGTTCTCGGGGTCGATGCCGAGGTCGACGTACCACTGGAACCGCTGGTCGATCCAGTACTGGTGCCATTCTTCGTCGCTACCGGGTTCGACGAAGAATTCCATCTCCATCTGCTCGAACTCGCGCGTGCGGAAGATGAAGTTGCCGGGCGTGATCTCGTTGCGGAAGCTCTTGCCGATCTGACCGATACCGAACGGCGGCTTGATGCGCGACGACTGGAGGATGTTGTCGAAGTTGGTGAAGATGCCCTGGGCGGTCTCGGGTCGCAGATAGGCCATGCCCTGCTCGTTGTCGACCGGGCCGAGGAACGTCTTGAGCAGACCGGAGAAGTTCTGCGGCTCGGTCCACGAGCCCGGCTGGCCCGTGTCGGGGTCGCGGACGTCGGCGAGACCGTTCTCGGGCGGGTGGCCGTGCTTCGCCTCGTACGCCTCGAGAAGGTGGTCGGCGCGGTACCGCTTGTGGGTGTGCAACGACTCGACCAGCGGGTCGCTGAAGACCTCGACGTGACCCGAGGCCTCCCATACCTGACGCGGCAGGATGACCGCGGAGTCCAGGCCGACGACGTCGTCACGGCCCTGCACCATGGTCTGCCACCACTGGCGCTTGATGTTCTCCTTGAGGGCCACCCCCAGGGGCCCGTAGTCCCAGGCCGAACGCGAACCGCCGTAGATCTCTCCCGACTGGAAGACGAACCCGCGGCGCTTGGCCAGGGCGATGACGGAATCGAGACGGTTGGGTGCTGCCACGTGTGATGCTCCGATGAGTTGAGGCCCGAGCTGGGTGCCCGGTCGGTCGAGGTACCCGGCAACTCTAGCGGCGGAGCGTCACCGGCCGAGCGCGGTGGCGACGGCCTCGACGTCGCTCTCGTCGTTCCAGAGGTGGAACGCGACGCGGATGCGACCGGCGCGGCCCGAGACGATCAGACCGGCATCGCCGAGGAGGCGCTGGTCGCGTCCGTCGGGATCGGCCCAGGTCACGATCGCGCGGCCCTGCGGCTCGAGCCCGAGCCGCGCGCAGAGCACGTCGCCCGTCCCGGCGGCGTGCGCCCAGGTCTCGTCGGCGTCCAGCCCGGCGAAGGTCCGCAGGGCGGGCAGTGCCCCGGCCCAGGCCTGCCAGGCGGGCGACACGTCGAACGCCCGCGCGTCCGTGGCGAGGCGCATCTCGGGGCCGTAGCACGACGCCCATACGTCGTCGCCCGCGTACCAGCCCGCCTGGGTCGGCACCAGGAGGGGCTGCAGCCGCTCGCCCAGGGTGAGGAACGCCACCCCGCGCGGGCAGCACAACCACTTGTACGCGTGCGTGACGCTGGCGTCGTACCGCGAGGCGTCCACGGGCCGTACGCCCGCGGCCTGCGTGAGGTCGCAGAGCGTCAGCGCTCCGTGGCGGGCCGCCGCCGCGACGATGCCCGCGTCGTCGGCGACCTCGCCGGTGGCGGACTGGACGGCCGACCAGGCCACCAGATGGGTGCCGGGCCCGACGGAACCGGCCACCTCGTCGAGCGGGACGCTCCGCACCCGGACGCCTCGCGCCTCCTGGACCACGAAGGGGTAGACGATCGAGCTGAAGTCGCCGGTGGGAACGAGCACCTCGGCACCGTCGGGGACCGAGGCCGCGATCACCGCGACCATCGCCGACGTCTGGGACGCGATCGCGACCCGACCGACGTCGACCCGGGCCAGGCGGGCGAAGGCCGCGCGCGCCTCCTCGACGACCGCACCGTAGGCGGCGGGACCGGCCTGCCCGGAGGCCCACCGGTCGAGGTCGATTCGCAGCGCGTCGGTCGTGGAACGAAGGGGCAGGCCCATCGTGCATGCCGCCAGGTAACCCGGGACAGGGGCGAAGAGGTCGGGACGCGGTGTGGTCATGCCCCCAGGCTCGACCCGAGGAGACCACGGGACAACCGCCAGTGTCTGATGCCGTCCATCACGCCAGCTTATGATTCGAGCGTGACCGACCCACTCGACCTCGCCTCGCTCCGCGTCGTCCGCGCCGTCGCGGACGCCGGCACCATCACGGCAGCGGCCGTCCTGCTCGGATACAGCCAGCCCGCGGTCAGCCAGCAGCTGCGTCGCGCCGAGCGCCAGGTCGGCCAGCCCCTCGTGCTGCGCGTCGGGCGCGGCGTGGCCCTCACCGAGGCCGGGCAGAGGCTCGCGGCGCACGCCGTCCACGTCCAGGCCGCCCTCGACGCCGCGCGGCAGGACCTTGACGACCTGGGCGGCGTCGCCCTGGGCCGTGTCACGGTGGCCGGGTTCCCGAGCGCCTCGTCGACGATCGTCCCCGACGTGCTGTCCCGCCTGCGCGACAAGCACCCCGGCCTGACGGTCGACTACGTCGAGGCGGAGCCCCCGGAGGCTCTGGCGCGACTGCGGGACGGCTCGGCAGACGTGGCGGTCACCTTCAGCCACGGGGGCGGCCCCGGGGCCGAACGCGACCTCGACGGTCTGCTGCACCGCGCCTCCTTCGTCGACCGCACCGTGCTCGCCGTGCCCTCGGCGCACGTGTTCGCGCAGGGCGACGAGTTCGCGGGCCTGGCGCACGAGCGGTGGATCGGCGGGTGCCCCCGGTGCCGCGGTCATCTGCTCGCCACCTGCGCGGCATCCGGGTTCGAGCCCGACATCGTGCTCGAGACCGACAACGCGCTGGCCGTGCTCGGACTGGTCGCGGCGGGGCTCGGCGTCGCCCTGCTGCCAGGGCTGTCGCTCGTGTCCGCGGCCGTGCCCGACGGGGTGCGCGTGGTCGAGCTCGACGACGGACTCGCCCGCGTGGTGCACGTCGTGCACGGGCGCGGTGGCGACCGCGTGCCGAGCGTGCGCGCCGTCCTGGACGCCTTCGAGGAGGTGGACGGCGACGCGCTGGGGCTCGCACCGGTCCGGCACCACGAGCCCTCCACGGCACCGGGTTAGGCTGGAAGGACGAATCGGGAGAGGTACAGGTCGTGCGCAGAAGACTGACCGTCGGCGTCGCCGTCTCGGTGCTGACCCTCGTCGGGCTCACCGGGTGCTTCCCGAGCCTCGACGACCTGACTCCCGTGGGTGCGGGCGGATCGGCGTCGACACCGGGCACCGGGAGCACCGGGGCTCCCCAGCCCCAGGTGACGGGCGCACCCGGCACGGGCGGCGGCACCGGCTCGCAGCCCGACGCACTCGCGCCCGGCGGCACGCTGCTCAACCAGGTCAACTACAAAGACCTCACCATCTACGTCTACGGCGTCGGTGAGCTCACGACCACCGCACCCTCGATCTACGCCCGCCCCGACGGCACGGACCCCTACCCGGCGGGGACGGACGTCGAGGTGACGGCCTACGTCCTGACGAACAACTCGCAACGACGCCTGGACCTCACCGACCTCAGTGCCGACTACTCGTCGTACGGCAACGACCTCGCCACGCAGGACGTCTTCGCCGGGCAGGACCTCTTGACCCAGCTCGGCTACCAGACGTCGCTCGAGTCGAAGTTCCCCGCCGACAGCGCCACGTGGTACCTGCTGCCGGGCGAGTCGACCGTCTTCGCGAACGCGTGGTTCCACCGGGCGAGCGACGGGCCGCTCACCCTGCAGTTCCTGTGGCCGGCCGAGCGGATCTTCCTGGGAGCGAACATCCAGTTCTGACCGGCTCGCGGTCAGGCCGTGGTCGGGGCGTCCACCGCTCCCCCGAACCGGCGCGTGCGGGAGGCGTAGGTCTCCACCGCCTGCCACAGGTCCGTGCGCGTGAAGTCGGGCCACAGCCGGTCGAGGAACACCATCTCGGCATAGGCGGACTGCCAGAGCATGAAGTTGCTCGTCCGCTGCTCGCCCGAGCTGCGCACGAACAGATCGACGTCCGGCAACTCGGGCGCGTACAACCGCTTCTGGATCAGCTTCTCGCCGACGGCCGCGGGCTTGAGCCGTCCGGCGGCGACGTCGTCCGCGATGGACCGCACCGCGTCGGCGATCTCGGTCCGCCCGCCGTAGTTGACGCACATCGTGAGCGTCAGGACGTCGTTGCCCTTCGTCAACTCTTCGGCGAACTGCAGCTCTTTGACGACCGACCCCCACAGCCGGGGCTTCCGCCCGGCCCAACGGACCCGCACGCCCCAGGCGTTCAACTGGTCGCGCCGGCGGTGCAGCACGTCACGGTTGAAGCCCATCAAGAACCGCACCTCGTCGGGCGAGCGCTTCCAGTTCTCGGTCGAGAAGGCGTAGACGCTGAGGTGCTTCACACCGATCTGGATCGCTCCCGCGACCACGTCGAGCAGGGACATCTCACCGGCCTTGTGTCCCTCGACGCGGGTGAGCCCGCGCCCGTTGGCCCAGCGCCCGTTGCCGTCCATCACGATCGCGACGTGCTCGGGCACCGCTCCTTTCGGCATGGCCGGCGGGCGGACGCCGGTCCAGTCGAGGGGGCGGAAGTCGGCGGCGTCACGGTGGGTCTTCTTCACGGTCTCTCTCTTCCGGACACCCGGTCCACGTGCTGCAACGATCGCAGTCCGCGTTCGAGATGCCATTGGGTGTAGGCGGCGACCACGCCGCTCGCCTGGTTGCGGGTCGCTTCGGGGGCGTCCTCGGCGTGATCCCAGTCCCCCGTGAGCAGCGCGCCCAACAGGGCCAGCGCCTCCTGCGTCAGCCGCGGAGCCCCGGGAGGCGCGTGCGAGTCGGCCACCACCCCACCCAGTTGGACGACGAAGGCCGAGTGCGGCCCGGGTGCGCCGGTGACGGCGCAGTCGCCGAAACTGGGTGACCAGCCCGCGATGCTGAGCGCACGGAGCAGATAGGAGTCGAGCGTGAGCTGGGGGGCGTGCTCGTGCCTCGACAGAGAGCGGAGGGCCCCGACGAGCAGGAGGTACTGCTGCAATCCCGCCTCGGCCTCGGTCAGTTTGTCGGCCGTCTCGACCATGACGCTGCCGGCGGTGTAGCTCTCGTAGTCGCCCGCGATCACGGCACCGTACGAGCCCAGCGACTCGGCCTGCTGCACGATGTCGAGCGACCGGCCCTCGTAGAGCTGCAGGTCGGCGACCATCATCGGCTCGAGCCGCGCGCCGAACTTCGACGCCGTTCGTCGGACGCCCTTCGCCACGGCGCGGATCTTGCCGTGGTTGCGACTCAGCATCGTGAGGATGCGGTCGGCCTCACCCAGCTTGTGGGTGCGCAGCACGACGCATTCATCACGGTAGACGGGCACCGCCCAAGCATCGCATGCGTGGTACAAACGTCAGGTGCACGCCACAGCCTTCGCCGTACCCCTGTGGGTGGACCTCCTCGCCGTCGGCATCGGCAGCCTGCAGGGCGCCATGTTCGCTTCCGAGTACAAGGACCGTCGTCTCGACCTGCTCGGCATCGCCATCATCGGCATCGCCACCGGCCTCGGCGGCGGCGTCCTGCGCGACGTCCTACTCGGGCAGGTGCCTCGCGCCATGACCAGCAACTGGTACCTGCTGGTCGCCGTGGCCGCCGCCATCTTCGGCATGGCGCTGCAACGCGTCTTCACCCGACTCGCCGGGGTCATCACCGTGCTCGACGCCCTGACGATCGGGCTGCTCGGTGCGATCGGGTCGACCAAGGCGCTCTCCCTCGGGCTGCCCGAGATCCCCGCCGTCTTCGTCGGCGTCATCGCGGCCGTCGGCGGTTCGGTGCTACGCGACCTGCTGATGAATCTGACCATCGCGATGATGCACGTGGGGTCCCTCTACGCCGTGGCCGCGGCCGGGGGCACCGTCGTGCTCGTGGTGGCGGTGTCGCTCGGGGCCCCGGTCGCCGTGTCGGCGATCGTCGGGACGTCGATCACGCTGGTGATCCGCCTGCTGGCCGTGCGTTTCGGCTGGACCCTGCCCGAGCAGCGCGCCCTCAGCCGGCTCCCCCGCTGGCGACGCCCCCGCTGACGCGGCGACCCGTTCGGTTCGGATCGGGCCGGGTGGGGTCGGGTCGGCAAATCCTGCTCCCTGCGCCGGTGGAGCCCGACACGCCGCATCCCCCCACCGACACGCGACACCGGCCAGGAGTTGTCCGCATCTCCACCCGTTCGACGGCGCCCACTTCGGCTCCACGGCACTCCTGCGGGCACGACGACGCCCCCGGCACCGAGGGTGCCGGGGGCGGATCGGGACGGGTCGCTCAGACGGAGGCGAGCTCTCGCACGTCGGTCGCCGTGCGGATGGCGCGGTTCACCGCGGACACGACAGCCTTGAGCGAAGCCGTCGAGATGTCGGCGTCGATGCCGACACCCCAGAGCCGGGTGCCGTCGACGTCGAGCTCGACGTAGGCGGCCGCCTGGGCGTCACCCGACGCGCTCAGGGTGTGCTCGACGTAGTCGTACAGCTTGACCCCGACGCCCTGCTCGGCGAGCACGGCGATGAACGCCGCGATGGGCCCCGTCCCTCGTGCCGACGTCGACTCGACGCTCTCGCCGACGCGCAGGTCCACGTCAAGCGTCGTCTGACCCGACATGTCGCTCGACGTGCTCGTACGGGTCAACTCGAAGCGACCCCACTTGTCGTCGGCGGCGTCGGCGGGCAGGTACTCGTCCTGGAAGATCGACCAGATGTGGGCGCTCGTCATCTCGCCACCCTCGCTGTCGGTCCGCGACTGGACGACCCCGCTGAACTCGATCTGGAGCTTGCGTGGCAGGTCGAGGGCGTGGTCGGCCTTGAGCAGGTAGGCCACGCCCCCCTTGCCCGACTGGGAGTTGACGCGGATGACCGCCTCGTAGCTGCGGCCCAGGTCTTTCGGGTCGACCGGCAGGTACGGCACGGCCCACTCGAGCTCGTCGACGTCGACGCCGCGCGACGCCGCGGTGGCGGCCATGGCCTCGAAGCCCTTCTTGATCGCGTCCTGGTGCGAGCCCGAGAACGCCGTGTAGACGAGGTCGCCTGCCCAGGGGCTGCGCTCGTGCACGGGCAGCTGGTTGCAGTGCTCGGCCGTGCGCTTGACCATGTCGAGGTCGCTGAAGTCGATCTGCGGGTCGATGCCCTGCGTGAACAGGTTGATGCCGAGGGCGACGAGGTCGACGTTGCCGGTCCGTTCGCCGTTGCCGAAGAGGCAACCCTCGATGCGGTCGGCGCCGGCCAGGTAACCGAGTTCGGCGGCGGCGATGCCGGTGCCACGATCGTTGTGCGGGTGCAACGACAGGATGACGCTGTCCCGGCGGGCGAGGCGGCGGTGCATCCATTCGATGGAGTCCGCGTAGACGTTCGGGGTCGCCATCTCGACGGTGGCCGGCAGGTTGACGATGACGGGCCGCGACGGCGTGGCGTCGAAGGCCTCGATCACCTGGTTGCAGATGTCGAGGGCGAAGTCGAGCTCGGTGCCGGTGTAGCTCTCGGGCGAGTACTCGTAGAACACGGCCGTCTCGGGGATGGTCTTCTCGGCCTCGAGGCACAGGCGCACGCCCTCGAGTGCGATGTCGACGATGCCTTGGCGGTCGGTCCGGAACACCACGTCGCGCTGCAGCACGCTCGTCGAGTTGTAGAGGTGGACGATGGCCTGCTTGGCCCCGGCGATCGACTCGTAGGTGCGGGCGATCAGGTGTTCGCGCGCCTGGGTCAGCACCTGGATCGTGACGTCGTCGGGGATCGCACCCTCGTCGATGAGGCTGCGCACGAAGTCGAAGTCGGTCTGCGAAGCGCTCGGGAAGCCGACCTCGATCTCTTTGTAGCCCATGCCGACCAGAAGGTCGAACATGATGCGCTTGCGCTCGGGGCTCATCGGGTCGATGAGCGCCTGGTTGCCGTCTCGGAGATCGACCGCACACCAGCGCGGAGCCTCGGTGATGCGTTTCGAGGGCCAGGTCCGGTCGGGCAGGTCGACGGCGATCTGCTCGTGGAAGGGCCGGTACTTGTGGATCGGCATGGCCGACGGCTGCTGTGCGTTCTTCATGTCCTGTGGTCTCTCTCGCCCGGGGAGGGCTGCTCTTCGCGGGGGTGTCGGCCGACGACGAACTCCGCGACGAGGGGGGCCTGGGTCAGGACTCGCCGCGGCAGCTAAGAAGGAGCAGGCCGGTGAACACGTGACGAGGCTAGCACCGACCGAGGAGGCGCGGGTCGTCGCCTTCGCGCACCGCGCCTCCTCGGGTCGGTGGCCCGGTCAGACGACCGTGCGGACGAGCCGCACGACGGCCCCGACCGACAGGTCGGGCAGGTAGGCGCGACCGAGGGCCGTGCCGATGGCCGGCAGTTGCACCGGATCGGGGAAGGCCATGACGAGTGGCACGAACTCGGGCTGGAACTTCTTCTTGAACGTGAGCAGGGTCTGGAACCCGTACGCGGGCTCGAGCACCCGTCCGAGGAAGGTCAGCACACGCTCGGTCTGCGTCGCGGGGCCCTCGGACGGTCCGTTGGTCGCGAGCGGCGCGGCCGAGAGGCTGAGGAACTCGACGCCCTGCTCTTTCATGGCGAGGGCCGACGAGGCGATGACGAACTCCATGACGCCGTTCATGCTGTCCGGTCGGCGTCGCATGAAGTCGAGCGTCCAACCGACGACCTCGCCGTCGCGCCACGAGGGAAGCCAGCTCGTCACGGCCTGGACCGAGTCGTTCTCGTCGAGGGCCAGCACGAGGGCCACGTCCGGGTCCGTCAACTCGTCGACCCCGCCGAGGGTGAAGCCCATCTCGGGCAGGTTCTTCTCGGCGACCCACTGCTCACTGATCTCGCCGATCTGCCGGGCCACGGCGGGCCGGAGGTCGGCGTACCGGGTCCACTCCGCTCGGATGCCGTTCTTCGTCGCGCGGTTGATGCTCGACCTGACGTCCTGCCACTTCTTGCCTGTCATCGCGAAGGTCTCCGGGTGCAGCACCGTCTCTTCGCCGACGGGCAGCGTCGCCCAGCCCATCTCGTCGTAGAGGGGCGAGAGCTCGCCCCGCACACTGTAGAAGACCGGGGTGAGGCCCTGGTCGTCGCACCAGCGGGCGAACTCGCGGGTGACCTCGGGGATGCGGTCGGCCGGGCACAGGGGCTCGCCCGTGGTGATGGCGATGCCCGTGACGACGCGATAGGCGACCGCGGCGTGGCCGTCGCCCGTGAACCAGTACCGGTTGCCCTCCCACAGAGCCATGTGCGACAGCGTGCCCGGTGTCCCACGGTGCACGATCTCTCGCACCTGCTCGCGTGCCGCGTCGGGACGGACGTCGCCGGGCCGAGCCGCCGCGACCACGAGCCCGACGAGCACGACGAACCACCAGAGCGGTCCGACCCATTCGAACGCGGCCCGGACGATCCCGCCGTCGGGCATCGGTCCGATGTGGGTCAGGCCGACGAACCCGACCGGCACGAAGCGCTCGGGTACGTCCAGCAGCAGTGTCCACGGTCCGATCGCCGGGACGAAGGAGGCGCGACCCGCCCACCCGACGGCGGCGAACGTCGCCGCCAGCACGAGCCCCGACGACACCACGACGAAGGCGTAGCGGCGGCGGCGCGCTGCCTCGGCCCCGATGCCGAAGTGACGGCGCAGGAGGAACAGCCCGCAGGCGACCGAGGCCGGCACGGCGACCGCCAGCCCCGCGAGCACGACCCTCTCGACGACGTGGCGGGGCTGATCGACGACGACATCGGTGGTGACGGGCAGGACCACGTAGTAGAGGCCCGCGAAGACGGCGAGCAGCCCGTTGACGGCCACGGCCACGTCGAGGGCGAGCCGCCTCCCGCGTCGCAGGTACCAGGCGCTGACGAGCAGAACGGCCAAGGGCAGCAGGCTGAGCAGGACCGTCGGCACGGTGTCGATCCCCGCCAATGCGGCCACACGAGCGCACGCCCCGATCGGAGGCACGTGCCGGTCGGGAGCCCCCTGCGCTGCCGCGGCGCAGGCGGCCGAGAGCGACCGCCCCGGCAGGACGTCCCGGAACAGCATGCCGAGAGGTGAGAGAACGCCGATCGGGCTGCGGGTGAGCAGCGTCAGGACGGGACCGAGCGCCGTCACCGCGACGATCGTCGACGCGAGACGCCGCACCTCGTGGTGCGAGCTGCGGAGCCATCCGCGCTCGGCCCGGCGACCGACCGTCACCACCCCGAGAACGAGCCCGACGAGGGCGCCGAGCAGCGCGTAGAGACCCGACGGGTGCCCGTCGTAGAGCACGAAGGCCAACACGACCGAGAAGCCGACCAATCGGATGCGGCGCCGCCAGAGCGGCCCGAAGGACGCACTGGCGGTCATGATCGTGCCGAGGGCCGGGGTGAGCGGGTGCAGGGTGGACTCGGCCGCCACCTCGAGGGCCCAGGTCTCGCCGACCGCCTGCCCGAGGGCCTGCACCGCGACGCCGACACCCGTCGCCACGACGGCCGTCACGAGGTAGGCCGCGACCGTGCGGGCCCAGCCCATGCGACGTTCGGCCGCGCCCACGAGCACGAGGACGCCGATCACGGCGAGGACGAGTTGGGCGGGACCGCCGGCGAAGAACACCGAGCCGAAGACGAGCAGCCACGAGGTGCGGTCCTCGAAGGGGTCGAGCCCCGCGCCGACGAGTTCGCGCAGCCGCTCGCTCGGAGCATGCGTCAGGCTGCCCGAGGCGAGGGCCAGCACGACGAGCAGCAGCGCGACGGCGAGGCTCACGGGGTGGGCCCGGACGAACGCCCCGATCCGGGTCGCGATGCCGGACGTGACCCGCCGTGCAGGCCCCGGCTCGTGCGGAGTGTGCGGTGTCGGCGCATCCGGGCCGGTCTCGGCCACCTCGGCGCTCACGGTACCTGCACCGTCGCGCTCAAGCCGAGGCGCGGGTAGAACTGCCCGATGCCGTGGGCGAACCCGTTGGTCGCGGTCGTCCAGTCGTGTCCGCTGCCCGGTGAGACGTAGCGTGTCACCACCATCCCCGCCTTCGCCGCAGCCGCCGAGTTCACCGTCATGATCTGACCGTAGCGACCGTCGGTCGCACCCACGGCGAAGAACGCCGCGGTGTCCGCGTAGGGCCTGTGCCGCGCCATGATCGCCTGCGGTTGGGCGGCCTCGTAAGCCGCTCGGTTCCCGGCGAAACCCTGGGCGATCGTGGTCTTCTCATCACCGATCGAGGGGCCGAGCTCACCCGACACGTCGATGAAGGTGGAGAACAGGTCGGGTCGCGCCGCGGCGAACTGGATCGAACAGGTGCCGCCCTGAGAGAACCCACCGATCGCCCACGCCCTCGGCCCGGAGGCCACGTGGAAATGGCTCGCCATGTAGTCGACCACGTCGGTGGTGATGTAGGTGGCGCTGTTGCCCAGTGCCCCGTCCACGCACATCGGGTTGTGTGCGTCGGCACTCAGCTGGTCGGGGACGACGACGATCGGCGCGAGACCGTGGTTCTTCGCCGCGAAGGCGTCCAGTGTCTCGACGAGGTGCCCGGCGGTGACCACCGAACTCGGTTCGGCCGGTTGGCCCGACATCATGATCATCACCGGGAGCGCGGGAGCATCCGCCACGAGAGCCGCGGGAGGGAGGTAGACGACGGCGTCGCGTGCCGGGAAATGAGAGACCCTGCCGGGGATCGACACGCTTCCGTACCGGCCCGTGGCGGGCAGGTCGGCGGGGGCCTTCCAGGTCGACCAGAGGGTCGGGTCGAACGGTGACGAGTCAGGGGCCGCGGACGGAGGTGCGGTGGTGGTCACCGACAGGGCCGGCACCTCGTCCTGGCCGAGCACCTGCGACATGTCCTGGTAGACGCTGCCGTCTCGGTTGAGGGCCAGGCCACCGGCCGAGGCGAACACCAGAACGGCCAGCACGGCCACGAGCTTCCGCCACCAGCGGGTGCGGAACAGGTTGACCACGACGACCCCCAGGCCGGCGGCCACCGCGGCGACCCAGAGGCGGTCCACCCAGGTCGGTGACAGGCCCAGCACGTCGCGCACGTCGCCGAGCCACCACGTGGCGACGGCCCCCAGTCCGGCACCGACGAGCACAGCGAGGACCACCCACCGCCACCACGTCCTGCGGGTCCGCGGTCGGACGAGCAGCCCGATCACGACCAGGGCGGCGACGACGTCGATCACGAGCAGCACCGTCGACGACAGCAACGGGACCGACAGCAACCAGTTCATGCGGAGCTTCTTTCGGCGGAGGAGCGGGGTGGCGACCACCCAGGAGTCACTCTGCCGCTCTCGACGAGAACAACACGCGGTGTCCACCTCGATCACAGCAGGCTCATCACCACCGGTCAGCTACCGCATAGTCGGCACCACACGGTCAGCACGGCACGATCAGCAGTGCGGGGCCAGCAGCGCGGGGCCAGCGATTCGACCCGATTCGGGCGGGACGTCGCCCACCCGGTGCGTCTACCGGGCGAGGCCGTGTTCGTACGCGAAGACCACGAGCTGCACCCGATCGCGGAGCGACAACTTCGACAGCACCCGACTGATGTGCGTCTTGACGGTCGCCTCGCTGAGGAACTCGCGTGACGCGATCTCGGAGTTGCTGAGCCCCCGCGCCGCGAGGTCGAAGATGTCCCGCTCACGCGTGGTGAGGGTCCCGAACGACTCGGGCACGGCTCGGGCGCGTGAGGCACGTCCGTCGAAGTGTTCGAAGAGCTCACGCGTCGCGGACGCCGCGATCACGGCGTTGCCCGAGTGCACGGTGCGGATCGCCGCCAGCAGGAACTCGGGGTCGGCGTCCTTGAGGACGAAACCGCTCGCGCCTCCTCGGATCGCCCGGGTGGCCGCCTCGTCGAGGTCGAAGGTCGTCAGGACGATGATGCGAGGCGGGCGGCGGGACGCCGCCTCGGCCTGCGCCAGGACGGCGGTGGTGGCGGCGATGCCGTCCATGACGGGCATGCGGATGTCCATCAGGACCACGTCGGGGGTGGTGCGCGCGACCATCGAGACACCCTCGTCGCCGTTGCTGGCCTCGCCCACGAACTCGAGGTCGGGTTGCGAGCCGACCAACATCTTGATGCCGGCGCGGAACAGGGCCTGATCGTCGACCAGGGCGACGCGGATGGGTGCCGTCGAACGGCCGGGCATGTCGATCATCGGATGCGTACCTCTTGGGTCAGTGCCAAGGTCGGCACGATGGCGTGGACGACGAAGCGTCCGTCGGCGTTCTGGGTGGTGAGCGATCCGCCCGCCAGGGTGGCGCGCTCGCGCATGCCGTCGAGCCCGTGGCCGCCTCGTCGCTCGTCACCGGTGGTGTCGACGGGGCGTGTCGGCGGTCGGACGACGTTCGAGATCACCAGATGCAGTGCCTCGTACCGCCAGTCGAAACGCAGGTCGACGGGCTGGTCCGCGGCACCGTGCCGGAGGACGTTGGTCAGACTCTCCTGCACGATGCGGAACACGGCCAACTGCCGGTTCGTCCCGAGCACCTGGGGCTCACCCGTCACGCGGAGGTCGATCGTGAGGCCGGACCCGCGCATCTGTTCGAGCAGACGGTCGAGATCGCCGAGAGCGGGCTGAGGCGCCTCGCCCTGGCTGTGCCGCAACTGCCCGAGCAACACACGGACGTCGCCCAGGGCTTCGCGCGCCGTCGTGGCGATCGTGGTGAGCGCCCCCTCGACGGACGTCGGGTCGACCCGGGCGGCGTAGCGGGCCCCGTCGGCCTGGGCGATCACGACCGCCAAGGAGTGCGCGACGACATCGTGCATGTCGCGCGCGATGCGGTTGCGCTCTTGCTCGACCGCGATGTCGCGCTCGGCACGGGCTGCCTCGCGTTCGGCGCGAGCGGCATCGTTCTCGGCACGGGCGGTCTCGCGTTCGGCGATGAACCGAGCCTCACGGCTGAGCCGCTCGGACCACCGCGCCCGGGCCAGCAGTCCCCCGGCCCAGGGCAGTCCGAGCAGAGCGAGGAACCCGAGCAGCGTGATGCCCAGCTGCAAGAGGATGCGCACGACGTCGGTCACGGCGTAGACGTCGTAGTCGACCCCGAACAGGGTCCGTTGAACGAACGAGAGATAGAACGTCCCCACGACGGCACCGCCGCCCACCGAGACCAGACCGGACCACTTGACCCGGTCGGTACCGTAGGCGGCCGTCGAGTACAACACCGCGCAGATGGCGAGGTTGGTGAAACCGGGGGTGCTGCCCGTCACCATCTGGGCGACCGCGACCAGCCAGGCCACGGTGAGGGCGAGCCCGGGTGACAACCGCCGCAGCGCGAACGTGACGGTCATCCCCAGCACGACGAACGGGGTGGTCACCACGCCGTCGGACAGGACCAGGCCGACCACGCCGAGCAGCACCGCCGCCGTCAGGTCGACGGCGACCTGGTAGGGCGCGAGGCGTCGGAAGATCACCTGACCACCGTACGACCTGCGGACACCCGCGCAGGCCCTGCGAGCGACACGGACGACCTCGGGACCATCACGATCATCCGCAGGAACGAGGGCCGTCCGCCCGCCCGCGACGGGCCGGACGGTCGGGGATGCGGGTCAGAACCCGAGTCGACCGAGTTGCTTCGGGTCGCGCTGCCAGTCCTTGGCGACCTTGACACGGATCGACAGGAACACCTGCTTGCCGACCAGCGGCTCGATCTGTGCCCGCGCGCGCTCACCGACCTCGCGCAGGCGTTGGCCGCCTTTGCCGATCACGATGGCCTTCTGGCTGTCTCGCTCCACGAAGAGGTTGGCGTAGATCTCGAGCAGATCCTTGTCGTCGCGCTCGACCATGTCGTCGATGGTCACGGCGAGGGAGTGGGGCAGTTCGTCCTGCACGCCCTCGAGCGCGGCCTCGCGGAGGTACTCGGCCACCCGGTCGGTGAGCCCCTCTTCGGTGACGGCGTCGGACGGGTACAACGGCTGCGACAGGGGCATGAGCTTGATCAGTTCGGCGGTGAGGACGTCGAGCTGCACGTCGCTCACGGCCGACAAGGGGATGATCGCCTCCCAGTCGCGCAGCCGGCTGACGGCGAGCAGCTGCTCGGCGACCGCAGGCCGCGACGTGGCGTCGGTCTTGGTGACGATCGCGACCTTCTTCGCCCTCGGATAGGCGTCGAGTTGCTCGTTGATGAACCGATCACCCGGGCCCAGCTTCTCGTCGGCGGGCACGCAGAACCCGATGACGTCGACGTCGCCCAGCGTGGTCTGGACGATGTCGTTGAGCCGCTCGCCGAGAAGCGTGCGTGGTCGGTGCATGCCCGGCGTGTCGACCAGGACGAGCTGTCCGGTCGACTGGTGCACGATGCCGCGGATGGCCCGACGGGTCGTCTGCGGCTTGGACGAGGTGATCGCGACCTTCTCGCCCACGAGGGCGTTGGTCAACGTCGACTTGCCGACGTTGGGCCGCCCGACGAACGAGACGAAGCCCGCACGGTAGGACGCCCCCGAAGGAGGCGCGGCCGAGGTGGTGTGGTCGTCTCCGGTGGTCGACATGGGGGCCTTTCGTGGACGTGGTGGAACGGATGGAGAGTGGTGGGCCGCGCCGACCCGATGATCAGTCGTCGCGGGCGGTGTCGGAGAACGCGGCCTGCGCGTCGGCCAGCTGGGGATCACGCTCGACCAGGACGGTCTGCAGGTCGTGCCGACGTCCTTCGGTGCGGTCGGCGGTCAGGACGAGGCCCGAGACGCGGACGACCGATCCCTGGTCGGGTAGACGACCCAGGACCTTGGTGAGCAGCCCGCCGACCGAGTCCACGTCGTCGTCGTCGAGTTCGAGACCGAAGAGGTCGCCGAGCTCGTCGACGGGAAGTCGGGCGCTCACGCGGAAGACCCCCGAGGAGACCTCGCGATGCGGGGCGACCTCGCGGTCGTACTCGTCGCTGATGTCGCCCACGAGCTCTTCGATCAAGTCCTCGAGCGTGACGAGACCCGCGATGCCGCCGTACTCGTCGACGACCATGGCCAGGTGGTTCTTGTCGAGCTGCATCTGACGCAAGGCGTCGTCCGCCTTCTTCGACTCGGGCACGAAGACGGCCGGGCGGGCGAGGGTCGTGACGGCAGCGGAGTCGTCACCGCTGTGCTCGTGCAGCCGTCGGGCGAGGTCGCGGAGGTACACGATGCCGACGACGTCGTCGGAGTCGCGGCCGACGACGGGCACCCGCGAGACGCCCCGGCCGAGGAAGAGGCTCATCGCCGAGCCGACGGAGGCGGTGGCGTCGAGGGTGACCATGTCGGTGCGGGGCACCATCACCTCTCGGACCACGGTGTCGCTGAACTCGAAGATCGAGTGGATGAGTTCTCTGTCGTCTTCTTCGAGGACGTCGAGCTCGGTCGCCTCGTCGACCATGCTGAGCAGCTGTTCTTCGGAGGAGAAGGACGCACTCCGGGGACGACCCGGAGTGACCCGGTTGCCGATCGCCACCAGGGCGTCGGCGAGGGGACCCAGGACGATCCGGACGAATCGCACGAGGCCCGACGTGAGCCGGACGAGCCCCCGGGCGTGCGCGCGGCCCACGCTGCGCGGGCTGGACCCCACGAGCACGAACGACACGACCGTCATGATGAGCGCCGAGAGCAGCAGGGCCAGCCACCAGGGCTCGACGGAGAACGCGAACGACAACGACACGAGGACCGCTGCCGAGGTCTCGGCCAGGATGCGGACGAAGTTCACGGCGTTGACGTGCGCCCCGACGTCGGCCGCGATGGCGGTCAGGGCCGTGGCATGGCGGGGATCGTCGTCGGCCTCGTCGAGGAGGTCCTGCCTGCTGAGCACGCCCAGAGCCGAGTCGGCTGCGGCCAGCAGGCCGCCGAACACCACCAGGAAGACCGCCACGACGACGAAGACGGTGATCATCATCTCGTCACCGACTCGTGTCTGCCGCGGCGAAGGCCGCGAGGATCTCGCGCTGGAGCCCGAACATCTCGCGTTCGTCGTCGGGCTCGGCGTGGTCGAACCCGAGGAGGTGCAGGATGCCGTGACAGGTCAGCAGGAGCATCTCGTCGAGGGGGGTGTGCCCCGCCGTGGCCGCCTGTGCCACGGCCACCTGCGGGCACACGACGATGTCGCCCAGCAGACCGGCGGGCGTCGGTTCGTCTTCGGTGCCCGGACGCAACTCGTCCATCGGGAAGCTCAGCACGTCGGTCGGGCCGGGTTCGTCCATCCACTGGACGTGGAGCTGTTCCATCGCGGCCTCGTCGACGAACAGCACGGCGAGTTCGGCTTCGGGATGCACGTGCATCTGGTCGAGCGCGAAGGTGGCAAGCCGTTGGATCGTGGCCTCGTCGACCTCGACGGCGGACTCGTTCGCGACCTCGATGCTCATCGGGTTCCTCTCTTCGGCAGGCGGTCGCGGACCTCGGCTCGACGCTCGGCGCGGTTGCCCCCCTCGGCCTGTTCGTGGGCCTCTTCGTGACGGCGGTGCTGGTGGGCCTGCCGTTCGGCGTCGTAGGTCGTGTACGCGTCGACGATGCGACCGACGAGGGTGTGTCGGACCACGTCGTCGCTCGTGAGACGGGCGAAATGGATGTCGTCGATGCCGTCGAGGACCGTCGTGACGAGCTGGAGGCCGCTGGCCCCCGTGGGCAGGTCCACCTGGGTGACGTCACCCGTGACGACCATGCGCGAGCCGAAGCCGAGCCGGGTCAGGAACATCTTCATCTGCTCGGGTGTCGTGTTCTGTGCCTCGTCGAGGACGACGAACGCATCGTTCAGGGTGCGACCGCGCATGTACGCGAGAGGAGCCACCTCGACCGTGCCCGCCGCGAGCAGTTTGGGCACGATCTCGGGGTCCATCATCTCGCTGAGCGCGTCGTACAACGGACGGAGGTAGGGGTCGATCTTGTCGGTCAGTGTGCCGGGCAGGAAGCCCAGTCGCTCGCCCGCCTCGACGGCGGGGCGCGTGAGGATGATGCGTTGGACCTCTCGACGCTGCAAGGCCTGGACGGCCTTCGCCATCGCCAGGTACGTCTTGCCCGTGCCGGCCGGGCCGATGCCGAACGTGATCGTGTGCTGGTCGATGGCGTCGACGTAGTCCTTCTGGCCCGGAGTCTTCGCCCGGACACCCTTGCCACGGCTGGTGACGATGGGTTGGCCGAAGACCTCGGACGGGCTGCCCTGCCCCGAGTCGAGCAGACGGGCCGACGTCGCGACCTCGGCCGGGCCGAGGTCGTGGCCGCCACGGACCATCGAGACGAGTTCGGCGACGAGCCCCTCGGCCCGACCGACGACGGCCGACGGGCCCTCGAGGGTGACCTCGTTGCCGCGCACGAGCACGCGGACCTCGGGATACTGTTTCTCGACCGCACGGAGCAGGCGGTCCTGCGGGCCCAGGAGCTGGACCATGGCGACGCCGTCGACGGTGACGTCGACCCGGCGGACGTCGTCGCCCGTGATCGGTGTCGTGGGACCGGTGGCGTTCGTGTCGCTAGTGGGCAAGGGTGCCTTCCTCCAGGGGACCACCGAGCACATGGGCGTGCACGTGGAACACGGTCTGCCCGGCGGATGCGCCGGTGTTGAAGATCAAACGGAACTCGGCCCCGGAGTGTTCCCCGAACGCGACCGGATCGGCGGCGAGCCGCGAGGCCGTCGCGACCATCTCGGCGAGCAGCGCCGGGTCGCCGGCTGCGAGCTCGACGACGTCGCGGTACGCCTGGGTCTTGGGCACCACGAGCAGGTGGACGGGGGCCTGCGGCGCGATGTCACGGAACGCGAGGACGGTGTCGCTCTCGAACACGATGTCGGCGGGGATCTCGCGCGCGACGATGCGACTGAAGACGGTGGGCTCGTCGGGGG
Source organism: Frigoribacterium sp. VKM Ac-2836 (assembly GCF_013248995.1). Taxonomy (GTDB): domain Bacteria; phylum Actinomycetota; class Actinomycetes; order Actinomycetales; family Microbacteriaceae; genus Frigoribacterium. The sequence goes on along the minus strand of NZ_JABRPK010000001.1, from coordinate 874,177 downwards.
TCTCGGACATGAGGCCCATCGTAGCGACGACCGCCGACACGGCCCTCGGCGACGACGGGCTCACCAGCGGCCGAGACGCGCGCTCAGCACGGACAGGGCCGCGGGACCGGCCGTCGAGGTGCGCAGCACGGCGTCCCCGAGCCGGACGGCCTGGGCGCCCGCCTCGGCGAGTTGGTGCAGCTCGGCGGGTGACACCCCGCCCTCGGGACCGACGACGACCACGACCCGATCGGGCACCGCGCCTCCTGGGGCCAGGTCGACCGTCGTCAACGCCTGCGCGGCGGACGGCTCGAGCACGAGCACGAGATCCCGGGAGGCGCGCTCGGCCAGCTGCCTCGTCGAGGCCAATCCGGACACCTCGGGCGCCCACGGCCGGATGGACTGCTTGGTCGCTTCGCGGACGATCGACGACCACCGGGTGAGCCCCTTCGCGACCTTGGGACCCTCCCAGCGGGAGATGCTGCGGGCAGCGGCCCACGGGACGATCTCATCGACGCCGAGTTCGGTCGCGGCTTGGACCGCGAGCTCGTCACGATCGCCCTTGGCGAGGGCCTGGGCGAGGACCAGGCGGGTCACCGGTGGCTCGTGTCGGACCACTCGGGTCGCGAGCAGGAGCAACCGGTCGGGCGCCGCCTCGACCACGTCTCCCTGAACCACGAGCCCTCGACCGTTGCCGAGGGTGAGCGGCTCGCCGACCCGGACCCGACTGACCGTGACCGCGTGCCGCGCCTCGGACCCGAGCACCTCGACGGTCGCACCGGCCTCGGCGTCGGCCAGGTCGTCGACCAGGTAGAAGTGCGCCACGATCAGAAGTTCAGGAAGCGGTCGCGCAACTTGCCGAAGAGACCCTGCTGGAAGTGCGAGAGCTCGGGTTCCTGTGAGCGTCGGCCCGAGGCGAACTTCTCGATGAGCTCGCGCTCTTTGTGGCTCAGCTTGGTCGGGGTGACCACCTGCACGCCGATCTTGAGGTCACCGCGTCCCGTGCCGCGCAGGCGAGTGATGCCCCGGTCTTTCACCGTGATGATGTCGGCGCTCTGCGTGCCGGGTCTGATCTCGACCTCGATCTCGCCGTCGAGCCCGGTGAGCGTCGTCGACGTACCCAGGATGGCGTCGGCCATCTGCACCTCGAGTGTCGCCAGCAGGTCGTCGCCGTTGCGGCTGTAGGTGTCGTGGTGTCGAACCTTGACCTCGAGGTACAGGTCGCCGTTCGGACCACCGGCCTGACCGACCTCGCCCTGGCCGGGCAGCTGGAGTCTGAGACCCGTGTCGACACCGGCGGGGATGTCGATGGGGATCGATCGACGGGCGCGCACGCGTCCCTGGCCCTGGCAGGTGGGGCAGGGGTTGGGGATGACCGTGCCGTAGCCGCGGCAGGTGCCGCACGGGCTCGACGTCATGACGTTGCCGAGCAGCGAACGCACGGTGCGCTGGATCTGGCCCGAGCCCCCGCAGATGTCGCAGGTCTGCGGGGAGGTGCCGGGCGCACAGCACGAGCCGCTGCACGTGTCGCAGAGGACGGCCGTGTCGACCTCGATGTCGCGCTGGGTGCCGAAGACGATGTCGTCGAGGTCGACCTCGAGGCGGAGCAAGGCGTCCTGCCCCCGCTCTCGCCGGGATCGGGGCCCTTGGCGCTGGCCCTGGCCGCCCCCGCCGAAGAACGCGTCGAAGATGTCGCCGAAGCCGGCGGCCCCGCCGCCGCCGCCGCCGAATCCGGGCTGCGGACCGAGATCGTAGCGTTCGCGCTGCTGGGGGTCGCTCAGCACGTCGTAGGCGTGCGTCACGTCCTTGAACCGCTCGGACGCCTCGGGGCTGGGGTTGACGTCGGGGTGGAGCTCGCGAGCGAGCTTGCGGTACGCCTTCTTGATCTCTTCGGGGGTCGCCTGACGGTCGACTCCGAGGACGTCGTAATGATCTGCCACTGGTTCTCGTCTGCCTCTGATGTGGTGTGGTGGTCTTCCCGGCGGTGCCGGGCCCGGCGGACCGGGACGGGGGTGGGGTCGCGTGACGGCCGGGGCCGCGGGCGTCGGCTACCGCTCGGTGAGCAGCGACGACAAGTAACGGGCGACGGCACGCACCGCCGCCATGTTGGTCGAGTAGTCCATGCGCATGGGCCCGAGGACGCCGAGCCGTGCGATCTCGCTGCCCTGCGTCGAATAGCCGCTGGCCAGGACGGATGTCTGGGACAACCCGAACGAGGCGTTCTCCCGCCCGATGCTCGCGGCGACGTCGACGGCGTCGAGCTGCATCTCGCCGAACAGTCGCAGCAGGGCGACCTGCTCTTCGATCGCCTCGAGCACCGGGTAGAGATCGCCGCTGAAGTCGTCGCCCGTCCGGACGAGGTTCGCCGCACCGGCCATGACCAGGCGGTCCTGGCGACCGGCCGCGATCTGCTCGGTGAGGCTCGCGACGACGATGCCGACGACCGCCGCGAGGTCGGGACGGAAACGCGAGGGCAGGTCCGCCAGAGCCGTAGCCGCCTCGGCGAGGGGACGACCACCGACGGCGACGTTGACGGCGGCCCGCAGCTCGGACAGGAAGGACTCGTCGACGGCCGTGCGGATGTCGACGACCCGCTGTTCGACCTGGCCGCTGTCGGTGATGAGCACCGTCATGACGCGACCGTCGCCCAGGCTGACCAGCTCGACGTGACGCACGCGGGCACGGGAGAACGTGGGGTACTGGACCAGGGCCACCTGGTTGGTGAGCTGCGACAGCAGTCGGACCGTCCGACCGAGCACCTCGTCGAGATCGGTCGAGTCACCGAGGAACGTCTCGATGGCCTGACGCTGCGCCGCGCTGAGGGGCCGCAGGTCGGCGAGCTGGTTGACGAAGAGCCGATAGCCCTTGTCGGTCGGCACACGGCCCGACGAGGTGTGCGGGGCCGCGATGAGCTCTTCTTCTTCGAGCAGGGCCATGTCGTTGCGGATCGTCGCCGCCGAGACGCCGAACTGGTGTCGTTCGACGATGGACTTCGATCCCACCGGCTCGCGGGACGCCACGTAGTCGTGCACGATGACGCGCAGCACTTCGAGACCGCGTTCGGAGACCATGACGCACCTCTCTTCGCTCGACCGCCCCCCGGGTCGTCCGCACACCGGGCGACCGGGCCTGGCACTCGACGTGCCGGACTGCCAATCGTACGTCACCTCCGTCGCGAGGCCTACTCGCGCCGCGCCCGGCTGGCCTAGGGTGGCGGGGACATCCGCAGGACACTCACGAACAGGTGCAGCCATGACCGAGACCCCTCCCGCCCAGCCGAACGGCCCGCAGAACGGTCGGCCCGGCCAGGACGGCCGGCCCTACGGGCAGGGCCATCCCGGCCCCGGCCAGCAGTCCGGCCCCGGCCAGCAGCCCGGCCCCGGCTACGGTCAGCAGCCCGGCTACCAGCCGCAGCCCGTGCAGCCGATGCGTCCCGAGGACGAGAAGCTCTGGGCGACCCTCATCCACCTCGGCGGCATCATCTTCGCTTTCGTGCCCGCTCTGGTCGGGTACCTCGTGCTCAAGGACCGTGGACCGTTCATCCGTGAGCACACCAGGACCGCTCTGAACTTCCAGATCACCATGGCGATCGTCTACGTGATCTCGGCGATCCTGTCGATCATCGTCATCGGAGGCCTGCTGGCGCTGGTCGCCGGCGTGCTGGTCATCATCTTCTCGATCATCGCCGCCGTCGCGGCCAACAAGGGCCAGTGGTACAAGTACCCGCTGACCATCGAGTTCATCAAGTAGCCACTCGGCCGGCCCGCACGGGCACGACGCGAGGCGCGACTCCCCCGGGAGCCGCGCCTCCTGTGTTGTCGGCCCGCGCCTCCCGGGCGTCGGGTCAGTCGGGCAACAGGCGCCTCACGACGGCATCCGCCATGAGGCGGCCCTCACGCGTGAGAACGACCCGACCCTGGAGGGCCGGACGCCCCTCGACCCATCCGTCGGCGATGAGCGCGGCGACCGCCTGACGGCCGTCCTCGTCGAGCTCCGAGGTCGGCAGCCCCTCGCGGATGCGTACCCCGAGCAGCACGCGCTCGACGCGACGCGTCTCGTCGTCGAGGGTCTCGCGACCGGCGGCCGGTGACTCGCCCGCGGCCATGCGCTGTTGGTAAGCGGCCGGGTGCTTGACGTTCCACCAGCGGACGCCGCCGACGTGGCTGTGCGCACCGGGTCCGACGCCCCACCAGTCGTGGCCCTGCCAATAGGCCAGGTTGTGTCGCGAGCGGTGCTCGATGCCACGCGACCAGTTGCTCACCTCGTACCAGTCGTACCCGGCTTCGGCCAGCCGGTCGTCGGCGATCTCGTACATGTCGGCCGCGGTGTCGTCGTCAGGCGTCGGCACCTCGCCACGTCTGATCTGGCGGGCGAGTTTCGTGCCCTCTTCGACGATGAGCGAGTACGCCGAGAGGTGGTCGGGTCGCTGCTCGAGGGCGACGTCGAGCGAGCGCCTCCAGTCGTCGAGGGTCTCGCCGGGGGTGCCGTAGATGAGGTCGAGGCTGACGTCGAGCCCGGCGTCGCGCGCCCAGCGGACCACGAACGGGATGCGCTCGGGGTCGTGCGTGCGCTCCAGGGTGGACAGCACGCTCGGAACGGCCGATTGCATGCCGAAGCTCACGCGGGTGAACCCGGCCTCGGCGAGCTGCCGCAGGTAGGCGGCGTCGACCGAGTCGGGGTTCGCCTCGGTCGTGACCTCGGCACCGGGTTCGAGGCCCCAGGTGTCGACCATCGCGTGCAGCATCGAGGTCAGATCGCCGGGAGGGAGCATCGTCGGGGTGCCCCCGCCGAAGAACACCGAGGAGGCGCGGCGCGGTGGCAGGCCCGCCTCGCGTAGCACGCGCCCGCCGAGCTCGATCTCGGCGACGGCCTGCGCGGCGTAGTCGTCGCGGCGAGCACCCCGCAGCTCGTCACCCGTGTAGGTGTTGAAGTCGCAGTAACCGCAGCGCACCCGGCAGAACGGGACGTGCAGGTACACCCCGAAACGTCGCGCCTCGGCACCCACCGTGACGGTCTCGGGCAGGTGGCCGTCGACGGGGGCCGGATCACCGGGGGGAAGGGCTCCGGGCACCGTCAGACGCCGGTTCCCGTGGCGTCGCCGCGCGGGCCGGTCGGGGGACGTTCGTCGCCACGGGGGTCGCCCACGCCGGCCTCGGTGTCCTCGACGACGACGACCTCGTCGGTCTGCTCGCCCTTGTCGTTCAGGCTCAGGGCTCGCAGGTACCGCTTCGTGTACTGCGCCTGGGTCCGTCGCAGGAACGGTGCCACGAGGCGCCACTTCGCGCTCGACGGCTTCGAGAACGACCGCATGGAGAGCCAGACCGAGCCGTCGTCGGTCTGGTCGACGATCCAGGACTCCTCACCGCTCTCGGGGTGGCCGTCCAGGGTGCCGTACGCGAAGCCCTTGCGCTTCGGCTCGTCGATGACGTAGACGACGCGGACCGGGGCCTGGACCGTGCGCCCGTAGGCCTCGATGCTGAGCGTGGCGGTCGTGCCCGCCGTGAGCAGGGGTGTGCCGTCGGGCGAGTACCGCGACTCGTCGCGGGCGGTCGCCCACTCGGCCGCATCGACCGGCTGCCCGTGTTCGTCGAACTGGACCGGCGTGTACTCGCCCTCGTCTTCCGGCGGCACGCTGTCGACCCGGACGCGGATGCCACTGCGCTCCTGGATCTGCCAGGTCATGGTTGCGATCCAAGCCGCGGCGAAGCGTGCGTCGCCGTGGCCGACTCGGGCCCGGTACTCAGCCGGCTTGAAGCCCTTCGGCGGGTACTGCATCAGGTCGGGGGCCTGTGTCGCCCCGACCTCGCCGTAGGTCGTGCGGGTCTCGGTGTGGGTGGCTCGACGCATGGGCCCTACTTCTTGTCTTTCTTCTCGACGTCGCCGCTGAGGGCGGCGATGAAGGCCTCTTGGGGCACGTCGACCCGGCCGATGGTCTTCATGCGCTTCTTGCCCTCTTTCTGCTTCTCGAGCAGCTTGCGCTTGCGCGAGATGTCGCCGCCGTAACACTTCGCGAGGACGTCCTTGCGCATGGCACGGATGCTCTCACGGGCGATGATGCGGGCACCGATCGCAGCCTGGATGGGCACCTCGAACTGCTGACGCGGGATGAGTTCGCGCAGACGCCCCGTCATGAGCACGCCGTAGGCGTAGGCCTTGTCGCGGTGGACGATCGCGCTGAACGCGTCGACCTGCTCGCCCTGCAGCAGGATGTCGACCTTGACCAGGTCGGCTTCTTGGTCGCCGATCGGCTCGTAGTCGAGGCTCGCATAGCCGGCCGTCTTGGACTTGAGGCTGTCGAAGAAGTCGAACACGATCTCGCCGAGGGGCATCGCGTACCGGATCTCGACCCTGTCTTCGCCGAGGTACTCCATGCCGAGAAGGGTGCCGCGGCGTTGCTGGCAGAGCTCCATGATGACGCCGACGTAGTCCTTCGGCGCGAGGATGCCCGCCTTCACCATGGGCTCGCTGACACTCGCGATCTTGCCGCCCGGGAACTCGCTCGGGTTGGTCACCGTGACGGTCTTCTTGTCTTCGGTGGTGACCTCGTAGACGACACTCGGCGCCGTCGTGATGAGGTCGAGGCCGAACTCACGATCGAGGCGCTCGGTGACGATCTCGAGGTGGAGCAGGCCGAGGAACCCGCATCGGAAGCCGAAGCCCAACGCGACGGACGTCTCGGGCTCGTAGACCAGCGCGGCGTCGGACAGCTTGAGCTTGTCGAGAGCCTCACGCAAGAGGGGGTAGTCGCTGCCGTCGATCGGGTAGAGCCCGGAGAACACCATCGGCAGAGGCTCGGTGTAACCACTGAGGGCCTCGGTCGCGGGCTTGGCCGAGGTCGTGACGGTGTCGCCCACCTTCGACAGGCGGACGTCCTTCACCCCCGTGATCAGGTAGCCGACCTCGCCGACCGAGAGACCCTGGCTCGGGACGGGCTCGGGCGACGAGACGCCGATCTCGAGGATCTCGTGCGTCGACTTCGTCGACATCATCTGCACCTTCTCGCGAGGGTGCAGGGTGCCGTCGATCATGCGGATGTACGTGACGACGCCGCGGTAGCTGTCGTACACCGAGTCGAAGATCATCGCGCGGGGCGGGGCGTCCTTGACGCCGACGGGCGACGGGATGCGGTCCACCACACGGTCGAGGAGTTCTTCGACGCCCATGCCGGTCTTGCCGCTGACGCGCAGGACGTCGGCGGGGTCGCCGCCGATCAGCCCCGCGAGCTCGGCCGCGTACTTGTCGGGATCGGCGGCCGGCAGGTCGATCTTGTTCAGGACCGGGATGATCTCGAGGTCGTTCTCGAGCGCCAGGTAGAGGTTCGCCAGGGTCTGCGCCTCGATGCCCTGCGCGGCGTCGACGAGCAGGATGGCGCCTTCGCAGGCGGCGAGCGACCGGGAGACCTCGTAGCTGAAGTCGACGTGGCCGGGAGTGTCGATCATGTTGAGCGCGAAGGTCTCGCCGTTGCGCTCCCACGGCATGCGCACGGCCTGGCTCTTGATCGTGATGCCGCGCTCGCGCTCGATGTCCATGCGGTCGAGGTACTGCGCACGCATCGCACGCGACTCGACCACGCCGGTGATGCCGAGCATGCGGTCGGCGAGGGTGGACTTGCCGTGGTCGATGTGCGCGATGATGCAGAAGTTGCGGAGGGACTCGGGCTCGGTCGACGCCGGCTCGAGTGCGCGGGTTGCTTGGGGACTCACACGATCCTCTGGGGGTGGTGGGCGGGGGTACCCCACGATTCTCCCACGCCGGGGCGTCGGTTCGGGCGTCGAGCCGCTCCGGCGGGGCCGCCGCTCAGCCTGCGGTGCCGGGGAGGAGCGCGAGGATGCCCGCTCCCCCGACGACGGCGAGACCGATCGCGAGCGCGATCACCGTGCCCACGAGCATGACGACGGACGAGACGATGCCGATGAGCGCCATCGTGCGGCCCTCGGGCTCACGACGTCGGGAGAGGATGCCGAGGACGAGGCCGGCGATGGGGACGACGAAGGTGAAACCGAAGCCGATCGAGGCGAGGCCGAGGACGAGGCTCCAGACCGCGAGGGGCGAGCGGACGCCGGTGGTCGGGGCGGAGACGGTGGTGTTCAGGGGTCGGTTCGTCATGCTTCGAGCCTAGGAAGTCCCGCGCGTCGACCCCAGGGGGTTGACCCCCGGATGTCAGCGGGGGTCACCCGGGGCGGGCAGCTTGCCGAGTCCCCTCGTGATCACCTCGGGCGCCGAGGCGAGACAGACCCTGATCCAGCCCTCACCGCTCCGCCCGAAGGCACTGCCGGGCGCGACCGCGACACGCTCCGACAGCAGGAACCGCTCGGCCCACCCCGCGACGTCACCTCGCGAGGCATGGCCCATGTCGATCCAGAGGTAGAACGCCCCCGTGGGTTCGAGGTAGCGGATGCCCCGGTCGGTGAGCAGGGTCGTGGCGAGGTCGAGGTTGCTGCGGTAGTGCTCACGGGCGTCGGCCACGGACTGGTGGTCCCCCACGATGGCGGCGAGGGCGGCGTGCTGGTCGGGTTCCGCGACGCAACTGATCGCCGCCTCCTGGACGGTGCGCATCGTCTCGGCGAGCCCCTTGGGCGTCACGAGGTAGCCCACCCGCACGCCCGTCATCGCGTAGGTCTTGCTCAGCGAGAAGACGCTGAACACCCGGTCGTCGGTGTCGAGCGAGGCGAGGCTGACGTGTCTCGGCCCGTAGGTGAAGTACTCGTAGACCTCGTCGCTGATCACCCAGAGGTCGTGCCTCCGGGCGAAGTCGAGAAGCCGCCTCAGCGTCTCCTCCGGGTAGACGACGCCGAGGGGGTTCGACGGGCTGTTGACGACGATGACGCGGGTGCGGTCGCCGACCAGGTTCTCGAGTTCGTCGAGATCGGGGTGGAAGCCGAGGTCGGGCGTCAGCGCGTACGGGACGGGCACGGCGTCGAGCATGCGGGCGTTCATCGTGAAGGTCGTGTAGCCGGGGTCGGGTACGAGGACCTCGTCGCCCGCCGCGAGCAAGAGCCCCATCGTCTGGTGGAGGGCCTGCGTGCCGCCCACGGTGACCCAGACCTGCTCGAGGTCCACGTGCACGTCGTTCTCGCGGGCCAGTTTGGCCACGAGAGCCTCGCGCAGGGCAGGGATGCCGCCGTTCGGCGTGTAGTCGGTGCGGTCGTCGGCCCAGGCGCGGCGGGCGGCGTCGGCGATGTGGCGGGCCACCGGCACGTCGGGCTCGCCCACCACGAGCATGTCGACGTCGTCCAACTGGGCCGCGAGCTCGAACACCCGACGGATTCCGGACGCGGGCACGGTGGTCATGTGGGGCGCGAGCTGAGGCATGATGGCACGGTACCCCGTACGACACGGCACGCCGATGGACCGGCGCTCGTTGAGAGTCGGGCCTGCTGCTGGTAACGTTGCCTGTTGGCTTGCGCGTTACGTCTGCAGTGGCGGAACGCGATCGCAGCCGAGAGCCGCTCCGGTGGCAATCACCGGCGGCAGCACCGGGTCGATCGATTCACGTCGGTCGGACGCTCGGCTGGCGCACATCCGTCCGAGACACAGAAACCAGAAAGTAGTTCACGTGGCAAACATCAAGTCGCAGATCAAGCGCATCGGCACCAACAAGAAGGCTCAGGACCGCAACCGCGCCGTCAAGAGCGAGCTCAAGACCGCCGTCCGCGCCACGCGCGAGGCCATCGCCGCCGGCGACAAGGACAAGGCCACCTCGGCTCTGCTCCTCGCGTCGAAGAAGCTCGACAAGGCCGCCAGCAAGGGTGTCATCCACCAGAACCAGGCCGCGAACCGCAAGTCGTCCATCGCGAAGCAGGTCGGCGCCCTCTAGGCTCCCCCACCGAGCCCCCGGGTTCGACGACGAAGGCCCCGTCTCGTTCGAGACGGGGCCTTCGTCGTCCGCGGCGACGGTCACAGCGACGAGTGGTGGATCAGGAGGCGCGGCTCACGACAACAACGCACCGCGCGTCGAGATCATGGTCACCATGCGCTCGAGTGCGTACACCGGATCGCGCTCGGCTCCCTTGACGGCCGCGTCGGTCTCGGCGAGCAACTCGATGCATCGACCCAGCCCCTCCTCGGACCACCCGCGCAGGTCGCGCTGTGCCCGCTCGACCTGCCACGGGGCGAGACCGAAGCGCGAGGCGAGTTGGCCCGAGCCGCCGTACGAGCCCTGCAGCTTGGCCATCGTGCGGATCTTCATCGCGAACGCGGCCACCACGGGGACGGGGTCGGCTCCGGTCGACAGCGCGTGACGCAGCAGGACGAGCGCCTCGCCCTGGTGACCGGCGATGGCCGCGTCGGCCACCTTGAAGGCGTTGGTCTCGACCCGGCCCGAGTAGTACTTCTCGACGGTCGCCTCGGTGATCTCGGCCGCCGCGTCGCTGATCAACTGCTGACAGGCGCTGGCCAGTTCGGCCAGGTCGTCGTTGAAGGCCGTGACGAGCGCCCGCAGGGCCCCCTGGGTGATGCGTCGACGTTCGGCCTTGAACTCGGCCGCCGCGAACTCGAGCTTCTCGGTGTCTTTCTTGAGTTCGGCACACACGACCTCGAGGCCGCCACCGGTGCCACCCCGCACGGCGTCGAGCAGTTTCTTGCCCCGGACCCCGCCACCGTGACGCAACACCAGGGTTGTGTCGTCGGCGGGAGTCTCGAGGTACCGGAGCGTCTCGGTGAGGAAGGCGTCGGTGCACTTCTCGACGTTCGAGACGCGGATGAGACGTGGCTCGGCGAACAGCGACGGGCTCGCCAGGGTCACGAGTTCGCCCGGTTGGTAGTGATCGGCCTCGAGGTCGTGCACTTCGAGGCTGGGGTCTTCGGCGGCGAGCTGGTCGCGCACCTGGCGCGACGCACGATCGGCGAGAAACCGCTCGGGACCGCTCACCAGGATCACGGCCGCGGGCCGGATTCTGTCCCACCCGACCTGGTCGATCGCGACCGAGGCCTTCTTCGCCGTCTTGCCACTCGCTCGCGCTGCCATGCTGCCTCTCGGACGTCGTCCCACGGGCACGGGGCCCGCCGCGCCACCTCTGATGCTAGAGGACGCCACCGACGTGCCGGACGCGTGGTCGCGGTCCCGGCGTCCCGCGTGCTCCTGCCAGACTCGCAGGCCGACACCGCCGCCGGCACCGTCCACGGGCGTGACCGCCGCCTGACCGGCCTCATCGCTGCGGACCACCGTTCCTCCGCTGTGCCGGACCAGCCCGAGCGCGCTCTCGGTCGGGTGCCCGTACGAGTTGCCGGCACCCACGCCGATCAATCCGACGCGCGCCGACACCCGCTCGTACAACTCGGGATGCTGATCCGCGGACCCGTGATGCGAGACCTTGACGACGTCGACCGGTCGGAGGCCACCGCGACCATCGGGCGACGCGAGCAGACGGCGCTGCGCGGTCTCGCCCAGATCACCGAGGTCGAGCAGCGAGAGGCATCCGACCTGGCAGCCCTCGCCGGGGTCGACGCGCAGCACGAGGCTGGCGTCGTTGCCCGCCGGGGTCTCGGAAGGCGGCCAGAGCAGCCGCCACGTGAGGTCGCCCAGGCGTCCGCGGGTGCCGATCTGCGCCTCCTGGACCTTGGCGCCACCGTCGCGCAGCGCCGTCACGACCTCGGTGTCCTCCCCCCGCCCCACGGGCCCGACCAGAGCCGTGCCGACCCGGGCGACGACCGAACCGACCGCCCCCACGTGGTCGCGGTCGAAGTGGGTGAGTACGAGCAGGTCGACGTGTCGTACGCCGAAGGTCGACAGGCAGCGGTCGAGTGCCGCCTCGTCGTCGCCCACGTCGATCAGTGCCACGGCGGGCCCGCTGCGCACGAGCACCGCATCGCCCTGGCCCACGTCGCATTGCGCGACGACCCACCCCGCGGGTACGGAGGCACGGGTCGCCAGGGTGCGCCCGCTCGCCACGCCGACCGTCACCACCAGGGCGGCCACGACCAGCGTCGTCGTGACCGCTCGCGTGCGTCCCCGGGACCTCGCGACCACCGCGACGACGATCAGCACCGTGAGGCAGACCAGGGACGCGACGCCGGACGTCGAGGCGTCCCAGGCGAGTCGGGTGCCCGGCCAGGTGGCGGCAGCTCGGGCCACGGCGGCCACCCAGGACGACGGCAGCCACGACACCCAGGCGGCCGCCGTCGCCGCACCCGGCAGCGACGGCGCGAGAACGCAGACGACGAGCCCACCCAGGGTCGCCACGGGAGCCGCGGGGCCGGCCAGCACGTTCGCCACGACGCCGTGCAGCGCGATGCTCGGTTCGAGGGCGAGAAGCACGGGTTGGCAGGCGAGCTGCGCCGCGGCCGGCACGGCGAGGGCCGCCGCCACCGGTTCGGGCACGACGCGTGTCAGCAGGGTGGTCAGTGGTCCACCGAGTACCACGAGACCCGCCGTCGCGAGGACCGAGAGGACGAAGGCGAGGTCGCGGGCCAACCACGGGTCGGTGAAGAGCAGACCGGCGACCGCGAGGGCGACGACGGGCACGCCGGCGATCGGTCGGGCGACGGCCAGGTGCACGAGCACGAGCACGGCCATGACGGTCGCCCGGACGATGCTCGGCTCGGGCGTCACGAGCACGACGAACGCGACGAGCACCACGACGGCGGCCGCGAGCCGCATCAGGCGGGGTACCCGAAGCAGCGACCCGACGAACGTCACGAGGGCGACGAGGACGGCACAGTTGGAACCCGACACGGCCGTCAGGTGACTGAGCGACGTCTGCTTCATGGCGGCGTCCAGGTCGTCGGGCACGTCGGAGGTGTCGCCGATCGCGAGCCCGGGCAACAGGGCCCCACCGTCACCCGGGAGCCCCGCGGTCGCGGCACGGAACGCCGACCGGAGCCCGTTCGACCAGTCCGACAGCTGCCCGGGTCCGGCGAGGACGCAGAGTGGCTCGACCGCGCCTCCCTCGAACGCGACCGCCTCGCCGTACCTCACGGGGGCCAGCACGAGCCGTGCCGACACCCGCGCGCCGATCTCGACCGGATCGCGCCCCTCGGGGCGGGCACCGAACACCCGCACCGGCAGCCGGGACCCGAGAGCCACGGCCCCTTGGCCGACGTCGACCCGGTCGACGGACACCGCCGTCACGTCGGCGCGCCCCTCGACCCGGTCGAGCAGACGCCCCTCGACGGTGACCGCATGCCCGACCGACGACGTGAGAACAGCGGGATGACGGCGGTCGTCGCGCACGGCGGCCTGACCGGTGAGCCCGGCGCACGCACCGGCGCTCAGGGCCACCACCAGCAGGACCTGCCCGGTCACCAGGAGGCCCACCCGTGCCGCGACGACGAGTCCCGTCGCGACGACGCAGACGACGAGGGCCGCCGCCGCGACGACGGGAAGCAGCCCCGCTCGGGTCGAGCCCACCGCGAGCCCGACCCAGGCCACGCCCACGGGAACGCCGAGCCGCAGGTCGAGCACGCCACGGGACGTCACACCCGCACCCGGTCGCGAAGCTTCTCGAGCGTCTTCGCGCCGATGCCCGGCACCCCGAGCAGGTCGTCGACGCTGCGGAAGCGCCCGTTGTCGTCGCGCCAGGACAGGATCGCCGCCGCGGTCGCGGGACCCACCCCGGGGAGCGTCCGCAGTGCCGCCTCGTCCGCGAGGTTGAGGTCGACCGTTCCGCCACCGGCCGCCACCCCAGCACCGGGCGCCGAGCCACCGGCCGCCCCGCCCTCACCGGAGGCCCCGTCGTCGGCCACCTCGCCCACGGCCGGCACCCGGAGCTGCTCGCCGTCGACCAGCACCCGTGCCAGGTTCACCGCCGCCTGGTCGGCCTCGGCCGTGAATCCTCCGGCCGCGGCGACCACGTCGACCACGCGCGCGCCGGTCGGCAGCTCGAAGAGACCCGGTGACGCCACCTGGCCGTGCACGTGAACGAAGACGACCGGGGCACCCCCGGGAGGCGCGGTGCCCGACCCTGCCGCGGCCTCGACCTCGGCCCCGGTGCCCGGCGCGACGGTCACGACCGCGTCCGCCGCGCCTCCTCGGGTGGCGAAGGCCGACACGGCGACGCTCACCGCCAGCACGACGAGGAGCAGGACGACGACCGCTCCGAGCCCCACGCGCCACCTCGGACCGCCCGGCTCGGACGGGTCGACGGCGGTGCGGAAGCTGACGGTCATGATCCGACACGGTACGAGCCGTCCTGCCCCCCGCACGGACGACGACGGCCGCCCTGGGGAACCAGGACGGCCGTCGACAGGTGGGGACGAGACACGCCCCCGGGCGCGGCTCCTTCACCGCGATGCGGCTATCGCGCCTCCGAGGCGCCGACTGCCGGCAGGATCACCTCAACGCGGTTCTGGCCCGTGTCGATGTTCTTCCAGATCTCGTGCTCAAGCCCTGGCCGTTCGGCCATCTCTGCCGCGGCGTCCGGACCGATCGGCAGTCCCCACTCCTGGAAGAACGGTCGGAGGTCTCTGTCGGCGAGTGTGGCTGCGTGGGAGGCGAAGGCGTCGATCTTCGCCTGGCTGGTGCTCAGGTCGAGCTCGCCACGCGCCTCCGCGTCGCGGAGCTCCTGATTCAGGCGCGGGTAGAACTGATCGCCGAACGCGCGCCGGAGCTGGTCGTACATGAGCACACGAACGAACAGGTCGGAGCCACCGTAGGTCCGCTCGCCGACGGGCTTCGCGAAGAAGGCGTTGATCACCCGTTGCTGCCTGTCGAGCCGGTTCCCGGCGCCGATCTTCTGCTGCACCTCGAGCGCAGAGATGTTGACGGACACCTCGCCCTGCCCGTTCCACGTATATGCCGGTGTCTGATAGGTGTGGCCGATCTCGTGCCACAGCCCCCACTGGTCCGAGACATCGTCGGCGAACAGGTTCCGTGCGGCGCCGGTGTCGATCTGGAAGGTCACGCGCTCCTGCGTGGCGCTCGCGTACCCGGCGCCGCTGTCCGGCGAGGCGATGTAGATGCGGTGTGGTGCCTTCCCAGCGTTCCCGGTCAGGTCGTCGTGCAGGTTGTGCATGCCGTTGGTGATGACCACCACGTCGTCCCAGCTCTGCAGCCGTGCCTCCAGATCCGTCGGGAAGGAGTCTGCGGTGCGCCGTTGGAAGTCACCGAAGACCCGCCCTGCCACGAGTTCGACGATCGGCACGTCCGGCAGCGCCACGAGCTGCTCGCGAAACTCGTCATCGGTCGTCTGCCCGAGGACGAACGTCGGGACGGGCTGGCCACCTCGCACCGTCACCACCGCGGAATCGGCCTTCGCGGTACCCGTCAGAAAGACCATCCCATCACGGTCGGCCACGACGGTTGTCGTCGTGCCACTCGGCGTCGGAACCGGCGACGACAGGGAAGTCGCTGCGACGTTCTGGTAGGCACCGTACAGACCGAGGCGCACGCTCATCATCGGGGCACCCGGAGGCACGTCGATCGCCACCCGGTCTCCTTTACGGACGAATCGACCGGTCGGCTGGAGGTCGCTGTGACGTAGCGCACGGCCCTCACGGGCTCGCTCCGCCGCGGCGCTGCCGATCCCGTACACGCGGACGGTTGTGCTGCTGCGATCGGCCGACACCACGATGGACGCCGGACGAGGGCCCGCGTCGACGGCAGCGAAGGCTCCGTGAGCGAGGACGCGGTCGCCGCCGTCGACCACGCGCGCGTCGCCCGGATGGCGGACACCAGCCTGGCGTTCGACCGCCTGCAGCCGGAACCACGCTTCATGCGAGGGAC
Organism: Frigoribacterium sp. VKM Ac-2836; assembly: GCF_013248995.1. GTDB lineage: Bacteria > Actinomycetota > Actinomycetes > Actinomycetales > Microbacteriaceae > Frigoribacterium. The sequence goes on along the minus strand of NZ_JABRPK010000001.1, from coordinate 858,537 downwards.
TCGACCACGGAGTGTCGCCTTCGGGCCACGTCACCGAGGCCCGGTCCGCAGAGATGTGAGGGGTCACCGCCGCCCCGTGCACGCCGGCGTCCGTGATGGCCATCCCGGTCGGGGCGACGACACGGAGGGCGCCTCGTGCATCGGAACGCACGTGCACGGAGATCGGGTCCGACGTCGCACCGGATCGGAGAGCCGGGACCGTCACCTCGACACGACCCACCAGATCGACGGGAAGCGAACCGGCCGCCAGGACCCGGGTGCCGCCGGTCTCGGTGATGCGAACCGCGCCGTCGACCCGACCCGGGACGGCATCGGCATGTGCGCGCAGTCGCACCTTCGCCACGCGCCACCCCGAGGACCAGGTGTTGTTGCCCCGCCAGGTCGCCGAGGACCCATCAGGAGTGATCACCCCGTCGATCGGACGGGTGTCCGCGGTCGCCTCGACGATCGTCGTCCCCGGTGGTGCGGTGATGCTGAGAACCCCGAGCACCTTGCTCTCGGGAACCACGCGGATGTAGTCCGACACGGCCCCGGCGGCGAGCAGCGTCGGCTCGATCGCGATGGCGACGTCGGGTTCGACGATCTCGGGTTCGACGATGTCCACAGGGAGCGACCCGCTGGCGAGAACGGCGGACGAGGCGGTGTCGGTGACCTGAACGGCTCCGTCGACACGGCCCGGAGCGACGTCGACGTCGACTCGCAGACGCACCTTGGGCACACGCCACGTGTCGGACCAGGACAGACTGCCCTCCCAGACGGCTGAGCGGCCGTCCGCTGCGATGGCACCGGGGATCGGCCGGATGTCGGCGTCTGCTTCGACGATCGTCGTCCCGGCCGGTGCGTCGACGTGCAGGGCTCCGACCACCAGGGAGTCCGGGACCAGCTGAACCCAGGCGGATTCGCCACCCATGACGACCTTCTGGGGTTGTACCTCGATGCCGACCGTGGGGTTGTCCGGTACGACGGTATCGCCACTCGGTTTCTCCGCCCCCGAGCGAACATGGAGGAGCCCGAGCAGCAGGAGCAGTGTTCCGATGATCAGGGCACGGGTCAACTCAGCGAGGGGATTCTTGCCGAACAAGAAGGTCCGTAATAGGTACATACCTAATATAGTATTCCACGACCGAAGCGACAGCGAACCGGCCCGTCGGCGCCGGGACTCGCGACGACCCGTCGCCGAAAGGGTGGGCGCTATTTCACTGCGATGTTGACCAAGCGGGGCGCCCGCACGATCACGTTGACGATCTGCTTGTCACCGATCGCCCGCTGCACGGCGGTGGAGTCGCGGGCGAGCACCTCGAGCTCGTCCGAGGTGATCTTGGGCGACACCTCGAGTCGGTCGCGCACCTTGCCGTTGACCTGCACGACGGCGGTGACGCTCGTCTCGACGAGCAGTGTCGGATCGGCCTTGCGCCAGCCGTAGGTGGCGATCGCCCCGCCGTCGTAGCCGAGCTTCTCCCACATCTCGGAAGCCGTGTAGGGAGCGAAGAGGGAGAGCCCCAACGCGACGGTCTCGGTCGCCTCGCGGACGGCGGGGTCGGACCGGCCGGGCCCCGAGTCGATCGCCTTGCGGACGGCGTTCGTGAGCTCCATCAGCCGGGCCACGACGACGTTGTACTTGAACGCCTCGCTGAGGCCCGGGGCCTCGGCGAGGAATCGGTGTGTCACCCGTCGCAGGGCCTGGTCACCGTCGGCCCACACCACGTCCGGCGAGCTGTCGACGTCGCTCGCGAGACGGAACGCCCGCGCGAGGAACTTCGCCGAGCCGGCGGGTGAGACGTCGGCCCAGTCGATGTCGTCCTCTGGCGGTCCGGCGAACGCCATCGTCAGGCGGATGGCGTCGACGCCGTGCTTGTCGATCTCGTCGGAGAGGCTGACGACGTTGCCCTTGCTCTTGCTCATCTTCGCGCCGTCCTGCAGCACCATGCCCTGGTTCAGCAGTGCACTGAAGGGCTCGGTGAAGTCGACGTGACCGAGGTCGAAGAGCACCTTGGTGATGAAGCGCGCGTAGAGCAGGTGCAAGATGGCGTGCTCGACGCCTCCGACGTACTGGTCGACCGGGGCCCACTTGCTGGCCTGGGCCGGGTCGAAAGCGCGGTCGGAGTCGGTCGGGTCGAGGAACCGCAAGAAGTACCACGAGCTGTCGACGAAGGTGTCCATCGTGTCGGCGTCGCGGCGCGCCGGCGACCCGTCGCGCGGGTCGGGCACGTTCACCCAGTCCTCGGCGGCACCGAGCGGCGAACTGCCCTTCGGCTTGAGGTCGAGCCCCTCGGTGGACGGCAGTCGGACCGGGAGCTCGTCGTAGGGCACCGGCACCTCGACGCCGTCGGCGCCGTGCACGATCGGGATCGGCGTGCCCCAGAAACGCTGGCGCGAGATGAGCCAGTCGCGCAGACGGTACGTCTTGGCGGCCTTGCCGTCACCGGACGCCTCGAGCAGTTCGACGACCCGTTTGATCGCGTTCGACTTGCTGAGTCCGGTCAAGGCGCCCGAGTTCATCAGGCGACCGTCGCCGGTCAGCGCCACGCCCGTCTCGCGGGGGTTCAGCTCGGGCAGGTCGTCGGGCAGGATCGCCTGACCGTTCTCGTCGAGCTCGAGCTTGGGGATGACACCCGTGACGGGTGCGTTCGTGTCGACCACGACACGCACCGGGAGGTCGTACTTGCGGGCGAAGTCGAGGTCGCGCTGGTCGTGCGCGGGCACGGCCATGACCGCGCCGTGGCCGTAGTCGGCGAGCACGTAGTCGGCGGCCCAGACGGGCATGGGGTCGCCCGTGAGGGGGTTGACCGCGACCCGCCCGAGCGGCACGCCGGTCTTCGGGCGTTCGCTCGACTGGCGCTCGATCTCGGTGGCCTTCTGCACCTCGACGAGGTAGTCGGCGAAGGTCGCCTTGACGTCGTCCGTCGCGTCGGCGACGAGCTCGGCGGCGAGGTCGGAGTCGGGGGCGACCACCATGAAGGTCGCCCCGTACAGGGTGTCGGGCCGCGTGGTGAACACCGTGACCTTCTCGTCACGGCCCTCGATGGTGAAGTGCACGTCGGCACCGATCGACCGGCCGATCCAGTTGCGCTGCATGTTGAGCACCTTGGTCGGCCAGCGACCCTCGAGCTGGTTGAGGTCGTCGAGCAGGCGGTCGGCGTAGTCGGTGATCTTGAAGTACCACTGCGTCAGCTTCTTCTTGACGACGACGGCACCCGAGCGGTCGCTCGTGCCATCGGGCAGCACCTGCTCGTTGGCGAGCACGGTCTGATCGACCGGGTCCCAGTTGACCCAGCTGTCCTTCCGGTAGGCCAGCCCCTTCTTGAACATCTCGAGGAACAGCCACTGGTTCCATTTGTAGTACTCGGGGTCGCTCGTGTGCAGCACCCGGCTCCAGTCGAACGACGGTGCGTAGAGCTTCATGCTCTGCTTCTGCTGAGCGATGTTGGCGTAGGTCCACTCGCGTGGGTCGACTCCGCGCTTGATGGCCGCGTTCTCGGCGGGCAGACCGAAGCTGTCCCATCCGATCGGATGCAGCACGTTGAACCCCTGCTGCCGCCAGTAGCGGGTCACCATGTCGCCGAGCGCGTACTGCTCGGCGTGCCCCATGTGCAGATCGCCCGAGGGGTACGGGAACATGTCGAGGATGTACTTGCGCGGGCGCTTGTCGTCGGGGTCGACGACGAACGGCTGTTCGGCATCCCACCGGGACTGCCACTTCTCTTGCAGGCGGGCGACGTCGTACTCGCGTTCGGGCACGCCCTCGTGGGGCGTGGTGTCCGAGGGGGCGTCGGTCGCGGTCGTGTCGTGCTCGTGTGCCACGGGGCTCTCATTCACTGCTGGCAGTCGGTGCGGTGGGTAGGGACCACCCGCGCGAGGGCACGACGACGTGCGCTGAGCTCAGCGATCCTCGACAAGGCTATCGAACGGCACGCCCGGTCACGACATGCGCACCGAGCCACCGTCGGCGGCACGGACTCCGAGCACGGCGAGCAGGGCCGCGGCCTTGAGCTCGACCTCGTCCCGCTCGTCGACCGGCGACGACGAGATCGTGATGCCGCCGCCCACTCCGACGCGCGCTCCGGCGGGTCGCGCGGGCGACCCCACGGTCGCCGCCCGGGCCCCGTGCACGACGAGGGAACGGATGGTCATCGCGAGGCTCGCCGAGCCGTCCCGACCGAGCCAGCCGACGGCCCCCGAGTAGACACCCCGAGGCGCTCCCTCGAGGTCGGCGAGCAGTTCGACGGCGCGACGTTTCGGTGCGCCGGTCATCGATCCGGCCGGGAACGCCGCCTCGACGACGTCGGTCGCCGTGCACCCCGCATCGAGCCGGGCCCGGACCGTGCTGACGAGCTGGTGGACGTGCTCGTACGAGTGCACGGCGAGCAACTCGGACACCTCGACCGTCCCGAGGCGGGCCACCCGGGCGAGGTCGTTGCGCACCAGGTCGACGATCATCACGTTCTCGGCGCGCTCCTTCTCGCTCTCGACGAGCTCTCGCGCGAGCACGGTGTCGTCGGCACCCGATCCCCGGCGTCGCGTGCCCTTGATCGGCGAGGACGACACCAGGCCGTCGGCGGTCACCTCGACGAACGACTCGGGCGACGCCCCGACCACGGTCACGCCTCCCAGGCGCACGAACGACGCGTACGGTGCCGGCGAGGACCGACGGAGGTGCGCGAAGGCCTCCAGCGCGTCCACCGGTCCGAGGACGTCGACGGCCGTGGTGAGGCAGAGCTGGTAGGCCTCGCCCGCGGCGATGGCGCGGCGGCAGCGCTCGATCAGGTCGAGGTATTCGTCAGGACGGTGCCGCCAGCGCACCTCGGGCGCAGAGGACTCGGTCGAGGAGGCGCGGGTCGGCCCGGGCACCGGGGGCTCGGGCGGCACGTCGGCCCAGGCCTCGGCCAGCGAGAGGGGCCACGAGTCGCCACGGCGCGCCACGGCTTCGACGGAACGTTCGGTGTGGTCGAAGACCAGCGCCCGGTCGACGTCGAGCAGGGCGAGGTCGGGGGCGTCACCCGGGGCGGCGACGGTCGAGGAGGTGGCCGCGGGTCGGTGCCCCGGGGTGGCGTCACGGTCCAGCAGCCGGCAGCCGAAGCCGTAGCCGAGCCAGCCGGCCCAGCCAAGCGGGTGGCTGTCGGGCTCGACCTCGGCCAGGTCGTCGCGCACCGCCTGCCAGAGCCGGTCGGCGCCGCCGTCGCGGACGTCACCCGTGGCGGCCCGGCCCCAGCCGACGATCGATCGCCCGCGGGCGGCGTCCACCCCGGCGTCACGCCAGACCACGTCGCCCGTCGCGGCCAGGTGGCGGACGACGGATTCGGGGTCGCGCCACGGCAGGGAGGATCGGACGGCCGCGGGACGCATACCCTTGATCCTATGAGCGGAGCCCCCACGCGATGAGTGCCGAGCGACCGCGAGGCGACGTGCTGCACGTCTGGCAGGGCGGCGAGTTGTCCACGAGCCGGAGCGTGGCGGGGGGCGAGGCCGACCCGCCCCTCCTGGTCGCCGACTCGTGGCTGATCGACGACGGTGCGGTGCTCGCCCTCGACGTGCACCGCGACCGATTCGCCGGCTCGGTCGCCGGGGTGATCGCCGGTCCCGACGCGGACGAGGTCTCGGCGTTCTGGGCTGCGGTCGTCGCGATGCTGCCCCGCACGGGCGCCTGGTTCCCCCGCGTCGAGCTCGTCGCCGGCGATGCAGACGACCGTCCCGGGCGGGCGCGACTGCAGCTGCGCCTCCGGCCGGCTCCCCCGCGCCGCCGCTCGGTCGTGCTCGCCACGGCCGCACGCGATCCCCGCACGCAGCCCTCGGTCAAGGGCCCCGATCTCGCGGCACTCGGTGCGCTCGTCGCCGAGGCCCGGGAGGGCGGGGCCGACGAAGCGGTGCTGCTCTCGCCCGAAGGGTTCGTCGTCGAGGGCGCCTGGAGCTCCATCGTCTGGTGGCGCGGCGACGCGCTCTGTCTGCCCGCCGACGACCTGCCCCGTCTGCCGGGCGTCACGGTGCGCAGCCTGACGACGCTCGCCGCCGTCCTCGGAGTCGACGTGTTGCACGACCACACCCGGCCGGACGAGCTCGACGGATTCGAGGTGTGGAGCCTCGGTGCGTTGCACGGCATCCGCATCGTCACCGGCTGGATCGACGGCCCGGCCGCGGCCGAGGAGCCCGGTCGACTCGCGCTCTGGCGTGGACGACTCGAGCGTCTGCGTCGTCCGATCGACGACTGAGCGCGGCTCGGCGGCGGCGACCTCGAGTCGTCACGCGTCGCGAGCGGCCTCGACATCGACGGCGACCTCGTGCAGGCGGCCCGCCTCGATGCGCACGCGGCGTGTGATCAACTCGGCCGGCACCTCGACGTGCGAGATCACGACCACCGTGGACCCGTCGTCCCGGGCCGTCGTGAGGACGTCGACCACGAGCCGGCGCGCGGTCTCGGAGTCGAGACCCGCCGTGGGCTCGTCGAGCACGAGCACCGGGAAGCCCCGCAGGAGCGCCCGGGCCAGCGAGATGCGCTGGGCCTGACCGCCCGAGACGAGGACACCCCGCTCCCCCATCGGCGCGTCCAGCCCTCCGCGCCCGGCGGCCCAGTCGCGCAGCCCGACACGCTCGAGCACGGCGAGCAGGTCGTCGTCCGTGGCCGTGTCGCGGGCGAAGAGGAGGTTCTGCCGCAGCGACTCGTCGAAGAGATACGGAGTCTGCTCGATCAGGCCGACCGCCGCTCGGACGGCGGCCGGGGCGAGGGTCGCGGTGTCGACTCCCCCGACCTCGTAGCGTCCGGTGTGCTCCACGAAGCGGGCGAGCACCGAGGCCAGCGTGGTCTTTCCGGCGCCGCTCGGCCCCTCGACCACGAGGCGATCGCCCACGGCCACGTCGAGATCGACGCCGCGAAGCGCCGGGGCCGCGGCACCGGGCCACGTCGCCGACAGGTCGCGCAGACGCAGAGCGGTCCCGGGCGTCCGCGCGGCGCTGTCGAGTGAGCGTGAGCTCTCGGCGACGTCGGCCGCCGCCCCGCCGAAGGCCCCGTCGTCGACGACGCCCGGGGGGACCTCGGGGGGCACCGCCGACTCGACGCGGTCGCCGCTCGCGCTGACCCGTCGCCAGGCCAGCACGGCCGTCGGCACCGCGCCGACGACCTCGAAGACGGCGAGCGGCACCAGGACCACCAGCGCGAAGGCCGGGCCGGTCAGTCCCCCCGAGGCGACGTCGGGTGCGACGACGGGGATCGTGGCGAGCACGGCGGCACCCGACAGGGCCGAGAGGACGGCGGCGACGACGCCACCGGTCAGCGCCCGGCGTGAGGAGGCGCGGCGCAGGTCGTCGTCGAGCCTCGCGACCCGGCCGAGCTGCCGATCCATCGCCTCGAAGGCGATCAGCACGTCGATGTTCTGGACGAGGTCCACCACCGCGCCCGAGAGCGCCCCACGCCGATCGGCGAGGGTGCGCTCGCTGCGGCGCGCGAGGCGGTCGGCGGCCGCACAGCCGACGAGGAAGGCCACGACGAGCGTGCCCGCCAGGACCACGGCGGCCGCCGGGGACACGAGGGCGACGCCGACCACGGCGACGAGGGAGGTCAGACTCGACACCACGAGCGGCTGCACCACCCTCAGGGGCAGGTCTTGCAAGGCGTCGACGTCGCCGACGACGCGCGCCACCAGGTCGCCTCGGTCGGTGCGGCCGAGACCCGCCGGGGCCACCCGGATCAGCCGCCTGTACATCTCGGTGCGGACCACCGCCAGCTGACGGAAAGCCGCGTCGTGGCTCGACAGGCGCTCGAGGTACCGGAAGACCGCCCGGGACAGCGCGAACGCCCGGACGCCGACCACGGCGAGCGAGAGGTAGAGGATCGGCGGCTGCTCGGCAGCGCGGGTGATGAGGTACGCGGACGCCGCGAGGAGCGCCACCGCCGACAGGGCGCTGAGCGAGCCGAAGACCAGGCCTGGGGCGGCCCGGCGCGCGCCGGGCTGCGCCGTGCGGAGCAACGAGCGGTTCACGAGACTCCTCCGACCCGGACGACGAGGTCGGCGGCGTCGCTGACGGCACGACGGTGCGTGACGACGACCACGGCCACGCCCGTGGCCGCGATACGACGGAGGCCGGCCACGACCCGGGCCTCGGTGACCCGGTCGAGCGCCGACGAGGGCTCGTCGACCAGCAGCAGCCGCGACCCCACCCGATCGAGTCGGTACAGGGCCCGGGCCACGGACACCCGCTGCGCCTGCCCACCGGACAGTCCCTGGCCGCCGGCCCCGAGTACGAGCGCCGGGTCGAGGCCCGCCGCGCCGGCCAGGTCCAGGGCACGGACGACGGCCTCGGTGTCGGGCTCACCCGTGTCACCCAGAGCGACGTTCTCGGCCACCGTGCCGGACGACAGCAGGGGGGACTGCCCCGACCACGCGATCTCACGGCGGGCGGGGGGCAGACCCGACGATCGCCAGACGACTCGCCCCTCGCACGACTCGAGCCCGAGCACGGCGTCGAGCAGGGTGGACTTGCCGGCACCGCTCGGGCCGACGACCGCCGTGACGCGACCGGTCTCGGCGACGAGAGAGGTCTCGGGCAGCCGCACCGCGCCTCCTCGGCTCACCGAGACACGGTCCACGACGAGCGCGTCGGCGTCGGCGCGGGGCTCATGGCGATCCGCGACGACCGCCGACCCGGTCGCCCGGGGCGCGTCGGACCCCCGCTCGTCTCCGAGGAGGTCGAACACGTCGTCCGCCGCCGCGACCCCGTCGGCTGCGGCATGGTAATTGGCACCGACCTGGCGCAGGGGCAGGTAGGCCTCGGGGGTGAGCAGCAGCACGAACAGTCCCGCGGTCAACCCCAGCGAACCGTCGACGAGCCGGATACCGATCGAGACGGCTACCAAGGCGACCGACAACGACGCCGCGAGCTCGAGCACGAAACCGCTGAGGAACGACACGCGCAGCACCGTCACCGTCTCGACCCGGTAGTCGTCGGTGATGCGGCCGATGCGCTCGACCTGTCGCTGCTCGCGACCGAACGACTTGAGGGTCGACGCCCCGCCCACGGCGTCGGCGAACGACGAGGCGAGGTGCGTGAGACGATCCCACTGGCGGGCCTGGGCGGTGCGGGTCGTCCACCCGATCAGCACCATGAAGACGGGGATCAACGGCAGGGTCAGGACGACGATCACGGCCGACAACCAGTCGTGCAGCGCCATGACGACGATCAGCAGCGGCGCCGCCAGAGCGGTCAGGACCAGCTGCGGCAGGTAGCGGGCGAAGTACGCGTCGAGCGCGTCGAGCCCGGGACCGACGAGGGTCGCCACGTGCGCCGACGAGTGCCGGTCGACGAAGGCACGCCCCCGGTCGGCGACCGCCCCGACGACACGGGCCCGCAGCTGGCTCTTCACCTGCGCCGCCGCCCGCGCGGACGTCACCTCGAGCGCCCACACCACGAACGACCGGACCGCCACCGAGACGCCGAGTCCGACCAGGGCGGTCGCGAGCCCGTCGGCTGCGCGACCCTCGACGACCAGGACCACGGCTGTCGTCGTGAACCAGGCCACGGCGACGATCGAGACGGTCTGCGCGAGACCGAGCAACGCACCCAGTCCGAGGAACACCCGGGCGGCGGAGGCGTAACGCAGGAGGCGCGGGTCGAGCGGTTTCACGGAAGCCGGCTCAGTGCGCAGCCGGGATCGCCGCACGGCTGATGCGCTTGCGGAAGATCCAGTAGGTGAAGGCCTGGTAGCCGAGGATGAGCGGGACGAAGACGAGGGCGACCCAGCTCATGATCGTGAGGGTATAGGTCGAGCTCGAGGCGTTCACGATCGTCAGACCGTTGGCCGGGTCGTTGCTCGCGGGCATCACCCCGGGGAACAGGGCGGCGAAGAGACTGGAGACCGCCAGGGCGATCGTGACGGCCATCAAGCCGAAGGACCGCCCCTCGTGGCCACGGAGGTTGGCCACGAAGGCCGCGATGAGGGTGACGGCCGCCACGACCGAGAGGACGATCGACGCGAGAGTCCCGTGCATCAGCGAGGTCAGCACGAGGAAGGACGCGGCGACGACGATCGTGAGGACTCCGGCCCGGGCGGCCAGGCGGCGGGCCCGCTGCCGGATCTCGCCCTCGGTCTTGAGCGTGACGAACACCACGCCGTGCGTGAAGAAGAGCAGCAGTGTCGTGAGGCCGCCCAGCAAGGCGTAGGGGTTGAGCAGGTCGATCAACGACCCGGTGTAGTTGTGGCCTTCGTCGAGTGGCACGCCCTGCACGACGTTGGCGAAGACGAGGCCCCAGACGAACGCCGGGACGGCCGAGCCGATGACGATCATCAGGTCGAAACGGCGCTTCCAGGCCGCCTCGGGGCGTTGGTGACGGTACTCGAACGAGACGCCGCGCACGATCAGGGCCAACAGGATCAGCAGCATCAAGAGGTAGAACCCGCTGAACAGCGTGGCGTACCACTCGGGGAAGGCCGCGAAGAGGAAGGCGCCGGCGACGATGACCCACGTCTCGTTGAGGTCCCAGACGGGACCGATGGTGTTGATCAACACACGCCGGTCGGTGTCGTCCCGGCCGAGGAAGGGCAGCGACATGCCGACCCCGAAGTCGAAGCCGTCGAGGACGAAGTAGCCGACGAAGAAGAAGCCGAGGATGACGAACCAGAGGGTGGGGAGGTCCATGGTCAGAGCCTTTCTCGCATCGGGTCGGTAGGGGGCGCGGACATCAGTAGACCGTCGCCTCGTGTCGGATCTCGCCCGACACGGGATCGGGCTCCGGCGCGTCGGCCGGCCCCTTCTGGGCGGCCTTGACGATGAGCCGGAACTCGACGACGGCGAGAGTTCCGTAGATCAGGGTGAAGGCGACGAGCGAGATGAGCACCGTCAGTCCGGTGACCCCGGGCGAGACGCCGTCCTCGGTCTTGAGCAACCCGAAGACGAGCCAGGGCTGCCGTCCCATCTCGGTGAAGACCCACCCGACGATCATCGCCATGAGGGGCATGGGATAGCTGAAGATCGCGGCCCGCCACACCCACCTGCTCTGCGGCAGACGACCCTTGCGGGTCATCCAGAGGCCGACGAGCGAGACGAGGACGCTGACCATGCCGAGGCCCATCATCCACCGGAAGGACCAGTAGGTGACCCAGATGATCGGTGTGTAGTCCCCGGGGCCGTAGAGCTGCACGTATTGGGCCTGGAGGTCGTTGATGCCCTCGACGGTGCCGTCGATGGTGTGCGTCGACAGGAACGACAGCAGGTAGGGCACCCGGATGCTGAAGAGCTCGTGCACGCCGTCGGGCGTGCCCAGCGTGAAGATCGAGAACGAGGCGTCCACACCGGTGCTCGTCCGATAGAGCGCCTCCGCGGCGGCCATCTTCATGGGCTGGGTCTCGACCATCGCGAGGCCGAGCTGGTCGCCCGTGATGAACGTGAGGGCACCGGCCGCCACCATCGTCCAGAGACCGAAGCGCAGGGCCGGCCGCATCGTCTCGAGGTGCTGGTTGCGGGACAGGTGCCAGGCGGCGACCGCGACGATGACTGCGGCCGACACCATGAAGCAGGCGAAGATCGTGTGGGGGAACGCCGCCAGGGCCACCTTGTTGGTCAGGACCTCCCAGATGCTGGTGAGCTCGGCCCGGCCCTTCTGCTCGTTGATGTCGTAGCCGACCGGGTTCTGCATGAAGGCGTTCGCGGCGATGATGAAGTACGCCGAGAGGATGCTGCCGACGGTCGCGCCCCAGATGCTCGCGAGGTGCAGCTTCTTCGGCACCTTGTCCCAGCCGAAGATCCAGATGCCGATGAAGGTCGCCTCGAGGAAGAACGCGAGCAGGCCTTCGAGCGCGAGCGGGGCACCGAACACGTCGCCGACGAACCGCGAGTAGTCGGACCAGTTCATGCCGAACTGGAACTCCTGAACGATGCCGGTCACGACGCCCATCGCGAAGTTGATGAGGAAGATCTTGCCGAAGAACTGGGTCAGCTGCAGGTAGTGGATGCGGCCCGTGCGCACCCACGCCGTCTGGAAGACGGCCACCGTGAACGCCATGCCGATCGTGAGCGGCACGAACAAGAAGTGGTAGACGGTGGTGAGCCCGAACTGCCAACGGGACAGCAGCAGCGGGTCGAGCAGCTCGTTCATCGGGATGCGCCTTCTCCCTCGGATGGTGATGGTGGTCGTGCGTCGCACCGTCGGGACGTGACGAGCCTAGATCGACAGATAGACGACACGTGTCGTTTTGAGCTCTCGGGCGCCGTGCACTTGCTGTGAATAGGCTCGGGCAGGTGAACGACGTGCTGACGACACTGCTCGACCTGGTGCAGTCCGTCGACCCCGTGGTGAGGACCGTGTTGGCGGGCGTCGCCATGGTGCTCGAGACCTCGGTGCTGCTCGGGCTGATCGTGCCGGGCGACACGGTGGCCATCGTGTCGGCGACGGCGGTCGCGTCGCCGTTCGAGTTCGGAGCGCTCGTCGCAGCCCTCGTCGTCGGCGCCCTTATGGGCGAGAGCGTCGGGTTCGCCCTCGGCCGGTTCTTCGGGCCGAAGATCCGGGCGAGCGCGCCCGGCCGACGCATCGGCGAGGCGAACTGGGTGCGGGCCGAGAACTACCTCGCCCGACGGGGCGGCATCGCCGTGTTCGTGTCGAGGTTTCTGCCGGTGCTGCACTCGTTGATCCCGCTGACCGTGGGCACGAGCCCCATGCGCTACCGGACGTTCCTCACGTGGACGACGCCCGCCTGCATCCTCTGGGCGCTCGCCTACGTCTCGGTCGGTGCCGCCGCCGCGGGCAGCTACCGCGAACTCGCCGACCAGCTGCACCAGGCCGGCTACGTCTTCGCCGGCATCATCGCCGTGTTCGCGCTGCTGGTGGTCGTCGTCAAGAAGGTCCTCCACCGCCGCGAGGAACGACACATGGCGCACCCCGACGAGAGCGTGGGCGACGACGCGTCCTGACCCGCGCCTCCTCGTCCTCGCCCGGCGGGCGGGGCCCCGGACGACGGAGAGCCCCGTTCCGCGGACGGAACGGGGCTCTCGAGGATCGGAGGTGCCTAGCTGTCGAGCAGGCCCTTCTCGGTCAGGTAGTCCTTGGCGATGGTGGCCGAGGACTCCTTGTCGGTCTGGCTCTTCGAGTTGAGTTCCTGCAGATCGGACGCGCTGAGGACTGCGTCCACGCTCTCGATGACGTCCTGCGCGTCGGAGTCGACCTTGTCGGACACGATCGGCACCACGTTCTGCGGCAGGATCATGTTCTCGGGGTCCTCGAGCGTGACCAGGTCGTTCTCGGGGATCAGGGGGCTGGCCGTGTAGATGTCGGCCAGTTGGACGCTACCGTCCGTCAGGGCCTTGACCGTCAAGGGGCCACCACCGTCGTCGATCGGGGTCGAGGTGACGTCGACGCCGTAGATGCTCTTCAGGCCGGGGGGGCCGTAGGGGCGCTCGGCGTTCTCGGGCGGAGCACCCAGGGTCAGCGTGCCGGAGTAGTCCTTGAGGTCGGCCAGGCTCGTGATGTCGTTCTCCTCGGAGAACTCCTTCGTCACGTTGTAGCTGTCCTGGTCGGACGCCGCGGCGGCCTTGAGCGCGGTCAGACCGGAGGGCAGCGCGGCGGCCAGGGCCGACTCGACCTCCTCGGGCGACTTCGCCGTCTCTTCTTTGTCGTAGTACTGCAGCAGGTTGCCGGTGTACTCGGGGAAGACGTCGATCTTGCCCGACTCGAGCTCGGGCAGATACACCTCGCGCTGGCCGATCTGGTACTGACGGTCGACCGTGTAGCCCTTGGCCTCGAGCGCCTGGGCGTACAGCTCGGCGATGATCTCGTTCGAGTAGTACTGCTGCGAGCCGATGACGAGCGTGTCACCGTCGCTCGACGCGGACGAGTCGCCCGAGCTCAGCGGGTCGCTCGACGAGCACCCTGCCAGGGCCACCATGGCCCCGATCGCGACTGCGCCGAGAACGGTGAGCCGGCCCTTCTTGTTCGCTGTGATCACTGTGTGCCTTTCGTGAGGGGTGTTGCCGTGACCGCCCCGGGCCGGACGGCCTTGGAGCGGGTGTCGGAGGGGCGCCCGGCCGTGACGCCCGCGGGGACGACCAGGCGCTGCACGATCGAGAAGAGGACCTCGAGGACGATCGCGAGGGCGATGACGACGATCGACCCGGCCAGCATCTGCGTGTAGTCGTTCGATCGAAGGCCTCGGAAGATGTAGGTGCCGAGGCCACCGGCCCCGACCACCGTGGCGATGGTGGCCGTGGCCACGACCTGCAGCGTGGCCGATCGGATGCCGCCGATCAGCAGGGGTAGCCCGAGCGGCACCTCGACCTTGGTCACGATCTGCCATTCGGTCATGCCCACGGCCCGTGCGGCGTCGATGGTCTTGCGGTCCACCGCCTCGAAGCCCGAATACGCCCCGGCGAGCACCGACGGGATGGCCAGGACCACGAAGGCGATCATCGGGGCGGTGATGCCGATGCCGACGAGAAGCGCCAGGAGGAACACCAACCCGACGGTCGGCAACGCCCGGGCTCCACCGGTCAGGGCGACGGCGAGGGTGCGCCCACGACCCGTGTGCCCGATGAGGTAACCCGCGGGGATGGCGAGGACGGAGGCGATGGCCACGGCCACGACCGTGTACCAGAGGTGTTCGCCCAGGCGGACGGGGACCCCGTCGACCCCGGAGAGGTGCGTCGGATCGGCGAGCCAGGCGAAGGCGTCGAAGAAGAGGTTCACGGCACCACGACCTTCTGACGAGCCGCTGTCGGCGTGGCCTGCCTGGTCGGCGCCTGACCCCTCGTCCAGGGCATCAGTGCTCTGCCGAGCAGCACCAGCAGCCCGTCGAGGACCAGCGCCATGACGATGGTGAGGACGATGCCCGCCACGATCTCGGCCATGATGTCGCGCTGCAGCCCGTCGTTGAAGAGGAGCCCGAGCCCGTTGATGCCGAGGATTCCCCCCACGGTGGCCAGACTGATGGTGCTGACCAGAACGACGCGGAGGCCCGCGAGCAGCACGGGGCCGGCCAGTGGGATCTCGACGCGCCAGAAACGCTGCCACCCCGAGTAGCCGATCGCCGTGGCGGACTGACGCACGTCGGCCTCGACCGACTGGAGGCCGTCGGCCACCGACCGAACCATCAAGGCGACCCCGTACAGGGTGAGGCCGATGATGAGGTTCGTGTTGCTACGGATGCTGTACCCGATGAGTCCGGGCAGCACGACGAGGAGGGCGAAGGACGGGACGGCGTAGAACAGGCCGGCGACCGCCAGGACGATGCCGCGGAAGCGGGTGTACCGATTGGCCGCCCAGCCGATCGGCAGCGAGATGACGAACGCCAGGACGACCGGAGGCACGCTGAGCCCGAGGTGCACGATCGTCTTGTCGAGGATGTAGTCGCTGTTCGACCAGATCCAGTTCACGTCGTCTGCCCACCTCGGACGGATTCGGTCAACACCCCGGCGGTGCGGCCGTCACCGTCGACCACCACCTGCCCGGTGGGCGTCTGCTCGACGTGCAACGCCCGCTTGCCCCGGTTGGCACCGATGAACTCGGCGACGAAGTCGGTCGCGGGGGCCGAGAGGATCTCGGCGGGGCTGCCCTGCTGGGCGACGTGGCCGCCCTTCTCGAGGATCACGACCTGGTCGCCCAGGTAGAAGGCTTCGTCGATGTCGTGGGTGACGAAGACGACGGTCTTGTCGAGCTCTCGCTGCAGGCGGATGAGCTCTTGCTGCAGGTCGGACCGCACGAGCGGGTCGACGGCACCGAACGGCTCGTCCATCAGCAGGATGTTGGGGTCGACGGCGAGGCCACGCGCGACGCCGACGCGCTGCTGCTGGCCGCCGGACAACTGACTGGGGTAGCGATCGGCGAGATGCCGGTCGAGCCCGACGGTGTCCATGAGCTCGAGGGCGCGGTCGCGGGCGACCCTCTTCGACGTGCCCTTGAGCACGGGGACCGTGGCGATGTTGTCGACGACCTTGCGGTGGGGAAGCAGACCGGAGTTCTGCATGACGTAGCCGATGCTGCGACGCAGCCCCACCGGCTCGAGGTCACCGATCGACTTGCCGTCGATCTCGATCACGCCGGACGTCGGGTCGACCATCCGGTTGATCATCCGCAGGATCGTCGTCTTGCCGCAACCGCTCGACCCGACGAAGACCGTGGTCTTCCGGGACGGGATGACGAGACTGAAGTCGTCCACCGCCAGGGTGCCGTCGGGGTACTGCTTCGTCACGGAACGGAACTCGATCATGGGTGGCTCATTCCTCGTGGGCAGCACGAATCGACACTTGCCAGGGCGTTCACCCAACCACAGATCTCGACGATGTGTCACCGACCTCGTCCAGGCCTGAGCCACACGCCGCCGCGCGGCCTGCGAGGTCAGCTCACGGCGACGAGGGTCTCGAGGTACCCCGTGAGCACCGTGCGGCACTGGCCGACGAAACGGTCGTCGCCCTCGGCGTCGTCGATGAAGGCGCGGGCCAGGAGGGCGTTCGCGATCTCGACCGCCACCTGCAGACCCAGCTCGAGTTCGTCGGTGCGCGTGACCGAGCAGTGGTCGACGAAGACCATGAGCAGTTGCTCGGCCAACGGGCTGGTGTACTGACGTGTCTCGGGAGTGCGGACGTCGGGTGCGTCGCCGAAGCGGATGGCACGGAACCCCGGCTCGTCTCGGTACATCTCGGTCTTGGCCTCGACGAACAGGTCGACTGCTCGACGCCAGTCGCTGACGGCGTCATCAGACACCGCCTCGCCGACCCGGACGGTCAGCCGCTGGACCGAACGCAGGGCGAGGGCGTCCACGACGGCGATGCGATCGGGGAAATAGCGGTAGACGGTGCCGATCGAGGCCCCCGCCCGCTCGGCGACCATGGCCGTCGTCAGACGCTCGTAGCCGATCTCGTCGATGATGGCCGCGGCCGCGTCCAGCAGCCCGGTGAGCCGCGCGGAACTACGAGCCTGGACGGGCTCGTTCCTGAGCAGCGGTGAACCCCCGGGCAGTGCGTCATTGACGTCGGTGACGAGCAACGTTTCTCCGTTTCGTGGCGATGCCTCGACGGGGTCGGGCACGGTGCGATGACGTCGGAGCGAGACCGAGGTGTCGGTCACCGGATGTCGGCGGCTGCCACCAGAATGGGACGCATGTGCGGACGATTCGTGATGGCACGCGCCTCGAGCGACCTGGTGGCCCTGTTCGACGTCGATGTATCAGGGGATATTCTCCCAGAACCTTCCTGGAATATCGCTCCGACTCGGCCGGTGAGTCTCCTGGTCGACGCCGCACCGCGAGGAGAGGACGCGGGTGGCCCCCCGGTCCGGCGCCTCGCGGCCGCCCGCTGGGGCCTCGTGCCCGGCGGCTCGGCCGGCCCCGACGCCGGACCCCCGCTGTTCAACGCGCGGTCGGAGTCGGTCACCGAGAAGCCGTCGTTCCGCGAGGCCGTGGTCTCGCGTCGCGGTCTCGTGCCGGCCACGGGCTGGTACGAGTGGCAGGTCCTGCCCGACGGCTCGAAGCGGCCCGTCCTGATCCGGCTGCCCGACGACGAGGTGGTCCTGTTCGGTGCGCTCTACGAGTGGTGGCGCGACCCGTCGGCCGAGGTCGGCGCCCCGTCGCGGTGGTTGCTGTCGACCACCGTGTTGACCCGCGCCTCCTCGGGGCCGGTGACCGAGGTGCACGATCGCATGCCGGTGCTCGTCGGCACGGACGTCATGGACGACTGGCTCGACCCCGAGACCGAGGGCGACGACGACCTGGTGCAGGGCATCGCGGGCCTCAGCGACGAGATCGCCGAACGCCTCCAGCACCACGAGGTCGGCCCCGAGGTCGGTTCGTCGTCGGTCGACCACCCCGGCCTGCTCGCCCCGGCGAGCTGACCCACCCGCTCGACGACGCGCCGTGCGAGACTGATCGGATGCCCGACACCCGCAAGGCACCGCCCGCCGCCGTCGAGCCCTTCCTGCACCGGGCGGCTCGCATCGAGAACGCGGTCCACCGCTTCCGCGAGAAGCGAGCCCGACGCCGCGGCCTGCTGCCCACGGTCGTTCCGTACAGCGGCTACGGCGGCCCCGGGTGGGCCCGGGTGTTGTCGCGCGTCCTGCTCACTCGGACGGGCACACTGTCGGGCGTCGACCGTCTCAACGTGCGGGGGTGGCGCAGCTTCACGAGCGTGCCCGTCGAGAAGGCGCTGGTCGAGATCTCTCTCGGCGGTCGTGTCCAGCGCGTCCAGACGGACCGCGGTGGCGTGTTGGACGCACGCATCGCCGTCGACCTCGAACCCGGTTGGCACGTCGCGACCCTGACCACCGAAGGGTCGACGCCGGTCGAGGCCCCCATCTTCGTGATCGACCCGGACGCGCGGTTCGGCATCGTCTCGGACATCGACGACACCGTGATGGTCACCTCGCTGCCCCGACCGCTTCTCGCCGCATGGAACACCTTCGTGCTCAACGAGCACGCCCGGCGGCCGGTGCCCGGGATGGCCGTGCTGTACGAGCGCCTGAACGCGGCGAACCCCGGGTGCCCGGTCATCTATCTGTCGACGGGAGCCTGGAACGTGGCACCGACGTTGTCGCGGTTCCTGTCGCGGAACCTCTACCCGAGCGGCGCGCTTCTGTTGACCGACTGGGGCCCCACCCACGACCGGATCTTCCGCAGCGGACGACTGCACAAACAAGAGTCCCTGCGCCGCCTTGCCGACGAGTTCCCCGAGCTCAGATGGCTCCTCGTCGGCGACGACGGGCAGCACGACGAAGAGCTGTACCGGACGTTCCTCCATGACCATCCCGAGAACGTCGCGGCCGTGGCCATCCGCCAGTTGTCGCCCAGCGAGGCCGTGTTGGCCGGTGGCCGGTCCCGCTCGGAGCACGCAGGTGCGAGCGACGTCGCCTGGGTGTCGGCGCCCGACGGTGCCGGTCTGTGGGAACAACTCCGTGACAACGGCGTGATCGACTGACCGTCGGTTGACTGAAGCCACTCTGCAATAGTGGGATAATCATGCTTTGAGGGCATGAAGCGGTGCTATATTGGATTATCCCGCGATTGGAGCACCGTGGTCAGCGATGAGCAGAACCCATTCGAGAAAGCGGCCTCCCCCCTCTCGACCGACGCCCGAGAACGTCAGGTCGGAGATCAGGTCCGACGCCTGAGGCTCGACCGGGGTCTCGACCAGCTCGAACTCGCTCGACGTGCCGATCTGTCCCCGAGCACGGTGCAGTCCCTCGAGGCCGGGCGAGGCAGCACCCTGCGCACACTCGTTCGCGTCCTGCGAGCACTGGGCGCCGACGACGCACTCGGCAACATCGCTCCGGCGAGCGCCGTCAGTCCGCTCGACGTGCTGAGGTCGTCGGCGGACGAACCGCGCCGCCGGGTCTATCGGCCCCGGGGCGGGCGATCGTCGGGAGGGGGTTCGTGAGCTGGGTTCCGGTCCGTGCGGTCGAGGTGACGGCGTGGGGCCTGCGGGTGGGCGCCGTGGCACTCGACCCGGGTCTCGGGGCGTACGTCTTCGAGTACTACCCGGACTGGGTGGCACGAGGCATCGAGCTGGCGCCTCTGACGATGCCGATCCGCACCCGGCGGCATGTCTTCCCCCAGCTGCCCGAAGCGACGTTCCACCGACTGCCCGCGATGTTGGCGGACGCGATGCCGGACGACTTCGGCAACGCGGTGATCGACGCCTGGTTGGTGCGCCAGGGGGTGTCACGGCAGCAGGTGAGCCCCTTGGACCGGTTGGCGTACATGGCGGACCGGGCCATGGGGGCATTGGAGTTCCGGCCGTCTCGGGGTCCGCGTCAGCGGACGACGAGCGCGCTCGAGCTGAGCGCGCTGGTCGAGGGGGCACGCAGCGTCCTGGACGCGAGCTTCAGCGACGACCGTGAGGCCGAGTCGGCGATCCGGTCGTTGATCCAGGTGGGGACGTCGGCGGGTGGGGCTCGGGCCAAGGCGGTGGTGGCGTGGAACCGCGCGACGGGCGAGATCCGGTCGGGTCAGCTGGCGGCGCCGGACGGGTTCGAGCACTGGTTGATCAAGCTGGACGGGTTGGGCCCGGACTCCGAGTTGGGTTCGGGCGGCCTCGCCGGTCGGGTCGAGTACGCGTATTCTCTGATGGCGGGGGCGGCGGGCATCGACATGGCCGAGTGCCGGTTGCTCGACGAGAACGGGCGGTCGCACTTCATGACGCGCCGGTTCGACCGTCGGGCCGGGGGCAAGGCCCACGTCCTGACGCTGTGCGGGGCGGCGCACCTCGACTTCCGGCAGCGACAGGCACACGACTACGGGCAGTCGTTCGACGTGATCCGTCGACTGGGGGCGGGCGACGAGGCACTGGCACAGGCGTTCCGCCGGATGGTCTTCAACGTGCTGGCGGCGAACAACGACGACCACACGAAGAACTCGTCCTTCTTGCTCGCGGGGCCCGAGGCCTCGTGGGGGCTGTCCCCTGCGTACGACGTGACGTTCGCCCACAATCCGACCGGGCGGTGGACGTACCAGCACCTCATGGGGGTGGACGGTGTCTTCCGCGACGTCTCACGGGCCGACGTGATGCGCCTCGCCGATCGCTTCCTGGTGCGGGACGCGTCGGGCATCGTCGACGAGGTGCGTGACGCCGTGCTGAGGTGGCGGTCGTTCGCGGACGAGGCCGGCCTGCCCCGCGAGGCGGTCACCCACGTCGAGGAGGCGCTGCCCGGCTGGTGAGGTCGCGAGCGACACGGCGCGCGGCAGTCGGACCAGGGCCCTGGGCGGAACCGGGATGGCCGATGTCGGTAGGAATTCGTAGACTCCGTTCGAACACATATTCGAACGAGAGGTCGGCAGATGAGGGTGGACGAGAAGGTCCCGGTCGAGACGACGCCCGACGGGGCACCCCTGCGCTTCGAGTGGCGGGGGGTCGTGTACGGCGTCGTCAGCTCACCCGAGCTCTGGGTCACACGCACCGACTGGTGGCGGTCCGCTACCAGGGCGCCACGAGGGGCGAGCGCGCACCTGCTCGAGATGACCGTCTGGCGGGTCGACGCGGTGCCGCTCACCGACGGAGCCCATCGGGTCGACGGCACCTTCGACCTGGCGCTCGACGGCAGGGGTGACTCCTGGTTGCTGCTCGGAGTGTTCGACGACGGGGTCGAGCAGCAGCTGTTCGCCTGACCCGGGGACGCCGGTGCGAAGACGACCTCTCGGGAATGGCCCTCGTGCCACACTCGTTGCAGCACCAGGCGCTCTGCGCCCCGGGGACGCCGTGGTCCCGTACCACCTGCCGTCCCGACCGAAGAGAGCATGCCGATGAATCCGTTGCTGTGGTTGTTCGACGCCCAGTTGCACATCGGCGACCAGACGATCCTCTGGCGAGAGGTGGTCGGAAACGTCTTCGGTCTGCTCAGCGCCCTCGGCGGCATGCGGCGCAAGGTCTGGGCCTGGCCGATCGGCATCGTGGGCAACGCGCTGCTGTTCACGGTGTTCCTGGGCGCGGTGTTCGACACTCCGAACCAGGTGAACCTGCTCGGTCAGGCCGCCCGTCAGGTGATGTTCATCGTCGTCTCGATCTACGGCTGGTACCGCTGGAAGCACGCCGGTGACACCGGTGGGGTCGCCGTCGAGCCCCGCTGGGCGGGATGGAAGAACCGGGTGCTGATCGTCGTCGCGCTCGTCGGCGGCACCGCGCTGCTGACGCCCTTGTTCCGCCTCCTGGGGTCCTACGAACCCGTCTGGGCCGACGCCTGGATCTTCACGGGGTCGCTCCTCGCCACCTACGGCATGGCCAAGGGCTGGGTCGAGTTCTGGTTGATCTGGGTGGCGGTCGACCTCGTCGGCACTCCCCTGCTGTTCAGCGCCGGCTACTACGCGTCCGCGTTCATGTACGTCTTCTACGGCGCATTCACCCTCGCCGGGTTCGTCGTCTGGGCCCGCACCCGGCGACAGAAGCCGAAGGTCGAGACGCTCTGGCCCGACCCGACGCTGCAACGCTGACCCCGACCCGGGGGTGCGCTGGTTTGATGAGCGCATGCCCCTGCCCATCGAGAACTACGCGCTGATCGGCGACCTGCACACCGGATGCCTCGTGGGCTCCGACGGCAGCATCGACTGGCTCTGCCTCCCTCGCTTCGACTCCGCCTCGACCTTCGGCGCCCTGCTGGGCGACCACGAAGCAGGCCGCTGGCTCGTGGCCCCATCCGATCCGGACGCCACCTCGACCCGGCACTACGTCGACGACACCTTCGTGCTCGTCACCCGGTGGACGACTCCCACCGGCGTGGTCGAGGTCACCGACCTGATGCCCTACGGCGACCGGCGGGCGGACGTCGTCCGCCGGGTGACCGGCGTCTCGGGCACCGTCTCGATGCACGTCGACCTCGCGATCCGTTTCGGCTACGGCACGGCCGTCCCCTGGGTACGGCAGGTCCCCGAGGGCGACGGCACGGCGCTCGTCGCCACCGCGGGGCCGGACGCCGTCGTCGTCCGCGGTCCGCGACTGACGGCCACCGACCACACGCACGAGGTGACGTTCGACGTCTCCGCGGGCGAGACGGTCGACTTCAGTCTCACCTGGTACCCGTCGCACCGCGAGCCGCCGACGCCCGTCGACGTGTCGGCCCGCATCGACGAGACCGTCGCCTGGTGGCAGGAATGGGCCTCACGGTGCTCGGCACCCGAGATCTACTCCCGCGAGGTGCACCGATCGCTGCTGATCCTGCGGGCCCTGACCAACGAGGACACGGGCGGAATCGTCGCCGCGGCGACCACGAGCCTGCCCGAACGATTCGGCGGCTCGCGCAACTGGGACTACCGCTACGTGTGGCTCCGTGACGCGTCGATGACGTTGCAGGCGCTCATCCTGCACGGTTACGCGGAGGAAGCCGACCGGTGGCGCGGCTGGCTGCTCCGTGCCATCGCCGGAGACCCTGCGGACGTGCAGATCATGTACGGCCTCGCCGGCGAACGGTACCTGCACGAGAGCGAACTCGATCAGCTGGCCGGCTACGACGGGGCCTCGCCGGTACGGATCGGGAACGCCGCCTACAAGCAGTACCAGGGTGACATCTTCGGCGAGGTGATGGTCGCCCTGCACGAGGCCCGCCTGCTCGGCGTGGAGGAGAGCGAGTACTCCTGGCCCCTCCAGCGCGCGCTCATCCAGTACGTCGAGGACAACTGGACCCGGCCCGACAACGGCATCTGGGAGATCCGTGGTGAACTCCGGCACTTCACCCACTCCCGGGTGATGATCTGGGCAGCCCTGGACCGCGCGATCCAGGGGGTCGAGCAGTTCGGCCTCGACGGGCCTCTCGACCGGTGGCGCGGCTTGCGCGACGAGGTCCGCGCCGAGATCGAGACCCACGGCTGGAACGCCGACCGCGCCTCCTTCACCCAGCACTACGGCACGACCGAGGTCGACGCGTCCCTGCTGCAGCTCTCCCAGGTCGGCTTCGTCGCCGCCGACGACCCTCGGATGCTCGGCACCGTCGCCGCGATCGAGCACGATCTGTTGCAGGACGGATTGCTGATGCGTTACCGGACCGAGAGCGGCGTCGACGGTCTCGACGGGACGGAGAACCCCTTCTTGACCTGCTCGTTCTGGTTGGCCGAGCAGTACGCCGCCTCGGGGCGAGTCGAGGACGCCGTCACCCTGATGGACCGCCTGGTCGGCTACTGCAACGACGTCGGCATGCTCTCGGAAGAGATCGAGGTCGCGACCGGCCGCCACGTCGGGAACACCCCGCAGGCGCTCTCGCACCTGGCGTTGGTCCGCGCGGCGGACGCGATCTCACGCGCCCGAGCCGCCGCCTCCATCGAGCCGGCCGGATCCGCGACGACGAAGGCCTGAGCCACCGGACGACGACGGCCGCCCTGCTCGGACGAGCGGGGCGGCCGTGGCGGGCGACGCGAGGATCAGGCCGGCCAGTCCTTCGGGCCGGTCGAGCCGGCGGCGTAGGTGTCGAGCGGCACCTCGTCGGCCTTCCAGGCCTCGATCACGGGAGCGACGATCGCCCAGCACCGCTCGGCCACGTCGCCGCGGATCGACAGCGTCGGGTCGTCGTGGAAGATGCCGCTGAGCACCTCACCATAGGGCGTGAGCTCGGGCTTGCCCAGGGTGACCGACATCGTCGACTTCTCGAGGTCGAAGGGGTTGCCCGAGCCGTTGGTCGTGACGCCGAGCTCCATCGTCTCGGGGCTGATCTCGATGCGCAGCGTGTCGGGCGTCGACGAACCGTTGAGGCCCTCGGGCAGCGCCGGGACCGGCTTGAAGGTGATCAGCACCTCTTTGCGGATCTTGGTCATGCCCTTGCCCGAGCGCAGGATGAACGGGACGCCGGCCCAGCGGCGGGTCTTGACCTCGAACTCGACCTCGGCGAGGGTCTCGGTCTGACGCTCGTCGTCGACGCCGTCCTCGTCGGCGTACGCGGGAACGTCCTTGCCGTCGATGGTGCCGGCCGCGTATTGCGCGCGGCGGCTCGAAGCGACCGGGTCGGCGTCCTTGACCCAGGTGGCCCGCAGGACGCGCGCGATCTCGCTGCGCAACTCGACCGAGTCGATGCTCGACGGCGCGTCCATCGCGATGACGGCGAGCACCTGCAGCAGGTGGCTCTGGATCATGTCGATCAGCGCGCCGGCCTTGTCGTAGTACTGGGCACGACCTTCGAGGCCCAGGACCTCGTCATAGAAGATCTCGACCTTCTCGATGTTCTCGCTGTTCCAGACCGGCTCGAACAGGCGGTTGGCGAAGCGGAGGCCGATCATGTTGAGGACCGTCGCACGACCGAGGAAGTGGTCGGTGCGGTGGATGCGCTCTTCGGGGACGATCTTGAGCAGCTCGGCGTTCAGCTCACGTGCGCTCTCTTCGTCCGAGCCGAACGGCTTCTCGAGGGCGAGACGCAGACCGTCGGGCAGATCGATCTCGGCGAGCGCCTGGATCACCTTGGTGCTGATCGCCGGCGGCAGGGCGAAGTACATCACCGGGGTGCCCTCGCTGGCCTCGAACAGGGCCTTGAGGTGCTCGACCGTGGTCGGGTCGCCCTGGATGTACTGGCTGGACGCCAGGGTCTTCTTGGCCAGGTCGCTGCCGGCGTCGCCGTTGAAGGCGGTCTTCACGACGTCGTCCCATTCGTCGGGGCTGCGCTCGCTGCGGCCGGTACCGATGAG
This sequence comes from Frigoribacterium sp. VKM Ac-2836, assembly GCF_013248995.1. Lineage (GTDB taxonomy): Bacteria > Actinomycetota > Actinomycetes > Actinomycetales > Microbacteriaceae > Frigoribacterium. The sequence continues at coordinate 833,489 of NZ_JABRPK010000001.1, read as the reverse complement.
TTGGACGTCGACGCCGCGGTCGCTCTTCAGCAGGCTCGCGAGGCCGGGGAGCAGCAGACGCTCGGTGAGGTCTCCGCTGGCTCCGAGGATGATGAGGGTGGTGGTGTCTGTCACGGTGCAGCTTTCATGGGAGGGCGACGATCGGGTCGTCGCTGGTCGATCGGGCGGCGGGGGTTCTCGGGGCCACGGGTGTCAACGCACAGGGGGGACGGGCATTCCCGTCGACCGCCCCGGCCGTGGAGGGCACGGGTCGCGTCTCGGCGCCGGTGCCCGGTCAACCGTACTGCTCCCGGGCGGTGCGCGCCGTATCGGGGTCAGTGAGCGGTGTCGGCGTCGCCGTCCTGGACGGTGTCGTGCGGGGCCGTGTCGCGGGGTGCGCTGTCGTCGTCGACCGGCCCCGTGCTGTCGGTGCCGCCCACGCGGCCGCCGGAACCGGCGTCGCCGGCCGTGCGCGCCTCCTCGGCGGCGTCGTCCTCCGGGCTGGGCGCCGTGGTGTCGTCCGGGTCGAGCGCGGCGATGATGCGGCCCAGCGAGACGGCGATCGAGACACCACCGCTGGTCTCGGTGGTCGGGCGGTCGCGGTGGCGGTCGACGGCGTCCCAGAGGTCGGCGACCCGCCGTCGGGCGTCGGTGAACGCGTCGACGTCCTCGGCCCCGTGCCGTCGGATCACGGTGGCGACACCGTGCACGGCATGGGCGACGTCGGGCGCCAGGTCGTCGGGCATGCCGATCTGTCGGCCGATCCGGCGACCGAGGATGCCCGAGACCTCGGCGACGTCCTGCAGGTGGAACGAGACCCGCTCGTAGATGGCGAGGTCGGCGTACTCCTGCCCCAGGTCACGGCGCCCGAGCATCCGCCGCGGGTTCAGGTGCCGGGACTCGTCGGCGTACTGCACGGCCTCGCGTACACGGCGGAGGGTGCTCGGCAGGACGCCCACGCGACGCTCCCACTCGTCGTCCTCGAGGGGCCAGGGCGTCTCGAAGACGCCGGCGATCTCGTCGGCCCGGTCGGCGAGGGAGTCCTTGACCCGGGTGAGTCGTCGCTCGGCGCGCGAGGCGTAGAGCGGCGGCACGAGCACCAGGTTGACCACGACGCCGACGACGACGCCGACCCCGATCTGCACGATGTAGCCCAGTGAATAGTCCCCGGCGTTCGCTCCGCCGAGCAACAGGACGAACAACCCGACCGTCAGGACCCAGTCACGGCCGGCACCGAGCCACCGGATGCCCGCCACGAGGACGCCCACCCCGACGAGGAGCGCGACGGCGAGGACGCCGGGCTGTCCGTCCTGCAGGGCGAACACCGTCGTGGCGAGACCGATGCCGACGATCACGCCGAACAGCACCTGGAGCCCCTGACGGAGCGAGCTCTTGATCGTCGGGTACATCGCGATCACGGCACCGAGCGGTGCGTAGTACGGGTAGTCCGCCGCGACACCGGGCACCTGCGGGGCGATCCAGTAGGCGAGGGCCGCCGCGAGCGCCGTCTTCACGGCGAGCAGGAGGCGCGGCTGGGCCAACAGGACGCGGGTCCAGTGGGTCGCGGTGCGGGCGTCGTGACGCAGGGCGGTCCGTCGATCGGACGGGGCGGGGCGTCGATCGGGCATGCCTCGATGATGACAGGCCGCGTGGTGGGCGGGCGGGTCGCGGGCGCGACGAGGTGATCGTGGCGACGTACACTGGTCGAACACCTGTTCGAACGACCCGGCCGGGGGTTCAGCAGCCCGAGGTACCGACCATGAGCTTCACCCACCTGCGCGTCGCGTCGGCGTTCAGCGCCCACCACGGCACGGCACACCCGAAGGCGCTCGTCGACGCCGCTGTCGCGGCGGGGGCCGACGCGGCGGCGATCACCGACCGCGATGGGCTGTACGGGGCGATCCGACACGTCGGGGCCTGCCGGACGGCGGGCGTCGACCCGATCGTCGGGGTCGAGCTGGGCTGCAGGGACGACCGCGACGGGGTCGTGGGCGGCGACGGCGGAGGTGCCGGTGGGGTCGACCGCATCGTGGTGCTGGCACACGGGGCTCGAGGTGGCGGCCCGGCGAAGGCGGGGTGGGCTGCCCTGTGCCGTCTGATCAGCGCCTCGCACGGGCGGGCCACGCGCCGGGCCAGCGGCAGCGCCAACAGCGTGGCGACGATCGCCCGATCGAGGGTGCGGGGCTTCGTCCAGGGTGAGACCGAGCCGGCGGCGACCGTCCTGTTGGGGCCCGACTCCGACGTCGGACGGCTCGTGCAGGCCGGGCGACACGGCGAGGCCGCGGCGTCCCTCGCCGACTGGGCGGCGACGCTGCCCGGCGGCGTGGTGGTCGAGGTGGTCTGCCATCTGACCGAACCGGGCGAGAGCCGCAGCATCCGACACGCGGCGCGCATGCTCGAGCTCGCCGACCACGTCGGGGTGCCGGCCGTGCTGACGAACGCCGTGCGCTACCTCGACCCCGACGAGGCCGTGACGGCCGACGTGCTCGACTCGGCCGGGCACCTGGCGGCGCTCGGCTCGTTCCGGCCCCAGCCGAACGCCCAGGCGTACCTCAAACGCCCCGTCGACATGCGCCGACTGGCCCGTCTGGTGAGCGACGCGTCGTCGTTGCCTCGCAGTGCCGGCGACGAGATGCTCGCCGAGACCGAGCGCCTGGCCGACCGCTGCCGGATCGACCCCGTCGCCGACCTGGGATGGGGCCGCCCGAAGGTGCCGGAGCTCAGCGCGATCGGCGTGGACGGCGACCCCGACCAGGCGTTGTTCCGGCGGGCCGAGGCCGGTGTCACCGAACGCTTCGGCGACGCCGACCGGTCCCTGCGCCAGAAGGTCGAGGACCGCATGAGGTACGAGCTCGGCATCATCACCGGGTTCGGCTTCGCGGGGTACTTCCTGACCGTGGCCGACGTCTCGGCGCTGATGCGCGACCTGAGGGTACGCAACGCGGCACGGGGGTCGGGCGCCGGCAGCCTCGTCACCTACCTGCTGCGCATCTCGAACGTCGACCCGATCGAGCACGACCTGCTGTTCGAGCGCTTCCTCGGCAACAAGCGCGAGACCCTGCCCGACATCGACATCGACGTCGAGGCGGCCCGGCGGCACGAGGTCTACCGGGCGATCTTCGACCGGTACGGCAGCAACCGGGTCACGCTCATGTCGATGCAGTCCACCTATCGCGGGCGGGGCGCGGTGCGCGACGCCGGTCTCGCGCTGGGGCTCGACGACGAGCAGATCGACCTCGTGGCGAAGAACGTCTGGCGCTCGAACGCCCGTGACCTCCGCACCGCGATGGCCGAGAAGCCCGAACTGCGCGAGATCGCCGAGCTGGCACGCAGCAACGACCAGATCGACCTCCTCGTCGACCTCAGCGAACGGCTGGACCGGCTGCCCCGACACATCTCGATGCACCCGTGCGGGGTGATCCTCGGTGACTCCGACCTGCTCAGCACGACTCCCGTCCAGCCCAGCGGCATCGGCCTGCCGATGAGCCAGTTCGACAAGTACGACATGAACGACGCCGGCCTGCTCAAGCTCGACGTCCTCGGCGTCCGGATGCAGAGCTCCCTCGCCTACGCCCTCGACGAGATCGAGCGCGTGAACGGCCCACGCGCCGCCCTGGCCGGCGCCCTGCCGGTCGACGTGCCCTACGTGAACCGCCAGGGTCGTATCGAACTCGACGAGATCCCCCACGACGACGAGCCCACCTTCGAGGCGATCCGGACCACCCACACGCTCGGCATGTTCCAGATCGAGAGTCCCGGGCAGCGCGAGCTGATCGGCAAGATGCAGCCCGACCGCTACGAAGACCTGATCGCCGACATCTCGCTGTTCCGCCCCGGCCCGATGAAGGGCAACATGATCGCGCCGTTCCTCGACACCAAGCACGGGTTCCAGCAGCCCGACTACCTGCACCCGAGTTTCGCGTCGTTCCTGGACGACAGCTACGGGGTGGTCATCTACCACGAGCATGTGCTGCGCATCCTCGAGGCGACCATGCAGGTGTCGCTCGCCGAGGCCGACGAGATCCGACGGCACATGGGCAAGGGCGACGACGACGCGCTCGAGGCGACCTTCCGCGAGCGCACCCGCGGCAACCTCGACCCCGACACGGGTCGTCGGCGCTTCGACGACGCCGCCGTCGACCGCATCTGGGCGGCGCTCAAGGGGTTCGGGTCGTTCGGTTTCTGCAAGGCCCACGGTGCGGCGTTCGCCTTGCCCACCTACCAGAGCGCCTGGCTGAAGACTCACTACCCTGCCGAGTTCCTGGCCGGCATCCTCACCCACGATCCCGGCATGTACCCGAAGCGGCTGCTCTTGACCGAGGCCCGACGCATGGGCGTGCCCGTGCTGCCGCTCGACGTCAACGCCTCGACCGACGTCTACCGGGTGGAGCGTCTCCGGCCTCCGGCGACCCCGATCGCGCCGACCAGGGTGGGCGACCTCGGGCTGAGGCTGTCGCTCGCCGACGTGCACGGCATCAGCGACGCCGAACTGGCCCGGGTCGTCGTGAACCGCCCCTACGACTCGATCACCGACTTCTGGCAGCGGGCGACGCCCTCCCGGTCGTTGTTCGAACGCCTGGCGCAGGTCGGGGCGCTCGACTCCGTCGCCGGGCCCGGCCGCACCCGCGGCGACGTCCTGGCCCGGGTGCGGACGCTCACCGGCCGGTCCTCGCGCCCGCGGGCCATCGACGTCGAGAACCAGCTCGACTTCTCGATCGACGACTCCGACACGGTGCCGACCGGAACGCCCGACGTCGGTGTCCGGCAGAGGGTCAGCGACGAGCTGGACATCCTGTCGATGGAGGTCAGCGAGCACGTGATCGAGAGCTACCGGCCCATGCTCGACGACCTGGGCGTGGTGCGCGCCGCCGACCTGCGCGACCACTGGAACGGCACGACCGTGCTCGTGGCCGGCATCCGCATCGCGACCCAGACCCCGCCGATGCGCAGCGGCAAACGCGTCGTCTTCATCAGTCTCGACGACGGCAGCGGCTGCTCCGACTCCACCTTCTTCGAAGAGGCACAGGCCCGCGCCGGCTCCCTCCTGTTCGGCACGCAGCTGATGCTGATCCAGGGGCGCACACGTCGCACCGGTGAGCGCGGCATCTCGCTCGAGGCCGAGAACGCGTGGGACCTCAAGGCGATGTGGCGGGACTGGAACGCCACCCGCGCCTCCTCGTCCTTGGCCGTCGGCAATTCCTGACCCCTGTCGCCACCCCGCCCGGCGGGGCCGCCGATCGCCCGCACGCGCCGCGGCAGCCAGGAATTGCCGACGGCCCGTGCGTAGGGTGACGTCATGAGCGATCAGCAGGTCAAGGGCAGCTACGTCGAGCCGGGCCAGGAGTACACCCGCGACACCAACTACATCGAGGACCGCATCACGCGGGACGCCGTCGACGGCTGGCCGGTCGAGGCCGGCCGGTACCGCCTCGTCGCCGCCCGCGCGTGCCCCTGGGCGAACCGGAGCGTCATCTCCCGCCGCCTGCTCGGCCTCGAGGACGCCATCTCGCTCGGCCTGCCCGGCCCCACGCACGACGCCCGGAGCTGGACCTTCGACCTCGACCCCGACGGTCGTGACCCCGTGCTCGGCATCGAACGGCTGCAAGAGGCGTTCTTCGCCCGCACACCGGACTACCCGCGCGGCATCACGGTGCCGGCGATCGTCGACGTGCCGAGCGGCAAGGTCGTCACGAACGACTTCCCGCAAATCACCCTCGACTTCGCCACCGAGTGGACGGCCTTCCACCGCGAGGGCGCCCCCGACCTCTACCCCGAGGCCCTGCGCACCGAGATCGACGACGTGAACGCCGTCGTCTTCCGTGACGTCAACAACGGCGTGTACCGGGCCGGCTTCGCGGGCTCGCAGAAGAGCTACGAGAGGGCCTACCGCACCCTGTTCGAGCGTCTCGACTGGTTGTCCGAGCGACTCGCCGGTCAGCGGTACCTCGTCGGCGACACGATCACCGAGGCCGACATCCGTCTGTTCACGACCCTCGCCCGGTTCGACGCGGTCTACCACGGGCACTTCAAGTGCAACCGGAACAAGCTCACCGAGATGCCCGTGCTCTGGGCCTACGCCCGCGACCTGTTCCAGACGCCCGGGTTCGGCGACACGATCGACTTCGACCAGATCAAGGCGCACTACTACGTCGTGCACTCCGACATCAACCCGACCGGCATCGTCCCGGTCGGGCCCGACCCGTCGGGGTGGCTCACCGAGCACGGCCGCGAGCAGCTCGGCGGCCGTCCGTTCGGCGACGGGACTCCCCCGGCTCCGCCGCGTGCGGGCGAAGAGGTGCCGCCGCTCGTGTCGGCCTGACCCCCGGCACCGTGATCGCGTGATCGACCCCTCCGACCGGCTACGCATGACGCGCGACGAGGCCCTGACGCTGGCGGGGCGGCTGCTCGTCGACATGGAGGCGGTGGCTGCGGCCCGCGAAGGAGCCAACGTCGACGACGAGCACGACCCCGAGGGCTCGACCATCGCCTACGAGCGGTCGCAGCTCGACGCCGTCCGCCGGTCGGCACTCGAGCGGGCGGCCGATGCGGAAGCCGCTCTGGCCCGCCTCGCCGACGGCACGTTCGGCCGCTGCGAGCGCTGCACGGCCCGGATCGGCGAGGCGCGGCTCGAGGCGCGACCCACCGCCCGGCTCTGCATCGACTGCGCGAGCTGACCCGTGCCTCCGCGCCTCGGCGCCTCCGATCCGCCACCCGGTCACAGCAGACCCCCATGCGGCGCCCTTCCCCGTGGACACGTGCCGCCGTACGCTGAAGAGCACCACGGCGACGACGCCGCACCACGGCTGCCTCGCCCCGATCGACGACGATGGGTGCCCGATGTCCCTCACCGCGAGCCGTCCGCCCCGCGACGCCGGGCCGGTACGCCGGGTGGTGCGCGATTCGTGGGATCGGGCCTCGCGGCATCGTCTCGACCCCGACGGTCTGCCCCGGCTCGAGCTGCCCGAGGACGACCTCGACGACTGGCGCGGCGACCACCCGCTGGCCCTCGCGCTCCCCGTCGTGCGCCGCCTGCTGGTCGACGACGTCGCCGGTTCGGGTCTGCTCGTGGCGATCGGTGACGAGCACGGCCGCCTGCTCTGGGTCGAGGGCGACCCCTCGACGCGCCGCCGCGCGGAGGACATGCTGTTCGTCGCCGGCGCCGGCTGGTCGGAGGCGCGGGTCGGCACCTCGGCGCCGGGTACCGCGCTCGTGCTCGACCGGGGTGTGCAGATCCGGGGAGACGAGCACTGGAACCACCGCGTCCAGGCCTGGAGCTGCACGGCCGTACCGGTCCACGACCCCGTCGACGGCCACCTGATCGGTGTCGTCGACATCACGGGAGACGACCGCGCGGCCGGCGCGATGACCCTTCCCCTCGTCACGGCCACCGTCGCCGCCGTGGAGGCGCACCTCGCGCTCCTGCGGTTCGCGGCGGCCGATCGGGCCCCGGCACGCCCCACACGCCACCCCCTGCAGGTCGTGTCCCCCCGCACGACCGTCGCGGCGGCCCTCACCACCCTGGGCCGGGACGAGGCGATCCTCGCGGTCGGCGAGGGCCGCATCGCCCTGGGTGCCCGTCACTCCGAGATCATGACCCTGCTCGCCCACCGCCCCGCGGGCTACACCGCGCACGAACTGGCCGACGCCGTCTACGGTGACGTCGACGCCGCATCCACCCTGCGCCCCGAGATGGTCCGGCTGCGGCATGTGATCGAGGCCCTCGACCCGACGCTCGTCCCCCTGTCGCGTCCGTACCGGCTGCCCCGTCCCGTGACGCTCGACCTCGACACCCTCGTCGGTCTCGTCGACCGTGGAGCCCACCGGGCGGCGGTGCGGGCCGGGACGGGCACGGCCCTCCCCTCGTCCTCGGCACCCGGCGTCGTCGCCCTTCGAGCCGAGGTCGACGCGACCGTCCGCGACGCGCTCCTCACCGGCGGCTCCATCGACACCCTGCTGTCGTACTCCGAGTCGGCCGCGGGGCGGGACGACGTGCGCGTCCTGCTCGAGCTGCTGCGGCGGCTGCCCGCGGGATCGCCCCGGCGGACGCACCTCGTCGCGCACCTCGAGACACTCGAGAGCCGGGACTGACGCGCCGGTCGCGACCTGCGCCTCCTGCCCTCGCCCGCCTCCATCGTGTGCGGTCCTGGCCCCGACGCGCAACCGGATGCAACCTCACCCCACGTAGCCTGCCGCCACCGGCGGGCGACCCCCGCCGCCGACCCGACACCGTCGTCGAAAGGGACCGTCATGACCGTCACCACTCCCCCGAACACCTACGCCGCACCGGGACAGCCGGACGCGAAGGTAAGCTTCAAGCCTCGCTACGACCACTTCATCGGCGGCGAGTACGTCGCTCCGTCGAGCGGACAGTACTTCGAGAACCCGAGCCCGGTCAACGGCAAGGTCTTCACCGAGGTGGCTCGGGGCAACGCGGCCGACGTCGACAAGGCCGTCGAGGCCGCCTGGCGGGCCTTCGACTCCTGGAAGAAGACCACGATCGCCCAGCGCGCGCTGCTGCTGAACAAGATCGCCGACGTGATGGAGGCCAACCTCGAGATGCTTGCCGTCGCCGAGACCTGGGACAACGGCAAGCCGATCCGCGAGGCCCTCGCCGCCGACGTCCCCCTCGCGATCGACCATTTCCGCTACTTCGCCGGTGCCATCCGCGCACAAGAGGGTTCCACGGGCGAGATCGACAACGACACCGTCGCGTACCACTTCCACGAGCCGCTCGGCGTGGTCGGTCAGATCATCCCCTGGAACTTCCCGCTGTTGATGGCCGTGTGGAAGCTCGCCCCCGCCCTCGCGGCCGGCAACTGCGTCGTGCTCAAGCCGGCCGAGCAGACGCCCGCGTCGATCCACGTGTTCATGGACCTCGTCAAGGACCTCCTGCCCGCCGGCGTGCTGAACATCGTCAACGGCTTCGGCGTCGAAGCCGGCGCTCCCCTGGCGAGCCACCCGAACATCCGCAAGATCGCGTTCACGGGCGAGACCACGACCGGCCGCCTGATCATGCAGATGGCGAGCGAGAACCTGATCCCGGTGACGCTCGAGCTCGGTGGCAAGAGCCCGAACGTCTTCTTCGCCGACGTGGCCGACGAACGCGACGACTTCTACGACAAGGCGCTCGAGGGCTTCTCGTTCTTCAACCTCAACTCGGGCGAGGTGTGCACCTGCCCGAGCCGCGCGCTCGTGCAGCAGTCGATCTACGACCAGTTCACCGCCGACGGCATCGAGCGCGTCAAGAAGGTCAAGCAGGGCAACCCGCTCTCGATGGACACGATGATCGGCGCCCAGGCCTCGAACGACCAGCTCGAGAAGATCCTCAGCTACATGGACATCGGCAAGCAGGAGGGCGCGACGCTGCTGCTCGGCGGCGACCGGGCCGACCTGGGCGGCGACCTGACCGAGGGGTACTACGTCAACCCGACGATCTTCGAGGGCCGCAACTCGATGCGCATCTTCCAGGAGGAGATCTTCGGCCCGGTCCTGTCCCTGACGAGCTTCAGCGACTACGACGACGCCATCAAGATCGCCAACGACACCCTCTACGGCCTCGGCGCCGGCGTGTGGAGCCGCAACGGCGCCCAGCTGTACCGGGCCGGCCGGGACATCCAGGCCGGACGCGTCTGGTCGAACACGTACCACCAGTACCCGGCCGGGGCGGCGTTCGGCGGCTACAAGCAGTCCGGCATCGGGCGAGAGAACCACAAGATGATGCTCGACCACTACCAGCAGACCAAGAACCTGCTCGTCAGCTACGCGGACGGTCCGATGGGGTTCTTCTGATGACGCCGGAGCAGACGGCCGCGGCGGCGACGGCCACCGACACACCGGCCCAGGAGGCGCGGGTCGTCCCGGTCGCGCCCGCCGCCTCCGGGGCGGCCCGGTCCACCCCGTCCCGGGTCGACGTGTCGCCCGAGGCCGCGGCGTTCCTCGTGGACCTGACCGCCCAGCACGGCCCGCTGATGTTCCACCAGTCGGGCGGTTGCTGCGATGGATCGTCGCCGATGTGCTACCCCGTGGGGTTCTTCCGCGTCGGTGCGGTGGACGTGCACCTCGGCGACCTGGACGTCGACGGTCTCGACCCGATCGAGGTCTACATGTCGCGCAGCCAGTTCGAGTACTGGAAGTACACGCACCTCACGATCGACGTCGTGCCCGGCCGCGGGGCCGGGTTTTCGGTCGAGAGCCCCGAGGGCAAGCGGTTCCTCATCCGGTCCCGCATGCTCGACGACGACGAGCTGCGGGCGTTCGGGCTCGACGCGGCGGTGACCCGCACGACCACGTGAGGGTCGACGACCCACCGGTCGGTGGGTCGGTCAGTCGGTCGGCGGGTGGGGCAGGGCGTAGGTGCCGTGCCCCACTCGCTCGATCACCCCTTGCCGAGCCAGCACGCTGAGCGTCGAGAGCACACTGCTGCGCCGGTAGTCCGGCAGGGCGGCGACGATCTCGGTGGTGCGCCGAGGGCCGTCCCTCAGCACGTCGGGCACACGGTCGACCAGCGAATCGCCGACGGGCGCGGCCGGGGCGGCGTCCGCAGGGTCGCCGGCCCGCGCCTCCTGGTCGTACTCGGCGCGGGCCTGGTCGAGGCCCTCGGCCGAGACGCGGGTGGTCGAGCCGTCCGTGCCGGAGGCGTGCGCGTACGGCGCCAGGGTCAGGGAGCGACCGACACGGGCGTAGACGGCGGAGGCGCTCGTGCCCTGGTGTTCGGCGATCTCGGGGTACGAGGCGCCGCCGAGCAGCAACACCGCCTCGCCCTCGAGCCCGAGCCACTGGCCGAGGCTCGCGATCTCCCAGCCGGCGGTCGTGACGGCGGAACCCCAGACCTCGATGTCGTCCGAGTGGCCGGTCGTGAGGGTGTCGAGGTCGTCGAGCAGGTCGAGCAGTCGGGCGCGGGCGTCGGCGACGATCTCGGCCGTGAACTGCGGCGGGCGGCGAAGTTTGATCGGTCGTGACATTTGTGAAAGACTATCCAAGTTGCCCTCGTGGCACCACGACGTCGTCCGGCAGTCCGGGCGTCACATCCCCCACACTTTGGAGTTCCCATGGCTTTCGCAATCGTGCGCGCCGGTGGCCGTCAGGAGAAGGTCGAGGTCGGTACGATCCTGACCGTCGACCGCCTCAAGGCCGCGACCGCCGACACCGTCTCGTTCGTCCCCGTCCTGCACGTCGACGGCGACACCATCCTGTCGGGTGACGACCTGGCGAAGGTCACGGTCGAGGGCGAGGTCCTCAACGACCTGCGCGGCCCGAAGATCGTCATCCAGAACTACAAGAACAAGACCGGTTACAAGCGTCGCATGGGCTTCCGTGCCGACCTGACCCGCGTCAAGATCACCTCGATCACCACCAAGTAGTGCTCGCGAAAATCAGGAGCTGACAACACATGGCACACAAAAAGGGCGCATCGTCCACCCGCAACGGTCGTGACTCGAACGCACAGCGCCTCGGCGTGAAGCGCTTCGGCGGCCAGGTCGTCCTCGCCGGCGAGATCATCGTCCGCCAGCGCGGCACCCACTTCCACCCCGGCGTCAACGTCGGCCGCGGCGGCGACGACACCCTCTTCGCCCTCGCCCCCGGCTCGGTCGAGTTCGGCAACAAGGGCGGCCGCAAGGTCGTCAACATCGTCGCCTCCGCGACGGCCGTCGCCTAGGCGACACCACACGCGACATCCGCCTCGGGGCGGTCGGGCCGAGGCCCGGCCGCCCCGAGGCGTCTTGCTGCCCGCTGTACCCCTCGTTCAGGAGGCGTGGTGTCGGGACGCGTAGACGGGACTCATGAAGGCACTCACGTACCAGTCCGTCACCCATGTCTCCGTCGAGGAGGTCCCCGACCCCACGATCATCGAACCCGGCGACGCGGTCATCAAGGTCACGTCGGCCGCGATCTGCGGCAGCGACCTGCACCTCTACGATGCGCTCGGCGCCTTCCTCGACAAGGGCGACGTCCTCGGTCACGAGACCATGGGAGTCGTCACCCAGGTCGGCTCCGAGGTCAGCCGCATCAAGGTCGGCGACCGCGTCGTCGTCCCCTTCGTCATCGCTTGCGGCCACTGCTTCATGTGCGACCGCGGACTCTTCTCGCAGTGCGAGACCACCCAGGTCACCGAGTACGACTCGGGCGCCACCCTCTACGGCTTCAGCAAGCTGTATGGCCAGGTGCCCGGCGGCCAGGCCGAGCAGCTGCGCATCGCCCGTGCCGACGCCAACCTCGTCACGGTCGGCGCCGACCTCCCCGACGAGCGCTACCTGTTCCTCAGCGACATCCTGCCGACCGCGTGGCAGGGCGTCGAGTACGCCCAGGTGCCCGAGGGCGGCACGCTCGTCGTGCTGGGCCTCGGCCCGGTCGGCCAGTTCGCCTCGCGCATCGGCAAGTACCGCGGCTACCGCGTGATCGGCATCGACCCGGTGCCCGAGCGTCGCGCGATGGCCGAACGCCACGGCGTCGAGGTCCTCGACCTGACGAAGGACGTCGCCGAGGTCGTCAAGGGCATGACGGACGACCGTGGCCCCGACTCCGTCGTGGACGCCGTCGGCATGGAGGCCCATGAGCACGCCGGCATCGGTCTCGTGCAGAAGTTCGCCGCCGCCCTGCCCGACACGATCGGCCAGGCCGTCATGCAGAAGGCCGGCATCGACAGCCTGGGTGCCATGCACCTCGCCTTCGAGATCGTCCGTCGCGGCGGGACCGTCTCGCTCAGCGGGGTCTACGGCGGCACGGCCGACCCCACACCCTTCCTCACCCTGTTCGACAAGCAGATCACCCTCAAGATGGGCCAGTGCAACGTCCAGAAGTGGATGGACACGCTCATGCCCCTCGTCGAGGACCCGACCGACCCGCTCGGCACCGAGGACCTCGTCACCCACCCGGTGCCGCTCGCCGAGGCCGCCGCCATGTACGACGTCTTCAAGAACAAGGAGGACGGCTGCATCAAGGTCGTCCTCAAGCCCTGACGCCCCGGACCGTCCGCCGTGTCGCCGACGCGACCCCCGCCTCCTGGGGGTCGCGTCGTCGCCTGTCTCGGGGCTAGCGTCGTCCCGCGGGAATGCGGTCCGTTCGTCGACCGTTCACCGAAACGCGCCCGCAGGTTCACCCCGCTCAGGGCAAACGGGTGGTGGACTGGTGACGAATCAACAACGAGGGTCTCGTCCCGAGCCCGCGTCGGCGACATCGAATGAGAGAACCATGGATCTCCGGACGGCCGAACACCCCAGGCCGAACCACTTCATCCTGCACCTCAGCGACACGCACCTCGTCGGCGGTGACCGCGACCTCTACGGCGCCGTGGACAGCGAGGCCCGACTGCGTCAGATCATGGACGAGATCGAGGCCTCCGGCGGCCGGCCAGAGGCCATCGTGTTCACGGGAGACCTCGCCGACAAGGGTGAGCCCGACGCGTACCGCAAGCTGCGCGCCCTCATCGAACCGGTGGCCGAGCGGCTCGGTGCCCAGGTCATCTGGGCCATGGGCAACCACGACGATCGCAGTGCGTTCCGGTCCGAGCTCTTCGGTCAGCTGCCGTCACAGCGACCGGTCGACCTCGTCTACGACGTCAACGGGCTCCGTGTCATCACCCTCGACACGACCGTGCCCGGTCACCACTTCGGTCGGCTGTCGGGCGACCAGCTCGACTGGCTGGCCGAAGAGCTGTCGACGGACGCTCCCGACGGCACGGTCATCGCGATGCACCACCCTCCCGTGCCGAGTGTCCAGGACCTGACCACGCTCGTCGAGCTGCGGGACCAGGCGGCCCTCGCCGAGGTGATCGAGGGCAGCGACGTCCGCTCGATCATCGCCGGGCACCTGCACTACTCGACCAACGCCACCTTCGCCGGCGTGCCCGTGTCGGTCGCGTCGGCCACCTGCTACACGCAGGACCTCAACGTGGCCGGTGGCGGAACCCGCGGTCGCGACGGCGCCCAGGCGTTCAATCTGGTGCACGTCTACGAGAACACGGTCGTGCACTCGGTCGTGCCGATCGGCACCTACGAGACCGTGGGCGAGTACGTGCCGGCCGACGTCGTCGCCGAGCGGTTGGCCGTCGCCGGCGTCCGCATCGCCCCGGCCGCCCCACGGCACCGGGCGACCGACACGGCGCCGGTGCCCGTGGTCCCGCACGACCTGGCGCTGACCGGGCCGATCGACACCCTCTGACGGGACCGGGCCCACCACCACCGCGTTCTGGCGCGCCGAGCCGGCTCGGTGCAGGCGGCAGGTGGGTCAGTCGCGGGCGGTGCCGCCGGCCTGGGCCGCCATCGCCGAGCGCAGCCGTCGCAGGTACCCGTCGCGGAGCACGTGACGGAGGCGCGGTGGCAGACGCGGGACGACCGCGGCCGTGAGGCCCATCACGCGGTCGTACCGTCGCTGAGCGCGACCCGACCACGGCAGCTCGAATTCGTCCCGGACCCGGGAGGGAAGCGACCCTGCGGTGACGAGTCGGGCCAGGGGCATCACGCCCCGCAACCACCACGGCCCCGTCGTCGGGTGCAACAGCTCGTGCGCCACCCGGCGGGTGACGTCGTCCACCACGAGACCCTCGACGGCGTCGTCCCAGTACCGCCGGAACGACGCCAGGTCGGCCGGCCAGAGCTCCCGCGGCATCTGGAGGGACGTGCCCACGAGGGCGTAGTCCTGGTAGACCGCCTCGGCGTGCGCCGGGTCGATCGGCCCGTGCACCCGCTCGAAGAGCTCCATGGCCGAGTCGTAGAGGGTCGCCGCGACCCACAGCTGTAGCTCCGGGTCGAACGCGTCGTACCGCACCGACGAGGACGGTCCGTCGTGCACCGGACGGTGCGCCCGCCCGACGACCCTGCGGACGTGGGCCACCTCGGAGGGGGTGCCGAAGACGATGGCGTAGAGGTAGGTCATGGTGCCGTGCAGCCGAGACAACGGACGCTCGACGAAGTCGCTGTGCTCGGCGACGCCGTGCCCCACACCGGGGTTCGCGAGTTGCAGCAGGATGGCCCTCCCGCCGCCGGCGAGGAGAACCGACTCACCCGCCATGTCGGAGATGCGCCGCACGTCCGTGCCGTGAAGGGTCCAGGGCAGTCGCATCCGGTCAGCCTACGGCTGGCCGTCGGTAGGGTGCTGACATGGCCACCCCCGACTTCGTCCTGTCCCTGCGCGAGAAGATCGGAACGGCGCCGTTGTGGCTCGCCGGAGTCACCGCCGTGGTCGTCCGTGGCGACGAGACGTTGCTGGTCCGCCGAGCCGACACCGGGGCCTGGACGCCGGTGACGGGCATCGTCGACCCGGGCGAGCATCCTGCCGACGCAGCCGTCCGCGAGACCCTCGAGGAGGCCGACCTCCACGTCGTCGCCGCTCGGCTGGCCTCGATCGGAGTGACCGACGAGGTCGTCTATGCGAACGGTGACCGCGCCCGGTACCTCGACCACACCTTCGTGATGCGCTACGTCTCGGGCGAACCCTCCCCGGCGGACGGCGAGAACACCGAGGCCCGGTGGTTCCGGCTGGACGACCTGCCCACCATGGGGGCGGACATGCTCGGTCGTCTCGACGCGGCTCTCTCTGGGGAGCAGCCGGCCCGCTTCGGCACCTCGGTGGCCTGACGGTCGGCCCCTGCCGAACGGGCGAGACGGACAGGACCGGCCTCAGTCCGACCCTTCGAGCCCCCGATGCGACGACGATCCACTCGCTTCGCCCGACTGCGCCGCCTCGGCCCCGAGCGCCCGCCTGTCTTGCTCGGCGTTCTCGAGGGCCACGCGCGTCATCTCGTCCTTCTCCCACGGGGCCGGGAACGGGTAGTACCGCTCGAGGAAGTCCGTGACCGTGGCCGTGCGTTCTTCGTCGGTGACCTCGGGGAAGCTGCCGTCGTTCAGGCAGAAGAAGTCGAACGCACGCTTCTTCAGCACCTCGGAGAGTGACGCGAGCCCCGACACCATCGTCGTGTCGATGTAGCTGACCTTGGCGTTCTCTTGCACGATGGCCCGGCCGGTCATCAACGAGTAGTAGTGGTACAGCGAGTTCGTGACCGAGATGTTCTCCTTGGCCCGGAAGGGGCTGCCGGCGGTGGCGGCGAACTCGTCCGCGAACTCGTGCTCCATCTCGAAGAGCACACTGCGGCGCAGCGGCGCGGCCGTGTGCTCGAGGTGGCGGGTGAGGACCCGACCGAAGCGCTGCTGCAGCAGACGGCGGTTGACCCGAGCGGCGTTCTCGAACCCGCTGCGGTCGATGTTGTTGTGACCGAGTCCGATGCGCGTGTCGGCCTCGATGAACTTGGTGACCGATCCCGGCGAGAAGAACATGCTCGGGGCGACCGGACGCCCGAAGAACATGTCGTCGTTCGAGTAGAGGAAGTGCTCGCTGAGCCCCTCGATGTGGTGCAGCTGCGACTCGACGGCCTGCGAGTTGTGCGTCGGCAGCACCGAGAGGTCGCTGAAGAACTCCTCGCTGCGCACGACGCGGACCCGGGGGTGCTCGCCCAACCACTCGGGCACGGGCGAGTCGGTCGCGATGTAGATGTTGCGGACCCACGGCGCGAACATGTAGACCGACCGCAAGGCGTACTTGAGCTCGTCGATCTGACGGAAGCGAGCAGCCGAGTCGTCGCCCTCACCGACGACGTGACGCTTGGCCTGGGCCGCGCGGGCCCGTTGGTACTCGATCGAGTTGCCGTCGACCCACGAGAAGACGATGTCGATGTCGAAGGTGATGTCGGTGGCGTGGTCGTCGAACATGTGCTCGAGGGTGGGCCACTCCATGCCGTACCGCTCGACCGTCTCTTCGACGGCCTCGGCACGGGGCAGTTCGGTGCGCATCAGCGCGTTCTCGGACGGGGCGAGGATCTCGTCGTCGGTGATGATCCAGAACTCGACCTGCACGGCCGTGCCCGCACCGTAGCGCAGGCGACCGATGGGCTCGACGCGCGGACGATAGACGCGGAAGACCCGCTCGGTCTCGAGCTCGAACCCGCCGTCGACGACGAGCGACGCCTGACCCTTGCGGGGCTTGGCGTAGAAGGGCTCGGTGGCCGAGGCGGCGACCATGGCGGCGACGAATCGCTCACGGTGCACGGCGTCCACGGCGATGACCGGACGGATGTCGTTGCCTCGCACGAGCAGGAAGGGCACCTGGGCGGCGTCCAGGACGCGGCGGATGTAGAGCAGGTCCTCGATCATCGACTGCTGGGGCGTGAGGTGACCGTTCAGGAGGGTGAACTGGCCCTTGCGGACCACGACGTCCTCTCGGTCGAGACCACCGGCTCGGTGACGAGGGGTCAGCAGAGGGCTCTCGGACGTGCCGACCATCTCTGACGTACCGGGGATCTCCGTGGCCATGCAGACTCAACCTTCCGTGCGGGCCTCGGGCGGGCGGGCGCACCCTCGGCATTTTACGGGGTCGGAGGCACTCCGGCGGATCCGGTGCGTGTGCCGGTCAACGGCGACGACGCGCCGGGGTGGCCCGCGAGCTCGTCGCCGCCTCGGTGGGCACCTTGACGAGAACGCCGACCGCGATCATGAGCGCGGCGGCGACGAACTGCAGACCTTGCCAGAGGTCGGCCTGGACGGGCACGACGAAGACCGGGTTCCAGAGAACGGCCACGGCGGCGAGCAACGGCAGCGCCCACCAGGTTCGACCCCGGTAGGCGAACACGAGGACGATCAGGGCGAAGATCGACACGACGTACCGGAACACGGTGAAGACGTCGGAGTCGAGCAAGGCGGTGCCGGCCAGCAGGGCGACGGCCGCGAGCAGACCGGGCGCCAGCGCCGGTCGCGTGAACGTGGGGGCGGTGGGGGTGGGCACCGCCTACTCGATGTCGTAGGCGACGTCGAGCACGCTGATCGGGCGGCTCATCGGCGGTTCGTCGCGCAGACGCTCGAGAGCGGGCTGGAGTTCGGCCAACCAGGCCTGATAACCGGCCTCGGTGAGGTGCACGTGGTCGGCCGCGAACTCGGACCGCAGGGCGTCACCCGAGTCGTCGGTCAGGGCGGGCCACAGATCGAGCCACTGAGCCCGTACGGTCGACGAGAACTGACGGAGGTGCCGGTTGGCGTCCTTGAGACGCGGCGCGAATTCGGCACCCCGGGGAGCGATCGACTGCAGCAGCAGACGGGTGCCCGGCAGTTCTCGACGCATGGCCACCATGAGGTTCTCGATGCCACGGACGACCTGCTCGACCGAGCGCCGCGCGGTGAAGTCGTTGGTCCCGATCATCAGCACCACCGAGTCGGGGTTCGCGGCCACGACGTCGTGGAGCCGTTCGGTCAGGCCGGCGACCGTATCGCCCCCGACACCCAGATTGACGACCTGCTCGTCGGGCAGCCAGGCCGCCCAGTCGCCGTTCTCGGTCAAGCTGTCGCCGACGAAGGCGACGGTCTCTCGGTGTGTCATCACGACCTCCTGGTGGTCTGCTGAAGTGCCCCCATCGTGCCATCACCCGCTGGGAAGCGGCGAACCGGCGCGCTCGACGTGGCCGACGGACCCGTCACTGTCGGAAACGGCGCGGTCGTCTCGACCACACGCGGTCGAGCGCACGCCGCACGCGCGGCAGCAGCACGACGAACGACGAGACGACGACGAGCACCCCGAAGAGCACCCCGAGCCACAACGGCACCGGCGACATCGCCTGGCCGCTCGACGGGGACAACGGCGACGGCGTCGACAACAGGACGAGGAGGTGCGGCTCGGTCACGCCACGGCCGTCTCGTCGGTGGTCGGTGCGCCGGTCGGACCGTCCCCGTGCCCGGTGCCCACTCGGGCCCCGCGGGCCCGGGAGCCCGCGTCCCGTTCGGCCGTCGCCGTGATGCGTCGGAGCATGCCCGAGAAGATGACGCCGTGGAACGGAAGGATCGCGAACCAGTAGAGACGTCCGCTTAGCCCCTGTGGGAAGAAGACCGCACGTTGACGGTAGTGCGAGCCACCTCCGGGCCGCGGCTCGACCGTGAGTTCCAGCCACGCGCCTCCCGGGACCTTCATCTCGGCCCGCAGCCGCAGCAGATGGCCGCGCTCGAGCTTCTCGACCCGCCACCAGTCGAGGGCGTCACCGACGCGCAGCGTGGTCGCGCTCCGGCGGCCGCGCCGCAGCCCCACTCCCCCGACGAGCCGGTCCATCCAGCCGCGGGCCGACCAGGCGAGGGGGAACGAGTACCAACCGTTCTCGCCGCCGATGCTCTCGAGCACCTTCCAGAGCTCGGCCGGTGGTGCACTCGTATCGGTCTGCCGGTCGTCGGTGTAGACGATGTGACCCGACCAGTCGGGGTCGCTCGGCAGCAGGTCGCTGGGAGCACCCGCGACCGAGGAGTCCTGCCAACTGGTCTCGACGTCGCCGTCCTGTTCGCGCTGCAAGGCGAGGCGCACCGCGCGACGGTAGGGCAGCAACCCCTCGACCGGCGGCGGCACGACGGCGTCGATGTCGTGCTCCCGGACGACGCAGTCGTACTGCAAGGACGCGATGATCGGCACGGCGAGGGCTCGCGGCACGGGGGTGACGAGGTTGACCCATTGGGAGGCGAGCCATGGCGTGAAGACGGGCAACGAGGCGATGGGGCGCTGTTTCAAGCCGGCCTCCAGGGCGTAACCGTTCATCATCTGCCCGTAGCGCAGCACGTCCGGCCCACCGATGTCGAAGGTGCGATTGACGTCGTCGGGTACGTCGGCCGCGCCCAGCAGGTAGTGCAGGACGTCGCGGACGGCGATCGGTTGGATGAAGTTGCGGACCCACTTCGGTGCCGGCATGTAGGGCAGCACGTCGGTCAGGTGCCGGACCATCTCGAACGAGGCACTGCCCGATCCGATGACGACACCGGCCTGGAGGGCCACCGTCGGCACTCCACTCGCCAGCAACACGTCGCCGACGTCCTTGCGTGACTGCAGGTGCTTCGACAGTTCGCCCTCGGGGTGCAGCCCGCCCAGGTAGACGATGCGGCGCACCCCTGCGTCGCGGGCGGCGTCGGCCACCGTGTGCGCCGCGTCGGCCTCGGCGCGTTCGAAGTCGCCCTTGCCGCCCATCGCGTGGGCCAGGTAATAGACGACGTCCACGCCCTCCATGGCGGGGCGCACGGTGGCAGGGTCGGTCAGGTCGCCCCGGACGACGTCCACGTCGGCCGACCAGGGGACGTCGCGCAGCTTCTCCGGTGACCGGACGAGCACCCGTACGTCGGCACCGGCGGCGACGAGCCGCGGGGTGAGGCGTCCGCCGATGTACCCGGTCGCACCGGTCACCAACACGCGGCGGGAGGCCACGGCGTGATCGGTGTCGCTCGTGACGGGGGCGCTCGACGGCACGCCGTCGGGAGTGTTCACTGACATGGGCCCAAGCTACGCTGGACCGCATCATGACTACCCAGCAGCTCCCCACCGTCTCCGCCGTCGCCGGCATGATCGACCACGCGATCCTCAAGCCCGAGCTCACCCGCGCCGAGGTCGACGCCGCCCTCGACGACGCCGCCGCGAACCACGTCTTCAGCGTCTGCGTCCGCCCGTCCGACATCACCCACGCCGTCGAGCGTCTCGCGGGCACCGGCGTGCTCGTCGGCACCGTCATCGGGTTCCCGCACGGCACGACCTCGACGGCAACCAAGGCCGCCGAGTCGCGTCAGGCGATCGCCGACGGTGCTGCCGAACTCGACATGGTCGTCAACATCGGCTGGCTGCGCAGCGGCCTGACCGACGAGGTCGAGGCCGACGTGCGAGGCGTCGTCGACGCCGCGGGCGACACGATCGTCAAGGTCATCCTCGAGACGGCCTACCTCGACGACGACCAGATCGTCGCGGGCTCGAAGGCCGCCGAGCGCGGCGGGGCGGCGTTCGTCAAGACGTCCACCGGCTTCGCGGGCGGCGGGGCGACGCTCCCCCACCTGCGTCTGATGCGCGAGGCCGTCTCCGACTCGGTCCAGGTCAAGGCCTCGGGCGGGGTCCGAGGCCTCGACACCGTGCTCGAGATGCTCGACCTCGGCGTCACGCGTTTCGGCACGAGTGCCAGCGGCACGATCCTCGCCGACCTGGCACACCGTCTCGAGACGGGTAGCGCCTCGGGCGCGGGCGACGACACGACGTCGTACTGACGAGCCGAGGAGGCGCGGCGCCCACGATGCGCGGCGTCCCGACGGCTCAGGCGGTCGGCAGCCCCAAGATCTCGCGAGTGCGGACCACGTCGGCCCCGATGTGGGCGATCAGGGCCTCGAGGCCGTCGAAGCGTACGTTGCCCCGCACCCAGTCGACGAAGTGCACGGTGACCTCGAGCCCGTAGAGATCGAGCGAGACGTCGAGCAGGTGTGCCTCGACCTGCTTCGCCGGCACCCCCTCGAAGGTCGGGTTGTCACCGACCGACACGGCCGCCGGGTAGAGCGTGTGGCCGACCAGCACACGCGCGGCGTAGACGCCGTCCGCCGGGACGAACCCCTCGCTGTCGCGTGCCAGGTTGGCCGTCGGGAAACCCAGTTCGCGTCCCCGCTGCTCGCCGTGGACGACGATGCCGCGCACCGACGGTTCGCGTCCGAGCAGCACGCCGGCCTCACGGACGTCGCCGGCGTCCATCAGTTCACGAATCCAGGTCGAGGACGCCCGGCGGCCCCCGCTCGGCCGGACGTCGTCGATCGACACGACCCGGAAGCCGCGCGAGGCGCCCAGCTCGCGCAAGGTGTCGACGGTGCCGCTGCCCCGCACACCGAACCGGAAGTCGTCGCCGACGAACACGATCCGGGCGTGCAGGGCGTCGACCAGGATGCGATCGACGAACTCGTCGGGCGTCAGAGCCCGCAACTCGGCGTCGAAGGTGAGCATGAGGGTGGCGGCGACCCCCGCGTCGTCGAGGAGTTCGCGCTTCTGCCTGTTGCTGACGAGGGCCGTCGGCACGTCGTGGGGTCGCAGGACGGCCAACGGGTGTCGGTCGAAGGTGACGACGGTGGACACCAGGTCTTCGTCGCGTGCCACGCCCTCGAGCATGTCGATCACGGCGCGATGCCCGACGTGGACGCCGTCGAACTTGCCGATGGTCACGGCACTCGGCCCGAAGTCGGCCGGCACGTCGCCGACCCGGTCGTAGAACTGCACGCGCGTTACCTCGTCGTGCCCGGGTCGCGAGGAGCCCCGTCGGCCCTCACGTCGTCGGCACCTGCGCCCCCGACGTCACGGGTGGCGCGTCCCTGTCGACGCAGCCACAGGATGCCGAGCACGGGCAACACCAACGGGACGAAGCCGTAGCCGCGACCGAAGAACGACCACACGGTGTCGTGCGGGAAGAGCTCGGGATCGAGCACGGTCACGAGACCGATGATCAGGACTCCGGCGAGCTCGAAGCTGATGGTGGCCCAGGCGACGGCGTACCAGCCCTGGCCGCGGCCGATGAGGGCCACGGTGGCGACGATGTAGACGACCGCCGACAACGCGCTCAGCGTGTACGCCAGAGGTGCCTCGGAGAACTGGGTCGTGATCTGGAAGACCGACCGACCGGTGGCGGCGAGGGCGAGGAGGGCGTACACGGCGATGAGGACCCGGCCGAGGCCGACCGCGCGCGTTGACTTCTGAGTGACCATCCCGTCAAGGATAGGACTCCGGCGGGCCCGCCGCCGACCGGGTGCCTCAGAGGCCCTGGACGGTCCAGATCTGGAACATGCGGTAGACCATCACCGCGATCGCGAAGGACGAGGTGGCCAGCACGAGGTTGCTCCACCGGGTGCGGTCCACGAGTGCCCAGACCGTGGCGAGCGGCGGCAGCAGGATCGCCGAGACGAGGTAGATGTAGAACTCGACCAGGTTGCCGGTCGGCGCGTTCCCGACGAAGGGTGCCACGATCGCGACGACGAGCTGCACGAGCAGCAGCAGCAGCACCGCGGCGCCCGTGCCGACCGTGATGTCGTCGGGCTGCCGTCTCGCGAAGCAGGCGACCACGCAGACGAGACCGGCCACGACGGCCACCACCACCTGCACCCAGGTGAACCACTCGATCATGCCTGCACCTCGTCGGTCGGGAAGTTCACGATGGGCTTCGCGGCACCGGCGCGCACCGAGACGAGACCGGCGAGCGTGCCCGCAGGCGTCACGGCGGCGACCGGCCCGGGGGTGTCCGCCAGGTCGACGGCGACGCGCTTGCCGTGGCCCAGGTCGACGGTCTCGGCCGCGGTCATCGACCACGCCGGGAAGAGCGTCCGGGCCACGTCGACGGGAGGGAGCAACGCGGGGGCGACGTCGATGCCTTCGAGTTCGGAGGCCCCGGACACGTCGAACGGCCCCACCCGCGTCCGCCGCAGCGCGGTCAGGTGTCCTCCGACGCCGAGGTCGGCCCCGAGGTCGCGAGCGAGGGCCCTGACGTACGTTCCCGACGAACAGGAGACGCGGACGTCGACGTCGCGGACGGCGACCCCGTCGACCACGGCGTCACGTCGAGCGAGCACGGTGAACTCGGAGATCGTGACGTCGCGTGCCGTCAACTCGACCTCGACACCGGCACGGGCGAGGTCGTAGGCACGACGCCCGCCCACCTTGATGGCGCTGACGGTCGTGGGCACCTGGCTGATCGGCCCGGTGAGACGGGCGACGCCGGCGTCCACGGCCGCATCGGTGACCTCGGCCGCCGAGGTCGTCCCGACGACCTCGCCGTCGCTGTCGTCGCTCGACGTCGAGACGCCGAGACGGATGGTCGCGTCGTACCCCTTGTCGAGGCCGACGAGGAAGGTCAGGAGGCGCGTCGACGAGTTCAGGCCGAGCACCAGCAGTCCCGTGGCCAGAGGATCGAGGGTGCCGGCGTGGCCGACCTTGCGCGTCCCTGCCGCCTTGCGTACCCGCGACACGACGTCGTGGCTGGTGATGCCCTGCGGCTTGTCGACGAGGAGGATGCCGCTGTTCACCCGTCGACGTTAGCGCAGCCCGACGGCGAGGACGTCGGGGACGCGCTCAGCACGCGTCGTCGAAGCGTCGACGCGGGTGCTCACGATCGGAGTTGTCGACGACGGCCGACGCCTTGGCCCGGGCGTCGAGCCGCGAGTCGTCCGCCGTCACCCAGACCCGGTAGTGCCAGAGCCCCGCGAGGCCAGGACGGGCGAGGTCGGCACCGTCGACCAGCAGGACCGCGTCCGCGGGCCCGGTGACCCAGGCGGACTCGACGGCACGATCGGCGTCGGCGTCCCACGCCCGGTCGACCCAGCCCGTGCTGCCGCCGAGCCGGAACGGTTCGACGAGCACGCGGCGGAAGAGACTCTCGTCGAGCTCGGGCGAGGAATCGCGGGGGGCCCCCTCGAGGCGCTTCTCGAAGCCGGCGAGCGACGCCCGGAACGCCGCGTGGCCCTGCTCACGGAAGGCCTCGACGAGATCGTCGGCGAGACCGGCCGCACCCGCGCCTCCGTCGCTGTCGATCGCGACGAGCACGCGACCGCGACCGTAGTTGTGGACGATCTCGGTCGCCAGCTCGCGCAGCGTGTCTTTCTTGGCAGGAGCCCATCGGGTGGTCATGTCGACACCGTACGCCCGGGTGCCGACACGACGCCGGGTGAGCTCTCGACGCGCCGTAGGCTCTCACGGTGAGCATCTCCCCCGCCGTGAACGCCTGGTTCCGCGCCAACGGTCGCGACCTGCCCTGGCGTCGGCCCGGCTTCACCGCCTGGGGCACGCTGGTCAGCGAGATCATGCTGCAGCAGACTCCCGTGGCACGCGTCCTGCCCCGCCTCGAGCAGTGGCTCGCGCGGTGGCCCACGCCACGCGATCTCGCCGCTTCTCCCGCGTCCGAGGCGGTCCGTGCCTGGGAACGCCTGGGGTACCCGCGTCGGGCGCTCGCCCTGCACGCCGCCGCCGTGGCCATCACCGACCGGCACGACGGGATCGTGCCCGATGACGTCCCCTCGCTCCTCGCCCTGCCCGGTGTCGGCGACTACACCTCGCGGGCCGTCGCGGTGTTCGCGTACGGGCATCGCCACCCGGTCGTCGACACGAACGTCCGGCGCGTCCTGGCCCGCGCCGTCGAGGGGCTCGCCGAACCCTGGGCGCCCAAGGCCTCGCGCGACCTGCCCCTGATGGAGTCGCAGCTGCCCGACGACCTCGAGGAGGCACGGGTCACCAACGCGGGCGTCATGGAGTTGGGCGCGTTGGTCTGCACGGCGCGGTCGCCGAAGTGCGACGTCTGCCCGCTGCTCGAGCAGTGCGCGTGGGTGCTGGCGGGCAGTCCTGCTCCTGCCGGCCCGCGCCTCCGGACCCAGGCTCGCTTCGAGGGATCGGACCGCCAGGTGCGCGGGCTCGTCATGGCCGAGCTGCGGGCCAGTGACGTGCCCGTCACATCGACCGAGATCGCGGCCGTCTGGCCGGGCGACGAGCAACGCGAGAGAGCCCTCGCCGGGCTTCTCCGTGACGGCCTGGCCACGGGGTCGCCCGACGAGGGCTATCGACTGCCCGACTGACGCGGGCAGGGTGTTCCGACCGGGGTCGGATCAGCGGGTCGAGCCGTCGGGCTCGGCGGAGTCGCCCGGGGCCGGGGCCTCGAGCTCGCCGCCCGACGCGAGCTCGTCGTCGAGGTCGTCCTCACGGCCGTCGGCATCGTCGTCGGCATCGAGGTCGCGGGGCTTCACGTAGGGGTCCGCGTCGCCGGCGTACTCGGCCGACGAGGCCATGGACTGGCTCTCGTGGTCGCGCTGACGGGCTTCCTGGAGCAGACGGTCGATCGACGCCGCGTTCTCGGGAAGGGCATCGAGGATGAACTCGAGACTCGGGGTGAGGCGTGCGGTGATGTTCTTGCCGACCTCGCTGCGGAGCATGCCGGTCGCCGACTTGAGGGCCGCACCCGTGTCGCGGCGCTCCTCGTCGGTGCCATAGACCGTGTAGAAGACCGAAGCGTGTTGCAGATCTCCGGTCACCTTGACGTCGGTGATCGTGACGAACCCGAGGCGGGGGTCCTTGATGCCTCGTTCGAGACGCCGCGCGACGATCTCGTGGATGCGGTCGGCCATCTTGCGGGCGCGTTGCGCGTCAACCATTGTTCACTCCTGTTCGTGCTGCTCGCCGCCGTGGCGAGAGGGGTGAGGCCCCGCCCCGACCGTAGTCGGAGCGGGGCCTCGTGTACTGCGATGACGCCGGGTCAGCCCCGGGGCTTCTCGACCATCTCGATGGTCTCGATCTCGTCGCCGATCTGGATGTCGTTGAACTTGCCGAGGCCGATGCCGGCCTCGAAGTCCGTCCGCACCTCGGTGACGTCGTCCTTGAAGCGACGCAGCGAGTCGATCGCCAGGTTGTCGCCCACGACGACGCCCTCGCGGATGACTCGGGCACGGGCGTTCCGGGTGATCGTTCCCGATCGCACGATGACACCGGCGATGTTGCCGACCTTCGACGAGCGGAAGATCTCGCGGATCTCGGCGACACCGGACTGCTTCTCCTCGAACTCGGGCTTGAGCATGCCCGTGAGCGAGTTCTCGATGTCCTCGAGTGCTGCGTAGATGACCGAGTAGAACCGAACGTCGACACCCTCACGAGCGGCGCGCTCACGAGCCTTCGTGTCGGGACGGACGTTGAACCCGATGATGACCGCGTTGTCGACCGTGGCGAGGTTGACGTCGCTCTCGGTGACCGCACCCACACCGCGGTGGATGATGCGCAGCTGCACGCTGTCGTCCACCTCGATCTTGAGCAGCGACTCCTCGAGCGCCTCGACGGCACCCGACACGTCACCCTTGATGATGATGTTGAGAGCCTCGACCTTGCCCTCTTCGAGAGCGCGGGTGAAGTCCTCGAGCGAGATGCGCTTGCGGGCCTTGGCCAGCGACGCGTTGCGCTCGACGGCTTCACGCTTCTCGGCGATCTGACGCGCCGTGCGGTCCTCCTCGGTGACGAGGAAGGTGTCGCCGGCTCGAGGGACGCTCGACAGACCCTGGACCAGCACGGGCCGGCTCGGGTAGGCCTCGTCGACCGAGTCGCCGTTCTCGTCGACCATGGCGCGGACGCGGCCGTAGGCCGTGCCGGCGACGATCGCGTCTCCGACACGCAGCGTGCCCGACTGGATGAGCACCGTCGCGACGGCACCGCGGCCCTTGTCGAGGCGGGCCTCGATCGCGACGCCACGGGCGTCCTTGTCGGGGTTCGCGCGCAGGTCGAGACCGGCGTCGGCCGTGAGCAGGACGGCCTCGAGGAGGGCGTCGATGTTCTTGTTGTCACGGGCCGACACGTCGACGAACATGACGTCTCCGCCGTACTCCTCGGCGACGAGGCCGTATTCGGTCAGCTGCTGCCGCACCTTGGCCGGGTTCGCGCCCTCTTTGTCGATCTTGTTGACCGCGACCACGATCGGGACGCCTGCGGCCTGGGCGTGGTTCAGCGCCTCGACCGTCTGCGGCATGATGCCGTCGTCCGCCGCCACCACGAGGATCGCGATGTCGGTCACCTGCGCACCACGGGCACGCATGGCGGTGAACGCCTCGTGACCGGGCGTGTCGATGAAGGTGATGGCGCGCTCGACGCCCTCGTGCGGAGCCCACACCTGGTAGGCACCGATGTGCTGCGTGATGCCACCGGCTTCACCGGCGACCACGTTCGCGTTGCGGATCGCGTCGAGCAGGCGGGTCTTTCCGTGGTCGACGTGGCCCATGACCGTGACGACCGGGGGACGGATCTGCAGGACGGACTCGTCTTCGTCCTCGAGCTCTTGCTCGAGGTCGATGTCGAAGCCCTCGAGGAGCTCTTTGTCCTCGTCTTCGGGCGAGACGACCTGGATGTTGTAACCGAGCTCTTCACCGAGCACCTGGAACGTGGCCTCGTCGAGCGACTCGGTCGCCGTGGCCATCTCACCGAGGTGGAACAGCACGGTCACCAGGTTGCCGGGACTCGCGTCGATCTTGTCGGCGAAGTCGCTGATGGAAGCACCACGACGCAGACGGACGACCGTGTTGCCGTCGCCGCGGGGGACGCTGACGCCACCCAACGACGGGGCCGACCGCATCTCGAACTCGGCCCTCTTCGTCCGCTTCGACTTGCGTGCCTTGCTCTTGCCGCCGCCGCGGCCGAACGCACCGGCGGTACCACCACCGGGTCCACGACCGCGTCCGCCACCACCGGAGGGGCGGGGACCGCTGAAGCCGGGACGGAAGCCGCCGGCGGCACCGGGTGTGCCTGCACCGGCACCGGGACGCTGGAACCCACCACCGGCACCGCCGGGACGACCTCCGCCGCCACCGGCGGGACGCTGGCCGAAACCGTTGGGGCGGGGACCGGCACCGACGCCCGGACGAGGAGCACCCGGACGAGGAGCACCGGGACGCGGGGCCTGCGGGCGCGGGCCGGCTGCCCCACCGGGACGGGGCATGCTGCTGGCCGCACCGGAGCCACCGGGACGGGG
The DNA here is from genome assembly GCF_013248995.1 of Frigoribacterium sp. VKM Ac-2836. Classification (GTDB taxonomy): domain Bacteria; phylum Actinomycetota; class Actinomycetes; order Actinomycetales; family Microbacteriaceae; genus Frigoribacterium. Next base: position 805,237 of record NZ_JABRPK010000001.1, on the reverse strand, counting down.
CGCGCTCGGGCGGCCCATGCCCTGGTTGCTGGCGAAGGGGTTGTTGCCGGGACGGGGAGCACCGGGACGCGGGCCGCCGGGCTTGGGTCCGGCGGCACCGGGCTTGGCGGCGTCGTCGGCCGGAGCCTCTGCGCCGTCCTTGGCGGCTGCGGCGGCGGCACGCTGCGCCTCGGCCTGGGCCTGGCGCTCGGCGACCGTCAGGGGGGCGACGGGTGCGGGTGCCGCGTCGACGTCGGGCTCGGCGACCGCTACGGGGTCGGGAGCCTGCTCGACGACGGGAGGCTTGGGGGCCGCCGGGCGGGGGCCGCCGGGCTTGGGCGCCGAGCTCGCGCTCTGCTGTGCCGCGCCGGCTGCGGGAGCCTTGGCTGCGGGGGTCGCGGGCTTGGCGGCACCGGCGAAGGCCTGGCGCAGCTTGCGGGCGACGGGAGGCTCGACGCTGGACGACGGTCCCTTGACGAACTCGCCCATCTCTTTGAGCTTCTCTAGTGCGGTCTTGCTGTCGATCCCCAGCTCGCTGGCGATCTCGTGTACGCGTGGTTTAGCCACAGTTCTCCTGTCTCGGGCCCTTCCCGAGACGGGAAGAGCCTTCAGTTCTGGACGGGTCTCATTTCGAGCCGCTCATTAGTGGTTGCTCATTAGTTGTCCATGTGCCGTTCAGCCTGTTCTGTCGTGGCGATGGGTCGTGAAGTGGTGATCCGCGTGAGGTGGGCGCGGAGCTCGTCGACGTCGGGTTCGGAGTCGAGGCGGAGTGCACGGCGGAAGGCCCTGCGCTTCACTGCCGACTCGAACGCGTCGATCGACGGCGTCAACCACGCACCCCGCCCGGGAAGGGTGGCACTCGTGTCGACCACGAGGCGTCCGTTTCGGGCGACGACCCGCACGAGTGCGGACCGCGGAGCGCGCGCTCGAGTACCGATGCACGTTCTGACGGGTTCCACCTTACCCCCTCGGGTCGTCGGACGGGAGACGCCGGGGGCGAACGGCGTGGTGCGCCGGTCGCCCCCCGGCCGTCTCGCGGTCGTGTGCGAGCGATCAGTCGTCCTCGAGGATGCTGTCGGGCTGGATGTCGATGCGCGCACCCGTGAGCTTCGCCGCGAGGCGGGCGTTCTGCCCCTCTTTACCGATCGCGAGGGACAGCTGGTAGTCGGGCACGAGGGCCCGTACGGCCTTGGTCGACGCGTCGATCACGAAGGCCGACGAAACCTTCGCGGGCGACAGCGCACTCGCGACGAACGTGGGCAGATCGCTGGAGTAGTCGACGATGTCGATCTTCTCGTCGTTCAGCTCGGTCGTGACGGCACGCACGCGCTGCCCCATCTCGCCGATGCAGGCACCCTTGGCGTTGACGCCCGGCTCGGTGGCCCGGACGGCCATCTTGGTGCGGTGCCCGGCCTCGCGGGCCAGCGAGACGATCTCGACGACGCCGCTGGCGATCTCGGGCACCTCGAGGGCGAAGAGCTTGCGCACGAGCGAGGGGTGGGTGCGGGAGACCGTGATCTGCGGCCCCTTGGTGCCCTTGCTGACGCCCGTGACGTACACGCGGATGCGCGACCCGTGGGTGTACTTCTCACCCGGAACCTGCTCTTCGGGGGGCAGGATCGCCTCGACCGTGCCGAGATCGACGTGGATCATGCGGGGGTTCGGCCCCTGCTGGATCACGCCCGCGACGATGTCGCCCTCTCGGCCCTTGAACTGACCGAGCACCTTGTCGTCGCCGATGTCGCGCAGGCGCTGGTTGATGACCTGCTTGGCCGCGAAGGCGGCGATGCGGCCGAAGTCGCTCGGGCTGTCGACGGCCTCGCCCACGACCTCGCCCTCGTCGTCGCGCTCGATGGCGTAGACCGAGACGTGCCCGGTCTTGCGGTCGAGTTCGACGCGAGCGACCGGGATGCGACTCTCGGGCTGGTTCGTGTGCTTGAGGTAGGCCGTCAAGATGGCCTGCTCGATGATGCGCACGAGTTCGTCGAAGGGGATTTCACGCTCGCGCTCCATGAGACGCAGCACGCTCAGGTCGATGTCCACTGAGGGCCTCCACTATTCAGATCTGCAGGCTGCACGCACGATGGCGCGCGCAGCATCCCCCTACGGTACCCGAGAGCGGGGTGCCCGGCGGACCGTCGGCCGGGGTCGGCACCGCGCCTCCTCGGGGTCGTCACGACCGGGACGAGGAGGCACGGTGCCGGCGGTCAGGAAGCCCGCGGTGCCGTCAGGGTCGCCACGGCCTCGGCCACGGGGACCGGGGTGCGGTCGCCCGTGCGGCGGTCCCAGAGCTCGACGACGCCCTCGCCGGCCGAGCGGCCCACGACGACGATCTGCGGTACGCCGAGGAGCTCGGCGTCACCGAACTTCACGCCGGGCGAGACCTTGGGACGGTCGTCGTAGAGGACGTCCAGGCGGTGGGCCTCGAGGTCGGCGGTGAGTTTCTCGGCGACCTCGTAGACCACGGGGTCCTTGCCCGTGGCCACGACGTGGACGTCGAAGGGCGCGACGTTGGCGGGCCAGATGAGACCCTTGGCGTCGTTGTTCGCCTCGGCGATGACCGCGAGGATTCGCGTCACGCCGATGCCGTACGAGCCCATCGTGACCGTGACCTGCTTGCCGTTCTCGTCGAGCACCTTCAGGCCGAGCGCCTCCGCGTACTTGCGACCGAGCTGGAAGACGTGGCCGATCTCCATGCCGCGGGCCGTCTCGATGGGGCCGGACCCGTCGGGGGCGGGATCGCCCTCGCGGACCTGGGCCGCCTCGATGGTGCCGTCCGCGGTGAAGTCGCGACCCATGACCAGGTCGGCCACGTGCACGCCCTTCTCGTTCGCCCCGGTGACCCAGGCGGATCCCTCGACCACGCGCGGGTCGACGAAGTAGCGGATGCCGGAGTCGGACTCGCCGCCGAGCACCTGGGGGCCGAGATAACCGCGGACCAGCACGGGGTTCTTCGCGAAGTCGGCGTCACCGGCGGCCTCGACCTCGGCCGGGGCGAACGCGACCTCGAGCCGCTTCATGTCGACCTCACGGTCACCGGGCAGCCCCACGACGACGAGCTCACGGGTGCCGTCGAGGTGGCTGAGCGCGACGACGACGTTCTTCAGCGTGTCGGCAGCCGTCCACCGGCCACCGTCGCGGGGCTCCTCGGTCTCGAGTTGCGCGACCAGCGAGTCGATCGTCGGGGTGTCGGCCGGGGCCAGACGCCGGGCAGGTGCCAGACCGTCCAGCGGGACGGTCTCGGGGACGATGGTCGTGAAGGCTTCGACGTTGGCCGTGTAGCCGCCCGCCGAGCGGACGAAGGTGTCCTCGCCGATGGCCGTGGGGTGCAGGAACTCTTCGCTGCGCGAACCACCCATCGCGCCCGCGTCCGCCTTCACGATGACGTACTCGAGGCCGAGACGGGTGAAGATGCGCTCGTAGGCGTCCCGCTGCTTCTGGTAGCTCTCGTCGAGCCCGGCGTCGGACGCGTCGAACGAATAGGCGTCCTTCATGGTGAACTCGCGACCACGCAGCAGACCGGCGCGGGGACGGGCCTCGTCGCGGTACTTGTCCTGGATCTGGAAGAGCGTGAGCGGGAGGTCTTTGTAGGACGAGTAGAGGTCTTTCACCAACAGGGTGAAAGCCTCTTCGTGCGTCGGGGCCAGCAGGTAGTCGGCGTCCTTGCGGTCTTTCAGCCGGAACATGCCGTCGCCGTACTCGGTCCAGCGACCGGTGGCCTCGTAGGGCTCACGCGGCAGCAGGGCGGGGAAGTGCACCTCTTGCGCACCGGCGGCCTGCATCTCGTCGCGGATGACGGCCTCGATCTTGGCCTTGACCCGTAGGCCGAGCGGCAGCCAGGCGAAGACACCGGGTGCCTGACGCCGGATGTACCCGGCGCGGACGAGCAGCCGGTGGCTGGTCACCTCGGCGTCGGAAGGGTCTTCTCGGAGGGTGCGGACGAAGAGCTGGGAGAGACGTGTGGACACCCGTCCAGCTTAGGGGCGCTCCCGGGTCACCACGGCTTGCCGTCGTAGTCGCCCGGGTTCTGCTCGTAGTAGCGATCGCGGTCGGTGTCCTGCTGCTGCTGCTGCTGGCTCTGCTCGCCCTGTTGCTGCAGCTGGTCGAGGGGGTCGTCGGACTCGGCCTGCCCCTCGCCCTCACCGGGGTCGTCTCCCCCGGCGCCGGGGTCGCTTCCGTCACCACCCGGCTGCTGCTCGTCTCCTTGACCGCCCTGAGCCTGATCACCCTTCTCGTCGAGCCGCTGCTGGGCGTCGTCGAGCGGCTGGGAGGTGTCGGGCTGCTGGGGGTCCTCCGGCGGCTGGAAGCAGCCCTCGGGCGCCTCGTCGATGGTCTTCTTGCCGAGTTCGTAGAGCGCTTCGGCGTCGGCGTAGCGCAGTTCGAGCAGGGCGGCGTCGCCCTGCGCCTCGATGGTCAGGACCAGGTTGACACGGATCACGCACGAGATCGTCGCGTCGTCGGGGGCGAGGTCGAGTGCCGTGACGAACTCACCACGTGCCACGTCGAGCACGCCGATCTGCGCGTACGCCGTGCCGCGGTCGAAGTGGTGCACCCACGGCTCGATCGCGTTGGCGACGCCGAGCGGCTCGGTGAGGGAGGCGCTGCGCTCGAACTCGCGGTCGCCGTACGACCACTGCGTCAGGGCGGCGAAGGCGGGCAGGCTGAGCAGCTTCAGGGCCACGAGCAGGACGACGAGCACCACCGGTGCGGACCAGAGCAGGAGCCGACGCCGGAGGCGCTTCCGATACTGCTCGACGCCGGGTTCGGCGTGCTCCTCGTGGGCGCGACGGATCTCGTCGACGGGCGGGGGGACGAGGGTGTCGGTCACGGGCGGGCTCGCCTCTCGGATCGTGGGGAATCATGAGCCGACGTCGTGGCTCGGCCACGCCCACGACCCGTCACACCCTCGTCGCGCTGGGGTCTCGTCGGACGGACTTCTCCCAGCGCCCGAGCGACGAGGGCGACGTCGAGCAACAGCAGGAGGAACGCCGGGACCGCAGCGATCCAGTAGAGGTCGATCAGACTGTCGGCCCGCCCCTCGTCGGAGGCGACGGCCCCGTCGCGAGCATCCGCGACGGCCGCGTCCACGGAGGTGCCGGCCGTGCGGTGCGCGTACGCCACGCCGAGCTGCTCGGCGATGCGCCGCAGGGCGTCTTCGTCGATCGTCGAGACGGCGTCGGGATCGCCGGGTCGAGTGCGATCCTGAATGTACTCCTTGGTCGAGTACTCGTCGCCGTAGCCGTCGAAGACGCGCATCTTCCCCCCTCGCTCGGTGCCGTAACCGAAGACGGCCCCGCCGTCGACGTCGCCCGCCGACCCGGCGAAGCTCTCGGGCTCCGTGCCGCTCGTCTGTTCGCCGTCGCCGAGGTAGTACACGACGTTGGCCCGTTCGGGGGCGCTCTGGCGTGCCTCGGTCAGTCGCTCCGAGAGGAGGTCGTTCGCCTCGCTGATGGAGCTGCCGCTCGAGTAGTAGGTGACTTCTTGGTTCATGGCGTCCGTAGCGGCGACCACGGCGGACGCGTCGTCGGTCAGAGGTGTCCGCAGGACGGCGGTGCTGTCGAAGGTCAGAAGCGAGAACCGAGCGCCCGCCAGCTGCGTGGTCACCTCGGCGATGTCGGACCGCACCCCGTCGAGGCGACGCTGGCCGTCACCCCAGTCCTCGGCCGCGATGCTCGACGTCGTGTCGACCACGAAGAAGACGTTGAGCTGCGCGACCGACGCCTGGGCCGACCCGCCGGGCAGACTCGGCCGCACCGCGACGACGAGCAGCAACGCGACGATCGCCAGGCGCCGTGCCCAGGTGAGCAGGGCCCGCCGTCGGCCACGCTCGGCTACGACGCGCCAGCCGGTGAACCCGAGCAGGGCGACGGCGGCCAGGGCGAGGAGCCACCAGGGAAGCACCGGCTGGAAGACCAGCGCACGAGCGGTCACAGCCGCACCCGCCAGAGCATCACGAGCCCGCCCATGGCCACGAGCAGGGCGGCGATCACCAGCCCCTGCGGGTGATCGGTCACCACGAGCCGTCGGGTGCCGGTGAAGAGCCCCGCCTCGCGGGCATCGATCTCGTCGACGATCTGCGGGACGGTCGTCGAGTCGTCGAGGGCGTAGTAGCCACCGTCGGTCGACTCCGCCGCCGTACGGAGCTCGGCGGCGACCTGGTCGGCCACGGCGTCGGTGCCGTGGTCGGCGGGGTTCACCGCGTACACGCGGACGTCACGCTCGCTCGCCAGGTCGGCTGCCTCGGTGAGCGTGAGCAGGGCCTTGCCGTTCACGTAGTTGTCGGTGGCGAGCACGACCGACTTCGGTCGTGTGCTGTCGTCGTCACCGAACCCGAGCACGCACGAGGCCAGGCCGTCGCCGATGAGCGAGGCACCGTCACCGAGATCGGTGCCCGTCCAATAACGGATGCCGTTCTCGCCCATGGTGTCGAACGAGTCGCGGTACTGCTCGAGTTGCGTGCGGACGAAGTCGTAGTCGTCGGTCAACGGGAAGGCCTGAACCGCCGAGCTGTCGAACAGGTAGAGCCCGACGCGCTCACCGTCGAGCCCCTGGGAGAGCGACGAGAACGTGTCGACGATCTGGGAGTCGACCTCGGTCATCGAGCCCGACACGTCGAGGCAGAGCATGATGTCGCGCTTGTAGGACTGCGGTTCGACGACGTCGGTGCTCGACACCCGAGCCGCCAGCAGCACGCTGATGCCCGTCAGGGCGACCATCGCGGCGAGCACGAACGCCAGGGCGATGCGGTAGCGCCGCACGACACGCTGGTAGGTGGGCAGAGCGGTCAGTCGCTCGCCGTGCGCGACCGGGACACCGAGCCGACGGAGGCGCGCTCGGTCCCTACGCCTCCATCGCACGTAGAGCGACGCCGCGACCGCCACGACCGCCAATGCGAGGAGCGGCAACCACCAGAAGATCAGCCCCATGACGACACCACGTCTCTCGCGGTGGCGACGGCACGGGCCGGGTCGCCGGGCTGCTCGAGACGGAAGGCCGGCGGGTAGTACTGCTCGACCGCCCCGGCGAGCCGGGGCAGGTTCGACTCGCGCAGGTCGGCGAGGGTCATCACGTGCGTGTCGACACCGTTCGTCTCGTGGGCGAAGAATCGCAACAGCAGGCTGAGCCGGGAGTGCACCCCGCGGTCGTTCAGCCGACCCGAGGCGGCAGCCCCCTCGACCTCGTCGATCAGGCCGAGGTACTTGGCCTTGGTGTCGGCGAGGGAGGCCGGTCGGGAGGCCGCCCGGGCCGCCCGTCGTGCCGGCGGGAGTCGCCTGGCCGAGAAGCGGAAGACGAAGACGTACCAGGCGACGACCAGGGCCAGCCCCACCAGACCGAGCACGAGCCAGAGCACCCAGAGCGGGTACTGGTAGGGCCCGAAGAAGTCGTCAGCGCCCGACACGACGGTGCTTCTCGATCAGGGCGAAGAGGCCCGACACGACCTCGGCCTGGCTGCCGAGCCGCTGGCTGCTGATGCCGAGGGCCAGGAGCTCGCGCTCGGTGTCGTCCGTTCGGCGGACGGACGAGTCGTCGAACTCGCGTCGGAGCTGGGCGTTCTCGCGGAGGTAGGCCGGCAGTCCGGACATCTCGCGGACGTCGAAGACCTCGCCGGCGTGGCCGGAGCGGGTCATCAGATCAGCGTCGCCGATCGTCAGCCAGACGATCTCGTGCTGTGCTCGCAGGCGGCGGAGCAGCCGCGTGATGTGCTCGTCGATCGCGACGTCGTCGGTGACCACGAGCAGCATCGAGCGCCGCCGGACTCCCCGCGCGACCCAGGCGAGCACGGCGGCGAGGTCGCTGGTCGGGGCGTCGAGATCGACCCGTCGGTCGACCTGCCGCAGGAGGGTCTCGAGGTGGGCCTCGGTCGCACCGGCCGGATGCGCGCGGGTGCCCGAGGAGTCGCCGGCCACCAGCGAGACGACATCGCCGTGCTTCGCGGCGATGTAGGCGAGGGCGCCGGCCGCCATCAGTGCGATGTCTTTCTTGGACTCGCCGCTCGTGGCCGTCGCCGCCATGTTGCGACCGGTGTCCATCACGAGGACGAGATTCTGCCGTCGGCTCGCGATGTAACGCTTGACCAGGGGCTCGCCGTGACGGGCCGTGGCCTTCCAGTCGATGTCTTTCACCTCGTCGCCCGGGACATAGGCCCGGAGGTCGTCGAAGTCGTGGCTGCGCCCGTGGTGCACCGAGGCGTAGCCGCCCTCGAGGAGGTCGATGGTGCGCCGGTGGGCGAAGAGGCCCATCTTGGTCCGCACACGCAGCAGCAGGCTGGCCACCGGGGTCAGGGGGTCTGGACCGCGCCGAACACGGCGTCGATGATCGTCTCGGGCGCGACCTCGTCGGCGGTCGCCTCGTAGTTGAGGATCAAGCGGTGTCGGAGCACGGAGTGCCGCAGGTGCTTCACGTCTTCGGGGATCACGTAGTCGCGACCGTGGAGCAGGGCGAGGGCCCGGGCGGCTTGCATGAACGCGATGCTGGCCCGCGGGCTGGCCCCGAATTCGACGTAGTCGGCGAGCGTCGCCGGGATGTACTGCTGGGGGTGCCGCGTGACGTAGATGAGCTGCACGATGTAGTTGACGATGGACGCGTCGACGTAGACACGCTTGGCCAGGTCTTGCAGGTAGACGACGTCGGCCAGGCCCACCCCGGTCGACGGAGCGGCGGCCTCGTCGTAGACGCCGCTCTCGATGCGTCGGATGATCTCGGCCTCTTCGGCCGGCGTCGGGTAGTCGAGGATCTCTTTCAACAAGAAGCGGTCGAGCTGGGCCTCGGGCAGCTGGTACGTGCCCTCTTGCTCGATCGGGTTCTGCGTCGCGAGGACGAGGAACGGCGAGGGCAACCGGTAGACCGTGCCGCCGATGGTGGTCTGCCGCTCTTGCATCGCCTCGAGCATGGCGCTCTGGGTCTTGGCGCTGGACCGGTTGATCTCGTCGAGCAGGACGAAGTTCGAGTGGACCGGCCCGAGCTGCGTGACGAAGGTCGACTTCTGCGCATCGTAGATCTGCGTACCCGTGATGTCGCTCGGCAGCAGGTCGGGCGTGCACTGGATGCGGCGGAAGCTCGCGTCGATCGACTGCGCGATGGTCTGGGCCGCGGTCGTCTTGGCCAACCCCGGCACGCTCTCGAGGAGGACGTGCCCACCGGTGATCAGGGCGACGAGCAGGGTGTCGCGGAGCGCGGTCTGACCGACGACCTTGCGGCCGAACGCCTGCGACACCGCCCCGACGATCTGCCGCGCCCGCTCGAGTTCGGCGGGCGTCACGGGGGCCGAGGCCGGCGGAGGGGTCTGGCTGGCGGTGGCGGTGTCGGTCACGCGCCCCACTGTAAACCAGTCCCCCGACAGCCCCGTCTCACCGCCCCCGATGCCGTCATCGTCGCAGTGCGCGCCTCGCCAACCAGTTGCCGAGGAACTGGACGAGCTGCACCAGCACGATGATCAGCAGCACGGCGGCCCAGGTCACGACCGGGTTGAACTGCCGGTAGCCGTAGAGCAGGGCGAAGTTGCCGAGCCCTCCGCCACCGATGTACCCGGCCACGGCCGACATGTCGACCAGCGCGACGAAGATGAACGTGTACCCGAGGATGAGCGGTCCGAGCGCCTCGGGAAGCAGCACCGTACCGATGATGCGCGCAGGGCCGGCACCGGCGGCTCGTGCGGCCTCGATGACGCCCGGCTGCACGGTCAGCAGGTTCTGCTCGACGATGCGCGAGATGGCGAACGACGCCGCGAGCGACAGGGTGAAGATGATCGCCGGGTTGCCGCTGCCCGAACCGATCACGAACCTCGCCAGGGGTTGGGCCGCGGCCAGGAAGATGATGAACGGGATCGGTCGGAACACGTTGACGACCACGTTGAGCACGCCGTAGACGGCTCGGTTGGCGAACAGTGCCCCCCCTCGCGTCAAGTAGAGCGCCAGCCCGAGCACGAGTCCCCCGATGCCGCCGAAGAGCAGGGTCAGGGCGACGATGTAGACGGTCTCGACGGCCGCCTGCCACAGCATGGGCTGCAGTTCGATCAGAGAGTCCACGTCAGCGTCCTTCCGTGCTCGTGGCGGGGGCGGAGGGCACGGCAGGCCCCGACTCGAGCAATTCGGTGGCGTTTCCGCCCAGCTCGGCGACGGCCGCCCGCACGGCGCCCGCGTCGCCCGTGACGGCGAGGGTCAGGGTGCCGAAGGTACGACCCTGGATGTCGTTGACGCCGCCGAAGACGATCTCGAACGAGAGGCCGTGACGGGCGAGCAGGGCGAAGACGTCGCGCTGGTCGACACCACCCTCGGCGATGCGCACCGACACGAGGGTGCCGTCGTGCCGGGCCCGCAGCGCCCCGAGCTCGTCGCCGTGCGGTGTGCCCGCGATGACGGTCGAGACGAATCGCTTGGTCGAGGCCTGCTGCGGGTCGGAGAACACCTCGAAGGTGGGTCCGGTCTCGACGACACGACCGGAGTCCATCACGGCCACCCGGTCGGCGATCCTCTTGATGACGTCCATCTCGTGGGTGATCACGACGATCGTGATGCCGAGCTCTGAGTTGACCCGCTTCAGCAACGCCAGCACCTCGCTCGTCGTCTCGGGGTCGAGGGCGCTCGTCGCCTCGTCGGCCAGCAGGATTCGCGGATTCGTCGCGAGCGCCCGGGCGATGCCGACGCGCTGCTTCTGCCCACCCGAGAGCTGGTCCGGCCGCGCGTGGGCCTTGTCGCCGAGGCCGACGAAGTGCAGCAGGTCGCTGATCCGCCTCTGGTGCTCGGCCTTGGGCACGCCTGCCGCCTTGAGCGGGAACTCGACGTTGCCCCAGACCGTCTTCGACGAGAAGAGGTTGAACTGCTGGAAGATCATGCCGATGCCCGCCCGGACCCCTCGCAGCTCGCGCTCACGGAGGCCGGTGATCTCGCGACCGTCGATGCGGATGCTCCCACTCGTCGTGGGCTCGAGGGCGTTGACCAGGCGCACCAGGGTGCTCTTGCCTGCCCCCGAGTAGCCGATGATGCCGAAGATCTCGCCCTCGGCGATCTCGAGATCGACGCCGTCCACCGCGGTCAGCGGTGCGGCGCCCTTCTCACGGGGCGGGTACGTCTTGACGACGTCGGTCAGGGTGATGGCGGGCACGCGTTCTCCTCGGCACGGGCGGAGGCCCGGGCCGCGAGCGGGTTCTGCGCGCGGTCCGGGCCGGTGGTGGCGACCTGGTGGGGTCAGCCGTTCTGTTCGACGAGCTTCTCGGTCTCGGTCAACGACTTCTCGAGGTCGCCCACGGGGATCTTCGTGATGATCGCCGTGCCGCCCGAGTTGTCTACGACGCCGTCGGTGACGGCCTTGGTGTCCTGGTAGATCTGGACGAGCTTCTGGTAGGTGGCGTTGTCCTTGTCCTCCGCACGCGCGGCGAAGACGTTGGCGTAGGGCACCGACGAGGGGTCCTCGGGGTCGTCCTGGGCGATGACGTCGTCGGTCGAGAGGCCGGCCTTCGTCGCGAAGTCGTTGTTGATGATCGCGCCGGCGTAGTCGGGCAGCGACGTGGCGGCGAGATCCGCGCTCACCGTGGCGACCTTGACCTTCGACTTGGCCTCGTCGACGTCGTTGACGCCCGAGAAGATCGTCCCGCCGTCCTTCAGCGAGAGCAGGCCGTTCGACTGCAGCACGAGCAGGGCCCGGGCCAGGTTGCTCGAGTCGTCGGGGATCGCGATGGTGTCGCCCTGCCGGAAATCGCTCAGCTGGGTGTACGTCGACGAGTACAGCGGAAGGGGGTAGATCGCCGTCGAACCGATCGGCACGATGTCGTTGCCCGAGGCCACGTCGTACTGCGCGAGGTAGACGATGTGCTGGAACTGGTTCAGGTCGATCTCGCCGTCGGCGAGGGCGGGGTTCGGCTGTTCGTAATCCGAGTAGTCGACGAGGTCGACGGTGATGCCCTCGTCGGCGGCGGCCTGGACGAAGTCGGCCCAGTAGGGGTCGCTCGCGCCGACGACACCGATGCGGACCGTCTCGTCGTCGCCACCGCCACGGGTGACTCCGATGGCGATGCCGACGGCGGCGAGGACGACGACGACCGCGACGATGACGGCGATCAGTCGACCGGGGCCCTTCTTCGGGGCGTCGATCAGGGGGGCGCTGCTGGTCATGGGTTCCTCTCGGGGTGCTGCGGGGGCACCGCTCGGTGGTGGGCCGAGGCTGTCGCGGTGCGTGCTCCATGCTGGCGGACGCCCCGTGCCACGTCACATCGGAGCGTCACACGACGACACAAGAACGCCGAGGCCCCGTGGACGAGGCCCCGGCACACGCAGGAGGCGCGGTGCGAGACTCCTCGCACCGCGCCTCCTGACGCAGGTCACGTCGCCCCGGGGGCGGATCGCGTCAGACGGTGACGACCTCGGGCGAGCCCAGCTCGCCGGGAGGCATCTCGGCGGCGAGACGATTGGCCTCGTCGATGAGCGTCTGGACGATCTCGGACTCGGGAACGGTCTTGATGACCTCGCCCTTGACGAAGATCTGGCCCTTGCCGTTACCGGACGCGACGCCGAGGTCGGCCTCGCGGGCCTCGCCCGGACCGTTGACGACACAGCCCATCACGGCGACGCGGAGAGGAACGGTCATGCCCTCGAGCCCGTCGGTGACGTCGTTGGCGAGCTTGTAGACGTCGACCTGGGCGCGACCGCAGCTGGGGCAGCTGACGATCTCGAGTTTGCGCTCGCGCAGGTTGAGCGACTGCAGGATCTGCAGGCCCACCTTGACCTCTTGTGCGGGCGGGGCGCTGAGGCTGACGCGGATGGTGTCGCCGATACCTTCGCTGAGCAGGATGCCGAAGGCCGTCGCCGACTTGATCGTGCCCTGGAACTCGGGGCCCGCCTCGGTGACGCCGAGGTGCAACGGCCAGTCGCCGCGCTCGGCGAGCTGACGGTAGGCCTTGACCATGACGATCGGGTCGTTGTGCTTCACCGAGATCTTGAAGTCGTGGAAGTCGTGCTCTTCGAAGAGCGAGGCCTCCCACACGGCGGACTCGACGAGCGCCTCGGGCGTGGCCTTGCCGTACTTCTGCAGGATGCTCGGCTCGAGCGAGCCGGCGTTCACCCCGATGCGGATCGACACGCCGGCGGCCTTCGCCGCGGCCGCGATCTTGCCGACCTGGTCGTCGAACTTGCGGATGTTGCCGGGATTGACCCGGACGGCCGCACAACCGGCGTCGATCGCCTGGTACACGTAGTTGGGCTGGAAGTGGATGTCGGCGATGACCGGGATCTGGCTCTTCTTCGCGATGATCGGAAGGGCCTCGGCGTCGTCACGGCTCGGCACGGCGACGCGGACGATGTCGCAGCCGCTGGCCGTGAGCTCGGCGATCTGCTGCAGGGTGGCGTTGATGTTGGGGGTCGGAGTCGTGGTCATCGACTGGACGCTGACGGGGGCGTCGCCACCCACGAGCACCTTGCCCACCTTGATCTGCCGCGTCTTGCGGCGCGGGGCGAGGACTTCGGGGACCTTCGGCATTCCGAGATTGACTGCTGGCACGGTGTCATCGTAATCCTCGGCGCTGGACGCTGCGTGACGGGCGCGCGACCGGCTCGTCACGCGACACCCACGGCCGGGGTCAACCGAAGATGTCGATCGGGTTCACGATGTCGGCGTAGGTCAGCAGGACAGTCATGCCACCGAGCAGGATCACGATGGCGAAGGTCACGGGGATGGCCTTGGCGGTGTCGACCGGGCCCGGGTCGGGTCGACGGAAGAGCTTGGCGAAGCCACGGCGGATCGCCTCGATCAGGGCCCCCGCCACGTGCCCGCCGTCGAGGGGCATCAACGGCACCAGGTTGAACACGAACAGCGCCACGTTCAGACTCGCGAGCAGACCGACGAGGGTGCTGATGCGGTCGACGACCGGGATGGTGTCGAGGCTCGCGATCTCGCCCGCCATGCGCCCGACGCCGACGACGCTGACCGGGCCGTTCGGGTCTCGCTCGGCCCCGCCGAACGCGGCCTGCGCGACCCCGACGAGACGTTGCGGCAGCGTGACGATGACGCCGGCCACGTGTGCGATGTTGTCGCCGACGGCCGGCAGCACGGCGGTCACGGGCTCTCGCACCTTCTCGTAGGCGAAGCCGATACCGACGAAACCGACCTCTTGGGTCTGCGAGCTGCCGTCGGGATTCGTCGCGACGGCACCGCTCGACGTCGTCACGTAGCGCTCGGACAGAGCCGGTGTCACCTGCAGCGTGCGCTCGGTGCCGTCGCGATCGACCACGACGTCGAGGGTGTCGCCGGGCGAGCGTTGCAGGATGCTCGTGATCTGGTCACCGTCGGTGACGGTGGTGCCGTCGATCGACACGATGCGGTCGCCGTTCAGCATGCCCGCGGCGTAGGCGGGGGCCTCGGGTGCGTCCGAGGGGCAGCTCGTCGCGGACGACCCGGCGGGCAGGACGCAGGTGCTGACGCTTCCGACGGTCGTGCTCGCCTGCTGGACGCCGAAGCCACAGAGCAGCACGGCGAACAGGACGATCGCGATCAGCAGGTTCATGACGGGACCACCGAGCATGATGATGACGCGCTTGTACACGGGCAGCCGGTAGAAGGTGCGCGACTCGTCGCCCTCGTCGATGGTCTCGGCACTGGCGGTACGGGCGTCCTGAACGAGGGTGTTGAAGAAGCCGGTGCTCGACTGCCGCGCGCCTCCTCCGGTCTTTCCCGGAGGGAACATGCCCGACATCGAGATGTAGCCGCCGAGCGGCAGGGCCTTGACGCCGTACTCGGTCTCGCCCTTCTTGCGCGAGAAGACGGTCGGCCCGAAGCCGATCATGTACTGCCCGACCTTGACGCCGAACTTCTTCGCCGGCACGAGGTGGCCCACCTCGTGCAGGGCGATCGACACGGCCAACCCGACGACCATGACCAGGACGCCGAGTACGAAGAGGAGGATCGTCTGCACCGGGCAAGGGTAGCCGCCCGCGGCCGGACGTCCACCGGACCGGCGCCATGACGACGCTGGGAGCCCCGAACTGGGGCATCCGCCTCAGCGGGACAGCAGCGTCTCCGCCTCGGCACGCGCCCACCGCTCGGCCTCGAGCACTCCCTCGAGGCTGGCCTCGCCCGCCGTGTGCCGGTCGACGACTGCACCGACCACGTCGAGAATGTTGAGGTAGCCGACGCGGCCGGCGTGGAACGCCAGCACGGCCTGCTCGTTGGCGGCGTTGAAGACGGCCGGGTGAGTACCGCCGGCCCGTCCCACCTGCTTGGCGAGTCGCACGGCCGGGAAGGCCTCGTCGTCGAGCGGTTCGAACGTCCACGTGGAGGCGCGGGTCCAGTCGAGCGGGACTCCCACGCCGTCGACACGGTCGGGCCAGGCGAGCCCCAACGAGATCGGCAACCGCATGTCGGGGGGTGAGGCCTGGGCGATGGTCGAGCCGTCGACGAACTCCACCATCGAGTGGACGATCGACTGCGGATGCACCGTGACGTCGATGTCGTCGTAGTCGACGTCGAAGAGCAGGTGCGCCTCGATCACCTCGAGCCCCTTGTTGACGAGGGTCGACGAGTTCGTCGTCACGACCAGGCCCATGTCCCAGGTCGGGTGCGCGAGTGCCTCGCGCGGGGTGACGTCGGCCAGCGAGTCTCGCGTGCGGCCGCGGAACGGCCCGCCCGACGCCGTCAGGACGAGCCGACGGACCTCGCGCTCGGCCCCGGACCGCAGGGCCTGCGCGATGGCCGAGTGCTCGGAGTCGACGGGGACGATCTGGCCGGGGGCGGCGCGCTGCTTCACGAGGTCACCGCCGACGATCAGGCTCTCCTTGTTCGCCAGGGCGAGCGACGCGCCCGAGTCGAGGGCGGCGAGGGTCGGCGCGAGGCCGACGGAGCCGGTGATGCCGTTGAGGACGACGTCCGCCCGCACGTCGCGGACGAGCTGGACCGATTCGTCGGTGCCCAGTGCCGTGTGCTCGACCCCGAACTCGGCCGCTTGCGCGGCGACGCCCTCGCGGTTCGAGCCGGCCGCGAGGCCGACGACCTCGAACAGGTCGGGGTGGGCCCGGACCACGTCGAGGGCCTGGACCCCGATCGAGCCGGTGGAGCCGAGGATCGTGATGCGACGCATGGGGTCAGCCTACGGCGAGCACCCGTGGAGCCGTCCGCGTCGTCGACGTCGCCCCTGCCCTGACTAGGCGACGGCCAGGATGTCGATCACGAAGACGAGGGTGTCCGTCCCGCCGATGCCGGCCGAGGGCTGCCCGGCATCGCCGTAGCCCTCGCTCGGGGGGATGATCACGACGACCTGCGAGCCCACCGTCTGGCCGATCATGGCCTTGGCGAAACCGGGCACGACCTGGTCGGTCGAGAAGGGCGTCGGCGTGCCCTTGCCCCAGCTCTGGTCGAAGACCTCGCCGGTGGTCCAGTTGACGCCCTGGTACTGCACGGTGACGTTGGCGGGGTCGGGCACGACCGGACCGTCACCCTTCTTGAGGACCTCGATCCGCAGGTCCGACGGCGGTTCGGTACCGGGCGGGATCGTCACGGTGGGCTGGCCGTCGTCGGCGAGCTCGACCGTCGGGAAGCCGTCCTCCGGGGGCTGGGCCTCGCCTGTCGCCTTGGTCGGCACGATCGACACCACGTCCGCGACGATGACCACGGGCGTGGGCGTGGCGGCCTGCTCCCCCGCGGTCGCCGTGGTCATGTCGGCCGCCGAGGCGACGGTCACCGTTCGGCTGCCCGAAGGCACGCACGCGATGGCATCGACGATGCCCGGCACGTAGTAGTCGGTGCTCACCGTGAGCTGCGTGGGCTGCTGCCCCTCGTCGAAACCGGCCGACGTGACCTCGGCACCGGTGGTCGCGTCGTACACGGCGATGCGGACGTTGGCCACCGCGCCCTGCCCGGCGACCTCGCCGCTCCCCTCGACCAGGGTGGTGCGTTGGGTGGAGGTGACCTCGAGCGGGGTGTCGAAGCTGACCTCGGGCTTGGCCTCGACGTCGCCCGTGACGTCGACGCCGTCGGACAGGGGGCCGGACGCCGGCACCTCGCAGTCGCCGGTCGCACCGCTCGCCGTGGGCGACGGCTGATCGGAACCGCTTGTGCAGCCGCTCAGCGCGAGGGCGACGAGCGGCACGGCCACCAGGGTCGTGAGTCGCCCCCGACCGGCACGGGTGGACGGGCGAGGAGGCGCGGTGAGAGGCATCGAGGAGTCGTCTCGGCGGTCGACGGCGACGGCCGGCTACGAGACGGCGAGGATGTCGATGACGAAGACGAGCGTGTCGGTACCCGAGATGCCGGCCTGGGGCTGCCCCGTCTCGCCGTAGCCGTCCGCCGGCGGGATGACCACGACGGTCTGCGACCCGACGGTCTGTCCGATCATTCCGTCGGCGAAGCCGGTGATCACCTGGTCGGTCGAGAAGGTGGCCGGGGCGCCTCGCGACCAGCTCTCGTCGAAGATCTCGCCGGTGTTCCAGATGACGCCTTGGTACTGGACGGTGACCGTGTCGCCGGCCTGGACCGTGGCGCCGTCTCCCTTGATGAGCGTCTCGACCCCGAGCTCGGTGGGTGCGGTGGCGTCGGGGACGGTGACCGTCGGGCGACCGTCGGCGTCCAGCTCGACGGTCGGGAAACCGGCCTGAGGGGACTGGGGCTCGCCGGAGGCGCGCAGGGGGACGTCGGCCGTCGCCGACGACGAGCTGCTCGGCGTCGCGGCATCGGTCGACCCGCCGGCGTCGCCCGCGCAGGCGGCGAGGGACAGGAGCAGGGCGGGGACGGCCAGGAGGGCGAGGGAGCGGCGCATGGGGATCTCTCGGTGAGGGTGACGGGGGTCGAGTCGCCGGACGGGTCGCGGCGGACGTGCCGTGCCATTCTGCCTCACGCCTGGCGGGCTTCTCTGGACGCCGCCACGACGGTGGGCTCGTGCCCGACGGGGAAGGCCACGGACGCCGCGATGAAGCACTTGCGGCTGGCTTCGGCGTGCAGGGCGAGGGCGGGCCCGACCATGTCGTCGTCGGCGACGGTCACCCGCGGCCGGAGCGTCACCGAGGTGAAGCGTCCCCCGCCGTCGTGCGTCTGGGTCATGCGTCCCACGGCGGCGTCCTCGTACGCGACGACGACGACCCCGGCGGTCGCGGCGACGTGCAGGTAGCTGAGCATGTGGCACTGCGCCAACGCGGCAAGCAGGAGTTCTTCGGGGTTCCAGCGGTCGGCATCGCCGTGGAACGTCCGGTCGGCCGACGCCAGGATGTCGTGCTGCTTCCCGGTCGCGACGATGGTGTTGTCGCGACCGTACGAGCGGTACGAGGTGGTCCCCTCACCCCGGTCACCGGTCCATCGGACGTCGACGGCGTAGTCGTGGTCGAGCATGCTGCCTCCTTCTCGGGCCCCCGTCGGTGCGACGGGGTCGCATGCGGGGCCTCGGTACACTCCCCATCATGACCGACCCCCACACCGCCGTGCCCTCCCGTCACCCCTTGACCGCCCCGGGCAGCGTCGAGCTGGCCGTGCTCGAACGCTCGGGGTGGGACGAGAGCCGGCACCTCGGAGCAGGCGTCGTCGTCGACGCCGACGGCCACGAGTTGCGTCGCGTCGGCGACGCGGACGCGACGATCTACCCTCGATCGTGCCTCAAGCCCCTGCAGGCGATCACCGTGCTGCGCTCGGGTGTCGCGCTCGACGGCGCCCAGGCCGTCCTGGCCACGGCGAGCCACGCCGGGACACCCGCCCACCTCGAGGTGGTCGAGGCACTGCTCGGCCGTTCGGCCAGCACCGAGGACGACCTGCTCTGCCCGCCGGACTGGCCGGGTGACCGGGCCAGCGCCCGCGCGGCCTCGTCGGCACGCCGCCTCGCCATGAACTGCTCGGGCAAGCACGCGGCGTTCCTGTTGGCCTGCGCCGAGAACGGATGGGACCCCGCGACGTACGTCTCGTCGGGGCACCCGGTGCAGGCCGCCGTCCGCGAGACGGTCGCCGACTTCACCGGCGAGACCGTCGACCGCGCCGGCGTGGACGGGTGCGGGGCCCCGGTCATCGCAACCACCGTCGCCGGTCTCGCCCGGGCCGTCGCCCGGGTCGCGGGGTCGGTCCGAGCGACCGGGGCGGGACGCGACGAGCACGCGGCGCACCTCGTCGAGGCGGTCCTCGGCGACGCCTGGGCGATCGACGGCCCCGGCCGGGCCAACACCGTGACGATCGACGAGTTGGGCGTTTTGGCCAAGCTGGGCGCCGAGGGCGTCATGGTCATGGGAACGACCGACGGTGTGGCCGTGGCCGTCAAGGTCCTCGACGGGAACGTGAGGGCCGGCACCCTGGTCGCGCTGCGCCTCCTGGTCGACGAGGGAGCCGTCGACGCGGACGCCGCCGATCGCGTCGTCGAGCGGACGCTCGAGAAGGTCACCGGAGGTGGCGACCTCGTCGGTCGCATCCGTCTCGGCAGCGGTCTCGACCGCTAGACGGACGGTGCGCCGTCGTCGCGCACCGACCAGAACGCGACCCGCAGGCTCTGACGACACCGACGGCCGTCCTTCCGGGTGACCACGGCCTCGCCGTCCTGGCCGATCACGACGATCGTGTCGACCGGGCGAAGCGGGGTCGGGGGCGGACCGTCCGCGGCCGCCGCGTCGACGAGCACGCACTCGATCGCGTCGGCGGCCTCGGTGGGCCCCGGCCCTCCGGCCCGGACCTGCCGTCGGAGGCCCGAGGCCACGGCCTCGGCCACGACGGGCGGACCCACGACGCGGACCGTCGACGAGAGCGCAACGCACAGCGGAGCCTCGTCGAGGGTGGCCGCCTCGACGCGCAGTCGGGCGAGCCGGGCGACAGCCGGGTCGCCCGGCTCGAGGTCGTCCTCTGGACGCCCCTCGAGGACGAGCCCGCTGGAGGCGCGACCGACCCCGAGCACCAGCGCCCGGGTCGGACGACATGACGGGCCGGACGCGACGAGCCGATCGGCCGTCGGGTACCAGTCGGCCAGCTCACGCGTCCTCGCCGCCCGCAGGCGCGCCACGGCCTCGTCGACCGCGTCGAGGGAAGCCAAGAACTCCGACCGTCGACGACGTGCCGTCACCACCACCCCGAGGTGACGGTCCACTGACCACCCGCCCAGGACCACGAGGGCCGTCACGACGGCGGACCCGAGCACGGCGGACGTGCCCGCCCAGGGAGCGAGGGCGCAGCACGCCGACGCGACGGCGCCGGTCGAGGTCGCGACGACCGGCGGTGCCGTCGGGTGGGGCCGGGCCGGGGCAGGCGGAAGCCGGATGCGCGCAGCGGCGGACGAGGACGTCGAGGCGAGGGAGGACTTCATCCCCCTAGTGCATCGGATGCCCCACCCCGGCGGCCGGCGCGTGAGCGCCCCTGGGGAGGGACGCGACCGCCTCGCCACGACGGGAGGAGGCGAGCGTCAGACGACGACGAAGAACTGCTCGCCGATCTCGACCCGGGTACCGCGCGTCACCCTGACCCTGGCGCCCGGATCGGCCCGCCGGGGTGGGAGGTCTCGAGGACGCACCACCGTCCCGTTGCCGGACCACCGGTCGCTGACCCACAGGACGCCCGCCTCCTGTCCGAACTCGAGGTGCGTCTTCGACACCGATTTGCCGGGATCGACGATGCGGACGAGCTGGTCGAAGCGTTCCCCGGGCTGGGGTGTCGGGGCACGTCCGACGAGGCCCGTACCGTCGACCGTGATGCTCTCCCCCGTGCTGAACTGCAGCACGTACTCGGTTCCCAGGGCACCGCGACGGACGATTCGGGTCTCGTCGACGTCGTCGTCAGGGAGCTCGACGGACGGCCGACGGGGACGCCAGGCCGGCGCCGAGGACGACGACGGGGCCGGAGGGACGTCGGCGAGGGTCGGCCTCGGAGTCACGGCCGGTCGTTCGGCCCGGAAGCCCGGAACGTGGTCGATGGGCTCGGGGGCTGGACGCGGTTCTGCCGGTGACTCGTCGTCCGGTCGCCACTCGGGTGAGATCGGAACCACGGGGCCGGTGAACGACAGGGCGACCGATTGCACGACCGCTCCGCATTCGCCGCAGAAGATGTCGTCCTCGCCGATGGAGGCACCACAGTGCGAGCAGCGTTCGGGCACCACGGCCGAGCCGGGCTGCACCAGGGGCACGGGCTCGACGAGCGGCACCGGTTCGGGGCGGCTGGACTCGACCGGGGCGGACGAGGACACGTCCGGAGCCGACGGACGGAAGTCCCGGTCGAGGGCCGCGAGGGGAGCGGTGTCGCCGTCCCGGGGGCCGTCGGCCCTCGGGCGCACGAGTGCCGGTGGCACCGAAGGGGCCTCGGCCTGGTCGTCGACGACCTCCGCCGAGGCGAGGTCAGGGGCTCCGGCAGAAGCGGGTCCGGGTTCGGCTTCCGCTTCCGCTTCGGCTTCGGCTTCGGCTTCGGGTTCGGGTTCGGCAGATGGTGCCGCCCCGTCGCGGTCGTCGTCACCGTTCGCTGCGCCATCGGCACCGCCGTGAGGCGCGGCTCGGACGACACCCGACGGGGCGACGCCGACGGACTCGTTCTCGTCGTCCGGACGGACGACGGGCTCTTCCGACGACGACACGTCGTCGGCCGCGACGGGCGACGGGTCGTCCGTACCGACAGGCGTCAAGGAGGCGGTCCAGAGCGGTGCGGACGTGGGTCGTGGCCCGTTGTCGGGGTGCTTGGCCGGTGACCGGAGCGGTGTGGGCGGCTCGGACGCGTCCGGGGCCACCACGCCGACGGCGCTCCCCCGGTCGAGGCGATCCACGGAACCGACCGGGTCGTCGGAGCCGACCGGGCTGACGGGGCGAGGCGGTCTCGGGGACTCGGACCGCGCCTCCTCGGGGCCAGACGACCGGTCGGGTTCGTGGGCCACGGTCCGGTCGTCGACCGGCCACGCGGGAGGTGCGGGGACCGACTCGGGCGACACGGGTCGGTGGTGTTCGGCATCGGTCGAGTCGACCTCGGTACCCGGCGATCCGGTCTCGGCACCGCCGGCGTCGGGCTGACGATCACGCACCCACCATGGCTGCTCGACATCTTGGCGGCGGGGATGCGAGGCTGCGCGCGAGGGCGGCTCGGGCAGATCCGACGCGCTCACGGCGTCGACGTGTTCGGCGGCGGCATCAGCCCGACGACGGGCGGCGGCGAGGTCTGCGCTCGAGACCGCCCGACCGCATTCGCCGCAGAACATCGCGCCGACGGGCAAGGGGCTGGCACAGGTGGGGCAGTACATCAGTCGTTCCTCTGTCGCTCGGGAGGGGTGCGCCCATGGTAACCACGCAATGATCGGAGCGAGACCGCCGCGGCGAACCGCTGCCGTCTCGTGAGCCCCACGGCCAGGGCACGCCGCATCTCGGCGACGGCCGTCCAGACCCGATCGGCGTCGGATTCGACAGGCGGGTTCGGCGAGAACACCGCACGGTCCGCGACCCGGGCCAGCACCGCGGGGCGGGAGCCACCGACCACTGCGGCGACCTCGCTTCGCGTCGCGGCCGGCGGGGTGCGGATGCCGTGGTCGACCACCGCGTCCTCGAACTCGTGCCAGCCGCCGCTGATGCGGTCCGACGGACTCGTGGCCGTCCGACGTCGGCGTCGCCTTCGGGCCTTGAGGGCGACGACGGTCACGAACGGGGCCGCGAGCACGCCGGCGACGAGGGCGCTCCAGCCGGCGATCCGCACGACCAACAGCACGACGGCCAACCAGGCCGGAGGGGTCTCGGGGTCGTCCTGTTCGGATTGCGGCGGGGTCTGGTCGTTCCGTATCTGAGGGTCCTGGGGGGGCGGTTGGACGACCGACTCAGGACGAGAGATCTGCGTCGGGTCCTGCACCTGGTCCTCGGGGATCGGCCGTTCGACGGGGTTCGGGTCGAATGCCACCCAGCCGTACTGAACGGTGTCGACCTCGATCCACGCCGTGACGCTCGAGCCCGTGACGTCGACGCTGCCTCCTCCGGTCTCGGGCGCGAACCCCATCACCACCCTCGCGGGAAAGCCCAGTCGATCGGCCATCAGGGCGGCGGCCGTTGCATACTGCTCGGCGTCACCGATCATGACGGGGTCCGTGAAGAGCTGCGCGATGCGGTCCGACCCGTGACCCGATCGGCTGACCGGTTCGTCGGCGGTGACCCCGTGGCTGACGTAGCCGTCCTCCCTCAAGGCGGTGAGCGCCGCCTGGAGGCGCGCCCCGGGGCCCTGGACACCGGCGACGGCCTCCTCGAGCGCGGAGGAGAGCTCGTCGGGCACGTCGCGAGGGGTCGGCACCGTCGCCGTCCCCGGTGTGAGCCCATCGAGCTCGTCGTCGCCGGGCTGGCGGGGCTCGACCGCGTCCAGCCGATAGGCGTCACCCTGGCGCAGACCGCCGAGGACGGCGGCGGTACCGGTGAGGTCGTTGTAGAAGAAGGCGTCACGCCGAGCGTCCGCCGAGGCGCCGTCGAACGCGACCGACTCGAGGCGGCCCACGGTGGGCAGCCACAGGTCACGGTAGGCACCCACCGTGACGTCGACGGTGGTCGTCTCTCCATCGACCTCGGATTGGTCGACGTCGGAGGGCACCCGCGTGAAGAACCCGGAGGCGCTGTCGACGTCGCCGCTGCCGACGCTGTAGACGACACCGTCGTAGGTGTCGAGCGTGGCGACGCGGAGTCGCTGTCCGTCGCGCAACCCCGAGACCGTGAGGAGCGTCTGGTCGACGGTCGGCGCTTGTTCGTAGGCACGGAAGCCACTGAGCGGGCTGACGTGGTCGCGCGGGTCGAAGGGCTGTTCGACGACCGTGCGCGCCACCGTCCGCGAGCCGGTCGGCGGGGCCGCCCCGACGGCGATCGTCCCGGCCGTGCCGGCGACGGCCAACGTGAGGACCGTGCCCACGACGGCCCGGACGGCCACGGGACGGTGCCCGGCCGACGCTCCCGAGGGGCGAGCGGTGAGGGCGTCGAGGGCGACCCGACGTCGACGGAGGCGCCACCACACCATCCAGGCGACCACCGTCACCAGCAGGGCCACCCCCATCGCGCGGGGCCACCAAGCCTCGGCCGGACCGAGCACGATCGCCATGATCCAGACCACGACGGGGACGATGACGGCCAGTTCACCGCGCCGACTGCGGAGCGCGACGGACAGACCCACGACCGTGCCGACGAGGACGAGCACGAAGACCGGCACCAGCAGGGCCTCGTAGCTACCCACGGGCAAGGCGATGGTGACCAGCTGCTTCCAGCCGAGAGCCGTGGCCGAGACCAGCGTCCCCAGCCCCCTGCCCGTGGGCAGCACCCCGGCGAGGGCTTGGGACGGCACCGCCAACGGGACGCCGAGGACGAGATAGGCCAGGACCGTGGCGACGAACACCCACACGCTCGACAGGCGCAGGAGGGCCGCACCGAGCGCGACGACCACGCCGACGGCGAAGGCGACGACGACGAGCAGGACGAACGCACCGCTCTCGTAGACAGGCCAGAACGCAGCGGTCGCGGTGCCGAGCGACAGGCCGAAGAGCGCCACGACGGAGGTGACGAAGGGCGCCCGCAGGCGAGCGGGGCGGACACGGGTCCGGGCACGAGGAGGAGGCGTCACCTGCCCTGCCGGACTCCGGGCGTCGTCAGCGACGCTCATGCGCTCGCCGTCCGCGCGAGCGACTTCTGGAGGTCCTCGAGGTAGCCGATGGTCAGCACGGTGAGGTCGGCGATGCGCCTCATGCCGGGGACCGTCTCGGGGTCGCACACGATCGCGACCGCTTCGACCCCGAGGGGGAACTGCATGGCCGCCGCGCGCATCTCGGTCACGGTCGTCGTGGAACCGACGACGAGGAAAGCCACAGATATCCCGACGACCTGGTCGCCGGCCACCCGTGCCACGTCGGTGATGGCCAGTGCCGACTCGGCCGTGCTCACGACCGAGAGCTCGTCGAGCAACCGGTTGCGCGTGAGCGTGCTCAGCGAGCGGATCGCGAGGTTCTTCCGTTTGGCGAACTCGGGGGTGGTCTCACCGACGACGACGCTGACCTCCCGGGCATCCCGGATCGCCCGGGCACCGAGCGATCCGGCGACGCTGACGGCGAGCTCGAACTCGTCCTCGTTCGTGAAGTCCCCGGCCGCCAGGCTCAGCGCGATCACGAGGTGGCTCCGGCGGCTCTCCTCGAACTGCCGCACCATGTAGGTGCCGGTCTTGGCGGTCGATTTCCAGTGGATGTTCCGACGTTCGTCGCCGGGCTGGTACTCGCGGAGGGCGTGGAACGAGATGTCGCTGGGCGAGAGGTCCCGCGTCGGGTTGCCCTCGAGGTCGCGGATGAGTCCCGTGCTCGTGCTCGGGATGCCGATGGTTCGGGGATGCACGAACACCTCGGTGACGCCGGTCCAGTCGATCTCTCGACGGGCGAGGCCGATCGGATCACCGCGCACGGTGCTGACCGGCCCCACGGCGACGACACCGCGTCGTGTGGTGGGCAGGTCGAAGGATTCGGTGACCTCGTCACCCGACCGCAAGCTGGGCAGGTCGATCTCGGCGAGGCCGGGGCCGACGGGGACCTCGACCGACACGCCGAGGATGCGGCGGCGGGTGGCGTTGCGCACCCGCACGGTGCCCGAGGCAGAGGCCCCGACGGCGACCCGTTCGTGCGGGATCTCGAGGGTGATGCGGACGGCATTGCGCCCGACGAGGGCCAGCCCCGCGACGAGCAACAACACGATCGCAGCGACGCCGACCACCACGAACTCGGTCCAACCGAGCAGGTAGCCGGCCAGCAGGGCCACCGGCGCGGCCACGAGCATCGACCACCCGAAGGGCGTGATCACCGAGGAGGCGCTCGTGAAGGCCCGGCGGACCACGCGGCGCGCCCCTCGGGTCGTCCTGACCAACAGGACGACCAGGTCGGCTCCGATGCCGGTGCGGTCGCCGACGATCCGAGTCCGGGCGTTGGTCAGACCCTGCGTTCCCGTCGAGAACGAGGAGTCGAACCGCTGGTCGACGCCACGGCTACCTCCCCGCGGTCGTGTGCGGCCGGCGCGGGAGTCCTCCGCCGTCGTCCCCGGCGCGGGCCTCGCAGCCCGGTCGGTGCCTCGGGGACGCTCGCTCACACGGCTACCCGTTCGGCGGGTGGCGCCGTCTCGATGAGCAGCTGGCTGACGACGCTGGACGGTGTGACGCCGTCGAACTCCGCTTCGGGGTCGAGCACGAGACGGTGGGCGAGCACAGGCTCCGCGAGCGACTTGACGTCGTCCGGGATGACGTAATGGCGGCCGAGGGACGCCGCGTAGGTCTTGGCCGACCGGACGAGTGCCAGCGCACCCCGGACACTCACGCCGAGTCGCACCTCTTGGGCTGTGCGCGAAGCGTCGACGAGCCGTGCGACGTAATCGCTGATGGTGGGCTCGACGTGGACGGTGCGGGCGAGTTGGGCCATCTCGGTGATGACCCCGGCCTGGACGATCGGGTTGAGACTGCCCTCGTGGACCCTCGTGGCCGAGCCCTCAAGGATGCGCACGGTCGCCGCGTGGTCGGGATAGCCGATCGAGGTCTTCATGATGAAACGGTCGAGCTGGGCCTCGGGCAGGCGGTAGGTGCCCGCCTGTTCGACCGGGTTCTGGGTGGCGATCACCATGAACGGCGAACCGACGGGGTGGCTGACGCCGTCGACCGTGACGCGACTCTCTTCCATCACCTCGAGGAGGGCGGACTGCGTCTTGGGACTGGCCCGGTTGATCTCGTCGGCCAGCACGATGTTGGAGAAGATCGGCCCACGATGGAACTCGAACTCACCGGCCTTCTGGTCGTAGATGCTGACGCCGGTGATGTCGCCGGGCAGCAGGTCGGGCGTGAACTGGACACGGTTGCTCGTGCCCTGGACGCTCTGCGCGATCGCACGGGCGAGCGAGGTCTTGCCGGTGCCCGGGAAGTCCTCGAGCAAGAGGTGCCCCTCGCTCAGCAGAGCCGTGAACGACAGCCGGACGACGAAGGTCTTGCCCAGCAGCACCTGGTCGACGTTCGCCACCAGGCGCCCGAAGATGTCGGAGAACCAGGTCGCCTGTTCGGGGGTCATGCTCATGTGTCTTCGTTCCTCGTCGTGTCGTTCGCGGGGGTTCAGCCGCAGCTGACCTGCGCGTAGCCGCTGTCGGTCTTGCCGTCGACCGTGCCGCGGATGCGGACCTCCGTCGCCGTCGGTTCGACCCGGGACGACGTCGTGTACGCGCCGTTACCGTTCCCGGACTGCCAGTTGTCCAAGAGGATGGGTGACACGTTGAACTCGACCGTCGCCGAGAAGTCGAGGCTACCGTTCGAGGGCGGGTTCACGACGAGGGCTTCGCCGGGTACGCAGGAGACGATGACCGGTCGTACGGTCACCGGTGTCGCCGCGTATCGACCGGAGGCGGAGCCGCAGAAGGTCTCGGAGTCGTCCCGGCAGCCTCTGACGTACACCTCGAGTTCGGTGCCGTAGCCACCGGACGAGATGAATCCGTCGGCTGCGACGGTCTGCCAACCCGTCTGCCCGTTCTGCGACCACTCGTATCGGGCGGCCGTCCCTGCCGCCACGTCGGCCGCGGACACCCGGACGTCGAAACGTCCGCCGCCGTTCTCGGCGGCCGTCACCGTGGCTCGAGCAGCCCCCGGGGCCTTGAGCGCCGTCGTCCGACCCGAGCCGGCCGAACAGAACGTGCCGTTGTCGGCCTTCACGACGTACAGGTACGTGACGCCGTCCTCGGCAGAGGAATCCAGCGCTCCCCCGCCGACGAGGGGAACGGCGTCACCCACGGTGTCGCAGGACACGGGTCCGTCGGAGTTCGCGAGACGAACCACCGTGTACGTGGGGGGCGTTCCACCGTTGGCGGCCGAAGGCGTCCAGGTGATCTGCACACCACCGCTCACCGGCGTGGCCGATACCTCGGGCACCCCGGGGCTTCCCACGGGGACCACCCTCGACAGGGTCGCCCGAGCCCAGGCAGCATCGCTGTCGACGTCGGCGTCGTTCTTCGCATAGACGTTCACCGTGTAGTTCTGCATCGGCAGAAGTCCGGTGATGACGGTCTGCTGAGCCCCGCGGCGAACGGCCTGCGACCCCGCCGTGGGCCCGGACCACTCGACCACGTACGACTGGATCGCGGAGCCGGGGCGAGGGTCCGGCGGATCGGACCAGGCGATCCGGGTGTCGCCCTGGCCCGATGCCACCGCGGTCGCGCTCAGACCGGTGGGTGCGGCGGGCACGTAGTCGGCGCTGTAGGCGGGGCTGGACGCCGACGACGCGGAGTCTCCGATGGCGTTGGTGGCGACGACCGTGAACGAGAACCGCTGGCCGACCGGCAGGTCGGTCAGAGTGCACACCGTGGCGAGTCCGCAGGACTTCGAGTACGAACCTCCTGCCGAGCCGGTACCGGTGAGACGGTAGCCACTCAGCGGCGAGTTGTTGGCTGCGGGAGCCGTGTAGCTGAGGGTGAGCTGCCCGCCCTTGAACGTGCCCGATCGGACCGGGGCGTTGGGCGAGTTGGGAACGTCCTGCACGCTGATCGTCACGGTCCCCCACACGTAGCGGTCGGGATCGTCCGTGACGTCGGCCACCTGGTACTGCAGGTTCGTGTCACCCGGCGCGGCCGAGGCGGCGACCGACACGGCGAGACTGCGGTTGTCGCCACTGGGCGTGATGGACACGCCTGCCGGGACGGAGGACCCGTTCAGCCCCCGGATCGCGACCACCCTGAGCGCCTGGCCCGGGAACGGGTTCGTCGCCTGATCGTTCTGCAGCACGTCGACAGTGGTCGAGGCCCCACGTTTGACGACGGCACGGTCGGCCGCCGGTTGCGCGAGCGGGCGGCTGGATCCCACCACCGACAGCGTGACGGTCCCGCTCCGGCCCGGGTTGAGCGCGTCGCTCACGGCCACGGGCAAGGACCTGGTCGTCCCCTTGGCGGTGCCGGCGTCGGCCGAGACGGTCAGATCCGACCCCGACAGGTCGTAGCGGAAGCCCGCCGTGCCACTCTGCTCGACGGTGAAACGCAGTTCGTCGACGTCGTCCGGATACGGATACGTGGTGAGTCGAGCGAGGTCGAGTGTGCGGGACTGGCCCGGTTCGAGGTCGATCGACGTCCCGTTGAAGACGGGAGGTTGGTTCTCTCGCGACGTCACCGTGATCGGGAGCACGAGCGAGGCCGTCCTCCCGTCCGGGTCGTCCGCCGACCGGCCGTCCGTCACCTGGAACGAGATCGACGCCGCACCCGAGAACAGGTCGGCCGAGGTGAAGCGGAGCGTCGTGTCGTCGACGACCAGGTCGTCACCGTTCGAGTTCGTCGCGCGGACCGTTCCGGGGTCGGTCAGGCGCACCCCGTTGGTCCCGGCGGAGATCACGTAGCGATCGAGGTCGATCGTGACGGCCTTCTCGCTCTCGACGGTGATCGGCCGGACCGTCCGATCGATCTGCGGGAGGGCGTCGTCGAAACCGGGAACCACGATGAACGCGTAGGCGCGGATGCCCGGATCGTCCTTGCGCGAGACGGAGAACGGGATGATCTGGCTCGAGTCGGTGATCCGGACGGTGACGCGTGAGTTCGGCGTCACCTCGGCGGTCGAGCCGAAGCCTGGTGCCAGCCCCAGGTCGAGTCGCGACGTGCTTCCGTCCGAGAAGAACACGTTCGCGAGCGGGTTGACCGTCACGGTCTGACGGCCGGCGATGTCGCTGAGTCCGAGCACCGTGTCGTCGGCGAGAGGGTAGTTCAGCGGTGCGTCCGGGTCGACGGTCACGGTGACGAAGGTCGAGCTCTGACCGCCCCGCTCGTTCGACACCGTGTAGACCAGCCCGTACGTGCCCGGCGTCTCGGGCGGCGTCACGGACACCATGGTCCCCGACACGACCTTCGCGACGATGTCCTCGCCGTTGGCCTCCACCGCATCGACCGAGAGTGCGCCTCCGTCGGGGTCGGAGTCGTTGTCGAGCACCCGGACCGTGATGGACCCGCCTGGTCGCATCGTCACCGCATCCGCGACGGCGATCGGGTTGCGGGACCCGTCGGCACGGGTCGAGATGCCCACGCGGACCGTTCCGGTCGCCCGGGCACCCAATCCGTCGACGACCGTGTAGGTGAACGTGTCGGTGCCCGCCGAGCTGGCGTTCGCCTGGTACTCGACGAAGTCCGCGCCGACCGTCGAGACACTGCCCTTCTCGGGGTTGGTGCCCACCCCGAGCAACTGGACCGAGTCTCCGTCGGGATCGATCCCGTCGAGGGGGAGGCCGATGCGCACGGTCTCGCCGGCGACGACACGGGCGGTCACGGCCTGCGGCGCTGGAGCCGCGTTGCTGCCGGCGTCGACCTCCCGGACCGCGATCGCGACCTGGGCCGACGCCCGTTGCCCGTCCGGGCCCTCGACGGTGTAGGTCGCCGTCACGTTGCCGGGGGTCGACGGCGCGAGGTACCGCAGACGGTTGCCCGACGCGAACAGCAGCCCGCTACCGGCGGGGACATCGCTCTCGAGGCGCGGCACCAGCGTCAGCTCATCACCGTCGGGCTGCTCGTCGTTGGCGAGGACGTCGATGTCGATCGAGTCCCCCATGCGGACGGTCACCTGATCGTCGGTCGCGATCGGGGGCTGCGTGATCGACCGGCGTGGGATCTCGACCACGGTCACCGTCCCGGCGGCCGAGGCGAGACCGTTGCTGACGGTGTAGCCGAAGGTGACCGGCCCGGCATCGAGGGGAGCCGCGAGCGTGATGCGGGCGTAGCGCTGGTCGAGCGTCTCGACCCGGAGCCCGGAGGCGACCGGCACGGCGTCGGTCTCCGTGAGCATGAGTACGTTGTTGGCCGGGTCCCGATCGGTCGCGACGACGTCGAGCCTCTGCGTGCCCAGCGTCTCGATGAAGATCGTCTTGGGTGTCGTGACCGGAGGCGTGCCCGCGTCAGGAGGTGACTCGACGTCCACCCGGACGGTACCGGTCGCCGTCTGGTCGCCATCCGTCACCGTGTACTCGAGGAGGTAGGTTCCCGGAACGTCGCTGAGGAACCGGAACGTTCCTTGCTCGTAATTCGGTGTGACGGTCACGTCGGCCTTCGCCGGGACGCTGTTCAGCTTGATCGCGCCCGTACCGCCCCGGGCGTAGGTCAGCGGTCGCACGGTCAGCTGCTGGCCGGCGTAGGCCTGTTGGGAGAACGGCAGGGCCTCGAGCGGCACCTGTCCCGCCCCCATCACCCCGATCGAGAGCGACCCGCGCCCCTCGTCACGGCCGTCCGAGACCGTCAGCGGGACGTCCACGGTCGTGTCACCCGCGCCGGAATCCTGGTAGACGACGTCCCCTGACGGCTTGTACGACACCCCTGTCGTCCCCCCCGCCGAGGTCAGGTAGAAGGCGTCGCCGTCCGGGTCGACCCAATCGCCCAGCACCGAGGTGGTCACACGCCCCGACGACGACACCGACGCGGTCGTCGTGCGGACCTGCTGAGGCGGCGAGTTCTCGGACGGCTGCCGGACGGTCACGGTGACCGTGGAGCTCGCCCGGCCGCCCCGCCCGTCGGAGATCGTGTAGTCGAAGGTGAAGGTCCCCGCGGCCGTGTCGGTGAGGGTGAGCAACACTTGTTGGCGATCGTTGACCAGGTCGAGTCGACCGACGGTTTCGTCCGGGGTGGACACCTCGTCGACGACGAGAGGGTCACCGTTCGGGTCGTAGTCGTTGAGCAGGACGGGCAGGGTGGTCGCGCGACCCGGGCGTGCGCCGAACGCGTCGTCCACGGCGACCGGAGGTTTCTGGTCGGGATCGAGCTCGGGCGGCTGCTCGTCGTCGTTCTCCTGCTGTTCTTCTCGGTCGCGGTCCTCTGGGAACAGGTCGGACCAGTTGTCGATCAGCTGGCCGGAGCGTTGAACCGCCCAGGATCGACCGGAAGCCGGATCGTTGAGCACGACACGGCGGGCGTTGACGTCGAAGACGAGGTCCGCGCCGCCGGGCATGTCGTCGAGGGCGAGGACTCCCCCGCGGGACGATGCGCAGTCGCTCCACGCCGAGCCACCCGCCCAGGCGGCGTACCGGCAGTCACCGACGACCACGGGGCGCGCGGGCTTGCCCTCTCTGTCCCCGACGACCTCGGTGACCTCGGAACCGTCGGACCGCACGGACAGGAGACCGGTGGCCGTCGCGACCAGGACGTCGTCACCCGAATCGGACGCGGTCTGCAGGGCCAGACCACCCGAGGCCCGATCGGACAGGTCGACCCGACGACCGTCGACGACCAGTCCCCCCGCAACCGTGTCGAGCACGGCCCAGTGGCCGCCCACCGATGCCACCTGGTACCCCACTGACGACGACGCCGGCAGGTCGTGCGTCTCGGTCACCTCCGGTGACACCGTGCCGTCGAAGAGCGACACCTGCCCGGTGTCGGTCGAATAGGCGGCCACGGTGCCGTCGGGCGTGACGCTGGTGACCAACCCCTTGCCGAGGCTGAGGTCGGGGTCGACCTCGTTACTGAAGGACGACAGGTCGGAGAGCGGCTGGCTCCACACCTCGCCGGTGCCCTGCGACACGACGAGCGCACGGTCGCCCGCGAGGGTGACCTCGGGTGACTCCGGCGGCAAGGGGACGCTCTCCGCGACCTCGGCCGTCGCGGTGTCGACGACGCCGACCGTGGCGTTGCCGCGGTCGACGAGCAGGACGTCCTGCCCCCGCTGCACCACCGAGAGGTCCGCGCCCGTACCGCGCACGGCGGAGTTCAGCTGCAACACGTCGGTGTTCGCCCTGCCGATCGCTGCCCGTTCGCCGTTCGCCACCCACACGGTGCCGTCGGACAGGTCGACCCGCTGGGCCTCGTAACCGTTGCTGGCCACCGCGACCGTCGTCACGAGCGTGGCCACGAGGACCACTCCGACGCCCGTGGCCACGGCAGACCGACGACGCGAAGCCCAGTCGAGCAGACGTCCCATCAGCCCTGGCCCGCCGTCGCGCAGTTCTCGTTGCTCGCGGGGCCGGTCGAACCACCGCGGCTCACCGCGACGGTGATGCACACCTCGTCACCCGGGTCGGCCGGGGTGGCGACGAAACGGTCGGCGGACTGCTGACTGGTCTGCCCGCCGGTCGAGATGACATAGGTGTCGCCGGCCCGCAGCCCCGGGTCGCTCCAGGTGAAGACCACGGAGGACCCGTCGCTCGACGACGCGACGTCGGCCACGCGGGGGATGTCGGTCGAGGTCGAGCGGACGAGCACGAGCGTCGCCGCGGCCGCGAGGCCGATGCCCACGACGGACGCGGCCACCAGCGCCCACGTCAGGACGAGCGCTGATCGGCGACGTGCGGGGCGCGTGCCGGTGCTTCGAGGCACGGCTCGGCTCTGTTGCAGAGAACCGCCGTGTTGCGCCTGCACCTGGGCCTCGGTGGCCCGGCGCCGACGGCGACGCCGGGAGGCCTGCACAGGGGTGACACCCCGCAGGCGGGTCTTGTCCTCGAGGTCGGCGACGGTCGCGAGAGCCCAGTCGTCGACGGCCACCTCGATGGGCGTCTGTGCCACGCCGATCTCGCTCTCGACCTGCTGGAGCTCGCGCACGAACTCGAGGACGCTCGCCTGACGGTTCTCGGGGCGACGCGACATGGACCTCGCGAGCAGACGCTCGAGCGTGGGAGGGACGTCCGTCCGACCGGTGGGTACGAGCTTCGCCTTGTCGATACGGCCGATGAGGTCGGACGCTCCGTTCCTGTCACCGCCGAGGACCTCGAAGGGACTCCGTCCGGCGAGCAGCGAGTACACGGTCGCGCCGAGGGACCACACCTCGGACTCGATGGTGCCGTTCGTCTCGTCGAGCAACACCTCGGGGGCCGACCACGGGATCGACATGCCGACGATCTCTTGCGGCTCGCTCTCGCTCAGTGACGCCGCGATACCGAAGTCGGACAGCACGGGATGGCCGTACGCCGTCATGAGGATGTTCGACGGTTTGAGGTCGCGGTGGAGCACGCCCTGGCGGTGGGCGGTCTCGACCGCACTGCCGATCTTGACGCCGATGCGCAGGACGTCGGCGACGGGGATGCGGTCGCGCCGGTATCGCTCGCTCAGCGACGACGAACAGAGTTCCATCACCAGGTAGGGGCGACCGTCGGCCGAGACGCTGGCCTGGAACACCGTGAGGATCGACGGGTGGGCGCTGAGCTGGGCCATGAGGTTGGCCTCGGCCTGGAACATCTGTCTGACCTGGTCGTTCACGACTTCGCTGAGCATGACCTTCACGGCGACCTGTCGCCGTGGCATGTTCTGCTCGTAGAGGAAGACGTCGGCGAAGCCGCCTGAGCCCAGCACACGGACGTGCGAGAAGCCCGGCAGCACGGGTGGCGCCGAAGGAAGTCGTCGAGCCACGTCGCCTCCTCTGGGAATCGATGCCGGGTCGGCTGGGCAGGGCCGGTCGGCGTCGGTCCGACCACGGTCATTCTACGTGGGGGCCACCGGCGCCCGAGGGGCCCATCGGTCCCTCTGTGGAGAGCCCCGGTCCCCCCACTTCGGGGGCCGAGTCACCCTGGGGTGCCTCTGCCGCCTAGTCGGCGTCCGGCGTCTCGACACCCCGGACGTCCACGACGACGGCCGTCACGTTGTCACGACCGCCCGCTTCGACGGCGGCCTCGACGAGTGCCGTCGCCGCAGCCTCGGCACCCTCGACACCGCCCAGCAGGTCGGCGATGCGGTCCGCGGAGAGCTCTTTGGTCAGGCCGTCCGAGCAGACGAGGAGGCGCAGGCCGGGTCGGGCGGGGACCCTCCAGTAGTCGGGCCGCGGGTCGACGTCGAACCCCACCGCCCGGGTGATGACGTTGCTGTCGGGGTGCTTCTCGGCGTCGTCCGCGTGCAAGAGCCCGGCGTCGACCATCTCTTGGACGACGGAATGGTCGACGGTCACCTGGCGAAGACGCCCCGCCTCCCACATGTAGACCCGCGAGTCGCCCACGTTGAAGACCGTGAACTCCACGTCGGCGCCGTCGGCTTCACGCGAGAGGAACGCTCCGGTCGCCGTGGTGCCGACTCCGAGCTCGGTGTCGGCCGCTGCCACCGCGATGTCCTCGGTGGCGCTGCGGAGGGCCGTCTCGACGTCGTCCGTGGTGGCGAAGGGGCGGGAGGCGATCTCGCTCATGCGACGCACGACCGCGTCACTGGCCACGTCGCCGGCACTGTGCCCGCCCATGCCGTCGGCGACCACGAAGAGCGGCGCTTCGGCGAGGTAGCTGTCCTCGTTGTGGGCTCGACGACGACCGACGTCGGTCACCCCCGCCCAGTCGAAGACGAGACCCGGGCCGTCGAGGCCGAGGGCGTGGGCGGTCGTGGGGCGGCCGAGCTCTGTCACAGGAGGGGTTCTTTCGTCAGGACGATGCGCTGGGGAGGCAGGATCTCGAGAAGGTTCCCGTCACCTACGTCCACTATCGTGCCTGCGCGCGCGACGAGCGACTCGCCTTGCCGGAGAACGACGGGAACGCGTCCCGGCTCGGTCACCCGTGTCCCGTTCGTGGAGCGCAGGTCGGTGACGACGACGGTGTCTCCGTGCTGGCGGACGTCGACGTGCGCACCCGACACCTCGTGCCGGGGCGACGACACCGTCACCAGCCGGGGAACGGGCCCGGACGCGACGCGTGGCCCGGCCGGCCGTCGCCCCACCACGACCGGAGCGTCGAGCAGGATGTCCTGCCCGGCCACCCTCACCCCGTGGAGGCGCGGTGCAGCTCGACCGGACCCGGCCGGCTCCCGGCCCGTCGGCGCGACCCCGTCCCGGGACGTCCGGAGGACCGTGTCGTCGAGGTCCACGCCGCCGGGGGCGCGGACGGGACGACCGACGACCGTGTCGTCGATCCCGTGGAGTTCGTGCCACGGGTCTCGTGACTGTTCGGCGGACATGTCGTTCCTCTCCCCGGTGGCCGCGGCGCAGGTCGGCGACCGCGACGTCCACGCTAGCGTCCGGTCGCGCTCCCGGAGCGCGAAGGCCATCGGCGGACCACGTCTCCTCCCCAGTCGCGGCGCGGTGACCGTCCGTGCACATCGGATCCATCCTTCGTCGGGCGGACCCGACACCGGCCCTAGCGTGACGCCATGACCGCCCTCGTCCTCGTGCCCCCGTTGCCGCCAGGCCGAGCCGGCGACGACGACGACCCACCGGGACTGGTGCGGCTCGACTCCCCCGTCGGGCGCATCGAGATCGTCAGCCGTCACTTCGCCGTCGAGAGCCTCGCCATCGAACGCGGCGGCATGCTTCCGCACGACGACCAGCCCGAACGTCCCGACAGCCTGCTCGACGCCGCCCGACGGCAGGTCGAGGGGTACTTCGGCGGAGTGCGCACCCGCTTCGACCTGCCGTTCCGCCTGGTCGGTTCGAGCTTCCAACGGTCGGTCTGGGCCGGTCTGCTCGAGGTCGAGTGGGGTCGGGCCACGACGTACGGACGCCTCGGCGGGGTCCTCGGCAATCCGCGGGCGGGAAGAGCCGTCGGTGGCGCGGTCGCAGCGAACCCGCTGCCCCTGCTCGTGCCGTGCCACCGTGTCCTCGGCCGCACGGGCGGCGTCACCGGGTACACCGTGGGTGCGGGGGTCGAGACGAAGAAGTGGCTGCTGCGGCACGAAGGCATCGCATTCCGGGACGGTCCCGTGCCCATCGACTGAGCGATGGACGACGACCGGCGTACGCCCGACGTCAGGCCGACGCCTGGAGGACGGATTCGGCGACGAGAACGGTCTCGGCACCTGGCTCGACGACGAAACCGCGCCCGCGGGCCCAGTCCACGAGGTCGTCCACGTCGAGCAAATCCGGGCGATCCGTCAAGAGAGCGCGGACGAACAACCCCTTGCTCTTCTTGTTGAAGTGGTTGAGGGCCCGACGACGGTCCCCCGCGTCCGAGACGACGCGCACGTACGTCGAGCGGACACCGGCCGGCCCGAGGCCGACGTATCCCTCTGATCGGAGGTCGACGACGGGTTCGTCCACGGTGGCCAACACGGCCGAGACCGGATCACGCCAGAGCTTCTTCAGGGAGGTCCCCGGGAGCTTCGAGTCATGGGAGAGTCGGTACGCGGGGATCTCGTCGCCTGCCCTCACCAGGCCGAACAGCGCAGAGTGGACGACCACATGACGATCGGCCCAGTCCCACGCCTCGGCATCGAGGCTTGCCACATCGAGGGGATCGAAGAGGACGCCCGTGTACCGCGCCAGGGCCCGCATCGTGGGCGACTCCGTCACCCTCTGGTTGCGCTCGACCTCGTGGACCTGCGTGGGTCCGAGTTTGAGCGCCTGAACCGCAGACGGCATGTCGGCCGACAGCTCACCGAGGAGGGCCAAGGAGGTGCGGCGCGGCGCCTCGAGCGCAGCGAACGACAGCGCGGCCACGTCGAGCCGTGAACCGACGCTGCCCCCGTCGAGTTTGGTCTCGGACGGGGGCAGCAGGAACAGCATCGATCTCGGTGGCGCGGAGGACTGGTCGTCAGTTGAGCTGCACGTTGCGCGCGACGACCGTCACGGTGTCGTTCTCGACGGAGAGGAAGCCGTCGTCTGCGGTGGCCTCGACGGTGGTGCCGTCGGACAACCGGACCCTGACCTGACCTGAAGCCAGGATGGCCAGGATCGGCTCGTGGCCGGGGAGGATGCCGATCTCACCCTCGGCGGTGCGAGCGACGATCGACGACGCCTCGCCCGACCACACTTCGTGATCGGCCGAGACGACGCTGACAGAGAGAGCAGCCACGATCAGCCGTTCTCCTTCTGGATCTGAGCCCACTTCTCTTCGACGTCCGAGATGGAGCCGACGTTGAAGAACGCCTGCGTGGCGACGTGGTCGAACTCGCCGTCCGCGATGGCGGTGAAGGACTCGATGGTGTCCTTCAGAGGGACCGTCGACCCCTCGACGCCGGTGAACTTCTTCGCCATGTAGGTGTTCTGCGAGAGGAACTGCTGGATGCGACGAGCGCGCGACACCGTGATCTTGTCCTCTTCGGACAACTCGTCGACACCGAGGATCGCAATGATCTCTTGCAGTTCTTTGTTCTTCTGCAGGATCGCCTTGACCCGGATCGCCGTGTCGTAGTGCGCCTGACCCAGGTACCGGGGGTCGAGGATGCGGCTGGTCGAGGTCAGGGGGTCGATCGCGGGGTAAAGACCCTGCGAAGCGATCTCGCGGGACAGCTCGGTGGTCGCGTCCAGGTGGGCGAACGTCGTCGCCGGGGCCGGGTCGGTGTAGTCGTCGGCGGGCACGTAGATGGCCTGCAACGAGGTGATCGAGTGACCACGCGTCGAGGTGATGCGCTCTTGGAGCACACCCATCTCGTCGGCGAGGTTCGGCTGGTAGCCGACGGCCGAAGGCATGCGACCCAACAAGGTCGAGACCTCGGAACCGGCCTGCGTGAAGCGGAAGATGTTGTCGATGAACAGCAGCACGTCCTGCTTCTGCACGTCACGGAAGTACTCGGCCATGGTGAGGGCCGAGAGCGCGACGCGGAGGCGGGTTCCCGGCGGCTCATCCATCTGGCCGAAGACCAAGGCGGTCTTGTCGAAGACACCCGCCTCGTCCATCTCGGCGATGAGGTCGTTGCCCTCACGGGTACGCTCCCCGACGCCTGCGAACACCGACACACCGCCGTGGTCCTGAGCCACACGCTGGATCATCTCTTGGATGAGGACGGTCTTGCCGACACCGGCACCACCGAACAGGCCGATCTTGCCACCTTGGACGTAAGGCGTGAGGAGGTCGATCGACTTGATGCCCGTCTCGAACAGCTGGGTCTTCGACTCGAGCTGGTCGAACTGCGGGGGCTTGCGGTGGATCGGCCAGCGCTCGGTGATCTCCACCGTCTCGCCGGGCTCGAGGTTGAGGATCTCACCCGTGACGCTGAAGACCTTGCCCTTGGTGACGTCACCGACGGGGACCGAGATCGGTGCACCGGTGTCGATGACTTCCTGCCCGCGGACGATGCCGTCCGTGGGCTTGAGCGCGATGGCACGGACGAGGTCGTCGCCGAGGTGCTGGGCGACCTCGAGCGTGATCTGCGTGGTGGTGTCACCGATGGTGATCTTGGTGGTCAGCGCGTTGTAGACGCCGGGGATGGCATCGTGCGGGAACTCGATGTCGACGACGGGGCCCGTGACCCGGGCGATGCGCCCGACGCCGGGAGCCGACTCGGTCGCGACCGGAGCGGTTGCGGTGTCAGTCATGGCTACTCTCTCTTCGGATGATGATGCTGTGGTGCAGAGCTCTACTTGGCCGACCCGAGGGCGTCTGCGCCGCCCACGATCTCGGAGATCTGCTGCGTGATCTCGGCCTGACGCGCGTTGTTGGCCAGACGGGTGAAGTCGCGGATGAGGGTGTCGGCGTTGTCGCTGGCAGCCTTCATGGCCTTCTGACGGGCAGCGTGCTCGGAAGCCGCCGACTGCAGCATGGCGTTGAAGATGCGACTCTCGATGTAGACCGGAAGCAGGGCGTCGAGCACCTCGTTCGGATCGGGCTCGAAGTCGTACAGCGGAAGGACTTCGTCCTCGCCCGGCTCTTCGATGCCTTCGACGACCTCAAGGGGAAGCAGGCGCACGACCTCGGGAACCTGGCTGACCATGTTCACGAAGCGGTTGTAGACAATGTGGATCTCGTCGACGCCGCCCTCGGACGCCTCGGTGAGGAACTTCGACACGACCGCGTCGCCGATCTCTTTCGCCGTGGCGAACTCGGGCTGGTCGGTGTTTCCCGTCCACACCTGCTCGGAGTCACGGCGACGGAACGCGAAGTACCCCTGGGCCTTCCGGCCGACGAGATAGTAGACGACCTCTTTGCCTTGGCTTCTGAGCAGTTGCGCCAGCTGCTCGCTCTCTTTCAGCGCGTTCGAGCTGAACGCACCGTTGAGGCCACGGTCGGACGTGAACACGACGATCGCCGCACGCTCGACCGTCTCGGGCTCGGTGGTCAGCACGTGGTCGACGTCCGAGAACGTCGCCACGGCCGACACCGCGCGCGTGATGGCCCGCGAGTACGGGCCCGAGGCCTTCATCCGGGCCTGCGCCTTCTGGATGCGCGAGGCCGAGATGAGCTCCATCGCGCGAGTGACCTTCTTGGTCGTCTGCGCAGAGCGGATCCTCTGCCGGTAGACCCGGAGTTGGGCTCCCATTACTCTCCTGTTGTCTCGTCAGTCGTGAACGTCGAACGGGCGCGTCAGCGCTTCGTCTTGACGATCTTCTCCTGGTTGACGTCGTCGGCGTCGGTGGCCTGGAATTCTTCGCGCCCCACGGAGGCGAGCGGCTTGCCCTCACCGGTCTGGAACTCCTGCTTGAACGAGTCGATGCCGCTCTCGAGGGCTGCGACGATCTCGTCACTGAGGACGTTCTTCTCCCGCAGGTCGGACAGCACGGACGTGTTGCGACCCATGTAGTCGAGGAGTTCACGCTCGAAACGCAGGATGTCCGGGACGGGGACCTCGTCGAGCTTGCCGTTCGTGCCGGCCCAGATCGACACGACCTGGTCCTCGACGGGGTACGGCGAGTACTGAGGCTGCTTGAGCAACTCGGTCAGACGGGCACCGCGCGCGAGCTGACGGCGGCTCGCGGCGTCGAGGTCGGACGCGAACATCGCGAAGGCCTCGAGTGAGCGGTACTGCGCGAGTTCGAGCTTCAACGTGCCCGAGACCTTCTTGATCGACTTGACCTGGGCGTCACCGCCGACGCGCGACACCGAGATGCCGACGTCGACCGCGGGACGCTGGTTGGCGTTGAAGAGGTCGGACTGCAAGAAGATCTGGCCGTCGGTGATCGAGATCACGTTGGTCGGGATGTACGCCGAGACGTCGTTTGCCTTGGTCTCGATGATGGGCAGACCCGTCATCGAGCCGGCACCCAGCTCGTCGGACAGCTTCGCGCAACGCTCGAGCAGACGCGAGTGCAGGTAGAAGACGTCACCGGGGTAGGCCTCGCGTCCCGGCGGACGACGCAGGAGAAGCGAGACCGCACGGTAGGCCTCGGCCTGCTTCGACAGGTCGTCGAAGATGATCAAAACGTGCTTGCCGCTGTACATCCAGTGCTGGCCGATGGCCGAACCGGTGTACGGAGCGAGGTACTTGAAGCCGGCGGGGTCCGAGGCGGGAGCGGCGACGATGGTCGTGTACTCCATGGCACCGGCCTCTTCGAGGGCACCCTTGACCGAGGCGATCGTCGAGCCCTTCTGACCGATGGCGACGTAGATGCAGCGGACCTGCTTGTTCTCGTCGCCGGACTCCCAGTTGGCCTTCTGGTTGATGATCGTGTCGATCGCGATGGCCGTCTTACCGGTCTGACGGTCGCCGATGATGAGCTGACGCTGGCCACGCCCGACGGGGATCATGGCGTCGATGGCCTTGATGCCGGTCTGCATCGGTTCGTGGACGGACTTGCGCTGCATGACGCCGGGCGCCTGGAGTTCGAGAGCGCGACGGCCCTCGGTCGCGATGTCTCCGAGACCGTCGATGGGAGCACCCAACGGGTCGACGACGCGACCGAGGTAGCCGTCGCCGACGGGGACGGAGAGGACCTCACCCGTGCGGGTGACCTCCATGCCTTCTTCGATGCCCGAGAACTCGCCGAGAACGATGGCGCCGATCTCGTCTTCGTCGAGGTTCTGGGCCAGGCCCTGCGTTCCGTCCGCGAAGCGGATGAGCTCGTTGGCCATGACGCCGGGGAGCCCCTCGACGTGGGCGATGCCGTCCGCTGCGTCCGTGACGTGGCCGACCTCGGTGGTCGAGGCCTTCGAGGGCTCGTACGACGAGACGAAGTCCTTCAGCGCGTCGCGAATCTCATCCGGGCTGATCTTGATGTCTGCCATTGTGATTCCTATTCGTAGCGAGGCTTCGGGAGGCCTCGAGTCTGTGTGTGAGAGCGTGACTAGCCGGCGAGCTGCAGGCGGAGCAGGCTGAGCTTGGTCGCGACGGTGCCGTCGATGACCTCGTCGCCGACCTGAACGCGGAGCCCGCCGACGACGACCGGGTCGACGACCTGGTTGATGCGCAGGCTACGCCCGAACTGCTTGGCCAAGCCGTGCTGCAGTCGTGCCACGTGCGCCTCGTCGAGGTGCACGGCACTCGTGACGGTGGCGACGAGCTGGTCGGACTGGTCCGCGACGATGTCGGCTGCGTGACGCAGCAATTCTCCGATGCGGCGACCGCGAGGCTGTCGCACCAGGTGCATGACGATCGTGACCGTCTGTCGGCTGGCCTTGCCCCCGAGCAGTCGCTCGACCAGGGCCGCCTTCGCGGTCGGGTCGCCCAACTTGGAGCCGATGGCCAGTTCGAGCTGGGAGTCGGTGCGGACGGCGGCGTCGAACGCGAACAATTCGTTCTCGATGCCGCTGTCGGCAGGTGCCGTCGAGGCGATCGCCCGGAAGGCCACCTCTTCGATGCCGGCGAGGAGATCGTCGGACGACGACCAGCGGCTGCCCACGACCGACACGAGCAGAGCCCGTGCCGACTCGGAGAACGACCCGAAGAGCCGGTCGAGCAACTGCTTCTTGGTCGCGACGTCGACGGCGGGGTCGGCGAGGTACGACTGCAGCTGAACGGATCCGCCGATGACCCGGCCGGCGTCGAGCAGCTGCTCACCCGTCGCCAGGTCGACCGACCCGCCGAGGTCGGCCAGGACCGACCGCGCCGAACCGAGTGCCTCTCGGGACATGGAACCCATGGTCAGCTGCCCGCCTTAGCGTTCTCGTCGGCCTCGAGGTCGGCCAGGAAGCGGTCGACCACGGCCGAGGCCTTGGCGTCGTCGCTGAGCGACTCACCGATGACGCCCGACGCGAGGTCGATGGCCAGCGAGCCGACCTCGGACCGCAGCGACGCGACGGCAGCCTGTCGCTCGGCCTCGATCTGCGCATGGGCGGAGGCGGTGATGCGGTCGGCATCGGCCTGTGCCTGCTGCTTGAGCTCAGCGATGATCTCGTTGCCTTCGGCGCGCGCAGCCTCACGGATGCGGGCGGCCTCGGCACGGGCGTCGGCCAGCTGCTTCTTGTATTCGTCGAGGGCCTTGGCAGCCTCGGCCTGTGCGGCCTCGGCGTGCTTGATGCCACCTTCGATGCGCTCGGCACGCTCGTCGAGGATCTTGCTGAACTTGGGGATCGCGAAGAGCCCGAAGAACGCAGCGATGACCACGAAGACGACCAAGGACCAGAGGATGTCGTAATCAGCGGGGAAGAAGATGGCGGCCCCCTGGGGCGCACCACCCTCGGCCGCGAGGATCGTCTCGATCATCGGTGTGTGGTCCTAACTGATCAGGAGAAGATGAAGCCGGCGGCGAGGCCGATGAAGCCCAGCAGCTCGGTGAACGCGATGCCGAGGAACATCGTGACCTGGAGGCGACCGGCCAGCTCGGGCTGGCGAGCCATGGCCTCGACGGTCTTGCCCGCGACGATGCCGATACCGATGCCGGGGCCGATCGCAGCGAGGCCGTAGCCGACGGTCGCGATGTTGCCGTTGATCTCAGCGAGGATCGTGGTGGTGTCCACTTGTGTTTCCTTCCGGTTGGGCGATGCTCGTCGGATG
Organism: Frigoribacterium sp. VKM Ac-2836; assembly: GCF_013248995.1. Taxonomy (GTDB): domain Bacteria; phylum Actinomycetota; class Actinomycetes; order Actinomycetales; family Microbacteriaceae; genus Frigoribacterium. The sequence goes on along the minus strand of NZ_JABRPK010000001.1, from coordinate 761,906 downwards.
ACGTGCGTCGTCTGTATTTAGTGTTCTTTCGCCGCGGCCTGTTGGATGTAGACCGAGGCGAGGAGCGTGAAGACGTAGGCCTGCAGCACGGCGACGGCCATCTCGACGATGGTCATCACGAAGCCACCGATGAGGGTGAGCGCACCGAAGGCCATGAAGCCCCCGCTCATGCTGAAGAAGAAGAAGTGCGTCGCTGCGAAGCAGAGCACCAGCAACAGGTGGCCGACCATCATGTTCAGAAGGAGTCGCAGGGCGAGCGAGATCGGCCGGACGATGAAGATGTTGATGAACTCGATGGGGGTCAGCAAGATGTACATGACCCACGGCACACCGGGCGGGAACAATGCGTTGCGGAAGAAGGTCGCCCCGCCCGCCTCGCGGAAGCCCGCGTAGATGAACATGATGTACGCGACGACGGCCAGCAAGAGCGGCATCGCGATGACCGAGGTGCCCGCGATGTTGAGGCCGGGAATGATACCCGTGATGTTCATGGCGAAGATGCCGAAGAACATGGCCGCCAGAAGAGGAAGGTATTTGCGTCCGAGCTTCTCGCCGAGGATCTCCTCGACGATCTGGATTCGGACGAAGTCGAGGCCCAGCTCGGCGATGCTCTGCCCACGGGACGGGATGAGCCGTCCCTTGCGCAGGGCCAGCCAGAACAGCAGCAACATGACGGCGATCGCGAAAAGACGGACCAGCATGATGCGGTTCAGCTCGAAGGGGGTGCCCTCGAAGAAGATGGCGGGAGGGAAGAACTCGTCAAGAGTCGGGGCGTGGAATCCCCCGTCCCCGTGGCCGGCTTCGGCAGCGGAGAGCAGGTTCACAGCGTTCGCTATCAGCGCTATCTCCTGTGTCGGGGCGAGCACCCTGAAGTGTCGCGACGATTGGTGGGGTTTGTCATCCGTGCACGCTAGAGACGCGGCCGGGGAACGTCGTCAACCCTATCAAGGTAATGGTTGCTTGCACGAATCGGTCGAGGTATTTTCACCGTGTGCACGCATGGGCGTCAGTCCTGGGGTGCAGGCGGCAACGTCGCGTCGCTGACGTACGAGAGCCGGCCCCGCACGACCACCAGTGCGTCGACGGCGAGGGTGCCGATGATCGAGACGACCAGGGCCAGGAACAACACGACGTCGTTCACGAACGGGTGGTCGCGCAACACGACGAGCAGCACGATGAAGATGATCAGCTTGAGCAACCATGCGCCCATCACGATGCCGAAGAACGCCCCGAGGGTGAACCGGATGGCCACCAACATGCTGGCCGCCGTGATCGCGGCGAAGAGGATCGCGAGGCCGACCCCGACGAGGGCGCTCCAGAGACCGTCGGGGCCTGCGAAGAGGTAGCCGAGCCCGCCTCCGACCACAGCGATGACGAGGGCGAGCACGCCCGTGTACTTCAAGATCTGGGTGAAGATCGAGCCGGCGTTCATGGGTGGTCCTTTGGGTTCGTCAGTTCGGGCACGGCGGCCTGGGCCGCTGTGTCGGTGTCGTGCGGGTCGAGGGCGTCTGCGGCGGCGTCCAGCGGGTCGAACCGGTCGGACTCCGTCGCAGAGAGTTCGCCCGTTCGCGTCGTCTGGACGGCGATCTCGACCTTCTTGCGGCGGCTGAGGGGAGACAACGTGGCGGCGGTGCAGGCGACCAGTCCGACACCGAGGAACACCGCCACCAGATAGGTGGGCTTCACGAAGAGGAACATCAGGCCGCCGACGGCCGCCACGAGGGTCCAGGCGTAGAAGATCAGGACGGCCTGGAAGTGTGAGTGCCCCATGTCGAGAAGACGGTGGTGCAGGTGTTTGCGGTCGGCGGTGAACGGGGACTTGCCGGCGCTGAGTCGACGGAGGACCGCGAGACCGAAGTCGAGCAGCGGGACGATCAGGATGGCGAAGGGCAGCACGATGGGGATGAACGCGGGCAGCAGGGCGGTCCGGGAGATGCCGGCCGGGTCGATCTGGCCGGTGACCGAGATCGCACTGGTGGCCATGACGAGGCCGGTGAGCAGGGCGCCTGCGTCACCCATGAAGAGTTTGGCCGGGTGCCAGTTCAGCGGCAGGAAGCCGAGGCAGGCCCCGATGAGCACGGCGGAGAGCAGCGCCGCGAGATTGAAGTACTCGGTCTGGCCGATGGTGAGCGAGATGACGAAGCTGTAGACGAAGAAGACACCGTTCGCGATGATGGCCACCCCGGCCACGAGACCGTCGAGACCGTCGATGAAGTTGACGGCGTTCATCACCAGGACGATGGTGAGGACGGTGAGCACGAGCGACATGTAGGGCGACCCGATGGCCAGGCTGCCGCCGATGGGCAGCGAGACGAGTTGCACGCCCTGCCACGCCAGCACTCCGGCGGCGATGATCTGCCCTGCCAGCTTGGTCATCCAGTCGAGGTCGTACAGGTCGTCGACGACGCCGATGACGACGATGATGGTGGCGGCGCCGATGATGGCCAACGGGGGGCCCGCGTCGGCGAAGACGAGACGGAAGTAGTCGACGCCCGAGATGAGGGGGAAGACGAACCAGGCGGCGAGGAGCGCGACGACGATGCCGGCCCACATCGCGATTCCCCCGAGGCGCGGCGTCGGCGTCTGGTGGACGTCACGTTCTCGGATCGAGGGATAGAGGCGGTACTTGAGCCCCACGCGCCAGACGACGACGGACAGGACGAAGCTGACCGCGGCCGAGATCGCCAGCGCCAGGAGGTAGTACCTCACGCGAGCGCGTCGACCCCGACGACGCGGGTGATGTCGGCGTCGGAGAGGACGCCGTGGCGCACGATGCGCAACACCCCGTCGGCGCCGCCCGTGGCATCGACGATGGTCGAACCCGTGTTGGCGCCGGCCCGGTGTTCGTAGGAGGTGCCCACGGGGCCGTCGTCGAGGTAGACCGACACCGAGTCGCCCAGCATGCGACGTGCGTCACCCGCCGACTCGGCAGCGGGACGGCCGGTCAGGTTGGCGCTCGAGACCGCGAGCGGGCCGGTCTCTTCGAGCAATTCGAGGGCGATGCGGTGACTGGGCACACGCAGGGCGACGGTGCCCCGGGTCTCGCCGAGGTCCCAGCTCAGGGACGCCTGCGCACGGAAGATCACCGTGAGCGGCCCGGGCCAGAACTCGTCGAGCAACGGACGGACGACGTCGGGCACGCGGTCGGTGAGGGCGGCGAGCGTCTCTTGTCCCTTGATGAGCACGGGAGGCGGTGACTGACGTCCGCGCCCCTTCGCATCGAGCAGCCGTTGAACGGCTGCCGGGTCGAACGCGTCGGCCGCGACGCCGTACACCGTGTCGGTCGGCAGGACGACGAGCTCGCCGCGCCCGATGGCGCCGCGCGCCATGCGCATGCCGGCGAGGAGTTCGGAGTCGACGGAGCAGTCGTGAAAAGTGGCCATGACGTGACGATGATAGTGCGACGGACCGGGAATACCCGGTCAGCGCACCGCCGTCGTCGCCCGGTCCCGACCGGTGAGGTCGGGATGCGTGGCCGGGGAGCGCCAACCGTCGGCCGTCAGGAGGTCGCGGATCGCGCCTCCTTGGAGCTCACCGTGCTCGATGACGAGCACTCCCCCGGGGCGGAGCAGTCGTCGGGCCGTCAGGGACAGGGCGCGGACGAGGTCGAGGCCGTCCACACCGCCGTAGAGCGCGAGCGCAGGATCGTGGAGGCGCACCTCGGGATCGCGAGGGACCATGCCGGTCGGCACGTACGGCGGGTTCGACACCACGACCGAGACGGTGCCGTCGAGTTCGGGCACCGCGTCGGAGAGGTCGCCCTCCACCAGCCGCACGTTCTCGGCCCCGACCGAGACGATGTTGCGGCGTGTCCACACGGCGGCGTCCGGGGAGAGCTCGACCGCGACCACCGACGCCGAGGGCACCTCGGAGGCCATCGCCAACGCCAGGGCCCCACTGCCCGTGCCGAGGTCGACTGCCACCGGTGACGAGTCGGGCACGGCACGCAGCGCGTCGATGGCCAGCTGTGCGACACCCTCGGTCTCGGGCCGCGGCACGAAGACACCGGGCCCCACGTGCAGCTCGAGACGGCGGAAGGACGCGCGCCCGGTGATGTGTTGGAGGGGCTCGCGGGAGGCGCGGCGCACGATCGCCGCGACCAGCGCCTCGTGTTCGTCCACCGTCAAGGGTGCCGAGGTGACGGCCCGCGCGCGAACCACTCCCCTGTCCAGGCCGGTGACGTGACCGAGCAGCAGTTCGGCGTCGACGGTGGGCGACGGCACCCCCGCATCGGCGAGGACGGCCGACGCCACCCGGAGGGCGGCGTCGACCGTCGTCGCACCGTCGAAGGCAGCGGCGATCGCGTCGGTCACGACGCGGTGTCGCCGATCTCGGCGAGACGTGCCTCTTCGTCGGCCTGGATGCACGACTCGACCACCGGGTCGAGCGCGCCGTCCATGACCGCGTCGAGGTTGTACGCCTTGTAGCCGGTGCGGTGGTCGGCGATGCGGTTCTCGGGGAAGTTGTAGGTACGGATGCGCTCCGACCGGTCCATGCCCCGGATCTGGCTCTTGCGGGCGTCCGACGCGATGGCCGCCTGCTCTTCTTGCTGCCGGGCCAGGATGCGCGCCCGCAGGACGCGCATGCCGGCCTCGCGGTTCTGCAGCTGGCTCTTCTCGTTCTGCATCGCGACCACGATGCCCGTGGGCAGGTGGGTGATGCGGACGGCGGAGTCGGTCGTGTTGACCGACTGGCCGCCGGGGCCGCTGGACCGGTAGACGTCGATCTTGAGGTCGTTCTGGTTGATGTCGACCTCTTCGGGCTCGTCGACCTCGGGGAACACGAGCACGCCCGTGGTCGAGGTGTGGATGCGCCCCTGCGACTCGGTCGCCGGCACCCGCTGCACGCGGTGGACGCCACCCTCGTACTTGAGGTGCGCCCAGACGCCCTGCGAGGGGTCGGACGCGTTCGACTTGAGCGCGACCTGCACGTTCTTGTAACCGCCGAGGTCGGAGTCGTCGCTCGCGATCATCTCGGACTTCCAGCCCTTGGACTCGGCGTAGTGCAGGTACATGCGCAGGAGGTCGGCCGCGAACAGGGCGCTCTCGGCACCGCCTTCGCCGCCCTTGATCTCCATGATCACGTCGCGTCCGTCGTCCGGGTCACGCGGGATCAGGAGGCGCCTCAGTCGCTCCTGGGTCTCGTCGAGCGCCTGCTCGAGGGCGGGCACCTCGTCGGCGAACGCCTCGTCCTCTTTCGCGAGTTCCCGCGCGGCCTCGAGATCTTCGCCCGCCTGCTGCCACGCCGAGTGAGCAGCCACGATGCGGCTGAGCTCGGCGTAGCGGCGGTTGATCTTCTTGGCACGCGCGGCGTCGGCGTGGACGGCCGGATCGCTGAGCTGCGTCTGCAGGTCGTCGTGCTCGGCCAGCAGCACGGCCACCGACTCGAACACGCTCAGTGCTCCTTGTGGCCCGAGTCGTGTCCGTTCGAGGCGGGGACCGACTTCTGGACCTGGACGAGGAACTCGACGTTCGACTGCGTCTCGCGCAGGTTGCGCAGGACGATCTCGAGAGCCTGCTGCTGGTCGAGACCGGCGAGAGCCCGGCGCAGGCGCCAGGTGATCTTGACCTCGTCGGGGCTGAGCAGCATCTCTTCGCGACGCGTGCCCGAGGCGTTGACGTCCACGGCCGGGAAGATCCGCTTGTCGGCCAGGTGGCGCGAGAGGCGGAGCTCCATGTTGCCGGTGCCCTTGAACTCCTCGAAGATGACCTCGTCCATCTTCGAACCGGTCTCGACGAGAGCGGTCGCGAGGATGGTCAGCGAGCCACCGTTCTCGATGTTGCGAGCGGCACCGAAGAAGCGCTTCGGCGGGTACAAGGCCGACGAGTCGACGCCACCCGAGAGGATGCGGCCCGACGCCGGTGCGGCCAGGTTGTAGGCACGGCCGAGACGAGTGATCGAGTCGAGCAGCACGACGACGTCATGGCCCAGCTCGACGAGACGCTTGGCACGCTCGATGGCCAGCTCGGCCACCGTGGTGTGGTCCTCGGCCGGGCGGTCGAACGTCGAGGCGATGACCTCGCCCTTGACCGTGCGCTGCATGTCGGTGACCTCTTCGGGGCGCTCGTCGACGAGCACGACCATGAGATGCACCTCGGGGTTGTTGACCGCGATGGCGTTGGCGATCGACTGCAGGACGAGGGTCTTGCCGGCCTTGGGGGGCGACACGATGAGACCGCGCTGGCCCTTGCCGATCGGCGACACGAGGTCGATGATGCGGGTCGAGAGCTTCTGCGGTTCGGTCTCGAGTCGGAGGCGCTCCTGCGGGTAGAGCGGGGTCAGCTTGCTGAACTCGACGCGCTTGGCCGCCTCGTCGACGGGCTGACCGTTGATCGAGTCGATCTTGACGATCGCGTTGTACTTCTGGCGTCCCTGGCCCTGGTCGCCCTCGCGAGGCTGACGGATGGCTCCGACGACCGCGTCACCCTTGCGCAGGTGGTACTTCTTGACCTGGCCGAGCGAGACGTAGACGTCGCTCGCACCCGGCAGGTAGCCGGTGGTGCGCACGAAGGCGTAGTTCTCGAGCACGTCGAGGATGCCCGCGACGGGGATGAGGACGTCGTCCTCGCCGATCTCGGGCTCGACGTCGTCGTTCTGGGCACCACGACCACGCTTGCGGTCTCGCTGACGGCCGCGACCCTGACGCCCGCCCTCGTCGTTCTGACCGCCGGACTGCGGACCGTTGCCGGCCTGCTCGCCCCGCGCGGCGTCGTTCTTCTCGCCGGCCTCACGCTGTGCCTGCTGTTCGGCCTTCTGGTCGGCGCGCTGCTGGTCGCCGCGCTGCTGGCCGTTCTGCTGCTGGCCGTTCTGCTGCTGGCCGTCGGCCTTCTGGCCGCCGTTCTGCTGGCCGCCGTTCTGCTCGGTCTGGGCCTGCTGCCCGCCCTTGCCGCGGTTGCGGTTGCGACTGCGACGGCCGCCACCCTGCTGGCCGCCGTTCTGCTGGTCGGCGTTCTGCTGCTCGGACTGGGCCTGGTCGGTCTGACCCTGCTGGTCGGTGACGACCTCGTCGGTGGCCCCGGACGGGGTGGTCTCGGTGGACACCGACGGGTCTGCCGCCGGGGTGTCGACCGACGCACCGGGCTGCGCCGCGTCGGCAGCCACGGACGCGTCGGAGGCGCGTCGCGAGCCACGACGGCGAGACGGCCGCTCGGGGGCGGCCACGGGCTCGGTCGTGGAGTGGTCGGTCGCCGACTGCTCGTCGGCGGGGACGGGAGCCGTGACGGCGGTGGCCTCGGTGGCGGGCACCTCGACGAGCGGCGCGACCCCGGTCTCGCCGGCGTTGACGTGCGCACCGGCGGCACGGGACTCAGGGGCCCCGGCGGCGGACGTGGCACGACGCGAGCCACGACGGGCCCGGGTGGGCGCCTCGGTGGGCTCGGCGACGGTCTCGGCCGCAGGGGCCTCGACGCCTTCGGCGACGGAAGTCTCGACGGAGGCCGGGACGCCGGCGTCGACGACACCGTCGAGCGTCGGCTGGGGGGCGACCTCGGCGGCGGCCCCCTCGCCCTGCTTCGCCGCGATGGCGGCCACGAGGTCGCCCTTGCGCAGCTTCGAGATGCCGCTGATGCCGAGCGACGAGGCGAGGGCCTGCAGCTGGGGCAGGCGCATGGCGGTGAGTTCGGGCGTGGACGGCGCAGCGGCGCCGTTCTGGACGTCAGTCACGAGTGATGGGTTCCTTTCGCTCCCCCGCGTTGATCGGCGAGGCAGAGCTGGTCACACCTCGCGGCCTCAGGCCTGCACTGTGCGGGTTCGCCCCGAGGGGCTGCCCTGTGCGGGCTCTGCACGGGATGAGCAGGAGGCCGGGGAGGTGCGGTGCGCGCCGACCAGATCGGCAGACGAACACTGCTAGATGTGCACTACGGGATGTGCGACCCGGGGACTCGAAGACTTGTGACCCCACGCGGTTGCCCCACGAGTGACGGTGGGAACGTTGCTAGATGCCCAGGAAATCTGAGTTTTCTACCGGGTGCGCCACAACTGTAGCACCTTTGAGATCGACGGCCAGCATCAGAGGACGCCACGACGACACGGCGTGTTCGCGCACCAGATCGGCCGCGAACAGGCGCTGTGCCGGGTCGCTGCCGAGCACGAGCAGGGACGGCCCGGCTCCCGACACGACGGCCGCGAGACCGGCGTCGCGCAGCATGCGGATCAGCGTGTCGGTCTCGGGCATGGCGCTGGCGCGGTAGCTCTGGTGCAGCCGGTCCTCGGTGGCCGCGAGCAGCAGCTCGGGACTCTGGACGAGGGCGGCCACCAGCAGGGCCGAACGCGAGACGTTGAACGTGGCGTCCTCGTGCGGAACCGAGGCGGGTTGCAGGCTGCGGGCGAGCTTGGTCGAGAGGGTCGACTCGGGCACGAACACCACGGGCGAGACCCCTCGGTGCACGAGAAGTCGCTTGTGCGACGGGCCGTGCGAGTTCATCCACGCGATCGTGAGGCCGCCGAACAACGCCGGGGCGACGTTGTCGGGATGCCCTTCCATCTCGGTCGCCAGCGCGAGCAACGCGGCCGAGTCGAGGTCGACCGTGCCGTCGAGCAGCCCCTTGGCGGCCATGATGCCCGAGACGATGGCGGCGGCGGACGAACCGAGTCCGCGGCCGTGCGGGATCGCGTTGCGAGCCCGGAGGTGCAGTCCCGGCAGCGGGACGTCGACCGACGCGAACGCGGTGGCGATCGCCCGGACGACGAGGTTCGAGCCGTCGGTGGGCACCTGCCCCTCGCCGACTCCGGACACCTCGACCCGGACGCCGGGCTCACGGGTGGCGGTGACCTCGAGTTCGTCGTAGAGCGAGAGCGCGAGGCCCAGCGTGTCGAAACCGGGGCCCAGGTTGGCCGAGGTCGCGGGGACCTTGACCAGCACCGAACGCCCGACGACCCCCGAGGTCATGCAGAGGCCGGTGCGAGTCCGAGCACCTCGGCCACCTGGGCCGTGTCGCTCGCGACCACGGTCGGCTGCACGTCGCTGCCGTCCGGGCGACGCAGGGCCCACTGGGGGTCTTTGAGGCCGTGGCCGGTGACGGTGAGCACCACGGTGGCACCGGCGGGGATGACCCCGGCGTCCGCCCGCTCGAGCAAACCCGCCACGCTGATGGCCGATGCGGGCTCGACGAAGACGCCCACCTCGGCCGAGAGGATCTTCTGGGCGGCGAGGATCGCCTCGTCGGTGATGGCTCCGAACCAGCCGTCCGTCAGGTCGCGTGCCTCGAGGGCGAGCTGCCACGAGGCCGGGTTGCCGATGCGGATGGCGCTGGCGATGGTCTCGGGGGCCTTGACGACCTCGCCCGCGACGATCGGAGCCGAGCCGGCGGCCTGGAAACCGAACATGCGCGGCAGCTTGGTGGCGCGTCCGATCTCGAGGTCTTCGCGGTAACCGCGTGTGTAGGCCGTGTAGTTGCCGGCGTTGCCGACCGGGATGAAATGGAAGTCGGGAGCGTCGCCGAGGACGTCGACGACCTCGAACGCACCGGTCTTCTGCCCCTCGATGCGGTCGTTGTTGACCGAGTTGACCAGGTGCACCGGGTAGTTCGCGGCGAGGTCGCGCGCGATGTCGAGGCAGTCGTCGAAATTGCCCTGGATCTGCAGCAGCTGTCCGTCGTGCGCCACGGCCTGGCTCAGCTTGCCCATGGCGATCTTGCCCTCGGGCACGAGCACCGCGGCGGTGATTCCGGCGTGCGCGGCGTAGGCGGCGGCCGAGGCCGAGGTGTTGCCCGTCGAGGCGCAGATGACGGCTTTCGCGCCGTGCTCGACGGCCTTCGAGATGGCCATCGTCATTCCGCGGTCCTTGAAGGAGCCGGTCGGGTTCATCCCCTCGTACTTGACGAAGACCTTGGCACCCGTGCGGGCCGACAGTGCCGGAGCCGGGATGAGCGGCGTACCGCCCTCGCCGAGCGTGACGATCGGGGTGGCGTCGGTGACGTCGAGACGGTCGGCGTATTCGCGCAGGACACCCTGCCACTGGTGGGCCATCAGGCTCCTTCGACTCTCAGCACGCTCGTGACGGAGTTCACGACCGTGGCGTTCTTCAGGGCGGTCACCGTCGCGGCGAGGTCGGACTCGCGCGCCCGGTGGGTGCCGATGATCAGCGTAGCGGTGGCCACGGGGTCGCCCTCGACCGTGACGCCCGGCGTCGCACCCGACGTCTGCTCGACGTTGTGGACGCTGACGCCGTGGTCGCTGAGCACTCCTGCGACCTCGGCGAGCACACCCGGTTGATCCGCCACGTCGAGGGTGATCTGGTAACGGGTCGACACGCGGCCGATCGGGAAGACGGGGAGGTTCGCGTGGGTGGACTCGGCGACGCCCGGGCCACCGATGACGTGGCGACGCGCGGCCGACACGAGGTCGCCGAGGACTGCGGACGCGGTCTCGACTCCCCCGGCACCGGCGCCGTAGAACATGAGGTCTCCGGCCGACTCCGCCTCGACGAAGACCGCGTTCTTGGCGCCGTGCACGGCTGCGAGCGGGTGGCTCAGCGGCACCAGTGCCGGGTAGACGCGGGCGCTCACGCCCTCGACTCCCTCGTCGTCGACGAGACGCTCGCAGATCGCGAGGATCTTCACGACGTAGCCGGCCTTGCGCGCCGCGACCACCTGGTCGTGCGTGACGGAGGTGATGCCCTCACGGTGCACCGCCGCGAGCGGAACGGCCGTGTGGAAGGCGAGGCTGGCCAGGATGGCCGCCTTCTGCGCGGCGTCGTAGCCCTCGATGTCGGCCGTGGGGTCGGCCTCGGCGTAGCCCAGGGCCGTGGCCGTCGCCAACGCGTCCTCGAGGCTCGAGCCGTCGGTGTCCATGCGGTCGAGGATGAAGTTGGTCGTGCCGTTGACGATGCCCATGATGCGCTGGACGCGGTCACCGGCCAAGCTGTCGCGCAACGGGCGGATGATCGGGATGGCCCCGGCCACGGCGGCCTCGTAGTAGACCTGAGCGCCCACCTGCTCGGCCGCGTCGAAGAGCTCGGTGCCGTGGCTCGCGAGCAGGGCCTTGTTGCCGGTGATGACGTCGGCGCCCGAGTTCAGCGCCTGCAGCACGTAGCTCCGGGCCGGCTCGAGTCCGCCGATCAGTTCGACGACGATGTCGGCACCGACGATGAGCGACTCGACGTCGGTCGTGAACAGCTCGCGCGGCAGGTCGACGTCCCGGGGGGCGTCGACGTCGCGCACGCCGATACCGACGAGCTCGAGCCCGGCCCCCGCGCGCCCGGCGAAGTCGTCGCCCTGCTCGAGCAGCAGCCGCGCCACCTGCGACCCCACCGAGCCGGCGCCCAACAGGGCGACCCTCACGTTGCGGTATTCGATCATGTCAGTCCGTTCTCGGGTGCTTCGTCGTCGGCGTGCGGAGTTCGCACGGGTCAGGAGGCGCTGGTCGCCCGGTCGAGGCCGGCGTCACGGGCCAGCAGGTCGGCTTCGCTCTCGCCCCGCACGATGACGCGGGCCCGGCCGTCGCGCACGGCCACGACGGGGGGACGCCCGACATGGTTGTAGTTGCTGGCGAGACTGTGGCAATAGGCGCCGGTGGCGGGTACGGCGAGCAGGTCGCCCGGGGCGACGTCGCCGGGCAGGTAGTCGGCGAGCACGACGAGGTCGCCGCTCTCGCAGTGCTTCCCGGCGACCCGCACGAGAGCGGGCGGGGCCGAGGAGGTGCGGTTCGCCATGCGCACCGAGTAGTCCGCCGCGTAGAGAGCCGTGCGCGCGTTGTCGCTCATGCCGCCGTCGACGCTGACGTAGCGTCGCACCGCGCTGCCGTCGTCGGACGAGACGGTGACGTCCTTGATGGTGCCGACCTCGTACAGCGTCGTGCCGGCCGGCCCGACGACGACTCGACCCGGCTCGACCGCGAGGAGGGGAACGTCGATCTCGAGCCGGAGGCACTCGGCCTGGACGATGTCGGCCAGGGCGACGGCGAGTTCGTCGAGCGGACGGGCGTCGTCGGCACTCGTGTACGCGATGCCGAAGCCGCCCCCGAGGTTGAGTTCGGGAACGGGCCCGGACGCGAGCAGGTCGGCGTGCACCGCGAGCAGACGGCGCGCGGCCTCGGCGAAGCCGTCGGAGCCGAAGATCTGCGAGCCGATGTGTGAGTGAAGACCGACGAACTCGAGCGAGGACTGCTCGCGGATCGCCCGGACGATCTCGGGGGTGTCGGCGAGGGGGACGCCGAACTTCTGGTCTTCACGGGCGGTGGCGAGGTACTCGTGGGTGGACGCGTGGACGCCCGAGTTGACCCGGAGACGCACCCGCTGGACACGACCGTGCCGCGCGGCCGCCGCGGCGACCCGGCCGACCTCTGCGGCGTTGTCGAGGACGACGGTGCCGATGCCGGCCTCGACCGTCCGATCGATCTCGGCGAGGGACTTGTTGTTGCCGTGGAACCCCATGCGGGCCGGGGCCACGCCCGCGGCCAGGGCCACGGCGAACTCGCCGCCGGTGCAGATGTCGACCGCCATGCCCGCCTCGGCGACCCACCGCGCGACCTCGGCCGAGAGGAACGCCTTGGCGGCGTAGTAGACCGTCGCCCTCGTGCCGATGCGGGCCGCCTCGCGCTCGAACGACCGGACGGCCTCGACGGCCCGGGTGCGGGCGTCGTCCTCGTCGAGGACGTAGAGCGGTGTGCCGAACGACGACACGAGCTCGGAGACGGTGACGCCGCCGAGCACCAGTTCACCGTCGGAGGACCGCCGGGCCGAGGCCGACCAGACGGCCGGGTCGAGGGCGTCGGCGTCGACCGGCTCGACGAGCCAGGCAGGGGCCAGGGGGTTCGGGGACACGCGGACCTCGGGGGTTCGAAGGACGGGGAACGACATCAGAGCCTACCGACCGCCGACGGGCGTGACGGCCACGGGCGGGACCTCCTCGACGGCGACGCGAGGTCAGGAGCAGGACCCCTTGCTGCCGATGCCGCTCGACGAGATGGGCAGGCCCGGTGACGCGACGTCGATCGTCGCAGCCGAGGACGTGACGGCGACGCCGGTCAGGGTGGTGCCCTGGGGCAGGTACTGCGCGGCGCACACGTCGAAGGCGTAGCCGCCGATGAAGGGTGCGAGGTCGAGCGACACCGACGTGTCCCGCAGCGACGCGGTCGTCGGCGTGAGCGAGATGACCCGACCCTCGCCCGTGATCGAGGGCGTCGCGACGACGTCCACGGGGACGACCGTGTTCACCAGCGGGATCGTGAAGTCGCGGGCGTAGGTGACCTGTCCGTCGCCGAACGAGATCGCTCCACCGCTCTCTTGGACGGCAGCCAGCCCGTTGACGGTCGCCGCGTCGGCGGTGACCGTACCGCTGATGGCACCGGTCGAACCACTCAAATCGGTCGGGACGTCCCGCACGTCGAAATCGAACGAGAGCCCGTCCGACGACCCAGCGGACGAGATGGTGGCCTGGTCGATGCTGCCCTGCACGAGCTGCCAGAGCATCGAGAACCCGCCGATCTGGACGTCGACCGGGCCCGCGGCGTCTCCGAGCTGTTGCGAGATCTGCTTCTCGGCCTGGCCTTCGGCGACGGTCCGGACGACGAGGTCGGCGACGACGGCGAGGATTCCGAGGACCACCACGATGCCGAGGAGCACGAAGACGAAGATGCCGAAGCCACGCCCCCGGCGTCGGGCGACGGGCTTGGCCTCGAAGAAGTCGGTGTCGATGTCGCTCATCGGGCCATCATGTCAGCCGGCCGGCGAGGATCGCTCACGCCGCGCCTCCTGCGGTCGAGGCCGAGGAGGCGCGGCGTGGGGGCTCACATCCGATCGGGTGCCGAGACGCCCAACAGGCCGAGGCCGTTGCGGATGACCTGGCCCGCCGCGTCGTTGAGCCACAGACGGGTGCGGTGCAGGTCGGTGACCTCGTCGTCGCCGAGGGGTGTGACACGGCAGGTGTCGTACCAGCGGTGGTAGGTGCCGGCGAGCTCTTCGACGTAGCGAGCCACCCGGTGCGGCTCGCGCAGCTCGGCGGCCTGGACGACGACGCGAGGCAGCTCGGAGAGCGCCCCGAGCAGGGCGCTCTCGGTCTCGTGAGTCAGCAGCGACGCGTCGAACGCGTCCCGCGTGACCCCGGCGGCCTCGGCGTTCCGGGCGACGGCGCGGGTGCGGGCATGGGCGTACTGGACGTAGAAGACCGGGTTGTCGTTGCTGCGCTTGGTGAGCAGGTCGAGGTCGATGTCGATCGAGCTGTTCACCGGGCTGCGGACCAGCGAGTAACGACCGGCGTCGACTCCGACCGCGTCGACGAGGTCCTCCATCGTGACGACGGTCCCCGCGCGCTTCGACATGCGCATCGGCTCACCGTCGCGCAGCAGGTTGACCATCTGCCCGATCAGGATCTCGAGGTTGACGCCGGGCTCGTCGCCGAAGGCGGCGCACATCGCCATCATGCGACCGACGTACCCGTGGTGGTCGGCTCCGAGCATGATCAGGTTGCGCTCGAAGCCGCGTTCGCGCTTGTCGAGGTAGTAGGCCAGGTCTCCGGCGATGTAGGCGGCCTCGCCGTCGCTCTTGACGATGACCCGGTCACGGTCGTCGCCGAATTCGGTGGTGCGCAGCCAGGTGGCACCCTCGGCCTCGTAGACGTGCCCGAGCTCGCGCAGTCGGGCGACGGCGCGCTCGACGGCCCTCGACTCGTGCAGCGAGTTCTCGTGGAAGTAGACGTCGAAGTCGACGCCGAAGTCGTGCAGCGACGACTTGATGTCGGCGAACATGAAGTCGACGCCGACCGAGCGGAACAGCTCTTGCGCCTCGTCACGGGGCAGCTCACGCACGTCGCCGTCGAAGGTCGCCAGGACGCGGGCCGCGATCTCGGCGATGTACTGCCCGCCGTAGCCGTCGTCGGGGGTGGGTTCGCCGAGCGCGCTGGCCAGCAGGCTGCGGGCGAAGCGGTCGATCTGCCCGCCGTGGTCGTTGAAGTAGTACTCGCGGGTGACGAGGGCGCCCTGCGCTTGGAAGACGCGAGCCAGGCTGTCGCCCACCGCGGCCCAGCGGACACCGCCGAGGTGGATCGGGCCGGTGGGGTTCGCCGAGACGAACTCGAGGTCGATGGTGACGCCGCGGTAGTAGTCGCCGCGTCCGTAGGCCTCGCCCTGCTCGACGATCGAGCGCGCGAGCAGTCCTGCGGCGGCCGCGTCGAGCCGGATGTTGATGAACCCGGGGCCCGCGACGTCGACGTCGGCCACCCCGTCGACCTCGGCCAGGTCGGCCGCGATGTCGGTGGCGAGCTCGCGGGGATTCGTGCCCACGCGTTTCGCGAACTTCATGGCGACGTTGGAGGCCCAGTCACCGTGCTCGCGGTTCTTCGGCCGCTCGAGCGCCACGTCGCCCTCGGTCACCGTCACGTCGACGGTGCCTCGGCGCTCGAGGACGCCCTGGACGACGGCGAGCAAGGACGTGGAGAGTTCGGCGGGAGTCACGAGGGACGATCTTACCGGCAGCGGAGGGACCGCCGACGAGTCTCACGTCGGTGATGATGGAGGGATGCGCCCCGCCTCGACCCGCTCCCCCGCCACCCTGCGTGCCCTCGCCGTGACCGGCGTCCTCGCTCTGTCGCTGAGCGCCTGCACGGGCAACGCGCCGTCCCGGCCGGACGCCTCGGCGACCCCGAGCGAGACGTCGTCGACCACCCCCGAGGCGACGTCGACCGCCGTACCCGTCCCCGACCTCGTGAGCACACCGTTCACCGTCGACTGCGGCGACCTGCTCGCGGCCGGCAGCCTCTCGTCGTACTACTCGGCTCTCGCCCCCGTCTCGGCCGACGACGTCCGCGGCGACGAGAGCCGCGACGGCGAGGCCCTCGGGATCGTTGCCGAGGCCGACGGCACGACCTGCACCTGGCAGGACGCGGACGGGGCGACGATCACGGTCGGGGTCGCCCATTTCGACGACGAGAGCCTCGACGAACTGGCCAACGATCTCGTCGCGACGAGCAACTCGGTGCCCACGTACGGCGTCGAAGGCTACTTCGACACGACCGGTCGGGTGGGGACGGCCGAGGCGTTCTCCTCGCCGGCGTTCGTCGTGGCCCGATCGACGACGTTCCTCGAACCGGGCGACGCCGAACCCGTCGTGTCGGCCGTGCTCTCCGCACTGCGGCAGGACGGCTGAGCCGACGGGCAGGAGGCGCGCTCGGGTGAGGGGCGCGTCCTAGGCGACCAGCGCCTCCTGGTCGGCTCGCGTGGCGACGGTCTCGGCCAAGGAGGCCAACAACGCCTCGAGCTGGCCCACCGGCGCCCCGCGGTCTTCGGGGTGCCATTGGACACCGAGGATCGGGGCCGAGTCGTGCTCGACGGCCTCGACGGTGCCGTCCGCGGCCCGACCGACGACGCGGAGACCGTCGCCCACCCGACCGACGGCTTGGTGGTGCGCGCTCTGGACCACGGGCGCGGCACCCAGGACCTGGGCGAGACGGCTGCCGGGTTCGAGCCGCACGCCGTGTGGGTGCATCAGCTCTGCGACCGGTGCCTCGGGGGTGCGGTGCAGGCCGTCCTCGTCGTCGAGGTGCTGCACGAGGTCGCCGCCGAGCGCGACGTTGATCAGTTGATGGCCGCGGCAGACGCCGAGCAGCGGGGTGCGTCGGGCGACGGCCCGCCGGACGAGGGCGAGCTGGGCCTCGTCGGCCACCGGGTCGTGGCGGCCTTCTCCCGGGTAGCCGGTCGCGCCTCCGTAGTGGCGGGGCGACAGATCTTCTCCGCCGAGCACCACGATCGCGTCGTGGTCGACGGTCAGGCGGAGCAGCTCGTCGACGCCGAGGTCGCCGGCTGCGAACCGCGTCGCCCGCCAGCCCGCCGCGGCGGCGGTCTCCCGAACGCGGGAGTTCATCTCTTCGACGTAGGCGTGGTACTCGGGAGCATGCGGCCGGTGCCGGGTGACCTCGACCACCGCGAGGCGCATCGAGGCGACGGCGGGGTCGCTCGGGCGGGTCGTCGGGGCGGCGTACGAGGTCATGCCCCCATGCTGCCGTCGGCGCCGACGGTCTGCCAGGTGCGTGTCGTCGCGTTACGTCCGCTCGACCGTCGAGGTCACGCCGTCGACGACCTCCGTGGTCGTCAGGGCCACAAGGAGGCGCGGGTCCAGCCGTCTCCGTCGCGGTCGTACCGCAGACGCACCTGGTTGCGGCCCGTGGTCGCCTGCCAGAACTCGATCGAGGTGGGGTCGACCCGCCAGGCCGTCCAGTCCTCGGGGACGAGGGTGTCGTCGGACTCGATCGCGGCCTTGGCCTCGGCGAGGCGACGACGCGTCTCGGCCTCGTCGGTGATCGGGCTGCTCTGCGGCTGCGTCATGGCCACGGCGCGCGAGTCCGGGTGGCGCGCGGTGAAGTCCTTCTCGCTGACGTCGCGCGGTCCTGGCGTCGCCCGACCGAGCACCCGGACCTGGCGGCCCTGCTCCCGCCAGTAGAGGGTGAGGGCCACCCGGGGGTTCTCGGCGATCTGCCGTCCCTTCGGGCTGATCGAGGAGGTGGCGAACCAGAGGGCGCCGTCGTCGACGTCCTTGAGCAGCAGGGTGCGGGCGGTGACGTCACCGTCGGACGACGAGGTCGAGATCACCATGGCGTGCGGCTGGGCCACGTCCTGGTCGACGGCCTCCACGAGCCAGGCGACGAACTGGTCGACCGCGTCGTCGGCCACGGCGTCGACGTCGAAGGTGGGCAGCTCGGGATGGAAGACCTTGGCCGAGCGGAGGCGCTCGCGCAGCGTCGGGCCGTCGGGATCGGTGCGGTCGGAGCGAGCGTCGCGGTCGGCTGGGTCGGTGTGCTTGTCGTCGGTCACTCCCCCACGATGCACCCTGCCCGGCGTCGTCGTTCCAGACGGCACCGATTCGCTGCTAACCTTGACGACGTTCCCGGGCCCCCATAGCTCAGGGGATAGAGCACTGCCCTCCGGAGGCAGGGGCGGCAGTTCGAATCTGCCTGGGGGCACCACGTTCTCTCGGCCGAATGCTGGTCCATTCCATCCCGTGCGCGCCGGTCCTCTCAGCGCCGGGAGTCAGTCGGGCTGCTGCCGCCGGGCACGATCGGCGTCGTCGCGCTCGAGTTCGCGGCGGAGGACGCGCTCGGGCACGGCGACGTGCTCGGCGGCCTCGCGCATGCTCGCTCCCCCCGCGCGCAGCTGACGGGCGGCATCGAGACGGCGCCTCGAGACCGGGGGTTTCGGGGTCTGCGCGACCCGCGCCTCCTGACGTCTGCGGGTCTCGGCACGGTGCAGCTCGCCGCCGACCTGCTCGTCGAAGCGGGCCAGGGCGGCGGTGACCCGGAAGAAGAAACGGCCGTACGCGTTCAGCTCGTCGATCTGCTCGTCGATCGAGCGGAAGGCCACGCCCAGGGCGTCGAGCGTCGCCATCACGCCGACCAGCTCGGCGACCGAGCGCCCGATGCGGTCGACGTTCACCACGACGAACACGTCGCCCTCGCGCAGGCTGCCGATGGCCTTGGCGAACTCGGGGCGGGGCTGCCGGGTACCGGTGGCGTGATCGACGAAGACCTCGTCGCACCCGGTGGCCCGGAGGCGGTCGACCTGCCGGTCGGACGACGGGTCGTCTCGCGAGATTCGGGCGTACCCGACGACGGTCACGGGAGGCCTTCCGACGACGGTGGAGAGAGGAGAGGCCTCGCCGGTGGCGAGGCCTCGGTGACGCCTGCCGGTGGCCGCGTCAGTGGACGGTCGTTCTCAACTGTAGGTCAGAGCGATCACTGCGACGTCGAGCGTGCGGTACGAGCCCTCTCGACGGACGGCGGTCCGGACGCGACCACGCAGCACCTCGAAGAGGCCCTCGGTCTCGTGCACGAACCCGATCACTCCGGCGGTCGGTGTCGACACACGGTGGAATCCGTCACCCAGCGGGATGACCTCGGCTCGGGACGTACGCTCCAAGACAGCACCCATGATGTCTCCTTCATCGTTCTCCGGCCCGTCAGGTGGACCGTGATCGCAGCGTACCCCGCGAGGGGGGTACACGGTGCCCCCGAGCGCTCAGGATCGTCCTCTCGTTCGCACTGCGGACAGACGTCGCGCCGGGCGGGGATCTGCGTCCGTTCAGGCCGTCGGAGCCTCGGGGAGGGGCCCCGGACGCCGTCGCCGACCGGCCGCGACCGTGACCCCCACGCTCGCCGTCGTCACGCAGGCGAGAGCCACGACCTCGCGCACTCCGAGGGCCTCACGCAACACGACGAGCCCGGCCACGGCGGCCACCGCCGGCCCCAGACTCGACAGCACCCCGAACACCCTCGTGGGCAGCCGCCGCAGCGCCACGGACTCGAGGGCGTACGGGATCGCCGAGGTCAGGGCGGCCACCACCAGGAAGATCACCAGGAGGCGCGGGTCGGCCCGCACCGCGACCGTCGCGTCGTGCGCGCCGAAGGGCACCACGACGACCGCGGCGACGAGCATCGCGGTCGCCAGGGTGCCCATAGGGTCACGGCCTCGTCCGAGCGAGGCGTTGGCCAGGATGTAACACGCCCAGAAAGCCCCCGCCCCGAGGGCGAGCAGCACACCGGCGGTGGGGATCGCCCCGGTCGAGTCGGAACCGAGCAGCACGACTCCCGCGAGAGCGAGTAATGCCCAGGCCGCGTCCCACCAGCGTCTGGTCTGCACGAGCGCCACGACGAGCGGACCGAGGAACTCGAGGGTGACCGCCACCCCGAGCGGCACGACGTCGATCGCGAGGTAGATCAACGAGTTCATTCCCGCGAGGGCGAGGCCGAGCAGGACCACTCCGAGCCACGTCCGGCCCGGCCACCGCCAGGGGCGCGGACGGAAGACCACGAGCAGCAGCGCGGCCCCGAAGGCGAGGCGCAGGGCGGCCGCGCCCGTGGGCCCCAGGGCCTCGAAGTGCGTCTTAGCGAGAGCGGCCCCGAACTGCACCGACACGATCGCCGCCACGGCGAGCAGGGGCGCCGGCACACGGCCGAGGGGGCTGGGGTTCACGGGGCTCCAATGTGCGTCACGGGGTGCGCGGCGGCACAGTACGATCGTGGCATGAGCGACGCCTTCTCCGTCATCGCGCCGGTGGTGGAGCTCTTCGGCTGGTTCGGATTCGTCGTGGGCACCCCCTTCCTCCTGGCCGGTTGGCTGCTGCGCCGCCGGGCGACCCGCCTCGAGAGCACCGTGGGCGTGGTCATCCCGCCACCCGAGTGGGCCCGTGCCGCGACCGCCCGCTGGATGGACGTCGACGGGCAGCTGCACGAGACGCAGTTCGGCGAGATCCCGGTCACCACGCCGCTCGAGACCGAGCTCACCGTGCACTACGACCCCGACCGCCCGCACCGGGCCCGGGTCCACCCGCCCCACGACGACGGTCGGGCACCCCGGACGGTGGGCGTCGTCCTGTGCTCCGTCGGGGCCGTCTGCGCCGTCGCCTCGGTGGGCCTGCTCTTCGTCTCGTGACCCGGGCGCTCCGACAGGGGCCGTCGATAGACTCCCCGCAACGAGCGAGGGGAGCGTCGTGAGAACGAGCGCAACGACCGGCCGACGACCGACGAGGTGGGCCCTGGTCGCTGCCGTGACGGCCGTCCTGACCCTGGTGGGCGGCATCGTCGTCGGAGGGGGCCCTGCTCAGGCGGTCGAACCGGTCGAACTCTCCGGTGCCTACGTGGTCGACCAGGCCGACGTCCTCTCGGGCGCCGACGAACGTCACGTCACCGACGCGCTGGACTCGCTCTCGGCCGACACCGGCGTCAATCTCTTCGTCGTCTACGTCGATTCGTTCACCTCCCCCTCCGACCGCACGGCCTGGGGTGAGGCCACGGCATCGTTGAACCAGCTCGGCACGAACGACGTGTTGCTCTCGGTCTCGGTGGACGACCAGTTCTACGACCTCTCGGCCGACACCTCCGTCCTGTCGGAGTCCGACCGCCAGGCTCTTCAGACCGACGTGGTCCTGCCGCAGCTGCGCGACGGCGATTGGGCCGGCGCCGCCGTGGCCCTGGCCGACGGCATCCGCAGCGACGAGGCGGGTCCCCACCTCAGCTGGGTGTTGTGGGCGCTGCTCGTGCTGTTGCTCGTCGTGGCGGCCGTCGTCGTGGTCGCCGTCATCCGCCGGGCACGACGCCGCCGCCGTGAGGTCGACGCACAGAAGGCCGACCAGGACGAGCTCGACCGACGCGCCGCCCGGGTGTTGGTCGCCCTCGACGACGAACTGACCGCCGGCGCGCACGAGGTCGGCTTCGCCGCCGCGCAGTTCGGCGACGATGCGGCCAAGCCGTTCGCCGAGGCACTCGACGCGGCCCGGGTGCAGGCTCGCGAAGCGTTCGCCCTGCAGCAGAAGCTCGACGACTCCGTTCCCGACTCCCCCGAGCAACGCCGCGAGTGGACCACCCGCATCATCGAGTTGTGCGAGGCGGCCGACGCTTCGCTCGCCGAGCAGTCCGCCGCGTTCGACGAGCTGCGCGAGGCCGAGAGCAGGGCACCGCGCGACCTCCAGGCCCTGCCGGGCGAGATCGAGAGCCGACGGGCCCGCCTCGTGACGGCTCGCTCGACGATCGGTGAGCTGACCACCCTCTACTCGGCGCGAGCGGTCGCGTCGATCGACCAGAACGACGACCAGGCCGACCGCCTCCTCGAGTTCGCCGACGAGCGGAGGGGCACGGCTGCTGCTGCGGTGAGCTCGTCGGCCACCTCGGAAGCCGTCGTCGCCATCCGTGAGGCCCGTCAGGCACTGGCACAGGTCGACCAGCTGCTGACCGCGATCGACGGTGCCGCCGAGTCGCTGCGGACGGCGGGCAGCACGATCTCGGCGATGACCCTCGACCTACGGAGGGACATCGAGACGGCCGAGCGCCTACCCGACGGCGCGGCTCCCCAGGGAGTCGACGTCGCCGGCTCCGTCTCGGCCGCACGGGACTCCGTGGCCCTGGCCGAGACGACGACCGACGACCCGCTCGCCGTCGTCGCCTCGCTCGGTGCCGCCAACGACCGCATCGACCGGGTGCTGGCCGCCGTCCGCGAAGACACCGAGAAACAGCGCCGGGCGCAGGCTGCCCTCGACCAGGCGCTGCTGACCGCCCGCAGCCAGATCAGCGCCACCCGTGACTTCATCGAGACTCGTCGGGGCGGCATCGGTCCGCAGCCGCGCACCCGCTTGTCCGAGGCCGAGCGCCACCTGGCCACCGCGGTGGCCCTCGCAACGTCCGACCGCGACGCAGCCCTGTTCGAGGCCCACCAGGCCGTCCAACTGTCGCAGGCCGCAGCGGCCGGCGCCGAGGCAGAGGTCTCGTCGTACCAGCAGGCGAGCCCGTTCGGAGGCGGCGTCCGCAGCCGCGGGTCGGCCGGCGCCGACCTCGGCGGGATCGTCACCGGCATGCTGCTCGGTGGCCTGTTCAGCGGGGGCGGCGGAGGCTTCGGTGGCGGGGGCGGCGGAGGCTTCGGTGGCGGGGGCGGCGGAGGCGGCTTCGGTGGCGGAGGCGGCTTCGGCGGCGGAGGCGGAGGCGGAGGGGGCGGCCGCAGCTCCGGCGGCGGCCGGTTCTAGGCCCGTCCGTCACCGTCCCCGCCCTGCCTCGCCCCGCCCCGCCCCGCCCCGAACCAGCAGCACGACGACTACGACGAGCACCACCCCACCGCACCACCTCTCGAAAGGACGCACCATGGCAAAGCAGTCGATCTTCGGACGCATCGCGCAACTGACCCGGGCGAACATCAACAGCCTGCTCGACCAGGCCGAGGACCCCAGCAAGATGCTCGACCAGATGGTCCGCGACTACACGAACAGCATCGCCGAGGCCGAGGAGGCCGTCGCGACCACCATCGGCAACCTGCGCCTCCTCGAGCAGGACCACGCCGAGGACGTCGCCGCGGCCGCGGACTGGGAGCGCAAGGCCCTCGCGGCGAGCAACAAGGCCGACGAGCTGCGCTCGTCGGGCAACACGGTCGACGCCGACAAGTTCGACGCCCTCGCCCGTGTGGCCCTGGGCAAGCAGCTGCAGAGCGAGAAGGAGGCGAAGACGGCCGAGCCGCAGATCGCCTCCCAGACGGACGTCGTCGACAAGCTCAAGACGGGGCTGAGCGGCATGCGGTCCAAGCTCGACCAGCTCGCCGCCAAGCGCGACGAACTGAACGCCCGCTCGAAGACCGTCGAGGCCCAGACCAAGGTCGCCGACGCCGTTCAGAGCATCGACATCCTCGACCCGACGAGCGAGATCAGCCGCTTCGAGGACAAGGTCCGCCGCGAAGAGGCCAAGATGCTCGGTCGTCAAGAGCTCGCGGCCTCGAGCCTCGACGCCCAGTTCGAGAACCTCGACGACCTCGGGGAGCAGACCGAGGTCGACGCCCGCCTCGCGGCCCTCAAGCTCGGCGCGCTCGACAAGTGAGCCACCCGCCGCCCCGCCTGCCTGCTCCGTCGGTGACCCCGCCGGTGCAGGGGCGTGGGGCGGCGCCGCGCCTCATGGGCGTCGACATCGCCCGCGGCCTCGCCGTGCTGGGCATGTTCGCCGCCCACATGTGGCCTCGGCCGCTGCTCGACGAGCGCATCTTCGACGGCCGGTCCGCGATCCTGTTCGCCACCCTCGCCGGGGTCTCGCTCGGGCTCATGTCCGGTGGCGCCAGGCCGACGCCCCGCGGCCGTCGGGGCCGAACTCTCGGGGGCATCGCCATCCGGGGCGGCCTGTTGGTCGTCCTGGGCCTCGCACTCCAGGCCTGGAACCCCTACCTGCTCGTGATCCTGCCGTACTACGGCGTCATGTTCGTCCTCGTGCTGGGGCTGCTCTTCGCCCCTCGGGCCGTGTTGCTCGCGGCCGCAGCACTGCTCGCCGTCGTGGCTCCGTGGCTGGCCTCGTCCGTCCCCGTCGACGCCTACGGTGACACCGCGTTGTCCGGCGCCGGCGGTCTCGCCACCCAGGCCCTGTTGGTCGGCGCCTACCCGGCGCTGGTCTGGACGCCCTTCCTGCTCGTCGGAGTCGCCGCGGCGCGCTCCGACCTGACTCGTACCCGCACCCAGGTCACGCTGCTCGTCGTCGGGACGTCGGCCGCGATCGTGGGGTACTCGGCGCGCTTCCTGCCCGGTGCCTCCTCGGTCCCCTGGTTCGACCCGGCCGACCACGAGGGCATGCCGGCCGAGATCGTGGGCTCGGGTGGCGTCGCCGCCGCCGTGCTCGGATGCCTCCTGCTCGCCACCACCGCGCATCGCCCGATGACGCCGGAGAGCCGGGGACGAGGAGGCGCGGCCGCGGTCGTCCGCACCGTCCTGCGTCCCCTCGCGGCGACGGGCGCGCAACCCCTGACCGTCTACACGGCCCACGTGCTCGTGACGGCCCCCCTGTTCACCGTGTACCGTCTGTCCGACCCGGCCGCCGCCTACGGTCTGCCCCTCGGCCACCTGGTCGCCGCCGTCGTCCTCACGCTCGTCTACGCGACCCTCTGGCAACGGTTCGTCGGGCGCGGGCCCCTCGAGCGCGCGATCGGTGCGCTGAGTCGCCCCTGGGCCTGGAGCACGGGCGCCCGACCGTGACAGACTGACGCCCGTGAGGTTCGTCGTGGTTCCACAGTGGCAGGGTTCTCCGTCGTCGAGGGCCATGCGGCTCGCCGAGGGGGCGTACGCCGTCCTGGGCGACCTGCCGTCGACCGCCACCACCCTGGTCGAGGTCCCGGTGGGCGCGGGCGACTCGTTGGGCACGCGGGTGCACCGGCTCTCGTCGGTGCTCACCATCGCCGAGTCGGTCGGACGCGAACTGCGCACCGACGACTCCCCTGCCGTCGTCGTGGGCGGTGACTGCGGCGTCGAGTTCGCAGCCGTCCGTCATGCCGTCACGCCCCGCACGGCGGTCGTCTGGTTCGATGCCCACCCCGACCTGCACAGCCCTCGCAGCAGCGAGAGCGGCGCGTTCAGCGGCATGGTGCTGCGGGCCCTGATCGGAGACACGGGCGAGGACCTCCCGACCATCGGCTCCGGTCCGACCTCCGAGCCGCTCGACCCCGCTCGAGTGGTCCTCGCGGGGGCGCGCAGCTACGACGACGCGGAAGACCGCTACATCGAGAGCCGCCACGTCCGCACGGTCTCGTCCCTGGACTTCGACCCCGCCGAGGTCCTCGCCGCCGTCGAGCAGTCGGGGGCCACCGAGGTCTACCTGCACGTCGACCTCGACGTCCTCGACCCGGGAGTGATCGAGGGCTTGCTCGATCCCCAGCCGTTCGGCCTCGAGCTCGGCGTGTTGATCGAGACCATCACGGCCCTGAAGGAGCGCTTCGCCCTCGTCGGCGCGGGCCTGTGTTCGTTCGCACCGGTCGACGCCGAGGCTGCTTCCGACGACATGGGAACGATCCTGCGCATCCTCGGGGCACTGGCCCGATGAGCGCAGGTCAGACGGGCACCGATCGGTCGAGCGGACTCCCGACGGGCTCGGACCCGACCGATGCCGTCGATTCGAATGACGAGCGTCCGCGCGTCACCGTCGAGCGTGACGGCCACGTGCTGCTGATCGGCCTCGACCGACCCGAGAAACGCAACGCGGCCGACCTGCGGATGCTGCGCGAGCTGGCACTGGCCTACGGCGAGCTGGACCGCGACCCCGAGCTGCGCGTCGGATTGCTCTTCGCCCACGGCGACCACTTCACCGCCGGCCTCGACCTCGGCGACGTCGTGCCCGCGGTGACCGCCGAGGGCTTGGACGTCGTCCCCGAGGGTGGCCTCGATCCGTGGCAGGTCCACGGACGCCAGGTGTCCAAACCCGTCGTGATGGCCGTGCAGGGGACGTGCCTGACGCTCGGTGTCGAGCTCGCGCTGGCGAGCGACGTCGTGGTGGCGAGCCGCGACGCCCGTTTCGGCCAGATCGAGGTGACCCGCGCCATCCTGCCGTTCGGTGGCGCGACGATCAGGTTGCCCCGTCGGGTCGGCTGGGGTGACGCCATGCGGTACCTGTTGACGGGCGACCTCCTCGACGCCGAGGAGGCTCGGCGCATCGGCATCGTGCAAGACCTGGTCGACGTCGGGTCTTCTTTCGACCACGCCCTCGACCTCGCCCGGCGGATCGCCGCCCAAGCGCCTCTGGCCGTGCAGGCCACGCTCGCGAACTCCCGGCTGGCCGTTCGCGAGGGCGACGCCGCAGCCGAGGCCCGCCTCCAGCCCGAGCTCGTGCGGTTGCTCGCCTCCGACGACGCGCGGATCGGCTTCGAGGCCTTCGTCAGCCGCACCACCGCCGAGTTCACGGGACGCTGACCGCGCCTCGCCGACGGGGGACGCACGAAAGAACCCGCCCACCCCGAAGGGTGGACGGGTTCGAGAACGAGGCGGATCGGCCTACTTGAAGACGTCCTTGACGTCTTCGCCGACCTTCTTGGCGGAGGCACCGGCCTGGTCTTTCTGACCTTCGGCCTTCAGCTCGTCGTCGCCCTTGCGGTCGCCGAGAGCCTCTTTCGCCTTGCCGGCGATGTCCTGAGCGGCGTTCTTGATCTTGTCGTCGAGTCCCATGTGTGCCTCCTCGTAGGTTGACGCGCTCCGCCGCAACGATCGCGGAGTTGCGCTGATGGGAAGGACGTTACCCGCGCCTCCTCGGTCTCGCTCGCGGCGTCCAGAGAAAACTCAGCAGGGTTTCACGAAACGGCCATGTCGCCCGAACGAGGCCGCCTGAGAACGCGGTCGGCGGGGCGACTAGCGTCGGGCCATGACGACTTATGACCTCATCGTGATCGGAGCCGGCGCTGTCGGCGAGAACGTGGCCGACTACGCCACCCGCAACGGCCTCAAGGTAGCTCTCGTCGAAGCCGAACTGGTCGGTGGCGAGTGCTCGTACTGGGCCTGCATGCCCTCCAAGGCGCTGCTGCGCTCGAGCGCGGTCGTCCGCGCGGCGAAGTCGCTCGACGGAGCCAAGCAGGCCGTGACCGGCGACGTCGACGTCGCGGCCGTCCTGCGCCGGCGCGACTCGTTCACCAGCAACTGGGACGACTCGGGTCAGGCCGACTGGGTCGAGGGTGCCGGCATCGACCTGATCCGCGGTCACGCCACCATCACCGGCGTCAAGGAAGTGACGGTGAACGGCGAGGTGCACCGGGCCACGTACGCCGTGGCCGCCGTGACCGGCTCGTCGGCCCTTCTGCCCGACATCCCCGGCCTCGCCGAGGCGAACCCCTGGACCAGCCGCGAGGCCACCAGCGTGAAGTCGCTGCCGCAGAGCGTCGTCATCGTCGGCGGCGGCGTGGTGGCGGCCGAGATGGCCACGGCCTACCAGCAGCTCGGCTCGACCGTCACCGTGATCGCCCGCAGCGGTCTGCTGGGCGGGCAGGAGCCCTTCGCCGGCGAACTCGTCGCCGACTCGCTGAGAGGACTCGGCGTGGACGTACGCCTCGGCGTCTCGCCCTCGACCGTGCTGCGCACCGAGCACGACACGGTCGAGGTCGGTCTCGACGACGACTCGACGGTCATCGCCGACGAGATCATCGTCGCGACCGGACGCGTGCCCCGCACCTCCGACCTCGGCCTCGAGAACGTCGGCCTCACCCCCGGCGACTGGCTCGACGTCGACGACACCATGCTCGTGAAGGGCACCGATTGGCTCTACGGCGTGGGCGACGTCAACCACCGCGCCTTGCTCACCCACCAGGGCAAGTACCAGGCGCGTGCCGCCGGCGAGGTCATCGCCGCTCGTGCGTTCGGCAAGCCCGTGCACGCAGAGCCGTGGGGTGCCCACGTCGCCACCGCCGACGACGCAGCCGTGCCCCAGGTCACCTTCACGAATCCCGAGGTCGCGAGCGTCGGCCTCACCGCCGACGCCGCCGGCAAGCGTGGCATCGACGTGAAGGTCGTCGACTACGACCTCGCCGCCGTGGCCGGTTCGGCCCTCCACTCGGACGAGTACGAGGGCCAGGCCCGCCTGGTCGTCGACGAGTCCCGCAAGGTGATCGTCGGCGCGACCTTCGTCGGCCCGGACGTCAGCGACCTGCTGCACGCCGCCACGATCGCGGTCGTCGGCGAGGTGCCGATCGACCGCCTGTGGCACGCCGTGCCCTCGTACCCCACGGTCAGCGAGGTCTGGCTGCGCCTGCTCGACGCATACGGCCGTCCGTGAAGAACCCCCTGCTCGACTCCCCTGTCTCGAGGCTCGGTTGCGCCTGGGCGACGGCCGTCGGCCTCGCGGTCGGCGTGCCGCTCAGCGTCGGGCGCGTCCGCGTGGTCGGTGACCTGATCGTGTGCCGGGGACTGCCCCGTTGGGCGTTCAAACGCGGGGGAACGTGCGTCGGTCGGGTGTACCTCACCCGGGACAACGACGGGCCGCGCGTCCTCGAACACGAGGCCGTGCACGTCCGTCAGTGGCGGAAGTACGGCATGCTGATGCCCGTACTGTACTTCTTGGCTGGCAGCGACCCGCTGTCGAACAGATTCGAAATCGAGGCCGGCCTCGAGAAGGGCGGATATCGATGACCCGCACCGTGATCATCACCGGGGCGAGCAGCGGCATCGGCCGCGAGGCAGCCCGCGAGCTCGCGAAGGGCGGCGCCGAGATCGGCGTGGTCGGACGCAACCCCGAGCGCACGCAGGCCGTGGCCGACGAGGTGGGCGGAACGGCCTTCCTGGTCGACTACGACAGGCTCGACGACGTCCGGTCGTTGGCCGACCGCCTGCTCGAGCGCTACCCCCGAATCGACGCCCTCGCGAACAACGCCGGCGGTCTCGTCAGCGAACGGGGCGTCACAGCGGACGGTTTCGAGCGCACCCTCCAGTCGAACCACCTCGCACCGTTCTTGTTGACCCGGCTGCTCCTGCCTCGCCTCGTCGAGAGCGGCGGCCGTGTCGTCTCGACGGCCAGTGCGGCCAATCTGCTCGGGCACGTCCGACTGGACGACCTCAACTGGTCGAAGCGCCGATGGGCCGGGGGCTGGCGTCAGTACGGCACGACCAAGATCGAGACCGTGCTGTTCATCCGCGAGCTGGCGAAGCGCACGGGGCTCGACGCGTTCTCGTTCCACCCGGGCGTCGTGATGACCGGCTTCGGCTCGGATTCACGCTCGATGCGGGTCGCGAACGTGCTGACCAACGGCAACTACGGCATCTCGGCGTCGGCCGGCGCCGTGCCGTTGATCCAGCTCGCCGGCCCGACGACGATCGCGGTCGAGAGCGGCACCTACTTCGACCAGCTGAAGGCAGACGGTCGCCTGCATCGTCAGGCGACCGACCCTCTGCTCGCCGAGGCCCTCTGGGAGCGCAGCTCCGAACTCGTGGGCCTGCCCGCCGAGGTCTAGCCGAGGTCTAGGAGCGGTCCGAGGACGACACGCAGGAGGCGCGACCGACAGGGGCGCGCCTCCCGCGTTCTCGTGGGCCTCGCGTCAGGACTCGGACTTGCCGACCCGCCAGTAGCCCATGAAGGCGACCTGGCGGCGGTCGATGCCGACCTCGCTGACGAGGAAGCGACGGAGAGTCTTGATGGCGCCCGCCTCGCCCGCGAACCACGCGTAGAGGTCGGCACTGACGGCCGCACCGTGCGGGTCGTCGCCGTGCGGGACGTCCCACAGGAGGTCGTGGTCGACGTCGACCTCGCTCACCTCGACTCCGTGGTGCCATGCCGTGACGTAGCGGGCGGTCCAGCGGCGGACGGCGACGACCAAGGCCTCGCCGTGGCCGGAGGACGCCTCGCGTCGCGGTAGCCAGTGCACGTCGACCCCGGGAGGCGCAACGAGGTCGAGCTCGTCGGCTGCCGTCGGGATCTCGATGAAGACGCACCCCCGGGCGTCGGGCGGCAACGCTTCGACGATGGAGCAGATCGCCGGGGCCGCCGTCTCGTCGCCGGCCAGCAGCAGCGTGCGGGCGTCACCCGGCGACCACTCGACCCCACTGCCCGTGACGCCGCTGGTCGCATCGGGCCCGATCAGCAGGAGTTCGTCGCCGACGCGCGCACGACCGGCCCAGGCCGAGGCCGGACCGGTGTCGCCGTGGCAGACGAAGTCGACGTCGACCTCGCGCAGTGCGGGTCGGGCGGCTCGCGCGGTGTACGTGCGGAACGTGTTCTGCTGCTCGGGCGGAAGCGCCCGCCACGAGGCGTACCAGTCGTCGGTGGGGAACGTGTCGTAGCCGCGGCCCTCGAGGGGAAGGACGACCTTGATGCGCTGGTCCAGTCCGTCGACGCCGAAGTCGCCGAGGTCGTCGCCCGTGAACGTGACGCGCACGAAGGAGGGGGCGAGTCGGCGCACGGCCGAGACCCGGACTCGGTAGGGACGGTGCGCCGGCTTCGCGGGGCGCTCGACGGTGGTGGTGGCCGTGCCGGCCGTGGCGGTCATCGAGGTTCGCCGGTCAGGCGGCGGCGGGGGTGCCGACACGGAAGAGCTGATGCAGGTCGTGGCGCAGGTCGTACGCGAACGAGGGCGGGCCGCTGATCCACACGACGTGGTCACCCGTCGCCACGGTCTCGGGCTCGACGTACATCTCACCGAGCCAGGCTCGCACCGCCCGCTCGAGGGCCTGGCCGGGGGCGCAGGCGGTGCTCGTGCCGGGCACACCCGAACGGCGGTCTCGGGCGAGCCAGGTCACGGTCACGCGACCCGGCGAGGCCAACGGGACGATGTCGTCGACGCTGTCGACCTCGACGAACACCTGGCCCCGGGCACAGATCGGCAGGACCGAGAGCATCTCTCGCAGGACGGGGATCGACGACGCGTCTGCGGCGAACAGGACGCGGAGGGCGTCGTGCGGCAGGGGCGAGTTCTGGTCTACGAGGAGCATGACCCCTCCAATATAGGTAAGGCTTGCCTCAACCGCCACACGGGTCTCTCGATTGACAGCGACCTCGCTGCCGTGATGGTAAGTTCTCACGGGTTCGGGAGTCCGTCAGCGACGCCCGGCGCAAGGGGCCGTGCCGTGTCCGACAGCAACACGGTGGCGGATCGCGTGGACCGGTTCAGCAGCGACCGGGACTCCCCCGCCGAACGACCGGGTGCCTCCTTCGTGCCTCCGGTCCCTCGTCGCCGTGGACGATCCGCCACGGCCATCCCCGGAAGGCCCCACCAGGTGCGCACCCTCCCTCTCTCCGCCGCCGTCGCCGCGCTGTTGCTCGTCGTGACGGGCTGCTCGTCCACCTCGTCCCCCGACGGGTCGGGCACCCCCGACCCCGAGGCGACCGTCACGGTCGGTCTCGTGCTCGAGCCGAGCGACCTCGACATCCGGAGCACGGCGGGCATCGCGCTCGACCAGGTGCTGATCGACAACGTGTACCAGGGCCTCGTCGGCCGCACGCAGGACAACGAGATCCGCGACGTGCTGGCCGCGAGCCACACCCTGAGCGACGACGGACTCACCTACACGTTCACCCTGAACGACGGTGTGACCTTCCACGACGGTGCCGCGATGACGGCCGCCGACGTCGTCTGGTCGCTGTCGCAGGTCAAGGACGACGCCTCGCTCGCGAACCACGCCGACCTCGCCGCCGTCTCGACCATCACGGCGCCCGCCACCGACACCGTCGTGCTCACGCTCTCGCGACCCGACTCGTCCCTGCTGTTCAACCTCACGGGGCGGGCGGGTCTCGTGCTGCAGCAGTCGGCGACGAACGACCTCTCGACCACGGCGAACGGCACCGGGCCCTTCGAGCTGACGAGCTGGCGACAGGGCGACAACCTGCAGCTCGGGCGCTTCGACGACTACTGGGGCACTCCGGCGAAGGTCGCGGGCGTCACCTTCCGCTACGTGACCGACCCGTCCGCGGCGATCAACGCCTCGATCTCGGGCGACGTCGACGTGCAGACCGCGGTCGACGCGACGCTGTCGAGCCAGCTCGACGGCGTCGACGGCATCACGGTCGAGAAGGGCAAGACGACCGACAAGTACACCCTCGCGTTCAACAACGCCGCTGCGCCGTTCACCGACGCCAAGGTCCGCAAGGCCCTGCGGCTCGCGATCGACAACGACGCGCTGATCGCTGCAGTCGGGGGCTCGGCGGTCGACCAGGGCGGTCCGATCCCCGAGCTCGACCCCGGCTACCGAGACCTCACGAGCGTCGACGCCTACGACCCCGACGAGGCGAAGAGCCTGCTCGCCGAGGCCGGCCACGACGGTGACCTGTCGCTGACGCTCGAGTACCCCAACGTCTACCCGACCGCGATCGGCGACGTGCTCACCACCCAGCTCAAGGCGGTCGGCGTCACGCTGACCGTCCAGCAGGTCGACTTCAGCACCTGGCTCGACGACGTCTACTCGAATAAGGACTTCGAGCTCAGCATGGTCAACCACGCCGAGACCCACGACTTCGCGAACTGGGCGAACCCGGATTACTACTGGGGCTACGACAGCGCGCCCGTCCAGCAGCTCTACGCCGAGTCGATCGCCGCGACCGACCCGCAGGTCGCCGACGAGAAGCTCGCCGAGGCCGCGGCGATCGTCTCGGACGACGCCCCCGCCGAGTGGCTCTACACGGCGACCACCCTGACGGCCGTCCACGACGGCGTGAGCGGGTTCCCGACGAGTTCGACCACGACCCGCCTCGACCTGGCTGACCTGGCCACGGCGGAGTGACCCGCTTCGTCGTCGGCCGCCTGCTCCTCTTCGTCGGGGGGCTGGCCGTCGCGAGCGTGCTGATCTTCGCCACCCTGCGCCTGCTGCCGGGCGACGTCGCCCAGGCGATCGCGGGGACCACCGGCTCGCCCGAACAGGTCGCCGCCCTCCGTCAGCAGCTCGGTCTCGACCGGCCCGTCGTGGTGCAGTACCTCGACTGGGCCGACGGGCTGCTGCGCCTCGACCTCGGCGAGTCGCTCGTCACGGGGACGCCGGTGGTCGACGAGGTGCTCGACAAGCTCGCCGTCACCCTGCCGCTCGCCGGCCTCTCGCTGGTCTTCGGGTTGCTGATCGGCATCCCGCTCGGCGTGACGAGCGCGCTCCGCCGCGGCCGCGCCTCCGGCGTCGTCCTCGGCACGGGTGCCCAGGTGTTGGCGGCCGTACCCGCCGTCTGGGCGGGCATGCTGCTGATCGGCGTCTTCGCCGTGACCCTGCGGCTGCTGCCCACGCAGGGCTTCCCGGCCAACGGCTGGAGCGAACCCGGGCCCGCACTCCGCTCGCTCGTGCTGCCGGCGCTCACGATCGGCATCGTCGAGGGAGCCGTGCTGCTGCGCTTCACGCGCTCGGCGGCGCTCGGCGCCCTCGATCAGGACTACGTGCGGACGGCCGCCGCCAACGGCATGACTCGGTCGCGTGCCCTCGTGCGGCACGGACTGCCGAACGTCATGCTCAGCGTGGTGTCGATCCTCGGCCTGCAGGTGGCGGGCCTCATCGTGTCGGCCGTCGTCATCGAGCAGTTGTTCACGCTGCCGGGGCTCGGCCGCATGCTCGTGACGGACGTCGGTCGCCGCGACCTGACCAAGGTGCAGGGTGAACTGATGACGCTGACCACGCTCGTGCTGTTCATCGGGCTCGTGATCGACGTCGTGCACCGACGACTCGACCCGCGCCTGCGCGAGGGCGACCGATGAGGCGCGGCTCGTTCGTCCTCGACCTGCTGCGGCGGCCGCAGGGCGCCTTCGGCGTCGGCTGGCTGGCCCTGATCGTGGCGTCGGCCCTGGTGAGCCGGTTCTGGACCCCGCTCGACCCGTTCGACACCGACCCGTACGCGGCCTGGCTCACGCCGTCGCTCGCGCACCCGTTCGGAACCGACTCGGTCGGCCGCGACATCTTCAGCTACGTCTTCGCCGCCACCGGCACCACCGTCGTGGTCGCCGTCGCCTCGGGGGTGGTCGCGACCGTCGTCGGTGTGGGCCTCGCGGCCCTGGGTTCGTTGACGGCCCGCTGGGTACGCGAGTCGGTCGCCGTGCTGATCGACGTGCTCGTGGCATTCCCGACGCTGTTGATCGCCATGGCCCTCGCGGCGGCGTTCGGCGGGTCGCTCACCGTGGTCGTCGTCGCGGTCGGCATCGGCTACGGCGTGACGATCGCCCGGGTCAGTCGGTCCGAGATCCGTCAGGTCGTGCGGACCGACTACGTGCTGGCCGCCCGGGCCAACGGACTCGGCACCGGGGCCGTGCTGCGACGTCACGTGCTGCCGAACATCGCGCCCGTCTTCGTCGTCCAGCTCTCGTTGTCGATGGCCACGAGCGTGCTCGCCGAGGCCGGACTGTCGTTCCTCGGCTACGGAGCCCCGGCCGGCACGGCATCGTGGGGCCGCCTGCTGAGCGACCTGCAGAAGTTCATCGGCGTCCACCCCGGCTCGGTCGTCTGGCCGGGGCTCGCCATCACGCTGACCGTGCTGGCCCTGAACCTGCTGGGCGACGCCGTGCGCGATGCGTCCGACCCCCGGCTGCGGTCACGACGAGTCGGTCGGGGGGCGCCCACCGACGGGTCGTCGCCGCGCACCGCTCCCCCGCAGCCCGTCGCACCGGAGGTCATCTCGTGAGTCTCGTGATCGACGACCTGACGGTGACGATCGGCGACCGCCGACTCGTCGACGGCCTCTCGCTCGACGTGCCCGACGGCGCACGAGTCGGGCTGATCGGCGAGTCCGGCTCGGGCAAATCGCTCACGACGCTGGCGGTGCTCGGCCTGCTCCCGGACGGCGCGCGGGCCACGGGCAGCATCCGGCTCGACGGACGCGAACTGCTCGGGGCCCCCGACCGTGAACTGGCGGGCCTCCGCGGCCGTGTGGTGGGCACGGTGTTCCAGGACCCCCGCACGGCCCTCGACCCCGTCGTCACGGTCGGGCGGCAGATCGCCGAGCCCCTCCGCCTGCACGGTCGCCTCGGCCGGCGCGACGCCCGCGCGCGGGCGGTGGCGGCCGCCGCCGAGGTCGGCCTGCCCGACCCCGAGACCGTCGTCGACCTCTATCCACACCAGCTCTCGGGCGGCCAACGACAGCGCGTCGGCATCGCGATGGCCCTGATCAACCGCCCGGGCCTCGTGCTCGCCGACGAGCCGACCACGGCGCTCGACGTCACGACGCAGGCCGAGGTGCTCGCACTTTTTCAACGTCTGGTCGATGAGCAGCGCACGTCGCTGCTCTTCGTGACGCACGACCTCGCCGTGCTCTCGCGCATCACCGATCACGCGGCGGTGCTGTCGCACGGCCGCGTCGTCGAGCGCGGCCCGGTCGAGCAGCTGCTGCACCGCCCCGAGCACGAGGTCACCCGCGGTCTCGTCGAGGCCACGAGGGCGACGACCTGGAGGGCCTCGTGAGCGACCCCGTCACCGCACCCGTGCCTCCTCTGCTGATCGCCCGGGGCCTCACCCGCACGTTCACGCTGCCGCGCCGGTCGCCGTTCCAGCCGGGCCCACAGCGCCACGCGCTGGTCGACGCCGACCTCGAGGTCGCGGCCGGCGAGAGCGTCGCGCTGATCGGCGAGTCCGGGTCGGGCAAATCGACGCTGGTGCGCCTGCTGCTCGCCCTCGACCACGCGACGTCCGGCACGGTGACCTTCGACGGCCGACCGGTCGCTCCCGACCGCGCCTCACGTCTGCGTTGGCTGCGTCGGCAGACCGGGATCGTCCTGCAGGACCCCTACAGCTCGCTGGACCCCCGCATGCGTGTCGGTGACATCGTGGCCGAGCCCTTGCGCGCCCTCGGCGTCGAGGGCGACCACGACCGCCTGGTGGCCGAGATGCTCGACCGCGTGGGGCTTGCGGCACACGACGCCGGGGCCTGGCCACACGAGTTCAGCGGAGGACAGCGCCAGCGCATCGCCCTGGCCCGGGCCCTCGTGCACCGGCCGCGGCTGCTGATCGGCGACGAACCGATGAGCGCGCTCGACGTCACCGTCCGGGCTCAGATCCTCGAGCTGTTGCGCGAGCTGCGCGACGAACGGGGGCTGTCGCTGCTGCTCGTGTCGCACGACATCGGGCTCGTGCAGCACCTCGCCGACCGGGTCGCGGTGCTCCGTGACGGACGCATCGTCGAGCAGGGCCCCACCGACGACGTGCTGCGTCGCCCACGGCACGACTACACGCGCGCCCTCGTCGACTCGGTGCCGACGCTCGAGTGACGGACCGGCTCACCACATCGGTGGATGCCGACGCTGCCACCGCAGCCGCCGCTCGAGCTGGGCGCCGATCGCGAGCAGGACGTCCTCGCGCCCCGGCCGACCGATCAGCTGCACGCCCGCCGGCAGGCCGTCGACTTCGCCCACGGGCAGGCTGATCGCGGGCAGCCCGGCCACGTTGACGAACGACGTGAACGGCGAGTAGAGGCACTGCTGCTCGAAGTTGCGCTCGGCGTCCTCGGCGTCGTACCAGCTGATCGGTCGGGGCAGCATCGCCAGCGTCGGCGTCACGACGGCATCGAACGCCGAGAACCGCTCGATCACGTCGCGCTCGAACGCCGCGAGCCCGACGAGAGCGGCCGAGAGGTCGCGTCCCGTCACGCGTCGGCCCTGCTCGACCAGCCATCGGGTGATCGGTTCGAGCAGCGCCAGCTCGGCCTCGGTCTCGGCGGGGATGCCCGCCGCACCGGCCTGCCAGATCGTCCGGAAGAGCGCCGGGTAGTCCGACGGAGGCAGGCTGGTCTCGTCGACCCCGTGCCCCGTGGTCGCCAAGAGGTCGGCGGTCTCGTGGAGGACGCCGAGGAGGCGCGGGTCGACCCGGACGTCGAACGTGTCGTCCCACGGACTGGTCGTCATCACGGCGACCTGGAAGCGTCCCTCGCCCCGCACGGCGGTGCCGAGGTACGCCCCGTCGGGTGACGGCGGAGCCGAGAGCGCCTGATGGTGACGCGGCGGACGGCCGTCGGGCGACACCATCGCGTCGAGCAGCAAGGCGGCGTCGGCGACCGATCGGGCCAGCGCACCGCCGACGGGAAGGCCCGCGAGGCTGGTCAGCCCCGACTGCGCCGGCACCCGGCCCCGCGAGGGTTTGAGGCCGACCAGGCCGGTGGCGGCGGCCGGGATGCGGATGCTGCCCCCGCCGTCCGACCCGGGAGCGAAGGGCAGCAGCCCCGCGGCCACGGCGGCCGCGGCCCCGCCGCTCGACCCGCCCGCGCCCGTCTCGGGTGACCACGGATTGCGCGTCGGCGGACCGACGAGCGTCTCGGTGTAGGCGGTCAGCCCGTACTCGGGCGTGGCCGTCTTGCCGAGGCTGATGGCACCGGCCTCGTCGAGCACCTCGGTGATCTCGGACGATGCCGCGGGCACCCGCCCACGGCTGAGGCGCGAACCGGACCAGGTCGGCACGCCGGCACGGTCGCTGAGGTCCTTGTCGGCCAGCGGCAACCCCCAGAGCGGCGCGACCGTCGGGCCGGCGGCGGCGAGGGCGTCGGCCCGCTCGAGCGCGGCGCCGCCGGTCACCGTGACGAAGGCGCCGAGGTCGCCGTCGAGGCGCGCGATGCGCTCCAGGTAGTGGGTGGTCAGTTCGCGGGGCGAGACCTCGCCGCGGCGAAGCCAGTCCCACTGCTCGTGGGCGCTCAGATGGTGGAGTTCGAACACCCCTCGAGCCTAGGCTGCGGCCCTCGCCACCGACTGCCTTTTCTGGTACATTTGTCCCATTCGTGCTCCCCCGGTCGCAGGTCGCCACCGGGACCGCCGCACGTCTCGACAGGACACCGTCATGGGTTACCTCTTCCTCGCGCTCGCCATCGTCGGCGAGGTCTTCGCCACGAGCTTCCTCAAGGTCACCAGCAGCCCCGACGCCAAATGGTGGCAGTACGCGGCGGTCGTGGTCGGCTACGTCTTCGCGTTCGCCATGCTCTCGCAGTCGTTGACCAAGGGTGTACCGCTCGGCATCGCCTACGCGATCTGGGCCGGCGTCGGCGTGGTGCTGGTCGCCCTCATCAGCTGGATCTTCTTCAAGGAACCGTTGACGCTGGTGCAACTCGGCGGCATCGTCCTCGTCATCGGTGGAGTCACGATGCTCGAGCTCGGTGGCCGACACCAGGTCACGGCCTGACGCCGGTGGCCGACACGACGTCGGGCCACGACCCGGCCCCGTCCCCTGGGGGTCCGGCCCTCACCCCCAAGGGCGAGACCAGGAGGCGCGCCCTGCTCGACGGCGTCCTCTCCGTCCTCGAGGCGGGCGGCCCCTCGGCCGTGACGCACCGGGCGGTCGCCCGTGCGGCCGGTGTCCCGGTGTCGGCGGCCACGTACTACTTCGCCGGCCGGGACGACCTGCTGCGTGCGGCGCTCCGCCACGCGACCACCGACTGGGTGCGGTCGTTCGACCGACTCGAGCGCGCCTCCGTACGCGACCTCGCCGAGACGCTCGTCCGGTACGCGATCACCGAGCGTGGGTCGGCCCGGGCGCAGTACGAACTGCTCTTCACCGCCATGCGGGATGCGTCGTTGCGTGAGGACGCCGAGCTCTGGTACTCCTCACTGGAGCACGTGTTGACGAGGGCCGGCGTGCCGGCCGAGCGGCTCGACGTCGTGGCCCTGGCGGTCGACGGCTTGATCGTCCGCATGCTCTGGCGTGGCGAACCGGGCACCGTCGCCGCCACGGCACGGGTGCTGGACGAGATCGTCGGTCCGCTGCCCTGAGCCTCAGGCGCGGCGGCGTTTCTTGAGCGACTTCTGCATCGTGACCGTGCCGAGCCACCGACCGAACTTGAAGCCGACCCGCCCCATGCGGCCGACCTCGGAGAAACCGAGCCGTTCGTGCAAGCCGATCGAGGCCTCGGCGTTCTTGTCGGCGATGACGGCGATCATCTCTCGGATGCCCGCGTCACGGCAGGCCTCGACGAGCGCCTCGAGCAAGGCACGGCCGAGGCCCTTGCCCGTCGACGCGGCCCGGAGGTAGATCGAGCTCTCGACGGTGTAGCGGTAGGCGGCCTTGCCACCCCACGGGGTCGCGACCGCGTAACCGAGGGCCTCGCCGGAGGGGTTCACCGCGACCAGGAAGGGCATGCCGAGCCTGGTGACGAAGGCGTGCTTGCGGCGCCATTCGGCGAGGGTCATGGCGTCCTCGTCGAAGGTGACCGACGAGTTCGCGACGTAGTGGTTGTAGATCTCTCGTACGTAGGGCAGGTCGGCGGTCGTCGCCGGGCGAATCTCGAACGTGAACGGGGGCTCGACCGGGGCCGGGGGCCGCAGGGCGCGGGGCAGTCGCCGCCGGGGCTGGTATTCCTCTTCGAGCACGGCCCCACTCTGTCATGCCTGTGCGGGCCCGGCCCGCAGCTCAGACCGTGGGGGGAAGCGTCCAGTCGACGGGTTCGCCGCCCTGGGCGACGAGCAGCTCGTTCGCCCTGCTGAACGGCCGCGAGCCGAAGAACCCCCGCGACGCCGACAGGGGGCTCGGGTGGGGTGACTCGATCGAGGGGACGTCGCCGAGCAGAGGCTTGAGCGCCGAAGCGTCACGGCCCCACAGGATGGCCACGAGGGGGCCTCCCCGGGCGGCCAGCACCTCGATCGCGCGCTGCGTGACGGGCTCCCAGCCCTTGCCGCGGTGCGATGCCGTCTCGCCCGGGCGCACCGTCAGCACGCGGTTGAGCAGTAGCACGCCGTGGCGAGACCACGAGGTCAGGTCGCCGTGCTCGACGACCGGCACGCCGAGGTCGTCGTGCAGTTCGCGGTAGATGTTCGCGAGGCTGCGCGGCACCGGACGGACGTGGGGGTCGACGGCGAACGACAACCCGATCGGGTGGCCGGGCGTCGGGTAGGGGTCCTGCCCGAGGACGAGGACGCGGACGTCCTCGAGCGGCTGCCGGAAGGCCCGCAGCACGTTCTCGCCCGAGGGCAGGTAGCCGCGCCCCGCACGCACCTCGGAGCGCAGGTACTCGCCCATGTCGGCGATGCGGTCGGCGACGGGCTCGAGGGCGGACGCCCACGACGGGTCGATCTGCTCGGAGAGCGGCCGACGGTGGTCGTGTGTCTCGTCGCGGCCCTGCTCGTCGCCCCCGCCGGGGCCGGTCGCGTGGGTCACTCGACCCCGAGCGTGCCGACGGAGACGCCGACGATCTCGCCGTCCTCGTCGTGCTGCGGTTCGACCCGCCAGACGCTGCCGGTGCCGAGCACCGCGAGGGCGCCCTCGCCGACGACCAGGGCCGTGTTCTCGTCGATGGCGACACCGCCGCGGACCAAGCCTGCCTCGGTGGCGGCGATGAGCCGGGTGAGGGTGCCCCACTGGGCGGCGTGCACGTCGATGGCGAGGTCGACCAGGCCGAGTCCGTCGGCGAGGGTCACCTCGTCGAGGTCCTCGGCGGCGTCCTCCGGGCAGACCGGCACGTCACCGATCAGCCAGCCGCCGAGAAGGGCGCGGTCGGCGGCGATCATGGCCCCGGCCGAGAAGCCGAGGTAGGGCAACCCGTCGGCGACGAGCAGGCGCACCTGGTCGATCAGCGGTGCGACGGCGTCGAGGTAGGCCGGGGTGACCCCGCCTGCGACGAGCAACCCGTCGACGTCACTGAGGACGCGGGTGTCGAACTCGTCGCCCGCGGTGACGACGGTGGTGAGCGCCTCGCAGCGTCCGCCGGCGGCGATCATGGCGGGGTAGCCGTCCCGGAACTCGGCGGACGGCGAATCGTCGGCCACGACGATCAGCACGGCGATGCGCGGCACGCTCCGGCCCACGGCGGTGCCACGAACGGCGGCTTCGGCCACGAAGAGGTCGTAGAGCTCGGTGTCGTCGGGCGACCAGCCGCCGCCCACGAGGTGGATGCTCACGCGCCGACCCCCGAGCCGACCTCGCGCGTGACGGGCGGCAGCGCGCTCCACGGGAAGGTGATCCACTGATCCGTGCGCTTCCAGACGAAGTCGGGCTCGAGCACGGTCCGGGGCTTGCTGTACAGGCAGACGGTGCGCACCTCGGCGGCGACCTCGGCGAGCAGGTCGCGCACGAGCACGAGGGTGCGACCCGAGTCGGACACGTCGTCGACGACGAGCACCTTCTTGCCCTCGAGCGACGGCGCGTCGAGGGTCGGTGGCAGCAGGACGGGCTCGGGCAGCCGCTCGTCGACGCCCGTGTAGAACTCGACGTTGATCGAGCCGCACATCTTGGTGTCGAGGGCGTAGGCCACGGCCCCGGCGAGGACGAGCCCGCCGCGGGCGACGGCGACGATGACGTCGGGCGTGAACCCCGCCTGGACGACGTCCGAGGCCAGGTGGCGAGCGGCCTCGCCGAACTCGAGCCAGCCCAGCACCTCTCTCTCGGGAGCCTCGACCTCGGGTCGTGCGGGGGCGGCCTGGCTGTCGTCGGGTGGGGTGACCATGCCGACAACCGTAACGCGCGGAGGCCCCCGCGCGTCACGCGGGGACCCAGGCACCCCCGGGAGGCGCGAAGACGGTGTCGACGCCATCGGACCAGAGCAGCGAGTCGGGCTCGCGGTCGGTGACGCCCGGCAGGCCTCCGTCGGACACCAGTTCGTCGTCGAGGTCGACCAGCTCGGCCCGGCGCAGCGACCAGGCGTCGTGGTGGTTCGGCCAGTACCGCGTGCGACCGCCCCGGGCGACGTGCATGCCCCAGCGGGCGGTCAGGAACTCGGCGAGCGGGTCGCCGTCGACGACCTCGTCGGTCGGGCGGACGGCCAGGCGCGACGACGGGTTCGTGCCCGGTCCGAGCCGCGTGCTGCGATACGTCACGACCCCGTCCTCCCTGGTCTCGTGCATCGACGCCCACCGGTACGGCAGGCCGAGCCCCACGTTGGCGGCGAGCACCGACACGAGGCGCTGCGCCTCGAGGGTGCGGAACACGACGCCGCGACGCCCCAGGGCGTCGACCGAGTACAGCCGCACGTTCGTCTCGAGGAAGTCGCCGGCCCAGGGCACCGCAGGCAAGGGCCCGAAGGCGCTGCCGGTCAGCTTGAACGGGATGAGCCCGACCCAGGTCGATCCGTCGAACACGTCGGGGCGGGTGCCGGGCGGCAGCAGCGGTGCGACGCGGTCGGGCTCGACCCGCCAGTGCGCGAAGGCCAGGCCGCCCCAGTGCTGCCGGATGAACGCCGGGCGGAGCAACGGAGGCGCGATGCGGGTCACCGGAGCGGGCTCGGCCCCCGGCATGGTCTGGTCCATGGAGGCCACGCTACGGATGCCCTCCTGAACGACCCACATCTCGGCCCGGGTGTCGTCGGCGGACCCTGTGTCGAGCCTCGTCAGAGCTGGCGGACGAGCTCCGGGATGCGCCCTCGGAACGGGAAGAAACCCCGTGAGGCGGACGGCCAGGCCTCGCCGTCCCACCGGCGGCGGACGGTGACGAGGTCGATCCCCTCGGCCGAGAGGGCACGGCGCACCGTCGCCAGGCGCTCCTGGGCCGGACCGACCGGCGCGTACGGCGAGAGCACCGTGTCGAGCCCCTCGGAGGTCGCCCAGTCCACGACGGTGTCGGAGCCCGCGTCGGGCAGCGTCCGGGCGGGACGACCGTCGGAGTCCGGCGTGCGCCTCGCCGCGTCGTCGACGGCCTCCCTGGTGAAGCTCACCACCGCAGCGGATGCCTCCCGGGGGGACCGTGCTCCCGGGTCGGCGACCACAGCGGTGGCCGTCACCCGGGCGACGAGGCCGGGGCGTTCGGCGAGCAGGCTCTCGGGCTCGAGGTCCTCGTCGTGGAGCAACAGTCCGACCCGGGACCGCGGGGCCCCCACGACGTCGGCCGGCTCGACCGGGGTCCGCGGCGGCAGCGGCTCCTCGTCGAGCGCCCGGGCCGTGGTGGCGAGGCCCGCGGGCGAGAACCGCCCGTCGGTGAAGCGCGAGATGTTCTCGGCCGTCGCCAGGTAGGTCTTGCCGGCGGTCTGCAAGCCCGCGACCCACCGCCACGACAGGGTGTTCGAGGCCGCGTCCCCGTCCAGCAGGTGGCGGAGGAAGAAGTCGGCACCCAGGTGCCAGGGCAGACCGAGGGTGAAGATCCAGATGCTGGCGAACCACATGCGCGCGTGGTTGTGGAGGTACCCGGTGTCGACCAGCTCGCGCACCCAGGCGTCCATCGCGTCGATGCCGGTCCGGCCGGCCACCGCCTCGTCGTACCCCGCGGGCACGCCCTCGTCGGCGACACGGTCGACGTCCCGGCGGTACCGCCGCCACACCTCCGGGTTCTGTTCCAGCCATCCCTTCCA
The DNA here is from genome assembly GCF_013248995.1 of Frigoribacterium sp. VKM Ac-2836. Taxonomy (GTDB): domain Bacteria; phylum Actinomycetota; class Actinomycetes; order Actinomycetales; family Microbacteriaceae; genus Frigoribacterium. Next base: position 719,094 of record NZ_JABRPK010000001.1, on the reverse strand, counting down.
GTAGGTGCGCCAGAACACCTCCTGCACGAACTTCTCGGCGGCACCGAGCGTGTGACGCTCCAGGACCGCGCCGACGACCTCGCGTTCCGTCACGAGCCGGTGCCGCAGGTAGGGAGACAGTCCCGAGACGGCACGACGCGAGGCCCCCAGGTCGTGGTTCCGGTCTCGGGCGTAGGCGGAGCCGGCGTGGGGCAGGAATTCGTCGAGGGCTTCGAGACCGGCGACTCTGGTGGCGATGAACACGCTTCCATCATGCGACCCGGTGGGCCGTGGGGCCCGGTGTCGTCCCACAGGCCGCGGAGGGGCGTCACCGGAACGCGCGACGCGCCCCTCCCCGGGCGCCCGCGGTCATCGGCGGACGGTGGCCGAGCGCAGCGGGACGAGCTGGTCGACCGGCAGGCCGATGCGCGTTCCCCGCACCAGGCCGAGCAGGTGACCGGTGGCCAGGGCGATCGCGGCGGCGGCCAGCACCGTCGTTCCCCGACGGCGACCGACGAACGACCGCCACGCGCTCGAGGCCAGTCGACCGAAGGTGACGCCCCGGGGGGCGCCGGTGCCGGAGTCGCCCTCCCCTCCGACCGAGCGTCGCAGTGCCCTGTGGGCGACACCGCGGTCGACGGCGGCGGCCACGACGGACCGTGGACGCGTCTCGCCGGGACGCACGGTGCGCGAGACGCGGGCCGACGAGGTCGAGACGACCCGCGCCTCCGGCTCGTCCGCCGCCAGACGCAGGCACAGCTCGACGAACTCGGCACCGCGGGGCACGCCCTCGTGAGCGTCGACCCCGCTGGCCAGGCCGCCGACCTGCAGCAGGTCCCACCGCCGGAAAGCGACCGTGGCCCCCGCCACGTCGTCGAGCCCGACGAGGCCGTCGGGTCGCCAGCGGGGAGTGCAGTCGACGGCCCACAGCAGGTCGTCGGGCAGGGCCGACGCGGCTGTGCCGGGCCAGGTCGGTTCGGTCCGACCGACGACGGCGATCACGTCGACCTGGTCGAAGGGCGCGGCGAGCGCGCGGGCCCAGCCGGCGTGGGCGACGCAGTCCGCGCCGAGGAACGCCACGACGTCACCACGTGCGGACTCGATCCCGGTGTCGCGGCTGCCGGCGAGCCCCGGGGTGCGGGTGTTGTCGACGACGACGAGGTCGTCGTACCGGTGGCGCAGGTGGTCGCGGAGTCGTGGTGCCCTGTCGACGACGACCAGGACGTCGTGCACGTCTCCGTCGCGCAGGACGGAGTCGAGCGCGGCCGTCAGGCCGTCGAACGGGGTGGAGCCGTCGGCGCAGACGACGACGCTGACACGGGGGGCCGGGCGGTTCACGCGGTGCCTCCCTGAACGGGACGGCAGCTGGACAGGCGGACGGCGGGCCGGGGCGGGCGGACGCGGAGGGTCACGGGGGTTCCTCTGGGTTCGTCGACGGTCGCCGGCACGCCGCGGGAGGGCGCGTTCGGGTGGCGACCCTCGTCGGAGGGTGCGTTCGGTGACGTCGATGGGTGGGTGGCCCGGCGTCGTCGGCCGACGGTCGATTCGGGCGACCGTGGCAGAGGCTCGCCCCGGATTCGGGTTCGGGACGTCCTGACCCCGTCAACGGTACGCGGGGGTGGCTGGGAAAACGAGACCCGCAGGGGTCCCCCTTTCGAGGGACGCCGCGCCCGGGTGACGTCCGGGTGGGGCCCGGTCCGCGTCGCCGTGCTCCGGGTGAGGCCCGCCGTCCTGTGCGGTTCGAGGGCCGGCCAGGCCAGGAACGGCAGGAGGCACGGGTGCCGTCCGCACCGTCGGCCCGGCCCCCGGACGGGTCACTCCGCGCCGGAACCACCCTCTGGTGACCCGTGCCACGCGTGGATCGCCCGGGCGTCCGCTCGGCTCCTCACCCGATCGACACCCACCCCGTCGCCGGTAGGGTCGGGGCCTGACCCACCAGCACGAGAGGACGTCGACGAGTGCCCCACGGCCCCGGTACCCGCCGTCGCGCGGAACGCACCGCCCTGGAGCGCGCCGTCGACGAGGGGCTGCTCATCGTCCGGTCGGCCCTGGTCGTCGCCGTGACGAACCACATCATCCGCCGGGCGTTGCAGGAGCACCTGCCGTTCGACGAGGCCGTCGCCACCGAGGCCGCGCGCGACGAGATCGACCGGTTGATTGCCGAGCAGACCGCGGCCGCCGTCCGGGTGCGTCGCCTGCGACGGATGACGGGCCGGTCGTACGGCCAGTCGCGCCACCAGTTCGACTACCGCCCGGAGGACGTCGACGCGTTGAAGCTGCGCGAGGCCGCCTCGAAGGGCGTGGCCCGCGCTCTGGCCACCCGGCGGGACGACGACGACTTCGTGGCCGAGGTCGTGGCCGCCGCCCGCTCCCGGGCGTGGGACGACGTCGGACAGACCGTCGTCGATCGGCTCGGTTGGGCCGCTCGTCCCGACGACGACTACGACGACGGTCGTCCCGAACGGTTGCGCGACCTCGTCGAAGGTGATCTCGCGGCACTGCGCCGGGCCCGGTTCGACGGCACCGTGCCGGTCGACCGGTCCCGACTCAGTCCTTCTTGACCTTCAGCTCGCCCTTGGCGACCTTGTAGGTGGCCGCCTGCGCCACGGGCTTGATCGTCACCAGGTCGAGATTGACGTGGGCCGGCAGCTCGACGGAGTGCACGATCGATTCGGCGACGTCGTCGGCCGTCAGCGGCGATTCGACGTCGCGGTACACGGCGTCCGCACGGTCCCGGTCGCCGCCGAAGCGCACGAGCGAGAACTCCTCGGTGTGCACCATGCCCGGCGCGATCTCGATCACCCGGATCGGCTCCCCCGCCAGCTCGAGTCGCAGCACGGCCACGAGGGCGTGCTCGGCGAACTTCGAGGCGTTGTATCCGCCGCCGTTCTCGTAGGCGACGTGACCGGCGATCGAGGTGACCGTCACGATGTCGGCGCCCCGCGCCTCCTCGGCACCGCGGCGAAGCGAGGGCAACAGGGCCGTGACCATGCGCTTGGTGCCGAGCACGTTGACGTCGAACATGCGCTGCCAGTCGTCGATCGAGCCGTTCTCGACGCTGTCGAGCCCGAAGGCACCGCCGGCGTTGTTGACCAGGGCGTGCAACGGCCCGGTCGCCTCGACGTGGGCCCGCAGGGCGGCCACGTCGTCCTCGCGCGTGAGGTCGGCCCGGAACCAGGACGCCCCCGTCTCGTCGGCGAGCGCGCGGAGGCGGTCCTCGCGCCGGGCGACCGCCAGGACGTCCCAGCCGCGCGAGCGGAACAGCCGCACCGTCGCCGCTCCGATGCCCGAGCTGGCTCCCGTCACCACGACCCGTCCCACCATGTGCGCCTCCTGTTGTCTCGTTCGTCGTCGCCCACCGCGGACGCGCCCGGCCCACGCTAGCGGCCCCGGTTACGCCCCGTGTCCGGCATCGTGGACGCCAAGGTGCACGGTCCGTACCGTGGCTGGCACCGCAGACCCCGCCGACCACCCCGGCGAACGCACCCCGACCGCAGGAGCAGACCATGACCGACGCCCAGCCCGACTGGAAGTTCGAGACGCAGCAGATTCACGCCGGGGCCCAGCCCGACCCCACGACCCACGCCCGTGCGACGCCGATCTACAAGACGACCTCGTACGTCTTCCGGGACGCGCAGCACGCGCAGGACCTCTTCGCCCTGGCCGAGAACGGCAACATCTACTCGCGCATCATGAACCCCACCCACGCCGTCGTGGAGAAGCGCATCGCCGCGCTCGAGGGCGGGACGGGTGCCCTGCTGGTGGCGTCGGGTCAGGCCGCGTCGACCTTCGCGGTGCTGAACATCGCCGAGGCGGGCGACCACATCGTGTCGTCGTCGTCGATCTACGGCGGCACCTACAACCTCTTCAAGTACACGCTCGCGAAGCTCGGCATCGAGACGACCTTCGTCGAGAACCAGGACGACGCCGACGAGTGGCGCCGTGCCGTCCGTCCGAACACGAAACTGTTCTTCGCCGAGACGATCGGCAACCCGAAGATCAACATCCTCGACCTCGAGAAGGTGTCCGGCGTGGCGCACGCCGAGGGCGTGCCCCTGATCGTCGACAACACGATCGCGACGCCGTACCTGATCAGGCCCCTCGAGCACGGGGCCGACATCGTGGTGCACTCGGCGACCAAGTTCCTCGGCGGACACGGCACGGTGATCGGTGGCTTCGTCGTCGACGGCGGCACGTTCCCGTGGTCGGCGAACGCGGACCGCTTCCCCGGGTTGACCCGGCCCGACCCGTCGTACCACGGGGCCGTCTACACGGAGGCGGTCGGCGACGGCCTCGCCTACGTCGTCAAGGCCCGGGTGCAACTGCTGCGCGACCTCGGGGCGTCGAACAGCCCCGACACCGCGTTCTCGCTCATCCAGGGCATCGAGACGCTCAGCCTGCGCATCGAGCGCCACGTCCAGAACGCGCAGGAGGTGGCCGAGTGGCTCGACGCCCGGGAGGACGTCGCCGCGGTCTACTACGCGGGACTGCCGACCAGCCCGTGGTACGCCGCGGCGAACAAGTACGCCCCCCGGGGTGTCGGGGCCGTCCTCTCGTTCGAATTGAAGGGCGGTGTCGATGCCGGTCGGGCGCTCGTCGACGCCCTGCGCCTGTTCAGCCACCTCGCGAACATCGGCGACGTGCGCAGCCTCGTGATCCACCCCGCCTCGACGACGCACTCGCAGCTCACCCCCGAGCAGCAATTGACGACCGGGGTCACCCCGGGACTCGTCCGACTCTCGGTCGGCCTCGAGAACGTCGACGACCTGAAGGCCGACCTCGACGCGGGCTTCGCCGCTGCGCGCGCGGTCACCCGCGAGTCGCTGAGCAGCAGCTAGGACGACCGCGACGGGGCCACACCGGCCGCGGAAACCCCGAGGAGGCGCGGTGCGCGTAACAAACGCGCCGCGCCTCCTCGGCTCGTCCAGGATGGATCTCACATGGACTGGCAGAGCACACCCGAGGACACGGTCCCGTCGAGCGTCGTCAGCGAGCGCACCCGGCTGGCGATGCTGGGGCGCCCGCCGGTCACCGGCGCCTGGCGCGACGGCGACGACCCCGGGGGACGATCGTTCGTGGCCCTGGACGACCTCGCGCTCGAGAGCGGTGTCGTGCTGCCCCGGCCTCGACTGGCGTTCGAGACCTGGGGCGAGCTCGACGCCGACCACGGCAACGCCGTGCTGGTGTCACACGCCCTGACCGGGGACAGCCACGTCGCCGGCTCGGCCGGGCGCGGTCACCCCACGGCGGGTTGGTGGAACGGCGTCGTCGGTCCGGGCCTGGCGATCGACACCGACCGGTGGTTCGTGGTCGCGCCGAACGTGCTCGGCGGCTGCCAGGGCAGCACGGGCCCCTCGTCGTTCGCCCCCGACGCCGTCGAATGGGGTTCGAGGTTCCCGCACCTGACGATCCGCGACCAGGTCGCCGCCCAGGCCGCCCTCGCCGACCGCCTCGGGATCGATCGGTGGGCCGCCGTCGTCGGCGGTTCGATGGGTGGCATGCACGCCCTCGAGTGGGCGATCACGCATCCGTCGCGCGTCGCCCGCCTCGCCGTACTGGCCGCACCACCCGTCGTGAGCGCCGACCAGATCGCCCTGAACACCGTGCAGTACGAGGCGATCCGCATGGACTCCGCCTTCGACGGCGGCGACTACTACGACGCCGTCGACGGCCCCTACCGAGGCCTCGCCCTCGCGCGCCGCATGGCTCTGCTCAACTACCGCTCCCCCGACGAGCTCAACGCGCGGTTCGGACGCAACTGGCAGAGCGAGATATCGCCGCTGGGCGGTCCGGGGCGGTTCCAGGTCGAGAGCTACCTGGACTTCCACGGCAACAAGTTCACCCGCCGCTTCGACGCGGGCAGCTACGTGACGCTGCTGGGAGCGATGAACTCGCACGACGTGGGACGCGACCGGGGTGGCGTCGCCGCGGCTTTGAGCCGCGTCACGGCCCCGACGCTCGTCCTCGGCGTCGACAGCGACCGGTTGTTCCCCGTGGCCGACCAGCGAGAGATCGCGCGACACCTGCGACACGGCCTGGACGGCCACGACGTGGCCGTGGTCGAGAGCCCGTACGGGCACGACGGTTTCCTCATCGAAGGCGATGAGGTGGGCGCACATCTGCGCCGCCTGCTCGACTGACCCCACTTCGGTGGACACCTCGGGGTACAGTTCCGCGCCGCGACCGGATCGTTACCCTCCCGATCGGCGATTCGGTCCCTGCATGACCCCCTGAGAGGGGGCTGGGTATGAAAACATGAGGGGTCGCCAGCCACCCGGCCGGAGCGACGACACCGTCGGAAGCCACTCACGAACCATGGACATCTTCGCCCAAGAGCGCGATCGTCTGCTCAGCAGCACGACCCGCACCCTGGGTCTCGCCTGCGCGGCGGTCTCGATCGTGGCACTGGCGATCCCCGGCGTCACCGACCCCCTCCACCTGGCGGCGATCGCACCGCTCGCCGCGCTGCTCATCGTGTCGCTGCTGTTCGTCACGGGTCCCCGCGCCCGCGTCTGGGTGCCGGTCGGGCTGGCCTCGGGCATCGCCGCGACCGTCGTCGCCCTGCTGCCCGCCGGCGGCCCCGACGACGGCCCGCTCGCCACCGCGATCATTCCCTTGGCCGGGGGTGCGACCGCCGCCTTCAGCCTGATGCTCTCGTCGAGCCGACCGCGTCTGACCACGGCCGTCGTGGCCTTCCTCGTCGAACTCGCCCTGGTCGCCCTGGCCACCGGCTCGCTCTTCACCTTCCCCGTGGCGGCCGTCCTGCTCGGCTGGGTGTCCTGCTTCGTCACGGGTCTCTGGCTCGGGCGCGCCGTCCCGCGGGCGGCCCGCCGCATCTACAGCATCGGCAACGCCCACCGGGCCGAGCGCCAGGCCAGCGAGACCGAGGCCCAACGCCGTCAGGGTGCTCGACTGCTGCACGACACCGTCCTGGCCACGCTCACGCTGCTCGCCCACTCGGGCTTCGGGGTCACGCCCCAGGCCCTGCAGGACCAGGCGGCCGAGGACGCGCGCCTGCTTCGCCACTTGCGTCTCGGCGGCACACCCCAACCCCAGGCCTCGGGCGATTACAGCCTCGAGACCGTCGAGGAGTCCCCGCTCGGCCAGACCCTGGAGTCGGTCAAGCAACGCTTCGGCCGTATGGGCCTCGAGGTGAGCTGGCACGGCACCGGGCAGGTGCTGCTGCCCACGCACGTGCTCGACGCGTTCCTGCTGGCCCTCGCCGAGTGCCTCGAGAACGTCCGACGCCACGCCGGCGTCACCGAGGCGCACGTCACGATCATCCACGACGACTCGATGGTCCGCGCCATGGTCACCGACGCCGGCGTGGGATTCGATCTCGCCGGCATCAGCGAAGAACGCCTCGGTTTCAAGGAGTCCGTCGTCGGTCGACTGCACGAGGTCGGCGGCAGCGCCCGTCTGTTCTCGTCCCCCGGCTCGGGCACGACCGTCGTCCTGGAGGCACCGCGTTGAGCGTCGACGAGAACACCTTCGGGGTCGTCCGTGGCCGGCGGGCGGCTCGGGGCCTGCCGATCAGTTCGACCGGGGCGCGCTCGCTCCGCCAGGCCCGGGCGGCGGGAGCCACGCTCGGCACCGGCTACCTCGGGGTGGGTGCGGCCGTGGTCGCAGCCCTCCAGGCCGTGTACGGCCTCACGTTCTTCCTCAGCCACCTCTCGACCTATCCCGACGTCGCTCCGGTGCTGGTCTCCTGGTTGCTCTACGTCGCGACCTTCATCGGCACGGCCGTCCTCGTGACCGTGCGGGGCGAGAGGCTGACGACGGGCGTCTTCGCGGTGATCGGGGTCGTGCTGGCCGTGGTCGTCGCGCTCGACTTCGTCGCCATCTGGCCGCTGCACGACGTGGGCGCCTACGCCACCTCGAGCGTGGCCGTCGGCTTCGGTCTGCTGCCGATCGTCACCTTGAGGCCCGTGCGCGAGGTCGTCGTGGCCACCGCTCTGCTGTTCGTGGCGCTCGTCGTCATGGTGGCGCTCTCGACCCCCGTCACCAGCGACTCGGGCCCGCAGCAGATCACCGTCGTGGCCCTGGCCGTCCTGCCGAGCGCCATCGCCACGTTCGCGGTGCACCGGTTCCGGCGCATGGTGCAGGTCGAGCTCGACCGCGTGCTCGTGCAGAGCAACGTGTCACAACCGCGCTTCGCGGTGGGCATGCTCGCGAGCGACGAGCTGGCACGGCTCGACCTCGCGGCCGAGAAGCTGCTCGACGGTGTGTCCAATGGCGACGTCCCGCTGCCTCTCGCCCCGAAGGTCGCCTCGCAGGCCGCGTCGCTCGCCACCGAGCTCCGGCTGCACCTCATCGAGGGTCGACGCGAGACCTGGCTGCACCACGCCGTCACCGAGTCCGAGTACCTCGGCCGGTCGGTCACGTTGGTCGACCCCTCGTCGTTGGCCGGCCTACTGGCCCCGCCGCAGCGCGACGGGCTGCTGCAGGGCGTCTGGCTGCTGCTCGGCGACTCGAAGAGCCGCGCCCCGGGCACGACGATCCAGCTGGCCCTCGGCCCGGTCACCGCGGCGTCCCAGTCGTTCGCCGGTCGCAGTGTGTGCGTGCCCGTGGTGATCTCGACGACGGGCATCCGCCGCAACCGCGTGACACCCGCGACCTGGAACGCCCTGGAGCGCGCCGGCGAATACGTCGTGTCGTCCCACGAGTCCAGCGTCAAGATCTCGCTCAGCTGCATCGTCGACAACCCCGCCGAGGTCTGAGCCGACGAGTCCCCCGCGTGGTCGATCCCGATCACCGCCTCCGCCCGTAGCATGAACACCACTCCGCCCTGAAAGAAGGTCCCGACGTGTCAGACCCCGACGACCGCATCCGCCTCGCCCTCGTAGACGATCACAAGATGCTGCTGGGCGCCCTCAGCGAATGGATCCGCGGAGCCGCGAGCGACATCTCGATGGTCGCCGCCGTCGCGTCCTGGCCCGAGCTGCTGACGCACCCCGAGTTCCCGGTCGACGTCGTGCTGCTCGACCTCGACCTGAAAGACAACATCCCGATCTCGCTCAAGATCAACACGCTCAAGACCACCGGCGTCAAGACCGTGCTGATGAGCACCTACTCCGAGCCGAACGTCGTGCGCGAAGCCCTCGCCGCCGGTGCACTGGGCTACCTCGTCAAGAGCGAGGACGCCGAGATGATCGTCGAGGCGATCCGCTCGGCCGCCAAGGGCGAGTCCTACATCTCGGCCGAGCTCGACCTGGCCCTCAACGCCGCCGAGATCGGCGGGGTGCCCAAGCTCAGCGCGCAAGAACGTCGTGTCATGGCGCTCTACGGCGGCGGCGAGCCCGTCAAGGCCGTCGCCTACCAACTCGGCATCAGCGAAGAGACCGCCAAGAGCTACCTCAAGCGCATCCGCGAGAAGTACCGTGTGGCCGGCTACGACGTGGGCACCAAGGTGGCCCTGCGGAAGCGAGCCATCCAGGACGGCATCCTGTTGCAGACCGACACCCCGGCCCAGACCAGCTTCTGACCCCCGGCGCGACCCCGCGCGACGGCCCGGCCCCTTCTTGGGCCGGGCCGTCCGCCGTCGGCGTCCCCCGCGCCTCCTGAGCCGCACTCCCCCGCCCTGCCCACCCGCCTGCGTTGTGCAAATCGCGACAAGTCTGCGGCCGACGCGCGGTTCCAGGCAGAGATGAGCGGCGAGTCGGACGCCTTCTGTCGGGTTCGGCACGCCTGACGGCACGAGGCGAGTCGGGTTCGGCACGCCTGACGGCACGAGGCGAGTCGGGTTCGGCACGGCGCACGGGCCAGAGGTCATCCCGGGCCGGCAGCCCGCATCCGAACGCGCACAGCAGGTGCATCCTCGTCCACGAGAGGTCGAGCACGACCCGAGGAGGCGCGGGTCGGCGTTCCGAGGACGTCTACGCCGAGACCGACTCGCGTTCGTCGGCCCTGGCCCGGGCCGTGCCGCGTCGGTCGTCGATGCGCTGCATGCCGAAGCTGACCATGGTGAGGACGACTCCGGCGAGGGCCAGCACGACGCCGACCCAGCCGGGTGCCGAGAAGCCGAGGCCGGCCGCGATGACCGCGCCGCCGAGGTAGGCGCCGAAGCTGTTGCCGAGGTTCATGGCCGAGTGGTTCAGGGCGGCGCCGATGACCTGGCTCTCGCCGGCGACCTCCATCAGGCGGGACTGCACCGAGGGGCCGACGCTCGATCCGACGAGGCCGACGAAGAACGTGCTGACGAAGATGCCGACGATCGAGCTCGAGGTGAGCGCGTAGGCCGAGAGCGCGGCGATGAGGCCGACGAAGCCGAGGTACATGGCGAGCTTGAGCGATCGGTCGGCCAACCAGCCGCCCAGCAGGTTGCCGATCGTCATGCCGACGCCGACCGTGACGAGCACCCAGGGGACGATTCCCTCGGACACACCCGCGCCCTCGGTCACGGCGTTGGCGATGTAGCTGTACACCGCGAAGAACCCCCCGAAGCCGATGGCTCCGATGCCCATCACCAACCACACCTGGGGCTGCTTGAAGGCTCGGAGCTCACGCTTCATCGAGGCGGACGCGTCGCCGTCCTGGTGCGGCACCGCGAGGGCGACGGCGGCGAAGGTGAGGGCGAAGATCAGGGCGACGGCGAGGTAGGCGACGCGCCAGCCGGCCTGCTGACCGAGCCAGGTGATCGTGGGCACGCCGATGACGTTGGCGATCGTCAAGCCGCTGAGCACGAGCGCGACGCCCTTGCCGCGGTTGCCCGGCCCCATGATCGAGGCGGCGACGATGGACGCGATGCCGAAGTAGGCACCGTGAGGCAGACCGGCGGCGAAGCGGGCGGCGAGCACCCAACCGAACGACGGCAGCAGTGCCGAGGCGATCGTGCCGACGGTGAAGGCCGCCAACAGGGCGAGCAGGAGCTTCTTCTTCGGGAAGTGCGACGACATCGCGGCGATGGTCGGGGCCCCGACGACGACGCCGAGGGCGTAGGCGCTGATCAACCAGCCGGCCTGGGCGATGCCGGCATCGGCCGACCGGGAGTACAGATCGGGCAGCAGATCGCCGGCCATGTTCGGCAGCAGGCCCATGGCCACGAACTCGGTGGAACCGATGCCGAAGCCGCCCAGGGCGAGGGCGATCAGGGCGGCCGTGCGGCGACGGCGGGAGAGATGGGTCACGAGCGGGGCCTTCAGGATCGAGGGGGTGTCAGCGAGGGAGCCTGCCACGGCTCGCCGTCGAGCTGGGAAGGGCGCGGGCCCGAAGACGGCGCGGCCACCCTGACGGGTGCTCTGCGCCGGGTCGTATCGATTCGACCGCGCGGTACGGAAACCAGTGTACGACCCGTGAGGCCGAACTCAAGGGGCGGTCGTGGTCAGACGTCGCCGAGCGCGGCCTCGAGCCGTTCGACCTTGCCGCTCAGCTCGCCGGTGCGCCCCGGACGGATGTCGGCCTTGAGCACGAGCGACACGCGTGATCCGAAGGCGCCGACGGCCTCGGTCGCGGCCTTGACCACGGCCATCACCTCGTCCCAATCGCCCTCGACTTCGGTGAACATCGACGAGGTGTGGTTGGGCAACCCTGAGGCGCGCACCACCGCGACGGCGGCGGCCACGGCCGAATGGACCGAATCGGGTTCGGAACCGGCGGAGGGCCCGCCCTCGGGAGCGGCACCACTGGGCGAGACGGAGAACGCGACGATCATGCGCCCATCCTCGCGTGTGCGGGCCGCACACGCCAGAGCGTGACGGCCGCCCACGCCAGCAACCCGAGCTCGAGCAGGGCCCGCACGGTGACCACGGCGACCAGGTCGGGCCGCGCGGCGAGCAGGGCGTCGTACTCGAGCGGGTAGACCACCTGCGTCAACCCCGCGACGACGACGGCCAGCACCGCCGGCACGACGAATCGCGGACCACCCGAGCGAGCGAGCACGAGCCCGACGATGACGGGCACCGCCAACCAGGCCACGAACTGCGGCGAACCGACCTTGTTGGTCACGATCAATGCGACGACGACGGCCAGCGACAACGGGCCGAGGAGGCGCGTGGCCGTCACCCCGCGGCGCACCGCCCGCAGACCCAGCAGCACGACGCCCAGCACGACGGCGGCCATCACGAGGCTCATGGCCTTCGCCGCGAAGCCGACCCCGTCGCCGGCGATCTGGTAGGTGAGGATCTCGCGGTCGTAGTAGACGAAGGTACCGGGGGCCCCCGCGGCTGCCCGCCAGAGCCAGAGCACCGCCGCCGGCGACTCGACCTGCAGCCCCCGACCGGCCTGCTGGCCGACGAAGCCGACGACGTTCCAGCCGCTGCCGAGCACGAGCGAGATGGACACCACGACGGCGCTCGTCACCGCGGCGGCCACGGCGACCTCGACCCGACGGCGCACGGCGAGGAGGGCCACCACCACGAGGGCGGCGGGCCAGACCTTGACCCACGCCGCGATCGTGAGCAGCGCGGACGCCAGCGAGGGCCTGGTGGAGACGAGCACGAGGCCCACCAGTGCGAGCGCGACCGTGACGGCGTCGATGCGGCCGAGGGCGATCGGCCCCAGGGCGACGAGAAACGCCAGCCACCACCACGCGGCGACCACCGACCCGACGCGTCGTCGCGCGAGGAGCACGACGAACGCACCAGCGTTCAGCAAGGACACCAGCACGAGCCAGACCGCTCCGTAACCCGAGTCGCCCCCCAGGCGCGCGACCAGCATCGGCACCGCGGCGAGGAGGGGGTAGACCCAGGGTCGGTCGACGCCCACCCAGTCGCCGCCCCCGACGCCCTGTTGCATCCAGGTGCGGTAGACGACGTCCACGTCGCCCAGGGTGCGGTTGCCCCCGACGAGGTTCAGCCGGACGAGCCAGGCGTGAACCAGCACGAAGGCGATACCGAGCACCACGGGTGACGCGGCGAGCGACCTCGCCCGATCGACGAGGGCGGTGCGATCGTCGGCCCCCGCACGGGTGCGCGGCGAGCCCGCGTCGGGCACGGCCGGCGGCGCCCCGGGATCGGCCGACGCGGGCGGCACGGAGGTCGGCATGCCCACAGGCTAGCCGCCGACCCCGACACCGGGCGTCATGCGTCGGCCGACGTCGTCCGTCGCCGCTACGATCCCTCTCATGCGCAGACCCGCCTCCCTCCGACTCGTCGCGACCGCCGCCGCCACCCTCGTTCTGGTCGGATCGCTCGCCGCCTGCTCGTCCGGCGGGGGCTCGGGCACCGACGGGGCGGCCGTCGGCCCCGTCACCGACGGCAAGATCACGGTCGCGACGGGCGAACCGGCCTACGGCCCGTGGGTCGAAGACGACGATCCGACGTCCGGCAAGGGCTACGAGGCGGCCGTGGCCTACGCCGTGGCCGAGAAGCTCGGCTACGACGACTCCGACGTCGTCTGGGTGCGGACGACCTTCGACGAGGCCATCGCGCCCGGCCCCAAGACCTTCGACCTCAACCTGCAGCAGTTCTCGATCACCGATCAGCGCAAGAAGGCCGTGGACTTCTCGCCCGCCTACTACGAGACGCGCCAGGCGGTCGTCACCCTGCCCGGTACGGCCGCAGCCGACGCCACCTCGATCGCCGAGCTCAAGGGCCTCGCGATCGGAGCCCAGAGCGGCACGACGAGCTTCACCGCCGCCGAGAACGCGATCGATCCCGACGACGGCGTCCAGGCGTACAACTCCAACGACGACGCCAAAGCGGCGCTCGAGGCCGGTCAGGTCGACGCCATCGTGCTCGACGTCCCCACCGCCACCTACTTCGTCGAGGACGGCGTCGTGCTCGGCCAGTTGCCCGCGATCGACGGTGCGAGCGACCAGCTCGGAATCGTCCTGCCGCTCGGCAGCTCGTTGACCGCCGACGTCACGAAGGCCGTCGACGACCTCCAGGCCGACGGCACGCTCGCCGAGCTGCAGCAGCAGTGGCTCGCCGACTACGACGTGAAAGAGCTGTCGTAGCGCCTCGCACGGTCGCTGCCGACCCCGTGGTGGTCAGCGACCTCGAACTAGACCGTCGAGCCTTCCGTCGACGGCAGTCGACCCGCTCCGTCGTGATCGCCGCCGTCAGCACGGTCGCCTTCGCCGCACTTGCCTGGTGGGCGGTCACGAGCACGCCCGGCTGGTCCCGCGTGCAGTTCAGCTTCTTCGACGGCGCCACCTTCGCCTCGGCCTGGCCGCGCGTCGTCGAGGGCCTCTGGCTCAACGTCCGGGTACTGCTGGTCGCGGCCGTCGGCGTGGCCGTCCTGAGCACGGTCCTGTCCGCCCTCCGCACCCTCCGGGGGGCTGTGTTCTTCCCGGTCAGGGCCCTGGTGCGCGGCTACACCGACCTGTTCCGCGGCATGCCGCTGATCATCGTGCTCTACCTCGTCGGCTTCGGCGTGCCGGGCCTGGGCCTCGGCATTCCGCGCCTCCCCGCCGAGTTCTGGGGCACGATCGCGCTCATCCTCACCTACTCGGCCTACGTGTCCGAGGTCATCCGCGCCGGCATCGACGCCGTGCACCCGTCGCAGCGCCTGGCGGCCCGGTCGCTCGGCCTCAGCCACGCCAAGACGCTGCGCCTCGTCGTGTTCCCCCAGGCCCTGCGCAAGGTGACGCCCGCCCTGATGAACGACTTCGTCTCGATGCAGAAAGACGTCGGTCTCATCTCGGTGCTCGGTGCCGTCGACGCCGTCCGCGCCGCGCAGATCGAGACGGCCACCGCGGCGAACTTCACGCCTTACGTGCTCGCCGGGCTGCTCTTCGTGCTGCTCGCCCTGCCCACCATCTGGCTGACCGACTGGCTGTCGGCGCGCCTCCGTCGTCGCGAACAGGCGGGCAGCGTCGTATGACCGCACACACCCCCGACACCACCTCAGGAGGCACGGTTCCCGACGCACCCGCTGCCACCGGCCCCGAGACGGTCCGGCCCCCCGAGACCGTGCTGCGGCTCGACGGCGTGCGCAAGTCGTTCGGCGACACGGTCGTGCTCGACGGCATCGACCTGGAGGTCGCACGGGACGAGGTCGTGGCTCTGATCGGCGCCAGCGGCTCGGGCAAGTCGACACTGCTCCGCACCGTGAACCTGCTCGAGCAGGTCGACGACGGCCGCATCGTGCTCGGCGGCGACGACATCACCGATCCCCGGGTGCGCGTCGACGCCGTGCGGGCCCGCATCGGAGTCGTGTTCCAGCACTTCAACCTCTTCCCACACCTGACCGTGCTCGACAACGTCGCACTGGCCAGTCGCCACGTGCTGCGCCAGCCCAAGGCCGCCGCGAACGAGCGCGCCCTCGAGGTCCTCGAGCGCGTGGGCCTCGGCGACAAGGCCGGCGCCTACCCCGACCGCCTCTCCGGCGGGCAGCAGCAGCGGGTCGCCATCGCCAGGGCCTTGGCCCCGCGCCCCGCCGTCCTGCTGCTCGACGAGATCACGAGCGCGCTCGACCCCGAGCTGGTGGGCGAGGTGCTCGACCTCGTGCGCACGCTGAAAGAGGTCGGCACGACGATCCTGATGGCGACGCACGAGATGGCCTTCGCCCGCGACGTCGCCGATCGGGTCGTCTTCCTCGACCGGGGCCGCATCGCCGAGCAGGGGCCGCCTGACCAGCTCTTCACGGCGCCCCGCGAGGCCAGAACGCGCGAATTCCTCACCCGCTTCACCGCGCCCTGACCCCCACCGTCTTCACCCGCGCCTCCCAGGTTCCTGCGAGGGTGACGCGTCACCATCGGGTCAGCCCCGTGGACTCGCCGCGCGTCACGCCGACCCCTCCGAAGGACGACCATCATGAAGAAGAAGACCACCATCGGGCTCGGCATCGCCGCAGCCGTCGTCGTCGTCCTGGGGGCCACCGCGGCCTTCGCCGGGCCGGCCTTCTACCGCGACGTGATCGTCGGTGAACCCGAGGCCGCGCCCACCGCCGCCCTCACCCCCGGGACGAGCACGCTCGACCCCGACCAGCTCTCGGGTGACTGGAACATCGGGGACGGCAGCACGGCCGGGTACCGGGTCGACGAGGTGCTGAACGGCACCGACGTCACCGTCGTCGGCAAGACCGACCAGGTCTCCGGCACCGTCACCGTGGACGGGACGACCATCTCGGCCGCGACCATCGACGTCGACGTGGCCTCGATCGCCACCGACAGCGGCAACCGCGACGACTACTTCCGGGGCACCGCCATGCAGGTGAACCAGTACCCGACGGCCACCTTCACGCTGACCCAGCCGATCGAGGCCGCGGTTCCGGCCGACGGCGAGGTCGCGAGCGTCGACGCGACCGGCGAGCTGACCATGCACGGCGTCACGAAGACGGTCACCGTCCCGTTGCAGGCGGCGCTCTCGGGCGACGGCGTGCAGGTGAGCGGTTCGATCCCGGTGACCTTCTCGGACTACGGCGTCGAGGCGCCGAGCCTCGGCTTCGTCAAGGTCGAAGACCAAGGAACGGTCGAGTTCCTCGTGGCCGCCACCCCCGCCTCCTGACCCTCCGCGCACGTCGGCGGGCGTCGCACCACGAACCGAGCGTCGCACCACCGAGTTTGGTGGTGCGACGCTCACTTCGTGGCGCGGTGTCCCACGGCCCGGGTCGGGCCCGGCTCAGGCCCGGCTCAGCAGCTCGGCGATCGTGGCGGGCAGGGCGTCGATCAGGCCGAGCACGGTGACGGGGCCCCCGGCGCTGGCGCGGGACGCGGCGAGGCCGTGGACCACCGCGGCCGTCGCGGCCAACCGGGCCAGCGCCTCCTCGTCCTCGGCGACCTCGTCGGCGTGTGTCGCGACCAGCGCGCCCAGGACTCCCCCGAGGGCGTCACCTGCGCCCGCGGTCGCGAGCCACGACGGGGCGCTGGCCGCGACGAGCCTCGCGCCGCCGGGCGAGGCGACGTACGTGCGGTGGCCCTTGACGAGCACGGTGCAGCCCCACTCCCCCGCGGCCCGTTCGGCGGCGCCGGCCGGATCGGCGGCGACCTCGTCGACCTCACGCCCCGAGGCCTTCGCCAGCTCACGGAAGTGCGGCGTCAGCACGACCGGCCCGGTCGCCTGCTCGCGCAGCGCCAGCGCACCGGCGTCGAGCACGAGTGGCAGCCCCGAGGAGGCGCCGGTCGCGAACCCGTCGCGCGTCTCGGCGTCGAGATCGTCCGGGTCGACACCCGAGCCGAGCAACCACGCCTGCACGCGACCCGGGCTCGTCACGGCCTCGGGCCGACGGTGCAGCACGAAGTCGGAGGCGCGGGCCGGGCCGAGGTAGCGCAGCATGCCGACCCCGGTGTGCAGCGCGGCCTCGACGCCGAGCACGGCGGCCCCCGGGTACGCGCTCGAACCGGTCACGACGCCGAGCACGCCGCGGCTGTACTTGTCGTCGTTCTCGGAGGGGACGGCGATCCAGTCGGAGGCGTCGGAGGGGGTCCAGTCGGCGAAGCGGGTTTCGATGGTCACGCCTCGACGGTAGTCGGGCCCGCCTGCGCCGGGTCCGCCGATACGGTGGAGCGATGAACACGTACCCCGCTGGCTGAACTCGGAACAACGGCCGCCGGCGCGGTGTTCATCGACAACAGGTCCGACGACGTCGAGGCCGCCCAGGAGCTCGGCATCATCGGGCACCTGTCCACCGGGCCCGAGCCCCTCCGACGCTTCGTCGAAGAACTCGCGGCCCACCCCACCGAAAGGCGCTGACCCCCCTCGTGACGAACGCAGCACAGACGGCACCCGCCCCCACGACCCCCTCCGACGCCCCCGTCGGCCTCTTCGACCCCATCACCCTCCGGGGGCAGGCCTTCCGCAACCGGCTCTGGGTGGCGCCCATGTGCCAGTACTCGGCCGAGCTCGAGGACGGCGTCCCCACCGACTGGCACCTCGTGCACCTGGGCTCGCTCGCCCGAGGAGGCGCGGGTGCGGTGATCGCCGAGGCCACGTCGGTCACACCCGAGGGACGCATCTCGCCGCAGGACCTGGGCCTCTGGAACGACGCCCAGGTCGAGGCGTTCCGCCCGATCACGGCCTTCATCCGCTCGCAGGGCTCGGTGCCGGGCGTGCAGCTCGCGCACGCGGGCCGCAAGGCCTCGACCTTCCGCCCGTGGAGCGAGACGCAGGGCACCGTCCCCGCCGACCAGGGCGGCTGGACCACCGTGGCCCCCTCGGCCGTTGCCTTCGAGGGCTACGACGAGCCCGTCGCCCTGACCACCGAGGCGGTGAGCGACCTCGTCGAGGCGTTCCGGGTCGCCGCGCGCCGCTCGATCGACGCCGGCTTCGAGCTGATCGAGCTGCACGCCGCCCATGGCTACCTGCTGCACCAGTTCCTCTCGCCGCTGAGCAACCGGCGCGACGACCGGTACGGCGGCTCGCTCGAGAACCGTGCGCGCTTCCTGCTCGAGGTCGTCGCGGCGGTCCGAGCCGAGGTCGGCGAGGAGTATCCGCTGCTCGTCCGCTTCTCGGCGACCGACTGGGCCGACGGCGGCTGGAACGAGGACGACACCGCGACCGTCGCCGCCTGGGCGCGCGACGCGGGCGCCGACCTGTTCGACATCTCGACCGGCGGCCTCGTCGCCGGCGTCAGCATCCCGGTCGGCCTCGGCTACCAGGTGCGCTTCGCCGAGCACGTCCGCACGCAGGGCCGCGTCGAGACCGGCGCCGTCGGCCTCATCGTCGGAGCCGAGCAGGCGAGCGAGGTGGTCGCGAGCGGGCGAGCCGACGTCGTGCTGATGGCCCGCGAGTTCTTGCGTGACCCGCACTTCCCCCTGCGCGCCGCGGCCGAGCTCGGGATCGACCTCGACTACACCCCGCCGCAGTACCAGCGCGCACCGTTCCGCGGGCGCTGAGCCGCAGGGGCCGCGGCCTCGCGGACGACGCGACCCGCGCCTCCGTACCCTCTCGGGGTCAGGAGGCGCGGGTCGCGTCGTCTGCGTCGGGCCCGGTCAGCGACGCCTGGTCGCGTCCTGCACCTCGCCGATGAGCTCTTCGAGGATGTCCTCGAGGAAGAGCACGCCTCGCGTGGCGCCGGACTCGTCGAAGGACCGCGCGACGTGCACCCCGCTGCGACGCATGGTCGCCAGGGCGTCCTCGAGCTCGGTGCCCTGGAAGATGGAGATCAACTGGCGGATGCGCTTCGGGGGCACCGGATCGGCGAACTCGTCCTCGTCGAGGTCGATGACGTCCTTCAGGTGCAGGTAGCCGGTGGGGTCACCGCCGTCGTCCACGAGCACGTACCGCGAGAAGCCGCGCTGGGCGACCGCGCGCTCGACGTCGTGCGGCGTCGCGTCCTCGGGCAGGGTGACGAGCTGGTCCATCGGGACGGCCGTCTGGGCGACGGTCTTCTCGGTGAACTCGAACGCGGCCCGCACCGTGCCGGTGGCATCGGTGATCATGCCCTCGCGTTGCGACTGGGCGACGATGGTCGCGACCTCGTCGACCGTGTACGCGCTCGTCGCCTCGTCCTTCGGCTCGACCTTGAAGGCCCGCAACACGGCGTTGGCCGAGTGGTTGAGGGCCAACACGACCACGTGCAGCACACGGGCGATCGCGACGAGCGGCGGGGCGAGCAGCAGTGCGGCGCGGTCGGGCAGCGAGAACGAGATGTTCTTGGGCACCATCTCGCCGAACACCACGTGCAGGAACGACACGAGAACCAGCGTGATGACGAAGCCGACGACGCTGACCAGCTCGGGGCTGAGCCCCGTCCAGCCGAGCGGCCCCTCGAGCAGGTGGTGAATCGACGGCTCGGACACGTTGAGGATCAAGAGCGAACAGATGGTGATGCCGAGCTGCGTGGTCGCGAGCATCATCGTCGCGTGCTCCATGGCCCACAACGTGGTCTTGGCGGCACGGCTGCCGGCCTCGGCCTTGGGCTCGATCTGCGACCGCCGAGCCGAGATGACGGCGAACTCCGCGGCCACGAAGAACGCGTTGCCGGCGAGCAGCACGACGAGCCAGACGATGCCCCACCAGTCGCTGCTCATCGCGTCACCTCTTTCGTGCGGACGGCACGCCGGTCGTCCTCGACACCCGTGCGCACCTTGTCGGGCAACACCTTCGGGTCGCGTCGGCCCGAACGGTCGCGGCCGTCTCGGCCGTCTCGTCCGTCTCGTCGGCCAGGCTCCGTCGCGGTCGGCTCGACCACCTCGTCGGGCGTGGGTGTGAAGCGGATGCGGTCGATGCGTCGGCCGTCGAGCCGTTCGACGCGGAAGACCCCGTCGTCGGTCTCGACCACGTCGCCGACCTTCGGCACACGTCCGAGTTCGCTCATCAGCCAGCCGCCGACCGTCTCGTACGGGCCGTCCTCCGGCACCTTGACCGAGGCGCGCTCGAGCAGCTCGTCGGGCCGCAGCAGACCGGGGAACGTCAGCCAGTTGCGCGACCGCACCACGTCGACGCGGCTGCGGTCGTGCTCGTCGCTGACCTCGCCGACCAGCTCTTCGATGAGGTCCTCGAGGGTGACCACGCCGGCGGTGCCGCCGTACTCGTCGACCACGACGGCCATCTGGTAGCCGCGACCTCGGACCTCGCCCAGCAGGTTGTCGAGAGTCATCGTCTCGGGAACACGGACGGCATCGGTCAACAAGGCCGAGACGGGCACGTCGGCCCGCTTCTCACGCGGCACCGAGACGGCCTGCTTGACGTGCACGAGGCCCACGACGTCGTCGATCCCGTCGTCGGTCACCGGGAACCGTGAATAGCCGGTGCGCCGCGCCAACTCGAGCACGGTCTCGGCCGAGTCGCCACGCGCGACGGTCGACAGGCGGGGTCGCGGCGTCATGACGTCGGAGGCGGTGTGGTCGCTGAAGACGAGCGTCCGGGCCAGCAGGGTCGCCGTGTCGCGGTCGAGGCTGCCCTCGGTCGCCGAGCGACGGACGAGCGACGAGAGCTCTTCGGCCGTGCGAGCACCCGACAGCTCTTCTTTCGGTTCGATGCCCATGGCGCGCAACACCCCGTTGGCCGTGTTGTTCAGCAGGGCGACGGCGGGCTTGAACACCGTGGTGAACAGCACCTGGAACGGGATGACCAGCTTGGCCGTCTGGAGCGGCAGGGCGAGCGCGAAGTTCTTGGGCACGAGCTCGCCGATGATCATCGACAGCAGGGTGGCGACGACGATCGAGACGATCGGTGCGCCGACCGCGACGACCCCCTCGGGCACGCCGACGGCGGTGAGCGGCGGCGAGAGGAGCCTCGAGATCGCGGGCTCCATCGTGTAGCCGGTCAGCAGGGTGGTCAAGGTGATGCCGAGCTGGGCGCTCGACAGGTGGGTCGAGGTGATGCGCAACGCGCCGATGGTCGGGGCGAGCCCCTTCTCACCCCGCGACTGACGGGCCTCGAGGTCGGACCGGTCGAGGTTGACCAGCGAGAACTCGCTGGCCACGAAGAGACCGGTGCCGACGGTGAGCAACAGGCCGAAGGCGAGCAGTATCCACTCGTTCACCGGGTGCCCTCACCCCGCTCGGAGGTCGTGGGGCCCGTGGTCAGGAGGCGCGGCGTGCGATGGTGCGAGGGTGCGGTCGTCTGAGACGGAGGGTCATCCATAGACGGGAGATCTTACGGCACGTGCACGATTCCCGTGGTTCGACGTCACGCGGTCTCACCAGCTGACGGGGAGCGCCTTGCCCTCTTCGTAACCGGCCGCCGACTGCACCCCGACGAGCGCGCGCTCGGCGAACTCGGGGAGGGACGTGGCCCCGGCGTACGTGAACGAGCTGCGAACCCCCGAGGTGATCATGTCGAGGAGGTCCTCGACGCCGGGGCGGAGCGGGTCGAGGTAGATCTTCGAGGACGAGATGCCCTCGGCGAAGAGCGTCTTGCGAGCCAGTTCGTACGGATCGAGGCGCTCGAACCGACCGCGGACGGCCTTGGTCGAGGCCATGCCCCAGCTCTCTTTGTAGAGTCCCCGCTCGTCGCTCGCCAGCTCGCCCGGCGCCTCGATCGTGCCGGCGAACCACGAGCCGATCATCACCGACGAGGCGCCCGCCGCGAGCGCCAGCGCCACGTCGCGCGGGTACCGCACGCCACCGTCGGCCCAGACGTGGGCACCGAGGGCGCGGGCGGTGGCGGCCGTCTCGAGCACGGCCGAGAACTGGGGGCGTCCCACGGCGGTCATCATGCGCGTGGTGCACATGGCGCCCGGTCCGACGCCCACCTTGACGATCGACGCGCCGGCCGCGACGAGGTGCCGCACGGCCTCTTCGGTGACGACGTTGCCCGCGACGATCGGCAGGCCCAGGCCGAGGGCGGCCACCGCCTGCACGGCCCGGATCATGCCGTCCTGGTCACCGTGCGCCGTGTCGATCACGAGCACGTCCACACCCGCCGCGGCGAGGGCCTTCGCCTTGCCCGCGACGTCGCCGTTGATGCCGATCGCCGCGGCGACCCGCAGCCGACCGTCGGCGTCGACGGCGGGCTGGTAGACCGTCGACCGCAGCGCGCTCTTGCGGCTGACCGTGCCGACGACCTGACCGTGCCGCAGCACGGGGGCGAAGTGGATGTCGGCCGCGACCATGCGGTCGAACGCGTCGCGCGGGCTCTCGACGTCATCGGCGTCGAGCGAGGTCAGCGCCCCGTGCAGCAGGTCGCCGAGCAGGGCGTCACGCGGGGCCGTGGCCAGGCGCGAGGTGGCGATGCAGCCGAGGTAGGCACCCGTGCCGTCGTGCAGCACGATGCCGTGGCCCTCGACGGCCGGGACGACCGAGAGCGCCTGCTCGACGGTCTGCCCGGCGTCCAACGAGTACGGGGTGTCGTACTCGACGGGCTGCGCCTTGACCCACCGGATGGCGGCGTCGAGGTCTTGCAGGTGCATGTCCTGCGGCAGCACACCGAGGCCGCCGCGGCGGGCCAGGGTCGCCGCGAGGCGGGGCCCCGTGACCGAGTTCATGTTGGCCGACACGATCGGGATCGTGGCGCCGGTGCCGTCGCCCGGAGCGAGGGACACGTCGAGCCTGCTGGTGATCGAGGACCGGCTCGGGACGAGGAACACGTCGGAGTAGGTCAGATCGTGTGTGGGGGTCGTCTCGTAGAACCGCATGGGTCCACGGTAATCCCTGTGAGTCGTCCCGCCGAGGACCGACCCTTTGCGCTTAAGCTGGGCGAGGTGGGCATCGCTGCCCACGCACTGATCAACAATCAACGGAGAGTGGGCGATCGGCTGTGTCAAGCCACGTGACCGGTACAACTGACGACGGCGCTGCGGCGGAGTTCGGGGCCAACGAATGGCTCGTCGACGAGCTCTACGAGCAGTGGGTGGTCGACAAGAACTCGGTCGACGAATCGTGGTGGCCGATCCTCGAGGCCTACACGCCGCCCGAGGGCGGGTCCGCCCCCACGTCGCCCGCCGAGCCGTCCGTCGCGACCGCACCCGCGCCTCCTGCGTCCTCTGGCGCCGGCGCTCCGGCCGAGGCCGCTGCGCCCGCCGGCCAGAAGGCCGCCGCGCGCACCACGTCGGTCGAGCCGGCGGCGAAGCCGATCCCGGCCCAGGTGCCCGACAAAGCCAAGGCGAAGCCCGCGACCCCCGGTGAGCAGCCCACACCCGAGGCCGAGAACGTCGTCTCGCCGCTGCGCGGCATGGCCAAGTCGCTCGCGACCAACATGGACGCCAGCCTGACCGTCCCCACCGCGACCAGCGTCCGCACGATCCCGGCGAAGTTGATGATCGACAACCGCATCGTCATCAACAACCACCTCAAGCGGGCCCGCGGCGGCAAGGTGTCGTTCACGCACCTCATCGGCTGGGCACTGGTGCAGGCGCTGAAAGAGTTCCCCAGCCAGAACGTCTACTACGACGAGGTCGACGGCAAGCCGTCGGTCGTCACACCGGCTCACGTCAACCTCGGCCTCGCGATCGACATCCCGAAGCCCGACGGCACCCGTGCCCTGCTCGTGCCCGGCATCAAGAAGGCCGAAGAGATGCACTTCGGCGAGTTCCTCACCGCCTACGAGGACATCGTCAAGCGCGCCCGCGACAACAAGCTCGCCGCCGCCGACTTCCAGGGCAACACGATCTCGCTGACCAACCCCGGCGGCATCGGCACCGTGCACAGCGTGCCCCGCCTGATGAAGGGCGCGGGGGCCATCATCGGTGCCGGCGCGCTCGACTACCCGGCCGAGTTCCAGGGTTCGGCCTCGAAGACGCTCGTCGAACTGGGCATCGGCAAGACCATCACGCTGACCAGCACCTACGACCACCGGGTCATCCAGGGCGCGGGGTCGGGCGAGTTCCTCAAGAAGGTGCACGAGCTGCTGATCGGGCAGCGGGGCTTCTACGAGGACATCTTCGCGGCGTTGCGCATCCCGTACGAGCCCATCCACTGGAACGCCGACATCAACGTCAACCTGGCCGAGCGCGTCAGCAAGACGGCCCGCGTACAAGAACTCATCAACAGCTACCGGGTCCGCGGCCACCTGATGGCCGACATCGACCCGCTCGAGTACCGGCAGCGCACCCACCCCGACCTCGCGATCGAGAGCCACGGGCTCACCTTCTGGGACCTCGACCGCGAGTTCGTGACCGGTGGCCTGGGCGGTCGGACGCACGCCCTGCTGCGCGACATCCTCGGCATCCTGCGCGACTCGTACTGCCGCACGATCGGCGTCGAGTACATGCACATCCAAGATCCCGCGCAGCGCACGTGGATCCAGGACCACCTCGAGGTGCCGTACACGAAGCCTTCGCACGACGAGCAGATGCGCATCCTCGCGAAGCTCAACGAGGCCGAGGCGTTCGAGACCTTCCTGCAGACGAAGTACGTGGGCCAGAAGCGGTTCAGCCTCGAGGGCGGCGAATCCACCATCTCGCTGCTCGACACGGTCATGCAGCACGCCGCCCGCGAGGGTCTCGACGAGGTCGCGATCGGCATGGCCCACCGTGGCCGCCTCAACGTGCTGACGAACATCGCCGGCAAGACCTACGGCCAGATCTTCCGTGAGTTCGAGGGCACCCAGGACCCCAAGACCGTCCAGGGGTCGGGCGACGTAAAGTACCACCTCGGTACCGAGGGCGAATTCACCAGTGCCGTCGGCGAGACCATCCCGGTGTACCTGGCCGCGAACCCCTCGCACCTCGAGGCCGGTGACGGCGTCCTCGAGGGCATCGTGCGCGCCAAGCAAGACAGGGGGACGGCCGGTGCGTTCAGCACGCTGCCGATCCTGATCCACGGTGACGCGGCCATGGCCGGCCAGGGCGTCGTGGTCGAGACGCTGCAGATGTCGCAGTTGCGGGGCTACCGCGTCGGGGGAACCATCCACGTCGTCATCAACAACCAGGTGGGCTTCACGACGCCGCCGTCCGAGTCGCGGACGTCGGTGTACTCGACCGACGTCGCCAAGACGATCCAGGCGCCGATCTTCCACGTGAACGGCGACGACCCCGAGGCCGTGGCCCGCGTGGCCGAGCTGGCGTTCTCGTACCGTCAGCAGTTCAAGCGCGACGTCGTCATCGACCTCGTCTGCTACCGCCGACGCGGTCACAACGAGGGCGACGACCCGTCGATGACCCAACCGCTGATGTACAACCTGATCGAGCAGAAGCGCTCGGTGCGCACCCTCTACACCGAGGCCCTCGTCGGTCGCGGCGACATCACGCAAGACGAGTACGACGGCGCCCACCGCGACTTCCAGGACCGACTCGAGCGGGCCTTCGCCGAGACGCACGCCGCGCAGACCGGGTCGATCCCGGTGGTGACGAACGACGACGGCGACGTGGCCGACCTCGAGCGGCCCGTCGCCCAGCAGGACGACGCCCGCGGCGAGCCCGAGAGCACGGGCGTCTCGCTCGAACTCGTGCACGACATCGGCGACGCCCACGACAACCCGCCGGCCGGGTTCTCGGTCCACCCCAAGCTGCAACAGCTGCTCAAGAAGCGCGTCGACATGAGCCGCAACGGCGGCATCGACTGGGCCTTCGCCGAGTTGCTCGCCTTCGGTTCGCTGCTCACCGAGGGCACCCCCGTGCGCCTCGCCGGGCAGGACAGCCGTCGCGGCACTTTCGTGCAGCGGCACTCGGTGCTGCACGACCGCGAGAACGGCCAAGAATGGCTGCCGTTGCAGAACATCGCCGACAACCAGGCGAAGCTCTGGATCTACGACTCGCTGCTCAGCGAGTACGCGGCCATGGCGTTCGAGTACGGCTATTCGGTCGAACGGGCCGACGCGCTCGTGCTGTGGGAGGCCCAGTTCGGTGACTTCAGCAACGGCGCCCAGACCGTCATCGACGAATTCATCTCGTCGGCCGAGCAGAAATGGGGCCAGCGCTCGAGCGTGGTGCTGCTGCTGCCGCACGGTTACGAGGGTCAGGGCCCCGACCACTCCTCGGCCCGCATGGAACGCTTCTTGCAGCTCTGCGCCGAGGACAACATGACGATCGCGCGGCCGTCGACGCCTGCGTCGTACTTCCACCTGCTGCGTCGTCAGGCCTACGCCCGCCCGCGTCGCCCCCTCGTGGTCTTCACCCCGA
The DNA here is from genome assembly GCF_013248995.1 of Frigoribacterium sp. VKM Ac-2836. Classification (GTDB taxonomy): domain Bacteria; phylum Actinomycetota; class Actinomycetes; order Actinomycetales; family Microbacteriaceae; genus Frigoribacterium. Next base: position 692,790 of record NZ_JABRPK010000001.1, on the reverse strand, counting down.
AGGCCATGCTGCGCCTCCGGGGAGCGACCAGCGGGGTCGACGCGTTCACCTCGGGGCGCTTCGAGCCGGTGCTCGACTGCACCCGGGTCACCGAGCCCGAGTCGACGAAGCGTGTCGTGCTGCACAGCGGCAAGATCCACTACGACCTGGCGACCGAGCTCGACAAGCGTGACGTGCAGAACGACGTCGCGCTGGTCCGCCTCGAGCAGCTCTACCCGCTGCCCCTCGACGAGATCCGCCGCGTGCTCGACCGGTACCCGTCCGCCGAACTGGTCTGGGCGCAAGAGGAGCCAGAGAACCAGGGGGCCTGGCCCTTCGTCGTGCTCGAGCTGCAGAAGCACCTCGACCGACAGATCCGCGTGGCCTCGCGCCCCGCGTCGGCCTCGCCGGCCGCCGGGTCGAACAAGGCGAGCGCGGTGCAGCAGGCGGCTCTGATCGCCGAGGCGCTCGACCTGTAGACGGCCACCGATCGAACGACCGTGGCCGCGCCTCCTACGGGAGGCGCGGCCACGGTCGTCTCACCGCGATCCGTCGGCCCTGGCTCGCTGTCGCGGCAGCGCCGCCTCGCCCTGCGCGTCGGCAATTCAGGGCTCCTGTCACCCCGTCCCGCGCCGGGGACCCGATCCGAAGCAGCAGCCCTGAATTACCGACCCACGACCCACGACGATGCTCGAGCGGGGCGGTGCCGGAGGCGGTGGTCGCCGCCCAGGGAACCGGGCGACCACCCGTCACGGGCTCGCCGACCAGGACAGGTACGCCCAGGGGAATGTCGATCACCCGGCAGGACGGGGGGCCCGAATCGCCGACCGGCCGCAGGGGCCGCAGGGGCCTAAGGAGCCGCAGGCGGCGGGAACATCCGTCCCGGCGGTCAGATCAGCTTCGAGTAGCGGACGCCGGCCTCGTGGTAGCCGCGCTTGCGGTAGAAGCGGTTGGCCGAGTCCGTGGCCGCGGCCGAGACCGCGTTGAGCACACGCGCCTGGTGGCCCCGGGCCCAGGCCTCGAAGTGCCCGAGCAGGTACGATCCGACGCCGTCACGACGGGCCTCGGCGGACACCACGAGCAACAACAATTCGGCTGTCGGTGCATCGTCGTTGTACGCCCACACGACGTGACCGCCGGCCACCGCCGTGATGCGCCCGTCGTCACCGCGCACGACCCAGGTCTCGTGCCCCGCATCGGCCGTCAAGCGCGTCAGGCGGGCCGACAGGACGTCGGTGTCGAGCGTGTAGCCGAGCAGTCCGATCAACGACACGAGGTCGTCGAGGTCGCTGGTGGTCGGGATGCCGAGGGGCTGCACCGGTGCGGTCATGCCACGACGCTAGCGCAGGCTCTCGGCGTGTGACGACCGGGTGCCCCCGGTGGCCGCGGCTAGCGGTGGGCCGATTGCAGCTCGCGCAGGCGCGCCAGCACGGTGGCACGCAGGTCTTCGGGTGCCGTCTCGCGGCAGGCCCGCTGGACGGCCTCGGTCAGCACGACGCCGACCTTGTGCTCGCCCGAGCAGTCACCGCAGTTCGCCATGTGCTCGCGGATGTCGGCCGCGTCCTCGCGGCACAACTCGTTGTGCAGGTAGTCCTCGAGCTCGGCCTTGGCTTTGGTGCAACCACAGTCGGTCATTTCTTTCCGCCCTTCGACGAGCCGACCGGAACGGCGATGCCACGATCGCGTGCGTAGTCGGCGAGGAGTTCACGGAGCAGGCGACGGCCGCGGTGCAGGCGGCTCATCACGGTGCCCACGGGGGTCTTCATGATGTCGGCGATCTCTTGGTACGAGAAGCCTTCGACGTCCGCGAAGTACACGGCCATGCGGAAGTCCTCGGGGACCTTCTGCAGGGCGTCCTTCACGGCGCTGTCGGGGAGATGGTCGATCGCTTCGGCCTCGGCCGAGCGCGTCGAGCCGGAGGCGCGGGTCGCCGACTCGGCGCCGCCCATCTGCCAGTCTTCCAACTCGTCGATCGTGCCCTGGTAGGGGTCGCGCTGCTTCTTGCGGTACGTGTTGATGAACGTGTTGGTCTGGATGCGGTACAGCCAGGCCTTCAGGTTGGTGCCCTGCTGGAACTGCGCGAACGCCGCGTAGGCCTTGACGAACGTCTCTTGCACCAGGTCGCTCGCGTCGGCCGGGTTGCGCGTCATGCGCATGCCCGCGGCGTAGAGCTGGTCCATGAAGGGCAGCGCCTGTTCTTCGAACAGGGCGCGCTTCTCGGCGTCGGCGTCGATCGCCTCGAGGGCGGCGTCGACGTCGGCCTCGGTCGGTTCGACGGCGGCATCGGTCGGTGTGGGCTCGTGGCCCTCGGGGGTGCTCATCAGGGCCGATTCTAGTTCGGCGACGGTGATTTCCCTCGGTGCGAGTGCGACAGGCACAGGTCCTCCAGGTTCTTGCTGCATTACTGTGGTGAACCGATGCAGGTGTACAGGTATTCCGGGCCCGAGTTCTCTCCCTACGGCGACGGAAAGGTTCCCGAGGTCGACGAGGGGCGCTGGGTCGCGCCCACCGCCTCCGGACCGCTGCGCGCCTCGACGTCCCTGCCCGGGTCGAAGTCGCTCACGAACCGCGAACTCGTGCTCTCGGCGCTGGCGTCGTCGCCGTCGACGCTGCGCCTGCCGCTGCACTCCCGCGACACGGCGCTGATGATCGAGGCGCTCAAGGCGCTCGGCACGACGGTCACCGAGTTCCCGTCGGACTCCCCGTTCGGGCCCGACCTCGTCGTCACGCCGGGCGAGCTGCAGGGCGGCGCCACGATCGACTGCGGCCTGGCCGGCACGGTCATGAGGTTCCTGCCACCGGTCGCGGCGCTGGCGCTCGGACCGGTCACGTTCGACGGTGACGCCGGTGCCCGCAAGCGCCCGATGCGCACCACGATCGAGGCTCTGCGCTCCCTCGGCGTCGAGGTCAACGACGACGGCCGGGGCATGCTGCCGTTCAGCCTCTACGGCACCGGCGAGGTCGAGGGCGGTGACGTCGAGATCGACGCCTCGGCCTCGAGCCAGTTCGTCTCGGGACTGCTGCTCTCCGCGCCGCGCTTCGAGCGCGGCCTCACCCTGACCCACACCGGCGAACGCCTGCCGAGCCTGCCGCACATCGAGATGACGATCGACGCGCTCGCGCAGCGCGGGGTCGAGGTCGAGTCGCCCTCCACCGGCACGTGGATCGTTCCGCCGACCGCGATCGCGGGGCGCGAGGTGGTCATCGAGCCCGACCTGTCAAACGCGGCGCCGTTCCTCGTGGCGGCCCTGGTCGCCGGGGGCACCGTGTCCATCGCCCACTGGCCCGCCGACACGACGCAGGTCGGGGCCGACCTGATCGACCTGCTGCCGCTCTGGGGGGCGACCGTGACGCTCGACGGCGACACCCTCACCGTCGACGGCGGTCCCGGCCTCGTCGGCGGCGGCTCACTGCCCGGCGTCGACGTCGACCTCTCGCGCGGCGGCGAACTCGCCCCCGCGCTGGTCGCCCTCGCCGCCCTCGCGTCGGGCCCGAGCACGATCACCGGCATCGGTCACCTGCGTGGTCACGAGACGGACCGTCTCGCAGCCCTGGCGGCCGAGATCAACGCCCTGGGAGGCGCGGTGACCGAACTCGAGGACGGCCTGCGCGTCGAGCCGTCCCCGCTGCACGCGGGCCAGTGGCGCACCTACGAGGACCACCGCATGGCGACCGCGGCGGCGATCATCGGCCTCGCGGTCGAGGGGGTCGAGCTCGACGACGTCCGCGTCGTGGGCAAGACCCTGCCGCAGTTCGTCGAGCTGTGGGACGAGATGCTCGGTCGGGCCGTCCACCAGAGCCCCGCCGACATCGACCTGCTCGGGTTCCTCTAGGCGCCGGGCCGACGACGATGGGCAGGGCACGGTCGACGATGGGCAGGACACGATGAGCTGGTGGACCGACGGCGACGAGGCCGACGACGAGCGCGACTACGGCGAGTACGACGAGAGCTCGGTGCGGGTGCGCCCGAACCCCAAGGGCAACAAGCCGCGCACCAAGCAGCGGCCCGCCTACGCGAACGCCGAGGAGGGCGTCGTCTGGACGGTGGACCGCGGCCGCTACGGCGTGCTGATGGATGCGGGCACGCCCGACGAGCGTGAGATCACGACGGCCCGGGCGCGCGAACTCGGCAAGAAGAGCGTCGTGACCGGCGACCGCGTCGGCGTGGTCGGCGACACGAGCGGCTCCGAGGGGTCGCTCGCCCGCATCGTCAAGGTGCACGAGCGGTCCACGCTGCTGCGGCGCAGCGCCGACGACAGCGACGCGGTCGAGCGAGTCATCGTCGCCAACGCCGACCAGATGCTGATCGTCGTGGCCGCGGCCGACCCCGAACCGCGCCCGCGCCTGGTCGACCGGTACATGGTGGCCGCGTTCGACGCGGGGGTCGAACCGATCCTCTGCATCACGAAAACCGACCTCGCCGACCCGACGCCGTTCGCGGCGCACTTCTCGTGTTTCGACCTGCGCATCGTCACGACGACGTCGACTTCGTTCGACGAGGTCGCGCCGGGCGGGCAGGTCTCCCCCGCGCTCGACGAACTGCGTGGCGTCCTCGACGGTCACGTCACGGTGACGGTCGGCCACTCTGGCGTCGGCAAGTCCACGCTCGTGAACGCCCTGACCGGGTCGCGGCGTGAGGTGGGCGTGGTCAACGCCGTCACCGGCCGCGGGCGGCACACCTCGTCGTCGACGGTGTCGTTCAAGGTGCCGACGGGCGGCTGGATCGTCGACACCCCGGGCGTCCGGTCGTTCGGGCTCGGGCACGTCGACCCCGAGAACATCCTCAAGTCGTTCGCGGCGCACGCGATCCCGGCCGAGGGCGAGCCGGTCGACGGCATTCCCCTGGCCGAGGCCCACGACTGGGAGATCGTCGACCGCGTCGAGGCCGGCGAGCTCGGCGACGTCGGCCGTGAACGGCTCGAGTCGCTGCAGTCGCTGCTCCAGTCCAAGGGCGGCGTCAGCGGTCGGGACCTCGCCGCGGCCGCCGACGACGCACGCAGCGACGAGCTCGGCTAGCGCGCCGGCGCGCAGGGCCCGGACGAGCAGGGCGGGCTGGGTACGCTGACGGGGTGACCGATGCTGCCGAGCCGACCCGAGCCTCCTCGTCCGACCGATCGACCGGGGCACCCTGGGCGGACGACCTGGCGCTCGCGCTCGAGCTGGCCGACTTGGCCGACGCGATCAGCACCGAGCGGTACCGCTCGGCCGACCTGCACGTGTCGCTCAAGCCCGACCGTTCGCACGTGACCGACGCCGATCGGGCCGTCGAGCGGGCGATCCGTGAGCGGGTCGCGGCCGCGCGTCCGGACGACACCTTCTACGGCGAGGAGTACGGCCACGACGCCCCCTCGCACCGCCAGTGGGTGGTCGACCCGATCGACGGCACGGCCAACTTCTTGCGCGGGGTGCCGGTCTGGGCCGCGTTGATTTCGCTGGTCGTCGACGGGGTGCCTGTTGTGGGCGTGGTGAGCGCTCCGGCCCTCGGACGGCGCTGGTGGGCGACGCAGGGCGGCGGAGCGTTCTCGACCGAGCACGACGGCCCACTGCGGGTGTCGGGCGTGCGCGACCTGGCCGACGCCTCGCTCAGCTTCAACGGGCTCGAGTACTGGATCGACGCCGGGCGCCTGCCGCAGTTGCTCGAGCTGACCAGCCGGGTCTGGCGGACGCGGGCGTACGGCGACTTCTGGTCGTACATGCTCGTCGCCGAGGGCGCACTCGACGTCGCGGGCGAGTTCGACCTGCAGCCCTACGACATGGCGGCCGTGGCGGTCGTCGTCGAGGAGGCCGGTGGGCGCTTCACGAGCGCCGACGGGCAGCCGGGACCCTGGCACGGCACCGCGATGGCGACGAACGGACTGCTGCACGAGAGCGTCCTCGGGGTCGTGGCCGCGCCTCCTGCCTGAGTCGCGCCGTTCCGCCCAGGGACGCATCCGTCTCTTTGTGTGATCCGGTACGTACCGGATCGACGCCCACAGTGGACCCGGCGACGCGGCTACGCGGCGGCGGCGCGGCGACGCGGCGACGCGGCGGCGGCGCGGCGACGCGGCGGCGACGCGGCGACGCGGCGGCGACGCGGCGACGCGGCGGCGAGGCGGCGGCGGCGGCGGCGGCGGCGCGGCAAATGAACGTGCGCGCGTGCGTCCGTGCACCCGATTGTCCCGGGCCCGGGCCGAGGTTCATCCCTCCGACGGAGGGACTCTCAGCCCTGCGCCCATGGTCACGCAACGTCGAGGCGGCTTGACTGGTCGCACGACGTCACCGGCTCCGGACAGGAGCACCGAGCATCTCGGGCAGGGGCGCCGGGGGCTCCGCCGCCCGTCTCCCTGTGAGGGGCGGCCGGGCCCCGCCAACCGCCTCACCAGCCGACCGAAAGGCCCACCATGTTCGTCACGCCCGTCGTCTCCGCCACCGCCACCGCCAGCACCGCCGCCGGTTCGATCGACCCCGCGTCGATCGCCCTGCCGGGCACACGTCAGGTCGACGTCACGAGCTACGTCGTCGAGGCCTTCGCCCGCCTCTGACCACCGACTACGCCTCCGCCGCCTCGCCCACGCGGCCCTTCTTGCGAGCCCGCAGGTCCATCAGGCCGAGCGCGAGCGCCACGGCCACCAGGGCGATCGTGACGAAGAAGCCGTTGCGGTAGGCCTCGTGGTAGACGTCGAGATTCGAGCCTGCGGCTCCCCCGGCCCCGGCGATCACCGAATAGAACGTCGAGACCGCCGCCGCGGTGCCGATGGCCGTGCCGGCGCGCTGACCGACCTGGCCCATCGAGCCGGCGACGCCACCCATCTCGACGGGCACCTCGGCCAGGGTCAGCGTCTGGTTCGGCGAGATGACGAAGCCACCACCCGTACCGGCGATCAGCATGCCGACGCCCATCGCGTACGGCGTGATCTCGCGGGGGGTGAGCACGGCCGCGAGGAGCAGGGCGACGAAACCCACCGCCACGAGGACCAGGCCGAGCACGACGAGGCTGCGGCCGAAACGGTCGACCAGGCGTCCGCCGTAGAAGGCGGCGACGGCGCTGGTCAGGGCGAACGGGATCGTCACCATGCCGGCGTAGACGGGCTCGAGGCCGAGCCCCTGCTGCAGGTAGAGCGTCGTCAGCAGGAAGGTCGCGGGCAGGGCGCAGAAGTACACCGTGGCGATCAGCGTGCCGTTGCGGTACGACGCGAGCGAGAAGAGGCTGAAGTGCACGACCGGTGACTTGCCCCGGGCCTTGTAGCGCTGCTCCCACCAGACGAAGGCGGCGCCGAAGCCGACGAAGCCGATCAAGAACAGCCAGCGCAGCGGATCGTCGCCCTGGCCGGTCGTCAGCACGAACGGCAGCATCAGGGTGAAGATCGTCAAGCCGAGCAGCACGATGCCGAAGAGGTCGAGCTCGTTGTGTCCGTTCGAGGCCGTGCGGGTCTTCGGCAGCAGCTTGAGCGCGAAGAAGATGGCGATCAGGCCGAGCGGGATGTTCATCCAGAACAGCAGCCGCCACCCGTCCTCAGGCCCGCCGATCGCGATGAGCAGGCCGCCGAGGGTGGGGCCGAACGCCGTGCTGACGCCGATGATGGCGCCGAAGAAACCGAAGGCCCGCCCGCGCTCCTTGCCCTGGAAGAGCTGTTGGATCAGCCCGAGCACCTGAGGCATCTGGATGCCGGCGGCGACGCCCTGCAGGATGCGAGCGGCGACGAGCAGCTCGATGGTGGGCGCGAGGGCGCAGAGCAGGCTGGCGACGGTGAACGAGGTCAGGCCGATGACGAACATCATGCGGCGCGACTTGAGGTCGCCGAGCCGCCCGGAGGGCACGAGCGACAGGCCGAAGGCGAGCGCGTAGCCGGCGACGATCAGCTGCAGGGCGGTGGGGCCGGCACCGAGCGAGGCCTCGATGCTGGGCAGGCCCACGTTGACCTTCGACAGGTCGAGGATCGTCAGGGCGGCGACGCCGACACAGACGGCGAAGGCGCGCCACTTCTGGCGCTCCTCGTCGGATCGGGGGCCGGAGGCGGGGCGGGCGGCGTCGGAGCGGCCCGAGGCAGGGGTGTCGGATGTCTTCGTCATGGGATCGTTCCGTCATACACCGTGCACGACGTGCAACGACGCGCGTGCCTGCGGAACGCGGCCGGCCCGGGTGGGCCGACCCGCGCCTCCCGGGCTGTGTCGGCCGGTGGGCCGAGAGCCGAGGAGGCGCGGGTCGCGACGACCGCTAGGCCGCCTTGATCAGGTCGTTCGGGTTCAGGACGTACTTCGTGGCGGCGCCCTTGTCGAACTCGGCGTAGCCACGCGGGGCGTCCGCGAGGCTGATGGCCTGCGCGTGGACGTTCTTCGCGATGCTCGTACGGTCGTGGAGGATCGCCATCATCAGCTGCCGGTTGTACTTCATCACCGGGCACTGGCCCGTGGTGAACGACAGCGACTTGGCCCAACCGGTGCCGAGGCTGAGCGAGAGCGACCCCTTCTGGGCCGCGGCGTCGATGCCGCCCGGGTCGCCCGTGACGTAGAGCCCCGGGATGCCCATGGCGCCGCCGGCCGCGGTGATGTCCATCAACGAGTTGAGCACGGTGGCCGGTGCTTCCTCGCCCGATCCGCCTCCGTGGCCCTTCGCCTCGAAGCCCACGGCGTCCACGGCGCAGTCGACGAGGGGTTCGCCGAGGATCTGGTCGATCTGCTCGCCCGGTTCGCCCTTGGTCAGGTCGACGGTCTCGCAGCCGAAGCTGCGGGCCTGGGCGAGCCGGTCGGCGTTCATGTCGCCGACGATGACGACGCTGGCACCGAGCAGCAGGGCTCCGGTGGCGGCGGCGAGGCCGACGGGGCCGGCTCCGGCGACGTAGACGGTCGAGCCGACCTCGACCCCGGCGGTGACGGCGCCGTGGAACCCGGTCGGGAAGATGTCGGAGAGCATCGCCAGGTCGAGGATCTTCTCCATGGCCTGGTCGCGGTCGGGGAACTTCAGCAGGTTCCAGTCGGCGTAGGGCACGAGCACGAACTCGGCCTGGCCGCCGACCCAGCCGCCCATGTCGACGTACCCGTAGGCGCTGCCCGGACGGTCGGGGTTGACGTTGAGGCAGATGCCGGTCTTGCGCTCCTTGCAGTTGCGACAGCGGCCACAGGCGATGTTGAAGGGCACCGAGACGATGTCGCCGACCTTGATGAACTCGACGTCGGGGCCGACCTCGACCACCTCGCCGGTGATCTCGTGGCCGAGGACGAGATTCGACGGGGCCGTGGTGCGACCGCGGACCATGTGCTGGTCGGAGCCGCAGATGTTCGTCGCGATCGTGCGCAGGATCGCGCCGTGGTTGACCTTGCGGCCGACGTTCGCGGGATTGACGCCCGGGCCGTCCTTCAGCTCGAAGGTCGGGTACTCGGTGTCGATGACCTCGACCTGGCCGGGGCCCTTGTAAGCGACCGCGTGATTCGTTGCCATGGTGATCCTCCTTGATCACATGCGAGCACGGGGCGTGCCCGTCGTCGTCACGCTATTGCGCCCGGCACGAGGCACGACCGAATCTCAGCGAGCACCCAGCCTGCTCGTTGGACGACGGGTGTCGCAGTCGACCCCCCTTCGGGGGCCACTTCAGCGGATGACGCAACATATGTACCCCGCCTGGGCGGCACATGTGTGAGTATTGGTCACGGCGCAGAGCCGCGGGGAGCCATCAGGGTGCCGGGAGGCATGGTCCGCGCGGCGTATGCCCGGGTACCTGCGACGGTGCTCGCACCCGATCAGGACAGGACCTCAGCCACGTGGAACTCCGTGACTACATCCGCATTCTCCGCAAGGGCTGGATCTTCATCGCCGCCCTCACGCTCGCCGGCGTCGCCGTCGGTGCCCTCGCCTCTCTTCTCGCCACGCCGACCTACGTGTCGTCGACCCGGCTGTTCGTCTCGGTGCAGGCCCAGGATTCGTCGACCACGGGCGATGCGGTCCAGGGCAGCAGCGCGGCACAGCAGAAGGTGCAGTCTTACGTCGACGTCGTGACGAGCGACGCCGTTCTCGACCCGGTGATCGACCAGCTCGGCCTCGACACGACCGCGGCGGCGCTGGCCGGTCAGATCACTGCCGATTCCCCCCTCAACACCGTGTTGATCAACATCACGGTGACCGACACCGATGCCCAGCGGGCGGCCGACGTCGCCAACGCGGTGGGCACCTCCCTTACCGAGGTCGTCGTCAACGAGCTCGAGACGCCCGCCGATGGAGGCGCGAGCCTGGTCAAGATCGCCACGATCGTCCCCGGGTCGGTGGCCTCGGCGCCCTCGACCCCCCGCACGGCGCTGAACCTCGGTTTGGGCCTGCTGATCGGCCTCGCCCTGGGTGTCGGTGCCGCCGTGCTGCGGAGCACCCTCGACACGCGCATCCACGGTTCGCACGACGTCGAGCTCGTCACCGACGCCCCCATCGTCGGCGGCATCTGCTACGACCCCGGGGCGAAGAAGCACCCGCTGATCGTGCACGTCGACCCGCGCAACCCGCGCGCCGAGTCGTTCCGCACCCTGCGCACGAACCTGCAGTTCGTCAACGTGGAGTCGGCCAGTCGCTGCTTCGTCGTCACGTCGTCGCTGCCCGGAGAGGGCAAGACGACCACGACGGCCAACCTCGCGGTGGCCCTCGCCGAGACCGGCGCCACCGTCGACGTGGTCGACGTGGTCGACGTGGTCGACGGTGACCTGCGTCTGCCCCACCTGGCTGACACGCTGGGCCTCGGGGCGTCGTCGGCCTGACCGACGTGCTGATCGGCCTTGCCGACCTGCAGGACGTGCTGCAGCTCGGTCACCCCACCAGCTCGTTCGCAGTACGCAACACCTGTCGCGCCACGAGCTGCTCCCCCACGCCCGGCACATCGGACACCACCGTGAACACGGCCGTCTCCCCCGGCAACAACGTCATCAGCATCTCGTCCACCGTCGCCGCGGGGTCGACCTTGTCGACGAGCAGAGTCAGGTCACGCACCAAGGACGCAGCCGTCACCTCGACGCGATAGCCGGCCCGCGCCTCCTGCCCCTCGGGCACCACCGTCACCGAGGTCGACAGCGACGCCTCGGCGAGGCCCGAGTCCCGCGGCTCGACCGGGAACCACAACCCCCGGGCGACCCCGGGCACCGAGGCGACGAGCAACTCCGATCCGGGTGACCCGAACTCCCCGACCGACGAGGGCACCGGCACGGTCACCGTCTCGCGAGCCCCCACCGTGAGCGCCACCGACTCCGAAGCCAGGACACGACCGTCGTAGGCGAGGCGCCGCAGCGTGAGCGGGCCGGCCAGCGCCTCCCCGGTGTCGTTGACGAGGACGGCCGCGAGACCTGCCTCGCGGGGCTGGATGGTCACCAGTCGATCGGCGAACGCGTGCCGCATGGCGTAGAGCAGCGGTTTCCGCCGTCCGTCGCCGTCGACCGCCGCCCACGACGTCACCGGCCAGCAGTCGTTGATCTGCCACACCACGGCTCCCTGGCACCGTGGAGCGTGCGACCGGAAGTGCTCGAGGGCGACCTGCACGGCGTTCGCCTGGTTCAGCTGCATCGCCCAGTGCCACGCCTCGATCTCGTTCGGCAGCCGGTAGTGCGCCAGCAGCCCGTCGGTCAGCTTGTCGTTGCCCTGCATCGCCTTCTGGTGCACGATCATGCCCGGCGACTCGGGCGTCAGCGGCTCGTCGTGGATGGCCCGCGTCATCGCCGACCAGGTCGGCGGCCCCTGCCAGCCGAACTCGGCCACGAAACGCGGCACGACGTCACGGTAGGTCGGGTAGTCCTTGCGGTTCCACTGCTCCCACAGGTGCACCGACCCGTGATCGGGGTCGCTCTGCGCCACGTCGAGGCTGCCCGACCAGGGGCTGCCCGCCGCGTACGGACGCCCCGGGTCGAGCTCGCCCACCAGCGCGGGCAACAACTCGAGGTAGTAGCCGAGACCCCAGGTCGCCCCGTCGAGCCGCCGCTCCCAGCCCCACTCGTCGTGACCCCAGATGTTCTCGTTGTTGCCCGTCCACAGCACCAGGCTCGGATGCGTCATCAGCCGGGTCACGTTGTCACGCACCTCGGCCTCGACCTCGCCGCGCAGCGGGTCCTCCTCGGCGTAGGCCGCACAGGCGAACAGGAAGTCCTGCCACGTGAGCATGCCGCGCTCGTCGCAGAGCTCGTAGAAGTCGTCCGACTCGAAGATGCCGCCACCCCACACCCTCAGTAGGTTCACGTTGCCGAACTCGGCCTGCTCGATGCGCTGCCGGTAACGGTCGCGCCCGATGCGGTGCGGGAACGCGTCGTCCGGAATCCAGTTGGCCCCCTTGATCCACAGCGCCTCCCCGTTCACCACGACCGTGAAACTCGTGCCGATGTCGTCGGGCTCGACCTGCACCTCGACGGAGCGGAACCCGATGCGCGACGACCACGCGTCGAGCACGGCGCCGGCCGGCGCCCCGACACCCGAGGAGGCGCGGGTCGCGTCCCCGCCCTCTCCCCCGGTCACCGACACGCTCACGTCGTACAACGGCTGCCCGCCGTGGCCCCTCGGCCACCACAGCTCGGGGTCGTCGACGACCACCTGCAGGACGGTGGAGTCCGTGCCCGGCTCGACCCGCGCCTCCTGCGTGACCTCGCCGACGGTCGCCCGGACCGTCACCGGCTCGACCGCCGCACCTGCCGACACCCCCGCGCGCTCGAGGTCGACGTGCACGTCGACGACGCCCCGCGACCCGTCGACGGTCACCACCGGACGCACCGCCGCCAGCCGCACCGAGGACCACGACTCGAGCGTCACGGGCTTCCAGATCCCCGAGGTCGCCGTGTCGAGCCCCCAGTCCCAGCCGAAGCTGCACGCCATCTTGCGGACGGCGTTGTAGGGGTGGTGGTTCACGTGCGGCCGGTAGCCGAGCGAGAGGCTCTGCGCGTCGGCGTAGGCCACCGGCGAGCCGAAGCGCACCTCGAGGTCGTTCGCGCCCTCGCGCAGCCGTCCGTCGACCGTGACCCTGTGGGTGCGGTGCTGGTTGCGCGTCTCGGCCACGACCTCGCCGTTCAGCAGGACGGTCGCCACCGTGTCGAGACCGGCGAAGACCAGCTCGTGACGGTCGTGCCCGTCGGGTGCCCAGTCGAATCTCGTCGTGTACGACCAGTCGGCCCGGCCGATCCAGGCGAGCAGGTGCTCGTTCGCGTCCAGGTACGGGTCGACGATCAGGCCCGCCGCCAACAGGTCGGTGTGCACCGTGCCGGGGACGGTCGCGGGCACGTCGACGGCCGCGATCTCGGGCGGCACGGGGCCGGCGGTGCTGCGCAGGCTCCAGCCGGTGTGCAGGGGGCGGACGGCGCGCTGTGTCGCGTGGGTGGTCGTGGTCGTGGTGGTCTCGGTGGTGCTCATGTCGCTCCCAGCGATCGAGGGTGTGGCGTGGAGTCGGGCCCGCCCCGGGGGCGGCGCGGTTCAGGTGCAGGAGGCGCGGGCCGCGTCAGGCCCGGGCGGCGCGCCGCTCGGCGATGCGCTTCTCGGGGTCGGGCGCGGCCTCGGCGAGCTGCCGCGTGTAGGGGTGCTGCGGGTCGAGGATGACGTCGTCGGGGGTCCCGCGCTCGACCACCTGCCCCTTGTACATCACGAGGATCTCGTCCGAGAAGTGGCGGGCCGTCGCCAGGTCGTGCGTGATGTAGAGCACGCCCAGGTCCTCCTGCCGCTGCAGCTCGGCCAGCAGGTTGAGCACTCCGAGCCGGATCGACACGTCGAGCATCGAGACCGGCTCGTCCGCGATGAGGATGCGCGGCTCGGGCGCCAGGGCCCGGGCGATCGCGACCCGCTGCCGCTGCCCGCCCGACAGCTCGTGCGGTCGACGCGCGGCGACGTCGGCGGCCGGGCCGAGCTGCACCCGCCCGAGCAGCTCGCGCACCTTCTCGTCGACCGTGGAGCGGGTCGCCTTGCCGTGCAGCAGCAGCGGCCGGGCCAGGTGGTGCCCGATCGAGTGGAACGGGTTGAGCGAGGCGAACGGGTCCTGGAACACCATCTGCACGTCACTGCGATAACGCCGCAGGGCCTCGCCGTGCCGGGGCGCGACGGCTCCGTCGAGCACGATCGAGCCGCTCGTCGGCCGCTCGAGCTGCAGCAGCATCTTCGCGATCGTCGACTTGCCGCTCCCGCTCTCACCGACGAGCGCGACGGTCTTGCCGGCCTCGAGGGTGAAGCTCACGTCGTTCACCGCGCGGAGGTGACCCTTCTCACCCCGGCCCCCGCGTACCCGGTAGTCCTTGACGACGTTACGGAACTCGAGCGTGCTCACGCCGCGCCTCCTGTGCTCGTGGCGACCGACGTCGCCTGCTCGTGCCCCGAGGAGGCGCGGGTCGCGCCGCCCCCGGCCGTCTCGTCGACCCCGCTGCGGATGAACGCCCCGCGGTCGCCGGTGAGGCTCGGGAACGACCCGAGCAAGGTCTTCGTGTACTCGTGCTGCGGGTTCGTGTAGAGCTCGGTCGACTCTCCGATCTCGACGATCTCGCCCGCCCGCATCACGGCGATGCGGTCGCTGATCTCGAGCAGCAGCGGCAGGTCGTGGGTGATGAAGATGACCGCGAAGCCGAGCTCGTCGCGCAACCGTGCGATCTCGCGCAGGATCTCGCGCTGCACCACGACGTCCAGGGCCGTGGTCGGCTCGTCCATGATCATCATCTGCGGGCCGAGGGCCAGCGCCATGGCGATCATCACGCGTTGGCGCATGCCGCCGGACAGCTCGTGTGGGTACGACTTCAGCCGGCTGCGGTCGACACCCACGGTCTCGAGCAGCTTGCCCGCGCGCTCGACGCGGTCGGCCTTCTTCCAGTACGGGCGGTGGGTCTTGAAGACGTCCTCGAGCTGCGCCTGGATCGTCGTGACGGGGTTGAGCGCGTTCATCGCCCCCTGGAACACCATCGAGAGCTTGTCCCAGCGGAACGCCCGCAGCGCCTTGTCGTCGAGTTCGGGCAGCAGGATGTCGGCGCCCTCGGCGTCGTGGAACACCACCCGGCCGCCCGTGATCACGGCCGGCGACTTGAGCAGCCGGTTGATGCCGTACGCCAGCGTCGTCTTGCCGCAGCCCGACTCGCCCGCCAGGCCGAGGATCTCGCCCCGGGCGAGTTCGAAGCTGACGTTCTTGACGGCGTGGACGGGGTGCTCGACGGCGTAGTCGACGCTGAAGTCCTCGACGGTCAGGACGGTGCTCATGCGGTGGCCCCCTCGGTGGTGCCGGCGGCGGCCTCGGCCCGCGCCAGTCGCTTGCGGTCGGCCCGGCTGACACCGGCCCGGGTCTGGTCGCGCAGCTTCGGGTTGATGATCTCGTCGATGGCGAAGTTCATCAGCGACAGCGCGCAGCCCAGCAGGGCGATCATCAGCCCCGGCGGCACGAACCACCACCAGGCCCCGAGTCGCAGCGCGAGGCCGTTCTGGGCGAAGTACAGCATCGAGCCCCAGGTGAACTGGCCCGAGACGCCCAGCCCGAGGAACGACAGTCCCGCCTCGGCGAGGATCGCGAAGATCACCGCGAACAAGAACTGGCTGGCCAGCACCGGCAACACGTTCGGCAGGATCTCGACGGCGACGATGCGCCAGGTCTTCTCGCCCGACACCCGCGACGCCGCCACGTAGTCACGCGATCGAAGGCTCAGCGTGATGGCGCGGAGGACGCGGGCACTGGCCGCCCAGCTCGTGATGACGATCACGAAGGCGATCACGACGAGTCCCTTCTGCGGCACGTAGCTCGACACGATGATCGCGAGCGGCAGGCCGGGGATCACCAGCACGACGTTCGAGAACAACGAGAACGCCTCGTCGACGAACCCGCCCACGTAGGTGCCGATCACGCCGAAGACGATGGCGAGCGCCATCGCGACGACGCCGACCAGCACCCCGATCAGCAGCGAACCGCGGGTCGCGTAGGCCAATTGCGCGAACACGTCCTGCCCGGTCTGCGTGGTGCCGAGCAGGTGCTCGCCGCTCGGCCCGCTGAGGCCGATGTCGCTGATGGCCTGCGGGTTCTGCACGACGAGGGGGAAGATCAGGCCGAACAGGGCGATGGCGGCGATCATGCCCGCCCCCACCCAGAGCTTCGGGGTGACCTGCGGGAAGACCCGCTTCAGGCCCTTCCGGCCGGTGCCCGGACTGCTGTCGCCCGTGGGCGACGTCGGGTCGGCGAGCTGGCCGAGGTCGATCGTGGACATGCTCGTCGTCCTAACGCTTGGCGCGCGTGCGCGGGTCGATGAAGCCGTACATCAGGTCGACGATGAAGTTCGTCCCCAGCACGGCGAGGGTGATGACCAGGAAGATGCCCTGCATCAGCGCGTAGTCGTTGTTCTGCGTCGCCGTGAAGAGCGCGTTGCCGATGCCCGGGTACGAGAACACCTGCTCGGTCACGATCGACCCCGAGACGACGAACCCGAGCGAGATCGCGAAGCCGGCGAACTGCGGCAGAACGGCGTTGCGGGCCGCGTAGCTCTGGCGGATGCGCATCGGCGAGAGCCCCTTGGCCTCGGCGGTGACGATGTAGTCCTCGCTGAGGGTCGAGACCATCATGTTGCGCATGCCGAGCAGCCAGCCGCCGACCGACGAGATGATGATCGTCAGGGCCGGCAGGGTGCCGTAGAGCACGGCGCTCTGGACGAACGTCCCGTTGAGGCCGGGCGTCGCCTCGTACACGTTGTAGCCACCCGACAGCGGGAACACCCGCAGGATGCTGCCGAACACGTACAACAGGATGAGGGCGAGCCAGAAGTACGGCACCGCCTGGAACATCGTCGTCACGGGGATGAAGTTGTCGAGCACCGAGCCGCGCTTCCACCCGGCGAGGGTCCCGAGCCCCACCCCGAAGACGAACGACAAGATGGTCGCGATGCCGATCAGGGCGATCGTCCACGGAATGGCCTGGCCGATGATGGTCGACACCCCGGCCGGGAAGTACGACACCGAGATGCCGAGGTCCCCCCGGGCCAGGTTGCCGAGGTACTGCACGTACTGCGAGAACAGCGGTTCGTCGGAGTCGGAGCCGAGAAGGAGGCGCAGGCTGGTCACGGTCGCCTCGCTGACCGGTCCCTTCTGCTGCATCTTGGCCAGCAGGATGTCCACCGGGTCACCGGGCAGCAACCGCGGGATGAAGAAGTTCAACGTCAGGGCCGCGAACAACGCGACCGCGTAGAAGCCGATCTTCTGCGCGACGTACCTCATCCGCGCCTCCTGACCTTCTCGGTTCCGACCACGATCACTTGAGCTTCAGGTTCAGGACGGTCTGGGCGTTGTCCCAGGTCTTCCACGTGGCCGGGAAGTTCTCGGTGTCGTCGTCGCCCGTGGGCCAGCCGGTCACCTTCGAGCTGTTGAACTCGGTCAGCGTGGACTGCAGCAGCACGGGGATGTACGGCATGTCCTTCACGATCTCCTTCTGGATCGTGAAGTACTGCTCGGTCTTGGCGGCGACGTCGTCCGTCTGCTCGGCCGCGACGATCGCGGCGTCGACGGTCGGATTCGAGTACCGGGCGAAGTTGTTGATCGCCTGCTCGCCCACCGGCGAGGTCGTGGTCGAGTCGAAGTTGCCGTTGTAGACGTAGTACGGGTCGGTCGACGGGCCTTGGCCGAGCGAGTCCATCGTCAGCTGGAACTGCCCGTTGTTGCGGGCGGCGACCCACTCGTTGTACGACTTGGCGCTCTGCGTGATCTCGATGCCGACGGCGCGCAGCTGCTCGGCCATGGCGTCGATGGCCGCGATGTAGTCCGAGTAGCCGGTGACGACCTGGATCTCGAGCTGCAGCTTCTGCCCGTCCTTGGCGTAGATGCCGTCGGAACCCTTCACGTAGCCGGCCGATTGCAGCAGTGCGTCGGCGCCCTCGGTGTCGGCCGTCATCGGCGTCTCCTTCTCGACGTCGGGGCTGATGTAGGCGTCGTCACGACCGAGCGTCATGAAGGTCGGCGAGATCTGCTTGTTCGTGCCCGAGAAGGCGAGGTCGTTGAGCTGGTCACGGTTCATCGCCTTGTAGATCGCCTGGCGGACGGCCGGGTCGGTCTGCGGGCCCGTGCAGCCGAGGTCGGCGTTCGAGCAGGTCATCAGCGTGATCTGCTGCAGCGGGGTCGCCACGTAGCTGACGTCGGGGTTGCTGCCGAGCACCTTGTCGGCCTCGGGGATGAAGATGCTGGACCAGTCGAGGTCGCCGCCGACGATCGCGTCGGTGGCCGAGGTGTTGTTGGCCAGGGCGATGTAGCGGATGCTCTTGACCTCGGGCTTGCCCGACTGCCAGTAGTTCGGGTTCGCCTTGTACACGTAGCTCTGCGGCGTGAAGGTGTCGAGCATGTACGGCCCGGTGCCGATCGGTTCCTTCACCGGATCGGTCGCGATGTCGGACAACTGCGAGAACACGTGCTCGGGAACGATCGCGGCCTGGCCGAGGATGTCGGGGCCCTTGACGAACGAGGTCGAGTCGAACGAGAAGACGACGGTGTCGTCGTCGGTCGCCTCGACGGTGCCTTCGAAGCCGACGCGGTTGAGCTCGGGCTTGTCGAGCATCGTCTGGAACGTGTAGGCGACGTCGTCGGCCGTGAAGTCCTCGCCGTCGCTCCACTGCACACCGGTCCGCAGGTCGACGGTCAGCTCGGTGCCGTCGTCGTTCCACTCGTACTTCTCACCCAGCATCGGCTTGGGGTCGGCCCCCGTGAGCACGTTGTAATAGAAGAGCTGCTCGTAGAGCAGACCCTGCGACGTGCTGTCGGCGGTGGCCGAGAACGGGTTGAAGTTGGCCGTCAGATCGCCGGCCGGGCCCGTGTTGGCGGTGATGCCGCCTTCGTCGCCGCCGCTCGAGGCGGTGCAGCCGGTGAGCGCCAGGCCTGCGGCGGCCGCGAGCGCGATCGCGCCGAACCCGGCCCGTCGGCGGTTGGTCATGGAGAGAGGCATCGTCGACCCTTCGTCGTGCCAGGCGCCGTCGCCTGGTCCCGAGGTCTTTCTTAGACGACTTACGTAAGCGAGTCAAGAAAGTCATGAGGCCGTGTCGGGATCGTGACCCGCGCCTCCTCGGGGCGCCGACCCGCTGCGCCGCGGCCACCGCCGCGGGGTCAGCGCGAGAGGGCGCGTTGCACGACGAGAGCGGCGGCACCGATGGCGGCCGCGTCGCGCGGGTCGGTCGAGACCTCGACCCGGGTGGTGTGCACGCCGCGCGAGAACGCCGTGCGGCCCAGGGCCTCAACGGCCGCGCGGGCGTAGATCGAGCCGGCGACCGCGACCCCGGGGCCGCTCAGGACGACTCGGTCGAGGTCCAACAGGTTGGTGAGCGTCACGACCCCTGCGGCGAGCTGCTCGGCGGCACGAGTCACGAGCGCGTCGGCTGCGACGTGGCCGGCGATCGCGGCCCGGGCGAGCAGGTCGAAGTCCCGCGCGACCCCGCCGAGGGCCCAGGTGAGGCCGAGGTCGTCGAACGAGGAGGCGTCCCGGTGCGCCCGGGCGACGACGGCACCGGGCGACGCGGCGAGCTCGAGACAGCCACGGTTTCCGCAGTAGCAGGGCTCGCCGTCGAGGTCGATCGAGACGTGGCCGAGCTCGCCGGCACCCGAACTCGCGCCGCGGTGGAGCTCTCCGTCGAGCACGATGCCCGATCCCACCCCCGTGCCGAGGTACACGCAGGCGAACGTCTCGGAGCGCGGCACCTGGCGGCTCCAGAACTCGCCGAGCGCTGCGGCCGCCGCGTCGTTGTCGACCACGACGGGCAGGCCGAGACGCAGCGCCACGGCCGCGTGCAGGCCGGCGTGGAGGGCGCTCTCGGTCGAGCGGGGCCCGGTGCGGACGCCGTGCGCGAGGGTGGCCCGCGGGCGGACGACGGCGAGGCCCGCCACCGCGCCGCTGGCGAGGCCGAGGCTGCCGACGACGTCATGGAAGCCGTCGACGATACGGACCGCTGCGGCCGTGACGTCGTCGGAGGCGGCGGGGCCGGCGTCGACCTGCAGGCGGCCCACGACTCCGCCGCGCATGTCGGTGACGACGTAGGTGAGCGCGTCCCCGCCGATCTGCACGCCCATGCCGTACACGGCACGCGGGTTGACCTCGACCATCGTGCGCGGCTTGCCGCCGGTCGACGCGGCCCGGCCGGTCTCGCGGACGAGCCCCTCGTCGAGCAGCCGCCGGACGATCGTCGAGATCGAGGCCTGCGTCAGGCCGCTGGCCTGGGCGAGCTCGACCCGACTGATCGGGCCCGACGACCGCACCAGGTCGACGACGAGCTCGCGGCTGGTCTGAGGCTGAGGCGACGGGGCGAGCTGAGCCGGGGTGCGCGGCGGGGTCGGGTCGGGGTCGCGGGTCACCACGGGCGTCGCTCCGACCTGTCGGGGGCTGTAGGTTCGGGCGCATGACCGACTCCATCGTCGACACCCGGGTGGCCCCTGTCGGGCCGGGTGACCGCCGTCGCGTCGGTCTCGCCCTCGTCCGCCCCGGCGAGATCTTGGGGGCGGAGCCGTTCTACCACGAACTCATCGCCGGCATCGAACGCGTGCTGCGACCCCGGGGCCACACCCTGCTGCTGCAGGCCCTGGCCGATCGCGCCGCCGAACTGGCGGCCTACCGGCGCTGGGCGGCCTCGGGCGACTTCGGCGCGGTCGTGCTCGTCGACCTCACCGACGACGACCCCCGCCCCGCCCTGCTGCGCGAACTCGGTCTGCCCGCGGTCGTGCTCGGCGACCCCGCGCTCTCGGGCGACCTGCCCGCCGTCTGGACGGGTGACGGCCTCGCCATGCGCGACACCGTCGCGGCGCTCGTCGCCGACGGTCACCGCCGCTTGGCGCACGTGTCGGGCCCCGCCGCGCTGCTGCACACGCAGGTGAGGCAGGAGGCGCTGGTCACCGCGAGTCGCGCCTCCTCGTCCGTCGTCGAGACGATCGAGGGCGATTACTCGTGGGACGCGGGCTCGATCGCCGTCTCGCGTCTGCTCGCAGGACCGACGCCCCCGACGGCCGTCGTCTTCGACAACGACCAGATGGCGCTCGGCGGGCTCGCGGCGGCGCACCGGCTGGGGATCGACGTCCCCGCGCGACTGACGCTCGTCGCCTGGGACGACTCGTCGCAGTGCCAGTTGTCGACGCCACCGCTGTCGGCGGTCAGCCACGACGTGCAGGGCATCGGCGAGGTCGCCGCCGGCATGCTGCTCGCCGTGCTGGCGGGTGAGGACGTCGCCTCGGTCGAGGCGCCGCCCGCTTCGCTCGTGCGGCGGGGGTCCTCGGGGCCGGCACCGGCCTGACGGCCTCCGGCCACGCCGACACGTGTCGGGTGACCGTGCCGCGACCGACGCGTTGCTAGGGTCGTGAAGCCCCGAACCGACTCGAGAACGGCTCCCCCATCACCTCCATCGCTCACGCGCCCGCGTCCACGTCACGCGCCTCGCGGTTCTCCGTCTCGATCGTGGACGTCGTCGTCTCGGCTCTGCTCTTCGCCGTCACCCTGGCCGTCTCGTGGTGGCGCCTGGCGCCGAGCGCCCGGGACAGCCTCTGGGCCGAGGACGGCCGGAACTTCCTCGCCGACAGCGCGGGCTCACGAGTAGGAGGCGCGTGGTTCGACCCCTACGCCGGCTACCTCCACCTGCTGCCTCGCCTGTCAGCCGATCTCGTCACCGCGCTGGCGCCGCTGCCCCGGTACGCCGTGGCCGTCACGGCCGTCAGCTGTCTCGTCGTCGCCGTCGTCGCGGTCGTGGTCTACGTCTGCGCCGGTGACGTCATCGGCGACCGGACCAGCCGAGCCGTCGTCGCACTCGTTCCGATACTGCTTCCGATCACGTCGTGGGAGGTCCTCGGGAACCTCGCCAACCTGCACTGGTTCCTGCTGTGGGTGACGCCCTGGCTGCTCCTGCGGCGCTACCGCACGCGGACCGGCCTCGTGCTGGCCACCATCGGCGCCGCCGTCATCGCGCTGACCGAGATCCAAGCCGTGCTCTTCGTGCCCCTGATGTTGTGGCACCTTCGCGACGCCCGTCGGTGGCCGCCTCGCGTCACCCTCTTGCTCGGTCTGGGCGCGCAGGTCCTGGCCACGGTCCGGTCCCCCCGGGCCGAGGTCGCGGGGGCGGCCGGCGATCTGTCCGACCTCGTCACGGGCTATCTCGTCAACGTCATCGGTGGTGTCTGGTGGGCAGACGCGCACCAGGTGGGCGAGGTCGTCGCATCACGGTGGCCCCTGCTCGTCGCCGTGGCCCTGCCGTTCGTCTGCGCCACGGCCTACCTCCTCGTGCGCGGAGACTCCCTGCATCGCGTCGCCACGGCGGCACTAGCCCTCGGCTCGCTCGGCGCTTACGCCGGCGCCTACCTCGCGAACGGCTATCACCGGGCGATGTACTCCACGTACACACCCGATGCCTGGCTGGATGGTTTCCAATACACGCGCTATGGCGTGGTGCCCGGGATGCTGCTCGTCGCCCTGCTGCCGCTCGCCCTCTCCCTAGCGCGATCCCGATCGGCGCGCGTGCCCACGCTTCTGATCACCGCCGGCCTTCTCATCTTGCTCGTGGTGCAGGCCACCCAACTCGGTTCCGTGCACGGTGCCCGCGCGGCTGGACCGGTCTGGCCTCCCCAGGCGACGACCGTCGTGGACGAGTGCGACGCCGGTGCAGCCGTGGGCGACGCGAGCATCGCTCCCGGAGGCCCGTGGCTGATGGTTCTGCCCTGTTCCTTCGTCGAGGACGGCGAGTGAACACCCCCCGAACGGGGCTGTAGCAGATCGAGTTCAGAACGCCACCCGCGAACGGGTGACGCGGGGGTGGATCGGCATTCACCCGGCGCGTGATGGACCGAACGGTGTTGTTCTCTCAGCTTCGCGATAGGTTTCTTTGGTGCTGCCCTCCGGGCCGGCACAGCATGTCTCACCTAGCGCTGGGCTGGGGGCGGACAAGCGATGACGCTTGCACCACCGATCAAGAAAGCACTCACCACGTGATCACCAAGTTCTCTTGGCGTCGTGCGGTGGCCGTTCCGGCCGTCCTCACGCTCGCCCTCGGAGGGGCCCTCCTCTCCTCCACCGCGGCCCAGGCCGCCCCCGCCGACCTCGTCGTCTCGACGCCTGTCGCCGGAAGCACCGCTGATTCGCGCGAGGTGACCGTCTCTGGCACCGTCCGCGCAGGCTCACGCGTCGACGTCTACAAGGGCACGGCCGTCGCCGGCACCGCCGAAGCCCGCATCACCGTGGGCAACCAGACCACCTGGTCGACCGTTCTGACGTACAGCGAGACCGACGACGTCGCACAGAACATCACGGTCTCGGGCCTGGTCGGACTGTCCGGCATCGACCCCCAGACCATCGCCTTCAACCTGCCCGCCGTCGCGCCGGTCCAGACCTTCTCGGTCACGGCCCCCGTCGAAGGCTCGCAGCTCGGCTCACGTACCGTCACCTTCACGGGCACGGGCAACGACGGCTCGACGGTCAACGTCCTCGACCCCGCGAACGACAACGCTCGCCTGGTCGGCCCCGCCGTCGTCCAGAACGGCGCGTGGAGCCTCGACTACACCTACGACGAGTTCGCTGACCGTCAGCAGACGGTCCGCGTGACCCAGGTCACCGGAGGCGCCGGAACGGGCGACGAGAACGTCACCTTCAACCTGCCGACCGGCCAGACCCTCGTGGTCAACACGCCTGCCGAAGGCAGCACCACGGACTCGCGCACCGTCGTGTTCTCGGGTACCGGCAACCCCGGCTCCTCGGTCAACGTCCTTGACGCCGCGGGCGACCGCCTCGCTCCTCAGGCCCGTGTCGACGACAACGGCAACTGGACCGCCACGTACGTGTACGCCGAGGACGCAGCCGTCGCTCAGACCGTTCGCGTGACCCAGGTCACGGGCGCCTCGGGTTCGGGCGACATCACCCGTAGCTTCAACCTGCCCGCCGTGGTCGTTCCCCCGACCACGCCCGTCGTGCTGGACGCACCCGTCATCACCTCGCCCACCGAGGGCCAGGTCGTCGTCGGTGACCAGGTCACCTTCGAGGGCACCGGCACCCCCGGCTCGAACATCCTGCTCGCCGTCGTCCCGACGGACCAGCTGCCCGAGCTCGAGGCACCCGCTGACGAGATGCGCGCCGCTGCCGAGCCTGCCGACCCCGCCGACCCGATCGTGGTCGACGCGGACGGCAACTGGACCGTCACCCTCGCCCTGACGCCGGACGACTACACGGCTGCCGCCGTGGCGTTCCTGCTCGACGCCGACGGCCTGCCGGTTCTCGACGCCGCCGGTCAGCCGATCGTGTCGGCCCCCTCGGCCGACGTGGCCTTCAGCCTCGTCGCCGCGGTCGTCCCGGCCGGCACCCCCGCCACCCCGATCGCCACCGGCACCACCGGCACCACCGGCCTGGCGTACACGGGTAGCGAAGGCACCGAAGCCGCCATCGGCATCGGCGCCGCCGTCCTGCTGCTCGGCTCGACCCTGATGGTCCTCGCTCGCCGCCGCGCGAAGCTCGCGACCACCGACGTGGCCGGCGAGTAACACCCGCACCACGACGACGGCCCCCGTCGCTGCCTCGGCAGTGACGGGGGCCGTTCCGCATCCGGCGGCGGCCACACCCGGCGCGGCCGCAGCGGTGTCGCACCGCCGGGTGAACATCGCACCATCGAAATGGGCGGCGCAATGTTCATTCGGCGGTGCGACTCGGCGCGAAGCCCTTAGGCCCAGGACGCACGAACGCCCCCATCTCGAGAGGTGGGGGCGTTCGGTGTTCGAGAGAGTGTGACGACGACCGATGGTGGAGATGGGGGGAATTGAACCCCCGTCCATCGCTGAGATTGCACGCATTCTACGGGCGTAGCCAGATGAGACGTTCTGCTCGGCTCCGACCTTTGTTACTGGCTTCTAGGTCGACGAGCCCAGCCCGAGTGCAAGTCCCGTGTGACCCCCAGGCGTAGTCACACAGCAAGCCATCTAAATGACGTCAGGATCTGGTTAGAAGGCGGTCACCAGACTGACGGACTCCATGTGGCTCTACTGCTTACGCAGCGAGAGCGAAGTCAGTGCGCTTGTTATTGGCACTTATTGTTTTCCAGAGATCGTTTACGAGATAACCCTGGATCCTCGGCCCGCTTCTCGTTCGCACACAGGCGATGTCGAAACCGATCATCCCCATGAGGGGGCCGTCGTCACACGCTCTTGAGTTACCAACGCACGTTTCCGTGCGGCCTATTAGTCTACGTCGTCCGACGCGTTCGCGCCACCGGCGGCACTCCGCCCACGGGGGCACACGAGCCGATCGGTCACTCCCCCAGGTGCTTGCGCGCCGACATCGCCGACTGCGCCTCGCGCGTCGCCGTTCGCTCGCGCAGGGTCTGACGCTTGTCGTACTCGCGCTTGCCCTTGGCGAGGGCGATCTCGACCTTGGCCCGGCCGTCGCTGAAGTAGATCTTGAGGGGGACGACCGTGAAGCCGCCCTCTTTGGTCTTCTGCCCGATCTTGTCGATCTCGTGGCGGTGCAGCAGCAGCTTGCGCTTGCGCCGTGGGGCGTGGTTGTTCCAGGTGCCCTCGGTGTACTCGGGGATGTGCACCGCGTCGAGCCACGCCTCGCCACCGTCGACGAACGCGTAGCCGTCGACCAGCGACGCCCGCCCCTGCCGCAACGACTTGACCTCGGTACCGCTCAGAACGATGCCCGCCTCGTACGTGGTGTCGATCGTGTAGTCGTGGCGCGCGCGGCGGTTCGTCGCCACGACCTTCTCACCGCGTTCTTTCGCCACGCTGGCCTCCTGGTCGTTCGGGTGGGGATGCTGCCGACAGGCAGCCGTTCAGTATACAGCGAAGGAGGCGCGGTGCCCGTCTCACGGGCACCGCGCCTCCTTCTGCATGGCCGGTTCTAGACCTTGAGGTAGCGCCGGATGGCCACGTTCGCGCTGAGCGCCGCGAGCAGGATGCCGACCACGATGACGATCGGCACGACCAGTGCGGCGTCACGCAGGCCGATGAACGGCGTCCCCTGGAAGGTCACGGCGAGGTAGCCCTTCACGAAGAAGTTCACGATCGCGATGATCGCCCCACCCGCGAGCAACGATCCCACGAGGGCCGCGATCACCCCCTCGAGGATGAACGGCGTCTGGATGAACCGGTTCGACGCGCCGACCAGGCGCATGATGCCGAGTTCTCGACGCCGGCTGAACGCACTCAACCGGATGGTCGTGGCGATCAGCAGCACGGCGGCGA
Source organism: Frigoribacterium sp. VKM Ac-2836 (assembly GCF_013248995.1). Taxonomy (GTDB): domain Bacteria; phylum Actinomycetota; class Actinomycetes; order Actinomycetales; family Microbacteriaceae; genus Frigoribacterium. The sequence continues at coordinate 666,716 of NZ_JABRPK010000001.1, read as the reverse complement.
TCAGCATGAGCGAGGCGATACCGATGGCCGTGTAGCTCGCCGCGTTCAGCACGGCGAAGATCGGGTCGAGGTACCCGCGCTGGTCGACCACGCTCTGCACCCCGGCCAGGCTCGACAGGCTCTCGGTGAGGACGTCGGACTGCGTGGGGTCTTTCAGGTTCACCCAGAAGGTCTCGTTGAGGTAGGCCGGCTGCACGAACTCGGTGGCCGGGCTGTCGGCGAACTGCTGCTTGAAGCGGTCGAAGGCCTCGGTCTGGTCCTCGAAGTAGAACTTGTCCACGTAGGGCGTGAGCACGTCGCTGTCGAGCTGCGCCTCGACGCCGTCGATCTGGTCCTGCGTGGCCATCGCACCGGTGCAGTTGCCAGTGGTGTCGGTGTCGGTGCAGAGGTAGACGGCGACCTGGGCCTTGTCGTACCAGTAGCCCTTCATCTGCGTGATCTGCATCTGCAGCAGGGCGGCCGTGCCGACGAAGGTCAGCGAGATGAACGTGACGAGCACGACCGAGACGACCATCGAGGCGTTGCGGCGGAGGCCGCTCCCGACCTCGCTCATGACGAGTCCGAGTCTCATGCGTCGGCCCCTCTCGTGCTGAGGTCTTCGACCCCGATGGCCTGGATGGGCACCGCCTGGGTCTGGTAGCCGCCGTGGCGCTCGTCGCGCAGGATGTTACCCGCGCTGAGCTCGATCACGCGGCGCTGCATCTGGTCGACGATGCCGGCGTCGTGCGTCGCCATGATGACGGTCGTGCCACCGGCGTTGATGCGCTCGAGCAGGGTCATGATGCCCGCGCTCGTCGAGGGGTCGAGGTTACCCGTGGGCTCGTCGGCCAGCAGGATGGCCGGCTTGTTGACGATCGCCCGGGCGATGGCCACACGCTGCTGCTCACCACCGGAGAGCTCGTGCGGCAGACGGTGCTGCTTGCCGACCAGGCCGACCATCTTCAGGACGTCGGGTACGGCCTCTTGGATGAAGCCCTTGCTCTTCCCGATGACCTGCAGGCTGAACGCGACGTTGTCGAACACGTTCTTCTGCGGCAGCAGCCGGAAGTCCTGGAACACGACGCCGAGGTTGCGCCGGAAATACGGCACCTTGCGACTCGAAAGCGTGCCGAGGCGCTGACCCAGGACGTGGATCTGCCCCTGGGACGGCTTCTCTTCTTTCAGCACGAGCCTCAGGAAGCTCGACTTGCCGGAGCCGCTCGCCCCGACGAGGAACACGAACTCGCCCTTGAGGATCTCGAGGGTGACGGCGTTCAGCGCGGGCCGGGGGTTGCCGACGTAGACCTTGGTGACTTCATCAAACCGAATCATGACGGGGATCACCCTAAGCGCGGGCCGCGACGATCGTCGCAGCGACTCGCTGCGGCCGGGCGGCTATGGATGTGCTGGGAGCCGTCGGCGGGGTGGGGCGGGTCAGTCCTGGTCGTCGCGCTTGCGCCAGCGGATGCCCGCCGAGATGAAGCCGTCGAGATCGCCGTCGAAGACGTTCGACGGGTTGTTCACCTCGTGCTCGCTGCGGAGGTCTTTGACCATCTGGTACGGCGCGAGCACGTAGCTGCGGATCTGGTCGCCCCAGCTGGCGGTGATGTTGCCGGCCAGTTCTTTCTTCTTGGCGTTCTCGGCCTCTTTCTGCAGCAGCAGGAGGCGCGACTGCAGCACGCGCATGGCGGCCGCGCGGTTCTGGATCTGGCTCTTCTCGTTCTGCATCGAGACGACCGTGCCGGTGGGGATGTGGGTCAGGCGAACGGCCGAGTCGGTCGTGTTGACGCTCTGCCCGCCGGGCCCCGAGGAGCGGAAGACGTCGACGCGGATGTCGTTCTCGGGGATGTCGATCGACTCGGTCTCTTCCATCAGCGGGATCACCTCGACCGCGGCGAAGCTGGTCTGGCGCTTGCCGGCGGCACCGAAGGGGCTCATGCGCACGAGTCGGTGCGTGCCGGCCTCGACGCTCAACGTGCCGAACGCGTACGGGGCGTCGATCTCGAAGGTGGCGCTCTTGATGCCGGCCTCTTCGGCGTAGCTGGTGTCCATGACCGTGGCCGACATGCCGTGCTTCTCGGCGTAGCGCAGGTACATGCGCAGCAGCATCTCGGCGAAGTCGGCGGCGTCGACGCCCCCGGCACCGGCACGGATCGTGATGACGGCCGGCCGGGGGTCGTACTCGCTGTCGAGCAGCGTCTGCACCTCGAGGACGTCCATCATCTTCTGCAGGGCCTTGAGTTCGACCTGGGCCTCGTCGGCACTCTCTTGGTCGTCGCCGTCGTTCGCCATCTCGACGAGCACCTCGAGGTCGTCGAGCCGTGCCTCGGTCGTCTCGAGCTTCTCGAGCTCGGATTGCCGGTGGCTGAGGGCGCTGGTGACCTTCTGCGCGTTCTCGGTGTCGTCCCACAGGTCGGGCGCCGAGGCCTGCTCGCTGAGCTCGGCGATCTCGGCGACGAGACGGTCTTGCCCGATCACCGCGCGGATGTCTTCGAACGTGGCCCGGAGGGCGGCAATCTGCTCAGAGAAATCCAGTGCGATCATGGTTGCCGAGCTTACCCGGCGCGGGTGGGCGCGACGTGCGGGGCCGCCCCGTCCGGGCCCCCGACGCTCAGCGCCGGGCGACGCCCGCCTCGCGCAGGGCCACGTCCGCGAGGCGACGGACGACGGCGGGCTCCCCCGCACGCCAGGCGGCGACGGGGTCGGGCGCGACCGCGAGCGCGGCTTTCGCGTCCCGGCCGGTCAGGGCGCGCAGCGCGAGCAGGTCCTCTCCGCCCGGCAGCGCGAGCAGCGAACGGACCGAGGAGGCGCGGCGCACGAACGCGATCCGCCCACGCAGCCAGACCCACAGCACCACGAGGCTCGGCACCCCGGCCACGACCAGGCCGGCGACGAGCGCCGCCCGCGCGACACCGTCCTGCTGCTGCCTGCCGGCGTCGGCCAGGGACTGCCCGGCACCGCTGGCCCCGTCGAACGGTGCGCTGGCGGCGCCACCGACCAGGGGCAGCCCGGCCAGGGCGCGCGACGCGTCCTGCATCGTCCCCTCGAAACCGGCCCCCGCCTCCTCGAGCTGCCTCCCGAGGTCGGCGAAGGTGCCGATGAACCCGGCGATGCTGACGCCGAGCACGACGAACACGACGACGAGACCGATCGCCACGACGTCACCGGTCACCTGACGGGTGCGGACGAGGGGGGAGGACGAGTAGAGCTGCATGACCCCAGTCTGACGCGAGGCGGAGCGCGCGAGGCCGACCCGCGCCTCCTCGGGTCCGTGGCCGGCGCCGGCGCGACGACTATCGGGGCACGGTGCTGACGGGGCCGACCCTCGACGTCGCGAAGTCGAGCGAGGTGACCGTCGTCGCACCGGCCGACAGGGCCACCCGCAACGCCCCCACCTGGTACGGACTGGTCGACCACTTGTCGGCCGGCGCGGTGGTCACGACGCCGCCGGGGTAACCCGGCTGGTCGGGTCGCAGGTTGACACGCAGCGACAGCGCCGAGGGCAGGCGTGCGGTGAGGGCGCCCACGGCGGTGACGACCGGGGCGAGCGTGGTCGAGAGGGTGCTGCCGAGGGTCGTGATCGGGGTGACGAGGGTGGCCGTCACCAGGGTGGCGATCGACCCCACGAGAGCGGGGGCGGAGTTCGCCAGGGGCGTGAGGAGCCCGTTCAGCACCGCACTCAGGGCCGCACCGAGACCGAGCACGGGCAACACGGTTCCGGTCACCGACGCCTGGGCGGTCGACGGCGACGCGAGCACCTGGGATAGCGACCCCTTGACGACCACGTCCACCCGGAGGACAGGCACGGCGGCGCCGAGCAGCGTCGCCGTGAGGTCGACCTTCAACGCCACGTCGAGGTTCACCCTGTCGACCGCGGCCTTCAGCGCCGTGACGATCGACGAGGTCAACCCGTCGAGCAGCCCGCCCACCGAGGCCGTGATCGAGTTCATCGCCGTCGCGCTGAGAACCAGCTCGGTGTTCGGCGCCAGGCCGTTGATCCCACCCGTGGGCCCCACCAGCTTGACCAGGTCGACCCTCACCAGGCCGGTCGACGGGGTGATCGTCACCGTTCCGTCGGTGCTCGTCAGGGAGCCCGCCAGCAGAGGATCGACGGCGGCCTGCAGGTTCAGGCCCGAGACGACGACGTCGCCGCTCACGGACCCGAGGCTGAGCAGGTTCGTGAGGGCGGTGACCGTGCCCAGCACACCCGACTTCACGACGCCCGAGATCGTTCCGTTCGGGCCGGCCAACCCCGCGGCCGCGAAGTTCAGGCTCGTGACCGTGCTCGACACCTGGCCCGCCAGTCCCGCCACCGCCGGGCTGCGCAGCTCGAGGCCGAGACCGGCGACACCGTAGTCGCGGACGACCCCGGTCACGCTGCCGTCGCCCCAGATGCGGCTCTCGAGCGCGCGGCAGCCGTCGAGCGTCGCCGACGAGGCGACCGCGCCGACGGTCAGGTCGGCCCGGTCGAGCGCGGTCGTCGCGGGCAGCACCGAGGTCAGTCCGATCCGCGCGGGGCCGGGCAGCGAGGTGCTCGGCGTCGTGGGCGTCACGCCGAGTCCGCCCGAGTCGCTCACCAGGCCCGAGGCGGCGGCCGCCGTACCGGTCGGGGCGACCCGCGTGAACTGGTTCAGGGCTCCGGCCGACCCGACGGGCAGGTTCGTGCCGAGTCCGGTGAGGTCGAGGCCCACGAGACCCGAACCGGCGCTCACCGACAGCGGATTGCGGAACGTCGTCGTGCCTCCGGCGTCCGTGGTCGGAGCGGGCGACGTGGGCACCGCGGTGACGACCCCGGCCCGGGTGCGGGCCAGGTCCGCACCGCGCAGGGCGGCGACGGTGTCGAGGTCGGTGCCGGCGAGGCTACCGCGCGCGAACCGACTGGAGGCCGCCGCCGCGTACCCCGTGTCGGTGCCGCAGGTGAACCTCGACGTGCCGACCAGGCCGTACGTCCGCTCGGAATCGGTCCAGGCGGCGGTCGTCGTGGCCGGCGGGGGCACGATGACGGCCCCCAGGACGGCGGCCACCGCGACCGCGGCGACCAGGGCCCGACGCGGGGTGAGCCGCGTCCGCAGCGACGGGCGACCGGCCGTGTGCCGTCCGCGCGTCACGGGGTCACCGACCGGCCTCGGCCGCGCAGGTGCAGGGCGAGACCGATGAGCAGGGCACCCGCGCCGGCGACGGCCGGGCCGAACGCGAGACCGCCGGTGTAGGCGAGGAAGCGGGTGGGGTCTGCCCGGACGACGGCGACCTCGGCACCGGCGGTCACGACCTCGGTGCCGTCCGCTCCGTCGCCGAGGGTCGCCGCGCCTCCGTCCCCGGGGTCGGTTCCGGGGACGGCGGTGCTCGACCCACCCGGCAAGGGCTCGTCCGTGGGGTCGGGGCCGGGTTCTGCGGGCAAGGTCGGGATCGGGTCGAGGGCGGTCGCGGTGATGCCCACTCCCACGCGTGCGGTCTGGCCCATCAGCGAGCCGTCGTCGCCCGTCGGACCGTCGACGAGACCGAGGCTGACCAGCAGGAACACCCGGCCCGCGCCTCCTGCCGACCGCACCGGCCAAGCCGGACCGCCGTCGACGAACGAGGAGGCGCGGGTCGGCTCGGCGACGGGCCACGCCCCGGTCGCGCAGCGCGGAGTCGTCTCGAGCTGCTGCCACTCGACGTCACAGGCGTCCACCCCGAGGGCGAGGCCGTCGCGTCGCTCGACGAGCGAGCCCGAACCGACCAGCTCGATGCTGAGGGCCACCCGGTCGCCGGTGGTGACCTCCGTCGCGATCTGCCAGCGTCCCGGCGAGGACGGCGCGATGTCGGCGGTCCCGGTCAGATCGTCCGAGAGGACGAGGTGGCCGTCGAGGCCGGTCTCGGGCACGGGTTCGAGGGCGCGGGCGGTGCCGGCCTGGACGGTCAAAGCACCACCGAGCACGAACGCCGCGGCCCCGACCACGGCGAACAGCGTCGACGCTCGGCCGGGTTCACGGTGCGCGGGGCCACGCTGCCCACGGCTCACGGGGTCCACGATCGACCTCACCCTCGACGGCGGGCGTCGCGTCGCGTCGGCCAGAAGGCCAGCACGATCGCGGCACCGACGACGGCGACCGCGAGGCCCCGGGCCGGCGGGGTCGACATCGTCGTGAGGACGAAGCCGAGCCCGGGGGCCGAGGCGACCACGAGACGGGCGTCGCGCACGACGTAGGGGTCGCGGTCGTCCGAGTCGTTGGCGTCGCCCCTCAGCACGAGGGACCGCGCGGCGGCGTCTCCGGGCACGGCGGTGGTCGAGACCACACGGTGCGTCACGGGTACCTCGAAGCCGGGCCGCGGCACCGTGACCACGTCGCCGGGTCGCACCTCCGCCGCCGCGACGGCCCGTGTGACGACTGCTCCGCCCGCGGGCACGGTCGGACTCATCGAGCCGGTGAGGACGACCACGAGCGACAGGCCGAGCACCGTCGAGACGGCGATCCAGAGCAGGCAGACCGCACCCACGAGTCCGACGACCGAGAGCAGGACCGTCGAGGCGACGTCGACCGGGCGCCGACGCGGGCGGCTCGGGCGCCGCGGGCGGGCGGAGGCCCGCGTCGCGGCCCGGGTCGCGGCCCGGGTCGCGGCACGACCGAGCGTCGCCTCGGCATCCGCCACCCGGCCGGTCGACGATGCGTCGCCGCGGGCCGGGGATCGTGTGTCGGTGTCGACCACGAGGGGCTCCGTCACTCGACGCTGGTCGAGGCGAACTCCCACGCCGGGGCGACCGTGCGGCCCTGGAGGGTCGAGGACGCCGCCGTCGCCGCGCTCTGCGGCAGGGTCACCTCGAAGCAGTAGAACTGCGTGGTGCCGGACCCGGCGGCGAGACGCTGCGTGCCCGTCGCACCGGTCGAGGCGAGGGGACCGGTGCCGATGGTCGTCGGAGCCGTGAAGGCGGCCGCCGTGCAGGTCGGGGCGGCTCCGGTCGCCGGGACGACCACGGTCGCCACGCGGACGGTCAGGGCGGCGAAGAGCGTGCCCCCGGCGTCGGCGACGGCCACGCCCGTCGCGGGGACGGCGGCGCGGACCTGGACGTCGGCCGGGACGGTCGTGGTCGCGGTCGTGCGGAGGGCGACGCCGGCGTAGACGCTCTCGCCGGGGCTCAGGGTCTGGGCGCCGGGGGTGAAGAGCATGGCCTGGCCGGGGTTCGCCTCGAAGTCGGCGAAGCCCGCCGTGTAGGGCGACGTGACGCTCTGCTGCACCTCGAAGGTGCCCGTGCCGATGCCGGGGCCACCGGCGCCGTCACCGGCGTAGACCCATTCGCTGTCGGTCCAGGCGGCCACCGTGTAGCCGAGCCCGCCGACGACCAGGGCGCCTCCGGCGGCCAGTGCCGCGACCTTGCGGAACCTGCGGGACCTCGGGGCGTGATGCTCGGAGGACGCGTCGGCCTCGCGAGGGGTGTCGGAGGCAGGGCTGTGCTGCGTCATGGTGGTGCTCCTGATCCGCGACGACCGGTGAGGGCGTCGCTCGGATGTTGCGATGGACGCCCGTGGTGAGTGGGCGGCGGGCCGCGAGTCAGCGGCGGGGGCGAGGGATGGTGAGGCCCTGCCCGTGAGACGTGCTCACGTGTGATGACGTCGAGTAGACCACCCCCTGCGGGGTCCGACAACCCACCCGTTCGGGGGCCACGGGACCTCGTGGAGCCCTGCCCCGGGTCAGCGGGCGCCGAGCGCGGGAGCGCGGTCCGCGTAACCCGCCCGGCCGGCGCGCGCCACGGCGGACGGCAAGGCCGCGAGCAGCGCGTCGACGTCGGCGTCGGTGCTCGTGTGCCCGATGGTCATCCGCAGCGCACCGCGGGCAGCGTCCGCCGGCAGCCCCATGGCGAGCAGCACGTGCGACGGCTCGGGGATGCCGGCCTGGCAGGCCGACCCGGTCGACACGCTGACCCCCGCGGCGTCGAGCAGGAACAACAGCGAGTCGCCCTCGCAGCCGTCGAAGGTGAAGTGGGCGTTGCCCGGCAGCCGGTCGACGGGATCGCCCCGCAGCACCGCCCCGGGCACCGACTGCAGCACCCCGGCGATCAGCCGGTCGCGCAACGGCTCGTAGTCCCCGTGCCGCTGCTCGGCGGCGACGGCGAAGGCCACGGCGGCCGGGGCGTCCTGGGTGCCCGAGCGGACCTGCCGCTGCTGCCCTCCGCCGTGGATCAGCGGCACGACGGTCGCCGAGCGCGACAACACGAGCGCGCCGATACCGATGGGCCCGCCGATCTTGTGGGCGCTGACACTGAGCGCCGCGAGCCCCGAGGCCGCGAAGTCGATGGGCACCTGCCCGTACGCCGCGACGGCGTCCGAGTGCACCGGCACCCCGTGAGCCGCGGCGAGCGCCACGACCTCGTCCACGGGCTGCATGGTGCCGACCTCGTTGTTGGCCCAGAGCAGGCTGACGAGGGCGACGTCGTCGTCCTCGTCGAGGGCCGTGGCGAGGGCGTCGACGCGTACCCGGCCCCGCTCGTCGAGGGGCAGCCAGGTGACGACGGCCCCCTCGTAGCGTTCGAGCCACTCGACGGTGTCGACGGTGGCGTGGTGCTCGCCGGCCGGGACGAGGAGGCGCGGGCGCGGGCGGTCGGACTGCCTCGCCCACCAGAGCCCCTTGATCGCGAGGTTGACCGCCTCGGTGCCGCCCGAGGTGAAGACGATCTCGATCGGGTCGCACCCGAGGGTCGCGGCGACGCGTTCTCGCGCCTCTTCGAGGACGCGCTTGGCGTTCTGGCCGGCCGAGTGGATGGACGAGGGGTTGCCGACCGTGCCGAGCGCCTCGGCGTAGGCGGCGATCGCCGCCGGGTGCATCGGCGTGGTGGCCGCGTGGTCGAGGTAGACGCTCATGTTCGGGTCCTCAGGCTGGGGTGGGCGGTGACGCTCGATGATTTCGGGGCCGACGCGCGCCTCCTCTACTGTAAACGCGTGACCGACCTCGACCCTCTGCGCGATCTCGGCATCCGTCCCGGGCCCGACGGGCCGACGCTGCGCGTCTGGTCGGCGTCCGCGTCCCGGGTCGACGTCGTGATCGACGACGCCCCGCACGACCGCGTCGTGCCCATGACCCGCGACGAACACGACGTGTGGAGCGCCACCGACGGTGCCCTCACCCCCGGGCGGCGGTACTGGCTGCGAGCCGACGGGCCCACCGGTGCCGGCAACGCCTTCGACCCCTCGCTCGAGCTGCTCGACCCGTACGCGCGGGGGCTCGGTCGCACGGGACGTGGCACGTGGCAGTCGACCGTCGTCGACGAGTCGTTCGACTGGGGCGGGGTGGCCAAGCCCCGCACGCCCCTCGACCGGGTGGTCGTCTACGAGGCGCACGTCCGCGGTCTGACCCGACTGGCCCCCTTCGTGCCCGAAGAACTGCGCGGCAGCTATGCCGGCCTCGCCGCCGAGTCGACCATCGCCTACCTGACGGGCCTCGGTGTCACGGCGGTGCAGTTGCTGCCCGTGCACCAGCACGTCGACGAGCAGCGTCTCGTCGCCCAGGGCATCGAGAACTACTGGGGCTACAACACGCTGGGCTACTTCGCCCCGCACGCCGCCTACGCCAGCCGCGACGCCCAACTGGCTGGCGCCTCGGCGGTGCTCCGCGAGTTCAAGGGCATGGTGCGCCTGCTGCACGAGGCCGGCATCGAGGTGTACCTCGACGTCGTCTACAACCACACGGCCGAAGAGGGCGAGGTGGGCGGCCCGGTCACGAGCCTGCGCGGCCTCGACGGTTCGGCCTACTACCGCCACGACGCCGAGGGCCGCCCGGTCGACGTGACGGGGTGCGGCAACTCCCTCGACACGAGCACGCCGGCCGCGTCTCGGCTCGTGCTCGACTCGCTGCGCTACTGGGCGGACGAGGTGCAGATCGACGGGTTCCGCTTCGACCTGGCCGCGACGCTCGGGCGAGGGGCCGACCACGTCTTCGACCCCGAGCACCCGCTCCTCGAGGCGATCGTGACCGACCCGGTCCTCGAGGGCGTCAAGATGATCGCCGAGCCGTGGGACGTCGGCATGGGCGGCTGGCAGACCGGCGCGTTCCCCGACGGCTGGATCGAATGGAACGACCGGTTCCGCAACCGGGCCCGCGACTTCTGGCTGACCGACGTCGCCGCCGCCCGCTCCCAGGGCGCTCCCCCGTCGGGCCTCGGCAGCTTCGCGTCGAAGCTCAGCGGGTCGAGCAACATCTACGCCCACGACCGCGGCCCGCTGTCGGGCGTCAACTTCGTCACGGCGCACGACGGCTTCACACTGCTCGACCTCGTCTCGTACGACGGAAAGCACAACCTCAGCAACGGCGAGGACAACCGCGACGGCACCGACGACAACCGGTCGTTCAACCACGGGGTCGAGGGCGACAGCGTCAATCCCTGGATCTCGGACGCCCGCCGCCGGTCGATGCGCAACCTGCTCGCCACGCTCTTCGTGTCGGCCGGCATCCCGATGCTGACCGCCGGCGACGAGCGTGGTCGCACCCAGCACGGCAACAACAACGCCTACTGCACCGACAGCGAACTCACCTGGGTCGACTGGTCCGACGAGCCCTGGCACCGGGCCCTGCACGACGACGTCGCGACCCTGGCCCGGCTGCGTGCCGAGCACCCCGCCCTCCGCCCGTCGCGATTCGGCCTGGACGGCGCCTGCACGCTCAGCGCCAACGAGATGTCGTGGTACTCGGCCTCGGGTGACGAGATGCGTCCCGACGAGTGGAACGACCCGGGTGTCCGCACCCTCCAGTACCTCGCCACCTCGACCCCCGAACACGAGGCGCCCGACACGGTGCTCGTGGTGGTGCACGGGGCCGAGACCAGCGTCACGGTGACGCTCCCCCGGCACCACGGCGTGACGGCGTACACGGCGCTCTGGACCAGCGACGATCGCAGCGTGCCCACGGCCGCCGCCCCTGGCGACGAGCTGCTCGTGTCGGGCCCGACCGTCGTGGTGTTCGGCGCCACGACGGTCGAGGACGCCCCGTGAGCACGAAGGACGCCGGAGGGGCGCGCGGCCCCGCGACGCCGGCCACCGTCGCGCTCGCCGCCGCCGGCATCCCGTTCACGGCACACACCTACGAGCACCACGACACGGCGACGAACTTCGGTGCGGAGGCCGCCGCCGAGCTCGGCCTCTCGGAGGAACGCGTCTTCAAGACCCTCGTGGTCGACGCGGACGGCACCCTCGTGGTGGGCGTCGTCCCGGTCGCCGGCCGTCTCGACCTCAAGGCGCTCGCCGCCTCCGTCGGGGCGAAGAAGGCCTCGCTGGCCGACCCCGCCCTCGTCGAACGCCGCACCGGCTACGTGGTCGGCGGCATCAGCCCGCTCGGCCAGAGGACCGCGGCGACGACCGTGGTCGACGCGAGCGCCGCCTCCCTCGATTCTGTCTTCGTCAGCGGCGGGAGGCGCGGGTTCGACATCGAGATCGCCCCCGACGACCTCGTGCGCGCCACCGGCGGCACCTACGCGTCGATCCGCCGCGACTGACCCGCGCCGCGCCTCCCGCCATCAGCCCGCGGAGCCCACGCCGCCACGAAGTGGACACCGCGCCGCGCTAGAACGTGACGCGGTGTCCACTTCATGGCGCGAAGCGAAGGCGGCGGGCACACGGCGAGCGCGGGCTAGGGTCGGGCGCATGACCGGCGGACCGGCCCGGGTCGAGGGCACGCTCACCTCGTGGGACGACGACCGCGGCTTCGGGTTCCTCACCCCGACCTCGGGGCGGGGCCGCGCGTTCGTCCACATCACGGCGTTCGGCCGCGGCACGGCCCGGCCCCGGGTCGGCGACATCTATTCGTACGAGGTCGACCGTCACGGTGACCGGGGGCCGGCGGCCGTGCGGGTGTCGTCCGTCGGCACGCGCTGGTCCGTACCCCGGGCCCGGGCACCCCGCCCCACGCGGGCAGGCAGGGTCGCCCTCGTCGTCGGGCTGGTGGTCGTGCTCGGCGTCGCCGCAGGCGCCTGGGCCCTGACCCGAGGGTCGACGTCACCCCTGCTCGGCGTCCTCACCCCCTGGCTGATCGGCGGACTCGTCGGCGTCACCGTCCTCACGGCCCTCGTCTACGCACTCGACAAATCCGCGGCCCGGCGAGGACGGCATCGCGTACCGGAGCGGACGCTGCTGCTGCTCGGTCTGCTCGGCGGCTGGCCCGGAGCCCTCGTCGCGCAACAGCTGCTGCGCCACAAGACGAGCAAACGCTCGTTCCAGCTCGCCTTCTGGGCCACGGTCGGAATGAACGTGCTGGTGGTCACCCTCTCGCTCGCGCTGCTGCGCTGACCCCCGGCGGGCTCAGACCCCAGCAGCCTCAGACGAGCTGCTTCTCCCGGGCGAAGTGGCACGCGGCGGTGTGGTCGGCGCCGTCGCGACCGTGCGGCAGCATCGTGGGCACCTCGTCCTCGCAGCGGGAGCGCTGGGCCTCGGGCAGCATCGCGTAGAGCGGGCAGCGGCTGCGGAACCGGCACCCCGTCTGCTTGACCGTCGGCGTCGGCGGGTCCCCCGGCAGCACGATGTGCTCACGTGCCCGCTCCTTGACCGGGTCGGGTACCGGCACGGCCGACAGCAGTGCCTGCGTGTACGGGTGCAGCGGGTGCTCGAACACCTCGTCGACCGGGCCCGTCTCGACGGTGCGGCCGAGGTACATCACCGTGACCCGGTCGGCCACGTGCCGGATGACCGAGAGGTCGTGCGACACGAACAGGTACGACAGGTCGAGCTTCGCCTTGAGCTCGGCCAGCAGGTTGAGCACGCCGGCCTGGATCGACACGTCGAGCGCCGACACCGGTTCGTCGAGCACGATCAGCTTCGGATCGGCCGCCAGCGCCCGCGCGATCGAGATGCGCTGCCGCTGCCCGCCCGAGAACTCGTGGGGGTAGCGGGTGGCCGCGGCAGGCTCGAGCCCGACGAGGCGCATCAGCTCGGGCACCCGGCGTGACACCTCGTCGCGGGGTCGACCGATCGCGAGCAACGGTTCGGCGATGATGTCGCTGACCGGTTGACGCGGGTCGAGGCTGGCCATCGGGTCCTGGAAGACCATCGACACGGCGCCGCGCAGCCTCTTCACCGTCGAGCCGTCGAGCTTGCGGTCGAGGGCCGTGCCGAGCAGTTCGATGGTGCCGGCCTCGGGCACGCGGAGGTCCATGATCTCGTGCAGCGTCGTGCTCTTGCCCGAGCCGGACTCGCCCACGAGTCCGAGCGTCTCGCCTTCGCGCACGTCGAGGTCGACCCCGTCGACCGCCCACACGCTGCCCACGCGTCGCTTGAACACCGACCCCTTGGTGAGCGGGAACGTCTTGACGAGTCCGTCGACGTGCAGCACCCGGTCCCGCGACGCCCGGGGCACGGCCGCCAGGTCGGAGGTGAGGGCGGGCGGGAGGTCGTAGACGTCCTCGGGGTCGGTGCCCTCGCCCACGAGCTGGTCCGCGTGGAGGCAGGCGGCCCGGTGGCCGACCTCGACCGCCGGGGCCTGCTCGAGCGCGGGCTCGTCGACGCGGCACTCGGCCGTCACGAGCGGGCAGCGCGCCGCGAACGGGCAGCCCGGGGCCAGTGACAGCAGCGACGGCGGCGTCCCGGGGATCGGCACGAGCGGCTGGTCCGACCGCTGGTCGAGCCGCGGCAACGCGCCGATCAGACCGACCGTGTACGGCATGCGGGGGTGGGCGAACAGGTCGTCGGCCGTCGCCGTCTCGACGACGCGTCCGGCGTACATGACGGCGATCCGATCGGCGAACCCGGCGATGACGCCCAGGTCGTGGCTCACGAACAGCAGCGCGGCCCCCGTCTCGCGTTGGGCCGTGCGCAGCACCGAGATGACCTGTGCCTGGATCGTCACGTCGAGGGCCGTGGTCGGCTCGTCGGCGAGGATGACGTCGGGGTCGTTCGCGATGGCCATGGCGATCATGGCGCGCTGCCGCATGCCACCCGAGAACTCGTGCGGGAACGAGTCGACCTGCCGCTCGGGTTCGGGGATGCCCACGAGTCCGAGCAGCTCGATCGCCCGCTCGCGCGCCTGCTTCTTCGAGCCCCCGCGGTGGATCAGCACGGTCTCGGCGATCTGCTGGCCCACCGTGTAGACCGGCGTGAACGCCGACAGCGGGTCCTGGAAGACCATCGCGATGCGTTTGCCGCGGATCGCCGACATCGCCTTGTCGCCGCGGCCGAGCAGTTCTTCGCCGTCGAGCGTGATCGAGCCGGTCACCTTGGCGGTGGAGGGCAGCAGGCCGAGCACGGCCAGGCTCGTGACCGACTTGCCGGAGCCCGACTCGCCGACGATGCCGAGCACCTCGCCGCGGCGCAGCGTCAGGTCGACACCGCGCACGGCGCGCACGTCGCCGTCCGGGGTCGGGAAGGTCACGGTGAGGTCGTGCACCTCGAGCACCGGAGCCGAGGAGGCGCGGGTGCGGTCGACCGGTTCGGTGAGCGTCATGCGCGCTCCCCCTTCTCGTCGTTCGTGCGGGATGGGGCGGGGCTCGCCGCCTCGGAGACGCCGCCGGCGCGACCGAGGGGCGTCGCGCCTCCTGTGCTCTCGGGCGTCCGGCCGCGCGAGCGTCGGCGGCGACCGGTGCGGCCGGCCGTCGAGGTCGGGTCGAGCGCGTCGCGCAGCCCGTCGCCGAGCAGGTTGCTCGCGAGGGCGAACACGATCAGGGCGCCGGCCGCGAAGAAGAACAGCCACGGCTTGGTGGTCGCGGCGCTCTGGTTCTGGGCGATCAGCGTTCCGAGCGACACGTCCGGCGGCTGGACTCCGAAGCCGAAGTAGGACAGCCCGGACTCGGTGAGCACGGCGGCCCCGATCGCGATCGTGGCATCGATCACCAGGAACGACGCGACGTTCGGCAGGATGTGCCGCAGGATGATCGTGAAGTGGCCGATGCCCATGTAGCGGGCGGCGCGGATGAACTCCCGCTCCTTGATGCTGAGGGTCAGCGAGCGCACCACACGGGCCGTGATCATCCAGCCGAAGAGGGCGAGCAGGGCCACCAGGATCAGCCAGCCGTACTGCTTGAGGCGCGGCGAGAGGATGGCGATGATGAGGAACGACGGCAGCACGAGCAGCAGGTCGACGAAGACCATCACGGCCCGGTCGATCCAGCCGCCGAAGTAGCCCGCCATCGCACCGAGCATCCCGGCGATCACCGTCGAGAACAGGGCGACCAGCAGACCGATGAGCAGCGACTTCTGCAGGCCCCGGGCGGTCTGGGCGAAGACGTCCTGGCCGATGTTGTTCGTGCCGAACCAATGCGTGCCGGTCGGCGGCGACGACAGGGCCGTGTAGTCGATGTAGTCGTAGGCGAACGGCGAGACGAGCGGGCCGACGAACGCGAACACGAACAGCAGCAGCACGACCACCAGGCCGACGGTGGCGCCGCGGTTGGCGAACAGGCGACGGAAGGTCAGCACGAAGCGGTTCGGCGTCGTCGCCGCGACTTCTTCGCGCGACTCGGGGACGACCGCGTCGGACGGACCCTCGAGCAGGTCGGGTGTGAACCGGGTCATGGGGCGGCCCTACTTCTGCGCTCGGACGCGCGGGTCGAGCACCGCGTTCAGCACGTCCGACACGAAGCCGGCGAGCAGGACGACGATGGCGCTGTACAGGGTGTACGCGACGACGATGTTGATGTCGTTCGACTGGACGGCATCGATGAACCAGGCACCGAGGCCGTTCCAGGCGAAGATCTTCTCGGTGAAGGTCGCCCCGGTCAGCACGCCGAGAAACGCGAAGGCGAACAGCGTCGTCATCGGGATCAAGGCCGTGCGCAGCCCGTGCTTGAAGATCGCGGGGCGACGACGGAGTCCCTTGGCGCGGGCCGTGCGGATGTAGTCGGCCTGCAGCACGTCGAGCATCGTCGCCCGCTGGTACCGGCTGTAGACCGCGATCAGACCGACGCCGATCGAGATCGTCGGCAGCAAGAGGTGCGCGATGCGGTCCCACGCGATCGTGCCGAAGCCCCCGGTCAGGTTCGGCGTCGCCTCACCGGTGAAGGTGATCAGCTGATAGCCCAGGACGTCGTTCAGCTTCGTCGCCCCGATCTTCAACAGCACCGCCGTGAGGAACACCGGCGTCGAGATCAGGATGAACGACAACACCGACGACACACGGTCCGAGAACTTGTACTGCCTGATGGCGTTCCAGGTGCCGACCACGACGGCCAGCACGATGCCGAGGATCGAGCCCACCAGCAGGAGGCGCAGGCTGACCCCCAGCCTCGGCCCGAACTCCTGGGTGACCGGCTTGTCCTGGATGGTCTGACCGAGGTCTCCCGTGACCGCACCCCCGAGCCAGTGGACGTACCGCTCGCCCAGGGGGTCCTTGTCGTTGACGCCGATGGAGGTGAGCTTGGCGTCGACCACCTCGGCCGAGGGCCGGGGATTGCGGTCGGCGTAGACGGCACGGGGGTTGAGGGTCGCCGAGGCGAGGAAGTACGTGAGCGACGTCGCGATGAAGACCAGGGCGACGTAGTACACCAGCCGGCGGGCGAGGAATCGAGCCATGGCAGATCACACTAGACGTACCCCGCGGCCCGACCAGCTGGCCAGGTTTCGAGCGTGTAACAAATTCACATGAAAGTTTGCGTGGATTCAAGGCATCCGTACATTTGGGCACACGCGGTCAGTTCTCGGGACGCGTCGCGACACGTGCCCGCACAGGTCGACGACGCAGTACGTTCCCGCTGATCAGCACTTTTCACCACCCTTCAGTTCGGAGTGCCATGAAGATCACGAAGAAGCTCGGCCTGGCGGCCGGCCTCGTCAGCATCGCCCTCGTCGTCACGGCGTGCAGCGGTGGCGGCGGCGACGACGGCAACGGGGCCGCCAAGAACGGCCAGTTGTCCCCCGATGGCGACATCAATGCCACGGCCGCGGCCGACGTCCAGCAGGGGGGCGACCTGACCCTCCCCTTGCAGCAGCTGCCCTCGCAGTGGAACTACGCGCAGCTCGACGGAGCCCTCGGCGATGCCTCGCTGATCGAGAGCGCCGTGCTGCCGCAGCCCTTCCGCATCGACGAGAAGGGCGTGCCGCAGATCGACGAGAACCTCGTCACGAGTGCCGAGGCGACGAGCCAGGACCCGCTCGTGGTGACCTACGACATCAACCCCGACGCGGTGTGGAACGACGGCACCCCGATCACGGTCGCCGACTTCCAGGCCTGGAAGACCGCCCTCGACGGCTCGAACGCCGAGTACCAGGTCGGCAGCACGCTCGGCCCGGACCGCATGGCCTCGGTCGAGGCGGGTTCGAGCGACAAGCAGGTCGTCGTGACCTACTCCGAGCCGTTCTCGGACTGGAAGAGCATGTTCGCCCCGCTCTACCCGGCGAGCCTCTACAACGACCCGACCGCCTTCAACACCGCGTACGTCGACACCCTGCCCGTCTCGGCAGGACCGTACAAGGTCGAGAAGATCGACACGACGGCGCAGACCGTGACGATCGTCCCGAACGAGGCGTGGTGGGGCGACGCGCCCAAGCTCGACTCGATCGTCTTCCGCGCCCTCGACAGCGACGCCGACGTCGACGCGTACCTGAACGGTGAGATCGACTTCGTGACGGGAAACTCGTCCGAGCGGTACGACCGCCTCAAGGGTGCGAAGAACACCGACATCCGTGCTGCACCGTCGGCCCGGTACACCCACGTCGACTTCAGCACGAAGGGCGTCCTCGCCGACGAGAAGATCCGTCAGGCGATCCAGCACGCGGTCGACCGTGAGGCGCTCGGCAAGGTCATCACCGGCACGCTCCCCTACGAACTGACGCCGTTGAACAACCACCTGTTCCTCAGCACGGACGGGGCCTACCAGGACAACGCGAAGGAGACCGGCGACTACGACGTCGAGAAGGCGAAGAAGATCCTCGCCGACGACGGCTGGGAGCTGAACGGCGACGTGCTCGAGAAGGACGGTGAGAAGCTCGAGATCGCCATCACGATCCCGTCGGGCACGCCCATCTCGCAGCAGCTGTCCGAGGTCATGCAGAGCCAGCTCGCCGCGGTCGGCATCACCTTGAAGATCAACGCCGTGGCCGTCGACGCGTTCTTCGAGGACAACGTCACCCCCGGCAACTACGACATGACGATCTTCGTCTGGCAGGGCACCGGCTACCAGGCGTCCGGTGTCAGCATCTACAACTCCGACGAGCAGGGCCAGAACTACGGCCGTGTCTCGAGCCCCGAGATCGACGAGCTGCTGAACCAGGCCGTCGCCGAGGGCGACCCCGAGAAGGCCGCCGACCTGTACAACCAGGCCGACGAGAAGATCTGGGAGATCGGGCACTCGATGCCGATCATCCAGGCGCCGTTCATCTCGTTCCAGAGCCCCAAGCTCGCGAACTACGGCGCTCGCGCCGGCGCGAGCGACGTGGACTGGACGATCGTCGGCTTCACGAAGTAGGAGCACCGCCCGAGGCCCGTCCGGCCCCTCGCTCAGCGTGGGGCCGGGCGGGCCTTCCGCGTCCGCGCCCGCGCCCGCCGACGCTGCGCCTCCACCAGGCCGGCGGCCAGGGCGTAGCCCGCGTAGCCGAGCAAGGCGATGGCCACGAGTGGCACGATCCACGACCGGGCGTCACCGTTCACGACCTGGTTGACGAATCCGAGCCACGGCACCGAGTACCAGAGCGTGCCACGCACCTGTTCGGGCAGCACGAGGGCCTCGTCGGGCTCGGAGTTGTTGTCGCCCTTCGTGACGAAGGCCGTACCGCCGTCCGACGACGACACGACCTCGATCACCCGGTGGCTGATCACCTCGGGACGGCCGCTCTCGATCTGGTACGTGACGACGTCGCCCAGATGGATCTCGTCGACCGCTGTCGGCTCGACCACGATCAGGGTGCCCGGGGGCAACCGGGGCTCCATCGAACTGGTCAGCACGGTCAGCGGTGTGGCCCCGGCGACCTTCGGCACGACGATCAGCACCAGCGCGAGTCCCACCACGACGGCGAACAGCCCCGCGCTGAGGCCGAGGCCGAGGGCGTGCAGCAGACCCTTCTCGCGCACCGCGGCACGGCGGCCGCTCACGGCCGCTGCCTCGCCGGGTCGTCCGACGCCCTGTCGTCCTCCGTCGGGCGGCGGCGTCCGACCGCCACGAACGCGCCAGACGACACGGCGATCGCCGCGATCATCAGCGGCAGCCACGTGCCCCGCAACGGCACGGGCACGAAGTCGTCGAGCGCGTCGAGTGCGTGGAGGGGCAGCTCGGTGCCACCGACTCCGGCCGGGCCGCCGCCGGAGGACGCGGCCCCGCCGGCTCCGGCAGCCGAGGAGGCGCGGGTCGTCACCGCCTCGATCGTCGCGCTCGAGACGCCGCCGCCACCCGCGCCTCCTGCGCTCGTCTCGACGGAGCCCGCCGAGTCCGCGGGAGCGGCGGTCCCCGTCGGAGCACAGTCCGCGGGCACGGCCGCACCGGCGAGGCCGGTGAGCGTGACGAGCACGCCGAAGTCGAGCGTCTGGCCCCCGGTGCCGTCGGCGGCGGACTCGGCGAGCGCGACCGAGACGGTGACCGGGACCTCGCGCCCCGCGGCGAGCCGGAGCGGGGCGAGGACGCGGGTGCAGCCGTCGCCGGCCAGGGTGACGGGGGGCAGGGCGCCGACGTCGAGGTCGGAACGCGAGCTGACGGTGACGGCCTCGGCGAACGCGGGCGACGAGGTGGTGACGTCGACGAGGCGGGCGGTGAGTGTGGCCGGCTCGCTCGACAGGTTCTTCACCCAGAAGGTGCCGGTCGCGCTCGCCCCGGGAACGAGCCTCAGGTCGTCGCCGAACAGCGCGGAGTCGAGCCGACCCTGCCAGTGTTCCCCGTCGTCGCTCACCATCAGACGCGGCGCGGTGGCCGCCGCTGCGGACGTCGGGGCCGTGAGCGCACCGCCACCCACCAGAGCCGTAACCAGGGCAGCCACCCCGAGGACGGCCGCCACGACGGAGCGGCGGGTCGCGGTCACGAGCACACCACGGTGCGAGCCGTGCTGGTCGAGTGCTGACCGAAGGTCACGTAACCGCTCGACACCACGGTCGACGTCGGCGCCCCGGCCTGGTCGAGGACGACGACCCGGGTCAACACGCGCCCGTCGGGGGCGAGGTCCGTGCTGATCTCCGCAGCGTCGAGCTGGAAATAGCCGTTGTATCCCTGGTCGGGATCGGCCACGAGGGTGCCGTCGATGCTCAGGCCGTAGTAGGTGTCGAGGGGACGGGTGGACTTGTCGTAGCGGATGGTGACGTACCAGGCTCCGGTGTCGGTGCAATAGACGGGCGGGAGCGAGTCGGCGGTGGCCTGGGAGAAGCCGGCCGAGCTGCTAGCGGTCCACGAGCCGGCGGTGACCGTCGTCGTGAGGCTCGCGTCGACGGTGGCGGACGCCGGCGCGTCGGCCGTCGGCGTCGTGCGATAGCACCAGGAGGCCGACCCTCCCGCGGGCAGCACGACCGACGGGGGTGCGGGCGGTGAGGCCCAGGTACCGGCCAGGGCGGTCGAGGGGGCGGTCGCGCTCGGCGTGCAGGCGGTGGTCGAGTCGACCGGCCACGTGACGACCGAGATCTCCGAGAGCAGGGTGGTCGAGGCCGGGGTGTTCGTCGGGGCCGTCGAGGCCTGGATCGTCCCCGTGGCCGCCACGTTGCCGGTGTTCCGCAGGGTCACGGGCGCCGTGACCGACGCCGACCGGCTCTCGTACGTCGTCCCGAGACTCGAGACACCGTCGACGGAGGTCGAGAGCGTGCCGAGGGTGGCCGTCTGGTCGAACGACGTCGAGGCGCTCCACAATGCCCAGCTCGTGCCGGTGCCGCTGCCGACGAGCAGCACGACCAGTCCCACGACGAGCGCGACCCGAAGGCGTGCGGGCCTCACGACGTCACCTGCGTCCCCGACACGGTGATCGTCAGGTCGGCGACCGAACCCGACGTGGCCAGGGGGGCGTCCGGATCGAGGGCGAGGACGAGACACGCGAGGGCCGAGACGCCCGAGGGAAGCGTGAAGTACCCGGAGCCGGTGTCGAAGCCGGCGGGCCGGGCCGAGTACCCGCCGCTGGTCGTCGCCGTGCATTCCGACGCCGAGGACACCGGCGTGATGCGCAGTGTCAGTTCGTCGAGCGAGTCCGCGCCGGTGCCCGATGCGCCGGACGACGTCGTGGTCGCGGTGACAGCCACCCGCATCGACAGCGGGACGTCGCCGCCGTTCGTCACCGAGAAGGTGGTCGCGGTCGCCTGCCCCGGGGCGAGGGGCGTGTCGAGGTCCGGCTGCCCGGCGATCGAGAGCGCGGCCGTTCCCGACCTCACGATCTGGGCGTTCGAGGTCGCGGACGTGTTCCACAGCGCGTACGTGCCGCCCGTCGCCACGAGGGCGACGGTGACGGCACCGGCCACGACGGCCGTCCCCGCCCACAGCGATCGCAGCGGACGACGGGACGAGGAGGCGCGCTCGGTGGAGCGGTGACGCGCGCGTGCGCGGAACGGTCCGGTCAACGTCTCACCCCCTGGTGGTCGGTCGTGCGATGCGGTGGTCCGGGGCCCGCTGGTCGGACGAGTCGGTCGGGTCGGTCGGGAGGTCGGGTCGAGTGGGTCGCCGCGAGGTGGCGACCGGGCCGCGTCGGGTGCGGCCCGGTCGCCCGTCGGTGACGCGGCTGCTGCGGCCGTCCGGCCGGGGCGCCGCTACGCGATGGGGCGCTGCGTGAGCGTGAAGGTCAGCTTGCTCAGGTCGAGCGTGCCACCCTGGCTCGCGGCGTCGGTCTCCGACGAGGGCAGCTCGACGACGAAGGTCACGACGGCCGAGGTGCTGCCGGCGGAGACCGGGGCGACGACGTAGCTGCCTGGCGCTCCCCCCGCGGTGACGCCGGACGGCAGGGTCGTGGTGCCGACGGCGGTCGAGACGGTCAGGGCGTTCGTCACGTAGGGCTTGAGGCTGCCGGTGACCGACGTGGCGTCGTAGGTGAGGTCGGCGCGCAGGTCGTTGCCCGAGGCGGCGATCGTGATCGGCTGCGTGAACTGCAGTTTGCTGCCGGGGACGATCTTGTAGGCGGCGACCTGGGCGCTCGTCAGGGCCGTACTCCGGCCGTTGGTGACGTCGGTCCAGCTGCCCGCCGACGCCTGGGTCAGCGAGAGGGTGCCCGAGGCGACGCTGGCGGCGTCGACCTCGGTGCTGGCGTTCCAGAGGGCGAAGGTCCCCGCGCCACCGAGGAGGAGGGCGATGCCGGCCGCGCCGGCGACGGCACCCGTGACGAGCTTGTTCATGTCGGTCCTGTTCCGCGCACCGAGGCGCGCTCGAGCGCCGCCGTGCGCCGTCGGTCAGGTCGACGTCGGGGTGGCGCACGGCGTTGCAGGGCTGTCGGCTCCGGGTCGGGTGGCCGATCGGTGTCGTCGGACGCCGGGCTCTCGAGGAGTTCGGGTTCTTCGGGCGGGCAGGCCGCGGCGACAGATCCGACAGTACGCGGTCCCCCAAAGTGCCGACAGGTCATTCATGCTCATGCATGCACCCAGTTGGGGGGACAAACCGGACCCTGACGTCTGTCCGTGACAGGGCGGACACAGCTTCGTACCCCGAAATCAGCGTTTCGCACCCGGATGCACCGTCACCACGCCGAGTCGGGCCCGGGCCCGCCCCGGGTCGGGACCGGGCGGGCCAGACCGGGTACGGTCGACAACGTGGCGACAGCATACGAACCCAGAGTCGGGCGGATCCCCATCACGGGCCTCACCCCGACGACCCCCGACCGCGTGTTCCCGACGAAGGCCTTCTCCGGCGAGGTGGTCACCTTCGGGGCGACCGTCTTCCGAGAAGGCCACGACCTGATCGGGGCCGAACTCGTCACGATCGACCCCGAGGGCGTCGAGAGCCGACACCGCATGGCTGCGGGCGTCCCCGGGACCGACCGCTGGACGGCGCAGGTGCAGCTCGAGACCGAGGGCGACTGGGCCTGGCAGGTCGAGGCCTACACCGACGACTGGGCCACGTGGTTGCACGCCGCCGAGATCAAGGTGCCGGCCGGACTCGACGTCGAGGTCACCTTCGCCCTCGGCAGTCGGCTGTTGGCCGACGCCGTCGACGACTACCCCGACACGACACTCATCCGCGACGCGGCCAAGGCGCTCGCGAACCCCGCCCTCTCCCCCGCCTCGCGCCTCCGCGTCGCCACCGACCCGCGCCTCGCCGCGGTTCTCTCGCTGAAGCCGCTCGCGAGTCTCGTCACGCGCAGCGCACCCGAGGCCCTCCGCGTCGAACGCAGCCGTGCCGGCCTGGGCAGCTGGTACGAGTTCTTCCCCCGGAGCGAAGGCGCCCGCAAGCAGACCGACGGCACCTGGAAGAGCGGCACCTTCCGCACCGCGGCCCGCCGGTTGCCCTCGATCGCCCGCATGGGCTTCGACGTCGTGTACATCCCGCCCGTGCACCCGATCGGTACGACGTTCCGCAAAGGGCCGAACAACTCGTTGACCGCGGGGCCGGCCGACCCCGGGTCCCCCTATGCCATCGGCTCCCCCGACGGCGGGCACGACGCCGTCCACCCCGACCTGGGCACGGTCGCCGACTTCCGCTGGTTCGTCGACGCCGCGAAGAACGCGGGCCTCGAGCTCGCCCTCGACCTGGCCCTGCAGTGCTCTCCCGACCACCCCTGGGTCACCGAGCACCCCGAGTGGTTCACGACGCTGCCCGACGGCACGATCGCCTATGCCGAGAACCCGCCGAAGAAGTACCAGGACATCTACCCCCTGAACTTCGACAACGACTACGAGGGCGTCAGCCGCGAGGTGCTGCGCATCGTGCGGCACTGGATCGAGCTCGGTGTGACGATCTTCCGGGTCGACAACCCGCACACCAAGCCGGTGCGCTTCTGGGAGTGGCTGCTGCACGAGATCCGCGAGACGAACCCCGAGGTGGTGTTCCTGTCGGAGGCGTTCACGAAGCCGGCCATGATGCAGGCGCTGGCGCAGGTGGGCTTCCACCAGTCGTACACGTACTTCACCTGGCGCAACGAGAAGTGGGAGCTCGAGGAGTACCTCGACGAGCTGTCGAAGGAGACGAGCGCCTGGTTGCGTCCGAACCTCTTCGTCAACACCCACGACATCCTCACGCCCTACCTGCAGTTCGGTGGGCCCGCTGCCTACAAGATCCGCGCCGCGATCGCCGCGACGGCCTCGCCGACCTGGGGCGTCTACTCGGGTTACGAACTCTTCGAGGACGTGGCTCGCCCGGGCAGCGAAGAGAACATCGACAACGAGAAGTACGAGTACAAGCCCCGCGACTGGGCCGCCGCCGAAGAGGCCGGGGCATCGCTGGCGCCGTACCTGACGCAGCTCAACCGCATCCGCGCCTCCCACCCGGCCCTGCGGCAGCTGCGCAACCTCGAGATCCACTCGAGCGACGACGAGTCGATCCTCGTCTTCTCGAAGTACCTCTCGCGTGCCCACACCCGCAGTGGTCGCGCCGACGGCATCATCGTCGTCGCCAACGTCGACCCGCACTCGGCGCGCGAGACGACCGTCCACCTCGACGTGACCAAGTTCGGGCTGCAGCCCGGTGGCACATATACCGTGCGCGACCTCATCACCGGTCAGTCGTGGACCTGGGGCGACGACAACTACGTCCGTCTGGACGCCTTCGTCGAACCGGTGCACGTCCTCTCCGTCGACCTCAACCGAGCCCCGTAGGAGCGACCCGATGACCACCACTCCCCCGACCGGACCCCACACCACCTTCGCTCTCGGCGACGACGAGGTGTACGCGGCTGCCACCGGCACCCACGGCCACCCCCACGCCGTCCTCGGCGCACACCCCCGCGGCGGCCGCACCGCCGTGCGCGTCGTCCGACCGCTGGCCGACGCGGTCACGGTGACCGGCGCCTCCGGGTCCCCGCTCGCCCTCGAACACGTGGCCCACGGCCTCTGGCAGGGCGTCAGCGACGAGCCCCTCGGTGCGTACACGGTCGAAGCGACCTACGAAGGAGGCGCGGCGTGGGTCTCCGACGACCCCTACCGCTTCGCCCCCACCGTCACCGAGTTCGACCTCTACCTCTTCGGCGAGGGCCGTCACGAGCAGCTCTGGAAGATGCTCGGCAGCCACGTGCGCGAACACGAGGGCGTCACCGGCACCTCGTTCGCCGTCTGGGCGCCGCACGCACGCGCCGTCCGCGTCAAGGGCGACCTCAACGGCTGGAACGGAGAACGGCACGCGATGCGCCGTCTCGACGGCAACGGCGTCTGGGAGCTCTTCGTGCCCGGCATCACGGACGGCATCTACAAGTACGAGATCCTCACCCCCGACGACGTCTGGGTCGAGCGCGCCGACCCGATGGCCCGCACCTCCGAGGTGCCGCCGCTCACCGGCACAGTGATCACGAAAGCCGGTCACGCCTGGGCCGACGACGCCTGGATGACCGCCAGGGCCGAGAACGACGTCCACGCCGGCCCGATGAGCGTCTACGAGCTGCACGTCGGCTCGTGGCGCCCGGGCCTCGGCTACCGCGAGCTGGCCGACCAGCTCATCGAGTACGTCGGCGACCTGGGATTCACCCACGTCGAGTTCATGCCCCTCGCCGAGCACCCCTTCGGCGGCTCGTGGGGCTACCAGGTCACCGGGTACTACGCCGTGACCAGCCGGTTCGGCAGCCCCGACGACCTGCGCTACCTGATCGACCGGCTGCACCAGGCCGGCATCGGCGTGATCATGGACTGGGTGCCCGGGCACTTCCCCAAGGACGAGTGGGCCCTGGCGACCTTCGACGGTCGCGCCGTCTACGAGCACTCCGACCCCCGCCGCGGCGAACAGCCCGACTGGGGCACGCTGGTGTTCAACTTCGGTGACTCGCAGGTGCGCAACTTCCTCGTGTCGAATGCCCTCTACTGGCTCGAGGAGTTCCACATCGACGGGCTGCGCGTCGACGCCGTCGCCTCGATGCTCTACCTCGACTACAGCCGCAACGAGGGCGAGTGGCTGCCGAACGAGTTCGGCGGACGCGAGAACCTCGAGGCGATCAGCTTCTTGCAAGAGGCCAACGCGACGGCCTACAAGCGTCACCCCGGCATCGTCATGATCGCCGAAGAGAGCACCAGCTGGCCCGGCGTCACCCGCCCGACGAGCGAGGGTGGCCTCGGCTTCGGCCTGAAGTGGAACATGGGCTGGATGCACGACACCCTGGACTACGTCGAGAAGGACCCCCTCTACCGCGCCTACCACCACGGCGAGATCACCTTCTCGTTCGTCTACGCCTTCAGCGAGAACTTCATGTTGCCGATCAGCCACGACGAGGTCGTGCACGGCAAGGGATCGCTGCTGGCCAAGATGCCCGGAGACCAGTGGCAGAAGCTCGCCAACCTGCGGGCCTACCTCGCCTACATGTGGGGCCACCCGGGTAAGCAGTTGCTCTTCATGGGCAGCGAGTTCGGTCAGCCCAGCGAGTGGAGCGAAGAGC
The DNA here is from genome assembly GCF_013248995.1 of Frigoribacterium sp. VKM Ac-2836. Lineage (GTDB taxonomy): Bacteria > Actinomycetota > Actinomycetes > Actinomycetales > Microbacteriaceae > Frigoribacterium. The sequence continues at coordinate 640,401 of NZ_JABRPK010000001.1, read as the reverse complement.
GAGGGCTCGACTGGTGGATTCTCGACCAGCCCGTCCACCAGGGGCTGCACGGGCTCGTGGCCCGCCTCAACGAGGTGTACCGCGACGAATCGGCGCTCTGGGCGCACGACTTCGACACCGACGGCTTCGAGTGGATCGAAGGCGGCGCCGCCGAGCACAGCGTCGTGGCGTTCCTCCGCAAGTCGGGGTCGGGCGAATCGTTCGCCGTGCTGGCGAACTTCTCGGGTCAGCCCGTACGGATGCGCTTCGGTCTGCCCGAGGCCGGCCGGTGGGACGAGATCCTCAACACCGACGCCGAGGTCTACGGCGGCTCGGGCGTGGGCAACTACGGTGGCGTGACCGCGACCGACGAGCCGTGGGCGGGTCGCCCCGCCGCGGCCGACGTCCAGTTGCCGCCGCTCGGCGTCGTCTGGCTCAAGCTGCGCCGCTGAGTCCCTGCTCCGACGACGAGACCCCCGCGACCCGTCAGGGCCGCGGGGGTCTCGTCGTACCCGCAGGAGGCGCGGCTCAGTACAGCAGCATCGCCAGACGACGACGGGCGGTCGCCACCCGCGGGTCGTCCACGCCGACGATCTCGAAGTACTCGAGGAGGCGGGCCCGGGCCACGTCACGGCCCGGGGGGTCGAGCGACGGGAAGACGGTCAGCACGCGGTCGAAGGCGTCCTCGATGTGCCCGCCGCTGAGGTCGAGGTCGGCCACGTCGAGCTGGGCGTCGAGGTCGGTGGGGGCGGCCGCGGCCGCCGCACGGACGTCGGCCAGCGACGCGCCCTGGAGGCGCTCGAGCAACGACACCTGGGCGAGTCCCGCCACGGCGAGCTGGTCGCGCGGGTCCTGGGCGATGGCCGTCTTGTACGCCGTGATCGCCGCGGCGTAGTCACCCCGGTCGATCGCGTCGTAGGCGTCCTGGTGGTGCGGCGGAAGCGGCTCGGGCTCGACCTCGTCGGCCTCGTCGACGGGAGCGCCGTCGACCACGGCCGTGCCGGTCACGCCGTTCTGCGCGGCGAGCTCGAGCACCTGCTCGAAGACGTCGCGCACCTGGGCCTCGGGTAGGGCACCCACGAAGAGCTGGACGGGACGGCCACCGATCACCGCGGCCACCGCGGGGATCGACTGGGCCTGGAAGGCCTGCGTCAGCTGCGGGTTGGCGTCGACGTCGACCTTGACGAGCAGCAGACGGCCGGCGTACTCTCCGACCAACTTGTCGAGGACCGGCGACAGCTGCTTGCACGGGCCACACCACTCCGCCCAGAGGTCGACGATCACCGGAACGGTGTTGCTGATCTCGAGGACCTGCGTGAAGGTCTCGTCGGTCGCGTCGAGCACGAGACCCGGCACCGCGACCTGACCGGCAGCGGGGGCCGGGGCGCCCCCCGCGCCTCCTGCGGTCGCGCCCTCGGCGGGCGGCCCGCCGGACGGACCGGCCGGCGCGGGTGGTCGGTTGACGAGCGACGAGAGGTCGACGGCGCCGCGGAGACCGGCGGGGACGGGAGGAAGGTTGGTCATGGCAGCTCCTTGGCAGAGGTGAGGGCCTGGCTGAAACCGAGCAGGACGATGGGGTCGTCGCTGCCGACGGGCGGCACGGAGAACAAGAGCTCGACGCCGTAGGTCGCCTCGATGCCCTTCGACGACTCGTCGAGGCCCAACAGGGTCTTGACGGTGCCCTCGGGGTTGACCTTGGCGCCCGTGGCCGTCGGCTTGACGGTCTCGATCTCATTCAACGCGACCGAGACGATGGCACCGGCGTCGTTGGTCGCGAACGCGACCGGGGTCTCGTCGCTGGCCTGCGACGTGTAGTCGATCGACGCCGTGGTCGGCAGGGCCGCACGCTTGGCGTCCTTGTAGGTCTTGCCGATCTTCTCGCGCAGGGAGTCGCCGTCGGCCTGGAACTGCGCGGCGTACTGGCTCTCGTCGCCGTTGCGCAGGATGTCGCCGTAAGCCTCGGCCAGCTGGTCGGGCTGCAGCTTGAGCAGCTTGACGTCGGGAGAGAGCCGCGCAGCGCCGATCGACGCGGGTGCCACCGTCAACGGGGTCTGCGTCTGCAGGCTGACCGCGTACTCGACCTTGTAGGGGTCCCGCGCGGACTCTTGTTCGAGGGTGAGAGCGACGGGGGCGACGCTCGTGTCGGCGTCCTGCACGACGACGAAGGCGGACCGTGGCCACGAGTCGGCCTGTTGCGGCAGCGTGAGCGTGACGGTGCCGGTCGGGATGGCCAGGGGGGCCGCGGCCGCGGCGTCCTTGGAACGGATCGTGTAGTTCGCCTGACGCTGTTCGAGGGCCGGACCCGTGAAGCGGGTGGCGGCGAGGTCGGCGTTCAGCGAAGCGTCGGCCTCGGTGGCCGTCGCCGAGATGCGCTCGACGATGCGTTTCGCCTGGGCCACGCTGATCACGGGCGGCTGCAGGGCGTTGCCTTGGTCGCCCGCCCCCGTCCCGTCGGTCGAGGTGGGTGTCGGGGTCGGGGTCGACGAGTCCGACCCCGTCGAGGGCGCCTGCTGGGGCCAGTAGTCCGCGGTGCACGCCGACAGAGCGAGCGACGAGACCAGCACGAGCGGCGCCACGGCGACGAGACGACGGATGCCGCGGGCACGACCCCGGACGGGTGATGCGTTCTCGGTGCCCCCGGCGTCGAGCGCCTTGACCGCTTTGCGGCCGGCCCGACGCGACAGTCGGGGTCGCTTGCCGTCGCCCGAGCGCCGACGCGGGCCCCGCGTGCGACGGTGGTGCAGGATCGCCCAGACGTAGAGCCCGATGCCGATCAGCAGGACCACGAGCCCGCCGACGATCAGCGGACCGGCCAGGGGCGTCGCGGTCGAGAGCGGCCAGGTGATGCGGAGGTCGGACGGGGCCGGCTGGGTGCCGTCCGAGACGATGACGAGCGAGACGTCGTCGGGTGCGTCGAGCGAGAAGGTCAGCTGGCTGCCGGCGAACTGGTCGAACCAGAGGTCGGAGTCGGTCGGGTCGGGCACCTCGGTGGTGTCACCGGCCACCGTCCGGCTGACGAGCTCGCCGCTGGACTGGTCGTACTCGACCTCGTTGTAGCTCGCGTCGCCCACCCAGCCGAGCACGTCGGACGTGCGGCCGTAGGCGGCGAACGCGGTGTCGCCGCCCGACACCGACACCGTCTGACGCCCGTCGTGGCCGTGCAGCGCCGAGGCGGGGACGACGGTGACGGTCGCGTCCGAGTCGGTGGTGTCGACCTGGGACGACACGCTCGGCGGGGGTGCGAAGACGGTGCGTTGGGCGAAGCCCAACGCCACCATCACCGCCGCCAGGACGACGACGACGACTGCGACGATGAAACGCACGTTTCTCTCCCTCCGAGCCACCATCCCGGTCGGGGCGCCAGGAACCGCCGTGGTCGACGACGGGCCTCGCACGAGCCTGGCCAGGAGGCCGGGCGCGGCAGCAGAATTTAAGACGGCTCAGCGTATCCGACGAGGCTGAGAGGCACCTAACCCGTGGGTCGGCGTCCGTCGAGGAGCTCCCACTAACATCGTGACGCGGACCGCGCTCCCCTGGTCCGATCCCTGCACCGAAGGAGACATCGTGGCCGCTGACGAAGCCGATTTCGGCATTGAACTCCGGGGCTACCGCAAGGACGAGGTCGACCGCGTACTCGGTGACCTGCGGCGTGAGCTCATCAAGGCCAACGCCGACCGCGCCGACCGAGCGAGCGAAGTCGCGTTCCTGCAACAGCGTGTCGACGAGATCCGCGCCGAACTCGAAGAGGCGGGCACCCCCACCTACTCGGGTCTCGGCAGCAAGCTCGAGCAGACCCTCCGTCTGGCCGAGCAGCAGTCCACCCTGTTGATCAGCCAGGCCGACATCGACGCCGAGGCCCTGCGCTCCTCGTCCACAGCCGAGGCGAAGCGCCTGCTCGACGACGCCACCGAACGGGCCACGGCCGTGCTGGACGACGCCAGAGGCCGGGCCGCGGCCCAGGTCGCCGAGTCCACCGCCGACGCCGACCGCCTGGTCGCGCGCGCCAAGGCCGAGGCGCGTGGCCTGCTGCAAGAGGCACAGCGCGACGCCATCTCGATCCGCGGCTCGGCGGCCACCGAGGCAGCCCAGAACGTCTCGACGGCGCGACGCGAAGCGGCGGCGCTCCGGGCCGAGGTCGAGCACGAGGTCGCCGAGCAGCGAGCCGCCGTGGCCCGCGACCTCGCCGAGGCCCGCGACGAGGCCGACACCCTGGCGGCCGACACACGCGAGGCCCGCGCCGTCTTCGAGAGCGACTCCGAACGTCAGCGTGCCGACCTCGACCGCGAAGGCGTCACGATCCGCGCCGAACTCGCCAGGCTCGACGAGACCACCCGTGCCGACCTCGACGCCGAAGTCGGTGCACGTCGCGCCGAACTCGAGCGAGAGATCACGACCGCGCGCGCCGAGCTGGCCGATGACGTCGCGGATCAGCGCGCCCAGCTGGAGCGTGACGTCGCCGCTGCCCGCGCCGACCTGGCCCACGAGGTCGCCGAGACCAGGGCCCTCCTCGCCCGCGACGTCGACGCCACCCGTGCCGACCTCACCGACGAGGTCGAGTCCACCCGCGTCGAGCTCGAGCGCGAGATCGCCACCGGACGTGATCGCCTCGCGGCCGATATCGCTGTGGCTCGTGCCGAGCTCGAGAAAGAGGCGACCGACGCCCGCACCGAACTCGAGCGCGAGACGCGACGGCGCCGTGACGAACTCGACCTGGCCGAGACGACCTCCCGGGAACGCATCGAGCGCGTCACCCTCGAGACGGACGAACGCCTGACCCGCGAGAGCGACGCGCAGGCCGACCGTCTCGCACGCGAGGACGCCGACCGGCGGGCCGAACTCGCGACCGAACTCGAGCAGGCACGAGCAGAACTCGCCGCCGAGATGGCAGAGGCCCGTGCCGCCCTGGCGGACGAGACCGAGGCCCAGCGCGCTCGGCTGGCTGCCGACGACGTCCGCGTCCGGGCAGGCCTCGAGGCCGACCGCGAGCGAGCCACCGCCGACCTGCGTCGTGACGTCGACCAGGGGCGGGCCGACCTCGAGGTCGAGCTGCTGGCCCGACGCGACGAGGCCGAGACCGAGCTCACGCAGCGACACCAGCAGGCCGTCGCCGAGACCCAAGAACTGCTCGACGCGGCGGCCGGGCAGCTCGCCGAGGCCACCCGACGCGCCACCGAGGTGCGGCGCGAGGCCGACGAGCTCGAGCGCAGTGCGAACGAGTACGCACGGACGACCCGGGCCGAGGCCGACGGTACGGCCCACGACGTGTTGACCAATGCCGACGAACGTGCGCGGTCGATCCTGGCGGACGCCCAGCAGCGAGCCGACGACCTCGTCGGCGACGCGGAAGAGCGCCTCGCCGAGATCACGCGCGAACGCGATGCCGTCGCCGACTACTTCGAGAACCTGCGTGGCATGATCGGACAAGTCGGCGGCGGTACGCCAGAGTAGGGCGACAGGCCGTGTCGGGCAGTCGGCGCCGCCCTGGCCTCGACCGGCCCGCGCCGTCGACAGGAGCCCGCCCGTGAAGATCCACAACCCGTTCCGCATCGGTCTGCTCGCGGGCCTGGGTGTCCTCGTCGCCCTCGTGATCGGCGGCGCCGTCGGCCAGCTCTCGACGATCCTGACCTACGTGGGCGCGGCCCTGTTCATCTCGTTGGGCCTCGACCCGATCGTCTCGTGGCTCGAGAAGCGCCGGGTGCCCCGCGGCATCGCCATCGTGATCGTCCTCGTGGCGGTGGTCGGTGCCTTCGTGGGCGTCGTCTTCGCGATCGTGCCCGTCATCGTGCAGCAGACCACGAGCCTGATCCAGGCGTTGACCTCGTACCTGCAGAGCGTCACCACCCAGCAGTTCGTCGACAACCTGCAAGAACTCGTCCCGCAGAACGTCTTCGACGTGCAGGACTCGCTGGACTCCATCGTCGACTTCCTGACCAACCCCGACAACGTCGTCACGATCGGCGGCGGGGTCCTCGCCGTGGGCGTGGCGATCGGCAACGGACTGTTCGGGACGGTCGTGGTGGTCATCCTGACGATCTACTTCACCTCGTCGATCAACAGCGTCAAGCGTGCCCTGTACCAGCTCGTCCCGGCCTCGAAACGGGCGCAGTTCGTCGACATCTCCGAGCAGATCAGCCAGTCGGTGGGTCGTTACGTCATCGGCCAGTTCACGCTCGCGGCGCTCAACGGCATCCTCAGCTTCGTGTTCCTCAGCATCATCGGCGCCCAACAGCCGGCCGTCTTCGCCTTCATCGCGTTCCTCGGCTCGATCATCCCCCTCGTCGGCACCATCAGCGGCTCGGCGGTCATCGTGCTGGCGCAGATCGCGCTGCTGCCCCAGTCGCCGGCCACCTGGATCACCGCCGCCATCTACTACCTCGTCTACATGCAGGTCGAGGCCTACCTCCTGAGCCCGCGCATCATGCGTCGCGCTGTGCGCGTCCCGGGCGTGATCGTCGTCATCGCCGCCCTCGTCGGCGGCACGCTGCTGGGCGTACTCGGTGCCCTCATCGCGATCCCGGTCGCCGCGTCGGTCCTGCTGATCATCCGTGAGGTCTACGTGCCTCGCCAGAACCAGCTCTGAGGGCGGCCGCCTCCGCCGTCGTCGGGGCACCGTCGACGGGCGATGCCGCCCCGGGTGCCCGAGGCCCTCAGGAGGCGCGGGGCGGCCAGGTGGACGGCAAGGGCAGCGCACCGGGAGCGACCCGGCTGACGATCTCGGTCAGCACGCGGCTGGTCTGCTTCTCTCCGACCCAGAGGTGCTTGCCCCCCTCGACATCGACGATCTCGGCCTCGGGCACGAGAGCGAATCGACGACGGGCCTCGTCGGGCCGCAGGTAGTCGTCGAACTCGGGGACGACGGCCACGACGGGCAATCCGGCCCCGTGCCACGCCCCGAGCTCGGCGTCCGACGTGCGATGCAGCGGCGGGGACAGCAGGACGACGCCCGCGATCTCGACGTCGAGGCCGTGCTTGAGGGCGACCTCGGTGCCAAAGGACCAGCCCACCAGCCACGGCAGCGGCAGTCCCCGGTCGCGCACGAACGCCACGGCGGCGGCGAGATCGGCCGCTTCGGTCACTCCGTCGCCGAACTCGCCCTCGGACCGCCCGCGCGGGGACGACACCCCGCGGAAGTTGAACCGGAGCACGGCCAGGTCGGCCAGCGCCGGCAGACGGGCCGCAGCCTTGCGGATGACGTGCGAGTCCATGAACCCACCGGCTGTGGGCAAGGGGTGCAGGGCGACGATGGTCCCGACGGGTTCGCGATCGGCGGGAAGGCTCAGCTCGCCCACCAAGGTGAGACCGTCACCGGTGTGCAGCTCGACGTCCTCACGGCGCGCGGGCAGGAGGACTCCCCCGCGGATGTCGACGGAGTCGGTGTCGGTGTCGGTGTCGGGAGTCGTCACGAGATCCTCCAGCAGTGGGTGTGCCAGTGTCGGCGGGCCGCCAGGTCGTCTTCGGCCCCGAAGAGCCCGTCGGCCCGCCACGCCACGACGTGGGGAGTCGCCGGGACGATGCCCAGCGAACAGCCGGGGCAGACGTACTCCTTGACGGCGGACGAGGCCGACACCGACTGCACGTTGAACGAACGCCCGTGCTTGGTCTCGACCGTCAGGCCGCCGAAAGACGCCCGGGTGATGTCGTACGCCTCATCGGCCTCACGCCGGTCGCGCGAGCGACGGGAGCGGTTGCTTCGGGGCATGACGACCAGCGTAGCAACGGCCCTGCGAGGACGAGGGCCGTGCGACGGTTCAGTACCAGTTGCTGGCGACGGAATGGGCCCAGGCACCGCAAGGATTGCCGTACCGACCACCGATGTAGTTGAGGCCCCACGTGATCTGCGTGGCGGGGTTGGTCTGCCAGTCGGCGCCGACGGAACCCATCTTGCTGCCGGGCAGGGCCTGGGGGATGCCGTAGGCACCGCTGGAACGGTTGGACGCGTAGACGTTCCAACCCGACTCTTTCTGCCACAGCGAGACGAGGCAGTCGTACTGGTCGGAACCCCACCCGCGGGCCGCGACGAGTTCGGCCGCAACGGCCTTGGCGCTGCCGGGGTCGGGAGTACCGGCCACCGGGGCGGCCGAGGACTTCTTGGCGGAACCGGAGGACGCACCCGGCGTGGCCGCTGGTTTCTCGGTCTCGGCCACCACGACGGGCGGAGGCGGCGGCGGGACGTATTCGGTGACGCCGTACGCGTCACGATCGGCGACCGTCACCGCCGCACCAGCGACGGTGAGGGTCTGGCCAGGGGCCGTCAGCACCGACGCGGCGCCCGGGACGGTCGTCGCCGCCTCGGCACCGGCCAGCGGGTTGACGAGCGAGGCCGACACGAAGGCGAACGATGCACAGAATCCGATGAGGGGCAGCACGACCCGGCGAGGGACGCCCGCGCCGCGAACGGACGTGCCGGTGGTGTCACCAGAAGCGGTGGACACCAGCGAACCGGCGGCGGCTCGACGAGCGACGGTCTGCGAGGCCGGGACGCGAACGCGTCGACGGCTCGAGGGTCGTTCGACGGCGGCCGGATGCTCTTGTCGAGAGGGACCGGGGATCGGATTCGCTGCGTGCCTGCCCATGAGTCCATCCAGGGTAACCGATGGGGCGCCGGAGGACCAGGGACGGCGGCCTGCTGCGTGTCGGAGGGGCGATCTCGTCGCCGGTGACGGAACCCTCGGCGACGATCAGCGCACGGCGAGCATGACGTCGACCACGGTGTCGAGCAGGAGGTCGACCTGGCTCTCACGGTAGCCCCCACGCTTCGACCGGAAGACCGAGGCCCGCACGTCGTCGATGCTGAGTGGCCGTCCGTCGGTGAAGTAGCCGTGCAGGCGGCGGGTCAGACGGTCGACGTCTCGCGGGTGGTAGCCCGTCGTCAGGATGCCGACTCGGTCGAACCGATGCCCCTGCGGTCGCTCGAGCCGGGCGACGATGTCTTCGGCCCCGGAACGCGCTGACGAGAACCACGTGGACTCCGCCCCGGACGAGACGGCGCGTTCACGCTCGCGGCTGGCGAAGGCGTCCTCGAGTCGTTCCAGCGCGGCGTCGACGTGCGCCGTCGAGTAGCCGTTCTTCGTCAGGCCGAAGGCCGTCCGGCGGATGCGCGCCGAATCGATGCCGCGGCTCGCGTCGCCGGCGTAGGCCTTGCGTGCCTCGGCCAGGAACGCGTCGACCTCGTCGACGACATAGCCCCGCTTGCCTTTGGGAACGGTCGGAAATGTGCTGCTCACGGCGACCATCATGCCGCATCGCCACATGACCACCCGCTGGACGCGCGGCTCGTCGGCCTCGGCCGGTCGTGCCTAGGCGAAGAGCAGGTACATCCCGAAGGCCGCCGCCGCGGAGGGCAGGGTGCTGTCGAGGCGGTCGAGGAACCCGCCGTGACCCGGCAGCCAGGTGCTGATGTCCTTGATGCCGAGATCGCGCTTGATGAGCGACTCGGAGAGGTCACCGATGGTGGCGGTGACGATGATCACGCCTCCGAACACCAGGCCGAACCACCACGGCTCGTCGAGCAGGAACACCGAGAGCAACACGGCCGCGATCAAGCTGGCGGCCACCGAGCCGGCGAAACCTTCCCAGGTCTTCTTCGGGCTGATGCGCGGGGCCATCGGGTGCTTGCCGAAGTTCAGACCCGTCGCGTAGGCACCGGTGTCGACGGCGATCACGACGATGAGCGCCGACAGCGTCCACCACTGCCCGTCGGGGCGGGCGGCCAGGAGGACCATGAAGCTGCCGAGGAACGAGCAGTAGATCTGGACGAAGGCACCGGCCCCCAGATCGCGACCGAGCGAGGAGGCGCCGCTCCGGTGCGAGGGACGCGCCAACTCGACGAGGCGCCACAGCGACACCACGACGATGCCGCCGACGAGGGCCGCCCATTGTCCGCCCGCCCCACCGTAGAAAGCGGCAGGGACGACCGCCAGCCCCGCCAGGACGCTCGGCAGCCGAGGGACGTCGCGGCCGGCGAACCGCAGAGCACTCGCGAGCTCGAAGCACAGCGAACCGATCAGGGCCGCGGCCACGATCATGAAGAACGCCTTGACGAAGATCAGGCTGAGCAGGACTGCAGCACCGAGCAACACCCCGACGGCGATGGCCGCCGGCAGATTGCGACCGGTCCGTGCCGTCAATTTCTCGTTGCGGGAGTCGAGGCGCGCCTTGCCGGCCCGCAGCTGGTTCTCGATGTCGTGCCTCGCCGCCTGCGCACGAGCGTCGAAGTCGGCCCGGCGACTGCCGAGGGTGCTCTTCTGCGCCGGAGACGAGTCGTCGGGGCCGGCGTCGTCGGGTCGCTGTCTCATCAGACCTCGAGCAGCTCCGCTTCTTTCTTCTTCAGCGCGTCGTCGATCGAGTCGATGTACCCCTTGGTGATCGACTCGAGCTCTTTCTCGGCACGAGCGACCTCGTCGTCACCGACCTCGGTCTTCTGCGCGTCGAGCGCCTCTTTCGACTTGCGACGGACGTTGCGCACCTGCACCTTGGCGTCCTCGCCCTTGCTTCGCACGATCTTGACGAACTCCTTGCGACGCTCCTGCGTCAGTTCGGGGATCGTGACGCGGACGATGGTGCCGTCGTTCGTCGGGTTGGCACCGAGGTTCGGGAAGGTCGCGATGGCCTTCTCGATCTCTTTGAGGGCCGTCTTGTCGTAGGGCGTGACGATCATGGTGCGGGCCTCGGGCACCTGCAACGATGCGAGCTGCGCCAGCGGCGTCGGTGTGCCGTAGTAGTCGACCGGGATCTTCTGGAACAGAGCCGGGTTGATGCGGCCGGTTCTCACCGTGCCGAAATCGTTCTTGGCGGCGTCGAGCGCCTTGTCCATCTTCTCGCGCGTCTCGGTGAGTACGTCGTTGATCGCCACTGGTGCTCCTTGTTCGGTTCGCGGTCGAGTTTAGTCGTCTAGTTGCTGACGATGGTTCCGATGCGTTCGCCTCGGATGGCGCGGGCGATGTTGCCCTCACCTTCCATGCCGAACACGTGCATGGGCATGCCGTTGTCCATGCAGAGGCTGAACGCGGTCGAGTCCACGACCTTGAGCCCCTGCATCAGCGCTTCTTGGTACGTGAGCCGGTCGAGCTTGACCGCCGACGGGTCGTGGCGCGGGTCGGCCGAGTAGACCCCGTCGACGCCGTTCTTGGCCACGAGGACCTCGGTCGCGCCGATCTCGAGGGCTCGCTGGGCCGAGACGGTGTCGGTCGAGAAGTAGGGCAACCCGGCCCCGGCACCGAAGATGACGACGCGCCCCTTCTCGAGGTGTCGCTCGGCACGACGAGGGATGTAGGGCTCGGCGACCTGCGTCATGGCGATGGCCGACTGGACACGTGTCGCGGCGCCGGCCTGCTCGAGGAAGTCCTGGAGCGCGAGGGCGTTCATGACGGTGCCCAGCATGCCCATGTAGTCGGCGCGTCCGCGGTCCATGCCACGCTGGCTGAGCTCGGCCCCCCGGAAGAAGTTGCCGCCGCCCACCACGATGGCGATCTCGACGTCGGTCGCCGCGTCGGCGATCTCGCGGGCGATGGCACCGACCACGTCGGGGTTGACGCCGAGCTGACCGCCGCCGAAGGCCTCGCCCGAGAGCTTCAACAGGACGCGTCGGCGTCCGGTGGTTTGCGATGTCATGCGAGTCTCCGTCTCGTCGTGGCCGTAGCCAGGTTAGCGAGTTCGGGCTGGGCGCCGTCCGTCGCCGATGTCGCACCCGGCGTCGTCGCCTCGGCCGGGCATGGGAACGGGGCCCGAGACACGTTCGTCTCGGACCCCGTCACGGTGCTGCTTAGGCGCCGACCTTGATGCGGGCGAAGCCCGTGATCGACAGCCCGGCCTCGTCGACGACCTTCGCGACCGACAACTTGTTGTCTTTCGCGTAGGCCTGGTCGAGCAGGGCGATCTCTTTGAAGAAGCCGGTGAGGCGACCCTCGATGATCTTGGGCAGGGCCGCTTCGGGCTTGCCCTCGTTCTTCGCGGTCTCTTCGACGATCGCACGCTCTTTGTCGACCTGCTCGGAGGGCACGTCGTCGCGCGACAGGTACGTCGGCGCGGCGAAGGCGATGTGCTGCGCGATCGACCGAGCGGTCTCGGCGTCGTCACCGGTGTAGCCCACTACCACGCCGACCTGCGGGGGCAGGTCTTTGGAGGTCTTGTGCAGGTAGATGGCGAACTGCTCGCCCTCGATGCGGCTGACGGTGCGCAGTTCGACCTTCTCGCCCATGAGCGCGGCCTCGTCGTTGACGAAGGCCTCGACGGTCTGGCCGCCGATCGCGGAGGCGTTGCCCTCGGCGGCGCTGGAGGCGCCGGCCGCGTGCACGGCCTCGAGGACCTGGTCGGCCAGGGCGACGAACTTCTCGTTCTTGGCGACGAAGTCGGTCTCGCTGGCGAGCTCGATCAGCGTGGCGTAGCCCGAGCCGGGCTTCGCGGCGACGAGACCCGCAGTGGTCTGACGGCCCTCGCGCTTGGCGACGCCCTTCAGTCCCTTGACGCGCAGGATCTCGACGGCCTTCTCGATGTCGCCGTCGGCTTCTTCGAGGGCGTTCTTGCTGTCGACCATGCCCGCGCCGAGGCGGTCACGGAGGATCTTGACGTCAGCGATGGTGTAGTTGGCCATGTGTCTGACTTCCTTTCGTGGAGTCGGAAGGGTGAAGAGAGGACTACTTCGAGTCGGCGTCGGCCGGCTCGGCGGCGGTGGCCTCGGTCGCCTCGGCGACGGGCTCGACGACCGGCTCGCCCAGGGGCTTGGCGGCGACCTGAGCGTCGGCGTCGTTCTCCTCGACGGGGGCCTCTGCGACGGGAGCCTCGGCAGCAGGTGCCTCGGCCGCGGCGTCGGCAGCCTTGGCCTCGCCCTGCGCCAGCAGCTCGGCCTCCCATTCGGCCATGGGCTCGACGGGCTGGTCGGCGTCCTCGGGCTTCTGGTGACGCTGGACGAGGCCCTCGGCCGCGGCGTCGGCCACGATGCGGGTCAGCAGGCCCACGGAACGGATGGCGTCGTCGTTGCCCGGGATCGGGAAGTTGATCTCGTCGGGGTCGCAGTTCGTGTCGAGGATGCCGATGACCGGGATGCCGAGCTTCTTGGCCTCGTCGATGGCGAGGTGCTCTTTCTTGGTGTCGACGACCCAGAGCGCGGACGGCGTCTTGGTCAGGTTGCGGATTCCGCCGAGCGTCTTGTGGAGCTTGTCGAGCTCACGCTTCTTGATCAGCAGTTCTTTCTTGGTGAAGCCCTGCGTGGTGTCGTCGAAGTCGATGTCCTCGAGCTCTTTCATGCGGGCGAGGCGCTTCGAGACCGTCTGGAAGTTGGTCAGGAGCCCACCGAGCCAGCGCTGGTTGACGAAGGGCTGGCCGACGCGGTTGGCCTGCTCGGCGATGGAGCCCTGAGCCTGCTTCTTGGTACCGACGAAGAGAATGGTGCCGCCGTGGGCGACCGTCTCCTTGACGAAGTCGTAGGCCTTGTCGATGTAGCCGAGCGACTGCTGCAGGTCGATGATGTGGATGCCCGAGCGCTCGGCGAGGATGAAGCGCTTCACTTTCGGGTTCCAGCGACGGGTCTGGTGTCCGAAGTGGACGCCGCTGTCGAGCAGCTGGCGGATGGTGACGACGGCCATGGTCGTTCTCCTTGATTCTGGGCGCACCCGCGGGGGCGCCTGCTTGTCGGTTGTCGGGCGACCGGTCGGTCGCCACTGCCTGGTGCCCGGGCACACGTCCGCCGAGCACACCGTGAGGCGAGTTCGGACCGAGTGGACGTGGAGGCCGGATGCGGCGCGAGACGAGCGGGTCGCCTCGACGTCGGTGCGTCCGAAGACGCACAGGGCACGCGAAGTCAGCCTGCCGAGCAGACTGCATCGCTCATGTTAGCACCACCGACGGTCACCAGGAGGCGGTGGTCGTCGCCCGGGTACGGGGACCACCGCGCACCCGCGCGCCGACGACGAGCGGCACCGACCGAGGCCGTCCGCAAGGCTCACCGGACGTCCTCCGAGAACGAGACCGTCCCGCCCAGGATCTGGACGGGACGGTCGTCGGGCGTGCCGAGGTCAGGCCTTCGCGGTCCGCCCCGTGTCGGCCTGGCCGGCCGACGTACCCATCTCTTCGAGCGAGCGCCCCTTCGTCTCGGGGATCTTCGCCAGGACGAAGAAGAACGAGACGAGCGCGAAGAACGCGAAGATTCCGTAGGACAGCGTGAGACTGAGTGCCGCCAGGGTCGGGAACGAGACCGTCACGACGAAGTTGGCGATCCAGTTCGCCATGCTGCCCACCCCGAGTGCCGTGGCACGAATGCTGTTCGGGAACATCTCGCCGAGCAGCACCCACATGAGCGGGCCCCACGTCGCACCGAAGGACACGACGAAGAGGTTGGCCGCGACCAGGGCCACCGGGCCCCAGGCGCCGGGCAGCGACGGGTCGCCGCTCGCCGAAGTGGTGGCCTGGCTGAAGGCCAGGGCGGTCACGGCGAGGCTCAGGAACATGCCGATCGAGCCGGTCAACAGCATGGGTCGGCGACCGACCTTGTCGACCAGGCCGATCGCGATGAACGTCACGGCGACGTTGACCACGGCGGTGATGGTCGAGATGAGGAACGAGTCCTCTTCTTGGAAGCCGACGGCCTGCCAGAGGGTGGTCGAGTAGTAGAAGATCACGTTGATGCCGACGAACTGCTGCAGCACGGCGAGGATGATGCCGACCCAGACGATGGGCTGCAGACCGAAGCGGGTGCCACGGATGGACGACTTCTTCTCGAGCTCGGCCTCGGTGCGGATCGAGTCCGTGATCTCTTTCAGGCTCGTCTCGACCGTCTCGGCCGGGACGATGGACTGGAGCACCTTCTTGGCCTCGTCCTCGCGCCCGTCACCGGCGAGGTACCGCGGCGACTCGGGCAGACGCCAGGCCAGGATGCCGTAGACGACCGACGGGACGATGCCGACGAGGAACATCCAGCGCCAGGCGGCGAGACCGAAGAGCGAGGGCTCGGAGGCACCGCCCGCCGTGACCGCGAAGAGCTGGTCCGACAGCAGGGCGGCGAAGATGCCGAGCGTGATGGCGAGCTGCTGGAACGACGCCAAGCGGCCGCGGATGGCCTTGGGCGAGACCTCGCTGATGTAGGCGGGGGCGATGACCGATGCGATGCCGATGCCGAGCCCGCCGATGACGCGCCAGAGCACGAGGTCCCAGACGGCGAAGGCCGCGGCGGCTCCGATCGAGCTGATGAGGAAGAGCGCGGCACCGATCAGCATGACCTTGATGCGGCCCATCTTGTCGGCGAGGCGACCGGCGACGTAGGCACCGATGGCACAACCGATCAGGGCGGAGGCGACCGCGAAGCCCGAGGCGAACTCGGTGAGGCCGAACTCGTCGGTGATCGACTGGACGGCGCCGTTGATGACGGATGAGTCGAAACCGAACAGGAACCCGCCGATGGCCGCCGCCACGGCGAGCGCGGTCACCCGCCTGTTCAAACTCTTCGTCGTTGCAGTGGTGTTCGACACCTGTACTCCTTCACGGCTCGAGGAGCAGGGCTCGTGGCCACGACTCCCCCACAAACGGTGTGCACGGGGTGTTCGTGCACGGGTGAACCTTACGCCTCGCCGAGAAAGCTTGCGCAACCGGCAATGTGCCGGTATGCGTCACCTCTCTCAGCTGTCGTCACGACGCCTCGCCATGGTCTCGGCAGCCATCCTGGTCGCCGTCCTCGCGGGGTCGCTCCCGACCCGGCCGGCGGTCGCGAGCTCTGGAGCGTCCCCCGCTGGAGGCGCGGTGTGGGCCTGGCCCGTCGCCTCGCCGCATCCCGTGGTCAGGCCCTTCGTCGGGCCGCCGAATCCGTGGTCGCCGGGGCACCGGGGCATCGACGTCGGGACCGTCCCGGGCTCCGTCGTCACCGCCCCGGACGACGGCGTCGTGCACTTCGCCGGGGTCGTGGTCGACCGGCCCGTGCTGTCGATACGCCATGCCGACGGGGTGCTGAGCAGCGTCGAGCCCGTCGTGGCCGAGGTCGCGAGAGGCGACGCGGTCACCCGAGGCCAGACGGTCGGTGTCCTCGACGAGGGGCACTGCGCCGATCGGCCGTGCCTGCACCTGGGGGCCCGCGTCGACGGCGAGTACGTCTCGCCCCTGCTGTTTTTGGGCGAGATCGAGCCTTCGGTGCTGCTGCCCACGCGGCCCCGGTGAGCACCGGACCGGACACGACAGACGTAGCGCGGCAGGCCCCGTGACTCGGCCGACCCGTCGTCGGCACGAGGCGTCGTCGGGGCCCTCGGCTCCCTCAGATACCCTCGCCGCCGTCAGGCGCGCGGGTGGGCCGAGCGGTAGCTGTCCCGCAGCCGGTCGGTCGAGACGTGCGTGTAGATCTGCGTGGTGCCGAGGCTCGCGTGACCGAGCAGCTCTTGGACGGCCCGGAGATCGGCACCGCCGTCGAGCAGGTGCGTGGCGGCGGTGTGCCTCAGGGCGTGTGGCCCCGCCGGTCCCCCTCCCGGGAGATCGGCCAGCAGACCGGCGACGAGCCGGTAGACCGCTCTCGTGCCGAGCCGCCCTCCCGTCGCCCCCACGAAGAAGGCGGCATCCGTGACCGGGGTGGCGAGCGTCGGGCGGGCGAGCTCGAGGTAGCGCCCCAGCGCCTCGGCCGCCGGCACCCCGAACGGCACGACGCGCTGCTTCGCCCCCTTGCCGGTCACCCGCACCGTCAGACGATCGAGGTCGACGTCGCCGAGGTCGGCTCCGACGAGCTCGGAGACGCGCAAACCTGCTCCGTAGAGCAGTTCGACGACGGCGAGGTCCCGCCGCGCTCCGGGGTCACCCGTGTCCGCTCGCACGGCGAGGGAGGCCAGCAGTCCGTCGACCTGCTCACGCGTGAGGACGCGGGGCAGGCGACTCTCGGGCTTCGGCGCGCGCAGCCGCGCACCGACGTCGATGGGCATCCGGTCGGTCTCGTCGAGCCATCGGGTGAACGCCCGGACGCTCGCCGACCGCCTCGCGAGGGTGGCCCGGGCGAGCCCGGCCTGCGTGCCCTGCCAGAGCCAGTCGCGCAGCAGGTCGAGGTCGAGGTCGCCCACCTCGCCCGGTCGACCCAGCCGGTGTTCGGCGAAGGCCACGAGCGAGTCGAGGTCGGCTCCGTACGACCGCACCGTGTGGTCGCTGAGACCGCGGCCGTCGTGAAGGTGGTCGGCGAACCGTTCGACCTCGCCCAGGAGGCGCGTCACGGCCAGACCCGCCCCTCGCGTCTCGGCCCCCGGCTCGTGCATGTCGCCAGGCTAGCCATCGCGACGCCCCCTCACCCGCCGCCACCCCGACCCGTGACGGCGGGCCGCACCCGAGAGGTCGAGCTCGGCGAGTACGTCGCGGACCGTCTCGAGCGACAGTCCGCTCGCGACGGCCAGTTCGTCGGTCTCGCGGGTGGCCGTCGTGCTGAGCGCGTCGAGCACCCTCGTCGTCTCGGGATCGAGCCGACGCCCGTGGTAGGACGCGGCGACGAGGTCGGTGGGGACGCCGGCGAGCTCGAGCACGTCCTGGGCGTTCGTCACGCACTCGGCCAGCCCGGATCGGATCAGGGCGTGACAGCCGCTCGACGATGACGAGGTGACCGGGCCCGGCACCGCGCCCACGGGGCGCCCGAGTGATTGCGCGTGGGCGGCCGTGTTCAAGGACCCCGAGTGTCCGCCGGCCTCGACCACGACCGTCGCCGCGGTGAGGGCCGCGATGAGCCGGTTGCGTTGCAGTAAATGCAAGTCCTATGCGTGTGTCAAGCCTCGTAGTCTTTCGACGTGACTACTAACTCCTTCGAGTCTGATTTTGAGGCGCTGTCTGAGGCCCAGGAACGCATGTACGCCCACATCGGCAGGTATCTCAGTCGGGCGGCGCAACTAGATTCGATGGTGAGCAATCTCGTCGCCGTTTTTGTGAATCCTCTTGACCCTGACAAAGTCCGTCCGTTGCTTGAGAAGCCAGGGGCTGAGGAGAAGCTTCGCCTCCTCAGCAAGGTTCTTCCCGATGAGATAAGCGACGGCCACGTCCTCATCAAGCAACTCAGAAACATCAACGAGAGCCGGAATCGCCTCGCTCATTCTGCGGTGGACTCTTTTAATGACTACTTTGCTGGCTCCTCCGACGTCGGAGGAAAAGTAGAGCTGAACCGCTATGGGCGAGATCCTCTTGAGTTTGACCTCTCGAAGCTACCCAAGCTGGAACTAGATCAACAAGTCGTCATCCACGTCATGTACGCCGTCTTAATGGGACACGTCGAAAGCCGGATGAACAGCGCCCCGATGACCACCGTCGCAGACATGATCGCCCTAGAAGGGCGTCGTAAGGAGTCTCTTTTCTTTATCCCCGAGACCCTGCACTACGCCCAGGCGATGTTCGCCGCAGATAAGTCCAAGTAGCTCCTGCGGACACTTCACTCAGGGAACTCTCGATGCCTTCCCGATGCAGGTCCCAGCTTCTCCCGTAGCTCGGCGTTTTGCTGGTGCAGAGACTCGTTGTCCTCACGAAGCTTTGAGAGGGTGCCGTTCGTTTGGGTGCGAATGGTGTCGATCTTGTCGGACTGCTTGCCCAGTTGGTAGAACGTTCCGGCTGCGACGCTGGCGAGGCCGAGGACGGTCACGATCAAGCTCGTGAATGTTGCGGTGGCGTCAGGCCTGTGGATGGCGAGCACAACGGCTCCGATGAGGCCCACGGCTGCGAGAGCAGAGAAGCAAATGAAGGCGGCGGTCTTATTCATGATTCCTATTTCTTCTCGTAGGCAACGTCTGTGCCGTCGATGAGGCGATGGAGTGAGGCCCACTCCTGGGGGCTAAGACCCTTGGCCTGTTCCGGCGAGTCACCGAACACCTGGTACGGGTCTCGGAGTCGGCGGGCGTGCGCGTCATCGTTCGGGTAGATCGTGCGGGCGGGGTCACCCACAGGCAGGTCCCAACGGACGGCCACAAGCTTCTGGGTTTCGGTGTTTCGGTACAGGCGGTAGCGGTTGTCACGGGTGACGACGGCTCGAACCGTGTCGGTGATGAAGCGCTGCGCTTCGGGGGTGATCATTTCGTTGTCATCTTTCTGTTCTGGGGAGACGTAGGGGACGGGTGCTGGCGAGGCCGGGGTGGTGCCAACCGAGGCGCGGATATCTGCCCGAACCCACTCCAAGCGCCATTCGAAGTGCCAGGGCTCACCCTTGACTGTGGCGCGGAAGCCGTAGGCCCCGGCTCGGGCGTAGAAGGCCTTGGAGACGAGGGTCAGAATGAAACCGACCTGCGAGCCCACATCGACTGCACGTCCGGAGAGGTGGTAGGCGAATGGACTGTCCGGAGACCAGGCAGGGTTAAACCCCGGCCGGTTCCGGTTGTCGAATAGGTACTTTTGGCGGGCGTACGTGCGGGTGCCCTCAGTAGCGACAACCCACACACCACACGCGGCGGCGACAGCGGCCACGAGAAGACGCCAGTAGATCGCTGCGTCCGCATTCATCGTCTGGACATTGCCGATGGAGGCCTGAACACCGGCAGTGTTAGCCATGGTGGATCGGCCTCACAAACTCGACCAGGATGGTTGCCGAGAAGCCGAGGTCTTGTGATCCCGTGTGGATTGTCGCGAGGTCGAGATAGTCGGTTGTCCCATTCATCTCGGTTGTCCACTGCGCGAACATGTGTGCGGCGGGGCCGGTTCCGAGGATGGACTGCTGACCAGCCTTGACGTATGCACCGTTTTTGCGGCAGCGCATTGCCCGATATCCGGTTGCATTCGCATTCCACT
Source organism: Frigoribacterium sp. VKM Ac-2836 (assembly GCF_013248995.1). GTDB lineage: Bacteria > Actinomycetota > Actinomycetes > Actinomycetales > Microbacteriaceae > Frigoribacterium. The sequence continues at coordinate 620,721 of NZ_JABRPK010000001.1, read as the reverse complement.
GTGACCATGAAGTGACGCGGTAGACCCCCTCATAGTTGGGTGTGATGCGACTCGGGTTGGTGGACGGGGCTCGCCAGTTTTCAAAGTCTTCAAGCTCCGTCATGGGGAGTGCCGGAGTGCCGGTGGTCGCGCCGATGAAGTACTCCGTGTTCGCGGCGAGGGTCGCGGCGGGCACGTCTGCGTTGAATGTCGGCTGGTGGTCGATTGGGTAGTACCCGGCGGTCTTCACGCCCTTGGGTGCGGTCGTCGCGTTCCAGGTTGGGTAGTACCTCTCGGCCCATTCCTTATCTGTCCTGTAGACGGTGCGGGGTCGGACGGGCAGGGCGTCACGCTCGGCGACGGAGCCTACCTCTACGAGCACTTGGCTCATTAGGTAGCTGTTTACGTCGTCGGCGGTGAGTACGGCACCGTTCGCGAATTGCTTGTAGCCGGGCATTTATGTGTTCCTTACTAAGTCGAGGGTGATCAACCATCGGGACGGTGTGATGTCGTGGCTGACGGAGATGATTTGGGAGGGCTGAGTGGTGCCCTGGAAGGTGACCGTGATGGGGCTGTACACGTCGATGGACCCCGCTAGGGCCGGGTCTTCCGAGGCGTTCCACTGGATGCTCGAAAGAGTCAGAACCGGGCTAGACGATGCGGCCAGCACCTCGGATGCGCGACGAGCGACAGCACCCGTAAAGCCGTCCCAGCCATAAATCGACACCTTGAGCGAGTCACTGCGGGTACCCCACGTGGCGATGCTGGTCGGGTCGGTGAATCCGGAATCGGTGTCTACCCCGACCGTTTCGCCCTGGTCATTGACGCCCGTGACTCGGTTGGTCAGGGTGAGGTCATTGACCATGTTTCGAGTGTCGAAACTGGTGTCCAGGCCGACATACTCGTTCGGTGTTGTGCGAGACCCGTCGAAGTAGGCGGCGGTGGTAGACCCTTCCTCGACGAGAAGGGCCGTGCCATCGAAGGTGTCGCCGACCTTGGCAATGACGTTCCACCAGAAATAGACAGTCAGCTTGCCCGTTGAGGGTGCCGTGAACGTGAGGCTGCGGCGCTCCCATGCCCCCACCTGGTGCGTCGTCAAAGCGCTGACTACCTCGGCTCCCCCACCCGTGAAACGGGCTCGGACGTGTGACGCGCCCGCCCTTGATGAGCGGCCAAACATGGAGACGGTGTACGTCTTTCCAGCCACAACGTCAGCCACCGACGAGACACCAGGTCCGACGAGAAGCGCGGTCGCGTCTTTCGTCTGCGTCAGGCGAACAAACGTTGACGGGAAGTCGAGACCGGAGTCAGGCAGGTAGCTGTAGGTAAGCGTTCCGTTGGTGCCAGCCCACCCCGTCCAGAGCGCCACGGCATTTGGCAGGGTCGCGAGGTTACGTCGAGAGACACCGCCAACGGTCTCCGTGGATTCCGAGCGGTTCGCGGTGCCAGCCCAGGCGTAGGTGGCCCGGGCAGAGGTAGCAGTAGGGCGCACGTCACAGAATGAGGCGACCGCTGATCCTGTCAGCGGCCCGGCAGCGAACTGGGTTACGCCCCCAGCGTTGACCCACCAACGGCCACCGGCAACGGATGCACACGCCACGTCAAAGTGCTCTGCGAGAGAGGACTCGAAAGCGACCGAGGCGAGCATGTGCGACCCTGCGGTCACCATCTCTTCCAGGACGAACTCTCCTAGCCCGACCCGTTCGATGTACCCGCCGCGACCCGTGGAGGCGTCGAAGCGGTCTGCTAGTTCTATGCCGACAGTTGCGGACGTGCCGGTGGCGATGAATTCGTAAGCGGGCAACTTGTACCCAACGGACGCGCCGAGGGAGAGGCGCTGGGATACCCCAGAGCCGATACCGACAGCAGTCAGCCGGTAGACGTTTGCGGCCAATCCGGCAGAGTCTCCGCCAAACCCGTCTAGTTGCAGAAGGGCCGTGGCTCGGAGACGGTACATCTTGCCGGGGGTTAGACCGGTCACCGTGCGGACAAGCCCTAGAGCGCCCTCTGCAGGGTCAAGGTATGTCGTGAGCGCGGACGAATCCGACCACGTGCCCGTGTAATAGGCCTGACGGTAGACAACCTGTTTCAGGGTCGTGCCCACGTACGTCTGACTGGCGAAGACCGAGTTAGCCCGGAACTGCTCACGAGGAGCAGCACCTCCCAGGTTTGTCCATCCCGCTTCGGTCTCGGCAGCCGTCCCACCGGGAGGCAGTTGATACAGCACACGGGCAGGGGCAATTGCAGGGGTGGTGATGGGTGCCCGGCTGGACAGGGCTAGACGATTGATGCGCTGTTCGAAGGTCTCGTGATCGTTGGGGGCGATGGCTCCGTAACGCTTTGTGTTCGCATGGGCGGTCACCGAATCGACCGCGGTCAAAGTGATGTAGCGGTCAAAGTTGCCGGTGACCTTATTGCGCTGGTGCGCCATGTTTACGTCGAGAATTCGGCCCGTGAAAATGGCTGCTCCTGTGGCCCTTGAACGCACACGAATGGCTGTGTTCGGGCGTACGGCGGCGTCCGTCCGAGGGTCACCTACATTGAGCAGCGTCATCGTCAGAGTGCCAACGTCGATGGACGTGCTTACACCTTGACGTTTCCCACCGCGACGAATGGACACGTCTAGGGCTGAGCCCAAATAGGTCGTCCAGGTGGTGGCGGTGGCACTGAGGCTGTCGGCCCCGAGGCGACCCGTGCTGAGAGCAAGCCCGGCACTGGGGGCCGCTAGCTCGACGTTCAGGCTGTTGATTACGGGTTGTTCTCGGATCATCGTGCGCCTCCCATTCGGGCGTGGTCATCGAGCATTTCGGCCAGGAGGCGGGCGTTCTGAGGTGTGGGCGAGAGCATTTCGACGGTTACGTAGTTGACGACTCCCGCGCGTCCCGCGCCGGAGCCGGAGAAGTCGGCGGTGGCCATGAGGGTGGGCGTGGTGGTCACAAGGTCGGTCAGGCTCGACATGGCGCGGCGGACCGGGGTGAGGTCGGAGAGCCCACCGGCGAATCCCTGAATGGCGAACTTTCCAAGCTCTTTCATGCGGCGGGATGGTGAGGCGATGCCTAGGGCACCCTTGACACCGGATAGCAGATTTCGACCAATGTCCGCGGCAATGGAGCCGATCTTGCCGAAGCTGTTGCGGACACCGTTCACGAGGCCGTTGATGATGTCTCCACCTGCCGAGAGCAGGAGCGAGCCGAGGTTGCCGATTGCAGAGACGACACGTCCGGGTAGCTCGCGGAAGAATCCGACGACATTGCCGATTCCGTTGCTGATGGATGTGGCGAATCCTGAGATGCCCGAGACGATGGAGCCCCAGACGCCGGAGAAAAATCCGACGAGAGCAGAGACACCAGCGCGGACCGCTGCAACCACGACAGTGAAGACGCGCTGCACGGTGTTCCAAATGTCGCCCCACACCTTGCCGACGTTCCGAATGCCCGCGGCAAAGCCACCGTTGAAGAGAGCGGTGATTCCGTTGACGGCTCCGGTGAGTGCCCCGGTGATGACCCCAATAACAACCGTGAGGATGTTGACTAGGAAGCCGATGACGGGAACAAGGGCACCGACGATGACACTGACGAGCCCAAGGATCGGAGTCAGGATCGTGACGAATAGCTGAATGAGCGGCGTCAGGATCATCACGGCCAGTTGCAGCAGCGGCGTGATGAGGGTCAGGACGGCTGAGACGAGAGGCAGGATTGCGCCGGTGATTAGCGGCATGATGGCCGTGAGCAGGGTGCCAATCGTCGTGGCAACAATCGTGATGATCGGTGCCAGCGCGGTCAGGATCGTGGTCAGGAGAGGACCGAGGGCGGTCACGAGTTGCGCGATGATCGGGGCGAGAGTCGTCAGGATCGTGATGAGTGCCCCCCCGATGGTGGAGGCCACCTGAGCGATGACGGGCACAAGGGTTGTGAGGATTCCGGCAAAGGTGCCGATGAGGCCGACGACTACCGGCATGACGGCACCGATGACGGTTCCGAGTACGTTGCCAAGGCTCGTGAGTAGGGTGACGGCCACCGGTGCCAGCGCGATGAAAGCCGACCCGAGGGCTGCGCCGAATGCCTGGAAGGCAGGGAGAACCGAGCCAAGGTTTTGCGACACATAAGAGAGGACTGCCCCGAGCGGCGAGACCGAAGCCACGGCACCGGCGAGGGGTCCAATGAATGAACCGATGGCGGGTGCACCGGCGAGCAGACCCCCTACAAAGTCAGCGACGCTCTGGGTGATCGCCAGGAATCGGTCGGACTCCCCTACGTTTTGGAGCAGGGTTGCAATCTGCCCGAGCCCCTGAGAGAGGACCGGCAGGAACGCGGAGCCGAACGTCTCTTGGATGTTGCCGAAGGCGTTCGAAACCTTGTCTTTGAGACCCAGGAAGGTATTTCCGTAGGCCTCGGCTGATCCGCCGAACTCTTTCTGAACCTCGGCCAGGATGACGCCCTGAGCACCGGCAACGTCACCGGCCTCTGTCATGGCCTTGATCTGAGCTTTTTGCTGATCGGTGAAAGTGACACCGGCTTTCGAGAGCTTGCCGATTCCCGCGATGGGGTCGTTCAAGGCCTTGCCGAGCATTTGAGCTGCGGAGCTGGCGTCCGTTCCTAGAGCGGTGGACATGTCTAGAGCGGCTGCGGTGGTCGCGTCGAACTGATCACCCTTGATCTGGGTGAACGTCGCGACGATGTTCGAGGCGGACTGGACTACCTCGTCATCGATTCCCGTCAAATTCGACAGTCTGAGAGCGAGGTCTCCGATTTGCTCAGAGCTACGGCCAGCAGCCATGCCGGTGGACTTGACCACGGCATCTGTTTGAGCGGCGACTTTCTCGGACTCGGCGGCTGCGGCGATGGAATCCGCAACAAGCTTGCCGACACCGAGAGCCACGGCCCCGATGGCGATACCCGCTCCAACGGCGAAGCCTGCGGTGATCTTGCCGAGCTTCTCGAAGCTGGACGCAACCTCGCCAAGGCCCTGCGTTGCCTTCTTTCCGTCAGCAAGAATGCTGACGATGACGGTTTGCCCGGCCATTTCGTGCTACTTTCATCGTGGGAAAATATGGGCTCTGGCAGGAAACGGAAAACCTGCCAGAGCGGCTAAGGGGTCACTTGCGCTTGTTCGCTTCGCGAATGATCGCGTTCCGTTCGCGAACGGTGAGGGCTCGGTACTCGGAGGGCGAGAGCCCGAGGTGGACGACGAATGTCGCCAAGTCCTGAGCCCTCCGGTTTGCTATTCCCCCGCTTGGGAGTTCTCGTCCTCGTCACCGCCGATGATCGCGTTTGCTTCGGAGAGGGTGAGAAGCGAGGCATCAACGGTGGTGAACTGGGGCTCACCGTTGCGGCGTTTGAAGACTGTGACTAGGGCCATGAGAAGGGCACCCTGCGGGGTCTCGTCTCGACCGATGGTGCTGGCGGATCGACCGGTGGTCTTTTCGATGAAGTCGATTTCCCCGATGGTCAGGTTCTCGAAGTCAAATTTGTTGGACATTTGTTTTCCGTTTCTTGTGATGGTTATTGCAGATCGTTGCGGCGGAGGATTTCTCCGATGCCTTGATCGAGAGTCGAGAGGGCGTTGCCCTTCTCGCGTTCTGCTGCCTCGTTGAGGTAGCGAGTGCCAGGAATGTTGCGAGCGGGCCAGCCGTAGTTCTGGACTCCGGCGTAGGGGGCTCGCGCTCCCCCGGCTCGGACGACGGCCTTCGTGGCTCCCCGTCCAGCGCGGACGGTTCCGGCGAGGTTGCCTGATGCACGAGGCGCGTCGGTCGCGTTGACGATCAACTGGCCAATTTCGTGCATAAGGTTTTTCATGTCCTGCATGTCGGCACCGCTTTTGCGGAGGGCCCGAATCGTTTTGTTCAGGCCTTCCACGCGGACGGTGACGGGTGCGGCCATGCTTAGGAGACCGCCATAACTACGTCTCCGATGACTTTCCACTCGAAGTCGGCGGTCCAGTCGTCACCGCTCACCTGGGCGTCGCCACCCAAGTCAGGGCGGTTACCAATACGGACAGTGCCCGAGAAAATTGGCTTGTCGGCGGTGGCTGTGGTGTTGAGGCCGGGAGCGTACTTGAACGCGATTTCCTTACCGGAGTTCGCGTAGGCATAACGCCAGAAGCTGGAACTGGTGAGGGACTGAATCATGGTTCCGGCGATGGTTGCCTGCTGCGTGGTGCCAGCGGCGGCATCTGCAAAGGTGACGGTTCCGGAATCGGCGTCACCGTATGTGATGCGCACGTTCGTGGCGTCTGCGGCAAAGTCGGTGGTTCCGACCGTGAAGCTCAGGCCGGAGCCCTTGAGGCGAGTGCTAGGCATTTTGGGTTTTCCTAAAGGTCGATTTTGAAACTGATCTGGATGGATTGGGAGAGGTAGTCCTGGCCGTTGAGCCGGATGCTATGTGGCTGATCGGCACCGTCAATGGCGATTCGCGAGGCGGGGTCTTGCATGAGGGCGACCACGGCGGCGGAGATTGCGTCATCCACCTCTTGTGTGACCTTTTCGTTGCCCCCGTGAGAGGACACGTATGTCACTTCCAGGCGGAGGGTTGCGGTGCCATAGGTCTGCCCGTTGCTGATGTACGGGCTGTTCGGTGTCACGAGGTACGCCGGGAGCGTGGTGCGTTCTGGGATGTACGTGTACGCGGCACCGTTCTCACCGATCAGGTCAGCGAGGATGTTGCGGACGTACTCCCGTTCGGCTGCGAGATTCATGCGACCCCCGGCCCGATGAATGGGGCGAGGATCGGCAGGACCGAAACCATGGGGTCACGGTTCACTCGCATGGGTGCCCCGTCCGCCGTGGCGAACTGACTGATTCCCATAGGCGCGCTCTTGCGCTGGAAGACCTCCGAGGCGGCAACCAAATAGGCCTGCTCGACAACCGGTGCCGGGACCGTGGCCGCGCCGATGAACCGATCCACCAACGCGACACCTGTTGCCAGGGCGCGTTGGAGGTCGGCATCGTCACGGGCCGTGGCCCCGACGTAGGCTCGGAGGTCTTCCAGCGTGATCACGGGTTACGCACCGACTCCGACAGGAACGATTCCTACGGGTAGCTCGTGAGCAATAGCTCCGTAGAAATAGAGCGAGTACTGGTTGGTCAGGTTCGTGATGTCTCCGTCCGAGAGACGGACGAAGGGGCTGGTGTACTCACGGAGGGCGTCGGCGTTGTAGAACGCCACGCTGTCAACGGTCAGGGCAGGGTCAGCAACGATCTGCACTCCGGCAATCTCACCGCGGAGAGTGCGGGGAACTGCGGTGCCGACCGTGTTGACGGCTTGGCCCGAGATGCTCATGAGCGGACGACCGTCCGAACCCGAGAGACCTAGGAACTGCTTGAACGTGGAGGAGTCCACGAGCAGACCGTCGAGGCTGAGGCCGTTGTCCTGGAACTGGCCCGCGGCGTCAACGATGGTGCCGAGCCAGTCGGTGGCCGTGCCTGGAACGCCACCTGTGCCGATGTTGTTGCCAGCCGTGCGGGCGTCAGCGACAGCCTTGTCAAACTCGACGCGGAAGTTAGCGTCAAGCTGGCGAGCTGCGGCGATGGCCTGGGCGTTAAGGGCGAGGGTCAGCATGTTGACCTGGCTGCGCTCAATTTCCTGGCGGCTGAGTGAGGTGTAGCCACCGTAAGTAAAAATCGGGGCGGTCTTGGACTCAACAGCGACCTTGCCGTAGGCAAGTGTGTCGCCTTCCTTGACCTGCTGGCTGACCGTGCTGGTGTTGCTCTTGAGCTGCGTGTACTCAAGGAAACGTCCCGTGCTGGGCAGGGTGCCCTTGGAGAAGACGGAACGGATAGGGGACGCGTTGTCGATAAGACGTGTGAGGTCACCGACGTATGCGTTGGGCGTGTAGCCATCGGCCAGAACGCCACCGGTGTAGGCACGGTTCAGCATCTCGATGGTGGGCTCGTCACCCTCTACGGCTGCCTTGAGAACGGCACCCGCGGAACGCTTGTCGATTGCGGGCTCACCCCGCTCGGATAGTCGTGAAGCTGCGAGTACTTCAAATCGGCGGTCAAGGGACTCAACGGACTCGCGAACCTCGGTGAGGTCAGCGGTGAAGTCGGTGTTTTCGGACACGGTGTTTTCCTTAGGGATAGGTGGTGTTTGGTTACGGGCCTCGGTGATCGTGGCTCCGGAGTAGGCGGGGAATGTGACGGCAGAGACCTCACGAAGGTCCACGCGAGTACGGACGATCAGGCCGTCCTTTTCAGTGCGGTGCTCCATGGGGATGAAGCCGACCGAGAACCGATCCACAACGCCGTCTTTCAGCAGCGCTCGGGCGTCACGACCTTGCGTTGTGTCGCTGATTTGGGCGCGGATGAAGAGACCATCCTCGCGATCCTCGGAGGCGATGACCTTGCCGATGACTTCGCGGTGCTGCCAGAACAACTTCACGTCCTGGGCGACAATAGAGCCACGTTCGAACATCTCTTCGAATGCACCGCCGATGGTGGCGCGCTGGCCCCATGGGACGGCGATGCCCTCAACGGTGCCGGTGTCGGCATCTGCGCGTAGCTCGACTGAGCGAGTTTCGAGTTCGGTCACGAGGTCACCTCGGGGGTATCGGAAGTTGGCGCCGGAGCAGAGCCGGCGCTGAGCACGTCCCCTCCGGTGAGCGGAGGAAGGCCCTCGATGGCGCGGACCTCGTTTGGCGTGAGGAATCCGGATGTGAGGGCAACCTGGTGCGCGAGGTATCGCGTCGTGGTGTCTGCACGGAGCAGCCCCTCATAGTTCGCGCGGACGATGCCCGTGCCGGGAACGAGAGCCGAGAAGGCGTCTTCGATTTCGGAGATATAGGCCGTGAGCCCGAAGCGGGCGAATTCGGTCCAGGACTGCGAGATGTTCGAGTACGTCTGAGAGGTGCCCTCCACGTCTGCGAGCAGAAGGGCGGCGGGGATGCCGAAGAGTCGGGCTACCTGGGTGGTGCTGAATCGCTGAGACTCAAGCCACTGAGCAGACTTGGGGTCAAGGAAAACAGGCTTGTAGTCGAGGCCCTGTCCGAGAACGGCGGTGCCATGCTTACCCCCGCGGGACTCTTCCCACGCCTCGCGGAACTGCTTGGCGGATTCCAAGGTGAGAGCCTGGTCTGACTTGAGAACGCCGTTAGGGACACCCGAGTCTTTGAACCAATTCGATGCGTAGTCGCGGGTATCAATGGCACCGCGTAGTTCGAGCTGAGCCGCCTGAATCGGGCCGAGCGCCCTATCCTGGCCGGGCACTCGCGTGAGGCGAAGATGACGGATTCGGTCAGGGCGATAGAACTCGGTGCCGGATCGGTAGCCGGTGATCCCACCGTCTGTATCTTTCTCGATGTTGACCCTTGTGGAGTCGAGCACGTCGAGGTTCAGCACCTTGCCCGATGAGTCACGAGTGACTAGCCAAAACGCATTCCCGTCCAGAGCGAGAGACGTGACGGTGGTCTCGATGAAGGCCCGCTGCGAGAGTGACGTATTGGGCTGGCGAATGTGAGCCGGGGCTGCAACTAGGCGTTCCCCGCGGTACACGTCAAAGCTGAGTTGCTTTGAGGCGGTGCCGTAGAGCGCGACCGCCCGATAGACGGTGCCGAGGGTCATAGCCTGTGCAGCGTTGACGCCTCGGGGATTCTCGTCACGCGCTGGGGCAATCGTGATGCTTGAGGGCGCGCTGACAGGCGGAGTCCCGGTGCTGTCATCAGCACGGGTCTCAACGCCCATCCACCAATCCGCGAAGCGGCCCACAGTGTTCCCTACATTCGAATGTTTACTTCTAACATTCTACCTGATATGTAGGATAGTGATGTGAGGGTTAGAAGATTTGTAGCCCGGAATCGTTATAGGTTTCCGCAATGTAGACCGCGTTCACCGTCGCGATAACCGAATCGATATCAGTCAGGCTGGGGCCTTTGACGATCCGGTATGCGTCTCCTCTGGCCTTCGTTGCAGCCCGGGGCACCTGCACGGTCAAGAGCAGGTCTCCGCCGTGCTGCACCTGTTTGTGCGCGACCTTCGAGTAGAAGAGGCTGGCACTGCTGTAGACCTCGCTCATGCCGATGAAACGAACCGGCATACCCCTCCCCTTGAGACGCATCCCCAGCTCTTTCAGGGTGAAGCTGTCCATGACAAATAGGGCAACTCCCCGCCCGTAGAGATGGACGCACAGGCGTTCGAGGCGGTCGATGGATGGGTTGCGCGGCCACGCAACGAGTTCGGTGAAAACTGTTCCGGCATCGTCTTTGACCGCGGCGGCGATGGTGGCGGACTTCCAGTCATTGGTGCGGTCAATCGAGATGATGGGCCGACCCTCGGGGAATGGCTCGGTCGCAGTGCATTGCGCCCACATGCTCAGGTCCATCCACCCGGCATCCCCAGAGGTGAACCGATTGAGAAAGTACCGAACGGCTTCACTAGCCGGTAGGGCGCGAACATCCGAGATGACGGCCTCGACATCCTTATATCCGGCAGCAACGGCGGGATTCGCGGCGGTGAGATACGCGGCCAACGTCTCGTCATCGTCCGGTACACGGGCCTCAGGGGCCTCGTAAATGCATGCAAAGAATCGGTCCAGCTCGCCGGTGAAACTCTTCTCGGCGTTGTCGTAGAGACGGAGCAGGAGTTCCGAGTCATCGTCACCGGCTGTCGTGGCACCGAAGACAAGGGTGTTCGCTCGTCCACCGGTTCCGGCGACTAGTGCGTCCCACACCTCAGGCTTCAGGAGGTGCAGCTCGTCGCACACTCCCCCGCTGACGGGGATGCCCTGGAGGCTGGCCGAGGATGAGGCCTTTAGCTCGTAGCGTCCACCCGCGACCGCTCGGATGCCCCGGGTCTCTGTGAGCTTTTTGAACCGGCTGGCAAGGGCCGGATTCGACTGGATGACGGCGAGGGTCCTGTCATAAATCAACGCCGCCTGTTCCCGGCTGCGGGCGACACCAACCACGTACGCGCCCCGAAGATCGCGGAGCAGCAAATACAAACCGAATGCCGCCGTGAGTTCGGACTTTCCGGCCTGGCGTCCCACCGAAAGGAAGGCCTGGCGGTGTCTCAGTTGACCCGCGCGAGGGTGACCCTCGGGGTACAGCTCGGTCGCACCGCGGAGAATCGCAACCTGCCAGGCGGCGAGAAAGTACCCCGTCCCCGATTTCCAGGCTCGCTGAATGACCGGCAGATACCGATCTATGTCGGCCTCGAAATCCGGTGACAGGGGCGGGGTAACTCTCACCGCGCTTACCGCTTTTCGAGAGCGGCGAGTTCAGCCTCAAGAGGGTCGGTGGTCACGGGGTTGGCCATGGCGTCCACACGCTTGACCAGGCTGCGATAGACGAGCCCAAACTGGGACTGCAATGCGCCCTGACTCGGATCGGCGTCGAGTTCTTTCGCGAGAGCCTTGAGCTGTACGAGTGCCGGGGTGTCGGTGGCCGTCAGCTCGGGGTGTGCCGTGATGAATGCGCGGACGGCCCCGGTATAGGTGGTTGGCAGACGGGCCATTTCAAATCTTTCGGGTTTGGTTTGCGTAGAGAAGAGGTGGAGGCGGGGTGTTCCGTGCTCTGACGGAAAAGCCCCCGGGCCTGAGGGTCAGAGGTGATCGAGATATTTCGGGTTGTATCCGGCCATTCGGACCAGCTCGTTCGCACCCTTGATGCTGTTGCATGACCTACAGGACGTTATGCAATTGGTGAGCGAGTCTTCGCCGCCTGACTTGCGACTAATCAAGTGGTCAACCGTCGCGTCTGCACCTGCAAGGTCAGGCTTCCCACACCACTGGCACTGGTGGTTGTCACGGGCCAACACCTGTAGCCGCAGGGCCTGCCACTCAGGCCCTGATGATGAGTACTGGCTCATGAGGCATCCCCTGCTCGACGCTCACGTGCGTACGTGGCGTGTGCTGTGCGGCAGCATTCCTCACGGCAGCCACGCTGGTATCCGGCCTCAGAGTGGTGGCGGATAGGTGCGGTGGTCCGCCTTAGCCAATCCGCCTTGTGGTGGCGCTGGCACATGCCGAGGGCATAGTGCACACCTGCGCACCCCTCTATCTGACATGTCTTGTTCATACTTATATTATGGCATACACTCAAACAAGTGACGGGAGCCTACTGCACCCCGTCATATGTCAAGCAGACAACCATGCAACAGTTTATTTCTAGACATACCACCATTAGACACACGCCACCCTACGGGTGTGGCATGGGTGTCTAACTTTCGGTGTCTAACGTGTCTAAACCCCGGAAAATCAACGATCCCAGGGGGTAGAGGGTGCCTCAGGTGTCTAAAAGAGTGTCTAATTCTGTGTCTAACTTTCCGAAACTTGACTCGAAAGTCATATATGTTAGGCTCACCTTGATGTTTGATTATTGTGTAATCATAGACATGCGCCACCAAAGTGCGTACCTCACAAGAGAAAGAATACACAGTGTCCTACACAGCAGTTGATGTAACCATGACATCATCACAAACTCTCGTTGCCATCTACCTTGAAGACGACCGCTACGAGGCCCGCCGCATTCTGGGGATCGCCCTCTACAGGGACCCAGATGAAAAGGGCAGCCCTAATTACACCGTGCCCCTGCATGACGATGATTTCACCGTCCACCAGGTCCATGAGGCGATGAATCGCCGCATTCTGCACCAGCGCCTACCAATCAGGGTCGTAGACGATCCTCTACTTTGGGGCGACCTGGTCGGCAGCTCGTCCCTGATTGTTGAATTCAAGATCGAGACCGGACGTTTCGAGGTCCGGTCATGAGCGCCCCCGATGACGCCATCTCGGCTGGCGAGGCGTGGGCCATGCTCCGTTGGCTCACTGAGGCCGTAGACGAGCTGCACGGCGGTGACCGCGATGAGTGAGCTACCTCCGCCCCCATTCGACCTATCACCCGGCGATGAGGCACAGCTAGCCGCTACCCGGCAGCACAATGCCAATGAGGCTCAGCATCGCATCGATGCGATGAATGAGCGCCAGCGGGCAGCCAATGAGCTAGAGGATCAATTCTTCTCCACGCCCCTCACGGCCCAGCAGGTCCAAGACACCATCGAAAGCTCGAAGTCGGACCCGAAGTTCAACAAGGCCGTGTCCAAGTTCCTTGAGCAAATGATCCTCAAGGACGCAGCCGAAACCGTCTACAAAGCGGCAATGGCTGGAGCGGATGAGCTACGGCTAGTTCCTGAGGCTGAGGTTCTGGCCCGGCCCGCGCCGGAGTGGTGGGTGCCGGACCTGATCCAAAAGGGGACCGTTGCGGTGCTGGCCGGTGAGGCGGGCATTGGTAAGACCTTCCTCACCATTCACTTGAGCCGGTGCGTGGCGGCGGGCATCCCGCCGTTCCCCAACCACAAGGCCATGCAAGGCACCGTCCTGTACGTAGCTGCTGAGGGCGCGTCCTCATTCGGTGCACGAGTGCGTGCGTGGGATGACTATCACCACACCTCCCCCGCCCCGGGCGCGGTCAACTACCTGGAGTCTGGTGTCAACCTGTCAGACCCAGAGAGCGTCACTCGGCTCACCGAGTTGCTTGATGACCTCCAGCCGGACCTCATCATCCTGGACACCCTGAGCCAACTGGCAGCCATCGAGAACGAGAACGATGCGGCTCAGATGGCCAAGGTTTTTCGCGCGGCCAAACTGCTCCGGGACCGCAAAGAGGGCTCAAGCGTGATCCTCGTCCACCACGTCAATAAGGGCTCGGGCGGGGTCCGTGGGTCCTCGGTCATCCGGTCCAACGCGGACACCGTGATTGTTGCGAAGGCCGGAAGCGCGGGCTTTTACCTGTCTACCGACACAGCCCAGGACGGGAAACAGAAGGACGGGGCTCCGGTGAAGCTGGACGGGTTCGTGGTTGCGAGCCACAAAGACTCTGCGGTCATCCAGCGTGACCACACCGCCTACACCGACGCCGATTTGGAGGCTGTCCGGGCTCTTATGTCTGACGGCGCCCCACGCACCAAAGTGGACATTCGTCAGGCCTGCGGGTTCGAGAAGGCGGATAGCTCGAAAGAGTATCGCCAGTGGGACCGGAAGTTTAAGAAATGGACTGACTCGTCTGAGCCAACACTGCTCCCGACCGACGACGGCAAAGCATTCACGCTCATGAGGATCATGGCCTAAGCCTTCACTTCCTATATTCGAAGTGGGCCACACGCTAATTAGCCAATATGTCACTCGGTTAAACAAGAAGAGCCCCGCGAGTAGTTCGCGGGGCCCTTCTCATTTTCTGGGCTAGCTCCCGTCTCCCTTGAAGAGGTCGTAAGCGCGAGCAATCCCCGGAATCAGCGGAATTACCCCCTCCCAGGCCCGGGAAACACGCCAGGCCCCCTCTACAGGGTGTGTCGCGCAATGGCTACACTGAGCGGGACTAGTGATGTGAATCTCGATGCGTTCCAGCACGGGACTTCCTTACGGTCAGCGGTTCCGGGGTTGCGCCCCCGGTTCCTGAGGAGTAGTCCCCCGGTCCTGGTGGCCGGGGGACGACCTCTGATTCGACAGTAAGTCCGGCCTCCGTGATCCGCATCATCGACGTGACCGTGTCATGTGACAATCAGGAGAACTATCCTCATGTAGTGGTTGAGGGTTGTCAGCGGAGGGCCACCGAACAGAGAAACGCCCCCACCATTTGGTGGGGGCGTTCCGGTTGGTGTACGTGAACTAGCCGGTGAGACCGAACAAGTCCATGACACTCATGACGAACACGACGAACATGGACAACGTTCGGAGTACGGCTTGCACGAGCCGTAATCCGTGTACGAGCCCGTGCGAGCCGTTGCGGACAGGATTGGTAATCCTGCTAATGTCGGAGGTGCACCCGGGGGTGCACCTCGAATGGCCGTCGGCCATGGTGGTGCCTTTCGGTTGGTGAGCGACGAGAAGATGTAGGAACCGGATCGTCGCCCGATGAAGGTAGAGCCCCGCATGAACCGTTTGGTTCGGCGGGGCTCTTTCAAGTCCGCCTGCGGTAACCCCGAGTCTACGACGCGAATTTGTCGCTCGTCGGGTGTTAGTTACACGGCTGTAATTATCCACAGGCCCATGCACAGGTTGTGAACACTTCTAAGCCGGTTCTCCCCTGGTTCTGCACGGAATCCGGGGGTTTATCCACACGTTGGGGAGAAAATTTTCCACGGCCCCATTTCGGGCCACCGGCGTGTCGCGCGCCACGGCGGTCTTAGTATGCCCCCCAACTCGGTCAATACCATTCGACCTCTATTCGTTCGGGACCCCGCCCCGGGTGGACGGTCACGGTCATGGTCGAGCGCACAAGCTCGCGCCGCTTGTCCAGGTCGGCGGCATCCCAGAAGGCGGGCCAGGCGTCTAAAGCCGCCTGCTCGTTCTCGGTGAACTCCCGCACCTCCCGGCGAGACCACCATTCGCCGCGTACGGCCTCGACAAACCCGGACCGGGCGGACGCTCCCCGAATAGCTTCTATCGCCTCACGCAAGGTCTCAGCCCTCTTCCCGAGAGTTGCAAGAGTCTTCCGGAGGGTAGGAAGGTCTGCGCCATCCCACAGAGCCATCTCTTGAGCCTGAGCGCGCTGGCGGTCCACGTCGGCAGCCTCGGCCAGCAGAGGTGCTAGTGCGGCACCGTCCGGCCCGTCCTCGGCTTCGGGGTGCTCTGCAATCCAGAGAAAGACCTCCTCGGCCACCCGCTCGTCTACGAATCGCTTTTCGATACTTGGGTGGCTGGCATCCGCCTTGCAGCGATAGGCCCGCATGTAGTGCATGGGGCCGTCACACACACCACACCGCACGATGCCTGACATGAGGTGCCGCACCCCCGGCCCCGGAGTGTTGCGGCGAGAGGGCTCAGCAAGAATGGCTCGAACCTCGGCAGCTACCTCGGGATCGACAATGGGCGTGACGTTCGATTCAAAGTTGACGACAGAGAGGTGACGGACCGCACCCGCGTACACCTCGTTATTGAGCGTGTCCCGGATACGGCGGTTCGACCAGGCGGTTCCTGTGCCCGGGTTGACGCCCTCCTGAATGAGTCGGGCTGTGATGCTCCGAATGCTGGCCCCATCCCGGGCCTGGTCGAACATCCACCGCACCCAAACGGCCTCGGCCTCTCGGGGCGTCCTGCCGTCTGTTTCGTAGCCGAACCGTCGCCGTCCGGGGTTGGCCTTGCCTCGGGCCGCGCGGTCTAGGTTCGCCCGGCGCTGGCGCTCACCCTTGCGCTGCACCTCGAAGCGGGCAAGCGCGGCCATCATGGACGCGCGGAACTCGCCGTCTGCGGTGGACAGGTCCACCTCGCCGTCTACGGTCACAACCTTCAGATGCCGGTCGATGAGTTCCAGCAGGTCTCGCTGAGAACGGATCAACCTGTCCAGGTCCACGGCCACAACGTGCGTGAAGGCCCCGGCGTCTGCGGCAGCGAGCATCTGGCCCCAGCCGCTCTTGACGCCTCGCGATTTGGTGGCGGACTGCGCGTTATCCTCAAATTCACGCACCACCGTCCATCCACGAACGGCAGCCAACTCGCGGGTGCGAGCTAGCTGCCGGTCGATGCCCTCTTGTTTGTCAAGGCTCTGGCGCACGTAGATTGCGGTTCGGATGCTCACGCATAAACCCTACGTTTGCAATGCAGGAACCGCCACCGGGACGGCTTGCCGCCGCACGGCGCCTCGGAGACCAGGACACCCGTGTCGACGATGCGTCGGAGGAGGTCGTCGTGTCCGGCCGGGTAGAGGTGGTCGACTCCCCCGGCCATCACCGCCATCGTCGTAGCCGACGCGGCCAGGGCCGCCCGATGGGCGGCCCCGTCGATGCCGTATGCGGCACCCGAGACGACGGCCAGGCCGCGGTCGGCGAGGCCGCCGGCGAGTTCGGCCGACATCTGTTCGCCGTAGGCCGTGGCCGCTCGAGCACCCACGATCGCGATGCTCGACGCCGGCACCGGGACGGACGCGGGGCCTCGCGCCCAGAGGGCCACGGGTGCGTGGTCGCCCAGTTCGTCGAGCGCCTCGGGCCAGAGCGGCGTGCTCGGCACGAGCAGCCTCGACCCCACCGCCGTCGCCGTGCGGAACACTCGGAGGACCACGGCGGTCTCGAGACGGGGCCGCCATCTGTTCAGTGCTCGCACGAGATCGAGCCGTCCGACCTCGTCTCCCGTCGCCCCGGCCTCGACGAGGGCTCTCGCGAGAAGCCCCGGGCGGGGTTCGTCACGACCGACGGCCGCCGCCTCGAGCACCACGCGCAGTCCGACGGTCGGCCCGAGCAGTGCCCGGACGACCCCACCGACCGCGTCGCCCGGCTCGACCACACCCGTCCAGGCGCCCAGGGCGAACGCCCGGACGGCCTGTGCCTCGTCGAGGTCGTCGCCCCCTGGCAGGACCGGACGCACGAGATCGGCCAGCTCGGCACGGGTCGCCCGGAGGAGGTCGCTCACCGCGACTGCCTCATGCTCAGGGCCCGCACGACGTGACGGCGGACGGGAGCGCCTTCGTCGTCGAGATCGGCGAGGGTCCAGGCGACGCGCAGCACGCGGTCGTACCCCCGCATCGTCAGAGAACCCGTTTCGAGGGCCCGGTCGACGGGCTGCGAGTCCGCCACGGCCAGGCGGTTCGCCGGATCACGCAGCCAGGCGCCCGGCACCTCACCCGAGAGCCGCCAGGGTGTCCCGTCGAGTCGTCGCGCGGCGCGGCTGCGTGCGCGGTCGACCCGATCGCGGGCCTGCCGTGTCGTCGTCGAGACCGTGTCGGACGAGGCACGGAACTGCGAGGAGCTGATGCGGGCGACCCGCAACTGCAGGTCGATGCGGTCGACGAGCGGCCCCGAGAGCTTTCCGAGGTACCGACGTCGCTGGTGCGGGGAACAACTGCACTCCGAGTCACGCGAACCGTAGTGACCGCAGGGGCAGGGATTGGCCGCGGCGACGAGTTGGAACCTCGCCGGGAAACGTGCCACGGCCCGGGACCGATGGACCACCGTCTCGCCCGACTCGAGAGGCTGCCGGAGGCAGTCGAGCACCGACTGCTGGAACTCGGGGGCCTCGTCCAGGAACAGCACGCCCCGGGTCGCCCTCGACGCGGCACCGGGCCGGATCACCCCGCTGCCACCGCCGACGAGGGCCGCCGCGCTGCAGGTGTGATGAGGGGCCTCGAACGGTGGCCTGCGGTCGAGGTCACCGGTGACGGCCACACCGGCCAACGAACGGATCGACGCGACCTCGAGGGCCGAGTCGGCGTCGAGGTCGGGAAGCAGCCCCGGGAGTCGGGCCGCCAGCATGCTCTTGCCCGCCCCGGGAGGTCCCACCATGAAGAGGTGGTGCCCACCGGCTGCGGCGACGACGAGCGCCTCGACGGCGTCGACGTTGCCGATGACGTCCGCGAGATCGAGTTCGGCGGGTACCACCGACTCTGAGCGCGACCTCGTGATGGCCTCGACCGGTTCGGGCTCGAGCGTCGCCCCGTGCCAGATGGCGGCCTCGCGGAGGCTCGGTACGGCCACGACACGGATGCCGGGGACGAGGGCCGCCTCGTCGGCGTTGTCGGTCGGCACCATGACCGTGGTCGCCCCGGCCCGGCGAGCACCGAGCACGGCGGGCAGGACGCCGTCGACGGGCCTGAGTCGACCGTCGAGGCCGAGCTCGCCGAGGTGGACGACGCGCTCGACGGAGTCGGCCGGGACGAGTTCGGCGGCGGCCAGGGCCGCGATGGCGATGCCGAGGTCGAACGACGACCCCTGCTTGGGCAGCGAGGCCGGTGACAGGTTGACGGTCAGCTTGCGCGCCGGCAAGGCGCACCCGGAGTTCGTCGCAGCGGACCGGACCCGGTCGCGGGCCTCACCCAGCGACGTGTCGGGCAGACCGATGATCACGAACGCCGGCAGCCCGGCACCCATGTCGGCCTCGATCTCGACGAGAGCACCGTCGACGCCCAACAGGGCGACCGCCCTCGTCCGCGCGACGCTCATGCGCCGGCCCCGCGGACGTGGTCGATGCGTTCGTGCCCCGCGCAGCGCTCGACCGTGATGCCCACGACGTCGATGCGCAACCCCCGGGGCGTGAGGGAGGGGTGCGCCTGGCACCAGGCCCCCGCCAGCCGTCGGAGGCGGGCCAACTTGGCCGGCGTCACCGCCTCGAGCGCGTGGCCGTACCCGGTACCCGACCGTGTCTTGACCTCGACGACGACGAGTTCGTCCCCGTCGAGGGCGACCACGTCGATCTCGCCCTCGCGACATCGCCAGTTGCGCTCGACCACCCGCATGCCCTGCGCCTCGACGTACTCCGCGGCGACGTCTTCGCCGTGCCGGCCCAATTCGTCCTTCTTCGCCATGTCTGACCTCCTGCCAGGAGGCTGGCGGAGTTCTGGCTCTCGAACGCGGGACCGGAGAACAGCCGGGGACAGCGTGATCCCGGCGACGGCTGGGGACGAGCCGTGTCGAGACGAACCGCGTCACGCTGGGGCGCGACACGATCGGGATCACTCGTCGAGCGCGAGTTCTTTCGGCAGCTCGAGGTCGCGAGTGGTGAGTTCTTCGACGTTCACGTCTTTGAAGGTGAGCACCCGGACGGACTTGACGAAGCGATCGGAACGGTAGACGTCCCAGACCCAGACGTCGGTCATCGAGAGTTCGAAGTAGAAGTCGTGCTCGGTGTCACGTCGGACGAGATCGACCTCGTTGGCCAGGTAGAAACGCCGCTCGGTCTCGACCACGTAGCGGAACTGCGACACCACGTCGCGGTACTCGCGGTACAACGCCAGCTCGACCTCGCGGTCGTAGTCTTCGAAATCGTCCTCGTCCATCGGAGTCGAGCTTACGCGGCCCCCGGGGCGGCGGACGCCGAGGGCGGTCCGACGCCGGCGTGAGCCCGGAAGTCAGTGCAACCAGGTGAGTCGATGCAGCGGAGACGGCCCCAACTCGGACAGGGCCCCGTAGTGCGCCGACGAGCCGTAGCCCTTGTTGCCCGCCCAGCCGTAACCGGGGTGCACGCCGTCGGCCTCGATCATCAGCCGGTCGCGCTCGACCTTGGCGATGACCGACGCCGCTGCGACCGAGGCGCAGTCACGGTCGGCCTTCACCCGGGTCGTGATGCGGGGCGGCGTCGCGAGCTGGGGCGAGAGGTAGTCGTGGTTGCCGTCGAGCACGACGACCGACTGCAGGATGCCGACGCCGGCATGGTGCAGTGCGGTGAGGGCTCGCTTGCCCGCGAGACCGAGCGCGGCCACGATGCCCAGCTGGTCGACCTCGTGCGCCTCGGCGAAGCCGACCGCGTGGTGTGACACCCAGGAGGTGGCCACCGGGTACAACGCCTCGCGGCGTTTCTCGGACAGGAGCTTCGAGTCCCGCAGGCCGGTGGGGATCTCGAGACACCCGACACGGACCGCACCGAGTCCGACGGCGACGGGCCCCGCGATGGCACCCCGGCCGACCTCGTCGCAACCGATCACCCAGGTCGCCCCGGCGGCGTGCAACTCACGTTCGAACTGGAGGGTCGGGTCGACAGCGGGGCTCATTCGCCTTCTCGCTCGGTGCCGCGGAAGACGTCGGGGTAGTCACCGAGCCACGTCCAGCGGTCGGTGGGCCAGCTGATGACGAAAGCGCGCCCCACGACGTCGCTCAGGGGTACGAAGCCCTTGCTCGGCGTCGCACCGTTGTAGCGGCTGTCTTTCGAGTTGTACCGGTTGTCGCCCATCACCCACAACGAGTCGGCCGGCACGGTGACCGAGAAGTCGATGGCAGAGGCACGGGTCTCACCCGGAGGGAAGTTGACGTAGGGCTCGTCGAGCGGGACGCCGTTGACCGACATCTGACCGAAGTCGTTGCAGCACTCGACCGTGTCGCCGGGAAGGCCGATGACCCGCTTGATCAGGTGGTCGTTGCTGTCTTGAGCGCCGAGTCCGACCTGCGTGAGGAACCACGAGATGCCGTCGGACACCGGGTTGCCGGTCGTGGTGTCGATCGGAGCGGTGCCGTCGAGCCACCCCCCGGGATCGGTGAACACGACCACGTCGCCTCGCTTGACGTCGACGAGATCGGGCACGAGCTCGTTGACGATGATGCGGTCGTTGATCTGGAGCGTCTGCTCCATCGAGCCCGACGGGATGTAGAACGACCGGATCAAGAACGTCTTGATGAGGAACGAGATGAGGAGCGCCGCCAGGAAGATGACGAGGACGTCGCGCACGAACGTGCCGATGCCGCGCTTCGTGCCGTCGTCGCGTCGAGGACGCACGGCGCGCCTCACTGTGTCATTCGTCATTTAACCACCCGAGCTCCCCGCCATCTTAGACGGCGGGGAGCTCGGAGGATGTCGCGTGAGGGCGTGACTAGTTGTCGCGCTTCTCCTTGATCTTGGCCTTCTTGCCGCGCAGTTCGCGCAGGTAGTAGAGCTTGGCGCGACGCACGGCGCCGCGGCTGACGACCTCGATGTGGTCGATGACCGGGGAGTGCACGGGGAACGTGCGCTCGACGCCGACCTGGAAGCTCACCTTGCGGACCGTGAAGGTCTCGCGGATGCCCTCGTTCTGCTTGCCGATGACGACGCCCTGGAAGACCTGGACGCGCGAGCGCGTGCCTTCGATGATGTTGACGTGCACCTTGACGGTGTCGCCGGCGCGGAAGTCGGGGACGTCCGTACGGAGGTTGGCGGAGTCAACCGCGTCGAGGATGTGCATTGTCGTTCGCTCTCTGCAACCGCCACAGGTCGACTGCGTGTCTGGGGCGCGTCACGCGCCCGTCATGATGAAGAAGGTGTGCACTGGATCGGCAGACTCCCCTGTGGCAGAGTCGTGCGCAGGCACAAGTGTCAAGTGTGCCACAGCGCGGGCACCTGTGTCAGCTTCGCGGCGTGATCGTGATGACGGGTCCGTCGTCCCCGTAGCCGGGCCGACGCGCCGCGGCGGTGGCGGCACCCGACGCGGCCCGCTCGAGATCGGACAGCGACGTGGCCATCCGGGCCCGAGCCTCCTTCGCGAACTGCCAGAGGGCACAGGCGAAGAGGCCGACGCCCGCGGCGATGGTCACGACCGCGCAGAGGGCGAACAGGGCGGTGGAGAGGTCGAGGGACGACGCCCCACCGGCGACCCGCGTGAAAGCCGACGCCGAGGCGGACTCGGCCGAGCTGTCGACGATGAAGAACCCGAGACCGAGTTGCCCCAGCCACGAGAGGGCGAGCAGACCGGCGTCCGCCCACGACACGGCCCTCGCCTGCCGAACGCTGCGGCGGCCCACGACCACGCCCGTGGCCACGGCCTGCCCCACGAAGAGCAGGGGCACGAGCAGGAGCTGGCCCACGAACTGCAGCCCCAGGGGAACTCCGAAGAAGGCCCGGCCGAGCAGCACCCAGAGCGGGAGCACGAACACGGCCACCCACAGGAGGCGGTAGAAGACCCGGCGCATCGTCATGCGATCGAGGCTACGAAACGATCGTGAAGAATGGCTGCATGGTCGAACTGCGCACACCGGACGAGATCGAGAGGATGCGTCCGGCCGGAGACTTCGTCGCGCGCGTGCTCGACGCGACACGAGCGGCCGCTCGACCCGGGGTCGACCTGCTCGACCTCGACGCGCTCGCCCACCGCATGATCCGCGAGGCCGGCGCCGAGAGTTGCTACGTCGACTACCACCCCGCATTCGGCGCGAGTCCGTTCGGCAAGGTGATCTGCACGTCGGTCAACGACGCGGCCCTGCACGGCCTCCCCCACCGCTACCGCCTGCATGACGGGGACCTGCTCAGCCTCGACTTCGCGGCTTCGGTCGACGGTTGGGTCGCCGACTCGGCGGTGTCGTTCGTCGTCGGCGGGGACGCCTCGCCCGACGACCTCCACCTCATCGACACGTGCGAGCGAGCGCTCGACGCCGGGATCGAGGAGTTGCGGCCGGGTGCCACGCTCGGCGACGTCTCGGCGGCGATCGGGCGGGTCGCCCGGGCCGCGGGCTACGGGGTCAACCTGCAGTTCGGCGGCCACGGAGTCGGACGGACGATGCACGGCGACCCGCACGTGCCCAACGACGGCCGAGCGGGCGAGGGCTGGCCGGTGCGGCCGGGACTCGTGGTCGCGATCGAACCGTGGCTCATGCGGGGCACCGACCGGATCGTCACCGACGTCGACGGCTGGACGTTGCGGAGCGCCGATGGTTCTCGGGCCGCCCATGTCGAACACACCGTCGCCGTCACCGAGGACGGGCCGCTCGTGCTGACCGCCCGACACCCCGTGGCGGGCCCGTGACACACGCCGGGTAGATCGACGAGCCGTGACGGGTCAGTCGAGCAGGTCGGGCCGCACCCGGCGGGTGCGTTCGAGTTGCTGTTCCCGTCGCCACGTCGCGATGGCCGCGTGGTTACCACTCAACAGCACAGGAGGCACGTCGAGGCCCCGCCAGGACGCCGGCTTCGTGTAACTGGGGTACTCGAGCAGGCCGTCTTCGTGGCTCTCTTCGGTGAGGCTCTCGGGATTTCCGACGACACCGGGGACGAGCCGCCCGATGGCCTCGATCATCGCCGTGACCGCCACCTCGCCACCGTTCAGGACGTAGTCGCCGAGGCTGATCTCTCGCACCGTCGCGCGGGTGGCGGCGTGCTCGACGACGCGTTGGTCGATGCCTTCGTAACGGCCGCAGGTGAAGACCAGGTGCGGCGCGAAGGCGAGCTCGCGCGCCGTGGCCTGAGTGAAGGGAGTGCCCGCGGGCGACGGAACGATCATGATCGTGTCGTCGGGCGTGGACGTCTCGCCGAAGACGTGATCGAGCGCCTCGCCCCAGGGCTCGGGGCGCATCACCATTCCGGCGCCGCCACCATAGGGCGTGTCGTCGACGGTGCGGTGCCTGTCGTGCGTGAAGTCACGGAGGTCGTGCACCTCGACGTCGAGCAGTTTCTGCTGACGGGCCTTGCCCAGCAACGAGATGTCGAGCACCCCGAAGAACTCGGGAAAGATCGACACGATGTCGATGCGCACGGGTCAGCGCTCGTCGTCGGAGGCGGGCACGGCGTCGGCGGCCGACTCGTCGTCGCCGGAGACGGCTGGGTCGACGACGGCCGTCTCGTCCTCGTCGTCGGAGTCGTCGGCCAGCTCCTCGAAGAGGCCCTGGGGCGGGGTCACGACGACCACGCCGGCTTCGACGTCGACCTTCGGCACGAGGGCCGAGACGAACGGGACGAGCACTTCGCCCGAGGCGGTGTCGACCGCGAGCAGGTCTTGGGCCGGCAGGTGGTCGACCCGGGCCACGGTTCCCACCACGACGCCGTCACGCTCGACGCGGAGGCCGACCAGCTGGTGGTCGTACCAGGCGTCGTCTTCGTGCGGCAGTTCATCGATGTCTTGATCGACCCAGAGGATCGCCTTGACGAGGGACTCGGCGGCCGTGCGGTCGTCGACCCCCTCGAAGAAGCCCACCGGGTGGCTGTTGTACCAGCGCAACTCGGTGAGGGTCAGGGTCTTCTCGTGCCAAGCGCTCTCGGCGGGAACCTGGAGGCGGAACACGGCACCCGGCACGAAACGCTGCTCGGGGGTGTCGGTGAAGAGTTCGAGCTTGAGGGCGCCCTTGAGGCCGTGAGCCTTGGTCAGGCGCCCCACCCGGAGTTCGGTCTTGCGATCGGACGGCACGGTTCTAGAGATCGCCGTCGACGACGTCGACCCGGACACGCTTGCCGTCGGCCAATGCCGTGATCAGGATGCGAAGAGCCTTGGCGGTGCGACCGGCACGACCGATGACGCGACCGAGGTCGTCAGCATGGACGTGCACCTCGAGGACGTCACCCCGCGGGGAGTTCTTCTCCACGACCTGCACCTCGTCCGGGTGATCGACGATCCCCCGGACGAGGTGTTCGAGTGCAGGTGCGAGCACCGACTACGCCTCGGTGGTCTCGGCGTCGTCGCTGGACTCGGCGGGAGCCTCGGCCTTGACCGCGGGCTTCTCGGTCTTGGGCACGAGGACCGGCTTCTTCTTCTCGTCGGCGACGAAGGCCTCTTTGGGGGCCTTGGTCTTGACGGTGCTGACGGCGTCGGCGTCGCCCTTGAACTTGCCCCAGTCGCCCGTGAGCTTCAGCAGCGCGGCGACCTGCTCGGTCGGCTGGGCGCCGACGCTGAGCCAGTACTGAGCACGCTCGGACTCGACCTCGATGAACGAGGGCTCCTCGGTCGGGTGGTACTTGCCGATCTCTTCGATGACGCGACCGTCACGCTTGGTGCGCGAGTCGGCGACGACGATGCGGTAGTAGGGGGCGCGGATCTTGCCCATGCGCTTGAGACGGATCTTGACAGCCACAATTCTCCTGTGTGATGTGATGTGGGCGAGTTGCCAGCCGTGAGCGTGGGGGCACACTCGGCTCGAAAGCTCTGATGGGAGTCGAACGTCGTCTGATTAGAGGGTCGGACGACAGAAGACTCGACCTCCCATTGTTGCAGACGAAAGGCCATCTGCACGAATTGCGCGTCCTCGTGTTCGGCACCGCGCCTCCTCGGCGTCGCGCGACGTGTCCGGTGGCGCCGGACCGCCCGCCCGACGGCCCCCTCGGTCAGCCGACTGGCAGGATGGACCCGCCCTGACGCCCACGGGAAGGCCACGCGGATGCGCATCGATTTCACGACCTCAGAGCGGTCGACCCTCGGCGTCGAGTGGGAGCTCGCGCTCGTCGACCACGAGTCCGGTGAGCTGGCTCCGCACGCACCGGCGATCCTGGCCGACCTCGCCCACGTCAACGACGGCGGCCCCGAGCGGTTGACGAACGAGCTCCTGACCAACACGGTCGAGGTCGTGACGGGGGTCCACCACCGGGTGGCGGACGCCGTCGACGACCTGAAGGGCACGATCGACCAGGTCCGCGGACCCGCCTCGGTACTCGGTGCCGACCTGATGTGCGCCGGGACGCACCCGTACAGCCGCTACTCCGACCAAGAGGTGACCCCCGACAAGGAGCGGTACGCCACCTTGATCGACCGCACGCGCTGGTGGGGCCGCCAGATGATGATCTGGGGCGTGCACGTGCACGTCGGCATCGACGACCGCGACAAGGTGTTACCGATCTCGAACGGCATGCTGACCTACCTGCCGCATTTCCAAGCCCTGACCGCGTCGAGCCCGTTCTGGGTCGGCGAGGAGACCGGGTACGCCTCGAACCGTGCGTTGATGTTCCAGCAGTTGCCGACGGCGGGCCTGCCGCCCCAGTTCGACTCGTGGTCCGACTACGAAGCCATGGTCGCCGACATGACCCACACCGGCGTCATCGACGACCACAGCGAACTGCGCTGGGACCTCCGCCCCTCACCGAAGTGGGGCACCCTCGAGACCCGGGTCTTCGACGGCATCGCGACGACCGACGAACTCGCGGCCGTGACGGCCCTGGTGCAGTGCCTGGTCGACGACATGTCCGAGCGTCTCGACCGCGGCGAGACCCTGCCACGCATGCAACCGTGGTTCGTTCGCGAGAACAAGTGGCGCGCTGCCCGGTACGGCATGGACGCCATCGTGATCCAGAACGCGGCCGGTGACGAACGACTCGTGACGGACGATCTGCGCGAGCTCGTCACCTCCCTCGAGCCGGCCGCCGAGCGACTCGGCTGCGTCGACGAACTGCACTCGCTCGCCACGATCACCGACCGCGGGGCCAGCTACCAGCGTCAGCTCGCCGTGGCCGCCGCCCACGGGGGCGACCTGCGGCCCGTCGTCGCGTCGCTCGTGCGCGAATTCGACGAGGGGCTCTCGGCAGCCGAGTGAGACCCCGGCCCCGAACCGGGCCCGGATGCGAGGACGCCCGCCCCGCCGGAGGGCGGGACGGGCGTCAGAGGTCGGGAGGCGCGGGTCGCGTCAGCCTCGTCCGAGCATCTTCTGCAGCGACGCCAGTTCTTCGGGCGAGGGTGCCGTACCGCCGGGCGTGGCCCCGCCGCCGCCGAGACCGAAGCCCGAGCCGCCGGGCGCCGAGGACGCGGGCTTGGCACCGGTCGCGAGGGCCGCGTTCTGAGCGGCCCGCTTGGCCGGGTTGCCCGCCTTCGAGCCCTTCTTCTTGGGCTGGGCCTTCTTGCCCGCGTACGAGGCACCCGGGATCGGCCCCATGCCGGGAACCTGGGGCACCCCGCCCTTGGCGACGGTCTTCATCATCTTGGAGGCCTGCTCGAAACGCTGGACGAGCTGGTTGACGTCGGTGACGGTCATGCCCGAGCCGCGGGCGATGCGGAGGCGACGCGAGCCGTTGAGCAGCTTCGGCATCGCGCGCTCTTGACGGGTCATGGACTGGATGATCGCTTCGGTGCGGACGATCTCGCGCTCGTCGAAGTTGTCGAGTTGCTCGCGCATGCCCTTGGCACCGGGCAGCATGCCGAGCATGCCCTTGATCGAGCCCATCTTGCGCAGCTGCTGCATCTGCGTGAGGAAGTCGTCGAGCGTGAACGAGTCCGTCGCGATCTTCTGCGCGACCGCCATCGCCTCGTCTTCGTCGAAGGCCTGCTGAGCCTGTTCGATGAGCGAGAGGATGTCGCCGAGGTCGAGGATGCGGCTCGCCATGCGGTCGGGGTGGAACGGTTCGAAGTCGTCGAGCGACTCGCCCGTCGACGCGAACATGATGGGCCGACCCGTGACCGACGCGACGCTGAGGGCGGCGCCACCGCGGGCGTCGCCGTCGAGCTTCGAGAGCACGACGCCGGTGAAGTCCACGCCGTCCTGGAAGGCCTTCGCGGTGGCGACCGCGTCCTGACCGATCATGGCGTCAATGACGAAGAGCACCTCGTCGGGGTCGACGGCCTTGCGGATGTTCGCGGCTTGCTTCATGAGCTCGGCGTCGACGCCGAGACGGCCGGCCGTGTCGACGATGACGGTGTCGTACTGCTTGTCTCGGGCGTACTTGATCGCCTGCTTGGCGACCTTGACGGGGTCGCCGACGCCGTTGCCGGGTTCGGGCGCGAAAACGTGCGCGCCGGCCTGCTCACCCACGACCTGCAGCTGCGTGACGGCGTTGGGGCGCTGGAGGTCGGCCGCGACGAGCATGGGCGTGTGGCCGTCCTTCGCGAGCCACTTCGCCAGCTTGCCGGCGAGGGTGGTCTTACCGGCACCCTGGAGGCCGGCGAGCATGATCACGGTCGGAGGGTTCTTGGCGAACTCGAGCCGACGCTGCTGACCACCGAGGATCTGCACCAGTTCTTCGTTGACGATCTGGACGACCTGCTGCGCGGGGTTGAGGGCCTTGCTGACCTCGTCGCCGAGGGCGCGGTCGCGCACCGTGTTCGTGAACGCCTTGACGACGCCGAAGGCGACGTCGGCGTCGAGGAGCGCGCGGCGGATCTCGCGCACGGTGCCGTCGACGTCGGCGGGGCTCAGCTTGCCCTTGTTGCGGAGGTTCTTGAACGTTTCCGCGAGGCGGTCGGAGAGGGTTCCAAAAGTGGCCATGGTGCGCCCATCTTAACCGACCGTCACGGTCCTGCGCTGCGTGCCCGCGCCTCCCGGTCGCGTCTTTGTTGAACTCGGTGCATCAATATGGCTACCCTCGAGGCATGACCACGACGCGACGCCTGGGCGTCACGGGTGCTCCGCTCGACTATGACGACGGCCGGCGCCTGCAGCGAGAACTGCACGCCGCCGTCGTGGCCGGGCGGCTCGACTCGGCTCTCGTCCTCTGCCAGCACCCGTCCGTCTACACGGCGGGCACCCGCACCCAGCCGGCCGACCTGCCGCGCGACGGCTCCCCCGTCGTCCCGGTCGACCGCGGTGGGCGCATCACCTGGCACGGCCCCGGCCAACTCGTGGCATACCCGATCGTGCGCCTGCCCGAACCGCTCGACGTCGTCGCGCACGTCCGGGCGCTCGAGGCGTGCCTGATCGAGGCCTGCACGGGCCTGGGTGTTCCGGCCGTCCGCGTCGCCGGGCGCAGCGGTGCCTGGGTGCGGGGACCTCTCGCCGACGAGAAGGTCGCGGCGGTCGGCGTGCGGGTCGCCGAGGGGGTCACGATGCATGGCGTGGCGCTGAACTGCGACGCGGACCTGGCGCCCTTCGCGCAGATCGTGCCCTGTGGCATCACCGACGCCGGCGTGACCAGCCTGACCCGCGCCTCCGGGAGGCGCGTGGCCGTCACCGACGCCGTCGACGCCCTCGAGGCCGCCCTGACCGCCTACCTGACCGACCTACAGACCGTCGGCCGCGCGCCGGCCCGACCCGACCCCGTGGGAGCCCACCGATGACGACGACCGCCCCCGAGGGCCGACGCCTGCTGCGCGTCGAGGCCCGCAACGCCGAGACCCCGATCGAGAAGAAGCCGACCTGGATCAGGACCACCGCCAAACAGGGCCCCGAGTACCAGGCCCTGACCGAGCTCGTGGTCGACAAGAAGCTGCACACCGTCTGCCAGGAGGCCGGCTGCCCCAACATCTTCGAGTGCTGGGAAGACCGCGAGGCGACCTTCCTGATCGGCGGCTCGCAGTGCACCCGCCGTTGCGACTTCTGCCAGATCGACACCGGCAAGCCGAGTCCGATCGATCGTCGCGAGCCCCTCTCGGTCGCCGAATCGGTACGCGAGATGGGGCTGCGCTATGCGACGGTCACCGGCGTCGCGCGCGACGACCTCGACGACGGAGGCGCGTGGTTGTACGCCGAGACCATCCGTCGCATCCACGAGTTGAACCCGGGCACGGGCGTCGAGATCCTCGTGCCCGACTTCAACGGTCGCCCCGAACTGCTCGGGCAGGTGTTCGACGCCCGGCCCGAGGTCTTCGCGCACAACGTCGAGACGGTGCAGCGCATCTTCAAGCGCATCCGACCCGCGTTCACCTTCGAGCGGTCGCTGGACGTCATCACGCAGGGCCACGAGGCGGGGCTCGTGACGAAATCGAACCTGATCCTCGGCATGGGCGAAGAGCGCGACGAGGTGATCGACGCCCTCGAACGCCTCCGTGAGGCGCACACCGACATCATCACGCTGACCCAGTACCTCCGCCCCAGCCCCCGGCATCTGCCGGTCGCCCGGTGGGTGCACCCGGACGAGTTCGTCGACTTCCGCGAGATCGCCGAGGACATGGGCTTCAGCGGCGTGCTCGCGGGGCCGCTCGTGCGGTCGTCCTACCGGGCGGGCCGGCTCTGGGCCCGGGCGACCGAGGCCAGAGGCGAGGTCGTGCCCGAGGCGCTGCGGCACCTGCTCGAGGCCGGCGCCGGGCGCCAGGCCGTGTGACTAGGCGATGAGGTTCTGCACGAACACGTGCGGCGTGAAGCCGGTGAGGTCGCCGATGCCCTCACCCTGACCGACGAGCTTGATCGGGATGCCGGTCTGCTCTTGCACCGCGAGCACGAAGCCCCCGCGGGCCGAACCGTCGAGCTTCGTCAGCACGAGCCCGGTGACCCCGGCGTGCTCGATGAACGCCTGCGCCTGCGCCAGGCCGTTCTGGCCGGTGGTCGCGTCGAGCACGAGCAGCACCTCGGCGATCTCGGTCTGCTTCTCGACCACGCGCTTGATCTTGCCGAGCTCGTCCATGAGGCCCGACTTGGTCTGCAGCCGACCGGCCGTGTCGATCAGGACGATCTCGATCCCTTCGCGCATCGCGAGCTCGACCGTCTGGAACGCCACCGACGCAGGATCTTGACCCTGCTGCTGAGGGCGGACGATGCGCGCCCCGGCACGATCGGCCCAGGTCGCGACCTGCTCGACGGCGGCGGCACGGAAGGTGTCGGCCGCACCCACGACGACCGATCGGTCGTAGTTGCGCAGGAACTTGGCGAACTTGCCGATGGTCGTCGTCTTGCCGACCCCGTTGACGCCGACCATCAGAACGACGGCCGGGCGGGCGCTGAGCTTGAGGGTCGAGTCGAGCTTCGACAACCGCTCTTCGAGCGTCTCGCGCAGCATGCGCTTGAGGTCGGCGGGGTCGGTCGTGGAGTAGCGCTGCACCTTGGCCTGCAGGTCGTCGACGATCTGCTCGGTGACATCGGGGCCGAAGTCGGCACCGATCAGGGCGGCCTCGAGGTCGTCCCACGTGGTCTCGTCGATCGTCTTCTTGGCGAACATGCCACGGAGGGCACCGGAGAGGGACCAGGGAGAAGCCATGCGGATCAGCATATTCGGCCCCGGGCGAGACCGCGGACGTGCAGAGGCTGTAAGCTCGCCGGGTTGAAGGGGAGTACTCCCGCGCGGTGGCGTCGTCAATACGGAAGAGACCGATCTCGACCCGGTGCACCGGTTCGCAGCCGTCCTGATCAGGGCGCGACGCGAGTGGAGGAGACCTTCGGTACCCGCTGCGTACTGGAGGTACACACATGGACGTCCACTTCTTGACCTGGGCGATCACCATCGCCGGCATCATCGGCCTGTTGTTCTTCGACTTCTTCAGTCACGTGCGCACCCCGCACGAACCGACCATCCGCGAGTCGGCGGTCTGGTCGGGCGTCTACATCGGCATCGCCATCTTGTTCGGCGTCGGCGTCGGCGTCTTCTCGAACTGGACCTTCGGTGGCGAGTACTTCGCCGGCTACATCACCGAGAAGGCCCTCTCGGTCGACAACCTCTTCGTCTTCCTGATCATCATGACGAGCTTCGCGGTCCCCCGCATCTACCAGCAGAAGGTGCTGCTCGTCGGCATCGCGATCGCCCTGCTGTCGCGCGGCCTGTTCATCGCGGCGGGCGTCGTCATCATCGAGAACTTCTCGTGGGTCTTCTACCTCTTCGGCATCCTGCTCTTCTGGCTCGCCTACAGCCAGGTCAAGGGCGGCCACGGTGACGACGAGAAGGACGAGGCCGACAGCAAGCTGATCCGCGCCCTGCGTCGCGTCATCCCGACCTCGAAGGACTACGACGGCCAGAAGCTGACCACCAAGGTCGACGGCAAGCGCCTCTTCACCCCGCTCTTCCTGGTGATGGTCGCCATCGGCCTGACCGACGTCCTCTTCGCGCTCGACTCGATCCCCGCGATCTTCGGCCTCACGCAAGAGGCGTACATCGTCTTCACGGCGAACGCGTTCTCGCTGCTCGGCCTGCGCCAGCTGTACTTCCTGATCTCGGGTCTGCTCGAGCGCCTCGTCTACCTCGCCCAGGGCCTCGCGGTCATCCTCGCCTTCATCGGCGTCAAGCTGCTGTTCCACGCCCTGCACGTCAACGAGGTCCCCTTCATCAACGGCGGCGAGCCGATCACCTGGATCCCCGAGATCCCCATCTGGTTCTCGCTCGGCTTTATCGTGCTGACGATCGCCGTCGCCACGGTCGCCAGCCTCGCGAAGACCCGCCGGGACGCCCGTGCGAAGGCGAGCGTCACCACGAACACCGACGGCGACCACTGATCCCCCGACGGGCGGCCTCCACCCGGGGCCGCCCGTCGCCACTCCCCCGCGGCACCCCCGCGACCGCACCACGAACGGAACACCCCGATGCGCCTCGAACTCATCCGCCACGGCCAGACCGACTGGAACCTCGCCGACAAGCTGCAGGGCTCGTCGGACATCCCCCTGAACGACACGGGCCGAGGCCAGGCCCTCGAGGCGGCTCGCCTGCTGGCCGGCGTCGAATGGAGCGCCATCGCGTCCTCGCCCCTCGGACGCGCCCGCGAGACGGCGCAGATCATCGCCGCCGAGCTCGGCATCGAGCTGGGTGACGCCTACGACGAACTGATCGAGCGCGACTACGCCTCGCACGAGGGCCGCACCCCCGAGTCGCCGATCCCCGACGAGCCGAACACCGACTACCCCGACATCGAGCCGCGCGGGTCGGTCGCTGCCCGGGGCATCGGCGCGCTCGAGATGATCCGCGACACGCGGCTGCCCCTCGACGGCGACGACGCCCACATCGTGGTCGTCTGCCACGGCACGATCATCCGCTTCACGCTCGCCGAGATCCTCGGCCGCGAAGTACCCCACATCGAGAACGCCTCGGCGAACACCGTCGAGTGGGACGGCACCGCCTGGCGCGTGCTCAGCATCAACGGCGGGGTCATCGACACGCCGATCGACTGACGGCACGGTGCCCCACGGGGCACGTCGAGAACGCAGGAGGCGCGACCAGGCAGGTCGCGCCTCCTGCGTTTCTGCAGCAGGCGCGACCAGGCGGGCTCGCGCCGGGCCGAACCCGACTGATCCCAAGACTGAGGGCGGGCCGAACCCGACAGTTCCTGCGCGACGCGCCGCTCAGTTCTTCTCCGAGCAGGCAGTCGGAGTCCCTCTCGTCGCGAAATGCGCAGGGAGAAGGGGCAGGGGCTGAGCCGGGCGGACGAGAGCGGGCGGCCGACGGGTCAGGAGGGGGCGGGAGCGGCGCTGCCGCGCTCGGCCACGACACGCTGGCCGACGACGGCGCTGACGCCGTCCTGGCGCATCGAGACGCCGTAGAGGGCGTCGGCGATCTCCATCGTGCGCTTCTGGTGCGTGATGACGATGAGCTGGCTCGACTCGCGCAGGTCCTCGAAGATGGTCAACAACCGGCCGAGGTTGGCGTCGTCGAGGGCGGCCTCGACCTCGTCCATGATGTAGAACGGGCTCGGGCGGGCCTTGAAGATCGCGATGAGCAGCGCGACGGCGGCCAACGAGCGTTCACCGCCCGAGAGCAGCGAGAGCCGCTCGATCTTCTTGCCGGCCGGCCTCACCGTCACCTCGATCCCGGTCGCCAGCAGGTCGTCCGGATCGGTCAGGTGCAACGACCCGCTGCCGCCGGGGAACAGGACCGGGAAGACTCGGTCGAAGGCGGCCTGCGTGTCGGCGAACGCGCTGGCGAAGATGGTCTGCATCTTGTCGTCGATCTCGTCGATGATCGTCAGCAGGTCTTTCCGGGTGCCGGTCAGGTCGGTGAGCTGCTCGGTCAAGAAGAGGTGGCGCTGCTCGAGCGCGGCGAACTCCTCCAAGGCCAACGGATTGACCCGGCCGAGTCGTTCGAGTTTCTTCTCGGCGACGGCGAGGCGTCGTCGCTGGGCCGTCCGCTCGAACGGCACACCCCGAGGAGGCGCCGCCTCGGCCCGGACACCCGTCGCGTCGTCGCGGTCGTCCGCCTCAGCCGGGGACTCCCCCGCGGCGTCGACCTCGCCCGCGGCGTCGACGTCGACCAGGTCGACCTCGTCGTCGGCTGACCGAAGCGTCGCGACGTGGTCATCGCTCGGCACCGGCAGGTGCGGGCCGTACTCGGCCACGAGGACGTCCTCGACGAGACCGAGCTCGGAGCCGGCCCGGTCGAGCAGCCCCGACAGGTGCAGCTTCTTCTCGTAGATCTCCATCTCGAGGCCGTGCACGCTCTCGGTCACGGCACCGAGCCGATCCCGCAGCTCGCGCTCCTCCCGGCGCAGCGCCTGCAGCTCGGCGTTCTGTTCGGCCCGGGCGGCCTCGGCCTCGGCCAGCGCCTTCCGCGCCTCGGCCACCGACCGCGCGACCGCGTCGAGTGTCTCGGGCAGGGCCTCGAGGACCGACGACGTGGCAGCCGTCTGCCGCTGCCGCAGGACCGTCTGACGGGCCTGGAGCTCGGCGGCCGCGCGCTGCTCGTCGAGCTGGCGTTGCAGCGCCTCGGCCCGCGCGAACTCGGCCCGGACCCGTTCGCGCACGGTCTCGAGGGCGATCCGACGCTCGGTCTCGACGGCCCGAGCCGCCTCGACCTCGGCCAGGAGGTCGCCCCGCGCCGACGCGTCGAGCAACGGACGAGGGC
Source organism: Frigoribacterium sp. VKM Ac-2836 (assembly GCF_013248995.1). Taxonomy (GTDB): domain Bacteria; phylum Actinomycetota; class Actinomycetes; order Actinomycetales; family Microbacteriaceae; genus Frigoribacterium. Next base: position 586,282 of record NZ_JABRPK010000001.1, on the reverse strand, counting down.
GGGCGGCGTGCTCGTCGTGTGCGGCCGAGGCGGCGTCGACGGCGCGGCTCGCGGTGTCGACGGCCTCGACGGACACGTCGAGCGCGGCCGAGAGCCGGTCGACCTCGGCCTCGGCGGCCTCGACCCGCGCACGCAGACGGCCGAGCTCCTGCCCGTGGGCGGTGACCCGCGCCTCCTCGTCCCGGGCTGCCGCCGCCGCCTCTTTCGCACGGGTGCGCGTCGCCGCGAGCCGCTCACGGACGGCGGCGAGCTCGGGGGCGAGCCGCTCGATCTCGGTGGCGACCCCCGTCAGGCGATCGGCCGCCGCGTCCCGCTCGGCGACGAGTTCGAGACGCGACCGCTCGGCGCCCGACCCGCCGCGCAGCACGTAGTCCGTCAGCACCTCGCCGGTCCGGGTGATGACCGTGACCGGCACGGGGTGGCCGGCGAGGGCGCGCCAGGCCGCACGCGCGATCGAGAGGTCGTCGGCGACGACGGTGGCGGCCAGCAGGCCGAGCACCCCGGGAGGCGCGGTGACGACGGTCGTGGCGGCGACCGCGCCGGGTGGGAGGTCGACGTCGAGCGTCGTCAGGGGCCGCACGGGCTCGGCGACGACGATCTCGACCCGGCCGAGCTCGGCCTCGGCGGCGTGAGCGACGGCCTCGACCGCGGCCTCGACGTCGTCGGCCAGCACGGAGTCGACCACGCTTCCGAGTGCGGCGGCGATGGCGGCTTCGTAGCCGGCACGTACCTGGACGTGCTCGGCGACCAGGCCGCGGACGCCCGGCCGGCCGGCGGCGAGCAGGGCGGTCGTCGCGTCGTTCCGGTCGAGGGCGAGCGAGAGCGCGCTGCGTCGGGCCGCGAGGGCGTCGCGCTCGCGTTCGGCGGCGTGCAGGCGCTCGCGAAGCTCGTCGACGCTCGACGTCAGGGCCGTCAGCCGTTCTTCCGCCTCGGCCTGGACGGCCGCGTGGTCGGGGCCGTCCGAGTCGCCCCGCGGGGACCGCTGCTCGAGCTCGGCGTACTCGGCGCGTCCCGCGTCGCGTCGCGCCTGGGCGGCCTCGAGGGCGGCGCGCTGACGCAGCTGTTCGCCGCGCACGGCGGCGAGCCCCGATCTCGCCGTCTCGAGGGCACCAAGCAACCGGGTCGCGTCGAGGTCGTGCTGAGAGACGAGGGCGCTCTGCGCCTGGATCTCGACGTCGAGAGCGTCGAGCGATGCGCGGACCGTGGCCAACTCGGCCCCCGCTGCTCCTACCGCCGCCTCGGCCTGCGAGACGTCACCGCGCAGGCGATCGGCCTCGTCGCGGGCGTCGGCGACCATGCCCGAGCTGACGGTGGTCACCGCGGCCGGCTGATCCGCCTGTTGGGCGAGCAGCTGGAGGCGTTGCTGCGCCAGGCTCGACAGGCTACGGAGGCGATCGTGGACCGACTCGAGTGCGAAGGCGACGCGGCGCGCCTCGTCGACCGAGTCGCCGACCATGGCCTGCTCGAGCCCGTGCTCGCGGTGCTTGTTCCGCTCGAGTCGTTCTTGCAGGACGAGGCGCTCACTCTTGCGCTCGGACTCCGTGCTCGACTGGGCCGACAGCGACTCGCGCAGGGTGACGACCTCGTCGGCCAGCAGGCGGGCACGGGCGTCGCGGACCACGGCGGCGATGGTCTGCGCCTCGCGGGCGATCTCGGCTTGACGTCCGAGCGGCTTGAGCTGGCGACGGATCTCGCCGGCCAGGTCGCTGAGCCGCGTGAGGTTCGTCTGCATGGCGTCGAGCTTGCGCAGCGTCTTCTCTTTGCGGCGACGGTGCTTCAGGATTCCGGCGGCCTCCTCGACGAAACCACGACGGTCTTCGGGGGTCGCGTGCAGCACGGCGTCGAGCTGCCCCTGCCCCACGATGACGTGCATCTCGCGGCCGAGGCCGGAGTCACTGAGCAGCTCTTGCACGTCGAGCAGACGACAGCCCTCGCCGTTGATGGCGTACTCGCTGACCCCGTTGCGGAACAGGGTGCGGCTGATCGTCACCTCGGTGTAGTCGATCGGCAACGCGCCGTCGGAGTTGTCGATGGTGAGGACGACCTGCGCCCGCCCGAGCGGCCCGCGGGTCGAAGTGCCCGCGAAGATGACGTCCTCCATCTTGCCGCCACGCAGGTTCTTCGCCCCCTGCTCGCCCATCACCCAGGCGAGGGCGTCGACGACGTTGCTCTTGCCCGAACCGTTGGGGCCGACGACGCAGGTGACCCCCGGCTCGAACGCGAACGTGGTCGCGGAGGCGAACGACTTGAAGCCCTTGAGCGTGAGGCTCTTCAGGTACATGCGCCGCGCCTCCTCGGGGCTCGTGGCGGGTGGTGGACGGGGCGGACCGGGACGGGGCGGCAGGTCGTCACCCGTCCCCCAGGATATGGGTGGAGGCCCCCCGCCCGGGGAGGCGGGGCGGGCGAGCGGAGGCGGACCGGACACGGCACCGGAGGGCAGGGATCGTCACGTTTGACATCTCTACTTTGGCATCTAACATTTCTCTGAGTGATGACAGTCATCGCAGATCACAGGAGAACCCCTTGAACACGAATCGAATCCTCAAGCGCCTCGGTGCGATCAGCTTGGCCACGGCCACGATCCTGACCGGGCTCTGCGTCGGCACGGCGGCGGCCCAGGCGGACGAGCCCGATGGCAACCGTGCCACCGTGGACTTCGTCGGCATCACGACCGTGGTCCCGGGTCGCCCCGCGATCATCTCGGTCGGCACGCCCCGGTCGGGCAAGCAGGTGACGTACAACCAGTACGACATCTCGAACCCCCTGGAGGCGGGCAGCGACGCCGACGAGTGGAGCTTCCCGGTGATCGGCGCCTCGGGGCAGGTACGCGCGACGGGTTCGGCCGAGGGGCTGTGCCTCACGGCCTCGGGTGTCGCCAAGAACTCGCGTCTCCTGGCCAAGCCCTGCTCGACCCGCGGCGCGAAGAACCAGAACTTCAGGTGGGCCTACGTGGGTGGCGGTCTGAGCCTGTCGCCCGCCTCGGCTCCCACGACGTTCGTCGCGACCTCACCACGGCAGGCGCTCGTCCTGGGCTCCCGCGCCAACGCTGTGCGCCTTCAGCCGATCTACGGCGAGTAAGCGCCCACCACTCCGTCGCGGCGACGGTGTCCCGTGCCCTGCGGCTCGACGGGACGCTCGGCCGTACGGTGGGTGGCCCGGAGTCGCCGCGGTCAGCGGGTGCGGATCACCGTGTGCGCACCCGCTGGCACCGGGGGCAGAAGTGGCTCGAGCGGTTCATGAAGGCCTCACGCACGATCGGGGTGCCGCACCGCGGACAGGGGCGACCCTGCTGCCCGTAGGCGTTCAGACTGTGGCTGAAGTAGCCCGACTGGCCGTTGACGTTGACGTACTGGGCGTCGAAGCTCGTGCCGCCCTCGCCGAGGGCCTTGAGCAGCACCAGCCGCACCTCGGCCAGCAGCACGCGCGCGCGGGCCCTCGAGAGCGACTCGGTGGGCTGCTCGGGGTGCACCCGCGCGGCCCAGAGGCTCTCGTCGGCGTAGATGTTGCCGACCCCGCTGAGCAACCCCTGGTCGAGCAGGGCCCGCTTGACGCCGGTGCGGCGCGCCAACAGGCGGGCGATGACCCCGGGCTCGTGGAAGGCCGGGTCGAGCGGGTCCCGGGCGATGTGCGAGACCTGCTGCGGGATCCGTCGTACCCAGGCGGCGGGGTCGGCATCGGTGCCGGCGCCGGCGCCGGTGTCGGTGTCGGCTTCGGCTTCGGCTTCGGCACCCAGGAGGCGCGAGCCGGCGAATCCCGCCGCCCGCCCGTCCAGCGTGGGCACCGTCTCGTCGAGGGCCATCGAACCGAAGATGCGCTGGTCGACGAAGGCGAGCCGCACGGGACCGAGCGAGGGGCTGTCGACATCGAGTCGGATGCGCATCAGGCGATCGGGCTCGGCATCTCGGCTGCGGAGCAGCACTTGCCCGCTCATGCCGAGATGCGCCACCAGAGCCAGGGGCTGCCTGTGCGCGGCCGCCGGCTCGAAGGGGAACCAGAGGAACTTGCCCCGGCGGACGGCCGAGTCGATGGTGCCGCCGACGAGCCGGTCGACGAAGTCGTCGCTCGGCCCCCGGTGCCGCTTGAGCGACCGCTGGTCGAGCACGTCGACCCCGGTCACCACGGCCCCCGCCACGACGGGGTGCAGACCGGCGCGGACGACCTCGACCTCGGGCAGTTCGGGCACGGTCAGCCGGCGGAGGCGGCCGTGGCGCGACGAGCGGCTGCCACTCCGGCGGCCGACGCGTTCAGGGTCGTCCAGGCCTCGAGCGCGGCGGCCATCTCGGCCTGCTTCTTGCTGCTGCCCGACCCCTCGGCCACACCGTGCTCGTCACCCAGGGCGACGACCGCGTGGAACCGCTTGTCGTGGTCCGGGCCGCTGTCGGTCACCGAATACGACGGCATGCCCCGGCCGAGGGTCGCCGAGAGCTCTTGCAGGCTGGTCTTGGGATCCATGGCGGCGCCGAAGCGATCGGGGTCGACGAGCAGCGGGGCGACGAGGCGCAGCACGAGTGCCGTCGCGACCTCGCCACCGGCCTCGAGGTAGGTGGCCCCGATGATGGCCTCGACGGTATCGGCGAGGATGGAATGCTTGTCGCGCCCACCGGTCAGCTCTTCGCCGCGACCGAGACGCAGGTGCGGCCCTAGCCCGATGATGCGCGCGACCTCGGCCAACGCGACGGTGCTGACGAGGCTCGCCCGGCGCTTGGCGAGGTCGCCCTCGTCGAGGTCGGGGTTCTCGGTGAAGAGCATGACCGTGACGGCCTGGCCGAGGATCGAGTCGCCGAGGAACTCCAGGCGCTCGTTGTTGCCGACACCGCCGTGCTCGTACGAGTACGACCGGTGCGTGAGCGCCTGATCGATCAGGTCGTCGCTGAGGTCGATCTGCAACCGGGACAAGAGAACAGCCCGGTCGGCACCAGGGCTCGACTCGGGCTGACTCATGCGCTCACCGCGAGGGTGGACGGGTTCACGTCGGTGATCAGACGTCGGCGACCTTGCGGCCCTTGTACTCCATGTACAGGGCGGTGCCGGCGCTGTCTTCGACGACCTTGGCACGGTGCGGGAGGCTGTAGGTGACCTTGCCGTTCTCGATCGTCTTGACGAGCTGGACCGGCGTGGCCTTCCACTGCGAACGACGAGCGTGCGTGTTGGAGCGTGACTGCTTGCGCTTCGGGACGGCCATGGGTTTCTCTTCTCTCTGTCGGCGCCCTCACGGGTGCCTGGGTCTGACGATGGTGGGTGACGCGGTGGTGTTCAGTGCTGCTCGTCGGCTGGGCCCTGGTCGATGCGACCGGTTCCCTGTGACGTGCCGTCGGCGGGCGCCGATTCAGCCTGGAACCCTGCCAGGGCCGACCAGCGGGGGTCGACGTTTTCGCGGGGCTGGTAGTCGGGGATGTCGTCCACACGCTCGCCCGTTTCGGGGTCGAGGCCCGGACAATCCGGCCGACAGACCGGCTGGAAGGGCAGTGACAGAACCACTGCGTCTCTGACCACGGGTTCAAGATCCACGTGATCGTCTTGAACCTGATAGTCAAAAGCTTCGTCGACATCGTACGCGAAAAGCTCGGCGAAATCGACTTCGACGGGCTCGGAGATGTCGCGGAGGCACCGGCTGCACTCACCGACCGCCGTGCCCGACACGTGGGCGGACACCAGGATGCCGTCGTGCAGTCCCTCGAGCTTGACGTCGAGTTCGAGCTCGGCACCTTGCGGAACCGAGATCTGGCCCTCGCCGAGCTTCTCGGGGACGACGACCTCGAGCTCGTGCTCGCGCATCTCGCCCGGACGGTGCACGAGGTCGAACACCGGCACGGTGTAAGGGGTCTTGGTGAAATGAGGCACGAGCAGGGAGTTTACGCCGTCGAGCCGGACGCCGCCTCCGTGCCCCCGACGAGCGACCGCGGGGCGAGCGTCGCGGTCACCCGCTGCCCGAGCGACGAGGAGGCGCGGAGTCCGTCGATCACGCAGCGGGCGTCGGCCTGCACCCGCGGGGCCGCCGGCGCGGCACCGAAGCGCTCGGCCTGCAGAGCGTCCAGCAGCGCGGAGGTCGCGACCCGCGCCTCCTGAGACCTCGACGTCCGACCGGAGGTCGTCGGCGGTGGCGGGGTTCCGCCTCGGCCGCCCTCACCCATGCGTCGTGCCAGGAGCTCGGCCACGGCCGGCGGGGTCATCCCGGCCGTCACGGGGACGCCGAGGTCACGGGCCGTGTCGACGACCTCGCGCCAGGCGTGCAGGGCGAGGTCGGGCGGAGGCGCCGAGAGCCGACGGCGACGACGACCGGCGCGCATGCCGGAGGGGACGACCAAGCAGGCGAGCAGCAGGGCCGCCAGCACCGAGAGGACGATCGACGGGAGGGCTCCCCCGCCCCCGCCCGATCCGCTGGCGGCGGACGTCGCCGTCGCGTCCGTGCTCGGGGCCGCGCTCGTCGGGGCGGTGGACGCCGAAGGGGCCGCGCTGGCGTCGGGGGCGGTGCCGGCGTCGTCGGAGGGGACGTCGCTCGGCTCGACACCGGTCTGCTGCAGGTACTGCTGCGGGGCGCCGAGCCCGACGGTCGGCTCGAACGGGACCCATCCGAGGCCGGCGAAGTACAGCTCGGGCCAGGTGTGCAGGTCGTCGCTGCTGACCCGGAAGGCCGCGTCGTCACCGACGCCCTGCAGGTCGCCCGGCAGGAAGCCCACGGCGACACGGGACGGGATGCCGAGAGTTCGGGCCATGACCGCCATCGCCGACGCGAAGTGCACGCAATAACCACTGCGGACCTGCAAGAACGTCTCGATCGCGTCGAGCCCGCTGCCGTCGTAGCCACGGTCGACCGGGGTGTCCTCGGAGTAGGTGAAATCGCCGTCGCGGAAGAAGTCCTGCAGGTCGACGGCCGCGTCGAACGGATTGGCCGAACCGGCGGTCACCTCGGCGGCGAGGTCGGTGACGGTCTGCGGCACCTCGTCGACCGAGAGGTAGGGCGCCATGTCGGGCCCCGTGTCGTCGAGCGACGCGACGACCTGCTCGGGGCTCGGGTCCACGGGTCGGCTCGTCACCTCGTACTCCAGACCCTGCGTGCCCTCGGAGTCGCTGCGGACGGTGACGCCGCTCTCGTCGACGAACCGCCACCGGCCGTCGAGGCCCTCGATGGTCGTCGGCGGCACCGGGACGGGCAGGTACGGGCTGCGGAGCGCCCCGATCGTGACGTCGGTCGTGACGTCACGGCGCGCGGTGCCGGGATCGATGCCCGGCGCGTCCGGGAGGGCGTCCAGCGTGTTGAGGGGGTCGAGCGACACGTCGGCAGGACTCCAGGTGCGGCCGGAGAAGTCGACGAGGTCGACGAGCTTCAGGTACTGCCCTTCGGCGTCGTCGGTCCGATACGAGAGGACCGTCACCGGGGCTCCCCTCCGCAGGTCGTCGCCCAGGTCGATGATCGGGTTCACGCCGGTCGCGAGACCCGTGCCGGTGCCCGAGCCGGTCAACGGCGCCACGCCCGAGAGGGGCACGACGGCCGTGAGCAACCCGGCCACGGCGACCGAGGCGGCGGCCCCGACGAGGCCCGCACGCGAGGGACGCCGACCGGTGGAGACCATCAGCAGCACGAGGTAGGCCAGCACGGTCGCCACCACCCAGGGCCAGCTCGTCTCCACACCCGGGACGAAGGTCGGCACGGCCAGCACGAGGGCCGGGAAGACCCCGGTCACGACGGTCAACTGGCCGACGGACGACAGCAGGTCGGTGACGACCGCGACGATCAACACCGAGAGGGCCACCGTGACCAGCAACCCGTCGTTGACCTCGACGGGGGCCGATCCGTCGACGATCGCCGCGTTCGCCTGCGCCGAGAGCTCGGGGAGGCGCGCGAAGGTCGCCCCGGTCGGCACGACGCCGAGCAGAGCCGTCCCTCCCGACGCGAACGCCGTCGTCACGAGCGAACCGAGGACGGCCCCACCGACGACGCCCAACCAGGAAGCGCCTCCCAGGGTCCGGATCGCGAGGGACCCACCCAGCACGACCGCGGCCACGACGGCACCCGCGATCCACCAGCCGAACCCGACGAAGACGGGGTGCAGGCTGGCCAGCGAGAGGACGAGCACGAGCCAGAGCAGTGCCGAGACCTGCGCACGGGCCCTGCCCTCGGGCTCGGCCCCGAAGAAGCCCACGCGGGTCGACGAGTCAGTCATCGAGGACCCCCGTGGTCACGATCAGACGACCGACGTCGACGCTCGAGTCGGTCTCGACGACCCGCCAGCCGGAGTCGCGGAGGGAGTCGGCGACCTCGTCCGGTGCCAGCACGCCCTCACCCGCTCGGATGGCACCGTCGACCGGGCGCGCGGGTCGGGACGTCAGGCCGGTGCCGAGGGGCAGGGCCGGTGTGACGACGACCGCGACCGCCGACGACCCGGGAGCCCTGGAGGCGACGAGCAAGTCGAGGTCGGCTCGCCCCAGACCCGAGACGACCGCCACGACGGGCTCGCGGGGCGACGGCGAGGGGGCCGACCCGCCGAGGGCGTCGTCGAGCCGGAGATCGGCGAGGTCGTCGAGGAACGCCGTGGTCGAGTCGGGGTCGTGCCGGGCGACGAGAGCCCCGCCGGGAGTGGCCAGCACGGTCGCCGACCCCGCGTGGCCGACCTCGACCGCGATCGTCGCGGCGAACGAGACCGCCCACTCGAAGGCGTCGCTGACGAGGGGGATCGCCGCGGTCCCCGCCTTCGCCCGGACGCCGGTGGTCGGCTGCCGAGTCGGGCGGACGTCCGACCAACCATCGGCCGCGACGGCGATCACGACCCGGGCGCTGGGCAGCCCGTGCTGTTCTTCTTGCCGGACCATGAGCTCGCCGTGACGCGCGGTGGCCTTCCAGTGCACCCGACGCATCGGGTCACCTCGGCGGTACTCGCGGGTGACCGGGTCGTCCTCGCCACCGGCGAGGCTGTGCTCGCGTTGCCGCCTCGACCCGTCGCCGAGGGCCCGCGACTCGCGCCCGAGGCCCACCTCGACGACCTCGGGCACGACCACGAACTCGGCCACGCCCTCGGCCACGACGCGTCGCCGCGCGACGCCGTACGACTCGACGAGATCGACGTGCAGGGGTCCTATGCGATGCCGACCGCGCGGCAGGTCGTGATGGCGGAAGACGGCCGAGGAGGCACGGCCCGGCACCAGCAGGACGGCGGCGGACTCGGAGTCGGACAGACGCCCGAACGGCAACTGCTCGCGGACCCGGACGGCACCGGAGGTCCGGCCCCCACGGGGGAGGATCGAGACCCTCTCGACGGCGGACCACCCGGCGACGCCCCGGTCGGGCGAGAAGCGACGCGTGACGCGCACGTCGGCGGTGCGGAAGAGGAGCGAGATGGTGACGGCACCGATCAGGACGACGAGGGTGGCGCCGGCGAAGACCAGGGCCGGGGCCTGCAGCAACCAGCCCACGAGCACGACGAGCACGCCGGCGGTGAGCACGCCGACACCCCGGCCGGTCGGTCTGGGGACCCCACCGCGCTTCACGGTCAGCGCGCGTCGGTCGCGTCGCCGAGCGGCACGGGAGTCTGTGCGACGACCTCGGCGACGAGGTCGTAGGCCGCCGAGACGGCGCCCGCCCCGGCTCGACCGGCGAGGATCACCCGGTGACCGAGGACGGGACCGCTGAGGGCGTCGACGTCGTCCGGCACCACGTAGCCACGACCGTTGAGCGCGGCCCAGGACTTGGCCGCCCTCATGAGCTGCAGGGTCGCCCGGGGGCTGGCACCGAGTCTCACGTCGGGGTGGACCCGGGTCGCCTGCACGATGCGGACCGCGTACTCTTCGACCGCCTGCGCCGTGTACACCGTCCGCACGGCGGCGATCATGCGAGTGAGCTCGTCGAGGGAGACGAGCGGACGCAGGGTGTCGAGCGGGCTGACGCGCTCGCGCTGCTGCAGCATGCGCAGTTCGCTCAGCGCGTCGGGGTAGCCGAGCGAGATGCGGGCCATGAACCGGTCACGCTGCGCCTCGGGCAGGTTGTACGTGCCCTCCATCTCGACCGGGTTCTGCGTGGCCACCACGAGGAAGGGCGAGGGCAAGGGATGGGTGATGCCGTCGACCGTCACCTGGCGCTCTTCGAGGCTCTCGAGCAGGGCCGACTGCGTCTTCGGCGAGGCGCGGTTGATCTCGTCACCGATGACGACGTTCGCGAAGACCGGGCCCGGCTTGAACTCGAACCCACCGCTCTGCCGGTCGTAGACCGAGACGCCCGTGATGTCGCTCGGCAACAGGTCGGGGGTGAACTGGATGCGGGTGACGGTCGCGTCGACGGCCTTGGCGAGGGCCCGGGCGAGCTGCGTCTTGCCCACGCCCGGGACGTCCTCGATGAGGAGGTGCCCCTCGGCCAGGAGGACGGTGAGCGCCGTCGAGATGGCACCGTCCTTGCCGTCGATCACGGTGGCGACGGCCTCGAGGATGCCCCTCGCGCGCTGCTGGACCTCGTCGAGCGACATCGTGGGCGAGGAACCGGCCGCGTGGACGGCGGCGGGCTCGACGGTCGGGTCGTTGGTCGTGGTCATCGCGGCGTCCTCGTGGGGTGGGATCGGGGTCAGGTGGTGCTGAGGTAGGCGGCGACGGCCTCGGGCACGTAGGGCGACACGTCGCCGCCGAGTGAGGCCACCTGCCGGACGAGCGAGCTCGACACGTGCGCATGGGCCGGATCGGGCAGCAGGAACACGGTCTCGACGCCGGCGAGGCTGCGGTTCATGATCGCCATGGGGGTCTCGTAGGCGACGTCCACCTGCGACCGGATGCCCTTGACGAGCACACTCGCCCCGACCTCGGTGCAGTAGTCGACGAGCAGCCCGACGCTCCAGCTGTGGACCGTGACGGTCTCGGGCAGCCCCGCGGCCCGCAGCGACTCGGTGAGCAACGAGACCCGCTGCGCCAGAGGCAGCAGTGCGCTCTTCTCCGGATTGTGCACCACGAGCACGTGGACCTCGTCGAAGATGTTGGCGGCCCGGGCGATCACGTCGACGTGACCGAGGGTCACGGGGTCGAACGAACCCGGGACGACGGCGATCCTGCTCATCCGGTCACTGTATCCCGCCGACCCCGGACGGACACCCAGGACGGCGGACGGTTCGAGGACACGTCACGCACCACGGCGCGCTCAGTTCTTGCCCATGGCCTCACGGCCCCGGTCGTCGAGTCGACGGGCGATGGCCGCAGCGAGGGCGGGGTGATCGTCGAGACGTGGATCGGCCTCGAGCAGCTCGGCGGCGTGCTCGCGAGCCAGACCGATGAGGTCGCCGTCGCGAGCCACCCGCAGCAGACGCAGGGACGAACGGCCGCCCGACTGCAGGTTGCCGAGCACGTCGCCCTCGCGGCGCAGGTCGAGGTCGACCTGCGCCAGCTCGAAGCCGTCGAGGGTCGCCGCGACGGCGTCGACCCGCTCTCGGGCCACCGTGTCGGCCGCCGCGTGCGTGACCAACAGGCAGAGCCCCGGGTGGCCGCCTCGGCCGACCCGGCCGCGCAACTGGTGCAGCTGCGAGACGCCGAAGCGGTCGGCGTCGAGCACGACCATGGTCGAGGCGTTCGGGACGTCGACCCCGACCTCGATGACCGTCGTCGCGACGAGTACGTCGATGTCACCGGCCGCGAAGCGGCGCATGACGTCGTCCTTCTCGTCGGAGGACATCCGGCCGTGCAAGGCCTCGATGCGCAGGCCGTCGAGCACGGGGATCGTCGGCACGCGCGCCATCACGCCCTCGACACTCGCCCGCTCGGGTGCGGGAGAGTCGGAGTCGCCCTCCCCCGGGTCGTCGCCGGGGGCCGGGTCGGAGCCGGGTGGATCGCCCGGTTCGGCCGTGACCGCGTCGATCGCGGGGCAGACGACGAACACCTGTCGCCCCTTCGCCACCTCTTCGGCCGAGCGTTGCCAGATGCGTCCGCCCCAGGTCGGGTGGTCGGCGAGGGGCACGACGAACGACTCGATCGGTTGACGGCCCTTCGGCAGCTCGGCGATGGTCGAGACGTCGAGGTCGCCGAACACCGTCATCGCCACCGTGCGCGGGATCGGCGTCGCCGTGAGGACGAGCACGTGCGGCGGCGTCGCGCCCTTCTTGCGCAGGGCCTCGCGCTGGTCGACGCCGAAGCGGTGCTGCTCGTCGACGACCACCAGACCGAGGTCGAAGAACTCGACGGTCTCGCTGATCAGGGCATGGGTGCCGACGACGATCTGCGCCTGGCCGCTGACGATCGAGAGCAGTGCCTTCTTGCGCTGCGCGACCGTCATCTGACCGGTGAGCAGGGTCGGCCGGAGGCGGGCCGCCAGATCGGGCCCGAGCGTGGCCGTGATGGACCGCAGATGTTGAGCGGCGAGGACCTCGGTCGGGGCGAGCAGGGCCGACTGGCCGCCGCTCTCGGCCACCGCGAGCATGGCCCGGAGGGCCACGAGCGTCTTGCCCGAGCCGACCTCACCCTGCACCAGGCGGTTCATCGGCACGTCGGCCTCGAGGTCGCGGGTGATCTCGTCACCGACGAGACGTTGGTCGCCCGTGCGCTCGAAGGGCAGGGCGGCGTCGAACGCGGCGAGCAGACCGGCGGCCGCGGCACGACGGGGAGTCGCCGCCGACCGACGAACGAGAGCCCTCTGCTGCAGCAGGGCGCTCTGCAGCACGAAGGCCTCGTCGAACCGGAGCGTGTCACGCGCCGTGAGGTGGTCGCGGTCGGTCTCGGGACGGTGGATGCGCTCGTACGCCTCGGACACTGGCATCAGGTCGAGTTCGGACCGGACCGACGCGGGCACCGCGTCCCCGATCGGCGGCAGGCCGTCGAGCAGCACCTCGACCGACTTCTGCACCTGCCAGGACGCCACGGAGGCGCTGGCCGGGTAGATCGGGATCGGTTGCTTCGCCCACTTCTGGGCCTGCTGGTCGCCGACCCCGGCGACGGCCTCGTGCGAGGCGTCGAAGAGTTCGTAGTCGGGGTGCGCGAGCTGACGCAGGCCCCGGTAGTCGCCGACCTTGCCGGCGAAGATGCCGCGTGCACCGGGCACCAGGTCTTTCGCCCGCCAGGCCTGGTTGAAGAAGGTGAGCGTGAGGATGCCCTGACCGTCGCCGATGCGCACCTCGAGGATGGACCCCCGCCGGGCGCGCATGGTGCGTTCTCGCACGTCGAGCACCTGGGCGACGATCGTGACGGACTCGCCGAGCGGCAGTTGGTCGAGTGCCGTCAGCTCGCCCCGCCGAGCGTAGCGTCGCGGGAAGTGCGTCAGCAGGTCGCCGACCGTGCGCAGGCCGAAGGCCTTCTGCAGGGCGCTGGCCGTGCGGCCGCCGAGGGCCCCGGCCAGCGACGCGTCGAGAGGTGAGTCGGGCACGGACACCACGCTAGCGCCCGCCCCCGACAGAGCCCCCTTCCGGCCGCCCCGGGATCGGACCCGGTCAGAGCGAGAAGGTGTACCGGCCGGAGGCGCGGGTCGCCTTCGCGAGATCGGCCACGTGCCCGTCGTCGTTCACCTCGAGCGCCCTCAGCTGTCGCCCCACCGCGCGGGCGGACTGCTTGCAGAAGCCGACGGCCAGGTGACGCTCCGCGTCGGAGTCGGGCCGCGCCTCCTGCAGGGCCGCCGTGGCGCGGGACAGGACGGCGGTCTGCGCGTAGATGCCGCTCGCCGCGTCGGCGAGGCGCTTCTGGACGAGCTGCTTCTCTTGCACCTTCTTGCCGTACGTACGGAGGGCGCCCTCGGTGCGCTCGCGCAACCGGGAGACCTGGTCGCCGAGTGCCGCGGCCTGCTTCGCGAGCGCCGGGTGAACCCCGACCGGTCGATCGGGACGGACGCGACGCTGCACGCGCCCCGCGACGTACGGTGCCAACACCCCCAGGGCCCGACCCGGGTCACCGAGGCGCAGCGAGGCCACGTCGGGCAGTTCTTCGCTCAGGGTCTTGAGGCCGTTCAGGGCGACGAACGCCCGCAGGACGTCGTTGGCTCCTTCGAAGATCGGGAAGATGCGGAAGTCACGCAGCGCCTTCGACAGCGGATGGCCCTCCATGTAGGCCTCGCCGCCGTGCAGTTGCACGGCCCGGTTCAGGGCGTACCACCCGGTGTCGCTCGCCGCGACCTTGGTCAGGGCGGACTCCAGTGCGAAGTCGGTGTCACCGCGGTCGACGAGCCCCGTGGTCAGGTACGACATCGACTCGACCCCGTAGATCTGCTGCGTCATCCAGGCGAGCTTGTCACCCACCATCTCGAAGTCGGCCAACGGCCTGCCGAACTGGTGCCGCGCCTCCGTGTGCTCGAGGCTCAGCTCGAGGAACCGCTTCATGCCGCCGGCGATGGCCGTCCCCATCGACATGCGTCCGTTGTTGAGCGTGTTGACCGCGATGCGGAAGCCGTCGCCGGGTTCGCCGAGGAGGTTCTCCGCGGGCACCCGGACGTCGTTGAAGTGGACGCGCTGGAGGTGGTTGGCCTTCAGGCCGTGGGTCTCGAAGCGCGGCCCGGTGCTCAGCCCCTCCATGCCCTTCTCGACGATCAACGCGACGTGCCCGAGGTCGCTCTGCGCGAAGACCGTCAGGACGTCCTTGTCGCCGTTCCCGATCCACCGCTTCTCGCCGTTGAGCAGCCAACTGCCGTCGCTCTGTCTCTCGGCCCGGGTCTCGAGCGCGTAGGCGTCGCTGCCCACGTTCGGTTCGGTGAGCACGAAGGCGGCGAGCTTCCGCCCGCTCGCCAGGTCGGGCAGCCACCGGGCCTTCTGGTCGTCGGTGCCGTAGAGGTGCAGCGGCTTGGTGCCGATCGACTGGTGGACCCCCATGACGGTGGCCAGGGTGCCGTCGACCCGTCCGAACTCCTCGTAGACCCGGCAGTAGGCGCTCTGGCCGAGCCCCAGGCCGCCGTACTCCTCGGAGACGAAGAGCCCCATGAGGCCCCGCTCGCCGAGCTCACGGATCGTGTCGTCACCGATCCACCCGTCGCGTTCGGCCTTCAGGGGGTCGTATCCGGCCAGCACCTCGCGGGCGGACGCGGAGACCGTCTCGACCCGGGCCTTCTCGGCAACGGTCATCCCCGGGTACGGGAGGACGAGCTCGGAGGCGATGCGCCCCGCGAACAGCGACTTGGTGAACGAGGGCCTCACAGTACGATCAACGCTGGTCATGGCATCCGATGCTGTCGACCGACGCGGTCGTCGACAATTCGGTTGTGCAGGTCCGACGACCGGGCGCGGCCGTCGACGGCGATGCGTTGTCGAGTTGCTCGAACCGGAGGGCGCCTGACCACCCGGGACGACCTGGCATGGTTGACCCCATGTCCCGCATCATCTCCGGCTTCGCCGACAACCTCTCGCTCGTCGTCCCCAAGGTCGGCACCCGGCCCACGAGCGACCGGGTGCGCGAGGCGTTGTTCTCGTCACTCGACGCACGCGACGAGATCCGGGGCAGGCGTGTGCTCGATCTCTACGCCGGCACGGGCGGACTCGGGCTCGAGGCCGCGTCGCGGGGGGCCGCCTCGGTCGTGCTCGTCGAGAAGGCGCCGGCCGCGGCGAAGGTGCTGCGCCGCAACGTCGAATCGGTGCTGGCCCGGGCACCCCGGCCGCCGCAGGGCACTCCCCCGCGGGTCGACGTGGTCGGTCAGCCCGTGCGGTCGTACCTCGAAGGAGGCTCGGCGCTCGTCGACCTGGTCTTCTTCGACCCGCCCTACGAGCTGTCCGCCGCCGAGCTCACCGCCGACCTCGTCGCGCTGCTGCCCTCGCTCGACGAGCAGGCCCTCGTCGTCGTCGAGCGCGCCTCGCGAGACGGCGAGCCGGGCTGGCCGGACGGTCTCACCCTCGACGTGAAGAAGCAGTACGGCGACACGACGGTCTGGTTCGCTCTGCGCGACTGAGCCGGACCACAGGAGGCGCGGGTCGGGTTCTCAGCCCTGCGCCCCCGACCACAGGCGGTACGGGTCCCACCCGCCGGCCTCGCCGAGGTCGGAACCGTCGACGGTGACGCGGGGCGCGCCTCCTGCCGGGTCGCGGACCGTCCCGACGACGCGAAAGGCGCTGGGCACCGAGACGTCGGGCGGGAACGTGGCGAAGAGCGTGTGGTCCTCGCCTCCCCCGAGGGCGAGCCGCGGGTCGTCACCCAGTTCCGCGCCCGACAGGTCGATCACGACCCCACTGGCGCGTGCCACGCGACCGGCGTCGAGGGCGAGCCCGTCCGAGAGGTCCAGCATCGCGGTCGCACCGGCACGCGCTGCCGAGCGACCTGCGGCCACGGGCGGGGTGGGCGCGAGGTGCCAGCCCACGTCCGGGTCTCGATCACGGAGGGCACGGGCGGCTGCGGCATCGGGCACCCCCTCGTGGTCGACCCCGAGGCGGAACAGCAGGTCGAGTCCGCGCGCGGACCGACCGAGCGCCCCCGAGACCGCCACGACGTCACCGGGTCGAGCGCCGTCCCGTCGCACCGGGGCCCGGCCTTCGAGATCGCCGAACGCCGTCACCGCGACGGTGAAGGTCGGCGAGACCGAGAGGTCGCCGCCGACGACACCCGTGCCCGGGGCCATGGCGGCGCACCCCTCGCGCAGGCCGTCCGCGAAGTCCTCGAGGTCGGTCACCGGTGTGTCGCCGGGCACGGCGAGGGCCACGACGAGGGCTGTGGGCCGCGCACCCATCGCCGCCACGTCCGACAGGTTCGACGCCGCGGCCTTCCACCCCAGGTCGTGGGGCGTCGACCAGGCACGACGGAAGTCGGGCCCGTGGACCATGAGGTCGGTCGTCACGACGAACCGTGCGTCGGGGGCGGCGACCACGGCGGCGTCGTCGCCCGGCCCGAGCAGCGTGTCGTCGCCCCGGGGCAGACGCGGCAGGATGCGGGCGAGGGTTGCGAGCTCACCGACGCCCTCGACGGTGTCGGCGTCGTCCGGGCGGGGTTCCGTGGAGCGTCGTTCCATGTGCTGAACGGTAGCCTGGATGCGATGTCGAACCCGTCCTCGCGCCTCGCCGCGCGCCTCCGTCCCCGCCTTCGCGCCTCGGCCCTCGTGCTCGTCGGGGCCGGCCTCGCGACGACGCTCGTCGGCTGCGCGCAGGCCGTCCCGATGCAGCCCGCCGCGGGGGCGAACGACCCGGCCTGCGCCCAGGTCACCGTCCACCTGCCCGAGGTGGTCGACGACGGGCAGGACCGCCGCGAGACCGATGCCCAGGCGACCGGCGCCTGGGGTTCGCCGACGAGCGTGTTGCTGCACTGCGGCGTCGAGACGCCCGCGGTGTCCGACCTGCCCTGCTACGACATCCAGGGCGTCGACTGGCTGGTCGACCAGGACCCGGACGACGCCGAGACCTCGATCCTCACCACGTACGGTCGGGACCCCGGCGTCCAGGTGATCGTCGACACCACCAAGGCGAACGGCGGCAACGTGCTGCGCGACCTGGCCGACGCGGTCGGCTATCTGCCGAACGACGGCAAGAAGTGCGTCGGCGCGGGCGATCTGCCCGGCTCGGCCGGGTCGGCCGACGAGCCCTCCGCCACCCCGACCTCCTAGCGCTGCCGGGGCCTGGCGCTCGCTTCTTGCACACCACCGGCCCGGTCACCGGGCAGGGACGCTCAGCGCTCGGTCTCGAGGCCGAGCGCGATCAGCTCGTCGATCAGCTCGGGGTAACTGAGGCCGCTCGCGAGCCAGCAGGCAGGGAACATCGAGATGGGCGTGAAGCCGGGCATGGTGTTGACCTCGTTGATGACCCAGCCGCCGTCGGTCAAGAAGAAGTCGACGCGGGCGAGGCCCGTGCCGTCGATGGCCTCGAAGGCCAGGGCGGCGAGCCGCTGCATCTCGGCCAGCTCGTCGGGCGCGAGGTCGGCGGGGCAGACCAGGTCGGCCCCGGGGGCACCGAGGTACTTCGACTCGAAGTCGTAGAAGGCATCGCTCGCCAGGACGATCTCGCCCGCGACCGAGGTACGCGGCGACGCCCCGTCCCGCCCACCGAGTACGGCGCATTCGATCTCGCGGCCGAGGACCGCGGACTCGACGAGCACCTTGTGGTCCTCGACGAACGCCTTGGCCATGGCCGCGCCCAACTCGGTGGGTGAATCGACACGCGACACCCCGACGCTGGACCCGGCTCGGGCGGGCTTCACGAACAGGGGGTAACCGAGCGCCTCGACGTCGCCGGCAACCCGCTCGGGCTCGGCGTCCCAGTCGCGACGACGGACGGTGCGCCACGGGGCGACGGCCAGGCCGGCGGCCTGCAGCACGGTCTTGGTGAAGTGCTTGTCCATTCCGAGCGACGACGCGAGCACGCCCGCCCCGACGTAGGGCAGGCCGGTCAGCTCGAGCAGGCCCTGCACCGTGCCGTCCTCGCCGAACGGGCCGTGGAGGATCGGGAACACCACGTCGACCTCGCCCAGCAGACGGGTCGAGCCGTCGGAGTCGGTGACGGTCAACTCACGGGTGGTGGACGACTCCGGCCAATGGATGCGCGTGCCGTTGTCCTCGACGGTCGGCAACGTCTCGGCGTCGAGCGCGAACCGCTTCGCGTCGTCAGGCTGCAGGGTGAACGCGCCGTCCACCGTGATGCCCACGGGGACCACGTCGTAGCGGGTGCGGTCGATCGCCGAGAGGACTCCCCCGGCCGTGGCGCAGCTGATGGAGTGCTCACTGGAACGACCGCCGAAGAGGACGACCACGACCGTCCTGGCCACCTCGGGAGACGAAGCGTCGACCGAGTCGAGGCGGGTGGTCGCTGTGGGCTCGGTGCTCGCCATGAGGGGCCTTTCGTCGGTGTCACGGCCCGCAAGGCCGACCCGCGGTTCGCGGGCTCTGGTCGTCGCACACCCCCGGCGTGCACGACCTCGCGGTCACTCGCCCTGCGGTTCGTCCGTCTCGGTGAGATGCGGGGCGATGTTGCGCGGGTCGAGTGTACCGGCGAGCACCTCGGCCACCTGCTGGACGATGGGCATGTCGACACCGCGCGACCGGGCGAGTTCGAGGATCGGCGCGACCGACGCCAGCCCTTCGGCGGTCTGGTTCATCTGCCGCACGACGTCGCCGAAGGCGTAGCCCTGCCCGAGCAAGCGGCCGGCGGTGTTGTTGCGTGACAACGGCGACTCGCAGGTGGCGATGAGGTCACCGAGCCCCGCGAGTCCGGCGAGGGTCTCGGCCTTCGCCCCGAACGACACCGCGAACGCCGTCATCTCGGCCAGCCCGCGGGTGATGATCGACGCCTTGGTGTTCTCGCCGTAACCGACACCGTCGACGATGCCGATCGCGACGGCGATGAGATTCTTGAGCACACCGCCGAACTCGGTACCGATCACGTCGGTGTTCACGAACGAGCGGAAGTACGGGTTCGTGGCGGTGGTCGCCACCAGGGTGGCCGTGTCGAGGCTGTGCGACGACACGACGGCGGCCGTGGGCTGGCGCTTCGCGATCTCGAGTGCGAGGTTGGGCCCCGAGGCGACGGCGATCAGGTCGCGGTCGACACCGAGCTCGGCCTCGATGACCTCGCTCATGCGCAATCCGGTGGCCTTCTCGACGCCCTTCATCAGGCTCACGACCGGAACCCCGGACGGCACCATGCCGCGGATCGCCGTCAGGTTGTCACGCAACGTCTGGCTGGGCACCGACAGGTAGACCTGCTCGGCCCCCGCCAATGCCTGCTCGACCGACGGGGTGGCGACCAGCGTGCGGGGCAGGTTGATGCCGGGCAGGTAGTCGCTGTTGCGCTTGCTCTCGGTGATCTCTCGGGCGACCTCGGGGCGACGGGCCCAGAGGGTGACGTCGGCGCCGCCCTCGGCGAGGACCTTGGCGAAGGTGGTGCCCCAGCTGCCCGAGCCCAGCACGGCGACCCGGCGCGGGATCGAATCGCGCAGGACGATCGAGATCGCCTCGGTCGTGACCGCCCCTTCTCCGAGTGCCTCGATGGCGCCTTCGCGTGACTCGGAGCTACTCAAAACGACCTGTCTCTTTCTGGTGGTTCTTGGCAGGGTTCCACCGTTCGACGGGGGCCTTCTCGCCGCGGAGCCGTTCGACGAGCTCGGTGACGGCCTCCATCACCAGCGCGGTGGCGGCCGTGACGGACGCCTGGTCGAGGGGCCGGCCGCGGTAGGCCGAGAGGTCGACCGGATCACCGACCACGACGGTGATGCGCTTGCGAGGAAAGGCCCGCAGACGGCTCGAATAGCGTCCCATGAGGTGCTGGCTGCCCCAGTGCGCCATGGGGATGACCGGGACCCCGGCGGCGAGGGCGAGACGGACCGCACCGCTCTTGCCCTTCATCGGCCAGAGGTCGGGGTCGCGGGTCAGCGTGCCCTCGGGATACACGATCACACCACCCCCGCTGGCGACGAGCGTGCGACCGGCTGCCAGAGGATCGTTGTCGTGCGTGCGGCCGGCCCGTTCGACGGGGATGTGGCCCATGGCGTGCATCAGCCGACCGAACACCGGCACACGGAACAACGACGCCTTGGCGAGGAAGCGCGGCACGCGCCCGAGGGCCCACATCACGCGGCCGACGACGACCGGGTCGATGTTCGTGTAATGGTTCGGCGTGAGGACGAACGCGCCCTCGGCCGGCAACTTGTGCCCGTCGAGGATGTCGATGGACGCCATCAGGTCGAAGAGCGGCGCGGCGGGCGTCGCGAGGAGGCGGAAGATCGCGCCTTTCTCCTTGCGACGCCGGCTCGCCGGGACCGGGACGACGGGAGCGTCGGGGTCGGCTGTCGACACCGGTCGATCAGCCCTTGAAGTCGAAGTCGGCGCCCAGCTTGCGCAGCTTCGCGATGAAGTGCTCGTAGCCGCGGCTGATGATGCCGACGTTGCTGATCTTCGATTCGCCCTCGGCGGTCAGAGCGGCGATGAGGTGGCTGAACCCGCCCCTCAGGTCGGGCACGCGGATGTCGGCACCGTGCAGGGCCGTCGGTCCGTTGATGACGGCGGCCTGCTCGAACTCACGTCGGGCGACACGGCGGTCGTGGTCGGGCAGACCGTCCTTGTGGACGGTGATGTCGGCACCCATGTCGTTGAGGGCCTCGGTGAACTGGAAGCGGTTCTCGTAGACCGTCTCGTGGACGACCGAGGTGCCCTGGGCCTGGGTGAGGGCGACGATGAGCGGCTGCTGCCAGTCCGTCATGAACCCGGGGTGGACGTCGGTCTCGACGACGACGGGCTTGAGCTCACCACCCGGGTGGAAGAAGCGGATGCCGTCCTCGTGGACGTCGAAGTCGCCGCCGACCTTGCGGAAGACGTTGAGGAACGTCATGAGGTCTTTCTGGTCGGCGCCCTCGACGAAGATGTCGCCCTTGGTCGCGAGTGCGGCCGAGGCCCAGCTCGCGGCCTCGTTGCGGTCGTTGATCGCTCGGTGCGTGTAGCCGCGCAGTTTGTCGACGCCCTCGATGAAGATGACGCGGTTGGGCTCGACCGAGACGACGGCGCCCATCTTCTGGAGGATGGCGATGAGGTCCATGATCTCGGGCTCGATCGCGGCGTTGCGCAGTTCGGTGACGCCCTTGGCGAGCACCGCGGTCAGCAGCACCTGCTCGGTGGCACCGACGCTCGGGTAGGGCAGCTCGATGTTGGCACCGGTCAGACCGTTGGGTGCGGTGAGGTGGATGCCGTTGTACGACTTGTCGACGACGGCGCCGAAGGCACGCAGGGCGTCGAGGTGGAAGTCGATCGGCCGGTCACCGATGCGGCAACCGCCGAGGTCGGGGATGAACGCCTCGCCCAGACGGTGCAGCAACGGGCCGCAGAAGAGGATGGGGATGCGGCTCGAGCCGGCATGGGCGTCGATCTCGGCGAAGTGCGCCGACTCGACGTTCGACGGGTCGAGGATCATCTCGCCACGAGCCGGGTCGGTGATGCGCACACCGTGCACCGAGAGAAGACCGCGGACGACGTTGACGTCGCTGATGTCGGGGACGTCCTTCAGGATGCTGGGCGTGTCACCCAACAGGGCCGCGACCATGGCCTTGGTGGCCAGGTTCTTGGCACCACGCACCTCGATGCGACCGATCAGCGGCTTGCCGCCTCGGATGACGATCTCATCGGAGGTCAGTCCCACACGGGCGCCTGCTGCTGCTGCGTCTTGGACGAGAGAGTTCACTTACTTCACCGGCAATGTCTTCGGGCGCCAGGTGGCGCGGCGGGATTCGAATTCTGTGATGGCCGCTTCGTCGCGGAGGGTCAGGCCGATGTCGTCGAGGCCTTCGAGGAGACGCCACTTAGTGTAGGCATCGACTTCGAATCCGACGGTGAGGCTGCCGATCGTGGCGGTCTGCGCCTCGAGGTCGACCGTGATCTCGATGCCCGGCCGACGGTCGATCTCGGCCCAGATGCTCTCGACGTCCGCTTCGTCGACGGCCGCGGCGAGCAGTCCCTGCTTGCCCGAGTTGCCCCGGAAGATGTCGCCGAAGCGCGAGCTGATGATGACGTCGAAGCCGAAGTCGCGCAGCGCCCAGACGGCGTGCTCGCGGCTCGAGCCGGTGCCGAAGTCCGGGCCGGCGACGAGGACGCGGGCGCCCTGGAACTCGGGCCGGTTGAGCACGAACTGGGGGTCGTTGCGCCAACCGAAGAAGAGGGCGTCCTCGAAGCCGGTCTTGGTGACCCGCTTGAGGAATTGCGCGGGGATGATCTGGTCGGTGTCGACGTTCGATCGCTGGAGCGGCGCGGCGACCCCGGTGACGGTCGTGAACTTCTGCATCAGAGGGCCCCTGCCCGGTCGGTGCCGTCGGCGAGGACGGGCTCGTCGGTCATCCGGACGTCGGCGGATGCCGCCGCGGCATCGTCGGCCTGGAGATCCCACGGAGAGGACAGCGTGCCGCGCACGGCGGTCGCCGCGGCGACGAGCGGCGAGACGAGATGCGTCCGTCCGCCCTTGCCCTGGCGGCCCTCGAAGTTGCGGTTCGAGGTCGACGCGCAGCGTTCGCCCGGAGCGAGCTGGTCGGGGTTCATGCCCAGGCACATCGAGCATCCGGCGAAACGCCACTCGGCACCGAAGTCGGTGAACACCTCGTCGAGCCCCTCGGCCTCGGCCTCGAGTCGCACGCGGGCCGAGCCCGGCACGACCATGACGCGCACACCCTCGGCCTTGGTGCGGCCACGGATGATGGACGCGAATGCCCGGAGGTCTTCGATGCGGCTGTTGGTGCACGAGCCCATGAAGACGGCATCCACGGGGATGGCCTTCATCGGAGTACCGGCCTCGAGCGCCATGTACTCGAGCGCGCGAGTCGCCGCGGCTTTCTCGTTGGGGTCGACCACGGCCTCGGGGTCGGGCACGGAGTCGCTGAGCGACACGCCCTGGCCCGGGTTCGTGCCCCAGGTGACGAAGGGCTCGAGAACATCGGCGTCGAGGAAGATCTCGGCGTCGAACACGGCGTCGTCGTCGGTCGGCAGAGTGTCCCAGTAGGCGACGGCGTCGTCCCAGTCCGTCCCGGTCGGAGCGTGCGGCCGGCCCTGGAGGTAGTCGTACGTGGTCTGGTCGGGCGCCACCATGCCCGCCCGGGCACCGGCTTCGATCGACATGTTGCAGATCGTCATGCGCCCCTCCATCGACAGGGCCCGGATGGCGCTGCCCCGGTACTCGAGCACGTAGCCCTGGCCGCCGCCGGTACCGATCTGCGCGATGACGGCGAGGATGATGTCCTTCGCCGTGACGCCGGGGCGCAGCGTGCCCTCGACCGTGACCGCCATGGTCTTGAACGGCTTGAGCGGCAGCGTCTGCGTGGCCATGACGTGCTCGACCTCGCTCGTGCCGATGCCGAACGCCATGGCCCCGAAGGCCCCGTGGGTCGAGGTGTGGGAGTCGCCGCAGACGACGGTGATGCCCGGCATGGTCAGGCCGAGTTGCGGGCCGACGACGTGCACGATGCCCTGCTCGGCGTCGCCCAGCGGGTGCAGACGCACGCCGAACTCGGCCGTGTTGCGGCGGAGGGTCTCGATCTGGGTGCGACTGGTGAGGTCGGCGATCGGCTTGTCGATCGCCAGGGTCGGCGTGTTGTGGTCCTCGGTGGCGATCGTCAGGTCGGTGCGGCGGAGGGGCCGGTCGGCCTGGCGCAGTCCGTCGAACGCTTGGGGGCTGGTGACCTCGTGCACGAGGTGGAGGTCGATGTAGAGAAGGTCGGGGGCGCCGTCTTCGCCCTTGACGACGACGTGGTCGTCCCACACTTTCTCGGCCAGCGTCCTACCCACGGGCACGCCCCTTCTCCTGTATCGACGGCAAGATGATCCGTGGAGTCTACGCCAGTGTTTCCGGCACGTTTCTCGACGCTCGCGGGGTGAACGCCGCCGCGGCGACGACCATTCCCGGTGCGTCACCGGGTCCGTGGCGAGCACCTGGGGCGAGGGCTCCGAATAGCATGACGACACCCGTCCGGCGGACGACGGCAGCGCTCGACGAGGAGGCCGACCATGAGCCACTCCGAGAGCGCACGCGACCGCCCCGAGGAGGCGCGGGCCGTCGACCGCTGGCACCGCGCCTCCCCGGGTCGTCGCCTCGTCGCCGTGCTGGCCGCTCTGGTCGGGGCGGCCACGATCGTGGCCGCCGGGGCGGTCTCGGTGGCTCCGCACTACGGTGACGGCCGACCGTGGACCGGTCTCGCGGTCGACGACCTCAGACGGTCGCCCGACGCGACCGGCTGGACGCTCGACCTGGCCGCGGCGCTCGCCCCGGACGCGCCCCGCCGCTGCCTGAACTTCTGGACGTCGCCGGCCGTCGACGGGCTCGTGGCGGTCGGCACCTCGGTCGACCTCGACTTCGGCGACGCCCTGGGCGCGCCGGCCTGCCGGTCGTACGCCTCAGAGGCCAGCACGAGCCTGATCGGCCTGGTGGAGACGGCCACGGGCACGGTCCGGTGGGTTCACGACCTCGCCAGGGACGTCCCCGACACCGACGCCCTGAGCATCCCCGCGACCGAGGTCGTGCCCTCGGCCGGTCGCGTGCTGGTGCAGACGCAGACGACGGGGGCGACGGTGCTCGCGGCGCTGGACCTCGAGGACGGGACCCTGGCCGAGTCCACCCGCGGCCGACGCGACCTGCCGAGCGTCGGCGTCGACTCGCGGGGACGCCTGCAACTGCGCACGTTCTCGGGCATCGCCGGATCGGGCGACCGGTACCAGCTCGTGGACGCCTCCCGTCTCGCCGACCCGGTGTGGGAGGGCGGGGTCGACACGGGCAGCTCACCCGCGCTGCTGAACGACGGCGCCCTCGTGTCGAGGGGCGGCGAGACGGTGTTCGTCGACGGCGTCACGGGCCGGGAACGTCCCTTCGCGGCGTCGCCCGATGAGATCGCCGTGCCACCCGACGGCTCGTCCGTGACGGCCGGCGGCGGCCGCCGCGTCGTCGCCTTCGGCATCGAGCGGACCCGCGCGAACGGCACCGTCGAGGCGCTGGACGAGGACGGCGAAGCCGTCTGGAGCAGGCCGACCAGTGGCCGTCGCCTGTCCGTCACGCCGTCCTGCGTCCTGGTGGTGACCGGCGACGACACGACGGCGGAGTGCCTCGACCCGCGCGACGGCACGGCCCGCTGGACCACCGACCTGGGCGCACCGTTCGCGGTCGAAGCCGTGCCCGGCCAACGCGGCGACGACGTGTTCGTCATCGTGCAACGGTCGGGCGGGTCGCGCCTGCTCGCCTTGGACGGCGCCGACGGGCACACCCGGTTCAGCGCGTCCGTCGGGCTGCTCGACGACCTGGCGGTGGCGGGTCGGTCGGTGCTCTACCTGCAGACCGACGACGGTCGGTCGTCGGGACGTGACGTGGCGGCGCTCGACCTGGACGACGGACGGCGACTCTGGTCGACCTCGACGTCGGGCACCGTGGTGTTCTGGGGCGGCCACCTCGTGAGCATCGACGAGCAGGGGGTCGCCCGACGACTCGTCGACACCGCGCGGGTCGGGGCCACCTCGTGAGAGCCGGGCGCCGGCTCGCGCTGACCTACGTCGCCCTGGCCGTGGCCGCGCTCGCCACCACGGTCCTCGTCGCGCCCACGCAGCCGGAGTACGGCGGCGACGAGCCCTGGCAGGGCATCGCCGTCGACGACCTGCGGCAGCGACCCACCACGTCCGGATGGCGTGTCGACCTGCAGGGCGCCCTCGCGCCCGAGGCTCCGGCCGAATGCCTGCGCTACCGGGCCACGCCCGTCGACCACGGGGTCGCGCTCGTGAGTGCCGCCGGGGCCTGGACCTACGGCTTCGCCAACGACGGCGACTGCGCCACCCCGACCCAGGGTGTCGGGACGCGCATCGGCGCGCTCGACGTCGACCACGGCGCATTCCGGTGGGTGCACGACGTCGCCGACGACCTCGATCGCCTCGGCCTGGTCGGCCCGGCGCTCGTGTCGTCCGTCACGACGGTGGCGGATACCGGGCTGGTGCTGGTCCGAGCCTCGGCCGACGGCGCGCAGGTGCTGCTGACGTTGTCGGTCGAGACGGGTCGCCCCGTCGACGTGGTCGAGACCGGCTCGGCCGGCGACGGGGACCAGTTCCAGACCGTCGGAGCCGTCGTCGTCACCGGCCGGCAGCAGGGCGTGGGCGGCGTCTATCGATACGACCTCCGGGACGCGCGCGACCTCGACCGGGTCGTGTGGAGCGGCGCCGCCTCGACCGCGGGAACCGCCCTCGCCCTGAGCGACCGACTCGTGGTGGCCGGAGCGGACGGCACCGTCCAGGTCGACCTGGCCACGGGCGTCGAACGACCCTGGGCCGCGCGGCTCGACCGACTGATCGGCTACGTCGTGCACGACGACGTCGTCTACGCCCCCCGAGGAGGCGCGGCCACGGGACGAGGAGACGCCGGCTTCGTGGCGTTGACCGCCGACGGCGAGCGCCTCTGGAGCTCGGACCGCGGGGTCCGGGGCAGCTATTCGGTGACACGGTCCTGCCTGGCCGTGACCGACGTACGCTCACAGACCGTCACCTGTCTCGACCTCTCGACGGGAGAGGTGCGCTGGACGGACCCGGCGTCGAGCTCGTCCGCCGTGGACGGCCTGCCGGGACAGACCGACGACCGCGTCTTCGCGACCGCGACCGCCGCCGGGCCCGGCCCGGTCGTGGTGCGCGCGCTCGACGGCTCCACCGGCTCGGCCGGCTCCCGGGTGTCGCTGCCCGACGGAGCCGTGCTGGCGGCGGCGGGCCGCACGGTCGGCTACGCCCTGGCGTACGGCAGCTCGGGCGGGCGGTCGACGCTCGTGGCGTTCGACCTGTCGAGCGGGCGCGCTCTGTGGCAGCACGCCGCGGAGCTGCAGGTCTCCGTCTGGGCGGGACGGCTGGTCGACGTGGACGTCGAGGGGATCGCCCGCGAGCTGGTCTCACCCGAGCGATCGACGGTCGTACAGGATTCCACCGGAGGGTGATCGACGTCCGGTCGCATTCGAACACGTGTTCGATCTTCGCATAGGGTGTCGGCATGAGCATCCCCTTCACCGCCTCGCTGCTCGACGGGCTCTCCGACGGCCCCGACCTCGCGCCGCTCGTCGGGCGGGTCGACCACCTCGACCTGGGCGAGGGCGCCTGGCTCGACGTCGTCCCGGGGTGGGCGTCGCACTCCGACGCCCTCTTCGAGCGCCTCGTGACCGACGTGCCGTGGCGGGCCGACCGGCGGCAGATGTACGACCGGGTGGTCGAGGTGCCGCGGCTGGTCTCGTCCTACGGCGCGGGCGAGCCACTGCCCGACCCCGTGTTGGCCCGGGCCCGCGACGACCTCAACACGTACTACGCGCACGAGCGCGGCACCCCGGTCGAGCAGCGCTTCGACCGGGCGGGCCTGTGCTTCTACCGCACCGGTGACGACAGCATCGCCTGGCACGGCGACAACGTCGGGCGCACGATCGACCGCGACACGATGGTGGGCATCCTCTCTCTCGGGGCACCACGAACACTCGCGGTGCGCTCGCGGTCGACGGGCACCACCCGCAGGTTCCCCCTCGGCCACGGCGACCTGCTCGTCATGGGCGGCAGCTGCCAGCGAACCCACGAGCACGCCATCGCCAAGACCAAGAAAGCCGTCGGGCCCCGCATCAGCGTGCAGTTCCGCCCCGTGTGGCCCAGCTAGGCAGCGACCGCCGGGCCGGACCGCCGCGCGGACGGCGAGGCCGTCGCTCGTATGCTGTGCACACGATCGACGACGAGGTGGACGAGAATGCCGGCAACCCGTGACGACGTGGCGCGTCTGGCAGGCGTCTCGTCGAGCACCGTGTCGTACGCCATCAGCGGCCGACGGACCATCTCCGCGGCCACCCGCCGTCGCGTCGAAGCGGCGATGGTCGAGTTGAACTACACGCCCAACGCGTTCGCCCGGGGACTCGCCGGCGCACGAGGCGGCATCCTCGCCCTGCACTACCCCTACGGACGTCGAGGCGTCACGTCGTCCGAGTTCGAGTACGTCGCGGCGGCCACCGACCGGGCGAGGGAGCGGGGGTACCACCTGCTGCTGTGGTCGAACCCCATCGACGACGTCGAGGGGCTGGGCAGCCTCGTCAGCGAGGGACTGGTCGACGGCGTGATCCTGATGGAACTCACGGCTCGCGACGACCGTGTCGTCGTCCTGTCGCGGTCGCATCTGCCGTTCACCAACATCGGACGCCCCGAGGACTCCGACGGGCTCTGGTTCGTCGACGCCGACTACGAGTCGCTCGGCCGCCAGGCCGTGGACCATGTCGCCGACCTCGGGCACCGGGACGTCTTCTTCCTGAGCCAGGCGATCGCCGCACCCGAGCGGGGCTCCGGTCCGCTCGATCGAGCCACGACGGGCCTCCGCGATCCCGTGGCACGGCGCGGAGTCACCCTCGAGACGTACCTCGCCGACAACTCGGTGCCCGGGGGTCGCGCGGCCTACGAGGCGTTCGCCGCGTCCCCCCACTCCCCGACGGCCGTCATCGCCTTCAACGAGATGGCGCTCGCGGGTTTCGTGCAGGCCGCCGCGACGGCCGGTCGGGCGATCCCGGCCGAACTGACGGTCGTCGCCCTGAGCATCGGCGACCTCGCCGCCGAGATGACGTCACCGCCGCTGACCACGGTCAACCCACCGGGCCGCGAGATCGCCGCGGCAGCCGTCGACGACCTGGTCGATCGGATCGAGGGCGTCCGCCACGAGGCACCCCAGGTCGTCGTGCGGCCGCGGCTGACGGTCCGGGGCACGTCGGGCCCCGCTCCGGCCGGAGAACGTCGGTAGCAGACGCGGTTGCGCACCATCTGCGAGTGTGTGACACTCATCGTCGACGCGCGTCGACGACGATGCGCGGCGGACGGCGCCATCGACAGCACGAGGGTCGTCCGCTCTTGCGACTCAACGAGGAGAAACCAATGCGAGCATCCCTGCACCGCCGTTTCACGGGGCCCCTGGCCATCCTGGCGGCCTCCAGCTTCCTTCTGGCCGGGTGCTCCGGCTCGGCCGACCCCAACGACCCGAACGCGGGCGGGGGCAACGCCGGTGACGTCGGGACGGCCGACGGCGTGGTCAACATCTACGGCACGATCAACGGCGACGAGGCGACCCTGCTCGAGAAGTCGTGGGCCGATTGGGAGAAGGCCAACGACATCGACATCAAGTACACGGGCGACAAAGAATTCGAGAAGCAGATCGGCATCAAGGTGCAGGGTGGCGACACCCCCGACCTCGCGATCTTCCCCCAGCCCGGCCTGCTGGCCGACACGGTGGCCTCGGGCAAGGTGCAAGAACTGCCCGACGACGCGCTCGCCAACGTGAAGGAGGGCTGGTCCGAGGACTGGCAGAAGTACGGCCAGGTCGACGGCAAGCAGTACGGCGCCCCGTTGATGGCCAGCGTCAAGGGATACGTCTGGTACTCCCCCGCCAAGTTCAAGGAATGGGGCGTCGGGGTCCCCAAGACCTACGACGACCTCGTCGCATTGTCGAAGACCATCCAGGAGAAGACCGGCGGCCCCTCGTGGTGCGCCGGCTTCAACTCGGGTGAGGCCTCGGGGTGGCCCGGGACCGACTGGATCGAGGACCTCGTCCTGCGCGAGGCCGGCCCCGACGTCTACGACTCCTGGGTCGCGGGCGACACGAAGTTCACCGACCCCGAGATCAAGGCCGCGTTCGACTCGGTCGGCGACATCCTGCTCGACCCGAGCCTCGTCAACGCCGGCTACGGCGACGTGAAGTCCATCAACTCGACGGCCTTCGGAGACGTCGCCACCAACGTGGCGAACGGCAGCTGCGCCCTGACCCACCAGGCCTCGTTCTTCGAGGGCTTCCTGACCGCTGCGAACAACGCGAGCGGTCAGCCCGCCACGGTCGCCGAGGACGGCGACGTCTGGGCCTTCCTGACCCCGCCGATGAAGGAAGGTGACCCGGCGGCGGTCACCGGTGGTGGCGAGTTCGTCGCCGCGTTCTCGAACGACGACGACACCGCCAAGGTGCAGGCGTACCTCGCCAGCGCCGACTGGGCCAACAGCCGCGTCTCGCTGGGTGGCGTCATCTCGGCCAACAAGGGCCTCGACCCCGAGAACGCCGGCAGCGACCTGCTGAAGGGCGCCGTGGAGATCCTGCAGGGCACCGACACCCAGTTCCGCTTCGACGGCTCGGACCTGATGCCCAAGGCGGTCGGTTCCGACAGCTTCTGGAAGGGCATGGTCGACTGGATCGACGGCACCGACACCGACTCGGTGCTCAGCGAGATCCAGGCCGGCTACACCTCGTAACACACGCGCCGCCGCAGGGGCCACCGCACGCCGGTGGCCCCTGACCCCGCGCCCGCCCGCCACCTCGGGCGGCGGCAGGCCGCGTCCAGTTCGGACTCGAACGTGAAAGGACAGAGATGTCCAGCTTCTTCCAGTGGTTGGCGGGAATACCGCCCCTGGCGCAGATCCCCCTGATCCTCATCGCCTTCACCGCCCTCGTGGCCGTGGTGCTCGTCTTCGTCGAGTTCGCCCCTCGTCGAGGTCTCCAGTACACGATCATCCGGCTGGCCGTCTGCGTCGTCGTCCCCGTCGCCGTGCTCATGGCGTTCGGCCTGTACAACTCGGTCATCTGGGTCGCCGCCGTCGCGGCCGTCCTCGGTGGCGGGCTGTTCCTGCTCGACTATCGGTCGAAGCGTGGCGCCGGGTACTCGCTCCAGCTGATCGCCTTCATGACCCCCGCCGTGTTCTTCTTGATCATCGGCCTGATCTACCCGACGATCACGACGGCCGGTCAAGCCTTCATGAAGAACGACGGGTCGGGCTTCGCCGGGCTCGACAACTTCGTCTGGGTGTTCACGAGCCCCGACGGTCTCACCGCCTTCGGCAACACCCTCGTCTGGGTCCTGCTGGCACCGATCACCGCCACGGCGATCGGTCTCGCCTATGCCGTGTTCATCGACAAGAGTCGCGGGGAGAAGTTCCTCAAGCTGCTCGTCTTCATGCCGATGGCCATCTCGTTCGTCGGCGCCTCGATCATCTTCAAGTTCTTCTACGACATCCGGCAGGGCGAGCAGATCGGCCTGCTCAACGGCATCCTCGTCGCCTTCGGCGGGCAGCCGGTCGACTGGCTGGGGCTCGAACCGTGGAACACCCTGCTGCTCGTGATCGTGCTGATCTGGACCCAGGCCGGGTTCGCCATGACCGTCCTCTCGGCGGCCATCAAGGGGGTTCCGGCAGAACAGCTCGAAGCCGCCTCACTCGACGGCACCAACGGGTTCCAGGCGTTCCGGCACATCACGGTCCCCGGCATCCGCACCACGATCATCGTCGTGCTGACAACCATCTCCATCGCCTCCCTCAAGGTCTACGACATCGTCTCGGCCATGACCGGCGGACGCAACGACACGACGATCCTCGCGTTCGAGATGGTCCGGCAGTTCCAGCTCGGCAGCCGCACCGGCTACAGCTCGGCTCTCGCGGTCATCCTGTTCGTGCTCGTCCTGCCGATCGTCATCTACAACGCCCGCCAGATCCAGAAACAGAGGGAGATCCGATGAGCGCCACCCCTACCCCCATCGGGGTCGCCGTCGGCTCGAGGACCGAGAGGCAGCTGAAACGCGGTGTCGCCCGGATCGAGGGCTCGAGCGGCAAGCTGAAGCGCGGCACGACCAGTCGCGGTGCGACGATCGCCGCCCTGATCATCGCCGTCGTCTGGACGCTGCCGACGGCCGGCCTGTTCATCTCGTCCTTCCGCCCCGCGAACGACATCAAGACCACGGGCTGGTGGACCGTCTTCGCCAACCCGGGGTTCACGTTCGACAACTACGTCAACGCGCTGAACTCGGGCGACAGTCTCACCCTCGGCAAGGCCTTCCTGAACTCGCTGGTGATCACGTTGCCGGCGGCACTGATCCCCATCACCATCGCGAGCCTCGCGGCCTACGCCTTCGCCTGGATCGAGTTCAAGGGTCGCAACACGCTGTTCGTGCTCGTCTTCGCCCTACAGATCGTTCCGATCCAGATGGCCCTCGTGCCGTTGCTGCGTCTGTTCTCGGACGGTCTGCGCATCGGAGGCCTGTACATCCTGCCGGGACTCGGGGTGAACGGGCTCGACGGTTCGTACGCCAAGGTCTGGATCGCGCACACGATCTTCGCCCTCCCTCTGGCGATCTTCATGCTGCACAACTTCATCTCGGAGATCCCGGCCGAGGTGATCGAGGCCGCCCGCATGGACGGCGCCGGCCACGGGCAGGTCTTCTTCCGCATCGTGCTGCCGCTGTCCATGCCGGCGATCGCCTCGTTCGGCATCTTCCAGTTCTTGTGGGTCTGGAACGACCTGCTCGTGGCCACCGTGTTCACGTCCGGGCAGGGACTTCCGATCACGAAGGCCCTGCAAGACCTGTCGGGGTCGTACGGACAGTCGTGGGAGCTGCTGACGGCAGGGGCGTTCATCTCGATCATCGTGCCGCTGATCGTGTTCTTCGCCCTGCAGCGGTTCTTCGTCCGCGGCCTGTTGGCGGGTGCCACGAAGGGGTGACCCACCACGCACGGCACGAGACCGCCCGGCCCACGCCTGGCGGTCTCGTGTCGTCTGGACGAACACGAAAAAACCGCCGGGCCTGAGCCTGGCGGTTTCTCGTCGCTACTGGTGACCCCAACGGGATTCGAACCCGTGTTACCGCCGTGAGAGGGCGACGTACTAGGCCGCTATACGATGGGGCCGTATTTGCAACTCGTCGAGTATGCCACACCCCGCCAGCCCGTCACAAATCGAGGCGCCCGCGAGTCGAGATCGATCCGAGCGACGCGCGTACAGTCGCTCTCATGCGCCTCACGAAGCTCGAACACGCCTGCCTGATCCTCGAGAAGGACGGGCGCAAGCTCGTCGTCGACCCCGGGTCATTCACGACCCCCCTGATCGACCTGCACGACGTCGACGCCGTCGTCGTGACCCACGAGCACGCCGACCACTGGACCCCCGATCAATTGTCACACCTGCTCGCGACCAATCCCGGGGTGACCGTCTACGGTCCGGCGGGCGTGGCCGCGGCTGTCGAAGGCTTCGACGTGCACGTCGTGGCCGAGGGCGACACCGTCGAGGTCGGCCCCTTCACGCTCGCGTTCTACGGTTCGCGCCACGCGGTCATCCACGAGAGCATCCCGGTCATCGACAACGTCGGCGTCCTGGTCGACGGCTCGCTCTTCTACCCGGGCGACCAGTTCACGGTCCCTCCCGTGCCGGTCGACGTCCTCGCGGCACCGGTGGGGGCACCGTGGCTGAAGGTCGCCGAGGTGATCGACTACGTGGCCGCCGTCTCGCCCCGCCTCGCCTTCCCCACACACGAGCAGACCCTCTCGGGCCCCGGGCTGGCGATGCACTTCGACCGCATGAAGGCCTCCGCGCAGTCGGTCGGCGGTGACGCCGTCAAGCTCGAGGCACACGAGTCGCTCGACCTCTGAGCCGACAAAGGACGGGTGCTCCCCCGACGACGAACCGCCCCTCCCCGGTCTGGCCGGGTGAGGGGCGGTTCGTCGCGATGTGCCTCGCCTACAGCGTGACGTCTATCTCGCGCAGCACCTGGGCGTCGATGGCGACACGCACCTTCTCGACGAGTTCGTCGGGTGCGGGGCTGTCGATGGTCAGCACGCTGAGGGCCTGACCACCTGCGCTCCGACGGGCGATCTGCATGCCTGCGATGTTGATGCCGGCGTCGCCGAACTCGCGCCCGTAGACCGCCACGATGCCGGGGCGATCGGTGTAGACCATGACGAGGTGGTGGGCGGCGATGGGGACCTCGACGTCGTAGCCATTGATCTCGACGATCTTCTCGACCTGTTTCGTGCCGGTCAGGGTGCCCGAGACCGAGATCCGCGATCCGTCGCTCAACGAGCCGCGCAGGGTGATGACGTTGCGGTACTCGTCGCTGGTCGGGTCGGTGAGCAGCCGCACGGTGATGCCGCGCTGTTCGGCGAGAAGCGGTGCGTTCACGTAGCTGACCGACTCGCTGACGATGTTCGTGAAGATGCCCTTCAGAGCCGCCAGCTTGAGCACGCTGACGTCGTACTCGACGAGGTCTCCCCGGACCTCGACGTCCACGCTCGTCAGGGGGCTGTCGGCAAGGCCGGAGAACACCTGGCCGATCTTCTCGACCAAGGGGATGCCGGGCCGCACATAGGGGTCGATGACGCCGCCGGCCACGTTGACGGCGTCGGGGACGAGTTCGCCGCCGAGCGCGAGACGCACCGAACGAGCGACCGAGACACCCGCCTTCTCTTGAGCCTCATGCGTCGAGGCCCCGAGGTGAGGGGTCACCACGACGTTCTCGAGCCCCAAGAGCTTCTGGTCGACCGGGGGCTCCTTGACGAACACGTCGAGACCGGCGCCGGCGATCTCGCCCGTGGTCAGGGCCTCGTACAACGCGTCCTCGTCGATGAGACCGCCGCGGGCGACGTTCACGACGAAGGCGGACTTCTTCATGGCCTTCATCTGCTCGAGGCCGATCATGCCGGTCGTCTCGGGGGTCTTGGGCATGTGGATCGTGACGAAGTCGCTCGTGGCGAGCAGATCGTCGAGCGACAGCAGGGTGACGCCGAGCTGCTGGGCACGCGCCGGCGTGACGTACGGATCGTAGGCGACGACGTTCACGCCGAAGGCCTGCAGGCGGGCCGTGATCAGGGCGCCGATGCGGCCGAGGCCGACGATGCCGACCGTCTTCTCGAAGAGTTCGACGCCGGTGTACTTCGAGCGTTTCCACTGCCCCTGCGCCAGGGCGGAGTGGGCCGCCGGGATGTGGCGCGCGAGACTGAGGATGTGGCCGACCGTGAGCTCGGCGGCCGAGATGATGTTGGACGTGGGCGCGTTGACGACCATGACGCCGGCCGTGGTGGCCGCCTTGATGTCGACGTTGTCGAGCCCGACGCCCGCGCGTGCGACGACCTTGAGCGAGGGGGCGGCGGCGATGGCCTCGGCGTCGACCTGCGTCGCCGACCGCACGAGGATCGCGTCGGCGTCGGCGAGGGCGGCCAGCAACGCGGGCCGATCGGTACCGTCGACCGATCGCACGTCGAAGTCGGGCCCGAGGGCGTCGACGGTTGCGGGTGACAGTTCTTCTGCGATCAACACGACGGGCTTCGCCACGGGACGGACGTCCTTCTCTAGGAGGTGTTCGGGGAGGGGCCGCGACGCGCCGTGGGCGCGGCTGCTGACGACTCTATCGACTCGGACGGATTGTTTCGTCCCGATGACGCGGGCACCGGTGGGCCACCTCGACGCCCCGACCCGCGCCTCCTCGTTCCGCTCAGACGGTCGTGACGTACGCCGTGAGGGACAACGACACCGCCGCCACCAGCCCGAGGGCAGCGACCAGAGCCAGCGTGAACTTCCAGAGCTCGCGACGACGAGCGAGGACGATCGCCGCGAGGAAGGCCACGGGCGGCAGGAGGACCCCGACCACCAGCGGCACCCACGGCGGCGAGACCACGAGACCGTCGAGGCCGTTCTCCCGGTAGAAGTCGTTGTTCTGCGTGAACACCTGCGGCACGAGCACGAGGTTCGAGATCGCCTCGAACAGGTCGAAGGCGAAGAAGACGGCGAAGACGATCGCGACGGCGAGGTAGAAGAAGAAGGAGGCGCGGCCCGGTTCGCTCGCGTCGCCGGCCGTCACCGAGAGGGCGTCGGGCTCGTGGTCGCTCAAGCGGAGCCTCCGATCACGAGCGGCCACGGGGCCACGAGGAGCGCCCCTGCTGCCATCCAGCCGAGACGTCGACCGGTGCGATCGACGGGGACGAGAGCGATGACGGCCACGAACCACGCGATCGGGGCCACCACGGCGAAGAGCTCGCCGAGGTTCCACATGAGCGACGAGATCGCGTCGGTGAACGGGTTCGTGAAGTCGCCCACGGCCACGATCCAGCCCGCCGCCCAGAGCAGGAACACCCCGCCGAGCACGCCGTGCACGACCAGCGAGGCCGAACTCATCACGGCCGGGCCGTCGTCGATGTCGTCCTCGTCGTCGGGGTCGCCCGCTTCGAGGTCGAGTTCGTCGTCGGCGGACCGTCGAGCACGGCGCTGGCGAATCGCCGGTGCGGGGCCTTCGACGTGACTGCTGTCGGCCTCGTCACCCCAGTTCAGCGCGTCGTCCGCGTCGCCGCCGGCGGGTGCCTGCGGCTCGGCCGGCGTCATGCCGTGAGCTTGGACGAGACCGCCGCGAGCAACGCGGGGAACAGGGGGTGGTCGTCCTGGACGC
Source organism: Frigoribacterium sp. VKM Ac-2836 (assembly GCF_013248995.1). Classification (GTDB taxonomy): domain Bacteria; phylum Actinomycetota; class Actinomycetes; order Actinomycetales; family Microbacteriaceae; genus Frigoribacterium. Next base: position 549,775 of record NZ_JABRPK010000001.1, on the reverse strand, counting down.
CCGTCAGCGTCCGCGTCAGCTCGTCGGCCGCGAGGCCCGAGCTCAGCAGCGACTGCAGCTCGACGCTCTCGACGTCGTCGGGCACCGAGAAGTCGAGGGCGGCCCGCACGGCGCGGACGAGGGCGTCGTAGGGCAGCCCGCGCTCGGCCGCCTGGGCCGCGGGGCCGACGAACCGCTCGTGGCGGCTGAGCTTGCGCAGCGGGTTGCGGCCGACGCGCTCGGTGGTGTCGGGCAGGTGCGGGTTGGCGATGCGGACGAGGTTCTTCTCGATGTAGGCCTGTTGCGCGTCGGCGTCGAGCTCGTGCTTGGCGACCAGGAGCCCCTTGGTCTCGGCGAGCACGCCACGGACCTCGGCCATGACCTCGTCGTCGTCGAGGGCCTCGCGAATGCTCGTGAGCCCCTTGCGGAACCCGTGGTAGGCCGCTGCGGCGTGAGCGGTGTTCACCGTGAAGAGCTTGCGCTCGATGAACGGCTCGAGGTCGGAGACCCAGGTGACGCCCTCGATCTCGGGGCGGTGATCTTGGAACGGCGTGCTCTCGACCACCCACTCGAAGAACGACTCGATGGTCACGTCGAGCGTGCCGCCGGCCTGCTCGGGCACGATGCGGTCGATGGCGCAGTTCGCGAAGACCGCGTTCTCGGCCGGGTCGTGCTCTCGGACGGCGGTGGCCAGCGAGTCGGTCGCGTTGATGGCGTTCTCGCACGCGATCACGGCGAGCGGGGCCAGGTCGGTCGCCCGCTGGGCGAGCCCCTTGGCGATGACCGGGGCGACGAACGGCAGGATGCGGGCGCCGACGGCCGTCGTGACCACGTCGGCCGTCGCGATCTCGGCGACCAGGGTCGCCTCGTCGGTGCGGCTGTTGATCGCGCGATAGTCGTCGACGACCGTCGTGCGGCTGTCTTCGCCCACCTCGTGGACCTCGAACGACGGCTGCGACTGCAGCGCCCCGATCAGGTCGTCGTTGACGTCGGCGAAGACGACCTCGTAACCGCTCGCGTGGAGGAACTGGGCGACGAAGCCCCGACCGATGTTGCCGGCGCCGAAGTGCACGGCCTTCTTGCTGTGAGCCATGCCTTAGATCATGCCACGAGGTCACGGGACCGACCGACGGCGAGAGGGCCCCGCACCGGGTGGTGCGGAGCCCTCTCGGGTGGTTCCGGTACGGCGACGGGTCAGCGCGCGGCGCTGCCGTCGACGTAGTCGACGTCCTGCTGCTTCCAGGCGAAGAGGGCACGCAGCTCTTGACCGGTGGCCTCGATCGGGTGCTCTTCACCCTTCTTGCGCAGCTGCTGGAACTCGGGGGCCCCGGCGTCCTGGTCGTCGATGAACCGCTTGGCGAACGCACCCGACTGGATGTCCGCGAGCACGGCCTTCATGTTCTCTTTCACGTCGGGCGTGATGACCCGGGGGCCCGAGACGTAGTCGCCGTACTCGGCGGTGTCGGAGACGCTCCAGCGCTGCTTGGCCAGGCCGCCTTCCCAGATGAGGTCGACGATCAGCTTGAGCTCGTGCAACACCTCGAAGTAGGCGATCTGCGGCTGGTAACCGGCCTCGGTCAAGGTCTCGAAGCCGTACTGGATCAGCTGCGAGGTGCCACCGCAGAGCACGGCCTGCTCGCCGAAGAGGTCGGTCTCGGTCTCTTCGGTGAAGGTGGTCCTGATGCCACCGGCGCGCAGACCACCGATGCCCTTGGAGTACGACCAGGCGAGGTCCCAGGCCGAACCCGAGGCGTCGTTCTCGACGGCGACGATGACGGGGACCCCACGGCCGGCCTCGAACTCGCGTCGCACGGTGTGGCCCGGCCCCTTGGGGGCGACGAGCAGCACGTCGACGCCTTCCGGTGCCTCGATGTAGCCGAAACGGATGTTGAAGCCGTGACCGAAGACGAGGGCCTTGCCGTCGGCGAGATTCGGCGCGATGTCGTCGGCGTACACGTGGCGCTGCACCTGGTCGGGGGCGAGGATCACGATGACGTCTCCCCAGGCCGAGGCCTCGGCGGGCGTCTGCACGGTGAAGCCGGCCTCTTCGGCCTTGGCGCGGCTCTTCGAGCCCTCCTTCAGCCCGACGACGACCTCGACGCCGGAGTCGCGGAGGTTGAGCGCGTGGGCGTGGCCCTGCGAGCCGTAGCCGATGACGGCGACCTTCTTGCCCTGGATGATCGACAGGTCGGCGTCGTTGTCGTAGACGATTTCAGTCACGGTGTGGTTCTCCTTGGGTGGTGACGGGGGTGTCGAGGCGAGGAGGCACGGTGCGCGACCCCTCGCGGGTTCAGTTCTTGAAGACGCGATCGGTGATCGACTTCGCGCCGCGGCCGATGGCCAGCAGACCCGACTGCGAGATCTCCTTGATGCCGTAGGGCTCGAGGACGCGGAGCAAGGCCGTGGTCTTGCCGGTGTCGCCGGTGACCTCGATCACGAGGGCGTCGGTGGAGACGTCGACGACCGAGGCCCGGAAGAGGGTCACCGCCTCGAGCACCTGCGACCGGGTGGTGTTGTCGACGCGCACCTTGATCAGCAGGTGCTCGCGCTGCACCGATTGCGAGTAGTCGAGCTCGACGATCTTGATCACGTTGACCAGCTTGTTGAGCTGCTTGGTGACCTGCTCGAGCGGGAGTTCCTCGACGTCGACGACGACGGTGATGCGGCTGAAGCCGTCGAGCTCGCTCTTGCCCACGGCGAGGCTCTCGATGTTGAAGCCCCGACGGGCGAAGAGGCCTGCGACGCGGGTCAGTAGACCGGGTTTGTCCTCGACGAGGAGGCTCAAGACGTGGCTCATGCGTGCTCTCCGGTCATGTCACCGTCGCGGGTGGTGTCGGACGCGCTGGTTCCGGGCGCCTCGTCATCCCATTCGGGGGCGAGGGCACGGGCGTGCTGGATCTCGGAGTTCGAGACGCCCTGCGGCACCATCGGCCAGACCATGGCGTCACGGCTGACGACGAAGTCGATCACGACGGGACGGTCATCGGTGGCGAGGGCCAGTTCGATGGCGGCGTCGATCTCGTCCTCGCGGGTCACGCGGATGCCGAGCGCCCCGTAGGCGTCGGCCAGCTTGACGAAGTCGGGCACCATGCGCGTGTCGTGACCGGTGTTGAGGTCGGTGAACGAGTGTCGGCCCTCGTAGAAGAGCGTCTGCCACTGACGGACCATGCCGAGCGACGAGTTGTTGATGATGGCGACCTTGATCGGGATGTCGTTGATGACGCAGGTCGCCAGCTCCTGGTTGGTCATCTGGAAGCAGCCGTCACCATCGATGGCCCAGACCACGCGGTCGGGCTGGGCGACCTTGGCCCCCATGGCGGCCGGAACCGAATAACCCATCGTGCCCGCGCCTCCGGAGTTGAGCCAGGCGTGAGGACGCTCGTACTGGATGAACTGGGCGGCCCACATCTGGTGCTGCCCGACGCCCGACGCGTAGATCGCCTCGGGCCCGGAGAGCTGGCCGATGCGCTGGATGATCGCCTGCGGCGAGAGGAGGCCGTCGTCGGGCTCGGTGTACCCGAGCGGGAACTGCTCGCGGAGCCCGTCGAGGTGTTCCCACCAGGCGGCGATGTCGGGCCGCACACCACCCGTGACCTCGGCGAACGCGCTCGTGAGGTCGGGGATGACGACCTTCGCGTCGCCGACGATCGGCACGTCGGCGACACGGATCTTCGAGATCTCGGCAGGATCGATGTCGACGTGGACGACCTTCGCGTCGGGCGCGAACAGGTCGGCCTTACCGGTGACGCGGTCGTCGAACCGGGCGCCGAGGGCGATGATGAGGTCACTCTCTTGCAGGCCGAGCACCGCCGGAACGGTACCGTGCATGCCGGGCATGCCGAGGTGCTGCGAATGGGAGTCAGGGAACGCCCCGCGGGCCATCAGCGTGGTGACCACGGGTGCCCCGGTGAGCTCGACGAGGGCCTTCAGTTCGTCCGAGGCCTCGGCGCGGATGACGCCGCCGCCGACGTAGAAGACGGGTCGCTTCGCGTCCGCGATCATCTGGGCGGCCGCGGTGATCTGCTTACCGTGGGCCCGCGTGACCGGACGGTAACCCGGGAGGTCGACGACGGGGGGCCACACGAACGGGGCGCTGTTCTGCTGGGCGTCCTTCGTGATGTCGACGAGCACCGGGCCGGGTCGCCCCGTGCTGGCGATCTGATAGGCCGCGGCGAGCGTGGACGGGATGTCCTCGGGCTTGGTGACCAGGAACGAGTGCTTCGTGATGGGCATCGTGATGCCGACGATGTCGGCTTCCTGGAAGGCGTCGGTGCCCATCAGGGTCGAGAAGACCTGCCCGGTGATGGCCAACAGCGGCATGCTGTCCATGTAGGCGTCGGCGATGGCCGTGACCAGGTTCGTCGCACCGGGGCCGGACGTCGCGATGGCCACTCCGACTCGGCCCGACGCGGCGGCGTAGCCCTCGGCGGCGTGACCGGCGCCCTGTTCGTGGCGGACGAGGATGTGCCGGATCGCCGTCGAGGCCATCAGCTCGTCGTAGAACGGGATGATGGCGCCACCGGGCAGGCCGAAGACGTCGGTCACGCCGAGGTGCTCCAACGACTTGAGGATGGCACCCGACCCCGTCAGTACGGGAGGCGCGGTGGACGCTCCGACGGGCGCGCCGGAAGTCGACCGGGCCGTCCGCGTCGCGGTGCCGGGCGTGGGGGTGGACTCTGCAGGCATCAGTGCCGGTTCCCTGTTCGTGGTCGGTGATCGGTGATGACGGTGCGGGACGCGGTCGTGCACGGAGGTGCGACGACGCATCGGCTCGGACCCGAGGCGGGAGACGTCAGTAGGTGACGGCACCCTCGGCCGCGGAGCGGACCTGGCGTGCGTACTTCGCGAGGACACCGCGGGTGTATCGCGGGGGAAGCGGTGCCCAGCCGTCTCGGCGGGCGTCCAGCTCAGCGGCGTCGACGAGTAGGTCGATCGAGCGAGCGGCGATGTCGACCCGAATCAAGTCACCATCGCGCACGAAGGCGATCGGACCGGAGTCGACCGCTTCGGGTGCTATGTGGCCGATGCACAGGCCGGTTGTGCCGCCTGAGAATCGTCCGTCCGTCAAGAGTAGTACATCTTTTCCGAGCCCAGCACCCTTGATGGCGGCGGTGATGGCGAGCATCTCGCGCATGCCCGGGCCACCCTTGGGGCCCTCGTAGCGGATGACGACGACGTCACCGGCCTCGATGCGCCCCTCGGTCAGGGCGTCCATGGCGCCACGCTCACGTTCGAACACCTTGGCCGGCCCCTCGAACACCGAGGCGTCGAAGCCTGCCGTCTTGACGACGGCCCCCTCGGGAGCCATCGAGCCGCTGAGGACGGTGAGACCGCCGGTCGCGTGGATCGGGTTGTCGAGGGTGCGCAGCACCTCGCCGTCGAGCGGCTTGGGCCTGACGGACTCGAGGTTCTCGGCGACGGTCTTGCCGGTGACCGTCAAGCAGTCGCCGTGCAGCAGGCCCGCGTCGAGGAGGGCCTTCATCACGACGGGGACGCCGCCCATGCGGTCGACGTCGTTCATCACGTACTTGCCGAACGGCTTGAGGTCGCCGATGTGCGGCACCTTGTCGCCGATACGGTTGAAGTCGTCGATGGTCAGGTCGACCTCGGCCTCGTACGCGATCGCGAGCAGGTGCAGCACGACGTTGGTCGAGCCACCGAACGCCATGGCCACCGCGATGGCGTTCTCGAACGCCTTCTTCGTGAGGATGTCGCGCGTCGTGATGCCCTGACGCAGCATCTCGACGACGGCTTCACCCGAGCGGTGGGCGAAGTAGTCCCGGCGGCGGTCGGCCGAAGGCGGCGACGCCGAACCGGGAAGGCTCATGCCGAGGGCCTCGGCGACGCTGGCCATGGTGTTGGCCGTGTACATGCCGCCGCAGGCACCCTCGCCCGGGACGATGGCGCATTCGATGGCCTTGAGGTCGTCGTCGCTCAGGTTGCCGGCCTTGTGGGCACCGACCGCCTCGAACGAGTCGATGATCGTGACGTTCTTCTCGGTGCCGTCGCTGAGCTTCACCCAGCCCGGGGCCACGCTGCCCGCGTAGAGGAAGACACTGGCGAGGTCGAGCCGGGCCGCCGCCATCAGCATGCCGGGCAGCGACTTGTCGCAGCCGGCGAGCAGCACGGACCCGTCGAGTCGTTCGGCGTTCATCACGACCTCGACGCTGTCGGCGATCACCTCGCGTGAGACGAGCGAGAAGTGCATGCCCTCGTGACCCATCGAGATGCCGTCCGACACCGAGACGGTGCCGAACTGGAGGGGGTAGCCACCGCCGGCGTGAACGCCTTCCTTGGCGCCCTGGGCGAGTCGATCGAGCGACAGGTTGCAGGGGGTGATCTCGTTCCAGCTGCTGGCGATGCCGATCTGGGGCTTGCTCCAGTCTTCGTCGCCCATGCCGACGGCACGCAGCATGCCTCGTGACGTGGTGGCCTCGACGCCGTCGGTGACGACGCGGCTGCGGGGTTTGATGTCGATCCCGTCCGGGGTGGGCTTCTCTGGCATGGGTCGAGTTTAGGGCGTGACCGCGCCCTTGCCGTCCACCGTCGCCGACGGCTTCAGAGCTCTCCCGGCTCCCCCGCCGTGAGACCACCCGATCGCGTGCGGCGCCCCTCCTCGTCGCGTGCCTCGTCGTCTCCCTCGCTGTCGTCGAGTCCCGAGGTGTCGCCCACCCTGTCCATCTCGACGGCCAACGCGTCGGCCGAGCCGACGGGCAGCTCGGACACGTCGAGATCGGCGACGTCGCCCTCGGTGGTCTCGGCGATCTCGCCAGCGGCCCGGGCCACGGCGTCGTCCAGTTCGTCGACGACCAACTGCTCCCGCAGCAGGTCGCCGTTACGGTATCCCGCCCGCCCGATCATGTGCGCCGAGATGGGAGCCGTGAGCATCTGGAAGACGAGGACGACGAGCAGGGACGCGATCGTGCCGACCGTGTGCTGGTCGAGGGCGATCGCCGCCAGCACCAGGATGAGACCGAAGATCTGAGGCTTGGTCGCGGCGTGCATGCGCGAGAGGGCGTCGGGGAACCTCAGGAGGCCGATGCCGGCGGCCAGCGAGAGCAGCGCGCCCGCGATCAACAGGATCGAGGCGGCGACGTCGTAGACCATCTCGGGGATCACGACGGGTCCTGCTTCGAGACGTAGCGCGCCACCGTGATCGAGCCGAGGACGGCCGTCAACGCGAGCGCGAGGATGACCGGGATGGTCCGGGTGTGGCCGTTGAAGACCATGTCGGCGGCGAGCACACAGATCAGGGTGGTCAGCAGCATGTCGGACGCGATCATGCGATCGAGGATCGACGGCCCCCGCACGATGCGGATCACCGAGGCGAGCGCGGCGAACGCGAACAGGGCGCCGACGACGTAGGCGACGACGGTCACGAGGGACCTCCTTCGTGGGACGAGGACGGACTGACCGACTCGTGGACCTCGGCGGCGGCCGGGGTGCCCTCGGCGATGCGACGGAGGTCGTCGTCGCTGCCGAGCACCCGGACGAGTCGGGCCTCGACGACCAGGACACCGTCGCGGACGCCCTCGACGCCGGCGAGGTCTTCGACCGCGAGGGAGTGCAGGTAGAGGATCGACCGCTCACGATCGGCCTCGACCACGAGTGAGCCGGGAACGAGCGAGATCGCTTCGGCGACCAGCGTCATGATGAAGTCCGACCTCGTGTGCAGCTGGACCGCGACGATGGCGTTCGAGTCGACCCCGCGTGGCCGAACGGCCTGCCACGCGACGGTGACGGAGGCGCGCACGAGGTCGACCACGAAGTGCGCCAGGAAGACCACGGCGTACCAGAGGTTGAAGCGGCCGCTGAGCTCGACCGGCGGCAGGAAGAACACCCGCGTCACCAGCAGTGCCACCGCGACGCCGGTCACGAACGCCAGGACGGTGAATTGGTTCCACAGGGCCATCCAGAGGACGACCAGCCCGACGAGCAGCGGCAGTTGACGTGCGAGGCTCCGGCCGACCTCGCTGCGGGTGGGACGTCCGGTCACGGGGTGCTCCCCTCGTCGCCGGAGTCCGAGGCGGGTTCGGGCTCGGGGGACGACGGATCGGACCTCGTCTCGCCCTGACCGTCCGGGAAGACCGTCCGCACGTAGTCGTTCGAGCCGTAGACCCGGCCCGCCGCCCGCTCGGCGACGCCGTAGAGGGGCCCGGCGGCGAACGTCAGGGCGAGGGAGACCAGGACCATGCCCGCGGTCGCGCCCACCATCGTGCGGGGATTGGTGCGACGTCGTTGGACGGCGACTCGACCGGGGGCTTCCTCGAGGTGCTCGGTGAACGGCGACTCGTGGTCCTCGACGTCGGCCTTGGGGCGCCAGAACGCGAGGTTCCAGGCCCGCATCAGGGCGTAGAGCGTGAGCAACGAGGTGAGGGCCCCGGCTCCGATCAGCACGTAGACGAGCGGGTCGTCGAGCCGTGCCCCGGCCTCGAACAGGGCCACCTTGCCGATGAACCCCGAGAACGGCGGGATGCCGCCGAGGTTGAGCGCCGGGATGAAGAACAGGACGGCGACGAGGGGCGCCGCCTTGAGCAGGCCGCCCAGCCGGGTGATCGACGCCGTACCGCCCCGACGTTCGATCAGGCCTGCACCGAGGAAGAGCGTCGTCTGGACCGTGATGTGGTGGACGACGTAGTAGATCGTCGCCGCCAACCCCTCGACGGTGCCGAGCGCGATGCCGAAGATCATGTAGCCGATATGGCTGACCAGGGTGAACGAGAGCAGTCGCTTGATGTCGGCCTGGGCCACGGCGCCGAGGATGCCCACGATCATCGTCAGCAGGGCGATGATCAGCAGGTAGACGTTGACGTTGCTCTCGACGAAGAGCACGGTCTCGGTGCGGATGATGGCGTAGACGCCGACCTTCGTCAGCAGACCGGCGAACACCGCGGTGACGGGGGCGGGTGCGGTCGGATACGAGTCCGGCAGCCAGAACGACAGCGGGAAGATCGCGGCCTTGATGCCGAACGCCGTGAGCAACATGACGTGGATGATCGTCTGCACGTCGGGAGGGATGGTGTCCATCTTCTGCGCGATGTCGGCGATGTTGACCGTCCCGAGGGCCCCGTAGATCATCGCGATCGACGCGAGGAACAGCACGGACGACACCAGGCTCACGACGATGTAGACCACACCGGCCCGTATCCGCTGCTCGGTGCCGCCGAGCGTGATCAGCACGTAGCTGGCCACGAGGAGGATCTCGAAGCCCACGTAGAGGTTGAAGAGGTCACCCGCGACGAAGGCGTTGAACACCCCCGTGGCGAGGATGAGGTACGTCGGGTTGTAGATCGAGACGGGGGCCTCGCCGTCACCGTCGGCCTGCCCTTGACCGACCGAGAAGACGAAGACCGCCAGCAGGACGATCGACGAGATGCTGAGCATGAGGGCCGCGAGACGATCGACCACGAGCGTGATCCCGAACGGTGCCTGCCAGCCGCCCACCTGCACGGCGATCGCGCCCTGGGTGTCGACGACGACGAGCAGCACCAGGCTGATGACGACCACGAGGGCGAGCGCGACGATCGAGACGATCGCCTGCAACCGGGGCCGACGACCGGCGATCAGGGCTGCAGCGGCACCGAGCAGCGGAATCAGGACGACGAGTGGGACGAGGTAGCTGGAGTTCATGCCGGGTTCCCTTTCTCGTCGTGATGGCCCCGGTCGTCGTGTCGCACACGGCCGTCGATCGGGACGGCCGCTTCCGCTCGGTCACCGAACTCGCTGTCGCCACCGGCTTCGTCGTCGCCGTCACCCTGTTCGGCCTCTTCTTCGGCCGGCACGCCTCGACGTCCGATCTCGAGGTCCTCGGCGTCGTCCGCGAGGGTGTCACCCTGGGCGAGACGCCACGACCGGTAGATCAGCGCGAGCATGAACGCCGAGATGCCGAAGGTGATGACGATGGCGGTGAGGACGAAGGCCTGCGGAAGGGGATCGGCGAAGTCGGCCGGGTCGGCTTGGCCGTCGACCACGGGAGCCTCACCGCGTCGACCCGACATGATCAGGATGAGGATGTTCGTGGCGTTGCCCACGAGTAGGAAACCCAGCAGCACACGGGTCATGCTGCGCTCGAGCAAGAGGTAGACACCGCAGGCGTAGAGCGCGGCCATGACGACGATCAGGACGAGGGAGACGCTCATGCGCGACCCCGCTCGGTCGGGGGCGTACCGGCGACGGACACGGGGAGAGGCTCCTCTTCGGGCTCGGACACCTCGCTCGGGTGACCGAACGCGTCCTCTTCTTCTTGACGGTCGACCTCGGCCCCGAGACTTCGGAGCACGTCGAGGACGAGCCCGACGACGACCAGGTAGACGCCGACGTCGAAGAACGTGGAGGTCACGAACTCGACGTGGCCGAGCAACGGTACGTCGCCCTCGAACCAGGTCGACGTCAGCGCGTCCACGCCGAAGAAGAGCGGGGCGAGGGCGGTGGCGGCGACCGTGAGAAGACCTGCACCGAGGAGCTTGCCTGCGTCGAGGGGCGCTGCGGCGCCGAGCTCGTAACGGCCCCCGGCCAGGTACCGGGCCACGAACGCGAAGCCGGCGATCAAACCGCCCGCGAAGCCGCCGCCGGGCGTGTTGTGCCCGGCGAAGAGCAGGTAGATCGAGACGACGATGATGGCGTGGAAGATCAGTCGGACGACCACCTCGAGCAATATCGAGCGGTTCTGCGGCGCGAGCTTGCGTCCGGCCAGCAGCCATGCGCGACGGTCGCCCTCGTTGCTGTCGCCGATCTGGGCGGTCGACCCGTGGACGGGAACGACGGGGGCCGGTTCGCGCACGGGCCGGACCCGCGCCAGGAACCGCTGGGCGCGCGTACGCCGCTCGGGCCGGGGCAGGACGTCGGCGCGGGACGTCAGGAAGACCAGGCTCGCCACACCGGTGGCGGCGACGATGAGGACGGCGATCTCGCCCATGGTGTCCCACCCGCGGATGTCGACCAGCGTCACGTTGACGACGTTGCGCCCGTGCCCCCCGTCGACGGCGAGCTCGGGGAAGGCACCCGAGACGGTGGGGACGGAGCGCGCCCCCAGGGCCACGACGGCGATGGCGGCCATGACGGACCCGACCGAGATGCCGATCACGGCCCGGATCGCCCGGTGCGTGCGACCGTTGCGCTCGCCCAGCCGCGCCGGCAGCCGACGCAGCACGAGGACGAACGCGATGAGGGTGATGGTCTCGATGAGGGCCTGTGTCAGGGCCAGGTCGGGGGCCCCGTGCAGCGCGAACAGCGCCGCCATGCCGTAACCCGTCACCCCGACGAGGACGACGGCCTGGAACCGCTTGTTCGAGAGGGCCGACGCGATGGCGCCGATGATCATCAACGCGCCGATGGCGAGTTGCGCCGGGTAGTCCCAGAGCACGGCGCTGGCCGGCCAGCTGCTGTTGAGCGCGAGCGTCACGACCGACGAGGCGATGAACACGACGAGGATGGTGGCCAGGTAGAACGGCAGCGAACCGCGCTGAGTCGTCGCGGTGGTCCGCGACGCCGTCCGGTCGATGGTGGCCATGATGCGCACGTACCCGTCGGAGGCGCGGGGCAGGAACGAGACGGCCTTCTGCAACCGGAAGACCCGGTCTCGCTGCCAGAACATCAGTCCACCGAGGGCGAGCGAGATCGCGGTGAAGCCCAGCGCGGGCTCGAGGCCGTGCCAGAGCGCCAGATAGTACGGTTCGTGCTCGCCCGACCCGGCGGGCAGGGTGTCGGCGTAGAGCGCGAACACCGGACCGACCTGGTACGAGACCAGGCCGAGCACGAGGCCGAGGACGGCGAGGACGATCGGCGACGCGAGGAAGTCGACGTGCTCGCGGACGAACTCGACCGGCTCGACACCCTTCTTGCGGCCGAACGCCCCCCAGAGGAAGCGCAGGCTGTACGCGGTGGTCAGGATCGAACCGAGGACGACGCCCACCAGGGCGACGACGCCCCAGGGCGACCCGGTCACCGCGTCGTCGTAGAGAGCGGTGAGCACGGCCTCTTTCGCGACGAAGCCGAAGGTCGGCGGCACGCCCGCCATCGAGGCGAGTGCCAGGAGCGTGACCACGAGGAGGACGGGGGCCTGTCTGCCCAACCCGCAGAGCTTGCGGAGGTCTCGCGTACCCGCGCGATGGTCGATGACGCCGACCACCAGGAAGAGCGTCGACTTGAACAGGGCGTGGGCGACGAGCAGGGCGAGCCCGGCGAGAGCCGCGTCGCGGGTGCCGAAACCGACCACGATCGTCAGGAACCCGAGCTGACTCACCGTGCCGTAGGCCAGGACGAGCTTGAGGTCGTGCTGGCGGAGGGCACGGTACCCGCCGAGGATCATCGTGACCACCCCGACGGTCACGATGATCTCTTGCCAGCCGGGCTGGTCGTGGTAGCCGGGGGCGAGACGGGCGACGAGGTAGATGCCGGCCTTGACCATCGCAGCCGCGTGAAGGTAGGCACTGACCGGCGTCGGTGCCGCCATGGCGGCCGGGAGCCAGAAATGGAACGGAACCAGTGCCGACTTCGAGAGGGCTCCGACGAGCACGAGCACGACGGCGACCGTGACGACCGTCCCGGTCGGCGGCTGCTCGACGAGCTGCGACAGGGAGCTCGTACCGCCCTGGACGGCGAGGACGACGAGGCCGACGAGCATCGCGAGCCCGCCCGCGGTCGTGACGATGAGGGCCTGCAACGCAGCGCCCCGACTGGCCTGCTTCGCGGTGTAGTGACCGATCAGCAGGTAGGAGAAAACGCTCGTGGCCTCCCAGAAGACGAACAGGACGAAGACGTCGTCGCTCGTCACGAGGCCGTACATGGCCCCGGCGAAGGCCACGAGCACCGCGGCGAACCGGGCACGTCCGGCCTCGTCGCTCGTGAAGTACCGGGCACAGTAGACGAGCACCAGACCGCCGACGCCGGTCACCACCAGGGCGAGCACCCAGGCGAGCACGTCCATGCGCAACGTCAACGAGATGGCGAGTTGGGGTATCCACGGAACGGCCTCGGTGGGCACCTCGCCGGACAGCACCGCGGGGCCCTGGAGTGCCGTGAAGACGAAGGCGGCGAACGGCACGACCGAGGACCACAGGAAGAGCGAACGGCCCAGGCGACCGCCGACGCAGGCCACGACCACGGCCGCCACGGCGAACGCTGTCAGGGCTACGATCACGGGGACCTCCGTCGGCAGGCGACCTCGTCGAACCGGCTCGGCTGAGCGGTGGCGGGGAGTCGCGGCGGGGGACCCAGACTACCTTGCAGTCACCTGGGAATGCCCAGATCGGGCCGTCGCGCCCGGACGAGACATGCGGCGTCAGGCATGCCCCAGATGTTCGCGCAGACCGGCGAGTTCGACGAGCAGATCGGCCATCGCGGCGGGATCGGCGACGCGGTGCATCGCCCCGGTCTCGCCCGCGCCGACCTTGATGGACAGGTCCCCGTCGCCGAGTGCCCGGAAGCCGTCCTCGTCGGTCACGTCGTCCCCCGCGAAGAGGACGCCCGTGGCGTCGACGGCCTCGCGGAGCCGATCGATGCCGTCGTTCTTGCCGGTCGCCCGCACGGCGAACTCGAGGACGTTCTTGCCGACCCGCTCGTGCACGTCGCCGAGTGCACCGACGGCCTCGCGGGCGGCCGCGTGGACGGCTGCGGTCGTCGCGTCGTCCGCGAGCCGGGTGTGCAAGGCGAGGCCCGCCGGCTTCTCTTCGACGAAGACGCCCTCGCGACGCTCGGCCGCACCGTGGACGGCGTCGGACAGACGCCCACGGGCTGCCTGTTCGTCGTCACTGAGAGAGGTCTCGTGACCGTCGATCCGCACCTCGATGCCGTGCGAGCCGACCAGCAGCACCTCGTCGGGCGTCTGGCTGACCTCGATCAGAGAGGCCAGGTCGCGGCCGGACACCAGGGCCACGGTCGTCCGGTCGAGAGCCGACAGACGTGTGATCGCGTCCATGGCCGCGGGGAGCGCCCTGGCCTGGAGGGGCGCGTCGACCTCGGGGGCCAGGGTCCCGTCGAAGTCGAGGGCCACGAGGAGGCGCGGCGTCGTCGCGAGGCGTCCGAGGGCGTCGCTCAGGGCCAGGGAGTCGGAACCGGTCACGAGGCGTCGCCTCCCTTCGCGGTCGAGGCCGGCGCGATCTGCTGCCCAGGGCGGACGTCCTCGAGGGCTTGGAGGAACGACGCGGACCACTTGGCGACGTCGTTCTCGAGCACCCGCCGACGAAGGGCCCGCATGCGCGTGGTGCGGTCTCGCTTGGGCATCTCGATGGCCCGCATGATCGTGTTCTTGAGGCCGCCGATGTCGTGCGGGTTGATCAGGAGGGCGCTCTTGAGCTCGTCGGCCGCACCGGCGAATTCGCTCAGGATGAGCACACCGTCGTTGTCACGACGCACCGCCACGTACTCTTTCGCGACGAGGTTCATGCCGTCGCGCAGGGCCGTGACCAGCATGATGTCGGCGGCCAGGTAGAGCGCGACCATCTCTTCGCGCGGATAGCCGTGGTGGTGGTAGCTGATGGCCGTGTGGCTCATGGTTCCGTAGTCGCCGTTGACGCGACCGACGGTCAGCTCGATCTCGTCGCGCAACAACTTGTACGTCTCGACACGCTCGCGGCTCGGGCTCGCCACCTGCACGAGCGTGGCGTCCTCGACGCTGAGCCGGCCGTCGGCGAGCAGCTCTCCGAACGCCTTCATGCGATGCCGGATGCCCTTGGTGTAGTCGAGCCGGTCCACGCCGAGCATGATGGTCTTCGGGTTGCCGAGGCCCTCACGGATCTCGCGGGCCCTGGCCTGGACGTCGGGTCGTGCGGCGAGCTCCTCGTAGCTCGCGGCGTCGATCGAGATCGGGAAGTGCTTGGCCAGGACGCGGCGCACCTTCGTGCCGCGACGCGAGACCGGCGCCGACTCGTCGTCGACCGGGACCTCGATGTACGGGCGCGTCGTCGAGTAGCCGAGCAGGTGCCGGACGGCGCGCGAGAAGTTCGACGCGTCGTCGGCGCGCTGGAACCCGATGACGTCGGCGCCGAGCAGCCCCTCGACGATCTGCTGCCGCCAGGGCAGCTGCGAGAAGATGCCGAGCGGAGGGAAGGGGATGTGGTTGAAGAACCCGATGGTCACGTCGGGTCGTGCCTCGCGCAGCATCTTCGGCACGAGCTGCAACTGGTAGTCCTGCACCCAGATGGTGCCGCCCTCTTCGGTGATCTCGGCGGCGCGATCGGCGAAACGCTGGTTGACCTGGACGTAGGACTCCCACCACACGCGGTGGTAGGTGGGGGCGGCGATGACGTCGTGGTAGAGGGGCCAGAGCGTGTCGTTGCTGAAGCCCTCGTAGTAGCGCTGGACCTCGTCGGCGCTGAGGGGCACGGGGACGATCTCGATGCCGTCGGACTCGAAGGGCTCGAACTCGAGGTCGGGCTGCCCCGCCCAGCCCACCCAGGCGCCGTCGTTGGCCTTCATGACGGGCTCGAGGGCGGTGACGAGACCGCCGGGCGAGTGCTGCCACGACGCCCAACCGTCGTCGGCGATGACACGGTCGACGGGGAGGCGGTTGGAGACGACGACGAAGCCGTAGCGATCGGGGGTGTCAGGCATGGGGGTGGGTCAACTCCTGTCGGATCGCCCGCACGGACGCGGGACGGCCAGATTATCAGCGGTACCCCCGGCGCCCCCGGGCGACCGACGTACCCCGCACCGCACGGCTCAGACCAGCCGCAAGGTCGCCTCGGCGGCACGCACCAGCGCCACCCCGTAGCTCGGCCCGTGACCGGCCGCGTGCACGGCCAGCGGGTGCAGCTGGTGCAGCGGCACGCGCCCCCTCCACCCGTCGCGCAGCGGCGAGCGCGCCTCGTAGCCGTCCAGCACGTCGTCGAGGTGCGGGCAGCCGAACAACGCCAGCATGGCCAGGTCGGTCTCGGGGTGCCCGCCGTGGGCAGCCGGGTCGATCAGGACCACTCCCCCGGTGGCGAAGAGCACGTTGCCGGCCCACAGGTCGCCGTGGAGTCGGGCCGGGGGCACGTCGTCGTCGAAGGCGCCGTCCGCCACGAGGCGGCACGCCCGCTCGACGACCTGGAGGCCGGCCCCGTCGAGGGTGCCCGCCTCGGCGGCGGCCCGCGCGTAGGGCAGGACCCGTTGCTCGGCGTAGAAGACGCCCCAGGTCGCCTTCGGTCGCGTGCTCATGGACCGGCTGCCGATGAACGTCGGCCCCGTCCAGCCCCGAGGAGGCGCGCCGAACGCGTCCGCACCGCTCGCGTGGGTCACCGCCAGGGCCGCGCCGAAGGCCCGCGCGGCCTCGGCCGTCGGAGGGACCTCGTGCACGGGATCGAGGTCGATGCGCCCCGGGGACGCGGCCCGCACGCCCACGATGCGAGCGCCTCCTCGGGGTGTGGCCTCGGCGAGCCAGGCCAGACCGGCCGCCTCGGCCTCGAAGAACCCGGCGGGGGCGTCGGCACGCTGCTTCGTGTAAGAGGTCACGGGAATAGCATGCGCCCCATGACCGACACCCGTCCTCCGCGCACCGAGGGGCCCCACGGCCCCGCCGACGACGGCGCCCGTGCCGACACGACCATCGTCACGCGCGCCTACCGAGGGGGCGAGCTGATCGCCCACGACTTCCCGCTGCACGAGGTGAGCGACCACCTCGAGACGGACGGCTGTCACGTGTGGATCGACCTCACCGACCCGACCGCCGGCGACCTCGCCTCGCTCGAGGACGAACTCGGATTGCACGAGCTCGCCGTCGAGGACGCGCTGCAGGACGGGCAGCGGCCCAAGGTCGACCGTTACGACAACCATCTGTTCACCGCTCTCTACGACGTGCGGTTCGACCGGGCCAGCGGCGTGCTCGACACGAGCGAGGTGAAGGCGTTCATCACGGAGCGCGCCCTCGTGACGATCCACCATCCGGAGTTCGACGTCACGCGGCTGCAGGCGACCTTCGACCAGAACCGCGACCTGGCGTCGCACGGCGTCTCGTACTTCCTCTGGGGTCTGCTCGACTGCGTCGTGGACCGGCACTTCGACGCCACGGACGCACTGGACGACGAGATCGAGGGCATCGCCGACGACCTCTTCGACCCCGCGCCCCGCACCATCGACGTGCAGAAGCGCTCGTTCGCCCTGCGGAAGAGCCTCGTCCACCTGCGGCGGGTCGCGTCGCCGATGCGCGAGGTGCTGAACACCCTGCTGCGCCGCGACCTGAAGGAGGTCGACGCGGCCATGCACCCGTACTTCCAGGACGTCTACGACCACGTGCTGCGCGTGGCCGAGCAGAACGACTCGCTGCGCGACCTCGTCTCGACCATCCTCGACACGAACCTCAACCTGCAGTCCAACCGCATGAACCTGATCATGAAGAAGGTGACCAGCTGGGCGGCGATCATCGCGGTGCCGACCGCCATCACGGGGTTCTACGGGCAGAACGTGCCGTATCCGGGGTTCCAGTCCCCGGCCGGTTTCGTCACCTCGTCCGTGCTCATCGTCGCCATCGGCGGCGTCCTCTGGTGGCAGTTCAGGCGACGCGACTGGTTGTGAGGGCAGGGACGCAGGAGGCGCGGTGTCGGCGACCCGCGCCTCCTGCGGTTCCGGCGTGGTCAGTCGAACAGGCCGTTGACCCGCCGGTTCACCGCGTCGAGAGAGTCCACGGACTCGCTGCCGATGTAGATGCCGTCCATGACGGGTCGCATGATCGACAGGATCTCGGCCGCGTTGTTCGTGACGGGGAACAGCACCGTGTCGCCGTCCGCCACCAGGTCGGTGAACGGGGTGACGTCGATGCCCTCGTCGGCGAACGCCGCGATGGCCGCATCGGTACCGGCCGGTCGGGCCGGGAAGATCACGCCCTCGTCGCCGACGATCTTCTGGCAGGCGTCCGAGCCGAGGAACCGCACCCACCGGGCCGATTCCTCCGGGGCGTCGGTCTGCGCGCTGATGGAGTCGCCCAGACCGTTGTACATCGAGACCGGGTGCCCGATCGGGCCGATCGGCACGCTCGCGATGCCCAGGTCGACTCCCTGGAGACGGGCATAGCTCGAGATGGTCCAGGACCCGTCGGCCGTCAGCGCCGCCTGGCCGGAGCCCAGCTGCTGCACGAGGTTCGGCGCCGTGCCGACGCGTTCGTACGACGGCAGGAACCCCTTGTCGACGAGGCCGAAGAGCCAGGCGATCGACGCCTTGAACCGCGGGTCGTCGTAGTGGTACTCGTCGCCCCACACCGGAGCGTTCGTGTAGTCCCAGCCGGTGGCCCCGGCGAGCCAGGACCACTGTGTCTGACCGTTGGTGTCGCCCGCGCCGTTCGAGCCGAGCCCGTACGTGACGACGTTCGTGGGGTCGAACCCCTCTTCGTCGCCACGGACGCCGTTCGCGTCGACCGAGAGGTGGGCGATGACCTCCTCGAAGGTGCCACCGTCCTCCGGGTTCCAGGTGAGACCCTCGAGGTCGGCGGGGGTCATACCGGCTTCCGACAGCACCTTCTCGTCGTAGAAGAGGGCGATGGTGTCGAAGTCCTTGGGCGACCCGTACTGCTTCCCGTCCTGGCCCTTCCAGAGCTCGGCGAGACCCTCCTGAAAATCGGCGGGGTCGATGTCGGCCGTCGCCTCGAAGTCGTCGAGCGGCAGGATGACCCCCCGCGTGACGAATTCGGGGTACTTGGTGAGGTGGTCGGTGAAGACGTCGGGCCCCGCGCCGGCGACCAGGCCGGCCGTGAGTTTCTGCCAGTAGTCGGCCCAGCCGTACTGCGTGATGCGGATGGTGACGTCGGGGTTCTCGGCCTCGAAGGCGTCCGCGCACTTCTGGTAGCCCGGCAGCTGCAGCGACTCCCAGAGCCAGTAGTCGACGCTCGTCGTCCCCTCGGCGGCAGGTGCGCCGACGGCCGAGCAGCCGCTGAGCGCCACGAAGGCGGCCGCAGCCGTGGCTCCCGCGACGAGGCGGCCGAGACGCGACGAGCGGTGTGGACCACGACGATCGGGTCGGTGGTCGGGGCGGTGGTCGGGGGATGTCGTCGTCGACATGATGGTCCTCACTTGATCCCGTTGAAACCGATGTTGTTGACGATCCGCTTGGCGAAGACGCCGAAGAGCACGATCATCGGCAGCGCCGCGACGAGCGTCGCCGCCATGAGGCCCGACCAGTCCGGGCCCCCCTGTGGACTCTGTGACTTGAAGGCCCCCAGAGCCACCGTCAGCACCCGGGAGTCGTCGGTGTAGCTGACCATGAGAGGCCAGAAGTAGTCGTTCCACGAGGTCATGTAGGTCAAGATGCCGACCGTCGCGATCGGGGCGACCGACATGGGCACGATCACCTTGAAGAAGATCGCGATCTTGCTCGCGCCGTCGACCAGGGCCGCTTCCTCGACCTCCTTCGGCACGTTGAGGAAGAACTGCCGCAGGAAGAAGATGGCGAACGGGGTCATGAACAGCGACGGCAGCATGACGCCGAGCAGGGTGTCGATCAGGCCGAGCTGCTTGACCAACAAGAAGTTGGGCAGCAGCGTGAAGATCACGGGCACCATCAGCGACAGCAGGAAGAACCCGAAGACGAGGTCGCGCCCGCGCCAGACGAGACGCGAGAACGCGTAGGCCGCCATCGACGAGAAGAACACCTGGCAGACCGTGACCGTGGTCGAGACGATCACCGAGTTGCCGAGGTATCGCCAGAAGTCGAGCTTCGCGCCCGAACCGCCGTCGGCGATGGCGTCCTCGACCGACTGGGCACCGAAGACCCGCGCGAAGCCGTTCCAGGTGAAGTCCACGGGGAGCAACGACGTGGCGTTGGCGTAGAGCGCACCGTTGCTCGACAGGGCCGTGCGCAAGATCCAGTAGAACGGGAAGACCGTGACGAGCACGATCAGGCCCATCACCACCCAGGCACCGACCCGGCCCCACCGGATCGGCTTGCGCGGTCGGGTGACGCGGTCGAGCCGGGCCGTCCCATCGGAGGTCGAGGTCGAGGTCGAGGTCGAGGTCGAGTCACTGTCGTCAGGACGTGTCTGCAGTCGTGTCATGGTGCGCCCCTAGTTCAGGTCTGTCTGGCCGGCCCGCGTGATGCGGTACTGGAAGAAGGTGACGATCACCAGGATGATCAACATGGCGACGCTCAGTGTCGACGCGTAGCCGAAGTCGAACTGCGCGAAGGCCTTGTCGTAGATGTAGACCTGCAGCAGCCGTGACGAGTCGACGGGGCCACCGTTGGTCGTCACCGACACGGTGTCGAACACCTGGAACGATCCGATCACCGAGATGATCAACACGAGCCCGAGCACCGGTCGCAGCAGCGGCATCGTGATCTGTCGGAACATGCGGAACTCGCTCGCGCCGTCGACCCGGGCCGCCTCGTAATAGTTGGCCGGGATCGCCTGCAGCCCGGCGAAGATGAGCAGGGCCGTGTAGCCCATGTGACGCCAGACGTTGACGCCGGCGACGGTGGGGATGACCCACTGCTCGGTCGTGAAGAAGCCGATGCGGTCGAGTCCTGCCCAGTCGAGCAGCTGGTTCCCGATGCCCAACTGGTAGTCGAGGATCCACAGGAACACCAGCGCGGCCACCACGTTCGAGACCAGGTAGGGCGCCAGGATCACTCCCCGCAGGAGGGTCGAGCGGGTGAGGCGCTGCATCAGGACGGCGATGCCGAGGGCGATCACCGTCTGGAACCCGATGTTGAGCACGACGTAGTAGACGGTGACCCGCGCCGCGTTCCAGAAGATCGGATCGGCCATCATGCGCTCGTAGTTCGCCAGTCCGACGAACTCGGCGGGTGAGAGCAGGTCCCACGAGGTGAAGCTCAGCCAGATTCCCCTCAGCAGCGGCCAGAAGTAGAAGACGACGAGGCCGATCGCCGCCGGGAGCACGAAGAGGACAGCGAGTCTCGTGTCGTCCGGACGGCGGCGACCCGGAGGCGCACCCCGCAGGGTGGGGACGATCGGTGGCGACGACGGTCCCGGCGCGGACGCCGAGCGGGTGAGGGGTGCCGGATCGTGCGTCGAGAGTGCCATCAGACTCCTTCGTCTCGTCCGCACCGTTGCGGACGTGGCGGTGGCCGGAGCCACCGTGGCCCCAGTGTGCCCGGCGGGTCGACGGGTTACAACGATGAAAGATAACGGTGAGATAACGAAATGGAAACGCTTCCATGAATCGTCGTCAGCCGTTACAGTCGCCAGGACCATCTCTCACCTCGTGCAAGGAAGCTCATCGTGACCCTCACCGACGCACCCCGCGTGACCACCCTCTACTGGGACAATTCCCGACTCAGGCTGCTGTTCGACCACGACGCGGAGGGGCCGGTGCGCCTGGTGGCGATCGACGACCTGGGCGCGGACGGTGAGGCGACCCGCGCCTCCGCGTCCCTCCCCCGGCCTCGCACGCCACGACAGCCGCTGGTCGAGGTGCTCGCCCCTGCGTGGGGTCGCAGCAACAACAGCTACCGCTACGACGCCACCGCGATCGGGGCGGGCCTGCGCTACGTCGACTCGACGACGTCCCACACGGCGGGCGTCGATCGACTCGAGATCGTGCAGCGGCACGAAGGGTCCGGGCTCGTCGCCACCACGGTGTTCGAGGCCCGGACGGGCGTCCCGGCCGTGAGGACGACCACGACCGTGGCCCTCGAGCCGGGAGGCGCGTCGCTGCTGGTCTGGGCCGTCACGAGCTTCGCGACGGGCGCCGTCGTCTCGGACTCCCCGAACGACGTCGACCTGTGGTGGGCGGACAGCGGCTGGTGCAGCGAGAACCGGTGGACCTCGAAGCCCCTGCGATCGCCGGGGCTCACCGCGATCGATGGCACGGCCCGGGGCGAGACGAGTCGCAACCGGTTGGCCGTCTCGAGCCTCAGCACGTGGTCCTCCGGCATCGCGAATCCCCTCGGGGCGGCGCGCGACCGTGTCGGTGGACGCACCCTCGCCTGGCAGATCGAGCACAACGGCGCCTGGACCTTCGAACTCGGCGAGAGCCCGCACTGGGGCCACGGCGGCGTCCCCCTCGAGGACCGCCTCTTCAGCGAGAAGCCGTTCGGCCCCCCGCGGGGCGACCGCTCCGAGGACGGCGCGTACGTCGCCGTGCTCGGACCGACCGACACGCTTCATCACTGGTCCGTCGTCCTCGAAGGCGATCGCTCCTTCACCAGCGTGCCCGTGTCCTTCACCGTGGCCGACTCGCTCGACGAGGCCTTCGGGGCCCTCACGGCCCAGCGCCGCGCGACGCGCCGACCCCACCCTCAGGACGAGACCCTCCCGGTGGTGTTCAACGACTACATGAACACCCTCGAAGGCGACCCCACCGAGGGCAAGCTGCTGCCCCTGATCGACGCCGCGGCCGAGGTCGGGGCCGAGTACTTCTGCATCGACGCCGGGTGGTACGACGACACCGCGGGCTGGTGGGCCAGCGTGGGCGACTGGCAGCCCTCGACCGCACGATTCCCGTCCGGGCTCGCCTCGGTGCTCGACCACATCCGTTCCCGCGGCATGGTGCCCGGGCTGTGGCTCGAACCAGAGGTCGTGGGCGTGACGAGTCGCGCGGCCGGCACCCTGCCCGACTCGGCGTTCCTGCAACGCGGCGGAGTCCGGATCGTCGAGCACGAACGCCACCTCCTCGACCTTCGTTCACCCGAGGCCCGCGCACACCTCGACGAGGCGGTCGACCGTCTCGTCGGTGACCTGGGCGTGGGCTTCTTCAAGCTGGACTACAACGTCACCCCGGGGGCGGGCACCGATTACGCCGCCGAATCGGTCGGGGCCGGGCTGCTCGAGCACAACCGGGCCCTGCTCTCCTGGCTCGAGACGGTGCTCGACCGACACCCCGACCTCGTGCTCGAGAACTGCGGGTCGGGCGCCATGCGCTCGGACTTCGGCATGCTCGGCGTCCTGCAGCTGCAATCGACCTCGGACCAGCAGGACCCGCTGCTCTATCCGGCCATCGCGGTCGGCGCCCTCGCCCACGTGCTGCCCGAGCAGGCCGGCAACTGGGCGTACCCGCAGCCCGACATGAGCGACGAGATGATCGTCTTCACCGAGTGCACCGGGCTCGCCGGACGCCTGTACCAGGCCGGAGTCCTGAGCGGGATGGACGAGCACCGTCTCGACCTGGTGGCCCAGGCGGTCGCGGTGCACAAACGGATGCGCGGCGCCCTGGCACGTTCGACCCCGAGGTTCCCCACCGGGCTGCCCTCGTGGGACGACGCCTGGACGACGGTCGCCTTCGACGTGCCCGCCCGGGCGGACGACGAGGCCGAGACGTACCTGATCGCCTGGCGGCAGGACCACGCCGACGCCACGGTCGAGCTCTCGCTGCCACATCTCGGTTCCGACGACCTGCAGGTCGAGCAGGTCTACCCGCCGGCCGGGACCGGGGCGGCCTGGACGGCGGTCCGGACCGATGCCGGTCTGCGACTGGAGACGCCGGATGCCGGTGTCGGCGCGCGCGTGTACCGGGTGACCCGCGCCTCCTGAGCCGGCCGGGGGCGCGCCGATCGGGCGGCACGTCCTCGGTCAGCGGGGCGGTGCGCTGCTCTCGCGCTCGACGAGCAGGGGCGGCAGTTCGACGTCGTCGGGTCGCTCGACGCCCTCGACCCGCGCGACGAGCTGCTCGAGCACGGCGCGTCCGAGAGCACGGAAGTCCATGCGCACGCTGGTGAGCGACGGGGTCAGCACCTGCGAGGACGGAGCGTCGTCGAACCCGACCACGCTGACGTCGTCGGGCACGCGTCTGCCCTGCTCGGCGAGCGCCCGCACGGCCCCCAGGGCGACGTCGTCGTTGAAGCAGAACAGTGCCGTGACCTCGGGGCCGATCGAGTCCAGGACCGCGTCACGGGCCTGGAGCGGGTGCCATCCGGTCGGCACCACCGGGGGCGCGTCGACCCCACGGTCGGCGAGGGCCCTGAGGTAGCCGTGGCTGCGGCCGAGCCCCGACACGGCGGGGTGGTCCACCGACAGGTGGTGGACCGTGGCATGGCCCAGGTCGAGCAGGTGGTCGGTCGCGAGGCGGGCGCCGAGTTCGTCGTCGATGGAGGCGTGCGGCAGTCCCGAGACGTGCGTGCCCGTCAACGTGGCGGTCGCCGCGGGCAGGGCACGGGGAAGCGACTCGAGCGCGAGGCTGACCGGCCGGTCGAACTCGATGCCGATGACCCCGGCCAGCGGGAGGCTCAGCAGCAGGTCGACGGCTGCGCGCACGTCGTCGGGGTGTTCACCCGGGACCACCGCCACCGTCACGAGGAGGCCGTGGGCCATCGCCGCCTCGTGTATGCCCTGGATGGTCGAGGCGTAACCGTAGCGCGAGGTGTCGCCGGTCAACACACCCACCAGACGGTTGCGACCGCTGACCAGCGCCCGTGCGGCCTCGTTGGGACGGTAGCCCAGTTCGTCGACGGCACGGCGGACGATCGCGCGTCGCCGATCGCTGACCTGTTCGCTGCCGTTCAGCACCCTCGACACCGTGGCGATCGACACCCCGGCCAGCCGGGCGACGTCGGCGATGCCGGGCTGTTTCCCGGGGCGGTCGGCAGCCATGCCCTGAGCGTAGTGGCCTGTCCTCGCCGACGCGGCCGGATCGTTCGCCACGAGTTCGCGGACCGTTGACGAGCCCCATGCCGTCGCCCTCCCGCACCGGCCGTAGCCTGACGGCGTGATCTCGGTCGGAATGAGCACGTCCTGCGTCTTCCCGCTGTCGACCGACGAGGCCTTCCGTCTCGCTCGGCTCACCGGCTTCGACGGGGTCGAGGTGATGGTGACCGCCGACCGGGCGACCCGGCGTGCGGATCTGCTCCTGGCGGCCGTGGCTCGCTGGGGCCTGCCCGTGCTCTCGGTGCACGCCCCCGTGCTGCCGGTGGCGCACTTCGCCCTCGGCCGCGACCAGGTCGACAAGCTCAGACGTTCGGCCGAGCTCGCCCGCGAGCTGGGCGCCACGACCGTCGTCGTCCACCCGCCGTTCGTCTGGCAGCGGGCGTTCGCGGCCCGCTTCGGGGACGTCGTACGGCAGGTCGCCGAGTCCACCGGCGTCACCCTCGCGGTCGAGAACATGTTCCCGCTGAGACTCGGACCGGCCGGGTTCGACCCGTACCGCCCCGGGCACGACCCCTCGACCGTCGACGTGGACGCGGCCACCCTCGACTTCTCGCACGCCGCCGTCGCCGGCCGGGACGCACTCGACCTCGCCCTGGCGCTCGGCCCACGGTTGCGCCACGTCCACCTGACCGACGGCGTCGTCTCGTCGCGACCGGGCGGTCTGCACGACCAGCACCGGGTGCCCGGTCGTGGCACGCAGCCGGTCGCCGAGGTGTTGACCCACCTGGTCCGGTCGGGGTGGACCGGCGTCGTCGCCGCCGAGGTGCACACCGACGGGGACGAGGAGGCGCGGCTCGGCCAGCTGAGACAGACGCTCGCTTTCGCGCGCCGCCACCTCGCGGCCGTACCGGCACCGGGCGTGGACGCCCGTGCACCTCAGACGAACAGCGCCGTCGCGACGACGGCCAGCGGCACCGCGATGGCCGCCACCCCGAGCCCGGCGAGCACGAACCGACCCCAGGCGACCTCGACACCCATCGAGGTCAACCGCGAGTGCCAGAGCAGTGTCGCGAGCGACGCCCAGGGCGTGACGAGGCAGCCGATGTTCACCCCGACGAGCACCGCGACGAGCCGCAGGGGCGACCCGGCCACCGGTTCGAGGGCGAGGTAGGCCGGCAGGTTGTTGGCGACGTTCGCGGCGACGGCGCTGCCGCCCGCGAGCCGCAACAGATCGGGCAGCTGGTCGCCCGTGCCGACGACGCTGCCGAGCAGGTCGGCCAGGCCGAGCGAGTGGGCGGCCTCGACGACGAGGAACAGCCCCCCGGCGAACAGCAGCGTGCCCCACGGCACCAACCCGATCCGCAGGACGCCCCGGCGACGGACGGCCGTGGCCACGACGAGCACGAGGGCCGCGATCGCAGCGGGTATCCAGACCTCGACGCCCGAGACGAGCGCCGGCACGAGCAGTCCCGTCGCGACCGCGGCCACGCCGAACAGGACGCGGTCCGCGACGGGTTCCGAGGGCGGCGTGTCGAAGCGGCCGACCAGCTGCCTCCGGTAGCGCAGTCCGATCGCCACGACGGGGACCACGACGCCCACCACGGCGGCGGGCGCGACCAGGGCGGCGAACTGCACCGGCGCCGGCGATCCGAGCTCGTGGAGGGCCAGGAGGTTCGTGAGGTTCGAGACGGGGAGCAGCATCGAGGCGCAGTTCGCGAGCCACACCGTCGTCAGCGCGAACGGCATGGGCGGCAGGCCGGCGTGCCGGGCGACGATCACGACGACGGGTGTGAGGAGCACCGCGGTCGTGTCGAGCGAGAGGAACACCGTGCACAGCACGGCGAGCGCCACGACCAGGAGCCACAGCACGAGCACGCGCCCCCCGGCGAGCCGGGCCGAGGCGGACGCCAACCAGGCGAAGAGACCGGCCTCCGCCGCCAGCTCGGCGACGATCGTGAGGCCGACGACGAACCCCAGGACGGGAGCGACCCGTTCGACCAGGGCGAGCAGCTCGTCGCCGCTCAGGACTCCGGTGACCACGGCGACGAGACCGACGACCACGAACACCCCTCCGAGCACGGCAGTGCGCACGGCATTCTCCTTCGACCGCGGGACGCACCGGCACGGGACGCCGGGCAGCTCAACCTACCCCCACCCGGACTCCCGGGACGTCACGCGGTACCGTGGGCGAAACGAACCCTGGGAGCCCCACCGTGCGCAAATTCCTCTTCAACGGCGCGATCATCAGCGCGATCTTCTCCGGCATCAGTCTGCTCCGCAGTCTCAGCGCCGGCCCCCGTGACTGGCGACTGGCCCTGATGGCCCTCAGCTGGGCGGCGTCCACCGCGATCGCCGTGGGCAACGTCATCGAAGCCGCCAACGACGACGACTGACGTCCGCCGAGACACCGAGGAGGCGCGTCCCGCTCTGGCGGGGCGCGCCTCCTCGTTCGTGTGGTCGCGTCAGCGACGCCCGCGGACCCCGGGCGTCGGCCCGGTCGGGTCGCCGTCGGGCCGATCGATCGGCCGGCCACCGGGTCGACCTGCGACGTGCGGATCGTGTTCCGCCTCGGCACCGAGCGAGGCCTGGTACTCGGCGATGCCGTGGATCGGGATGGCCGCCGTGAAGAGTGCGGTGCGCTCGGAGTCGGCGTTGTCGCCGCTGAACAGCCCCGAGGCGTCCGACGACGACCGGTGGACCCTCCCCTTCGGCACGGGTTCGGCCTCGACCATCTGGACGCGCGTCCGCGGGATCGACTGGGGACTCTTCGAGTGCAGCCACGCGATGAGGTCCTCGCGCACGAGGCAGCGCAGGTCGAACAGGGTCGGGGCGTCCTTGGCCGTCACGAGCACCCGCACCCGGACGTAACCCGCCTGGGCGTCGGTCACCTGGAGCACCTTCGTGCGCCCGTCCCAGAGGTCGGTGCCCGCGAGGATCACGTCGAGTTCCTTCCGCATGGCACCCGGATCGACGCGCCAGTCCAGGTCGAACTCGACGGCGCCGAGCAGTTCGCTGGTGCGACGCGTCCAGTTCTCGAAGGGCGTCGTCGTGAAGTAGGTCGACGGCAGCACGAGACGCCGGTCGTCCCAGACGTGCACCACGACGTACGACAGGGTGATCTCCTCGATGAGACCCCACTGACCCTCGACCACGACCACGTCGTCGATCCGGATGGCGTCGCTGAACGCCAGTTGGATACCGGCGAAGACGTTCGCCAGCGTCGACTGCGCCGCGAGGCCGGCGACCACCGAGACGAGCCCCGCGCTGGCGAGCACGCTCGCGCCCACCGCCTCGACCCCCGGGAATCCGAGCAACACGGTGCCGGCCGCGAGGATGACGACGAGGGCCACGGTCAGCCGCCTGAGGATGAGCACCTGGGTGCGGACGCGGCGGGCCACCCGGTTGTCGGGGGTGTCGACCCGGTACCGCGACAGCCCGAGGTCTTCGAAGAAGATCGCCAGAGCGCCCACGAACCAGGCGACGACGACGATGATCGCGCATCGGAAGAGCTGCGACACCCAGCCCTCCCCCGGGTAGTCCGCGGGCAGCAGCGTGTCGAACGACGTGGTCAGGGCGACGACGAGCAGCACGACCAGCAGCGTCGCGCGGAACGGGCGCCGCATGCGCTTGACGAAGGCCTGCGCCCACTCCTTGCGCTTGGCGACGACTCCGACGACCGCGCCGACCACGGCCGAGACGACGAAGGTGAGGACGACCGCGGCGACGAGCGAGATGACGAGTTGTGTCCAGGGCATCCGTCGAGCCTGTCGCAAGATGCCCTGCTCCGGCAGGGCTGGAGCCTGGGACGATGGAACGGTGAGACGATCCACAGCTTCCCGACACGAGTCCGCCACGACCCCGAGGCCTTCTCGTCGCCGACGCGTGCTGAAAGGCGTGGCACTCGGGCTCTTCGCCACCGTCGTACTCGCGGCCACCGGGTTCTTCGTCTGGGCGAAGACCCCCATGTCGGCCACGGCTTCCTCGCTCCAGGCGGTCGCCGACGACGACCGGGTCGCCGTCACGAGCACCCCCGACACGGTCGTCATGCGCCCCGCCGAGACCGCGCCCACCGGGCAGGGACTCGTCTTCGTGGCGGGTGCCCGGGTCGACCCGCAGGCCTACGAGCAGACCTTCGCGGGGTTGGTCGCCACCGGGGTGACCGTCGTGATCGAGCGGCCGGTGCTCGGCTTCGGCATCCTCGACCCCCGCCCGCTGTCGACCTTCACCGACCTCGCCCCCGAGGTCGACGCGTGGGCCGTCGGCGGCCATTCACTCGGCGGTGTGCGCGCCTGCCGGTACGCCGCCGACGACCTCACGGTCGACGCACTCGTGCTCTTCGGGTCGTACTGCGCGACGACCGACCTCTCGGACGACGACGAGCTGGCCGTGCTCAGCCTGGGTGGCTCGGAGGACGGCCTGAGCACCCCGACGACGATCGCGGAGTACCGAGACATGTTGCCGTCCGGCGCCACCGTGGTCGAGATCGACGGCTCGGACCACGCCCAGTTCGGCAGCTACGGCGAGCAACCGGGCGACGGCTCGGCGCGCATCTCGGACGAGGAGGCGCGTGACCGGATCACGCGTGAACTCACGTCGTTCTTCGCCGGCGTGGGCGGCTAGGCCGCCGGGGGCCGCCGGGCCGGGACTGCGACGTGCGCGGCCGAGCGCCGGACGTGCGGCGGCCTAGATGGACCGCTTGCGCTGGCGCAGCGCTTCGAGGGCGAGACCCTCGGAGGGGTAACGTCCGACGACCTCACCCCAGCGCGGGTCGGCACCGCGCAGGGCGACGAACACACCCTGCTCGGCTCGGACGTGGCCGAGCACGCGGTCGGGGGTCGACACCTGGACGAGGTCGGACGAGACGGTGCGCGTGATGACGCGGGCCATTCTCCTCAGGACGTCGGACGGTGCGGTGGTGCTCACGGGTGATGCCTCTCGTGGTGGTGCTCCGCTTGGCGCGGGGAGGTCTCGGTGACGTCCGTCGATGACGCTACCCGCGCCTCCCGGGGTGTGACCTCGGGGTTGGCTGTGCGTCGGGTGTCGCGCAGCTGTGGGTTCGCCCGGCCGCGTCACCCGGCGCATCGCCCGACACGACGACGCCCCGGGCGAGCTGGGCTCGGCCGGGGCGTCGTCGTGCGGGGGTCGGATCAGCTGGTGAGGCCGTCGACGTAGTCCTGGTTCTCGGACATCCACTTCTCGACGACGGGGGCGTAGTCGTCACCGTCGACCTCTTCGCCGTTGAACATCGCGTTCTCGAGCGAGGACAGCGTCTCGGTGTCCATCGTGAAGTCCTGCAGCCACTCGGTCAGCTGCGGGAAGTTCTCGGTGAAGCTCTTGCCGCCGAACGAGTGGATGCCTTCGGCGTCGCCCAGGGTGCCCTCGGGGTCGGCGAGGTCCTTGACCGGGAAGGCGTCGTAGGCCCAGTGCGGGCTCCAGAGCGTCACGGCGATGTTCTCGCCCGCGTCGGTGGCGCTCTTGAGCTCGGTGAGCATCGCGGCGGTCGACGAGGTCTGCAGCTGCATGTCGCTCAGGCCGTAGGTGGGGATCGTCTCGTCCTGCACGGCGGCGGTCAGGCCGGCACCGGGCTCGATGCCGACGATCTTGCCGCCGAACAGGTCGGCGTTGGCCGCCAGCTCGTCGAGCGAGTCGATCGGGGCGTCCTCGTTCACGGCGACGGCCAGTTTGGCCCCCTCGTTCCAGGCGCCGAGGTCGGTCAGGTCGTCGCCGTACTGCTCGATGTAGGACGCGTGGGTCGTGGGCAGCCAGGTGTCGAGCACGACGTCGTAGTCGTCGGTCGTGAGACCGCTGTAGACGGGGGCGACGTCGGCCGGCTTGAGGTTGACGGTGTAGCCCTCTTCCTCGAGGACGGTCTTCCACAGCCAGGAGGCTGCGATGCCCTCGTCCCAGCCGTTGAACACGGCGAGGTCGACGACGGCCTGGTCACCGTTGTCGAGGGTCTCGCCCTCTGCGGACGAGCTGCTGCCGGGAGGTGAGCAGGCGGCGAGTCCGAGGACGGCCGTGGTGCCGAGGGCGATCGATGCGGCGATGGTGCGCTTCTTCATGTGATCCTTTCGGGTGGTGCAGGAGGCGCGGGTCGGGGGAACCGAGGCTGCTCCCGTCCCGCAGATGGTCGGTCTCTAGGCCGAGGCCGTCGCGGGTTCGCGGCGGTCGGCGGGGGGCAGGGGCTGCTCGGTCTCGGGCTGGTCCTGGGCGGGGGCCGGCGGGACGGACCGGCGGTTCTGGGCGCGGGCCACCCGACGGCCGTGACGGTCGGACCCGAGGGCCGCCGTCATGCGGTCGAGCACGATCGCCAGGATGACGACCGAGACGCCGGCCTCGGCGCCCAGACCGACGTCGATGCGGTTCAGGCTCGCGACGATGTCGCCACCGAGCCCGCCCGCGCCCACCATGCCGGCGATGACGACCATCGAGAGGGAGAGCATGATGACCTGGTTGACCCCGGCCATGATGCTCGGCTTCGCGAGCGGCAGCTGGATCTGACGCAGGATGCGCCACGGTGACGAGCCGAAGGCCTGGCCGGCCTCGACCACCTCCGAGTCGACGCCGCGGATGCCGAGTTCGGTCAGGCGCACACCGGGGGCCATCGCGAAGACGATGGTGGCCACGATGCCGGGCACGACACCCACGCGGAACAGCAGCAGGGCGGGGATCAGGTAGACGAACGCGGGCGTGGTCTGCATGAAGTCGAGCACGGGCCGGATGATCTGCGACGCGACGTTCGACTTCGCGGCGAGGACGCCGAGGGGGATGCTCAACGCGATGGCCAGTGTGCTGGCGACGAGCACGAGCGCGAGGCTCGACATCGCGTTGTCCCACTGGTTGACCGTTCCGATGAACAGGAGGCCCACTGCCGTGCCGAGCGAGAACTTCCAGCCCTTGGCGACGAAGGCGAGGGCGGCGATCACGATCACGACGGCCCAGAACGGAGGCGCGCTCAGGGCGTACGCGACCCACTCGTACAAGAACGAGAAGACGAGACGGATGACGTCGAACAAGCCACCGAGGTTCGTGGTGATCCAGTCGACGACGTCCGAGACCCAGTCGCCGAAGGGGATGCGCAGGTACTCGTTCATCGGGTGACTCCTTCGAGGGTGGCGTCGAGCTCGACGTCCGAGATGCGGGTGACGGGCTCGAGCACGGGGATCGGCGACGTGGTGGTGTCGACGTTGCCGAGGGCGGCGAGCAGGGTCACCCGGGGGATGACGCCGAGCAGGCGATCGGCGTCGTCGACCACGGCGATCGGCAGCGGGCTCTCGACGGCCAGTTCGAAGAGGTCGACGAGAGCCGCGTCGGGGCCGACCCTCGAGAACTCGGTGTTGACGATGGCCGCGAGGTCGGTGTCGTTCGCCTTGACCTGGCGCATGACGTGCCGGTCCCGCACCCACCCGAGCAGCTTGCGGTCGCGGCCGGTGACGAACAGGGCGGCGGTCTGCAGATCGCGCAGCGAGCGCAAGGCACCCCGGGGACCGACCGTGAGCGGTACGACCGCGCGGGCGGGCTCCATGACGCTCGCCGCGGTGAGGACGCGGGCCCGGTCGACGTCCTGCACGAATTGGGCGACGTAGTCGTTGGCCGGGTCGGTGAGGATGTCCTCGGGCGTGCCGATCTGGACGATGCGACCGTCGCGCATCACGGCGATGCGGTCGCCGAGGAACATGGCCTCGTTCAGATCGTGCGTGATGAAGACGATGGTCTTGCCGAGCTTCGCCTGCAGCTCGATCAGCTGTTCTTGCATCTCGCGCCGGATCAGCGGGTCGAGAGCGGAGAACGCCTCGTCCATCAACAGGATGTCGGTCTCGGCGGCGAGAGCGCGGGCGAGACCGACCCGCTGCTGCATGCCGCCGGAGAGCTGGCTCGGCAGCTTGTCCTCCCAGCCGGCGAGGCCGACGATCTCGGTGACCTCACGAGCCTTGGCCAGTCGGGCACCCTTGGCGACACCCTGCACCTCGAGGCCGTACGCGACGTTGTCGATCACGGTGCGGTGCGGCAGCAGGGCGAAGTGCTGGAACACCATCGACACGTTCTGGCGACGCACCTCGCGGAGACGCTTGGAGGGGACGTCGGAGATCGTGGAACCCGCGATCTCGACCGAACCCGACGTCGGCTCGAGCAGGCCGTTGAGCATGCGGATGAGCGTCGACTTGCCCGAGCCGGACAGCCCCATCACGACGAAGATCTCGCCGGGCTGGACGTCGAACGACGCGTCGATGACGGCGGCGGTGCCGAAGCCCGCGGCCTCACCTCGCGAGGCACCGGCCTCGAGTCGGGCGACGGCGTCCTTGGGTCGGCGACCAAAGACCTTGTACAGGTTTCGGGCACGCACGGCAGGCGTAGTGGTCACGGATGTCTCCAGGCACGCCGAGGGGGCACCGGCCGCTCGGGCCGGTTCGCCGTCGGCGGCGATCGGGTCGGGCGAACGGGTCGACGACGCGTGCGGATCGTGTCGACTCAAGCCCACCGTGATGGCACGGGGCGAACCTGACCTCCGCCGGGTCGGTCATGGGACCGGACCCTCGCGTCACCAGACCGTACGACGACCGGAACCCGAACTGGTCGGACCATCGGTCGGCGCGTCCTGATGATGACGGGCCCGATCTCTCGGGCCTCAATGACCGTAGCCGACGTCTGTCGTCCATCCGAATTGCGAACCCGCTTCCAGGGGACCCGAGACGTACCCCGCACCGGCGTGTCGCCCATGCCTGCGGGGTTCACGATCGTTTCCCTTTCGTTACCGACGTGTGGATCGGCTGCGCGCCTCCTGGGCATCCACCTGCCGTGTCGCGTCCACGCGTCCGGAACCGACAAGAGCTACGGTCGTCCCATGACGAGTCCCACGAACGGGGGCGGCGACGCCTCCACCGAGACGCACCTCCCCCAAGACTTCTCGCACGAGCAAGAGGGCTTCCAACACGGTCTCAAGCCGCGTCAGCTGCAGATGATCGCCATCGGCGGCGCGATCGGCACGGGGCTCTTCCTCGGTGCCGGCGGCCGTCTCGCGTCGGCGGGCCCGGCGCTCGCGATCGTGTTCGCGATCTGCGGCGTCTTCGCGTTCTTCATCCTCCGCGCGCTCGGTGAACTGGTGCTGCACCGCCCTTCGTCGGGTTCGTTCGTCTCGTACGCCCGCGAGTTCTTCGGTGAGAAGTTCGCGTATGCGGCGGGCTGGATGTACTTCTTGAACTGGGCCATGACGGCCATCGTCGACGTCACCGCGGTCGCCCTCTACCTGCACTACTGGTCGGCGTTCACCGCGGCACCCGACTGGCTGCTGGCCCTGGTCGCCCTCGCCGTGGTGCTCTCGGTCAACCTCTTGGCGGTGAAGGTCTTCGGCGAGATGGAGTTCTGGTTCGCCATCATCAAGGTCGCCGCACTGGTGGTGTTCCTCGTGGTCGGCGTGGTGTGGCTCGCGGCGGCGTTCCCGGTCACGCACGACGGCGCCACGGTCGACACCGGCTGGGCCCTCGTGGCGTCGTCGGGCATCTTGCCGAACGGTCTGTTGCCCGCCGTGATCGTCGTGCAAGGAGTCGTCTTCGCCTACGCCGCGATCGAGTTGGTGGGTACGGCGTCGGG
This sequence comes from Frigoribacterium sp. VKM Ac-2836, assembly GCF_013248995.1. Taxonomy (GTDB): domain Bacteria; phylum Actinomycetota; class Actinomycetes; order Actinomycetales; family Microbacteriaceae; genus Frigoribacterium. Next base: position 515,769 of record NZ_JABRPK010000001.1, on the reverse strand, counting down.
CGAGACCCAGAACCCGGAGAAGGTGGTCCCCCGCGCGATCAACACGGTGATCCTGCGCATCGCGGTGTTCTACGTCGGGTCGTTGGTGCTGCTGTCGCTGCTGCTGCCCTATACGGCGTACAAGGCGGGCGAGAGCCCGTTCGTCACGTTCTTCAGCAGCATCGGCAGCCCCGCGGTGGGTGACATCGCGGGTTCGATCATGAACTTCGTGGTCGTGACGGCGGCGCTGTCGAGCCTGAACGCGGGGCTCTACTCGACCGGCCGGGTGTTGCACTCGATGGGCATGAACGGTTCGGCCCCGAAGTTCACGACGAAGATGTCGAAGGGCGGCGTGCCGTTCGGGGGCATCCTGCTGACTGCGAGCATCACCCTGTTGGGCGTGGTGCTGAATGCGGTCGTGGGGGCCAACACGGCGTTCGAGATCGTGCTGAACATCGCGTCCCTGGGCATCCTGACGGCGTGGGGCACGATCATCCTCTGCCAGATGAGGCTGCGTCAGTGGGCGAAGCAGGGCAGGGCGAAGGAGCCCTCGTTCAAGCTTCCCGGTGCGCCGGTGACGAGTTATCTGACGCTGGCCTTCCTGGCCGCGGTCGTCGTCCTCATGGCCATCGACTGGCCGATCGGGTCGTTCACGGTCATGTCGCTCGTCGTCATCATCCCGTTGCTGATGCTCGGCTGGCACCTGCAACGCGACCGCATCCTGGCCGCCGCCCGCCTCCGTGAGGGCATGACGGGCCCCTACCCCGTGACCGGCCGCGACGCCGCCTCGCAGCTCCCCCGCGACAACCAGTAGCCCCACCACCCCCAGGAGGCGCGGTGTCGCCCAACCCACCCCGCGCCTCCCCACCCCCGAATCCCCACGCCCCCCTGTGACGAGCGAAGCGAAGTCACCCCTCGACCCCCGTGACGAGCGAAGCGACGTCACCCCCGTGCAAGGGCGACCTGGCGGGCCCGGCAGGTCGCCCGTGCGGGGTGGGCCGCGGTCCGCGGAGCGGACCAGACCCATACGACGAAAGAATCCCCCGGTTCTGCGAAGCAGAACACGGGGGACCCAATTCTTTCGTGCACCCCCTCGGACTTGAACCGAGAACCCACTGATTAAGAGTCAGTTGCTCTGCCAATTGAGCTAGAGGTGCGTGCTGCGATCTCTCGCAACGACGGTCAACACTAGCATGAGTTCTGACCCTCTCAGAACCACCGGCGCCGTCGTGGCGCCTGCAGATCGGAGCACCATGTCCACCAAGCTCGAGAAGGGCGCTGCCGCGCCGACGTTCACCCTCGACGACGAGAACGGTTCGCCCGTCTCGCTCGCCGACTACGCCGGCCAGAAGGTCATCGTGTACTTCTACCCGGCGGCGTCGACGCCGGGTTGCACGACCGAGGCGTGCGATTTCCGTGACAACATCAACTCGCTGAAGTCGTCGGGTTACCAGGTGCTGGGCGTCTCGAAGGACGAGCCCGCCGCCCTGTCGACGTTCAAGGACGAGCAGGGCCTGAACTTCCCGTTGCTGAGCGATCCCGATCTGACGGTGCACCAGGCGTACGGCGCCTATGGCGAGAAGAACAATTACGGCCGCATCGTGACGGGCACGATCCGGTCCACGTTCGTGGTCGACGAGCAGGGCGCCGTCGAGTTGCCTCTCTACAACGTCAAGGCGACGGGGCACGTGGCGTCCCTCCGCAAGAAGCTCGGCCTCGACTGACGCCTGTCGTCGACGCGAGCGCAGGAGGCGCGGTGCCGGTCCGCGAGGCCGACACCGCGCCTCCTGTGTTCGAGGGGCCTCAGTAGACGTGTGGCTCTTGGTCGCGAGCCGACGTGGCGGCGACGACGGACGGCACGAGCAGCAGGATGACGACCGCGACGGCCGGCACGGTGAGGGCGAGACCGATGAGCGGGTCGGCGAAGACGCCCTGCAGGCTGCCGATGCCGACGGCGAATTGCAGCACCTGCCACACGATCGCCGCCCCTCGTATCCACGCCCGTCCGCGGAGCGTGCCGAGGACGATCGAGCCGAGCCAGGCCGTGGCCAGCAGGGTCAGCACGAAGATCGCGACGGCCGAGGGATACGAGTCGGGTCGGGCGACGAGCAGTTCGACGAGCAGGAACACCGCCGTCGCGGCGACGAGCGCGAACTCCGCCGCGAGCAGCACGATCACGATCCAGAGCAAGGCGGGTCGACGGGTCTCGGCAGACCGACCGGTCTCGTCTCGGGGGCCGTCCGGGCCTGCTGTCGTCACGTGTGAGCCTCCGAAAAATCCTTGATTTGGCCGTACCAGTATGCGACCATATTCGAGGTCGAAGTGACGCGCACATTGCGGTGCGCGCCTCCCGAATTCTTCTCTTTCCCCACCACGAACCAGGCGCTTCGACGTGCCTGGTTCTGCACTTTTAAGGAGTACCCATCGATGGATTGGCGTGACAAAGCCGCTTGCCTGCAGGCTGACCCGGAGCTCTTCTTCCCCGTCGGCAACACGGGTCCCGCCGTCGACCAGATCGACAAGGCGAAGGCCGTGTGCGGACGCTGCACCGTCACCGAGACCTGCCTGCAGTACGCACTCGAGACCTCGCAGGACTCGGGTGTCTGGGGTGGTCTGAGCGAAGACGAGCGTCGCGCGCTGAAGCGTCGCGCGGCTCGCGCCCGCCGCGCCAGCTGATCCCCCGTCGGTCGCCGCTCGGCGGCCGGCCTCCGGCCTTCGTGGCCGATGACGAAGCCCGGCACCTGATCGCAGGTGTCGGGCTTCGTCGTGCTCGGGCGCGCGCGGCGGATCAGGGCTGAGTGAGCCAGCGGAACGGGATCTCGATGGTGACCTCGGTGCCGTTGCCGACGAGCGTGTGCCAGTCGATGGTGCCGCCGAGCTCGCCCTGGATCAGCGTGCGGACGATCTGGGTGCCGAGTCCCGAGCCGACCTTGCCCTCGGGCAACCCGACGCCGTTGTCGCGCACCTTGACCGTGAGTTCTTCCGCCCGGCGGTCGGCGACGATCTCGACCTCGCCGTCACGGCCGTCGAGACCGTGCTCGACGGCGTTCGTCACGAGCTCGGTCAGGGCGAGGGCCAGGGGCGTCGCGTACTCGCTCGGCAGGGCGCCGAAGCTCCCTGTCATGGTGGGGCGAACCGTCGTGTTGTGACTCGACGCGACCTCGGCGATGAGCATGAGCACCCGGTCGAAGACGGTGTCGAAGTCGACGTTCTGGCTGAGCCCCTCGGACAACGTGTCGTGCACGACGGCGATCGACTGCACGCGACGCATGGCCTGCGTGAGTGCCTCGCGGGCCACGTCGGTGCGGGTGCGTCGCGCCTGGATGCGCAGCAGTGACGCGACGGTCTGCAGGTTGTTCTTGACCCGGTGGTGGATCTCGCGGATCGTGGCGTCCTTGGTGATCAGCTCGCGTTCTTGGTGACGCAGCTCGGTCACGTCGCGGCAGAGCACGATGGCGCCGACGCGCTCACCGCGGTCGCGCAACGGGATCGCCCGCAGCGACACCGTGACCCCTCGTGCCTCGATGTCGGTGCGCCACGGGGCCCGGCCCGTGACGACCAGGGGCAGCGACTCGTCGATGACGAGCTTGCCGGCGAGCAGCCCGGTGGTGACCTCGGCCAGCGACTCCCCCTCGAGCTCGCCGGCGAACCCCATTCGATTGAAGGCCGAGAGTCCGTTGGGACTGGCGAAGGTCACCATGCCGTCGACGTCGAGACGCAGCAACCCGTCGGAGGCGCGGGGTGCGCCGCGACGCGGCCCCGTCGGCGCCCCGAGGTCGGGGAAGTCGCCGGCGGCGATCATCGCGAAGAGATCGTTGGAGCACTGGTTGAAGGTCAGTTCTTGGCGACTGGGCGTGCGAGCCTCACTGAGGTTCGTGTGCCTGGTGATGATGGCGATCGGTGCGTCGGTGACGTCGGGCCGACTCGCCCCGAGGCGACGAAGGACGGGTACGGCACGGACTCTCGTGGGCGTCTCTTCGTACCAGTCGGGAGCCGCCGAGTCGACGATGCGCGTCGTCGTGAACGCCTGCTCGATCTGCTCGCGCCATTCGAGGCGCACCTCTTGCCCGACGAAGTCCCGGTAGAAGAGCGTGGCCGAGCTCGAGGGCCGCGCGTGGGCCACGGCGACGAAGCTGCCCGCCTGAGTGGGAACCCAGAGGACGATGTCGGCGAAGGCGAGGTCGGCCAGCAGCTGCCAGTCCCCCACCAGCAGGTGCAACCACTCGACGTCCACCTCGCTCGAGAGGCCCTGGGCGAGAACGAGATCACTGAGCGTCGACACCCGTCCAGTCTAGGTCGACGACCCGTAGGGCGACGTCCGTGACCCCGAGACGGGGCCCTGCCGCGACCGTTTCTCCACAGACCGTGGAGTATGCCTGGTCGTGGGCATCTCACATGTCATATCTTCGAGTCATGCCCGGTCGAACGTGAACAGGAAGACTGCCCATGCCCTCGAGCACCTACGCCCTCACCGAGCCCCAGAGTCCCCCGGCACCACCTCGGCCGCATCTGAGATCCGTTCCTCCCCTCGCGGCCCCGGGCACCCCGGCGACGGATGACACCCCCGCCGTCCCCCGGGCCGGCAGCCGACCCCACGTCCGCCCCGTCCCACCCGTCCCACCCGCCAGGGCGTCGCCCCCGTCGCCCTTCCCCGACGACCCGGACCTGCTCGTCGAGAACCTGGTGCGCTGCGTCGTCGAGATCCTGGCCGGGGCCCGAGAGCTGGACCAGGTATCACGATGGGTCACCGAAGACGTCTACCGCACGCTGCACAAGCGCGTGGTCCTGGCGGCCCGAGCACGGTCGGCCCACGGCACGCGGACCCGACGACCGGTGTTCACGATCGGCAGCATCCGGTCGAGTTCTCCGGCCGCGGGAGTGATCGAGAGCGTCGTCGTCCTCCACGGACGTGGTCGCAGCCGAGCCGTCGCCGTCAGGCTCGAGACCTACGACGGCCGGTGGCGGGCCACCGCCGTCCACGTGCTCTGACCAGGCCCGACCTCGTCGTTCGACGTCGATGCGCCCCCGAGCCGGGCTCGGGGGCGCATCGACGGTCGTCAGGTCAGGCGATCAGCGCGTCTTCTTGCCCGTCGCTCGACGGTCGGCCCGGTTGAGCGGAGCGTCGCCGCCACCGGTCTTCTGGCCGAAGGCGCCGACCTTGCCGTCCTCGGCCTGACGGGCCGTGGGGCCGCCGGAGGCCCGGGCGGCGGCGATCTCGGGCGACTCGGAACGCTCTGCCTCGTCCTGTGCTTTCTGAGCCTTTGCCGTCGCACCCTTCTCGAGCTGACCGCGTTGGTTGCGTACCTCGACCTCGCCGTCGATGTTCGGTGCCGAGTAGGCCAGCTGTGCCTGCGGCTGCTTCTCGGCCTCGAGCCCCTTGGCGGCGATGACCGGCGAGTCGGCGGCCCCGACCTGACCCTGGACCTCGACCTCGAGGTTGAAGAGGAAGCCCACGGTCTCTTCGCGGATCTGACCCATCATGCTCTGGAAGAGCGCGTAGCCCTCGCGCTGGTACTCGACGAGCGGATCACGCTGGGCCATGGCCCGCAGACCGATGCCGTCCTTCAGGTAGTCCATCTCGTAGAGGTGGTCACGCCAACGGCGGTCGATGACCGAGAGGACGACTCGACGCTCCAGCTCGCGCATCGCGGGCTCGCCGAGGGTCTCGGTGCGGGCCTCGTAGGCGACCTTGGCGTCGGAGAGGATCTCTTGCCCCAGGAAGGCCCGGGTCGCCTTGCCCTTCGAGCCGGCCTCGGTGATGACTTCGTCGATGGTGATCGAGATCGGGTACAGGGTGCCCAACTCGGTCCACAGGGCGTCGAGATCCCAGTCGTCGGGGCTGCCGTCACCCGTGTGCTGGTCGATGACCTCGTTGACGACGTCCTCGAGGAACTTCTGGCTGCGGTCCTTGAGGTCGTCGCCCTCGAGGATGTGCCGACGGTCGCCGTAGATGGCCTCGCGCTGGCGGTTGAGGACGTCGTCGTACTTGAGGACGTTCTTGCGGATCTCGGCGTTGCGGGACTCGACCTGCGACTGGGCCGAACGGATGGCCCGCCCGACGATCTTGTTCTCGATGGCCAGGTCGTCCGGCACGTTGCCGCGACCCATGAGCGACTCGGCGGCGCCCGAGTTGAACAGGCGCATCAGGTCGTCGGTCAACGAGAGGTAGAAGCGGCTCTCACCGGGGTCGCCCTGCCGGCCCGATCGACCGCGCAGCTGGTTGTCGATCCGGCGGGACTCGTGACGCTCGGTGCCGAGCACGTACAGCCCGCCGGCCTCGATGACCTTCTCCGCCTCTTCTTGGACGGCGTCCTTCTGCGCGGCGAAGACGTCGTCCCACGCGGCCTCGTACTCGTCGGGGGTGTCGACCGGGCTGAGGCCCTTGGCGTTCATCTCGGCGACGGCGAGGAACTCGGCGTTGCCGCCCAGCATGATGTCGGTACCGCGACCGGCCATGTTCGTGGCGACGGTCACGGCCCCGGCGCGACCGGCCTGAGCGACGATGGCCGCCTCGCGAGCATGGTTCTTCGCGTTGAGCACCTCGTGCTTGACGCCCTTCTTCGCGAGCAGGCGCGACAGGTACTCGCTCTTCTCGACACTGGTCGTACCGACCAGGACGGGCTGACCCTTCTCGTGCCGCTCGACGATGTCCTCGACGACCTGGTCGAACTTGCTCGTCTCGTTCTTGTAGACGAGGTCGGTCTGGTCGATGCGCTGCATCGGCCTGTTGGTCGGGATGGGCACGACCCCGAGCTTGTAGGTGCTCATGAACTCGGCGGCCTCGGTCTCGGCCGTACCGGTCATGCCGGAGAGCTTCTTGTAGAGGCGGAAGTAGTTCTGCAGGGTGACCGTGGCGAGGGTCTGGTTCTCGGCCTTGACCGACACGCCCTCTTTCGCCTCGATGGCCTGGTGGATGCCCTCGTTGTACCGGCGACCGCTGAGGATGCGACCGGTGTGCTCGTCGACGATCAGCACCTCGCCGTTGATGACGACGTAGTCCTTGTCGCGTTTGAAGAGCGCGTCGGCCTTGATCGCGTTGTTGAGGAACGAGATGAGCGGGGTGTTCGCGGACTCGTACAGGTTGTCGATGCCGAGGTAGTCCTCGACCTTCTCGATGCCTGGCTCGAGGACACCCACGGTGCGCTTCTTCTCGTCCACCTCGTAGTCGGTGCCCGCGACCAGTCGCCGGGCGATGGTGGCGAACTCGGTGAACCACCGGTTCGCCTCGCCGGACGACGGCCCGGAGATGATGAGCGGTGTGCGGGCCTCGTCGATGAGGATCGAGTCGACCTCGTCGACGATCGCGAAGAAGTGGCCGCGCTGCACCATGTCTTGCGCCTGCCAGGCCATGTTGTCGCGCAGGTAGTCGAAGCCGAACTCGTTGTTCGTCCCGTAGGTGATGTCGGCGGCGTACATCTCGCGACGCTCCGCCGGGGTCTGACCCGACAGGATGCAGCCGGTCGTCATGCCGAGGGCGCGGAAGACACGCCCCATCAGCTCGGACTGGTAGCTCGCGAGGAAGTCGTTGACCGTGATCACGTGGACGCCTCGGGAGGCGATGGCGTTGAGGTACGCAGCCGTGGTCGCGACGAGGGTCTTGCCCTCACCGGTCTTCATCTCGGCGATGTTGCCGAGGTGCAGGGCCGCACCACCCATCAGCTGGACGTCGAAGTGCCGCAGCCCCAAGGTGCGCTTGGACGCCTCGCGGACGGCGGCGAACGCCTCGGGCAGCAGGTCGTCGAGCGACTCGCCCGACGCGTAGCGCTCACGGAGCTCGACCGTCTCGTTGCGCAGCTCGTCGTCGGTGAGGGTCGTGAAGTCGTCCTCGAGCTCGTTGACCGCCTTGGCGTAGGCCTTCAGCTTGCGCAGCGTGCGGCCCTCGCCGACGCGGAGGACCTTCTCGAGGACGTTGGCCACTGGTGTGCTCCCATGTGTTCGGTCGAACCCGCGGAACGCTCCGCGGTCTCGCTGAGGTGATCCGCATCGGAGCACCGGGGTGTCGCCGGTCCGTCCTGGACCGGCCCACGATCTTAGCAAGCGTAGTGGCCGACCCCCTGGGAGGCGTCAGGGACGTGCCCGCGCCTCCCGGGGTGTCGGCCACCGGACGGTTCAGAAGGTCAGTTCGCCAGACCCGCCCGCAGGGCCGTCGCCGTCTCTTGCAGGTCGGGCGAGTTCTGGTCGAGGCCGATCACGCCGTAGTCCCACCCCTTGCGCCGGTACACGACGCTCGGGCGCTCGGTCTCGGCGTCGATGAAGAGGTAGAAGTCGTGACCGACCAGTTCCATGTAGTAGAGCGCGTCGTCGACCGACATGGGCGTCGAGGCGAACACCTTCTCGCGGATGACGACGGGGCAGTACTCCTCGTCGACCTCGTCGGCGGGGGCCTCGTCGCCCACCACCGTCACGGCGCCGGTGCGGACCTGGTCGAGCGTCTCGGCCGCCGCGGGGGTCACGCCCACACCGCTGAAGTCGGCGGTGGCCGCCTCACGCAGGGACGTCGGCCGGTGTTGCCCACGATGGATCTTCTGCCGGTCCTTCGCTCGTCGCACCCGTTCGAGGAGTCGACCGATCGCCAGGTCGAACGCCGCGTACTTGTCGGCGGCCGTGGACTCGGCCCGCACGAGGGGGCCGGAGCCGATCAAGGTGATCTCCACCCGGTCGTCGCCCGCCTGCCCACCGGACTTCTCGTGGTGCCGCGACACCTTGACCTCGAGGGCCAGCGCCTTCGTGGCCAGTGCGGCGACCTTGTCTGCCTTCTCGGTGGCGTACTCGCGGAAACGATCGGTGATGCCGACGTTTCGACCCGTGACGGAAATTTCCATGACGACCTCCTGTGGCTATCGACGTGCCGCCTGTCAGCCAGGCGGATGTCCTTTCACGCCTTTCGCCCCACCGTAGCCATCCGGACACCCCCGTGTCACGCGTCGTTCACCGTTCACTCAGGGGCTGCCGGTGGCCGACCGCAGCGGAGTGGCCGCGAGACAGGCCGCACCGACCACGACCGCGCCCCGGGCCACCACCGCCCGCCGCGCCTCCTGCAGGGTCGCGCCCGTCGTCACGACGTCGTCGACGAGGACGACGTGCGATCCCTGGAGATCGCGAGTGGCGCGCAGGCTGCCCTCGCGTCCCCGCAGGCGCTGTTGCCGGTCGCGGCCTTTCTGGCCCCCACCGGCCCGCACCGTCGGAACGAGCACGGGCACGCCGACCACGAGACCGAGGCGGCGCAGCACGAGCTCGACCGGGTCGTAGCCCCGCCGACGCCGCCCCCGTCGTGACGCGGGCACCGGGACGACCAGCAGCGACCCGTCGGCCGAGAACCCGTCGCCGGCCGACGCGGCGTCGGTCGTGGCGTGGTGGGCGCAGGACTCGAGCGCGGCCGCGAGGGCCGGCGCGAGCGTCTCGGCCAACCGCACCCGGCCAGCGTTCTTGAACGCCAGGACGACACCTCGGGCCTCGAACGCGTAGACGAGGCCGGCGAAGACCGGCAGCCCGCCCGGCAGGTCGACCCGCACGACCTCGGGGACGAGCCGACGTCGGCAGCCCTCGCAGAGGGCCACGTCGGGCCCGCCGCACCCGGCGCACGAGACGGGCGACACGACCGAGAGGGCCTCTCGGGCGGCTGCGGCGAGGGCCTCCCGAGTCAGGAGCGGAGGTCGAGGGCGCGAGGACCGTGGCATCTCGACAGCTTGCCCCGAGCCGGGGGCCGTGTGCCGCGCCTCCGTCGTCCGTGAGGGGACCGACCTGCCGGGCACTACCTGGTGAGGAGTCGACGCCCGAGGCTCAGCGCTGGGTCGCCACCAGATCGGCCGTCAGTCCCGTGGACTGCCAGCTGCTGCCTCGGGGCTCGAGCACGTCACCGTCGGCCCCCAGCAGCAGCAGGCGGTCGAAGCCGTTCCCGCCGACGACGGCGACCGCCTCGCCCGACGGACGACCGGCACTCGACGAGTCACCGCCGACCTCGGACATCGTCACCCGGGACGACTCGCCCACGGCCGTGAGGACCGCCACGGTCACCTGGTCGGCCCAGGTCGCATCGACGGGGGCGCCGTCCGGAGCGGACAGCTCGAGGGGTGGCCCCAGCCGGAGCGGGACGCCCTCGGCATCTCGCACGACCGCCGCGACGAGGAGGCGCGACGCACCCTGGTCGTCGAGCAGGAGCAGGGCGCGGGTACCGTCGCGCGAGATGCGGAACGACGTGACGCTCGCGCCGGCCGGGAGGGACGTCACCACCGGGTGGGACGTGCCGTCGAGAGCATGGGCGACGAGACTGGACGGATCGTCGGCGACGAGCGACCAGACGAAGCCCCGGTCGTCGAGCGAGGGCGCCACCAGTCCCGTCCGGCCGTCGACCAGCCGGGCTCCACCCGAGGCCGTGACGGCGTACGCGCCCGTGGACGTCCCGACGGCGGCGGTCGTCTGGTCGGCCGACAGTTCGACCGACCGGGGCCGGAGGGCCTCGACCGCGTCCGAGAGCCCGAGGATCTCACTCGTGGCACTCGTCGTGGCGAAGCCCAGCACGCCGTCGGCGAGGACGAGGGGCCGGGCGTCGACGGCGGGGTCACGTACCGGTACGGGCTGCTGCATCGCGGGCACCGACAACGGGGCACCCTCGACGCTGAGCTCGACGGCGGTCACGGTCGCGAGGGTGGAGAAGCTCGCCAGCAGCTGCGCCTGCATGCGGGCCCGGGCGTCGGGCGTCGCCTCGAGGGCGTCGGCGGTCAGGTCGACGCGAGCCGTCCCGTCGTCGACCGTGATGGCCGTCAGCGAGAGCTGCGTGCCTTCGGGGAAGGCCGAGACGACGGCGCCCTGCAACCAGTCCGACGGCCCCTCGAGCAACGCCGTCGCGAGCCGCGTGCTCGTCGACGAGCGGGCGAGGAACCAACGTTGGTCGGGCACGAGATAGGTGAAGGTGGGGTCGTAGAAGTAGGCGGCGTGCGATCGGAAGACCGAGTCGAAGGTGGCAGGCGAGAGGACGATGCCGTCCGGCGCGTCGCTGATGCGCCACTCGCCGCCCTCGCGGACGAACGAGAAGGCGAGGGAGGTCGTCGTGGAGGACGTGGCCGGGGTGTAGTGCCCCGCCGAGTCGACCGTCGCCGAGCTCACGAACGCGTAGTCGAGCGTGGACTCCCCCACGCGCGCGGTCGACCCGACACCGGGGCGGATGGTGACGCTGGCCCGGGGGTCCCACTCGCCGGCGAAACCGGCGCTGAGGAACTGCCGGGCGACCCCGTAGTTGTCCTGGGACCCCGTGCCCGCCGAGAGGAAGTCCCGGAGCAGCCGTTCTTGCGAGCTCCCGGCGACCGGACCGTTGGGCCGGAACACGAAGTCGCTCACCACGTCGTCACTCACGGTGTCGCCGCGCTGCACCTGACCGCTGTCGGGGATGCCCACGCACCCGGTCAGCGCGAGCGCGGCGGTCACGAGGGTCGCCAGGACGACCGACCGGACACCCCGCCGGTCGTTCCGTCGCCGCTCAGACATCGTCGGCTCCCCTCGGTGCCGACGACTGGACGGACCCGGTCGGCGCACCCGACGGGTCGATGGTCGGGACCGAGCCCGACCACGGTTCACCGGTCACCGGGACGGTCGTCTCGCCCCGGCGATCCGGGGGCACGACCGGCAAGGGTGACCCCTCGACGTGACCGCCGGCCACCCGGGGCAGGGTGACGACGAACCGGCTGCCCGAGCCCGGCTCGGACCAGACCTCGAGCCGGCCGCCGTGCAGAGCGGCGTCCTCGAGGCTGATCGCCAGACCGAGGCCGGTGCCACCGATGGTGCGCTTCCTCGAGGGGTCGGCCCGCCAGAACCGGTCGAACACCCGCGCGGCGTCGGCGGGGCTCATGCCCACGCCGTTGTCACGCACGGCCACCGCCACGGCCGTGGCGTCGCTGTCGACCTCGACCTCGATCGGCCGGCCCTCACCGTGTTCGATGGCATTGCCCAGCAGGTTGCGCAAGATCCGACGCAGCCGCCGTGGGTCGATCTCGGCCTCGAAGTAGCCGCCCCGGGCGACGACCGACACCACGCTGCCGGATTCGGCTGCGAGCGGACCGAACTCGTCGACACCGTCCTCGACGAGACGCACGACCGTGACGGGCTCGGTCTCGAGTTCGACGGCACCGGCGTCGAAACGGGAGATCTCGAGCAGGTCGGCGAGCAGCAGCTCGAACCGGTCGACCTGGGTGTGCAGCAGCTCGGCGGTCCGGGCGGCCGAGGGCGTGAACGACGTGCGCTGGTCGTAGAGGACGTCACCGGCGAGACGGATCGTGGTCAACGGCGTGCGCAGCTCGTGCGAGACGTCGCTCACGAACCGTTGTTGGACGCGCGACAGCTCGGCCAGTTGCGAGATCTGCCGCTGCATGGCGTCCGCCATACCGTTGAACGAGCGTCCGAGCGTGGCCACCACGTCCTGCCCCTTCTCGGGGATGCGCTCCTCGAGGTGGCCGGCCGCGATCTTCTGGCTCGTCTCGGCCGCCGTGCGGATGGGCGCCACGACGAGGCGGACGACGAGGTAGGTGATCCCGCCGATCAGCAGCACGAGAGCGAGTGACCCGATGCCGAGCGTCCGCTGCATCAGATCGAGGGTGGCCTGCGCGTCGCTCAGGTCGTAGACGAGGTAGAGCTCGTACTGACCCGCGGTGGGCACCTGCAGGGTCGAGCCGACCGCGATGCCCGGCGAGCCTCCGCCCTGCGACGTCGGGGGCAGCGCCACCGACTGCATCGAGAGACGACCGTCGGCCGCCGCGACCGCCTCGCGGAGCGCCGGAGAGATCACCGAGTCGGGGAAGTCGGGGCTGGCGATGTTCTGGATGGTCTGAGGGGTGTTCTGCCCCGGGGTGCGGAGGATCGCGATGCTCGTACCCCCCGGGCTCGAGGTCGAACCGAGGATCGCGGTCTGTGCCTCGTTCTGCAGCGCGTCGAGCTCGACCTGGTTGGCGTCCTCGGTGGCCGTGGCCGAGTCGAAGATGTTCTGCGCCAGAAGCGTCGCCCGGACGCTCTCGGCCTCGACCTGCTCCCGGCGCTGGTCGTAGAGGCTCGTTCCGATCGTGACCGAGATGAGCGTGCCGATGACCGTGACGGCGACGGTCGACAACACCACCGTGAGAGCGACGGTGCGGAACGACAACGACGATCGCCAGAAGTCGACCACGCGCGTCGGCCACGTGCGCCACGCCGGGGCCCGCCACGACGACGGGCCGCGCGACCGGGCCGGGCCACCCCGGCCGGGCCCCGCCATCGTGGACACGAGCGCCATCCGGCCGGGCTACGAACCCGCGCCGGCGCGGTACCCGACGCCACGCACGGTCGTGACGATGCGGGGCGCGTCGGGGTCGTGCTCGACCTTCGCACGCAGTCGTTGGACGTGGACGTTCACGAGACGGGTGTCGGCCTTGTAGTGGTAGCCCCAGACCTGCTCGAGCAGCATCTCGCGGGTGAAGACCTGTTGAGGCTTCGAGGCGAGGGCGAGCAGCAGCTCGAACTCGAGCGGGGTCAGGGCGATCGGCGTGTCACCGCGGCGCACCTCGTGGGCAGCGACGTCGAGACGCAGGTCGCCCACCGTGAGGACGTCGTTGGTCGGCTCGGTGGCCGGACGCAACCGGGTCCTGATACGAGCGACCAGCTCTTTCGGGTTGAACGGCTTGACCACGTAGTCGTCGGCACCGCTCTCGAGACCGCGAACCACGTCGGCCGTGTCGCCCTTGGCGGTCAGCATGATGATCGGGACGCCGCTCTCGGCGCGGATGAGGCGACACACCTCGATGCCGTCCAGGCCGGGCAGCATCAGGTCGAGCAGCACGAGGTCGGGCGAGGCCTCGTGGAAGGCGTCGAGGGCGCCGCTGCCGTCACCGCAGAAATAGGGGTCGAACTCGTCGGCGCGAAGGACGATGCCGATCATCTCGGCGAGCGCCGGGTCGTCGTCGACCACGAGGATGCGCGGGTTCATGTTCTCCGTCTGGGCTGGGCCGCTCGGGAGGCGGCACGTCAGGACAGATTAGTGCAGGAGGCGCGCATCGGCTGGCAGCGTCCGGTCCGGTGTGGAAACATGAACACACTCGTGAGGACGACCTCACGGTCAGGACGACCAGGGGGACCATGAGCGATCCGAACGGTTGGAGCGCACCGGGCGGCGACACCCCGCCCCCTCGGTGGGGCGAACGAGTCGGGCCGCCCGCCGCGGCCTCCGTCCCCGCCGGGCCCGGGCAGGGAACGTCCCCTGTCGGGTCCACCCCACCGGCCGCCGGTTGGGTCCCGCCCCCGAAACCGGGCCTCGTGCCACTGCGCCCCCTGACCTTCGGTGAGATCCTGGGCGCGTCGTTCCAGGTCTTCCGCCGCAATCCCCGCACCACTTTCGGCACGGCCCTGCTCTCGCAGGTCGTCCTTCTCGTGGTGACCGTCGTGATCACCGGCGGCAGCGCCTTCCTCGCCTTCGGGCGGGTCGAACAGGCCCTCCCCCGTGACCGCGACGCGGTGCTCGCCGGCGCCGTCGCCATCGTGGCCGCGTCGGCCCTCGTGCCGATCGCCCTGCAGGTGATCGTCACGGCCCTGCTCCAAGGACTCTTCGTGCTCGAGACCGCCCGTCAGACCCTCGGCGAGAGGCTGCGACTCGGCGGCCTCTGGGCCCTGGCCAAGGGGCGACTCGGCACTCTCGTCGCATGGTCCGCTCTGCTCACCGCCGCCTACGTGGTGGCACTGGCACTCGTGGCCGGGGTCGTCGTCATCGGCGTGGCCGTCGGCTCGGGCCCGAGTCTCGCCGTGGGCATCGGAGTCGCGGTCCTCCTCGGGCTGGGCCTGCTCGTGCTGGGGGCCTGGGTGACCGTGAAGACCTGCCTCGTGCCCAGCGCGATCATGCTCGAGCGGATGACGCTCGGCGCCGCGGTGAGGCGCTCGTGGTCCCTGACCCGTGCCTCCTTCTGGCGGACCTTCGGCGTCATCGCGTTGGTGTTCCTGATGATCCAGGTGGCCTCGCAGGTCGTCGCGACGCCCTTCTCGGTACTGTTCAGCGTCCTGACCGGCACGCTCGCGCCCACGGGCGACGTGACCGACCCGACCTTCCTCGCCCTGACGGCGGGCACCTACGCGGTGACCCTGGGCATCACGGCGGTCATCGGGGCGATCGGGTCCGTGCTCCAGGCCGCCTCCGCGGGTCTCGTCTACGTCGACCGCCGCATCCGCACCGAGGGCCTCGACCTCGAACTCGTGAGGTACGTCGAACGCGGTGGGCGGTCGGTCGAGGGCCAACCCGACCCGTTCCGCACGCCCGAGACTCCGGTCGGCCCGACGACCTACCAGGGAGCGCCCCGCTGGTGAGTCCCTCGCCCCTCGCCGCCGGGCCCCCGCTGACCCCCGACGCCGACGACGCTCGGCGCGAGGTCCTGCGCGAGCTCACGAAACCCGAGTACGTCGCGGCCCGGCCGTCCTGGCTCGATCGCGCCGCGCAGGCGTTCTGGGACTGGCTCGGCTCGATCCGTTTCGGGGGTGCCGAAGGGGCACCGGCGGTCGCCCTGATCGTGCTGCTCGCGGTCGTCGTGATCGTCGTCGTGGTCGTGCTGCTCGTCTACGGGGTGCCCCGGCTCAACCGTCGATCCACGCGCGACGCCGCCCTCTTCGGCGACGACGACGTCCGCGACAGCGAGGCCATGCGTGCCGCCGCCCGGGCCGCCGCCTCGCGGGGAGACCTGACGCTCGCGGTCGCCGAGGCCTTCCGAGCCGTCGCGCGCTCGCTCGCCGAACGGGGTGACGTGGCGGTCTCCCCCGGTACCACGGCACACGACGCGGCCCGGAGGGCGGGGGACGTCTTCCCCGACCTCCGAGCCGAGTTCGCCGACGCCGCGTCGGCCTTCGACGGTGTCCGCTACCTCGACCGCCCCGGGACCGACGAGGCGTATCGGGCCGTCGTGGACCTCGACCGGCGCGTGACGTCGACCCGGCGGGTCGACGCATGACCATCGCGGCCCAGGATGCGCCGGGCACGGTCTCGACCCCCACCCTCCGGGCATCGCTGCGCCGGGCCCGGTTCTGGGCCGTGCTCGCCCTCGTGCTGGCACTCGGGGTGGCGGCGGCACTCGCCGTCGGCTCGGGCTCGGGTGAGGGACGAGCCCTCGGCCCCGCGAACGCCGCCCCCGGTGGGGCCAAGGCACTCGTCGAGGTCCTCGGCCGACAGGGTGTCGACGTGACCGTGACGACCGGCCTCGACGAGACCCTCGACCGTCTCGGGCAGGGCGAGGACGGCACGCTCCTGGTCGACGACGCCGACGGGTTCCTCGTCGCCGACCAGTGGGGTCGCCTGGCGGCGGCCGCCTCCCACCTCGTCCTGGTCTCCCCCGGACCGACCGCACTGGCCGACGTGGCTCCGGGCGTCCAGGCGAGCGCCCAGGTGACGGAGGGCACGGCCTCGCCGTCGTGCTCGTCGCCGGCCCTGCGGCAGGCGTCGCGGGTCGACGTGACGGGAGTCGCGTACGAGGTCGACGCGCCGGGCGCCGTCCGCTGCCTGCCGACCGACGACGGTTACGGACTCGTCGAGCTCGACGACGGCGACACGAGGGTGTCCGTCCTGGGCGCGACCGGCGCCCTGACCAACGACTCGATCGCCACGGACGACGACGCCGCCTTCGCGCTCGCCCTGCTCGGCGGGTCCCGTGAGCTGACCTGGTACCTGCCGTCGGCCGGAGACCTGCCCGAGGGCCAGGGCACGCTCGCGACGCTGACGCCCCCGTGGGTGACACCGTCGCTGGTGGTGCTGCTCCTGACAGGCGTGGCCGCCATGGTGTGGCGGGGACGACGCCTCGGTGCCCTCGTCGTCGAACGACTGCCGGTCACCGTCAAGGCGTCCGAGACCACCGAGGGTCGCGCACGCCTCTACGAGCGGTCCGGGCAGCGCCGACACGCCCTCGACCAGCTCCGCATCGGCACGCTCGGCCGCCTCGCGCGGGCGACGGGTCTGTCCTCGACCGCCTCGGTCGACGACGTCGTCGGCCGGGTCGCCGCACTCACCGCGGCCGACCCACGGGGTCTCCGGCACGTCCTCGTCGACGCGGAGCCGGCCGACGACCGCGAACTCGTCTCGCTGAGCGACAGCCTGCTCGACCTCGAGCGCGCGGTCCGCCGGGCGGTGACCCCCTCGTGAACCGGCCCGCCCCTCCCACCCCTCGTCCGTTCGCCCCCGAACCGTCCACCACCCCGGAGAAGACCACCAGATGAGCTCAGAACTGCAGCAGACCTTCGCCCGAGTCCGCACCGAGGTGGGCAAGGCCGTCGTGGCCCAGGACGGTGCCGTGACGGGCCTGATCGTCACCCTGCTGGCTCAGGGGCACGCCCTGCTCGAGGGTGTCCCCGGCGTCGCCAAGACGTTGCTCGTCCGCGCCCTCAGCCATTCGCTGTCGCTCGACACCGCGCGTGTGCAGTTCACGCCCGACCTGATGCCCGGCGACATCACCGGGTCACTCGTGTACGACGCGAAGTCGGGTGAATTCGAGTTCCGGGCAGGACCGGTCTTCACCAACGTCCTGCTCGCCGACGAGATCAACCGCACGCCGCCGAAGACGCAGTCGGCCCTGCTCGAGGCCATGGAGGAGCGCCAGGTGTCGGTCGACGGCGTCTCGCGCCCGTTGCCCCAGCCGTTCCTCGTCGCAGCGACGATGAACCCCGTCGAGTACGAGGGCACCTACACGCTTCCCGAGGCACAGCTCGACCGCTTCCTGATGAAGCTCACCCTCGACCTGCCCCCGCGAGAGGCCGAGGTCGAGGTGCTGGGTCGCCATGCCGCGGGCTTCTCGCCCCGTGACCTGCGGGCCGCCGGGGTCACCCCGGTGCTCGGGCCGGACGACCTCGCCCGAGCCCAGGCCGAGGTGGCTCGCGTCGGCGCCTCCCCCGACGTCCTCGCCTACATGGTCGATCTGGCCCGGGCCACGCGCGAGAGCCCCTCGGTCACGATAGGCGTGAGCCCCCGCGGGTCGACGGCCCTGCTCGCCGCGTCGAAGGCGTGGGCGTGGCTGACCGGCTTCGACCACGTCACCCCGGACCACGTCCAGGCCATGGCCCTGCCCGTGCTGAGGCACCGCCTGCAGCTGCGCCCCGAGGCGGAGCTCGAGGGCGTCCACGCCGACGGCATCGTCCGCTCGGTGCTGCAGCAGGTCCGGGTGCCGCTCTGACCATGGCGATCACCGGGTGGTTCGTGGCGCTCGTCGCCCTCGGCGTCGTGCCCGTCGTCGTGACCGGCAGCGGGTGGTCGATCCTGGCCTGGCTCGGTGTCGTCACCGTGCTGACCGTGGTCGACGTGACCCTCGCGGCGTCGCCTCGCTCGCTCACGCTGCGGCGCGAGGTGCCCGGAGCCATCCGTCTCGGCGAGAGCGCGCCCGCCCGGCTCACCGTGATCAACGACGGACGACGCATGCTCCGGGGACTGGTGCGCGACGCGTGGCAGCCGTCCGCCGGTGCCGAAGCGACGCGACGCCGACTGTCGCTGCGACCGGGAGGGGCCGCGACCCTCACCGTGACGCTCACCCCCTTCCGCCGGGGCGAACGCCGCGCCGGCGGGGTGACCGTCCGCACCATCGGCCCGTTGAGGCTCGCCGGGCGTCAGGCGACGCACGACCTGCCCGGCGCCGTGCGCGTGCTGCCTCGGTTCTCCTCGCGGAAACACCTGCCCTCCCGTCTCGCCCGGCTGCGCGAGCTCGACGGACGGACGAGCGTGATGATCCGTGGTCAGGGCACCGAGTTCGACAGCCTCCGCGACTACGTCCGGGGCGACGACGTGCGTTCCATCGACTGGCGTGCGACCGCACGCCGCGACGACCTCGTCGTGCGCACCTGGCGACCGGAACGAGACCGTCGGGTGGTCGTCGTGGTCGACACCGGGCGCACCTCGGCGGCGCGTATCGACGACGAGCCCCGACTCGACACGGCCTTCGAGTCGACCCTGTTGCTCGGGGCGTTGGCCTCGAGAGCGGGCGACCGGGTCGACGTCGTCCTCTTCGACCGTCGCGTCCGGGGTCGCGTCCAGGGTGCCACCGGACCAGCCCTGCTCTCGTCGATGGTCGAGACGATGGCTCCCGTCGAACCGGAGCTCGTCGAGACCGACTGGGCAGCCGTGCCCGCCCTGGTCCGCTCGGTCACGTCACGACGGGCACTGGTCGTGCTCGCGACGACGGTCGACAGTCCCGGTGCCTCCCGGTCGCTGCTCGCCGCGATCCCCCAGCTCACGCGACGGCACGTGGTGGTCGTGGCGTCGGTCACCGATCCGGCCCTCGACGAGACGGTCCTGCGACGCGGCACGCGCGACGAGGTCTACCGGGCGGCGGCGGCCGAACGGGCCCGTCTCGACCGGGGCCGTGTCGCCGCCGCCCTTCGTCAGGTCGGGGCGGACGTGGTGACGGGCGCGCCGGCCGACCTGCCCCCGGCACTCGCCGACCGCTACCTCGTCCTCAAGGCGGCGGGCCGCCTCTGACGGAGGCGCGGGGCGTTCAGTCGGCGACCAGCTGCGTCGCCCCTGCCTCGAACTCGTCGAGGTCACCGGTCTGCCCCGCCCGATGGGCACGCCCACCCAGCAGCCACTGGTACGCGAGGAACCCGAGCAGAGCCACGGTGCCGATGCCGATCTTGACGGGCCACGGCCAGGCCTGCCGGGTGACGAACCCCTCGATGACGCCCGAGACGAGCAACGAGAGCATCAAACCGACGGCGATGGTCACGAGCGCGCGTCCGTCCTGCGCCAAGGCCTGGGCCCGGGTCCGGGCCCCGGGCGCCACCCACGACCAGAAGATCATCAGCCCGGCCGCCCCCGCGACGAAGATGCTGTAGAGCTCGAGTTGACCGTGCGGCGCGATGTACAGGAAGAACTGGTCGAGCCTCCCCTGGTCGGCCATCAACCCGGCCGAGATGCCGACGTTCATGGCGTTGCTCAGGATCGCGTAGGGCACCCAGACACCGGTGATGCCGAAGGCCACGCACTGGGCCGCGATGTAGGCGTTGTTCGTCCACACCTGACCGGTGAACGAGGTCGACGCGCTCTCCGAGTAGTAGTTGACGAAGTCCTGTTCGGCGAACTGACGGCGGAACTCTTCGCTGCCGAACGAGGCCAGCAGAGCCGGCGTGCCTGCCGCCCACGTGGCGAACACCGCCGCGACGACGATCGTGACGAGCGTCAGGACGAGCGACAGCCGACGCACCCGGTAGAGCGCGGCCGGCAACTGCGCGACGAAGAAGGTGGGCAGCTGGCTGAACAGGTTGCGGCCGGCCCCCGTGAACCGGAGGCGGGCCCGCGACAGGGACATCGACAGCCGGTCGGCCGCCACGGACTCGCCGGTCGCGGTCTTGAGCGCCGACAGCTGTCCGGCCCCGGACTGGTACAGGCTCACGAGTTCGTCGGCTTCTGGACCGCTGAGGCGCCTCCGTCGGGCGAGGCGGTCGAGCTCGGCCCAGTCGTGACCGTGGGCGGCGGCGTAGGCGTCGATGTCCATTCTGCTTAGATACTAGGCATGTCCCGCACGAAGGCACGAGGCGCCTCCCCGGTGGTGTTGCGCCCCGACCCGGTCGAGGCCTTCACGGCCGGCGGTGACGAGCTCGTCACGGGCGAGGCCGTGGCCCTCGACCTCCGGCCGACGAGCTTCGTGCTCCGAGCAGCCGGTGTGCTGATCGACTACCTGGCCTACACACTGCTGCTGATCGGTGCCCTGCTGCTGGTCTCGCTGTTGAACGAGGGCGGGGTGCTCGACGACGCCCTGTCGCAGGCGTTCCTGGTCGCGTCGATCGCGATCTGCTTCATCGTCGTGCCGACGGTGGTCGAGACGGCGAGTCATGGTCGATCCCTGGGCAAGCTCGCCGTCGGTGCCCGCGTCGTCCGCACCGACGGAGGGGCGATCGGCTTGCGTCACGCCCTCACCCGCGCTCTGGTGGGACTCCTCGAGATCGTCTTCACGAGTGGCGGCCTGGCCGTCGTCGTCGCCCTGTTGAACGGGTCGTCTCGCCGCCTCGGCGACCTCATGGCCGGAACCTACAGTCGCAACGAGCGCGTTCCGAGGGCCACGCACGTGATCTACGGCGTACCGGAACACCTGCGGGGATGGGCCGAGGTCGCCGACGTCGCGCGCCTACCCGACGGCTTGGCCCGTCGCATCGCGTCGTTCCTGCGACAAGCGCCTCAGCTCTCCCCTGCCAGTCGCCGACGGGTCGCCGACGAGTTGGCGGCCGAGGCGGCACCGTACGTCTCGCCGGTACCGTCCGGCGAACCCGAGTTCCTCCTGGCCGGGATCTCCGCCCTGCGTCGTCAGCGCGAGGCCGCCGCGCTGGCTCGCGAATCCGCCTTGCTCGATCGCCTCACCCCGGCCCTCACCGAGACGGTGCCGGGGTTTCCTCGGCGCTGATCCTCGTCGACACCGACGAGTCCGGACGCCTCCGAGGGCACGTCACGACCGGATGAGTCTCGCGATCGCGGCGGAGGCCTCGCGCACCTTGGCGTCCGCGACGTCGCCGCCCTCGCGTGCGGCCTGGGCCACGCAATGCGCCAGGTGGTCCTCGAGCAGTTGGAGAGCCACGGTCTCGAGGGCCCGGGTCGCCGCGCTGACCTGGGTCAACACATCGATGCAGTACGTGTCGTCCTCGACCATGCGCTGGATGCCCCGGACCTGCCCCTCGGCCCGGCGCAGTCGCTTGACGATCTGCGCCTTGTCGCCGCTGTAGCCGACCTGCGGCGTCACCGGCTGTTCCCGCTGGTTCGCCACTCGCGCCTCCTGCCTGTGTCGTCCCGTTCGGTCAGGATACCCCCAGGGGGTAACGAGCAGACCACCGTCTCGCCGGACGTTCAGCCGCGGATCAGACCGAGGACGTCGTCACGGACGCGCTCCATGCCACCGGGCGTGGCCGCCTCGGCGTTCAGACGCAGCAACGGTTCGGTGTTCGAGGGCCGGACGTTGAACCACCAGAACCCGTCGTCGGACGAGCCCTTCACCGTGAGTCCGTCGAGCTCGTCGAAGTCGCCGACGCCGGCGTAGGCCTCGACGATGCGCGCGTACGCCGCCGGCACGTCGGTGACCGTCGAGTTGATCTCACCGCTCGCCGCGTACGGCGTGTAGCGGTCCGTCAGGACCGAGAGGGGCTCGGACTGCGCTCCGAACTCGGCCAGGACGTGCATCGCCGCCAGCATGCCGTTGTCGGCGCTCCAGAAATCGCGGAAGTAGTAGTGGGCCGAGTGCTCGCCGCCGAAGATCGCACCGGTGACCCGCATCTCGTCCTTGATGAGCGAGTGGCCGACGCGCGTGCGCACGGGCGTCGCGCCGGCCGTCTCGATGGCCTCGGGGACGGCACGCGAGGTGATCAGGTTGTGGATCACCGAGATCTCGGCGTCGGGCTCGGCGGCACGGACGCGGGCGATCTCGCGGACGGCCACGATCGCGGCCACGGCCGACGGGGTGACGGCGTCGCCCTTCTCGTCGACCACGAAGCAGCGGTCGGCGTCGCCGTCGAACGCGAGGCCCAGGTCGGCCTTGTGCTCGAGGACGGCCTTCTGCAGGTCGACGAGGTTGGCCGGGTCGAGGGGGTTGGCCTCGTGGTTGGGGAAGGTGCCGTCGAGCTCGAAGTACAACGGGATGATCTCGATGGGCAGCTTCGACAGACCCGCGGCCTCGCCCAGCACCGCCGGGACGGTGAGCCCGCCCATGCCGTTGCCCGCGTCGACCACCACCGTGATCGGCCGGATGCCGGACAGGTCGACGAGACCGCGCAGGTAGGCCGCGTAGTCGGGCAGCACGTCGTGCTCGCGCAGGGCGCCGGGCTCGTCGACGGCCTCGATACCGTCGGCCAGGAACGAGGAGGCGCGGTCTCGGATCGAGGACAGCCCGGTGTCGAGGCTGATGCCCTGGGCACCGGCCCGGCTCATCTTGATGCCGTTGTAGGTGGCCGGGTTGTGGCTCGCGGTGAACATGGCCGCCGGGGCGTCCAGCGAGCCCGAGGCGAAGTACGACTCGTCGGTCGAGCACAGCCCGAGAGCGACGACGTTCGCACCCCGGGCGCGGGCTCCCCGGGCGAAGGCGTCGGCGAAGGCCGGCGAGGAGTCACGCATGTCGTGGCCGACGACGAGATCGCGGCCCGCACCGTCGATCTCGTCCGCGAAGGCCGCGCCGAACGCCTCGACCACCTCGTCGGTGAGCTGGCTGCCGACCAGCCCGCGGACGTCGTACGTCTTGACGAAGGCGGTCAGGTCGACGGGGGTGTTCTCAGAGGTCATGGCCTAAAACTACCCGGCGCAGGACCTGCCAGCCCTGAGGCACCGACAACGAGCCCGCGTGGCGGGCGCAGAGGTCGTAGCCGTGGGGCTCGACCCGGTCGCTCAGCGGCCCGACCACGACCATCGAGTCGGCGTACACGTACGTCAGCGTGGCGACGGCCTCGTCGTGGCACGTCACCTTGCTGCAGGGGCGACCGTTCATCTGCCGGACAGACTATCGCGAGGTCCCCCGAGGGCCGACCCGCGCCTCCTCGGCAGGCCTACGATGGACGGATGAGCAGGGCCCGCCGCGCACGAGTCACCGACCGGTCGCGTCGGCGCGACCGCCACGGGCGTGGGTTGCGGTCGTCCGCCGCGGGCCCCCACCTGCCCTTCTTGCGCACGCGTGTCGACCTCTTCGACGACATCGTCGCCGCGACCGCCGACTACCTTCGCGAGGCGTGGCCCGACGAACTGGCCGACACGTCGTTCGAGGTCGCCGGCCTGCCCGCCGAACCGGACCGTACCCGCGTCGAGCGCTGGAGCGTCGACCGTGCCGCCGGCCGGGTCGTCCTGTACCGCCTGCCCATCGAACGGCTCGCACCGTCGCACGACCGACGGGGTGCCGCCGAGGACGAATGGAACCACCGCGTGCTCGTCGAGGGTTACGTGTTCCGCGCCGTGGCCGACCTGCTCGGCAAAGACCCCTGGGAACTCGCGCCGGATCGCTGGCGCGACGGCTGATCGGTGCCGGTGGACCGTCAGGGGTAGACGGTCACGGGCGTCGACGCCGGGAACGGTGAGGTCACCGGCCAGGCGGCGATCGCCGCCGGCGCAGAGAAACTGACGCCCGCCCGCAGGCCGTCGGCGTCCTCGAACCGGACGGCGTCGCCCGGGCCCACGTCGACGCCGACCGTCGACCCGCCGGGCACCTCGACGTCCTGCTCGTCGCCGTCGCCCACCGTGACCCTGGCCGTCACGGCGTCCTGGCCCGGGTTGGCGAGCCAGAGGCGTCCGCCGTCACCGGCGGGCACGACGGCCTCGGTGTCTCCCGAGAGCCGAGGCGACGAGGCGGCCCAGCTGAGGTCCACGCCTCCCGCGTCGGCTGCGACGGTGGACGTCCGGGCGGCCACGGCAACGGCCGTGGACGATCGCACGGTGGCGGTGTAGACGCCGTCTTCAAGGCCGTCGATGGGCACGTCGGTGACGCGTCCCCCCTCGACCCGGGTCTCGAACGTGGTGCCCGTGCCGTCGTCGGTGGCCAACGAGACGCTCAGTTGCGAAGGGTCCTGGCCCGGGACGAGGACCCGCAGCACCGATTGGAGGTCGGAGGACGACGGGTCGGCCAGGGCGCCTTCGAGGTTGCCGGAGTCCCGCACGACGATGCCCGTGACGACCGATTCGCGGGAGGGGGCGGCGGAGCCCGTGACGATGTCCACCCCGCCGGGTTCGAGGGTGCGGACGACACTCTGCTGGAGGGTGGCGACGATCTGCCCGCCACGACTCGACACGTGGACGGCCGGTGAGACGAGACCGGTCGCGAAGCCCGAGAGCGGCACCACCTTCTGGCTGCGGGGAGCCACGACGATCCCGTCGATGCCGGGGCCCTGCACCTCGCCGGTCTCGGACCGGATGTCGAGGTCGACGGTGGCGTTCACGTCACTGGCGTTCACGAGGCTGATGAGCGAGACGCGCCCCGTCTCGGTCGAGCCGCCGATCAACCACGTCGAGCTGGTGGGCTCGGTGCAGGGTGCCGAGGCGAAGCCGCGCAGGTCGCCGCCGTCGACCGACTGGCTCTGGGCAGCCGCGACGAGCGGCACGTCGGCGCCCTCGACGGGCGCGGTGACCACGGACGGCCGCGAGTCGCTCCCGTCGGCCCCGGCGAGCTCGTCGACGTCGACGTCGCCCTCGCTCGACTGTCGTTCCACGTCGGCCCGGCCGACCGAACTCGCGGTCGTGGCCTGCTGCCCCTCGGCGTCCGAGAGCTGCAGCAGGGACCCGGGGCACACCCGTTGCTGGTCCACGGGCACGGGGGTCACGAGCTGACCCGCAGGCACCGTCTCGAACGAGGGCAGGCGCACGACCGCAGCGCCCCCGACGACCGCGGCGGCGACGGCGAGGCCGACGACACCGACCGCCACGCGTCCCGTCGTGGAGAAGACCGATCGCTTATTCATCTCGCTCCTCGTCGAAGGTCGTGGCGGGTTGCTCGGCCTCGGGCGTCCCGGCCCGGGAGCGACGTCGTCGCGGCGACGTCGGAATGGCCAGCAACAGGGCGGAACCGAAGACGAGTCCCCAGCTGATCAGGACGATCGGACGCAGTGGTCCGGCCGCGGGACGCGCCTCGCGCTCGTCCTGCGCCTCCACGTAGCGCCAGAGGAGCCCGTTGGACGTGTCCCCGACCGGCAGGAAGTCGGCGTCGGCGTCGAGCGCCTCGCCCGCGCGCTGGCCGAGCCGGTCGGCGTCGCCGTCGTCGTCGGTGGCGGTCAACAGCACGAACCCGACGCCGAGGCGACGCAGGTCGTCGGTGGGGTCGAAACCACTGCGACTCACCAGGTTGCCGGCCAGGACAGTGAGGTCCTCGTTGACCGAGGACAAGCGTGGCGCGGTCGAGTCCAGCGTCGACTGGTCGTCGAGCGTCGCTCCTTGACCGTGCTCGAGCGACACGGCCAGCGAGCCGTCCGGTTGCGGCGTGAGCACGAGTGTCCCGACGTCGGGCGTGGCCTCGGCCTCGGCCGTGACGTAGGCCGACAGGATGCGACCCGAACTCGGGCGGACGTCGGCCACGGGGCCGAACGACGCGAGGACGGTGGGGGCCGCGGCCGCGACCGCGAGCACGGCGACCAGGGTGCCCGCCGGAGGCGCGACCCTCGGCAGTCGGTCGAGGGTCACGGCCGCGGCGCCGACGAGGCCGAGCAGGTAGAGGCTCAATCCGCTGCCCGCCCAGATCGTGGTCGTGTCGCTGCCGACGCCCGTGACGGACACGTGGGTGGCGGCGACCGCGGTGAGGTAGCCGAGCAGGGCGAGGGCGAGGACGGGGACCGCGCGGCGTTGCGAGCCCACGAAAGGCGAGGCCACGGCGAGCACCGCCAGCGGGGCGACGGCGACCGCGACCAGCACGGCGAGCGTGGCGGACGAGAAGCCCGTCCCAGCGATCAGTGCCGTCCAGCCGTTCAGGCCCGTCTCGGGCGACGTGAGCAGCAGCTGCAGCGGCGACGCCGGGTCCGATCTCGTCGGGACCCCGGGGTCGGCGAACACGGCCCACCAGGTGCCCCGCTGCAGCTGGGCGACGACGAGCGGCGCGAAGAGGGCCAGCGCGGGCAG
This sequence comes from Frigoribacterium sp. VKM Ac-2836, assembly GCF_013248995.1. Lineage (GTDB taxonomy): Bacteria > Actinomycetota > Actinomycetes > Actinomycetales > Microbacteriaceae > Frigoribacterium. The sequence goes on along the minus strand of NZ_JABRPK010000001.1, from coordinate 489,269 downwards.
CGGCACGGCGACGAGGCGATGGGTGCCCCGGGGGCGGCTGACGATCGACCCGAGCCAGCCGACGAGCAGGGCCGGGACGAGCGACGGAGCGGCGGCGGCGACCACCGCGAAGAGCAAGGAGGCGGTGGCTCCGGCCGTCCAGGACCGCGCGGCCCCGATCATGGCCCAGACCAGGAACGGCAGCGCCACATGGGCGAGGACGGCACCGAGGTGTCCGGACTGCAGACCCGAGAGCAACGGCGACGACAGGGCGTAGAGCGCGGCGGCGACGGCGGGCACCCAGGTGCGGCGCGTCACGCGGCGGGTCGCGAACCAGGCTCCCAGCGCCGAGAGCGGCAGGGCCACGACGTAGACCCCCACGACCGCAGTCGAGGGCGACCAGGGCGTCAGGCTGCCGAGAACCGCGACGAGGGCGGCGAAGGGGTCCGAGGGGCCGAGGAACCCGGTGCCGATCTCGCGCCAGCCGAAGCCGACCGACGACCACAGCTGGCCCACCGAGGTGCTCAGGGGCAGGAGTCCGCCCCCTGTCACGGCCGGGTTCCCGAGCAGGGGCAGGAACGCGACCACACCGACGACGGCCGCGACCAACACGACCCAGAGGCCGCCTGAGTGGACGAAGCTGGCCTTCGGATCGGGCGCGTCCTCGACGACGGCGACCTGCGCGTCCCGTTCGGTGACGCGGCGTTCGTGCAGGAGCGCACGCGAGGCCCGCAGCGGTTCGACCGAGCCCCAGCCGACGCGCCTGTTCCGGGCGAGGGCGCGGCGGGCCGACCGGACGTGCGAGCCACCGAAGGCGGCCTGGAACGCGGTGGCGAACTCGCCCACCACGGCCCCGGGGTTCTTCGTGAGCAGGTGCCAGACGCTCCGCAGGACGGCCAGTGGCACGAGACTCAACCAGTGCAGCGGCAGCAGGACGGCCGCCGAATAGACCAGGCGCCGGTGGAGCTGGGCCGCACGGTGCAGGCGGGCCCGGCGGGCGTGCCCGACGGGCCCCGTCCCGAACTCCTCGGGTGGGCCGGCGCTGTCGACCTTCGCGTCGGGGACGACCACCACGCGGTGCCCTGCCAGCCGGGCCCGGATCGAGAAGTCGAGCGCCGCGTCCACGTGCGGCAGGGCGGGATCGAAGCCCCCGAGCTCGGCCCAGACGGTGCGACGGACGAGCATGCCACCGGCCGCGACACCGAGGACGTCGTCGGTGACGTCGTGCTGGCCCTGGTCGAGCTCGTTCTCGACGCGGGCGATCGAGGCGCCGAACCGGGTGACGGTCTCACCGAACTCGGCGATGACACCGGGCTGACCCCAGCGCATCAGCTTGGGGCCGGCGACCGCCACCGAGGGCGACACCTCGACGGTGGTCATCAGGTGCTCGAGCGCCTCGGGCGCGGGCGCGTTGTCGTGACCGAGCAGCCAGACCCACTCGTCGGGGTGGCCGTCACCCGGGTCGGAGAGCCGCGCGCCGTGCGCGGCGGCGACACCGAAGGTCTTCGCCTCGGGCAGGGAGGCGAGCTGGGCGGCACCGCTGAGCGACAGGCGCCCCGCGGCCGAGTCCTTGCCGCCCGTGTCGACCACCACCAGCGCCTCCGGGGGCCGCGTCTGACGCGACAGCCCGTCGAGGGTTCGGTCGAGGTAGGTCGCACCACCAGGGGCGACGAGGATCGCTGTGACTCTCGGCTGCATGACTCGTGAAGCCTAGATCGCACCGGCGTGGCCACCGGCTCGGCGCGCCGAGGTGACGAGCGAGACCCGACGACCCGCGCCTCCTCGTGGCCCCTGCCTCCGCCCCTGACGACGGAACGGCACCGACCCGGAGGGGGGTCGATGCCGTCGAAAGCCGAGGAGGCGCGGGTCAGGCCCGCTTGCGGAGCTTGCGACGCTCGCGCTCGGACAGTCCGCCCCAGATGCCGAAGCGCTCGTCGTTCTGCAGGGCGTACTCGAGGCACTGTGCCCGGACGTCGCAGGAGGCGCAGATCTTCTTGGCGTCCCGGGTGGAGCCGCCCTTCTCGGGGAAGAACGCCTCGGGGTCGGTCTGGGCGCAGAGCGAGTCCGCCTGCCAGGCCAGTTGGTTCTCGTCGTCGGCGACGGCCGTGCGGGACGCTGACGACCCCACGCCGGGGACGCCCAGCTGGATCGGGTCGACGTGCCAGTCGTCCGGGACGCCGGCGCGGTTCTCGTGGATGCCCACAGCGCATCTCCCCTCGTGTCGATCGCCCGTGAATGTACGCGACAAGGTAATTACACCGGTGTCATTACCCATCCGTCAAGTCGAGGGCCAATAAACCCTTCACCCCCCGATCAGGGGCAAGAGAGCCTCGGCGTGTCGGGGGACGTTTCACGCAGAACGGGTGACCTTGCGCATGGAGCCGTCCGTCAGGCCCGGGGGGCGGCCTGCCAGGCGCTCGTGACCATCTCGAGGAGCGTGTGCCGCATCTTCCAGTCGAGGTCGCGGGCCGCCAGGCTGCCGTCCGCGACGATGCGGTCGGGGTCACCCGGGCGACGCGGCGCGATCTCGGGCGTGAAGTCGACGCCGGTGCCCTCGCGCATCGCGGCCATGATCTCGGCGACCGAGACGCCCCCACCGGAGCCGAGGTTGTAGGCGGGCTCGACCCGCTCGCCCGCATCCAGACGCCGAGCCGCCGCGACGTGCGAGACCGCCAGGTCGGCGACGTGGACGTAGTCGCGGACGCAGGTGCCGTCGGGGGTGTCGTAGTCGTCCCCGTTGATGCGAGGGACGCGTCTCTCGACCAGCGCTGCGAACACGAGCGGGAAGAGGTTGTGCGGACTCGCGTCCCAGAGGTCGGGTCGCCCCGAGCCCACGACGTTGAAGTAGCGCAGGCTCGTGTGGCGCAGGCCCTCGGCCACGGCCTGGTCACGCAGCAGCCACTCGCCGATCAACTTGCTCTCGCCGTAGGGCGACGCCGGGGCCTTGGGAGTGTCCTCGGTGACGAGTTCCGTCGGCGGGGTGCCGTAGACGGCCGCGCTCGAGGAGAAGACGATGCGGTCGACGCCTCGGCTCGACATGGCCTCGAGAAGGCGAGCGGTCCCCGTGACGTTCTGGTCGTAGGTGTGCAACGGACGCTGCACCGAGACACCCGCGTACTTGTAGCCCGCGACGTGGACGACGCCCGTGACGCCGTGTCGGTCGATCGTCCGTTCGATCAGCTCACGGTCGAGGATCGAGCCCTGGACGAGGGGCACGTCGTCGGGCACGAAACGCTCGAAGCCGGACGACAGGTCGTCCAGCACCACCGCGTCGATGCCCGCCCCCGTGAACTCGCGGACGACATGAGAACCGATGTACCCGGCACCGCCGGTGACCAACCATGACATGGGCCCAACCTATCGGTGCCCGGCGGGTGGCGGGGGCCGACGGAGCCCGGTCGGCGGCCGCCGTCGCCGGTCCGACTCAGGCCGGTGTGGCCACGTACGCGGTGCCGCCGCCCGTCATCGCGAGGCGGACCTCGTCGGGCGTCACGAACGCGGACTCGCCACGACCGAGGCGGATGGTGCCGTCCTGACCCTTGACGTGGACCTCGCCTTCGGTGACCAGGACGATGCTCGGACCGCCGATCTCGACCACGGCCCCCGAACCCGTCGCGTCGACCCGCAGCAGGGCGAAACCCGTGCCGACGGGGGCGAAGCGCTCCACACCGCGGGCGACCGTGCTGGGCTCGAGCCGGGGCACGGGCAGCGGCTCGAAATCGAGGACCTGCACCAGCTCGGGGACGTCGACGTGCTTCGGCGTCAGCCCGCCGCGCAGCACGTTGTCGGAGGGGGCCATGAGCTCGACGCCGAAGCCACCCAGGTACGCGTGCACGTTGCCGGCGGGCAGGAACAGGGCTTCTCCGGCACGCAGCGTCACGCGGTTGAGCAGCAGAGAGAGGACCACGCCGGGGTCGCCCGGGTAGCGCTCGGCCAGGTCGACGACCGTGGCGATGCCCGCCCCCTCGGACCGGTGGGCGGCGGCGAGCTCACTGACCGCCGCGATGGTCGCCGCCGACTCGTCGTCCGCCTGGAAGAGGAAGGCGAGGGTCGACCGCAAGGACTCACCCAGGTGCGCGCGGAGCCGGTCGAGACGGCCCGAGCCGTCGTCGAGCAGGTCGAGGTCGGCGAGGGTCGCGGACACCTCGCGGAACCCGCAGAGGGCGTCGAAGGTGTCGCTCAGGGCCACGATGATCTCGGGCTTGGCGGAGGCGTCCTTGTAGTTGCGCTCCGGGGCGTCGAGCGGGATGCCGGCGGCGTCCTCGCGCGCGAACCCCTCTCTGGCCTGCTCGGGGGTCGGGTGGGCCTGGATCGACAGCGGGCCGTCGGCCGCGAGCAACTTGAGCAGGAACGGCAGGTGGTCCCGGTCACGACCGAGGGCCCGGGCCGGCTCGGCGGCGAACCAATCGGCGAGGGTGTCGGCGCCGCCCACCACCGCGGGCGCCACGACGACGCTCGGCGAGCCCGGGTGTGCCCCGAGCCAGAGCTCGGCCTCGGGGCGGCCGCTGGGTCGACGACCGAGCAGGTCGGCGATGGCGGTCGTCGAGCCCCAGGCGTAGTCGCGGGGCGTGTTGGTGATGGCGAGGAACATTGCTTTACCTGCTTGTCGAAGGTCGTGCTTGGTCGCCCCCTACAAAGCCGTGCGGTCGACGACGCCGGGGCGTTGATCAAAGCTACCAACCCCTTGGCCACGGCCGGGCTGCTGCCTAGGCTCCTGTCGTCCCGACACGAAGCAATGGAGCACGGATGTCATCAGCGACCCTCACCTCGTTCACCTCTCTCGTCAGCGACTTCTACGGATACGAAGACCTGCTCTCCGACCGTGAGAAGGGTGTCCTGGCCGACCTGCGTCGGTACCTCGAGACCGAGGTCAAGCCCGGCGTCAACCGCCACTGGGCCGACGCGACCTTCCCGCACGAGATCGTCAAGGGCCTGGCCGGCCTCGGCCTGTTCGGCATGCCCTGGGAAGAAACCCGCCCGTTCGAGAACTCGGCGGTCTTCCGCGGCTGGGTCGCACTCGAGCTGGCCCGCGTCGATGCCTCCGTCGCGACCTTCGTCGGGGTGCAGAACGGCCTGGCCATGGGCTCGATCGGCGTCGGAGGATCCCCGGAGCAGCGCGCCGAGTGGCTGCCCCGCATGGCGAGCGGAGACCTGGTCGGCGCCTTCGGCCTGACCGAGCCGCTGTCGGGGTCCGACTCCGCTCAGGGGCTGCGGACCATCGCCACCCGCGACGGTGACGGCTGGGTGCTGAACGGCTCGAAGCGTTGGATCGGCAACGCCACCTTCAGCGACATCACGATCATCTGGGCCAAGAGCGCCGAGGACGGACAGGTCAAGGGCTTCATCGTCCCGACCGACACCGAGGGCTACACGGCGACGAAGATCGAGGACAAGCAGAGCCTCCGCATCGTCCAGAACGCCGACATCACGCTCGAGAACGTCCGCGTGCCCGAGAGCCACCGGCTTCAGCAGGCCGATTCGTTCCGCAGCACGGCGGCCGTGCTGCGCCTGACCCGGGCCGAGGTCGCCTGGGCGGCCGTCGGCAACTCCATCGGCGCCTACGAGGCCGCACTGGCTTACGCCAACGAGCGCGTGCAGTTCGGCAAGCCGATCGCGAAGCACCAGCTGATCCAAGACCTGCTGGTCAAGTGCATCGGCAACATCACCGCCTCGATCGGCATGGTGGTGCGCTGTTCGCAGATGCTCGACGAAGGCACCCAGCGTGACGAGCACGCCTCGCTCGCCAAGGCGTTCACCACGGCGCGCATGCGCGAGACGGTCGGGTACGCCCGCGAGGTCATGGGCGGCAACGGCATCGTGCTCGACTACGACGTCGCGCGCTTCTTCGCCGACGCCGAGGCGCTGTACAGCTACGAGGGCACACGAGAGATGAACACCCTCATCGTCGGTCGGAGCATCACCGGCCAGGCCGCCTTCGTCTGAGCCCGCGGGCGGGGCCGTCCTCACGACGCCCCGCCGCGCCTCCCCCGTCGTCTAGCCTGGTGCCCATGACCTCGACGTTGCCCGCCCGGCCTGTCCGAACGGCGCCGGCCCGCGGGGCCACGACGTTCGCGACGCTGGCGTTCCTCGTGCTCTTCGGCGGTGACGTCCTTCGCAACGGCACCGGTTGGTGGGGCTGGGGGGTGGCCTGCGTGGCGATGGTCGTCACAGCGGTCGTCCTCGTCGTGCGGCATCCGCCCCGGGTACGGACCCTCCCGCGCCTCCTCGTCCTGTTCCTGGTCTTCGCCGTCGTGTCGATCGCGTGGTCGCAGTACCCCGCCGGATCAGCGATCGGCATCGTCCTCACGCTGATGACGAGCGTGGGCGCCCTGGCGGTCACCGTGGTCGCCTCGTGGCCGGCCATCGTGACCGCCCTCGGACGGGCGTTGCGCATCCATGTCGTGGCCTCTCTGCTCTTCGAGATCGTCGTCGGCCTGTTCGTCCGCCAACCGGTCTGCCCGGTGTACCTGGACTGCACGGGTCGGCCGGCGGCGTGGTTCTGGTCGCGCGACGTGCTCTTCGAGGGCGGTCGCATCCAGGGGCTGCAGGGCAACAGCAACATCCTCGCGATCATCGCCCTGCTCGCCCTGATCGTCACGGCGGTCCAGGCGGCGGACCGGTCCATCGGTCGCGGCACGGCGGTCGTCGGTCTCGTCGCCTCGCTGCTGGCGCTCGCCCTGACCCGGTCCGCGACCGTCGCGGTGGTCGCGGTAGCCGTCGGCCTCGTGTCGCTGCTGGTCGTGGCGACCCGCCGCCGCGAGCCCGGCCGCCGGGGGCCCGTCTTCGGCGTGGCGGCGCTCGTCGTGGTGGCGGCCGTCGCGGTGGCCGTCCTCGCCCGCGGCCCGCTGCTCGCGCTGCTCGGGAAGAGCGGCGACCTGACGGGCCGCACCGACATCTGGTCGGCCGTCTACGACCTCGGCGTCCAGCACCCCGTCGTCGGCTGGGGTTGGGTCAGCTACTGGTTCCCGTTCGTCGAGCCGTTCACCGACCTCGCCGAACGCAACGGCGTCGTCTACCTCCAGGCACACGACGCGTACCTCGACGTCTGGTTCCAACTGGGCTGGGTCGGGCTGGTGCTGTTCGGGCTGACGATCGTCGGTGTCGTCCTGAGATCGTGGTGGTGGGCCGTCGACCGCCGCATGCTCGCGCGCGAGGTCGCGGCCCCGTGGTCGGCCCTCGACCTGTTGCCCCTGCTGCTCGTGACGGCCCTGCTGGTCCACGGGTTGACCGAGTCCCGGCTGATCGTCGAATGGGGCTGGGCCACGTTCGTGGTCGTCGTGCTCGTGACGCGCCGTGATCCCTTCGGCTGGACGGGTCACGACCGGTGACCTCCGGCCACGGCGACGGCCACGGGCTCGACCGCAGCAGGGACCCCCTGCGCCGGTACCTGTCGGCCTGGGTCGGCTTCTCGGCCGGTGGGCACTTCTCACAGGCCCTGTCGGTCGCGATCGTGCTCTACGCGTTCTCGACCCAGTCGGTTCGCGCCCTGATGGGGTGGCCGGGCTCGCTCGCCGTCCTCGGCACGCTGGTCGTGCTCGCGACGCTCTCGCTGATCGGGGGTCGCCACCACATCGAGTGGCACGGCATCCTGCCCGTCTCCCTCATCGCCCTGTTCGGATTCATGGGTCTCAGCGTCTTCTGGAGCGACTACACCTGGGCGACGGTCGGCGGGGTCGCCTACGCCGTCGGGTTCGGCGCCCTGGGGCTGTACCTGGCCCTCGGACGCGACCTCGTGCAGGTGGTCCGGGCCTTCGGTGACGCCCTGCGCATCCTGCTCGTCGTCTCGCTGTCGCTCGAGGTGCTGAGCGGCCTGCTGATCGACCAGCCCATCTCGTTCCTCGGCATCCAGGGCAACCTCGCCGAGGGCGGGCCGATCCAGGGCATCTCGGGCACCCGGAACTACCTCGGGTTCCTGGCTACGCTCGCCGTGATCACCTTCGCCGTCGAGTTCCTCACCCGGTCCGTGCCCCGGCGACAAGCCGTGGCCTCTGGCGTGCTCGCCCTGACGGCCCTCGTCTTCGCCCGCTCCCCCGCGACGGCGGTCGCGGTCATCGTCCTCGTCGTGGCGGGCGTGGCGCTCGACGCGTTGCGGAGGGCGCCCGAGTCGAGACGGTCCCTGATGCAGTCGGTCTTCGCGGTGATCGTGGTGCTGGGGGGCGGGCTCGCCTACGCGGGCCGCTCGCGCCTCCTCGATGCCGTGGACGCGACCAACGACCTGTCGGTGCGGTCGGTGCTCTGGGCCCGCATCCGCGAGCTGGCCGGGGTGCACGACATCATCGGCTGGGGGTTCGTCGGGCAGTGGCCCACCGAGATCTTCCCGTACTCGACGATCATCGCTCCGAGCGGTCGACCCCACGAGACGGGCCTGAACGCATTCTTCGACATCTGGCTGCAGCTGGGCCTCGTCGGAGGGCTGTTGCTCGTCGTGGCCGGCACGCTGGCCTTCGTCCGCAGCTGGATCACGGCGTCCGGCCACCCGATCGTGGCCTACGTGTGGCCGGCCCTCGTGCTGGTGCTCATCGGCGTGACCGCCTTCGCCGAGAGCTTCGTCCTGTTCGAGGGCACCCTCATGACCTTCGTCGCCATCGCGACGATCGCCGCCCGGAAGCGGTCGTGGCGGTCACGGTTGCCGCAGGCGACCGGCAGATAGGAGGCGCGGGTCGGGTCGTGCACCCTGCCGCCGAACCCGGACGGAACCCGCTGCCTCTGGAGGTGGACTCAGTCCTCGACGACCCAGCGAGGCCCGGGGCGGTGTCCGAGGAGGGTCTGCACGCGCCGCTGCACGCCCCACTTCGTCACTCGGAGCATGGCTTCGACGACGATCGCCTGGCTCATCTTGGACTCGCCGAGTTCGCGTTCACGGAACTCGATGGGCACCTCGACGACCGTGCCCCCGCCGTCGAGGACGCGAAGGGTCATGTCGACCTGGAAGCAGTACCCCTTCGAGTCGATGCCCGTGAGGTCCATCGCCTCGAGGGCCTGGCGGGTGTAGGCACGGAACCCTGCCGTGACGTCCTTGAGTTGCAGACCGAGCGCGAGGCGGGCGTAGAGATTGCCCCCGCGGCTCAGGATCTGCCGAGACACCGGCCAGTTGACGACGGAACCGCCGGGCACCCACCGCGAGCCGATGGCGAGGCTCGGAGCCGCAGGGCCGGACGCGCTGACCAGGGCGATCATCTCGGGCAGCTTCTCGGGCGGGTGGGATCCGTCGGCGTCCATCTCGACGACGACGTCGTAGCCTCGCTCGAGCCCCCAGCCGAAGCCCATCACGTAGGCGGAGCCCAGCCCGAGCTTGCCGGTGCGGTGCATCACGTGGATGCGAGGGTCCGTGGCGGCCATCGACTCGGCCAGCTCGCCCGTGCCGTCGGGGCTGCCGTCGTCGACCACGAGCACGTCGATCGCCGGAGCCGCGGCGAAGAGGCGCCCCAGGATGAGCGGGAGGTTCTCCGACTCGTTGTAGGTGGGGACGACGACGAGTGCGCCTGCGCCGGTGTGGGAGGAGGTCATGCGACGAGATTCCGTTCCGTGATGCTGGGCCGCCCCGTCTGCTCGATCGGGACGAACCGACTCTATCGGTGTCCCCGAGCGCGATGACCGCAGGGATCGCCCCTGGCGTACCCGCGACCGTCGTGTCCACGCGTGCTCTGCTGTCGTCACCATGCGTCCCAGGGCTCGAGAGGGAGGAGGACCGACCTGTACGCTCCAAGGACGGGGGGCCGTTCGTCGACGATCGAGCCCTGCAGATCACACATCATCAGGGAGACGTGCGTGACGCGTAGAACGAAGACCTCGGCAGCTCTCGCTGCCCTGCTCGTGGCAGTGACCTGGAGCGCGGGAACGACGACTGCCGTGGCAGCGTCCGACCCTCGGTCCACACCGACGCCGACGGCCCCGGCCACGGCCCCGCCGTCGGCCCCGGCGACGGCCCCGCCATCGGAGGCGGAACGACCCGAGCAGGATGCGTCCGGAACGGAGACCGACGCGGCGGCCGCCGGACCGGGTGACGCCGGGTACCTGTCCACCGCCGACCCGACCCTCGACGAGATGACGGCGGCCGGTGACCACACCATGGGCTCGACCGTGAGGGAGCTCGACCCCACCGTGGCGACGCCGTCCGACTCCGGCGCCGCATCGTCACAACGTCGTTCCACCGCGGAGGCGCAGACTCCCGAAGCGACGGGGTCGTCGTCGCGGGCTGCAGCCGTCACCCCGCCGGGAATACCGGGTCTGGACGTCAGCGCCTGGCAGGAGAACGTCGACTGGGCCTCCGTCTACAACCAGGGTGCGCGATTCGCCTATGTCAAAGCGACCGAGGGCCTCACTTACAAGAGCAGCCGCTTCGCGTCGCAGTACGGAGGCGCGTACGACGTGGGAATGATCCGCGGCGCGTACCACTTCGCCGTGCCCAACCGCTCGTCGGCCACGGCCCAGGCGGACTACTTCGTCGCCAATGGTGGCGGTTGGGCAGGTGACAGCCGAACCCTCCCCCCGCTGCTCGACATCGAGTACAACCCCTATGCCGCCAGCGACGGGACCGACGTCTGCTACGGCCTGAGCCAGGCCGCCATGGTCTCCTGGATCGCCGAGTTCTCGCAACGCATCCAGAACCTGACGGGTGCACGACCGGCGATCTACACGACGACCGACTGGTGGACACGCTGCACGGGCAACAACGCCGGCTTCAGCCTCAATCCGTTGTTCATCGCCCGGTACCCCGCCAACCTCGCGTCGGGAGCCGGGGCCCTTCCCTCCGGCTGGTCCGCTTACACGATGTGGCAGTACTCCAGCACCGGCCCCTTCCCCGGCGACTCGGACGTCTTCAACGGCACCCTGGCAGGCCTGCAGCAGCTCGCCCTGACCGGTGTCCCTCTCACGAGGTCCGTCGTGGGCAACGCCGACCTCAACGGCGACGGGCGTCCCGATCTGGTCGCCCGCAAACCGGACGGCACGCTCTGGTTCTACGCCACGGACGGTCCGAAGGGAGCGGGCGTCGGATTCGCCGCTGGCACCCGCATCGGCACGGGCTGGGGCGTCTTCAACCAGATCCTCCTCACCGGAGACCTCAACGGTGACGACAAGGACGACATCGTCACCCGGCGCCCGGACGGCACGCTCTGGCTCTACCCGGGCACCGGTGCCAGCCCCACCACCGGCGCCGGCGTCGGCAAGGGCATCCAGATCGGATCGGGCTGGTCGATCTTCACGGATGTCATCGCCGCAGGCGACACCGACGGCGACGGACGCACCGACCTGGTCGCTCGCAAGGCGGACGGCACCCTGTGGCTCTACGCCGGGACCGGCCGTGCGGGTTCCGGTCACGAGACCTTCCGGGCCGGCACACAGATCGGATCGGGCTGGAACGCTTTCGCGCAGGTCGTCGGCGTGGGCGACATGGACGGTGACGGACGGGACGATCTCGTGGCGAAGAGGGCGACCGGCGCCCTCGCGCTCTACCGCGGGCAAGGGACCTCCTACGTGGGCGGAGACGCCCTGTCGAACGCGGGCATGTCCGCCTCGGACCTCCTCGTGGCGGGAGGCGACGCGGACCAGGACGGACGAGCAGACCTGTTCACGAAGACCCAGACCGGCGCCCTCAACTTCTTCGCGGGCACGAGCGTGCAGCTGGACGCGTTCGGCGGCGGCCAACGCGTGGGGACCGGTTGGGACACGTTCCGCCTCGTCATCGGAGCGGGTGACCTGACGACCGACGGGTCAGCGGACGTCGTGGCCATCGGCCGGGACGGACGCCTGTGGTCCTACCCCGGCAAGGGCAACGGAGGCGGGACCAACCGCGGCTATTCGGCGGGCTCGGTCATCGGGTCGGGCTGGGAGGGCTTCCAGACCGTCGCCGCGGCCGATCTGACGGGTGACGGCAAGGGCGACCTCATCGGCAAGCGCACCGATGGCTCGGTGTGGATCTACCCGGGCACTGGCACGGGCTCGAAGGTGTCCTACGGGGCCCCCACCCGGGTCACGGGCATCGACGGGGCCGCCATCCGTCAGCTCCGCGTCGCAGAACTGACCGGGGACTCCCGACGGGATCTCCTCGTCACGCTGAACGACGGCCGCAACGTGGTCCTCCCCGGTCTGCCGCGGGCCGCGGGATCGACGGTGTGGTTCGGTCCCGCAGTGACCGTGCCGGTCCTGAACAGGGGCCAGCACACTCCGGTCTCGACGGGCGACCGCACCGGGGACGGTCGAGCCGACGTGCTCACCACGAAGACCGACGGATCGCTCGTGGCCTTCCGGGGTACGGGGTCGTCGTCCGGGGCCGCTCCCGTCGCCGATTCACCCCTGACGGTCGGCAGCGGTTGGACGACCTTCCCCGTCGTCGGTGGAACGGGCGACACGACTGCCGGCCGGGGCGGCGACGTCCTCGCCGTCCGGAACGACGGCACGCTCTGGTACTACCCGGCCACGGGTCGGACGGGCACCGCCAAGACCGGGCTGGCGGCCTACGCCGTCGTCGGGTCCGGCTGGAACGTCTTCGACTGACCCGCACAGCCGACGAGCAGAGACGGCGCCGACGGACCTCGTCCGTCGGCGCCGTCTCGTCATCCCGCGGACGCCGTCACGGCAAGGGGGCGTTCGCGTCGTCGAGGCCCTCGCAGTCGACCGTCGTGCCCCACCCGCCGGGAGCGGCGGGGATGCGCGCCTCGTCCGCTCCGGCCTCGCACTCGACGACGGCCCCGGTGACTCCGTCATCCCATTCGGGCCCGGCTGACCGAACCGTGTTGAACGGGACGAACCAGATCAGTTGCGTGACCACGACCGCGACGAGGACGACCCAGCCCGGCACCCGCAGGACGGCCCGACTCGACGCGATGAGACGGTCGCAGCCGAGGGCCAGCACGGCCAGCAAGAACATGGACGGCACCACCGCGTAGCGAAGGTAGCCGACCTGGGCCACGATGCTCGGCCCCCGCATGCCGAAGTCGATCAGGTCGGTGCGGTTCAGCGTGACGTCGAGCGTCCACACGAGCACCGATCCCAGCGCCAGCGTCACCACGAGGACGCTCCGGGCTCTCCAGCGGGTGGCGAGGGCGACGACCAGCGCGACGACGAAGGGCACGAAGGCGGCGATCGCAAGGGGCACCCCGCCGTGGAAGACCATGAGGGCCGCGTTCGTGTCGGGCACGGGCGCCCAGGTACCCAGGACGGGCTGAGTCAGGAACCCGACGACGACGTCGACCGGATCGGAGGCCGGCAGGTCCGGGCGGACGCGAGGGTTCGTGAGGCTCGTCACGACCTGGACGACCAGTCCCCCGGCGAAGGCGAACATACCCGGCCACGAACGACGGTGCCTCAGGGCGAGGAGGACGAGCGGAGCGAACACGACAGCCTGGATCTCGGAGAGCGCGACGACGGCGAGGAGCACCGCGACGGCCGCGCTGCCCTTGACCGTCCGAGGACGCCAGAGCAGCGCGAAGGGTGCCAGGTAGAGCAGGTACCAGTGGAGGTTCGCGAGGTTCCCGGAGACTTCGATGGGCCCGAGGGGCACCAGCGCCGGGATGAAGGCGAGAACGACCCGCGTGGCCGGGGATGCGACCGCACCCCGTGTGAAGAAGAACACGAGGGCCGCCACGCTGCCCACCACCACGCAAGTGAGTGTCGTCAGGACGACGGCGTAGTCGTCGGCGGGTGCGAGGACCGCCACGTCGGTGAGCAGCCGCGCGAGCAGGTGCTGGTACCCGTCGTACTGTGTGCCGAGGGTCTTCCAGGGCCCCAGGTCGAGTCGTTGCTGGAGGAAGAGCGCCGCGTCCTCGGCCCACAGCGTGCCCCGCGTCGTGACCGGCAGCCGGAACCAGGAGACCAGCGCCACGCCGACGAGTACCGCCACCGTGAAGGTGACCTCGAGTCGGGCACGGGGGCGGACGTCGGAGGGCCGTGGCGCTCCGCCGTCCTGCGTGTCGCCCGAGACCTGCGTCCGGACGGGCTGCCCTGAAGCCTGCGTCATCGTGCCACCACGGTCGAGCACGAGAGGAGCGTGTTGACTCCGCCGCGCGTGTCGATGGCGTACACGCACACGTCGTGTGCGCCCGGCCGTGCAGCCACGACTGCCTCGTATCCCTGGTCGTTGCCGGCGCCGGGCCATGCTCGCGCCACATCAGGACGCGGTCGACCGGTCCGCAACGCCGTGCCGACTCCGTCGACGTACACGTGGACGGGGACGATCTCGGTCGGCGCCTGGGGGTGGAGCGCCCAGCCGCTCAGTTGCACTCCACCGACCACGCCTCGGACGACGTCGCTGGACCCGACCGGTGACGTGGCCGTCACGGACACGGTGCGGCATCCCAGGGTCGACGTCGACCCTGGTCCGACGTTGATCGCGTACACACAGACCTGGTGGTCGCCGGGGGTCGCGTCCAGCCGCACCGAGAACCCGTGGTCGGGGCCGAAGGCCGGGAACACCCGCGCGATGTCGCTGCGACCCCGGTCGGCCGTGACCGCTCGTCCCACTCCGTCGACGTAGACGTGGACGGGGACGGCTCCTGCGGAATCCGGGTCGAGGGCCCAACCCGACACGGTGAGCGACCGGCTGCCGGGGGTCACGGAGTCGAGGCTCCCCAGAGGGTCGGACCCCAAGGCCTGGACCGTCCGACAGCCGAGCACGGTGGTGGCGCCGGCCCTCACGTTGATGGCGTAGGCACAGACCTGCTGCGGTCCCGGCGATGCGGCGACGGTCGTCGTGAACCCGTGGGCCGGTCCTGAGTCCGGGTAGGCCCGGGCGATGTCCGGTCGCATCCCGTCCGCACGGATCGCGCGCCCCACGCCGCCCACGTAGACGTGCACCGAGATGGGATCGGCGGTCTCCGGGTCGAGAGCCCAGCCGGCGACCTGAACGCCACCCGGACCCACGCTGACGACGTCCAACGACCCCACTGGTGACGGGTCCCGCACCGTGACCGTCGTGCACGAGACGAGGTCGGTCGACGCCACGCCGATGGCGTACACACACACGTCGTGCGTCCCGGGGGCGGCCGAGACCGTGGTCGAGAACCCGTGCAGCGGCCCGGCCGCGGGATAGTGACGCGCGACGTCCGGACGCGACGTCGACGCCGTGACAGCGCTGCCCTTGCCACCGACGTAGACGTGGACCGGGATCGAGGCGCTGGTGGTCTTGTCGAGGGCCCATCCGGACACCGTCACGGAGCCGAAGCCACCCGCCGCCGCGTCCACGTTCCCGACCGTCTGACCGACGGGCTTCGTCGACCCGAACCAGGTCGTGAAGTAGACCCAGAAGTTGCGGTTGCCGTAGGCGGAGCACGAATCCCCGACTCCGTTGAGAGCGGACAGAGCCGCGGCGTTCGGCGTGTAGGGCGTGTAGTAGTAGAGCGCAGCGGTGGCCTGATTGGCGATCGTCACCCGCTTGGTCCCGCAGCTGACATTGGGGTTGTACTGGACGTCCACGGTCTTGCCCGGGGCGAACCAGGTGAAGTACGCCGAGGTCCCGGGCGGGTTCGAGTACCGCTTGAACTGCCACGCCGACTTGTAGAGCTGGTTGTAGACACCGGCGAACGACGGGTCACAGCCTCCCTGCGCCGTATCGGGGCAGGCGTAGCCCATCGCCCGTTCGAGACGGGCCGCCGAGGGGGCCCGCGCCGTCGTCCCTTCGACGAGGCTCTGCTCTTTCTGCAGGGTGACGAGCAGCACCTGCGGATTGATGCCGCAGGCCTGCGACACCTTGGCGATCACGCGCGACACCGGCTCGCGAGCGGCTCCCTGGTAAGAACGGCAGACCGCATCGGCGGCGCGGCTCGCGGTGTCGATCTTCACGACGTTCAGGCAGTTGGCGTTGGAACAGGTGCCCACCTTGGTGTCGAGGAACGTCTGGATCTGGGTCTCGGTCATGGCCGAGGCGTTGTAATAGACCTCGTCGCTGATGATGTTGCCGGCGTCGAAGTCGGCCCCGGAGACGGCCACGGCCGCCGTACCGGGGAAGAACGAGACGAGTCCCACCAAGAGTGTCGTGACGACTGCCAGAACGGCAGCGATCGAGAACGGTGTGCGGGTCACGGGGCCTCCTGGAGCCTGGTGCGAGGACGTGGTGGGCCGACCATCCTTCTGGTCGAAGGGCCGCGCAAGCGTCGAGACACACTAACGCGGTGAGGCAGCATTAGACGGCATTCCGGCACCCCCCGGTCGGGCCACGCGCGGCCCTGACGCCACCCGCGGGGCGAGTCGGGGCTACCGCGAGAGGAACGCCGCCTCGAGCCTTCGGCGGTCCCGCTCGGAGACACCGCTCGCCCTGCGTCGACGGGCAGACGCCAGCAGTGCCCTGGGCAGCCAGCGGATGATGCGCCGCCATGCCGAGAGCGGGAGGTGCGCCCGACCCGGGCGGACGGCGTCCCGGACGAACCGCCCGGCCGTCCGTGCCACGACGCGCAGGAGCATGCCCCGGCTGCCGTTGGCCGCCACGACCACGAGCCTGTTGCGCATGCTCTGTTCGCGTACGAGGACGCTCGAACTGGACGAGCTGCCACCGTGCCGGTGGACCACCAGGGCCTCTCCGGCGTAGCCGATGCGGTCTCCCGCCAGGCGGAGGCGCCAGCAGAGGTCGAGGTCTTCGTAGTACATGAAGATCGTCTCGTCGAAGCCACCGACGGCGTCGAGCCGGTGCCGCCGGACGAACGCGGCGCCCCCGGAGAAGCCGAACGGGTCGTCGGCGTGCTCCTCGAGCTCGGCCACCGGGCGGAGCCAGTCACGGTCCTGGCCGTTCCCGTCCTTCGTCAAGAGGGTTCCCGTCCCGTTGACGAGCTCGACACCGCCGCCGGTGGCCCGACGCCAGCGGGTGCCGTCGATGCCGACGGCGTCCTCATCGGACGGCCCACCCGCGACGCGGACGAACCGGCCCTCGAGTTGGACGCGAGCGGCGACGCCGGCCAGATCCGCCCCTCCTCGTTCGAGACAGGCGAGTCCGGCCTCGAGGAACCCCTCGTCCACCGACGCGTCGTTGTTGACGAGGACGACGACCTCACCGCCGGCCGCCCTCAGCCCCCTGGTGACTCCCCCGGCGAAGCCCGCGTTGTGAGAGACCGCGACGACGACTATCGAGGGGAACTCCTCGCGCCAGCTCCGTGCCGCGCCCTCTTCCGCCTCGTTCTCGACCAGGACGATCTCGAACGACCTCTCGGTCCGCTGGACGAGCAGGCTCCGGAGGCACGCTGCGGTCAGGTCGGGACGTCGCCAGTTGACGACGACAACAGAGGCATCCACGACGCCATCTAAGCAGTCTCCCGATCGTGCCCCGGAAGGCCGCGGCTATAGTTGGATCGCCCGGAGAGGGCTCGCCCCCGTGTTTCCGACGTCTTGGAGTCCGTGTCTTGCCAGTTTCTTCGTCCACTGTCGTCTCGGTCGTCATCGTCAACTTCAGAGGAACCGACGACACGCTCGAGTGCGTGGCCCGCCTCAACGACGTCGAGTGGCCGAGCGCCCAGCTCGAGATCATCGTCGTCGAGAACGGCTCGGGCGACGACAGCCCCGAGCGCCTCAAGGCCGCCCTCGGCGGACAATCGAACGTGACGATCGTCCAGTCCAAGGAGAACCTCGGCTTCACGGGCGGCAGCAACCTCGGCGCGTCCCGAGCCAAGGGCGAGTACGTCGCCTTCCTCAACAACGACGCCAAGCCCGGACCGCAATGGATCTCGAAGGCGCTCGAACAGTTCAACGTGAGCCCTCGTGTGGCGGCCGTGGGCAGCAAGGTCCTCGACTGGGACGGACGAGCCATCGACTTCGTCCAAGGCAGTCTCACGTGGTTCGGCATGGGCTACAAGGACCGCGTCACCGAGGTCGACGACGGTTCGTTCGGGACCCCGAAGGACCTCCTCTTCGGCACGGGGTCGGCTTTGTTCGTCCGAAAAGCGGTCTTCGACGAGGTGGGCGGTTTCGACGAGCGCCTCTTCATGTTCTACGACGACGTCGACCTCGGCTGGCGTCTGAACATCCTCGGCTACCGCGTGCGGTTCGCCCCCGAGTCGATCGTCTACCACAAGCACCACGGCTCGATGAAGAGCTTCGGCGAGTACCGCGAGATGTACCTCCTCGAGCGCAACGCCCTGATGCTGCTGTTCAAGAACCTCTCCGACGAGAGCCTCGCGAAGTTCCTGCCCGGGGCGCTCGCCCTGTTGGCCCGTCGGGCCGTCGCGAAGAGCGGGCTCGACTCCGAGATGTTCGACATCCGGCGTTTCGTCGGGGCCGACGACGAATTCGACCCCGAGACGCCGGTGTCGAAGGACACCGTGGCCGGCTTGTTCGCGCTCGACCAGTTCGTGAAAGAGCTTCCCGAGCTCCAGACGACCAGGGACGACCTCCAAGCCCGACGCACGAAGACCGACGCTGACGTCTTCCGTCTCTTCGGTGACATCTTCAAGCCCCTCTTCGGTGACCCTTACTACCTCGAAGGCTTCCGGTCGATCGTCGACGCCTTCGACATCAGAGAGCACACCGAGCGTTCGAAGGTGCTGGTCATCACCGGTGACGCCATCGGCGACAAGATGGCCGGCCCGGCGATGCGCGCCTGGAAGATCAGCGAGGCGCTCTCCGAGCACAGCGACGTCCGTCTGCTCACCTGGAACGTGGCCAACCGTCGCTCCGACGCCTTCGACGTGACGCGGGTCCGGCTGCAGAACGAACACGAGATGAAGCAGCACGAGGAATGGGCCGACGTCATCGTGTTCCAGGGTCATGCCCTGCACCACTTCACGACGTTGAAGAAGTCACAGAAGATCATGGTCGCCGACCTGTACGACCCCATGCACCTCGAGCAACTGGAGCAGGGGCGCGAGTGGGGTCTCGCCCAGTGGAAGAACCAGGTCGCCTCGGCGACGGACGTCCTCAACGAGCAGTTGCTGCGGGCCGACTTCTTCCTCTGCGCCTCCGAGCGTCAACGACTGTTCTGGCTCGGGCAACTCGCCGGGCTCGGCCGGATCAACCCCGAGAACTACGCCGCCGACGAAAACCTCGAGAAGCTCATCGCGATCGCCCCCTTCGGCATGGACAGCGCGCCGCCCCAGCACGTCCGCAAGGCCATCCGCGGGGTGGTCCCGGGCATCTCGGAAGACGACAAGGTCATCATCTGGGGCGGGGGCATCTACAACTGGTTCGACACGATGACCCTCATCCGTGCCGTCGCTCGTCTGGCCGAGACTCGGCCCGACGTGAGGCTGTTCTTCCTCGGCGTCGCCCACCCCAATCCCGACGTGCCCGAGATGGCCATCGTGGCGAAGACCCGACAGCTGGCCGCTGAGCTCGGCGTGGCGGGCAAGAACGTCTTCTTCAACGAGCAGTGGGTCGCCCTCGACGACCGGGCCAACTACCTCCTCGAGGCGGATGCCGGCGTCAGCACCCACTACGACCACATCGAGACGACCTTCTCGTTCCGCACGCGCATCCTCGACTACATGTGGGCGAACCTGCCGATCGTCACGACCCGTGGCGACAGCTTCGGTGACCTCGTGGGTGCCGAAGGCATGGGCGTCGCCGTCCCCGAGCGCGACGTCGAGGCCCTCGCCGACGCGCTCGAGCTCGTCCTCTACGACGCCGAGGCAGCCGCCGCGGCTCGCGAGTCCGTCGCCCGGGTGCGAGAGGACTTCACCTGGGAGAAGGCTCTCGCCCCCCTGGTCGAGTTCTGCCGCGACCCGCACGTGGCCCCTGACCGGGCGCTCGAGAGCACCCCCGTCATTCGCATCAAGACCATGAAGGGCAAGGTCGCCAAGAGCAGCGAAGAGAAGTTCCACGAGATCGCGAACCGACGGCACGGCCTCGGCCGGGATCTCGCGCTCGCGAAGCACTACGTCACCGAGGGTGGAGGCATCGAGGTGCTTCGCGGCAAGGTGCGCAACCGCTTGGCGACCGTACGGGCGAGCAAAAACGGCCTGTGATCCGTTCCGTGCCCCGCCGAGTGTCCACACGCGGCGGGGTAGAGTGCTTCAGTTCTGACGTAGAAGGGGTCTCGACCCATGGCAACGACCACACCCAGTACGGCCCCCGGCGAGAGGTTCGCTCGACTCGACAGTGAACCCATGGTGGTGGCCGGGCAGCCTTCCAAGGTGTTCGGTGGCACCTTCGGCATCGTGCGTGAGATCTTCGCGCACCGGCAACTGCTCGACCTCCTGATTCGCCGCGACCTCAAGTCCCGGTACAAGGACAGCGCGCTCGGCTTCGTCTGGACCCTGATCCGTCCGATCACGCAGCTGATCATCTACTACTTCGTGATGGGGCAGATCCTCGGAGCCGCTCGGAGCATTCCCGAGTTCGCGGTCTACATCTTCTCGGGGCTCACGATCTACGGTCTGTTCAGCGAGATGATCGCGGGGTCGACCTCGTCCATCGTCAGCAACGGCGGCCTGATCAAGAAGGTCTACACGCCCCGCGAGATCTATCCGCTCGCGAGCATCGGATCGGCGCTGTTCAACTTCGGCATCCAGCTCGTCGTCCTGGTCGGCGCGACGATCGTCACCGGCGCCATCCCCTGGCACTGGGACATCCTGTACTTCTTCCCGTCCGTGCTGCTGGTCCTGGTCTACGGCGTGGCCTTCGGCCTCCTGCTCGCCGCACTGAACGTGTACCTGCGAGACATGCAGTACCTCGTCGAGGTCCTGCTGATGCTGGCCATGTGGGCGTCCCCCATCGTCTACTCCTGGAGCATGGTCTCCGATCGCCTTGCCGCCAGCCACGGCTGGTTGTTGCAGCTCTACACGGACAACCCGATCACACTCGCCGTCCTCGGCTTCCACCGCGCCTTCTGGATAGGTGGCGCCGACACCCCGTACCCCGACGAACTCCTGCTCCGGATGGGCATCGCGACGCTCATAGGCCTCGTCCTCGTCTATGCCTTCCACCGCGTCTTCGCGAGGTTGCAGGGCAACTTCGCCCAGGAACTCTAGAGACACAGGACGCCACACCATGAGCATCACGCAAGACAACGCCCCGGGCCGACTCGACGGCACCGACGACCGACCGACCGTCGTGTCGATCTCGAACGTGTCCAAGAAGTTCGTCATCCGGAAGGACAATTCGCTCAAGGAGCGTCTGGTGACGCTCGGCCGAGCCGGCCGTCGGCACAGCGAAGAGTTCTGGGCTCTCAAAGACGTCTCACTGGACATCCCCGCGGGGTCCACGATCGGGCTCCTGGGCCCCAACGGCTCCGGCAAGAGCACGTTGCTCAAAGCCATCGGCGGCATCATCGAGCCCACGAAGGGCACCATCACGCGACGGGGCCGGCTGGCTGCCCTGCTCGAGCTGGGGGCGGGCTTCCACCCCGACCTCACCGGACGCGAGAACGTCTTCCTCAACGCATCCATCCTCGGCCTGTCCCAGGCCGAGACCGAGGACAAGTTCGACGACATCCTGACGTTCTCCGGCATCGGCGACTTCATCGACACCCAGGTCAAGTTCTATTCGTCGGGCATGTACGTTCGTCTCGCCTTCGCCGTCGCCATCCACACCGATCCCGACGTCCTGCTCGTGGACGAGGTGCTCGCGGTCGGGGACGAGGCGTTCCAACGCAAGTGCCTCGACAAGATCCGAGAATTCCAGCAACAGGGTCGGACCATCATCCTCGTGAGCCACTCCCTCGGACAGGTGCAGGAGCTGTGCGACCAGGCCGTCGTGTTGTCGCGTGGAGAAGTCAAGTTCCAAGGGTCCGCCGCCGACGCCGTCAAGAACTTCCGTGACATCCTCGAGGGGCGTCGCATCGCCGAGGCCGAGGCCGCGGAGCCCGAAGAGGACGCCAACCCCGGTGCCGTGACCAAGACCGAGGTGATCGTCGAAGGCCGCGAGCCCGGGGCCGAGGTGCAGCCTGGTGACACCCTCCTCGTCCGCATCGAGTTCAGCCACACGACTCCTCTCGACCGTTGGCACAGCGGGTTCAAGATCGAGACGAATCTAGGAACCCAGGTCTACGGCACCGACAGCAGGATGCTCGGGCTCGCTCACGAGCCTCTCCGGGGAACCGCAGCCGTCGAGTACCGCCTGAGCGACGTCCAGCTCGGCGGGGGGCCGTACTTCGTCCACACCTTCCTCGCCCAGCCCAACGGGGCGCACATCGCCATCCAGCGACAAGCGGCGCGTTTCGTCGTCGCGGACGACGACGAGGCGAGCGGTGTCATCCGCATCAAGGCGGCGGCACGGGCCCTCACCGCCTGATGGCGCCGACGCGCACCCCCGTCCTCTTGGACGCCACGTCACTGCCTCCCAACAAGGGAGGGGTCGCGCGTTACATCGCCGGCTTGCTGCGCGGCCTCACCGAGCAGGGGACGAGCATCGACGTCGTCGTCAAGGCCACAGACCTCCCCTGGCTCGCCGCGCAGGCTCCGCATCATCACTACGTGGCGGCACCACGACTGGTAGGCGTTCGTCCCCTGCGTCTCCTCTGGGAGCAGATCGGGCTCCCCCTCGTGGCTCGACGCCGACGTGTCCGCGTGATCCACTCTCCCCATTACACGTTCTCGTTGCTGGCGGGGCGCCACAGCATCGTCACCGTGCACGACGCCACCTTCTTCAGCTCGCCACACGAGCACTCGTTCCTCAAGCGAACCTTCTTCACCACCTGGATCCGGCTGGGTAGGCGCATGGCCGCCGGTACCGTCGCCCCCAGCAGAGCCACCGCCTCCGAGATCGCCCACTTCGCGGGACCGCCATCCGGCCCGGTGACCGTCGCCCTGCACGGAGTCGACCCGGCCGTCTTCGGCCCGCCCACCGCTGCAGCGACGGCCGCCTTCGCCCGCGACCACGGACTCGATCCCCAGCTCGGCTGGATCGCGTTCCTCGGCACGGTAGAACCCCGCAAGAGCGTCCCCGCCCTGGTCGAAGCCCACGAGCGTCTCAGGGCGGGTTCCCCGGACGTCCCCCCTCTCCTCGTCGCAGGAGGTCTCGGATGGGATGCCCTGGCGCGAGAGCGACTGGAAGCCGCCGGCGACGTCGAGGGTGCGCCCCTTCGACACCTCGGCTACCTTCCCCTGGACCACCTGTCGGCCTTCCTGGGTGGAGCCACGGTCGTGGTCTACCCCAGCACCGGCGAAGGATTCGGTCTACCCGTCCTCGAGGCGATGTCGTGCGGGGCAGCCGTCCTCACGACACGGCGGCTCGCCCTGCCCGAAGTCGGCGGTGACGCCGTGGCCTACTGCGAACCCGAGGTCGGGAGCATCACCGAGGTCCTGGGGCGACTGCTCGACGATCCTGAGGGCCGACAGGACCTCGCGCGCGCAGCCGGCCGACGGGCGCGAGAGTTCACCTGGGGCCACTGCGCCGAGGCCCATCTGAGCGCTTACTCGGACGTCTCGTCCGTCACACGACGTTGACGGTCGGCCGAGTCCTCTCGTCGTCCTGATCGACCGCTCCGTCACGGTCGTGGCCCGGCACGTCTGCTCTCGCCGACGCATCTCGCTCGTCGGAGCGTTCGAGCACCGCCGCCAGAGCCACGAGACACAGCGTGAACGCCGCCGATCCGGCCACCCACACGAGTGAGGGTGACGGGGCCGCGGGCCACCACCACTCCAGGCCGGCGTCGAGGTTCCATCCGTCGACGTCGAGCCC
The DNA here is from genome assembly GCF_013248995.1 of Frigoribacterium sp. VKM Ac-2836. Lineage (GTDB taxonomy): Bacteria > Actinomycetota > Actinomycetes > Actinomycetales > Microbacteriaceae > Frigoribacterium. Next base: position 465,755 of record NZ_JABRPK010000001.1, on the reverse strand, counting down.
GGTGACGTACCGTCGCATGTTGCCGTGCAGAGCGAGCGCATTGGCCAGGCTCAGTCCCGCGATCACGAAGACCATCTGAGCGCGGCCGAGCCGCGGCCGTCCGGATCGGGTCGCGACCAGGGTGAGGCCGAGCAGGATCACGGCGATCGGGAGCACATAGCGGGGCTGCACCTGCGACCCCGCGAGAGCCCTGGTCTGCACGAGGAGCACCGTGGGGATCAGCCAGAGTCCCGCGAAGGCGGCGGCGACGACGACGGTCTTCCGTCGGTCGACGACGCCGATGCCCACGAAACCGAGGGCGAAGAAGATGCTGAGACCCAGAACCCAGGTCGCCGCGGGCACCGGAGTATCGAGCCATCCGAGATTCGAGCCGTTGCCGAAGATACCGGCGAAGAGGGACGGCACCTGTTGGAGGTTCTCACCGATCAGGAATCGGAGCCCGCGCTGGTCGCCATCCGCGTTGGGCAGGCCGCTGCCCACCTGTGAACCTTGCCTCCCCGAGAGGAAGAAGAGCCCCGCGACGACGGCCAACGCGACCGGCAGGACGGACGAGACCAGGAACCTCCGGGATCGCTCGGCCGAGAGGACGACGACGGCCACCATCGCGAGGACCGCGAAGAGAGCTGCGTCCGCCCGAGCGCCTCCGCCCAGGAACACCGCGAGGGTGGCGAGGACGCCCGACGCCACGCGTCGCCAACCGGTGGACGCGTACCAGGTCATCAGAGCGGGCCACAGCGTGGCCGCCGAGATGACGGCCCAACTGCTGGGGTTGGTGGACGGGACGATGAACAGGGCCAGGGGAACGGCGGTGCCCACGACTCCCAGGACAGCGGGCATCCTGAGACGTCTCGGTGCCACGACGACCACGGCCGTCATCAGCCCGACCATCAGCAACGAGTTGACCGCTCTGATGACGAGGACCGACGTCTCGAGATTGTCGCCCGCGAACAACGACATCGTGCCGTAGAAGACGGGCGGATAGAGTCCCGCGAAGTTACCGCGCTCGGAATCGATCAGCGGGGCTTGGACGTCGCTCAGATCTCCCGGCTGGCAGGCGGCGCTGGCGTCCGGGTAGAAGGCGAAGCAGACGTGCGACCTGAGGAGCTTCTCGGAGATCTCCCGGTTGTCCGCCGTGGGAGACGGCTCGCAGGTCCCGACCTCGTCGCCTGCGGCACACCAGATGCTGGCGAGGTGGAAGTCGTCGTCCGGACTGGAGCCGACCGGGCTGGACAGCCCCCACGACATCAGGGCCACGAAGGCCAGGAGGGGGGCGATGATCGCCAGGGCGACTCCGGTGAGGCGGCCTCCGCGACGCCCGTCCGCTTCTCTCACGCGAGGTCTTCTTGTGGGCCGAACGGGTGCGCGTCCGGCGTGTCCGGACTCGCCTGGATGTCGAGTTGGAGTGCACTGATCAGCAGTTGCGTGCCGATCATGAGAGGCAACGCTGCGAGCATCACGGTCGCTGCCGTCGCGATCACCGACGTGACCGACAGGAACACGATCCAGATGCTGATGGCGACACCGAAACCGAAGAGGACGACACCGAGGACGAGGAGCAGTGCGATCGGGCTGAACGACCACAACACGTAGCGATACCAGATCCGGCGCAGGAAGCCTTTGCCCAAGAGGTTCACGAGCTCGGGGACGACCTTGCTCAGTTTGATGCTGGAGACCTCGTCTCCGTAGACCGCGGGGATCGGGACGTCGACGGCAGGGACCTGGAGGATGTTGAGATGGATGAGCAGGTCGTTCTCGAACGAGTAGCGTCGGGCGACGTTCTGCAGCGGCAACCGCCTGAGGACGCTCGTACGGATGGCGGTGTAGCCGTTCTGCGGATCGAACAGGTGCCAGTAACCCGACGCGAGCTTGGTCATGAAGGACAACCCGATGTTGCCGAGGACCCGATAGCGCGGCATGCCTTCGAAGGACTCGGGTGAGAAGAAGCGGTTGGCCTTGGCGAACCCGTACCCCCCATCCGTGACCCGGTCGAGCAGGTCCGGCAGGAACGCCGGGTCCATCTGGGCGTCGCCGGCCATGATGACGTTGACGTCCGCGCCGAGGTCCATGGCCCGGGTGTGACCGGTGATGATGGCTCCGCCCACGCCTTGGTTCACCTCGTGACGGATCAGGTCGACGCGGGGATCGGACGAGGCGCGGACGACCTCACTCGTCCGGTCGGGACTGCAGTCGTCGACGATCACGATGTGGTCGACGTAGTCGGGCATGGTCTCGATGACCCGTTCGATCATCGATTCTTCTTTGTAGGCGGGGACCACAGCGGCCACCACGGCACCTCGGAACATCAGGGGGCCTCCTCGTGGCCGTCGAGGGCGCGACGCCCTGTGGTCGGGGTCGCGAAGACCCAGTGTTTGTAAGCGAAGAAGTTCCACACCGTCGTGACCGCGGTCGTCAGGACCTTCGCCGCCACCCAGCCGACGGCCGGAGATGCCACCGACACCAGGAACGCCGTCACCACGGTGTTCGCCGCGACGAGAAGGGTGTACCGGAAGAGGGCGCTCCCGTGCGGGAGCTTCGAGCCGAAGGCCAGTCGCTGCAACGTGTACGTGTAGACGAAGCTCAGGAGGAAGGCCGAGCCGGTCGCCACCCAGAGCGTCCATCCGAGTGCCTCGTGGAAGAGCGCGAGCAACCCCAGGTCGACGAGGAAGGCGGACCCGCCGACCGCGAGGTATCGAACGACCGGCGACGAGCGGATGCGATCCCAGGCCCCCGACGAGGGATCGGGCGCACCCTCGGTCCCCAACTCAGCGTCCGACGCCACCGTCACCCGAGCCCGCCGGAGATGACCTGGTCGACGACGACGTGCGCGGGCAGGACGGAGGCGCGCTCCGCGGAGGCATCCCCTTGGCCGGCCGCGAGGGACAGGAACTTCTCGAATTGAGCCGTGAGCGGCTCTTGTGACGTGAGCATCTCGGGGATCTCGATGACCGTCTGTTGCCGGTAACCACGCCCCTCGCCGTCCGCGGAGTTCTCGGAGACGTGACGATAGACGGTGACGTCGCGGCGGAGGAGGTCGACCTCGACGAGCCGATCCAGCTCGTAGATGGACAGCTGCCGGATCTTCCGCTGGCCGACCCGGCTCGCCGACACGTGGGCCACTCCCCCGTCGGCGTAACTCAGGACCGCCTCGGCGACGTCCTCGGAGTCGGACCCGGAGGTCGGGTGGAAGTGCCCGAGGGACGACCGGACCCTCGACGGCTCGTCACCCAGGAACCGCAGCGCGAGGTCGACGTCGTGGACGAGGAGGTCCCAGCCCACACCCGTCCGGATGCGCGGAGCGTACGGCGAGTGCCTCACCGCCGTGAGGTGGACGGGCGCCTCGACGATGGATGCCGCCGTCAACACCGCGGGGTTGAACCTCTCGAGGAACCCGCACATCAGTGGGATGTCGCGACCGTCGGCGACCGCGAGGATCTCACGGGTGACGCCGAGGTCGGCGGCCACGGGCTTCTCGATGAGCAACGGAGTGCCGGATTCGAGGACGTCCAGGGCGATCCGTCGGTGGTATTCGGTCGGGGCGGCGACGACCACCCCGTCGACGTCGTCGAGGTCCGGCAGCTCGGGACTCCACCGTGCTCCGTATCGCTCGGCCACGAGCCTTCCCGTGTCGGGCGACGGGTCGACGAGCGCCACGAGGTCGGCCGACGGGGACTGTGAGATGACCCGGGCGTGGTGACTGCCCATGACCCCGGCGCCGACGAGGGCGATGCGCTGACGACTCATCGGCGGGCACCGGCCGAGACGACGGCCGAGACGGCGGTGGCGATCGTGTCGATTCCCGCTGTTCCGACGTTGGGGTGGACCGGCAACGAGAGGACCTCACCCACGATGCGGGCGGCAACCGGCGTCTCGTCGTGCTGGGCGACCCTCGGGTGGTTCCGGTAGGCGTCGTAGTCCCCGAGGAGGGCGGGGTAATAGACCCCGGAACCGACACCGGCTTCGGTCAGGCCCGCGGCCATCTCGTCCCGCGAGACTCCCGCCTCAGGCGTGATGCGGACGGTGTACTGGTGCCACACGTGACGACGACCGGCCAGCTCTCGAGGCGTGACGACGCCTGGGACGTCCGCGAGTCGCTCCGACAGGAGGGCGGCGTTGGCCTGGCGGGCACGGACGACCTCGTCGTACCGCAGGAGCTGCGGCAGCCCCACGGCGGCCTGGAGGTCGGTGAGCCGGTAGTTGTTGCCGGGGAACTCGTACTGGTAGCGAGCACGCATGCCCTGGTTGCGAAGGACACGGAGACGATCGGCCACGCGGTCGTCGGACGTCGTGATCATGCCGCCCTCGCCCGTGGCGATGTTCTTGGTCGCGTAGAACGAGAAGGTGCCGATGCCGAAGGTCCCGGCGAACGAATCGCCCACCTTCGCCCCGTGCGACTGGGCCGAGTCCTCGACGAGGGCCAGACCGTGGCGCGTGGCGATGTCGGAGATCGCGACCATGTCAGCCATCTGCCCGTACAGGTGGACGGGCATGATGGCACGGGTCCGGTCGGTGACGAGCGCCTCGACGGATGACGGGTCGAGGTTGAAGTCGTCCTCCCGGATGTCGGCGAACCGTGCCGTCGCCCCGGTCGCGAGGATGGCGTTGAGGGTCGCGACGAACGTGAAGGGCGTCGTGATGACCTCGTCACCGGGACCGAGGTCGAGGACCTCGAGCGCTGCCACGAGAGCGGTCGTGCCGTTGTTGACCGCGACGGCGTGACGAGCACCGAACCGCTCGGCGAAGGCCGCCTCGAACTCCGCCACCTTCGGCCCCTGCGCGATCATCCCCGACCGGAGGACGGCGAGGACGGACTCCTCGATCTCGGTTCCGAAATCGACGCTCGTGATGGGGATCATGGGATGGGGCTTCCTCTGAGACGTTGTGGGTGATCGTGCGTGCACGCCGCCGTCCAACATAGCTTGGACTTAGTCTGTTCGCAGGCGACGGGCCGCCCCTCGGTCCCCACACCGACCCTCGAAACGACAGGACTCCGTGAGCGACATACACCCCACTGCCGTGATCCGCGGAGACGTCACGATCGGCTCAGGCACGACGATCGGTCCTTTCGTGGTGGTCACCGGCCCTGTCCGGATCGGCGACGACGGGTGGCTCGGCGCCGGGGTCCAGATCGGCGCTCCGCCCGAGGTGCGCTCCTGGGCGCACCCGCGGACGGACGACGATCCTGCGGGTGGCGGCGTCGTCATCGGCGATCGGGTCGTCCTGCGCGAGGGAGCCCAGGTGCATCACGGGTGGAGGTCCGTGACGAGGGTGGACGACGACGCCTTCGTCATGAACCAGGCCTACGTGGCGCACGACTGTCACGTGGGTTCGCGAGCGACGCTGGCGTCCAGCGTCCTGCTCGCCGGCCACGTCGTGGTCGAGCCCGACGCCAACCTCGGCATGGCCACCACCGTCCACCAGGGGCGTCGCGTCGGACGCGGCGCCATGGTGGGGATGTCCTCCGTGGTCACGCGCGACGTGCCGCCGTTCGCGAAGGCATACGGATCGCCGGCGAGCCTCCACGGTGCCAACGTCGTGGGAATGCAGCGCCAGGGGTACGACCCCGGGGCCGTCGAACTCGTCACGCGGGCCTACTCCTCCCCCCGACCCGTGCTCGACGATCTCGTCCGAGACGAGCGCTTGGCCGAGGCCTTCCGGTCCTGGTCGTCATAGTCGGTCGGCTCGCGCACCCATGCCAGACTGGTGCCCCGAGCCGTCACTCCAGCCAGGCGTCGTCCCGGCGCACACGAGACGCCATCGACCCTCAGAGAAACCATGACTAACGACCCCAGCCTCCCTCCAGCGCCGACCGTCGCGGTCGTCACGGTCAGCTACAACTCGGGTCGATTCCTGGGCGAGTTCCTCGCCTCCGTGCCCGCAGCGACCGCGCACCCCGACGTCGTCCTCACGGTCGTCGCCGACAACGCCTCCGCCGATCCCGACGCAGCCCGGCTCACCACGGAGGCGGCCGGGGCACGCTTCGTCGAAGTCGGACGGAACGCCGGTTACGGAGGCGCGGTGAACGTCGCCACGGAGGGCCTGCCGCCCAGCGTCCGATACGTTCTCGTCTCGAACCCCGACGTGGTGCTGGCCGCCGGGGCCCTCGACGTCCTCGTCGCGACGGCCGACGCCGACCCGCGGATCGGTGCGGTCGGGCCGGCGATCTGGGAGCCCACCGGCGAGGCCTATCCCTCGGCCCGGTCCCTTCCCTCCCTTCGGACAGGTCTCGGCCACGCCGTGCTCGCAGACATCTGGCCCGGCAACCCCTGGACCCGTCGGTACCACGGCCCGGGTCCCGACCAGGGCGACCAGACCGTCGGTTGGCTCTCGGGCGCGTGCCTCCTCGTCCGACGGGACGCCTTCGACCGGTTGGGGGGGTTCGACACCTCGTTCTTCATGTACTTCGAGGACGTCGACCTCGGCTGGCGGCTCAGCCGGGCAGGGCTCCGAAACGTGTATCAGCCGCGGGCCGACGTCACGCACGTGGGTGCCCACTCGACGCGAAACGAGTCCGTCGCGATGCGGCGCGAGCACCACCGCAGCGCTTATCGGTTCCTCTCCCGGAAGTACGCGGCGTGGTGGCTCTGGCCGTTGCGGCTCGCGCTCCGGGTCGGGTTGAGCCTTCGCGCCCGAGTTCAGCGATGATGTCGGACGACCCGAACCGTCCCACGCCCGAGGAGACAGCATGAAACTGGCCGTGACCGCCATGGTCCGCGACGAAGCGGACGTCATCACCCAATGGGTCGATTATCACCTGGCCCAGGGCGTGGACGTGATCATCGTCACCGACAACGCCTCGACGGACGGCACGAGGGAGATCCTGGAGGCGTACGAGGCCGCGGGCTCGGTCGTGCTGCACCACGACCACCGGCACGAGAAGCAACAGGGCGAGGTCGTCACGCGCATGGCCCGTGAGGCAGCCACCGAACACGGGGCGGACTGGGTCGTGAACGCCGATGCCGACGAGTTCATCGTGCCGGTCGACCGCTCCCGGTCGCTGCGGGACGTCTTCGAGCTCGTCGATCCCGGACTCGGGTCGTTCGGTGTGCGCGTCGTCAACCTCATCGGCCCGGTGGCCGAGTCGGGTGCCGGTTTCGAGCGACTCGTCTGGCGCGACGAACGGACGAACGACGAACTCCGCACGGTCGGCGTTCTGGCGCAACCGACGACGAACGCCGTCCACGTCGGCGACCCGGACGTCACGGTCGTCCAGGGCAACCACCTCGTGAGCATCGCCAGCCACGGTGCTCCGCCGCCGGAGCTGGCCCTCGAGGTCCTGCACCTTCCGTGGCGGTCCTGGCGCCAGTTCGAGCACAAGGTCGAGATGGCCGGGGCCGGTTACGAGGCCAGCCCGCACCTTCGTCCGAGTCCCAACCACCACGGCATGCGCGATTACGCGCGGCTCAAGAAGGGTGTGCTGCTGCCGTTCTACGCAGCTCGCCACCCCCTTCGGGACGAACTCGACGGCGGCCCGTTCACGGTCGACCGGACCCTGCCCGAATTCTTCGCCGCCCACGCGATCGCCCCGGGCGACCCCGACGTCGAGTTCGGCGACGAGCGTGCCCACGAACTCGCCTCGTTCGGACGCCAGCAGGCCGAGAACGCGCTCGAACTCGACGGGATGCGCACCGAGCTCGAGCGGGTCACGACCGAAGCCGAGGCACGGGAGGCGGCCCTGCTCGCCCATCAATCCGACCTCACGGCCGAGATACGACGCCTCCAGTCCACTCTGGACGCCACGAACGCCCGCAAGGTCGTCCGTCTCACCGATGCCTTCGCGAGTCGACTGCGGCCGCGGGCGTGACCAGCCGTTCCTCCGCCTTCGGAGCGGCTCGGACATCCCTGCGTCGGATCGTCAGAGGCCTTCGGCTCGAGGGGCTCTACGACCGTTCGCTCGTCGGTGCCCGCCGGATCAAGGCCATCCCTCGGGAACGCGCGTGGCAGCGCGTCATCGGCGGGCTCCTCACGGAGGGCATCCGGGTCGTCGGCACGGCGTCATGGGCCAGGCCCGGAGACGACGCGATTCCTGTCGTGGTCTGCCTCTGGAACAGGCCGGATCGCGCCGCTGAGGTCACGCGAATGCTTCGTGCGCAGGTGACGAACCGTCCGATCCGCCTGCTTCTCTGGAACAACAACCCGGCGGACGCCGAGACCTACCGCGCCGTGGCGCGAGACGGTGCCGGTGACAGCCTCGCGAGCATCGATCTCTACGACAGTCCGGTCAACATCGGAGGGCTTGCACGATTCGTGGCCGCGCGCCTGGCCGTCAACGGCGGCTATCAGGGTCCCATCGTCATGTTGGATGACGACCAGGACGTGTCGGTGGACTTCATCGAGGAGCTCCTGGCCGACTACGAGCCCCGATCGGTCGTGGCGTGGTGGGCATTCAGCCAGCACGGTTCCTATTGGCGTCGAGCCGAGATCGATCCCGGCACGGCCGCCGATCATGCCGGAACGGGTGGAACGGTCTACGACTCCGAACTCGTGACGGACGACCGCTTCTTCGCCCGGCTACCGAGACGCTTCGCGTTTCTCGAAGATCAGTGGATGTCGTTCGCGGCACACCAGAAATCCTGGCGAGTCGTCAAGGCGTCGACGCACATCGAGCTCGTGTCCGAAGAGCTCAACCAGTACCACGGACTGAAGCCCCTCAAGGACGAGTTCTTCCACGAGCAGCGGCAGCAGAGACGCGGCTCACTCTGGGGCCCACCGCGTGTCCGGCCGAGCTGGAGACGTGGCCGCATCCGAGGCGCCTGACCCACCGCGACCTCCCCGACCGAGGAGGTCAGCGAGGTCCGGTGCCGGTCAGACGGCCAGCAGGTTCTGCAGGTAGACGCCGTAACCGCTCTTGGCCAAGGGCGCTGCGAGGTCGGCCAGGTGCTCGTCGTCGATCCAGCCGTTGCGCCAGGCGATCTCTTCGATGCAGCCGATCTTGTGCCCTTGACGGTCCTCGATGACGCGGACGTACTCTGACGCCTGCATCATCGACTCGAAGGTACCGGTGTCGAGCCAGGCCGTGCCACGATCCAGCACCTGGACCTGGAGGTCGCCGGCGTCGAGGTAGCGCTCGTTGACGGTGGAGATCTCGAGCTCACCACGGGGGCTGGGCTCGATCGTCTTGGCGATCTCGATGATGCGGTTGTCGTAGAAGTAGAGCCCCGGCACGGCGTAGTTGCTTTTGGGCACCGCAGGCTTCTCTTCGATGGAGACCGCTTTGAAGGCCTCGTCGAACTCGACCACTCCGTAGGCCTTGGGGTCCGATACGTGGTAGGCGAAGATGGTCGCACCCTGGACGTCAGCGTTCTTCTTGAGGTTCGACCCCAGTCCCACGCCGTGGAAGATGTTGTCTCCGAGGACGAGCGCGACCGAGTCGTCGCCGATGAAGTCCTCGCCGATGATGAAAGCCTGCGCGAGGCCGTCCGGTGACGGCTGGACCGCGTACTCGATGCTCATTCCGAGATGCGAACCGTCGCCGAGCAGGGCCCGGAACTGGTCGTTGTACTCGGGGGTCGTGATGACCAGAACCTCGCGGATGCCTGCCATCATCAACGTCGACAAGGGGTAGTAGACCATCGGCTTGTCGTAGATCGGCATGAGCTGCTTCGAGATGCCTTTGGTGATGGGCCAGAGGCGGGTGCCCGAACCCCCGGCCAGGATGATGCCTTTCACGTCAGATCGCCTTTCCGTCGAGGGACGCGTAGTACGTCCGCATGTCGTCCCACGTGGGGAGGAGGCCTGCCGATGCCGCCTCGGCGAGCGAAGGGGCCTCGGTGTCCTTCGGCGAGAGGAGCGGCTCGCCTGCTTCGGACGGGAAGACGAGACCGATCTGGGCATCCAGCGGGTCGATGCCGTGCTCGCGCTCGGCATTGAAGGTGTCGGTCACGAGATAGCTCACGGTCGCGTCGTCGGTGAGGGCGACGAAGGCGTGCCCCAGCCCTTCGGCGATGTAGATGGCACGGCGGTCGGTGTCGTCGAGGAGGACGGTGTCCCACTGGCCGTAGGTCGGAGACCCGACGCGGATGTCCACCACGTAGTCGAGCACGGCGCCGTGCGTCGCGGTGACGTACTTGGCCTGGCCGAGAGGGACGTCGGCGAAGTGGATGCCGCGGACGACGCCCCGCTTGGACACCGACGTGTTCGCCTGGCGAAGGTCGATCGAGTGCCCGACGACCTCGGCGAGCTTGTCGAAGCGGTACCACTCGAGGAACACTCCCCGGTCGTCACCGAACTGCTTCGGCGTGATCTCGTAGCTGTCTGGGATCTTCAGTTCGCGGATCTGCACCCGGGCATCCTACCGGCCCGCCCGGTTCCGCACGTCTCCGAGCGGCCACGGGGCGCGCCTCGGGTCAGCAGAGGCGGCAGGCGCCCTCCGCTAACATGGACCGACCGCCTGCGATCGACCCCAAGGGACCACTGTGAAAATCCTCGTCACCGGCGGAGCCGGCTTCATCGGCTCCAACTTCGTCCGCCGTACGCTCGAAGACTCCTACCCGGGCCTCGAGGGGGCCGAGGTCGTCGTCCTCGACGCGCTGACCTACTCGGGCAACGAGGCCAATCTTTCGAGCGTGGCCGACTCGCCCCGCTACACCTTCGTCAAGGGCGACATCCGCGACGGCGCCCTGCTCGACAGACTCTTCCCCGAGGTGGACGCGGTCGTCCATTTCGCAGCCGAGTCGCACGTCGACCGCTCCGTCCGTGACGCGTCGATCTTCGTCGAGACCAACGTGCTCGGCACCCAGCAGCTGCTCGACGCCGCCCTGCGCAACGACCTGAAACGCTTCGTCCACGTCTCGACCGACGAGGTCTACGGCTCCATCGCCGAGGGTTCGTGGGCGGAGGACCGCCCTCTCGAGCCGAACTCGCCCTACTCCGCCTCGAAGGCCGGCAGTGACCTGCTCGCCCGCAGCTACCACCGCACCCACGGGCTGAACGTCTCGATCACGCGCTGCAGCAACAACTACGGCCCGTACCACTTCCCCGAGAAGGTCATCCCGCTCTTCGTGACGAACCTGATCGACGACGTGCACGTCCCGCTCTACGGCGAGGGGAACAACATCCGCGACTGGCTGCACGTCGACGACCACACCCGCGGCATCGCCATGGTCCTCGTCAACGGCCGCGCCGGAGAGATCTACAACATCGGCGGCGGCACCGAACTCACCAACAAAGAGCTCACCGAGATGCTCCTCGAGGCCACCGGCAAGGACTGGAGCTACGTCGATCGCGTCCAGGACCGCCTGGGCCACGACCTGCGATATTCCGTCGACATCTCGAAGATCCGCGACGAGCTCGGCTACGAACCCCAGGTCCCCTTCGAGAAGGGACTCGCCGACGTGGTCCAGTGGTACCGCGACAACCGCGAGTGGTGGCAGCCGCTCAAAGAGCGCGCTGCTCTCTGATGGCCGGCGCCCAGAACACCAAGTACCTCGTCACCGGCGCCCGGGGCATGCTCGGGACCGACCTGCTCGAAGCGCTCTTCGGGCGTGACGTGACCGTTCTCGGCCGCGCCGACCTCGACGTGACCGATCGAGACGCCGTCTTCTCCGCGGTCCAGGGGCACGACGTCGTCATCAACTCCGCCGCCTACACGGCCGTCGACGCCGCCGAGACCGACGAAGAGGCCGCACTGGCCGTGAACGGCACCGCAGCAGGCCTGCTGGCCGAGGCCACCGCCTCCGTCGGGGCGAAGCTCGTGCAGATCTCGACCGACTACGTCTTCGACGGCGTCGCGACCGAGCCCTACCCCGAAAACGCCCCGGTCGCCCCGGTGAGCGCCTACGGCCGTACGAAGGCAGCGGGCGAGAGGCTGGCTCTGACCGCGAACCCCGAGGGCACCTACATCGTGCGCACGGCCTGGCTCTACGGAGCGCACGGCGGAAACTTCGCGAAGACCATGGTCAAGCTCGCGGCGTCGCACGACACGGTCAAGGTGGTCGACGACCAACTGGGTCAGCCGACCTGGACGGCCGACCTCGCGGCGCAGATCGTCGCCCTGCTCGACTCGGACGCACCCGCAGGGGTCTACCACGGGACGAATTCAGGCCGTGCGAGCTGGTTCGAGTTCGCCCAGGCCGTCTTCGAAGAGGCCGGACTCGACGCTGCTAGGGTCGAGCCGACGGACAGCTCGGCGTTCGTGCGCCCCGCTCCGCGGCCCAGCTACAGCGTCCTCGGCCACGACGCCTGGGAACGCGCCGGGCTGAAGCCCATGCGTCCGTGGAGAGAAGCGCTGGCCGAAGCCGCGAGCAGGGGAGTGTTGCAGACCGATGACCACGCTGCGAGTAGTCGTTGATCAGATCCTCGCTCCCATTCCGGGCGGCATCGGGCGATACACCGAAGAACTGACCCGAGCCCTCGTCGAGACCGCCCCCCGCGGCTGCGAGGTCGAGGGGGTCGTGGCGGCCCACCCCCAGACCGACTACGACCGGTTGGCCGATCTTTTGCCCGGTCTCTCCCACGTGGCCAAATCACCCCTCGGCCGCCGTGAACTCGCGGTGGCGTGGCAAGGCGGTCTCCTCGGTCTACCCGGCCGCGGCATGGTCCACGCGACGAGCCTCTTCGCCCCGCTCTACCGACACGACCGGGCACTCGACCCGGGGACGCAGACCGTCGTCACGATCCACGACACGGTGCCGTGGACCCACCCCGAGACCCTCACCCCTCGGGGTGTCCGCTGGCACAAGGCCATGACCAAGCGGGCCTTCAAGCACGCCGACGGCGTGGTGGTGCCGACCCACAGCGTCGCGCGCGAACTCGCCGAACTCTTCCCCTTCGGGGACCGCCTTCGCGTCATCGGCGGGGCGGTGAGCCCCAAACTGGCCGTTCCGGCGGACTCCGACGAGGTCGCCGACTCCCTCGACCTGCCCGAGCGCTACGCACTCAGCGTCGGCACGCTCGAACCACGCAAGGGCATCGAGCCACTCATCCAGGCTCTCGCACACCCGGACGCCCCCGACCTGCCGTTGCTGATCGTCGGGCCCGAGGGGTGGGGAGACGTCAAGGTGGCCGACCTGGTGGCCGCCGCCGGCCTACCCGCCGACAAGGTCCGCACCATGGGCTTCGTGTCGGACGAACAGCTGGCGGTGCTGCTGCAGCGAGCCTCGGTCTTCGTGTTCCCCAGTCTCGCCGAGGGGTTCGGGTTACCGGTCGTCGAAGCCTTCAGCCTCGGCACGCCCACGATCGTGTCGGACGCCCCGGCCCTGCTCGAGGTCGCGGCGGACGCGGCGGTCAGCGTGGCCCGAGACGACGCAGCGGGCTACCCCGAACGCCTCGCGCAGGCCATGTTCCAGGTCGTGTCCGACGTCGAGCTGTCCACCCGGCTCGGCATCGCCGGCATCGATCGCGCCCGGGCCTTCAGTTGGCGGGACTCGGCCGACAAGGTGTGGCAGCTGCACGCCGACCTCTGAGTCACCGGTCACGCGCCGCCCGACCGCTGGTCCGTCGTCAGGGTGCGGTGGCCGCCGTGGTCGCTTGGGCGACAGCCGCCCGCATCGCGTCGTAGTCGGGATAGACGTTGTCGTAGGTCGGCGGGACGAGCTCGAGACTCGTGATCTGCTGCGACTTGGCCTTGACGGCCAGATCGACGAAGGCGGCCAGGGCACCCTGCGGGATGTCGGTGTCGACCGTCTGAACGCCCGCCGCCGCGACGGCCTGGAACTTCGACAGCACCGTCGCCGGCTGGAACTGCGAGAGCAGAGCCTGCTGGACCTCTCGTTGACGAGCCATGCGGTCGTAGTCGCTCGTGCCGTGCCGCGCCCTCGCGTACCAGAGTGCGTGGTAGCCGTCGAGCTTCTGCTCGCCGGGTTCGATCCAGCCGTCGACGTTGATCGGCTGGCCGTTGCGGTCGACACCCCCGTTGATCGGGATGCGCTGCTGCACGTCCACCTGGATGCCACCGAGGGCGTCGATCAGGTCGACGAAGCCCTGCATGTCGATCAAAGCGTAGTACTGCACCGTGAGGCCCGTGATGCCCTCGACGGCGTCGCGCATGGCCTCGACCCCCGGGTTGCTGCCCTTCGACTCGGCGTCAGGGTAGAGATCGGGGTGTTCTTCCCCGTAGGTGTACAAGAAGCTCACGAGACAGTCGTCGCCACAGTCGTACCCGTCGGGATAGTCGCCGTAGAGGGGTGATCCCGCGACGAAGGGCGCGTCGTAGAGGTTGCGGGGAATGCCGACGATCGTGGTCGCACCGGTCTCGGCGTCGATGCTCGCCACCGAGATGCTGTCGGGACGCAGACCGGTGCGGTCCGATCCGGCGTCGCCGCCCAGCAACATGATGTTGTAGCGACCGTCGACGGGAGGCGCGGCGTCGGCCTGGGACGTGAACAGACTGTTGAGCAGACCGTGCTGCACCCCGGCGAGATAGGCACCGTAGGCGGCAGGCCCGACGGTCACCACCATCAGCAGCACCATGGCCCCGGCGAGCAGGCCCCTCGCCGAGGGGTTCGTCCGGACGATCCGGGCCAGCCGCAGGGTGTCGACGGTCAGCACCACCCACAGCACCGCGTAGTACGCGAGGAAGATCTGGACGACGGTCAAGGCGACGACGTTGGTCGCGATCTCGATCAGGGGTGAGCGGAACGCGAACGCCAGCACGATGACCACGATCGCGACCGCCCAGAAGACCAACGTGGAGGCCAGTCCCCACCGGCCGAGTCGGCGACTGCCCGCGAGCACCTGCGCCGAGCCCGGCACGACCACGTTGAGGAGGACGAGCACCCACGCCCGCTTCGTCATGAAGGGCTCGGAGGTGACGTCCGGATGACGGACGGGCAGGGACGTGCTCACAGCGATCGACGAAGGTCGGTGTTCTTCTGCTCGACCAGCTCGGTGAGCGACTCGGCGTGCCGGGCCAGGCGCTCGGAGATCACGGGGTCGTGCGTGCCGATGATGCGTGCCGCCAGGAGACCGGCGTTCACGGCACCGCCGATCGAGACCGTCGCGACGGGGATGCCGGCGGGCATCTGGACGATCGAGAGCAGGGAGTCGAGGCCGTCGAGCTTCGCCAGGGCGACCGGTACACCGACCACGGGAAGGGTCGTCACGGAGGCGATCATGCCCGGCAGGTGAGCCGCTCCCCCGGCCCCGGCGATGACGACGGACAGTCCTCGACCGGCAGCGTCTCGACCGAAGGTGATCATCTTGTCGGGCGTGCGGTGCGCCGAGACGACCTCGACCTCGTGCGGGATGCCCAGCTCGGACAGGATCGTCGACGCGCCCTGCATCGTCGGCCAGTCGCTGTCGGAACCCATGACGATGGCGACCTTCGCGGGCACGGCGGGGTCGTTCGGGCGCACGTCGGTGCTCTTCGGGTCGGACACGGACTAGAGGATAGCCGTCAGTCGGTGAAGAACTCGACAGCGGCGCGCGCCCGGAAGACGGCCTCGTCGAGGTCGTCACCGACCACCGTGACGTGCCCGACCTTGCGACCCGGCCGGGGGTCCTTGCCGTAGTCGTGCACCTTGACCGCCGGCTGGTCGGTCATGAGGGCCGGAAGACGGTCGGCCATCGACCCCGTCGACGGTCCGCCCAGCACGTTCAGCATGACGCTCCACGGCCGGTGCGGGGTCGTGTCGCCGAGGGGCAGGTCGAGCACGGCCCGGAGGTGCTGCTCGAACTGGCTCGTCGTCGAGCCGTCGATCGTCCAGTGTCCGGTGTTGTGGGGCCGCATGGCCAGTTCGTTGATCAGGAGGCGCTCGTCGGTCGTCTCGAAGAGCTCGACGGCGAGGACGCCCGTGACACCGAGCCGTTCGGCGACCGTCCGGGCGATCTTGTCGGCCACGTCGGACAGCCGACCGGCGCTCGACGGCGCCGGAGCGAACACCTCGGAGCACACGCCGTCCCGCTGGACGGTCTCGACGAGGGGCCAGGCCACGACGTCTCCGCTCGGCCGCCGGGCCACGAGTTGCGACAGCTCACGCCGGAACTCGACGAGCTCCTCGGCCAGGAGCGCGCCTCCGTTGCCGTCCTCGGCCAGGGCCCCGAACCAGTCGTCGGCGTCGTGGGCGGCCGAGACCACCCTGACACCTTTGCCGTCGTAGCCCCCACGAGCCGTCTTGACGACCGCGCGACCGCCGTGGTCGGCCAGGAAGGTCTCGAGTTCGGCTGCGTCACGGACGGCGGCCCAGTCGGGAACGGGCAACCCGAGCTCGGAGAGCTTCTGACGCATCACGATCTTGTCTTGCGCGACGGCCAGGGCGGACGGGCCGGGATGCACGCGCACGCCCGCGTCGACGAGGGCGGCGAGGACGAACTGGGGGACGTGCTCGTGGTCGAACGTGACGACGTCGACGGTCCGGGCGAACTCGAGGACGACGTCGACGTCGTGGTAGTCGCCCACGCGGGTCGCGGCCAGCCGAGCCGAACCACCTTCGGCCTCGGCCAGGACGCTGATCTCGATGCCGAGATGCACCGCGGGCGGGATCATCATCCGGGCGAGCTGGCCGCCGCCCACCACGCCAACACGGAGCGCCGTCATCGGACGACCGCCCCGCTCAGCTGCGGCGAGTCCGGCGTGCCACCGACCACGCACCGATAGGTGACGTTGGCGACGCCGACGTCACCGCCGGTGTACAGCCCGGCGACGTCGATCGTGCGTCCCGTCGAGCCCTGGACGAGAATCTGGGACGACCGGTCGTTCCAGGTGTAGTCGGCCCCCTGCGACCTCGTGGCCTCGTTCCGGCAAGCGTCGTAGGCACGCGCATCCGTCCAGCCGTCGGCCTGGTCGGCCGGAACGGGCACGGGTGTCTCGGCAGCGTCGACAGGGTCGTCGGCCGGCACGGTCGGGGCGGTGGTCTCGGCCCCCGTGTCGGGAGCCGACGGCGACGCGGTCGACGTCGGGCTGAAGCTCGACACCGTCGGCGCGGGGTCGTCGTCACCACTGGTGCAGGCGGAGAGGGTGAGGGTCAGAGCCCCGGCGGTCAGCACGGCGATGAGAGCCCGGTTCGTCATGTCGTCATCGTAACGGTGGCACTCGAGGGAGGAGGACGGACGTGCCGGAGGCGCGGCCGAGGACCGTCCGGAGCCCGCCTCGTCCGCCAGGTCGTCTACGGCCGCCCGAGCGCCCGGAACTCGAATCCGGCATCACGCCACTCGGCGGGCTCGAAGACGTTGCGGGCGTCGACGAGGCGACGGCCGGAGACCAGCGCGGCGACCTCGGCCGGTCGGAGCGCCTTGAACTGCTTCCATTCGGTGAGGACCAGGACGAGCTCGGCCCCGCGGAGCGCGCTCGGGACGTCGTCGACGTAGCTGAGGTCGGGGGCCAGCCGGGCTGCCGTCTCGTTGGCCTCGGGGTCGTGGACCACCACGTCGGCGCCCGCGGCATGGAGTCGGCGGGCGACGTCGAGTGCCGGCGAGTCGCGGACGTCGTCGCTGTCGGGCTTGAACGCCACGCCGAGGACGGCGACGCGCGCACCGCGCACCTCGCCGAGCAGCTCGCCCGCGAGATCGACGACGCGGTCGCGGCGGCGCAGGTTGACGGCGTCGACGTCGGCGAGGAAGTCCAGGGACTCGAGCCCCAACTCGCGCGAACGCGCCCGGAACGCCCGGATGTCTTTCGGCAGGCATCCGCCACCGAAGCCCAGGCCTGCGTTGAGGAACCGCCGGCCGATGCGGGCGTCGTGCCCGATGGCGTCGGCGAGTTGGGTCACGTCGGCGCCGGTGGCCTCGGCGATCTCGGCCATCGCGTTGATGAACGAGATCTTGGTGGCGAGGAACGCGTTGGCCGAGACCTTCACCAGTTCGGCCGTCGCGTACCCGGTCACCAGGCGAGGCGTGCCCGTGGCGAGCGCGGTCGCGTAGACCTCGTCGAGCACGGCCGTCGCACGGTCGCCGGCGTCGCCGGAGGGCACACCGTAGACGAAACGATCGGGCGCGACGGTGTCGGCGACGGCGAATCCCTCTCGCAGGAACTCGGGGTTCCACGCCAGGTCGGCGCCGGAGGAGGCGCGGACCAGGTCGGCGAGTCGGCTCGCGGTGCCGACCGGCACGGTGGACTTGCCCACCACGAGGTCACCGTCGGCGAGGTGGGGCAACAGACCGTGGACGGCCGCGTCCACATAGGTCAGGTCGGCCGCGTCGCTGCCGGCCGTCTGAGGCGTACCCACGGCCACGAAGTGCACCTGTGACCCCGCGGCGTCGGCCGGGTCGGTCGAGAACCGCAGACGCCCCGAGTCGAGGGCCCGACGGAGCGCTTCGGGCAGACCGGGTTCGAAGAACGGCGCGTGACCCGACGAGAGCATCTCGATCTTGCCGGGATCGACGTCGATACCGACCACCTCGTGTCCGAGGTCGGCCATGCACGCGGCGTGGACGGCTCCGAGGTAACCGCAACCGATGACAGAGATTCGCATTATAATATCCTATATCACGAGCGCCGGGTCAGACGACCCGATCGTCGCCCCATGAGGTGGTGTCGGCGTGTCCGACGGACTGTTCGTGTTGGCGGCGCTGCGCCACGCTGTTGAGGTTCGACTCCATCAGGTCGTGCAGGGTCGACTGGACGAGGTCGGCCGTCGGAACGTCCCAGAGGACGAGCGGGCGGTCGAGACCGGTGTTGATCAGCACGTCGCCGCTGCGGAACGCGCTCTGGATCGAGTTCTTGCGCACGGTCAGGTCGTAGCCGCGACTGTGCAGGAGTTCTTGGCGGGTTCGGAGGAACAGCCCCTTGCGGACGACCAGACGTCGTGAGGTGACGACGTAGCGCTTGCCGAGCCAGATCAGGACGGGGATCAGCCACAGCAGCACGATCAGGGCCAGGGCCGCGCCCAGCACGACGTAGTTCTGCCAGGCGGCCTCGAAGCGGCCGCCGAAGTAGCCTGCCGCCGCGCAGACGCCGACGAGGGCGAGAGAGGGCAAGAACAGGACGCGGGCGTGAGGTCGCAACCGCGCGACCACGTACTCGGTCGGCTGCGGTCCGTCGGTGTTCACAGACTCATTCATACCGCAGATGTGTGACGTCACCGGAAGCGACGGCCGTCAGCCCGCCCGTCGACGCGGAACGGACCACCAGTCGACCCGCCTCGTCGACGTCCACCGCCTCGCCGACCAGTGCCGCGCCTCCCGGGAGTTCGACTCGGACCTCGCGCCCGAGCGTCGCGCAGTCCGCACGCACCAGCGCCTGGGCACCACTCGCCGCCGCATCACCGCGGGACGCGGCGAGGTCACCGACGAGCCGGGTCAGGCCCGAGACCCACGACGACAGCACGACGTCGGCGAGCTCGAGGGCCGTCCCCCGGGCGCCGTGCAGTCCCAAGGACGTCGAGGTCGGCGTGGGCAGCTCGTCCCCGGGAACCGTCAGGTTGACCCCCGCGCCGACGACCACGGCACTCGCGTCGGGCCGCAGCTCGGCGAGCAGGCCGCAGACCTTGTCGCCGTCCACCTGGACGTCGTTGGGCCATTTCAGCGTCACGTCTCCGCTCTCGACCACGCGCAGGACGGAGGCACGCATCGCGACCCCGGCGAGGAGCGGCACCCAGCCCAGCGACTCGATCGGCAAGTCGCCACGATGCAGGAGCACGCTCGCTGCGAGGGACCGGCCGGGCACGGACTCCCACCGCCGGTCGAGCCTCCCCCGGCCGGCGGACTGGTCGAGCGTCAGCCAGGTCGCCAGGTGCGGCTCGTCGACGGCGGCGAGCAGGTCGGCGTTGGTCGACCCCGTGGACTCGAGCACCACGAGGTGGGGGCTGACGGTCGCGCTGAGGGGGAAGGCCATCGGCTCAGCCTAGGGGGCCGCGTTGAGGAGTCCTACGACGTCCGAGGACGTCCACGCGTGGAATCCTCCAACGGGAGGCCGGAAGGCCATCAGTAGAGTGAAGCGCGTGACTCCTGACTCCGCGCCCCTCTCCGACGCCGCGCCCGACCTGCACACCACCGCGGGCAAACTCGCCGATCTCAAGGCCCGCTATCACGAGGCCGTGACGGCGAGCGGCGAGGCCGCGATCGCCAAACAACACGCCAAGGGCAAGAAGACGGCCCGCGAACGCATCGACGAGCTGCTCGACCCGGGCTCGTTCGTCGAGCTCGACGAGTTCGTCCGTCACCGCACGCACGCCTTCGGCATGGAGGCCAAGCGTCCTTACGGTGACGCGGTCGTCACGGGCACGGGCACGATCCACGGTCGTCAGGTGGCGGTCTACTCGCAGGACTTCACGATCTTCGGCGGCTCGCTCGGCGAGGTCGCGGGCGAGAAGATCATCAAGGTCATGCAGCTCGCGTTGAAGACCGGGGTGCCGATCATCGGCATCCTCGACTCGGGCGGGGCCCGGATTCAAGAAGGCGTCGTCGCCCTCGGCAAGTACGGCGAGATCTTCCGGCTGAACACGGCCGCATCGGGGGTCATCCCCCAGATCTCGTTGATCATGGGTCCGGCGGCCGGAGGCGCGGTGTACTCCCCGGCGCTGACCGACTTCGTGATCATGGTCGACAAGACGAGCCACATGTTCGTCACCGGACCGGACGTCATCAAGACCGTCACGGGCGAGGACGTCGGCTTCGAGGAACTCGGCGGGGCGCTGACCCACAACAAGGTCTCCGGCGTATCGCATTACCTGGCGAGCGACGAGGACGACGCCCTCGACTACGCCAGGACGCTGCTCTCGTACCTGCCCGACAACAACCTCGCCGATCCGCACGTCTTCGACGTCCCCGTCGAACTCGAGACGACCGACCACGATCGCCAGCTGAACACCCTGATCCCCGACAGTCCGAACCAGCCCTACGACGTCATGACCGTCATCGAACACGTCGTCGACGACGGCGAGTTCCTCGAGGTCCAGCCGCTGTTCGCGCCCAACATCGTCGTGGGCTTCGGCCGGGTCGAGGGCCGCCCGGTCGGCGTCATCGCCAACCAACCGTCGGCCATGGCCGGCACGCTCAACATCGAGGCCGGCGAGAAGGCCAGCCGCTTCGTGCGCTTCTGCGACGCCTTCAACATCCCCATCCTCACGCTCGTCGACGTGCCCGGCTACCTGCCCGGCACCGACCAGGAGTGGACGGGCGTGATCCGCCGAGGAGCGAAGCTGCTCTACGCCTACGCCGAGGCCACCGTCCCGCTCGTCACGGTCATCACACGAAAGGCCTACGGCGGTGCGTACATCGTCATGGGGTCGAAGCAACTGGGTGCCGACATCAACCTCGCGTGGCCGACGGCCGAGATCGCCGTCATGGGCGGCCAGGGCGCGGTCAACATCCTGTACCGCAACGAGATCAAGGCGGCGGCCGAAGCCGGCGAGGACGTGGCGGCCGTGCGCACGCGACTCGCGAACGAGTACACGTACAACGTCGCGAGCCCCTTCCTCGCCGCCGAGCGAGGCGAGCTCGACGGTGTCGTCGAACCCGCGGCGACCCGGGTCGCCGTGATCAAGGCACTCCGCGCCCTCAGGACGAAGCGGGCGACGTTGCCGCCGAAGAAGCACGGGAACATCCCCCTGTGAGCGGGCGGCACGCGGCCGAGTCCCCGGATGCGACCGACACACCCCGCGACGCGGGCGACCAGGCGGAGGCTCCGCTGTTGAGGGTCGTCGCCGGAGACCCGAGCCCCGACGAGCTGGCGGCGGTGACGGCGCTGCTCGCCGCGGTCGAGGCCGCTCGTGCCGGGTCGGCAGGGACGACGTCCCGCCCCCGTTCGTCGGCCTGGACCCGTTCGGCTCGCGCACCTCGTCCGGCGATCGTCGCCGGAGACGGCCGCTGGCGCGGTTTCTCGGGCTGAGGAGCCTCGAACAGGGGTAGACGAAGTCATCCTCCCCCACCTGTCCCCCTAAATGACGACTGCACGAGCGTCGACGACCGGCCATAGTTACACGTGCTAGGTGTCTCTCAGAGTCACACCACCGAGCAGGAGCCGACCAGGGTAAGCGGGCTCCAGCCCGGGGGGAGTCAGGGCGACATTCGGGTTGCCGCCCTGACTCAGGGTCTCGGAAGGGCCGGACGATCGTCCGGCCCTTCTTCCGTCCTCGCCGGGTTGGTCGATCCCGTGGGTTCGACGGACCCTCAGGGCGCGGCGCGAGGGATCTGCAGCCAGAGCTGGACCTCGTCGCCGTCGTCGTCCTCGTCCGCGTCGGCCGAGACACCCCGACCGAGCGCGCTCGACGAGAGGTCGGCGGAGCCGAGCCCGACCACCGTGACGGCGTCGTCGCCGCCTCCCTGGACCGTCCGGACGACGATGCGGTCGGCGACCGAGTCGCGCAGGGCAGCCGCGAGCACCGCGTGGACCCGTCGCAGGTCCCCCGGCCCGAGGTCGTCGATGCCTCCTTCGTCGAGCAGGCTGACGACCGCGCCGCGCCGGCGTGCGGCCATGACCTCGTGACGCACGTCGTCGTCGAGGAGGCGGCGTCCTCGGATCTCGTCCCGGATCGCGCCCTCGAGGTTCAGGCACTCCTGCCGTTCGGTCGAGGTCAGGTCGCCGTGTCGTCGGACGATCGTCTGCAGCATCGGGCGTGCCGTCCGCCCTGTCTGCAGCAGGCGGTACTGGCGCTCGTTGACGTGAGCCTCTTGGGCCGCCTGCCAGTCGGCCGCCTCGTGCTCGGCCAGGATGAACTCGCGCGTCTCACGTCCGGCGCGCGTGAGCGTGCTCGACATGGCATGGCTGAAGGCCACCCAGACCACGCTCCCGACGATGCCGAGGTCGGCGATCTCGGCGGGGCCGGCCCACACCAGGCCGTGCACCGCCATGAAGCCGGCGCCGAGCCACGCGAATCCCTGTCGTCGGCGCGTCGACACGATCACCATCAGCGTGCCGACCGCGGCGACGTACCAGGTCGCATAGCCGTTCTTGACCGACGGATCGAGCTGCGAGGTGACCACGAGAGGGAGGACGATGCTGACCGCCAGCGCGAACGAGGCCATCCAGACGGGCATGATGACGTGGCCTCCGGGCCAGAGCGCCGTGACGGTGGCGGCCGCGTAGAGGACCATGCAGGCGACGACGGGCATTGGGTCGGCGAAGCGGTCCAGCGACACGGCGGCCAGGACCAGGTGGTAGGCCGAGAAGACCGCGGCGAGCGAGACGATCAACCACCGAGGCACGGAGACCCTCACCGCGAACCCCCTGCAACGCCCGTCTCGTCGGCGCGATCGGGCGACCGGTCGGGGGCCTCGCTCCCGTCCGGGAGAGCGTCGACCGGCCACCGCAGCCGCACGACGGTGCCCTGCCCCGGTGACGAGTCGATGGTGGCCAGCCCCCCGGCGTTGTTGAGTCTCTCGTGGATCGACACACGGACCCCGAGGCGTTCCGTCGGCACGGAGGCCGGCTCGAACCCCCTGCCCGTGTCTCCGACCTCGACGGTGGTCAGGCCCCCGGCGTCACGGTCGATGCCGACCCACCGGCTGACTCCGGGCCCGTGGCCGGCGTGTTGTGAACTGTTGACGAGGGCCTGCACCGTGGCCGAGTAGAGCGCCTCGGCGGCGGTGGACGGGACGGCCTCGCCCTCGATCGATCCCCGCTGCACCGACACCACCACCCCCAGATCGGCCACGGCGGCCTCGATGCGGTCGACCATGCTCACGAGCGTGGTGTCCGACTCGTCGAACGGCGTGGTGCTCGCCGCGGCCGAGAGATGGGACATGGCGTTCCGGGCCATGTTGGTCGACAGCTCGCGTTCCTCGGGCGACCACGCCCTGGCCGCCTGGATGAAGGTCGTGAGGACGCTGTCGTGGACGATGGCGTCGACCTCGACCCGCTCGAGCTCGGTGGCGTGCTCGCGGATGGCCTCGGAGTACCGTGCGACGGCGGTCGCCTGGGCCTGATCGACGTTCGCGGCCGCCTGGCGCAGGATCACCACGAGGATCAGCACGGCGCCGCCGAGAAGGATCGCGTAGACGGAGTCGAGGGTCGCGCGCTGAGGCGAGACCGCCCCGCCCGACGGCGTCAGACGGATGAAGCCGTAGACGGCCGGTGCCACGAAGAGGTATCCCGTGGCGATCCAGGTGGAGAACGCGGAGGCGGCCGATGCGGTGGCGACCGTGCACAGGTACCACAACCACGGCACGCTCGACTGGATCTCGCTGGGGTCGTCGACCGCGAGGGGCCAGGTGACCAACGCGATGAGGTACGCGATCGCGACGAACGCCTCGACCGTCGTCACGCCTCGCTGGACGAGGCTCGCCACGGCGAGCGCGACGAACCCACCGAACATGGCCACGCCGATGGCCCAGGCCCAGGCGATCTGCATGTCGTCGACCTGACCGATCATGCCCGGGAGCGCCTGGAGTCCGAAGACCAGTCCGGCCGCCGCGATGATGCGCCCCAGCACCTTGTCGAGCAGGGCACGGCTGATCGGGTTGCGCGGGGGCCGGAGCGCCCCGAGTGGGTTCGGGTGGCTCAGCCGACCCTCACCGGCCATCGCCGCCGTCCGCATCGAGACCCGGCAGGATGCCGTCCTCGACGGCACGACGCAGTAGATCGACCTTGGTGGGTGCCGGACGGCCGACCTCGACGTACTTGACGCGGATGCGATCGAGGTACTCGCGAGCCGTCGAGTAACCGATACCGAGCTGCTGGGCGGCGAGCTTCAGAGGCAGGCCCGAGGCGTAGAGGTGCAGGATCTCGCGCTCACGTCGGCCGAGTTGGGCCTTGGCGAAGTCGCGGTCGGCGTCGATCGCGCTCGCCCACTCGAGGTTGTTGAGCACGTCCCCCCGTGCGACGGTGGCGACGGCGGCCATGACGGTCTTCGTGGCGGAGGACTTCGGGATGACCCCGGCCGCGCCCGCGGCGAGCGCCTCGCGCACCGACGCCACCCGGTCGGCGATGCTGTGGACGAGGACCGCCGATCCCGTGGCCTGGACCCGCTTGACGTTCTCGGTCACGGTCGACCCGTCGCCGAGCGACAGGTCGAGCACGACCACGTCGACCTCGCGGCCGGCGAGGTTCTCGACGAACTCCTGCACGCCGGCCGCGGTGAGGATCACCTCGAAGCCCTCGTTCTGGCAGGCGGCCTGGATGCCGAGCCGCACCGACTCGTGGTCGTCGACGACGGCCACCCGCACGGGCGCGGTCGGGCGGGGGGCAGTGGGGGTCTCGGTCGTGAGGTCTGACACGGTGATCCTTCGGTCGGCGTGTGCCCTGGTCCCTGAACCCCGGGCGTGCACGGGGTACATCGTAACCGGCTCGCGGCTCAGGCAGGCAGCAGGCGCACGACCGTCTCGACGTGGTGCGTGTGGGGAAAGAGGTCGTACGCCTGCAGGGCGTCGAGCGCGTACCCGCGTTCGGCGAAGAGAGCGATGTCGCGGGCCAAGGCGACCGGGTCGCACGCGACATAGACGACCTGGGCGGGGCGCAGCGCCGCGATCTCGGACACCACGTCACGGCCGGCTCCCGACCGGGGCGGATCGAGCACGATCGTCGCGGCGGCGAGACGCTCGCGCTCGGCCTCGCTCGCCTGGGACGCGGTCTGCCTCAGCCACCGCTCGACGCGTCCGGTCACGGCCGCCGCACCGATCCACTCGGCCAGGTTCTCGGACGCGTGCTCCGTGGCCCGCTCGTCGCTCTCGACACTCGTGATGCGCGTCCCGGCACCGAACCGGTCGCCCACGGCGGCGGCGAGGAGGCCGACCCCGCCGTAGAGGTCGAGGTTGGCGGCCTTGGGATCGAAGCGCTCGGGGTCGATCATGGTCTGCACGGCCGTCGTGAGCGTGGCGGCGGCCTCACGGTGCACCTGCCAGAACCCACCGTCGTCGAGGCGGAACTCACGGTCGCCGACGATCTCGGTGATGGTCGACCGGGCCTGCCGTCCGATGATCAGTCGCGCGCCTCCCACGCTCGGGGCGACGACGTCGACGTGCTCTTCGCCCGGGAAGGCGTCGCCCAACGGCGCCACCTCGGCGACCTCCGGCGAGGCGAGCGGCAGGTCGGGCACGTGCACGACCCGGTGCGAGCGCGCCGCGTACTGACCGGGACGCCCCTCGGCGTCGAGGTGGAGGCGCAGGCGCGTCCGCCACCCGATGCCGCCACGCTCGTCGTCGCCGGGCAGCGCCTCGACCGTGACCCTGTCCTCGGCGTCCGTGACGCCGCCCATCCGGATGAGTGCGTCGACGACCACGCGGCGCTTCAATTCGCGCTGATGGGCGAGCTCGACGTGACCGAACTCGGCCCCACCGGCACGGTCGGCCGGATCGACCTCGAGGGCGGCGGCGCCCCACACGTGAGGTCGGCGGTGTCCGCTCGCCTCGAGGACGCTCACCGTGTCGGCTCGCCAGAACGCCTTCTTGCGATCGTCCGTGATGCGCGCCACGACCGTCTCGCCGGGCAGGGTGTCGGTGACGAACACCACCCGCCCGTCGAGTCGGGCCACCGAGATGCCCCCGTGTGCGATGCCCGTCACGTCCAGTTCGACCTCGCGGCCCAGCATGTCTCCCATGCGTCGAGTCTGACAGGCTGGACGGCATGACCGTCCCGCTCTACCTGGCCAGCACCTCCCCCGCCCGACTCGCCCTGCTGCGCGCGGCCGGCATCGAGCCGGTGCTGATCAGCCCCGGAGTCGACGAGGAGGCGGCGGTCCGGGCCGAGGCGGGCCGTCTCGGCCGTGAGCTCACGGCGAGCGAGACGGTGCAGCACCTCGCCCGACTCAAGGCCGAAGCCGTGCTCGACACCGTGATCGACGGCCGTCCCCTCGACGGTCTCGTGCTCGGCGGCGACAGCGCCTTCGAGTTCGACGGCGAGGTCCACGGCAAACCTCACGAGGCCGCGCTGGCACTCGATCGGTGGCGCCGGATGGCCGAGGTCGGTCACGGCACCCTCTGGTCGGGCCACTGGCTGGTGGACCACCGTGGCGGCGCTCCACGTGCCACGGCCGAGAACCCCGAAGGAGGCGCGGGCAGGGTCGCGAGCGCGTCCCTCACCTTCGCCGACGACCTCGACCCCCGCGAGCTCGCGGCCTACGTCGAGACGGGCGAGCCGCTCGAGGTCGCGGGAGCCTTCACGATCGACGGACGGGCCTCCGCGTTCATCACCCACATCGAGGGCACGCCGAGTGCCGTCGTGGGCCTCTCCGTACCCGTGCTGCGGTCGCTCGTGCGGGGCTTCGGCGTGCCGTGGCACGAACTGTGGACCTCGCCGACCGCAGGGGCTTTGTAGGTTCTGCCTCGCCCCTCCTGGTCCTTTTTGTGCACGTCAGCCAAAGGCAGCTGCGAGGCGCGCAATAGGGTGGGGGACTATGCCGCGTATCAGCAAGGTCCTCATCGCCAACCGTGGAGAGATCGCCGTCCGCGTGATCCGGGCCGCGCGTGACGCCGGAATCGGCTCCGTGGCGGTGTACGCCGACCAGGACCGCGACGCCCAGCACGCCCGCCTCGCCGACGAGGCCTACGCCCTGGGCGGCACCACGAGCGCCGAGACCTACCTGGTCATCGACAAGATCCTCTCGGTCGCCCGCCGCTCGGGCGCCGACGCCGTGCACCCGGGCTACGGGTTCCTCGCCGAGAACGCCGACTTCGCCCGGGCCGTCCAGACGGCCGGCCTGGTCTGGATCGGCCCGTCGCCCGAGGCCATCGAGCAGCTCGGCGACAAGGTGTCGGCACGCCACATCGCCGAGCGCGTCGGGGCCCCGCTCGCCCCCGGCACCCTCAACCCCGTGTCCGACGCCGACGAGGTGCTCGAGTTCGTCGACCAGCACGGACTGCCCGTCGCCATCAAGGCGGCCTTCGGCGGCGGCGGGCGCGGGCTCAAGGTCGCCCGCACCCGCGACGAGGTCCCCGAGCTGTTCGACTCCGCCACCCGCGAGGCCGTCGCCGCCTTCGGGCGCGGTGAGTGCTTCGTCGAGAAGTACCTCGACCAGCCGCGCCACGTCGAGACCCAGTGCCTCGCCGACGCCCACGGCAACGTCGTCGTCGTGTCCACCCGGGACTGCTCGCTGCAACGCCGACACCAGAAGCTCGTCGAAGAGGCCCCGGCACCGTTCCTGACCAACGAGCAGACCGCGAAGCTCTACGAGTCCTCGAAGGCGATCCTGCGCGAGGTCGGCTACGTGGGCGCCGGTACCTGCGAATTCCTCATCGGCAAGGACGGCACCGTGTCGTTCCTCGAGGTCAACACGCGACTGCAGGTCGAACACCCCGTCTCCGAAGAGGTGACCGGCATCGACCTGGTCCGCGAGCAGTTCCGCCTCGCCGAGGGCGGCGTGCTCGAGTACGGCGACCCCGAGGCCCGCGGCCACTCGTTCGAGTTCCGCATCAACGGCGAAGACGCCGGTCGCGGTTTCATGCCCGCCCCCGGCCCGATCCACGTCTTCCGAGCCCCGGGCGGCCCCGGCGTCCGGGTCGACAGCGGCGTCCAGGCCGGTGACGAGATCAGCGGGTCGTTCGACTCGCTGCTCGCCAAGCTGATCGTGACCGGCTCGTCGCGCGAGGACGCTCTCGAGCGCTCGCGCCGCGCCCTCGCCGAGTTCGAGGTCGCCGGTCTGCCGACCGTGCTGCCCTTCCACCGCGCGATCGTCGACGACCCGGCCTTCGCGCCCGCCGGCGGCGAGCCGTTCTCGATCTACACCCGCTGGATCGAGACCGAGTTCGACAACACCATCCCCGCCTGGAGCGGCGAGGCCGAGGCCCCCCGCCCGGTCGACGAACGCGACACCGTCGTGGTCGAGGTGGGCGGGAAGCGACTCGAGGTCTCGCTGCCGGCCGGTCTCGGGTCACGCACCGCGCCTCCTGCGGTCGCTCCGAAACGCCGGGGCGCACCCCGGTCGTCGGTGGTGACCGCTACCGGTGCCGAGGTCAAGGCACCCATGCAGGCGACCGTCGTCAAGCTCGCCGTCGAGGCGGGCCAGCAGGTCGTCAAGGGCGATCTCGTGCTCGTGCTCGAGGCCATGAAGATGGAACAGCCCGTCGCCGCCCACCGCGACGGCACCGTCTCGGGCATCGCGGCCGTCGTCGGCGAGACCGTGTCGTCGGGTCACGTCCTGCTCAGCATCGACTGACCCGCACGACGGGCCCCTCCGCGACCGGGGTGGCGGGTCGGCAGACCCTAGAGTGGACGCCATGTCTGAGACCACCACGCACCCACTCGACGACCGCGCAGCCGACCCGTTCGAGGTCGCCCGCACCGCCGCCGCCGAGATCGCCGAGAAGACCGGCGTCGCCCGGCACGACATCGCCTTGACCCTGGGCAGCGGCTGGGCCAAGGCCGCCGACCTGATCGGCGAGACCGTCGCCGAGGTCCCGGCGACCGAGATCACCGGCTTCGCGGCGTCGGCCGTCGTCGGGCACACGAGCTCCATCCGGAGCATCGCCCTGCCCTCGGGCAAGCACGCCCTGGTCATGGGCGCCCGGACGCACTACTACGAGGGCCACGGCGTCCGGCGGGTCGTGCACGGCGTCCGCACGGCCGCCGCGACGGGTGCGACGACGATGATCCTGACGAACGGTGCCGGCGGCATCAAAGAGACCTGGAAGCCCGGCACACCCGTGCTGATCAGCGACCACATCAACCTGACGGCGGACTCGCCGCTCGAGGGTGCCACGTTCATCGACCTGACCGACCTCTACTCGTCACGCCTGCGCGACCTCGCGCGCGGCATCGACTCGAGCCTCGACGAGGGCGTGTACACGCAGTTCCGCGGGCCTCACTACGAGACCCCCGCCGAGGTCCAGATGGCCAAGGCCATCGGCGGACACATCGTCGGCATGTCGACGGCCCTCGAGGCCATCGCCGCGCGTCAGGCCGGCATGGAGGTACTCGGGATGTCCCTCATCACGAACCTCGCCGCGGGCATCCAGAAGACCCCGCTCAGCCACGCCGAGGTGCTCGAGGCCGGGCGCGACGCCGAGACGAAGATCAGCGATCTGCTCGCTCGCATCGTGGCGGCCCTGTGAGCGGCGACGTGACGGGGTCCGGCACCGCCGGCGCGTCGGCATCCGCCCTCGACCAGCTCCTCGCGACGGCCACGGCCTGGCGCGACCAGGACCCGGACGACGAGACGCGCGACGAGCTCGACCGGCTCCTGAGCCGGGCCGGGTCCGACGACTCCGACGCCTCGGCCGAACTCGCCGACCGCTTCGCCGGTCGTCTGCAGTTCGGCACGGCCGGCCTGCGCGGCGCCCTGGGATCGGGTTCGAATCGCATGAACCGCGTCCTCGTGGCCCAGGCCGCGGCCGGCTTCGCCGCGTTCCTGCTGGGCCGCGAGTCGCACCCCTCGATCGTCATCGGCTACGACGGGCGCAAGAACTCCGACGTCTTCGCACGCGACACGGCCCAGATCATGGCGGCGGCCGGCGTCGCCGCGACCATCCTGCCGCGCGCCCTGCCGACCCCGGTGCTGGCGTTCGCCGTGCGTCACCTCGACGTCAGCGCGGGCGTCATGGTCACCGCCAGCCACAACCCCCCGCAGGACAACGGCTACAAGGTCTACCTCGGCGGCGTCGACGCCGGGTCGCAGATCGTGTCGCCCGTCGATGGAGAGATCGCGGCCGAGATCGAGAAGGCGGCGCAGTCCTCGGTCGCCGAGCTGCCCCGCTCCGACGACTATCGCGAGGCCGGCGACGACCTCGTCATGGAGTACGTCCGTCGCACCGCCGCCGTGGCCGGCACGGCGGCAGCCGGTGACCAGCCGCGCGTCGTCTACACGGCCCTGCACGGCGTCGGGTGGGAGGTCGCCCGTCGAGTGTTCGCCACCGCGGGCTTCGCCGAACCGATCCCGGTCAGCGAGCAGAGCGCGCCCGACCCCGCGTTCCCGACCGTGGCCTTCCCCAACCCCGAAGAGCCCGGCGCCATGGATCTCTCGTACGCCACGGCCGACCGCGTCGAGGCCGACCTGGTCATCGCGAACGACCCCGACGCCGACCGGCTCGCGGTCGCGATCCCCGTCGACGGCGGATGGCGTCGACTCAGCGGCAACGAGGTCGGCTCCCTGCTCGGCTGGCGCGCCGCCGAGCGCGCACGGCGGGACGACCGCGACGGCACGCTCGCCGCGAGCATCGTCTCCTCCCCCGCCCTCCGCGAGATCGCCCGCGTGCACGGACTGGACTACGTCGACACCCTGACCGGCTTCAAGTGGGTCTCCCGTGTCGGGGGGCTGATCTACGGCTACGAGGAGGCTCTCGGCTACCTGGTGGACCCCGACGTCGTGCGCGACAAGGACGGCATCTCGGCCGCGGTCGACCTGCTCGCCCTCGCGACCGAGCTGCACTCCGCCGGGTCGAGCCTGGCAGAGCACCTCGTCGCCTTCGACGAGCGGTTCGGGGCGTACGCCTCGTCGCAGATCTCGATCAGGGTCGACGACCTCGCCACGATCACCGCGCTCACGACCCGCCTTCGGCAGCACCCGCCCGCCACGATCGGCTCGCACCGGGTCGACCGGATCGACGACTTCCGGGACGGGTTCGGGTCGTTCCCGGCGGGTGACGTGTTGCGCTACTGGCTGACCGACGGCTCACGGGTCATCGTCCGCCCGAGCGGTACCGAGCCGAAACTCAAGGTCTACATCGATGCGTCGAGCACCGAGGGTGACGCCGTCGCTCGTCGGGACGCCGCCGAGGCGGCCGTCGCCGACCTCGACTCCGGCATGCGCGCCCTGCTGGCGTGACCGTCGGGCGGTGACCGCCCATCCGACGCGAGAGACCCCGGAGGCGCGAGCTGCGCCTCCGGGGTCTCTCGCTGTCGTGACCGGCCGCGCTCAGCCGAGCGACTTCTGGAGCTTCTCGGTGAGCTCTGCCTGGTCGAAGTGGTTCTGGATCACGATGACGTCGGCGAACGTCGAGCCGATCGCCTCGACGAACTCGGCCGAGGTGAGGATGACCTGCGCGTCGTCCCCGATCGAGGCGATCGAGCCGATGTCGGCGGCGACCACCTCCGCCTCGATGTCGAGCCGGGCCAGGACCCGCTCGGCGTTGACCTTGAGGATTCCGCTGCTGCCGATGCCGGCGCCGCAGATGGTGACGATCTTCATGGGGTTGTCTCGATCTGTGGGGGATCAGGCGGGGACGCCCATCAACCGACGAACCTCGTCGACCGAGGTGGCGGCCGCGAGGGCGGGGATGACGGAGGCCTCGTTGAACACGTTGGCGAGGTCGGCGATCGATTCGAGGTGGCCGCCGACCGTGACGATGGCGAGACCCAGGACGACGCTGACGGGATCGTTGTGCGGGTGCCCGAAGGGTACCGGCTCGGCCAGAGTCACCACCGCGAGACCGTCGCGGACGACGTCGTCGCCCGGGCGGGCGTGGGCGAGCACCAGGCCGGGTGCGATGACCACGTAGGGGCCGTGCTCATCGATCATGCGCACCATCTCGTCGCCGTAACCCTCTCGGGCGGCGCCGGAGTCGACCAGCGCGTGCCCCGCGACCCGGACGGCGTCGCGCCAGTCGGCGACCCGGGCACCGATGACGACCGCCTCGTCGGGCAGCGGAGGAAGCGCCATGCTCAGACCCCCTCGAAGCCGGCGGTGATGCGGTCGGCCAGCGCCTCGCGGTCCTCGAGCGGCAGGAAGCACGACGCGGCGGCGTTGAGCTGGAACGTCTCGTGGTCGTCGAGGTCGTAGTCGAAGGCCTGGCCGAGCAAGGCGAGTTCTTTGCAGAGACTCGTGTCGCTCATGAGGCGGTTGTCGGTGTTGACCGTCACGCTGTACCCGAGTTGGTACAGGAGGTCGAAGGGGTGGTCGTCGAGGTCTGGGCCCCAGGCGGCGACGGCGCCGGTCTGCAGGTTGGACTGCGGCGACAGCTCGAGGGGGATCTCGCGGTCGCGCACCCACGAAGCGATCGGCCCGATCTCGACCGTGGAGGTCGAGCCCTTGCTGGCGACGACGCGGATGTCTTCGGCGATGCGCACGCCGTGCCCGAGGCGGAGTGCTCGCCCGTCGATCAACGCCCCCCGGATGCTGTCGAGCCCGTCGGCCTCGCCCGCGTGCACCGTGACCGGCATGAACTCGCGGGCCAACAGGTCGAACGCGACCTTGTGATCGGCGGCCGGGTACCCCTCTTCGGGCCCGGCGATGTCGAAGGCCAACACGCCGTTCTCGCGGTGCCGGACGGC
The DNA here is from genome assembly GCF_013248995.1 of Frigoribacterium sp. VKM Ac-2836. Lineage (GTDB taxonomy): Bacteria > Actinomycetota > Actinomycetes > Actinomycetales > Microbacteriaceae > Frigoribacterium. The sequence continues at coordinate 432,808 of NZ_JABRPK010000001.1, read as the reverse complement.
GAGCTGCGCGATCTCGAGCGAGCGCTCGCCCTGGCGCAGAGCGCTGAGGATCTGCCCGACCGAGATTTCGTACCCGTCGGCGGCGAGTGCTCGAGCGGCCGACGCGAAGCCGGCCTGCACGGACTCGACCGCCTGGTCGAGCGTGAGCCCCTGTCGCTGGTGCTGCTCGGGTGCCCAACGGACCTCGGCGTGGACGACGCCGTCGGCGGCCAGGTCGAGGACGAACTCATGGGCGACACGGGTCAGCTGGTCGGCGGTCTGCATGACCGCTACCGTCAGCTCGAAGGTCGCGAGGTAGTCCACGAGGTTGCCCGAGTCGGCGCTCTCGACGATCCACCGGCGGAGCGCCTCGGGTTCGGAGGCCGGGAGGTCGATCCCGGCCTCGACCGCGAGGTCGACGATGGTCTCGGGTCGCAGGCCCCCGTCGAGGTGGTCGTGCAGCGACACCTTGGGCAGGGCCGCGAGGCGCGGTCCCCCGTTCGGCAGCCGGTAGTCCTTGTCGGGAGCGCTCATGCTCCCAATCTACTAGCGGTCGGGGTGACGACTCTGGACGCGCGCCACGAGACGGGTGGGCTCGTCACGAGAACCGGCACCGCGCCTCCTGGACGGAGGCGCGGCGCCGGCGGTACGTGCGCCGAACGGGTCCGGTCAGCCGATCCGCTCGGCGACGATGGTGCGCGCCGCCGGCGCCTCGTCACCGATCGTCCACGCGCCGTCGACGGCCTCGAGGGCACGCTCGAAGCGGCCGGGCTCGTCGGTGTGCAGCGTGAACAGGGGCTGCCCCTCGGCGACCCGATCACCAGGCTTCGCGTGCAGCTCGATTCCGGCGGCAGCCTGCACGGGGTCCTGCTTGCGGGCGCGACCGGCGCCGAGGCGCCAGGCACCGATGCCGAACGGAAGCGCGTGTTGCTCGGTCAGGTAGCCCGTGCTGCCGGCGGTGACGACGTGCGTCTCGCGGGCGGTCGGCAGCGCGGCGTCGGGATCGCCGCCCTGGGCGCGGATCATGCGCTTCCAGGCGTCCATCGCGCGGCCGTCGTCGAGGGCGGCCTCGACATCGGCGTCGGGTCGGCCCGCGAGGGTCAGCATCTCGCGGGCGAGGGCCACGGTGAGCTCTCGGATGTCGGCCGGGCCCCCTCCGGCGAGGGTCTCGACCGACTCACGCACCTCGAGGGCGTTGCCGATGGTCAGACCGAGCGGCACGTTCATGTCGGTGAGCAGAGCCGTCGTCGCCACCCCGGCGTCGGTGCCGAGGTCGACCATGGTGCGGGCCAGCTCACGCGACCGCTCGATGTCCTGGATGAACGCGCCCGAACCAAATTTGACGTCGAGGACCAACGCCGCGGTCCCCTCGGCGATCTTCTTGCTCATGATCGACGACGCGATCAACGGGATGGCCTCGACGGTGCCCGTGATGTCGCGAAGGGCGTAGAGCTTGCCGTCGGCCGGTGCCAGGCCCGAACCGGCGGCGCAGACCACGGCGCCGCTGTCGGCCATGATCTCGCGCATGCGCTGGTTCGAGATCGACGCCTGCCAGCCCGGGATCGACTCGAGCTTGTCGAGCGTGCCCCCGGTGTGGCCGAGGCCCCGGCCCGAGAGCTGGGGCACTGCGACACCGAACGACGCGACCAGAGGCGCCAGCGGCAGGGTGATCTTGTCGCCGACGCCACCGGTGGAGTGCTTGTCGACGGTCGTCTTGCCGAGCCCGGCGAAGTCCATCGTCTCGCCCGACCGGATCATGGCCATGGTCATGTCACGGATCTCACGACGCTCCATGCCGTTGAGGAAGATCGCCATGGTCAACGCCGACATCTGCTCGTCCGCGACGTAGCCGCGCGTGTACGCGTCGATCAACCAATCGATCTGTTCGGTGCTGAGGGCGTCGCCGCCCCGCTTGACGCGGATGAGGTCGACGGTGTCGAACGGTTCGACGGCGTTCTGGGTCACGGTGAGGCTCCTAGCGGTGGTGCGATGGGTGGTGCGACGATGCGCGACGCGGACGTCGCGACCGGGACGGACGAGGAGGCGCGGGTCAGTTCTGCGAGGCCCGGTACTGCTCGAGTTGGCGCGGCCCGAACGCATCGGGGATCACCTCGTCGATGGTCTTGAAGCCCGAGACGGTGTCGAGCACCATGGCCTCGTCGGAGTGTTCGTAGAGCAACTGCCGACAGCGACCGCAGGGCATCAGCACCCCGCCGTTGCCGTCCACGCAGGCGAAGGCGACCAGTCGGCCGCCGCCCGTCATGACGAGGTCGGACACGAGTGAACACTCGGCGCAGAGGGTGATGCCGTACGAAGCGTTCTCGACGTTGCACCCCGAGACGATCCGCCCGTCGTCGGTGAGGGCGGCCGCCCCGACCGGGAACCGCGAGTACGGGACATAGGCCTTGCGCATGGCGTCGCGGGCGGCCGCACGCAGGGCGTCCCAGTCGGTCTCGGCGACGACCGACTCGCTGCTGCGGGCCGTCACGACTTGATGTAGGGCTTGCCCGAGGCCGCAGGACCCCGGGACTGCCCGACCAGGCCGGCGACCGCGAAGATCGTCACGACGTACGGCAGCATGAGCATGAACTCGCTGGGCACCGGCGAACCGATGGCCCCGAGCACGTTCTGCAGGTTGCTCGCGAAGCCGAACAGCAGCGCGGCGAGCGTGGCGCGGATTGGGTCCCAACGTCCGAAGATGACCGCGGCCAGGGCGATAAAGCCCGCGCCCGCCGTCATCTCTTTCTGGAAGTTGCCGAGGGAGCCGAGCGTGAAGTAGGCCCCACCGAGACCCGCGATGGCACCCGCGAGGGAGACGTTCCAGAAGCGCGTGGCGTTGACCTTGATACCCACGGTGTCGGCGGCCTGCGGGTGCTCGCCCACCGAACGGAGGCGCAGCCCCCATCGGGTACGGAACAGCGCGTAGAAGACGACCGCGATCGCGATGTACATCAGGTAGACGATGATCGTCTGGCGGAAGAAGACGGGCCCGACGATCGGTATCTGGCTGAGCACCGGGACGTCGAGCTGCGGGAAGCGCACGCCGCGGTTGAGCGACTCGGACTTCGACAGCACCTGCGAGTACAGGAAGCTGGTGAGGCCCGTGACGAGCACGTTGAGCACGACTCCGACGATGACCTGGTCGACGATGTACCGGATGCTGAAGACCGCGAGCACCATCGACACGAGGACCCCCGCGATCATCGCGCCGACGAGGCCGACGTAGGCCGATCCGGTCGCCGAGGCGACCATGGCGGAGACGAAGGCACCGGCGAGCAGCTGCCCCTCGATCGCGACGTTGACCACGCCGACCCGCTCGCTGATGACGCCACCGAGGGCGCCGAAGATGAGGGGGGTGCTGAGCGCGAGGGCACCGAGCAGCAGACCGGGCACCGGGATGGTCTCACCGGCGCTCGCCCAGGTGAGGAAGCCGAGCAGGAACAGGACGCCGAACACGGCGACCAACCAGATCGGCACCTTCTGGAAGCGCACGGCGCGGAGCACCGCGACCACGGTGATGACGGCCAACAGCACCGTGAGCACGATGCCGGTGCCTGCCGCCGGCAGGACGGCGTCGGGCAGGGCGAAGAAGTCCGTCGCGGTCGACAGTCGGAACGTGCTCTCGCCGTCACGTGCCAGGCCGAGGAACAACACGGCGGCGACGACGGTGAAGATCGCGAAGGCCACGGGGGCCTTGAGACTGCGGGTCGTGGCCCGGCCCAGGTCGGGCGACGGGGCGGCGGGCGCCGCGGTGTCGGGGGTGAGCGTGCTCACTTGGTGACCACCGCCTCCTTGATCGGGGCCTTGCGCACCGGGCGGAGGCCCGGGGCCGGCAGACGGAAGATCGCTCGGACCAGCGGGGGCGCGGCCACGAACAGCACGATGAGGGACTGCACGACGAGCACGATGTCGATCGGCACACCGTTGGCGGCCTGCATCGAGTACCCGCCCGCCTTGAGTGCCCCGAACAGGACACCGGCGCCGAAGACGCCCCACGGCCGCGAGCGACCGAGCAGCGCGACCGTGATCGCGTCGAAGCCGATACCCGCGTCGATACCCGAGGTGAAGCCGCTGGTCAGCGTGCCGAGCACCTGGGTCGACCCGGCCACGCCCGCGAGGGCACCCGAGATGAGCATCGCGTAGAGGTAGATGTTCTTGACGTTCATGCCGGCCGTGCGGGCCGCGTGCGGGTTCTCGCCGACGGCCCGGAACCGGAAGCCGAGCGTCGACCGGTTGATCAGCCACCAGACCACCGCCGTGATGACGATGACCAGCACGAAGCCCCAGTTGAGGTTGTACCGGGCACCGAAGAGGTCGGGCAGGATCGCCGTGTCGAGCGTCGCGGGCGATTTCGGGTTCGCACTGCCCGGGGCCTGGAGCAGCCCCTGTGTGCGCAGCATGAAGGCGAGCAGGTAGAAGGCGATGTAGTTGAGCATGATCGTGAGGATCACCTCGTGGGCGCCGGTGCGGGCCTTGAGCAGACCCACGATGCCGCCCCAGAGCGCTCCGGCGGCGATTCCGGCGGCGAGGGCCAGGGGCAGGTGCACGGCGAGCGGAAGGTGGAAGGAGAACCCGACCCAGCCGGCCGCGGCCGAGGCCATCAGCATCTGCCCGCGGGCACCGATGTTGAACAGGCCCACGCGGAACGCCACCGCCACGCCGAGGCCTGCCGCGATGAGCGGCACGGCGTAGTTCAGCGTCTCGGTCAGAGGACGGATGCCCGCTGCGAAGCCGTCGACCCGGAAGTTGTAGATCGCCCCCTGGAAGAGCGACGAGTACGACCCGCCGACCGCGGCCCAGAACGCCTGGAAGAAGTCGGCCGGACGCGAGAAGAAGTAACCGAGGGTGCCCTGCACCGAGGTGTCGGTGAACCCGATCAGAAGACCCGAGACCACGAGGGCCAGCACGACGGCGAGCACCGAGATGGCTGCGTTGCCGGTCGTGATCTCTCTCAGGAGGCGCGAGCCGCGTCCCTCGGCGGTCTCCGGTGACGACGGCGCGGGTGGTGTGCCCGGGCCCTGCGTGGTGGTGGTGGTGGCGTCGCTCACGCTGCCTGCTCCGTTCCCTGCGGCATCTCGCCGGCCATCATGAGCCCCAGCACGTCGCGAGGGGTGTCCGCCGGCACGATGCCGACGATGGTGCCGCGGTACATCACGGCGATGCGGTCGGCCAGGGCGGCGACCTCGTCGAGTTCGGTCGACACGACGATGACGGGTACGCCCTGATCGCGGGTCTCCACGATGCGCTTGTGCACGAACTCGATCGAGCCGACGTCGATGCCCCGGGTGGGCTGAGCTGCCACGAAGAGCCGCAGGTCGCGGCTGAGCTCGCGAGCCAGCACGACCTTCTGCTGGTTGCCGCCCGAGAGACGACCGGCGGGCGTGGCGATGCCCTGCGTGCGGATGTCGAACTCCTTCACCTTGGCCACGGCGAACGCCGCGAGCTCGGCGAGCTTCAGGGAGCCGCGCTTCACGAAAGGGCCCGACTGCGAGCGGTCGAGCATGAGGTTCTCGGCGACGGTGAACTCGCCGACGAGGCCGTCCTGGTTGCGGTCCTCGGGGACGAAGCCGACACCGGCGTCGAGCACCTGGCGCACGCTGCGACCCGTGATGTCGCGCCCGTCGAGCGAGACCCGGCCCTCGACACGTGGCTGCAGGCCGAGGATCGCCTCGGTCAGCTCGGTCTGACCGTTGCCCTGGACGCCCGCGATGGCCAGGATCTCGCCTCGGCGGACCTCGAACGAGACGTCGTCCACGACGACCTGGCCGATCGGGTCGACGACCCTGAGGTTCTCCACCACGAGGGCGGCCTCTCCGGCCTCGGCCGGGGATTTCTGGACGGTGAGCTCGACGGCACGCCCGACCATGAGAGAGGCGAGCTCGGCGTTCGAGGCGCTCGGCTCGGCCTCGCCGACGACCTTGCCCAGGCGGATGACGGTGATGCGGGTGGCGACCTCGCGCACCTCGCGCAGCTTGTGGGTGATGAAGACGATGGCGGTGCCGGCGTCGCGCAGCTGACGCATGATCACCATGAGCTCGTCGGTCTCTTGCGGCGTCAGCACGGCGGTGGGCTCGTCGAACACGAGGACCTTGGCGTCACGGGACAGGGCCTTGATGATCTCGACCCGCTGCTGGACGCCGACGGGCAGCTCTTCGACCAGGGCGTCGGGATCGATGTCGAACCCGAAGCGGCTGCTGATCTCGCGCACCTTCGCGCGGGCCGCGGCGAGATCGAGTCGGCCGCCCGACTTGGTCTCTTCGTGGCCGAGCATGACGTTCTCGGCGACGGTGAAGACCGGGACGAGCATGAAGTGCTGGTGGACCATCCCGATGCCGGCGCCCATGGCGTCACCCGGGCCCGAGAAGTGCTGGACGGCGTCGTCCAGCAGGATCTCGCCCTCGTCGGCCTGGTACAGGCCGTAGAGGACGTTCATCAGCGTGGACTTGCCGGCGCCGTTCTCGCCGAGCAGGCAGTGGATCTCGCCGGGCTCGACGGTCAGGCTGATGTGGTCGTTGGCGGTCAATGCGCCGAATCGCTTGGTGATGCCCCGCAGTTCGAGCTTCATCTCAGGTGGCTACCTCGGGTCTAGGCATTCGGGTGTGGTCGGACGGCACCGGGTCGGCGGTCCGCCCACGGGCGTTGAGAGGGCCGGGAGCGACGGGGTGACCGTCGCTCCCGGCCCTGGGTCAGTCGATGCTAATCGATGACGGGAGGTGCTTTCGTCAGCTGGTGAGCGCCGACGGCGACTCGACCTCGATCGAGCCGTCGATGATGCCGGCCTTGATCGTGTCGAGCTCGTCCTGCAGACCGGAGTCGACCTTGTCGGCGTAGTCGTGGAACGGGGCGATGCCGACGCCGTCGTTCTCGAGCGTGCCCACGTAGGGAGTGCTCGAGAACTTGTCCTCGCTGGCCTGGGTCACGACCGCGTCGGTCGCCTGCTTGATGCCCTTGAGCACCGAGGTGAGGAACAGGTCGCTGTTGGCGCTGTCGGTCTCGTAGGTGTCGCTGTCGGCACCGACCAGGACGACGTCCTTGCCGGAGTCGCGGATGGCCTCGGCGGCGCTCTGGTAGATGGGCCCACCGACCGGCAGGATGACGTCGGCGTCCTGGTCGATCAGGGTCTGGGCGTTCTGCTTGGCCGTGGTGCCGGCCTCGAAGCCGCCCGTGAAGCTGCCGGTCTGCGAGTCGACGTCCCAGCCGACGACCTTCACGTCTTCGCTCTTCTGCTCGTTGAAGTACTTCACGCCGTCGACGAAGCCGTCCATGAAGATCGTGACGGTCGGGAACTGCATGCCGCCGAAGGTGCCGACGACGCCGGTCTTCGAGTAGCTGGCTGCCGCGTAACCCGCCAGGAAGGCCGCCTCGGAGGTGTTGAAGGTGATCGGCTGGACGTTGTCGGCCGTGATCGACGCGTCGTCGATGGTGGCGTAGTTGATGCCCGAGTTCGCCTCGGCCGCCGACTTGGTCGCGTCGGCGAGGGCGAAGCCGACCGTGACGATCAGGTTGCAGCCCTGGTCGGCGAGGTTCGACAGGTTGGCGTCGTAGACCGTCTCGTCGGCCGACTCGACCGTCTTGGGTGTCGCGCCGATGGCCTCGGCGGCTTCGTTGAGGCCTTCGTAGCCGAGCTGGTTGAACGACTTGTCGTCGAATCCACCGGCATCGGAGACCATGCAAGGGACGAAGTCGCTCGAGGCGCCGCTGGTCGAGCCAGAGCCGCTGTCGGGGGCCGAGGCACAGCCGGCCAGGATGACGGCGGTGCTCGCCAGGGCGAGGCCGCTGAGCACGGCCTTGCGCGCAGTTGTAGTCAAGTTGTCCTCCAGGGTGCAGCCCGGCACGAGGCGCGCCGGGTGGGTATGGCTGCCAGGTTACCTACTGTGACGAGCGCCGCCGACCGTCGGGTGGTAGTGATGCCGAGGCGTTACACAGTCGCGACCACGACGTAACGAACGTGAAACCTTCGCGGCCCCCGAGCGGGTCAGAGGACGTCGCTGCGACCGCTGAGCTTGAGGGCGTCGACGACGCTCTTGACGCGCTGCGCGTTGGCCGTGGTCGTGACGAGAAGGGCGTCGGGGGTGTCGACCACGATGATGTCGCTGACGCCGATCAGCGAGATCAGCCGGCCGCTGTTGCCGACGACGATGCCGCTCGAACTGTCGGCCAGCACGCGGGCGTTCTCGCCGAGGATCGCCAGATCGCTCTTGCGGCCACCGGAGTGCAGTTTGGCGATCGACGCGAAGTCGCCGACGTCGTCCCAGTCGAAGTCGCCGGGAACGACGGCCAGACGGCCCGCCGCCGCCGCGGGCTCGGCGACGGTGTAGTCGATGGCGATCTTCTCGAGACCCGGCCAGACCTTGTCGACGACGGCGCCGCGCCTCGGGGTGTCCCACGCCGCGGCGAGCTCTTCGATGCCCTCGAGCAGCTCGGGGCGCGTCTCACCCAGCTGCTCGAGCAGCCGATCGGCACGCGAGATGAACATGCCGCCGTTCCAGAGGTAGTCGCCGCCGGAGACGTAGCGTTCGGCCGTCTCGAGGTCGGGCTTCTCGACGAAGGCCTCGACCGTACGGGCGCTCGGAGCCCCCTCGATGTCGAGCGGCGCCCCCACGTGGATGTAGCCGAAGCCGATCGCCGGCTCGGTGGGCGTGATGCCGATGGTGGCGATGTAGCCCTCGTCGGCGGCGACGATGGCCTCGCGGACCGCGCGACCGAAGCCCCGGGTGTCGGCGATGACGTGGTCGGCGGCGAAGGAGCCGATGATCACGTCGGGTTCGCGCCGGCGCAGCACGGCGGCGGCCAGACCGATGGCCGCCGTGCTGTCCTTCGGCTCGCTCTCGAGGACCACGTTGTGGTCGGCGAGGCCGGGGAGTTGCGACTCGACCGCTGCGCGGTGAGCCCGCCCGGTGACGACCATGATGCGCTGGTCACCGTTGAGCGGGGCCAGGCGATCCCACGTGCCCCGCAACAACGTCGACCCGCTGCCAGTGAGGTCGTGCAAGAACTTCGGCGCGTCGGCGCGACTGAGGGGCCAGAGACGGGACCCGATGCCGCCCGCCGGGATGATGCTGTAGAAGCGGTCGAGGCTTTCCTGGATCGTCATGCGTTCACCTTATCGACGCCCTTCCTCCATGCCTCCGATCCCCTCTCGCCACCGTCGCCGGTGAGGCTCGCAGCACGAGCAGTCCGAGGAGGACCGATGCGAGTCGTGATCGTGACCGAGAGCTTCCTTCCCACCGTGAACGGGGTCACGACGAGCGTGCTGCGCGTGCTCGACCATCTGGCCCGACGGGGGCACGAGGCCCTCGTGATCGCCCCGGCCGGCCGGGGCACGACGAGCTACGCCGGTTTCCCCGTCCACCGGGTGCCGTCGGTGGCCTACCGCCAGTTTCCGGTCGGTCTGCCGAACCCCCAGGTCGCCGCGGCCATCGCCGCGTTCCGTCCCGACGTGGTGCACGTCGCCTCGCCGTTCCTGCTCGGCGCCCAGGCGATCGCCGCCGCGGCACGCCTGGGGGTTCCCTCGGTCGCCGTGTTCCAGACGGACGTCGCCCGATACGCGGGGACGAACGGACTCGGCCTCGGCTCGGCCGTGGCCTGGCGACTCGTGCGTCGCATCCACGACCAGGCCACGACGACGCTGGTCCCTTCGCGCGCCTCCTCGAGGGACCTCGAGACGGCCGGCGTCCGGCGACTCGCGACCTGGGGGCGAGGGGTCGACTCGGCCCTGTTCCACCCGAACCGCAAGTCGGGCGACGCGGTGCGTGCCCTGCGCGAGTCCTGGGGCTCCCCCGACCACGTGCTGGTCGGATACGTGGGCCGCTTGGCTCCCGAGAAGCAGGTCGAACGGCTCGCGGCCCTGCGACCGCTGCGGCAGACACGCCTCGTGGTCGTCGGCGGGGGCCCGTCCCTGCCCGCCCTGCGCCGGCGACTGCGCCACCTCGACCCGGTCTTCACCGGGCCCCTCCACGGCGAGCACCTCGCCGACGCCTACGCGGCCCTCGACGTCTTCGTGCACACGGGCTCGACCGAGACCTTCGGCCAGACCGTGCAGGAGGCCCACGCGAGCGGACTGCCGGTCGTCGCGCCGGCCGCCGGTGGCCCCCTCGACCTGGTGCGGCACGGGGTCGACGGGTTCCTCTTCGACCCCCGCCACGACCACTCGCTCCGCCGGAGCGTGCGCACCCTGGTCGACTCGGACGAGTTGCGTGCCCGGTTCGGCGAGGCCGGGAGGCGCGTGGTCGTCTCTCGGACGTGGGAGACCCTCGGCGACGAACTCGTCGAGCACTACCGACGCGCGATGGCGAGCGTGCGCGACCGGGCCGAGCGCGCCTCCGTGCGCTGACCCCGGCGCGACCGGACCGGTCCGTCTTGTCTCGACGTCGAACGAGTTCGGCGGGGTGGGGCGGCGGCCCCTCTCGGCGGGAACATAGGATGGAGGGGTTCTGAGAACATCACCAGCGGACACGGCTGTCCCTCGTACCGACCGAGCGAGAGCGTCGTCCGCCCCATCCGCGAGGAGAAGTGCTCATGGCCGAGCAGTCGACGGGAACGGTCGCATCACCGTCAGGCAGACCGGGTGCACCGAAGATCAGCGCGCCTAAGGCGCCCGGGAAGATCGCCGGCACCCTCTACCGGGGCCGTGAGGGCATGTGGTCATGGGTGCTGCACCGCATCACCGGCGTGAGCATCTACTTCTTCCTGCTGGTGCACATCCTCGACACCGCCCTCGTGCGGATCAGCCCCGAGGCCTACAACGCCGTGATCGGCACGTACAAGAACCCGATCATGGGGCTCGGCGAGACCGGTCTGGTCGCGGCGATCCTGTTCCACGCCCTGAACGGCCTGCGCATCATCCTGATCGACTTCTGGGGCCCGGGCACCAAGTACCAGCGCCTCATGTTCTGGATCGTCATCGGCGTCGCCGCGGTCCTGTTCGCCGGTTTCGCGCCGCGCCACCTGATGAACGTCTTCTCGGAGTAGAGCCATGACCACCCAGACCGTCGAAGCCCCGCGCTCGGCCCGTGCGGCCCAGCGCACCACCAACTACGAGAAGTGGGGCTGGATCTACATGCGCGCCAGCGGCCTGCTGCTCGTCGTGCTCGTGTTCGGCCACCTCTTCATCAACCTGCTCGCGAGCGAGGGTGGCGTCAAGGCCATCGACTTCGCCTTCGTGGCCGGCAAGTGGGCCAGCCCGTTCTGGCAGGTCTACGACACCCTGCTGCTCTGGCTCGCGCTGATCCACGGCACGAACGGCATGCGCACGATCGTCAACGACTACGTGTCGAAGCCCATGGTGCGCAAGGTGCTACTCGTCACGCTGCTCGTGTCGACGGTCGTGCTGCTCGTCCTCGGCACGCTCGTGATCTACACGTTCGACCCCTGCCCCGCGAACGCCCCGGCCGACCTGCTGCCGTCGTTCTGCAGCGCCGGCTGAGCACCCGGCCCACCGTCCACTCCGGCCCCCGGCCGCACGTCCATCACCGGAAAGAACCGTGACCACACCCTCCCCCGAACCCACCAGCACCGTCGTCGACGGCGTCCACTACCACCAGCACGACATCGTCATCGTCGGGGCCGGGGGTGCGGGCATGAGAGCAGCCATCGAGGCGGGCCCCAACGCCAGCACCGCGGTCATCTCGAAGCTCTACCCGACGCGCTCGCACACCGGCGCGGCCCAGGGCGGCATGGCCGCCGCCCTCGCCAACGTCGAGGACGACAACTGGGAGTGGCACACCTTCGACACCGTCAAGGGCGGGGACTACCTCGTCGATCAGGACGCCGCCGAGATCCTCGCCAAAGAGGCCATCGACGCCGTCCTCGACCTCGAGAACATGGGCCTGCCCTTCAACCGCACCCCCGAGGGCAAGATCGACCAGCGACGCTTCGGCGGACACACGGCCGAACACGGCAAGAACCCCGTGCGTCGGGCCTGCTACGCCGCCGACCGCACCGGCCACATGATCCTGCAGACCCTGTACCAGAACTGCGTCAAGCACGGCATCAACTTCTTCAACGAGTTCTACGTCCTCGACCTCATCATGGGAGAGATCGACGGCGAGGAGCGCCCCGCCGGGGTCATCGCCTACGAGCTGTCGACGGGTGACCTGCACGTCTTCCAGGGCAAGGCCGTGATCTTCGCCACGGGTGGCTTCGGCAAGATCTACAAGACGACCTCGAACGCGCACACGCTCACGGGTGACGGCGTGGGCATCATCTGGCGCAAGGGCCTGCCGCTCGAAGACATGGAGTTCTTCCAGTTCCACCCGACCGGCCTGGCCGGTCTCGGCATCCTGTTGAGCGAAGCCGCCCGCGGCGAGGGCGCGATCCTCCGCAACAGCGAGGGCGAGCGCTTCATGGAGCGCTACGCCCCCACCATCAAAGACCTGGCACCACGTGACATCGTGGCGCGCTGCATGGCGACCGAGATCCGAGAGGGCCGAGGGGCGGGTCCGCACAAGGACTACGTCTACCTCGACATCACCCACCTCGATCCGGCCGTGATCGACGCGAAGCTCCCGGACATCACCGAGTTCGCCCGCACCTACCTCGGTGTCGAGCCCTACACCGAGCCGGTGCCGGTCCTGCCGACGGCCCACTACGCCATGGGTGGCATCCCGACCAACGTCAAGGCCGAGGTGCTGCGCGACAACACGACGGTCGTTCCCGGCCTCTACGCCGCCGGCGAGTGCGCTTGCGTCAGCGTGCACGGCTCGAACCGCCTGGGGACGAACTCGCTGCTCGACATCAACGTGTTCGGCAAGCGGGCCGGCAACAACGCGGTCGAGTTCGTCAAGGACGCCCCGTTCGTGCCGCTCCCCCACGACCCCGCCGCCTTCGTCCGCGGTCTCGTCGAGGACGTCCGCAACGCGACGGGCACCGAGCGCATCGCGACGCTGCGCAAAGAGCTGCAGGACAGCATGGACCGCAACGCCCAGGTGTTCCGAACCGAAGAGACGCTCGACGAGGTCACCCACGTGATCGCCGACCTGCGAGAGCGGTTCAAGAACATCTCGGTGCAGGACAAGGGCAAGCGCTTCAACACCGACCTGCTCGAGGCCATCGAACTGGGCTTCCTGCTCGACCTCGCCGAGGTCGTCGTCTACTCGGCGCGTTCGCGACAGGAGAGCCGCGGCGGACACTTCCGCGAGGACTACCCCACGCGCGACGACGCGAACTGGCTCGTCCACACGATGGCCTACCTCACCGGCGACGCGCACTCGTCGCTGGCCGGCGACCACATCCGCCTCGACACCAAGCCCGTCGTGATCACGAACTACCAGCCGATGGAACGGAAGTACTGACATGAGCACCGCTGTCCTCGAGAACAAGCCCCAGGGCTCCGACGCCGTCCCCACGTTCACGGCCACGCTCATCATCCGTCGGTACGACCCCGAGGTCGACGACGAGCCCCGCTGGCAGGACTTCGACGTGCAGGTGCTGCCCACCGACCGCGTGCTGGACGCCCTGCACCAGATCAAGTGGGAACAAGACGGTTCGCTGACCTTCCGCAGGTCCTGCGCCCACGGCGTCTGCGGTTCGGACGCGATGCGCATCAACGGTCGCAACCGGCTGGCCTGCAAGACCCTCATCAAAGACCTCGACATCTCGCAGCCGATCTACGTGGAGGCCATCAAGGGTCTTCCCCTCGAGAAGGACCTCGTCGTCGACATGGAGCCCTTCTTCCAGTCGTACCGCGAGATCCAGCCGTTCTTGATGGCCTCGTCGAAGCCCGAGAAGGAGCGCCTGCAGAGCGCCACCCAGCGCGAGCGGTTCGACGACACGACCAAGTGCATCCTCTGCGCCGCCTGCACGTCGAGCTGCCCGGTGTTCTGGACCGACGGCCAGTACTTCGGCCCGGCAGCGATCGTGAACGCGCACCGCTTCATCTTCGACTCCCGCGACGAGGGCGCCCAGGTGCGCCTCGACATCCTCAACGACAAAGAGGGCGTGTGGCGATGCCGCACCACCTTCAACTGCACCGAAGCGTGCCCGCGGGGCATCCAGGTCACCCAGGCGATCGCCGAGGTCAAGCAGGCGGTCCTGCGCGGCCGGGCCTGACACCCGACCGACCATACGGAGGAGGGCCCGACCACCGAGGTGGTCGGGCCCTCATCCGTGGCCTGAGGACGCTGCGGCGTCAGTCGTCCTCGACGATGCACGCGGCCTCGAGGCCGAGGGCGAGCCGGAGGGCGACCGAGACTCCGGTCTCTCCTTCGTCGCCCATCGGGGCGACGGCGTCGATCCAGAACACCGGGAGGCGCACCGAGGGCGGGTCGGGCAGGAGACGGTCGAGCTCGTCCACCTGGGTCAGCTCGGCCGCCTGATAGATCGTGAGGAGGGGCACGCCCCCCGCCGCGAACACCTGCAGGGCGTCTCCACCGTCGATCTCGCGCACGCCGAACGAACTGTCGACCGCGTGAGCGGCAGTCACGAGATCGAGCTGGTCGTAGACGTGCGGGCTCAGGATGGTGATGTCGCGGGGCATCAGGACTCGTCCTCGACCGGACGCTCGGCCTCCGTCGTGCTCTCGTGCAACAGGTCGAGTTCGTGCAGGTCTTCCTCCCACGCCTGAAGCAGGGGGCTGGCGACGAGTTGGGCGAGCCGCTCGGGGCCGACGGCCTCGAGGGTACGGTGCAGGGCGTTCCACCCCGAGGTGGCTGCGTCGCCCAGGGGGACGACGTAGGCGGGCAGACGCGGTCGGCCCACCACGACGACCGGCCGTTCGGCGTCCAGTGCCGAGCGCTCGAGGCCGAGCCGCCGGACGGACGGTGCCCCGATCAGCAGGGCGACCGGGTTCGGCGGCGGGTACGTCACCGCCCGGACGCACCGGTCGGACTCGCCCTCGCGGGCGATGACCAGGGCGAAGGTCGGCAGCGACGACTCGGCGATGCGGCCGAGGGCGTCGGTCAACCGGGCGATCGCGTCGTCGAGCGAGCCCTCGGTCACGTCGACCGTCAGGGCCGTGGTCTCTTCGATGCCGTGCTCGGTGACCCGCGCGGTGATCGTCGCCGACAGGTGCGGGCCCTCGACGACGACCCGCACGGTCTCGGGTGCCTGATGGCGGGCGTGCTGGGTCAGGACCCACCGGTCCCAGACGTGCCCGAGGGGCTCGGTGGTGCCCCACCGGGTGGGCACGGTGCCCGAGGCGGCTGCTCCCAGGATCTCGACCGCGCCTCCCAGGCTCGTGTCGTGTGAGGCCCGGTGCAGCATCGTCAGGTCGACACTGAGCTGGCACGTCGTGTCGACCGCGTCGGCGATGACCAGCAGCCGCTCGGCGACCAGCCCCGCGGCGGGCTCGGCCTCCGCCACGGTGGCGGCGGCGTCCACGTCCTCGTAGGGCACGCCCGTGAGGCCGTCGCGCAGGCGGTCCTGGTCGTCGTGGACGGCCCAGACTCCCCCGGCGGCGACCAGCGCGGCTCGGAGTCCGACCGTGAGGCGCGACCGCTCGCTGGTCACCAGCACGACACGTCGACTCGTCGTGGGTCGGCCGAGGAGGTCCGCGAGCGGACGACTGAGTCGGACGACACGGGCCCTGCTGTCGACCCGGATGGCGCGCGACGTGATCGCGTCGACCAACGGGTGTCGGATTGGGGTGCCCACTACTCGATACTGCTCCGTGCCGGACGGCGGTGACCGGATGCACGGCGGACTCGGATGAGCACGGCCCGGGACGGCTCGGGCGGCCTAGGCTGGGTGCCCGTCATCGCCACAGACCCTCGAGAGGCACGCCATGCACGACGTCCGACGTCTCGACCGACGGCCCCGCCGGTCCGCCCTGCGAGAGATCTCGTGAGGCGACGTCCGTACCGCAACGGCGAGCAGCCCGTCGACCAGCGAGAACGCCGTCGCGCCTTCGCGAGAGCGCTGCGGACCAGACCGTCCCTGCGACCCACGGCCGACCGCGAGCTCGGACGGGCCCTGGCCCGCCTCGACGAGCTCGCCGAGAAGGCCTTGCTCTCGGGTGAACACGACCGCCTGCTGGACGAGACCCGGGTGTCGATCTGGCCGCGCGAGCTGGACGCCGTCGTCTCCGTCGTCGTGGACAGGCTCGATCCGCCGTCGTCGGTCGACCGCGCAGCGGTGGCCGCCGCCGTCGCCGACAACCTCGAGGCGCGCTTCGGCCTGCGCCCTGGAGCCTCGCCGACCGAGAGATCGGTCGTCCTCTGGCAATCGGTGGCCGGTGCCGATTCACGACTGGCCGAGAACGGGTGGGAGCGTGACGTCCTGTCGGACGACCGGGAGGCGCTGGCCGAGTTCTTCGCATCGGACGGCGACCCCGTGCGGGCCCGCTTGACCCGGTCGTCGGGCCGCCTGCACCTCGAACTGCGGGGCACGAACGCCCCCGTCGGCGACCGATCGTCGTCGTACGCGGTGCTGTCACGTTCGAGCGCGCTCGTCCTCGTTGACGACCCCCGCGGCCTCGTCTCGGTGCTCGACGAGGCCACGGCCGGCGCGCTCCGCGACGTGGTCGTCGCCTGGGGCGAGCTCGCCGACCACCTGGACCATCGTCGTGCGGAGATGGCCGCGAACTGAGCTCGACCGGGTCCGGCGAATTCTGCGCCGGGCTCAGACGCTGACGGCCTCGGCTGCCTCTCGTGCGCCGGCGGCGGTGGTCGCGGCGATCGCGGCGGCCGCGAGTCGACGGGCCTGGTCGAGGGTGTACCGGGAGAGCTCGAGTCGGACGTCGGCCAGCGCGGCCGGCGTCATCGAGAGCGTGGTGGCCCCGAGACCGACGAGCACGACGGCGAGGAGCGGGTCGGCCGCGGCCTCGCCGCAGATGCCCACCGGCTTGCCCGCCGTCGCCCCGGCGTCGCCGAGTGACTTGACCAGGCGCAGCACGGCCGGGTGCCACGGGTCCTGGTAGGCGGCGACGGAACCGAGCATGCGGTCGGCGGCCATCGTGTACTGCGTCAAGTCGTTGGTGCCCACGCTGACGAAGTCGGCACGGGCGAAGATCTGGTCGGCCAGGACGGCGAGCGACGGGACCTCGGCCATCACTCCGACGGTCTTGAGACCGAGTTCACGGCCCAGGGTGACGAAGTACTCGGTCTCTTCCGCGTCGCTGACCATGGGTGCCATGACCCAGAGGTCGGCGGTCGTCGCGGCCTGTGCCGCCGCGAGCGCGGTCAACTGGTCGCGCAGGATGTCTTCTTTGACCCGCAACGCACGGAGGCCGCGAAGACCGAGCGCCGGGTTCTCCTCGTGAGCGTCGTTCAGGAAGCTGAGCGGCTTGTCGGCGCCCGCATCGAGGGCGCGGACCACGACCTTCTTGCCCGGGAAGGCCTCGAGCAGCGCGGTGTAACTCGCCGTCTGGCTCTCGACGGTGGGCGCCGACGAATTGCCCAGGAACAGGAACTCGGTGCGGAACAGGCCCACGCCCTCGGCACCGAGTTCGACCGCGCCCGCGGCCTCGCCGGGCGCACCGAGGTTGGCGAGCAGCGGGACGGCGTGGCCGTCGGCCAGTGCCCCGTCGGTCAGCGGGGCTGCGGCCGCGGCCGCACGGTCGGCGATGCGCTTCTCGGCCTCGGCGACCTCGTCGGGGGACGGGTCCACCGTGACGACCCCGCTCGCGGCGTCGGCCACGACGACGGTCCCGTCGGCCAGGTCGAGTGCACCGGTCACTCCGACGATGGCGGGGATCGACTTCGACCGGGCGAGGATGGCCGTGTGCGAGGTGGGCCCGCCGTCGCGGGTGACGAGCGCGAGCACCTTGTCGAGGTCGAGCAGGGCGGTGTCGGCCGGGGCGAGGTCGGGCGCGACGAGGACGAACGGGGTGTCGCTCTCGGGCACGCCCGGGGCGGGGACCCCGCGCAGCGAGGCGATGACGCGCTGCGCCACGTCACCGAGGTCGGTGGCGCGCTCGGCCATGTAACCGCCCATGCCGACCAACAAGTCCTGGAACGCCGCGAAGGCCTCGTGGACGGCGCGTTCGCCGGTGCGACCGTCGTCGATGCGGGCCTTGACGTCGTCCGTGAGAGTGGGGTCCTGCGCCATCAGGGACTGGGCGTCGAGCACGTCCTTCGCCTCGCCGCCGGCCTTCTCGCCCCGCGCCGTGAGGTCGGTGGCGACGGCGGTCAGGGCGGTGAGCACGGCGTCATATTCGACGGCCGCGTCGGCCGTGCGGGGGTCGGTGCCCGGCTCGGGCAGCGGATCGGGCATCTTCTTCACGGGGCCGACGGCCACTCCACGTCCGACGCCAACGCCCTGTAGTGCCACGGTGAACCTCTTCGAGTCTCGATGGTGGGGACGTACGGCGGAACGCCGGGCACGCCCACGGTCGGTCCATCGTAGACGGAACGCTCGGGGGTCCGGTCAGCTCCGATCTCCGGCTCGGACCCGGAGGCCCGGACCGCCTGCCCGGGCCGCCTCTACCCTGGACGAATGCACGCGCCGTGGACTCGAGAACCGACGCCCGACCCGGTCGAGGCGATCGGCGCCTCCTCGGTCAGTGGCCCGTCCGGACGGGCCCGCCGGGCCGGGTCGCGCGTCGTGGGTTCTCGCCCCACCCGGGTGCTGGCACGGCACGTCGTCGCGAAGGGCCCGTTGCTCGCCGCGGGACTGACCTACCAGGCACTGTTCGCGCTGTTCGCGGCCCTGTGGGTGGGTTTCTCGGTCGCAGGCTTCGTGGTCTCGGGTGACGAGCTGCTCCGGGACGAACTGATCGTGTTCATCCGCTCGGCCGTTCCCGGGCTGATCCAGGACGCCGACGGCACGGGCGTCGTCGACCCCGAGCTGCTGCTCGACGCGTCGGTCTTCGGGTGGACCGGAGCCGTCGCCCTGCTCGGCCTGCTCGTGTCGGCCGTCACCCTGCTCGGCAGCATGCGCGACTGCGTGCGGATCGTCTTCCGGGCACCGCAGCCCGTGACGCCCCTCGGCCGGCTGATCGTGCGTGACCTCGGCCTGGCACTGGCCTTCGGCGCCGCGGTCGTCGTCTCGGCGACGCTGTCGTTGGTCAGCACCACGGCGGTGTCGGGTCTGTTGTCCGGCGTCGGCGTCTCGACCCGGTCCCTCATCGGCGAGACGACGTTGCGCGTGGTCGGCATCGTCCTCGTGTTCGTGTTCGAGACGGCGGTGCTCGCCGTGTTGTTCCGCGTGCTGGCGGGTCTGCACATCCCCTTCCGGCGGCTGCTGTCGGGGGCGATGATCGGTGCGGCCGGGTTCGTCTCGTTGACGGTGGTCGGCGGCGTCGTGCTGCGCGCCACGGGCTCGAACCCCCTGGTCGCCTCGTTCGCGGCGATCGTCGGACTGCTGATCGTGATCAACCTGCTCTGCCAGGTGCTGCTGCTGAGCGCCGGCTGGATCGCCGTCGGCATGGATGACCTGGGCGTCCTCGCCGACCCGCACCAGGAGGCGGCCCGCCTGCAGCGCCTCGAGGACGAACGGCGAGCCGAGGAGGCGCGGGTCCGGTCACGCCGCGGACGTCTCGTCGTCGGCGCGCGCGGCCTGCTCTCGCGGTCGCTGCGCGTCGCCCGCCGGGGCAGCCCGCCCGACGCCCCGCCCACGGGCCCCCCGGAAGGCACCCGTGACGGTGCCCGCCGCTAGTCTGGAGCCCATGTCCACGCGCCTCCGTCTCGCCACCGTCAACGTCAACGGCGTCCGTGCCGCCTTCCGCAAGGGCATGGGCGAGTGGCTCTCGGCTCGTGACGTCGACGTCCTCACGCTGCAAGAGGTGCGCGCCTCGACCGACGACCTCGAGGGCCTGCTCGGCCCCGAGTGGAACGTCCTCCACGACCCGGCGTCCGCCAAGGGCCGGGCCGGGGTCGCCATCGCCAGTCGGGGCAAGGCACACGTGCACCGCGTCGAGCTCGGGCCCGACGACTTCGACAGCGCCGGCCGTTGGCTCGAGGCGGACTACGAGATCGACGGCACCGTCGTCACCGTGGTCAGCACGTACGTCCATTCGGGCGAGGTCGACACCCCCAAGCAGGACGAGAAATGGAAGTTCCTCGACGCCATGTCGGCGCGGCTGCCCGAACTCGCCGCCCACAACGAACTCTCGGTGGTCACGGGCGATCTCAACGTGGGTCACCGCGAGCTCGACATCAAGAACTGGAAGGGCAACGTCAAGAGCGCCGGCTTCCTGCCCCGGGAACGCTCGTACTTCGACCGCTTCCTCGGCCCGGCGGGTGAGCAGGTCGAGACCGTCGACGGCTCGGGCGGCGAGGGTCTCGGGTGGGTCGACGTGGGTCGACGATTCGCGGGCGAGGTCGACGGGCCCTACTCGTGGTGGTCCTACCGCGGTCAGGCGTTCGACAACGACGCCGGCTGGCGCATCGACTACCAGCTGGCCACCCCGGCCCTCGCCGACACGGTCGAGCACTACGTCGTCGACCGGGCGTCCGCCTACGACCAGCGGTGGTCGGACCACGCCCCCGTCGTGGTCGACTACCGGCTCTGACCCCGCGCCCCACCCGTCACTCTTCTCGCACCACCCCGACCGAGGACCTCATGACCAAACCCCGTCTCTTCTCCGGCATGCAGCCGTCCGCCGACTCCCTCCACGTCGGCAACTACATCGGCGCCCTCCAGCAGTGGAAGTCGCTGCAGACGACGCACGACGCCCTCTTCTGCGTCGTCGACCTGCACGCCATCACCGTCCCGCAGGACCCCGCGGCGTTGCGCGCCCAGATTCGCGGTACCGCCGCGCAGTACATCGCCGCGGGCATCGACCCCACGCAGTCGACCCTGTTCATCCAGTCGCACGTGCCGGCGCACACGCAGCTGGCTTGGGTGCTCAACACCCTGACCGGATTCGGTGAGGCCAGCCGCATGACGCAGTTCAAGGACAAGGCGGCCAAGCAGGGGTCCGACGCGGCCTCGCTCGGCCTGTTCGCCTATCCGACGCTGATGGCCGCCGACATCCTGCTCTACCAGGCCGAGACGGTCCCCGTGGGTGACGACCAGCGCCAGCACGTCGAGCTCACCCGCGACCTCGCCACCCGGTTCAATTCGCGCTTTGGCGAGACGTTCGTCGTGCCCGAGGCGACGATCCAGAAAGAGTCGGCACGCGTCTACGACCTGCAGTCGCCCGAGTCGAAGATGAGCAAGTCGGCGGCCACCGACGCGGGTGTCGTCTGGATGCTCGACGAGCCGAGCCGCACGGCCAAGAAGATCAAGTCGGCGGTCACCGACGCCGAGCGCGAGATCCGCTTCGACCGAGGGGCCAAGGCGGGTGTCTCGAACCTGCTCACCATCCTGTCGTCGTTCTCGGGCGACAGTGTCGCCGACCTCGAAGAGCGGTACGCGGGTCGCGGCTACGGCGACCTCAAGAAAGACGTGGCCGAGGTCGTCGTCGAGACCTTCGCCCCCGTCCGTACACGGGCACTCGAACTGCTCGCCGACCCGGCCGAGCTCGACCGCATCCTCGCGGTCAACGCCGACCGGGCGAACGAGATCGCCCAGGCCACCATCGACACCGTGTACGACCGCATCGGCTTCGTCCGCAAGGCCTGATCGTGCTGCCGTTCGTGCTCGCGTCGCCGACCCTCGAGTTGCTGGTGCCGAGCGCGGCCGACGTGCCGGCCATCGTGGACGCCTGCCGCGACGAGACGCTGCAGCGGTTCACCACGGTCCCCGTGCCCTACGACCGGTCGGATGCCGAGTTCTTCCTCCGTCGCATTGTCGACGACGGCTGGGCGACCGGGCGTGAGTTCACCTGGGGGCTCCGGCGCCCGGGGTCGGGTCTACTCGAGGGCATCATCAGCGTGCGGCTCCGATCGTCCGACGTGGGTTTCTGGACGGCACCGGACTCGCGCGGTCACGGGCTGATGACCGAGGCCCTCGGCCTCGTGGCCGATTGGGCCTTCGGCTCCGGTGGACTGCGCGAGCTCTTCTGGGAGGGATACGTCGGCAACGACGCCTCGGCCGCGGTCGCCCGTCGCACGGGCTTCACCTACCAGGGTGTCGGCCCCGGGCTGCACCCCGATCGGGACGGCGGCCATCCCCTCTGTTGGAAGGCACGCCTGCGACCGGGGGACGCACGGGTGGCACGACCGGGCTGGCCCGACCTGGGTCACCGGGCGACGCACCCCGGCGGGCCGACGGAATACCCCGTCGCCGACGGCGTTGACTCCCTCACCGATGCCGTCGACGGCGTCGTCCGTCCGTCCCCCACCGTTCACGCCCCGGCGCGCGACCGTTCCCTCCCGGAGGCACCGTGAGCATCGACGCGATCGACCACGACCACCTCGAGCGCGCCATGAGTCGAGCGATCTCGCTCGCGCGACGGGGGCCGGCCCGCGGGGTCAACCCGCAGGTCGGTTGCGTCCTCCTGCGACCCGACGGCAGCACGGCGGCCGAGGGATGGCACCGGGGTGCGGGCACCCCGCACGCCGAGGTCGATGCCCTCTCACAGGTCGTCCCCGGAGAGGCCCGCGGGCTGACGGCCGTCGTCACGCTCGAACCCTGTGATCACGTGGGCCGGACCGGGCCGTGCAGCGTGGCACTGATCGAGGCGGGCGTCGCGAGGGTCGTCCACGCGGTCGACGACCCCGGCGCGTCCTCCGGCGGCGGGGCGGAACGACTCCGTCGGGCCGGCGTCGAGGTGGTCGCCGGCGTCCTCGCCGAGGAGGCCTCCGAGATGGCCCGCCGCTGGTTGGTGACGGCCCGGACGGGTCGCCCCTTCGTCACGCTCAAGTGGGCCTCGAGCCTCGACGGCCGCACCGCCGCGTCCGACGGCAGCAGTCGGTGGATCACCGGCACGGCCGCCCGGCAGCACGTTCACGAGCAACGGGCCGCTCACGACGCGATCCTCGTCGGAACGGGCACCGTACTGGCCGACGACCCCAGTCTGACCGCTCGGGGCGACGGCGGCGAGCTACTGCCCGACCAGCCGGTGCCCGTCGTCGTCGGCACGCGCTCGGTGCCCGCCGACGCCGCCTTGTGCCGACACCCCCGCGAGGTCGTCGAGACGGGTACCCGCGACCTCGAGGCCGTGCTCGACGACCTCGGAGACCGCGGCATCCGCAGCGTGTTCGTCGAGGGCGGGCCGACGGTCGCGAGTGCGTTCGTCCGGCTCGGGCTCGTGGACGACTACGTCGTGTACCTCGCCCCCACGCTGCTCGGCGGTCCCCGGACCGCCCTCGACGACCTCGGCGTCGACCACATCGACCGACAACGACGACTGCGCGTCACCGATGCGCACCCCCTCGGTGACGACCTCGTGGTCGTCGCCCGCGACACCCCCAGGAGGCACGCATGACCACCACCCCCGCCGCATCGTCGCAGGTGTCGTTCGAGGTCGAGACCACGGTGCCCACGAGCCACGGCACGTTCCGCATGCGGGCCTACCGCGACACCCTCACCGGGGCCGACCATGTGGCCATCATCGCGAGCGACCCCACGGGTCTCCCCCCGGCGGACGGTGCACTCGTGCGCGTGCACTCCGAATGCCTGACCGGCGAGGCGTTCGGCTCGCTCAAGTGCGAATGCGGTCCCCAGCTCGACGCCGCACTCGACACCATCCGTGACCACGGCGGGATCGTGGTCTACCTCCGCGGTCACGAAGGGCGCGGCATCGGCCTGGTCAACAAGCTGAGGGCCTACCGCCTGCAAGAAGACGGCCTCGACACCCTGGACGCCAACCTCGCCCTCGGGCTTCCTGCCGACGCCCGCGACTACGGCGCAGCCGCCGACGTGCTGCGCGAACTCGGCCTCACCCGCGTCCGTCTGCTCAGCAACAACCCCGAGAAACGACGTCAGCTCGGCCAGCACGGCATCGAGGTCACCGAACTGGTGCCCCTCGTCGTCGGCGTCGGCGCATTCAACGAGGGATACCTCGACACGAAACGGGACCGCATGGGTCACGAGCTGCCCGGCCGCCTCGGCTCCGACGACTGAATCCCCCGGGCCGAGGTCCCGCTCCGTCACGAATCGACGACGGACGGTCGAGCCGGGGCCCCTCCGGGAGTACCATCGGGGACGGCCGTCACGAGCGGCCACCGTCTCTCCCGGCCGAGCGATTCGCAGATCCCTGCACCGCGCCTCCGTCCGCCCGTGGCGCCGCATCTCGCGCCCGGTCGTCGACGTCCGCCGGGCCCTCGACCCCTGCTTCGGAGTGCCCCCGTGTCTGCCCCCACCGTCGACTCGTCGACGTCGTCCGCCCCCGCCACCAACAAGCGTTCACGCGTCATCGTCGCGAGCCTCATCGGCACCTCGATCGAGTTCTACGACTTCTACGTGTACGCGACCGCCGCGGTGCTCGTGTTCCCGACGATCTTCTTCGCCAACGACGATCCCGCCGTCGCGCGGCTCGCCTCCTTCGCCGTCTTCGGCGTCGCGTTCATCGCCCGGCCGGTCGGCTCGATCGTCTTCGGACACTTCGGGGACCGCATCGGCCGCAAGGGCACCCTCGTGGCCTCGCTGCTCACGATGGGCATCGCGACGGTGCTGATCGGCTGCATCCCGACCGGCACCACGCCCGGCTGGGCGGTCGCCGGGCCGGCCTGTCTCGTCGTGTTGCGCTTCTGCCAGGGTCTCGGCCTCGGCGGCGAATGGAGCGGTGCCGCACTGCTCGCGACCGAGAACGCCCCCGCGAACCGCCGCGCAATCTACGGCACCTTCCCCCAGCTGGGTGCGCCCATCGGCTTCATCATCGCCAACCTGCTCTTCGTGCTGCTCAACACGACCCTCACCGAGGAGCAGTTCATGGCCTGGGGCTGGCGTCTGCCGTTCCTGGCGAGCGCGGTGCTGGTGATCATCGGCCTGTACGTCCGGTTCAAGCTGATCGAGACCCCCGCGTTCCAGAAGGTCGTCGACTCGGGCAACGTGGCCTCCCTGCCGCTCGCCCGCGTGTTCCGGTCGAGTTGGCGCCCCCTGCTGCTCGGCACGTTCATCATGCTGGCCACCTACACGCTCTTCTACCTGATGACGACGTTCACGCTGACGTTCGGGACGGCCGACGCCGCGGGTGACCCGGCGGGTCTGGGCATCCCCCGGACGCAGTTCCTCTGGATGCTGATCCTCGGCGTGGTGTTCTTCGGCATCTTCACCCTGGTCTCGGGGCCGCTCGCCGAGAAGTACGGGCGGCGGGCGATGCTCATCTGCGTCACCGCGGGCATCCTCGTGTTCGGCTTCACCTTCGCCCCCTTGTTCGCGGCCGGGGCCCTCGGGGCGCAGGCGCTGCTGATCATCGGCTTCGTCCTGATGGGACTCACCTTCGGACCCATGGGGGCCGTGCTGCCCGAGCTGTTCCCCACGAGCGTGCGCTACACCGGCTCGGCCATCAGCTACAACGTGGCGAGCATCCTCGGGGCCGCCGTGGCTCCGTTCATCGCCGTGGCGCTCTGGACGGCGGCAGGGGGCAGCACCTGGCTCGTGGGCCTCTACCTGTCGTCGATGGCCGTCCTGACGCTGATCGCGCTCGTGCTCAGCCGGGAGACCCGCGACGTCGACTACGACACGGCCGGCTGATCGGACGCATCGCACCCTGCCGCCCGGCCCGCGCCTCCTGACCGGAGGCGCGGGCCCGTGTCGCGACGCAGGTGGAAGTCACCGGGACGAAGTACGGTCGTACGCGGCGGTGGCACCGCCGCGACATCCGACCGCCGCACCCTGCGACGCCGGTCACCTGGCACGAGAGGCATCATGAGCTCCGACACACGCGCGCGCACGAGGACGTCCGACGGCCGGGAGGCGCGGGTCGACCCGCCCGTCGCGCCCCGGTCGCGATGGGGTCGCCGCCCGCAGCCCGAGGGTCCTCGCGCCACGTTCAGCCAGTTGCTGCCCTACCTGTTCGAGCACAAGAAGGTCATGGCCTTCATCATCGTGCTCAGCGTGCTCGGGGCCGCGGCGTCGCTGGGCCAACCCCTGCTCGTGCAGCAGGTCATCTCGGCCGTGCAGCAGGGCGTGACGCTCGGGCCCCTCGTCTGGGCGCTGGTCGCGCTGGTCGTCGTGGCCGGCCTGATCAGCGGATTCCAGCACTACCTCCTGCAGCGGACCGGCGAGGGCGTCGTGCTCTCGAGCCGCCGACGACTCGTAGGACGCATGCTCCGCCTGCCGATCAGCCAGTTCGACACGCGGCGGACGGGCGACCTCGTGTCGCGCGTCGGCTCGGACACCACCCTGCTCCGGGCCGTGCTCACGCAGGGGCTCGTCGAAGCGATCGGCGGCAGCCTGACCTTCGTCGGCGCGCTGGTGGGCATGTTCCTGATCGACCCCGTGCTGCTCGGACTGACCGTCCTCGTCGTCGCCGTGTCGGTCGTGGTCGTCGTGTTGCTCTCCGGCCGCATCCGAGTCGCGAGCCGCCAGGCGCAGGAGAAGGTCGGCGATCTGACCGCCGCCGTCGAACGCGCCATCAGCTCGGTGCGCACGATCCGGGCCTCGGGCGCCACCGAGCGCGAGATCGTCGGCGTCGAACGCGACGCCGAGGGCGCCTACCAGCGCGGCCTGCAGGTGGCGCGCATCTCGGCCCTCGTCGTCCCGATCTCGTCGGTCGCCCTGCAGGCGTCGTTCCTCGTCGTGCTCGGCGTGGGCGGTTACCGGGTGGCCAGCGGTGCCATCGAGATCGCCTCACTCGTCTCGTTCGTGTTGTTCCTCTTCCTCATGATCATGCCGCTCGGCCAGGCCCTCGGGGCCGTGCTGAGCGTCAACCAGGCCCTCGGCGCCCTCGGGCGCATCCAGGAGATCCTCGACCTGCCGAGCGAGACCGACGGGGACGATCAGCTCGCGGCCGAGGTCGCGACGCGGGAGGCCGAGGTCGCCACGGGCCACGGTCAGGGGGACGGCGTCGCGGTCCGCTTCGACGACGTGCACTTTCGCTACCCCGACTCGCCGGCGCCGGCCGGACCGACGTCGGCTGGCACCCCGGTGTCCGACGTCGTGGCCCGCACGTCGGACGCAGACGGGGTCGACGACGACCTCACGGTTCTGCGTGGCGTGAGTTTCTCGGTTCCCGTCGGCAAGCGCACGGCCCTCGTCGGCCCCTCGGGAGCAGGCAAGAGCACCATCCTGTCGCTCATCGAGCGCTTCTACGACCCGACCTCGGGTGCCGTGCGAGTGGACGGAGCCGACGTCCGCACCCTCGATCGACGCGACCTGCGCTCACGGATCGGCTACGTCGAACAGGACGCCCCGGTGCTCGCCGGGACGATCCGCGACAATCTCACCCTGGGGTCTCCCGAGGCCACCGACGAGGACTGCCGTCGGGTGCTCGAGGCCGTGAACCTCACGGCGGTGCTCGACCGTGGCGACCAGGGGCTCGACGCTCAGGTCGGCGAGGACGGCGTGATGCTCTCCGGCGGCGAACGTCAACGCTTGGCGATCGCACGCACACTGCTGAACGCGCCACCGATCCTGCTGCTCGACGAGTCGACCTCGAGCCTCGACGGCCTCAACGAGCAGCGCCTCCGCGAGGCCATCGACGCTGTCGCCGAGAACCGGACGCTGATCGTCATCGCCCATCGATTGTCGACCGTCGTCGACTCCGACCAGATCGTCGTCGTCGAGGACGGTCGCGTGGTGGGTGTCGGCACACACTCCGAGCTCGTGCAGACGACCCCGCTCTACAAGGACCTCGCCAAGCACCAGCTGCTCGTCTGAGGCCGCCCTCGCGCGGTCGCCGGCGCCCGAGGACGGCGCCGTGCGACGATGGCCCGATGAACGACGTCGTTCCCACCGTCCTGACCCACGTCGACCGCGGCGTCGGTGTCGTCACCCTCAACCGGCCGCAGAAGATCAACGCCGTCACCCTCGAGATGCTCACTCTCGTCGAGCAGGCCCTCGACACCTGGGAGGACGACCCCACGGTCTCGTCGGTGCTGTTGCAGGGCGCCGGGGAACGCGGGTTCTGCGCCGGAGGCGACATCGGCTGGATCCACGCCAACGTCACGACGGCCCCGCATCGGAGCGTCGACATGTGGCGGCGCGAGTACCGGGGCACCCTGCGTCTGTCACGCTGGTCGAAACCGGTCGTGTCGCTGCTCGACGGCATCGCCATGGGGGCCGGCATCGGGCTCGGTGGTCACGTCACGCTGCGCATCGTCACCGAGCGCAGCTCGCTGGGCATGCCCGAGACCCGAATTGGCCTCTCCCCCGACGCGGGCGGCAGTTTCCTGCTGTCGCGGGCTCCGGGCGAGCTCGGCACGCACCTCGCCCTGACCGGGCGCGCCATGACGGCTGCCGACGCCCTGCACACGGGTTTCGCCGACCTCTTCGTGCCGTCGACCGACCTGGCGAGGGTGCTGCCGGCACTCGCCGAGGGCGGGCCCGACGCCGTCCGGGCGCTCGGCGGGGATGCGGGCCCGTCCGACCTCTCCCGGGCCGCCGACTGGATCGACGACGCCTACCGCGGTGACGACGCCGAGACGATCCTGCGGCGGCTCCGCGTCCTGGCGGATGCGGGTACGTCCGAGGCCGGAGCGGTGGCCGACGACCTCGAGGCGGCCTCACCCACGTCGGTGGTCCTGACCCTCGAGGCCATCCGACGGGCCGCTCGTCTGCCCGACCTCGAGACCGTGCTCGGGCAGGAGCTGGGCATCGTCACCTCGCTCGCCGCCTCGCCGGACCTCGCCGAGGGCATCCGGGCACGCGTGATCGACAAGGACCGTCGGCCCCGGTGGTCACCGTCGACCCTCGCCGAGGTCGACGTCCCCGCGGTCCTCGCGACGGTGGACTGGACGACGAGGCTCTGACCGCAGCACGAGCAGGGGCAGGGCGCTGCTCGTGCTGCGGTCAGAGGCGAACCACACGTCCTTCGTCGGCCGAACGACGAGCGGCCTCGATCACCTCGAGAACCCGGACGGCATCCCAGGGGTCGACCGGCAGTGCGCCCTCACCCCGCAGGGCACGGGCCAGCTGCGAGTAGAACTCGGGGTATCGCCCGGGGTCGGTGGGCTCGTCACGGCGAGAGCCACCCGCCGTCACCACGCCGCGACGATCACCCCGGTCGACGCCGTAGGAGGAGTCGGCCGGTGCCAGACCGGACGCCAGCTGAGCCTCTTGCGGGTCGAGACCGTGCACCTCGTACGCTCCGGCCGACCCGAGCACGCGGAACCTCGGTCCGGGAAGGGCGGCGACGTGGCTCATGACCAACCGCGACCGCCGGCCTCCGTCGTGCTCGAGCGACAGGAACACGTCGTCGTCGGCCGAACCGGACGGGCGGCGGGTCGCGATCTCGGCGTGGACCGTCAGGGCCGGCCCGACGAGCCGAAGGACTTGATCGACGAGATGCGGCCCCAGGTCGAACAGGATGCCCCCACCGTCGGCCGGGGTCGCTCGGCGTTTCCAGCCGTCGCGGTTCTCGAGCTTCCAGGGTTCGAAGCGGGATTCGACCGTGTGCACCTCGCCCAGTTCGCCGGACCCCGCGAGGCGGGTCGCCGTCAGGAAGTCGCCGTCCCAGCGTCGGTTCTGGTAGACCGTCAGCGGCCGGCCGAGCGACTCGGCGAACTCGACGAGCCCCCGCGCCTCGGCCGCCGAGGTCGCCAGCGGCTTGTCGACGACCACGGCCGCCCCGGCACCCAGGGCACGCGTCGCGGTCTCGACGTGGCTGTCGTTGGGGGTGGCGACGACCACCAGGTCGAGTTCACGGCGCACGAGCGCGTCGAGGTCGGACACGATCACGGCCCCGGGGTGCGCCGCAGTGACCTGCCCCGCGCGATCCCGGTCGCGTGTGACGACGGCGTCGACCCGCCAGGCAGGGTCGGCGGCCAGCAGGGCACCGTGGAACACCCGGCCGGCCAGGCCGTAACCCACGATGCCGACGCGCAGCGGCTCGACGGCACTCATGCGGCGGCGAACGGATCGGGGGTGAGCACGTACACCGTCTCGAGGTACTCGTGGATGCCCTCGGCACCGCCCTCGCGACCGAGACCCGACGACTTGACGCCGCCGAACGGCGCCGAGGCGTTCGACACGACACCGACGTTGAGCCCGAGCATGCCGGTCTGCAACCGTTCGGCGAGCCTCTGCCCTCGGGCGAGGTCGCGCGTGAAGGCGTAGGCCACGAGCCCGAACTCGGTGTCGTTCGCGAGGCGGACGCCCTCGGCCTCGTCCCGGAAGGTCGAGATCGCCAACACCGGCCCGAAGATCTCGGTGGTGAGGATCTCGCTGCCGGGGGCGACGCGCGACACGACGGTCGGTTCGAAGAAGGTGCCGGGCCCGTCGACGGGGCGCCCGCCGGTCTCGACCACGGCTCCGCGGCCGACCGCGTCGCGCACCAGCCGGTCGGCCTTGTCGACGGCCCGGTCGTCGATCAGGGGACCGATCGAGACCGCGTCCTCGGTACCCGCACCCACCCGGAGTCCGCGCACTCGCTCGACGACCCGGGCGGTGAACTCGTCGGCGACCGACTCGTGCACGATGAATCGGTTGGCGGCCGTGCAGGCCTGGCCCACGTTGCGGAACTTGGCCTGCATCGCGCCCTCCACCGCGGCGTCGAGATCGGCGTCGTCGAAGACCACGAACGGGGCGTTGCCACCGAGCTCCATCGAGGTGCGCAAGACCTGCTGCGAGGCCTGCGCCAGCAGCGTCGAGCCGACCGGCGTCGACCCCGTGAAACTGAGCTTGCGGAGGCGCGGGTCACGGATCAGGGGCTCGCACACGTCGTTCGCCGCGAGGGTCGTCACGACGTTGACCACACCGTCGGGCACGCCGGCCTCGGCGAGCAGCGCCGCGAAGGCGAGCGTCGTGAGCGGCGTCAGCTCGGCCGGCTTGACGACCACGGTGCATCCTGCGGCCAGGGCGGGGGCGACCTTGCGGGTCGCCATCGCCAGGGGGAAGTTCCACGGCGTGATCAGCAGGCAGGGGCCCACCGGCCGATGCAGCACCGTGGTGCGACCGGTGCCCTCGGGGTTGGTGCCGTAGCGGCCCGAGACACGCACGGCCTCTTCTGAGAACCACCGCAGGAACTCGGCCCCGTAGGTCACCTCGCCGCGCGACTCGTCCAGCGGCTTGCCCATCTCGAGCGTCATCAGCAGGGCGAAGTCGTCACGTCGCTCCATCAGCAGGTCGAAGGCTCGGCGCAGGACCTCGCTGCGGTGACGGGGAGACGTCGCCGCCCAGTCCTCTTGCGCGGCGGCCGCCGCATCGAGGGCCCGCAAGCCGTCGGCAGGGGTGGCGTCGGCCACCGCGACCAGGACCGCACCCGTGGCCGGGTCGACGACGTCGATGGTGCCGCCGGAGGACGACGGACCCCAGGCACCCCCGACGAAGAGACCGGTGGGCACGGCATCGAGCACACGACGGCGATCGGCCGCCGTGACAGCCGGGCCGCTCACGCCGGGACCCCGGTCGAGCCGTCGACGACGTCGGACGACGGGACGGTGCGGACGCCGGCAGCGCGCAGCTCGGCCAGGGCGGCATCGCTCGGGGCCGCGGCCACACCCGCCACGAGGTCGGTCAGCACGGTCACCCGGAGACCGGCGGCGACGGCGTCGAGTGCCGATGCCCGGACGCAGTGGTCGGTCGCGAGGCCGACGACCTCGACCTCGTCGACACCCGCGGCGGCGAGGACCCCTCCGAACGGTCGGCCGTCGGCGACGACTCCGTCGAACAGCGAGTAGGCCGGACGGCCGTCACCCTTGAGCACGTGCACGTCGACGAACGAGGTGTCGAGGTCCGGGTGGTACTCGGCGCCGGACGAGCCCTGGACGCAATGCGGGGGCCACGAGTCGACGAAGTCGGGCTCGGTGCTGAAGTGGCCGCCGTTGTCACCGTCGGGCGCGTGCCAGTCACGGCTGGCGACGACGAGGTCGTACCGGTCGCGACGGGCGCGGAGGTGATCCGTGACCGCCTGCGCGACATGCGCGCCGCCGGTGACCCCGAGCGCGCCTCCTTCGGTGAAGTCGTTCTGGACGTCGATGACGAAGAGTGCTCTGGTCATGCGTCCATTCTCGCCCGCCGCACCGACCGCGGCCCGCCTCAGCTGTTGGCCAGGTTGTCGCCGCAGCTGTAGACGGCCGTCGTCAGGGTGTCGAGGGCGGCCCGCGCGTTGTCCTGCACGGAGCCGATCGCGTAGAAGGCGAAGGTGAGCTTGGTGCCGTCCGCCGCGTCGATGGTGCCGGCGAGCGTGTAGGCCGTGTCGATCCAGCCGGTCTTGGCGTGCACGGCCCCGCGGGCCACGGCGTTCGAGCCCGTGAAGCGGGAGGCGAGCGTTCCGGTCTTTCCCGACACGGGGAGGGCGTCGTACACGACGCCGAGGCCGTGTTCGCGGTTCAGCACCTGGATCATCAGGCGCGCGACAAAGGTCGAGGGCACGGCGTCGTTCTCACTCAGGCCGGACCCGTCGATGATCGTGAGCGACGACGTGTCGAGACCGTACGTCGACGACAGGACCGACTTGTAGAGGGCCGTGAGGGACGCGGCCGACCCGTCCGCACCGGACGCCTTCGACGAGGCGCGCGCGAGCATCTCGGCGAGGGTGTTGTCCGAGGTCGGCAACAGCTGCGAGATCAGGCGACCGACCGGCTGGGAGGACACCTGGGCGATGACGGTGCCGCTCGTGGCCGTGCCCTGGCTCATCATGGCGGACTCGGCACCGACCACCCCGGCCGTGACGAGTGCGGACCGGAACGCCTCACCGGCACGGGCGACGGGGTCGGTGCTGCGCGGACTCGTCTGGGCCGCGGGATTCGCCCGGTCGCCGTCGACCATGAGCGCGGTGACCTCGGAGTGGTAGCCGATGGTCTGCTCGGTGCGCTTCCAGGACGGGTCCCACTTGTCGGCGGGATTCCAGTAGGTGGCGTCGAGGGTGATCTGCGTGAGCGGCTGCTCGCCGAGGGACGCCTTGACCTGGGTCGCGAGGTCGGCGACCGTGGGAGCCCCCGCGTACACGCTCGAGCCCGTGGCGCTGAGCGTGGCGTCGCCGCCGCCGACCAGGGCCACCGCGCCCGTCCCGGCGTCGCCGGTCACGCGGGTGGTGAGACGGGCGTCGGGCCCGAGCACCGACAAGGCCACCGCGCTCGTCAGGGTCTTCAGCACGCTGCCCGTGCGAGCCGGGGTCGAGCCGTTGCGGTCGAAGAGCACCTCACCCGTGGCCGCGTTGACGACGCTGCCCTCGAACTGGGCCAGACGGGCGTCGGACGCGGCACCGGCGACCGAGCAGGTCCGCAAGCGCGTGGCCCCCGGGATGACCCCCGGTACCGACCGCGCCGCGTCGGCCGTGGGGGTCGCGGTCGGAGTGATCGTGACCGCCGGCTCGGGGGTGGAGGAGGCGGCCCGCGCCGTCGCTGAGTCGGGAGCGGTCACGGCCCCGGCGGCGACCGCGCCGCCACCGAGCAGGGCGAACACGAGGACGCCCGCCGACACGAGGACCCCTCGCGGCCGCGAGGCGACCCAGCGCCACACGGAAGAGCCCGACTCGACGGAGCGGCTCGGGGCCGCGTCGCCGGGGCCCGCCTCACCACCCCTCGGGGTCACCTCGGGACGGTCGTGACGTGGCTCACCCTGATCGCTCATCGAGGACATCATACGGAGCCGAGCGCCGACGTCATCGTTCGGACGGGTACCGTACGCCGATCTGCCGTCGGACCTCGTCCATGGTGCGCATGACGCCCACGCCGTCCGCAGCCGTCAGCAACGGGCTCTCGTGCTCACCCGCCGCCACGACCCGTTCGAGCTCGAGCGCCTGGTGGTGCATGCCCCGCAAGCCACCCTCGTCGGCGTCGAATCGCTCGACGACGGTGTCGTCGGAGTCCCGCACGGTGAACCCGCCCGGCGCGTAGAACGTGTCGTCGACGTCGATCCGCCCCGCGGTGCCGAGCAGGCTCGCCGTGTTGCGGCCCGAGGTGTCGAGCGCGGCGTAGAGCTGGGCCGTCGCCCCCGACGCGTGACCGAGCTGGATCGCGACGCGGGCGTCGACACCCTGGGAGCTGAGCGTGGCGGCGGCCGAGACGGTCGAGGGTGCCCCGAGCAAGTCGTCCGCGAACGACACGGGATAGACCCCGAGGTCGAGCAGGGCCCCACCTCCGAGGGCCGGGTCGTTGATGCGGTGGCCGGGGTCGGTGGGCAAGGACTGGACGTGCACGGCCGTCAGGAGGCGCACCTCGCCGATGACACCGGACCGCACGACCTCGCGCAGTCGCGCACTCTGCGGCGTGTACCGCGTCCACATCGCCTCGAGGACGACGACCCCGGCCTCTCGGGCGGCCGAGTAGACCCTCTCGGCCTCGGCCGCGTTCACGGTGAAGGCCTTCTCGACGAGGACGTGCTTGCCCGCGGCGATGGCGAGCAGGGCGTTCTCGGCGTGGAACGGGTGCGGGGTGGCGACGTAGACCACGTCGACCTCGGGATCGGCCACCAGGTCGTCGTAGCTGCCGTGCGCCCCCGGGACCCCGGCCCGCTCGGCGAACCCCCGAGCCTTCGCCAGGTCGCGTGACCCGACGGCGGAGACGGTCAGCCCCGCACCCTGCAGGTCGGAGGTGAAGGTGGCGGCGATCCCGCCGGCGCCGAGTATTCCCCATCGAAGTGTCATGCGGACTGTCTACCAGCCACCGGCGACGTCGACCGTGGAGCACCCCGGGCGCGACCTCGGGGTCCGTCGGTCAGCAGGCGAACCAGCGGCTGGCCGACCGGACGAAGTCCGGGCCGTCATCGGGCACTCCCCCGTGCACCGAGGCGAACCCGAGGCAGGCGTGAGCGAGATCTCCACGGAAGTCCGGTCGGTAGACGGCCGCCCGGTGCGGAGCCGAGGCCCACCACTTGGCGGCGGCGACGTCCCCGGTCGTGCCGGTCCCACCCGCGAGGTTGCCGTCGCAGCCGACCGGCGGAACGCCGTCGCTGCGGACCACCGCTCCCTTGTGTCCCCAGGCGCTCAACGGATCGGGGCTCGGATCACCGGCGACCCAGAAGAGGTACTGCTCGAGGCACGCGTCGTGGCGCACGTTCTCGGCGGGCAACAGCCCCAGGCACGCCGCCTGTCTCTGCTGCTCGTAGGCCGTGCGGAACGCGTCGAGGTCGGCGGCGGTCGTGCCCGTCGCGCCGCTCGCGGCGTCGGAGGCGCCCGGGGGCCTCGACGACACGTCGGCCCCGGGCTGCGTGGGTGAGGCGACGGAGGCGCCGGCCCCGTCATCGACGCAGCCCGCGCCTCCTGCGCCGTCGGTCTCGGTCTGGGTCTCGGGGTCGCCCTTCGTGGCGAGCACCGCCGCCCGCCCGTCGGCCACTCCGGCCGTGGCGAGGGCCGAGGAGTCGCCCCCGGCCCAGACGACGACGAGGACACCGGCCAGGACCGCGGCGAGCAGCGCGGTGCAGATCAGTCGGAGGGGCATGCGTGCCACCTCCTTCCGGGGACCGGCGGGCATCGCAGATCGACCGTACGACGGCAGGCACGGCCGGTGGACCGTTCGGGGTACGACTCGGCGACGCGCTCACCACTACTGGGGGCGGAGCGGCCTGGCCAGGGGCTCTGACGGCACGCCGACGGCCCGGGCTGCCGACGAGAAAAGCCCCGGGTCGTCGTGACCCGGGGCTTTGGTGGAGCCGCTTATCAGAATCGAACTGATGACCTTCTCATTACGAGTGAGACGCTCTACCGACTGAGCTAAAGCGGCGGGACCGACCTCGGCCGGTTGCCCGTGCCTCGCGGCACGATTAGATACTGTACAGGATCAGCGGACCTCGCGCGTCACGAGGCGACCGAGCTCGTCGAAGCTGGCTTCCATCCGGGCACGCAGGCTGTAGCGCATGTCGCTGAGGTGGTCCACGTCGTCGTCATCGATCCATTCCGCCCAGGCGTGCCGCAGGGTGGCGATGCTGACCAGGGACACCAGGTGCGCGCGGCTGACCAACGAGGCGTCCACCGCGTCGGCCGCGACACCCGCGTCGGCGGCCATGCGCTGCGCGACGACGGTCGTCAGGCGCTCCTCGAAGACGCGCGTCGAGGCGATGCGGCGGGCCAACAGGTCGGGGTGCGCCCGCAGCACCCGACGGCGCAGGACGACCAGTTCGCGGTCGACCGTGGCCGACTCGACGGCGTGCGTCAAGAGCTGGATCAGACTCGACAGCACGGGCTCGTCGCGCTGGGCCACGAACCGCTCGAGATCGCGGCCGTCGGGCAGGGCCGGCGGATCGCCGACGACGGCCTCTTCTTTGGACGGGAAGTAGTTGAAGAAGGTGCGCGGCGAGACGTCGGCCCGGCGGCTGACCATGTCGACCGTCACCGCGTCGAGTCCGTGTTCGACGATGAGGTCGAGGACGGCGACCTGGATCGCACGACGGGTGGCCAGACGTTTGCGCTCGCGCAGACCGGGGGCGGCGTTCGGGTCGCTCATCAGGCCATCATCGCGCATGCAGCCGGGGAAAGGGATGGGCGGCTCACGCTCCGATCCGGCGCTCGCACCGGACCCGGGAGCGCCGGTGCTCTCGCCGGTGCCGCGCGCGCCGGTGCGCGCCGGTCAGCGGGTGGCGTGACGGCTGACGACGACCAGCATGGCCTCGAGCGCCATGGCCGGCGACACGTTGGCCTCGATGCGGCGTCGGGCGAGGGCGATCCCGTCGAGCACGGCCAGGGTCGCAGCCGGCGTCGAGGCGGCCGCCGCGGCGTCGAGCTGTGCCCGGATGGCCTCGTTGATGGGCTGCTCGTCGACTCCGAGCTGCAGCAACAGGACGTCGCGGTACAGCGAGAGGAGGTCGACCATGATGCGGTCGATCCCGTCGCGGAGGCTGCGCGTCGCCCGACGCTTCTGGTCGTCCTCGAGTGCCCGCAGCTGGCTGCGCAGCGCCGGGGGGACGGTGCCACCCGGTTCGACGCCCAACGACCGCAGGGCGCTCGCCCGCTCGTCGGCGTCGCGCTCTTCGGTGATGGCCTTGGCATCGTCACCCGCGACCGTGAGCAGGGTGGCCGCCGCGATGACGGCGTCCGAGACGCTGCGGATGCCGAGAGCGGTCTCGAGGGTCTGACGACGTCTCGATCTCGCCGAGGTGTCGAGTGCCAGGCGCCGCGCCATGCCGATGTGGCTCTGGGCCTCGCGCGCCGCCACGAGAGCCGTCTCGGGGTCGACCCCGTCCCGGTTCTCGAGGAGGGCGGCGACGTCACCCACGGCGGGCATGCGAAGGCGCACGCTGCGGACGCGGGACCGGATCGTGGGGATGAGGTCGGCCTCGCTCGGGGCGCACAACAGCCAGACCGTTCGGGGCGGCGGCTCTTCGAGCGCCTTGAGCAGGAGGTTCGAGGTGCGCTCGGTCATGCGGTCGGCGTCCTCGATGACGACCACCCGGTAGCGACCCACCGACGGCGAGAACTGGCTCGCCGCGACCAGCGCCCGGACCTCGTCGATCGTGATGATGATGCGCTCGGTGCTGAGGACTGCGAGGTCGGGGTGCGACCGGGCGGCGACCTGGCGGAGGGTCGCCTCTTCGTCCGCTTGCCCTCGAGAGAGCAGCGCGGCCGCGAAGGCGTAGGCGAGGTTCGAGCGACCCGAGCCGGGCGGCCCGGTGATCAGCCACGAGTGGGTCATCGAGGCGTTGCCGGGCTGCGTGGACGCTGCTGCCGTCAACGCCTCGATGGCGTCGGGCTGGCCCGTGAGGTGTTCCCAGAGGGGCATGGTCAGCGTGCGCCCTCGGCTCCGGGGCCGACCACGTCCGTCACTCGGCCGGGGCCTCCGGCGCCGCGGCCGTCGCCGTCGTCGCCTCGGCCGCCGGGGCCTTCTTCGCCGGAGCCTTCTTGGCCGCCGTCGTCGAGGCCTTGGCGGTCGACGTCTTCGCCGTGGTCGACTTCTTGGCCGGCGCCTTGGCGGTGCTCGGCTTCTTGGCGGGGGCCTTCTTCGCCGGTGCCTTCTTCGCGGCGGTCTTCGGCTTGGCGGGCCCTTTGGCTCGCTTGTCGGCGAGCAATTGCACGGCACGGTCGAAGTCGACCTCTTCCACCGTCTCACCCCGCGGGATCGTGGCGTTGGTCTCACCGTCGGTGACGTACGCGCCGAACCGACCGTCCTTCACCTTGATGGGCTTGCCACTGACCGGATCGGCCTCGAACTCTTTGAGGGCACTGCTGGCCTTGCGGGCACCGTACTTCGGCTGGGCGTAGAGCTCGAGAGCCCCGGGCAGGTCGATCTCGAAGATCTGGTCCTCGCTGGTCAACGACCGGGTGTCGGTCCCCTTCTTGAGGTAGGGACCGTAACGGCCGTTCTGCGCCTGGATCTCGTCGCCGCTCTCGGGGTCGGTGCCGACGGTGCGGGGCAGGTCGAGCAGCCGGAGGGCCGTGTCGAGGTCGATCGTGTCGACGCCCATGCTCTTGAAGAGCGACGAGGTGCGTTCTTTCGGAGCGGCGGCCTTCTTGGCGGGGGTCTTCTTCGCGGGAGTCTTCTTCGCTCCGGTCGTGGTCGCGGCGGCAGCCGCCGGCTCGGTCACCTCTCCGGTGGCCGGGTCGGCCACGATCTCGCCCGACGCCTCGTCGGTCGCCGACTCGGGGGTCCGCTCGGTCACGTAGGGGCCGAATCGGCCGTCCTTCGCGATGACCTCCTTGCCCGTCTCGGGGTTGAGACCCAGCACGCGGTCACCGACGACGGGGGCGTCGATCAGCTCGCGCGCCTTCTCGGCGGTCAACTCGTCGGGGGCGAGGTCTTCGGGCACGTTCACCCGGCGGGGCGTCTCGGGATCGTCGCCCGGCGCCTCGAGGTACGGACCGTAGCGACCGATCCGCAGGGTCACGCCGTCGGCGAGCACGATGGAGTTGATGTCGCGCGCATCGATCTCGCCCAGGTTGTCGATCACCTTGCGGAGACCCCGGTGCGACTCGTTGCCGAAGTAGAAGCCGTTCAACCAGTCCACGCGGTCGGCGTCGCCACCGGCGATGAGGTCGAGGTCGTCCTCCATGCTGGCCGTGAAGTCGTACTCGACCAGATCGGAGAAGTAGTCCTCGAGCAGACGGACGACCGAGAACGCGATCCAGTTCGGGACGAGGGCCGTGCCGCGCGGTGTGACGTAGCCGCGGTCGACGATGGTCGACATGATGGCGGCGTAGGTCGAGGGGCGGCCGATACCGAGTTCTTCGAGCGTCTTGACCAGGCTCGCCTCGGTGTAGCGCGGCGGAGCCGACGTGTCGTGCCCTTTCGCCTCGACCTCGTCGAGCCCGAGGGCCTGACCGGCGGTCAGCGGAGGCAGCTTGGACTCGGTGGGTTCGGCCGCGCCGTGGCGGTCCTCGTCACGCCCCTCTTCGTAGGCGTTGAGGAACCCACGGAACGTGATAACCGTCCCCGACGCGGCGAACTCGGCGAGCGTGCCGGCGGCGGTACGGGAGGCGATGCCCTCGACCGCGCCCGGGGTGGTCGCCGAGACGACGACCGAGGCGGTCGATCCCTTGGCGTCCGCCATCTGCGACGCGACCGTGCGCTTCCAGATGAGGTCGTAGAGCTTCCAGTCGTTGCCGCGCAGGACGTTCTGCATCTCGGAGGGAGTCTTGAAGGTGTCACCCGAGGGACGGATGGCCTCGTGGGCCTCTTGGGCGTTCTTGCTCTTGCCGGTGTAGAGCCGCGGCTTGTCGGGAACCGTCTCGGCCCCGTAGAGCTTCGCCGCCTGGCTGCGCGCCGCACCGATCGCCTGCTGGGACAGTGCCGGCGAGTCGGTGCGCATGTAGGTGATGTGGCCGTTCTCGTAGAGCGACTGCGCGACGCTCATGGTCTGCCGGGCGGAGAACCGTAGCTTGCGGGCGGCCTCTTGCTGGAGCGTCGACGTGGTGAAGGGAGCGGCAGGACGCCGCGTGTAGGGCTTCGAGTCGACCGAGCCGACGACGATCTCGACGTCGGCGGACCCCAGGGCCTCGGCGAGTGCTCGTGCCGCCGCCTCGTCGAGCGCGACGGCTTCGCCCTTCAGACGACCACGGTCGTCGAAGTCCCGACCGGCGGCCACGCGTCCCCCGTTGACGCGGACGAGGCGTGACCCGAAGGCGACCTTCGCCTCACCCTCGGCGGCGACGGGCTCGAAGGTGGCGGTGAGGTCCCAGTACGAGGCGGAGACGAAAGCGAGTCGTTCGCGTTCTCGGTCGACGACCAGGCGCGTCGCGGCCGACTGGACGCGGCCGGCGGACAGACCGGGGCCGACCTTGCGCCACAGGACGGGCGAGACCTCGTAGCCGTAGAGGCGGTCGAGGATGCGGCGGGTCTCTTGGGCGTCGACCAGGGCGGTGTCGAGGTCACGCGTGTTCTCTTGCGCCTTCTGGATGGCGTCCTTGGTGATCTCGTGGAAGACCATGCGCTTGACGGGGACCTTGGGCTTGAGCTCTTGCAGGAGGTGCCACGCGATGGCCTCGCCCTCGCGGTCCTCGTCTGTCGCGAGGTAGAGCTCGTCGGCGTTCTTCAAGGCGCGCTTGAGGTCGGAGACGGTCTTCTTCTTCGCGTCCGACACGACGTAGTAGGGCTCGAAACCGTTCTCGACGTCGACGGAGAACTTGCCCATCGATCCCTTCTTCAATTCGGCCGGGAGGTTCTTGGGCTCGACGAGGTCGCGGATGTGACCGACGGAGGCCAGCACCTCGTATCCGTCGCCGAGGTACTGCCCGATCGTCTTGGCCTTTGCCGGCGACTCGACGATGACCAGTTTCTTCGTGCCTGGCACGGGACTCCTTGGGTGGTGGTGCGGCGACCCGGTCCGACGGACCGGGCGAGGGGCTGCAGGGCGAGGACGGGGTGCTCGATCGCTCCCACCGACCCCGAGGAACGTCGGGAGCCGTGCAGCCGACAGCCACACCATACACACCCGACGCTCGGGCCTCCTTCACGGGACACGGCCCCGGGGCGGGGCCGACAGGGGCGGTGGACCGGCCGTCGCGCGGGCCGTGACGCCGATCGGTCCGAGGGCCGTCGAGACCTCCACCGTGGCCTCGGCGCCCGAGACGGCGCAGGCCGACAGCTCGACGCCGTTCGCCTCCGCGATCGCGGCGGCCCGGTCGCACGGAGAGCCGGCGACGACCCCCGCGAGGGCATCGGCCGCGGCGAGCGCCGAGGCGTCGGCGGCCCCGGCGGTGCGCGACCGGACCGCGAGGGCCGAGTGCGATCCGACGAGGACGACGCAGACGGCGGCGACCGTCACGATGCCGCCGGCCAGGACGACGGTCGAGCCACCCCGGTCGCCCCCGAGGACGCGGAGGACGCGGAGGACGGTCATCGTCCGGCCGTCGGTGCGCAACTGCGGGAGGTCAACGCGACCTCGCCGACGGGGCCGACCCGCACCTGACGGCGGAGGTCGACGCAGACGAGGTCCGCGCCCACGGACTCGGACAGCGAGGCACCCGGTGCGAGCCGCGCCAGCGTCGTGCCGACCGAAGCGCGATCACCCCGAGCACTCTGCCGGGCGACCACGGCTGCGGCGTCCGCGAGCCGCACGGACTGCGACGTGACCCCCAGGCTCGCGACGACGAACACGACGACCATGACGACGGCGGGCATCGTCATCGCGAACTCGACGGTCGCGCTGCCCCCTTCGCCGCGAGCACACCGGACGAGGTGGCAGAGGCGGCGGCGGACCTCGACCGTCTGCTCGGCCGTCATCCGACGGTGAGGGCCGAACGGACCAGGTCGGACAGGACACCTCGGACCTCGTCCGACCTCATGATGGTCACGAGGAGGCCGGCGAAGCCGACGGCCGCCATGATGACGATCGCGTACTCGGCCGTGGCCGCACCGTCGTCGGCCCGGGCGAGGCGACGCGCGACGGACGCGAGACGACCCGCCGACGAGGAGCGGGAGGAGCGCGGCCCCGTCGTCGGGACGACGGGCGGTGGGGTCAGGGCAACGGTCATGATGTTCCTTTCGTAGGTTGTCGACACCTCTGCGGTGACGAGTCGAGCCTGGCGAAAATCGTCGGGTGGGCCGCGGGCGTCCTCCCGCGCTGGGGACGGCTGATCACCAGGAGCCCGTTGTGGACGACACGAGCGAGACGACGAGGGGGACGACCCCGACGATCAAGAACGCCGGAAGGATGCACACGCCGAGCGGCAGCATCAGGGTGACCCCGAGCCGGCCGGCCGCTGTCTGGGCGGCCGTGCGGGCCTCGAGTCGCAGCTCGCGGGCCTCGGAACGCAGCAGGAGACCCGCCGGCGCCCCGGCGCGACGGGACAGGTCGAGCACGGCCTCGCACCGGCGGCGTTCGAGCCGGTCCGCGGTTTCGTCGACCCGACCCGCGCCTCCTCGCGTGCCGGGTGGTACGGCCTCGACCCTGCACGAGGCGATCGCCTCGTCGACGGCGGCGAGGCCGGAGGCCCACGAGGCACCGCCGGACAGCGCCACGGCGAGGAGCTCGGGGCGCAGGCCCGGCACCCTCGCGGACGGGAGGGCGGCGCGCACGAGCCGGGCGTTCCATCGACGCGCGAGGGTCACGAGGCCGGCTGCGCCGACGAGGCACGCCCATCCGATCGGGGTGCCGACGAGCACCGCTCCGGCGTCGAAACCCAGTCCCATGGAGAAGAGGAGTCCCACCGGCGGGAGGGAGAGGACCACGCTGGCCGTCGCCCGTGGTCCGCTCAGGGCCACCTGGACGTCTCGACGGGCCTCGTCGGCCGCGCGCAGGGCCG
Source organism: Frigoribacterium sp. VKM Ac-2836 (assembly GCF_013248995.1). Classification (GTDB taxonomy): domain Bacteria; phylum Actinomycetota; class Actinomycetes; order Actinomycetales; family Microbacteriaceae; genus Frigoribacterium. Next base: position 390,408 of record NZ_JABRPK010000001.1, on the reverse strand, counting down.
AGACGACGGAGTGCAGGCAGTCGGCCATCGGCGCACCGCTGGTCTCGGCCACCCGCCACGCGCAGGCGACCTGCCGCCAGGTGCGTTCGTGCCCGTCGGCGTCGACGGCACCGTCGAAGGGCCGGGTGTCGAGCCACGACACGAGACTGTCGGAGACCGCGACGCCGTCGCCGCCGTCGAGGGCGACCGCCTCGGCCAGGCGTCGGACCGGGCCCGGGGGTTCGACCGCGCCGACGTGTCCCCAGGCCCGGAACGGCGCGACACCCGCTCCGACGAGGACCGCGAGCCGTTCGACCAGGACGGCCGCCGGAGTCAGCCGGGCCCGCCTCGCCCTCGGGCGCCGGGAGTCCGGCCCCGGGACGTCGCTCACCCCCGCGGTCCCGACCGCGTGGAGAGGCGCCCGTCGGGAGTGACGGTGAGGTGACCGATCTCGGTGAGCATCCGGTGTCCACCTCGTCGTTCGAGGTGGAACACGGCGTCGATCGCGCTCACGGCCTGTCGGGCCAGCGCGTCGACCCCGAGCCCCGCGAGCGCCCCGAGCGCCTCGAGCCGGGCGGGGACGTCGTGGAGGCCGTTGGCGTGCACGGTGCCCGCACCGCCGTCGTGCCCGGTGTTCAGGGCGGAGAGCAGGTCGCGGATCTCGGCACCGCGGACCTCGCCCACCACGAGACGGTCGGGGCGCATCCGGAGGGCCTCTCGGACGAGGCGGGACAGGTCCACGCCGCCTGCTCCCTCGAGGTTGGGTTGACGCGTCTCGAGCGCCACGACGTGGGGATGCCGGGGCCGCAGCTCGGCCACGTCCTCGATGGTCACGATGCGGTCGGAGGCGGGGACCTGGGAGAGCATTGCACCGAGGAACGTCGTCTTGCCCGCACCCCCCGGCCCGCTGACCAGGACGTTGGCACGTCGCTCGACGCACCCCCTCACCGTCTCGAGCGCTCCGGGAGGGAAGAATCCCCGGCCGTCCAGGTCGAGGAGTGACAGTGCCCCCGCGCGCGGCACGCGGATCGAGAGAGCGGTGCCCGCGACCGCCAGCGGCGGCAGGACGACGTGCACCCGGAGGCCGTCGCCCAGACGCACGTCGACACAGGGACTCGACTCGTCGACGTGCCGTCCCCCGAGCGAGACCAGGCGCACGGCGACCTGGCGTGCCGCGGCCTCGGGGAGGTGGAGGCTCGTCTCGGGCTCCGCGCCACGGCCGCGATCGACCCAGACGCCCACGCCGCCGGTGACGAACACGTCGGTGACGGCCGGGTCGTCGAGGAGGCGGCCCAGGGGTCCGAACGCGGATCGCTCCTGACGAGTGAACCGCCCTTGTACCCCGAATTGATTCTCTGTACCCCACCCTGTCGTGGAGGCCACCACGGGACGCGGGGCGAAGCGGGTGGGAGGGTGATCGAGGGTGAGGGACGGGTGACCGCCGACACCGCTTGGCAACTCGTGGGACATGGCCCCGACCGTAGGAGGCGACCGACCGGAACAGACCGATCGGTCGAGTGCCTTGTGGAGAGATCGAGCCTCGCCACCCCTGGGGACGAGGCGACCATCCACCCGGGCGACCAGCGGGTTAAAAGAGAGGGGCGGCACCGGTTGGGGGGAACCGGTGCCGCCACGTGCGTCGGGCGATTGGGGGGAATCAGCGCGACGCACGTCGGAATTGAATCCGACTCGTTCACTGTACCCCAGAACGGCCTGGGAACACCACGTCGCAGGGACCTGCTCAGCGTGTCGCCCACCTCTGCCCGGCGCGACGTCCGGAGTAAGGTCGTCGGCGCGGCTCCGTGCCGCGGTTCACGCAACGACGCGAGAGGACTCCGATGCTCGACGGCACCGACGACCAGCCCATCGAAGGACGCACCTTCCCCCCGCCCGCCGATTTCGCCCGGACATCCTCGGCCGGCCCCGACCTCGCCGGACGGGCAGCGGCCGACCGCCTCGCCTTCTGGGCCGACCAGGCCCGAGAGCGGGTCACCTGGGCCCGGACTCCGACCGAGACGCTCGACTGGTCGGACGCGCCCTTCGCCCGTTGGTTCGCCGACGGCACGCTCAACGTCGCCTACAACTGCCTGGATCGTCACGTGGAGGCCGGGCACGGCGACCGCGTCGCGCTGCACTGGGAAGGCGAGCCCGGCGACGCCCGCTCGCTGACCTACGCCGAGCTGACCCACGAGGTCAAGCGGGCGGCGAACCTGTTGCTCTCCCTCGGCGTGCGGGCCGGCGACCGCGTCGTCGTCTACCTCCCGCAGATCCCCGAGGCCGTCGTGACCATGCTGGCCGTGGCACGGATCGGAGCCGTCCATTCGGTCGTGTTCGGCGGCTTCAGCGCCGAGAGCCTGCGTGCCCGCATCGACGACGCCGGTGCCCGCCTGGTCGTGACGGCCGACGGCGGCTGGCGCAAGGGAGCGGTCTCGCCGCTCAAGGCGGCCGTCGACGAGGCCCTGGCGGTGGGTGGCGATTCGACGGTCGAACACGTCCTCGTCGTCCGGCGCGGCGGCAACGACGTCGACTGGACCGACGGCCGCGACGTCTGGTGGCACGACGCGATCGAGACGGTCGACGGCGAGCACGTCGCCGAGCCCTTCGAGGCCGAGCACCCGCTCTTCATCCTCTACACGAGCGGCACGACCGGGAAACCCAAGGGCATCCTGCACACCTCGGGCGGCTACCTCACCCAGGTCGCCTACACCCACTCCGTCGTCTTCGACCTCCGCCCCGAGACCGACGTCTACTGGTGCACGGCGGACGTCGGGTGGATCACCGGGCACAGCTACGTCGTCTACGGCCCGCTGGCCAACGGCGCGACGCAGGTGCTCTACGAGGGCACCCCCGACTTCCCCGAGCCGGGACGCTGGTGGGACCTCGTCGAGAAGTACGGCGTGACGATCTTCTACACGGCACCGACGGCCATCCGGGGCTTCATGAAATCCGGCAGGGAGATCCCGGGGGCGCGCGACCTGACGTCGTTGCGCCTCCTGGGGTCGGTCGGTGAGCCGATCAACCCGGAGGCCTGGCTGTGGTTCCGCGAGGTGATCGGCGCCGGGCGCACACCCATCGTCGACACCTGGTGGCAGACCGAGACGGGCGCGCAGATGATCTCACCACTGCCAGGCGTCACGACCACGAAACCCGGGTCGGCCCAGACCCCCTTGCCGGGCATCTCGGTCGACGTGGTCGACGACCACGGCACACCCGTGGGCAAGGGCGAGAGCGGCCTGCTGGTCGTGTCCGAGCCGTGGCCGTCCATGCTGCGCGGCATCTGGGGCGACCCCGAGCGCTACGTCGAGACGTACTGGAGCCGGTTCGGCGACCGCTACTTCGCCGGAGACGGCGCCCGCCGTGACGAGGACGGCGACATCTGGCTGCTCGGTCGTGTCGACGACGTGATGAACGTCTCGGGTCACCGCCTGTCGACCGCCGAGATCGAATCGGCCCTCGTGTCGCACCCGATCGTCGCCGAGTCCGCCGTCGTCGGCGCGGCCGACGAGACCACCGGTCAGGCGGTCGTCGCGTTCGTCATCCTGCGGAACAAGGCGAAGACGACGCAGAGCCCCGAGGAGGCGGTGGCCGCGTTGCGCGCGCACGTCGCCCACCAGATCGGCGCGATCGCGCGTCCTCGCACCGTCGTGCTCGTCGACGAACTGCCGAAGACGCGCTCGGGCAAGATCATGCGCCGTCTGCTGCGGGACGTGGCGGAAGGACGCGAGGTCGGTGACACGACCACACTGGCCGACACCTCGGTCATGTCGGTGATCACCGCCGAGATGCGCTGACCCCGGTCGTGCCGACGGCCCCTCCTCTTCTCGAGGAGGGGCCGTCGGCACGACCGGACGAGGAGGCGCGTCAGCGGACCTCGAGGACGAGCTCGACCTCGACGGGCGAGTCGAGCGGCAGCACCGCCACCCCCACGGCGCTGCGGGCGTGACGCCCGGCCTCGCCGAAGATCTGCCCGAGGAGGTCGGAGGCGCCGTTGATGACCCCGGGCTGGCCGGAGAAGTCGGGATCGGAGGCGACGAATCCGGTCAGCTTGACGACGCGGACGATGTCGTCGAGCGAGCCGAGCACCGTCGCCGCGGCGGCCAGGGCGTTCAGCACACAGGTCGCCGCCAGCGCCTGGGCGTCGGCGGGCGCGACCAGGCCGTGCCCCTCGCCCACCTTGCCCGTGGCCGGCAGCCGACCGTCGACGAACGGCAGCTGACCCGCCGTGTAGACGAGGGACCCCGTGCGGAGGGCCGGGACGTACGAGCCCGCGGGCGCCGCCACGGGCGGGAGGACGAGACCGAGCTCGGTCAGGCGTTCGTCGACCGTCGCCATCAGGCGTCCTGCCGGGGGCGCTTGAGCCACGCGACGGGACCGCCCTCGGGGCCCTGGGTCACCTGGACGAGCTCCCACCCGTCGGAGCCCCAGTTGTTGAGGATCGCCGTGCTGTTGTGCACCAGCAGGGGCGTCGTCGTGTACTCCCAAAGGACCATTTCGGCTTCCGTTCAGCTTGAAAATCGGCGATGTCGCTTACCCTGATCCTATGTCTGCCCAAAAATCGAAGCCCACGTCCGCCATCGGGGCACTCTTCGGATTCGTCGGCTTCAGCGTTCTGGCCGGCCTCCTGGTGACCATCGGCGTGACGCCGGCCATCGCGGTCGCCGGCATGACGGCCTCGAGTTCGATCGGGGTCTTCGAGTCGATCCCCGAGTACATCGAGATCGGCAAGCTTCAGCAGCGCAACACGCTGTACGCGACCCAGGGCGGGCAGCAGGTGCCCTTCGCCACCCTCTACAGCGAGAACCGCGTCGAGCTCTCGTGGGACGAGGTCAGCCCGAACCTCAAGACCGCCGTCGTCGCCGGCGAGGACCGTCGGTTCTACGAGCACGGAGGCGTCGACGTCACCTCTCTCGTCCGTGCCGCCGTCGGCTCGGCCGGTGCCGGTGAGCTCGGTGCCAGCGGTGGTGGCTCGACGTTGACCATGCAGCTGGTCCGCAACATCCGCATCGCGCAGTCGCAGCAGCTGCCGACGCAGGACGAGCGGGACGCCGCCTACAAAGAGGCGACGACCACGACCCTCGACCGCAAGCTGGAAGAGATGAAGTTCGCGATCGGGCTCGAGAAGAAGTACAGCAAGGACGACATCCTGCTGGCCTACCTCAACATCGCCTACTTCGGCGATCAGACCTACGGAGTGCAGGCCGCGGCGCAGCACTACTACAACAAGAGCGCGGCCGAACTCACCGTCCCCGAGGCCGCGAGTCTCATCGCGATCGTGCAGTACCCCGACTCGCGCAACATGTCGACGCCCGAGAAGTACCCGGCCAACAAGGCCCGGCGCGACGTCATCATCAAGTCGATGCTCGCCGAGAAAGACATCGACCAGGCCACCGCCGACGCCTCGCTCGCCACACCCGTCGAGAGCTACGTCGTCCTCACGGCCCCGTCGCAGGGCTGCGGCGCCGTGACCGTGCCCTCGGCCGCCTACTTCTGCGACTACGTGAAGAAGAGCATCAAGGACCTCGCCGTGCTCGGCTCCAGCCCGGAAGAACGCCAGGCCAACTGGAACACCGGTGGCTACGACGTCTATACGACGCTGAACCTCGACCTCAACGAGAACGCCAAGGCCCAGGTGGACAAGTACGCACCGGCCACCGAGAGCAACTTCCAGCTCGGCAGCGTCGTGGACTCCGTCGAGGCCGGGACCGGACGCGTCGTGGTGATGGCGCAGAACACCACGTTCTCCGAGACCTCGAGTCCGGACCGCACCCTCACCTCGGTCAACTACAGCACCGACAGGGACTACGGCGGATCGATAGGATTCCAGCCCGGTTCGACCTACAAGCCCTTCACGCTGATCGACTGGCTCGAGCACGGGCACGGCATCTACGAGAGCGTCAACGCCAAGCCGCGCACGTTCAACATGACCATCGACGGCAGGCGGGGCAACAAGTACACCCCCAAGAACGACGCGGGTGAGCAGCCGGGTCAGATGCGCGTCGCGGACGCCACGGCCAAGTCCATGAACACGGCCTTCGCCGCCATGGCCGAGAAGCTCGACATCGCCGACATCAACGGCGTCGCCAAGAAGCTCGGGGTGCACCGTGCCGACGGAGGCGAGCTGAACGACTTCGCGTCGTCCATCCTCGGTACAGCCGACGAGATCGCTCCGCTGACCATGGCGACCGCCTACGCCGGGATCGCTGCGGGCGGCGTCTATTGCTCGCCCATCGTCGTGGACAACATCAAGGACGACAAGGGCGTGGACCTCGGCGGACAGCCGCAGTCGTGCAGCCAGGTCGTGGACCCGCAGGTGGCCGCGGCCGCCGCGGTGGCGATGCAGGGTCTCTGGCGGAACGGCACCGGCGTCGGCGGCCTCCCGGCCGACGGCTACCCCGAGATCGGCAAGACCGGCACCACCGACCTCAAGGACCAGATCTGGATCATCGGCGCGACGACGAAGATCGCCACCGCCGTCTGGCAGGGCGTCGCGGACGGCCCCAAGAAGAGCCTCCGGTCGTACAACTCGCCGAACCTCGCAGGGGTGACGAGCTACGCGACGGCCCGTGTGCAGTACTTCAAGGCCGTGCAGAGCGTGAACAACACCGTGTACCCGGGGGGCGAGTTCGGTGAAGCCTCCGGCGCCGTGCTGCGCGGCTCGGGTGTGGCCGTCCCGGACATGGCCGGCACGACTCCCTCGGCGGCCCAGGCGCTCCTGAGGGGCGTGTCCCTGGCCTACCAGGACGGCGGCACCCAGCCCTCGGCCCTGCCCGCCGGTCAGGTCATCGGTTCGGATCCCGCCGTCAGCACCGTCGTGTCGAAGGGCACGACCGTCAAGGTCTTCACGAGTGACGGAAGCGGGGCAGCGGCGGTTCCCGACGTCACGAGGCAAAAGGTGGGCGACGCGGTCAAGTCCATCGGTGGAGCCGGCTTCGACACGTCCAAGGTGTCCATCGCCGGATTCACCCCCGGAGACGGGAAGAACGCCTGCCAGGTCGCCTCGACGAACCCTCCCGCCGCCTCGTCCGTCGCGAAGGACTCGGCCATCGGGCTGACGGTCTACGGCGACAAGGACGGCAACGACCCGGGCAACTGCGCGTGAGCCCACGGAGCACCGGTGGGCCGAGCGCCCTCCAGACGACGGCCGTGACCGCAGCAGCGGGCGCGGCCGTCGGCCTCGGGGCGCTGGCGTGGGGCGTGTTCGTCGAGCGCAACCGGTTCACGGTGCGTCACGAGGTCCTGCCCGTGCTCGAACCCGGTTCGCGGACGCTGACGATCCTGCACCTGTCCGACCTCCACCTCGCACCCTGGCAGTCCGAGAAGCAGGAGTGGGTGCGTGGCCTCGCCGTGCTCGAACCCGACCTCATCGTCAACACCGGGGACAACGTCGGACACGAGGACGCCCACACCGCCCTCGAGTACGCGCTCGAGCCCTTCCGTGGCGTCCCCGGAGTCTTCGTCAACGGCTCGAACGACTACTACGGCCCCTCCCCCAAGAACCCCTTGGCCTATTTCGGCGGGCCGAGCAAGGCCCACCGCACGCCGGTCGACCTCGACATCGATCGGATGCAGTCGTTCTTCACCGACCAGCTCGGCTGGCTCGACCTGAACAACAGGGCACGCGCGCTCGAACTGCGGGGCTCGCGACTCGAGCTCTTCGGCGTCAATGACGCCCACCGCGGCTGGGACCGGCTCGATCGCATCCCCGGCGCCCTCGACGACCTGCGCGAGAACGTCGGTTGGCAGGACGATCGTGGCGGGCCCGACCCCATCAGCATCGGCGTCACCCACGCGCCGTACCAACGCGTCCTCAACTCGTTCGTCAACAACGGGGCCGACGTCATCTTCGGCGGTCACACGCACGGCGGACAGGTCCAGGTACCTGGCTACGGCGCCCTCGTGACCAATTGCGACCTGCCGCGCAGCAAGGTCAGCGGGCTGACCACCTGGAGCCACGCCCGCAAGACCGCACACCTCGAGATCTCAGCCGGCCTCGGCACCTCGATCTACGCCCCCGTGCGGTTCTCCTGCCGACCCGAAGCCGTGATCGTGACCCTGACGGCCTGAGCTTTCGCGGGGTGACACGAGCAGGCCCGAACATGGGCTATTCTTGTCAGGTTGCTTCACGTGAGAACGCGAAGACATCGGGGTGTGGCGCAGCTTGGTAGCGCGCCTCGTTCGGGACGAGGAGGTCGTGGGTTCGAATCCCGCTACCCCGACCAAAAATTGGCTCCACCTTTGGGTGGGGCCAATTTTCTTGTGTTCACTGGTTCGCCCTTCGGGCGACACGCAATTGGCTCCACCTTTGGGTGGGGCCAATTTTCTTGTGTTCAAGGGTTCGCCCTTCGGGCGACACGGAAATTGGCTCCACCTTTGGGTGGGGCCAATTTTCTTGTGTTCACTGGTTCGCCCTTCGGGCGACACAGAGATTGGCTCCACCTTTGGGTGGGGCCAATTTTCTTGTGTTCACTGGTTCGTCCTTCGGGCGACACGCACATTGGCTCCACCTTCGGGTGGGGCCATGTGGTCTCTGTGCCTGATGGTTCGCCCGTGGTCAGGCGAGACGACCGCCGGATTCGGCGAGGTAGCAGGCCCCGCACAAGGATTCGTACGTCACCTGCTGTCCGTCGATGGCGACCTGGTCGCCGTCGAAGACGAACCGGTCCCCCACCGTCCGAGCGGTGAAGACCGCCTTGCGACCGCACCGGCAGATCGTCTTGAGCTCTTCGAGCGAATGAGCGACCTCGAGCAGCCGCCGGCTGCCCGGGAAGGCCACCGTGCGGAAGTCCGTCCGGATGCCGTAGGCGAGCACGGGGACGTCGTCGAGGATCGCGATGCGCAAGAGATCGTCGATCTGACGAGGGGACAAGAACTGCGCCTCGTCGACGAGCAGGCAGGCGAGGCTCGAGCCCGTCTGGCCCCGGACGGCGTCACGCCGCGCCAGGAACACCCGCCGGACCTCGTCGTCGGGGGCGAAGGTGACGTCCGCCGCCCGGGTGACGCCCAACCGAGAGACGATTGCGTCCTCGCCCTTGGTGTCGACCCCCGGTTTGGCCAGCAGCACTCGTTGGCCGCGTTCTTCGTAGTTGAACGCCGCCTGCAGCAGAGCCGTGCTCTTGCCGCTGTTCATCGCGCCGTAGCGGAAGTAGAGCTTCGCCACTACTGGAGGTAACCGTCTTCGGCAGCCCGCCTGATGAGTTCGGACTTCTTGCTGGCCGGCCGGTTGGCCTTGGCGTACTTCTCGCGGACTCGACGCAGGAAGGTCTTGGCCGTCTCGTACTGGACGTTCATCTGCGCCGCGACCTCGTTCGTGCTGAAGCCCGAGACGTACAACCGGAACGCCTCGGCCTCGCCTGCGCTGAGCTTCGGGCGGGTCTGATTCGCCGCGCCGGCGGGGAGCGGACGCCAGTCGCGCTGGGGCGAGTTGTCGCGGGCGACACCCATGACCTGTCGGGCGGCGTCCATCACCTCGCGCATCGGCAAGGTCTTCGACAGGAACGCCGATGCCCCCGCCTCGAGGGCCCGCTCGCGGGACTCACGGGTGTCGAGGCTGGACAGCACGACGACCTTGGCCCCGGCCGCGCGGCACGTCCGGACCCGGGCCTCGATCGAGACGGGCTCCTTCAACTGGAAGTCGAGGAACACGAGGTCGGTCGGGAAGTTGTCGCTGTGCACCAGCTGGAGCCAGGTGTGTGCCGTGAGGACCAGATCGAAGTCGTAGGCGTTGACGTTGATCCAGCTGCTGAGACTGTCGAGCAGCACCTCGTGGTCGTCGAGGATCGCGAGCCGGACGCGACGAGCGGGCGGCGCTTCGGAGCCCGGGCCGACGGTGGCCCACGAGGGTGCTGCGACGGGCCTCCCGAAGCCCGGACGGTGGGACGAGCGGCCGCTCGGCTCAGTGCTGGTCATAAGAAAACCTTAGTGTCAGGAGAGACGCGGCCCGGTCGACCCGCAGGTCGCCCGAGACGAGTCGCAGCACGGTCAGACAGGGGGCCAGGGACCGTCGAGCGGCGGCGACCGAGGACCCACACGCGAGTTCGACGGTGATGCCGACCCGCGCCTCCTCGGCCTCGAGCACGACCCGGAGCGAGTGGGCGTCGACGACGTCACCGTCGTCGAGCGTGGCGAAGAGCGCCCAGAGCGCGGTGCGGTGCTCGGGCCCCAGACGGTCGGCGAGGCGATCGGGGTCGACGACCTCGGCCGGGACCCGACGACCGGGGCCCCCGAGACGCCGTGCCAGCCAGGTCGCGTCGGCCTCGGCCACCAGGGAGGCGCGCAGCGAGTCGGCCACGCGCCGCGCCTCGTCGGCGTCGTCCTCGTCGATCCGGCCGGACTCGACCAGCCGCGCGAAGAACGGCACCACCTCGCGGTTCAGCACCGTGACGCGGTCCTGCTGGACCGACCGGGCCAGGGTCACCCGCAATTCGTCGGTGCCGGCCCTCCGGAACTCCGTGGCCCGGGAGACCCATCCCTCGACGTGGGCGACGAAGACGGCCGAGAAGACGGCGGAAGCGGCCGTGAGGGCGAACAAGGGCGTGAGGGCGACGACGACGTACGACGCGACGGGCACCGCCGTGACGAACCCGGGAGCCTCGACGAGGACCACGACCGCGAGGACGGCCGCCACGGCCCCTCCGGCCGCGAGGATCTCGTGCGCGGAGCGGTACGGGGCCACCCCGAGCAGGAGGACACCCGCGGCGATGCCCGCCCAGTCGTCCCGGACGAAGGGATTGCTGCCAGCGGTGGCCAGGGCGGACAGGACGCCTGCCGCCGCGCAGGCCGCGGCGACGCACCAGAGCGCCCCGGGCCCGAACGGCGCCCTGAGGGGCACGGCCGAGACGACGAGCACGGCACCACCCACGGCCACGACGACGAGCGCCGCGACCGCCGCCCCCGGCGACGAGACGTCGGGAGCCCGCAGCAGCGTATACACGACGGCGACGAGCACCGCGGCGAGGGCTGCCCCGAGAGTGACCGGCCGGGCCGCCAGGGCGCCGAGGGGATCGACCTCTTGGGGCGTCCGTCCGGAGGCGCGCGCGGCCGACCGGGGAGGGACGCCGGCGGTCATGACCGCACCCCGTCGTCGGTGGCAACGACGGTCGACGTCGCCACGGCGAACGGGACCCTGAGGACGATCGACGTGCCGCTGCCGGGGGACGACCAGATCTGCACGTGACCGTCGACCCGGGCCAGCCGGCCCTCGACCGAGTTCGTGAGCCCGAGCCGATCAGGGGCCACCGATGCCGTGTCGAAGCCGACACCGTCGTCGATCACCATCACGGTGAGGTCGGTGCCGTCACCGAAGACGACGAGCTCGGCCTTGGCGACCCCGCTGTGGCGGCTCACATTGACGAGGCACTGCGAGACGGCGAGACCGAGTGCGTCCGCCGTGACGGGGGCGAGCCGGCCGACGGCCGAGACGTCCCCCGTCACCGACACCTCGAGACCGCCCGACCGTGACCGCTCGACGGCGGCGTGCACCCGGCTGTGCTCCCAGGCGTCGGCAGCCGCCTCGGCGACCCCGGGAGGCGCGGTACCGGCCGAGAGCCAGTCTCGCCCCATGAGCATCTCGAGGTCGGCGACGATCGCCCGGCTGGTCTCGGGCGGCAGAGCGCCGGGAGGTGCGGTCGCGACGGCCGCGAGGTGCCCGAGGATCGTGTCGTGGACGAGGGCCGCGGCCTGCTGCTCGATGTCGACACGGATGCCCTGGACCTGCTGCTCAAGCGCCGCACGGTGCAATCGCGGTTGGGCTCTGCGTGCGCGCCCTCGCGACGTCTCGGCGTGGCCGGTGACCACGGCCACGAGCACGAACGCGAGCAGGGCGGTGACGTCGAGCCGGAGGGAGGCTCCCGTGTGCCAGGTCGCCAGCTGGGTCGCGAGCTCGCCGGCCGCGTAGCCCGCCGCCGACCAGAGGAGTCCCCGGCGGGGTCCGACGGCCGTGCTGCCGACCATGATGAGGGCGATCTTCGGCAGCGAGAGCGAGAAGGCGTCCGATGCCTGCACCGCGGCGACTTGCGAGAAGAGCGTGACGGCGTACCAGTACAGGGCGGCGGTCCCGACGATCAGGTACGCGAGGTGAGCCGTCGTGGTGCGCGCGCGCTCGACCACGAGGAGCAGCACCACCAGCGGAACCAGCGAGACGAGGGCGGGCCAGAGCAACAGGTCGGGTGTGGCGGCCTGCTTGGCGAGCAGCAGGGCGGCGGCCGCCGCGAGGACCGTGGCCGCGATCGCGTGACACGCCCTCGACACCGAGTCGCCGACGGCCACGGGCGCCAGGTGGGCGGGCAGGCCGAGCAGCATGGGGCCTCCTCGGCTCGTTCGCGATCTGGAGAGAGCATGGCAGAAGGTGGACCCGGGCTGTACCCCGACATGTGGGGACAAGAGCCACGCCGGGCGGGCGAGAGGCCTGGTTTGTGCCCCGTTCCAGCCGGCCGGCGCACGAACCACCGGTGCCCCGTGAGCTCGGTCGCTCAGAACAGTCTCGGCTGAGAGCGGAACCCGCCGGGCAACTCGTGGGCGATCATGGCCCGCGGTGCGGGGGTGCGACCGGTGTCGATCGTCAGGTCGGGACTGCCCGGGGTGACGCCGGTGCCGGTGCCGTTCAACCCCATCAGACGGAGTGATCGCGTGCTGTCGTCGAGTGCCGCCGAGCGCATGGACCCCGTCGCCGGATCGGCCTGCCCCTTCTCGAGCCCGTACTCGCGCAACAGGGGCCGGAGGCGCCCGGCCAGCCAGGAGCGGTAGCCAGTCGGCGCGTAGGTGCCCTGCGCGTAGAGGGAACGGTACTTCGACACGAGCTCGGGGTGCTCTCGTTCGAGCCAGGCGAACCACCACTCTTTGACCCCGGGCTTGAGGTGCAGCGCGCTGTACATGACGCTCGAAGCACCCGAGTCGCGGACGGCCGCCAATGCCGCGTGCAGGTGGTCGAGACCGTCGGTGAGGTAGGGCAACACGGGCATCATGAAGACCGAGCAGGACAATCCCAGTTCGCGGGCCGCCGAGACGGTGGCCAGTCGAGCCGACGTCGTCGGGGTGCCCGGCTCGACCGACTGCTGCAGCTCGTCGTCGTAGACGGCGATCGACACGGCCAGGTCGACGGGTACGTGCTGCGCCGCCTCGGCGAGCAGGGGCAGGTCACGCCGCAGCAGCGTGCCCTTGGTCAGGATGCTGAAGGGCGTGCCCGAGTCGGCGAGCGCGGCGATGATGCCGGGCATGAGCCGGTACCGCCCCTCGGCCCGTTGGTAGGGATCGGTGTTGGTGCCGAGGGCGACCGGGTGGTGCTGCCACGTCGGGCGGTGCAGCTCGCGCGCCAGGACCTCGGCCACGTTCACCTTGACCACGATCTGGCGGTCGAAGTCGTCGCCGCCGTCGAGGTCGAGGTATTCGTGCGTGGGACGGGCGAAGCAGTACACGCAGGCGTGGCTGCACCCGCGATAGGGATTGATCGTCCAGCCGAAGGGCAAGGCCGAGTCACCGCCCGGGACGCGGTTGAGCGCACTCTTCGCCACGACCTCGTGGAACGTGACCCCCGCGAATTCTGGTGTCGTGACGGAGGTGATGAGGTTGTTCAACCGGGCCAGGCCGGGCAGCGCCGAGGCGTTCTCGGTGTCGATCGCTTGCTCGGACCATCGCATGGCCCCATTCGAACACACGTTCGAAGCGAGGTCAACCCGGGGCCTCGGCGTCCGAGGACGCCGAGCCCGGCCGGGCTCAGGCGTGGATGTGCAACGCCTCGGCGGTCGCCCCGATCGTCGATGCTGCTCGCTGCTCGTCGGACGACAGGTCGTCGCCGTAGGTCGGGATCATCGCGTTCAGTCGGGGTTTCCACGACACGATGCGGTCGGGGAAGCACCGCTCGAGCACGCTGAGCATGATCGGGACGGCCGTCGAGGCCCCCGGGGACGCCCCGAGCAGGCCCGCGATGGTGCCGTCACGCGCCGTGATGACCTCGGTGCCGAACTGCAGCACCCCGCCCTTCTTGCGGTCCTTCTTGATGACCTGCACCCGTTGACCTGCCGTGATGCGGTACCAGTCCTTGGGGTCGGCGTCGGGCATGAACTCGCGCAGCGCCTCGAACTTGGTCTGCTTGCTCGCCGCCAGCTGACCCACGAGGTACTTGACCAGCGAGAGGTTCGCGAGCCCGGCCCGGATCATGGGGTAGAGGTTGTGCGGTCGGATCGAGGCGAACAAGTCGAACATCGAACCGTGCTTGAGGAACTTGGGGCTGAAGCCCGCATACGGGCCGAACATGAGGCTGGCCTTGCCGTCGACCACGCGCGTGTCGAGGTGCGGCACCGACATCGGTGGTGACCCGACGGCGGCCTTGCCGTAGACCTTGGCCTGGTGCTTGCCCACGACCGCCGGGTCGTCGCAGCGCAGGAACTCGCCACTGACCGGGAATCCCCCGAAGCCCTTGATCTCGTCGATGCCCGACTTCTGCAGCAGGTGCAGGGCTCCCCCGCCGGCTCCGACGAACACGAAGCGCGCGTCGACGGTCGTCGGGGTTCCGCCGATCTGCTTGCGGAGCGCCACGCGCCACGTGCCGTCGGCGCGCTTGGTGAGGTTCGTGACGCGGTGGTCGAGCTCGAGCGTCGCCCCCTCGCCCTGGAGGTACGAGAACAGGAGGCGCGTGAGGGCGCCGAAGTCGACGTCCGTCCCGGCGGCGATGCGCGTCGCGGCGATGGGCTGGCCCTTCGCCCGCCCGGGGATCAACACGGGGGCCCACGACCGGATGACGGAGGCGTCGGTGCTGAACTCGAGGCCCTGGAACAACGGGTGCTCGCGCAGTGCCTCGTGGCGCTTGCGCAGGTACTCGACGTTCTTCTCGCCCCAGACGAAGCTCATGTGCGGAGTCGAGTTGATGAAGGCGTCGGGCTGCGGCAGGGCCCCCTCGGCGACGAGGAACGACCAGAACTGACGGGACACCTGGAACTGCTCGTTGACCTTGACGGCGCTCGACGTGTCGATGGTGCCGTCGGACCGCTCGGGCGTGTAGTTGAGCTCGCAGAGGGCGGAGTGCCCGGTACCCGCGTTGTTCCAGGGATTGCTGGACTCGAGGGCGACGTCACCCAGCGCCTCGTAGATCTGGATCGTCCAACTCGGCTCGAGCTGCTTGATCATGGCACCGAGGGTGGCACTCATGATGCCGGCCCCGATGAGGGCTACGTCGACGGGCTTCTTCGCATCGGTCACGAGGGTCAGTCTAGGCCCGGCCCCCTCGGCGATCCCGGGTGGTCACCGGAGGACGAGGCCCCGGTGTCTCGATGTCGAGAGACCGGGGCCTCGTGCGTCCGCGGTGCCTCGAGGCCGGCACCGAGCGATCAGGCCAGGGCGCGCTCGGCAGCGACGAGCTCGGCGATCTGGACCGCGTTGAGTGCCGCGCCCTTGCGGAGGTTGTCGTTGCTGATGAAGAACGCGAGCCCGCGGTGGCCGGGGACGCCCTCGTCGTGACGGACGCGGCCGACGAAGCTGGGGTCGGCTCCCGCCGCCTGGAGCGGGGTCGGGACGTCGGTCAGGACCACCCCGGGGGCGTCGCGCAGCAGTTCTTCGGCGCGTTCGACCGTGATGTCCGAGGCGAACTCGGCGTTGATCGAGAGCGAGTGCCCGGTGAACACCGGGACACGCACGCAGGTTCCGCTGACCAGCAGGTCGGGACGCTCGAGGATCTTACGGCTCTCGTTGCGGAGCTTCTTCTCTTCGTCGGTCTCGCGCGTGCCGTCGTCGACGATGCTGCCCGCGAGCGGGATGACGTCGAAGGCGATGGGGCGGAGGTACGTGACGGGCTCGGGCAGGTCGACGGCTCGCCCGTCGTGGACGAGACCGATGGTGTCGCCCTCGATCGCGGCTCGGGTCTGCTGCAGCAGCTCGTCGGCCCCGGCGAGGCCACTGCCCGAGACGGCCTGGTAGGTGCTGACGATCAACCGCTGCAGGGTGGCCTCGGTGTCGAGGACCTTCAAGACGGGCATGGCCGCCATGGTGGTGCAGTTGGGGTTGGCGACGATGCCCTTGACCGCCTCGCGGATGGCGTGGGGATTGACCTCGCTGACCACCAGCGGCACCTCGGGGTCCATGCGCCAGGCGCTCGAGTTGTCGATGACGAGCGCGCCGGCCGCGGCGAAACGCGGCGCATGGGCTCGTGATCCCGTGGCACCGGCCGAGAAAAGGGCGATGTCGAGACCGGCGGGGTCGGCCGTCTCGACGTCCTCGACGACGATGTCGACCCCGCGGAAGGGCAGGGTCGTGCCCGCCGACCGGGCGGTGGCGAAGAAACGGATCTCGGCGACCGGGAAGTCGCGCTCGTCGAGCAGCGTGCGCATGACCTTGCCGACCTGTCCGGTCGCGCCGATCACGCCGACGCGCAGTCCTTCGGCCATGGGTGCCTCCTGGGGGTTCGGTGGTGCGGGGTCTCGTGCTGAGGGAGCAGGGCCCGGAGGCGCGGTGCGAGAGCCGCGCGCGCCTCCGGTGGTCGAGGGACGGGGCGCGTCAGCGGCCGGTGCCGCCGTGGACGACGGCGTCGACCTCGGCGTCCAGACCGAACGCCGTGTGGACGACGCGCAACGCGTCGTTCAGGGTGTCGGCCCGGGTGACGACCGAGATGCGGATCTCGCTGGTCGAGATCATCTCGATGTTGATGCCGGCCTCGAAGAGGGCCGTGAACAGCCGCGCCGAGACGCCCGCGTTGGTGCGCATGCCGGCGCCGACGAGCGCGAGCTTGCCGATCTGGTCGTCGTACTGCAACGACTCGAAGCCGATCTCGGCACGGTCGGACTCGAGGGCCTGCAGCACGACGGCGCCCTCGGACTTCGGCAGGGTGAACGAGATGTCGGTGCGACTGGTGGACGCCGCCGAGACGTTCTGCACGATCATGTCGATGTTGGCGCCGGTCTTCGCGACCGTGCGGAAGATCTGGGCGGCCTTGCCCGGCACGTCGGGGACGCCGACGACCGTGATCTTGCCCTCGCTGAGGTCACCCGCGACCCCGCTGATGATGGGTTCTTCCACGTTCTCTCCCTCTTTCGGGTTGACGACGAGCGTGCCCTCGTTGTTGTTGAACGACGAACGGACGTGCAGGGTGACGCCGTGGCGCCGGGCGTACTCGACGGCACGGATGTAGAGCACCTTCGACCCGGCGGCGGCGAGTTCGAGCATCTCTTCGCTCGTGACGCGGTCGAGCTTGCGGGCCTTCGGCACGACACGGGGGTCGGCCGTGAAGACGCCGTCCACGTCGGTGTAGATCTCGCAGACGTCGGCCTCGAGCGCCGCGGCGAGAGCCACCGCGGTCGTGTCGGAGCCGCCGCGACCGAGTGTCGTGATGTCACCGGTGGACCGGTTGAAACCCTGGAATCCGGCGACGATCGCCACGTACCCGGCATCGAGGGCGTCGCGCACCCGACCGGGCGTGACGTCGACGATGCGGGCCTTGCCGTGTTGGGCGTCGGTGATCATGCCGGCCTGGCTGCCGGTGTACGAGCGGGCCTCGACGCCCAGGCTGCGGATGGCCATCGCGAGCAGGGCCATGCTGATGCGCTCGCCCGCGGTGAGCAGCATGTCGAGCTCGCGACCGCCGGGCAACGGGCTGACCTCGTTCGCCAGGTCGAGCAGCTCGTCGGTGGTGTCGCCCATCGCGCTGACGGCCACGACGACGTCGTTGCCCGCTTTGCGGGTCTCGACGATGCGCTTGGCGACGCGCTTGATGCTCTCGGCATCGGCGACGGACGATCCGCCGAATTTCTGCACGATCAAGCTCACGGTGACTCCTGAGAAGGGGACTGGGCGCGCCGGGAAACGGCTCACGCCTGCGTCCGGCGATTCTATTCGGTGTCGAGAGCGTGTGACGCACACGGATCGGAGGGCCGCGGCCCGAGCCCGAGGGCGTCGACCACGACCGTCCTCTACGGTGGACCGATGCCCGACACCACCGACCAGGCCCGCGGAGCCGCCAGCCGCCTCCAGGACAGCCGCGCGCTGACGACCGCCGCCCGCGTGGGCTTCGCCATGAACGGGCTGCTGCACGTCGTGATCGGCGTGATCGCCCTCGGTGTGGCCTTCGGCGGCGGCGGAGAGGCCGACCAGGGCGGGGCCCTGGGACAGTTCGCCTCCCGCCCGGGCGGGGTGCTCCTGCTCTGGCTGATCGTCGTGGGCCTGTGGGGGCTCGGCGTGTTCCAGCTGCTCGAGGCCGCGCTCGTCCGGGGGACCGACAAGGACGACTGGGCCGACCGCGCGAAAGAAGGCGGCAAGGGCGTCGCGTATCTCGCCGTGGGCTTCACGGCCTTCACCTTCGCCCGGGGCTCGTCGTCGGACAGCTCGGGGCAGACCCAGACGCTCAGCGCCCGGTTGCTCGGCGCGCCAGGGGGCGTCGTGTTGCTCGTCGTCGTCGCCCTCGCCATCGTCGCCATCGGGGCGTACTTCGTCGTCAAGGGCGTGAAACAGAAGTTCCGCGAGGACCTGACGCTGCCAGGTGGCACCGCCGGTCGCGGCACGGTCGTTCTCGGAGTGACGGGGTACGTCGCCAAGGGGATAGCCCTCGGCGTCGTCGGCGTGCTCTTCGCGGTCGCGGCCGTCACCGCCGATCCCAGCGAGGCCACGGGGCTCGACGGCGCCCTGAAGGCCCTCGCGGACCTGCCGTTCGGAGTCGTGGTGCTGACCGCGGTCGCCCTGGGGCTGATGGCCTACGGCGCGTACTGCGTCGTCCGGGCGCGGCGCGCCCGCCTCTGACCGGCAGCCCTGACCGAGGGCGGGTTCAGGAGGCGCGGGCCGTCATTCGGAGACGAGTCGGCGGCCTTCGAACGCCCGGCCGAGCGTGACCTCGTCGGCGTACTCGAGGTCGCCGCCCACAGGCAGGCCCGAAGCCAACCGCGTGACCCGGAGCCCGAAGGGCGCCAGCATGCGCGAGAGGTAGGTCGCGGTCGCTTCGCCCTCGAGATTGGGGTCGGTCGCGATGATGACCTCTTGCACGGTGTCGTCGGCCAGCCGCTGCACGAGCTGGCGGATGCGCAGGTCGTCGGGACCGATGCCGTCGATGGGGCTGATCGCGCCACCGAGCACGTGGTAGAGGCCGCGGAACTCACGAGTCCGCTCGATGGCTTGGACGTCTTTGGCCTCTTCGACGACACAGATCGTCGCGGGTGACCGACGAGGGTCGCGGCAGATGTTGCACGTCTCTTGCTCGCTGACGTTGCCGCAGATCTCGCAGAAGCGGACCTTGGTCTTGACGTCGACGAGCAGCTCGGCGAGCCGGGACGTGTCGAAGGATTCGTTCTGCACGATGTGGAACGCGATGCGCTGCGCCGACTTGGGCCCGATGCCCGGCAGACGACCGAACTCGTCGATCAGCTCTTGGACGATGCCTTCGTACACGCGCTACTCGCTTCTCTGAGGCGTGACCCGAGGGGCGATCGTCTCTTCTTCGATGAACTGGGCCCCGAGGATCTCACGCACGACGGCCTCGCCGTAGCGCGACCCCGTCGGGATACCCCGACGCGGGTCCCCGGTGGCCACGCGACGCTCGGCCACCGACGGGCCGGCGCCGGTGGCGACGGCCGGAGACGAGGACCCAGGGACCGGAGAGGACGACGTCTTTGCGGCGGATCGTCCTGCCGACGTCGCGTCGACCTGGGACGGCGCAGGCGCGGCATCGACGGTCGGCACCCCGCCCGGCGGCTCTTCGGTGATGTGCTCGGGCTCGTCGGGCTCGGGGGGCGGGGTCTGCGGGATGGGAGCGACGTCCCATCCCGTGACGGGAGCCGAGGCGCCGGGCCGCGCGGCAGGCGCGGGTGCCGACACCTCTGCCGATGGGCGCGAGGAGGCCGTGGCCGGCCTGGGAATCGTCCGCTCGACGTTCTCGACGTTCTCGACGGGCTGGGCGGGCTCGGCCGGCGCGACCGCGGTGCGGACCTCGCCGGTCGGTGCCGGTGACGGTTGCGGACTCGACGGGGCGGCGGCGGAAGGAACGTCGGCGTCGGCAGGCGGTGCACCGGCGGGGGTGGGCCCCGAGGGTCCGTCCCCCTCGACCCGGGCGATGTACTTGACCTTGACGCCGAGGACGTCGACGATCGCCCGACGCAGGTACTCGCTGACGCCTTCGGCCGCGCCCTGGGGACGCTTGAAGCTCTCGACGTCGTTCGCACTGGGGAACGCCAGCGTCAGCACGTCGTCGGCGAAGTCGACGACGGTGGCCGTGACGACGACCATCCAGGCCGTGCGCCGCGCCTTCTGGACGACCTCGACGATCTCGGGCCAGCTGTCGCGCATCTGCTGGAGCGTCACCGAGGCCGCACCGACCCCGGCACCCTCTGGGGCGTCGGGAGCCTGTGCCCAGGCGGCCGAGTGCGGGGCGGACGGAGGGGCGGGTTCGGTCGTCGTCGCGGCCCCGGCATCGACCGGTTCGGCCGAGGTCGACGGAGCGGCCGTCGCCCAGGACGCGGTCGCGCTCTCGACGGCCGACGGACCCCCGGCTGCCTCGGTCGACGCCGTGGCCTCGACCGGAGACGCCGAGGGAGACGACGCGGAGGGAGCCGCGGTGGTCGGAACCTGTGGCGCGACGGCAGGCGAGGGCCGAGCCGACGCGGCCGGGACCGCGGCCTGCCGAGCGTCGGTCGTCGGCACGGGTGCCGCGGACGGCCCGCCTCCGGGCCCTTCGACCCCGACACGTCGTTCGAGGCGCTCGACCCGGGCCAGGGCGCCCCGCCCGCTCTGGTCGCTCTCGGGGACGAGGACGCGCGCGATCATCAATTCGAGGTGCAGCCGCGGCGACGTGGCCCCGGTCATGTCGGTGAGGGCCCGGTTGACGACGTCGGCCGACCGCGACAGCTCGGCGGCGCCGAAGGCGTGCGACTGGTGCACGAGACGGTCGAGTTCGTCGGCCGTGACGCCTCGCAGCACCGCGGAAGCGCCGTCGACCGTCGCACCGACGACGATGAGGTCGCGCAGGCGCTCGAGCAGGTCTTCCACGAACCGGCGGGGGTCTTGCCCGGTCTGGACGACCCGGTCGACGGCCGCGAAGGCCGCGGCCCCGTCGCGGGCGCCGAGCGCCTCGACGACGTCGTCGAGCAGGGAGGCGTGGGTGTACCCGAGCAGGGCGACGGCGCGCTCGTACTCGATCGCGCCGTTCTCACTGCCGGCCATGAGCTGGTCGAGCAACGAGAGGGTGTCGCGCACCGAACCGCCTCCGGCGCGGACGACCAGCGGGAGGACGCCGGGGGCTGCCTCGACCGACTCGCTCTCGCAGAGCTCGTGCACGTACTCGAGCATCTGCGCCGGGGGAACGAGACGGAACGGGTAGTGGTGCGTTCGCGACCTGATCGTGCCGATGACCTTGTCGGGCTCGGTGGTGGCGAAGATGAACTTGACGTGCTCTGGCGGTTCTTCGACGACCTTCAGCAGAGCGTTGAAGCCCTGCGGGGTGACCATGTGGGCCTCGTCGAGGATGAAGATCTTGAATCGGTCGCGGGCCGGGGCGAACACGGCTCGGTCACGGATGTCGCGGGCGTCGTCGACGCCGTTGTGGCTGGCCGCGTCGATCTCGATGACGTCGAGCGAGCCGCCACCGTCGCGCGAGAGCTCGACACACGAGGCGCAGACGCCACAGGGCGTGTCGGTCGGGCCCTGCGCGCAGTTCAGACAGCGCGCCAGGATGCGGGCCGACGTGGTCTTGCCGCAACCGCGGGGGCCGCTGAACAGGTAGGCGTGGTTGACGCGGTTGGTGCGCAATGCCGTGCGAAGCGGATCGGTCACCTGCGTCTGCCCGATGAGCTCGGCGAAGTTCTCTGGCCGGTAACGGCGATACAGGGCGGTGACCACACAGCAAGAGTAGTCGGGGCCACCGACAACGGTCGACGGCGGGAGGCGTCGTCGGCAGGCCCCGGGAGTGCCCGCGTCGGGCGCCCAGGACGCACGAGAGGGCCCGTCGTGACGACGGGCCCTCGGGTGCGGCTTCCGACCGGGTGGACTACCCGGCCGACCTCGTCGCTCGACGGCGGAGTCGGGTCGCCGACACGAGGCCGAGTCCGATCAGCAGCGCGAAGGCCGCGAGCGAGAACCAGCCGAGTGCGTCCGAGCCGGTGTACGCCAGGCCCGAGGCGTCCCCGGACACGACCGCTCCCCCGCCGGCGCCGATGCCGGTGCCGTTGCCGGTGCCGTTGCCGTTGCCGTTGCCGGCGCCCGCTCCGGGCAGCCCCGGGAAGCCGGGGGTTCCCGGCGTGCCCGGTGTTCCCGGCGTCCCCGGTGTTCCGGGCGTTCCGGGGGTCCCCGGCGTTCCGGCGGCCGCCGAGACCGAGAACCCGACGGTGGCCGGGGCCGACGTGGCGCCCGCGATCGTCTCCGTTGCGGCGACCACGTGCGGACCGACCGCGACGCCGGTCAGGACGACCGTCCACGAGCCCGTCTCCGGGTCCGCGAGGACGACCTGCGCCGCTCCCCCGTCGAGCTGCACCGTGACGGTCGCTCCGGGCTCCGCCGTCCCGACCACCGTGACGGTCGTCGTGCCGGACTCCCCGGCCTGCAGGACGGAACCCGCCACGGGGCTCGTGATGAGCACGGGGTCGACCGCGGCGATCAGGAGGTCCTGGCTCGTCGTGGTCGTGCCCGCGTCCGCGGTCTGCGTCGCCGTGATGACGTAGGCGCCCACGGGGACGTCCGCGAAGTCGACCGACCAGGTGCCGTCACCCAGGACCGTCGCCGTCCGTGTCAGCCCGTCGCCCAGGTCCACCACCACGAGCGCACCGGGTGTTCCGGTGCCCGTCACGGTGAGATCCTCGACGCCGTTCCCGTCGACGTCGGCGAGCAGGGCCCCGGGGGCCGGCGAGGTGATGACCACGGCATCGGTGTTCGCCGGAGCGGTGACCGTGAACAGGACGGTCTCGGGTGCCGACACCGCGCCTCCCACGGTCTGGGTCACGGACAGGGTGTGCTGCCCCTGCTCGACGCCCACCAGGGTGGTCGACCAGCCGCCGTCGGCGCCCACCGTGACCGTGACCGGCAGGCCACCGTCCAGGCTGACGGCCACCGAGGCGTTCGGCTGGGCCGTGCCGCCGACCAGGACGTCGGTCGTGCCCGCGGTCCCCGACGGCAGGATCGACCCCTGCTCGGGCGAGGTCACCACGAGCGGCGCGACCTCCGCGGCGGGGGCCACGGTGACGGTCACCGACGCGGTGCCGGTGACGACGCCCGCGACCGTCTGCTCGACGACCACGGTGCGCGTGCCGACCGGGACGCCCGGCACGGTGACCGACCACGTGCCGCCGTCGGTCACGATCGCCGTCTGCGTGAGCCCGCCGATGGTGATGGTGACGGTCGCTCCGGGCTCGCCCGTACCGGTGACGGGCAGGTCGACGAAGCCGTCACCGTCGGCGTCGGTCACGAGCTGTCCGTCGGCCGGCGAGGTGATGGTCGGGGCGGCGGCGGGGTCGGCCGGGGCGGGCACGATCACGACCTGGACCTCGACCGGGACGCTGGTCGCGTCGCCGACGGTCTGGACGACCGAGACGGTGTGCGTCCCGGTGCCGAGCACGACCGGCACCTGCCACGAGCCGTCGGCGCCGACCGTCGTGGTGACGGGGTCTCCCCCGTCGACCGTGACGGCGACGGGCGCGCCCGGCTGTCCCTGGCCTCGGACGACGACCGGCGCGGTGCCGGAGCCGCCCGCCTGGTACTGCTGCCCGTCGGTCGGCGCCGTGACGGTCAACGGGGCGGCGGCCTCGACGACGACCGTGGTCGTGACCGGAGCCGACTCGACCCCGGCGACCGTCTGCGTCGCGGACACCACGTGCTCGCCCACGCCGACCCCCGTGAAGGTGGTCGACCAGGTGCCGTCGTCGTCGACGTCGACCGTGACAGCCGTGCCGTCGTCGAGCGTCACCGAGACGGTCCCGCCGGCCTGCGCCGAACCGGTCACCGGCACATCCACCGTCGAGTCGCCGGACAGCACCAGGAGGCGCGTGCCCGTCACCGGGTCGGTGATCGTGATCGGGTCCGCCGCCACCACCGCGAAGGGCTGGGTCACGGGGACCGTCGTCACGGTGCCGTACTGCTGCACCACCGAGATCGGCCCGGCCCCCACCGGCACGGCGTCGAAGGTCGTGGTCCACGCCCCCGTCGTCGGGTCGGCCGGGACGGTCTGGGTGAGACCACCACCGAGCGAGACCGTGACGGTCGCGCCGGGCTGGGCGGTGCCCGACACCGTGACCGGCGTGGTCTGCCCGTCGAGGACGACGACCGTGGCACCCGCGGCGGGCTCGGTGATGGTGACCGGCGTGCCGACCACGACGTCGAGCTGCTGCGTGGCAGGCGTCGTCGAGCCGGCCGGGACCGTCTGCGTCACGACGACCGGGTACGACCCGACGGGCACGTCGCCCACGGTGACGGTCCAGGTGCCCCCGGGGGTCACCGTGGTCGTCTCGGACAGATCGTCTCCCACCTGGACCACGACCGTGGCGCCGGGCTGACCCGTGCCCGTCACGGTGACGTCGGTGGTGTCGTCGGCGTCGCCGACGACCACGGAGGAACCCGCGGGCGGAGAGGTGATCGTGACCGGCGCGGCCACGACGACCGACACGGCGCGGGTGATCGGGGCCGACACGGCGCCGTCGACGGTCTGCGTGACCGAGGCGGTGCGGTCGCCAACGGGGACGCCGGCCACGGTGGTGGTCCAGGCCCCCGTCTCCGGGTCGGCCACCACCGTACCGACGAGGCCGTCGCCGAGGTCGACCGTCACGGTCGCTCCGGGCTGGGCCGTACCGGACGCGACCACCGAGGCGGTGTCGCCGTCGGCGAGCACGACGACCGTCGTGCCGTCGGTGGGACGGTCGACCACGAGACCCGCGGCTGCCGCGACCGTGAACGGTTGCGTCGCCGGGACCGAGGTCGCGCCTCCTGCGCTCTGCGTCACCGAGATCGTGTACTCGCCGACCGGGACGCCGTCGACCGTCGCCTGCCAGTCGCCCTGCGGGTCGACGACGGCACCGGCCGTGAGGCCGTTGCCGAGGTCCACCGCGATGGCGGCTCCGGGCTGACCCGTGCCCGTGACGAGCACCGCGGTGGTGCCGGCCGGGTCGAGCAACGAGACGCTGGCCCCGGGGACGGGGGTCACGATGACGGGAGCGGCCGGGGCGGCGACGATCGAGACGTCGCGCGTCACGGGTGCCGAGGTCGAACCGCCCACGACCTGGGTGACCGCGATGGTGCGGTCGCCGACCGGGACGTCCTGGACCGTCGCGGTCCACCCGCCCGTCTCGTCGTCGGCCGTGGTCGTGGCGGTCAGGCCGTCACCGAGGTCGACCGTGACGGCGGCCCCCGGCTCGGCACCGCCCGAGACGACGAGGTCGGTCGTGGCGTCCTGCGTGGCGACGACGACGACCGCACCGAGGGCGGGCTGCTCGATCACGACCGGCGCCGCGGCGACGACCGAGAGCGGCTGCGTGACGGCGGGCGAGACGGAGCCGCCGAGCGCCTGGGTGGCGCTCAGGGTGCGCTCGCCGACCGTGACGCCGGGGACGACGACGCTCCAGGCGCCGGTCGTGCCGTCGGCGACGGTCGAGGCGACGAGGTCGTCACCGAGGTCGACGCGGACGGTGGCCCCGGGCTCGGCCGTTCCGCTCACGGTGACGGCCGTCGAGGCGGTCGCGTCGGCGACGGTGACGACCGCGCCGGGCGTGGGCTGCTGGACGACCAGCCCGGCGCCGGCCACGATCTCGAACGAGGCGAGGACCGGGGTCGAGCTGGTGCCGTTCACGCTCTGCGAGGCGCTCACCTGGTAGACGGCCGCCGGCAGGTCGGAGAAGAGCACCGACCAGTCGCCGGACGTGAGGTCGGCGGTCGTGACGACGGCCGCTCCCCCGTTCAGACGCACCGAGACGGTCGCGCCGGGAGACGCCGTGCCCGAGACGGGCACGTCGACCGAACCGGCCGGGTCGAGCAGGGTGAAGACCGAGTCGTCCGGGTCGAGGATGACCACGGGTGCCGCCGCGCGCACCTCGAACGAGCTCTCCTGCGCCGGCGAGGTGGTCCCACCGATGCTCTGGGTGACCGACAGGTCGACCGTGCCCACGGGGACGCCCGCCACGTCGACGGACCAGCGGCCCGTGTCGGGGTCGGCCGTCGTCGTGCCCACCAGGTCGGCACCGGTCGAGGGGTCGAGGACGACGTCGACCGTGGCTCCGGCCGCCGCCGTGCCCGAGACGGTCACCGTCGACACGACGTCCGGACCGGCCACGTCGACGACCGAGTCGTCGGCGGGTGCCAGGACCACGAGCGGAGCACCGGCCAGGATCTGCACGACCCGCGTCTCGGGAGCCGAGATCGAGGTGCCCACCGTCTGAGTCGCGGTGATGGTGCGCGTGCCGACGGGGACGCCGTCGAACGAGAGGGTCCAGGCACCGGTCGTGGCGTCGGCCGTGACCGTGTCGGTGAAGCCGTCGCCGAGGTCGACGCGCACGACCGCACCCGGCTCGGCCTGACCCGACACGACGAGGGTCGTGGTCGAGGTCGGGTCGGCCAGCACGATCGGGACGCCGTCGGCCGGCGCCACGATGGTGAGCGCGGCGGCCGGGGCGACCGTCACGACACGGGTCTCGGCCTGCTGGACCGTGTCGCGCACGGCCTGCGAGGCACCGAGGACGCGCTCACCGACGCCGACGCCGACGAGGGTGACCGACCAGACGCCGGTCGTGGGGTCGGCGAGGGCGCTGCCGACGGCGACGCCGTCGAGGGTCACCGTGACGGCGGCACCCGGCTGGGCCGTCCCGGCCACCGGGACGTCCTGCGTGGCCTCGGGCGAGGCCACGACGTACCGGATGTCGCCGGCAGGCGTGGTGATGGCCACGTCGGCACCGGCGCGGACCTCGAAGTCCCGGGTCACGGGAACCGTCGTCGTCGTGGCGCCGACCGTCTGGACCGCCGAGGCGACCTGGTCGCCGACGGGGACGCCCGGGACGGTCACGGACCAGAGTCCGTCGGGCCCGGCAGTCGTCGGAACGACGGTGCCGGCCAGGGTGACCTGGACCGCGGCGTCGGGGTGTGCCGTGCCGGTGACGACCACGGCGGTGACGCCGTCGTCGCCGGCGACCGTGACGACGTCGCCGTCGCCGGGGGCGGTGATGGTGAGTTCGGTCTGCGCCGACACCACGGAGAAGTTCGTCGGCGCGGCCTCGAGCAGCTCGGGACCCTGCTGCTGGCTCGCCCCCACGGCGTGGTCTCCGACGGCGACGGCGGGAAGGTCGAGCGACCACGCGCCCTGGGCGTCAGGGACGACGGGCGCCTGGTCGACGCCGTCCACCGTCACGACCAGGGGCAGCCCGGCCACGCCGGTGCCCGAGACCGTGACCGTGACCGTGCCCTGGTCGTCGGCCACCACGAGGCGGGTTCCGGGGGCGGGTGCCTCGATGACGACGGCGCCTCCCTCGCTGACCTGGATGTCACGGGTCACGGCGCCCGAGGTCGAGCCGTTCACGCTCTGGGTCGCCGAGATCGTGTGCGGGCCGACGGGGACGCCGGCGATCGTGACGGACCAGGTGCCGGACACCGGCACCACGGTCTGACCGATCAGTCCGTCGCCGAGGTCGACCACGACGGTCGCCCCGACCTGACCGGTGCCCGAGACCACGACGGGAGTCGTGCCGAGCGGGCCGGAGACGAAGTACTCGGCGCCGTCGAGCGGTGTGGTGATGTCGAGCGGGGTGCCCTGCGCGATGGTCAGCGGCTGCGTGACCGGTGCCGAGGTGGTGCCACCCAGGGTCTGTGTCGCTCCCAGCGTCCGGTCACCGGCGGGGACGTCGGTGATGACGGCGGTCCAGGTGCCCGTGGCGGGATCGACCGTGGCCTGCACCTCGAAGCCCGCACCGAGGCCGACCGTGACGGTCGCTCCCGGGTCGGCCGTGCCGGTGACGGTCACGTCGGCCGTGTTCCCGCCGACGATCGGGATGGTCGCCGCGGGGGCGGGTGTCGAGATCGCGACCGGGGTCCCGGCGACGATCGTCACGACGCGCGTCTGCGCGGGCGAGACGGTGCCGCCGACCGTCTGCGTGGCCGAGATCGTGCGCTGGCCGACGGGCACGTCGGCGACGATCACCGACCAGGCGCCCGTGGTGGCGTCGGCCGTGACGCGGCCGGTGAGGCCGTCGCCGAGGTCGACGCGGACGTCGGCGCCGGGCTGGGCGGTACCGGAGACGGGCAGGGCCGACAAGGAGGCGCTGCTCACGACGCGCACCGTGGTGCCCTCGGCCGGGGCCTCGATGACGAGCGGCGCACCGGCCGCGATCGTCAGGGCTTGAGTCACCGGCACCGAGACGACGCCGGCGACCGTCTCCGTGACGCTGATCGTGCGAGGCCCGACCGGCACGGACGAGACCGTCGCGGTCCAGGCGCCCGCGCCGTCGGCGGTGGTCGTGGCGACGTAGCCGCCACCCAGGTCGACGCGGACGGGGGCGTTCGGCTCGGCGGCGCCCGTCACCGTGACCGGGGTGGTCGAGGTGGCGTCGGCGACCGTGATCGTCGCACCGGGAGCCGGCGTCGAGATCGTCACCCCGGTCGCGGCCACGAGGCTGAAGGTGGTGGTCTGCGGGGCGGACACCGCGCCTCCCACGGTCTGCGTCGCGGTGGCCGTGTAGGTGGCGACGGGCAGGGCCGGGAAGGTGACGGACCAGGTGCCGTTCGAGGCGACCGTGGCGGTGAGGTCGCGGCCGCCGCCGAGCGAGACGGCGACGGGGGCATCGGCCTGACCGGTGCCCGAGACGGTGACGTCACGGGTGGAGTCGGCCCCGGGCAGTCGGTACTGGGTTCCGGGGGTCGGGGTCGTGATCGTGAGGCCTGCACCGGCCACGACGCTGAACGCCCGGGTGACGGGCGCCGAGACGTCACCGCCGAGGCCCTGCGTCACCGACGCGGTGTAGCCGCCCACGGGCACGCCCGCGACGGTCGTCGTCCAGCTGCCGTCCGCGGCGACGACGGCGGTGGCCGTGCGGCCGTCGCCCAGGTCGACCGCGACGGTGGCCGTGGGCGTGGCGGTGCCCGACACGATGACGGGGGTCGTGGCGTCGGCGTCGAGGACGGTGAAGACGCGTCCTGCCGTGGGCGCGGTGACGACGAGGGGCTGCTGTGCGACGACGGTGAAGTCGCGCGTGACCGGGCCGGTGGTGACGGCCCCGAGGGTCTGGGTCACGGAGGCGGTGTAGGCCCCGGCGGGCACGTTCCCGACGGTCACGCTCCAGCTGCCGTCCGCCGCCACCGTGCCGGTGCCCGTTCGACCGGCGCCGAGGTCGACGCTGACGGTGGCGCCGGGCTCGCCGGCACCGTTGAGCACGACGCTGCGCGTGGCGTCCGGGGTGTTCGGCACCAGGAGGACCTGCCCGGCGGTAGGCGTGGAGATGTTCAGGGCGGCGAGGGCCGAGGCCCGCACCGTCGAGGTGGCCAGGTCGACCCTGGCCGCGTTCACGAGCGGCAGGACCGAGATGCTGACCGCGTGGACGGAGCTCGAGCCCGCGTCGGTGCCCCGGCCGTCCCGGAAGCCCACGCCGTCCTGGGCGTTGATCGTGACGCGGACGAGCTGGTTCAGCAGGCCGGTGAGCGGCGCGAGGGTCGTGATGACGGCGGTCGTCGTGGTCCGCAGGGTGGCCGTGGTCGCGGCGAGGGCCGTGCCGTTCACGACGGGTGAGTACAGGGCACCGACGGTCGGCAGCAGGCTCGTGGTGACGAGGCTCGTGACGCCCCCTGCCAGGACGCCGAGGCCGAGGGGCGCCGTGACGACCGTGGCGCCGGCCGGCGTCGTGCCGTCGATCAGCTGTCCGACCGTCGTCGTCGTGGTGGCCCCGAGCGTGAGGTTGACGCCGGCGAGACGGACGGGCAGCTGGAGGTCGACGGTGAGGGCGGTCGACCGGATGGCGTCGTTCGCCGCGGCGACAAGGTTCGTCGGCAACTGGTTCTGCAGGATGTCGGTCAGGCCGGTCGTGACCGCCGTGAGAGTGGCGGGGTTCAGTAGGTCACTGTTCGCCGGAAGCCCGTTGAGCGCCTGCAGGTCGATGACGATCTGGCCGGTCGAAGGCGTCAGCGTCACGATGCCCGATGTGAGGGGACGCGCGAGCTCGGTGTCGATGGTCGACGTCAGGTCCACCGCGCCTCGCACGACGACGGTGGGTTGCCCGGCGGTGGCGAGGGGGAGGGTGTTGACGAGGGCGACGACCGATGCGGTCACCGGTGCCACGGCGTTCGTCAAGGCCGCGGAGCCGCCGACCGCGTTGACCGTCGACCCGAGGCCCGTGACCGTGCTGCGCAGGGACGAGGTGACTCCCGCGACCGCGGGGCTGGTCATCGTGTACTGGGCGCCGGCGACCTGGTAGGCCGTCGTGGGCGTGCCCGCGGTGGCGCCGCGCTGCTGGGTGATCTGCGACGACAGCGCGCCGAGCTGCAGCGTGACGTCGCTGAGGACGCCCTGGGTGGCGGGCACCTGGGCGAGCAGCGGCTGGAGGCGCAGGGTCGTCGCCTGGCCCGGGCTGCCGTCGCCGACGGCGATGGAGCCGTCCGCCCCGATGAGGCCGGCCGAGGCCGTGGCACCGGTCGCGGTGGCGTTCGCGTACTGGCCGTCGACGCCGAGGGTCAGCAGCCCGTTGCCGCCGAGGAGGCGGATGCCGTTGCCCAGGCCCACGTTCAGGAGCTGCAAGGCGGTCAGGTCGAGGGGGTTGCGCGAGGTCGGCGGGTTCTGTGTGGTGCCGTAGGCCGAGTAGGCCCCGCCGAGAGCGGCGACCTGGTCGAGCGAGACGATGCCCGATCCGCCGACCAACGAGGCCTCGGCCTCGCTGCGATCGGTCGTGGCCGCCTGAGCGGGGACGACGACGACGAGCGCGCCGACCACCGCCGCGACGACGGCGGCGGCCGTCGCCTTCAGTGCGCGGGACGCGTGGGAGCGCCGGGGACGCTCGATCGCCTGGCTTCGCATGGGTGTGCCTCTTCCTGACGGGACGTGCCCGCCGCCTGATCCGAAGAACCCCCGCTGGTGAGGCGGGAGGTGCTGCTGTTCTGTTGCCGTGTCGCCGTGTCGCCGCCGGGTCGCCGTCCGGGGACGACGACGAGGCGAACGGCACTACCGCGCGATGCGCGGGCTCGTTCGCCTGGTGCGGGTGCTGCTGACGTGCCGTGGTGAGGGGCTCATCGGTCCTGATCCTGATCGGGTGGTGCGCGTGCGACGGCGCCGTCGCGCGAGGTCGCACCGTGGTGAGGGGTGCGGCCGGAGCGGTGGTTGATCGCTCCCGACGAGCTGGTTCGGTCTCGCCGTGCTGCCGAGCATAGGGGGCCTCGCCAGGATCGCCTACCCCACGAACAGGGGGCACGGGGTCTTCGGCCCCGGAAAAGGAAATGACCCCTCACGCACCCGCCAGAGCCCGGTTACCCTTGCTGCATTTCTGCCCTGGGGGAGTTGGCCTGGATGACGCCACGTGAGGAGCCTCGACGAGTTTAGCGGCAACTGAGTGGTCGCCGCGACCCGGGGTGTTGCCTGGGGGCATGAGAATCGTCATCGCCGGAGGACACGGCAAGATCGCCCAGCTCCTCGAACGCCGACTCGCCGACGCCGGGCACGACCCCGTCGGCATCGTCCGCAACCCCGACCACACCGCCGACCTCGAGACCGCGGGGGCCCGTGCCCTCGTCCTCGACCTCGAGAAGACCGACGTCGACACGCTCGCCGGCCACCTCGACGGAGCCGACGCCGTCGTCTTCGCCGCGGGCGGTGGCGGGGGAAGCGGCGCCGAGCGCAAGCTGACCATCGACCGGGACGGCGCCGTGCTGTTGGCCGACGCCGCCGAGAAGGCGGGCGTCACGCGCTACGTGATGGTCTCGGCCATCGGCACCGACGAGTTCGACCCGGCGCGCGCCGAATTGCCCGCCGAGAACGACGACGACGTGTACCAGGTGTACATGCGCGCCAAGAGCGAGGCCGACGCCGACCTGCGCCGTCGCGAGGGCCTGGACTGGACGATCGTCCGCCCGGGTGGCCTCACCGACGACGCCGGCACCGGCCAGGTGTCGGTCGGCACGACGGTCGAACGCGGCAGCATCCCCCGCGCCGACGTGGCCGAGATCATCGCCACGGCGCTGATCGAGGGCACCGCCGTCAAGACGCAGTTCGAGGCCGTCTCGGGCGACGTCCCCGTCTCGGACGCGCTGGCGACCATCAAGTACTGACCCGCACCTCCTCGCCGACACCACGGTCGAGGCGCGAGAGCCCCGGAGGCGCGACCTGCGCACCGGGGCTCTCTCGCGTCCGCGGGGCGGCCGGGTCGGGCAGCCGACCCGGCGATTCAGCTGAGGGCGGCGGCCTGTCGGGCGATCTCGAGCTCTTCGTTCGTCGGCACGACCAGGACAGAGACCCGCGATCCCTCGGGCGAGATGTAGCGCGTGTCACGGGAAGCGAGTTCGTTGCGGTCGTCGTCGACGTGGATGCCGAAGAACTCGAGGCCCATCAGGGTGCGCCGGCGCAGCAGGGCGTTGTTCTCGCCCACACCCGCCGTGAAGACCACGGCGTCGAGGCCGCCGAGCTGGGCGACGTAGGCACCGATGTAGTGCCGCAGGCGGTGCCGGTACACGGCGAGCGCCGCCTCGGACACGGCGTCGCCCCGCGACGCGCTGTCCTGGACGTCCCGCATGTCGCCGCTGCCGGTCAGGCCGAGCAGCCCGCTGCCCTTGTTGAGCAGGGTCTCGAGTTCGGCGAAGTCGAGACCGGCCTCACGGTGCAGGTGGAACACCGCCGCGGGATCGATGTCGCCCGACCGGGTGCCCATGACGAGCCCCTCGAGTGGCGTCATGCCCATGCTCGTGTCGATCGACCGACCGCCGTCGATCGCGGCCGCCGAAGCGCCGTTGCCGAGGTGCAACACGATGGTCTTCAGCTCGGCTAGGGGCCGCCCGAGGAACTCGGCCGTCTTCTCGCTGACGTACTTGTGCGACGTGCCGTGGAAGCCGAATCGGCGCACCTGGTGCTTCGCCGCCAGTTCGGCGTCGATCGCGTAGGTGTAGGCGGCAGGGGCGAGCGTCTGGTGGAAGGCCGTGTCGAAGACCGCGACATGGGGCACGTCGGGGAATGCCTCCTTCGCTGCGCGGATGCCCTGGAGGTTGGCGGGGTTGTGCAGCGGAGCGAGGGCCGAGAGCCGGTCGATCGCCTTCTCGACGTCGGTCGTGACGACGGTGGCCCTGTCGAACTCCGCTCCGCCGTGGACGACGCGGTGGCCGACCGCGACGGGCGGGTACTCGGCGAACGTCGGACCGTGCGCGTCGAACGCGGTCAGCATGGCGGCGAAACCGGCGGCGTGGTCGGCGATCGACTGCGTGTCGTTGCGGGTCTCGTCGCCGGTGACCTCGTTCCGGTGGCGGGTCGACCCGACCGCCTCGCCGATGCGCTCGACGAGGCCACTGGCGAGCGTGCGTTCGCCGTCGAGCTCGATCAGCTGGTACTTGAACGACGACGAGCCGGAGTTGACGACGAGGACGGTGCTCACGAGGAGGCTCCTTCGGTGCTGGGGCTGGTGCTGGTACTGGTGCTGATGGCGGCTGCGGCGGACTGCGTCCCGGCCTGGATGGCCGTGATGGCGACGGTGTTGACGATGTCGCCGACGAGCGCGCCACGCGACAGGTCGTTGATCGGTTTGCGGAGGCCCTGCAGGATCGGTCCGATCGCGACGGCGCCCGCGCTGCGCTGCACGGCCTTGTACGTGTTGTTGCCCGTGTTGAGGTCGGGGAAGATGAACACCGTCGCCCGGCCGGCCACCTCGGACTCGGGCATCTTCGCGGCGGCCACGGTCGGGTCGGCTGCGGCGTCGTACTGGATCGGCCCCTCGACGAGCAGGTCGGGTCGGCGTTCCCGGACGAGTGCCGTCGCGGCACGGACCTTCTCGACGTCGGCGCCGGAGCCGCTGTCGCCCGTGCTGTAGCTCAGCATGGCGACGCGAGGCTCGATGCCGAACTGCTGCGCGGTCTGCGCCGACGAGATCGCGATGTCGGCGAGCTGTTCGGCGGTCGGATCGGGGATGACGGCGCAGTCCCCGTAGACGAGCACCCGGTCGGCGAGCGCCATGAGGAACACGCTCGACACGACGCCGACGTCGGGCAGCGTCTTGATCACCTCGAAGGCCGGCCGGATGGTGTGTGCCGTCGTGTGCTTGGCCCCCGACACCATGCCGTCGGCGAGGCCGAGCTTCACCATCATGGTGCCGAAGTACGAGACGTCGGTCACCGTGTCCATCGCCTGCGAGACGGCGATGCCCTTGTGCGCCCGCAGCTTGGCGTACTCGGTCGCGAAGAGCACCTGCAGGCTGGGGTCGAACGGGTCGAGCACCCGGGCGGTGGCGAGGTCCAGGCCGAGCTCGGCCCCTCGGGCACGGATGGCCGTCTCGTCGCCGAGCAGCGTGATGGCGGCGACGCCGCGCTGCAGCAGCGTCGATGCGGCCCTCAGCACCCGGTCGTCGTCGCCCTCGGGCATGACGATGTGTTTCTGTGCCCCTCGGGCCCGCTCGAGCAGCTGGTACTCGAACATGAGCGGCGTGACCACCCCGGACGGGCTGACCTGCAGCAGGCGCAGCAACTCGGCCCCGTCGACGTGGGTCTCGAAGAGGGCCAGGGCGAGGTCGTACTTGCGGGGCGAGTCCGCGGCGAGTCGGCCCCTGGTCTGGGTGATGGCGAGGGCGGTGTCGTAGGTGCCGGTGCTCGTGGTGGCGATCGGCAGCGGACTGTCGAGGCCTTCGAGAAGTCGCTCGACCTGGGGTGCGAGGGCGAACCCGCCGTTGAGCACGATGCCGGCGAGGGACGGGAAGGTCTCGGACGCGTGCGCGAGCACCGTGGCGACCAGCACGTCGGAGCGGTCGCCGGGCACGACGACGACGGCCCCCTCGGTGAGGCGGGGCAGCACGTTCTCCATCGACATGGCGGCGACGACGACGCCGAGCGCCTCACGGTCGAGCAGGGCGTCGTCGCCGCGGAGCAGGGTCGCGCCGGTGGCCTGCAGCACGGCGCGCATCGTCGGGGCGACGAGCACCCGGTCTTCGGGCAGCGTCCAGATCGGGACGCGACCGGTGGGTGATGCCTCGAGGGCGTGGCCGATGCCGTCGACGACCTCGTCGAGGTGGTCGGGGTCGACCCGGTTCGCGACGACGGCCAGGAGGCTGGCGTGCTCGGAGCGCAGTTCGGCGGTGGTCAGCTCGGCGACCTGGCGCATGTCGGCACCCGACCGCCGGGTCTGGCCGTCGGCGCTCCGGCCGCCGAGCACGAGCAGCACGGGTGCGCCGAGGTTGGCGGCGATGCGGGCGTTGTACGACAGCTCGGTGGGGCTGCCGACGTCGGTGTAGTCGGAGCCGATCACGACGACCGCGTCGCACTGCCGTTCGACCGCCGCGAACCTGCTCACGATCGTGGCGAGCGCGGCGTCGGGGTCGGCGTGCACCGCGTCGTAGCTGACGCCGACGCACTCGTCGTAGGCGAGATCGACGCTGTCGTGCGAGAGCAACAGCTCGAGCACGTAGTCGCGCTCGTCGGTGGACCGGGCGACCGGTCGGAACACCCCCACGCGGCCCACCTCGTGACTGAGCGTGTCGAGCACGCCCAGGGCGATCGTGGACTTGCCCGTGTGGCCTTCGGCAGAGGTGATGTAGATGCGTGTCGACACGCCCGCCAGCCTAGGGCGACCGCCTTCGAGCCGCCGGGGAAGCCGGAGGCCGCGACGCCCCTCCTAGGCTGTCGGCATGCCGATCCGCACCGCGACCGAAGCCGACCTGCCCGGCGTCCTCGAGATCCACGCCGATGCCGTGGCGCATTCCAAGGCCATCTGGACCGACGTCACGCCGACCCTCGACGGTCGACGCGAGTGGCTGGCCAGCCACCAGGAGGCGCGGCGCAGCGCGATCGTCGCGGTGGAGGGCGGCGAGGTGGTCGGCTACGGCAGCTACGGGCCCTTCCACTCGAAGGACGGCTATCGGCACACCTGCGAGAACTCGGTCTACGTGCGGCCCGGGCAGCAGGGCAAGGGCCTCGGCCGCGCCCTGATGACCGAGCTGATCGACCGCGCCGCGCGTGACGACCTGCACGTCATGGTGGCGCTGATCGAGGCGGGCAACGAGGCGTCGATGCGGTTGCACGCGTCACTGGGCTTCGTCGACGCCGGCGTGCTGCGCGAGGTCGGCACGAAGTTCGGCGAGTGGCTCGACCTCAGGTACATGACCCGCCTCCTCGTCTGACCCCGACCGTCCGACGACGCCGACGACGCCGACGCCGACGGGGCTCCACCGCTCAGACGACCTCGACGATCCCGGCGCGGATGCCCCAGAGCACTGCTTGCAACCGGTCGCGGGAACGGGTCTTCTGGAGCAGCCCGGCGAGGTGGTACTTCACGGTCGTGGGTTCGATGAACAAGGTCTCGGCGATCTCCGCGTTCGACGACCCGTGAGCCAGCAGCTGCAGCACGTCGAGCTCGCGGGCCGTGAGAGGTGTCCCGTCGTCCGTCTTCGGAGGGCCCACCCGTCCCGGCGCCCCCGTGCGACGCTCGCCGAACTCGCGGAGCACACGGCGGGTCAACCTCTGGTCGAGCGTCCCCTCCCCCGCCGCGACCGACCGGACGGCGCTCACCAGGGTCTCCTCGTCGGTCCCCTTGAGCAGGAAGCCGGCGGCACCCGCCTCGAGCGCGGCGAAGACGTCGGCGTCGACGTCGAAGGTCGTCAGCACCAGCACGCCGGCGTCGATGGCGGGGTCCGCGGTGATCTGCCGGGTCGCCGAGATGCCGTCCGTGCCGGGCATGCGGATGTCCATGCACACCACGTCCGGGCGCAGGTCGCGGGCCAGGCGCACGGCCTCCGCGCCGTCGACGGCCTCGCCGACCACCTCGAGGTCGTCGAGAGCACCCAACACGACGGAGAGCCCGGCGCGGACGACCATCTGGTCGTCCGCGACCACGATGCGGATCACGAGGTCCGCCCGAGGTCGCCGACGAGCACGAGCCGGTTCGTCCAGCCGCCGTGCTGCAGGTCGGGTCCCGTCGTCAACCGGGCACCGACGAGCTCGGCGCGTTCGGCCATGCCCGCGAGCCCGAAGCCCGCACTCGACGCGGATGCTGTCGGGGCCCCGTCGGCGGCCTCGTTCCGCACGACCACCTCGACGCGGTCCGCCGCCCACGTGACGGAGACGTGACAGAGGGCCCCCGGGGCGTGTCGCGCGGCGTTGGCCAACGACTCCTGCACCATCCGGTAGGCCGTCGCCTCGGCCAGGGGGCCGAGTGATCTCGGACCTCCCACGACCGCCAGCGCGACGTCCTGACCGCGGTCACGCGCCGCCTCCGCGAGCAGCCCGATGCCCGCCATGGTGGGCGCGGGGCGGGGACCGCCGCCGGGCTCGTCGTCGCGGAGCAGTCCGACGGTGCGACGCAGGTCGCCGAGCGTGATCCGGGCGTCCTCCTGGACGGTCCGGAGCATCCCCCGCGCTCGCTCGGGATCGCTCGCGAGAAGGGCCGTGGCCGCCTGCGCTCCGACGATGATGCCGGAGAGGTGGTGACCGGCGATGTCGTGCAGTTCACGGGCGAGCGCGGCACGCTCCGACCGGACGGCGCGGTCCGCGTCGTCCCGGCGTTCCCGGTCGGCCGAGCGTTCTTGCGCCTCGAGCGCCTCGCGCAGACGCTCGCGGCCCCGCACGTGCTCGGCGACCAGTGCCGGCAGCAGGTACAGCACGACGACCCGGGCGACGGCGGTCGCGAGCACGACCCCGACCGGTGAGCTCAGCGGACCGACGATCATCGCGGCCGATCCGATGACCGCCGTCGCGGTCCCGGCGAGCAGGAGAGCGACGAGCCGGCCTGTGCGGTCGAGACGCCGGGCGACCGAGTACGCCCCGACGATGACGCCCAGGGCGCCGATGCCGAGTTCGCCGGCGGTGGTGGCGAGGATCACGAGATCGGTGGCGCCGACGAGGACGAACACGCCCAGGGGGTGTCGCCGACGAGCCAGCAGGGCGATCGCCTGCACGAGCACGAGGCCGGCGTGCACCAGGGGTGGCACGTCGGTGGGCACCGTCGCCGGGACGTCCCCTCCCCAGAGATCGAGAGCGATGTACCCGAGCGCGACAGCCGCCACGAGCGACGCCGGGAACACCGAACGGAGGCGCGTGGCGGGTGCGCGTCGCGGCTCCGAGCTCATGGAACGAGTCAACCATGACCGACGCCGACCCCCGGAGGGGCCGGCGTCCCGGCGGTCGGCGGTGCTCACCGCCCGCTGCCCGTCATGGGCCCGTCATCGTCTCGATGACGCCGATCCACGCCGGCTCGCCGGTCGGGCCGGAGACACGGGACCAGATGCCGGACGCGACCGCGCCCGCGATCAGCACGACGGCGACCAGGACGGCGACCCTCGTGTGGCGGCGGGGGCGCCGATCCCGCTCAGACATCACGGCGGCGCAGGACGAGAGATGCCGCGGCGAGCGCCACCACGGTGAGGGCCAGGAGCGCGACGATGGCGGTTCCTCCGCCGAGCGTGCCCGAGCCCCCGTGGATGACGGACTGTGCGAGGGCGACGGGCAGGAACTGGGTCGCCGAGACCGCTGCTCCGCCACCGACGAGTTGGGCGACCGCGGCGAGGACGGGCTCGGCCACGAGGACGCCGATCATGACGAGCACGCCGGCGAGCTGTGAACGGCAGAGGATGCCGACCGCGAGCCCGATGACGGCGAGGCAGACGACGGCGAGGACCCCGCGGGCCGACGTCGCGACGACCTGCCCGGTGACGGCGGTGAAGGGTGTCGTCGTGACGGCCAGCGAGCCGGCCAGCGTGAGCAGGCTGATGACGGCCAGGACCACACCGACGACCGCTGCGCCGACGCCGACGGCTGCTGCCTTGGCCGCCACGACCCGACCGCGGCGCGGACTGGCGAGGACGGCGCCGACGATGCCGCCGTGGCGGTCGTCGCTCGTGCCGGCCAGGACCCCGAGCAACACGATCGCGACGAGTGCCAGCCCGACGGAGCCGCCGCCGAGCGTGGTGCCGAGCGGTGACAGGGCGTCGAGCTGCGTCGTCGGGGACGCCAGGTCGATGTCGGGCAGGTCGTCGCCGAGGGCCTCGGCCCCGGGGCCGACCCGACCCGATGCGAGGGCGGGGAGGAGGACGACGAACACGACCTGGGTCATGACGAGACCCAGCACCGCGACGGCGGCGGCGACCTTGGTGGCCGTCGTAGTGACGAGCCCGAGGATCTCTGCACGGAACATCAGCGCACCATCCCCTCGGTGCCGGTGACCTCGAGGTAGTAGCCCTCGAGGGTGCCGCTCGGGTCGGCGAGGACCTCGGCCATCGTGGCCTCGGCCACGACGCGTCCGTCGGTGATGACGACCACGTCGTCGGCGATCTCCTGGATGTCGCTCAACAGATGCGACGACACCAGCACGGTGCCCCCGGCGGCCGCGAAGGCTCGGAGCTTCTGACGGAGCCAATGCATGCCCGCGGGGTCGAGCCCGTTCGCGGGCTCGTCGAGGACGAGGAGGCGCGGCTCGCCGAGCAGCGCGGCCGCGATCGCGATCCGCTGGCGCATCCCGAGGGAATACGTGCCGGCACGACGGTCGGCGTCCCGGCTCATCCCGACCTCGGCGAGGACGGCTTCGACCCGGTCGGCACCGACCCCTGCCCGGAGTGCCGCCATGGTCAGGTGCTGCCGGCCGGACCGGGACGGGTGGAGACCGCCGGCGTCCAGGACGACGCCCACCTGCTGCGGAGGACGTTCGAGATCGCGGTACGGGACCCCGAAGACGAGCGCGTCGCCCGCATCACGGGAGACGAGGCCGAGCAGCAGTCGGATGGTGGTGGTCTTGCCCGCGCCGTTGGGGCCGAGCAGGCCCACGACACGGCCGGGGCGGACGGAGAAGGTGACGTCGTCGATGCGAGGTCGGCCGCGGAAGGCTTTGCGCAAGCCGTGTGCCTCGAGGGGCAGGGGGGTCTGTTCGTTCATGCTGTCCAGCTTCGCGACACCGCGTCGCGGACACCCCCGCCGGACGGCCAGCGCCTCCTGTCCGAAAGGCCAGTCCCGTCCGCCGCGCGACGGCCGTCACGCGCGCGTGAGGGCAGGGGCGAAGGTCGCTGCGACGATGGTGACGTCGTCGGATTGCTCGTCGTCGCCGACGAGTTCGGTGATCTGCTGCACGATGTCACTCGGGTCACCGCTCGAGATGAGCAAGAGCTGGAACTGGCTGAACGCGTGGAGTTCGTCCGGGAACAGGTCGAGGACTCCGTCGCTGATGCAGACGAGCGTGTCTCCCGGCAGCAGCTGGTCGCTGTACGACGTCCAGCGATCCCCGAGTCCGACGGGGAGATCGGCCGACCGCAGCGCTTCGACGAGACCGGTGGCGCGCCGGATGACCGCCAGACCGTGTCCGCCGTCAGCCCAACGGATTTCGCCCGACGGGGTGATGCGGGCGTGGAAGCAGGTGGTGAACTGGATGTCGACGTCGCTGTCACCGCTCGCGAGGCCCGTCGTCGCACGCTGCAGCGCCACGGCGGGATCGAGGTCGTCCGAGGAGCTGCGGATGACGGATCGCACGGCTGCGGCGATCATCCCCGCCCCCACGCCCTTGCCCATGACGTCTCCCACGGTCAGGGCGATGCCGTCAGGCGTGGGATACCAGTCGTAGAAGTCTCCCCCGACGGTGCGGGCAGGGATGCACCTCCCCCGGACGGAGAACATCTCGGGAAGGAGACTGGTCTTCGGAGGCAGGAGCGACTGCTGGATGATCGCGGCCCTGTCGATCTCGCGTTCGACGGATTGCTGTTGCGCACGTGACAGCTGCACCTTGCGACTGGCTTGTCGTGCGAGCTCGTTGATGGCGAGGCCGATGGTCGCGTAGATGGCCAAGGAGAACGCGATGCGGATGAACTCGCTGGGCGGGCGTCCGCTTGGCTCGATCGCGAACGGCAGCAGGAAGGTCACCGCTGATCCGATCAGCAGCCACACGATGCTCCATCGACCTGGCCACACGGCGATCCAGACGATGGGCAGCAGGATGATGGGAACGAAGACGGATGCGCTGTCGCCTGTTCCGTACCGGAGCAATCCCACCGCCACGAAGTCCGCTGCAGGAACGACGATTTCCCAGCGGAGCAGGCGGGGCTGCCGCGAGACTCCTGCGGCGAACACGACGCCGCAGAACGCGGCGAAGACACCGGCCCACATCGACGGCGCATCGCTGACCGGCAGCCACGGGATGAGCGTGCTCACGAGGGCGGCGAGCGCGACGAAGAGGAAGACGAAGCCCTGCTTGAGCACCGTGACGTGACGTCGTGAGCCTGCCGTCATCGCCCGCGCGAGAAGGCCCGAGTCACCCCAGACGCTGGGGCGCCGGTCGTCGGGGCTCATCTGACTGACACTCATGAAGGAAGGCTAGGGCGGTCGAGCCTCCGGCGGGAGCATCGGGGTACCCCAGAACGTGGGGTGGCTCGGAGGTCCGGCCTGGCCGTCGGCGCGAATGGCCGGAGATTCGAACGGTCGCTGACCGGACCTGTTCGGAACGAGAGATGGCTCTTCCCTCAGGGAAGAGCCATCTGATGCGGAGGATAGGGGATTCGAACCCCTGAGGGCTTGCACCCAACACGCTTTCCAAGCGTGCGCCATAGGCCACTAGGCGAATCCTCCAGGGCGGGCACACGGTGAACCGGCGCACGACCGAGTCCAGCGTACCGGACTCCGAGGTCCCCTGCGGACGCGCCCGTGTCGCTGCTGACCTTGAGGCTCCCTCATGGCTACCGTCGGGGCATGACCGACGCGCACCGCCCCTCCTCGGAGCCCCCCGACGTCGCCGCCCTGCCGCCACGCGCCCGCGCCGTCGTCGCCGCCCTCCGCGCCGCCGGTGCCGAAGGGGAGGT
Source organism: Frigoribacterium sp. VKM Ac-2836 (assembly GCF_013248995.1). Classification (GTDB taxonomy): domain Bacteria; phylum Actinomycetota; class Actinomycetes; order Actinomycetales; family Microbacteriaceae; genus Frigoribacterium. The sequence goes on along the minus strand of NZ_JABRPK010000001.1, from coordinate 348,583 downwards.
CCGCGAGTTCGACGAGTCCACGCACACCGCGGCCCAGGCCGCTGCGGCCCTCGGTTGCGAGGTCGGCGCCATCGCCAGCAGCCTGGTGTTCCGCACCGGCGACGAGGCCTTGCTCGTGCTCACCAGCGGCGCGCATCGTGTCGACACCGACCTGGTCGCGTCGACGCTCGGCCGAGGCCCCATCATGCGGGCGAACGCCGACCAGGTGAAGCGCGCGACCGGCCAGGTGATCGGTGGCGTCGCGCCGCTCGGCCACCCCAACCCGGTGCACACCCTGATCGACACCTCCCTCACGGCACACGACGTCGTGTGGGCGAGCGCCGGCACCGCGAACACGGTCTTCGCCACGACCTTCGACGAACTCGTGCGGGTGACCGGCGGCACACCGGTGCGGGTCGCCGCCGACGACCTCTGAACCCGACCCCGCCGAGCGTCGACGTCGGCGGCCACCCGTAGCATCGACGCATGCCGCCCCTCTCGTCCGCCCGCGTCGATGCCTGGCTCTGGGCCGTCCGGCTCTACAAGACCCGATCGGCCGCCAACGCCGCCTGCCGCGCCGGTCACGTCCGGGTCAACGGCGACCGCGTCAAAGCCGCCCAGGCCGTCCGTCCGGGCGACGAGGTCCGGGTGCGCATCGCGGGGTTCGAGCGCATCGTCCTCGTCAAGACCTGCCTGGTGAAACGCGTCGGCGCGCCGGCCGCGGCCGAGGCGCTGACCGACCTCACTCCCCCGCCACCGCCGCGCGAAGAGGTCGCAGCCGTGCCGGTTCGTGACCGCGGTGCGGGCCGACCGACCAAGCGCGACCGCCGCGAGATCGAGCGTCTTCGAGACCGCCCCGAAAACTGACACTCTCTCGACTCCCCCGATCGTGGGCTCCCCGCACTGGGGTGGATCGACCCGGTATCTGTGCGAACGCATCGTCTACTCTGAAGGCGCGGCGCTGCCCCGACAGCAGCGGCCTCGGGTCGGGGGACTCGGAGTCACGCCGACCTCTGGGGGACGACATGAGCACGACCGACGCGGCGATGCCGACCGAGCGCGGCACCGTCACCGTGCTGCCACGACGCGAGCTCGCCCGAGGCGCCACGCTCACCGGCGTCCTCAGCCTGTCGCCCGTGCTGGCGGCGGTGCTCTGGCTGACCCTGCCGACCGGCCACCAGTCCGGGGTGCTGGCCGTCTCGGCCGGAGTCGTGGTCATGGGACTCCTCATGTACTGGCGCTACCGCCTCTCGTACGCCGCCGTCACGCGTACCGAGTTCGTCAAGCGCGGCTGGCTGCCCGGCTTCGTCCGGCTACGGCGTGACGAGATCGACTCGCTGGTGCTCGTGCCCACGTACCGAGACCACTCGACCGAGACCGTCACGCAGCTGCTCGCCCTCGACGACCGAGGGCGACGCCTGTTCCGGATGCGGAGCACCTACTGGTCCGAGGCCTCGGTGGAGGCCGTCGTCGACGCCCTCGGCGTCCCGACCACCGTCCTGCCCCGCGCCCTCACCCGTCGCGAGTTCTTCGCCGCCTACCCGGACAGCTCGTACTGGTACGAGAGCCGCCCATGGATCGGCGTGACCGTCGCCGGCAGCCTGTTCGCCCTGGCCACAGGAGCACTCGTGGCGCTCTTCCAGGCGCTCGGCGACGGCGTCTGACCCGGCCAGGGCGGTTCGGGGATCACCGCCGACGAAGCGTCCCGAAGATGCCCTTGACGACCTCGCGCACGACAGCTTTGCCGGCGGTCGAGCCGAGGACCTCGCCGAGCAACCCCCCGGACGACCCGGCCCCCGGCGAGCGCGACCCCGAGGAGGCGCGGGTCGTGGTCCCGCGTCCGGCACGAGCCTTGGCCGCTGCCCGCTCGGCGCGCTCGAACTCCTTCTGCTGACGTTCGTACTCGGCCTGGGCGGCCTTCCGCTCGCGCTCCGCCGCCGTGGCCGCCTTCGCGTCCGCTTTCTCGCGGGCGGCGGCCTCGTTCATGTGGGCGTCGATCGTCGCCTGTCGCGCCGCGGCGTCGGTGCGCTCGCGCTGGTCGAGCGCGGCGGCCTCGAGCTTCCGCGCGAGCATCTCGCGCGCCGAATCGCGATCGATCGAGGCTCCGTAAGCGTCGATCAGGGGCGACGCGGCCACGGCTGCCGACATCACGTCGGCGGGGGTCGGCGACATCGATCCGCGCGGCGCCCGGAGGCGCGTCCACGCGACCGGGCTGGGCGCGCCCTTCTCGTTCATGACCGTCACCACCGCCTCCCCGGTGGCCAGGGTGGTGAGCACCTGGGCGAGGTCGTAGTCGCTCGTCGGATACGTCGACACCGTCGCCCGCAGGGCCTTGGCGTCGTCGGGCGTGAAGGCCCGCAGCTGGTGCTGGACGCGCGAGCCGAGCTGGGCGAGCACCTCGCCGGGGACGTCCTTCGGGGTCTGCGTGACGAAGACGATGCCGACGCCCTTCGAGCGGATCAGCCTCACGGTCTGGGTGATCTGCGCCAGGAACTCCTTCGACGCGTCCTTGAACAGCAGGTGCGCCTCGTCGAAGAAGAAGACGAGCTTGGGCTTGTCGAGATCGCCCACCTCGGGCAGGTCGTTGTAGAGGTCGGCGAGCAACCACATCAAGAACGTCGAGAACAACGCCGGCTGGTCGTGCACGCCCGGCACCTCGAGCAGGCTGACCACGCCTCGGCCGTCCTCGGCCGTGCGGAGGAACTCGGCGGTGTCCATCTCGGGCTCACCGAAGAACGCATCGGCACCCCGGTCGGCGAAGGTGATCAACTCGCGCAGGATCACGCCCACGGTCTGCTTGCTCAGCCCGCCCAGGCCCTCGAGCTCTCCCTTCCCCTCGTCGCCGGTCAGCCACGTCAGCACGGCCCGCAGGTCGGACAGGTCGAGCAGTGGCAGACCGGCCTGCTCGGCGTAGTGGAACACCAGGCCGAGGCTGCTCTCCTGCGTGTCGTTGAGGCCGAGCACCTTGCTGAGCAGCAGCGATCCGAAGCCGCTGACCGTGGCCCGGACGGGCACACCGGTACCCTTGCCGCCGAGCGCGAAGTATTCGGTCGGGGCGGCCTGCGGCGACCAGTCCTGCCCGATGCCCCGCGTGCGGGTCAGCAGCTTGTCGTTCGCCTCGCCGGGCGTGGCGATGCCCGACAGGTCGCCCTTGACGTCGGCCGCGAAGACCGGCACCCCGGCAGCCGAGAGCTGTTCGGCGAGCACCTGCAAGGTCTTGGTCTTGCCCGTGCCGGTCGCCCCGGCCACGAGCCCGTGGCGGTTGAGCATCGACACCGGGATGCGCACGGGGACGTCGACCCGCGCCTCGCCGTTCACGAGGGCGCCGAGCTCGAGGGCGGGGCCCTCGAAGCCGTAGCCCGCCCGGACGGCGTCGACGGCTGCCTCGTCGAGCGGGCCGCCGGGCGGGGTGGGAAGACCCTCGACCGGGCTGCCCGCCACCGGTTCGGGCTCGACCAGTCCGGCGTCGGCCGCGGCCTCGGCGACGTCCACCTCGCTCGCGAGCTGCTCGGCTCGCGCGAGCGCCGCCTCCGCGTCCTTCTTCGCCTTCTCGGCGGCGGCGACCGCCGCAGCGGCCTCCGCCCTGGCCTGCTCGAGCGCGTCCGTCATGCGGCCAGCCTAGGCACCCTCGGCCCTGCGGTCCGGGCGAGTTCGGCGACGCCGGGCGGCACCATCACGCGCCTCGGCCCTGCCAGATCCAACCACGACCACGCACGCGCTCCTGCTCGTCGAGCAGCCGGTGCGCCACCGGGGCCCACAGGATCACCGCGACCCCGGCACCGATCAGCAGTCCGCCGATCGTGTCGGTCAGCCAGTGCGCGCCGAGGTAGGTGCGGCTGAGCAGCATCAGCACCGTGTAGAGAACGCCCGCCACCCACACCCAGACGCGTCGCAGGATGACCCCGAGCACGACCGCGAGCGTGGCCGCGTTGGCCGTGTGCCCCGACGGGAACGAGCCGTAGTCGCTCACCACGAGGATGTCCTCGGGTCGGGCCCGGCCGAACGTGTGCTTGACGGCCTGCACCACGCCCGCACTGACCGCGCAGGCGGCGATCCAATAGAGCGCGGCCCAGGGTCGACGCCGGAGCAGGAACACCGCGGCGACGCCGAGGGGTACGACGAAGACCCCGACCACCCCGGCGCCGATCGAGTTGAAGACCAACGAGGGGACGTCCCAGAACGGGCTGCGGTGTTCGACCAGTTCTCCCATGAACCGCTCGTCCACGCCGATCACGCCCGCCCGGGCCGTGATCACGACGCCGAGCAGCAGGACCACGCCGATCGCGCCGAGCGCGCTGAACACCCACCACCGACGCTGCACGCGGCGGGCGACCCGCTGCTCGGACGGGGAGGCGGGCTTCGGCTCGAGCGGGTCGGTGCGCATACCCAGACGGTACCGGGAGGCGCGGGTCAGCGACCGAGCGCCGGCACCGTCCGCGGGCGCACCAGCAGCCACAGGCTCGCGATGGCCACGCACGAGGTGGCCACCATGACACTGCCCATCGGCACGGCCGACCCTATGCCGAGGAACCCGACCACCGGTGAAATGAGTCCCGCCAGGCCGAAGTTGAGGGCGCCGAGCAGCGACGCCGCCGTGCCGGCCTCCTTGCCGTGGTTGGCGAGGCCGAGCACCTGCACCTGCGGGAACGAGAAGCCGCAGGCCGCGATGAAGAACCACAGCGGCACGAGGATGCCCACGAGGCCGGCCCCGAGCGAGTCGAGCACGACGATCGCCGCGGCCGCGAGCAACAGCACGACCGTCGAGCAGGCGAGGATCCACTGCGGCCCCACACGGCGGGCCAACCGCGAGCTGATCTGCACGCCGGCGACGATGCCGAGCGAGTTGATCGCGAAGAGGTAGCCGTACTGCTGGGCGTTCAGGCCGTAGACCTCTTGGAAGAGGAAGGACGACGCCGACAGGTACGAGAAGAGGCCCGAGAAGACCATCGCCCCGATCAGGGCGACACCGACGAAGATGCGGTCGCTGAACAGCACCTTGTAGCGCTGGCCCAGCGTCGTGTGCCCGGCCTCGTGCCGACGGGCGGGCGGCAGCGTCTCGACGATCAGGAAGATCGCCGCGATGATGACGAACGCGCCGTAGGCCACCAGGAACACGAAGATGCCGCGCCAGCTGGTGAAGGCCAGCAGCTGCGAGCCGATGACGGGAGCGACGATCGGGGCGAGCCCGTTGACCAGGGCGAGGCGCGACAGCATGCGCACGAGCGGCAATCCGCCGAACAGGTCGCGCACGGTCGCCATGGCCACGACGCCACCGGCGGCGGCCCCCATCCCCTGCAACACGCGGAACACGGCGAGCAGCTCGATGGTCGGCGCGCTCGCGGCCCCGATGCTGGCGAGGATGTGCACGGCGGTGGCCACGATCAACGGCGTGCGACGACCGACCTTGTCGCTCCACGGCCCGACCAATAGCTGCCCGACGCCGAAACCGATCGTGGTCGCCGTCAGGGTCAGCTGGATGACGCCGCTGTCGACCGAGAAGTCGCGGCTGAGTTCGGGGAACGCCGGCAGGTACAGGTCGATCGTGAACGGCCCGAGCGCGGTGAGCGCTCCGAGCACGATGACGTAGACGAGCCGCTGGCGGCGGGTCAGGGAGTCACCCGGGTGGACGACGGTGGTCACGAGGCAGGTCCTGTCTGGGGGTGGTCACGGGTCGACGCGCACGTGGAGGCGCGGCCACGACGAGCGGGACGGCTGGCGGGTCGAATCGATGCGATCGCGCCGACGCGCACGAACTCCACGTGGTTCGAGGGGGTGGGATGAGGGAGGGGGACGGCATCGGTGCACGACACCCGTCGTCTCTCAGCCTATCCCGGCCGCGGGCCCCCGCGACAGCCCCCCGGCGCCGTGCCGTGACGGCGGTCGACCCGGCCCGGTCTAGGCTCGAGCTGGCCTCGGGCGCGACCGTCCCGCCCGAGCACCCGAGGAGGACCCTTCATGGTCGACGCGCGCATCGTCCAGACCACCAAGGCGCTGCACGCCGCCGTCGTCGAGCTCGCCTCGTCCCGGCCCGTGTCGAGCATCTCGGTCGCCGACGTCACCCGGGCAGCGGGCATCAACCGCGCCACGTTCTACAGCCATGCGACCTCTCCCGGCAGCCTGCTCACCTCGGTGCTCACCCCCGAGCTCGACGCGATCCGCGACGAGGACCACGCCCTGAGGCTCGAGGGCCGCGCGGACGGCCGTGAGGCGACACGACGCGCGATGGAGAAGGTCGTGGACCACGTCGTCCGGTATCGCGAGATCTACCGCCTCGCCCTGCCCGACCCACTCGACGCCTCGATCCACCAGGCCCTGGCCCGGCACTTCGAGGAGTCCAGCGTTCAGCATCTCGGCACCCTGCCCCCCGGCAGTCTGCCCGAGGGCCTGGCGGTGCACATCGCCGCCGGCCACCTGGCGCACGGGCTCGTCGGCGCCATCGAGGCCTGGCTCGGCGGCAAGCGCACGAGCCGCCGCGCCCTGCTCGACACCATGAACCTCATGATGCCCACCTGGTGGGGCTGACGCGACGCCTGATCGTCGCCGGCGTCACGGCCCGGTCGGCCTAGGAGGCGCGCAGCACTCCCGGCCCGACGCTCAGCACCCCGTCGCTGAGCGGCTCGCATCGGATGCCACCACGCCCCCTCAGCGCGCGGAACGCCCCCGCACCGAAGACCACGTCCATCCAGGCGCAGGGGTTCGCCGCCCGGTGGGCCTGGAACGACACCGGGCCGTCACCCGTGTCGAGGTCGAACCGACGCCCGACGAGCGCGTCGACGTCGACCCCGCGCACGACCACGTTGCGCCGCGTCAGGGCGGCGTCGAGCACCGCTCCCTCGGGGAGGCCGAGTTGCCGGGCGACGTGCTCGAGCTGTTCGGCGGCGAACAGGGTGACGGAGGCGCCGCGATGGGCCGGGGAGTTGAAGTACCGGTCGCCCACGATGCCGAGATGCGCCCGCACCGTCACCGTGGCGTGCTGCTCGGGGCCCGAAACCGGAGCCGGGCCGTCGGCGGGCCGGCCGACGTAGCGGGACCGGGGCGCGGCGATCAGCAGTTCGACCCCGACGGGAAAGGTGCCCGAGACGGGCAGGCGATCGTCCGATCCTCGGGGCACGGGCCGAGCTTAGCCAGCCGGCCCACACAAGTGCGGACTGGTCCCCGCCACCCCTCAGGGCCATCGTGTCACCGCAGGCCGCTCACGCGGACGTCGGGGGCAAGTACACGTGGGTCTGTATCGCGTCGAACGGCTCGAACAACACGCTTCGCTCGGGTGCGGCCCTGAGCACCTGCAAGGGCTCGTACCTGAAGGGGTACCTCAGCGGAAAGCAGGTCATCTCGATCGAGATGACGGGAGGCGGCAAGGTGGCCACGAACAATGTCACCCAGGAATACATCGTCGCGACTTTCGGTGGCGTCATGAAAATCATCTCGACAGGTGGGGACGGACTCCTCGTGTCCGTCGACAACGCCGCGTCGAAGCAGAAGGGCGCCTGTCACGCGGAGTTCGCGGGCGGACCTCATGTACGTCTGAATGAGGCCGGCCGGACTCTCGAACGAGGGTCCGGCCGGTTCCGTCCGTGCGTGTACAAGCACACCCGAAATCGGCAAATCGATGAGGGTAGACCCGTCTGTCCGATAGTGCTCACATGTCGACGAGACGGTCCCGGCGGGGCATCCCGGGTGCTTGCCTGTAGTCGGCCTCGCAAAGCGGCGAGGTCGTGACGAAAGAGAGGCAGCAACATGAACACCTCTGTGAACACCAAGAAGAAGACCTTCGCCAAGGTCGCGACGACGATGGCAGCCGCCGCCGCCCTGGTGGTCGGCGGCTCGACCGCGGCCCAGGCCGACCCTGCGGGCCAGTACTACTACGTCTGCGTCCAACCCGACGGGTCGAGCCTGACCTTGCCGGCCGGCACGTCCCTGCAGACCTGCCGAGGGTCGTACTTGCAGAAGTACCTCGACGGGAAGCTGATCAGTTCGGCCAACCTGGCCGCACCCGGTCAGGTGGCCGACCCCAACGCCATCACGATCGACTGCGCGATCGGTCTGGCCGGCACGGCGATCGCCGTGTACACGACGGCCGGTGCCGTGGCCTATGTCGGCCTCGCGCTCGGCGGACTCGGGACCTACCGCGCCTGCACCGCCTGACGGCTGGAACGCCAAGAGCCGGTCACCCCTGACGGGGTGACCGGCTCCATTTGTTGGTCGGTCGGCGCGAAGGCGCCGCCGACGGCAGAGGGCGTGTTACTTGGTGAGCGGCTCGAGGGTCGTGTCGTTGGCGTACGCCTCGGCGGCGTTGTCCTTCGTCACGATCTGGGGCGGCAGCAGGTACGCGGGGACGACCTTGTTGCCGTTGTCGTACGACTCGTCGTCGTTCGTCTCGGCCTTGTCACCCTTGCTGAGCGAGGTCACCATCGCGACGGCCTGCTTGACGAGGTTGCGGGTGTCCTTGTTGATGGTCGAGTACTGCTCGCCGGCCATGATCGACTTGACCGACTCGACCTCGGAGTCCTGACCGGTGACCACGGGGATGGCCTTTCCGGCCTGCTTCACCGAGGTGATGATGGCGCGGGCCAGGGTGTCGTTCGGGCTCAGGACGCCGTCGAGCTCGGTGGAGCCGTAGGTGCTGGTGAGCAGCGAGTCCATGCGGCGCTGGGCGTTTTCGGGCTTCCAGCCGTCGGTCGCCGTCTGCTTGATGTCGGTCTGACCGGAGGCGACGACGAGCGTGCCGTCGTCGATCTTCGGCTGCAGGACGCTCATCGCGCCGTCGAAGAAGACCTTCGAGTTGGCGTCGTCGGAGGAGCCGGAGAACAGCTCGACGTTGTACGGGCCCTCGGCCTTCTTGGCGGCCATGCCGTCGAGCAGGGCCTGGCCCTGGAGCTCGCCGACCTTGAAGTTGTCGTAGGCCACGTAGTAGTCGAGGTCGTCGGTGTTGAGGATGAGACGGTCGTAGGCGATGACCACGGCGCCGGCGTCGTGGGCTGCCTTGACCTGCGTGCCGAGCTGACCGCCGTCGGCGGCGCCGATGACGATGACCTTGGCGCCCTTGGTGACCATCGACTGGACGATCTCCTGCTGGTTCGCCACGGGGGCGGACGCGGCAGCGTACTGGACGTCGGGCTTGAACCCGGCATCGGTGATGTCCTGGGTGAAGAGGTCGCCGGCGAGGACCCAGTTCTCGCTGGTCTTGGCGGGCAGGGCCACGCCGATGAGGGAACCGGACTCGAAACCTGCGGCCGCATCGCCCGAACCCGCGTCGGTGCGGGCCGAGTTCGAGCAGCCGCTCAGGATCAGCGTCGTTGCTGCGGCGACCGCGAAGGTCGTCAGCGCGAGTTTGCGCATGCTGTGTCTACTTTCTCGTTGTGAGTGGTGGTGCCGTGTGGTCGCCCGCGGTGCGGACTCCCGGTGGAGGCGCGCCCGGCCGTCGATGGACGGGCGCGCGGGTGGTGGGTCTAGTTGGGCGTGGTGGCCTTGGGACGCTGCACGTCCGAGATGTCGCCGTTCGGGGTGAGGGCGGGCTCGGTCGTCTCGGCGTCGCGGCCGACACCGTTCTGGGCGCCCGGGGGCAGATCGGAGGCGGCGATGCCGTTCTTGTCGCGGCGCAGGCCCCGCGTGAGGAAGCCGGTGATCGAGGGCCGACCCTGGCTCTTGTTGTAGACGTCGACGGCGACGGCGATGAGCAGGACGAGTCCCTTGATCATCTGGACCTTGTCGGACTCGACCCCGAGCAGCTGCAGCCCGTTGTTGAGGACGGCGATGACGAATCCACCGACGATCGAGCCGGTCACCGTTCCGATGCCGCCGGCGACCGCCGCACCACCGATGAAGACGGAGGCGATGGCGTCGAGCTCCCAGTTGAGGCCGTCCTGCGGGCCGGAGGCACCGGCACGGGCGACGTAGATCATGCCGGCCAGGGCCGCGAGCACGGACATGTTCATCATGACGAAGAAGTTGATGCGCTTCGCCTTGACGCCCGAGAGCTCTGCAGCGTGCGAGTTGCCGCCGACCGCGTAGATGTGTCGACCGAAGATCGTGTTCTGCGTCACGAAGCCGTAGATGAGCACGAGGACGCCGAGGATGATGCCCGACACGGGGAACGAGGTGCCGACGCGTCCGCCGCCGAAGAGCGTCGCGGCGTAGGCGATGATCCCCACGAGCACGACCAGCTTGACGAGGCTGACCCAGAGAGGGGCCCGTTCGGAACCCATCTTCTGCTGGATGCGGCGCATGCGGAACTCGTTGTAGACCACGGCGACGATGAGCACCAGACCGAGCAGCAGGGTCGCGTTGTTGTAGCCGGTGTTCGGACCGAACTCGGGCAGGTAGCCCGCGCCGATGACCGTGAAGGCCTCGGGCACCGGCAGGGTCGTGGCGTCGCCGACGAACTGGTTCGCACCACGGAACAGCAGCATGCCCGCCAGGGTCACGATGAACGCGGGGACACCCACGTACGCGACCCAGAAGCCGTGCCAGGCCCCGATGACGGCCCCGACCACGAGGCCGAAGACGATGGCCAGCGGCCACGGGAAGTTCCAGTTGCTCATGGCGGTGGCGACCATGATGCCGACGAAGGCGGCGACCGAGCCGACCGAGAGGTCGATGTGCCCGGCGACGATCACCATCACCATGCCGATGGCGAGGATCAGGATGTACGAGTACTGGCTCACGAGGGCGATCAGGTTCGGCGGGTCGAGCGTCAGGCCACCGGTCAGCACTTGGAAGAACACGATCGCCACGACGAGCGTCGCGATCATGCCGAACTGGCGTGCACTCGACGCGTTGCCGCCGAACACCTTCTTCAGGTCTTTGATGCCACTCATGCGGCTTGCTCCTTCTTCTTCGAGGTCATGGTTCGCATGAGCGTCTCGGCGTCGGCCTCTGAGGCCTCGATCTCGTTCGTGACGGTGCCCTCGAAGATCGTGTAGATGCGATCGGAGAGTCCCAGCAGCTCGGGCAGTTCGGACGAGATGACGATCACGCCTTTGCCCTGCGCCGCGAGCTGGTTGATGATGTTGTAGATCTCGAACTTGGCGCCCACGTCGATGCCGCGCGTGGGTTCGTCGAGGATGAGCAGGTCCGGGTCGGTGAACATCCACTTGGCCAGGACGACCTTCTGCTGGTTGCCGCCCGACAGCTTGGCGACGCCCTCGTCGACCGTGGGGGTCTTGACGCGCAGGCTCTTGCGGTACTCCTCGGCGATCGAGTGCTCTTCGTAGGTGTTGACCACCGACGCCTTCGAGATCTTGGTCAGCTTGGCCGCGACCGTCGACCGCTTGATGTCGTCGAGCAGGTTGAGCCCGAGCACCTTGCGGTCTTCCGAGACGTAGGCGAGCCCGTTGTCGATGGCGTCCGAGACGTTCTTGATCTCGATCGTCTTGCCGTCCTTCACGATCTCGCCCGACACGAACTGACCGTACGACCGACCGAAGATGCTCATCGCGAGCTCGGTGCGGCCGGCGCCCATCAGGCCCGCCAGACCGACGATCTCGCCCTTACGGACCGTGATGTTCGAGCCCTTGCAGACGAACCGCTCGGCGGTCTGCGGGTGACGCACCCACCAGTCCTTGACCTCGAAGAAGACCTCGCCGATCTTGGGCGTGCGGTCGGGGAAGCGGCTGGCCAGGTTGCGACCGACCATGCCCCTGATGATCCGGTCCTCGTTGACGCCGTCGGCCTGGACGTCGAGGGTCTCGATGGTGCGGCCGTCGCGGATGATGGTGATCGAGTCGGCGATGGCCTCGATCTCGTTGAGCTTGTGGCTGATCATGATCGACGAGATGCCACGCCCCTTGAGGCCGCGGATCAGGTCGAGCAGGTGCTGCGAGTCGGCCTCGTTCAGGGCGGCCGTCGGCTCGTCGAGGATGAGCAGCTTGACGTTCTTGTTCAGTGCCTTGGCGATCTCGACGAGCTGCTGCTTGCCGACGCCGAGGTTCTTGACGGCGGTGTCGGGGTCGTCCTTGAGGCCCACGCGGGCGAGCAGGTCGATCGCCTTCGTCTTGGCCGCGCGCCAGTCGATGGCCCCGAAGCGGGTCGGCTCGTTGCCGAGGAAGATGTTCTCGGTGATCGAGAGCTCGGGGATCAGCGCCAGCTCTTGGTGGATGATCACGATGCCCTGCGACTCGCTCGAGCGGATGTCGCGGAAGCGCATCTCGGCACCCTGGTAGACGATGTCGCCCGTGTAGGTACCGAAGGGGTACACACCCGAGAGCACCTTCATCAGCGTCGACTTGCCGGCGCCGTTCTCGCCGCAGATCGCGTGCACCTCACCGGCGCGGACCTGCATCGACACGTCGTCGAGCGCCTTGACGCCCGGGAACTCTTTCGTGATGGAACGCATCTCGAGGATGACGGGAGAATCAACGCCCATGCGGGGCACCCCCGGGGATGTGGCTGATCGCGAGCTGCTCGCTCTGCGTCACGGCACTGGGCACGTCGTCCTCGACCTTCGACCTCGTCGTCGTCCACCGGAGACGTGCTCCGGTGGGCATCTTGCTGTTCGGCGTCGCCGTGCTCGGCACATGCGGCAGGTAGGCGGAAAGATGCCCGACCCGCAAGATGTGACCGTTCACACTGCGACCTGAGCAAAGCTAATCCCGCACGGGGGTGCTGTCAAATGCCGATGCCGATCCGTTATCGAACACTGCCCGGCGGACGCTCGCCGCGCCTCCCCACGGCCCGTCGGACCGTGGGCCCGCGGGCAGGTCAGAGGAACCAGGGTCGTGAGGTCGAGCCCCGGACCACCAGCTCCGGGGGGATCAACGTGCGGTCGAGGACCGTGCCACCGTCCAGCTCGGCGACGACGAGCTCGACGGCGCGCCGACCGATCAGGGCGAAGTCCTGCCGAACCGTCGTCAGCGGTGGCCACAGGTGCGGTGCGGTCGGCGAGTCGTCGAAGCCGACGACGCTGACCTCGCGGGGAACGTCGACGTCCGCTTCGCGGAAGGCGTGCAGCAGGCCCACCGCCATCAGGTCGTTGGCGGAGAAGACCGCGGTGAAGTCGCGGCGCCGCAGCAGCTCTTGACCGGCGAGGTAGCCGAAGTCCGCGGTGAGGTCGCCGAGGATCGGCGGCTCGATCGACAGGTCGGCCTCGCCCATCTCGAAGAGGAAGCCCTGCATCCGCTCGTCGGCCTCGATCCAGTCCTGCGGGCCGGCCACGTGCACGATGTGTCGATGACCGAGGTCGATCAGGTGCCGGGTGGCCAGGCGGGCACCTTCGAACTGGTCGACCGAGAGGCTGTGTGCGCGGGCACGCTGCGTCGAGTCGAGGGCGACGATGGGGACGTCCAGGTCGAGTTCGTCGATCACGTCGAAGAACTTGCGCTGGGGGGCGATGACGATGATCGCCTCGACCGCCTGGTTGGTGAGCAGCTGCAGACTCGCCCTCACGTCGTCGGACACCGTCGTCGTACTCGCGATGCTCAACCGGTAGCCGGCGGTCCTGGCCGCGACCTCGATGGCGTTGACGATCGTCTGCGGACCGAAGTGGACGTTCTGCAGGGTGAGCACGCCGATGGCCTTGGACCGGCTGGTGACCAGTGCACGAGCCGCCTGGTTCGGCCGGTAACCGATCTCGTCGATGACGTCGAGCACCTTCTGCCGCGTGCTCGGCCGGATGCTCGGACTGTCGTTGAGAACGCGCGAGACGGTCTGGTACGACACGCCCGCGAGAGCGGCCACGTCGCGGATGTTGGGAGCACGCACCTTGTCGATGTCAGGCTTCACCGTCGCTCCGTCGCTTTGTGACCGGGCGATGTGACCGTACACATCGTCGTCTGCAGACCATTATGCATTCCTCCGGAGGCGTGCGATTCCACGAGTGTGCGGAGGCGCGGTCAACGTCCGCGGGGAACCGCGCGGCCGCTGAGGACCAGCGCGAGGACGGCGACACCCGTGCCCACGGCGAAGCAGACGACGAAGGCGACGGGGCTGGACGCCCCTCCGAGCAGTCCGAAGGCGGCCCCGGTCAGGGCCAACGCGACGGCCGACCCGGTGGAATCGGCGATGGTCAGTGCCGAACTGTTGAACCCGCGCTCGGACTCGGTCGACAGGGCGAGGACGAGTACCGAGAAACGCGGGTACATGAACCCCATGCCGAACCCCGCGACGGCCCAGGTCGCGATGAGGAAGGCCGGAGGCAGGTGGAACGCCGGGGTCAGCGCGGCGACGACGACGCCGACGAGCACCAGGACGATGCCGATGCGGATGCCCGTGCGGTGGCGCACCCGATCGCCGAGCCGCCCTTGCACCCAGCTGGCGAACGCCCAGCCGAGCGCGCCGAGGGTCAGGGTGACACCCGAGGCCGAGGCACTGAAGTCGTATTCGGCCGAGAGCATGTACGGGATGTAGACCTCGCTGCCGAGGAACGCCGCCCCGACGAGTCCCCGCATCAACACGAGGGTGGGCAGTCCCGGCGAGGCCTTCAGCGTCCCCGGCGGCAGCAGCGGACGCAGGGCCACGGCGAGCACGACGACCGCCACGACGATGACGACGACGGTGAGCCAGGTCGGCAACTCGGCGACCAGGTTGAGGGCCAGCACGCCGAGGGCGGCGCCGAGCGACCAGAGGATGCGACCGATGCTCCAGGCCACGCGCTGCCCGCCCTCGGCCACGGCGGGAGGCGAGACGCGACGCAGGCTCGGCAGGACGGCGAAGAACGCCGGCACGGCGAGGACGAGCGCCCCGAGGAACACCCAGTGCCAGCCCACCGTCTCGGCCACGATGCCCGCGACCAGCGGCCCGACGAGCCCCGGCACGACCCAGGCCGCGGCGAAGCCGGCGAAGATCGAGGGGTGCAGGCCCGGCGGGTAGAGCCTCGCGACCATCACGTAGAGCCCGACGATCACCGCGCCCGAGCCGACGCCCTGCACCAGACGGCCGAGCAGCAGCACGACCATGTCGGGCGCGGTGCCGACGATGAGCAGACCCACGGCGAACAGGAGCATCGAGGCGATGACGACGACCCGCGGCCCGCTGCGGTCGGCCCAGTTGCCCGCCACCACCATGCCGACCAGGCCCGAGGCGAGGGGTGCGGCGAAACTGAGCGAGTAGAGCGCCTCGCCGTCGAGTTCGCGGCTGACGATCGGCATGATCGTGGTGACCGCGAGCGACTCGAAAGCCGCGATGCCGATCAGCGCACACATGCCCAGCGTGGCCAGACGGTAGCGCCTGCTGAGCACGCCCTCTGGGCGGGTGCTCACGGCGACGTCGGACATGCGACGAGCCTAGGCCGAGCCCGCCGGTCCGGGGCGAAGGACGAGACGAGCCCGGGAGGCGCGGTACGGGACTCCCCCGCACCGCGCCTCCCGCAGAACGCGGCGTCGCCTAGGCGTCGAGGCGCGAGAGCGCCTGCGTGACGTCGCCGAGCAGATCGTCGAGGTCTTCGATGCCGACCGACAGCCGCACGATCGAGTCGGGCACCTCGAGCTCGGTGCCGCGCACGGACGCGTGCGTCATCTCGCTCGGGTAGCCGATCAGCGACTCGACCCCACCGAGCGACTCGGCCAGCTGGAACAACTCGGTCGACTCGGCGAACCGGCGGGCTGCCGCGGCGCCGGCGGTCAGCTGCACCGAGAGCATGCCGCCGAACGCCCGCATCTGCCGGGCGGCGAGCTCGTGTCCGGGGTGCGACTCGAGGCCCGGGTAGTAGACGCGCTCGACGGCCGCGTGCCCCTCGAGGGCGTGAGCGATGGCCAGGGCGTTCGACGAGTGGCGGTCGACGCGGACGCCGAGCGTCTTGATCCCGCGGATGGTCAACCAGGCCTCCATCGGCGCCGACACGGCCCCGACGCCGAACTGCACGAAGCCGACCTTGGCGCCGAGTTCGTCATCGGCGACGACGACCGCACCACCGACGACGTCCGAGTGACCGCCGATGTACTTCGTCGTCGAGTGCACGACCGCGTCGGCCCCGAGGGCGAGGGGCTGCTGCAGGTAGGGCGAGGCGAAGGTGTTGTCGACGACGACGACCGCGCCCGCGGCGTGGCCGATCTCGGCGAGCGCCGCGATGTCGCTGATCTTCATCAGCGGGTTGCTGGGCGTCTCGACCCAGAGCACCGCCGTCGGGGCGGCCTCGACGGCCGCGCGCACCGCGTCGAGGTCGCTCATCTCGACCGTGTCGAGGGTGACCCCCCAGGGCACCCAGACCCGGTTCACCAGACGGTGGGTGCCGCCGTAGACGTCGTTGCCCATGACGATGCGCGTGCCGGGTGCCAGGACCGAGCGCAGCAAGGCGTCCTCGGCCGAGAGGCCCGAGGCGAAGCTGTACGCGGCGGTGCCGCCCTCGAGGTCGGCGAGCAGGGTCTGGAGCGAGTCGCGCGTCGGGTTGGCCGACCGGGCGTACTCGTAGCCGCCGCGGAATCCGCCGATGCCGTCCTGCACGAACGTGGACGACTGGTAGATCGGGGGGACGACGGCACCGGTGGTGGGGTCGAACTCTTGGCCGGCGTGGATCGCCCGGGTCGAGAAGCCGTGGGTCATGGGGTGTCCTTTCGAGGGGGACGGGTGGTGCGCAGACGGTGGGGACGAGGAGGCGCGGGCCGGGTCACCGGGTCACGGTGCCGATCCGACCGCTCAGGAGGACAGAAAGGCGAGGACGTCCTGGCGCGTGACGACGCCGACCGGGCGACCGTCGTCGGTGACGAGCAGGGCGTCGACCGACTCGAGCGCGGACCGGGCCGCCGAGACGGGTTCGCTCACGCCGATCAACGGCAGGGGGTCACCGAGGTAGGCCGACACGGCGTCGCCCATGGTCGCGCCACCGCTGAAGACGGCCTCGAGCAGGGTCTTCTCCTCGATCGCGCCCACGACTTCGCCGATGACGACCGGGGGCTCGGCCGAGAGCACGGGCATCTGCGAGACGCCGTAGGTCGTCATGATGCCGATGACGTCGCGGACGGTGTCGGACGGGTGGGCGTGCACGAGGTCGGGCAGCTGCCCCATCTTGGAGGCGAGGAGGTCGCGGACCGTGCGTTCGTCGGTGCTGACGCCGAAGCCGTACGAGCGCATCCACGCGTCGTTGAAGATCTTGCCGAGATAGCCGCGACCGCTGTCGGGCAGCAGGGCGACGACGATGTCGTCGGGGCCGAGCTCGCGGGCGACGTCGAGGGCGGCGGCGACCGCGAGGCCGGAGGAACCGCCGACCAGCAGACCCTCTTCGCGGGCGAGGCGGCGCGTCAACTCGAACGAGCGGGCGTCGTCCGCGGCGATGATGCGGTCGACGACCGACGGGTCGTAGGCGGCGGGCCAGAAGTCCTCGCCGACGCCCTCGAGCAGGTACGGACGGCCGGTACCGCCGCTGTAGACGCTGCCTTCGGGATCGGCGCCGATGATCTGCACCGCGCCTCCGGACACCTCTTTGAGGTAGCGGCCCGTGCCGCTGATGGTGCCGCCGGTCCCCACGCCCGCGACGAAGTGCGTGATGCGACCGTCGGTGTCACGCCAGATCTCGGGACCCGTCGTCTCGTAGTGGCTGAGCGGGCCGTTGGGGTTGGCGTACTGGTTCGGCTTGAACGCCCCGGGGATCTCTCGCGCCAGACGGTCGGAGACGCTGTAGTACGACTCGGGGCTCGTCGGCTCGACGGCGGTCGGCGTGACGACGATCTCGGCACCGTAGGCCTTGAGCACGTTGCGCTTGTCTTCACCCACTTTGTCGGGCAGGACGAAGACGCACCGGTATCCGCGCTGCTGGGCGACCAGGGCCAGGCCCACCCCGGTGTTGCCGCTCGTCGGCTCGACGATGGTGCCGCCGGGCAGCAGCAGCCCGTCGCGCTCGGCCGCGTCGATGATGCGCGTCGCGATGCGATCCTTCGACGAACCGCCCGGGTTGACGTACTCGACCTTGACGAGCACGGTCGCCGTGATGCCCTCGGTCACCTTGTTCAGCTTCACCAGCGGCGTGTCGCCGATCAGGTCGAGGACGGTCTCGGCGTACTTCACGGGTGCTCCGGTTCTCGCGAGGCCTTCGTGTGGGGCGCGCGGGTCGACGACTCGGTGGGCGGGACGGTCGGTGCGTCCCGCCGAACCCGTCCCTGAGTCTACCGAGGGGGTGGCGCCGTGTGACGGCCGCGTGACCGGGCTCGCCCGACTGGCACTCGCCTCCCAGGGAGCCATGAGAGAAAATGGATGACGCATCTACGATCTGGTGCGTCCCGACCACCTCCCCGACCCAGAGGACCCCCGTGGCCAGCAGCGACAAGCCGACCGACAAGCCCACCGTCAAGCAGCAGCGCGACGCTCGACGGCAAGAGAAGGTGGCCGAGCTCAAGAGGCAACAGGCCAGGGCGAAGCGCAACCGCACCATCGGCATCGTCACCGCCTCGGTGGCCGGCGCGGCGGCGATCGCCCTCGTCGTGACCTTCGTCGTGACGAGCGGGCAGCCGCGGCAAGATCCCCAGGCGATCGAGGTGGACGGCGTCGAGACCTACTCCGACCTCACCGCCAACCACGTGGGCGGCAGCGTCGACTACGCGATGACCCCTCCCGCGGGCGGCGACCACAACCAGATCTGGCTCAACTGCGGGGTCTACACCGAGCCGGTGCCGAACGAGAACGCCGTCCACGATCTCGAGCACGGGGCGATCTGGTTCACCTACGACCCCGACCGGGTGAGCGAGGCCGAGATCGAGGCCGTGCGCGACTTCGCCCCCGACACCTATGCGGTCGTCTCGCCCTACGAGGGCCTCGACTCGCCGATGTACGTGTCGGCCTGGGGCGCGCAGCTGCCCTTCTCGAACGTGACCGACGACGAAGCCACCGTGTCGGACTTCGTCACCAAGTACTGGAAGTCCACGAACGCCCCCGAGCCGGGTGCGCCCTGCACCGGTGGCGTGGACGGCACCGGCAAGATCGCGTGAGCGCACCGGGGCGCGACGACGTCGACGTGACCGACGAGGCGAGGCCGGGCCGCGCCTCCTCGGGTCGTCGGCTGCGGCTGGTGATCGCAGGGCTGCTGACCGTGGCGATCGTGCTGCTCGTGGGCGTCGCGCTCGGTCGGCTCAGCTCTCCCAACCCGGTCACGCCCGGCACGGACAGCGTCGAGGCGGGGTTCTCGCGCGACATGCAGGTGCACCACGAGCAGGCCGTCCAGATGGCCATGATGGTCCGCGACCGCACCGACGACCCCGACGTCCGCTCGCTGGCGTACGACATGGCCCTCACGCAGTCGCAGCAGGCCGGCCAGATGTACGCCTGGCTCGAGCTGTGGCGGGTACCCCAGGCGCCGTCCGAGCCGACCATGACCTGGATGACCCGGCCGAC
The DNA here is from genome assembly GCF_013248995.1 of Frigoribacterium sp. VKM Ac-2836. GTDB lineage: Bacteria > Actinomycetota > Actinomycetes > Actinomycetales > Microbacteriaceae > Frigoribacterium. The sequence continues at coordinate 329,353 of NZ_JABRPK010000001.1, read as the reverse complement.
CCTCGACGGCGACTACGGCAGTCACCACATGACCGGCGAAGGAGGCGCGAGCGGCTCGGCCGCGCCCGTCGCCACGCACGCACCCGGCGACCGCATGCCGGGCCTGGCCACCGACGAGCAGCTCGCGTCGCTCGACGCGGCCCGCGGGGTCGAGGCGGAACGGACGTTCTTGACCCTGATGATCGCGCACCACGAGGGCGGCATCGAGATGGCCGACGCGATCCTGGCGCGCAGCGAGGTGCCGCAGGTGCGTGCGTTCGCCTCGGGCATGGTGAAGACGCAGCAGAGCGAGGTGGACGCCATGCAGGCGATGCTCGCCGAGCGCGGCTGAGCTCACTCCCCCACCGCTACGAGGCCACCTGCTGCCCGTACAACTCGGCGTACACGCCACCCAGGGCGATGAGCTCGTCGTGCGTGCCGCGCTCGACGATGCGTCCGGCGACGACCACGAACACCACGTCGGCGTCGCGGACGGTCGAGAGCCGGTGCGCGATCGCGATCGTCGTCCGACCGCGGGTCGCCGTGTCGAGAGCCTCTTGCACCACGCGCTCGGACACCGTGTCGAGGGCGCTGGTCGCCTCGTCGAGGACCATGACCGCGGGGTCCTTGAGCAGGACGCGGGCGATCGCGATGCGTTGCTTCTCGCCGCCGGAGAGGCGGTAGCCCCGCTCACCGACGATGGTGTCGTAGCCGTCGGGGAACGACGCGATGGTCTCGTGGATGTTGGCCTGCCGGGCCGCGTCGACGAGCTGCTCGTCGGTCGCGTCGGGACGTGCGTACCTCAGGTTGTCGCCGATGCTGGCGTGGAAGAGGTAGGTCTCTTGGCTGACGATCCCGATGTGACCGACGAGCGATTCTTGGTCGAGACGCCGGACGTCGGTCCCTGCGAAGCGGACCGCGCCACCGCTCGCCTCGTAGAACCGCGGTATGAGGTACGAGACGGTCGTCTTGCCGGCACCGCTCGGGCCGACGAAGGCCGCGAACTGCCCGGGGGCGATGTCGAACGAGACCCCGTCGAGGGTCGTCTGCCCGGGCTCGGCGTCGGGATACGAGAACGAGACCTCGTCGAACTCGACCCGTCCGAGCTGCGTGTCGTCGACGGCCTCGGCCGACGGGTCGTTCGTGATCGCCGGATGCAGGTCGAGGTATTCGAAGATGCGGGCGAAGAGCGCTCCCGAGGTCTGCAGGTCGAGGGCGACCCGCAGCAGGCCCATGAGCGGGAAGGTCAAGCGGGCCTGCACCGTCGTGAACGCCACGATCGTGCCGGCGGTGACCGGGACGTCGCGCAGGATCAGCCAGGCCGCGACCAGGTAGATGATGGCGGGGATGACCGACAGGAAGATCTGGACGACGGCGAAGAACCACTGCCCGCTCATCTGCTGACGCACCTGCAGCCCGATCTGGGTTCGGTTCTCGGCCGAGTAGCGCTCGACCTCGGCGTGCTGCTGATTGAAGCTCTTGGCCAGCAGGATGCCGCTGACGCTCAGGGCCTCTTGCGTGATCGCGGTCATGTCGCTGAGGGACTCCTGCGTCTTGGTGGCGATGCGGGCACGCACCTGGCCGACCCGACGCTGGGCCACCACGAGCAACGGCAGCAGGAACACCGTGACGACGGTCATCTGCCAGCTGAGGACGAGCATCGACACGAACGCCGCGATCACCGTGACGGTGTTGCCCAGCACGCTCGAGATGGTGTTGCTGAGCACGTTGGCCACGCCACCGACGTCGTTCTGCAGGCGGGACTGGATGACACCCGTCTTGGTCCGGGTGAAGAACGCGAGTTCCATGCGCTGGAGGTGACCGAAGAGGCGGATGCGCAACGCACCCATGACCTTGTTGCCGACCGTGGCCGTGAGGTAGGTCTGCCAGACGCCGATGCCCGCCGACAACACCCAGAGCCCCACCATGGCGCCCACCAGTTCGAGCAGCACGGGCACGTCGGGACCGCCTGGCGGGAACAGCCCTCGGTCGAACGCCTGCTTGGTGAGCAGCGGCGGCGCGACGCTGACGGCGGCCCCGATCAGGACGAGCACCACCGTGACCACGAGTGCCCGTTTGTGAGGGGAGAACAGACCACGGATGCGCCCGACGAGGTCGGGGATGCGGGGGGCCGTGGCGTTCGCCGCTCTCTGGGCGTCGGCGTCACCGCTCGACACCCGGCCCGGACCGCCGGGCCGACCGCCACCCCGGGGACCACCTGCAGGCGGGTGCATCGAACTCATGCGGCCAGCGTAGGCCCGACCTCCGTCACCGGCGGCCGGACGCCGGGCATCGGTCCGGTCTCGGCGGGCAACCACTCTCGGCAGCGACCACGACACGCCGTAGAACGACCGTTCGTCCCCCAGTTGTGGGCGCAATGCCCGACACACCATACGGCGGAATGGACACACAGTTTAGTATGGCGGTGTCGGTGCACCTGACCAGGCTCCGGCAGCCGCGCTCGCCCTACCCGACGGGTGAGCCTCCCGAAGCGGCGGAGCTAGGACCATCGTGAACACCTCGAACCCCACGGCCGTAGAACCACCGAGCGCCGAACTACAACCCGCCGACCACCGGGCCGCTCTGGATGCCATCGAACAGGGCTGGACCCAGATCGCCCCCCTGCAGGGCGCACGTCTGCGCGAGGCGATCCGCTCGACACCCGAAGAGGAGTGGCGCGGCCGGCCCCGGATCCTGCTCGCCCTGGCCGCGAGCCATCGCTCCGTCGGATCCCGCTCGCGCAGCGCCGCCCTGCCCTGGTTCCGCGGAGTCGCCAAGGCACTCGACGCCGACCCCGACCTGCCGTTGGACATCCGGGCGGGGTACCACGTCCACCTCGGGGCGTCCCTGCGCACCCTGGGCAACTTCGTCGTGGCCCACGAGCACCTCGAGGTCGCCCGCACCCTGATCGAGAACGACCTGGCCGAGTCGATCAGCGTGCGCATCTCGCTCAGCGCCTCGTTCTCGCTGCAACTCGGCCTGATCCGCCTGCACTACGGCGAGATCGACCAGGCCCGCTTCGCGCTCAGTCTCGCGAACGGTCTGGGTGAGGACCACCTCAGCACCGCCGAGCGCGTCGAGTGCCTCTCGGCCCTGTCCTTCATCGCGATGCTGATCGGCGACTTCGACCTCGCCGACCGGCACGGCGACCTCGCGGGAGAGCTCGCCGACGGCACCGACCTGCTGGCCAGTTCGTTCGGGGCCCTGACCCAGATCACCCGCGTACACCTCGCCCTCGAACGCGGGGAGGCCGTGGGCGGCCACGAGGGCCTGCTCGCCGACGTCCGTCAGGCGTCGCGCGGCAGCGACTGGGAAGCGCTCGGTCTCTTCGCCGAGGCACACGTTTTGCTGTCCGAGAACCGCTACATCGAGGTGCTCGACCTGCTCGCCCGCATCACCCGCACGATCGACGGCTTCACCGGGCACAGCGCCCTGACCGACTCGGCGATCGTGATGCGCGCCGAGACCATGCGCCTCCTGGGGCAGCCGCACGAAGCCCGCCGATTGGCGTCGTCGGTCGCCCCCTCGCACCACCACATCCGCTGCCCCGGTCGCGTGCTCGCCCTCGTGCACCTCGCCGCCGGCGAACCCGAGGCCGCCCTCGAGGCGCTCGATCCGTGCCTCGCGATCGGCGACCTGCACAGCGAGCGCACGATGGGCCAGGTGCACGCGATCCAGGCCGCCGCCCACCTCGCCCTCGGTGACGCGGCGCACAGCGACATCGCGTTCGACCAGGCCCTGCTGAGCTCTGGTCACAACGGGTCGATCTGGCTCTTCGCCACCCTGCCGGAGGACGTCATCGAGCACCTCGTGCAACGGGCCGTCGCCCGCCGCCAGCCGCCGGCCATCGTCGGAGTGCTCGACCGTCTGCGCGGCACCTCGGTGGACGTCGTGCCGCAGCTCGCCGAGCCGCTGAGCGACCGCGAGCTCGTCATCGTCCGGCACCTGGCCACCGGGCAGACCCTCGGCCAGATCGGCAGCCAGCTGTTCATCTCGGTCAACACCGTGAAGAGCCACGTCCGCAGCATCTACCGCAAGCTGCAGGCGTCCTCACGTCGCGAGGCGATGACGCGCGTCAAGCAACTCGGGCTCGACCTCGACGAGTAGTACCGAGCGGGCTCGGTGCCGGCCGTGCGGTAGCCTCTCGCGGTGCCCCACGAGTCCCGCGTCACGTCCCGCCCGCCCCTGATCGCCCAGCTGAAGGCGCGCAAACCCCTCGAGGCCTACGTCGCCGAGAGCGAGGCATCTTCCGCCGACGGCGGGCCCGGCATGCGGCGCACTCTGGGCGTCTGGCACCTCACGGCGATCAGCATCGGCGCGACGCTCGGCACGGGCATCCTGGTCGTCCTCGGAACGGCCGTCCCCCTGGCCGGTCCTGCGGTCTGGATCTCCTTCGTCCTCGCGGGCGTCGCGGCCCTGCTGTCGGCCCTGTCCTACGCCGAGATGGCGGGCAGCGTGCCCGTGTCGGGCTCGAGCTACTCGTACGCGTACGCCACTCTCGGCGAGGGCATCGCCTGGGTCTGCGGATGGTGTCTCGTGCTCGAGTACGCCGTCTCGGTCGCAGCGGTCGCGGTGGGCGCGGGCCAGTACGTGAACGAGGCCCTCGACGCGTTCGGGCTCGCCCTGCCCGCGGCGATCGCCGAGCCCCCCGGCGCCGGTGGCGTGCTGAACCTGCCCGCGGCAGTGCTCGTCCTGCTCGCCACCCTCGTCCTCGTGCCGGGGGCACGCGAGAGCGCCTGGGTCAACACGCTGCTCGTCGTCGTCAAGGTGGCACTGCTCGTCTTCTTCGTCGCCGTCGCCTTCACGGCGTTCAGCATCGGCAACTTCGAGCCGCTCGCGCCGATGGGCGCGGCCGGGGTCTCGGCCGCCGCGTCCCGGCTGTTCTTCTCGTACATCGGCTTCGATGCGGCGTCGACGGCCGGCGAGGAGGCCCGGGACCCGAAGCGCGACCTGCCCCGCGCCATCATCGCCTCGATCGTGATCATCACGGTGCTGTACATCCTCGTCGCCGTCGCGGCCGTCGGCGCGCGACCCTGGACGACATTCACCGACGGCGAGGCGACACTCGTGACGATCGTCGCCGACATCACCGGCCAGCCGTGGGTCGCCTTCGTGTTCGCCGTCACGGCCGTGGCGGCGATCGCCAGCGTCGTGCTGACGGTGCTGTACGGCCAGACGCGCATCTTCGTCTCGATGGCCCGCGACGGCCTCGTCCCCCGAGTCCTCGGCCGGATCTCGACGCGGACCCGGACACCCGTGGCCGGCACCCTGATCGTCGGCGGGGTGGTGGCCGCGGCCGCCGCGGTGGTCCCCCTGGGCGCCCTGGCCGACGCGACGAGCATCGGCACACTCTTCGCCTTCGCCCTGGTCAACGTCTCGGTCATCTGGCTGCGACGCAACCGGCCCGAGCTCGAGCGCACCTACAAGGTGCCGCTCTACCCGTTGACCCCTCTCCTCGGCTGCGCCTTCTGCGTCCTGCTCATGGTGACGCTCGGTTGGGTCACCTGGGCGGCCTTCGCCGTCTGGATGGTCGTGGGCACGGCCGTGTACCTCGGGTACGGACGCCGGCACTCGGTCCTCGCCCGCGCCTCCTGACCGCCTCCCGTCGCGTGATCTGCGGGTTCCGGCGCAGCCGGGCAGCGCACCTCGGCAGCACGCGCGGAAACGCCGGAAGGCGCCACCCCGAGGGGTGGCGCCTTCCGTGTGGTGCTGAGCAGACGTGCCGCTCAAGCGCAGAGGGCCGCGAGGGCCTGCCGACTACTTGAGGGTGATCGTCGCGCCGGCGGCCTCGAGCTGAGCCTTGGCCTTCTCGGCGGCTTCCTTGTTCGCGCCCTCGAGGACGGTGCTGGGGGCACCGTCGACGACGGCCTTGGCCTCGCCCAGGCCGAGGCTGGTGAGCGCACGGACCTCTTTGATGACCTGGATCTTCTTGTCGCCGGCAGCCTCGAGGACGACGTCGAAGGAGTCCTTCTCCTCGACCTCTTCGACGGGGGCGGCGGGGCCGGCGGCACCGGCGGCGGCCACGGGGGCAGCAGCGGTGACCTCGAAGACCTCTTCGAACTTCTTCACGAACTCGCTGAGCTCGATGAGCGTGAGCTCCTTGAAAGCCTCGATCAGTTCGTCCTGCGTGAGCTTCGCCATGATTTTCTCCTTGTTGTGTAACTGAAGTGGGGGTTGGTGCGACAGCTGTTAGCTGTCGGCGTCCTGCTTCGCGCGCAGAGCCTCGACCGTACGGACGGCCTGCGAGAGCGGAGCCTGGAACAGGTAGGCAGCACCGAACAGCGAAGCCTTGAAGGCGCCGGCCAGTTTGCCCAGCAGCACCTCTCGGGACTCGAGATCGGCGAGCTTGTTGACCTCGTCTGCCGAGAGAGGGTTACCGTCGAAGTAACCGTTCTTCACGATCAGAGCGGGGTGTGCCTTGGCGAAGTCACGCAGGCCCTTGGCGACGGCGACAGGGTCACCGTGCACGAAGGCGATCGCAGACGGTCCGACGAGTTCGTCGTCGAACGAGCTGATTCCGGCGTTGTTCGCCGCGATCTTGCTGAGCGTGTTCTTCACCACGGCGTACGTCGCGTCTGCACTGATGGACTTGCGGAGCTCTTTCAGCTCGGCAACAGTGAGACCGCGGTACTCGGTGAGCAGAACGGCGGTCGAGCCACGGAAGTTCTCCGTGAGCTCGGCGACCGATGCTTCCTTGTTCGCCATGGCTCTCCTAAAACGTGGGTGTGCCGGCAGCCCCCCGGTGCTCGACTCGGCCGCACCGAGACCGGTGCCGCACCAATGAAAAAAGCTCCGGCGCAAGCGCACGGAGCTGGATCTCTTCGAGAAGAGGAACGACTTCACACACCTGCGCTGGTCGCTCTCTCTCGAGAACCTTCGGCACCTGTCTGCGAGCAGACGAGCACAACCGGCGGTCTTGGGCTTCGTACAGAGTAGACGCAGGAGGCGCGCTCACGCAAGTCGCGCCTCCTCGCCTCCCCGGGCGGTCAGGACGGTGTCGGCCGACAGCGGCAGGCGGACCGTGAAGGTCGCCCCCTCGGTCGAGCTCTCGACGTCGACGGTCCCGCCGTGCGAGTGGACGACGGCCTGGACGATCGCCAGGCCGAGACCCGTCGAGCCGGCCGTTCGTGACCGGGAGCTGTCCGCGCGGGCGAACCGCTCGAACAGCACCGGCAGCACGGCCGGGTCGATGCCCGGCCCGTCGTCGGCGACCGAGACGATCGCCTGCCCCGAGCCGTCGTCGACCGTGAGCGAGACGTGCACGTGCGTGCCGTCGGGGGTGTGGGTGCGCGCGTTCGTCAGCAGGTTCGCCACGATCTGGTGCAGTCGCATCGCGTCGCCCGGCACCGACACGGGCTCGTCGGGCACGTACACGTCGACGTCGTGCGTCGGCCCCGCCACGTGGGCGTCGTTGACCGTGTCGAGCACGACCCGAGTGAGGTCGACGTCGCCCGTGACGAGGTCGCGACCTTCGTCGAGGCGGGCGAGCAGCAGGAGGTCCTCGACGAGCGAGGTCATCCGCAGCGACTCCGACTCGATGCGGCCCATGGCATAGACCACGTCGTCGGGCAGACCGGTGTTCATGCGGCGGGTCAGCTCGGCGTAGCCACGCACCGATGCGAGCGGGGTGCGCAGCTCGTGCGACGCGTCGGCGACGAACTGCCGCACCTTGTTCTCGCTCTGCTGACGAGCCTCGAGGGCCGCGGCGACGTGTCCCAGCATGCGGTTGAGCGAGGCGCCGACGCGGCCGACCTCGGTACGGGTGTCGGCGTCGGCCTCGTCGACGCGTTCCGCCAGGGCGACCTCGCCGCGATCGAGGGGCAGCTCGGCGACCCGCAGGGCGGTGTCGGACATGCGCTCGAGCGGACGCAGGGCGCTGCGGACGACGCCGTAGGCCACGACGATCGCGATCGCGAGGCCGACGAGGGTCACGGCGAGGATGGTGATCACCATGACCGTGATGGTGCGGTCGACGCTGCTCGTCGGCAGTCCCACCACGAGGTAGGCCGGCGTGGTGACCGAGGAACCCGACGTGGTCGTCGTCTGATAGCCCACCGCGAGGGGTTCCACCCGATACGAGCCCAGGGCCGATCCGAGCGAGACGGTCTCGGGCTCGGTCGTTCCCGCGACCGTCGTGACGACCGAGGTCAGGTCGTCGGTCAGGCGCGGCATGACGACCTGCCCCGACTGCTCGACCCGATAGGCGGCCACGACCGTTCCGTTCACGACGACGGCCGTGAAGGTGCCGGGTGACTGTCGCGGGCCCGAGAGGTCGTCGCCGTCGGGTGTCAGGTTCGGCCTCGCCGTCGACCCCTGGGCGTTGACCATGGGCACCGAGCGTGAGATCGCCCCGTCGAGCTCGTCGTCGAGCTGACGCATCAGCGACGCCTGCAGCACGAAGACGCTCACCGTGCCGATGACGATGGTCAGCAGCACGACGAGTGCGACGATGCTGAGGATCAGGCGGTTGCGCAGAGTGAGCGGCCCGGCGAGGCCGGGAACCCGTCCCGCGAGGCCGCGGAGGCGCGAGCCCACCCGAGCGGGCAGGGCATCGCTCACGACGTGGGCTTGATGACGTAGCCCACACCGCGCACGGTGTGGATCATCGGCTCCTCGCCGACGTCGATCTTCTTGCGCAGGTACGAGATGTAGATCTCGACGACGCTGGACTTGCCGCCGAAGTCGTAGCTCCAGACCCGGTCGAGGATCTGCGCCTTGCTCAGCACGCGACGCGGGTTGCGCATCAGGAAACGCAGCAGCTCGAACTCGGTCGCGGTCAGTTCGATCTCGCGACCGGCGCGCGTCACCTCGTAGCTCTCCTCGTCGAGCACGAGCTCGCCGACGACGATGCGCGAGTCGCCGGCCTCGCTGACGGCCGAGGCCGACCGGCGGATCAGGCCGCGGAGGCGGGCGACGACCTCTTCGAGCGAGAACGGCTTGGTGACGTAGTCGTCGCCGCCGGCGGTGAGGCCCGACACGCGGTCTTCGACACTGTCTTTCGCGGTGAGGAACAGGATCGGGGTGTCGTCACCGCTCGAGCGCAGTCGCCCGAGCACCTGGATGCCGTCGATGTCGGGCAGCATCCAGTCGAGCACGATCGCGTCGGGCTTGAACTCGCGCGCCGTCGCGAGGGCCGCCTGACCGTCGGAGGCCGCCTTGACGTCCCAGCCCTCGTACCGCAGGGCCATCGAGAGCAGGTCGGTGAGACTGTTCTCGTCGTCGACGACGAGGACTCGGAGGGGCGTTCCGTCGGCACGGGTGAGGCGGGGGGCCGAAGCGGTGGCGGGGGTCGTTGTGGTCACCCTTCCCAGTATCGAGCCCTTCCTATGAACCGACTGTGATCGGACGATGAGCCGCCTGGGCATTCTTCACAGGGGTTCCATGGGGAATTCATCGGGGCCCCTCCAGCGGGTAGTCGGCGCAGGCGAAGCGGGTCGAGTCGGGGGCCCAGCAGGGAACGTTGATCGTGCCCTGGCCGCCGAACAGGGCGAGGACGTCGCGCGGCGCGCGGCCCGGCACGGGCAGACCGTCGGGCCCCAACGGCAGGGTGCGCAACACGACCTCGCGGTTCTCGGGGTGGCCGAGCGTTCCGGGCTCGAACGACACCCAGAGCAGGGTCGACGCGTCGGGCGACACGTGAGGGAACCAGTTGACCCGCTCGTCGTCGGTGACCTGGACCAGGGCGTCGCCGTCGAGCCGGCTGCGGAAGAGCTGGGCGTGCCCGGGGACCCCCGCGGAGGCGCGTTCCGAGTTCGACCACAACCAGGCGCCGTCGGGCGAGAACCCGGCCCCGTCGTCGGGGTGCTCGTCGTCGGTCACCGGTGTGGTCGCACCGTCGGCGAGCGAGACCAGGGCGACGTTCGTCCGCCAACCGGCCCGCGCCTCCGGGTCGTCCGGGTCGTCGACCGCTGCCGGAAGGGCACCGACGATCACGCTCAGCGTCGCACCGTCGGGCGAGACCCCGTGCAGGTAGTTCTTGTGGTTGCGACCGACGGGGTGGTCGCGGGTCACGCGGCGGGCCGTGCCGCCCGGCACGACCCCCTCCCACGGCACCTCGTACAGGTGGCCGTCGCGGGCACTCACGATCACGGCACCCTGGTCGGGGGCGATGACGTGGTCGTTGTTGATCTCGGGGACGTCACCCATCGGCACCTCCTCGAGCGCCGTCTCGTCGGCCCCTCGGGCGTCGGCGGGCAGGCGCCAGAGCAGGCCGTCGCCGTTTACGACGAGCCAGCGACCGTCGGGGCTCCAGTTCGGGGCCTCGACGAGCACGCGGTCGCTCTCGAGGACGACCTCGGTGTCGCCGGTCGCCGGGTCGACGACCAGCAGGCGGCTGCGCTGGCCGGGCAGCAGGGTCCTGGGCACGGGATCAGCCTGCCGTCACTGGTTCGAGAAGGCGGCGTCGAAGGAGGCGCTCGGACGTTTCCAGAGCAGCGAGCGGATGTAGGCGAGCGCCTCGGGGGCACCGTGCAACCGATCCATGCCGGCGTCCTCCCACTCGATCGAGATCGGGCCGTCGTAGCCGATGGCGTCGAGCGCGCGGAAGGCGTCCTCCCAGTTCATGTCGCCGTGCCCGGTCGAGACGAAGTCCCAGCCGCGGCGCGGGTCGCCCCAGGGCAGGTGCGAGCCGAGCACGCCCGACCGCCCGGTAGGCGGCTTGATGCGGGTGTCCTTGCAGTCGACGTGGAAGATACGGTCGGCGAAGTCGGTGATGAACGACACCGTGTCGACTCCCTGCCAGAGCATGTGCGAGGGGTCCCAGTTGAAACCGAAGGCCGACCGGTGCTCGATGGCCTCGAGGGCGCGGACGCTCGTCCAGTGGTCGTAGGCGATCTCGCTCGGGTGCACCTCGTGCGCGAACCGGACGCCCTCGGCGTCGAACACGTCGAGGATGGGGTTCCACCGGTCGGCGAAGTCCTCGTAGCCGGCGTCGATCACGGCCGCGGGCACCGGGGGGAACATCGCGACGTAGGGCCAGATCTTGGAGCCCGTGAAGCCGACCACGGTGTCGACGCCCATCTTGCGGGCGACGCGTGCCGCCCGCTTCATGTCGTCCGCCGCGCGCCGACGGACGCCCTCGGGGTCGCCGTCGCCCCAGGTGGACGGCCGCACGATCGCCTGGTGACGGAAGTCGATCGGGTCGTCGCAGACCGCCTGACCGGTCAGGTGGTTCGAGATGGCCCAGACCCCCAGCCCGTGTCGTTCGAGCACGTCGAGCCGTGCGCGCAGGTACGCGTCGTCCTGATCGGCACGCTCGAGGTCGAGGTGGTCGCCCGAGGCCGCGATCTCGAGCCCGTCGTACCCCCAGCCGGCCGCGAGCGCCGCGACCTCCTCGAACGGCAGGTCGGCCCACTGGCCGGTGAACAGGGTGACGGGGCGGGAGCTCTCGGCCATGGGTTCCTTCTCGGGGGCGACAGGGGGGGCGGGCGGGCGACGGGGTCGGTTCGGACAGGCGGTCGGACGGTGCGGACGGGCAGCGGGTCAGGGCAGGTCGACCCAACTGCGCGACGCGGCGGAGGCGAGGACCGCCTCGGTCACCCGAACGGCACGCAGGCCGTCGGCGAAGGTCGGCAGTCCCTCAGGGGCCCCGCCACGGACCGCGTCGTGGGCATCCCGGACGAACCCCGCGAAGGCGTCGACGTAGCCCATCGGGTGTCCTGCGGGGACGGTGGAGAGCCGGGCGGCGTCGGGCGCGAGCACGGCGGCGTCCCGCGCCACGAGCTGCGTGCCCGATCGACGTCCGACCCAGAGCGTCTCGGGCTCCTCTTGCGAGAACTCCAGGCTCTCGGCGGTGCCGGACAGGTCGAGCAGGAGGCGGTTCTTGCGCCCCGGCGCGACCTGCGACACGAAGAGGGTGCCGATCGCACCCCGGACCGTCTCGAACACGACGGCCGCCTCGTCCTCGGTGTCGACCGGCGTCCCGCCGCGCCGCGCGTGCACCGTGTGGGTCGTCGACGTCAGCCTCGCCAGACGGTCGCCCAGGACGAACTCGAGGAGGTCGACCAGGTGGCTCCCGATGTCGGCGAAGGCTCGCGACGGGCCTCCTGCCGCCGAATCGACCCTCCAGTCGACGTCGGCACTGTCGAGCAGCCAGTCCTGCAGGTACGACCCGCGCACGCTCAGCACCCGGCCGACCTCGCCCGCGGCGACCCTCGCCCGCGCCTCTCGCACCATCGGGTGATACCGGTAGACGAAGGGCACCGCGCCGACCAGTCGGCCGTCCCGGGCGGCGCGGACCAGGGCCTCGGCCTCGGCGGTCGAGGTCGCGAGCGGCTTCTCGCAGACCACGTGCTTGCCGGCGGCGAGCGCCGCCAGCGCGACGGGGGCGTGCGAGGCGTTCGGTGAGCAGACGTGGACGACGTCGACCCCGGGGTCGGTCACGAGGTCGTCGACGCTCTCGTGCGCCGTGTCGACGCCGAGCGAGGCCGCCGCCCCGGCCGCGCTGGCGGCGCTCGACGAGGCGAGGGCGACCACCCGGGCACCCGCCGACCGCGCGGCACCGGCGTGCACGCGTGCCATGAAGCCGCCGCCCACGATGCCGACGCGCAGCGGTTCGACCGGTGCCGCGCCTCCTCGGCGTGATTCTTTGCGTCCGACCGGGCCGGCGGTGACGCCCACCGGCTGCACCGCCGTGGCCACGGCCGGGTCGGTCACTTCACGGCCCCCGACGACAGTCCGGTGATCAAGTGTTTCTGCACGAGCATGAAGCCTATGAGCACGGGCAGCGAGACGACGACCGACGCGGCCATGAGCTGGTTCCAGTACACGTCCTGTTGCGAGGCGTACGCCCGCAGACCGATCGACAGCGTCCGCGTGTCCTTGCTCGTGAGCACCGAGGCGAAGAGCACCTCTCCCCAGGCCGTGATGAAGGCGTAGACCGCGACGGCGATGATGCCGGGCTTCGCGACGGGGATCACGACCCGGAACAGGGCGCCGAGGCGTCCCGTGCCGTCGATCATCGAGGCCTCTTCGAGCTCTTTCGGGATCGACGCGAAGTAGCCCGTCAGCATCCAGATCGAGAACGGCAGCGAGAACGTCATGTACGTGATGATCAGGCCGAGGTAGCTGCCGGTCAGCTGCACCCCGATCGTGCGCTGGATCTGCACGAAGATCAGGAACAGCGGCAGCAGGAACAGGATGCCCGGGAACATCTGCGTCGAGAGGACGACCAGGCTGAAGCTGCGCTGCCCCCGGAACCGCATCCGGGCCAGCGAGTAGGCGGCGAGGACGGCCATGGCCACCGAGAGCACCGTCGCCGAGATCGTGACGATGAGGCTGTTCTTGAAGTACGAGGCCAGCGGCACCGTCTGCCAGATCTGGACGTACGGTTCGAGCGTCACCCGGCTGGGGATCCACGTGAACAGACCCTGCACGTCGGCGAGGGGCTTGATCGAGGTGGTCAGCACCACGTAGAGCGGGATGACCACCACGAGCGACAGGAAGGCCAGCCCGAAGAAGCGGAAGACCTTGAACCCACGGGTCTCAATCATCGTGTTGTCCCTTCGGCAGAACCATGCGGATGTAGAACGCCGACGCGATCAGCAGCACGACCAGGAGCATCACGCTCATGGCGCCGCCGAGGCCGAAGTTCCAGTTGTTGAACGACTGCTGGTAGATCAGCGGCGAGATGAGCGTCGCCTGCTCGGGTGAGGCCGGGCCGAAGAGCACGTACGGCACGTTGAACTGGTTGAAGATCCACAGGCTCATGATCAACAGCAGCACGGCATTGGCCGGCTTGACCATGGGCAGGGTGATCTGGGTGAACTGCTTCCAGAGGCTGGCGCCGTCGAGGCTGGCGGCCTCGTAGACGTCGCCGGGGATGTTCTGCAGGGCGGCGAGCAGCATCAGGAAGGCGAAGGGCCAGAACTGCCACGCCGTGACGATGACGATGGCCCAGAACGAGTTGCCGCCGAGCAGCCAGAAGGGGCGGTCCTGCAAAATGCCGAGGTCGTCCACCAGGAAGCGGTTGATGGCCCCGTCGCGCTGGTTGAACATGAAGGCCCAGGCGATGGTGCCCACGTACGACGGCAGGGCGTAGGGCACGAGGAAGAGCGTGCGCAGGATGCCGCGTCCTTTGAAGGAGCTGGTCAGCAGGACGGCACCCAGCATGCCCATGCTCCACGCGATCGCCACGACGATCACCGTGAAGAGCACCGTGCGACCGAGGGCGCCGTAGAGCTGTCCGGCGATCGGCGAACTCGGGTCGAGCGCCGTGACGAAGTTCTGCAGCCCGACGAAGGGCGCGTTGACCCAGTTGGCGATGCTGAGCTGGTTCAGCGTGATGAAGGCGATCCACACGCCCAGCACCATCGGGACGATGTGGACGAGCAGTTCGGCCAGGGCGGCCGGTGCCACGAGGACGTAGGCGAGCGGCGAGCGGTGTTTCTTGCGCTTGGCCGGCTCGATCGGGGCCTGCTGGTGCGGGTCGGGCGGGAGGTCTTTCTCGGTGGTGGCGGGGGGCAGGACGTTGACGGTCATGAGGGTCCTCTCGGGGCCTCGGCGGGGGCGGCCGGTCGCGGTGACCGACCGCCCCCACCGGTAGCGGTGGGACGGGCTACTGACCCGAGCTCATCTGACTGTTCGCGTCCTCGAGGGCCGACTGGACGTCGGACTCGCTGACGGAACCGCCCTGGGCTGCGGTGGCGAGGAGGTTCTTGATCGCGGTGCCGACCAAGGTCTCCATCTGCCCCTCGGAGGGATAGAGGGGCATGGGCTGGGCGTGGTCGGCGAGCGTGACCTGCTTCAGCTTGATGGTGTCCGACTGGAACGCCGGGTCGTCGTACGCGCTCGTGACCACGGGCAGCGAGCTGAACGACTGGTTGAGGTACACCTGCTCGGAGTCGCTCGTCAGGTGCTTGACGAAGTCGATCGCGGCGTCCTTGTTGCCGCTGTTCTCGAAGACGCTGATGTTGATGCCGGCCACGTGGCTCTGGGTGCCGAGCAGATCGGTCGCGTCGGCGGACTCCATCGGCACGGGTGCTGCGGCGTAGTCGGCGAAGTCGCGGGCGGCGAGGTTGGCGTCGGGGGCTTGGTCGAAGAACATCGCGGCCTTGTTGTCGGCGAAGGTCGCCGCCATGTCCGAGCCGTTCACGCTCTCGGCGTCGGACGGCGAGACCACCTTGTCGACCGCCATCAGGTCGACCCACTCCTTGACGCCCTTCACGACGCCGTCGTTGCCGAAGTCGGGCTTGCCGTCCTCGTCGTAGAGCGCGCCTCCGTTCTGCAGACCCCGGACGAACGCCTGGTGGGCGTTGTTCGAGATGCTCGACCCGGCCATGGTCACGCCCCACTGGTCGATCGTGCCGTCGCCGTCCGTGTCGACCGTCAACTTCTTGGCGTCCTCGACGAACTCGTCCCAGGTGGCCGGCGGCGTGGTGATGCCCGCGGCCTCGAACATCTTCGTGTTGTAGTACAGCGAGTACGACAGACCGTAGAGCGGGATCGAGGTCGGCGCCTGGCCCTCGGCACCACCGGTGGCGAAGCTCGACTGCACGAAGCGGTTCTGGCCGCCGACCTGGTCGAGGGCGTCGCCCTCCCACGGCACGAAGGCACCGCTGGACTGCAGCGACACCGCCCAGGTGTTGCCGATGTTGAGGACGTCGGGGCCCTCACCGCTCGAGACGGCGGTGAGGATGCGGTTGTAGAGGTCGGACCACGGGATGACCTCGAGGTCGACCTTGACGCCGGTCTCCTCCGTGTATCGGTCGATGCTCTCTTGCAGGATCTCGGCGTCCTTCTCGACCGTCGGAGCCTGGTTGCTGGCCCAGTAGGTGATCGTGTCGGCGTCGCCACTGCCGCCCGAGGCGCTGCACGCGGTCATCGATCCGACCGAGAGGGCTCCGACCGCGAGTGCGGCGAGCCAACGGAACTTGGTTTGCATGACTTCTCCTGGTGTCTCTTCTTCGAGATTTCTCTTCATCGAGTGGGGGGAAGGGATGGTGCGGGGTGTCGTGGTGCTGTGGGTCGTGGTGCTGTGGGTCGTGCGGATGGTGCGCTCGGGGTGGGTGAGGAGGCGCGGTGCCGGCGTCGAGGAGGCGCCGGCACCGCACCGGGTCAGCCGAGGGTCGGAACGGAGGGGTCCCAGCTCTCGGGCAGTTCGGGCGTCGGCTCGAGGGTCGAGTCGACGCGGACGCTCTCGTCGCGCTCGGCGGACTCGGCCAGCGAGACCATGACGTCGAGGACGTGGAAGGCCAGTTCGCCGGGTACCCGCTCGCGGCGGCCTTCGCGGATCGCCTGGGCGAGTTCGGCGACGCCGGTGCCTCGAGTGAAGGTCGATCCCGTGGCTGCGACGACCGTCGGCTCGTCGGTGCCGCCGTGGACGGTCGTGGTCCCTTCGAACTCGTTCGGGTCGGGGAACACGGCCGTGCCCTCGGTGCCGGCGATCTCGACGAAACCGGCCCGCGCCAGCTTCGAGTCGAAGCTGAAGACGGCCTGCGCGCTGGCACCGCTCGCGAACTGCAGCAGGGCGCTGATGTGCGTGGGCACCTCGACCGGGAAGACGGTGCCCGCCTTCGGACCCGAGCCGATGACCCGGCTGTCGCGCGCTTTCGACGCCGTGGCCGTGACCTTGGCCACGGGCCCGAACACCTGCACGAGCGTCGTCAGGTAATAGGGGCCGACGTCGAACATGGGGCCTGCCCCGTGGGCGAAGAGGAACTCGGGGCTGGGGTGCCACGACTCGGGGCCGGGCACCTGGAACAGCGCGAGGCCGGTCAAGGGGGTGCCGATGTCGCCTCGCTTGACCACCCGCAGGCCGGTCTGCAGACCGGCACCGAGGAAGGTGTCGGGGGCGACGGCCACCCGGACGCCGGCCTCCTTCGCCGCCGCGAGCAGTCGGGCCCCGCTCTCCCGATCGAGGGCGTAGGGCTTCTCGCCCCAGACGTGCTTGCCCGCCGCGACCGCCTGCAACGCCACGTCGACGTGAGCCGCCGGGATCGTCAGGTTGACGACGATCTCGACGTCCTCGAGGGCGAGCAGCTCGTCGACCGTGCCGCTGGCGGGGACGCCCCACTTCTCGGCCTGGGCCGCGGCGCGGTCCTGGTCGATGTCGGCGATGAAGAGCACCTTCAGGTCGGGGAACTGCGTGAGGTTGCCGAGGTACTGGTCGCTGATCACGCCGGCACCGATGACGCCGACGCCGACCGGGCCGGTCCTGCCGTCGGAAGCGACGGTCGTGCGCGAGGCCGTGGTCACGTCGCTCATGCGCGGACCCCCTGGAGGAACTCGAGGCTGTCGGCGAGCGCGGTGAAGACGTCGCCCGCGTGGTCGTCGAGCTCGACGACGGGCGTGGCCTGGCGGGCCGCCTGAAGGATGTCGCGGACGGGCATCGAGCCTCGTCCGACGGCGACCTGCTCGACGTCGTTCTTGTTCTTCGGGCCGTCCTTCACGTGCAGGAACTGCACCTTGTCACCGAGGCGGGCGAGCAGCTCGGCGGCGTCGACGCCGCCGACCTCGACCCAGTAGGTGTCGATCTCGAGGACGACGTTCGCGGGCAGGGCCGCGGCGAACACCTCGAGGGCGGGGGTGCCGTCGATCAGGTTCTCGAGCTCGAAGGCGTGGTTGTGGTAGCCGATGGTCAGGTCGTGGGCGGCGGCCGCGTCCGCGATCTCGCCCAGCTCGCGTGCGATGGCCTCGACGTCCTCGCGGGTGACCCAGCGGGTCTCGTCGATGTGCGGGTCGATGACCGTGCCGATCCCGAGGCGGGTGGCGGCGGCGAAGATCGGCTCGAGGTCTTTGCCGATCAGCCCGACGTGAGCGCTGGGCGCCGTGAGCCCGGCTGCCGGGAGGGCCTCGGCGTACTCCTCGACGCGATCGACGAACGCGTAGGGCTCGACCTGGGTGTACCCCAGGTCGGCGATGCGCTTCAAGGTGCCGGGCAGGTCGGCTGCGATGGCGTCTCGGACCGTGTACAGCTGGACCGAGATCGGGCTTGCGATGGTCACCAGGGGTGTCTCCTCTTCCGAGTGGATGTGCGACGGTGACGAGCACCGTCGGGGACTCTCAGCGGTCGAGCCGTCGACCGGTCACCCCCGGAAGAGTGGCGGTCGGCGTCGACCGAGACTCACCATAGGACCGCTTCTGTCGACCCGCAAGCAAAAGTCGTCGATTTTTCGCCAGGCTTCTCTCGGCCGTCGTCACGGCCTGTGGTTTACTGCTGCCATGTCCGACACCACGCGGTCGTCTGCCCTCGGCAGCACCGGAGCCAGCGAGATCTTCCAGCTGCTCCGCGACGGCGCGCCGCGCACGCGGGCCGAGCTCGCCGCGATGACCGGCCTCGCCCGGTCCACCATCGGCCTGCGACTCGACGTCCTGGCCGAGCTCGGTCTCGTCGGCCCCTACGCCGACGCCGTCTCGACGGGCGGTCGCCCGCCCTCGCGCGTCGCTCTCGTCCCCTCGGCCCGTGTCGTCCTGGCCGCCGACTTCGGGGCGGGCCACGTCAACCTCGCCCTCACCGATCTGATGGGCGTCGAGTTGACGAGCGATCGTCGCCTGATCGACATCGCCGACGGGCCGGAGACCACCCTCGGAGGCATGGTCACCGGGGCGGACGCCCTGCTCGACCGGCTGGGGCGCACCCGCGACGACCTCATCGGCGTCGGCATCGGCCTGCCGGGCCCCGTGCAGTTCAGCACGGGACGACCCGTCAACCCGCCGATCATGCCCGGCTGGGACGGCTTCGACGTGCCGGGTTGGGTCAGGCGTCACCTCGACGTCCCCGTCCTCGTCGACAACGACGTCAACATCATGGCCCTCGGCGAGCGCAGCCATGCCTGGCCGAGCACCGACCACTTCCTGTTCGTGAAGGTCGCCACCGGCATCGGTTCGGGAATCATCTCGGGAGGCCGCCTCCAGCGCGGGGCCCAGGGCATCGCGGGCGACATCGGACACGTGCAGATCCCCCGCGGCGCCGGCGTCGTCTGCCACTGCGGCAACATCGGGTGCCTCGAGGCCGTCGCCTCGGGCCCGGCCCTCGCGAGGTCGCTCCGGGCGCTCGGCTACGACTGCCCGGGGGGCCGTCAGGTCGTCGAGCTCGTCCGCGCCGGCAACGTCGACGCCGTGCAGGCCGTGCGGCAGGCCGGTCGCGATCTCGGCGAAGTGCTGACCGCCTGCGTCAACATGATCAACCCCTCGGTGATCGCCATCGGAGGATCGATGGCGCAAGCGGGCGAGCACCTGCTGGCGGGCGTCCGCGAGGTCGTCTACCAGCGCTCCATGCCCCTCGCGACCGAGCACCTCGGCATCGTGCCGTCGCGAGCGGGCGACCGCGCAGGGCTGATGGGGGCGAGCATGCTCGCCATCCACCACGCCCTCTCCCCCGCCGCGATCGACGAGCTCGCCGCCGCGGTCTGACCGCCCGGGTGCCTCGTCCCCTCTCCCACGACACGAGGAGGCGCAGGTGTCGTGCTCTCGCCCGTCACGGGAGACAATGGTCACCATGACCGTCGTCCAACCCATGCTCTCCCTGTGGGACGACGACGACGCGGTCACCCCCGCCGCGCCTCCTGCGCACCTGACGCGCGTCCTGGCCGATTCGTCGGACCGGATCGCCTGGCTGCGGGCCCGAAGCCAGGGCATCACCGCCACCGACGTCGCCCGGCTCTCGAGTCCGCGGGCCGTGCAGGCCGTCGTGCTCGACAAGCTCTACGGCAACGGTTTCGGCGGCAACGCGTACACCGATCACGGGCGGGCACGTGAACCCGAGATCGCCCGGTGGGTGCTGCAGCGGCACGGCATCGAGTCCAGCCAGAAACTCTTCCACGCAGCAGGTCAGCGACGTCACCTGGCCACCCCCGACGGAGTGACCGTCCGCGCCGACGGCACCGTGGAGCTCTGCGAGATCAAGACGACCAAGAAGTCCTGGTCGTCGATCCCCCGCTCGTACCTGCGTCAGGTCGCCTGGCAGCAATACGTGCTGGGCGCCGAGCGCACCCTCGTGGTGTGGGAGCAACACACCGATTTCGTGCCCGTGCACGGCGACCCGCAGTGCCGCTGGGTCGAGCGCGACGAGGACGAGATCCACCGGCTCGTGGCCCTCGCCGACCAGGTGCTCGACACCCTCGCACGGCAGGCACCCGTCGACCCGTTCGCACCGGGCGGCCGGTCCTCGGCCCCGCCGCCGCCGGACGCCTACGAAGCCTACGAACCCCCGCCCTACGACCCGTTGCGTTGAGGCGAAGGCCGGTCGGGGTCCAGCAACCGCACTCGGGACGCCAGCACGACGAGCGCACCGATCACCCCCACCGCCAGGGCGATGCCGACGCACCAGAGGGCGACGACACCGCCGCCGAGGGCTGCCACGTCGAGGAACGGGTACGGCACGAAATCGGTGCCACGGGCGAGCACGACGATCAGCCAGACCAGCGGGAACGCCAGGAACTGCCAGGAGCGCCGCCACGGCTGCCGGTCCCGGTCGGCGAACACGACCCAGTCGAGCACGACGTAGAGCGGGATAACCCGGTGGAACACGTCGCTGGCCCAGCCGACCGTGTACGGGTCGGTCGAGGGCAGACCCGCCAACACCAGGTTGAAGACGAGGCCCGTCAACGCGATGTAGGTGGTGGCACCGGCGCGCAACGCGACCGTCCAACGGGGTGGCGACGTCCTGCGCAGCACCGTGAAGGCCCCGACCAGCAGGGCGAGCAACGCGATCAGGTTGCTCTGGATCGTGAAGTAGCCGAAGAAGTCGACGAACCGGTAGGCCGGGTCGCGCACGCTGTTCTCCCACTGGGTCACGACGGCGACCAGGACCGCGACGGCCGCGGCGATGCGCAGGACGGCGACCGATGCTCTCATGTGCACACCGTACCCATCGTTTCCCGGTCGGTGACACCCGCGAAACACGGGCGACTCATGCGTCCCGTTGACTGGCGTCACCACCGCGCCGGAGCCACGGCGCGCACGAGCCGACAGGGGCCGACGATGGACAGGACGACGCACACGACGATGCGTGCCATGGTGATCGAGAGGACCGGTGGGCCGGAGCAACTCGTCGTCGCGGACGTGCCCTACCCGCAGCGGGTCAACGCCGAGGTGCTGGTGCGCGTGGTCGCCGCCGGTGTCAACCGCTTCGACCTCGAGACCCGAGCGGGTCGGGGCGACAGCGATGCGATCCCCTCGTTCCCGGCCGTGCTCGGACACGACTTCAGCGGAGTCGTCGTCGAGACCCCGTACGCCGCCCATCCGCTGAGTCCGGGCGACGCCGTCTACGGCATGGCCCCCTGCCCGCGCTCGGGTGGCAGCTATGCCGAGTACATCAGCGTCCCCTCGCTGTCGGTGGCCCGGAAGCCGGCGACGCTGTCCCACCTGGAGGCCGCCGCGGTACCCCTCGCCGCCCTCACGGCCTGGGGCATGGTCGTCGACGTCGCCAAGGCCCACGAGGGCCAACGCCTGCTGATCAACGCCGGGGCGGGCGGCGTCGGGCACTTCGCGGTGCAGTTCGCCTCGTACTTCGGAGCGCACGTCGTCGCGACCGGCTCACGCGACAACTCCGCCTGGCTGCGCGAACTCGGCGCCGCCGAAGTCGTCGACTACGGCGCGGCCGACGTCGACCGCAGCGTCCGCCAGGTCGACGTGGTGATCAACCTGGTCGACGACGACGTCGAGGCCGATCGCTCCCTGCGACTGCTGCGGGCCGGCGGGCTCGCCGTCCACGCCCCGCTCGCCTCGGGCCCCGCCTTCGCCCGTAAGGCCGCCCAGGCCGGCGTCCGGTCGACCGGCTTCGCCGTCTCCCCCGACGGCGCCACGCTCGCGGTCATCTCGCGACTGCTCGACTCGGGCGACGTCCACGTCTACGTCGACGAGGTCTACGACCTGGCCGACGCCCGCGACGCCCACACGCGCCTCGAGCGGTCGCACACCCGCGGCAAGCTCGTGCTGCGCGTCGCCGATGACCGAGGCCGCCTGACCCGGTCCCCACCGGGCTCCGTGGCATGGAGCCGGTACGCCTAGATCCGACGCTCGAGCACGAAGTCCTGCTGCAGGTCGTCGCCGAGGGCGAACGTCTTCGTGCCGACCTCGACGAGGCCGTGCTTGGCGTAGAAACGCAGGGCACGCTCGTTCTGCTGGTTGACGCCGAGCCAGACCGAGGAGGCGCCGGTCGCGCGGGCTGCCTCGAGGGTCGAGGCCATCAGGGTCGAGGCCGCACCGGTGCCGTGCCCCTGAGGCATGACGTAGAACTTGCTCAGCTCGACGGTCGGCCGCGACGACACCGCAGCGGCGACGTCGGCGTCGTCCGGATCGCCCGCGACCATCATGCTGTACCCGAGAGCCCCCGGCGCCGTGGGGTCCACGGCCAACAGGACGATGCGGGCGTCGTCGGCGAGATAGCGAGTGAAGGCCTCCTCGGAGAGCACCGTCGTGACCACGCGGGCGATGTCCGCGAGGTCGGACCCCGGCGGGCAGGCGAGCGGGAAGGTCACCGCGGCGACCTCGGCGAGCAGAGGGGCGTCGGCGGGGAGGGCGGGGCGCACGATCACGGTCATGTGCCCATGGTGCCCCACCCGCGCCTCCTCGCCCGACCACGGGCCGGGCGACGACGAAGGCCGTCCCACTCGAGAGTGGGACGGCCTTCGGGCGACGCCAGGTCTTCGGGGTCAAATGGACCTAGAAGACGTTGATGTCGAGGGGGATGCCGGGACCGAAGGTCGTCGACAGCGTGCCCTTGGTGATGTAGCGGCCCTTGGACGAGGACGGCTTGAGACGGACGACCTCTTCGAGGGCGGCGTCGAGGTTGGTGTTCAGCTGCTCTTCCGAGAAGCCGGCCTTGCCGATGACGAAGTGCACGTTGCTGTGCTTGTCGACACGGAACTCGATCTTTCCACCCTTGATGTCGTTGACGGCCTGCGCGACGTTGGGGGTCACGGTGCCGGTCTTCGGGTTGGGCATGAGGCCACGGGGACCGAGGACCTTACCGAGACGACCGACCTTGCCCATGAGCTCGGGGGTCGAGACGGCCGAGTCGAACGACGTGTAGCCGCCGGCGACCTTCTCGATGAGCTCGTCGCCACCGACCTCGTCGGCTCCGGCCGCGATGGCGGCCTCGGCGGCGGCACCCGTCGCGAAGACGATGACGCGGGCGGTCTTACCCGTGCCGTGCGGCAGGATGACGGTGCCACGCACCATCTGGTCGGCCTTGCGCGGGTCGACACCGAGCTTCAACGCGACCTCGACGGTCGAGTCGAACTTCTTCGAACCGGTCTCGCGAGCGACGGCGACGGCCTCGCTGGTGCTGTAGAACTTGCCTGCCTCGATCTTCTCGGCAGCGGCGCGGTACGCCTTGGACTTCTGAGCCATGTTGAACCTCTTCGTACTGGGGACGTGGTTGCGAGCCTGGCCGGCTCTCCCACTGATGTCAGGGTCGTGCAGGCGGGTCGCCTGCACGGAGGGGTGCTGCTTAGGCGTCGACCGTGATGCCCATGGAGCGGGCGGTGCCGGCGATGATCTTCGCCGCGGCGTCGATGTCGTTGGCGTTCAGGTCGGCCTGCTTGGTCGTCGCGATCTCGCGCACCTGGTCCATGGTCAGCTTGCCGACCTTGGTGGTGTGCGGGGTACCCGAACCCTTGGCGACGCCGGCAGCCTTCTTGATGAGCTCGGCGGCGGGCGGGGTCTTCAGGATGAACGTGAACGAGCGGTCCTCGTAGACCGTGATCTCGACGGGGACGACGTTGCCGCGCTGCGACTCGGTCGCCGCGTTGTACGCCTTGCAGAACTCCATGATGTTCACGCCGTGCTGACCCAGGGCCGGGCCGATGGGCGGGGCGGGGTTCGCGGCGCCGGCGTTGATCTGAAGCTTGATCAGACCCGTGACCTTCTTTTTCGGTGCCATTGTTCTTTTCCTTCTTGTGGGGTTCGAGCGGATCGCGGTCGCGACCTGCTCTCCCGGTGGCCCGCGGCGCGGACTCCGGTGATCTGAGAACTCGGGGGATGCGTGTTAGAGCTTCGTGACCTGGTCGAAGCTGAGCTCGACCGGCGTCTCGCGCTCGAACAGCGAGACCAGCACGGTGAGCTTGCCGCTCTCGGGCTTGATCTCGTTGATCGTACCGGGAAGTCCGGCGAACGACCCCTCTTTGATCGTGATGGTCTCGCCGATCTCGAAGTCGACCTCGGCGGGGATGACCCGCTGGGCCTGCTTGCCACCCTTGGCACCGCCCTTGGCGGGGGCCGGGGTGGTGTCGACCTGCACGAGGCTCTTCAGCATGTTGAAGGCCTCTTCGAAACGCAGAGGCGTCGGGTTGTGGGCGTTGCCCACGAATCCGGTGACACCCGGGGTGTGGCGCACCACCGACCAGCTGTCCTCGTTGAGGTCGAGGCGCACGAGCACGTAACCGGGGATACGGACGCGGGTGACGAGCTTGCGCTGCCCGTTCTTGATCTCGACGACGTCTTCCATCGGGACCTCTACCTGGTAGATGTAGTCCTCCATGGTCATCGAGACCATGCGGTTCTCGATGTTCTGCTTCACGCGACGCTCGAAGCCGGCGTACGAGTGGATGACGTACCACTTGCCGGGCTTGCCCCGCAGCTCGTAGCGGAACGCCTCGTAGGGGTCGACCTCGGCGGGCTCGTCGTCCTCGACCTCGGCGGCGGACACGTCGACGTCGACGTCGTCGTGGGCGATCTCGGCGTCGGCGTCCTGGACGGACTGCTCGGCCTCGGCGATGACGGCGTTCGCGGCCGGGGCGTCGCCTTCGTCGGCGGCCTGCTCGGCCTCGGAGTCGGCCTCGTCGTCGGTCGCCTCGACGGCGGCCTCGGCCTCGAACGCGTCGTCGACGTCGAGGGCGTCGTCGACGATCGCGTCCGCCTCGGGGTCGCGAGCCTCGGCCAGCGTGTCGAGCAGGCCGTCGAGGTCGCTCGTGTCGGTCGAGCCGGCGTCGCCCTCGTCGACGACCGAGAGGGCCTCGGACTCGGCGGGCTCGACGGCGTTCTCGTCGGCGGCCAGCGTGCCGCCCTCTTGGGCCTCTTCGACCTCGGAGGACTGCTCGGCAGCGGTGGCGAGGTCGATGTCGTCGCGCTCGTTGTCAGGCAAGGGTTCTTCTTTCGATCGGGGTTGTCGGATGCTCGTGCTCGATGGCGCGGCACCCGCTCACGTGGTGCTCGGGGATGGGCCGGGACGTGCCGTGTCAGCTGCCGGTCGGGCCGTTGCCGAAGACGTAGCCCACACCGGTGCCGAACACCAGGTCGAGCAACGAGACGAGAGCCATCATGATGACCACGAAGACCAGCACGACGCCGGTGTAGCTCAACAGCTCTTTGCGGGTCGGGGTGACGACCTTCTTGAGCTCGGCGATCACCTGGCGGATGAACAACGCGATGCGGGCGAAGGGGCTACGGCGCGTCGCACCGTCGCTCTTCGCCTTCTCGACGACGTCTTCACTGGGGACGTCAACGTCTTTTCTCGCCACTGTTCCGACCTTCCGAGCTCGACCCGTGGGCCTGTGTCCGTATCTGTGTGTGATCACCGTGTCATGAGGAACACAGCCGGGCTGCAGGGCGGACAGGACTCGAACCTGCAACCTGCGGTTTTGGAGACCGCTGCTCTACCAATTGAGCCACCGCCCTATGGGATCGACGCCCTTCAGATGACCTCTCGGTCGAGCCGGGAGGCCCTGCCTCTCGAGACCGGCTGTTGGTGAACCGGACTGCAGAGGCGCGCTGAAGCTTGGCGCATTCGATCGCCTCGTCAAGTGTAGGCGAAGCGGCGGGTGCGTGCAAAGCCGGTCGTACGACGCCCCCGCACGCCCCCGGACCGGGCCTGTCCGGCCCGGTGGCACCCCCGCTAGGCTGACCCGCGTGACTCCGACCGTGCGCCGTCTCTCGTCCCGTATCTCGTCGATCGCCGAATCGGCCACGTTGGCCGTCGATGCGAAGGCCAAGGCCCTGCTCGCCGAGGGCCGGCCGATCATCAGCTACGGCCCGGGCGAGCCAAACTTCCCGACGCCCGACCACATCGTCGAGGCGGCCGTCGTCGCCGCCCGCGACCCGCGCAACCACCGCTACTCGGCGGCTGCCGGTCTGCTCGAGCTGCGCGAGGCGATCGTCGAGAAGACCCTGCGCGACAGCGGCACCACGGTGTCGACGTCCCAGGTGATCGTCACGAACGGCGGCAAGCAGGCCGTGTACCAGGCCTTCCAGGCGCTGCTCGACGACGGCGACGAGGCCCTCCTGCCCGCGCCCTACTGGACGACCTACCCCGAGGCGATCGCCCTCGCCGGCGGCGTCACCGTCGAGGTCTTCGCGGGTGCCGACCAGGGCTACAAGGTCACCGTCGATCAGCTCGAGGCCGCTCGCACCGAGCGCACCAAGGTATTGCTGTTCTGCTCCCCGTCGAATCCGACCGGGGCGGTCTACTCGCCCGACGAGGTCGAGGCCATCGGTCGGTGGGCCCTCGAGGCCGGCGTCTGGGTGATCACGGACGAGATCTACCAGAACCTCACCTACGACGGCGTGACGGCCACCTCGATCACCGAGGCCGTCCCCGAACTGGCCGACCAGGCGATCCTCGTCAACGGCGTCGCCAAGACCTATGCCATGACCGGGTGGCGCGTGGGCTGGATGATCGGCCCGACCGACGTCATCAAGGGCGCCGCGAACCTCCAGTCGCACCTCACCTCGAACGTCTCGAACGTGTCGCAGCGCGCGGCCCTGGCCGCGCTGACCGGCCCCCAGGACGAGGTCGAGGCCATGCGCGTCGCCTTCGACGCCCGCCGCGCGACGATCGTGCGCGAGCTCAACCGGATCGACGGCGTCGTGTCCCCTACCCCCGAGGGCGCCTTCTACGTCTATCCCGACGTCCAGGGCCTGCTCGGTCGTGAGTGGGGCGGCGTGACGCCCACCACGTCGCTCGAGCTGGCCGACCTGATCCTCGAGCAGGCCGACGTCGCCACCGTGCCCGGTGAGGCCTTCGGTCCCAGCGGGTACCTGCGCCTGTCGTACGCGCTGGGCGACGACGAGTTGCTCGAGGGCGTCCGCCGCCTCCAACGCTTGTTCGCCTGACCTCTCGTCGAACCGTCCCGAGGCCGGGTCCACCGATCGGTGGACCCGGCCTCGACCGGTCGGGCCTGGTGCGCGGGGCCGCGGGAGCGCACGCTGGAGCCATGACGCCCGATCCCGTCGTGCGAGTGCACGACCTCACCAAGACCTACGGCACCGCCACGGCCCTCCACGGCCTCTCGTTCGAGGTCGCCGCGGGCGAGACCCTCGGCCTGCTCGGCCCGAACGGTGCCGGCAAGTCGACCACCATCGAGATCCTCGAGGGCTACCGCGACCGGTCCGGTGGCGAGGTCTCGGTGCTCGGCACCGACCCGCAGCACGGAGGCCTCGACTGGAAGGCACGCCTCGGCATCGTGTTGCAGACGTCCGGCGAACAGGGGTCGGCCACGGTCCGTGAACAGATCGCCCACTTCGCCGGCTTCTACCCGAACCCTCGCGACGTCGACGAGGTGATCGCGGCGGTCGGGCTCGAGGCGAAGGCGGGGGCACGCATCCGCTCGCTGTCCGGTGGGCAGCGGCGTCGCGTCGACGTCGCGCTGGGAGTCGTGGGTGGCCCCGAGCTGCTCTTCCTCGACGAACCGACCACGGGGTTCGACCCCGAGGCCCGACGACAGTTCTGGCACTTGATCCGGTCGTTGTCGGACGACGGCACGAGCATCGTCCTCACCACGCATTACCTCGACGAGGCGGCGCAGCTCAGCGACCGCGTCGCGGTGATCGCCCAGGGCCGGCTCGTCGCCCAGGGTCGACCCGACGAGCTCGGGGACGAGGAGGCGCGCACCCCCCGCGTCACCTGGGTCGACGAGCACGGACGGCACGAGGTCCGCACGTCCGGTCCGGGCGCCCTGGTCGCCGACCTGCACGCCCGCGGGGGCGAGCCCCGCTCGCTCGAGGTCATCCGGCCGTCGCTGGAGGACGTGTACCTCGGGCTGGTCGCGGCCGTCGAGCGGGCAGCGGACGGGACGCCCGACGCGACGAGCGCCGGGGACGGGCACCGCGCCTCCTCGTCCGGGGTGGCCTCGTGAGGACGCTGACGCTCGGACTGAGCCGCACCCGCTACGAGGTCCGGGGGTACTTCCGCGCCGGGGACACGGTGTTCTTCACGTTCTTGTTCCCGGTCGTGATGCTGGCGATCTTCTCGACGGCGTTCAGCGCCTCGGGCTCGTTCGGCACCCGGCCGGACGGCTCCGAGGTGGGGGCCGCCGCGTTCTACCTCCCGGGGATGATCGCGGCCGGCATCCTGCTCTCGGGCGTGCAGAACCTCGCCGTCGACATCGCCCTCGAACGCGGCGACGGCACCCTCAAGAGGCTCTCGGGCACTCCGCTGCCCGTCGGCTCGTACTTCGTGGGCAAGTTCGGGCAGGTGCTGGTCACGAGCCTGCTGCAGGTGGCGTTGTTGGTGCTGGTCGCGCGCGTCGTCTTCGGTGTGCCCCTGCCGACGGACGTCGGGTCGTGGCTGACGCTCGCCTGGGTCTACCTGCTCGGCATCGCCACCTCGTCGGTGGTCGGAATCGCCCTGTCGCGCGTGCCCCGCAGCGGCAAGAGCGCCACGGCCGTGATCGTCCCGATCACGCTGGTCCTGCAGTTCATCTCGGGGGTCTACCTGCCCTTCACCCAGCTGCCCGACTGGCTGCAGTCCGTGGCCTCGGTCTTCCCCCTGAAGTGGCTGGCCCAGGGCATGCGCAGCGTGTTCCTGCCCGACACGTTCTCGGCCGCCGAGGCCGGCGCCTCGTGGGACCTGCCCGGCGTGGCCCTCTGGTTGACGGTCTGGCTGGTCGCCGGGGCCGTCGCGTCGGTGATGACCTTCCGCTGGATCAGGAAGGACACCTGACCCGTGGACGGGCACCGGTCCCCCACCGGCAGACGGCGGCCGCTAGCGTGATCGACATGGACGAACGCGGAGGCAGGTCGCCGGTCGAGGCGTCCGCCCGGGCGGGCACGGCGATCTCGATGCGCTGGTGGGACGCCGGTCTCGCCGGCACGGTGGTCGTGATGGTCGTGCTGGCCACGACGTCCTCGAGCGGTCGCGTCACGGCCTCGTTCGTCGCCGTCGGCGCCCTGCTGCTCGTCTGGTTCTCTCTCGCTCGACCCGTCGTCCGTCGTGACGACGATCTCCTGTCGCTCTCGGCCCTCGCTGCCGTGGCCGCCCTCGTGGTCGTCGGCGGCGCGGCCGTCGGGGCGACCCCCGAGCTCGCCGTCGTCCAGGCCTTCGTCATGCCGCTGCTCTGGACCCTGATGCCGACGCCCCGCTCCGCGATCGTGGCCAACGTCGCACTCTGCCTCGCCGTCTCGATCGGGTTCGTCGTCAGCCTCGGCTGGACGGCAGAGGCCGTCGCGACCGCCGCCACGAGCGAGGGCCTCTCACTCGTGTTCAGCATCGCACTCGGGCTCTGGATCACCACCATCGCCCGCGTCGGTGCCGAGCGCGGCCGCCTGCTCGACGAGCTACGCGAGGCCCAGGCCGAGCTCGCCGCCCGCCACCGCGACGCCGGCACGAGTGCCGAACGCGAGCGGTTGGCCCGTGAGATCCACGACACGATCGCCCAGAGCCTGACCGGGGTCGTGATGCTCACCCAGCAGACTCGCGGCGCCCTCGCCTCCGGCGACGTGGCGACGACCCTCGAGCGGCTGGACGTGATCGAGACGGCCGCGCGAGAGGCCCTGACCGAGGCCCGCACCCTCGTCGCGGCCACCGCGTCGTCCGGCCCGGCCGGCGCCAGCGTCGCGGCGGCCCTCCGGCGCCTCGGCGAGCGCTTCGAGCGCGAGAGCGGCATCGACGTGACGGTCCACGCCGACGAGGCCGAGCTGCCCCGCGACCTGCAGGTCGTGCTGGTGCGGTGCACCCAGGAGGCGCTGGCCAACGTCCGCAAGCACAGCGCGTCGACCACGGCGCGCGTGGTGCTCACGGCCTCGGGTGGCACGGCCGTGCTCGTCGTGACCGACGACGGCACCGGGTTCGACCCGACCGTCGCGTCGACCGGCTTCGGGCTCGACGGACTCCGCGAGAGGCTCGGCCTCTCGGGCGGCCGTCTCGACGTCGCGTCGGACAGCCGTGGCACGGTCGTCACCGCACGCGTCCCGCTGACGGCGGCGGTGACCTCGTGACCGTCGGCCCCTCGCACGAGGACGCGACGCCGGCCGGCGGTGGAGCCTCGCGGACGGGGTCAGCCGTTCACCGCACCCTCGTGGCCGACGACCACCCGATCGTGCGGCAGGGCATCGCCGCGCTGCTCGCCACGACCGGCGACTTCGTCGTCGTCGGGCAGGCTAGCGACGGCGAGGAGGCCGTCGCCCTGGCGGACGCGCTGTGTCCCGATCTGATCGTCATGGACCTCCGGATGCCCGGCCTCGACGGGGTCGACGCGACCGAGGCCGTCCTCTCGCGACACCCGTCGACCAAGGTCGTCGTCCTCACCACCTACGAGTCCGACGACAGCATCCTGCGCGCCATCGAGGTGGGCGCGAGCGGCTACCTGCTCAAGGCGTCGCCCGAGGACGAACTCCTGGCCGGCCTCCGAGCGGTGGTCGCGGGGCAGGTGGCCTTGGCCCCCGCGATGGCGAGCCGGCTCGTCGGCCGGGCGCGGACCGGCGGAGAGCCCGTGCCCCGCACGAGTCCGTTGAGTCCTCGCGAGACCGAGGTGCTCGGCCTCGTCGCCGAGGGATGCTCGAACCGCGAGATCGGACGTCGGCTCTTCGTGGGCGAGGCGACGGTCAAGACACATCTGCTGCACGTCTTCGAGAAGCTCGGCGTCAACGACCGGACGCGCGCCGTCACGCTGGCCCTCGAGCTGGGCCACCTGCCGCGCGGCTGACGAGCCGCACGCGATCGCGTCGCGGGCGGGCGCGTCGCGGCAGGCCTCGTCCTCAGAGCGTGAGGCCGAGGAGGACGGGCTCGGGGTGCAGCAGCACACCGAACTCGGACTGCACGCGCTGCTGTACGTACCGGGCGAGCTCGGCGACCTCGTCGCCCGTGGCACCACCACGGTTGGTCAGGGCCAGGGTGTGCTTCGACGAGATGGCGGCTCGCGAGCCGGGCAGCCGGAAGCCCTTGGCGATGCCCGCGTGCTCGATCAGCCAGGCCGCGCTGAGCTTGACCTGGGCGGGTGCCCGTGGAGCCGGAGCGGCCGGTTCGTCGCCGAGTGGCACGACCCGACGCTCGGGCTCGGGGCCGGTCGGCCACCGCGGAGCGTCGGCCGGCAGGCTCGAGGCGTCGGCACGCGAGACGACGGGGTTCGTGAAGAACGAGCCGCTCGACGCGGTGTCGCGGTCGTCAGGATCGAGCACCATGCCTTTCGCGGCTCGAAGGGCGAGCACACTCGACCGCACGTCGGCCACCGAGACCCGGGCCCCGAGCTCGACGCCCAGGGCCTTCGCGAGCTGCGGGTACGCGACCTGTTCGCTCGCGCCTCCGTCGTCGGCCAACGCGAACTCGACCGCCGTGACGACCCCACGCCGCCCCTTCTTGAACACGCTCGTGCGATAGCCGAGGTCGAGGTTGGCCGCAGGGATGCGGACGAACTCGCCCGAGTCGTCATCGAGGAAGTCGACGGCCACGAGGGTCGACGCGACCTCTTGACCGTAGGCCCCGATGTTCTGGATCGGTGAGGCTCCCGTGGAGCCGGGGATGCCGCTGAGCGCCTCGAGCCCCGACCAGCCCTGCTCGACCGTGGAGGCGACGAGGTCGTCCCAGGGTTCGCCGGCGGCGACGCGCAGGTGGACGCGGCCGTCGTCGGAGCGGACGCGCTCGACGCCGCGGGTGGCCACGTGGACGACGGTGCCGTCGAACGGCTCGTCCGAGGCGACCGTGTTGGACCCGCCGCCCAGGACGTACCAGGGATCGCCGCCGAGTGAGGCCTCGCGGACGGCCGCCAAGAGGTCGTCCGTCGTCGTCGCCTCGACGAGGCGGGCGGGCTCGGCGCCCACCTGCATCGTCGTGAGCTCGGCGAAGGTCGTCACGCCAGCGTCACCACGACCTGGGCCTTGCCCAGCACGGTCTGGCCGCCCGAGGTCACGGTCAGGTCGATGCGAGCCGTGCCGGCCTCGCCGTCGAGCTTGCCCACCTTCGCGACGACGGCGATCTCGGCGCCGTGGGTCGGGTCGACCACGACGGGGCGCGTGAAGCGCACCTGGTAGTCGGTCACCCGGCCGAGCACGCCGGCGTCGTCACCCGCACCCTCGAGCCATTCGACGACCGGCTGGACGGCGGTACCCATCGTCAGCATCCCATGGGCCAGGACGCCGGGAAGGCCGACGTCGGTCGCCACGTCGTCGCGGTAGTGGATGGGGTTGAAGTCACCCGAGGCGCCGGCGTACCGCACGAGAGAGTCGCGGGTCAGGGAGTAGGCCTTCTCGGCCACGACCTGACCGACCTCGAGCGCGCTCATGCGGCGACCTCGTCGTCGGCGCGGACGACCAGCGTCGACACGGCCGTGACCACGTGCCGCCCCTCGACGTCGCGCATGTCGGACGACGCGGTGACCATCGCGTTGCCGCCCAGCGTCTTGACGCTCGTGACCGTCAGGGTCGCCGTGAGCTCGTCACCCGCGACGATCGGGCGCGAGAGCGAGAAGCGCTGCTCGCCGTGGACGACGCGGGAGAAGTCGATGCCCGCGTCGGGCTCGGCGAGCAACTGGGCGAGGGTCGCCTCTTGCACGACGACGGCGAAGGTCGGCGGTGCGACGACGTCGGCGTGGCCGGCCGCTCGGGCCGCCTCGACGTCGAGCGACAGGGGGCTCGTCGAGCCGGTGGCACGGGCGAACTCGCGCACCTTCTCTCGACCCACCAGGTAGGGCGGGGCCGGCGGGAAGACCCGCCCTTGCAGATCAGGGTTCACGGACACGAGATCGAGTCTAACCAGCGGGGTACGACACCCGGCCCGGTGTCGGGGGCACGGCGTACGGTCACGTCATGAGCGACGCGAACATCGACCCCGACATCACCCCCGTCGACCCGGCAGCGGCCGAGTCCGACGAGACGACGACCACCGACACGACGACCACCGAGCAGACCGAGCAGACCGACCAGGCCGCCACGGCCCGCGACGAGAACTCGAGCCCCGCACACGGCGAGACCCTCGGCGGCGCCCGCCCCGACGCCGGCAGCACGGCCTCGAAAGACCCCGACGACTGGGTCACCGGCGACGAGCCCATCACCGGCCCGCAGAAGAGCTACCTCGACACCCTCGCTCGTGAGGCGGGCGAAGAGTTGCCCGCCGACATGACAAAGGCCGAGGCCAGCGAGCACATCGACCGCCTCCAGCAGAAGACCGGCCGGGGGGCCTGAGGCCCCACCGTCCGACCCCGCCCGGGTCGATCCGCGAATCCCGCCGTCGGGACCCTTCCGATCCGCCCGCCTTCGTCGTACACTCCAGGCACGTCTGGGATGGTAACTCGACGTGGGCACCCTCATCCGGCGCGTGCCGGTACTGATCCACCTGCACCTCGAGCGCCGAGGGTGCGACGAGGTGCATCCGAGTCCTCCCCCGGACTCGGGTGCACCTCTTCACGTCCGCTCCGGGTGACGGCACCGTCCGCCCGCTCCGCCCGACGCCCCGTCTAGGGTGAGCGGATGACCTCCCCCGGGCCTCACGGCACGCCTCGCGACACCCGATGGCCCGGCGCCGCGGCCTCCCGGGCCATCGCTCTCGTCGGCTCGACCCACCCGGGCCCGACGGTCGTGGTGACCGTCCTCGCGGTCGTGCTCGGCGCCTCCTCGGGTCTGCCCGTCGACCGGCTCGCGCTGCTCGCCCTCGCCGTGCTGCTCGGGCAGGCCTCGATCGGCTTCGCCAACGACTGGCTCGACGCCGGACGTGACCGGGCCGTGGGCCGGACCGACAAGCCGGTCGCTCAGGGCCGTGTCAGCGTGTCGGCCGTCCGCACGGCGGCGGTGGCCTGCGGAGTCCTGATGCTCGTGCCCTCGTACGCGCTGGGACCGGCGGCCGGCACGGCGCACCTCGTGCTCGTGGCCTCGGGGTGGGCCTACGACCTGGGCCTCAAGCGCACGCCGGCCTCCGTGGTGCCGTTCGTCGTGAGCTTCGGCCTGCTGCCCGCCGTCGCCACGCTCGCCGCGTCGCCACCGGCACCGCCCGCCGCCTGGGCCGTGGCGGTCGGCGGGGTCTTCGGTGTCGCGATCCACTTCACGAACGTGCTGCCCGACCTCGAGGACGACGCCCGGACGGGCATCGCGGGACTGCCGCATCGCCTGGGGCGCACCCTCTCGGGCATCACGGCGTTCGTGGCGCTGGGGGTCGCGACGGTCCTGTTGCTGTCGGGTCAGCTGGGCGGCGGCGCGTCGACCCCTGGCCTCGTGGCGGCGGTGGTCGGCTCCGTCGTGACGCTCGTCATCGCCCTCGTCGGCATGCGTCTCGTCATCGCAGGGCGCATCGACCGGACCCTCTTCCGGTTGATCATGGTCGCGGCCCTGCTGCTCGTGGTGCAGCTGGCTCTCAGCGGCGGCACGATCGTCGCCTGACGGCCTGACGGCCTGACGGCCTGACGGCCTGACGCCCTGACGGCCTAACGGCCTGGCACGACGTCACGTCGCACCGGGCGACGTCGCACCAGGAGGGCCGGGCCGCGGGCCTCTCAGGCCCAGCGCATCGCGTAGACCGAGGCGAGCAGGTGTCGGCTCGGCGAACGGAGCACCGCCGCGAGCGCCAGATCGCGGGCCCGAGCGGTGCCGCTGCCGACGGGCCGACCGAGCGCGGTGTTCCACTCGGCCTGACGGGCGGCGCGGACCGCCGCGCGAGCACGGTCGGCCTCGAACCGGTCGAAGGCCGTCGGGTCGAGCATCCGGCCACCCCTCAGCTTCACCGCCGCCGCGATCACGTTCTCGAGCGCGTGTCCGTCGAGCCAGCCGAGGTTCATGCCCTGTCCGCCGATGGGGCTGATCTCGTGGGCGGCGTCACCGATGAGCACGACGCGGCCGACGACCGTCCGCGTGGCCAGTCGTCGCCGGACCCCGAACGCGCTCGCCATGGTCGAGCTCGTCGGGTCGACGGGTACGCCCGTACGGTCCGTCACGAGCCGGGCCACCTCCTCCGCGGTGACGGTGGAGGCCGGCCGACGCTCGGCACCGGCGTGCACGACGAACCGTCGTCGCCCGGCGGGCAAGGGGAACGACTCGACCACCCCGGTGCGCTCCAGGTGGATGACGGCGTCGGTCCCGTGACCCGTGGCGTCCGCGAAGTCACCCATCACGTACCGGTCGGGCAGGTCTCGTACCGTGGTGTCGAGCCCCGACGCGGCGCGGACGGCACTTCGCGTGCCGTCGGCCCCCACGACGAACCGGGCGGCGACCACCACGGGGCCCTCACCGTCCACGCCCTGGACGACGACGTCCTCGTCGCGTTGCTCCAGCCCGACGAACCGGACGCCCCGGCGCAACGCGTCGTCCCGCCGAGCCGCGAGCCCGGCCCGCAAGACGGCCTCGGTACGGTCCTGCGGCACGGCTGCGACGAACGGCCACCGGGACGACGCGCGGTCGAACGGCACGACGCCCACCGTCCGCGAGCCACTCCGGGCGATCCCGCGCCGGATGCGGACGGCATCGGCCAGCAGGTGGTCCGCGAGCCCGAGCCGGTCGAACAGGTCGATCGAGGGCGGGTGCACGCCGAGGGCGCGCGAGTGCGCGGGGTCGTCGACCCGTGCCTCCCAGACGACGGCGTCGAGGCCCCGATCGGCCAGCGCCGCGGCGAGCATCACGCCGACCGGGCCGCCGCCCACGATCAGGACGTCATGCGTCCGCACGGCCACCGCCTCTCGGGACGTCGAGCGTGCCGGCGCGGATCTCGCGGACGAGCAGCAGACGGAACGGCCACTGCCGCACGACACGCCAGCCGCGGGGAGCCACGTCCAGCAGCTCCTCGGCCGTGAAGCTGCGGCGGATCGACAGGAGTCCGTCCACGTGGACGAACGACCGGGTCCGCCAGGGCCAGGTCGACGCGCGGTAGGCGAGATACGCCCCGCGGGCCCGTTCGATGTCGGCGTGCAGCACGAGACGGGTGGCCAGGCGGGCGCTGTCGTCGAGCACGGCCTCCCGGGCCTCGTCGTCGAGGTGGTGCAGCACGTGGTTCGACACGACCACGTCGAAGGTCTCACCGGCCGCGACGAGTTCGGCGCTCGACGCCCGCCGGAACTCCACGCCCGCCGGTACCGGACGCGACGACGCGAAGTCGTGGGCCCGGTGGTCGGGGTCGACGCCCACGATCTCGATCAGCAAGCCGTCCCCCCGGGCCCAGCCCGCCAGTGCCCGTGCGAGGTCACCGCCGCCCGACCCGAGGTCGAGCAGGCGCGTCACCCGCTCCGCCGACAGCAGTGGGCGCAGATGGCGGAGGTAGACCCGACGCCACCCCGCGACGAGACCGTTGACCACGGGGAAGGCGCGGTAGGTGGCGTTCAAGAGCTCGAGGTCGCACCCCGGGTCGTCCATCAGCTCGACGAGGCCCGCACCCCGCCGCGACAGGTCGGGCCACCAGGGCGGCGGCACGGCGATCGAGGAGGTGCGGGTCGTGCTCACGAGACCGCGCGCCGCGTCATCAATGCGGTCTCGACGGTCAGCCCGGGGCCGAACGCCATGGCGCCCACGCGCTGGGCAGGGGCGGCGGGCCCGGCGAGCAGCTCGCCGAGGATGAAGAGGACGGTCGCGCTCGACATGTTGCCGTAGTCGCGCAGCACACCGCGCGAGGGTGCGAGATGGGCGTCGGTGAGCCCCAGCTGTTGCTGCACGCGGTCGAGGATGCTGCGACCGCCCGGGTGGACGGCCCAGAGGTCGACGTCGCCGACGCCGACGCCGCCCGCCTCGAAGAGGGGCGCCAAGGCCGAGTCGATGTGGAGCTCGATGATCTGCGGCACGTAGCTGCTGAGCACCATGTCGAACCCCAGGTCGCCGATGGTCCACGCCATGTCCGTCTCGCCGACCGGGGTCAGCACCGTCTCGAGAACGTCGAGGTCGAGCACGACCGAACCCGAGGGTGCCGGGCGGGCGGTCACCACCGCGGCGGCGGCGCCGTCGGCGAAGACGGACGAGGCGACGATCGAGTCGGGGTCGTCGGAACTGCGCAGATGGAGGGTGCAGAGTTCGGCGCAGACGACGAGCACGACCGCACCCGGATCGGCGAGGCAGAAGTCGCGAGCCGCGGCGAGGGCGGGAAATGCCCCGTAACAACCCATGAATCCGAGGTGGTGACGACGGGTCGACGGTGACAGCCCGAGACCCCTCACGAGCAGGTAGTCGGGCCCGGGCGCGAAGAACCCGGTGCACGACACGCTGATCACGTGCGTCACGTCGTCGGGACCGAGGTCGGGCGCACCCTCGAGCGCGGCACGGGCGGCGGAGAGGAAGAGCTCGGGCGAGCGGTCGACGTACACCTGGTTGCGAGCGCCCGTGCCGGGTCGCAGGATCTCGTTCGACCCGGCGTCGTAGAACGTCGGCTCGCCCTCACGCGGACGGCGGTCGAGCTCGTCGACGACGGTGTGCCGGGTCTCGATGGCCGATGCCCCGAACGCGGCCCCGACGATGCGCTGCCCGAGCCTGCCGAGGCCGGGCTGCGTCGCGAAGATCTCGCGGACGTCGTCTTGTCGGATGATGGTCGGGGGCACTGCGGTGCCGATGCTTCGGATACTCACGGCCATGCCTCATCGTAGGCCCGGCGCTCGGAGACGGCACACCAACGCCCGACAGCGCACCGATCGACCGACGAGAACGGACGATCGTCGCCGACCGACGACGAAGGCCCGAACTCGTGAGAGATCCGGGCCTGCGGTAGCGAGGGCGGGACTTGAACCCGCGACACCACGATTATGAGCCGTGTGCTCTAACCAACTGAGCTACCCCGCCGCAGGCTGCGGGCCCTGCCGGCATCACACCGGGACGGGACCGAGACAGCCAGAGCCCCGAGTCAGGATTGAACTGACGACCCCTTCCTTACCATGGAAGTGCTCTACCACTGAGCTATCGGGGCGTGACCACCAGACGAGCGACCGAGGCCGCTGCCGATTGGCACCAGACAAGGGTAGCAGAGCGAACGGGGTGCCGACGCCACGCGACGACCCGGGCCGCCGAGCCGCGCCCGGGGCAGGATCGACGGATGCACAGCCTCGAACTCCTGCTCGACCCGGCCTCGGACGAGGCCGTCCGCGACGAGTGGCGCGTGCTGTCCGCGGCGGGTCTTCCGTCGCAGGGCGACCACGCCGGAACCTCGAACGCACCGCACGTCACCCTGGTGGCCCGACCGGGCCTCGACCCGGCCGCCGACCCGCGCCTCCTGCCCCTGTCGGCGGCGCTGCCGTTGGCTGCCGAACTCGGCGGGCTCTCGCTCTTCGGTGCCCCGCCGCGCGGGCTCGTGCTGGTGCGGCCGGTGGTCGTGACCCGTGAGCTGCTCCGCCTGCACGCTCGCGTGCACGAGAGCCTCGGAGGCGCGGGGGACGTCCCGCACACCACCCCCGGTCGTTGGACACCCCACGTCACGCTCGCGTCGCGCCTCACGCCCGACCAGGTGGCGCGGGCCCTCGTCGCCCTCGCGGAGGCCGACGCCCCGGCGAGCCGTCCGGTGGTGCTGTCGCAGCTGCGGCGCTGGGACCCGAGCACCGCGACGATCGTGCCGCTGGGCCCCGCACCCGGGCGCCCCCAGGATGCGGACGGCGCCGATCACTGAGCCCGTCGCCCCTCAGTCGAGCGGGCGCGAGGCGGCTTCGAGCGACG
Source organism: Frigoribacterium sp. VKM Ac-2836 (assembly GCF_013248995.1). Lineage (GTDB taxonomy): Bacteria > Actinomycetota > Actinomycetes > Actinomycetales > Microbacteriaceae > Frigoribacterium. The sequence continues at coordinate 290,686 of NZ_JABRPK010000001.1, read as the reverse complement.
CCAGGTCACCCTCGGTCAACTCGACCCGCGCGGCGTCGAGCAGGCCCTCGAGCTGTCGTGAGGTGCGGGCGCTGCCGAGTGCACCGATGACGTTGTCGCGGGAGGCCAGCCAGGCCACGGCCACGGCGCCCGGCTCGACGTCGAGCCGCTCGGCGATCTCGACGACGACCTCGAGCGTGCCCTGGTTCTGCGGCGTGACGTAGCTGAGGGCCCGGCTTCCGCGCGGAGAGTCCCCTCGTCCCACGTCGTGACGGTACTTGCCCGTCAAGAAACCGCTCGCCAGGGACGAGTGCGGAAGCACCGCGAGGTCGTAGTGGTCGACGATCGCCGCGACGTCGCCCTCGTACTCGCCCCGGCGCACCAGGTTGTACGCGACCTGGACGACCCGGAACGGGTGCAGGCCGTCCCGGTCGGCGATCGCGAGGGCCTGGCGGAGGCGCGCACCCGTGTAGTTGGACGCCCCGGCGCAGAGGATCTTGCCCTCGTCGACGAGCTCGCTGAGCGCACCCACGGTCTCGTCGAGGGGCGTCTCGTCGTCGTCGAAGTGCGTGAAGTAGAAGTCCACGTGATCGGTGCGCAGACGCCGCAGCGACCCCTCGACCGCGGTGCGGATGCTGGTGCGGGACAGGCCCGGCGCATCGGGATGCTGACCGCACTTGGTGCTCAGGACGACCCGGTCGCGGTTGCCCGGCCGGGCGAGCCAGCGCCCGATGATCGCCTCGGACTCGCCACCGGAGTTGCCCGGCAGCCACGCCGAGTAGACGTCGGCCGTGTCGACGATGCGGCCGCCGTCGTCGGCGAAGAGGTCGAGCACCTCGAGGGCGGTGGGCGCGCCGACGGTCCAGCCGAAGACGTTGGTCCCGAGCGCGAGCGGGAACGGCCGGGTGCCGGCGGGCAGGTCGGCCGTCACGAGGTCGGTCGCAGGGTTCAGGGTCGTGCCAATCGTGTCGCGGGTGCTTCGGCCCCCGAGAAGCTCGCGCCCCGGGTGCCCTGACCAGAACCGTAGCCGATGCCGCGTCGGGGGCCTGCCGTATCGTTGCTGCATGTCCACACGAGATCCGGCCGAGACCGACACGCTGACCCCGACCGCCCCCCTCGCGGGCACCGAGACGACCGCCGGACGAGGCGGCGACTGGTGGCGCACCGCCGTCATCTACCAGGTCTACCCCCGGTCGTTCGCCGATCACGACGGTGACGGAGTCGGCGACCTGCCCGGCATCACGTCGCGTCTCGACGTGCTCGGCGAGCTCGGCGTCGACGCCGTCTGGCTGTCGCCCTTCTACGCCTCACCGCAGCGCGACGCAGGCTACGACGTCGCCGACTACCGCGACGTCGACCCTCTGTTCGGCACCCTGGCCGACTTCGACGCGCTGCGCGCCCGGGCGACAGAGCTGGGCCTGCGCGTCATCGTCGACGTCGTGCCGAACCACACCTCGAGCGACCACGCGTGGTTCCGCGAGGCTCTCACCTCCGCCCCTGGCTCCCCCGCTCGGGGTAGGTACCTCTTCCGTGACGGCCGCGGCCCGGACGGCGACCTCCCGCCGAACAACTGGCAGTCGATCTTCGGCGGCCCGGCCTGGTCCCGTGTGACCGAGGCGGACGGCCGACCGGGGCAGTGGTATCTGCACCTGTTCGACTCGTCCCAACCCGACCTCGACTGGACGAACCGTCGCGTACGCGACGAGTTCGTCGACGTGCTGCGCTTCTGGCTCGACCGTGGTGTCGACGGATTCCGGGTCGACGTCGCCCACGGCATGATCAAGGCCGAGGGCCTGCCCGACTACACGCCCCCCGCCGATTCCGGCAGCATGGGTGGCGGGCAGGGCGAGTCCGCTCCCCCGCCGTACTGGGGCCAAGAAGGCGTGCACGAGATCTACCGCGAATGGAACGCCGTGCTCGCCGAATACCCGGGCGACCGGGTGCTCGTCGCCGAGGCCTGGGTCGAGCCGCTCTCGCGTCTCGCCGACTGGGTGCGCCCGGACGAGATGCACCAGGCGTTCAACTTCGCCTACCTCGAGACGGGGTGGTCGGCGGCGGCCGTCCGGCAGGTCGTGGACTCGTCGATCGAGGCCTTCTCGAGCGTCGGAGCTCCGAGCACCTGGGTGTTGAGCAACCACGACGTCGTCCGGCATGCCAGCCGCCTCGCCCTCACGGCCGAGAACCCGCAGGGGTACGGCATCGGCCCGGCGAGCGAGGGGCTTCCCGTCCCCGAGCTCGGGTTGGCCCGGGCCCGCGCCGCGTCCGCGCTCATGCTCGCCCTGCCCGGTAGCGCCTACCTCTACCAGGGCGAAGAACTGGGCCTGCCCGAGGCGATCGACCTGCCCGACGAGTCCCGCCAGGACCCCACGTGGTTCCGCACCGGTGGAGAACGCTACGGACGCGACGGCTGCCGCGTGCCGCTGCCCTGGTCCGCGTCCGAGCCGGCCTTCGGGTTCAACGCGACCGGCGCCTCCTGGTTGCCGCAACCCGCCGACTGGTCGACGTACGCCCGCGACGAGCAGCGCGGCGTGGCGGGGTCGACGCTCGAGCTCTACACGAGAGCCCTGCGCCTCCGCGCAGACCACGAGCTCGGCGCGGGCACGCTGACGTGGCTCGACGGCTTCGGACCCGACGTGGTTGCTTTCCGCAGCCAGGGCGTCACGGTCGTGACCAACATGGGCGAGGTCCCCGTCGAACTCCCCGTGGCCGAGGTGCTGCTGGCCACGATGGTCGTCGACGGGCCGGCCCTGCCGCCCAACGCGACGGTCTGGCTCGCGGCCACGTCGTAGGCGGACGCGACAGCGGAAGAGCCCCACCTGTCATCAGGTGGGGCTCTTCTCATGCCGACCGCACACGCGGCTCGACGGCTCAGTTCGTGTTCGCCTGGAGCCAGGGGTAGGGGTCGACGGGCACGCCGCCGATGACGATCTCGAAGTGCAGGTGAGCGCCGGTGCTGTTGCCCGTGCTGCCGACCTTGCCGATGATCGTGCCGACCGTGACGGTCTCGCCCTCGCGGACCTCGACCGAGCCGGTCTGCATGTGCGCGTAGACGCTGGTGACCTTCTGGCCGTTGACGACGTGGTCGATCCACACGTTGTTGCCCAACGCACCGGACGGACCGTCGACCTTGCTGACGACGCCGTCGGCGATCGACTGGATCGGTGAGCCGGCGCCGGGGACGAAGTCGAGCCCTTGGTGGAACGTCGAGCAGAAGCCGCAGTTCGCGACCTGGCGAGCACCGAAGCCGCTGCTGATCGGCACGCCGGTCTGGAACGGCCACTGGACGGTGCCGTCGACGTCGTTCGAGAACGTGCTCGCACTCATCGACGCGTATTCGGACACGGCCTTCATCTCGGTGACCGAGTAGCCGTCGCGTGAGATGCCGGCCGCGCCGTCGGCCGAGGGCGCGGCAGCGGTGTAGCTCTGGGAATCGGCGGCCTTCTTCGCGGCCGTCTGCGTCGGGGTGTCGACGAAGAAGGCGTTGGCGGGGACCGAGGTGGCCACCAGCATCGAGGCGGCGAAGAGCATGGCTCCGACGACCGTGACGCGCTTGGTGGCTCGACGGAACGTCGCGCCGGCGGTGCGGGGGGTACGGACCGGAGCCTCGCGGCGAGGCACGGAACGCTGCGCCCGGACCGTCTTGGGGCGGCGCGCCGCAGACGGACGAGCGGCGGACTCCGTCGTGAGCCGTGCGGCGCGCCTCGGCGAGGCGGGCTCGGACGCGGACGCGGACGACGGAGCCTCGGTCAGGGGATCGGCGACCGTCGAAGCCCGGGCAGCCGACGCGGCGGGAGCCGTCGAAACGGCGGATTCGGCGGCCGCGCGACGCTCGGCCTCGCGGGCTTCACGGCGGGTGAGGTAGACGGGAACGTCGGCCACGGCAGAGGCGATCGGAGCGACGCTCGGCGATCCGGTGCCCGTGAGTTCGTCGGTGGCGCGACGCGACGGGGTTCCGTCGCCGTCAGGCTCGGCGATCTGCTGGTACTTCGTCACGTGTGATGGGTCCTCGGGGTGATCGGGATCGGACGGTGGGTGCACCGTCGTCTTCACGGCCGTCACTGGTGATCGTGACGCAGTCTCGGCACGGGCCTTCGGGAGGAGCCGGCGGAGAGCGCATCGCTCGGTGATCACGGATCAGTAACGACCTCACAAGGGTAGCCGGTCGATGAACGAATGGCTACCCGCGTTCGGGTGTCACACCGGACACACCCGTCAGATCCTGGCCTCGACGACCAGGGCGGCGAGGTCGTCGGCGATGGTCGGAGCCGCGACGAAGGTCAGCGATTCGCTCGGAGCCTCGCCGATCTCACCTCGGACGACGGCACCGGCTTCGGCGGCCACGAGGGCACCGGCCGCGTGGTCCCACGGCTTGAGCCCACGCTCGACGTACGCGTCGACGCGCCCGGCGGCGACGGCGCAGAGGTCGAGCGAGGCGGCCCCCATGCGCCGCAGGTCACGGACGCGTCCGACCACCCGGACCAGCGCCTCCGCGTGCTCGACACGGCGGGCCGCACCGTACGAGAAACCCGTCGCGAGGAGGGACAACTCGAGCGAGGCCGGGGCGTTGACCGCGAGGCGGCGCCCGTTCAGCCACGCGCCGCCGCCCGTGGAGGCCGTGAACGTCTCGCCCGAGGTCGGGTTCACGACGACCGCGGCGAGGGTTCGCCACGTGAGGGGGTCGGGGCCACCGTCGACGACGGCGATGCTGACGGCCCACTGCGGGATGCCGTAGACGAAGTTGACGGTGCCGTCGATGGGGTCGACGACCCAGGTGAGACCCGTCGTCGAGTCGTCGGGGTCACCCTCTTCACCGAAGAAGCCGTCACCAGGGTGCAACTCGGCCAGACGTCCACGCACGAACGTCTCGACCTCTCGGTCGGTGTGCGTCACGACGTCCACGGCGCTGCTCTTGGTGTCGGCGACCTCGACCCCCTCGGACCGGCGGCGAGCCGCCAGCTCGGCGGCCTCACGCGCGACGACGACGGCGATCTCGAGCAGCTCGGTAGAGGTGGGGATGGCAGTGGCGGGCACGGGTCCTCCTGGGGTGAGGTGCCCGGTAACGCAAGAACGGACTCGACGAGCGAGTCCGTTCTTGAGGGGCAACCGTGGCAAGTGAGGGATTCGAACCCCCGAAGGCTACGCCGGCTGATTTACAGTCAGATCCCTTTGGCCGCTTGGGTAACTTGCCATGCACGCCCAGCCCGTGTGATCACCGACCGGAGGCGCCAGACAAATATACAGCCTCACGAGCCCCCTCACGACCACACCCCGCCCCGCCGTGCAAATCGCGACAGCCAACGCCCGACACGCCGACGTTCGGTGGTTCGACGAGCGGTCGCCCGACCGGATGGTCGGGTTCGGCACCCTGTGAGCGGCTCGCGAGGTCGGATTCGGCCCAGAACGATCCGGCCGACGCCGCCGGTAGCCTCCTCCACAGCGAGCCCGACGTCGATGGCTTCCACACCCAGTCGCCGGTCGGCACCCCGGCGGCACGGTCGCGACCACGCTACGCAGATGAGTCTCCTCGTCCCGGCCACCGTCCGGCGCCTCGGCTCCGTCGCCCATCGGCGTGAGTTGCTCGCGACCGGCCTGACACGACGCCAGGTCGAGTCCTCGTGGCGCGCAGGCGAGATCGTCCGCATCCGGCACGGGCTGTACGGCCTCGTCGACCTGCCGGTCGACGTCGTCCGGGCGGCGCGGGTAGGAGGCGCGTTGGCGGGAGCCTCGTCGCTCGCGCATCGAGGCGCGTGGGTCCCTCCGAGACCGCGATTGGTCGTCTCCGTCGGCCACAACGCTCGCGACCTCCGGGACCCGGACGATGCCGGCACCCGACTCGATCGTGCCCGGGACGACGTGCTCGTCCTCCGGGACCTGTCACGGTTCGACCGGCGGACCGAACGCTTGATGGCGTCCCCCAGCAGAGCAGCGGCCCAGGTCTTGCTCCACGAAACGCCCGAGCATGCGGCGGCCATCGTCGACTCGGCCCTCCGGCTGTCGCCGATGCAGCGACCCGATCTCGAGCGGGTCTCCGACCTGCTGGCGACCCGGAGCACGGCCCGTGAGCTCGTGACCTCGATCGACGCGAGAGCGGAATCCGGGACCGAGTCGATCGCGCGCCTCCTTCTCGCTCGCGACGGCATCAGAGCCGAACCCCAGGTGTGGGTCGACGATCACACACGAGTCGACCTGCTCGTCGATGGCTGGTTCGTGCTCGAATGCGTGAGCAAGGAGCACCACTCCTCGACCGCCGCCTACGCCCGGGACCGCGAACGGATTACCCACATCACGGGTCTCGGCTTCGTGGTGCTCGAGGTGACGTACGCGCAGGTCCTCTTCGACTGGCCCTCGGTACTCACGGCCGTCCGAACGACCCTGGGTCGGTAGGCGGGCCTCTTCCCCTTCCGCCTAGGCGGTCGGCCCGCGGTCGCCTGGCACCAGTCTGTCGCTCGGCCAGGCAGGGCCAAACCCGACAACTGTCACCACGAGAGGCGGGCCGAACCCGACAAAACCGACTTTCGTGCCAGGTCGAACCACCATCTGTCGGCGCGTCGCGGCGCGGCTGTCGCGATTTACCCACCCGGGCGGGGGCGAGAGAGAGGGAGGCGGCCGGGGCGGGGGCTACTGGACGGCGGAGGTGAGGCGGGCGACGTTGTCGAGCACCTTCGACCGGAAGGGGCGGGCGAGCCAGTCGTCCAGGAACAGCTCGCGGCTCGACTCGCGGTAGGTCTGCTCGACCTCGCGGAGCCGGTCGACGAACTCACGACCGCGCACCATGATCGAGATCTCGAGATTCAGGCTGAAGGACCGCATGTCCATGTTGCTCGAGCCGATGACGGCGACCTCGTCGTCGATCGAGAAGTGCTTGGCATGGAGGACGGTCGGCGAGCGATAGAGGAAGATACGGACCCCCGATCGCAACAGGGCTTCGTAGTAGGAGCGCTGCGCGTGGTAGACCACCGGCTGATCGCCGATCTCGCTGACGAAGAGCTGCACCTCGAGGCCCCGCTGCGCCGCGGTCGTGACGGCATAGAGCATCGACTCGTCAGGCACGAAGTAGGGGCTCGTGATGATGATGCGCTTCTGCGCGCTGTAGAGGAGCGAGTTGAACAAGCGCAGGTTGTTCTCGCCGTCGAACCCGGGCCCGCTCGGCACCACCTGGCAGTCGATCGTCTCGAGTCGATCGGCGGTCTGCACCGGGTCGGCCTCACGCAGCAGCAACTCGTCGGTCTCGCTGTACCAGTCGGTGACGAACAAGGCGTTGATGCCGGCGACGATGGGCCCCTCGAAGCGGACCATGAAGTCCTTCCACTCGAGCCCGCGTCGCCGGTTCTTGCGCTTCTGGTAGCTCTTGTCGACCATGTTCTGCGAGCCCGTGAAGGCCACACGGCCGTCGACCACGAGCAGTTTGCGGTGGTTGCGCAGGTCGGGCCGCTGGTATTTGCCCCGCAACGGCAACACGGGCAGCATCAGCTGCCACTGCACACCCATCGCGTCCAGGCGACGTCGCGCCTTGCGGTAGCCCGGGTACCCCCGACTGGCGATGTGGTCCATCAACACACGGACCGTGACACCCCGGCGACGGGCGTTCTCGAGCGCCAGGAAGAACGGCTCGGTCGTGCGGTCGAGGCTCGTGATGTAGAACTCGGCGTGGACGTAGCGGTGGGCCCCGTCGACGGCCTCGACCATGGCCGCCATGGACTCGTCGTAGTCGGTGTGCATCTCGCCGGTGTTGCCGCCGACGAGGGGCATGGCGCCGAGAGTGCGGTTGAGTTCGACGACCGATTCGAGCCAGGCCGGCCACGGGTGCTCGCGCTTGACCCGCTCGATGCCCTCGGTCGTCTCGATGATGTACTTGTTGATCTCGCTCTGCTTCTCGCGACGCCGGGCGGGCAGCTTCGAGCTGCCGATCAACAGGAAGAGCACGAAACCGACGTAAGGGATCAAGAAGATCGCCAGGAGCCAAGCGGTGGCCGTCTGCGGGCGTCGATTGATCGGGACGTACACGATCGCGAACACCCGGATCGCGATGTCGAGCACGATGCCGAGCACGGCGATCGTCGCCGCCACCCAGGTGGGTTCGACCATGGAGGTGATCTCGGTGCCGCGGCCGGCTAGCGGAAGTTGACGAACTGCAGGTCGACGTCGAGGTCGGCCTTCTTCAACAAGGCCATGGTCGCCTGGAGGTCGTCGCGGCTCTTGGACTGCACGCGCAACTCGTCGCCCTGGATCTGGCTCTTCACGCTCTTGGGAGCCTCGTCGCGGATGATCTTGCCGATCTTCTTCGCTGCGTCCTGCTCGATGCCCTGCTTGAGGGACGCCTCGATGCGGTACTCCTTGCCGCTCGCGAAGGGCTCGCCCACGTCGAGGTGCTTGAGGCTGATGCTGCGCTTGATGAACTTCGACTCGAGCACATCGAGCACGGCCTTGACGCGTTCTTCGGTGCCGGCCTTCAGCAGGAGCTTCTCGCCGCTCCAGTCCACCGAGGCGCCGACGCCCTTGAAGTCGTAGCGCTGCTCGATCTCTTTCTGCGCCTGGTGGAGGGCGTTGTCCGCCTCCATCTTGTCGACCTTGCTGACCACGTCGAAGGAACTGTCTGCCATGACGACCACCTTAGCGACGACCACCGAGGTCGGTGACGGTCGCGCGCCTCCTCGGCTCCGCCGTGGGAGCGACCGAGGAGGCGCGCAGCCGGTGACCGGGGAGGTCAGGCCGGCGTCGACTCGGCTTCGACTGCGCGCGAGACGCGGACCATCTCGTCGCGCTCGACGACCTTGACCCGCGTCCGCTCGTGCACGTGCGAGCCACCGAGGGCGATCTCGTGCTCGTCGAGCCGGTGCCACCCCTCGAGGTCGGTGTATTCGACGCCGCGCTGTTCGAGCAGGGCGGGGACGGCCTCGTCGGAGGGGTCCTCGGGCTGCCACCAGCTGGCCTGGTCGTTGATGAGGTGCTTGACGGTCTCCATCGCGTCGCTCTTGGTGTGCCCGATGAGGCCGACCGGTCCGCGCTTGATCCATCCGGTGGCGTAGACGCCGGGGACGATCTGGTTGTCGTCGTCCATCACCTGGCCCTCGTGGTTCGGGATGACGCCGCGACGCTCGTCGAAGGGGATGCCGTCCAGCGGCGAGCCGAAGTAGCCGACCGCCCGGTAGATCGCCTGGATCGGGACGTCACGCAGTTCGCCCGTCCCCTCGACGCCACCGAGCCCGTCAGGCCGGGTCCGCTCGTACCGGAAGGCTGCGACCCGACCCTCGGCGTCCCCGACGACCTCGACGGGCTTGGCGTAGAAGTGGAGGTGGAGACGGCGTGAGGCCGTGCCGACCTCGCGCTGACGCCACTGGTTCAGCACCTTGTCGATGACGAAGACCTGTTTGTTGGTCGCGATGGCCGTCTTGGAGGCCTCGTCGTGGTCGAAGTCCTCGTCGTAGACGATCATGTCGACGTCGCGTACCTCGCCGAGTTCTCGCAGTTCGAGCGGCGTGAACTTGACCTGTGCCGGACCGCGGCGCCCGAAGACGTGCACGTCGGTGATCGAGGACTGCTTGAGCCCCTCGTAGACGTTGTCGGGGATCTCGGTGGGCAACAGATCGTCGGCGTGCTTCGCGAGGATGCGCGAGACGTCGAGAGCGACGTTGCCGACACCGACCACGGCGACCGAGGACGCGTCGAGCGGCCAGGTGCGCGGGAAGTCGGGGTGGCCGTCGAACCAGCTGACGAAGTCGGCGGCACCGTAGCTGCCCTCGAGATCGATGCCGGGGATGTCGAGGTCGGCGTCCTTGATGGCGCCGGTCGAGAAGATCACCGCGTTGTAGTGCTTGCGCAGGTCGTCGAGGCCGATGTCGACGCCGTAGCGGACGTTGCCGAAGACCCGGATGTCGCCGCTGTCGAGCACGTCGCGCAGGGCGTTGACGATGCCCTTGATGCGGGGGTGGTCGGGGGCCACGCCGTATCGCACGAGACCGTAGGGTGCCGGCAGCTGCTCGAAGAGGTCGATCGAGACGTCGAAGGCCTTCTCGGCCTTCGCGAGGATGTCGGCGGCGTAGATGCCGGCCGGTCCGGCGCCGACGATGGCCAGTCGCAAGGTGGTCACGGGTTCTCCCTAGATCTGGGGTGGCTCGGCGGGGCCGGCCGGTTGGACGTTGGTGCTCGAGGTCGAGAGGGACGAGGAGGTGCGGCGCCGGTCAGGCGGACCGCTCGACCACACGGTCGGCGAAGCGCGTGAGCGCTTTCTTGACCGGCCCGTCGGGTAGCGGCGACAGGGCGTCGAGGGCCTCTCGAGCCCAACGATGGGCCTCGACCCGGGTGCGTTCGGTGACCTCGTGCTCACGGACCCGCCGGACCAGGTCGGTGAACTCGTCGTCGAGGTGGGCCGTCGCGTCGGCGAGCGGTGCCGGCGAGGAGCCCTCGGCGGTCGGCGCGTCGTGGTGCCGCTGCGCAGCGGCACGCGTGGCGTCCACGAGGCGGTCGATCTCGGACAAGAGGGACGAGGCCTCGAGGTCGGTCTGCGCCAGCTGGCGCAGGTACAGGACCGGCAGGGTGACGACGCCTGCCCGCAGGTCGGTGCCGGCCTTCTTGCCGGTCTCGGCGGGCTGGTCGGAGAGGTCGATGACGTCGTCGATCAGCTGGAAGGCGATGCCGATCTTCTCGCCGAACTCGGCGACGGGCGCGAGGTACTCGCGCGGGGCACCACTGAACATGACGCCGGCCCGGGCGGCCGTCGAGATGAGCGAACCCGTCTTGTCGGCGAGGACGTCGAGGTAGTGGGCTATCGGGTCGTCGCCCTCGCGCGGGCCCACGGTCTCGTGCAGCTGCCCGAGGCAGAGGCGTTCGAAGGTCTCGGCCTGCAACAGGATGGCCTCTTGGCCGAGCCCCGAGACGATGGTGCTGGCGCGGGCGAACAGCAGGTCGCCGGCGAGGATCGCGACGTTGTTGCCCCACACGGTCTGGGCGCTCGGGACGCCGCGGCGCATCTGGGCCTCGTCCATGACGTCGTCGTGGTAGAGCGACGCGAGGTGCGTGATCTCGGTCGCCTGCGCCGAGGCCACGATGCCGGGCGTCGCCCCCTCGCCCAACTGGGCGATGAGCAGCGTCAAGGTCGGTCGGACGCGCTTGCCACCGGCCGCGAGCAGGTACCGCGTCGTGGCGTCCGCGATGTCGTCGGCGAAGGCGATCTCACGCAGCAGCCCTTCTTCGACGAGCTCGAGCCCGTCGTCGACGGCGGCGACGAATCGGCGCTCGGTCGGCGTGGCGAACAGCTTCTCGCCCAGACCGAGGGACCGGCCCAGCGAGTTGCGCTGGGCGGGAGGTGCCCCGGCGTTCACGAGGCCGTCCGCTTCGACCGCGAGGAGGCGCGCGCGGCTGCCTGGGCCGGCTTGCGACCGCGGTGCAGGGCGACGATGCCCAGGCTGAGGTTGCGGTGGGCGACGCGGGTGAACCCGGCACCGCGAATCCACTGGCTGAGGACCTGCTGCTCTGGCCACTGCTCGATCGACTCGGCGAGGTAGGAGTAAGCCGGGCCGTTGCTGCTGGTGAGCTTGGCGATGAGGGGCATGCCGTACTTCAGGTAAGCACGGTAGGCCGCCCGGAGCAGGCCGAACGGCGGCGTCGAGAACTCGCAGACGACGAGCCGGCCGCCGGGCTTGAGCACGCGGTTCATCTCGGCGAGCGCGACCTTCGGACGGTTGACGTTGCGCAGCCCGAACGAGATGGTGACGGCGTCGAAGGTGTCGTCGGCGAAGGGCAGCGACTCGGCGTTGCCCTCGACGAACTCGAGCTCGGGGTGACGTTCGCGCCCGACCTCGACCATGCCCTTCGAGAAGTCGAGCGCCACGACCTCGGCACCCCGCTGGGCGATGGCCGCCGAGCTCGTGCCCGTGCCGGCCGCGATGTCGAGGACCTTGTCCGCCGGACCGGCACCGATCGCCTTGACGGTGGCGATGCGCCACAGGACGGCGTTGCCCGCCGAGAGCACGTCGTTCGTGCGGTCGTAGTGGCGCGCGACGCCGTCGAACATCGAGGCGACCTCGTCGGGTTGCTTGTTCATGTCGGCCTTGGTCACGATGGTGGATCCTACCGTCAAGCACTGGGGGTGTCCCGAGTAGGGTCGACTGGTGAACTCCCCCGCGTTCAGCGCTCCGTCCCTCGCCGTCCGCACCACTCGCATCGACCACGTCAGCCCCCTGCTCGACGTCGTCGACCGGGCCCGTCCCTTGGTCTTCGTCCGCGGCGGGGCGGGCATGGCGGGTGTCGGCGAGGCCCTCCGTCTCGAGTTCTCCGGTCCCGACCGCATGACGGAGGCTGCCGACGTCTGGCGGGCCGTCGCGGCAGCCGCCTCGGTGCACGACGAGGTCGGCGTGCCCGGCACCGGGCTGATCGCGTTCGGCTCGTTCGCGTTCGACGACGAGTCCGACGAGAAGAGCGTGCTGATCGTCCCGAGCATCGTCATCGGACGGCGCGACGGTGTGGCCTGGATCACGCGGGTCGACGGGGCCGAACTGCCCGCGGGGAAGCCCGTCGGCGCCTCCGTCCGCCTCTCGCTGGTCGACGGCGCCCTCGGCGCCGACGGCTACGCGCAGGCCGTGGCCGGGGCCGTGCAGGCCATCGAGGACGGACGCGTGAGCAAGGTCGTCCTGGCGCGCGACCTCGTGGGCCGGTTGCCGGCCGAGGCCGACCTGCGGCTCGTCGCCGCCACCCTGTTGACCGCGTACCCCGACTGCTACGCCTTCGCCGTCGATGGACTGATCGGGGCCAGCCCCGAGACGCTCGTCAAGTCCGAACGGGGCGAGGTGTCGGCCCGGGTGCTGGCCGGCAGCGCGGCCCGTGGCGTGGACGCGACGACCGACGAGCAGGCCGCGCTCGCCCTGGCGACCTCTCCGAAGGACCTCGATGAGCACGCCTTCGCCCTCCGCAGCCTGTTGCTCTCGCTCGGGCCGCATGCCCGCGACGTCGTGACCGGCGAGCAGCCGTTCACCCTGCGCCTCCCGAACCTCTGGCACCTGGCGAGCGACGTGCGAGGTCGCCTCACCGACGGCTCGAGCTCGCTCGACCTGATCGCCTCGTTGCACCCGACCGCGGCCGTGGCCGGGACCCCGACGCAGGAGGCGCTGTCCCTGATCCGAGAACTCGAACCGTTCGACCGTGGTCGCTACGCCGGCCCGGTCGGCTGGGTCGGTGCCGACGGCGACGGCGAGTGGGCGATCGCCCTGCGCTGCGCCCAGGTCGATCGGGACGGCTCGGTGCGGGCGTTCGCGGGGGCCGGCGTCGTCGCCGAGTCCGTGCCCGAGCGTGAGGTGGCCGAGACGGCGATGAAGTTCCGCCCCGTGGTCGACGCCTTCAGCCGATGACCGCCCCCGCGACGACGTGGTCGCGTCCGGTGGCCCTCGTCGTGGCGGCCGCGTTCTTCATGGAGAACCTCGACGCGACCATCCTGTCGACGGCCACCGCCACGATCGCCGGCGACTTCGGGGTCCAGCCCGCCCAGCTCGGGCTGGCCGTGACCGGCTACCTGGTGGCCGTCGCGGCGTTCATCCCGTTGGGGGCCTGGCTCGCCGAACGGTGGGGGGCGCGTCGGGTGTTCCTCGCGGCGGTGGTGCTGTTCGTGCTCGCCTCGGTGGCCTGTGCCGCGAGCACCGACCTGGTCGCCCTGACGACCTCCCGGGTCGTGCAGGGCTTCGCGGGCAGCATGATGGTGCCCATCGGCCGACTGATCGTCCTGCGCAGCACCGAGAAGTCCGAGCTGATCCGGGCCATCGCCTACCTCACCTGGCCCGCGCTCGTGGCCCCCGTCGTCGCGCCGTTGCTCGGCGGACTGCTCACCGAGCACCTCGGCTGGCAGTGGGTGTTCCTGGTCAACGTCCCGGTCGGCCTCGCGCTGCTCGTCGTCGCCTGGCGGGTCGTCCCCTCCCCCGAGGTCGGAGACCGTCACCCGCTCGATCTGGTGGGCCTGGGGCTCGTCGCCGGCTCGATCGTGGCACTGGTCCTGGCCTTCGAGCTGCTCGGTGAACCCACGACGCTCGTGGCCGGCGTCCTGCTGGTCGTCGCCGCGATCGTGCTCGGCCTCGTCGCCGTGCGGTGGTTCCGCCGGGCGGCGCACCCCCTGCTCGACCTGGCGGCGTTCCGCATCGGGTCGTTCCGCGTGACGAACCTCAGCGGCTCGCTCTACCGCGCCGTCGTGAACGGCATCCCCTTCGTCGTCCCGCTGCTGCTGCAGGACGGCTTCGGCTGGTCGCCGGTCGAAGCGGGTCTGATGCTCATGTGGGTGTTCGTCGGCAACCTGGCCGTCAAACCGTTCACGACCCCCCTGCTGAGACGCTTCCGCGTCGTCCCGATCGTCGTCGTCGCGACGGTGGCTCTCGCGGCGACCTTCGTCGCGGCCGCGCTGGTCGGCCCCGACACTTCTCCGGTCGTCGTGGCGGGTGTGCTGCTGCTCAGCGGTGTCTTCCGTTCCGTCGGCTTCACGGCCTACAACACGCTGCAGTTCGCCGACGTGCCGGCCGAGATGATCGGCCCCGCCAACGCCATCGCGTCCATCACGAGCCAGCTCGCCGTCGGTCTCGGCGTCGCCGCGACGGCGCTGGCCGTCCGTGTGGCCGACCTCGTGGCCTCGAGCGAGGGCCCGGCACCCGCGGCGTTCGGGTACCAGGCCGCGTTGATCGTGCTGGCCGTGCTGGCCCTGCTGAGCGTGGTCGAGGGGCTGCGGCTGCCCAAGGGGACGGGAGACGCGTTGCGGGCCCGCGCCTCCTGACCTCCGGTCAGCGACTGCAGACGGCCAGCGGCACCTCGTTGCCGGCACCCAGCACCGCTGGTCCGCCGACGAGGACGACCTCGAAGACGTGGGCGTCGAGGACGGCTCGCTCCGTCGCCGCCGGGACGCAGCCTGGCTCGCTCAGGAGGAGCGAGGCACCTGCGTGGGCTGCGACCGCACCTGCGACCAGCGCATCGGCGAATCCCCGTCCGCTCGCGACGAAGACGGTCTCGGAATCGTCACCGACGAGTGACGCGGCGGTCTCGTAGCGATCGGCGCCGGCCCGACGCTCCGTGACGAGAGAGGGCTCCTGCTCGGCGAGACTGGCCTCGAACGCCCGGGTGACGCTCGCCGTCCCGCCGACGATGATGGCCCGGGCCTTGCCCAGCTCGACCATCAAGGCCCTCGTCGGAGCGTCGGCGGCCGCCTGGCCGCCTCGGACGAGGAGGACCGGGGCGTCGTCCCGGTGAGCAGCCGGCCCCGCGGCGAGGGCGTCCGGGAACGCCTCACCCGTGGCCAGGTAGATCCTCTCGCCGGTCGACGAGCCGAGGAAGGAATGACGCGCCACCAGGCGCGAGGTCTCGTAGCGGTCCGCTCCCCCGAGCCTCGTGATCGCCGGTTGGAAGGACGCCAGCTGGTCGTAGACCTCGGCGGAGACCGCGGCCGGCCCGCCCACGACCACGATGCGCTCGGGGGCGAGGCGCTCGACGACCGCCAGGGTGGCTGCCGGGAGGGCGTCCCTGTCGGTCATCGCGAGGGCTCCGCCCTCATGGGCCGCCGCGGGACCGGCGCTGAGCGCGTCCGGGAAGTCACGTCCGTTGGCGACGTAGAGAACCGGGACCCGAGGCGTGGAACCGTCCGTCGCGGGAAATCCCCAGGCCGACGACAGGGCCGCTGCCCCGGTCTCGAACCGGTCGTCCCCGGCCACCCGCGTCGTCGTGAAGGTCCGTTCGGAGAGCACGACGTCGAGACCGGTGATCTGACGTCCGGGAGTGATGACGATGTCAGCGGCGTCGGAGAGCCGCCGACCCGCCGGCCAATAGAGGTCGTCGTGGACCCTCGGTGACTGCGACGCGCTGTCCCCGAAACTCATCCGATAGCTGCCCGGGCGCAGGAGGGTGAACTCGAAGCGACCGTCTTCGGACGTCGTGGACGCGCTGCCCTTGCCCGCGTACGCACCCGTGGCCGGGTTCTTCCACCAGACCGTCACGGTGGCGTACGGCAGCGGCACCGTCTCGCCGTCGACGACCGCCGACACCTGGCCCGCCACGAGCTGGGACAGGACGAGCTCGAGATCACCGACCGCGATCGACGACCCGGCGGCCGGGACGTCCACCCAGGAGAAGACCGACGAATACCGGTACGGGCCGGGATACGGCGGTGTGAGCGTGACGAGCCAGCGACCCGGCGTGACTCCCGTGAAGCTGAAGGTCCCGTCGGGACGACGCTCGAGCGAGGGGACCGGGACCGCTTCCGAGGTGGTCCGGGGCGACACCGCGGTCAAGCGGCCGGCGGAGGACGGCACCATCGAACCGTCGGCCGTCTGGGCCGTGACCCGGCCGGTGATGCTCGCGGTCGGCGCGGCGTCGAGCGGCGCGGCGCCGGCCGGGGCGGCGACGAGCCACGACGCGACGAGGGCGAGGGCGAGGGCCAGGGAGAAGACCAGCGCCGTGGGACGACCGCGGCGAAGGGAGATGACGGGCATGAGACATTGTCAGGGTCGGGCGACCGAGGGAGCGACACGCGTACCCCGGACCATCCGGTTCGATCGCCGGCGTCCACCGAAGGCACCCAGGACGACGCCGACGACCCGAGCGAACTGTCCCCCGGCTACGAGGTGGCGAGCTTGGTCTTCTCGAGCTCGACGTCGTACTGCGCGGCGGGCCAGTCGAGCCCACGCGACGAGAGGGCGTCGATCAGCAGCTTCTGGACGGCCACCCGGGCGTACCACTTGCGGTCGGCCGGGACGACGAACCACGGGGCGGCTTCGGTCGAGGTGCGGCGGATCGCGGTCTGGTAGGCGTCCTGGTAGTCGTTCCAGACGAGGCGTTCCTCGAGATCGCCGGGGTTGTACTTCCAGTGCTTGTCGGGGCGGTCGAGTCGGTCGGCGAGACGCTCCTTCTGCTCGTCGGACGAGATGTGCAGCATCACCTTGACCACCGTGGTGCCGTTCTCGACGAGCTCCTCCTCGAAGGTGACGATGTCGGCGTACCGCTGCTCGATCTCCTCGGGCGGCGCGAGGCGACGCACCTTGCCGATCAGCACGTCCTCGTAGTGCGACCGGTCGAAGACCCCGATCATGCCGGGGCCGGGCAGCTCGCGCCGCACCCGCCAGAGGAAGTCGTGCGCCAGCTCGTCGGGGGTCGGCGCCTTGAACGCGTGGTGTGCCACGCCCTGAGGGTCGACGGCGCCCACGACGTGCCGGACGATGCCGCCCTTGCCGGCGGTGTCCATCGCTTGCAGGACGAGCAGGACGTTGCCCGTGCTGCCCCCGCTGCGACTCTGCGCGAACAGCTTCTCTTGCAGTTCACCCAAGGTCTCGCGACCCGACTCGAGCGCCTGCTGCGCGTAGGCCTTGTCGCCCGGGAACCCCGGGGTGGAGGAGGTGTCGACGTCGGCGAGCACGAAGCCCTCACCGGCGCGGAGGGTCTGGGAGGGCGGGGTCGTCCACGTCTTGGCCATGCCCCGACCCTACGGCCGAGCGCTGTGGTCCGTACCCCCGTGGGGCGGACGGTCAGCGAGTGAGAGGCACCTCGATCAGCACCGGGCCGTCGTACCGGGCCACGAGAGCCTGGTCGAGTTCCGAGCGCGTGGCCGCCTCGACGTGCTGCCAGCCATAGGCCCGGGCGAGGGCCGAGAGGTCGACCTCGTGCGGGGTGAACTGGACGCGCGTCATCGCCTCGGGGGACGCCGTGGCCGCGACCTCGAGTCCGTCGAAGATGGTCCCGCCGCCGTCGTTGCCGACGACCAGCTGCAGCCGCGGCCGCGTCTCGCCGAGGCCCAGGAGCATCGAGCCGACGTCGTGCAGCATCGTCAGGTCGCCGACGAGCACCCGGGTGGTGCCGGCAGCGGGATCGTCACGCTGGCTGGCGATCGCGATGCCGGTGGCTGTCGCGATCGTTCCGTCGATGCCGGCGAGCCCGCGGTTGGCGTGCACGAGGATCTTCTTGCCCGGCACGATCTCGTCGACTTCGCGGATGAGTCTCGACGCGCCGAGGACGAGACGGTCGTGCGGCCAGCTCACGCGCCAGAGGGCTTCGGCGAGGGCCCGGCGCGTGACCGGCCGCCGCAACAGCTGCACCTCTCGGCGCAGGAACTCGGCCTGTGCGGCCACCTCGGAACGGTCGGTCGCACCTGCGTCCGTCTCGTCCTCGGGGCCCGGCTGCACGGCGTCCGTTCCGGCCTCGAGCAATCGGCGGCTGGTGTGGACCCAGCGCCCCACCCAGGCACGATGAGCGGCGTCCTCGGACGGACCGGACCCCGTGGAGGCGCGGGTCACCTCGACGGCCTCGACCACGCGGGCCGAGCGGCCCGGGTCGTACGCCTCGGCCCCCGCGGCCCGGACGACGACGACCTCGACTCCCTCGCGAGTGAGCAGCGACGGGATCTGACGACTGAGCGTCGGGTGGCCGAAGACCACCACCCGACGGACTCGACCACCGAAGTCGGCGTCGTCGAGCAGGGCACGATACGAGGACACGAGGTGGGGTCCGAAACGGGCACCACTCGACACCTCGGCCACGAGGGGGGCTCCGAGGGCACGGGCCACGGCCTCGGCGTGTGGACCGGACGCGTGTCCGGCGACGACCAGGGTGGCGGGTTCGAGGTCGACCTCGAGGATGGTCGGCACCCCGCCGAGGGGGATCTCGACCGGCTCGGGACGAGCGGCGGGCAGTATCTGGTCGCCGGACGACAGGGGCTCACGGAAGGCGACGTTGAGCTGGACGGGCCCTCGCGAGCGCCTGAGGGGGCCGTGGGAGTCTCCGCCGAGGGCCTCGCCGACGGCGTCACGGGCGAGGGCGCGGACGGCCTCGTGGTCGACGGGGCCCGAACGAGGAGCCTCGACGTCGCGTACCCACCCGACGGCACGAGCGAAGATCCCGGGTTGCACGGTGGTCTGGTTCGACCCGATGCCGCGCATCTCGAGGGGACGGTCGGCACTGAGCACGATCAGCGGAACCCCGGAGTGGTGCGCCTCGAGCACGGCCGGGTGGAGGTTCGCGACGGCGGTGCCCGACGTGGTGATGACGACGCTCGGGACACCGGACTCGGCGGCCAGACCCAGAGCGAGGAAGCCGCCCGAGCGCTCGTCGATGCGGACGTGGACCGACAGACGACCGGCTGCCTCGAACTCGGCGGCGGCGAGGGCCAGCGCCTGGCTGCGGGAGCCAGGGCTGAGGACGAGGTCACGGACACCGGCGTCGGCGAGGGACGCGAGCAGCGACACCGCGTACTCGGTCGCAGGACTGGTCACTTACTGCTTGCCGGTCTTGTCGTCGTTGTCGAGGTCGAGCAGTTCTTGCTCGAGTCGTCGGATGCGCTCGTCGGTGGTCTCTTGGTCGAGGTCACTCGTCGTTCGCCAGGACGACCCCGAGAACTCGGGGTCGTCGTCGGGTGCGACGGTGCGCGTCGCCACCGGACGACCGTTCTTTCGGGCCCGTCCGAGCATGAACCACAGCACGGCCCCGATCACGGGGAGCAGGACGATGATGACGGCCCAGAGCGGCTTGTTCAAGGCGCGGAACCGCGAGGTGTCGGCGAACAGGCAGTCGATGAGCGCGAAGATGACGAACGCCGCCGCGGCGACGATGCCCACGATGAAGAGCCTGACCATGCGGTGAGCCTAGTTCTCGATCCGGTGCAACGCCTGATGGTCGGGCGGCCGTTGCGGAGCCGTGATCTACGGCGCCCGGTGGCACGCACCGCGCCTCCTCGGCACGGTGAGGACCCGGCCGTGCGACCGCCCTCCCCTCGGCGGCCGCACACCTCGCGGACCGTAGACTCCACGTCGTGAAACCCTGGCTCAAGTACTCGATCGTCCGCCTCGGCCTGTTCGCCGTCGTGCTGGGCGTCCTGCTCGTGCTGCGCCTGGACCCGCTCTGGGCCACGGTGATCGCCGCGGTGGTGGGATTCTGTGTCTCGTACCTCTTCTTCGCCCCGCTGCGGCACCGGGTGGCTCTCGACCTCGCCGACCGACGGTCGCGGCCGGCGACGCCCGACGACGACTCGCTCGCAGAAGACGAGGCGATCGCCGACGACGAGACCGACACCGACCGAGCGCGTTCTTAGAAGAAGAGCGCCGCCGACAGCGCCAGGGCCCACACCAGGGCCGACAATGACGCCAGTTGCAGGGCGAGGATCAGCTCGCGCGGGGTCTTGCCCGTCACGCCGATGACGGCGGCGGGCACCGCCACGATCAACGCGAAGTAGACGTACGGTGCGTGCAGGTACAGGAACGCGAAGTACACGAGGATGAAGAACGGCAAGAGCAGGAAGAGCGCGTAGAGGGCCCTGGCCACCGGGTCGCCGACGACCACCGCGAGGGTGCGCTTGCCGGCGGCGGTGTCTTGGGGGATGTCGCGCACGTTGTTGATCATCAGGACCGCGCAGGCGAAGAGGCCGGCGGCGACGCCCGCAACCCACGCGTCGAACGGGAACTCACGCAGCTGCACGAACGTCGTGCCCACGGTGGCGACCAGCCCGAAGAACACGAAGACGAAGAGCTCGCCCAGGGCGTTGTAGCCGTACGGTCGCTTGCCCCCCGTGTAGAACCAGGCGGCCACGACGGCGGCGGCACCCACCGCGAGCAGCCACCAGATCTGGGTGATGATGACGATGACGACACCGGCGACGGCCGCGAGGGCGAAGAACGCCAGGGCCACCCGTAGGACGGTCCTGGGCCGGACGCTGCCCGAACCGGTCAGGCGCGAGGGCCCGACCCGGAAGTCGTCGGTGCCTCGGATGCCGTCGGAGTAGTCGTTCGAGTAGTTCACGCCGATCTGCAGGAACACCGCGACCGCGAGGCAGAGAAGCGCCAGGGTGAGGTCCCAACCACCGTTCGCCCGGGCCACGCCGGTGCCGAGGGCGACCGGGGCGATACCGAGCGGCAGGGTACGCAGGCGGGCACCGCCGATCCAGTCGCCGGTCGTCACGGGACGGACGGGCTGCTTTCCGGGCCGCCCGCCGGGTCGGCCACTGCGCTTGGGGGTCGAGGTCTTCGTCTTCGCCACGTCGACGAGTCTAGTTCGCAGGCGGCTATCAGCTTGCCGCGAGGTCTCGGACCAGGCGGGTGAGAGCGACCCGGTCGGGCTTGCCGCTCGGCAGCAGGGGCACGACGTCGACCCGGACGATGCGGTCGGGGGCCGCGGCCCGACCGGCGACGACCGCCACCGCGCGTCTCAGCGCCGCGAGGTCGTCGGCGGCACCCGACGGAGGAGGCGCGGCGGCCGTGACCACGACGGGCACCTCGCCCCACCGGGCATGTGCTGCGCGCACGACGACGGCGTCGGCCAGCCCCGGCTGCTCGCGGACGGCCCGCTCGACGACGCCGAGCGACACCTTCTCGCCACCCGAGACGATCACGTCGTCGATCCGGCCGCTGACGGTCAGCACCCCGTCGGACGACACCGTGCCGGCATCCCCCGTGCGGTACCAGCGCAGACCGTCGCGCATGACGAAGGCCGCGGCCGTGCGCTCGGGGTCGTCGAGGTACCCCTCGGCCAGCGACGGCCCACCCAGCTCGACCTGTCCGTCGACGACCTCGACGCGGGTGCGACCCACGGGCACCCCGTCGTACACGCACCCGCCGCTCGTCTCGCTCGACCCGTAGGTGCGGACGACGGTGACGCCGAGTCGCCGAGCCCGCCCGACGAGGGTGGCCGGCGTCGCCTGGCCGCCGATCAGGACGGCGTCGAACCGGCGCAGGGCCTCGGCGACGACGGGGTCGGCTTCGGCGGCGTCGAGCGCCGTCGCGAGCTGGGCCGGGACGAGCGACGAATACCGCGTGGGATGGTCGAGTCCGGCCGCTGCGTCGACGAAGGCGCGGGGGTCGAAGTGGCCGGGGGCGAGCAGGGCCGGCTCGGTGCCCGCGGCGAGCGACCGGACCAGCACGTTCAGGCCCGCCACGTAGTGCGCGGGCAGGGCCAACACCCATTGCCCCGGCCCCATCAGGGCACCGTCGGCCGCCGCGGCGCCCGCGAGCACGGCGTCCGAGGACAAGGCCACGCGCTTCGGTCGCCCGCTCGACCCGCTCGTCTCGACGACCAGCGAGACGGCCTGGGGCACGGTTCCCGGCAGGTCGGCGGGCGCACGGTCGTCGGCCCGGGGTGCGATGGCGGGACCGCCTTCGAGCGCGTCGCGGAGCCCGTCGAGGACGGCACCGGGGTGCCGCGCGTCGACGACCCGCAGGGTGCGGGTCATCAGTACTGCCAGGGGAACGGCGACCAGTCGGGCGCACGCTTCTCGAGGAACGAGTCGCGCCCTTCGACGGCCTCGTCGGTGCCGTAGGCCAGACGGGTCGCCTCGCCGGCGAAGACCTGCTGCCCGACGATGCCGTCGTCGGTCGCATTGAACGCGAACTTGAGCATGCGGATGGCGGTCGGCGACTTCGTCAGGATGGTGCGGGCCATGCCGAGCGCTTCGCGCTCGAGGTCGGCGTGGGGAACGACCCGGTTGACGGCGCCCATCTCGCGGGCGCGGTCGGCGCTGTACTCCTCGGCGAGGAAGAAGACCTCGCGGGCGAACTTCTGCCCGATCTGCTTGGCGAAGTAGGCGCTGCCGTAGCCCGCGTCGAAGGAGCCGACGTCGGCGTCCGTCTGCTTGAACCGACCGTGCTCGCGACTGGCGATCGTCAGGTCGCAGACGACGTGCAGCGAATGCCCGCCGCCGGCCGCCCACCCGGGCACCACGGCGATGACGACCTTGGGCATGAACCGGATCAGACGTTGCACCTCGAGGATGTGCAGGCGACCCGCCGAGGCAGGATCGGGCACGTTCGCCCGGTCGCCCTCGGCCTTGTAGCCGTCGCGGCCCCGGATGCGCTGGTCGCCGCCGCTGCAGAACGCCCAGCCGCCGTCTTTCGGGCTGGGACCGTTGCCGGTCAGCAGGACGACCCCGATGCGACTGTTCATGCGGGCGTCGTCGAGCACGCGGTACAGCTCGTCGACCGTGTGCGGCCGGAACGCGTTGCGCACCTCGGGGCGGTCGAAGGCGACGCGCGCGACGCGGCCGTCGACGCTGTGGTGGTAGGTGACGTCGGTCAGGGCTTCGAAGCCCTCGACCCCCCGCCACTCGGTCGGATCGAACAGGTCGGACACCTCGGAAGCCATGTCGCCAGCCTACCGACGGGGTCCGACGACGACGCCGAGCGGCGTCAGACGGCCGAGACGAACCGTCCGATCAGCCAGACGAGCACGAACGGGTTCGACAGCGAGCTGAGGACCACCGCGGCCACCCCCCACCATCGACCACGCCGCATGACGACCGCCATGAGCCCGACGACCCCCACGACGATCGAGGCCAGCAGGGTGACGAGCGCGAGGACGGCGGCCGGGCCGACGGCGTCCCCCGCGAGCAGTCCCAGCGCCAGACCGTCGAGGGCGAGCAGCACGATCGCCAGGACGAAGGTGACGACCCCGAGGCGGCGACTGCGCGGCGGCCGGACGGCCACGTCCTGACCGGGACCGTCGAACACCCCCAGGCCCTCGGACTCGGAGGTCTCGCGGCCGTCGGCGTCAGCCCTCTCGGAGGGGAACTCGTCGGGCGAGCGCTCGGGTTCTCGGGCGGGCACGGGTTCGCGGTCGACCATGACGCACGACCTTACCGGGGTCGCCGGTGCGACACTGAGCGGATGCCGACCGCCGACCGCCCGACGCCCACCCCGTCCGCGCTCCCTCCCCTCGCCGAACTGGTCGAGGGTGCCCACGTCGTCCGCCTGCCCCTGCGCACCCGGTTCCGCGGGCTCGACGCGCGCGAGGCCCTCGTGGTCGAGGGTCCGTCGGGCTGGACCGAGTTCAGCCCCTTCGTCGAGTACGACGAGACCGAGGCAGCCGCCTGGCTCGCCGCGACGATCGATTTCGGTTGGGGTCGCCTGCCCGACATGCGCACCGGCAGGGTGGCGGTCAACGCCACCCTGCCGGCCGTGGCCGCCCACCGGGTACCCGACGTGCTCTCCCGCTACCGTGGCTGCCGGACGGTCAAGGTCAAGGTGGCCGAGAGGGGGCAGACCCTCGCCGACGACCTCGCCCGCGTCGCCGCGGCCCGGGACTGGGTGGGCCCCGAGGGCCGGGTCCGCGTCGACGCCAACGGCGGCTGGTCGGTCCAGGAGGCCGAGGAGGCGCTGGTCGGCCTGGCACCGTACGGCCTCGAGTACGCCGAACAGCCCTGCGCGACCGTGCCCGAGCTCGCCGAACTGCGCCGCCGGGTCTCGGGTCTCGGCGTCCCCGTCGCCGCCGACGAGAGCGTCCGCAAGGCCGCCGACCCGCTCGCCGTCGCGCGGGCCGGCGCCGCCGACCTGCTCGTCGTCAAGGCCCAGCCGCTGGGCGGTGTCACGGCGGCGCTGCGCATCGTGGCCGCGGCGGGTCTGCCGGTGGTCGTCTCGAGCGCCATCGACACGTCGGTCGGGCTCAGCATGGGCGCGCACCTGGCCGCCGCGGTGCCCGACCTGCGGCACGACTGCGGTCTCGGCACGGCGGCCCTGCTCGGGGCCGACGTCACGCACGAGCCACTGCTGCCCGTCGACGGCATGATCGACGTCCGCCGGGTCGCCGTCGACGTCGACCTGCTCCGACGTCACGCAGTGGACGACGAGCGACGCGAGGCCTGGCTGGAACGGCTTCGCGCCTCCTACGCCGTCCTCTCGGGGTGACGCCCGGGGCCGAGGGACCCGGCCCTCGGGGATTCAGAGGCTCGGGGGCTCAGAGACCCGAGTAGGCGTGCAGACCCTTGAAGAACACGTTGACGACCGAGAAGTTGAACATGACGGCCGCGAACCCGATGATCGACAACCACGACGACCGGGCACCGCGCCAGCCCCGGGTCGCCCGGGCGTGGATGTACCCGGCGTAGAGCACCCAGATGATGAAGGTCCAGACCTCTTTGGTGTCCCAGCCCCAGTAGCGACCCCAGGCGCGCTCGGCCCAGATGGCGCCGGCGATGAGGGTGAAGGTCCAGAGGACGAAGCCGACGAGGGCGATGCGGTACGCCAGGTCTTCGAGGCGCTCGGCGCCGGGCAGGGTGTCCATGAAGCGCAGCCCCGCGAGCTTGGACTGTTCACGCTTCGTCTGGACCAGCTGGGCGGCCGAGAGCCCCGCCGCGATCGCGAAGAAGGCCGTGCCGAGGATGGCGACGAAGACGTGGATGACGAGCCACGCCGACTGGAGTGCCGGGGGCAGCGGCGAGACCGCCACGTAGTAGTTGACGGTGCCGATGGCGAGCAGCACCAGGTTGAGACCCATGACGTAGGCGCCGAGGAACCGCAGGTTGACGACCAGTTGCACGGCCAGGTAGACCCCGACGATGATCGCGGTGCCGGTGAGAGAGAACTCGAACATGTTGGCCCACGGCACGCGACCCGCGGCGAGGCCGCGCAGGACGACCGAGGCGACGTGCACGACGAAACCGAGGAGCATCATCGCGATGGCGACGCGCTCGAAACTCGACGCCTTGGCCGGGGAGCCCGCGCCGGACGCCACCGGGGCACCGGACCCTCCCGACGGGCGGTCGAGCACCACGGTGCTGCCACCCGACGCCGAGCGCGAGACGGACGCCGTCGAGACGGCCTCGGCCTTGGCGGCGCGCGCCGCCGCCTGCTGGGCGTCACCGGACCGC
Source organism: Frigoribacterium sp. VKM Ac-2836 (assembly GCF_013248995.1). GTDB lineage: Bacteria > Actinomycetota > Actinomycetes > Actinomycetales > Microbacteriaceae > Frigoribacterium. Next base: position 265,140 of record NZ_JABRPK010000001.1, on the reverse strand, counting down.
TTCGCCAGGTCGAGGGCGAAGGCCACGAACGAGATCGTGTAGATGGCCATCGCCGAGTACACGGCGACGAGCGAGTAGTAGGCGAGGTCGGCGGTCACCATCAGATCTTACGTCCGCGCCCGCCGGTACCGGGGCCGGGTTTCTCGACGTCGTGACGGGCCGGGTCGTCGGCGACCTCGCGGGCGACGTCGGACGGGACGCCGAGCCCGCCGAGGTGCGCCTTGGCGATGTCGCCGACGGCGCGTCCGAGCGTGGGATCCTCACCACGGGCGAGCCCGGCGTACTCGAGCCGCACGCCCTCGTCGGTCTCGGTGGCCTTGACCCAGACCCGACGACGCGGCACGAACAACGCCGTCAGCAGGCCGGCGAACGACAGCCCGGCGAACAGCAGCACCCAGACCTGCGAGGGGTCGTGGTGGATGTCGAACGACGCGAAACGCTTGACGCCGTCGAAGGTGATGGTGCCGAGCCCGTCCGGGATCGTCGCGGTCTCGCCCGGCGTCAGCTGGACGGCCTTCTCTCGTGCGTCGTCGTCGGTGCCGGCCAGCGGGGTCAACCCGTCGGTGTCGAGCGTGTAGACCGAGGTCGGCACGCCCGCGTCCAGCCCGAGATCGCCCGAGTAGACGTTCAGGCTGAGCACGGGGTTCGTGGTGTCGGGGTCGGTGGACGTGAGGGCCCCCGTGCCGTTGTCCGCCGCCGTCGGGTAGAAGAACCCGATCATGCCGAGCTGCCGGGGAAGGGCGTCGGGCACCTTGATCACGCCGAGCGAGGTCAGGTTGGTGTCTTGCGGCAGGAACGGCACGGTGTCACGGAAGGCGACGTTGCCCTCGCCGTCGCGCACCGTGACGTCGACGGCGTAGCCGTTGCCCAGCAGGTACACGTTCGATCCACCGATCGACAGGGGCGCGTTGACCTTGATCTGCGTCTTCTCGGCGTCACCTCCGCGCGCCTGCGCGGTCACGTCGGCCGTGAAGTCGGTGGCCATGCCGGCGGCACCCGCGGAGTCGGGAGCGTACTCGGTCGAGAACCGGTCGAGCGCGACCGAGAACGGCGACAGCTGCGACTCGTCGAACCAGCGGCCCGGGTTGAAGGAGTCGTACGAGCCGAGCACGTTCGAGAAGGTCTGCCCTTCGACGACGACGCGCTGGCCCGAGTACCCGAAGCCGCCGCCGACCCCGACGGTCAGCAGCACGCCGACGAGTGCCGAGTGGAACACCAGGTTGCCGGTCTCGCGCAAGTAGCCGCGCTCCGCGCTGACCGAGTCGCCGAAGACCTGCGTGCGATAGCCGGCGCGCTTCAGCTGCGCGCGGGCCGCCTCGACGGCACGGGCGGTCGTGATCGAGGCGTCACCCGAGCCTCCTGCGCTCTCGAGGGTGATCGACCGGTAACCGGCCAGACGCGAGAGGCGTGCCGGGGTCTTCGGAGGGCGGGCGCGCAGGGCCTCCAGGTGGTGCCGCGTCCGCGGGATGATGCAGCCGATGAGCGAGATGAACAGCAGCAGGTAGACGGCCGAGAACCAGGGCGACGAATAGGTGTCGAAGACGCCGAGCTTGTCGAGCACGGGGAACAGGTCGGGGTGGTCGGTGCGGTACTGCACCACGCCGTTCGGGTCGGAGGTCCGCTGCGGTACGAGCGAGCCGGGGATCGCCGCGACGGCCAGCAGCATGAGCAGGAACAGCGCCGTCTTCATGCTCGTCAGCTGACGCCAGAAGAAACGCAGGTAGCCGAGGGGGCCGAGTCTGGGCTGCGTGATGCCCGGACCGTCGGCGACCGCAGGGCGGACCGAGTCGACGTGGTCGCTCGGACGCAGCGGGTCCCCGCCGATGTCGGTCGCGTCGGCGTCGGTCAGGCCGGTGTCGGTCAGCCCGGTGTCGGTTCCGGCGGTGGACGAGGAGGCACGGGTCGCGTCGCTCCCGTCGCGGTCAGACGATCGTGCCATAGGTCGCGATCACCGCCCCGACGTGCGACATGAGGCTGGACCAGAGGCCCGTGACCATGAGCAGACCGATGAGCACGAGCAGTGACCCTCCGACGATGTTGACGACGCGCATGTGCCGCTTGACGAACGAGATGGACCGCGACGCCCAGCCGAAGCCGAGCGCGACGAGCAGGAACGGCACGCCGAGACCGATGCAGTAGAAGGTGCCGAGCAGGACTCCTTGCCAGGCCGAGCCCGAGCCGAGGGCCAGCACCTGGACGGCCGCCAGGGTCGGCCCGATGCACGGGGTCCAGCCGATGCCGAAGACGATGCCGAGCAGTGGGGCGCCGGCCAGACCCGTCTTCGGCAGGAACCCCGGCTTGAGGGTGCGCTGCAGGAACGTGAACTGGCCGATGAAGACGAGGCCGAGCAGGATCACGACGGCGCCCATGACCCGCGTGATCACCTCGCGCCACTGGATCAACCAGAAGCCCGCCGAGGCGAAGGCCAGCGACGTGCCGACGAAGACCACGGAGAAGCCGAGGATGAACAGGACCACGCCGAGGACCAGCCGACGGCGGTCACGGCGCTTGGCCCCCGCCTCGGTCGCCCCGGTGGTCAGGCCGCCGACGTAACCCAGGTAGCCGGGGACGAGCGGGAGCACGCAGGGTGACAGGAACGAGATGAGTCCGGCGAGCAGCGCGACCGGCAGGCCCACCGCGAGCTGACCGCCCACGACCGCGTCGAAGAAGGGATTGCCCTGGTACACCTAGGACGTCTCGGCGAGGGTGTCGGAGATCAGGGTGTCGAGGATGCTCGGCCCGTCGAGACCGCCGAGGATGCGGGCCGCGATGCGCCCCTGCTTGTCGAGGACGATGGTGGTCGGCACCGCGTTCGGCGCGATCGTGCCCGCGAGCGCGAGCTGGACGGCCCCGTCGTTGGCGTCGATGACGGACGGGTAGGTGACGTCGAAGGTGCGGGCGAAGGCCAAGGACGTGTCGGCCTGGTCCCTGACGTTGACGCCGAGGAACTCGACACCCTTGTCGGCGTACGACTTGTTGAGCTTCTCGAGCTCGGGCGCCTCGAGGCGGCAGGGCGGGCACGCGGCGTACCAGAAGTTCAGGACGACGACCTCGCCGTCGTTGTCGGACCGCGCGACGGTTTCGCCGGCGTCGGTCTCGGCCGTGAACTCGACCGGGTCGGTGCGGTCGTCCGGGGCGATCTCGGTGACGGTGCCGTTGCCCGAGATGTAGTTCTCGGTGGTGCCGTTGCCGTACTGCGTCGCCAGGTCGTCGGCGGTCGACGAGCACCCCGTGGCGAGGAGCGCCACGACGGCGGTGAGGGCCAGTCCGCGCGCGACGAGCCGGGCGCGGGTCGGGCGGGTGGTCGGTCTCACACTGCTCCCAAGTCGACGGCGGACGCGTTCAAGTGTGCAGCGGGTTCCTGGTAGCCCACCTCGACGAAGCCCCCTTCGCGGCGTTCGAGCGTGGTGATGCTCGAGAGAGTGCAGCGGCGGCGGCGGGGATCGTGGAAGAGGCGTGCGCCCGTGACGCTGCGGTGGACCATCCAGATGGGCAACTGATGGCTGACGAGCACGACGTCGCCGTCGTCGACGCTCGACCAGGCCTCGTCGATGGCGGACAGCATCCGGGCGGCGATGCTGACGTAGGCCTCGCCCCAGCTGGGCTTGAGCGGGTTGACGATCCACGGCCATTCGGCCGGCACCTTCAGCTGCTTGGTGATGCTGAAATCGCTGCGGCGGCCCTGGTACTTGTTGGTCGGCTCGACGAGACGTTCGTCGACCTGCGTCTCGAGCCCGAAGGCCGACGACCACGGGGCCGCGCTCTCGCGCGTGCGCTGGAGGGGCGAGGCGAACAGGGCACGCACGGGCACGCCCTGCTCACGGAAGGCCTCGGCCGACGCGGCCGCCATCCGGTGGCCGAGGTCGCTGAGGCCGAACCCGTCGAGGCGGCCGTAGAGCACGTGCTCGGGGTTGTGCACCTCACCGTGCCGGACGAGGTGGATCTGCTGGGCGGGCATGCCTACGAGTCTAGGTCGGGCCCACCTGCACACCTCCCACACGGAAAGCCCCAAGCTCGCCGGCGACCGGACGGGTGCCCCGACAGGTGCGAGGAGGCGGTGACTGTAAACTCGGGCCTCGTGATCGAACGCACCCTCATCAAAGACCTGTCCGCGCTGCCCGACGGACCCGTGACCGTGACCGGCTGGGTCGAGACGGTTCGTGATCAGAAGAAGGTGCAGTTCGTCGTCCTCCGTGACGAGACCGGCGCCCTGCAACTGGTTCGTCCCCGCACCGCGGCCGACGTGCTCGCCGCGGCAGGCGAGACGGACGACGTGGCCGACGCCATCTCGTCGCTCTCGCAGGGCAGCTTCGTCACCGTCACGGGTGAGCTCAAGCACGACGAGCGCGTCAAGCTCGGGGGCATCGAGGTCAAGGTCGACACGCTCGTCATCGACTCGCTGGCCGACCCCGAGACCCCCATCGCCGCCGACAGCGGCATCGACAAGCGCCTGGACTACCGCTTCCTCGACCTGCGGGTCCCCCGGAACTCCCTGATCTTCCGCGTGCAGACGACGTTCGAACACGCCCTCCGCACCTGGTGGATCGAGCGCGACTTCGTCGAGATCCACACGCCGAAGCTCATGGCCACGGCGAGCGAGTCGAACGCCGAGCTGTTCAAGGTCGACTACTTCGAGGGCGCCGCCTACCTGGCACAGAGCCCCCAGTTCTTCAAGCAGATGGCGCAGACGGCGGGCTTCGGCAAGATCTTCGAGATCGCACCGGTGTTCCGCGCCGACCCCTCGTTCACCTCGCGTCACGCGACCGAGTTCACGAGCGTCGACGCCGAGATCAGCTACGTCGACAGCCACGAGGACGTCATGCGCATGCACGAAGAACTCCTCGTGGCCGCCTTCTCGGCCGTGAAGGAGAAACACGGCGACGAGATCCAGGCCCTCTTCGACGTCGAGGTGACCGTCCCGACGACGCCGTTCCCCCGCATCCCACTGGCCGAGGCCAAGCGCATCGTGGCCGAGCGCGGCTACGAGGTGCCCCGGACCGACGCCGACATGGACCCCGAGGGCGAGCGTCGCATCTCGGAGTACGTGCGCGAAGAGTTCGGCCACGAGTTCGTCTTCCTCACGGACTACGACATCTCGATCCGCCCCTTCTATCACATGCGTCATGCCGACGACCCGCAGGTGACGAAGAGCTACGACCTGATCTTCAACGGCACCGAGATCTCGACCGGAGCTCAGCGCGAGCACCGCATCGACGTGCTCGAGCAGCAGATCCGCGAGAAGGGACTCAAGCCCGAGGAACTCGGCGGCTACCTCGATTTCTTCCGCTACGGCGCCCCGTCGCACGGCGGCTTCGGCATGGGCCTCGCCCGCGTGCTGATGCTCATGCTGCACCAGGCCAACCTGCGCGAGGTGACGTTCCTCTTCCGCGGCCCCACGCGCCTCCAGCCGTAGGTTCTGCACACCGACCACAGAAGCCCCGACGAGAGCGATCTCGTCGGGGCTTCTCGTCGCCGTGCGTGCTCGCCGAGCTAGCGGACGGCTGCGCGGAGCGCCGTCCGCAGCCGGTCGGGCTCGACGCGCCAGACGGTGTGCACGCGACCGTCGATCAGCACGACGGGGATCTCCTCGGCGTACTCGGCGGTGAGCTCGGCGTCGTCGAGGATGTTCTTCTCGTCGACGGCCACGCCGGCACCGGCGAACTCGGCCTCGGCCAGCACCTCGTGCAGTGCGGAACGGGCGTCGTCGCACAGGTGGCAACCCGGCTTGGTCAGGAGGGTGATTCGTGGTTCGGCCATGCCATCAAGGGTAGCGAGGGCGGGGCGACGGCCGGGCATGACGAAGGCCCCCGGCGACCGGTGGTCGACGGGGGCCTTCGTGTGGAGCGACTACTTCTTGTTGCGACGCTGGTGACGAGTCTTGCGAAGCAGCTTGCGGTGCTTCTTCTTCGCCATGCGCTTGCGACGCTTCTTGATGACAGAACCCATAGAGGACCTCACTGATTTCTGGATTGGACCGACCGGGTCCGAAACAGAACCGCGGAAAAATACCTCGGGTCAGTCTACTAGGACGGCCCGAGAAAGTCGAAGTGGCCTAGCCGACGTCGGCGATGCCCGTGCGCAGCACGGCGGCCACGGCCGATTCGGGCACCCGGAACGACCGTCCGAAGCGGATCGCCGGCAGCTCGCCCGAGTGGACCATGCGGTAGACCGTCATCTTCGAGACGCGCATCATGTCGGCCACCTCGGCGACCGTGAGGAACCGCACATCGGAGAGATCCTGCGACATGACCCTGCCTCGAATCGGGCCCCGTGCCGGGGCTGTGGGGCAGACGAGTGTTTCCCGTGTGCGTGAAGGCAACTCTAGGGGCGCGTGTGACTCGGTGTAAAGGCGTGTCGGAGGCTACTGCCCGGTGCGCCCCAGGCGCTTGCGCACGGGATCGATGACCCGTTCGTCCAGGGCTCCCAGAGCGCTCTGCGCGTCGTGCAGGGCCGAGGAGGCGCGGTACTGGGCCCCGGCCGCGTAGCGACCCAGCGTGCTGCCGACGTCCTCGGCGTCGGGCAGGTTCTCGGCCGCACGTCGGAACGGGGCGGGAACGCTGGCCCCGGCCCAGGCGGCGAACGGCGTGCTGGCCAAGACCTCGGAGGTCAACGAGTCGGCGCTGACGAAAGGAATCAACCAGTCCTCGACGACCTCGAGCGGCCCCGCCTCGAGCGAGTAGTAGCGGTGCTGCCCCTCTTCGCGGACGCGCACGAGACCGGCCTCGCGCAGGACGCGCAGGTGCTTCGAGACCGTCGGTTGACTGACGCCGAGCGACGTGACCATCTCGCCCACGCTGATGTCGGCGTTCACGGAGTCGGTCGACAGCGAGGCATCGAGCAGCACCTTCAAGAGGTCTCGGCGGGTGGCGTCGGCGATCACGGCGAAGATGTCCGGCATGCGACCAGCGTAGTGACCCGGGATAGCATGGCCGACGTGACTCGCGCCCCCGTCGCCGGTCGACGCCGCCCCTCGGGCCCCGGCCGCTCGCCCTGGCGCAGACTCAGCGACGCGCTCGACGACATCGGTCGCAAGTCGCCCGCGCGCCTCGCGATCTTGATCTTCACGGGTCTGATCGTGGTCTTCACCCTGTTGTTCTCGCTGCCGATCTCGTCGGCGGACCGGACGATCACCCCGCTCGCCGACTCCGTCTTCACGGCCGTCTCGGTCATCTGCGTCACCGGCCTCGCCACCGTCGACATGGCCACCCATTGGTCCCTGTTCGGCCATGTCGTCATCTTCGTCGGCGTGCAGATCGGCGCGATCGGCGTGCTCACGCTGGCCTCGATCATGGGCCTCGTCGTCTCGCGCAAGCTCGGCCTGCGCGCCCGGCTGATGGCGGCCGGCGACCAGAACCCCCTGCGGGTGCACGCGGGCCCCGTACCCGAGGGTCAGGCCGTGCGACTGGGCGAGATCGGCGGGCTGTTGACGACGGTGGCTCTCAGCTCGTTCGTCATCCAGCTGGCCATCGCCCTGCTGATGATCCCCCGCATGCTGATCGACGGCATCCCCGTCGGCGACGCAATGCTCGACAGCTTCTACTACTCGGCCATGGCGTTCACGAACACCGGGTTCACGCCCAACGCCGAGGGGCTCGCCGCGTTCGAGAACGACTACTGGTTCCTCAGCCTGATCATGATCGGGGTGTTCCTCGGCAGCATCGGGTTCCCGGTGATCTACGCCCTGGCCCGGAACCCCCGCAACCCCCGACGCTGGTCGGTGCACGTCAAGCTGACCCTGCTGACGACGGCGATCCTCATCGTGTTCGGCATGGTGCTCTACATCGTCCTCGAGTTCGACAACCCGAAGACGTTCGGCGGCATCGAGGCCGGCCCCACGGTGTTCCAGTCGCTCTTCCTGAGCATGATGACCAGGTCGGGCGGTTTCTCGACCATCCAGATCTCCGACCTGAACGGGTCGTCGCTGCTCGTCACCGACATGCTCATGTTCATCGGTGGCGGCTCGGCGTCGACCGCCGGAGGCATCAAGGTGACGACGCTCGCGGTGCTGTTCCTGGCGGCCTTCGCCGAGGCGCGCGGTCAGCGGTCGATGGAGGCCTTCGGCCGCCGCATCCCCAGCGACGTCCTGCGCCTGGCCGTCAGCGTCGTCCTCTGGGGTGCCACGATCGTCGCGGTGTCGAGCATCCTGATCATGCACATCACGAAAGAGCCCCTCGACCACGTGCTGTTCGAGTCCATCTCGGCGTTCGCCACGTCGGGCCTCAGCACGGGGCTCACCGAACGCCTCCCCGACTCGGCGAAGTACATCCTCGCGGTCACGATGTGGATGGGCCGCGTTGGTACAGTGACACTCTCCGTCGCCCTGGCCGCCAGCCAACGACGCCAGCTGTTCACGAGAGCCGAGGAGCGACCGATCGTTGGTTGACAAGATCAAACACGACGCCCCGGTGCTCGTCATCGGCCTCGGCCGCTTCGGCGCCGCCACCGCCGGGCAACTCGAACGGCAGGACCGCGACGTCCTCGCCGTCGACACCGACGCCGGCCTCGTGCAGAAATGGGCCGACCGCGTGACGCACGCGGTGCAGGCGGACGCCCGCAGCATCGACGCGCTCAAGCAGATCGGAGCGCAGGACTTCTCGATCGCGGTCGTCGCCGTCGGCTCGTCCATCGAGGCCAGCGTGCTGATCACGGCCAACCTGGTCGACCTGAAGGTGCCGCAGATCTGGGCGAAGGCGATCAGCCAGTCGCACGGCAAGATCCTCGCCCGCATCGGCGCGAACCACGTGATCTACCCCGAGCGTGAGGCCGGCGAGCGCGTCGCGCACCTCGTCTCGGGCCGGATGCTCGACTACATCGAGTTCGACGACGCGTTCGCCATCGTCAAGATGTACCCGCCCAAGCCCGTCCGCGGCGCCTCGCTGGCCGCGTCGAACATCCGCACGAAGTACGGCATCACGATCGTCGGTGTGAAGAGCCCCGGCGGCGCGTTCCTCGAGGCCACCCCCGAGACGGTCATCAGCAACCACGACCTGATCATCGTGTCGGGCGACAGCCGCGCCATCGAGCGTTTCGCCGCCCTCGAGGGCTGACCCCGGTCAGCGACCTTCGGCGATCTCGCGGTTGCGCGCGAGAGCGGCCCCGGTGGCCCGCTCGAACAGCTCGAGCAGGCCGCCGTCGGCGAGCTCGGCGACGGCGCGCTCGGTCGTGCCGCCGGGACTCGTGACACGGCGACGGAGTTCGGCGGGCGCGGTGTGCGCCGGCAGGACGTCACTCGTGGCGAGCAGCTCGCTCGCCCCGCGGAACGTGCCCTGGACCATCGTGGCGGCCTGCGCGGGGGTGAAGCCCAAGGCGACCGCCGCCTCCTGCAGTCGTTCGATCAGGTAGAAGACGTAGGCGGGACCCGAGCCAGAGATCGTGCTGAGCGCGTCGATCTGCGACTCGGGGACGACCACGACGTCACCGACCACCGCGAAGAGCGATCGGGCGAGGTCGAGGTCGGCGTCGGTCGACCGCGACCCGGCGCTCAGCCCGGTGACGCCGAGACCGACGTGAGACGGCGTGTTCGGCATCGAACGCAGCACCGACACCGACCCGGGCAGGGCCGCCTCCATCGTGGCGGTCGTCACTCCCGCGGCGAGGCTGACCACGACGGCGCCCGCGTCGAGCGCCGGACCGATCTCGCGCAGCAGGTCGACGACCAGGTGCGGCTTGACGCCGATCAGCACCAACCGCGCCCCGACGACGGCCGACGAGTTGGCGCTCGGGTCGGTCTCGGTCGCGAGCGAGGTCACGGCGCCGTGCCGTAACGCCCGGGCCTTGACCTCGGTGCGGTTCGTCACCCGCACGCCGCCCTCGACGGAGACCTCGGGGCGCAGCAGGCCCTGCAGGATCGCACCGCCCATCGAGCCGGCTCCGAGAATCGCTGTGGTGGGGAGGGTGGTGGCCATCCCGCCATCCTAGGATCGACAAGGACCACACGAGGGGATCGAACCGATGAGCAGTCACGGCGGCAACAAGGCGATCATCGCCGCACTCAGCGCGAATCTGGGCATCGCGGTGACGAAGTTCATCGCTTGGGCCTTCTCGGGCTCGTCGTCGATGCTCGCCGAGGGCGTCCACTCGCTGGCCGACTCGGGCAATCAGCTGCTGCTGCTGCTCGGCGGCCGCAAGGCGAAGAAGGCGGCCGACGCCGAGCACCCCTTCGGTCACGGGCGCGAGCGCTACGTCTACGCCTTCGTCGTCTCGATCATCCTGTTCAGCGTCGGCGGTGTCTTCTCGCTCTACGAGGGCGTCGAGAAGCTGCGCGAGCCGCACCCGCTCGAGGTGCCCTGGCTGCCGGTGCTCGTGCTGGCGATCTCGCTCGCACTCGAGGGCTTCTCGCTGCGGACGGCGATCCGCGAGTCCCGTCCGAGCAAGGGGCAGCAGAGCTGGGCGTCGTTCATCCGGCGGGCGAAGGCCCCCGAGCTGCCGGTGGTGCTGCTCGAGGACGCCGCGGCGCTGCTCGGTCTGTCGTTCGCCATGATCGGCGTCGTCCTCACCTGGATCACCGGCGACGGCGTCTACGACGCGATCGGCACCATCGCCATCGGCCTGTTGCTCGTCGCGGTGGCCGTGATCCTCGGCATCGAGACCAAGAGCCTGCTCGTCGGCGAGGGAGCCTCGGCCGAGGACGTCAAGACGATCCGCGAGGCGATCACGGGTGGTCCCGAGGTCGAGTCGATCATCCACATGAAGACCCTGTACCTCGGCCCCGACGAGCTGCTCGTCGGAGTCAAGGTCGCGATGCCCGGCCGCACGGTGCTGGCCGACGTCGCGAGCGCCATCAACGCGGTCGAGTCACGCATCCGCGAGGCCGTGCCGATCGCGCGCGTCATCTACGTCGAGCCCGACGTGTGGGTGAAGCCCGGTCAGGTCGATCCGCCGACCGACGCGATCGTCATCCGCGCCGCCGACTGACCCCGAGGAGGCGCGGGCCGGCCACCTCGCGTCGCCCGCCTCAGCGCCGCTCGGCGAAGAAGGCGTCGAGCTGGTCGCGGCACTCGGCCTCGCGCACGCCGGCGTAGACCTCGGCGCGGTGCGGGAGCCTGCGGTCGCGGACGATGTCGTAGACGCTGCCCGCGCCTCCTGCCTTGTCGTCCCAGGCGCCGTAGACGAGCCGCGGGACCCGCGCGGCGAGCAGGGCTCCGGCGCACATGGGGCAGGGTTCGAGGGTCACCACGAGGGTCGTCCCGGTGAGGTGCCAGTCGCCGGTGCGCTCGGCGGCGGCCCGAAGGGCGATCACCTCGGCGTGGGCGGTCGGGTCCTGTCGCAGCTCGCGTTCGTTGCGGCCCGTCGCGATCACCACGCCGTCGGCGTCGACCACCACGGCTCCGACCGGGACGTCGGCCGAGACCCGACAGGCGTCGGCCTCGGCGAGGGCGAGCGACATCCAGTCGTCGAACTCGGGCGGGACGGCGATCACAGGGCCTCGGCGGGGTCGGGACGGCTCGCGGAACCGGTCGACTCCGCTACCGTTGAGCCTATGCGAGTGCACGTAGCGGACCACCCCCTGATCACCCACAAGTTGACCGTGCTCCGCGACAAGAGCACCCCCTCCCCCACCTTCCGGGCACTGACCGAAGAGCTCGTCACGCTGCTGGCCTACGAGGCCACGCGCGACGTCCGCACCAGCCCCGTCGACATCGAGACCCCGGTCGGTCCGACCACGGGCCTCGAGATCAGCCAGCCGCGGCCCCTCGTCGTCCCGATCCTTCGTGCCGGCCTCGGCATGCTCGAAGGCATGACGAAGCTCGTCCCGACCGCCGAGGTGGGCTTCCTCGGCATGGTGCGAGACGAAGAGACCCTGCAGCCGACGACCTACGCCGAGCGCCTGCCCGACGACCTCTCGAACCGGCAGTGCTTCGTGCTCGATCCGATGCTCGCCACGGGCGGATCGCTCATCGCGGCCATCGACTACCTGCTCGACCGCGGCGCCGTCGACGTCACGGCCGTCTGCATCCTCGCCGCACCCGAAGGCCTCGCCGCGGTCGAGAAGGCGATGGAGGGACGCGACGTCCACGTCGTCCTCGGCGCCGTCGACGAGAGGCTGAACGAGCAGGGCTACATCGTCCCCGGGCTCGGCGACGCCGGCGACCGCCTCTACGGACTCGCCTGACGCGAGCCCCCACCGACGACCCGGACCGCGCCTCCTCGACCGCAGGAGGCGCGGTTCGGCGTTTCCGGGCCACTCACGCCGTCGGATCGCGAACGCCACTTGACATCGGGTCGCGGGGTGCCACAAAATCGACCCCATGACTAACAGCGTGCTCGCCCCGACCTCTCGTGAGGCCCTCGGGAGCACCGGCATGATGATGCCGATGCACGTTGCCATGTGTCGAATGTGTGCCTGATCCGGCCACACACCTCGCCGAGTCGAAGCTGCTGACACCGCCAGCTGAGCTCGCGGCCCCACCCGGTCGCTGAGCCACCGACTCCAGGATGCCCTTCGTCGCGACCCTCGACGCGCATCCCGAACGGTGCATCGCACCGACTGCTCGTGACGTACGGCACCATCGCCGGCGGGATCGAGCACCGACACACATCGAGCAGCCCTTCCGCACCCCGGCGACCCGCCGGCCCGGAGAGCCGCCGCCGTCACGCAAGGACTCCGCCTGTCATGTCCCTCATCCTCGACCGCCCCGTCACCGCCACCCGCACCGTCTCACCCGCCCGTTCCGCGGCCCCGGTGCCCCTTCGTGAGAACGCTCCCGCCCGCACGGCCACCCCGGCCCCCTCCTCCCCCTCGGCACCTCGCCCCCGCGCCGTGCCCGAAGGCACCGAGACCCGCGGGTTCGTCCTCTACGTCGGGCTGGACGAGCTCAAGGCCGCCGCCGACGGCACCTCGTTGGGCGACGTGGTGTCCCAGATCAAGGAACTGGTCGGGCGCATCGCCCCGTCCGCCGAGACGCACGCCGCCGTGGCGCTCGCCCCCGAAGGGGCCGGTGGCCGCGACGTCGAGGTGGTCCGCCTGGCCCTGCAGGACCCCGCGGCCCTCGCGAAGCGACGCCAGGTCACCGAGGAGGACGAACCCGGGGCCCGCGGCGGCGTCGTGGTCGACATCTCGCGGAAGCGGCTGCTGCTGGACGGCGACGTGGCCCCCCTGACCTACAAGGAGTTCGAGTTGCTGCAGTACCTCGTCCTGCGCGAGGGCCGCACCATCGAACGAGCCGAGTTGATCTCGAGCCTCTGGGCCGACGGCGAGGACGAGGTGCCGAACGAACGCACCATCGACGTGCACGTCCGCCGACTGCGGTCGAAGCTCGGCGCCTTCGAGGACATCGTGCGGACGGTGCGCGGCGTCGGATACCGCTTCGACCGCCACGCGGACGTCTCGATCCGCCACGCCTCCACGCCCTCCCCCGACGTCTTCTGACCGGTGGGTCGGACGTCGGACCGGTCTCGGCTCGCTCTGTGCGAGTTCCCAGGAACTCATGAGGCGCACACCTGGACCACCGTTACCGATCCGTTATAGATTGTGTCTCGCCGACGTCGTTTGCTGTGGCGGCCGAGGCGGAATGTGATTGCAGGACACTCCTGGTGCAAGGGAAGAGGGCCGGTCGCCATCGGGCGACCGGCCCTCCGTCGTGTACCCGGTCGATGCGCCCCATGCCGGTCGGCGGCCCCCGTGTCGGCCCGAGGTCGGTGGCCTTTCGTAGACTCGTCCTCGACGAACGTGAGGTGCGACATGAGCGAGACATCGATGGCCGTGGGGGCCTGGGAAGCCCTGTTCCGGGCCCAGGTCAGCGTCATGCGCGAACTGACCGAGTGCTTCCCGACCAACGAGATCTCGTTCAACGAGTACGACGTGCTGTTCAACCTCTCGAACCAGCCCGAGCGGCGGGCCCGCATCCGTGACCTGACCCGTCACCTGTTGCTCACCCAGCCGAGCATCAGCCGTCTCGTCGACCGACTCGCCTCGAAGGGCATCGTCGAGAAGGCCTCCGACCCGGGCGACGGGCGAGGCATCATCGTGGCCATGACCGCCGAGGGCTACGACCTCTACCGGCGCACGGCGGTCAGCCACGCCGAGGCGATCCGTCGTCGCGTGGGCGGTGCGCTCGACGACGACGAGCTGGCCTCGCTGGCCGAGCTCTGCACGAAGCTGCGCCTGGGCACGCCGATCGGGGCGAACGCATGACGTCACCGTCGATCGTCTGGTTGCGTGACGACCTGCGTCTGGCCGACAACCCCGCTCTCGTGGCCGCCGTCGACCGGGGTGAGCCGGTGGTCGTCGTGTTCCTGCTCGACGACGAGACCGACGGCATCCGCCCCCTCGGCGGGGCCTCCAGGTGGTGGCTGCACCACAGCCTCGCCGCCCTGGGCGAGTCGTTGCGAGCCGTGGGTGCTCGGCTGACGTTGCGACGAGGCCCCCAGGCCCGCGAACTGCCCCGCCTCGTCGACGAGGTCGGTGCAGGTGCGGTCTTCTGGAACCGCCGGTACGGCCTGGCCGCCCGCGAGGCGGACGCCGACCTCAAGTCGTCGCTCCGCGAACGCGGGCTCGACGTGCGCAGCTTCCAGGCGAACCTGATGTTCGAGCCGTGGACGATCCAGACGGGCCAGGGCCAACCGTTCAAGGTCTTCACGCCGTTCTGGCGCGCGTGCCTCGACCGCCCCGAACCCCGGCACCCCGAGGCGGCCCCCGACGAGCTGCACGCGCCCGCTGCCGCACCGGCCAGCGACGACCTCGACTCATGGGCCCTGCTGCCCACGGCGCCCGACTGGTCGGCCGGGCTCCGTGACTCCTGGACTCCCGGCGAGGCCTCGGCCCTCGACACGCTCGAACGCTTCGCCACCGGCCACCTGGCGGACTACGGCCTGCGCGACGAGCCCGCCCAAGAAGCGACCAGCCACCTCTCCCCCCACCTCCGCTTCGGAGAGGTGAGCCCGTTCCAGGTGTGGCACCGCATGCGTGGCGACCTCGCGCCCGACGCCCGCGAGCAGGCCTCGGGCTTCTTGCGCGAACTCGTCTGGCGTGAGTTCAACCACACGGTCCTCTTCGCGAACCCGCACCTCGCCACGAAGAACTACCGACCCGAGTTCGACGAGTTCCCGTGGCACGAGCTCGAGCCGCGAGAACTCGAGGCGTGGCAGCAGGGCACCACCGGCATCCCGTTGGTCGACGCCGGCATGCGCGAGCTCTGGACGACCGGGTACATGCACAACCGGGTGCGCATGGTCACCGCCAGCTTCCTGGTGAAGAACCTGCTGGCCGACTGGCGGGTAGGCGAGCAGTGGTTCTGGGACACCCTCGTCGACGCCGACGAGGCCAACAACCCCGCCAACTGGCAGTGGACGGCCGGCTCGGGCGCTGACGCGGCACCGTACTTCCGGGTCTTCAACCCCGTGTTGCAGGCCGACAAGTTCGACAAGCACCGCGACTACGTGCGCCGCTGGGTGCCCGAGGTCGACGACGACTCGTACCCCGAGCCCATGGTCGATCTCAAGGTCTCGCGTCGTGCCGCGCTCGACGCCTACGAGGCGATGCGTCGCAGCACGCGCACCGAATGACCCCGCACCACGAGAGGAACAGCCCGTGACGACGGCCATCCGCCCCTCCTACCACGACGCACCAACGGGCATCGACGCCGTGTTCGCCGCCCGACGCCCCGAGCGGCGGGGGCCGAGCGCCGTCTGGGCGACCTTCGACCACGAGGGCATGACCCACGACGGCTCGTACGGCGAGATCGCCCCGGGCACCGCGCCCGGCGTCGACACGGCCTATCGCATCGCCTCGTGCACGAAGAGCTTCACCGCCACGGCCCTGCTCGCCCAGCGCGACGCCGGGCTCGTGTCGCTCGACGCACCGATCACCGACTTCGTGCCGGCGTTCGCCGACGTCACCCTGCCCACCACCGATTCTCCCGTGCCGACCCTGCGCATGCTCCTGACCATGTCGGCCGGCTTCCCCACCGACGATCCGTGGGGCGACCGGCAAGAATCCCTGACCGACGACGGACTCGACGCCCTGCTGCGGGCCGGGTTGAGCTTCGACAGCGTGCCGGGCACGACGTTCGCCTACTCCAACCTCGGCTTCGCCCTCGTGGGCCGCGCGATCGCCGCCGTCGCCGGGCGGCCGTACCGAGAGGTCGTCGAGTCGACGATCCTCGGGCCGCTCGGTCTCGAGGCCACGGGGTTCGAGGCGACCGTGCCGGCCGTCGGCGGCGTCGCGATCGGCCACCGCCGTGCCTCCGACGGGGGTGATGCCCTGCCGTTCTCGGGCCCGGGCGCGTTCTCGCCCATCGGCGGATTGTTCAGCACCGCGACCGACCTGACGAGATGGGCCCGCTGGCTCGGCTCGGCGTTCGACCCCGAGGGCCGGGGCGACCTCGACGGCATCCTCTCGCGTGCCTCCCGGCGCGAGATGCAGCAGGTGCAGCGGTTCGTCTCCGCCCGGGCCGGACACCCCGGCGGCTACGGGTTCGGCCTGTTCGTCGAGCACTACCCCGACCACGGCACCGTCGTGTCGCACAGCGGCGGCTACCCCGGGTTCTCGGCCCACATGCGCTGGCAGACCGCGACCGGCCTCGGCGCGATCGGGTTCGAGAACGCGACCTACTCGAAGGTCTCCGAACCGATCGGGCTCGCACTCGACGGCATGCTGGCCGACCGTCCCGGGGCCCGGGTCACGGTGCGTCCGTGGCCCGCGACCTCGGTGGCCCGCGAGGCGGTCGAGGCCGTCGTGCGCGGAGGGGCCGTGCCCGACGGGTTGTTCAGCGAGAACGTCGAGCTCGACCTCCCGCTCGACCGGCGGCGCGCCTCCTGGGCTGCCGTCGTGGACTCGGTGGGCGGCTGGGACGACACCGGCGACGCGACACCGGCCGACGAGTCGTCGGCCCCGTCACACCTGGTGTGGCGGCGACGCGGTGCACGGGGTGTCGTCCGGTTCGAGATCAGGCTCACCCCCGAGCGACCGCCCCGGGTGCAGACCGTGAACGTGACCGCCGAGACTCCTCGCTAGCCCGTCGACCCGGTCCGGCCGCGTCAGACGGGGGGCCGTCCTCCGACCACGCCCGCGGCCCGCGCAGCGGCACGAGCACCGCTGCGTCCGGCGACCGTCAGGCTGCGGGACGTCGGCCACGCCGCGATGAACCCGGCCGAGAACGCGTCGACGAGGCCCACCGAGTCGACCCGGCGCGACGCGACGCCGTCGACGACGACCGGGGGCAGGCCCTGCGTCGCCACGATCGCTCCCCCGTCCTCGGTGACGAGGGCGACCACCCCGAAGCGCTCGGCGAGCGCGATCGCCGCTGCGAACGACTCGTCGAGCCCGGTCAGCGCGCGTGCGGTCTCGTCGGACGGGAAGAACAGGTCGGCCCCCTGGACGGCGGCGAGGAACGCCGTCGCCCCGAACCGCCGGACGATCGAGGCGCTGCCGGGCGCGACCGAGACGAACGCCCCGGCCGCACGAGCTCGGCCCACCAGACGTCGCAGACCCACCGGGCTGCGGGACTGGGCGACCGTGTAGCCGGTGAAGTGCACGAGACCGGCCCCGTCGACGAGGTCCTCCGGCACGTCGTCGGGGCCCAGCGACGCACCGGCCCCCCGATCGGTGAACATGGTGCGCGACCAGCCGTCGACCGTGATGACGACCGTGCCCGTCGGGTCGTGCGCGTCGTAGGCCAGGCGGGGCGCGACCCCCGCGTTGGCCAACAGCTGCGAGTGACGTCGCAGGTCGGCCGTGCCCACCCGACCGACGAACGAGACGTCGACTCCCAGCGACCCGAGCCACGCCGCCGTGTTCGCGGCAGAACCACCGGCGCGGTGCCGGATGGTCGCGGCCGTCTCGGACCCCGAGACCTCCGCGGCGCGAGGGCTGACGATGATGTCGTCGAGGACGTCCCCGAAGACGAGAACGGGTGACCCGGCGCGGGGTCGGGCGCCCGAGGGTGGGAAGCGGTGGCTGGCGAGGGTCATCGGAATCCACCCGACCACGGATCGAGGACCGGGACGGGACGAGGAGGCGCAAATCACCCTCACGAGGACGTCACGTTCACCCGTCCCGTCCCGACCGGTACCGGCTCGACCCCACCGAGCGGGGCGGGGTCGTCCCTCAGACGGTGGCGGGCTGCGGGACCGGGGCCTCGTGACGGGCACGTCGACCACGGACGACCAGAGCGTCGAGGGCGAGGCGGCCGGGGCCGGTGAGCACGATCGCGATCGAGGCGACCGCCAGGACGAGGACGTACTCGATGCCGCCCGTCGTCGAGTAGAAGCCGTTCGGCAGGTGGACGGCGACCAGGGCGACGATCGCCGTGACGGCCAGGAGGACCGCGGCGATCCGGGTGGCGAAGCCGACGACGAGCGCGACTCCCGCGGCGAGCTCGGTGACGGCGACGACCGGGGCGGCGACCTCGGCGAGGGGGATGCCCATGCCGGCGAAGGCACCCTGCGTCGCGGCGAGGCCGTCCACGGCGAGCTTCTGCCAACCGTGGGCGACGAAGACGATCCCGAGGACGACGCGCACGAGGAGGATTCCGAGGGACGAGAGAGCTGACGACATGGTGTGCCTTTCGGTGGGGGGCGGGGTCGTGGCACGTCGTCGGGCCCTCCGTCACGGTATGAGGTGACACGTCACCGACCGCGCTCGTGGAGGGGCCTGCCAGTCCTTCGGCAGAGCCCTGCCAGGCTGGAGTGGGGCATCCGGGGGACGCGGGGACGCCTCGCGAGGGGCGTTCGGCGGACGCAGGGCGTGCCCCGGCGACGGGTGTCGGTGGTCCCGTGCAGGATCGGGGCAGGACGACAGGGCGGGTCGACGGGCCCACGACGAGAGGCGGCACACATGGCGACCATCGCGATCACGGGGGGCTCGGGGCGCATCGCGACCTGGGTCCGCCCCTTGCTGCTCGAGGCCGGCCACGACCTCCGGCTGCTCGACGTGGTGGCGCCACCTGACGACCTGCGAGAACACGAGACGTTCGAGCACGTCGGCGTGACCGACCTGGAGTCCCTCACCGTGGCGCTCGGCGGAGCCGACCTGGTCGTCCACCTGGCGTCCCACGCCAGCGAGCGCGCGTGGCACGAGATCCGCGACCTCAACGTCGAGAGCGCGTACGTCGTGCACGAGGCTGCCCGTCGCGCCGGCGTGGCCCGCCTGCTGGCGGCCAGCTCGGTGCATGCCGTCGGATTCGAACCGGGCTCGAGCGCCGCCGACCACGACGTGCCGGCCCCTCGCCCCGACTCGTTCTACGGCGTCAGCAAGGTGCTGCTCGAGGCCGTGGGCAGCCTGTACGCCGATCGCTTCGGCTCGACCGTCGTGTCGGCGCGCATCATGACGGCCGAGGTCGAGCCGCACGACGTCCGCAGTCTCGGCACGTGGCTGTCGCCGGCCGACGCGACCCGGCTGATCCTGGCCACCCTGACGACGGCCCCGCCCGGGCACCACGTCGTCTGGGGTGTCAGCCGCAACACCCGTCGCGTCGTGTCGCTCGCGGCGGGCGAGGCCATCGGGTACCACCCCGAGGACGATGCCGAGGCGTTCGCCGCCGGTTTCGCCGGGCAGGTGCAACCGCCCGACGCGCCCGTCGGTGGGGCCTTCACGACCATGCCGCTGGGCGAGACGTGGTGACCGGCTGCGACCCCGCCTCCGATCGTGACGACGAGGCCGATAACGTGGCGTCGTGAGCCTCTCTCTGCACTCCTCGTCCGTCGCCGAGATCGACCCCGTCGTCCTCTACGAGATCCTGCGGCTGCGAGTCGACGTCTTCGTGGTCGAACAGGACTGCCCCTACCCCGAGCTCGACGGGCGCGACCTCGAACCCGGTGCGCGCCTCCTCTGGTTCACCGACGACGACGGTCGCGTCCTGGCGACGCTGCGGGTGTTGTCCGACGGCGACGACCGCCGCATCGGGCGGGTGGCGACCGCCGTGGCCGCTCGAGGCCGTGGGCTCGCGGCCGACCTGATGCGGGCGGCCGTCGCCCAATCCGAGGACCGCCTCGTCCGACTCGACGCCCAGGCCCACTTGTCCGGCTGGTACGCGCGGTTCGGCTTCGTGGTCGACGGTGACGAGTTCCTCGAGGACGGCATCCCCCACCTGCCGATGACGCTCGCCGCCAGGCGCTGAGGCCGGTCCCGTCCGTCGGGGTGTCGGCCGACGGTTCAGACGGTCGGGCCGGGATGGTGGTGCTCGAACACCAAGCTGGTACGGGTCGAGGCGACGGCCGGGTGCGCCGACAGGTGATCGAGCACGAACTCGCGCACGTCGTTCGTGTCGCGGACCGCCAGGTGGATGATGAAGTCCTCCGACCCACCCAAGAAGAACAATTGCACGACCTGAGGCAGTGCCCGGATCTCGGCGGAGAACGCGGCGATGCGCTGCCGCGCCGACGCGAGGATCGTCACGCTGATCAGTGCCTGGAGGTCGAGCCCGAGGGCCGACAGGTCGACGTCGGCGCCGAAGCCCGCGACGACCCCGCGATCGACGAGCGAGCGGAGGCGCGCGAGACAGGTCGAGGGCGCGATCCCCACCTGTGCGGCCAGCGTGGCGTTCGGGGTGCGACTGTTCGCGACCAGCAGCCGTACGAGCTGACGGTCGATCTCGTCGAGCCGAACGTCGTTCGTCGCAGCCACGTCTCGTCACCCTCTCTCTGTCGATCGTGCGGCAGAAACAGGCTCGCACAGAATCTCGTGCGGAAAGCTTGGCATGCATCGGCACGAAACAGCACACTGACCTCAGTTCGGCGAACAGAGGCGTGCACCGGCCGCCCGACGTCGAGGCAACTCCCGAGAGGACGAACCATGCGCGTCGGCATCCCCACCGAGATCAAGAACAACGAGAACCGGGTCGCCGCGACCCCGGCCGGGGTCCACGAGTTCTCACGCCGCGGACACGACGTGTTCGTGCAGGCCGGTGCCGGGCGCGGTTCCGGGTTCTCGGACGACGAGTTCGTCGCCGCCGGCGCCACGGTGGTGGCCGACGCGGCCACGGTGTGGGGCGAGGCCGACCTGCTGATGAAGGTCAAGGAGCCCGTCGCGGCCGAGTACCCGCTCATGCGGGCGGACCAGACGCTCTTCACCTACCTGCACCTCGCGGCCTCCCCCGAGTGCACCGAGGCCGTCCTGAGCTCCGGCACCACCGCGATCGCGTACGAGACGGTCCAGCGGGACGACCGCAGCCTGCCCTTGCTCTCGCCGATGAGCGAGGTCGCGGGTCGCCTCTCGACGATGGTCGGCGCCTACCACCTCATGAAGCCGATCGGCGGGACGGGTGTGCTGCTCGGCGGCGTCCCCGGCACCCCGAAGGCGAAGGTGGTGGTGATCGGCGGCGGTGTCGCCGGTGAACACGCCGCCGCCAACGCCCTCGGCCTCGGCGCCGACGTGACCGTCATCGACGTGTCGCTGCCGCGCCTCCGGGCCCTCGAGGTGCAGTTCGGCGGCAGGGTGCAGACGCGCGTCTCGACGGCCTACGAGATCGGCGCGCAGGTCGCGGCCGCCGACCTGGTGATCGGCTCGGTGCTGATCCCCGGCGCCCAGGCCCCCAAGCTCGTGACCGACGACATGGTCGCGTCGATGCGCCCCGGATCGGTGCTCGTCGACATCGCCATCGACCAGGGCGGCTGCTTCGAGGGCTCGCACGCGACCACGCACGACGACCCGACCTTCGCCGTCCACGACAGCGTCTACTACTGCGTGGCCAACATGCCCGGCGCCGTCCCACAGACGTCGACCCGGGCCCTGACGAACGCGACCATGCCCTACGCCGTCGCCCTCGCCGACCGGGGATGGCGAGACGCCGTCGCCGCCGACCCCTCGTTGGCCCGGGGCGTCAACGCGGTCGGCGGTCGCATCACCAATGCGGGCGTCGCTGCGGCCGCCGGAGTCGAGCTGGCGGACGTCCGCACCCTCTGAGCCGTTCGACGACTCCAGCCAGGGGGGCTACCGGTCCGGTCTGGCACGGTGGGCGGGCCGGCCCGGGAGGATCGGTCGGCCTGGGGACCGGTCGGTCCGATAAACGAAACGGTCGGTACGGTGAGCGAAAGCCTCGGTCCGAACCGGGCGGTCCGGTGGGGTCGAACCCCTATGCTCTGGGCATGGCACGACGACCCACCCCGCCCCGGGAACGGCTGCTCGACGCAGCGCGGACCGAATTCGCGGCCCGCGGACTCGCCGGTGCCCGAGTCGACACCATCGCCCGCGACGCCGAGGCGAGCAAGGAGCGGCTCTACGCCCACTTCTCGACCAAACGCGACCTGTTCGACGCCGCGCTCGGCGAGAGCATCGGTCGCTGGATCGCGGTCGTCCCCTTCGACGCCCACGACCTGCCGGGCTGGGCCAGTGCCCTCTACGACCACCTGGCCTCGAATCCGGACGACGCCCGGCTGCTGCTCTGGGGTCAGATCGAGGGCGTCGCGTTGCCGAGTCCTGGCGTGCTCGACCACGGCCAGCTCGAGGCGCGCCGTGACTCGGTGCGCGCCGCCCAGGACGCGGGCGACATCTCGTCCGACTGGGACGCCGACGAGTTGCTCACGATGGTCTTCGGCGTCGTCCTCGCCTGGTTCGTCACACCCGAGGCGACCAACCTGCACACCGGCCCGCAGCAGCGCCGGTGCGAGGTCGTGCGCCAGGCCGTGGCTCGCATCGTCGACCCGAGCTGAGCCGCGGCGGCTCCGACGTCGGGCCGGGAGTAGCGTCCCCCTGTGACCACGACCGAACCCTCTCCCGCCCTCTCGCCCGACCTGCAGCGCGTCCTCGACAGCGTGCCCGACCCGGGCGGCGTCACCACGTCGGACGTGGTCTACGCGGCCACCGACGTCGATCTCGAGGGCTTCCTCGCGACACCGGCCCGCGCCTCCTCGTCCGATCTCGTGCCGGGCGTGCTCGTGCTGCACGACTGGTTCGGCGTCGTCGACCACGTGAAGGTGCGCGCGCAGATGCTCGCGCGCCTCGGGTACGTCGCGCTGGCCGGGGACGTGTACGGGCAGGGTGTACGCCCGTCGCCGCAGGAGGCCGCGGGCGAGGCGGGCAAGTACTACGGCGACGTCGCCCTGTTCCGTTCGCGCCTGCTGGCGAACCTCGAGCGCCTGCGCGCCGAGCCGGGTGTCGACCCGTCGCGGATCGCCGTGATGGGCTACTGCTTCGGCGGCTCGGGGGCTCTCGAGGTGGCCCGTCTGGGTGCCGACGTGGCCGGCGTCGTGTCGTTCCACGGCGGACTCGGTACCGGGATGCCCGCCGAGAAGGGCGCCGTGACGGCTCCCGTGCTGGTGATGACGGGAGCGGCCGACCCGGTGGTGCCCGACGAGGCGGTGGTCGCGTTCGAGGACGAGATGCGCGCCGCCGAGGCACCCGACTGGCAGGTCCTCAGCTACAGCGGCGTCATGCACGCCTTCGCCGTGCCCGACACGGACTCCCCCGACCACGGCGCACGCTACGACGCCCGGGCCGACCGTCGCTCGTGGCGGCAGCTCGAGGCGTTCCTGGACGAGGTCTTCGCCTAGCCCGTCAGCCCCCTGCCCCGGTGCGCACTTCGCGACACCGGCCGCCCGACACGCCGCTCCCCTCTCGAGGTGAGCGGCGTGTCGTCGTCCGGCTGTCGGGTTCGGCCCGGTCACAGCCGCCGGAGAGGTCGGAAAACGCCCGGCAGGAGGCGCGGGTCGAAGACCCGGGGAGGCGCGGGTCGAGGGACCAGCGCCGCGCAGGTCCTAAAAGCCGGCGACCCGGGCGGTGCCGGCGCGGGCGATGTCGCGCAGCTGAACGGCCGTCGCGATCGCGGCGTGTGCCGCTTCGGCCCCCTTGTCCTCTTTCGAGCCGGGGAGGCCCGCGCGATCGAGCCCCTGTTGCTCGTCGTCGAGGGTGAGTACGCCGAATCCGACCGGCTTGCCCGTGTCGAGGGTGACCCGCAGCAGCCCGGAGGTCGCGGCGTCGGACACGTACTCGAAGTGCGGCGTGCCACCCCGGATGATGACGCCGAGCGCGACGACGGCGTCGGCCCCGGCCTCGAGCGCGGCCTTCGCCACCACCGGGAGCTCGAAGCTGCCGGGCACGCGCACGACGGTGGCGGTGGCGCCGAGCCGCTCGACGGTGGCCAGCGCTCCGGCCAGCAGTCCGTCGGTGATCGTCTCGTGCCAGGTGCCGGCGACGATGGTCACGCGGACTCCGCTGCCGTCGACGTCGAGTTCGGTGGGGGCGCCTGCTCCGCTCATGCGGGGTCTCCTTCGGGGGTGCGGGTGGTGGTGGTCGTGGTGCCCGTGGGCGGTAGATCCGGCACGGGGCCGGGTCCGAGCGCGGGGCCGGGTCCGTCCAGGTCACGGTCGCCCAACCAGGCGACGAGGTCGGCGATCGTGACGACGGGCACGCCCTCGCGCGCGCCGAAGTCGAGCAGCGCACGCAGGCGCATCATCTCGCCGTCGTCCCCGACGATCTCGCTGATGACCGCCACGGGTCGCAGCCCGGCGGCCTTCATGAGGTCGACGGAGGCCTCGGTGTGGCCGTCGCGCTCCCGGACACCGCCGTCGCGGGCCCGCAACGGCAGGACGTGCCCCGGGCGGTGCAGGTCGTCGCGCACGCTGGTCGGCGAGGCGAGCGTTCGCAGGGTCGTCGCCCGGTCCGAGGCGCTGATGCCCGTCGTCACGCCGGACGCCGCGTCCACGCTCACCGTGTAGGCGGTGCCCCGGGCGTCCTCGTTGTGGGCCACCATCGGCGGCAGGTCGAGTCGGTCGGCGATCTCGTTGGTCATGGGGGCGCAGACGAAGCCGGACGAGACCCTCACCGTCCAGGCGAGCCATTCGGGCGAAGCGAGCTCGGCCGACAGCACGACGTCGCCCTCGTTCTCGCGGGACTCGTCGTCGACCACCACGACCGGGCGGCCCCGACGCAGGTGGTCGAGGGCGAGCTCGATCGGTGCGAGACGCGCGTCGAGTCGCGCCTGCTCGGCAGGTGTCGACACGGTCACGGGCGACCCGTCGCGACGACGTCGAGGGGGTTCGCGGCGTCGGCCGCGCCCGTCGCACCACGCGGTCCGTCGGCGTCCAGCGCGTCGAGTCGCAGCATCCGCCGGACGTGACGGGCGAGCACGTCGGTCTCGACGTTGACCCGGTCGCCGACGGTCTTGCCGCCGAGGGTCGTCACGGCGAGCGTCTCGGGGATGAGGCTGACCTCGAACCAGCCCGGCGCCTCGCCGGGCTCGCTGATCGCGCTGACCGTGAGGCTCACGCCGTCGAGCGTCACCGACCCCTTGTCGACGAGCAGGGGGGCGAGGTCGTCGGCGAGGTCGAACCGGACCCGACGCCAGGCGTCGCCCTCCTCGATCTCGACGACCGTGGCCGTGCCGTCGACGTGACCCTGCACGATGTGGCCGCCGAGGCGGTCGCCGACGCGGGCGGCGCGTTCGAGGTTCACGGGCGTGCCGACGCCGAACGACCCGACCGTGCTCACGGCGAGGGTCTGGCGCATGACGTCCGCCGTGAACGTGTCGCCCTGCTGTGCGACCACCGTCAGGCAGACGCCGCTGACCGAGATGGAGTCACCGTGCGCGGCGTCGGTCAGCACGGCCGGACCGTGGACCGTCAGACGGACGCTGTCGCCCTGGTCGTCGACGCGCTCGACGCGTCCGAGCTCTTCGACGAGACCGGTGAACATCAGCGCACCGCCGTGTTCGTCGCGTCGAGGGGTCGGCGCATCCGTGCGTCGGGTCTGCGGGGCGTGGTCGCCTGCGTCGTCATGTCGTCCTCCGGTCTGCCTGGCTGTGTGCCGAGGGCTCTCCGGGGGTGCGCGACGCGAGGGTCGGCATCGGCCCGGGGTCCGTCGAGGGACGACCGGGCCCGCGCCACCTCTCATCCGGACTATGACCGTCGGTACCGGAGTTTCACCGGTTCAACCGGACCACCACCTCTCGGTGACGACACGGGTCGCGGACTGTGACCGCCGGCTCAGATTTTCACTGACCCCGGAGCGCGTTGCTCTGTCGGCGACGATAGCACCGCCGCCGCGTGCGCCCCCGACGTGTTCGGCCAGGGCGTAGCCGGACGCACCACGAGCGGGTCGGGCTCAGCCGACGACGAGCCCGAGGTGCGCCGCCATCGTCGGGGCGAAGGTCATCAGTTGCAGCTCGTCGATGGTCGCGCCGCGCAGACCCTCGAAGCCGTCGATGCGCGAGAAGTCGCTGGTGCGCA
Organism: Frigoribacterium sp. VKM Ac-2836; assembly: GCF_013248995.1. Taxonomy (GTDB): domain Bacteria; phylum Actinomycetota; class Actinomycetes; order Actinomycetales; family Microbacteriaceae; genus Frigoribacterium. The sequence continues at coordinate 239,040 of NZ_JABRPK010000001.1, read as the reverse complement.
GGTCGGTGTGGGACAAGGAGGCGCGGGTCACGTCGAGCGTGCCGATGCGGCAGTCGACGAGGGCCACCCGCAGGGCCTGCACACCACCGAGGTCGAGTTCGCCGATCGTGCACCCCTCGATGACGACGTCGGTGAGCCGAGCGCCGCGCAGGTTGAGGAAGTCGATCTTGCCGCCGACCAGGCGGACCGACCGCAACTCGGCGTCGAACAGTTCGGCCGACCCCCACCGAGGCCTCTCGACGCGCACGTCGCGCCAGGTGCTGCGGGAGGCGGCGAGCTCGGGGGCGAACGAGTCGGTCAGCACCGACTCGACCAGCCGGGACCCGCGAAGGCGGGCCGACCCGAGCCGGGGTGACTCGAAGACGCACTCGGTGAACTCGGCGCCCTCGAGGTCGCGGTCGGTGAGGTCGGCGTCGACGTAGCGCTCGAGCTCTCGGCTGTCGCGCGGGCCCAGGAGGTCGGTGCCCAGATCGACGAGGCCCTGCGGGTCGACGGGGTCGAGCCGCGGGGCATCGGTGCCGCCCGGGGTGGCGGGGCGGGACGACGTGGGGCGGCGCGGCGGGGTCATGTGACGAGGCTAACGGCGGGGTCCGACACGACCCGCGCCTCTCGGGGTGACGGTGCCGCCCGCGCTCAGCACTCGATGACGTTGACGGCGAGACCCGCGCGGCTGGTCTCTTTGTAGCTGTCCTTCATGTCGCGGCCGGTCTGGCGCATCGTCTCGATGACGGTGTCGAGGCTGACGACGTGACTGCCGTCGCCCAGCAGGGCCATGCGGGTCGCGGCGACGGCCGTGCCGGCCGCGATGGCGTTGCGCTCGATGCAGGGCACCTGCACGAAGCCGCCGACGGGGTCGCAGGTGAGCCCGAGGTGGTGCTCCATCGCGATCTCGGCGGCGTTCTCGACCTGCCGGGGCGTCCCGCCGAGCAGTGCGGTGAGCGCCCCCGCGGCCATCGACGCGGCCGAGCCGACCTCGCCCTGGCAGCCGGCCTCGGCCCCCGAGATCGACGCGTTGCGCTTGTAGAGCGAGCCGATGGCGGCCGCCGTGAGCAGGTAGGTGCGAGCCAGTTCGTCGGCGGTGGCCCCGTGGAATCGCATGGCGTAGTAGCCCACGGCGGGGATGATGCCGGCTGCCCCGTTCGTCGGCGCCGTGACCACACGACCGCCGCCGGCGTTCTCTTCGTTGACGGCCATCGCGTAGGCCTGCAGCCACTGGGCCGGCAGATCGGAGGCCAGCAGCGACGAGGCGCGACCCTGCTCGATGGCGGAACCGCCGAGGGCGAACGCGGTCACCCGTTCGTCTTGCTGACGAAGCATGGTCGCGAACTGGCGGGCGCGCCGCGGTACTTTCATCCAGCCCGGCAGGACGCCCGTCGCCGCGAGACCCGCGTCGACGCAGGCGTGCATGGCGGCCCAGCGGGCGTCGAGACCCGAGGCGGCAGCGACCTCGCCGTGCAGCGCGACCTCGTTGCGCCAGGAGAGCTCGGCGATCGACACGTCTTCGGCGTCGCAGAGGCGCAACAGGTCGTCGGCGTCGGTGAAGGCGAACGGTGCCTCGGCGGTCGGCACGGCCTGCTCGTCGTCGCCGTCGCGGACGACGAAGCCACCCCCGACGGAGAAGTACACCTCGCGGGCGATGCTCGCGCCGTCGACGTCGAAGGCCTCGACGCTCATGGCGTTCGGGTGTCGAGGCATGCGCGTCAACGGGGCCATCCGTAGGTCGTTCGGCGCGAAGGCGATCTGGTGTCGCCCGAGCAGTCGGAGGCCGCCGCCGTGCTCGACCGCCTGCTGCATGCCCGAGACGACCTCGGGATCGCAGGTCTCTGGCTGCATGCCCGCGAGACCGGCGAGCACGGCCGAGGGGGTGCCGTGGCCGAGGCCGGTCGCGGCGAGCGAGCCGTAGAGCACGGCCTCGATGCGGGCGACGTCGGCCAGCCGGCCGTCGACCTCGACGCCGACGAGGAACTCGCGAGCGGCACGCATGGGGCCGACGGTGTGCGAGCTCGACGGGCCGATGCCGATCGAGAAGAGGTCGAGTGCCGAGACGTGGTCGGTCACGTGCCACCTGCCTTCCGGGGTCACGACGACGTTACCCGCTGGCACCGACGGTCGGAGCCGCCGGACACCGAGGAGGCGCCGGTCGCCTCAGTCGGGACGCCCCACCTCACGGGCCCGCTCGGCCATCGCGCCCGACATGCCCTCGAGGAACCGCCGGACGGTCGCGAGCTCGGCCTCGTCGAATTCGGCCATGACGCGGTCGCTCATCACCCCGAGGGGGCCGAAGAACGCCCCGGCGACCTCGCGGGCGCGATCGGAGTAGCGGACGAGTACCCGACGGCGGTCCGCGGCGTCACGGCTGCGCTGCACGTGCCCGACCTTCTCGAGGCGGTCGATGACGCCCGTGGCCGCCCCCGACGTGACGCCCAGCAGCTCGCCGAGCCCGCCGGCCGTCACGGGATCGCCGTCCCGCTCGGCCTGCATGACGTGCAGCAGCGCCTCGAGGTCGATGTGACCGAGGCCGTGCCGCGAGGCGAAGGCCTGGGCGACCTTCTGCGACTCGGTGGTCAACCGCTGCATGTGGGTGACGATCGCGTCGGCCTGCGACGAGCGCGGCGGACGGATCGACGAGGCCGTGGGGGCCGGGTCTCTCGGGGTGGGCATGGAACCTCCTGCGTGAAGAGTCTGGTCGATGCTCCTGTGATCTGCAATACTCTTAGCATCTAAGACATTCAGTGACTGAAGGACCATCATGCGCACCCTCGCCCGCATCGTCAGCGGCCACCGCACCGCCTGGGCCGTGCTCGCCGCGACCGCCGTGGCCGTCGCACTCCTCTTCGCCGTCCTCCCGGCGAGCGAGGGCGACGCCGCCCCGCCGTCGGGCGTCCCCGACACGAGCCAGTCCGCGCAGGTCACCGATCTGCTGAGCCGGTTCCCCAGCGCCGACACGACCGTGGGCATCCTCGTCTTCCGTCACGGCGGCGACCGGCTCGACGACCTCGACCTCGCCGCGATCGACGACCGGGCCGGCGCCCTCGCCGAACTCTCGACGACGCCGCAGGCCGTCCGGCCCCAGGTCAGCGAGGACGGCACGGCGGCACTCGTGGCGGTCCCGCTCGACGCCGCGAGGGCGGACGCCGACGTCGCAGCGACCGCCGCGAGCCTCCGCGATGCGGCCTCGGCCGACCTGCCCGCCGGGCTCGACGCCCTGCTCACCGGGCCCGTGGGGTTCCAGGACGACATCGCGAACGCGTTCGCCGGCGCGGACTTCCGCCTGCTGCTCGTGACGGTGATCGTCGTGGCGGTGCTGCTGATCGTCACCTACCGCAGCCCGGTGCTGTGGATCGTGCCGCTGGCCGTCGTGGGTACCGCCGACGCCCTGGCGGGCCGCGTCGCCGCCGCCGTCGCCGAGCCGCTCGGCATCTCGATCGACGCCTCGATCTCGGGCATCCTCTCGGTGCTCGTGTTCGGCGCAGGCACCAACTACGCGCTTCTGCTCGTCGCGCGCTACCGCGAAGAGCTGCTGCTGCAGCCCGATCGACACCGCGCCATGCGCACGGCCGTGACGAGCGCGGGCCCCGCCATCGCGGCCAGCGGCGGCACGGTCGCCCTGAGCCTGCTCACGCTGCTGCTCGCGTCGCTCTCGGGCAACCGCGCCCTCGGGCTCGCCTGCGCGGTCGGCGTCGTCGTCGCGATCGTGTTCGCCCTCGTCGCCCTGCCCGCGGCCCTGGTGGTCTGCGGTCGCGGACTCTTCTGGCCCTTCGTGCCCCGCGCCTCCGCGTCCGACGCACCCGACGCGACGGCAGGAGGCGCGACGCACCACGCGGCACCGCGACGCGGCTTCTGGGACCGCCTCGGGCGCGGCGTCCGACGCCGTCCGGCCGTCGTGGCCGTGTCGTCGGTCGCGGGCATCGCCGTGCTCTGCCTCGGCCTGAGCGGCTACGCCGTGGGCCTGTCGCAGACCGACCAGCTGCTCGGCGAGCCCGACTCGGTCACGGCTCAGAAGGTGATCGACGAGTCGTTCTCGGCAGGGCTGACCAGCCGGACCACGGTGCTCGTACCGTCGCCCGTGGCGGACGAGGCGACGGCGCTCGCGTCCGACACCGAGGGGGTCGACACGGCGACGCCAGGCGAGACCGAGGGCGGACGGACCCGCATCGACCTGCAACTCACCGCCGAGCCCGAGAGCGACGCCGCGTTCGCCACCGTCGAGCGCCTGCGGTCCGGTTACGCCGACGCCGGCGGCCCGCTCGCCGACGCCCTCGTCGGCGGCAGCGACGCCACCGCCTACGACACGAAGGTGGCCGCGCAGGCCGACGTCGACCTGATCGCGCCCATCATCCTGGCGATCGTGTTCGCCGTCCTGGCGCTGCTGCTGCGGTCGCTCGTGGCCCCCGTGCTGCTGATCGCCTCGGTGCTGGCCACGTTCTTCGCGAGCCTCGGGGCCTCGACCTGGCTGTTCCAGAACGTGCTGGGGTTCCCCGCGCTCGACACGGCCGTGACGCTCTACGCGTTCCTGTTCCTCGTCGCACTCGGGGTGGACTACAACATCTTCCTGACCACCCGGGCGCGGGAGGAGGGCCTCGTGCACGGCACGCGCGAGGGCATGGTGCGGGCCCTGGCGTCGACGGGAGCCGTCATCACGAGTGCGGGCGTCCTGCTGGCCGCCGTGTTCGCCGTCCTCGGCGTCCTGCCCGTCGTGGCCCTGACCCAGGTCGGCGTGATCGTCTGCCTCGGCGTGCTGCTCGACACCCTGGTCGTCCGCACCGTGCTCGTCCCCGCGCTCGTGTTTCTCACCGGTGACGCGTTCTGGTGGCCCAGCCGCCGGGCGAGTGGGGGGCGGCGGGGTGGTGTCATCGGCGGTCAGCGGCAGGCGCCCCAGAGCCCGGCGCCGGCCCGCTCGGCCGACGCCTCGGCGGCCACGAACCGGTCGCGGTAGCGGTACGCGTCGTCGTAGGTGTCCTCGCGCCCGTAGCCCTCGGCCACCAGTCGCTCGTTGAGCATCGTGCCGTCGGGCGACCAGACGTAGCGCAGCAGCCTGTCGTAGCGGTCGGCGTCACCCTGCGAGGCGTCGTCCTCGAGCCAGACCGTCGCCCCCTCGGGCAGGGTGGCCGTCGTGAAGGCGCTGGCCTCGGGGCCGAAACAGTCGACCGGCGCGTCGGGCTTGACGGTCTCGGGCGTGTCGACGCCGATCAGACGGACGCGTTCGCGCTCCCCCGCGACGACGACGACGACCGTGTCACCGTCGACCACGCGCTCGACGACGGCCTCGGTCGCCGCGGTCGGGACGCTCGTGGGCACGGGAACCGCACCCGCGCCTCCCGGATCGCCCGCCCCCGACCCGTCGCCGAGGAGGCGCGGGAAGGCCACGAGGACGGCCCCCGCCACCAGCACCACGACCACCCCGAGCAGCCGACGCGGCGTGAGACGTCGACGCGCCGGGCGACGACGCGCGGTCATTCGGCGAGCCGCGTGCCGCGCAGCTCGGGCAGCATCGTGGCGGCGACGGCCCCCACGACGAAGACCGCGCCGAAGACGACGAACAGGGTGGGCGGCCCGCCGAGGGCGATCAGCGGCGGGACCGACAACGGGGCGGCGATCGAGGCGATGCGCCCGACGCCTGCGGCCCAGCCCGCACCCGTACCCCGCAGCGGCGTCGGGTAGAGCTCGGGTGTCACGGCGTAGAGCGCGCCCCATGCGCCGAGGTTGAAGAACGACAGGGCCATGCCCGCGACGAGGATCTGCGCGACGCTGCCGCTGACCGCCCCGAAACCGAAGAAGACGGCCGCGACGGCCGACCCGAGCAGGAAGGTCGCGAGCGTCCCCCGGCGACCCCACTTCTCGATCAGCCAGGCCGAGGCCGCGTACCCCGGCAACTGCGCCAGGGTGATGATCAGCACGTACTCGAACGAGCGCACGAGCGGGAACCCGGCCGCGACGAGCAACGACGGCAACCAGACGAAGGCTCCGTAGTACGAGAAGTTCGTCATGAACCAGACCACCCAGATCGCGACCGTGCGACGGGCCATCCCGGCACCGAACAACCGACCGACGGAGGCGCGGGCCGGCCGGTCGACGACCCGCGCCTCCCCGGCGACCACGGTCGGCGCGGCGACGCCGGCGGCCTCCTCGAAGCCGCGGACGGTTCGCTCGGCCTCGTCGTGGCGCCCCCTCGACTCGAGGAAGCGCACCGACTCGGGCATCTTCAGGCGCACGAACACGGCGTAGAGCGCGGGGGCGGCTCCGATCACCAGGGCCCAGCGCCAGCCGTCGTCGCTCGTCGGGATCACGAGGTAGCCGACGAGGGCGGCCCCGATCGACCCCACGGCCCAGAACGCCTCGAGCAGGACGACCACGCGGCCACGGATGCGCCGCGGCGAGAACTCGCTGACGAGGGTCGAGGCGACCGGCAGTTCGGAGCCCAGGCCGAGTCCGACGACGAAGCGCAGGACGAGCAGCACGCCGACCGACCACGACAGGGCCGAGAGCCCGGTGGCGAGGCCGTAGAGCAGCAGCGTCAGGGCGAAGACGGTCTTGCGCCCCAGACGATCGGCCAGCGACCCGCCCACGGCCGCACCGATCGCCATGCCCGCGAACCCGGCCGAGGCGACCCAGGCGAGTTGACCGGCCTGGTCGCTCCACACGGTCATGAGCTGCGCGATGACGAACGAGAGCAGACCGACGTCGAGTGCGTCGAGTGCCCAGCCGATGCCCGAGCCGGCCAGCAGCCGGCGGTGCTTCGAGGTGAACGGCAGCTCGTCGAGGCGCTCGCTGCGCGTCGGGCCGATCGGGGTCGAGGTGGGGACGGGGGTCATCGGGGCCTGTCGTCTCGGGGTCGTCGTCGGGGTCGGGCGGGTGGTCGGGGCAGGCACGGATGCCTCGGGTGAGGACGACCGGGCCATGGGGCAGTGTACGAGCCGTGAACATCGCCCCCGCTACAGACACCCGGGCCGCAGGCCCGTAACCTCGGGCGGACCGGATCATCGCGGTCCGCGACGGAGGCACCACCATGGCAGAGAAATCAGCGAAAAAAGGCACCGCGAAGGTTGCCGTGCGCTCCTTGAAGGAGAAGCGCGCAGACAAGAAGGCCAAGGGAGCGACGGGCAGCCACTCGGAGGACGTCGTCTCGAACGTCAAGAAGCGCTGACGCCTGACGTCCTCGAAGGGGCGCCGACCTCCGCACCGGGTGTCCCGGTCGCGAGGCGGCGCCCCTTCGCCGCTCCCGGGGACCGGTCGGCGACGCGCGATGACGCCGGACCCGTGACAGGTCACGCACACCTGACATAACCTCGTGGTCGTGGCCCACGTCAGGGTGGGCCCCGGAGGGACGACGACATGGTCACCAGGCTCATCAGGACGTGGGCGGCGACGGGGGTGACGGTCGCCATGGTCGGCGCCCTGGCGCTCGGGGGCGCGACGAGCGCGTCCGCGGCGGGCCCCGGGACGGTCGGCTGGGCCGACTTCACCGTCGACGGGACGGCCCGCGCCTACACGGGCACGATGACGCTGCCCGGCGATTTCCCTCAGGCGAGGTTCACCTCGACCTCTCGCCAGGCGACGATCCCGAGCGGATCGAGCACCTGGCAGGGCACGGGCACTCCGGTCGGTGCCGAGTACGACTCGAGCCGCGGCCGTCCCTATCTCAACCTGCGCCCGACCCAGGACTCGCCGACCGCCGCCGCGGCGTCGGTCACGACCTACACCTTCGACCGGGCGACGCCCGCGAGCGACTGGTCGTTCGTGCTCGGCGACGTCGACGCCGACCAGGTGACCGTGTCGGCCACCGACACCACCGGCGCGGCCGTGCCGCCGGACGACCTGGGCTTCCAGACCACGTACAACTCCTGCCGGACCGCGGCCGGAGGCCCGTCGCCGTCCTGCGACGCCGCGGGGACCCGCGACGTCCCCACGTGGAACGCCACCACGGGCGTGCTGACCGGCAACGCGACAGCGGCCGACACCGAGGGCGCCACCGCCTGGTTCAGCCCGTCCGTGCCCCTCTCGACCCTGACCTTCACGTATCAGCAGCGCTCCGGGTTCCCCGTGTACCAGACGTGGTTCGTGACCAAGACGTTCACGGCGAGCGGTGCGGTGACGAACGACGGCGCCGCCTACCCCGGGGCGATCGTGACGCTGGTCGATCCGGCGACGGGCGAGATCGTCGGGACCACCACCACGATCGGCCCCGATGGCACCTGGTCGGTCCCCGGCCTCGTCTCGGGCACGCCTTACGAGGTCAGCGTGACGACACCGGACGACGCCGCGGATCTGCCGGCCGTGCCCTTCACGATCGCGGGCGACGACTCCCCCGGCCTCGACTTCGCCTTCACGGGCGCCGTGGCCCCGGCCGAGACCGCACCCCTCACGGTCACGGTCGTGCAGGCCGACGGCTCGCCCGTCGCCGACCGCCCGGTGAGCATCGTGGTGCCCGGCCAGATCGACCCGGTCGCATCCGGCACGACCGGCAGCGACGGCTCGATCACCTTCGAAGGGCTCGACCCGGCGGCCGAGTACACCGTGGTCGACGAGGTCACGGGCATCGCCCGGGGTCCGGTCACCACGGCCTCGGGCGCCTCGATCACGCTCGACCCGACCGTCGAGATCACCACGAGCATCGTCGAGCCCGACGGCTCGGCCCCGGCCGAGGGCTCCGTCGTCGACATCGTGCCGGTCGGCGAGGCCACGCCCGTGGCGAGCGTCGAGACCGGTCCGGGCGGCTCGTTCACGGCCGACGGCCTGACCCCAGGTGAGCAGTACGAGGTCGTCCTGAACGAGGACGTCGACTCCGCCGTCACGATCACCGCACCCGCGACGAGCGGGACGATCCCGCCGGTGCAGATCGCCGCGCCCGACACGGTCGCCGTCGAGGGCACCGTCCTGAACGCCGATGGCACCCCCGCCTCGGGTCTCCCGCTGCAGGTGATCGAGGCCGACGCCGCCGAACCCGAGCCCGTCGCCACCCCGACCACCGATGCGGCCGGCGTCTACCGCGTCGAGGGCCTCGTGCCCGGCACGGACTACGGGGTCGTCCTGGACGGCGAGATCGTCGGCACCTTCACCGCCCCCTTCGCCGACGGCACCGTGCCGACGCTCGTCCTCGCCGGACCTCCCGTCGTCACGCCCGTGCCGAACCCCGAGCCGAGCCCCGACCCCACCGTCCCGCCGACCCCCGTCGTCCCGGCGGCGGGCGGCCCCGGAACGGGCGGCTCGACCGTGGGCGGTCCGGACCGGCCGCTCGCCTACACGGGCAGCGAGCCCGGCCTTCCCCTCGGCCTCGGGGTCGCCGCGATGGCCCTCGGCCTCGCGCTCGTCACCGGGTCGGCCGTCGTGCGCCGCCGGGCGGAGCGCCGCTGACGGCGGCGGGCGCCGGGTCGTGAACCCGGCGGGCCGAGGAGGCGCGGTGTCCGGTCGACGGGCACCGCGCCTCCTGCGGTCCGCCCGTCCGCGCACCGGGCCTGTACCGTCGCCGGGTGCGAGGGAGTTGGCTCGGGCCATGAAGAACACCACACTCGGCCAGGTCGACGGCGGACTCGACGTCGGCCGCCTCGGCCTCGGCCTGATGGGCATGTCCGCCTTCTACACCGGCAACAGCACCGACGACGACGAATCGGTGCGCGTGATCCACCGTGCCCTCGACGTCGGCGTCACCCTGCTCGACACCGCCGACATGTACGGCCCGCACACCAACGAGCAGCTGCTCGGTCGGGCGCTCAAGGGCCGCCGTGACCAGGCCGTGGTCGCGACCAAGTTCGGCAACGTGACCGATCCCGAGGCCCGCGCCGAGCGCAGCGTCGACGGCCGGCCCGAGTACGTCCGCCGGTCGATCGACGGTTCGCTGCAGCGCCTCGGCATCGACCACGTCGACCTCTACTACCAGCACCGGGTCGACCCCCAGGTGCCGATCGAGGAGACCGTCGGCGCGATGGGCGAGCTCGTCACGGCCGGCAAGGTGAGGTTCCTCGGACTGTCCGAGGCCGCACCCGAGACCATCCGCCGCGCCCACGCGACCCACCCGATCACCGCCCTGCAGACCGAGTGGTCGCTGTGGAGCCGCGAACCCGAGGCCGAGATCCTGCCGACCGTCCGCGAGCTCGGCATCGGCTTCGTGCCCTACTCCCCGCTCGGTCGCGGGTTCCTCACCGGCACGATCCGTTCGGTGGACGAGCTCGCCGAGGACGACTTCCGACGGTTCGCGCCGCGCTTCTCCGGAGACAACCTGCAGGCCAACATCCGCATCGTGCAGCAGGTCGACGAGGTCGCCCGCACGGTCGGTGCCACGCCCGGGCAGGTCGCGCTCGCCTGGCTGCTCGCGAAGGGCGAGGGCATCGTGCCGATCCCCGGCACGAAGCGCCGCACCTACCTCGACGAGAACGTCGCCGCCGACGACGTCGTGCTCGACGCCGAGCAGATGCACCAGCTCGACGACGTGGCCGCGCCGAAGGGCGCCCGCTACGCCGACATGTCGACGGTCGACAAGTAGGCCACCGGCACCACACCGTCGAGTGGACGGGACACCGCGGCGATGCGTGGTGTTCCGTCCACTCGGCGGTTCGGGGGCGATCTCGTAGCGCGTGAGGACCAGCCCGAGGAGGCGCGGGTACGGTCGAGCGATGGACGACGTGATCAGACGCCGGGCCCTCGTGCACGGCTCGGTGCAGGGCGTGGGTTTCCGTTTCTCGACCGAGGGCGAGGCGGACCGACTGGACGTCGGCGGCTTCGTCCGCAACCGGCCCGACGGGACGGTCGAGGTCGAGGTCGAGGGACGGCCCGATCGGGTGGCGCTGCTGCTCGAGTGGCTCGACGAGGGGCCTCGTGGGGCCCGGGTCGACCGGGTCGACGTGACCGAGCTCGCCCCCGTGGGCGAGAGCGAGTTCAGCACGCGCCACTAGCTCGTGTGGCGGTCACCGGAGAGGTCCGGGTGGCCGGAGACGAGAAACCCGGCCCGGACGCTCACACACACCCGACAGTGTGGAGTGCCCGGACCGGGCGTTCAAGGGTACCTTCTCGACGGCCCGTCCCGGTCACCCGGACCGGTTCGGTGGATGACCTCACATCCGTCGACTCCGGTGCGTCTACGGGGTGAGTACCATCGCCGAGAGCCAGGAGGCACCGTGAGCGTCCACACCACCGTCGACACCCCCGTCGGCACGCTGACCGTCGTCGGGGCCGAGGCAGGCCTCGTCGGCCTCTACTTCGACGAGCACCGCCACCTGCCCGATCCGACCGGCTTCGGCCCGGTCTCGCGGGACGGCGTCGGGTCGAGCGACTTCGCCGAGGTCGAGCGTCAGCTCGGTGGGTACTTCGGTGGCGAGCGCCGCTCCTTCGACCTGCCGCTGGCACCGCGCGGCAACGACTTCCAGGTGCGGGTGTGGACCCTGCTGCGCGACATCCCCTTCGGCGAGACGCGCAGCTACGGGCAGCTCGCGACCGCGCTCGGCGGAGTCGGCCTGGCCCGGGCGGTCGGCGCCGCCAACGGGCTCAACCCGCTGAGCATCGTCGTGCCCTGCCACCGCGTGGTCGGTTCGGGCGGAGCCCTCGTCGGCTACGCCGGCGGGCTCGACCGCAAACGGTTCCTGCTCGGGCTCGAGGCCGACCAGCCGTCGGGGCCCGAGACCGGCCGGCTCTTCTGACGTGGAACCCTTCGAGCGCGTGGTCGCCCGACACGGTCGCACGGTGTGGCGCGTGTGCCGGGCCGTGCTCGACGAGCACGACACCGACGACGCGTGGAGCGAGACGTTCGTGGCGGCCCTCGTCGCCTATCCGTCGCTGCCCACGTCGACGAACCTCGAGGCGTGGCTGGTGACCATCGCGCACCGCAAGGCGATCGACGTGCTGCGGGCGCGAGACCGTCGCCCCCGCCCGGTCGAGACGGTGCCCGAACCGCCGCCCGCGCCTCCCCACGACGAGGCCATGGCTCGCACGGACGAACTGGACGGGGCGTTGCGGACCCTGCCGCCGGGCCAACGCCGTGCCGTGGTCTACCACCACCTCGTCGGGCTGTCGCACCGCGAGGTGGCCGAGGTGACCGGCATCAGCGCGGACGCGGCCCGGCGCGCGTCCGCCGACGGGATCGCGGCGCTGCGCCGACTGCTGGCCGAACCGGCGACGCCTCGACCGACCGGCACCTCGGGGCGGGGCGCCCGCCGCGCCTCCGTCTCGTCCGCCCCCGTCCCGTCCGCCTCCGTCCCGTCCGCCCCCGTCTCGTCCGCCTCCCCCGAGCCGAAGGGCACCCCATGACCGCCTCCCCCGCCGACGCCTCGACCGACCCGCGCCTCCTGTTGACCGGTCTCGACCCGGCCGACGACCGTCTCGCCGCCCTGCACGCCCGCTTCGCCGAGGCCGCCCTCGACGCCGGGGCGGTCGACGTCGCCTACCGCACCCTCGACTCCCCCGTCGGGCGGCTGCTCGTCTGCGCGACCGACGTGGGCGTGCTGCGGGTGGCCTTCGAGATCGAGGGTCACGACACGGTGCTCGACCGTCTGGCCACGACCGTCAGCCCCCGCATCGTCGAGGCTCCGTCACGGCTCGACGCCGTGGCACGCGAGCTCGACGAGTACTTCCGCGGCGAGCGCCGCGCGTTCGACCTGCCGCTCGACCGGCGTCTGTCGAGGGGCTTCCAGCGGACGGTGCTCGAGCACCTGCCCGAGATCGGCTACGGCGCGACGGCGAGCTACGCCTCGGTCGCCCTCGCCTCGGGCAGCCCCCGGGCGGTGCGGGCCGTGGGCACGGCCTGCGCGACCAACCCGCTGCCGGTCGTCGTGCCCTGCCACCGGGTGGTGCGGAGCGACGGGACCGCCGGCAACTACCGTGGGGGCATGGCGGCCAAGCGGATACTGATCGACCTCGAGGCACGCGCGTGAGCGACGCGGTGCGCCCCGGCGCGGTGCCGCCGGGCCCGGTGCCGTCGAGCGCCGTGCCGTCGGGCCCGGCCGGCACGGGCGTCGTGGTGGGTGACGACGGGCTGGCGCGGCCGGTCTGGGCGTCGACCGATCCGCTGCTGCGCGACTACTACGACACCGAGTGGGGCCTGCCGGTCCGCGACGAGCGGGGCCTGTTCGAGCGGCTGAGCCTCGAGGCGTTCCAATCGGGGCTGTCGTGGGCGACGATCCTGCGCAAGCGGCCCGCGTTCCGCACCGCCTTCGCCGACTTCGACCCCGAGGCGGTCGCCCGCTTCGACGACGCCGACCGGGAGCGCCTGATGGCCGACGCGGGCATCGTCCGCAACCGGCTCAAGGTCGACGCGACGATCCGCAACGCGCGGGCGACGCTCGACCTGCGCGCCGACGGCGGGCTCGTGGACTTCGTCTGGTCGTTCCGGCCGGCCGAGACACCCCGTCCACGCACGATGGCCGAGGTGCCGACCACGTCACCCGAGTCGCTCGCGCTCTCGAAGGCTCTCAAGGCGAAGGGGTTCACCTTCGTGGGGCCGACCACCATGCACGCCCTGATGGAGGCCGCGGGCATCGTCGACACGCACCTCGTCGACAGCCACCGGCGCGGGTCGTCGGGGGTGTGGGGCGACGACGGTCGGCCCGTGGCGGCCGGCGACGGCCGGGCGGCCGGGTCGTGACGGAGGCCCCGCCCGACGCGGCAGCACCCGAGGGGGCGGCATCCGACGGGGCGGCCGCGCGCTTCGTCGTCGAGCCTGCCGGCACCTGGGACCACCTCCACGCCGTGGGGTTGCTGGCCGCGCACAGCGTGCCGGGAGCCGAAGCCACCGACGTCGCCGCGGCCACGCACGCGCGGCTGGTCGAGCTGGGCACGGGGGTTGCGCGCGCCTCCTACCGTCTCGACCTATCGTTCGCGTCGCCCGGCGTCGACGTGACGGTGACCGGAGCCGACGGCGTGCTGCCGACGGAGGCGACGGTCGACGAGGCCCGACGCGTCGTGCGGACGTGGCTCGACCTCGACACCGACCTCGACGACGTCGAGCGGGGCTTCGCCGACGACCCGGTGCTCGGGCCCCTCGTCGCGGCGCGTCCGGGCATCCGCGTGACGGGCAACCCCGACGGGTTCGAGACGGCCGTGATGACCGTGCTCGGGCAGCAGGTCTCGCTCGCCGCGGCGCGCACGTTCACCGGGCGACTCGTGGCGGCCTACGGCGATCCGGTCGCGGGGACGGGCCTCACGCGGTTCCCCCGTGCCGAGCGCCTGGCGGCCGCCGACGTCGACGAGCTGCGGGCCGCGGTGGGGGTGACGAACAGTCGGGCGCGGACGATCCACGCCCTGGCCGAGGTCGTCGCCGACGGGCTCGTGATCGCGCCCGAGGTCGACCACGCCGACGCGCGTCGACGCCTGCTCGCCGTGCCCGGCATCGGCCCGTGGACGGTCGAGTACCTCGCGGTGCGTGCCCTCGGCGACCGCGACGCCTGGCCCGCGGGCGACCTCGTGCTGCGGCGCGTGCTGGGCGGCCTGACGACGAAGCAGGCCGCGGCCGCCGGAGCGGCGTGGTCGCCCTGGCGCGCCTACGCCCTGTTCCACCTCTGGGCCGCGGTGCTGCCGACGGCGCCCTGACGCGCCCGGGGCGTCCCGCCGACGCCGACCGGACGAGGAGGCGCGGTGCGCCTAGCGTCGGAGGTCCACCACGAGAGGACCCCCGATGAGCGACGCCCGCACGAACCCCGACGCGCACGACCCCGAGGACGAGCTCGGGCACGGCGACGCGCTCGACCAGGCGGCCGTCGAGGCCGCCGCGATCGAGACGCACCGGGCGACCCACGGGTCGGGCCCGACCGACACGCAGGGCGAGCCCGCGGGGTCGGGCGAGGCGACGCCCGACGGCGACGTCACGCAACCGCTCGGCGGCAGCCACTCGGGCGAGGACGGGTACGTCGCCGTGAGCCCCGGGGGCGTCTCGGGCGAGCAGGACGCCGCCCTGACCCTCGACGACGAAGACAGGCACTCGGCCGACCCCGAGGCGAACGCCCACCGTGGCGACATCGGCGCGAACCGGGGCGGCAGCGGCGGCCGCTGAGCTGCTGTGCGCGTCGAGATGTCACGACGTGCCGCTCACGTTCGAAGCTGAGCGGCACGTCGTGACATCTCGGCGGAAGTCGGGCCCGCCCTCGGGTGGTGCATGCTGGTGGGGATGACTGACACGCGCCCCCACCTCGACGACTTCGCCCGCTTCATCGAGGCCTCGCCCTCGTCCTTCCACGCCGCGGCCGAGGCCGCCCGTCGGCTCGACGACGCCGGGTTCACGGCCCTCGACGAGACCGCCGAGTGGCCCGCGGGCCCGGGCCGCCGCTACGTCGTGCGCGACGGGGCGGTCATCGCGTGGATCGAACCGGCCACGGCGACGGCCACGACGCCGTTCCGGGTCGTCGGAGCGCACACCGACTCCCCCGGCTTCAAGCTGAAGCCCAAGCCGACGACCGGCACCCGCGGCTGGCTGCAGGCCGGCGTCGAGGTCTACGGCGGCCCGTTGTTCAACTCGTGGCTCGACCGCGACCTCGAGTTCGCCGGTCGACTGGTCACCCGCAGCGGCGAGACGCACCTCGTGCGCACCGGGCCGCTGCTGCGCTTCCCGCAGCTCGCCGTCCACCTCGACCGTGGCGTGAACGCCGACGGCCTCAAGCTCGACCCCCAGCGCCACCTGAACCCCGTGATCGGGGCGGGGCCGCTCGACGAGGCCGACGTCCTCGGCCACCTCGCCGGGTTGGCGGGGCTGACCGGAGCCGACGTGACCGGTTACGACGTGATGGTGGCCGACACCGCGCCTCCTGCGGTCCTCGGACTGCGCGGCGAACTCTTCGCCGCCGGACGCATGGACAACCTCTCGTCGACCCACGCGGGTCTCGTCGCGCTGATCGAGACCGCGACCTCGGGCGTCGAGCTCGACCACGTCGCCGTGTTCGCGGCGTTCGACCACGAAGAGGTCGGCTCGGCCACGCCGTCGGGTGCCGCGGGTCCGCTGCTCGAGGACGTGCTCGCGCGGGTCTCGGCCGGTCTCGGCGCCACGAGCACCGAGCACCGCCGGGCCCTGGCCGGTTCGTGGTGCCTCAGCGCGGACGCCGGACACGCCGTGCACCCGAACTACCCCGAGCGGCACGACCCGGTCAACCAGCCGGTCGTGAACCGCGGGCCGCTGCTCAAGATCAACGCCAACCAGCGCTACGCCACCGACGGGCTCGGAGCGGCCGAGTGGTCGCGGGCCTGCGAGCAGGCCGGCGTGCCGTTCCAGGAGTTCGTCTCGAACAACTCGGTGCCCTGCGGCTCGACCATCGGGCCGATCACGGCGACGCGCCTGGGCATCCGCACGATCGACGTCGGCATCCCGCTGCTCGGCATGCACTCGGCTCGCGAACTCTGCGGCGCCGACGACCCGGCGTTCCTGTCTCGCGCCGCCGCCGCCTTCCTCGCACCGGACGCGTAGGCGCCACGCGCCGGCTCGCCCCCGGGCCGGTGGACCGGGGGCCGGGGGCCGGGGGCCGGGATCAGCCGAACGCCTCCGCCGCGGGCACCCCGAGCGCCCAGGCCAGCACGGCCGGCCACTCGCCGTAGCCCGAGTCGGGGGTGAGGTGACCGCCTCGGGGCAGGACGACGACCGGGGCGTCGACCCGCGCCTCCCAGGTGTCGACCGGGCCGAGCGGCAGCCACTCGTCGTCGTCCCCGGCGACGACGACCGCCTCGGCGGACCCGCCGGGCGACAGCCGACGCCCGTCGAACAGGTCGCCGGCCACGAACGCGTGGATCGGCTGCCCGGCGAGCAGCTCGGGCGACGGAGGCGCGACGAGCGCGACCCGGTCGGCCCGCGGAGGCGCGTCGCCGGCTTGCAACCTCAGCCAGAGCACGCACGCGAGGCTGTGGCACAGGACCGTCAGCGGCAGGTCCCCGGGGAGGGCGTCGAGCTCGTGTCGCACCGCGGCCTCCCAGGCGGCGGGGGTGGGCTCGTCGGCCTCGGGCAGCTGCGGGTAGTGCACCACGTGCCCGCGGGCCCCGAGCTCGTCCGTGAGCCAGCGCTGCCAGTGGCCCTCGGGACGGTGGTTCTGCCACCCGTGCAGGATCAGGTACGCCGTGGGCGGGGTCGGGAGAGGAGTCGGCTTCGAGGCCGTCGGGTCGGTCACCGTCCGATCATGCTCTGCCGGGGTGCCACGACGTGACAGGGTCGACCCATGACGTCACATCCGCCCCGCGCCCGCTTCGGCGACGGGTACGGCTTCGACGGTGAGCCGACCCTCGACGGCCCACCACCCTCCGGGTTCCACGTCACGGCCCGCAGCCGGGTGATCGGCCACGGCCGGGACGCCTTCGACGCCGCGGGTGACGCTGTGCTGCGCTGGCACGTTCATCACGGCTCGGGCTTCGTGCCGCTCGACGTGCCCGAGCGGGTGACCGTCGGCGCGACGAGCGTCTGGGGCGTCACCCTCGGCCCCCTGCACCCGGCCGTCGCGTGCCGGGTGTTCACCGTCGTCCGCACCGACACCGAGATCGGCTTCGGCCACGCCGCCCTGGTCGGCCACCCCCAGCGCGGGTGGGAGAGCTACCGGGTGCACCGTCACGACGACGATCGCGTCACGCTCGACATCCACGTCGTCTGGCGCCCTGCGGCCTGGTGGATGCGGGCCGCCGGCCCGGCCTCGGGGCTCGCCCTGTCACTGATCCTGCGGCGCAACCTGCGCGCGCTCGACGGCGTCGTGGCCTCCGTCTGATCGCGAGGCACGGACCAGGCCCGTCCGGCCGCCGATCCGCCGGCCCGCCGGGGCCCGTCGTGGGCGTGACGCCACCGCGCTGGCCCCGAGTCCACCGTGGCACACTGATCCGATGACCCCTCGACGTCGCCATGGCGGTTCCGCCCGCCGCGCGGCCGCACGCGACTCCTCCCGGTCGGGCGGCGTCGACACGAACGTGACCGTCCGCCGCGTCGAGCGGGGCGATCTCTCCGTCCGGATCAACACGATCGGCGACACCGGCGAGCGGCCGTTCGTGCTCGTGCCGGGCATCGGCGTCTCGTCCGACTACTTCGAGCGGCTCGCGCCGAACCTCAACGAGTTCGGTCCGGTCCACGCCCTCGACCTGCCGGGTTTCGCCGGAGTGCCGCACCCGGGGCACGCTCTCACCATCCGCGAGTACGCCGACCTGGTCGGTGCGGCGATCGCCGAGCTCGCGCTCGTCGACCCCGTCGTCGTCGGGCACTCGATGGGCACGCAGATCGTCGTGGACCTCGCCGCGCGACGGCCCGACCTGTCGACGGTCGTGCTCATCGGGCCCGTGATCGACCCGGCCCACCGCCACGTGGTGGCGCAGGCCGTGCGATTCGCCCGCGCGGCATGGCACGAGCCCGGTCGCGTCAAGTTCTTGGCCCTGAGCGCCTATGTCCTCTGCGGCGTGCGCTGGTTCTCGCGCATCCTTCCCAAGATGATGACGTACCCGATCGAGCAGCACCTGCCGCACATCACCGCCGACACCCTGGTCATCCGCGGCGAGCACGACGCCGTCGCCCCGCGGGAGTGGGTGCGCCGCGTCGGCGAGCTGCTGCCCTCGTCCCGCCTGTGGGAGATGCCCGGCGCCGCCCACTCGGTCATGCACGCCCACGCCGAAGAGGTCGCCAAGCTCTGCGTCGAGCACGCCCAGCAGCCGATCCGCCACGACGAGGGCGACGAGCTGCACCACTACGTCGACGCGGGCGACGGCGACGAGAGCGACGACTTCAGCCCCAGCCCGGCGAACGTCGCCGAGGCCGTCGGAGCCCGCCTTCGGTCGACCGTGGCGGCCATGCGCGGTGACGACGAGGCCCTCGCGAGGGCCAAGACCGATCACGCCGAGTCGATGCAGGCGGCGTTCGACCGCCGTCAGGCCGAGAAGGCCGCAGCCGGCGAGGACCCCGATGACGGCCCGCACATCGAACCCACCACGGACGTCACGCCCCGCTGATCGATCAGCAGACGCGGGTCGGGCCGACCACGCGCCCTCAGAGCCCGGAGACGGTCAACCCGATCAACACGAGGTTGAGTGCGACGACGACCACCACGGCCGCCCAGCCGGCGACTCGCGTCGCGACCGCGTTGACGCCCGTGCCCATCAGCGCCCGGTCACTCGTCGCGACGACGAGCGGGACGAGGGCGAAGGCGATCCCGAAGCTCAGGACCACCTGGCTGAGGACGAGCAACCAGGTCGGGCTGATGCCCGTCGCGAGCAACACGAGGGCCGGGATCAGCGTCACCACCCGCCGCACCATGAGCGGCACCTGCACGTGGAGCAGTCCCTTCATGATCTCGGCCCCCGCCATCGCCCCGATCGACGTCGACGCGAGTCCCGACGCGAGCAGGCCGACGGCGAACAGAACGCCGATCACCGGCCCGAGCGCCGCGGCGATGGCCTGCTGGGCCCCGGGGATCGTGTCGGTGCCGTCCTGGCCGGTGAGGGTCGAGGCCGCGAGCACCAGCATGGCGATGTTCACGCCGCCGGCGACGAGCAACGCCAGGACGACGTCCCATCTGGTCGCCGTGAGCACGCGCGCTCGGTCCGCCCCCTCGGCGACGGCGCCGTGGTGGTCGCGGGTGAGCGCGGAGTGCAGATAGACCGCGTGCGGCATGACCGTCGCACCGAGCATCGAGGCGGCGAGCAGTACGGCCGTGCTGTCCTCGAAGCGGGGCACGAGACCGGCGAGCATGCCGCCGGCCGAGGGCGGTGCGAAGAGCAGGCCCGCGCAGAAGCCGAGGGTGAGGACGGCGAGCAGGGCGATCACCACGGTCTGGAAGACCCGACCGCCGCGGTACCGGGTCAGCATCAGCAGCCCGAGCGAGACGAGCCCGGTGATCAGCCCACCCAGGACGAGCGGTACGCCGAACAGCAACTGCAGGGCGAGGGCACCGCCGATGATCTCGGCGACGTCGGTCGCCGCGGCCACCAGCTCGGCCTGCCCCCAGTACGCCAGCCGGACGGGCCGACGACGGAGGCGCGTGCCCATGACCTCGGGCAGCGACCGCCCCGTGACGATGCCGAGCTTCGCCGACAGGTACTGCACCAGCACGGCGATGGCGTTGGCCAGCACGAGCACCCAGAGCAGCGTGTACTGGTACGAGGCGCCCGCGGTGAGGTTCGCGGCGACGTTGCCCGGGTCGACGTACGCGATCGCGGCGACGAACGCCGGGCCGAGCAAGGTGCCCCGGGGGCGGACATGCGTGAGCGGCGGAGGGCTGCCGTCGCGGGGACGCGAGGCGTCGGCGCGGCGGCTGTCGGTCGAGCTCATGCCTCGACCCTAGCAATGTTTCGGCAACCCGAAATCAAGGTGTCGGCGTTATGAAACCCGTCGTCGCACGAAGAACCCCGTCTCGAACCATGAACCCGCAAGAAAGTGGGCGCATGACTCGAAACGGGGTTCGGGCGTGATCCGGTAGGTACCGGATCAGGTCGCGCAGACGGTGTCAGCCCGGCGATGGCCGGGTGGGCGGGTACTACTCCGTGGCGGCGGTGATCTTCGCGACGCCGACGAGCATCTCGTCCTGGACGGCGTCCGTCCCGAACGTCTCGTTCAGCAGCTCGGCCGCGTCGGGGCTGACGTGCACCGTGGTGCCCTCGAGCACGGCGTTGCCGTCGACGATCTCGAGGGGCTTGAGGGTGCCGCCCCAAAGGGTGAACAGGTACGCGTCCTCGGCCACGACCTGGCCGTTCGCCGTCACGGTGCCGTAGAGCTTCGACTCACCCGGGTCGATGCGGAAGTCGCTCAGCTCGACGACGGTGTCACCCGCGGTCAGCGACAGGCCGGAACCCTCGTGGTCGATCTCTCCCTGCACGTAGGGACGGATCTCGCTGTCGGGACCGAAGTAGTCGACGTTGCCGCCGGTGATCGGGAACGAGAACGTGCCGTCGGTGAAGGTCGCGGTGCCGACCACACCCGGGGTCAGGCCGAGGCTGGTGAGGGCGTCGACGAAGGAGGCGTCGACGGCGACCTGGGTGTCGACACCGTTCGACAGGTCCGGGATCGTCGCCTCGGGCAGGAGGCTCTCGCCCGGGCCCGGTTCGCGGGTCTGGTTCACGGGGTGGGTGGGAGCCGTGTTGTTGCTCTCGGAGTCCGAGGTCGAGGCGCAGGCCGCGAGCGAGAACACGAGGGCTCCGGTCGCGACGGCGCCGAGGACGCCTCGGCCGAGCGGAGAACGGAGGGGTGTGCGCATGAGTGGTCCTTGTCTGTGCTGCCCGGTGGGGTTGATCGGTGTTCGACGCCCGGGCGGCGTCGGATGGGACGAGGACGAGAGGGGGCGTCCGGGCCGGGACGCCCCCTCTCGGCGGTCATTCCTCTTCGGAGAAGAAGCGGTCGACCTTGCGGTGGTAGCGCTGGCCCAACAGGCCGCCGAGGACGGCCCCGCCGAAGCTCAACACGACCACGAGCCCGAGGCCGATCAGCCCGGCCACGGACGACGACTGCAGGTCGCCCATCGAGGGCACGAACGGATTCGGTGACGACGAGTCACCCGTCTGCGTGCCGACGACGCCCACGACGATCGCCAGGACGATGGTGATGACGAGACCCCAGAGCCAGGTCGCGAGCCCCTGCTTGAAGCCGCTGAAGCGGGCGATGCGCGACGCCGTGTAGCCGCCGATGAGGTACCCGAAGAAGATGATCGCGAGCACCACGATGCCCGAGGTCAGCGCGAGGACGTCGGCGTTGTCGGTCGTGAAGCCGCGCAGGTCGTCCATGGCCGTGGAACCCGATGCGACCCCGCCCCAGGCCGCGAGGACGCCGCCGAAGATCGTGATCATGACGAGACCGAACCCCGTCGCGGCGAACCAGCCGAGCAGGCCGGCACCGAAACGGATGCCCCCGAACTCCTCTTTCTGCTGGGCCAGCAGCTCGCGGCGCACCGACACGTGGTCGATGCCCGAGTCCTTGATCAGGGGGTAGGCGTGGGAGCCGGTGTCGCGACCGGCGGCGGACCCCGCAGCCGCGCCTCCTGCTGCTGCTGCCGCGGTGGGGGCGACGGCGGTGGGGGTGTCCCGGCCGAAGGACGGCTGACGGTCGGCCGCCGCACGGTCGGCGGCGTCGCGTTCGGCGTCCGAGCGGTCGTCGACCCACCCGTCGTGCGAGGACGAGGAGGCGCCGGTCGCCGCGGTCGCGGACGCCGCGGTGGCCGTGTCGTCACCCCGGTCACCGGTGGCGGGGTCGCCGGCGCGAGCGGCCTCGGCCGCGCGCAGGGCCTCGTCGTCGTGCAGGGGACGTCGGGTGCCGTCGGTCGAGGCGGACCAGGCCCGCTGGGCGGGCTCGGTCGGCGCGACCATGGGGACGGCCTCGGTGGGACGGCCGGCCGAGGCCGCGTCGCGGTCGGACTCGGAGAGGACCTCGGTGTCGCGACGGTCGGCGTCGGTCGACGCATCGGCATCGGCGGCTCGTTCGGATGCCGTGTCGCCGGGGACGTACTCGGCGGGCACGGACTCGGGCAGCGCCTCCTCGTCGGACGGGGCGGACGTCACGTGGGTCTCGGCCACGACCGGGCGGTCCTCAGCGTCGGCGATCGGGCCCTGGTGCGTCGGGGCGTCCGAACCGAAGTCGACGGCGGGCTGCTGCTGCGTCGGGGCGTCGCCGCCGAAGTCGACGGCGGGGGGCTGCTGGGTCGGCACCTCGGAGCCGTAGGGCACCTCGGTCCGCTCGCCGGTCTCACCGGTCTCGTCGGACCGCGGGGCGTCGTTCGTGTCGTCGCCGTGCTGGGGATCGCGTCCCTCGTGGTCGGGGCGGTCGCGCCGCGGATCGTTCGCGTCGGTCATGGCTCACTCCTGTCGGTGGGGTCGGTCCCTGGATCTGTGATCCTCCTGAACGTTACGCCCGAACGGCACCGCAGGCCGGGAGCCCCCGCCCTCATCCGAGGGACTCGTGGGCCCGGGCGAGCCGGTAGCGTGGACGGGACCGCCGAGCGACGAAGGACGACGACGTCATGACCGACACCAGCCAGACCCCCTCCGACCCGACCGCGCCCGACGCCGCCGCGGCCGACCCCACGGCGACGACCCGCCGGGCCTCGACGGCAGGCCGGACGCGCCCGAAACCCGACATCGCCCGGTCGTGGCTGCTCGTCCCGGGCACCGCGCCCGATCGCTTCGACTCCGCGCAGGCGTCGCGTGCCGACCAGATCGTCCTCGACATCGAGGACGCGGTCGACCCGGCCCGGAAGCCCGCCGCGCGCGACGACGTCGTCGCCTGGCTCACGGGCGGCGGAGAAGCCTGGGTGCGCATCAACGACCGCTCGACCGACTTCTGGTCCGACGACGTCGACGCCCTGATGGGCCTGCCCGGACTGCACGGCGTCATGCTCGCCAAGACCGAGGCGCCCGAGCACGTCACCGAGACCTTCGACCGACTGGGAGGCGCGGTGCCGGTGCTCGCGCTCGTCGAGTCGGCCCTCGGCATCGAAGAGAGCCCGGCCATCGCCAAGGCCCGAGGGGCCTTCCGTCTGGCGTTCGGCAGCGGCGACTATCGCCGCGACACCGGCACGAGCGCCGACGACCTGGCCATGGCCTACCCCCGCTCGCGGCTCGTCGTGGCCAGCCGCATCGGCGGGCTGCCCGGCCCGATCGACGGTCCGACGGTGGGCAGCAGTCACCCCGTCCTGCGCGAGCAGTCGGGCGTCGCCGTCGCCCTCGGCCTGACCGGCAAGCTCTGCCTCGACGTCGAGCAGCTGCCCGTCATCAACGAGGTCATCAGCCCCACGCCGTCGGACGTCGCCTGGGCCCAGGACTTCCTCGCCGACTTCGAGAGTCGTGGCCGCGTCATCCGCGACGGCAGCGACCTGCCCCGCCTGGGCAGGGCCCAGAAGATCGAGAAGCTCGCGTCGGCGTTCGGCGTGCAGCCCGCGAGCTGACCGGCAGACCGAAGGAGGCGCATCCCAGCCGGGATGCGCCTCCTTTTTTTTGCCCGATTCTTTTTGCAGCGTTGACAGAAGATAGTCAGCGACATATCTTTGACGCATCGCGACAGAACGTCTCGATCCTGTATCTTCCTGACCCGAAAGGAGTACCCCATGGGTACCGACTTCACCCCCGAGAACCACGGCGACCCCCGTCGCCAGCACCACGACTCCACCGACTCCCGACGCGACCTCTTCGGCCGTGGCGAGGGTCACGGTCGCTTCGGCCGCCCGTTCGGCCGAGGCTTCCGCCCTGGCCCCGGCTTCGGTGGCTTCGGCCCCGGTTTCGGCCCCGGCGGCCCGGGTTTCGGCCCCGGCGGCTTCGGTCCGGGCCGCGGTGGACGCGGCCGAGCCCGACGCGGTGACGTGCGGCTCGCCATCCTCTCGCTGCTGTCCGACGCCCCGTCGAACGGCTACGGCCTGATCAAGGCGATCGCCGAGCGGACCGACGGTGCCTGGAAGCCCAGCCCCGGCTCGGTCTACCCGACGCTGCAGCAGCTCGTCGACGAAGAGCTGATCTCGTCCGACGAATCCGCCACCACGAGCGTCTTCACGCTGACCGAGGCGGGCCGTGCCTACGTCGCCGAGCAGGCCGACGAGATCGAGAAGGCCTGGGCCGCCACGGCCGACGACGCGAGCGACACCGACCGCGAGTTCCAGACCAGCCTGATGAAGCTGATGGGCGTCGTCAAGCAGTTCCACCACGACGGCAGCGAGGCCCAGCGGGCCGCCGCCACCGCCAAGCTCGACGAGACCCGGCGAGCGCTCTACGCGATCCTGGCGGACTGACTCCTCGGGTGGGGCGGGGGCGCCGTCCGGACCCGATGTCGGGCGTCGTGGGCATGATGGGCCCACGAGCACGACGACCCGCCGGAGGCGCCCATGAGCACCGCAGACGACCCCACCACCGCGACCGCCGCCGACCTCGACCGGGCGGGGTACGATCCGACGTTCCTCACGGTCGACCTGCCCCTGCCGGCGGTTCACACCACCGTGCGCGAGTTGCCCTACGTCCATTTCACCGTGCTGCTCGACCCCGCCCGGCGGTTGGCCGCCCTGACGGCGGTCAACGTCGACGGCTCGTCGCTTCTCGACCTGGGCCGAGGTGACGACTGGCATCTCGACGATCGCGTGCCAGAGGACGAGCAGACCGGGCCCGAGGTCTACGCGTCGAACGACCTCGACCGAGGGCACCTCGTGCGTCGTCGCGACCCGGTCTGGGGCGACCGGGCGGTGGCCGCGGCGGCGAACGTCGACACGTTCTGCTTCACCAACGCCGCCCCGCAGGCGGCCGAGTTCAACCAGTCGAAAGAGCTCTGGCTGGGTCTCGAAGACCAGGTGCTGCGCTACGCCTCCACGCATCGGCAGAGGCTGACGGTCTTCACGGCCCCCGTGCTGCTCGACGACGACGCGCCCTACCGCGGAATCCGTCTTCCGCGGCGGTTCTTCAAGATCGTCGCGTGGACGACGTCCGACGGCGGCTCGCTGCGCACGGCGGCGTATCTGCTCGACCAGTCCCCCGAGCTCGACGGCGTCGACCTCGAGGCGGCGTTCGCCCGGGCGCACGAGCAGGGCGATCCGCCGCCCCTCGGCCCGTACCGCACCTACCAGGTGCCCGTCCGCGACATCGCGACGCTGACCGGCTTCGACCTCGCCCAACTCGCCGAGGCCGACACCCTGCGACCGGTGCCCACGATCGAACCGCCGGACGGCATCCGCGAGGGCTGGGTTCCGCTCACGTCCGTCGACCAGCTGTCGTTCTGACGACCGGTCGGGCCCGCCGAGCGATCCGGTCAGGCCCGTGACCGGCGGGACGAACCCGCCGGCCCGGGGCGATGCCCCGTCCAGCCCGCTCGCATCGAGTCGTGCCACCATGCTCGGGCCATGGCTTCGAACGACCCAGACCCCGTCGACCCCGCAGACGCCCCCGCATCCCTGCCTCCCGAGATGCCGCGCAGCCTGACGATCCTCCGCGACGAGGACGCCCCTCCGGTCCGGGCAGCACCCTGGCGCGAGGTCCGGGTGGCCTTCCTCGTGCCGACCACCTCGACCGGGGCGGCCGCCCGGGTGCGGCACCTCCTCGACGAGCCCGAGTTGCACTTCACACCCGGTCTGCGGCGCGGGACGCTCGCGCTGATGCCACGCCGGTCGGCTCTGCTCCGCATCGTGCTCGACTGGGAATGGTCGGTCGAGGCGGCCTCCTTCGCCGTGCACTCCTTCGACCCCGAGCCCTTCACCGCCGCCGAACGCGACGCCCTCGAGAGCTGGTTGCGCGCGACGGCCCGACGATTGCAGCTCTTCGAGGGCGCCATCGGACGAGCCGTCACCCGGGTCGACCACGACGTCGTGCGGGGCATCGACACGAGTTCACCCGAGTCGTCTCTGGCCGACGCGGCGTCGGTGGCCCGGGCCTCGCATCCGCCGACACCCGCTGCCGATCCGAACTCGCCCGGGACGGGAGACACCCTTGCCGCGGGTCTCGCGACGGCCGGCCCGGCGGCCACCACCACGAGCTCGGCCACCCTCGGGACGAGGCTGGCCTCCCCCGCCGTCGGGGCCGCTCACCCCGTGGTCGACGTCACCCTGCCGGACCCGAGCGACCCCGGCTGGGAGGTCTTCGTCGACGCCACGAGCCACCAGACCCTCGGCTACCGTCGCACCCTCGACGAGGGCGGGAGCGCCTACGCGTTCAGCTACCTCGTGGCCGACGACGTCGACGACGTCACGCCCGAGGACCTCGTCGACTGGCACGACCAGCACATCCAACGTCAATTGCTCGTCGAGGACGCCCGACAGGCGTACGTGCACCTGCTCGCCGGGCTCGAGCCGCCCGTCTCGGTGCAGTACACGGTCTGACCGACCGGCGCCGCGCCTCCTGATCGGTCACCGGACCTGCCGACGCGGAGCCGCCCACGTCGCGACCGGGGCCCGTGCCGAGAGTCAGGGGGCGACGTCGACGATGGCGACGAACCGGGTGCCGACGCCGTCGACCTCGGCCCGGACCACGCCCGGCTCGGGCTCGGGCAGCTCGTCCGCACCGTGGTCGTCGCAGCTGAGGTAGGTGTACTCGGGCCACCACTTCTTGGGGCGGGCCGCCTCGTGGTACCCGCAGACGACGCATTCGAGTTCGACCCAGACCGGCTTGCCGGTTCGGTTGGCGCGGGACTGCACGAGCCAGGCCGGCGGCGTCCGTTCGATCGCGACCAGCTCGTCGACCGTCATCTTCGGCGGGAGGCCGTGGCGCTTCGCCATCTCGAGCGGGATGTCCAGCCGCAGGGCGGCGTCTCGTCGCGTGATCACCCGCACACGCTACCTGCCCGCCCGCACGCGCGGCGAGCGGCGCCTCGGTCGTCACGTGCAACGTTCGGCGTCAAGTCGGCCACAGTGCCGACTTGCCCCCGAACGAGGGCCAGGCGGAGGCTCGACCCGGGCGGCACGTGCCCGGCCCCCGGGTCGGGCGATCACCGGACCGCCCGGCCAGCACCACCCGACACGCACCACACGAACCAAGGGGAACCACATGAAGAAGTTCGTCGCCGCAGCCCTGACCGCCGCGGCCCTCGCCGTCGGATCGCTCGGGGTCTCGACCTCGGCCATCGCCGCCGGCCCCGACGACACCATCCGGTCCACGGACATCGTCGGCGGCCAGAAGGCACCCACGACGCCCTGGGCCGTGCAGCTGGTCTTCCAGACCGGGGGCACCGCGAGCTACGCCTGCACCGGTGAGCAGATCAACGCCAGCTGGGTGTTGACGGCCCGCCACTGCATCGACGGCGTCACCTCGATGCAGGTCTACCACTCGAACAGCACGACGAACCCGGGCACCGCGATCGCGGTCGACCGCGTCGCCGCGGCCCCGTCGGGAGACATCGCGCTCGTGCATCTCGGCCAGTCGAAAGCGCTCGGCAGCTACCCGTCGCTAAACCTCGGGTTCCAGGCGACCTCGTCGGGCAGCGGCACGATCATGGGCTACGGCCTGCGCGCGAACTCGGTGCAGTCCGACGGCCTCTACCAGGCGACGGTCGGCCTCACCGGCCGCAGCACCGACGCCTACGGCGGGGTCGCCCAGCACCTGAACGGCACCACCGGCGCGGCGAACCACGGTGACTCAGGTGGCCCCCTGATCGTGGCCGGCCAGATCGTGGCCGTCTGCTCGACCGGTGACGAGGCCGACCCCGGCGCAAACACCCGGGCCGGCTCGAACTACGCCGTGCTCTCGCAGAGCGCGAGCTGGATCCGCTCGACGGCCGGCCTCTGATCCGTGGGCGGGCGGGTCCGTCGACGAGGGGCGACCGCGGACGCCCGGCTCGCACGGACACGCCCGCCCCGAGAGCGCAGGAGGCGCGCCCCGGTCACGTGACCGGGGCGCGCCTCCGTCGTCGTGGCGACCCGCGCCTCCTCGACGGGCGTCGGCCTGCGGCCGTCAGACGACCGGCTTCTCGAAGCAGATGGACTGCGGGATGGTCGTGACGTAGGGCTCGTAGGTCGGGATGCGCGTGAACCCGATCTTCTCGTAGAGCGCGACGGCGTCGGGCTGGCGGTCGCCCGTCTGCAGGATGAGCCGACGTGCACCACCCTCGCGGGCGATCGTCTCGAGTTCGGCCATCAACAGACGGCCGATGCCTCGACCACGCTGACCGTCCGCGACGATCACACGCTTGACCTCCCATTCGCCGTCGCGGCTCTGGACGAGGGCATGGCCCACGGCCGTCCCACCGTCGACACCGTCGTCGGCGACCACCAGGACGGTGGCCAGCACGTTCGACGGGTGCACGGTGAGCGCGGCGTTCCGCGCCTCGACGACGGCGACGGGCTCGACCACGTCACGGTGGTAGCGGACGGTCATCTCGGCGTCCATGGCGTCACGGAGGGCGACGGCACGAGGATCGTCGAAGGCGACGCGTTCGAGGTGCAGCGGGGGCAGGGTGGAGGGAGCGGTGTTCGTCACCAGACGATTCTGCCCCCTCGCCGGGTGCCTAGAGTCGCACGCCTCGCGCGGCCATGAACGGCACGGGGTTGGTCGAGGCGCCACCCACGCGGGTCTCGAAGTGCAGGTGGCAGCCGGTCGAGTTGCCGGTCGACCCGACGAGCGCGATCAACTGGCCCGCCACGACGCTCTGCCCCCGCGACACCTTGATGCCACCGTTGACGATGTGGCCGTACGCGGTCGAGACGCCACCGCCGTGGCTCACCTGGACGTAGTTGCCGTAACCGCTCGCCTGACCCGCGAAGGTCACGGTGCCCGAGGTCGCGGCGTAGATGGGGCTGTTGCAGCCGGGGGCCAGGTCGATGCCGTCGTGCATGCGGTAGACACCGGTCACCGGGTTGACGCGCATGCCGTAGCCGCTCGACATGTAGCCGGCGCTGGGACGCACCCAGCCCGAGCCGGTCGAGCCGCCACCGCCGCCGCCGGACGAACCGCCACCGGTCGCAGGGGCCGGCGCGGGTGCGGCGGGCGTCGCGGGTCGAGCGGCGGCAGCCGCGGCCGCAGCCGCACGCTGCTGACGCAGGGCCTCGGCCTGACGGGCGGCCTCGGCGGCCGCCGCGGCCTTGCGGGCCTCTTCGGCCTGACGTGCGACCTCGACGCCGGTGGCGTAGTCGGCCTCGGTCTGGAGGCTCTGATCTTGCAGCACGGCGAGCTGGCCCTGGAGGCGCGACTCGTTCTCTTGCTGGGCGGTGACGGCAGCCGCGGCGGCGTCGGAGGCGGCCTGCGCCTCGTCCATCGAGACCTGGGCGGCCCCCTGCAACGTGACGAGAGCGTCCGAGGCGACCTTGGCCTGGTCGGACAGCGACTGCGCGACGTTGCGGTCGTTCACGGCCTGCTGACGGATGCCGTCGGTCTGTTCGGTGAGCTTGCTCATCGCACCCAGCCGGTACAACAGGTCGTCGGCCTGCTCGGTGTCGCCCACGAGCTGCGACGAGACGTTGCCACCACCCGTGCGGGCGAGTTGGGCCGAGACCTGACCGGCGCGCTGCTCGCTCGCGTCGGCCACCGCGGCCTTCTCGTCGGCCTGCGACTGCAGTTCGGCGAGCTTGGCGGCGCCGGCGTCGGCGTCGGCCTGGGCCTTCTCGAACTCGGCACCGAGACGCTCGGCCTCGGCCTGGGCGGAGGACGCGTCGCTCGCGAGCTGGTCGAGCAACCCCTGGATGCGGCCGACCTCGGCGGCCTTGGCCGACTCGCTCGACCGGGCGGCCTGGACGTCGTCCCACGACGGGTACGAGGCGGCCTGCGCGGGTGCGGCGCCCAGCATCGTGCCCGACACGACCAGCGTGAGGGTGAGCAGCACCGTCGAGACGGCGGCGGCGACGCCCTGACGGCGGGGCGGGGTCACGGGCGAAGTCACGGAGGAGCACCTATCTGTGGTCGGTCCCGAGCCCTCAGGACGCGTCGGATCGACGGTCGTCGGGGGTGGGGGACCCGATCAGCCTACGGGCGGAACCGGGAAGGGTAAACCCGCACCTCAAGGTTTCTCGTGATCGGCTTGTCCCCAGTCAGGGGTTCACACCAGGATGCACGACGTGACTTCAGTCACATCCGTCACAGGATCTGTACCCCGAATGGCGAGGAGGCACGGCTGGCCGCCTGCGTCGCCCACGACGACGGGTGTCGCCTGATCACCTCGGGCCGGGCCGCGGGCCGCCGACGAGGGGCACCCCCGGGACCGCCTCGAAGGTCAGTCGACGAAAGCCGAGTTCAGGCGGTGCAACGCCGCGGCGAGGGCGTCGACCTCGCCCGCCGTCCACCCCTCGAGCCGATCGGCCAGAGCGGATCGGTTGGCGTCGACCGAGCGGGCGAGCAGGTCGTGGCCACGGGCGGTCAGCGTGAGGGCCTGGCCCCGTCGCCCGTCGGCCATGACCCCCTCGCCGGACTCGACCAGGCCCAGCTCGACGAGCCCGCCGAGCTGGCGCGAGACGGTCGAGCGGTTGAGGCCGAAGTCCGCCGCGATGTCGGTGGCGCGGCAACCGGGGTTCGAGGCGATGAAGGTGACGAGGGAGTGCTCGACGAACGACAACGGAGCGCTCTTGTGCCGGGCACGGGCCACGGCCCGCCGCGACACGGTCTCGAGTTCCGAGTAGACCGTGTCGATGCCTCGCTGCCCCCGCTGGTCCGTCACGGGGCCAGCCTAACGGCGGGCAGGCGGGAACACCGAGGACGTGGTTTGTGTTGCATAATGCAACTGTATGACCTGATGGGCAACGGCGCCCCCGACCACGAGGAGCCCCGTGACGACCACCGACCTGACCCTGCACCGCCCCGACGACGGCGCGCATCCCGATCAGCACCCGTTCCGGGACGACGCACTCCCTGGCGGCGACGACCGGCCCGACCCGCGCCTCCACCGCGGCCACCAGCACGCCCGGCCGGTGGCCGCGCGGCGCCCACGCCCCGACGCCGCGGCCTGGCGCTCCCTCGCACTGCACGTGCTCATCCCGCTCTTCCTCGCCACCGGCATGGCCCTCGCCTACCTCGGCGCCTTCGGCCACCCGACCCCGCACCACGTGCCGGTCGCGGTGGTGGGCGGTTCCGCCCAGAGCGAGGTCTTCGCCCAGCAGCTCAACGACGCCGATCCCGACGCCCTCGACGTCCGGACCGTGGCCGACGCCGACGCGGCTCGGGCTCTCGTCACCGACCGCGAGATCGCGGGTGCGTTCGAGGTGGGCACGGCCGACGCGACCCTCTACGTCTCGTCCGCCGCGTCGGACACGACCGCGAGCGTGCTGCAGAAGGTCTTCGGGCCCGTCGCCTACCGACTCGGCCTGCCCCTGAAGGTCGACGACGTGGTCCCGAGCGGCCCGGGCGACCCGACCGGTCAGGGGCTGTTCTTCCTGCTCGTCGCCCTCAGCGTCGGCGCGTACGCGAGCGCCGCGGCCATCTCGGCGGCGAGCGCTCGGCTGGGTCTCGGCTCGCGCCTCCTCGCCGGTGTCGCCACGGCAGCAGTGATCGCGGCGATCGGCACCGTCGTCGTCGGCCCCGTCTACGGCATCGTCACGACCGGCCTGTGGGGCGTGGCCCTCGTCAGCTGGTTGTACGTGACCGCCGTCGTCGTGATCGGCATCGGCCTGCACCCCCTGCTGCGGCACTGGACGACGCCCGCCCTGACCATGCTCTTCGTCATGCTGAACTTCACCAGCTCGGGCGGTGTCTTCTCGTCGCAGCTCGTGCCGCCGTTCTTCGCGGCGATCGGTGCCTTCTGGAACGGTTCGGCCTGGCTGCACGCGACCCAGTCGATCGTCTACTTCCCCGGCCAGGGCTGGGGTCGGGCCGCTCTGACGCTCTCGCTCTGGCTCGCCGCCGGGCTCGCCCTCGCAGGCCTGACGCACCTCTGGAGCATCCGGAACACCCGTCTCGCGAACGAGCGGGTCGCCGTCCGCGAGGACGAGGAAGGCATCGTCGCCTGAGCAGGCGGGCGTCGCGGGCCCGTGCGAGACTCGACCGGTGACGACGACGCACGAGACCCTCCGGCCACCCCGACGCGACGAGCGCAACTGGGCGGACAGCTTCAGCTACGGAGCGACGCGGGTCGTGCGACCGAGCACCGTCGACGAGCTGAGCGAGCTCGTGGCGGGGGCTCCGCGCATCCGGGCACTGGGCACGCGACATTCGTTCAGCGACGTGGCCGACGGCCGTGGCCTGCTGGTGTCGACCACGGCCTTGCCCGCCGATCCGGTCATCGCCGAGGACGGCCTCAGCGTCACCGTGGGCGCCGGCACGAACTACGCCTTCGTCGCGCAGCACCTCGATCGACACGGGCTCGCCCTGCTCAACATGGGCTCACTGCCGCACATCTCGGTGGGCGGCGCCGTCGCCACGGGCACCCACGGCTCGGGCCTCGGCCTCGGCAGCCTGTCGAGTGCGGTCTCGGCCCTCGAGATCGTCGGCGCGGACGGGTCTCTGCGAACCGTGCGTCGCGGACAGCCGGGGTTCGACGGCAGCGTCGTCGCCCTGGGCGCCCTGGGCGTCGTCGTCCGGGTCACCCTCGACGTGCAGCCCGGGTTCCGCATGCGGCAGGACACCTACGTCGACCTGCCCTGGTCGAGCGTCGACGACCACCTGCTCGACGTCTTCGGCGCCGGCTACAGCGTGAGCTTCTTCCACGAGTTCGACCATCGCATCCGCGAGGTGCTCGTCAAGTCGCGCGTGCCCGACGGTCTCGCCGACGTGTCGATGCCCCGGGACCTCTGGGGTGCGCGCCCCGCTCCCGTCGACGAGCACGCCGAGGTCACCGGGACGAAGTCGACGCCGATGGACGGCAGCGTCGGGTCATGGGCGGACCGCCTGCCGCACTTCCGCATCGACGCCACCCCCTCGGTCGGCTCGGAGCTGCAGAGCGAGCACTTCGTGGCCCTCGACGACGGCCCCGCCGCCCTCCGGGCCGTGCAACGCCTCGGCGAC
This sequence comes from Frigoribacterium sp. VKM Ac-2836, assembly GCF_013248995.1. Lineage (GTDB taxonomy): Bacteria > Actinomycetota > Actinomycetes > Actinomycetales > Microbacteriaceae > Frigoribacterium. Next base: position 205,815 of record NZ_JABRPK010000001.1, on the reverse strand, counting down.
GACCTGCGCCCCCACCTGCACACCTGCGAGACCCGCACCGTCGCCGGCGACCCCCTCTGGTTGAGCCCGACGCCGCAGGACAGCCTGGGCATCGCCTTCACCTGGAAGAAGCACCCGGCCGAGGTGGCCGCCCTGATCCCCCGCGTCGAGGAGGCCCTGGCCCCGTTCACCCCACGCCCGCACTGGGGCAAGCTGTCCGCCCTGCCGCACACGGCGGTCGTGGCGGCGTATCCGCGACTGGCCGACTTCGCGACCCTCGTGCACGAGGTCGACCCCGACGGCAAGTTCAGCGGACCGGCCCTGGAGCGCCTGCTCGCCTAGCCGCGTCGCGCTGCGGCGCCGGGTCGCGCTGCGGCGCCGGGTCGGGCTGCGGCACCGGGTCGGGGCTCAGTAGGACTCACCGGTGGGGTCGGGCGCCTCGAGGTCGAGCAGCTCGGCACCGCCGACGGGCAGACCCTGCCAGGTCTCCAGTCGCCAGCCGCGGTCGAGGGTGCCCTCGAGGGTGACCACGCCCGTGTTCTCGAGCAGGTGATGACGGATGAAGGCGTCGTCGGCGTTCACCGCTCGGGATCCGACCCAGGCGCGGATGGCCGCACCGTGGCTGACGGCCGCGACCGTCCGATGGCCGTCGCGCTCACCCCCCGCGATGAGTTCGGCCAACGCGGCGTCGTATCGAGCGAAGAACTCGTGACCGTCCTCGGAGCCGGGCACCCGGGCGTCGAGGTCGCCCGAGGCCCAGGCGAAGATACGACCGACGTAGGCCGCGACCGCCTCGGTGTCGCTCCGGTCTTCGAGGTCGCCGGCCTTCACCTCGCGCAGCCCGTCGAGCACCGTCGGCGTGAGCGCCCGGGCCGTCGCCAGGGGTGCCGCCGTGAGCTGGGTGCGCACGAGCGTGCTGACCGCGAGTGCACCGATCGTCTCGTCGGCGAGCGCCGCAGGCAGGGCCTCGGCCTGCCGTCGACCGAGGTCGGTGAGCCCGACGCCGGGGGCGACGGTGCCGAGCTTGCCCTCGACGTTGTCGGGGGTCTGACCGTGACGGATCAACAACAGGCGCATGATCGTCCACCCTACGGCGGACCCCCGACACGGCCGGCGGGCCGGTCGGTCGGTCGATCGGCCGGTGAACGCGACCCGCGCCTCCCGGACTGCGTCCGCTGGTCTCGACCCGCGCCTCCTGGGCTCGGTTGGCAGGTCTCGAGCCGCGCCTCGCGCACCTCCCGCCCCTGCGCCCCCGCTCACCCCGTGCAATTCCCGACCACTGCCGGCGCCGTCGACGTGCCGAACCCGACAGCTCCGCCGGGACACGCCGATCGCTTCCGCGCGGCACGGGCGCGTCGCGGCGTCTTTGTCGCGAATTGCACAGCGATCGGGCGGGAGGCGGGGAGGCGGGAGTCGAGGAGGCGGGAGTCGAGGAGGCTCGGTGCGGGCGGGCGGGCGGTCAGGCGTCGGGCCAGAGGCGGCCGGCGTCCACGACCACGTCGGCCCGGGCACGGGTGGTCCGGACGAGCCGGGCGTTCGCCTCGTCCGGGCCGGCGGCCCAGGCCGCAGCGGCCTCGGGAGTCATGCCGAACCGGACGTGCCGGGCGACGAGCCACCGACGGCGCAGCCCGGCCGGGGTGTCGACGAACCACACCTCGTCGAACGCCGAGCGCACGTCGGGCCACGGTGCGAGCTCGGCCAGCAGGTAGTTCCCCTCGCTGACCACGACCTCGACCGAGGGGTCGACCTCGATCGCGCCGCCGATCGACTCCTCGACGCCGCGGACGTACTCGGGTGCCCACACCGTCGTCGAGCGCGACCGCAACCGCCGGAGCAGGCTCAGGTAGCCGCCGGCGTCGAACGTGTCGATCGCTCCCTTCCGGTCGAGGCGACCGAGTCGTCCCAGGGACGATCCGGCGAGGTGGAAGCCGTTCATCGGCACGACCACGGCACGCACCCCGACCCGGACGAGTCCCTCGACGAGCGCTGCAGCGGCCGTGCTCTTGCCGCCACCGGGCTCGCCGGCGACGCCGATCAGGGTGCGGACGGGAACCGAGGCCGAGCCGGCGGCCGTCGCGACGCCCGGCGAGGAGCCGAGTCGCGCCTCCTGCGTCCGGGCGTGGACCGCGAGGGCTCGGGCGACGCAGTCGTCGACCGAGCCGAGCGGCGTGCCGGTCACTCGGGGCGGCCGGCCGCGTCGGGCCCGGTGCCCGCGTCGTCGCCGAGGTCGGCGGTCCGGAGCTCGGTGAGGGCGGCCTCGCGGCGCGACCGGCGCCAGGCGAGCAGGGCGTGCAGGGCGATCGGGACGACCGACAGCACAACGAGCACGACCGCGAGCACGTCGATGTGGTCTCGGATGAACGGGATGCCGCCGAGAAGCGAACCGAGCACGGTCATGCCCACGGCCCAGAGGAAGGCACCCGTCACGTTGAAGAGCACGAACTTGCGGTACCGGTAGCCCGCGGTCCCGGCGGCGAGCGGGACGTAGGTGCGGACGATCGGGACGAACCGACCGAGGATCAGGCTCGTGCCGCCGTACTTCGCGAAGAACGCCTCGGCACGCTCGAGGTAGGCCGTCTTGAGGATGCGCGCGTCGTCCGAGAACAGGCGGCGGCCGAAGCGGTTGCCCAGGAAGTAGCCCACCTGGTCGCCGAGCACCGCAGCGACGAAGGCGCAGAGCGCGATCACCCAGACCTGCAGGCCGAGGGCCTCGTGCAGCACGCCGGCCGTGAAGAGCAGCGAGTCACCGGGCAAGAAGGGGAACAGCACACCCGACTCGATGAACACCATCAGCGAGATGCCCGCGAGGGCCCAGGGACCGAGGGCTGGCAGCAGCTCGTCCGGGTTGAACAGGACGAACCCCCCGCCGGTCGAGGCGGGCAGGGCGGCGAGCAAGGCGTCGGCGATCACGAGGGACGACCCTAACCGGTCGACCCCGCCCTCGGGTGTCCGTCGAGGGGACCACGCCGCCGTCCGCCGGTCTCGTTCGAGCGGGGGATGCCCTCGACAGCCCCCACCCCTAGCCTGGATCGATGCGGACACCCCTCAGCATGCCGACGACAGGACGCACGCGATGATCGAAGCCCGGAACCTCACGAAGATCTACGGAGACAAGCGCGCGCTCGACGACGCGACGTTCACGGTCCGACCCGGTCTCGTCACCGGGTTCCTCGGCCCGAACGGCGCCGGCAAGTCGACCACCATGCGCATGATCGTGGGCCTCGACCGTCCCACCAGCGGCAGCGTCACGGTCAACGGCAAACGTTTCGCCGACCACGCGGCGCCCCTGCACGAGGTCGGTGTCCTGCTGGACGCCAAGGCCGTGCACACCGGGCGCAGCGCCCACGACCACCTGCTCGCCATGGGCGCCACCCACGGCATCGGCAAGAAGCGCGTCGACGAGGTGATCGCGCTGACCGGACTCGAGTCGGTCGCGAAGAAACGCGTGGGCGGTTTCTCGCTCGGCATGGGCCAGCGTCTCGGCATCGCCGCCGCGCTGCTCGGCGACCCCGCCACCGTCATCCTCGACGAGCCGGTCAACGGCCTCGACCCCGAGGGCGTCGTCTGGGTGCGCACCCTGGCCCGTTTCCTCGCAGGCGAGGGCCGCACCGTGTTCCTCTCGTCGCACCTGATGAGCGAGATGGCACAGACCGCCGACCACCTCATCGTGCTCGGTCGGGGCAAGGTGCTCGCCGACTCCCCCATCTCGGACGTCATCTCGCAGGCCTCTGGCGACGCGGTCCGCGTCCGCAGCCCGCACGCCGACCACCTCGTCTCGCTGCTGCAGGGGCCCGACGTCGCCGTCACGGCCGTCGAACCCGGCGTGGTCGAGCTGCGGGGCATCAGCGCCGAGCGCGTCGGCGATCTCGCCGCCTCGTCCGGCGTCGTGCTGCACGAACTCACCCCGCTCGTCCGCTCCCTCGAGGACGCCTACATGACCCTCACGCAAGACTCCGTCGAATACCACGCAGGAGGCGCGGCGCGAGGCAGCCACGTCGCCGGCGAGGCGCAGACCCCCCAGGGAGCGATCCGATGACCGCCACGACCCCCACCCGTCACGGCGACCGCCCTGCGCGTCCGACCTCGAAGCTCACCTTCGGAGGCGTCCTGCGCAGCGAGGTCATCAAGCTGCGGACCCTGCGTTCGACCTGGTGGTGCCTGTCGATCATGGTCGTCATCATCGTCGGCTTCGGCGCGCTGTTCGCGTTCAGCGCGGGCCTGTTCGAGGCCGGTCAGGCCAGCAGCGAACAACAGCAGCAGATCGTCGCGCAGTCCGTCTCGGTCGGCGTGGTCTTCGGCCAGCTCGTGGCGTCGATCCTCGGCGTCCTGGTGATCACCGGCGAGTTCGGCACCGGCATGATCCGATCGACCTTCTCGACGGTGCCCAAGCGCCTGCCCGCGGTGATCGCCAAGCTCGTGGTCATCGCGGTGACCCTCTTCGTGGTGTCGCTGGTCGCGCTCGTCCTGACCCTGCTGATCAACAGCGCGATCCTCCCGTCGAACGACATCACGGTCGACTTCGGCGACGGTGCCCTCTGGCGCAGCGTGATCGGCGCCGCCGCGTCGATCGCCTTCACCGGCATGATCGCCTTCTCGCTCGGTGCCATCATCCGCAACGGCGCCGGGGCCATCGCGGCCGCGGTCGGCCTGGTCTTCGTGCTGCCGATCATCGTGCAGATCTTCACGGCGTTCGTCGACGCCGCCTGGGTCTACACGCTGGCCGAGATCATCCCGCCGAACGCCGCCGCCCGGCTGTACGACTACGTCGTCTCCGGCCAGTCGGCCATGGCGCTGCCGAGTCCCGACGGCGCGCTCGTCCTCGAACCGTGGAGTGCCCTGTTGGTGCTCATCGGGTGGGTCGTGGTGCTCTTCGGACTGGCGCTCGCGCTCGTCAAGCGACGCGACGTCTGACCGACCCGCACCGCGCCTCCTCGGGGTGACGGCGACGCGTTCGTGACGGATCGGGAAGAACCGGACCGTCTCGTACGTTCAGCCGCACAGGCACACCCGCCGTCACCTCCGAGGAGCCCCATTTGAGCATCGATCCCTCTCCCCCGACGACCGTCGGCGACAGCCGAGCCCGCGACAGCGGAGACGGCACCACCCCGGCAGCCGGAGTCGACAGCGACCAGACCGGCACCGAGGCCCGCAACAAACTCGTCATCGGGCTGCTGCTCGTCTCGGCCTTCGTGGTGATCCTCAACGAGACGATCATGGGCGTCGCCCTGCCCAGCCTCACGCGTGACCTCGACATCACGGTCACGGCCGGTCAGTGGTTGACCACGGGCTTCATGCTCACCATGGCCGTGGTCATCCCGATCACGGGCTTCCTGCTGCAGCGGTTCAACACCCGCCCCGTGTTCATCACCGCGATGAGTCTGTTCAGCCTGGGCACGGCCATCTCGGCGATCGCGCCCGGCTTCGGCGTGCTGCTGCTCGGCCGGGTCGTGCAGGCCTCGGGCACGGCCATCATGATGCCGCTGCTGATGACCACCGTGCTCACCCTCGTGCCGCCGGCCACGCGCGGCCGCACCATGGGCAACATCTCCATCGTCATCTCGGTCGCCCCGGCCATCGGACCGACCATCTCGGGCGTCATCCTGAGCGTGCTCGAGTGGCGCTTCATGTTCATCCTCGTGCTGCCGATCGCCCTCGCCGCGCTCGCCCTCGGTGCCGCCCGCGTCAAGAACGTCACCACCCCGAAGAAGGTTCCGCTCGACGTCACCTCGGTCATCCTCTCGGCTTTCGCCTTCGGTGGGATCGTCTTCGGCCTCAGCTCGATCGGCGAGGGGGCCGAGGCCGCCGTGCCCGCCTGGGTGCCGCTCGCCGTCGGTGTCGTCGCGCTCGTCGCGTTCGTCCTGCGTCAGCGCTCCTTGCAGCGCCGCGACCGGGCCCTGCTCGACCTCCGGACGTTCTCGTCGCGCACCTTCACGATCTCGGCCTCGGTGCTCGGCGTCGGCATGATCGCCCTCTTCGGCACCCTGATCGTGCTGCCGATCTACCTGCAGAACGTCCACGGCCTCGACCCGCTCGCCACCGGGCTGCTGCTGCTGCCCGGCGGTCTCGTCCAGGGGCTGTTGTCGCCCGTCGTCGGCCGCCTGTTCGACAGGTACGGCCCGACCGTGCTGCTCGTGCCCGGCACCACGCTCGTGAGCGCCGTGCTCTGGTTCATGTCGACGGTGTCCGAGTCCACACCGATCCCGATGGTGCTCGGTGCACACGTCGCCCTCAGCATCGGGCTGGCCTTCATGTTCACCCCGCTGTTCACCTCGGGCCTGGGTTCGCTGCCGTCGAACCTGTACTCGCACGGCAGCGCCATCGTCGGCACGGTCCAGCAGCTGGCCGGAGCCGCCGGCACCGCCGTGTTCGTCACGGTCATGACCTTGGCCGCGACCGCAGCCGCCAGCCAGTCCGGTGCCGGCGTCGCCGCGACCGGAGCAGGCGTTCGCGCCGCGTTCCTCGTCGGTGCGATCATCTCGGTCTTCGCCGTCGTGGGGTCGTTCTTCGTCCGACGCCCGCCGGTCGTCGAGGGAGCCGAGCCGGTCGTCGCGCACTAGTCGATCGCAGCTCGGCCCGTGACGGTCGAGTCACCGATGGTCGCCGCCTCCTCAGGAGGCGGCGACCATCGTCGTCCGGCGGGCAAGCCGCCCGGGCCGGCGGGCCCTGAGGGCGGCAGGCCGGCAGGGCCGGCAGGGCCGGCGGGAGGGTGGAGCCGCAGACCCTGACGACGCCGACCGTCGCCGCCCCGTCGACCTTCGCCCCCCCCTCGAGTGGTGACGCCGGCGTCCTCTGCACCCGCGCCTCCTGACCCTCCCGTCTCAGCGATCCCGCGACTCCCCGAGCCCGCGGTCCCGGGGCAGACCGGCAGACGCGGCAACTCCTGATCCCCGGCGGCGCGCCTCGTCCGGACTCGAGTCTCCTCCGCCCGCTACTCCTCGAATCTCCTGAGTTCTCGACGAGCGCCCCCCTCGGTTCTCTCTCCTTCTCGACGTCGGGTGCGACGCGGACAGGGCAGCCGGGCGCGAGTAGCGTCCGTGCACGTGCACATTCTGCAGAGTTGCAGTCTGTGCATTCCTCGTCGCGCACCACTGGGAGGTCGACCCATGAGCAGTTCACCCACCACCTCGCCCAACGGTGCCTCGGGCGGGGGGACGCGCAGTCTCGTCCCGGCCCGGATGGACCGCCTGCCGTGGACGAGGTTCCACTGGTCGATCGTCGTGGGCCTCGGGTTCTCCTGGGTGCTCGACGGGCTCGAGATCCAGATCGTCGCGTCGGCCGGGTTCCAGGCGGACCTCGGGCTGACCGCGGCCGAGGTCGGCCTGCTGGGGACGATCTACCTGGTCGGCCAAGTCTTCGGTGCCTTGATCTTCGGACGCATGGCCGACAGCCTCGGCCGGAAGAAGCTGTTCATCCTGACCCTGGCGATCTACCTCGTGGCGAGCGCCATCGCCGGGTTGTCACCGAACTTCGTGTTCCTGGCCGTGTTCCGGTTCTTCGCCGGGGCCGGGATCGGCGGCGAGTACGCCGCCATCAACTCGGCGATCGACGAGCTCATCCCGTCCAGATACCGCGGTCGCGTGGACATCGCGATCAACGGCACGTACTGGGGCGGCGCGGCCCTGGGGGCGACCGCCAACATCTTCCTGTTGAACCCCGACCTGTTCGCCGAAAACGTCGGCTGGCGCATCGGGTTCTTCATCGGCCCGGTGCTCGGACTCGCGATCATCTACCTGCGACGGCACATCCCCGAGAGCCCACGATGGCTCATGACGCACGGCCGCGAGCAGGAGGCCGAGGCCACGGTCGACGACATCGAAGCTCGAGTCGAACGTGACAAGGGCACCGATCACCTCAGCTCCGTGTCCGACGACCAGGCCATCGAGGTCGTCGCCGCGGGTCGGATCGCCTTCGGGACCATCATCCGCACCCTGGTGCGCGATTACCCCAAGCGCACCTTCGTCGGTGCCGCGATGATGATCACGCAGTCGTTCCTCTACAACGCGATCTTCTTCACCTACGCGCTCGTCCTGCAGAACTTCTACGGCACGAGCCCCAGCAGCACGCAGTACTTCTTCCTGATCTTCGCCGTGGGCAACCTGCTCGGGCCGCTCGTGCTGGGCCCGCTTTTCGACAGCTGGGGTCGACGGCAGATGATCTTCTTGACCTACGCCGTCTCGGCTGCCGTCCTGGCCGTGTCGGCGATCCTCTTCCAGGCGCATGTCTTGAACGCCGCGACGCAGACCGCGTTCTGGAGCGTCTCGTTCTTCTTCGCCTCGGCCGGGGCGTCGTCGGCCTATCTGACGGTGAGCGAGATCTTCCCGCTCGAGCTACGAAGCCAGGTGATCGGCTACTTCTTCGCCCTGGGTCAGATCGTCGGCGCCGTCGCGCCCAGTCTCTACGGAGCCCTGATCGGCGACGGCAGCGACCGCGGCCCCTTGACCGGCGGGTACTTCCTCGGCGCGGGCGTCATGCTGGTCGGCGGTGTCATCGCCCTGATCTTCGGTGTGGACGCGGCTCGCAAGTCGCTCGAGACCATCACGACTCCACTCTCCGTCGTGGGTCGGCACCTCACGTGACCCCGGACGACATCGCGTGACCGGCGCGCCGTCGAGGAACCGCGAGCCGCCACCTCCTGCGACCTCGCGGCCCGAGCAGCCGCGGGAGGGAGGCACGAGCGACGCCGCCGACCGGACGCGGGCCGCCCGCGATTCGGATCAGGACGTCGATCGCCGCAGCCGTCGACGTCCACCTGTCTCGCACCATCAGCGAGCTCGCCCGAAACGGGATACGGCCCTCACGGGCGATGTCCGCGTCCTTGAGCCGGTCCTCGTCGAACCGCCTGTCGTGATGCGCTCGGCCGTCGGTCTCGAAGCCGACGACCCCGTCGACCACCATGTCGATGATCTTGAGGGTCCCTGCGATGGGAACCTGACGAACCACGTGGTGCCCGGCGCGGCGAAGTCTCGTACCGGCGCTGCTCTCGAGGATGCTCTCCGCGCCTCCGTCGCTCCAGGCCACGAGACCGGCGGCGTCGGCGCTCCTGCGGGACAAGACCTCGGTCGCGTCCTCGTCGTCCAGCACGATGCCCGCGTCTCTGGCCCAGTCGACGAGGATGACCGCGTCTTCGAGCGAGTGCGTCTCGACGACCGCACGGGCCAGAGCATCTCGAGGGTCGACGGCCCACGTCGAACCCCGGCTGCTCAGCTCGACGGGGTCCCACACGACTCGGACGTGTCGTCGCCTCCGGAGGCGCGACGCCGTGACGGGAACCGACACCGTGACGGGTGCGCGGCGCCACGACCATGCTCCGAGCAGGTGCAAGGCGGAGGCGCCCGTGAGCCGCCCGCCGACGGCCACCGCGACATGGCGGGGGTCAAGGGACGGCCACGTCGAGTACCACCCCCGGCGGGGCCTGCTGACGCTCCGCGACCGGACCGCGACGGTGAGGTGACGGTCGGTGGCTCCCTGCGAGACCAGGTCGCGTTTGTGGAGCAACCCTCCGGCGGACGTGACGAGTTCGGCGATGGTGGTCATGCCATCGAGCGTGTCCGAGTCCCGGTGACCGCCCCGCGCTCGGCACTCGTCTCGGGGGACGGGGCGGCGGACGAGGGGCTTGGGGACGAGACGACGTCGAACCGGTGTCGCGTGCCTGACCGCCGACGAGAGTGCCCGTCGAGAACTCCTGCTTCAGGTGCACACGACGAGGCCAGACCTCGTCAGGGCCGTTCCGTCGACAGCAGCGGCCAGGAGTTGCCGCCGTCGCCGCACGGCTCGATGCGGGCGCAAGACGGTGGCGCGGGAAGCACGACGGCCAGGCGACCGCCGGCGTGCCCAGGTTCGGCGCGGCCGGCGGTGACGCGATCAGGGGCCGGAGAATGCGGGGGTCATGCCCTCGAGTTCGGGGCCGAGGCCGATGTCGACGAGCACGACGCGTCCGGCCAGCCCCGAACTCGGTCCCGTGAGCAGCCCGACCTTGTGCCCACCGAACGTGACCGTCACATCCGCCGGCAGCACCGACGGCGGATCGGGGAGGGTCCCGTCGTCGACTCCGATGCCGCTGGGAACGTCGACGGCGACCACGATCGGCGTCGATGCTCCCGGGCGCGCCGCCGACGCCGCAGCCGGACCCGTGACCGCCGGCAGCACGGCCCGCACCACACGGCGTGCGTCGCCGCGGAGCCCGACGCCGCTCGACCCCGTTCCCACCAGTCCGTCGAGGACGACGTCGTATCCAGGCATCCTCTCGGCCACCGTCCCGGGATCGCACCACAGCCCCGTGTCGTCGAGAGTGGCCCCGGCGGCCAGCGCCGCAGCGAGCGCCGCCCCGTGTACGCGGTTCCCCACGGGCACCACGGTCACCGCGCCTCCACGGGGTAGGAGGTCGCACGCCAGCGACTCGCCCGCGTAGAGCGCGTCTGCCCCGTTGTTGCCGCTGCCCGCCAGCAGCAGCACCCGGGCCGCACGGCCCTGCCGTGACCCGAAGGAGGCGCGGAGCAGGTCGCGGACGACATCGGCGAGCCCGTCGGCGGCACGCTGCATCAGGGCTTCGCCGGCCTCGAGGTGTGGACGTTCCGCCTCGCGGATCTGCGCCGCCGTCCATGCCTCGACCATGCCCCCAGCTTGCTCCGATCGTCGGTCGGTCGACCGGGCCTGACCCGCCACGACCCACCTGGGGCGAACCGGACCCCGGCCCTGCGGGCGGCCGTCGACGGCAGGAGGACGTGCCGACGTGGCGTCACCCCCGACGGCAACTCCTGAGGACGGGGGCGGCCCGCTCCCGTGGCACCGCTCGGAGGCGGTGCCGGCGGCACGACGCAGGAGTTGCCGACGTCGGTCGTGAAGCCCCTGGACCGTCGCGGTGCGGGGCGGGGCGGGGCGCGGCGCGGCGCGGTGCGGGGCGGGGCGCGGGGCGGGGCGCGCGGCGCGGGCGGGGCGCGGTGCGGGCGGGGCGCGCGGCGCGGCGGCACGGGATCGGCGAGCACTACGACCACAACCCGCGCGCGGCTGCACGGCGCTGCCAGACTGGGCGGATGCGTGCGACCATCCCGAACCCCGTCGACGGCACCGAGATCGCCTACGAGGTCGACGGTGACGGTCCGCCCCTGCTGCTCGTGCACGGCTCGGGCCTGTCGCGGGGCACCTGGAGGGGCCTCGGGTACCTCCGCGACCTGCAGCGTGACTTCACGGTGGTGGCCCTCGACATGCGCGGCCACGGCAAGAGCGGGAAGCCCCACGAGTCCACGTCCTACGACATGCGTCTGCACCGCGGTGACGTCGCGGCCGTGCTCGACGCGACGGGGCTCGAACCGGCGCACTACGTCGGTTACTCGTTCGGGGCCCGCATCGGATTGTCGATCGCGGCGCACGAGCCCGACCGGCTCCGCACGCTGACCACGATCGGTGGCAGCTGGGCCCCGATGAACGGCAACATCGGTGCCACCTTCACGCCCGACTGGCACGACGCCCTGACGACGGGAGGCATGGCGCGCTTCGTGGACCGGTGGGGCGAGACCATCGGCCGTCCGATCGACCCCGAGACCCGCCTGGCCTTCATGCAGGACGATCCGGCGGCACTGGCCGCCTTCTTCACCGCGGCCGAGACCGGGGGTGGTCTCACGATCCCGCAGCTCGACTCGGTCGAGGTCCCCACGCTGCTGCTCGCCGGAACGCGTGACGTCGACCGTCACCGTGAGTCGCAGGAGGCCGCCCGGCGCATGCCCGCCGCCGTCTTCTACTCGCTCGTCGGCCAGGACCACGCCTCGTCACTGCTGCCTGTCGACCAGGTCAGCGACCTGCTCCGCACCTTCCTCGAGACCGTCGACGCCTGAGCCGTCGACACTCGGGGCCCCCGAGATCTGAGGCCGCCATCCGGAGGCGCGGCACCGGCAACCCGGACACCCCGGGAGGCGCGGCGCAGCCCCCGGGACCGCCTCCCCCTCGAGACGGCGGCCACGGGGACCGGTCCGGCGCGCGGTCGCGCGCGGCGGCTGCGACAATGGGCGGACCATGGGCATGAGTCGGCGAGCGTTCTTGACGGGTTCGGTCTCGGGGGCCGCGATCCTCGTGCTGTCCGCGTGCACGACGGGGGCGCCCGCGCCCACCGGCAGCCCGACCCCGGCGGCCACCGGCACGCCGTCTCCGACTCCGACTCCGACCCCTGGGGCCACCGTCGTCCCGGCGGCCTTCCGCCGTAGCTCGTGGACCGACGACCCCTACGCGCTCGGGGCGACGAGCCACCTCACGCCCGGCACGTCCGACGCCGACCGCAGACTGCTCGGCACCCCCCTTGACGACCGCCTTTTCTTCGCCGGCGAGGCCGTCGCCGGGGCTTTGGGCGGCACCGTCTACGGAGCCCGCCAATCGGGCTTCGACGTCGCGGCGCAGGTCGCCGAGGTCGCCGGGGCGGACGAACGCATCGCCGTGATCGGCGCGGGCATCGCGGGCGCCACCGCGGCGCGCTCCTTGGCCGACCGTGGCTACGACGTCGTCGTCGTCGAGGCCCGTGGCCGGGTCGGCGGCCGGGTGCACAGCGTGCACGACGACGACTGGCCCTACCCGGTCGAGCTCGGCGTGGGTCTGCTCGGCGGGCCCGACGCGGTGGCCCTCGAGGCTGCCCTCGCCCTCGCCCGGGTCCGCACGCGACCGCTCGACGACACCGTCGAGGTCCGGACGTCCGACGGGACGGTCGACTCGCTCGGCGACGCCGCCGGCCGTCTCGACCAGGCCGCCTCCTGGGCTGCGGCTCGGGCCACGACGAGTGACGCAGACACCGGCACGAGCGTCGCCGACGCCCTCGCCGGGTCCGGGGCCGACCAGGTCTCGACCCTGCCCGGCTCCGACGGAGTCTCGGACGCCGACCGTCTCGCCCTCGTGCTCGACGACCTGCTGCCGGCCCGCTGGGGAGCGGGGGCCGACGACCTGGCCGTCGCGACGCTCGGCGACGATCCGGCGCTCGACCTGCTGCCGACCGGTGCCACCCTGGTGACCGGTGGTCTGTCGGGCTTCGTCTCGGGCCTGCTCGACGGCCTCGACGTCCTGCGCGACAGCAACGTCGTCCGCGTGCAGTACGGCGACCGGGGTGTCGGGCTCCGGCTCGCCACGGGCGAGTCGCTCTCGGTCGACCGTGCCGTGTCGACGATCCCCCTCGGGGTGCTGAAGACCGGGGTCCCCGAGTTCTCGCCCGAGCTGCCGTCCACCCATGCCGACGCCATCGAGGCGCTCGGCGTCGGCGACCGCGAGGTGCTCTGGCTGCGCTTCGACGAAGCCTTCTGGTCCACCCAGGCCACGGTCTGGGCCGTGCTCGACGAGGACGCGCCCTACCGACTCTTCGTGAACCTGATGCCGGCCACCGGAGCCCCCGTGCTGGTCGCCCTGACCGGTGGCGACGCGGCGACCGAGGTCGGCGCCCTCGACGACGACGCGGCGGTGGCGGCGGCGATGCGCAGCCTGGCGCCCTACCTCGACCTCGTGGCCGCAGGGTCCCCCGCGCCCACCGACGGGCCGACGCCCGACCCGACGTCGTGACCCGCGCCTCCTGGTCCTCCGACCGAAGGAGGCGCGGCACGCGTCGGTGACGCCGGCCCCCCACCCGGCCGGGCCCGCGCGTGCGGCCGCACGTGGCTGAGCGCGACGAGTGCGACGAGCACGCCGACGATCGTGCCGAGCGCGATGCCGTTGTACAGCAGGAACTCGCCCGGCCAGGTCACCTGCGCCGGGTCGAGGAAGAAGTACGGGTACCAGCCGACGTCGGCACCGCGGACGATCGTGAACACGCCCCAGACGAGCGGGAAGACCAGCACGATCGACACCACGCGCCAGCGCACCCGGGGTCGATCGGGCCCGAACACCCAGTCGACGAGCACGAAGGTCGGGATCACGAAGTGCAGCAGCTGGCTCGACCAGGGCACCTCGATGCGGTAGTTGTGGCCGGCCGACTCGGCGACGATGATGCCGAACACGATGCCCGACACGATGACGTACGTGCTGACCAGGGCGTGGACCCCCGCGAACCACCCGGGTTCCGCCCGACCACGCAGTACCAGCACCCCCGCCACCGCGAGCACCACGACGTTGGCCATGTTGCTCTGCTGCGTGAAGTAGCTGAAGTAGTTGATCGAGCTGAAGGTGCTGAACCCGAGCACGTACACGAAGTCGGCGACCAGCGCGACGACGCCGACGGCGGCCGCGAGCAGGCGTAGGACGCCGACGAACCGTCGCACCGTGTCACGCCCTCCGGGTCTGGTCGGCTGTGGTCTGGGGAGACGTCGATCGTACTAGGCGCTCGTCGGTGGCCCCGACGTGCCGAGGCCGGGCCCGCGCGTCGTGGCGACGTGCGGGCCCGGCCTCGGCGCCTCGATGTCGCACCGCGGCGCGACACCCTGCCGATCAGGAGATCAGCTGGGGATGTAGTTGAACTCGTCGGGGTTCGGGCCGGTGCGCTCGTCCTTGTTCAGGGCGGTGATCGCGGCCACGTCGGCCTCGGTCAGCTCGAAGTCGAACAGGTCGAAGTTCTCTTCGACGCGCGAGCGGGTGACCGACTTCGGGAAGACGATGTCACCGCGCTGGATGTGCCAGCGCAGCGTCACCTGGGCGGTCGACTTGCCGACGCGCTCGGCGATCTCGGTGATGGTCTCGTCCTTCAGCACGCCGCCCTGGGCGATGGGCGACCAGGCCTCGGTGTGGATGCCCTTCGAGACGCCGAACTCGCGCAGTGCGTCCTGCGTCAGGTACGGGTGCACCTCGATCTGGTTGACGACCGGCACGACCGAGCCCTCGTCGAGGATGCGCTCGAGGTGCGGCTGCTGGAAGTTCGAGACGCCGATCGACTTCGCACGACCGCTGGCGTAGATCTCTTCCAGGGCCTTCCAGGTCTCGACGTAGTCGACGTCGATACCGGGCAGCGGCCAGTGGATGAGGAAGAGGTCGACGTAGTCCTGCTTGAGGGCGTCGAGCGTGCCGTCGAAGGCCTTCAGCGCGTCGTCACGCTTGTGGAAGCCGTTGTTGAGCTTCGAGGTGACGAAGATGTCGCTGCGGTCGATGCCGCTCTCGGCGATCGCCTCGCCGACGCCCGCCTCGTTGCCGTACATCTCGGCGGTGTCGATGTGGCGGTACCCGACCTCGAAGGCCGTCAGGGTGGCGTCCTTGGTCTCGGCCGGGTCGACCTGGTAGACGCCGAACCCGAGCTGGGGGATCTGGATTCCGTTGTTCAGGGTGATGGTGGGGATCGTGGTCATGTGTAGAGCCAACCACCCGACCCCGTCGCGTCTTCCAAGAAAGCACTGGTGCGCGTACCCCGGGCGTGTTACAGTCATAAGTCGCTTGGGCCTCTCTACTCACAGAGTCCCCGTGCGGTGACGACCGAGTCCACACCGGTTCACCGCCCGAAAAGCCACGCAAGACGACCTCGCCGGATGCGCACGACGACCACCGATCGTCGTTGCCCTACTTCTCCGGCCGCCGTCACCGCGGGCCCGACCACCGCCGTCAGGCGGACCACGACCGCCCACCCGGCGGGTCGTCCCACGAATTCTGTCCCCGCACAGAGCACTCATCGAAATCGAGCATCATGAACGACATCATCACCATCACCGGCACGGTCACGACCGCGCCCACCCTGACCACCGCCCGCCTCGTCGAGTTCGTCGTCGTCGACGACCGCGGCACCGAGTTCGCCGTCCGCGCCTGGCGCGACGACGTCACCGCTGCCGTGCGCGTCGGCGCCTCCGTCGTCGTCGACGGTGCCGCCGGCTGGGTCATCCCCGGTCGCAGCTGGCGCCACGAGCCCAGCCGCACCATCGTGCAGGCCTCGTCGGTCGAGACGCGCGAGCTCGCCCTCGCCGCCTGACCCCGACGAGCGCCCGAAGGCGCGACGACCTCCAGGAGGCGCGGTGTGGCTGTCGGCCGCACCGCGCCTCCTGCGGTTCCCGGCATCATGACGACGGGCCCGGCCACCGAGCGGTGACCGGGCCCGTCCGGCACGTTCCGGGGCCTCGCGGGCTCAGAGCCCCCGGGCGCGGACCAGGATCGGCCGGTGGTCGCTGACCCCGGCCGGGAGCGTCACGACGTCCTCGATCTTGAGGTCGTAGCTCGTCGCGAAGTCGAAGTGGCCCTTGACGTACTTGTAGCCGAGGTAGGTCGGCGTCGAGCTGCGGGTGAGCACGAAGCCGTCTCGTTCGATGTGCTTACGGAGCCCCCCGTGGAACCACGGGTAGTTGAAGTCGCCCACCATCAACATGGGCACACCCGGAGCCAGTGCACGCATCAGGCGATGGGCCGACTCGACCTGCTTCTTGCGCAGGCCGTTCGTGGCCGTGAGGGGCGCGGCGTGGAACGAACCGATCAGCACGTCGCGTCCGCTCTGCCGGTCGGCCAGGTGCATGGCCAGCAGACGCTCGTGCGCCGGCGACATCACGCGGTCGTGCATGGACTTCTTCAGCGCGTAGACGTTGGTGCCCAGCAGCTCGAATCGTGACCGGCGGTAGTAGGCCGCGAGCCCGAGACGGTTGTTGTGGGTCGAGGCGGCGAGGGCGAAGTCGCCGAACTCGTCGGGGATGTCCTTCGTGTCGGCCTCTTGCAGGCAGAGCACGTCGGCTTCGTTGTCCTCGGCGAGCGCCCGGATCTCGCCCTTGGCCGTGTGCTCGCGCAGGTTGTAGCTGACGACGCGCATCGTGTGTCCGTTGTGTTCTTCCACGAGTAGCGAACCTAGTCCACGTCTGTTTCAGGAATGTGCAGGTTGGACGAACGGGGGGTGCCGGGGCGGCGGACAGGACGTCCGCCGCACCCGGCACCCCGTGTCGAACGGCTACTCGCCGCGGTGCGTGGCGTCGGCGCCACCGGTGACGGCCGCGCGGGCCGCCCGGCGACGGGTGCCGACGACGAGCGCGGCACCCAGCAGGGTGAGCAGCGCGGCCAGCGTCATCGGACCGGCCAACTCGGCTCCGGTGAAGGCGAGACCGGTGGAGGCGGCGGTGGCTCGGGGCGTCGACACGGCCGGGGCCGTGGGACCCGCCGCGGGAACGGCGGCGGCCGGAGTCGTCGGCGAGGACGACGGTGTCGCGGGCGTGACCGCTGCGGGAGCGACGCGGGCGAACCAGGCGTCGGAGGCCGTCACGGCCTGACCCGACTCGATGCCGCGCGCCGTCACGGTGCCGACGTCGTGGTGGTCGGCGTCACCGGCCGCGACGCCGGTGAGAGCGGCGGTGCAGTCGAACGAGGCTCCGACCGCGAAGGGGCCGGCCCAGCTGACACCGGTGGCGGGTCCGCCCAGCGTGCTGAAATCACAGCTCAACCCGGTGACCGTGCCGTTGGCGAGGACCGCGTCCGAGACCGTGACGTCGGCGAGCGGGTCGGCACCCGTGTTGGTCACGCGGTAGGCCAGCGAGGCGGTTCCGTCCGCGAGGACGACGGCCGTGTCGGCGGTGTCGGCGGCGTGGCCTGCGGCATCGCCCTTGGTGATGGTGACGGCAGGGACGGGAACGTCACCGCGGCCCTCACCGCCGGCGGAGGCCTGGGTCTTGGACGAGCTGACCGACCCGGTCGTGGCGACGCCGCCGACGACGGTCGAGACGGTCGCCAGGTTGGTGAAGGTCTGCGCGGGTGTCGCGGTCCCGGTGGGTGCCGGGAGGCTCACGGCGATGCTGACGCGATCTTGGACGTTGACGACCTGGGGGCCCCAGGTCACGGTGAAGCCGGCGGGCGAGCAGGTGAACGACGTGGGCTTCACGGCGACCGGTGCGGCGGAGCTGCCGTCGGCCTTGAGACGGATCGAGTCGAAGACCAGGGTGTCGCAGTCGTAGGTCCAGGCCTGCCCGGCGGGGACGGCGTCCGTGGTCGTGGCCGACTCGAACGCGCCCAGCGGGGTGAGCACGTGCCAGGTGAGGAAGCGAGCCGCCGTGGCGCGTCCCTGGTCGGCGGCGGCGTAGGTGCCGTACTTGGTGGGCTGGTCCTGGCCACGCGGCACCCCGGTCGGGGTGACCACGGTCGTGAATTCGCGGCCGTCGTTCGTGGTCGACGTGAAGGGCGTGGGGACGCCGGAGGGCGTGGTGCTCCCTTCGAAGTCCGACGTGACGAAGGCCTCTCCGCTGACGTTGAGGTGGTCCTCGGCGTAGTCGGTCATCGTGAACGTGACCACGGAGGGTCGGGTCCCGACGACGGTGGCGTCGGCCACGACCGCGCCGGTGGCGGGGTCACGCAGTGCGAAGCCGGTCGGCAGGTTCTTCAGGTGCTCGCTGAGGGACAGCGTGAAGGTGTCACCGGCCGTGGTCTCGTCCGGGACCTGCCACGCGATCCTCGTGGTGAGCTGGGTGCCTTGTTTCGGCGTGGTCGGGGTGACCGTCACGTTCGTGATGGCACCGTCGATCTCGGCGGCCCGGGCGGGGGCCGCGGCACCCGTCAGGACGGCCGTTCCGGCCAGCGCGAGAGTGGTGAGCAGCGCGGCGGTCAGGCGCAGAGCCCTCCGCCCGCGACGGGGAGACCCCGCGAGGGTGTGCGAGTGCATGGTGGTGCCTTTTTCGGGTAGGTCGGACGCGCGCCTCGACCTGCTCGCCCGGCGCCGTATTCGGGTACGGCGCCGGGATCGGGTGAACGGGGATCGTCACGTCTCGGGTGACACCCAAAATAGGGCCGGGGTCCTGACAGTGTCCACCATTCGGGGGACAGATCACCCGGAGGAGGAACGGGCGACCTCGTCGGTCCCCCCGGGCCACCCGCTTCGGGGCACACCGGCGCCGACGCGACGACCCGGCCCGACGGCAACTCCTGGCCCCTGCCCCGTCACGGACCGCGCCACCCCACCACCGCGCGCGCCCCGCAGCAGCGACCCGGAGTTGCCGACGGGACGGGCGGGACGGCAGGAGGCGGCGGCCGCCTTCCGGGGAAGGTGGCCGCCGCCAGGTGGGTCAGGCCCTCAGGCCGTGCCCGCTCCCCGCGCTACCCGCACTACCCGCGCCAGGGGAACCAGCTGTGGAACAAGTCGCCGAGGGCGTTCCAGATCCACTGCAGGATGCCGCCGAGGTTCCAGCCGCCGGGGTGGCCGGGCTGTCCCGGACCGGGGTCCGGCTCGGTGGGGGTGGGCGTCTCGGGCTCCGCACCCGAGGCGACCGTCAGGTAGGTGACCTGCCCGGTGTCGCCGTAGACGACCCGACCGAGGAAGGTCTGCTCGTAGGGCAGGCCGGTCCAGGACGCCGTCAGGGTCGTGGTCTCGCCCAGTCCGGCCGTGAGGGTGGCCGGGTCGACCGTGAGGCCGCCGACGGCCGCCGCCGGGTCGAGCAGGTACGAGGTCAGCGTGTAGTCGAGCTGCCCGGCACCGCTGTAGAAGTCGACCAGCAGCACGTACTCACCTGCAGCGGGGGCGTCGAGGTCGATCTGCTCGTCCGCCGAACCCGTCGCCGAGGAGGCGGCGAGCTGGTCCGGCGCGCCGTCGGCCCCGGCCGTGTAGAGCAGCAGGTCGAGGTCGGCCGTGTCGTCGGCACTGTCGAGGGCGAAGCGCGCGTGGGTGGTGCCCTCGGCGATCGTGACCGGTGTCTCGGCGGCGTCGGCGCCCGCCGTGCCCGAACCGGTCGTGACCTGTCCGGCGGCGAGGCCCTCGGTGGCGAGCGGCAACTCGAGAGCGTCGCCGGCCGTGACGTCGAAGGCCGCCTCGCCCGTGGCGCCCTCACCGGCCACCTCGGCCGGTGCCTGCAGCTGTACGGGCCGCACGGCGAGCGGGCTGCGCACGTCGTGGGTCCCGTCGGTCCAGGTGAGGTAGCCGGTGGCGAACTGGTCCAGTGCGGCCGTCGTCCGGGTGAAGGTGACCGTGTAGTCCTGTTCCTCCCCCGCGGCGCCGAAGGTCAGCGTCGAGGGTTCGACCGACGCCGTGACGCCGGCCATCTCGATCGGAGCCACCGTGTAGGTGCCCGCCCCGGTCGAGGTGACGGTCCGGGTGACCTGGGCGGTGCCGGCCAGCGAGCCGACGCTGATCGACGGCAGGTTGAGCGACGAGTCGGTCCCTTCGACCGTGTCGATCGAGTCGACGTAGGCCTGCCAGTCGGCCGGGCCGTTCTCGTAGAGCAGTCCGGGTTCGAGGAACGCGGTCGGGTCGACGTGGCCGGCGCCCTGGGCGAAGACGTCCTGGCTCGGAGCGCCGTCCTCACCGACGAGGTCGTAGGCCGTGGTCATCATGGCCGACTTGACCTCGTCGGGGGTCCAGTCCGGGTGGACGCTCGACGAGAGGTAGAGCGCGGCCAGGCCGGCGATGTGCGGGGACGACATCGACGTGCCCGAGAGGAACTCGTACGTGCCGGGCTCGCCCTTCGCGTTGGCTCCGTCGGCGAGGATCGCCACACCGGGAGCCGAGATGTCGGGCTTCAGCAGGTTGCCGCCGTCGGCCGTCACCGGGCCACGCGAGGAGAAGCCCGCGATCTGGGGGGTGGCGGGCTCGGGCAGTGCACCCGGGTTGCCGTCGAGCAACGTGACGGTCGCACCCTCGGTGTCGGCGTACGCGTGGATCGCGGCGTAGTCGTCGGCGTTCAGGTGGACGGTGGGCACGGCGTGCTCGTCGAGGTCGACCGAGCTGCTCGACGGGTTGACGAGGACCATGCCGATGCCGCCGGCACGCTCGACCTCGGCCGATTTGGCCGTGCGGTCGTAGACGCCGCGGTCACAGAGCACGATCGTGCCGGCGGCCTTGGCGGGGTCGAGGGTGTCGGGTGCGCAGAGCGTCACGTCGGTGGCGTCGGCGCCGGCGGCCGCGACCGCGGTCGACGAGACGAAGTCGCCCGAGAGGCCGTCCTCGCCCGTCGGCACGGTGATGGAGCCGCCGAGGTAGTTCGTGCCGTCGGCGGTCTGCACCGTGGCGCTGTAGCTGGGGACGGTCGACGCCGCGACCGTGGTGATCCACGGTGCCGCGTTGTCGGCGGTCGTCGCGGTCGGGCCGTCGTTTCCGGCCGAGGCCGCCACGAAGACGCCGGCCGAGGCCGCGCCGAGGAACGCCTGGTCGGTGGCCGAGAAGGTGCTCGTCGCCCCGCCCCCGCCGATGGAGTAGTTGATGACGTCGACGCCGTCGGTGACCGCGGCCTCGATGGCGGCGATCAGGTCGAGCGTGGCGCACCCGTCGTCGTCGGTGCTCACCCGGTCGGGGCCGTCCCAGCAGACCTTGTAGGCCGCGATCTTGGCGGCGGGGGCGACGCCCGAGACGGTGCCGAACGAGCGGTCGCCGATGGTGGCCTCGACGTCGGCGTTGCCCGCCGCGGTCGACGCCGTGTGCGAGCCGTGTCCGTTGCCGTCACGGGGCGAGAGGTACTCGCCCTGGTCCTCGGTGCCGATGTTGCCGACGCCGAAGCCGTCGACGAAGTAGCGTGCGCCGATCAGCTTGGTGTTGCAGTCGCCCGCGTCGAACTGCACGCCGGTCTGGCAGACGCCGGTGAAGGTGCCGCCGTCGCCCTTGGCGAAGACGGTCCGGTCGCCGTCGAGGTGCGGCTCGCTGTCGCTCGCCGACCCCAGCGGGTCGCCGGCGAACGAGGCGTTGCCGGCGGCGATGCCCGAGTCGATGATGCCGACGACGACTCCGTCGCCGGCTTTCTCACGCCCACCGACGGCATCCCAGACGCCGCCGTTTCCGGCGGCGTCGCCGAGGCCGAGGAACTCCGTCGAGGGCGTCGCCTGCAGCTTGAGCAGCTCGTTCTTCGAGACGGCGGCGACCGAGGGGTCGCTCGCGAGCTTCGCGGCCTGGGCCGCCGTGAGGTCCGCCGCGAAGGCGTTGGTCGTGACGGCGTAGCTCGCCTCGACGGTCGCGCCGGCCGCCGCGGCGACGTCCTGCTGCACGCCCCGCAGGTGCTCGGCGTAGTCCTGCACGGGGGCGCTCCGTGCGTCCAGGTCGCTGCCCTCGGGCACGGCGGTGCGGGCGAGGCCCGGCTGGCCGCCCTCGTAGGTCGCGGCCGCCGGCTCGCGCAGCGTGACGATGTACTTGCCGTCAGCGAACTGGCTGTCACCCACGACGGCCGGGCCGTCCGCCGCGAACGAGGCGGTGGCCGGTGCCACGACGAGGCCCGCGGCGACGACGCCGGTGGCCAGCAGGGTGGCGAAGCCGCCACGGAGGCGGGTGCGGGGTGGGGCGGTCGGCCTGCGTCGGCCGGTTGGTGTGATCACGGATCGCCTTTCGATGCACGCCGTGCGGAGCGTGCTGTCGGGGGGTGCGCCGCAGCCCCAGGCCGCGGTCGATCCATAAGAACTACCTGTGAATGCGAGTGACCCTCTAGTGGGGGTCATGGCCGAAAGCGGCCAGTGACCGGCATCGGCCAAAGAGTTCACACGAGGAGGCGCGGGTGGGGCACCGAGGACGTCCCCCCTTCGGCGGACGGTCCCCCGCGAAGCCTCCCTACGGCCCCGTCAGCCCGAGTCGCGCCGCGAGCCAGTCGGTCCCCGCCGCGAGCCCCCGGGACGCCGTCGACCAGTCATGGCCGCTGCCGGGTACGACCTCGCGGGTCACCTCCATGCCTGCGGCGCGGGCGGCCGCCGACACGATCGGCATCACGGGCCCGTAACGCGAATCCGTCCCGCCGACCGCGAAGAAACCCGCACTGCCGACGTAGGGCGCCTTACCGGCCAGCACGGCGAGCGGCTGGGCGGCCTCGTAGGCCGCCCGGTCGCCGCCGAAACCGTGCTCCACGGTCGTCCGGGCCCCACCGTCGAGCCGGGGACCGACCTGCCCCGAGACGTCGACGAACGAGGAGAAGAGCTCGGGACGGCCCGCCGCCAGTTGCAGGGAGCAGGTACCACCCTGCGAGAAGCCCGAGATCGCCCACGCCCGGCCGGGGGCCTGCACCGAGAGATGGCTCGTGATCCAGCGCGGCACGTCGACCGTCAGGTAGGTCGCGCTGTGGCCGAGCGGCCCGTCGACGCACATCGGGTTGTTCGTCGGTCGCTCGAGCTGGTCCGGCATGACGACGACCGGGGCGAGGCCGTGGTGCGCCCGGGCGAGGGCGTCGAGCGTCTGGACCATCCGCCCGGCGTCGACCAGGTTCTCGGGTGCCGCGCCGGGGCCCTGCCCCGACAGGACGATGTCGACGGGCAGGGGAGGCGGGTCGGCCACGAGGGCGGCGGGCGGCAGGTAGACCAGCGCGTCGAAGCCTGATGTCGTGCCCGGGATGGCGACGCTGCCGAGCCGCCCCGCCGACGGCAGGGCGGCCGGCGCCCGCCAGGTGCGACCGAGGTCGGGCAGGGCGGCGGTCGCGGTCCGTCCGGCCCGGACGGCGGCCGTCTCTGCGGCCGGCACGGCGAGCGCCGGGACGTCCGAGATGCCCATCAACGAGCCCACGGTCGGGAAGAGCCCACCGTCGCGGTCGATCGCGAGCCCCGTGGCGAGAACCATCACGACGACGGTCGAGGTGGCGAGCACGCGTCGTCGGGCGCCTCCGCGGACCAGCGCGACCACGGCCGCACCGAGGACGACGAGCAGAGCGCCGGCCCAGAGACGGTCGACCCAGGTGGGCGAGACGTCGAGCACGTCCTCGACGTCTCCGAGCCACCAGGTGACGAGCGCGCCGAGTCCGGCGCCCAGGGCGGCGGCCCCGACGACCCGGCGCCACCAGGTCCGAACACGACGCGGTCGACGCAGCATCAGGACCACGAGCACCCCGGCGACCGTGTACACGGCGGCGAGGGTGCCGGCGGACACCAGGGAGAGCCTCAGCACGACGACTCGAGACGGAGCGGGCGGGTCACGTCGGGGACGCTATCGCGGTGACTCGATGGGCGGGCCGTGAGCCGCCTGGACGTCGACCGAGTCAGACCCAGCCGCGACGGGCGGCCTCGACGCCGGCGTGGAAGCGGTTGCTCGCGCCGAGCTCGTCGAAGAGCGCATGCAGTCGTCGCCGGAGGGTGCGGGACGAGATGCCGAGTTGACCCGCGATCACGTCGTCGGTCGCGCCGGCGGCCACGAGGGCCAGCAGGTCGCGTTCGGCGGGGGTGGGAGGGCGCGTGGCGAGTCGCGCCTCCTGCTCGCGGGAGGGCACGGCGCCCCCGGGCACCGGTGCCGAGCCGGACGGCGACGCGGCCGCCAGCCGAGCGGCCACCGAGGCCCAGTCCACCGCGGCGCGGCCTGCACCGGGCGTCCCGGGCACGGGCGAGGCGCCGCGCCACCGGGCCTCGAAGAGGTCGTAGAGCGCCGCGACGAGCGGTTCGGACTCGGTGACGAGGGCCTCGGGCCGCTCGGGGTCGTGGCCGATCGAGACGAGGGCGACACGGCGGTCGGCTACGGCCAACTTGACGGGCAGGTCGTGCGTGATGCGAGCCTCCTCTCCGTCGGCTCCGAGGCGGTGCACGCCCTGCCAGCTGCCGTCGGCCGAGATGCTCGCGACCGTGTAGACGGCCCGCCAGCGCACCCCGCGCCCGAGGGCGACCCGCTGGGTGGACTCGTTCGACGCGACCACGTAGGGCGGGCGGTCGAAGGCCACGAAGTCGGTGGTCGCACGATGCTCGAGCCGGGAGTACCAGTCGCCCACGGCCGCGTGGCCGACGACGACCCGGGTCAGCTGATCGGCGTCGTGGGGGCGCCGCCCCTCGTCGAACAACTCGCCCAGCTCGGGCACGGCCGCCCGCACCTCGACGAGCTCGTCGGCACGCGCGGCCACCACCGCTGGGACGGCCACGCGAGGATCCACGGCGCCGTAGCCCTCGCCGCCCGCCGTCCGTTGGACGAGACCGAGCGAACGGAGGCGCTCCAGGGCGGCCAGGGCCGTCGCCTCGTCGAGGTGCACGGCCCGGGCCACGGCCGCCGCGGTCGGCCCGGCCGCCGCCCGGCCCCCGTCCTCGGCACCGGCCTCGGCGCCGGCCCCGGCGACGACGTGACGGTAGACCGCGACCGCCACGTCGTCGATCCCGAGGGCGGCGAAGGACGGAAGGGGCACGGGTCGATCTTGCCCCGTCCCAGCCGACTCTTGGTAGCGTCGTCCAGATGACCGGACACGGGGCGGGGTGGTGAGCCGCGAGACGATCGCGTCGCCGTCGGCGACGAGGCTGCGCCGACCCGCTTTCTCGATCGACCTCGCCGGTCGGTTGTCGGGCAGCTGGCGCAGTGTGCTGGTCGTCTACCTCGCGTCCCGGCTGTTCTCGACCAGCGTCCTCTTCGCCGTGTACGAGATCGCCAAACTGGCCGGTGCGACCTTCATCACGCCCGGCAGCGACCGCAGCTTCCTCGACTTCACCTCGTCGTGGGACGCCGACCGGTACCGCACGATCGCACTGCACGGCTACCCGTCGACCCTTCCGACCGACGCGACCGGCGAGGTGCTGCCGAACGAGTGGGCGTTCCTGCCGGTCTTCCCGTATCTCTGTCACCTGGTGATGGTGGCGACGGGCATGGACTTCACCGTCGCCGCTCCCCTGCTCGCCACCGTGTTCGGTGCGGCCGCGGCGATCGTCCTCTACCGCCTGCTCGTGACGAAGGTCGGCCACACCGGAGCCGTCTGGGCGGTGCTGCTGTTCTGCTTCGGGCCGATGGCCTTCGTCATGTCGGTCGGCTACGCCGAGAGCCTCTTCCTGCTGCTGATGTTCGGCGGCCTGCTCGCCATGCAGCGCCGCAACTACCCGCTCGTGGCGGCGGCGGGCATCGTCGCGTCGTTCGTCCGTCCCGGGGCGCTCGCCCTGGCGTTGGCGCTCGGCATCCACCTGATCGTGCGCTGGCACACCGAGCGCGAGCGGCCCGAGGCACGCCCGACCGCCGCGGCGTCGGCCGTCGCGGGGTCGCGCTCGACCGAGGGCGACGGGACGCGACGCATCACCGGAATCGGCACCGCGCCTCCGGCACTGGTCCTCGCCGCCCGCACGTCCGCCCGGCGGGCCCGGGCCGGGCTGCGCGAGTTCGTCGTCGGCGGACGGCTGCCGAGGCGTGAGCTGACCACGATCGTCGTGGCGGGACTCGCGATGGCCGCGGCCGGACTGGCCTGGCCGGTCGTCGCCCACGTCGTCACCGGCCAGTCGGACGCCTACCTCGAGACCGAGATGGCCTGGTGGGTCGACTACGTCGGCCGTCCCGTCTTCGTGCCGCTGACCCCGTGGTTCTTGCTGGCCGGACGCTGGCTCGGCATCGGTGGCATCGTGCTCGTGCTGGCCATCATCGCGTCGTTCACGTTCTGGATGACCCGACGGTCGACCCTCCGGCTCGGGCACGAGGTCGTCGCGTTCGTCGCCGGCTTCTTCGCCTACCTCGTCGCGGTGTTCCTGCCGCAGCAGAGCCTGTTCCGCCTGCTCATGCCGCTCAGCCCGCTGCTCGGGTCGCCGGCCATCTCGTCGCGTCCGTGGCTGCGCCGGGCGATGCTGCTCGGCGGCGCGGCCCTGCAGCCGGTCGCCGTCGTGCTCGTCTTCATCTTCACCGCGCCGTAGCCACGGGCTGCTCTGACGAAGACACCGCCGAGCGGACAGGACACCGTCGCATTTCTCGATGTCTCGTCCACTCGGCGGTGTCCGGCAGGCGGGGCGCAGCGGGCTATGCGGCGGCGGGAGCCAGCTGCATCGCGTCCGCGAGCAGCGCGACGGAACGGAGGCGCGCCTCCGTCGACGAGGCCGAGTGCGCGACCATGAGCTCGTCGGCCTGAGCGGTGCGGGCGAACTGCTCCATGTACTCGCGGGCGTCACCGGGCGTGCCGACGGCGGTGTAGGTCGTCATGGTCTGGACGTGCTGACCGACCGGCGTGCGCAGCAGGTGGTCGAGCTCGTCGTCGCCGAACTCGCGCGTCGGGTCGATCTGGCCGCTCTGGCGCAGCAGCATCATGAGGCGCTGACGCTTGACCGCGGCGAACTGGGTGTCCGCGTCGTCGGCGTCGTCCGCGACGATCGCGTTGACGGCGGCGAGCACGTAGGGCTCGCTGAGCTGGGCCGAGGGCTGGAACTCGCGACGGTAGGCCGACACGGCGTCGATCAGGTCGCCGGGCGCGAAGTGCGAGGCGAAGGCGTAGGGCAGACCGAGGGCGGCCGCTAGCTTCGCGCCGAAGAGCGACGACCCCAGGATGTACAGCGGCACGTTCGTGCCGGCACCGGGGACGGCCTGGACGCCGGCGACACGGGACTCCCCCGCGAGGAAGGCCTGCAGTTCGACGACGTCCTGCGGGAACCGCTCGGACGACGCCGGGTCACGGCGCATGGCGCGGAACGTGGCCTGGTCGCTGCCCGGGGCGCGGCCGAGGCCGAGGTCGATGCGGCCCGGGTGCAGCGTCTCGAGCGTGCCGAACTGCTCGGCGATGGCGAGCGGTGAGTGGTTGGGCAGCATCACCCCGCCCGAGCCGAGGCGGATGGTCGAGGTCTGGCTGGCGATGTGGGCGATCAGCACCGACGTCGCGCTCGACGCGATGGAGGCCATGTTGTGGTGCTCGGCGTACCAGACCCGCCGGTACCCGCTCGCCTCGGCCTGCTGTGCCAGGGCCACGGAGGCCGCGAAGCTCTCGCGCACGGTCTGTCCGGGTGCGACGGGGGCGAGGTCGAGGATCGAGAGGGGAATGCTCATGCGGGGGTGAACAACGACGGGCGTCGCCGTATGCCCGGGGACGCAGACGAGTGGTCCCGGACCGTCCCCCGAGGCGGAGGACGGTCCGGGACCACTCGATGAGCGAGCCGCGCGTGCGGCGCTCGAGGCCTAGAGGCCGCGGGCGAGGCGGTGGTACGCGGCGTTCCAGGCGACCTCGTGGCGGAAGTCACGGATGCGGGTGTCCTCGTCGATCACGAGCAGCTCGGTCTCGACGATGCGCGCGAGGTCCTCGAAGGCCTCGAGTCCGACCGCGGTCGACATCACGGTGTGGTGCGCGGCGCCCGCGGTCAGCCAGGCCTCGGCCGACACGGCGAACGACGGCCGGGGCTTCCACACCGCACGCCCCACGGGCAGGTTCGGCAGGTCTTCGTCGGGGTCGACCACGTCGACCACGTTGACCGTCAGGCGGAACCGGTCGCGCACGTCGCTCATGGCGACGACGACGGCCGGGCCGGGGTCGGCCGAGAAGACCAGTCGCACCGGGTCGTCCTTGCCGCCGATGCCGAGCGCGTGCACCTCGAGCGAGGCGCGTCCCGACGTCAGCGCCGGGCTGACCTCGAGCATGTGGGCACCGAGGATCTTCTCCTCGCCGGGCACGAGGTGGTAGGTGTAGTCCTCCATCAAGGAGGCGCCACCGGGCAGCCCGGCACCCATCACGTTGGCCGCGCGCACCAGCACCGAGGTCTTCCAGTCGCCCTCGGCGCCGAAGCCGTAGCCCTCGGCCATCAGCCGCTGCACCGCGAGGCCGGGCAGCTGCTTCAGCGCGCCGAGGTCCTCGAAGTTCGTCGTGAACGCGCTGAAGCCACCCTCCTCGAGGAACGACCGCAGCCCGATCTCGATCGCGGCGCCGTCGCGCAGCGACTGGTGACGCTCGCCACCCGCCCGCAGAGCGGGTACGACGTCGTACTCGGCCTCGTACACGGCGACGAGCTCGTCGATCGCCGACTCGGACGCCGAAGCGACCGCCTCGGCCAGCTCGTTGACGCCCCAGGTGTTGACCTGCACGCCGAAGGCCAGTTCGGCCTCGGTCTTGTCGCCCTCGGTCACGCCGACGAAGCGCATGTTGTCGCCGAAGCGCGCCAGCTTGAGCGAGCGCATCGCCGAGGCGCCCGCCGCGGCACGCATCCAGGTGCCCACCTGCTGCTGCACACGCGGGTCGCTGACGTGGCCGACGACCGTCTTGCGCGGCACGCCGAGGCGGGTCTGCATGTAGCCGAACTCGCGGTCGCCGTGGGCGGCCTGGTTGAGGTTCATGAAGTCGAAGTCGATGTCGGCCCAGGGCAGGGCCACGTTCGCCTGTGTGTGCAGGTGCAGCAGCGGCTTGCGAAGGGCGTCGAGGCCACCGATCCACATCTTGGCCGGGCTGAAGGTGTGCATCCAGGCCGTGACGCCGATGACCGAGTCGTCGAGGTTGGCCTCGAGCATCGTGCGGCGGATCGCGTCGGCGTCGGTCAGCACGGGCTTCCAGACGAGACGCACGGGCACGTCAGAGGCCGCGGCCAGCTCGTCGGCGATGGCACGCGACTGGTCGGCGACCTGCTTCAGCGTCTCCTCGCCGTAGAGGCCCTGGCTGCCGGTGAGGAACCACACCTCTCGTGAGGCGAGGAAGGCGGTCGGGTCGAGGGTGTCGTTCGTCACTTCAGTTCTCCTGCGGGTGCTTGTCCGTAGACGTTCTGGTACCGGTCGAAGAGGGCGTCGATGCTCTCTGCCGGGATGGGGATGGGTTCGCCGAGCTGGCGCGTGACGTGCACGGTCCGGGCGACGTCCTCGGTCATGACGGCGGCCTTGACCGCGTCGCGGGCGTCCTTGCCGATGGTGAAGACGCCGTGGTTCTGCATCAGCACGGCCCGGCTGCGGTGACCCGTGAGTGTCGCGACGATGCCGCGGCCGATCGAGTCGTCGCCGATGATGGCGAACGGCCCGACGGGGATCTCGCCGCCGAACTCGTCGGCCATCGCCGTGATCACGCAGGGGATGGCCTCGCCCCGGGCGGCCCAGGCCGTCGCGTAGGTCGAGTGGGTGTGCACCACTCCCCCGACGTGCGGCATGGTGCGGTACACGTAGGCGTGCGCCGCGGTGTCGCTCGACGGGCTGCGGTCGCTGCCCGGCGTGCCCTCGACCACCGTGCCGTCGAGGCGGCAGAGGATCTGGTTCTCGGCCGTCAGGTCGTCGTAGAGCACGCCGCTCGGCTTGATGACGAAGAGGTCGGTGCCGGGCACACGACCCGAGACGTT
Source organism: Frigoribacterium sp. VKM Ac-2836 (assembly GCF_013248995.1). GTDB lineage: Bacteria > Actinomycetota > Actinomycetes > Actinomycetales > Microbacteriaceae > Frigoribacterium. The sequence continues at coordinate 176,109 of NZ_JABRPK010000001.1, read as the reverse complement.
GCCACCCGTCCAGACGACGAGCCCGTAGCGGACGAGCTCGGCGTGCAGGGTGGCGACGTCTTCTCGGGTGGCGTCGATGGCCGCCTGCGTCGAGCGGTCGATCCAGCCGGTCATGCGGTCACCTGCGCGTCGGTCGCGGCGGAGGCGGTGGCGTCCTGCTCCACGGCGTCCGTGCCGCGGGCGCTCTCGGCGGGCGCCGAGGAACCCGAGGAGGCGCGGGTCGCGTCGCGACGCATCGCGCGCAGGCGGTGCATCACGTCGTTACCGCCACGGCCGAACCAGTCGTGCAACAAGAGGTACTCGGCGTAGAGGGCGTCGTAGGCGTCGGCGTTCGCCTCGTCGGGCACGTAGGTCGCCCGCTCGACGCTGCCCATGGCCTCGGCCGCCGACCGGATGTCGGGGTAGGCCCCCGCGGCGACGGCGGCGTGGATGGCCGAGCCGAGGGCCGGCCCCTGCTCGCTCGTGATGGTCGAGATCGGCAGGCGCAGCACGTCGCTGTAGGTCTGCATCAGGTGCGCGTTCTTGAGCAGACCGCCGGCGGCGATGAACTCGGTGACCGGCACCCCGGACTCTTCGAAGGCCTGCACGATGCGACGGGTGCCGAAGGCCGTGGCCTCGAGCAGGGCACGGTAGCCCTCTTCGGGCGTGGTGCTGAGCGTCTGGCCGACGATGACGCCACTCAGCTCGTGGTCGACGAGCACCGAGCGGTTGCCGCTGTGCCAGTCGAGGGCCACGAGGCCGTGGGCCCCGACGGGCTGCTCGTAGGCGAGGTCGGTGAGGTGCTGGTGCACGCTCTTGCCGGCCGCCGCGGCGGCGTCGACCGAGGACTGCGGCACCTGGTTCTTCACGTACCAGGCGAAGATGTCGCCGACGCCGGACTGGCCGGCCTCGTAGCCGTAGAGCCCGTCGACGATGCCGCCGTCGACGACGCCGCACATGCCCGGCACCTCGGCGAGCGTGGAGGCGTTCATGACGTGGCAGGTGCTCGTGCCCATGATGGCGACCATCTGGCCGGGCTGCGTGGCCTTGGCGGCCGGCGCCGTCACGTGCGCGTCGACGTTGCCGACGGCCACGGCGATGCCCTCGGGCAGGCCCGTCCAGCCGGCGGCCTCGGCGGTCAGCGTGCCCGCGACATCGCCCAGGGCACCGATCTCGTGGACGACCTTGGTCTCGGCGAAGTCGGCGAAGTCGGGGTTCAGCGCGGCGAGGAACTCACGGCTGGGGTACTGACCGTCCTGGTAGATGCCCTTGTACCCGGCGGTGCAGGCGTTGCGCACGTAGCGACCGCTGAGCTGCCAGACGATCCAGTCGGCGGCCTCGACCCAGTGCTCGGTGGCGGCGTAGACCTCGGGGTCCTCCTCGAGCAGCTGGAGGCCCTTGGCGAACTCCCACTCGCTCGAGATGAGTCCGCCGTAGCGCGGCAACCAGCTCTCGCCGCGGTCGGCGGCCAGCTCGTTGATGCGGTCGGCCTGGCCCTGCGCGGCGTGGTGGCGCCAGAGCTTGACGAACGCGTGCGGGCGGTCGGCGAAGCGGTCGAGCTCGTTCAGCGGGGTGCCGTCGGCGGTGGTGGGCACCATGGTGCAGGCCGTGAAGTCGGTACCGATGCCGATCACGGCGGACGCCTCGACGCCCGACGCCCGCAAGGCCTCGGGCACCGCGTTCTTCAGCACGTCGACGTAGTCGGACGGCACCTGCAGCGCCCAGTCGGCGGGCAGGCGTTCACCCGTGCCGGGCAGCGTGCGGTCGACGACGGCGTGCGGGTACTCGAACGTCGCGCTGGCCAGTTCGGCACCGTCGCGCACGCGGACGACGACGGCCCGGCCGCTGAGCGTGCCGTAGTCGACGCCGACGACGTACGTGTCGGCCGAGGGGTCGGCGGGGCCGGGGGCCGCGGGCGACGAGTCGGAGGGGATGGCGGTCTCAGCCATGGAACGTCCTTGTCCTGATGCGAAAGTGAGCGCTCACATTCTCACATGAGCGAGTAGGACCGTGCAATCTCGCACGGCCGGATCGAGGCCGGTCAGCGCGGGGGCCGCGCCGTGGAGCGCCGGACGACGAGCTCGGGGTCGAGCGCCGCGACCGGCGCGTCGTCGCCCGCGAGCACGGCCTCGACGGTGGTCATGAGACGCCGCCCCAGTGCTTCGAAGTCCTGCCGCACGGTCGTCAACGGCGGCACGAAGTGCTCGGCCTCGGGGATGTCGTCGAAGCCGACGATGCTGACGTCGCGGGGCACGACGCACCCCGCGTCGACGTACGCGTGCACGACGCCGAGCGCCATCTGGTCGTTGCCGCAGAACACGGCCGTCACGTCGTCGCGGGCCACGAGCTCACGACCGATCCGATGACCGGAGCCCGGCGTCCAGTCGCCCCGCAGCAACACCGTCGAGTCGACGCCGAGCCGTTCGCACGCCTCGCGCCAGCCCCGTTCGCGATCGCGACCGTCCATCCACCCGTCCGGCCCGGCGACGTGCGCGATGCGGTGGTGACCCAGGGACACCAGGTGCTCGACGGCGGCCTCGGCCCCGGCCGCCTGGTCGAACGACACGGTGTGGTGCCCGTCCTCGGCCTCGCTGTCGGCGGTGACGAGCGGCACCGACACCCCGGAGCGCCGCAGCACCTCGAGGGCCTCGGCGTCAGGGGCGATGAGCACGATGGCCGCCACGTTCTGGCCGACCAGGGAGTCGAGCGCCTGCCGCATGCCCTGCCGGTCGTCCACGTCGAGCGTGGCCATCGACACCTGGTAGCCCGCACGTCGCGCGGCACCGTTGAAGCCGTGCATGGTGCTCGACGGCCCGTAGAACGGGAAGCCTGTGCTGATCACGCCCAGCGACTTCGTCTTGCGACTGGCCAGCGCCCGGGCGGTGAGGCTCGGCCGGTAGTGGAGCTCGTCGATGGCGAGGTCGACCTTGGCCTTGGTGGCGGGACGGACGGTGGGGTCGCCGTTGACGACTCGTGACACGGTCTGATGCGAGACGCCGGCCGCGGCCGCGACGTCGAAGAGGGTTGCCACGAGGAGATCCTAGTTCGGTTCGGTTTTCGGGACGGCGGTGTCCTGCGCGGCCGGCCCGCGCCTCCTGCGGTCTGGTCGGTGCCCGCCGGGGGCGGGGAGACGAGGAGGCGCGGCTCCCGTGACCGGGAACCGCGCCTCGTCGCCGTATGGTGCGGCTCGCTACTTGCCGGACGAGGCGGCGCGACGCTTGTTGAAGACGTCGAACGCGACCGCGGCCAACAGCACGAGGCCCTTGATCAGGGACTGGTACTCGGTGCCGACGCCGAGGATCGACAGGCCGTTGTTCAGGATTCCGATGATCAGACCACCGATGATCGCGCCGGTGACCGTGCCGATACCACCCGTGACGGCCGCGCCACCGATGAAGACGGCCGCGATGGCGTCGAGCTCGAAGCCGGTCCCGGCGCTGGAGGCGGCCAGGTTCAGCTGGCTCGTGAAGACCACGCCGGCCAGGGCCGCGATGACGCCCATGTTGACGAACAACAGGAACGTGACGCGCTTGGTCTTGACGCCCGACAGCTCGGCGGCGTGGACGTTGCCACCGATCGCGTAGACGTGGCGACCGAAGACCGAGTTCTTCATCACCGTCGAGTAGACGACGACGAGCACGGCGAGGATGACCAGCACGATCGGGGTGCCCGAGTAGCTCGCGAGCAGGAATCCGACGTACATGACGAGTGCGACGGTGAAGACGAGCTTCGTCACGAACCACAGGAAGGGCTCGTCCTCGAGCTGGTACTTGCGACGCGTCGCGCGTCCGCGCAGACCGGTGCCGATGAGGGCGATCGAGGCGACGGCACCGAGGATCAGCGTGAGCGGCTCGTAGCCGGTCGTGCCGAACGCCGGCAGGAAGCCCGAGCCGATGTTGCGGAACCCCTGGGGGAACGACGAGATCTGCGTGCTCTGCAGCGCGATCTGGGCGGCACCACGGAAGGCGAGCATGCCGGCCAGGGTGACGATGAACGCCGGGATGCCGAAGTAGGCGATCCAGAAGCCCTGCCAGGCTCCGACCAGGGCGCCGAGCACGAGGCAGAGCACCACGGCCAGCGGCCAGGGCAGGCCCCACTGCGTGATCATGACGCCGGCCATCGCCCCGGTGAAGGCGACGATCGACCCGACCGAGAGGTCGATGTGGCCGGCGATGATGACCATCACCATGCCGATGGCGAGGATCAGGATGTAGCTGTTCTGGACGACCAGGTTCGACACGTTGATCGGCGCCAACGTGATGCCGTTCGTGGTGATCTGGAAGAACAGCACGATCACGATCAGCGCGATGAACAGGCCGATCTGGCGCAACTGCCCGCCGAGGTACGAGACCGCACCCGTGATGGGGTTGCCGCCCGAACCGGACTGCGGCTGACGGGAGGTGGGCGACCCGCCCGTGGGCTTCGGGTCGGTGGCCTGGGTGGGGCTAGGCGCGCTCATTGACGGGGCTCTCTCGTTCGAGGGTCATGTACTTCAGGAGGAATTCGGGGGTCGCCTCGGCGATCGGCACGTCGGCCGTGACGCTCCCCTCCGAGAGGGTGTAGATGCGGTCGCAGATGCCGAGCAGCTCGGGCAGCTCGGACGAGATGACGATGACGCCCTTGCCCGCGTCGGCGAGCTGGTTGATGATCGTGTAGATCTCGTACTTGGCACCGACGTCGATGCCGCGGGTGGGCTCGTCGAGGATGAGCACGTCGGGGTCGGCGTACATCCACTTCGACAGCACGACCTTCTGCTGGTTGCCGCCCGAGAGCTTTCCGGTCACGGCGGCCACGGTGGGCGCCTTGATGTTCATGCTCTTGCGGAACCGTTCGGCGACGGTGCTCTCTTCGGACTGGTTGACGAAGCCCCAGTTCGCGAGCTTGCCGAGGGCCGAGCCCGAGACGTTGCGGGTGATGTCGTCGATCAGGTTGAGGCCGTACTTCTTGCGGTCCTCGGTGGCGTAGGCGATGCCGGCGGCGATGGCCTTGCTGACCGTGGAGGTGTCGACCTTCTCGCCGCGCTTGTAGACCGTGCCCGAGATGCCGGTGCCGTAGCTCTTGCCGAAGACGCTCATCGCGAGTTCGGTCCGACCGGCGCCCATCAGGCCTGCGATACCGACGATCTCGCCGGCCTTCACGCTGAGGTTGGCCTGGTGGATGATCTCGCGGGTCGCGTCCAGGGGGTGGTGGACGGTCCAGTCCTCGACGCGCAGCAACTCCTCGCCGATCGTGGACTCGTGGGCCGGGTACCGGCTCTCGAGGTCGCGGCCGACCATGCCCTTGATGATGCGGTCCTCGGACACCTCGCCGGCATGCATGTCGAGGGTCTCGATCGTCTTGCCGTCACGGATGATCGTGACCTTGTCGGCGATCGCCTTGATCTCGTTCAGCTTGTGGCTGATGATGATCGACGTGATGCCCTGACCCTGCAGGCTCTTGATCAGGTCGAGCAGGTGGGCCGAGTCGTCGTCGTTGAGGGCGGCGGTCGGCTCGTCGAGGATGAGGATCTTCACGCGCTTCGAGAGCGCCTTCGCGATCTCGACCAGCTGCTGCTTGCCGACTCCGATGTCGACCACCTTGGTGATCGGGTTGTCGCGCAGGCCGACGCGGGCCAGCAGGCCGGCGGCGTCGAGGTTGGTCTTGTTCCAGTCGATGAAGCCGCCCTTGGACTGTTCGTTGCCGAGGAAGATGTTCTCGGCGATCGACAGGAAGGGGCTGAGAGCGAGCTCTTGGTGGATGATGACGACGCCGGCGGCCTCGGAGTCGTTGATGTTCTTGAAGTCGACGGGCTGACCGTCGAGCAGGATCTGCCCGTCGAACGAGCCGCTCGGGTAGACGCCCGAGAGCACCTTCATCAGTGTCGACTTGCCGGCGCCGTTCTCGCCGCAGATCGCGTGGACCTGGCCGCGCTCGACCTCGAGCGTGACGTCCTGCAGGGCCTTGACGCCGGGGAACGTCTTGGTGATCTCCCGCATCTCGAGGATCGTGTTCGCCACGTGTTCCTTCTTCCGTGTGTCGGGTGGGTGCCGCTGGGGAGCAGAGAAACGAGGAGGCGCTGGTCGGCGACCGGCGCCTCCTCGGTTCTCGCAGGGGAGGGACCTACTTGAGGTCGGCCTCGGTGTAGTAGCCGCTGTCGATCAGGACCTCTTTGTAGTTGTCCTTGGTGACGATGGTCGGCTGGAAGAGGAAGGTCGGGACGACCTTCTCGCCGTTGTCGTACGTCTTGTCGTCGTTCGTCTCGGGCGTCTTGCCGGTGAGGAGGTCGTCGGCCATGATCACGGACTGGTCGGCGAGCTGACGGGTGTCCTTGTAGATGGTCGAGTACTGCTGACCCTCGACGATCGACTTGACCGAGGCGGCCTCGGCGTCCTGACCGGTGATGACGGGCAGGGCGTCACTGGCGTAGCCGGCGCCCTCGAGCGCCGAGATGATGCCGATCGAGATGCCGTCGTAGGGCGAGAGCACGCCGTCGAGCTTGGTGCCGCTCGAGTAGGTCGACGCGATCAGGTTCTGCATGCGCGCCTTGGCGGTGGCGGGGTCCCACTGCTGCGTCGCGGCCTGCGTGAACTCGGTCTGACCGGAGCCGATCGTCAGCGAGCCGTCTTCGATGTAGGGCTTGAGGGTGTCCATCGCGCCGTTGAAGAAGAAGGTGGCGTTGTTGTCGTCGGGGCTGCCGGCGAAGACCTCGATGGTCTTGGGCGAGGCGCCGTCGACCTTCTTGCCGTCGGCGTCGGCGAGGCCGAGACCGGTCAGCAGGCTGGTGCCCTGGTCGACGCCGACCTTGTAGTTGTCGAACGAGACGTAGTAGTCGACGTTCTCGTTGCCCGTCAGCAGACGGTCGTACGAGATGACCTTGATGCCGGCCTTGGCGGCCGAGTCGAGCTGGTCGCTGAGCGAGCCACCGTCGATCGAGGCGACGATGAGGACCTTCGCGCCCTTGGTGATCATGTTGCTGATCTGCTGGACCTGCTGGGGGATCTTGTTGTCGGCGTACTCGAGGTCGACCTTGTAGCCCTTGTCTTCCAGGGCGCTCTTGACGGCGTCGCCGTCCTTGATCCAGCGCTCGGACACCTTGGTGGGCATCGCGACGCCGACCAGCGCACCGGCGTTGTCGCCGCTGCTGCTGCCGCCGGCGTCACCGCCGCGTCCGCCGCCGCCGCCGGAGCAGGCGGCCAGGGAGAATGCCATGCCGACGGCGACGATGCCGACGAGGAGCTTTTTCTTCACGGTTGTTCCATTCGTGTCAGGTGTCATCTCGACGGCGTCGTCGATGACGGGTGATGGTGCTGTGGAGGGATCTCGGTGGTGCTGGCACTCGACGGCTCGGGTGGCCGGGGACGCGCCGGGCCGACGGGTGCGCGAGGGCCGCCCGTCGGGGCTGAGGGGACGTCAGGCCGGAGCGGCGGCGAGGAGGCGCGGGGCCGGTGACGTGCGGACGACCGGTCGAGTGACCGGGCGGCGGGGGGAGGAGCTGTTCACGGTTGACCTCTTCGTCAGGAAACGTGTGGCTGGGGGTGTCGCAGGGTGGAGCGCGATGGTGCGTCCCGAGGACGGGCGAGCGCTGACTTGAGAATGTGAGCGCTCACATCGAGTGGTGCTGGGCAATAGTGAACGAGATGCAGGTGCTTGTCAAGTCGGATCACGCCTGGCGTGTCGCGAGAGGTTTTACACGTTCGCCACACACCGTTCACACGCCTGCACGATCGTCACGACACAGTGTGGCCATGATCACCGCGACCGCGACCGTCCACACGGCGTACGACGCCGCCGGCCTGTTCTGGTTGTCGCGACGCCTGCTGGCCGAGCACCGGACGGCGCGGGTCGAGGTGGGCCAGTACCTCGTGCAGCTCGCCGACGCCGGAACCGTGCTGCTCACCGAGCTGAGCGACACGCTGCGGTTCGACGTCGTCGTCCGGGACGAGCTGGCCGCACGCCGCACCCGCCGGGCGCTCGAGGCCGCCCTCGAGCGCTGCTCGCCCGGCACGGTCTCGGCCATGACCTGGCAGACCGAATCCGTCACCGCGTAAGGGCGGCCAGCGCGACACCCCTGAACCAGCACGACACCCCGGGATCGTGGGGTGTCGCGCCGGTGCGGGGGTGTCGCGCCGCACTAGAAGGCGGTGATTGTCCAGCTGGCCGTGTGGGCCTCGCCGGGCTCGAGCAGCACGAGGTCGTCGCCCGAGTTGAAGGCGTCGGGCGGGCAGGTCATCGGCTCGACGGCCAGGCCGATGCGGTCGTTCCGGGGCTCGGGGCGGTCGGCGGTGTGCACCTGCACCCAGGGCAGCTCGACACCCCAGGACATCGCGACACCGTGCCCGTCCCGCGCGGTGACCGTGGCGGTGACCCGCGCCTCCTGATCGGGGTCGTGCGAGGCAAAGGCGCCGTCGACCTCGGCGAACGCGAGCTCGGTGAAGGCATGGTCGACGAAGAGGTCGCCGATGGCGTGCCCCTCACGGAAGTCGAAGCCGTCGCGGTCGCCGACCGGCCGGGTGCCCACGGGCACCAGCCGGTCGTCGGTCACCTCGAGGTAGCGCGCGGCCGGCAGCCTGAACGTCCAGTCGTCGACCCGGCCCTCGCCCGCGACGAGGTACGGGTGCGGAGCGGTGCCGTAGGGGGCGATGCCCGTCCCGGCGTTGCAGGCCGTGACGGTCGTGGTGAGCCCGTCGTCGGTCAGCTCGTAGACCACCGACAGCGCCAGCCGCCACGGGTAGCCGTCGCTCGGCGCGAGCACGAACGAGGCCGAGGCCCGTGCGGCCTGGGCCTGATCGATCGTCCAGTCGGCCCAGTGCGCCAGTCCGTGCAGGGCGTGGCCGCGTTCGACCTCGTTAAGCGGCAACTGGTGCTCGGCGCCGTCGCGCTCGTAGCGCCCGTCGGTCACGCGGTTGGGCCACGGGGCGAGCAGGGCACCACGGAAGCCGGGGCGCACCTCATCGGCGGCGAACGGCACGACCAGGTCGCGGCCCTCGAAGGTGAGTGTGCGCAGCGTGGCACCCACACCGGCGATCTCGGCGCGGTAGCCGCCCCGCTCGAGCACGACCTGCGCACCCGACACGGGCAGCGGCGAGGTCACGAGCCGGACGGTCGGCGGCGCGCCCGGTGCGGGCGTAACGACGGGGGGCGTGCTGCCGGGCGTCGGCACCGACGCGACGGGGGTGGGCTCAGACATGGGCAGGCTCTCCGAGGACGGAAGCGGACAGGAAGGGGTTGCGGAAGCGCCCCTCGGGGTCGACCGCCTCGACGTGGGCGGCGAAGTCGCCGAGACGCGGGTACACCCGGCGCAGTTCGGCGTGCGTGGCGGTCGAGACCTTGCCCCAGTGCGGGCGGGCGTCGAAGGCGCCGAGCACCCGCTCGATCTCGGGCAGGACGGCGAGCACCTCGTCCGGTCGGCGGTGCCAGGTGAAGTGGAAGGCCACGCTCTGCCGTCCGCCGCTCGGGCTGATCCAGGCGTCGTCGGGGGCGATCGTGCGGATCTCGCTGACCATCAGCACATCGGCGAAGGTGTGCGCGATGCCCCGCAGCCCCTCGATCGCGGCCGCGGCGTGCTCGGCGGGGATCAGGAACTCGCTCTGGATCTCTTCTCCGGCACTCGGCGTGAAGTCGAACCGGAAGTGCGGCAGACGCTCCAGCCACGGGCCGGCCACGCCACCCTGCCGGGTCACGGCCGCGGTCTCGGCACCGGGGATCATGTGCGTGGTCGCGTCGGCCCGGACCGCGCCGAGCTCGCGCAGGTCGAGGCCGGCCTCGTCGCCGACCCGGTGCTTCGACCAGACCTGGTCCACCCCGTCGCCGTCGTAGCGCGTGAAGAAGCTCAGGCTGTAGGCGCTGGCGAGCACGGCGTCGAGGTGCTCGAGGGCGGCTGCCCACGGCAGGTGCTCGTGGATGGTCTGCTCGACGTCGAAGGTGGGCACCGTGTCGAGTTCGAGGGTCGTGACGACGCCCACGGCGCCGAGCGAGACGACGGAGGCGCCGAACGCGTCGTCACCGCGACGGACGGTCTCGAGGCTGCCGTCGGCACGGACCAGCTCGACGGCGCGGACGCCGGCCGACAGGGCGGGGTTGCCGACGCCGGAGCCGTGCGTGCCGGTCTGGACCGCACCGGCCACCGAGATGTGCGGTAGCGAGGCGAGGTTGTGGAGCGCGAGACCGCGATGCTGCAGCTCGCCGGCGAGGGCCGCGTGAGTCGTGCCGGCGCCGACACGGACCGTGCCAGCGGCCGAGTCGATCTCGACGGGGGTGCCGAGCGCGTCGAGCGAGACGAGGGTGCCGTCCGTGTCGGCCACCCGGTTGAACGAGTGACGCGAGCCCAGGGCCTTGACGCGACGACTGCCGGTGACGACGTCACGCAGTTCGTCGAGGCTCGTGGGGCGACGCAGGTCGGTGGTCGAGTACTCGACGTTGGCGGCCCAGTTCTGCATGGAGACTCCTTCGGCTCGGGGTGCTCCGTCGAGTCTAGGCGAGCCTCGCGGCCAGGAGTGAGCGCTCACTCGGCGCGCAGCCCGAGCGAGATGTCACGACGTGCCGCTCAGGAAAGTAGGTGAGCGGCAGGTCGTGACATCTCGGCTCAGGTGGCGTCGTCACCACGTGCGCGAGCCCGGCGAGGCCGAGGTCGATCCTCGGCCTCGTCCCCCGAGCCGCGTCCCCCGGACTGGGGACCGCTCCACCCCCCGTACTGGGTGACCGAGCCCGGTTGTCCCCCACGCCCGGGTGCGGTTCGCTGGACGGAGCCGTTCGAGGACCACGTCGACGACGACACGATCGCGAACGACACCACGACTGACTTCAGGGGAACAGCACACGATGGACACCGCAGAGCCCGACACCGGACGCCCCGGCACGACCGACCCCTCGGATGCCGCGACCACGCTCGACCCCACCGCGACCGCCCTGCCCGCCCCGGCGACGGCGACCCGCGTGCGCCGCGTGCGCCGCGAGCGCACCACCCGGCTGAGTCGGCCCGCCGCCTTCGTGCTGTCGTGGCTCGAGCTGCCCAACGACGGCAGCGACCCGACCCTGCCCCTCGGCACCTGCCTGGTGCTCCGCGCGGTCGGACGACCGGTGCGTGACGTGCTCGTCGACCTGCCCGGCGGGCCGGTCCGGGGCCGCGACAAGCTGCGCCCCGGGGCCCCGCTGGGCATCGCGACACCGGTCGAGCTCGACGCGCTGACCGCCCTCGGCACCGTCTTCGTGGAGTGGTCCGACGCCCACGGCGTCAGCCGGACCACGTGGCTGCGCATCCCGCCGGTCCCCGCGCGGTACCGCAGCCCCGCCGCGCACTGAGACGCCCCGCGGCTCGACGGGAGCCGAGAGCCCGGCCGCGCCGCGCCTCCTGGGCTCAGCGTCGGTAGGCGGCCGCCGGATGCGTCCCGGGCAACCGGGGCCCACCGCCGGTCAACCGCTCCCGCAACGTCTCGCCGGGCACGTACGCCTCGCGCAGCCGACCGCGACGACGCAGTTCGGGCACGATCAGCTCGACGAAGTCGGCCAGCGTGTCGAACGAGTGGTACTGACGCAGGTTGATGCCGTCGATTCCCTCGTCGTCGAGCCAGCGCTCGATGGCGTCGGCCACGACCGTGGGCGTACCCGCGACGAAGAACGTCCCGCCCCAGGCCTCGTCGACCGAGTCGATCAGCTGCCCCACCGTGATGTCGAGCGGGAGCGCCGCGGCTCCCGGGTGGTCGAGCCGACCCTCGGCCTCGAGCGCCTCGCGAACCGTCCGGTCGCGGGGGTGCGACGGGGCGTCGAACGGGATGCTGCGGTGGACCAGCTTGCCCTGCTCGCTGGCGAAGGAACGGTAGAGCGCGAGCTTCTCGGTGACGACCTCGTCGGTCTCTCCCGTGATGATGCCGGCCTGGACGATGAACGACACGTCGTCCGCAGAGCGTCCGGCCGCGACGGCCGCCTCGCGCGTGGCGGCGCCGACCGCCCGGACGGCGGGCCCGCCGGTGAAGACGACCTCGGCGTTGCGAGCCGCCTGCTCGACGCCCTTCGGCGACGCGGTGGCCAGGAAGAGCACGGGCGTGCGCTGCGGCGACGGCTCGCTGAGGTGCGGCCCGGCGACCCGGAAGTGCTCGCCGACGTGGACGATCGCGTGGACCTTGGCCGGGTCGGTGTAGACGCCCGAACCGGGCTCGAGGCCGTCGGCCGTGGGGTCGGCGACGACGGCGTCGTCCTCCCACGAGCCCTCCCACAGCTTGTAGAGCACGTCGAGGTACTCGGCGGCGCGGGCGTAGCGCTCGGCCTTGGGGATCTCGGCGTCGAGGCCGAAGTTCCGCGCGGCGTTGGGGAGGTACGACGTGACGACGTTCCAGCCGACGCGCCCCTTCGTGAGGTGGTCGAGCGTCGACATGCGCCGCGCGAAGGCGAAGGGCGGCTCGTAGCTCGTCGAGAACGTGATGCCGAAGCCGAGGTGCTCGGTCACCGCGGCCATGGCGGGCACGACCATCATCGGGTCGTTGTTCGGCGCCTGGATGCCCTCGAGCAGGGCAGGCGCCGGGCTGTCGCCGAACACGTCGTAGGCACCGAGCACGTCGGCGATGAAGATCGCGTCGAAACCACCCCGTTCGGCCAGGCGGGCCAGTTCGAGCCAGTAGGCGAGGTCCTTGTACTCGCTGCGGTGGTTGTGCGGCAACCGCCAGAGTCCGTGCGTGATGTGCCCGACGCAGTTCATCTCGAAGAGGTTGAGGATCAGCCTCTTCTTCGTGGTGGGAACGGCGGCGGACGTCACGGGCGCGGGGGTGTCTGCGGTGCTCACCGTCCTACTGTGCCGCACCGCGCCTCCTCGTCACCCGGGCGGTGACGCCGTGTTGCACGGCGGCGGGGTCAGCGCTCGCGGATCGTCGTCGTGACGTCGACGAGGCTGGGGTCGGCGGGCGCCGAGCCGAAGCCGAAGCGGACGGGCGGGTCGAGCGGGGCCAGCGACCCGAGGGGTCGGCCGTCGAGACGCGCGTCGACCGCGACGACGCGGCGGGCGAGCGTCACGCCGTAGTACTCACGACGGCCGCCACCCGCCGTGCCCGCGGTGCGGGCCCCGGGGACGAGCAGCCGGGCGACCGGGTCGATCACCGTGAGCCAGCCGGGTCGGGTCGCGAACGCCCGGGGCACGAGTCGCAGCAGCCACCCGAGCGGCGACACGGGCCCGATCTCGAGCGACAGGTCGAGCACGTCGCCACCGGCCGCGTCGGGGCCGGCCGAGACCCGCAACGTCCGGTCGACGCCCCACCACGACACGGGCTGCACCCGCACCTCGTCGAACGAGTAGGTCGAGGACACGTAGTCGGCGACGGCCTGCGACGGGGCCAACAACGTGCGATGACCGTCGGCGTCCTCGACCATCACGTCGACGAAGCGGCCGAGCGGCGAATGGTTCCACAGCCCCACGACGACACGCGTCCCGGAGGTCGTGCCGAAGCCGGCGATGCGTCCGTGAAACCGCTGGTCGGGGGTCGCGCTGCTCATCGCTCGACCGTACGCCGACGGTGCTGCGCGGGAGGCCCTAGGCCGGGACGCGGGCCGAGACGGTCTCGAGGGCGGCGAGTTCGGCGGCGCTGAGGGCCACGCTCGCACTCGCGAGCAAGGCGGGCAGCTGCTCGAGGGTGCGGGCGCTGGCGATCGGGGCGACGACGCGGGGCTGGGCCTGCAGCCAGGCGAGGGCGATCGTGGCGATCTCGACCTGGTGCGAGCTCGCGATGTCGCGCAGGGCGGCCACGACCTCGAGCCCCTCGTCGCTGAAGTAGCCCTCGACGTTGCCGCTGCGGGCTCCGGCGATGTCGTCGCGGGTCTGGTACTTGCCCGTCAGGAAGCCCGCGGCGAGCGATAAGTACGGGGTGACCCCGAGCTGGTTCAGGGCGGCGAGCGGTGCCAGGTCACGCTCGTATACCTCGCGGGTGACGAGGTTGTAGTGCGGCTGCAGCGCGACCGGGGCGGCGAACCCCTCGCGGCGGGCGATCTCGATCCACTCGGTGATGCGCTCGGGCGAGAAGTTCGAGATGCCGACGTGCCGCACCTTGCCGGCCTTCTGCAGGGCGTCGAAGGCGCCGAGGGTCTCGGCGAGGTCGTCCCCGGTGTCGAAGTGCGCCCAGTAGAGGTCGATGTGGTCGGTCTGCAGGCGGGTCAGCGAGGCGTCGGCCGCGGCGGCGACGTTGGCGGCGCCGAGCCCGGGGAACTCGGGGTGCTGACTGACCTTGGTGCCGATCACGACCTCGTCACGACGGGAGGCGCCTCCCTGGGCGAGCCAGGTGCCGATCACGGTCTCGGACTCGCCGCCGGAGTTGCCCTCGGCCCAGGCCGAGTACACGTCGGCCGTGTCGACGAAGTTGCCGCCGCCGGCGACGAAGGCGTCGAGCACCGAGTGCGACTCGGCCTCGTCGCTGGTCCAGCCGAAGGTGTTGCCGCCGAGGGCGAGGGGAAAGACGTCGAGGTCGGATGTTCCGATGAGGGGCATGCGGGGGTTCCTTTCGCGAACGTCGCGTCGGGTCGGCGCGGCGACTACCCAGGTCTAACGCGTCGGGTGCGACTTCGTTCCCAGGTCGGCACCCCGGGCCGGGTCAGTAGCCCTGCTCGACGTCGACGACGCCCTCGGGGTCGCCACCCTCGGCGAGCGCCACGATGTTCGCTTCGACCCGGGCCTGGAACAACGGCTCGGTCATCGCGTTGGTGTTGGCCTGGTGCGGGGTGATCAGGGCACGCGGCTCGGCCCAGAGCGGGTGGCCGTCGGGCAACGGCTCGGGGTCGACCACGTCGAGGCCGGCGGCACCGATCCGCCCCTCGGCGAGCGCCGTGACGAGCGCGTCGGTGTCGACGAGCGGGCCCCGGGCGATGTTGACCAGCACGGCGGTGCGCTTCATGGCGGCGAACTCGTCGGCGCCCAGCAGGCTGCGGGTGCCACCGGTCAGGGCCGCCGCGACGACGACCACGTCGCTCGTCGGCAGCACCTCGGCGAGACGGTCGACGGTGACCGTGCGGTGGGCTCCGGGCACGGCCTCGTCGGTCCGGCGCACCATCGTGACCTCGACGTCGAACGGCCGCAGCAGGCGCAGCAGCTCGGTGCCGATGCCGCCGGCCCCGACGATGGTGACGGTCGCCCCGTTCAACGAGATGCCGCGCTGCTCACGCTCCCACGAGGAGGCGCGGGCCCTGATCTGCAGGGAGCGCAGCGTGGCCAGCGTCAGGGCCAGGGCGTGCTCGGCCACGGGTGCGCTGTAGGCACCCTTCGCACTGGTGAAGACGAGCCCCTCGCGGGCGGTGGCCTCCATGGTCTCGACGTACGCGTCGACGCCGGCGCTCGGCAGCTGGACGAGGCGCACGCCCGGGTTCCGCTCGATCGCCGTGCGCAGCTCGTCCTGGTCGACGCGGCCGCCGACGACGATCACCTCGGTCTCGTCACCGAGCTCGACCAGGCGGGCGTCGGTCGCGTCCACCGCCCGCTTCGCGGGCGCGACACCCCAGGTGTCGCCCGAGGCCCCCTCGGAGTCGGCGGTGGCGGAGGCGACGGGCAGGACGGAGACGGCGACGGTGCTCATCCGTCCACCGTATCGATCCGGTCACGAACACGACTCAGGCTCGTGTCTTGCCCTCCCCGGTGGCAGAGTGGCGCCGTCTGCCGGTCGCGAAACCCGATCGTGGACACGGGGAGGCACGGGTCAACGGCGACACGCGCCTCCTTCCCCGAGGTCTCGCCCACCCGGTCGACCACCGCTGCCCACGGGGGTACGCTGTCCCACGGCCCACGAGGGCCCACGGCCCGTCCGGGCCCGGCGGCAGCACGACGGAAGGCAGGTGAGCGGCGATGGCTGGTGACAGTACTGGCGCCCCGCGGCATCCCTCCGTGGTCGCGCCGTCCACATCGCTCGTCTGAGCGGCGTCCCCGACCGACCACGAGCGATGCCCACGGGCACCGACGTCTCCCGTCGACGCGCGTCGTCGACGACTCAGCACCCCCGGTGTCGTGTCGTCGCCCGTGTGCGTCGCCCCCGGCCCCCACCGCGCACCCGTCGCCCGCACGGCTGTCGTGACCACCACCGCCACGACACCGTCCTTCGACGGACGGCCGTCGCACCACGAACGACAGGAGCGCAGACCATGGCACTCATCGACAACGGCATCTACGTCGCAGGGCACCGCACCGACAGCCCGGCGAACCTCGACGAGACGTTCGAGCTGCTGCACGAGCACCAGGGCATGGCCTGGATCGGCCTCTACCGCGCCGACCCCGACGAGGTGCGCTCCATCGCGCAGGAGTTCGACCTGCACCCGCTCGCCGTCGAGGACGCGCTGAAGGGTCACCAGCGGGCCAAGCTCGAGCGCTTCGGCGAGACGCTCTTCGTCGTGCTCCGCTCGGCCCGCTACCTCGACGCCGAGGAGACGGTCGAGTTCGGCGAGGTGCACGTGTTCGTCGGACCGGGCTTCGTCATCACGATCCGGCACGCCGAGAACCCCGACCTCGGCCGCGTGCGCCGCCGTCTCGAGTCGAACCCCGAGCTGCTCGCCCTCGGCCCCGAGGCGGTGCTCTACGCCGTGCTCGACCAGGTGGTGGACGGCTACGGCCCGGTCGTCGCCGGCATCGAGAAGGACATCGACGAGATCGAGGACGAGCTCTTCGGCGGCGACCCCGAGGTGTCGCGACGCATCTACGAGCTGCTCCGCGAGGTGATCAGCTTCCAGCGCGCGACGAGCCCGCTGCGCGGCATGCTCGAGAACCTGCTGCGCGGCTCGGACAAGTACGGCGTCGACGTCGAGCTGCAACGTTCGCTGCGCGACGTGCTCGACCACGTCCTGCGGATCGGCGAGCGCGCCGACACGTTCCGGGCCCTGCTCGAGAACGCCCTGACGGTGCACTCGACGCTCGTCACCCAGGCGCAGAACGACGAGATGCGACGGTTGTCCGAGGCCGGGCTCGCCCAGAACGAGGAGACCCGACGTCTGTCCGAGGTCGGCCTGCAGCAGAACGACGAGGTCAAGAAGATCTCGGGCTGGGCGGCCATCCTCTTCGCACCGACCCTCGTCGGCGGCGTCTACGGCATGAACTTCGACAACATGCCCGAACTGCATTGGCAGTTCGGCTACCCGATGGCGGTCGCCGCGATGGTCGCCGTGGGCGCCAGCATCTGGGGTGTCTTCAAGTGGAAGAAGTGGCTCTGACGTCACGGTCCGACAGGGCCCGGACGCAGAGGACGCAGGAGGCGCGGGTCGGGTGACCCGCGCCTCCTGCGTCCTCGGGCGGTGCGGTGCTGCGGCTCGGGCCTACGCCTCGAGAGCGGCGTCGAGGGTGATCTCGACGCCGGTCAGGGCCTTCGAGACCGGGCAGGTCTCCTTGGCGTTCCGGGCGGCCTCGAGGAAGCCGGCCTCGTCGATGCCGGAGACCTCGCCACGGACGGTGAGGGCGATGCCGGTGAGCTTGAAGCCGCCGGCCGAGTCCGGGCCGAGCGAGACGTCGGCCTTGACGTCGAGGGCCTCGACGGTGCCGCCGGCTTCGCCGAGGACGGCCGAGAACTGCATGGCGTAGCAGGCCGAGTGGGCCGCGGCGAGCAGCTCTTCGGGGCTGGTGGCGCCGTTGGCGTCGTCGGCGGCGCGCTTGGGGAACGACACGTCGTAGGTGCCGAGCTTCGAGCTCGACAGTTCGACCTGGCCTTCGCCGGTCTCCAGGCTGCCGTTCCAGGCGGTACGTGAGGTGCGAGTGGGCATGTGGTGCTCTCTTTCGTGTGGGCGGCGTCGCGATGACGCCGGACGGGGTAGGGGAATCGGGTGGGTCAGCGTGGCTGGTCTGCGAGGGCCGGGGTGGTGACGGTCGCGGCGACGACGGCCGCGGCGGTGTCCGCCCGGACGGAGGCGGCGAGCGCGGCGATGTCGGCCCGGAGGGCCTGGAGGTCGGTGAGTTCGAGGCCGGTGGCTCCGCAGATCTGGTCGGCGAAGCCCGCGGCCTGCTCGCGGAGGGCTGCCCCGGCGTCGGTCAGGGCGACGTCGACCGTTCGCTCATCGGCGACGGACCGCGTGCGCGTCAGCAGCCCGTGGGCCTCGAGCCGCTTGAGCAGGGGCGACAACGTGCCCGACTCGAGCTGGAGCTGCTGGCCGAGCTCGGAGACCGTGGTCGGGCCGCCCTGCCACAGGACGAGGAGCACGAGGTACTGCGGATAGGTGAGCCCGAGCGGCGTGAGCAGGTCGCGGTAGCGGGCCGTGACGGCCCGGGACGCGTTGTAGAGCGCGAAGCAGATCTGCTCGTCGAGCACGGGCGTCGGGCCCGGGGTCGTCGTGTCGGCTGCGGCGGTCATGTCTGCGACCGTAGCACGTCGTGCACGATTTAGTTGTGCACAACTTTTCTCGGGGGACGAGGCGAGGTGGTCGGAACGAGTGGCAGACGCGTCAGTCGGCGTCGGCGTCGGCGTCGGCGTCGGACCGGCGCTCGCGGAAGGCGATCATGTTGACGCGGTTGCCGCACCGGACGCTGCAGAACCGCTTCGACCCGTTGCGGGACAGGTCGACGAAGACCCCCGCGCAGTCGTCCGCGGCACAGGCCCGCAGTCGGCCGGTCTCGTCGGTGCGGATCACGTCGACCAGGGCCAGGGCCGACTCCACGCGGATGCGATCCGCCAGGGGCGCGTCGTCGCTCGTCGCGTGCAGGTGCCAGTCGAGGGAGTCGTGACGCACGAGCCGGGGTGACGAGACACTGTCGGCCAGCATGCGGTTGACCTCGGCGGCCAGAGGGTCGCGCTCGAGGGTCCAGATGCGCCGCAGCTCGGCCCGGACCCCCTGAACCGAAGCCAGCTCGGCGTCGTCGCGGTCGAAGCGACCGGAGAAGGCGAACGAGTCGAGCAGGGCCTGCAGCTCGGCCCGGGACGAGAGCTCGTCGTCGCCGGAACGACTCGCGCCCGCCCCGGTGTTGACCAGGGCGACATTGAACTCGAGAACGTCTTCGGTGTCAGGGGCGAAATGCAAGTTGACTCCTTATAAGGCGCAGTCTTACGCTCGCGACAGGAACGGCGCGTCACCACCCATTGTGCATGACGGCCCTGACAGAAGGAGTACTCGTGAGCACCGGCGCGACCACGACCCCGTCCACGACGACCGCCTCGGCCGCCGGACGACCGGCCTCGACCACCGCCGGCCTGCTCGTCGCCCTGATCGCCGCCGCATCGTTCGGCTTCTCGGGCCCCTTCGTCAAGCCCCTCCTCGAGTCGGGCTGGAGCCCGGTGGCCGCCGTCACCGTCCGGGCGTCGATCGGCGGGATCGTGCTCGCACCCGTCGCCCTCGTCGCCATCCGCGGCCGGCTCGGCCCCGTCTGGCGGGCCCGATGGCGCGTGCTCGCCATGGCCGTGGTCGGCGTCGCCGGCACCCAGGTCTTCTACTTCGCCGCCGTCGTGCACATCCCGGTCGGCACGGCGATCCTCGTCGAGTACCTCGCCCCGCTGCTGCTCGTCGGTGCGGCCTGGGTCACGTCGCGGCGTGTGCCGCAGGCCGTCGTGCTCGTGGGCTCCGTGATCGCCTTCGCGGGCCTCCTGCTGGTCGTCGCTCCGAGTGGCGGCGTGGCCCTCGACCCCGTCGGGCTCGCCCTCGCCGGGGCCGCGATGGTCTGCTGCGCCGCCTACTTCGTGATCGCCGCCCGCCCGAGCGGCGACCTGCCCCCGGTCGCGCTCGCGGCGTCGGGCCTGCTCGCCGGAGCCGCCCTGCTCGGCCTGCTGGGCCTGACCGGCCTCGTGCCTTTCACGACGTCGTCGGCCGACGTCCCCTTGTTCGATGCGGTCGTGCCGTGGTGGGTGCCCATGCTCGTGGTAGGCGTCGTCGCCACGGCCGTGTCGTACGCCACGAGCATCACGGCCAGCAGCATGCTCGGCTCACGCCTGGCGTCGTTCGTCGGCCTGCTCGAGGTCGCGGCCGCCGCGTTCTACGCCTGGCTGCTGCTCGGCGAGGCACTCACCCCGCTGCAGCTCGGCGGCGGGCTGCTGATCGTGGTCGGCATCGGCTTCGTCCGGGCGGAGCGCACCCGCGAGGCCGAGGTCGTGGCCGACGCGGTGGTCCACGATGCGGTCGTCGACACCCCCGTCGCCGTGGTCCCCGTTGTCGCCGACGACCGGAGTGCGACCATGGGGTGATGGACTTCGTCGAGAACCCCGACCTGCACGCCCTGCCCCGGCCACGGACCGCCCGCGAGGTCGCCGCGACCTTCGGTCGCCCGGTCCGCACCTTCGTCGAGCAGCCCCGACTCGACCTGACGCAACCCAGCACGGTCGGCCACGACGACGTGCTCGACACCGTCGCCCTGAACTACGTGTTCGTCGCCGACCCGTCCGACCCGGATGCCCCGTCGAACCTGGTCGAGAACGTCGCCGAGATCGACGGCCACCTGGCCGACGCCCTCGCTGCGGGGCAGCCCGACTGGTTCGTGGCCGGGCTGCGGGCGTTCCGGTACCCGATGCTGTGGGAGGCGGTGGTCACCATGGTCGCGCCCGACGACCCGGCGCCGCCTGCCGAACCCTTCGCCGTGGCCGAGCATGTCGCCCGGCACCTCAACCACGTGCTGATCAACACCGCCGAGGGGCGGAGCACCCGACCCGACGGCGCCGTGCCCGTGCTGGACGCCCCCGTGACCGCCCGGCACGCGCAGTCGGGCGCGGTGCTCGTCGTCGACGGGGTCGAACGCGAAGCCGTGCTGATCGACACCGATCCCGACCTGGTCGGCTGGGGCGCCGAGATCGACGACACGATCGTCCTCGTGGTGCTGCCGCGGGATCTCGTGCCGCTGGTCGACCGGCGGTTGACGTCCCTCGCGACCTGACCCGCGCCTCCTCGGCTCACCTCCCCCACGCCGGGGCACCCCAGCCCGGCCGCGCGTCGGGCTCGACCTGCCGAGCCCGGGTCGGCGGGCCGAACCCGACCTTCCAGACCGCTGCCGGCGTACCGAACCCGACAGAACGCGCGCGACACGCCGCTCGCCTCCTCGGATCGGTGGGCCTGCGCGCTCGGGTGTCGCGATGTGCACACGGGGGGCGGAGCCGGGGCCGGGCATAGGGTCGGGGGGTGACTCCGACGACGCTGCCGCGCAGCACGCCCTCCGCCCAGAACGTTGACGCCGCGGGGATCTCCGCCTTCGTCGACGCCCTCGAGACCACCGCCGGCGTCGAGCCGCACAGCATCATGCTGCTGCGCCACGGGCAGGTGGTCGCCGAAGGCTGGTGGGCTCCGTACTCCGCCGACCGCGCGCACCTGCTCTACTCGCTGAGCAAGAGCTTCACCTCGTCGGCCGTCGGTTTCGCGGTCGCCGAGGGGCTCCTGGGCCTCGACGACACCGTGCTCGGCCACTTCCCCGAACTCGACGCCGAGATCACCGATCCGCGCAGCCGGTCGATGCGCGTCCGACACGTGCTCGCGATGGCCAGCGGCCACCGAGCCGAGACCCTCGACCGGGCGCTCGCGATCGACCCGGTCGACGTGGTCCGGGGCTTCCTGCTCACCCCGCCGGACGACGAGCCCGGCAGCGTGTTCGCCTACAACCAGCCCTGCACCTTCACCGCCGGCGCGATCGTGCAGCGGGTCACCGGGCAGTCCCTGACCGAGTACCTGCGTCCCCGTCTGCTCGACCCGCTCGGCATCGGCGACGTCGGCTGGCAGCGGGACGAGTCCGGTCGCGAGCTCGGCTTCAGCGGACTGCACGCCACGACCCACGCGATCGCCGCCCTCGGTCAGCTGTACCTGCAGCAGGGCGAATGGGACGGCACGCAGCTGCTGCCGCGCGAGTGGGTGGCCGAGGCCACGCGCTCGCACGTGTCCAACGCGGGTGAGTCCAACCCCGACTGGAGCCAGGGCTACGGCTTCCAGTTCTGGATGGCTCGTCACGGCTACCGCGGCGACGGCGCCTACGGGCAGTTCTCCGTCGTGCTGCCCGAGCACGACGTCGTGCTCGCGCTGACCGGTCAGTCGCTCGACATGCAGGCGGTGCTCGACGCGGCGTGGGCGCACCTCCTGCCCGCCGTCGGCACGGACGCGGCGCCGGTCGGCGACGCCTCGGCCGACGCCGCCCTGGCGACCCGCCTCGCCGATCTGACGCTGCCCGGGGTGGCCGGTCCGACCGAGCACGACGCCGCACCCGTCCGCCCGGCGGCCGAGGAGGCGCGGACCGGCGACCAGCACTCCCCCGGTACCGACCGGCTCGTGTCGTTCACCGCGGCCGAGGGCAACGACCAGCCCGGCCTGACCGTGGTCGAACTGCGCGCCTCGGCCGACGCCACGACCACGCTCACCCTGGTCGAGGGCGACGCCCGCCTCGCGGTCCGGATCGAGGCCGAGGACTGGGTGGTCACCGACGGCTCCGACGACGGCGACGGCGCAGATGCCCGTGGTTCCGTCGTTCCGATCGCCGCGAGCGCCACCCGCTCGGCCGACCTGCTGCACGTCGACCTCGTGTTCGTCGAGACGCCGCACCGCCTGCACCTCACCCTCGACGAGTCGGACGCGACCTTCACCGCCCTGTGGGAGACCCACCCGTTGCACGCGCCCGCGGTGGCGCACCTGCGCATGCCGCGCCACTGACGCGGCGCGATACGGCGCGATGCGGCGCGGCCAGGCGCGATGCGGCGCGGACTCAGCCGAGCACGCCCGTGTGCTCGAGCACGATGTTCAGGCCGATCAGGATGAGGATCACGCCACCGGCGATCTCGGCCGGCTTGCCGAACGCCGCACCCACCCGGCGTCCGACCAGCACCCCGACGAAGGTCAGCACGGCCGTCGTCACGCCGATCACGAGGATCGCCCAGCCGATCGACACGGGCAGGAACGCCAGGGTCACGCCGACCGCGAGGGCGTCGATGCTCGTGGCGATCGCGAGCACGGCGAGCTCGCGGAGGTTCAGCCGGTCGGTGTCCTTCTCGACGTCCTCACCCGCCGAGAACGCCTCGTAGAGCATCTTGCCGCCGATCAGGGCGAGCAGCCCGAAGGCCACCCAGTGGTCGAACGGCGCGATGTACTGCGCGAAGGTCGAGCCGAGCAGCCAGCCGAGCAGCGGCATCAGCGCCTGGAACGCACC
This sequence comes from Frigoribacterium sp. VKM Ac-2836, assembly GCF_013248995.1. Lineage (GTDB taxonomy): Bacteria > Actinomycetota > Actinomycetes > Actinomycetales > Microbacteriaceae > Frigoribacterium. The sequence continues at coordinate 153,122 of NZ_JABRPK010000001.1, read as the reverse complement.
GAACGTGACGGCGATGACGAGCGCGTGCCGGAGGTTGAAGCGCGTCATGTGCAGGCCCTTGCCGAGGGCGACGGCGAAGGCGTCGGCGGAGACGCCGAGGGCGATGAGGAAGAGGGCCCAGAACGACATGGGGGCAGCGCCTTTCGAGACGGTCGGGTGGAGACGCCGGCGTCTCGGAACCTGACGATCCTGCCATGCCCCCCCGCGCCTCCTCGACCAGAAAAGTGCTGGTCAGAGGTATTCGGGATGCCGAAATAGGGGTGTCGGCGGACCGTCGTGCGGGGCGCCGCGACCCGAACGACCCACCCGAGCACGGCAAGCAGGAGGCGCGGTGCGGCTCAGGCGGGGACGAGCAGGTCGCGGGGCAGCACGGCGTGGACGCCCCAGGTGCGGTTGGCGACCTGCGTGACCCGCAGGTCGACGACCGTGCTCGCGAAGGCCAGCGCGGTGGCGGCGTCGAGCGAGTACAGCCGGCGCATCCACTCGACCATCGCGGCGAGCGCGTCGCCGCTCGCGACGTTGAGGTCGGCGTCGAAGCCGAAGGTGATGCGGGCCTCGGGGGTCTCGGCGTGGATCGTCGCGAGCGGGCGGTCCGTCGCGAGGCCGACCCGCGCCTCCGTCGTCATGCCGGTCTCGATCGCGGTGCCGCCCACCTCGCCGTCGCCCTGGGCCGCGTGCCCGTCACCGAGGTAGAGCAGGGCGTCGTCCACCGCCACGGGCAGCCAGAGGGTCGTGCCCGCGACGAGGTCGCGGCAGTCGATGTTGCCGCCCACGGAGGCGCGGGGAGGAATGGTCGAGTGCTCCCCGTGCTCGGCGGGGGCGAGTCCCATGACGCCGAGGAAGGGCGCGACGGGCCGACGGAGGCCCCGGCTCTCGGTGGCCGTGCCGGCTTCGCGGTCGATGCTCCAGAGCAGCCAGGCGGCCTCGGCGTCGACCAGGCCGAGGTGGCGGGTGATCGGGGTGTCGGCGGCCGCGGCGATCGTGAAACCCCAGTCGTCCGGGGTGAGCGAGAGCAGGTCGAGCTGCAGCATGTCGCCCGGGCGGGCCCCGCGGACGGCGATCGGCCCGGTCAGTGCGTGGCCGCGCCGGGTCGGGAAGAGGTACGGGGTGACCTCGCCGGGCACGGTCTGGCGTTCGAGGTGGCCCGAGGCGTCGAGCGAGCGGACGACGACGGTGTCGCCGGGGTCGATCGTCAGCACGGGTGCGTGGTCGCGCGAGAAGACCTCATGGGCGGTGTCGGTGCCGGGGTCGAGGCGGTGGGTCGTCATCGTCCGAGCGTAGGCCGCACCCGCGACACCGGCCGGACGTGCTCGCCCAGCGACGCTCGGTACGATGGACGCCTGTTCCGCCCCGACCCCGACGCACCCGCTCACAGAGAGACCGACGCCCCCATGGTCCTGTTCTTCCACGTCCTCATCATCGCCATCACCGTGGTCGGCGCCGGCCTGATCACGGCCGCCTTCGTGGGGCTCGCCACCTCGAAGTAGCCGCCTACTTCAGGCCCGAGTGCGCGAGTCCGTCGATGACCCGACGCTGCAGCACGATGAAGGCGATCAGCACCGGTGCCATGGCCAGCAGGCTCGCGGCCATGACGACGGGGTAGTCGGTCGTCTTGTCGCCGATCAGGGTCGCGAGGCCCGCCGACAGCGGCATGCGGTCCGAGTAGGTCGAGACGACCAGGGGCCAGAGCAGCTCGTTCCACGACCAGAGCACCGTCGTGATGGCGAGCACGCTGATCGACGGGACCGCCAGCGGCAGCATGACCCGGGCGAACACCTGGAACGGGTTCGCTCCGTCGAGGCGCGCCGCCTCCTCGAGTTCGGTGGGCATCGCCAAGAAGGCGGTGCGCATCAGGAACGTGCCGAAGGCGCTGAACAGCCCCGGGGCGACGATGCCGGCGATGGTGTCGAGCCAGCCGAGGCTCTGGACGATCTGGTACTGCGAGATCAGGTACACCTGCGACGGCACCATGAGGATCGACAGGATCACCGCCAGCATCACGCCGCTGCCGCGGAACCGCATCCGGGCGAACGCGTAGCCGGCCATCGTGCAGAGCACGATCTGGGCGACCGTCCTGGCGACGGTCACGACGACGCTCGTCCGCAGCTGGTCGAGGAACGGCAGCCGATCGAAGACCGCCGCGAAGTTCTGCCACTGCAGCTCGGCCGGCCAGAGGTTCGGCGTGACGCTCTGCACCTCGGCGTTCGTCGACAGCGACATGATGATCTGCCACAGGAACGGGAACGCCATGAGGAACCCGCCGAACCCGAGCACGACGTGGATGCCCGCGTGCGAGCGGCCACGACGCCCGGGGCGACCCGAGGAGGCGCGGCGGGCGCGCTCGGGACGGCCACCGGTGGGCGTCCCCTCGCGCGCCTCCTGCCGCTCGGACGGGGCCGCGACGAGCGCCGCCGGCGTCGCCGACAGGGTCTGAGGATCACTGAGCACGGCCGCCGAGCGGACCGGTTCGGCTCGGTCGGTCATGACTGCACCCACTTCTTCTGGAGACGGAACTGGACGAGCGTGACGAGGCCGATCAACACGAAGATGAACATCGCGATCGCCGCCGCGTAGCCCTTGTCGTTGGCGATGAAGCCCTGCTGGTAGAAGAAGTAGACGAGCGACAGGCTCCTCGGCAGGACGGGGTTGGTGCTGCCGAGGATCGCGAACTGCAGGTCGAACAGCTGGAAGCTCGAGATGATCGTGATGATCAGCACGAAGAAGATGCTCGGGGTGAGCAGGGGCACCGTGACCGAGCGGAACTGACGCCATGGCGTCGCGCCGTCGAGCTCGGCCGCCTCGTAGAGCTCGGGCGGGATGGCCTTGAGACCGGCACCGAGGATGATCATGGCGAACCCGACCGACGACCAGAGGCCGACGATGGCGACCGCCACCGTCGCGGCGCCGGGCGTCGAGATCCAGTACGGGCCCTCGATTCCGACCAGCGAGAGCAGGTAGTTCAGCAGACCGAAGTCGCCGTTGAAGATGATGCGCCACACCATCGCGATGGCGGTCGGCATGGCCACGTACGGCAAGAAGAACAGCACGCGGTAGAACGACGCGAAACGGAGGCCGGGCGTGTTCAGCAGGCTCGCGAGCCAGACGGCGAGCGGCACGCCGAGCAGGACGATCCCGGTGTAGAGCAGCGTGTTGCCGAGGGCCGTCCAGAGCTGCGGGTCGACGATCAGCCGCGTGTAGTTCGCCAGGCCCGTGAAGGTCGAGCCGCCGAACACGCCCCATGTCGTCATCGAGTAGTAGGCGGTCTGCAGCACGGGCCACACGAAGAAGACCCCGATGCCGGCCGCGAGCGGCGTCACGAACAGCCAGGGCCACGCACCGTCACGGTGCAGCGCCCGGCGTCGGGGCACGGATGGTGGCGTCGTCCCGGGGGTCGCGGACGGCCTAGCCCGGGTGATCGTGTCGTCGCTCATGGTCGGGTCCTATTCCTTCGCCAGCAGAGCGGTCATCTGCTCGCCGAGGTTCGTCGCGACGTCGTCGACGGACTCGTCGCCACTGAACGCACCGGGCAGCTCGGCGTCCTCGAGAGCGTTCCAGGCCGCCGAGTTCTTCGACACGGGCAGCGGCACGGCGTAGTCGACGGCGTCGAGGAACACCTGCAGGTCGCGATCGGGCGCACTGTCGACGAAGCCCTGCTGCGTGCCGGTGAAGGCCGGGATGACGGCTCCCAGGTCGCCCTGCTGCTGCTGCGCCTCCTGACCGGCCAGGTAGACCTGCAGCGCCTGGGCGGCCTGCTTGTTCTCGCTGCCCGCGGCCACCACGTTCGAGACGCCGTGGATGACCGTCGCCTTCTCCTCCCCGGCGGGGAGGGGCAGGACCTCGGTGGTCGCCGACACGGGAGAGTCGGAGACCGCCGCGTTGAGCCAGCTGCCTCCCCAGTACATGGCGAGCTTGCCCGAGGTGAACCACTGGTCGGCCGGGGTGTCGGTCAGCTGCTGGATGCTCGGCGAGCCACCCGACGAGATGAGGTCGGCCCAGAACTGGAGGCCGGCCTTGGCCTCGTCCGTGTCGTAGCCCGACGCCGCGCCGTCGTCGGCGACGACCTCTCCCCCGGCTTGGGCGATCGTGTCGTAATACGTCGTCTGACCGTCCATGCCCCCGGCGCCGCCATAGGCACCCTGGGCCGAGAGGGCCTCCGAGAGAGTCGCGGCGGTCCGTTGGAAGTCGTCCCAGGTCCAGTCCGCCTCGGGCAGGGGAACGCCGGCCTGCTCGAACAGGGCCTCGTTCACCCAGACACCGATCGTGTCCATGTCCTTGGGGACGCCGTACTGCACACCGTCGAGCGAGTACAGGTCGACGAGCGCCTCGGGGTAGTCCTCCGTGTCGAGATCGCCGGCCTCGACGGCGCCGGTGATCGGCTCGACCTTGCCGTTGCTCGCGTAGAGCTGGAAGTTCGGGCCGTTCAACCAGAACAGGTCGGGAAGGCTGTCGCTCGAGGCCTGCGTCTGCAGCTTCGTGAAGTAGTCGGCGTACGGGGTGACGTTCACGCTGACGTCGATGTTCGGGTACAGCTCGTTGAAGCCTTCGAGGTTCGCGTCGATGGCCGCGACCTGAGCCTGGTCCCAGACGCCGTAGGTGATCGAGGCCGAGAGGTCGTCGGGCGCGGCCTCGTAGTCGTCGGCGGCCGCCGGGCCACCGGCCGAGCTGCACCCGGCGGCGACGAGCGAGATGCCGAGGGCGGCGGACGCGATCGAGAGACGGCGACGGACACCGCGGCGAGGGATGGAGGAACGAGACATGGTGCTGTCCTTTCGGTTCGTCAGGAGGCCGCGGGGGCGGGTGACGACGGAGTGGTCGAGGAGGTGGGGGCAGAGCCGCCGGCGGTGAGCCGGGCGAAGTGGTCGAGCACGGCGTCGGGAAGGCGGGGCACGTCCCGGGGCGTCGAGCCGTCGCGCAGTGACTCGGCGGCGAGGGCGCCGGCCGCGACGGCGGCGCGGGCGGCGACCGGGGAGAGCGTCGGAGGCACTCCCCGGGCGACGAAGGCGAGGAACTCGGTCACGGCGGCGAGGTCCGCGTCGGCGTGCCCGGCCTCGACGCCGTCGATGGGGTACTCGAGGTCGCCGGCCACCTGCCAGTCGTGCCGGCGGTTCCAGACCTTGACGACGCCGCCCCCGGTGTCACCGACGTTCTCCAGCCGCCCCTCGGTGCCGATGACGGTGTAGTTGCGCCAGTAGTCGGGCGTGAAGTGGCACTGCTGGTAGCTCGCCGTCACGCCGTTGTCGAGCGTCATCATCATCATCGAGACGTCCTCGACGTCGACGACCGGGTTCAGACCGGTCGCCGAGGCCGGTGGCCAGTTCTCGAACGAGAACCAGTCCTCCACGGTCTGGCCGGGCCGCTCGTGGCGGTCCTTGACCTCGCCGTAGACCATGAGGTCGCCCATGCCCACCACGCGCTGCGTGTAGGCACCGGCGAGCAGGTGCACCACGTCGATGTCGTGGCTCGCCTTCTGCAACAGCAGCGTGCCCGTCTGCGAGCGGTCGGCGTGCCAGTCCTTGAAGTAGTAGTCGCCGCCGTTGCCGACGAAGTGCCGCACCCACACGGTCTTCACCTCGCCGATCTCACCGCGGGCGATGACGTCGTGCATCAGTCGCACCACGGCGGCGTGCCGGAAGTTGTGCCCGACGTAGAGCGGAGTCCCCGTCTCGGCGGCGACGGTGAGGATCGCGTCCGCGTCGGCGAGGGTCGTCGCGAGCGGCTTCTCGAGGTACACGGCGATCCCGGCCCGGAGCAGATCGATCGCGATGGCGGCGTGGGTCGCGTCCGGGGTCGTCACGATCGCCGCGTCGACGAGGCCGACGAGATCGTGGTGCGAGGCCACGACGGCGACGCCGGGGAACTGCTCGGCCGCCCGGCCCCGGCCCTCGGACGTCGTGTCGGCGGCCGCGACGAGCTCGGCGGCTTCTCCGGCGGTGGCCACGTGGTGCGCGATGTAAGCGCGCTGCCCGACTCCGACCACGCCGACGCGCAGCACGGCTGTCGCGTCCGTCGGCTGATGCGAGGGATTGTTGGTCATCGTGTCACCGCTCCTTTGCGTGAAGATGATTCAAACGTAGCCGAAACGATCATGAAACGACAATAAGACGCCGGAGCACGAGACGAAAGGCCACCGCCGCAGGTTTAACTCCCCCGAAACACGTCACGCGGTCGAGGGAGGCGCGACCCATGCGACAGCGTCACGGGGCGAGACCCGGCAAAATCCAGCTCAGGCCGCGCCACAACGCCAGGATGTGGGGGGCCGTGGCGTCACACGCGTCGGCGGTCAGGCGGTCGCGGACGCGACGACCACCTCGACCCCGGCGGCCTCGAGCTCGCGGCGCAGCTCGGGCTCGACGGCGACGTCGGTCACGAGGACGTCGACCACCGACAGGGGTGCGATGCGGGCGAAGGTGGAGCGGCCGAGCTTGGTGCTGTCGGCGACGACCACGACCTTCTTGGCCACGGAGGCGAACTGGCGACTGACGTCCGCCTCGCCCTCGTGGACCGTGGTCGCTCCGAAACGACCGGTGAGTCCGTCGACGCCGAGCACCGCCACGTCGAGGGCCATCTCGGCCAACGACGCCGTCACCATCGGCCCGACGAGCTCGTACGACTGCCGACGCGAGACGCCGCCCGTGACCACGATCTTGACGTGGGGGCGCACCGAGAGCTCGTAGGCGATGTTGAGGGCGTTCGTCACGATGGTGACGCCGTCGTCGCCGTCGCCCCGGACGAACCGTTCGCTGCGGCCGAGCTCACGGGCGACCTCGCTCGTCGTCGTGCCCCCGTTGACCCCGACCGTGTCGCTGACCTGGATCAGGGCGGCCGTCGCCTTCGCGATCGCGACCTTCGCCTCGGCCTGGCGGGCGATCTTGTACTGCAGCGGCAGCTCGTAGCCGCTGCCGAGCGCCGCCGCCCCACCGTGCGTCCGCGTGACGAGTCGTTGGCCGGCCAGCGTCGAGAGATCGCGGCGGGCCGTGGCCGCCGAGATGTCGAGGGCCTCGCCGATCTCGGCGATGGAGACGTTGCCCCGCTCGCTGATGAGCTCGAGGAGGGCGTTCAGGCGCTGCTGCTGGGTCATGGGGCTCTCCTCGAACGGTGCCGGGTGACGACGCTCCGATCTTAGCGATCGTCCACCAGAATGATCGAAGATGATCGAATCGGAGGTGATCGCTCAGGCGATCGCTCTTGCGATGATCAGGACCCGTGAGAGGACAGCCCATGACCACCCCTCCCCCCGGCGACGCCCGGCCCCGAGTGCTCGGCGTCGACGTCGGTGGCACGACCGTCAAGGCCCGGCTCGTCGAGGTCGGCCGGTCCGACCGCCCCCTCTGGGAACGCCGTGTCCCGACACCTCGAGACGACGTCCGCGGGCTCGGGACCGTGGCGGCCGTCGCCCGTCTCGTCGACGACGCCCGCGGTCTCGGCCGGGTCGACGCCGTCGGTCTCGTCGTTCCGGGGATCGTGGACGACGACGCCGGGACGGCCGTCGCCTCGACCAACGTGGGCTTCCGCGACGTGCCCCTGCGCGCCCTCGTCGAACGCGCCTCCTCGCTGCCCGTCGGTTTCGGGCAGGACGTCCGCGCCGGGGCGCTCGCCGAGGCGACCACGGGCGCCGGGGCCGGCGCGTCGGGCGGTCTCGCCTTCGTCCCCGTCGGCACCGGCCTCGCGGCCGCCGTCGTCGACCGGGGCGTGGCCCTGGTCTCGGGCGGGTGGGCCGGCGAGATCGGCCAGGTCGTGCTGACCGCGGGGCACCTCGCCGGACTGCGCGTCGAGGAGGTGGCGTCGGCCGGCGGTCTCGCACGTCGCACGGGCGCCGCGAACGCCCTGGCCGTGGTGGCGCGCGTCCGGGCCGGTGAGCCCGAGGCGATCGCCGCCTGGCGCGACCTGGTCGAGGTGCTCGCCGACTGCCTCGGGTGGATCGCGGCCGTCGCGGCCCCCACCATGCTCGTCCTGGGCGGCGGACTGGCGGGGGCCGGTCCGGTGCTCTTCGACCCCCTCGGTTCGGCGCTCGACGAGCGCCTCGCGCACTCACGGCGACCCGCCCTGGTACCCGCCGCACACGGCGACGGGGCCGCGATGGTCGGTGCCGCCCTCCTGGCCGAGCAGGCCCTCCGCGACCGGGGCGCGCTCGAGACCCCATCGGCCGGAGGCGCGGCGTGAGTCGTCGAGGTGCCGCGACCGACCGACACGGTACGGCCGACCGAGTCGTCGTCGCCGATCGGATCGTGACGGCGACGGGTGCCGACGGCCCCGGCTGGATCGCCCTGGGCGGGGGCCGCGTGATCGACGCCGGCGACGGGCCGACACCGACCGGCGACCTGATGCACCTGCCTCTCGAACGGCTCCGGGGAGTCGTCGTGCCCGGATTCGTCGATCAGCACGTGCACGGCGCGCTGGGCGTCGACTTCGGCGGTGCCGACGAAGCCGGGGCCCGCCGTGCCGCGGCCCACCACCACCGGGCGGGCTCGACGCGACTCGTGGCCTCCGTCGCCACGGCCTCGTCGCAGGCGACCCTCCGAGCCCTCGGCGTCCTCGCTCCGCTCGTCGACGAGGGGGTGCTCGACGGCGTCCACCTCGAGGGGCCCTGGCTCTCGTCGACACGACGGGGTGCCCACGACCCCGCTCTGCTGCGATCGCCCGAGCCCGCCGAGGTCGAGGCCCTGCTCGACGCCGCCCGGGGCACCGTCCGCCTGGTGACCATCGCCCCCGAGCTGCCCGGTGCGGTCGACGCGATCCGCCTGCTGGTCGACCGCGGCGTGGTGGTCGCGCTCGGGCACTCGGACTGCACGGCGGCCGAGGCCCACGCGGCCGCCGACGCCGGGGCGACCGTGGTCACCCACGTCTACAACGGCATGAGACCGCTGCACCACCGAGAACCGGGGCTGGCCGGCGCCGCGCTGACCGACGACCGCCTCGCCGTGGAGCTCATCCTGGACGGTCGGCACGTCTCGCGGGACGCCGTGGAGATCGCGCGCCGCGCCTCCTCGGGTCGTCTCGTCCTCGTCTCGGACGCCATGGCCGCGACCGGCTGGTCGGACGGCCGGTACACGATCGCGGGCTCGGAGGTCGTCGTCGAGCACGGCGTGGCGATGCTCGCGGACGGCTCCTCGCTGGCCGGCAGCACGGGCACCGTCGGAGAAGGCGTCTCGCGGCTCGTGCGCGAGCACGGCGTCGCCCTGCCCGAGGCGGTGCGGGCCTCCTCCACCACCGCCGCGACCGCCCTGGGGCTGACCGGCGCGGGGCTCGACCCCGGCGACCGGGCCGACCTCGTCGTGCTCGACGAGCACGACAGGGTCGACCGGGTCCTGCGGGACGGGCGCTGGCTCTGAGGCCGGACGGGGTCGGTGCCGAGTCGAGGGGTCAGCCGGCGACGGCCGTCGGATCGGGCTCGTGCCGGCCCGTGACGACGGCGGTCAGGTCGACCTCGCGTCCGTCGACCACGAACCGGTGCCGGCCGACGTGCTCCACCGTCGGCCGCTCGGACAGCCAGTCGGCGAGCCGGCCGCGTTCGGTCTCGTCGAGCCACGCCATCGGGTCCGAGGTCGACCGGAACTCGAGCACGGCCGCCGTGTCGCGCAGCAGCTGCCGTTCGGGTTCGCCAAGCAGGCTCCTCGTGCTGCGGAAGTAGACCGAGTCGGGGTCGACCTCGTAGAGGCCCTTCATCCAGGCACGGTTCACCGACGAGACGATCGAGTTGAGCGCCCCCGCGCCCGAGGGGTCGCGGGGCCGCTCCGCGTTGTCCCACACGGCGGCCGTGTCGGGCCCCACCCGGGCTCCGTCGAGGATGCCCACCGACGGGATCATCGGCACGCCGCAGCCGAGCAGGTACGTGTCGTCGCCCACCACGTCGCGGATGTGCTGCAGGGCGTCGCGGTAGGCGACCTCCCGGTGGACGTCGGTGCTGCGGACGCCCGTGACGGCCCCGGCGTACATGAAGTCGAGTTTGAGGTAGCTGAACCCCCAGCCCGTGACGCGTTCGAACACCTCGCGGAGGTGGTCCCGCACCTCGTCCTGCGTCGTGTCGAGGGCGTAGTAGTGCGACTCCCAGTTGTGACCGGCGACGAGCGGACGACCGTCCTCGCCCTGCACCATGAGGTCGGGACGGGTGCGGGCGATCGTCGAACCGGGCAGGGCGATCAGGGGTGCCAGCCACAGGCCGGGCCGGAACCCGCGGGCCGCGATGCCCTCGGCGGTGGCCTGCATGCCCGACGGGAAGTCGCGGCCGGCCTCCCAGTCGCCCACGATCGTCTCCCAGCCGTCGTCGATCTGGAACACGTCGACGGGCTGACCCTCGAGGTCGGCGACCGTGCTGGCGATCAGGCCCTCGTCGATCGACTCGAAGAACGAGTACCAGCTGCTCCACACCGTCCCGGCCGTGCGGGTGCGGTGCCCGAGCCGCTCCGAGACCAGGCGGGCGTAGTCGGCGAACACCTCGAGTTCGGGCCCGTAGGCGACGAACCACTCGGCGAGGTCCGCCTCGTTCCGGGCCCAGAGCACGTCGCGGTCCGCGCCGACGCGGGGTGTACCGAGGCCCAGGCTGCCGATCAGCAGCACCCGCCCGTCGGGGCCGGCGACGGCACCCACGGCGCTGCCCGAGTGCGCGTGCGGCGTCTCGACGGCGGCGTCGTCCGCGGTCAGCAGTCGCTCGGGGCTGTCCTTGATGCCGATCGTCTCGCCGTCCGTGCGGGCCCACCCGCTGGGGCTCCACGAGTTCCAGCCGTGCCGGTAGAACTCCGTCTCGCCGAACGGGTGCAGGACGGCCACGGGGCCGGCGGGGACGACGAAACCGGTGCCCGTGCGTCGGGGAGGCGCGGTCACGTTGGCCGCGAAGGTCGCGTCGTCGAAGTCGAAGGTGAACTGCATCGATGTCTCTCTCTGTCGAGGGGAAGGTCCTGGGGTGGAGCGGGCGTGGCGCGATCGGCCGTCAGGCGGGTTCGACCCGCACGAGGTCGGCGATCTCGCGGGCCCGGTCGGCGTCGAAGACGGCCGCCCCCGGCACCTCGGCGTTCGCGGCCCCCGCTCCCGTGGCCGCGGCGAGCGCCTGAGCGAGCGGTCGGCCGGCGTCGAGTCCCGCGACGAGCGCCCCGAGGAACGAGTCGCCGCTGCCCACGGGGTGGTCGCCCGCGGTGGTCGGCAGGGCGACGCTCCACCGGCCCGTGTCGTCGGCGGCGAGCGAGCCCGCGGCTCCGTCGGTGACCACGACGGCACCGCGCGTCCGCACCCTCAGCCCGTCGACCAGCGACCCGAGCGCGGCGTCGGCCGGTGCGCCGAGGGCGGCCCGCGCCTCCTCGCGGTTGATCTTGAGCAGGTCGACGGCGGTGCCCGCCGCGAGCAGGCGTCGGAGCGGTTCGCCGTGCGTGTCGAGCGCGAATCGCGACGAGGAGGCGCGGGCCAGCTCGGCGAGGCGGGGCACGAGGTCGTCGCCCACGCCGGGCGGCATGCTGCCCGACACGGAGAGCCAGGCACCGGGCACGAGCGCGGCCCGGAGGGCGGCGAGGACGGCGTCGACGACGACGACCGAGACCGGGACCGCGTGTTCGTAGACCTCGGTCAGGTCGCCGGTGGCGTCCGAGCCGATCGACACGCAGACACGGGTCGTCACGTCGTCGGGCACCGGGACGGCGGCGACGCCGTCGGCCCGGAGCAGTTCGGCCACCAGCTCGCCGATGTGTCCGCCGAGTACGGGCACGGCCGTGACCTCCGCCCCCAGGGCGGACGCGGCCCGGGCCATGTTGAGCGCCTTGCCGCCCGCGACGCGGCGCACGAACGACGGTCGGTGCGGGTGTCCGAGCACGAGATCGTCGACGACGTAGGCGGTGTCGAGCGAGGGGCTGAAGGCGGCCACGACGATCACGCGGGTACCCGCTCGAGGTCGCCTCGGACGGCCTGCGCACCGGTGCCGCCCGCGGCACGGGTCGAGAGCGAGCCCGCGGTCGTGGCCCAGCGCAGGCGTTCCGCCTCGTCGTCGACGCCGGTCGTCCAGGCCGCGAGGTAGCCGGCGTCGAAGCTGTCGCCGGCGCCCGTGGTGTCGACCACGTCGAGCACGAGGCCCGGGTGCGGGACGGGTCGCCCGCCGTCTCGGAGGGACCAGCCCCCGTCCCGGCCCGCCTTGACGACGACGGCGGGGCCGAGGGCGGCGATCGTGGCCGCCGCGGCGAGGTCGTGGTCGTGGTCGTCCTGGACGGCGGGGCCCTCGCCACCGTCCCGCTCGTCGCCGGTCGGGGCGCCGAGCACGGCGCCGACGGCGCGCAGCTCCTCACGGTTCGGCAGGAACAGGTCGACGTGCGGCAGCGCCTCGCGGAGCCCCTGCCAGCGACCCGCGGGGTCCCAGTTCGTGTCGAGGCTGATCGTCACCCCGTCGGCGCGCGCCTCGGCGAACAGGGCGGGCAACTCGGCCGCGAGGCCGGGCAGCAGGAACCACGACGCGACGTGCAGGTGACCGAACGGCCGCCCGGCGGCCCGGGCGGCGTCCAGGGCCGCCCTCACGTCGGCGCCGCGGACGGAGGTCATGGCTCCGGTGTCGGTCAGGATCGAGCGGTCGTGCGGCGCGGACAGGATGACCGACAGTCCGGTCGCCGCACCGTCGACGATCCGCACGCCCGAGGTGTCGACGTGGCCTTCTCGCAGCCGCTGCGTCGTGACCCGGCCGAAGTCGTCGTCGCCGACGCAGGCGACCAGGGTCGTCTCGACCCCCAGTCGCGCGAGGCCGTGGGCCACGATGCCTGCCGAGCTGCCGAGCACCAGGCGGCTCGACTCGAGCAGCTGCTCCTCTTGCCCGAACCGCGGCACGACGTCGCCCGTGAGGACCAGGTCGAGGTTCGCGTCGCCGACCACGAGCACCCGGGTGGACCCGGCGCTCATCCCTTCAACCCCGAGAACGTCATGGTGGCCACGAACTGCTTCTGCGCGACCAGGAAGAACACGATGAGCGGGAGGGTCGCCACGACGTTGCCGGCCATCAACAGGCTCCAGTCGGTTCGTCGGTTGCCCTGGAAGTTCGTCAGCCCGAGCTGCAGGGTGAACGCCTGGGCGTCGTTGATCGCGATGAGGGGCCAGACCAGGTCGTTCCACGAGCCGAGGAGCGTGAAGATCGCCAGGGTCGCCAGCGCGGGCCGCGCGAGCGGCAGGACGATACGGAAGAAGACCTGAACCCGCGTGCAGCCGTCGATCATGCCCGCCTCCTCGAGCTCGACCGGCAGCGAGAGGAAGAACTGTCTCATCAGGAAGATGCCGAAGGCCGAGGCCAGCCACGGCACGATCGCCGCACCCAGGGTGTCGATCAGCCCGACCCGGGCGAACAGCACGTAGGTCGGGATCATCAGCAGCTGGGTGGGGATCATGATCGTCGCGAGCACCGCGAGGAAGCCGATGTCGCGCCCGGGGAACCGCAGGCGCGCGAACCCGTAGCCGGCCAACGAGCAGAGCACGAGGTGCGACACGATCGCGACGATCGAGACGATCACCGTGTTCGCGAGCCAGAGCAGGATGTCGGACTCGGCGAAGAGCTTCTCGTACCCGGCCGTCGTGAGCGACGACGGGAAGAACGCCGGCGGGAACTTGTTGATCTCGCCCGCCGGCGTGAACGACGTCAGGAACATCTCGACGAACGGCACCAGGAAGACCACCGCGACGGGCAACAGCAGCAGGTGCCATGCGCTGAAGGGGAGGCGCCGACGACGACCACGCGCGGGTCGCGGCGGCGAGACGACGGCCTCGGCCGTGTCGAGGGGACGGCGCGGCAGCACCGGGGCGTCGACGCTCATCGGGTCTCCTGTTCTCGGGCGGCAGCGCGGCGCTGCTGCACGGTGACGATGACGGTGGCGATCAGGGTGACGAAGAACAGGCCGTAGGCGATGGCCGAGCCGTAGCCGAAGTCGAGTTCGCGGAAGGCGGTCTGCCAGAGGTAGTAGACGATCGTCTCGGTCGCGTTGAGCGGACCACCGCGGGTGGTCGTGTAGACGAGGTCGAAGAGCTGCACGGCCTGGAGGGTCATGTAGATGGCGACGAAGGTCGTGACGGGCCGCAGCTGCGGCCACACGACGTTCCAGAAGATCTGCGTCGGCCCGGCACCGTCGATGCGCGCCGCCTCGACGACGTCGCCGGGCACGTCCTGCAGGGCCGCGAGGTAGATCACCGTCGTGAAGGCCGCCTGCCCCCACAGCGACATGATCGCGATGACGACCATCGACTGGGTCGGGTCCTCGAGCCATCCCTGCTGGGGCAGGTGGAGCACCCGGAGCACGTTGTTCATCAGACCGAACTGCGGGTTGAAGAGGTACGTCGTCAGGATGCCCGTCGCGGCGGCCGAGGCGACGAACGGGACGAAGATGGCCGTCCGGTAGAGCCCGATGAATCGGATGCGCCGGTTGAGGGACACGGCCAGGAAGAGGCCGAGCAGCACGACCGCGGGCACGAACAGCGCGGTGTAGAGCACCGTGTGCAGCACGGCCGCCCCGAGGTCGGCGTCGCCGACCAGCTCGGCGTAGTTGTCGACCCCGACGAACTCGGGCGCACTGAACCCGTCCCACTCCTGCAGGGACAACAGCAGCGCCCAGACCGCCGGGAAGATCGACAGGCCCAGCACGATCACCAGGGCCGGCGCGACGAACCCCCATCCGCCGAGGCGGGAGCCGAGCCGCCCGCGGGGCCGAGCCGGCGCCGGGGGCCGCCCCGCGCCTCCCGGGGGCTCGGCCTGCCCCGGTCGCGTCGGCGCCGAGGTCGCGGTCACTGGTCGCCCAGCGACTCGTCGGCCTCGTCCGCGGCCTTGCGCAGGGCCTCGGCGGGTTCGCCCTGGCCCTGCAGCACCGACGACACCGCCTGCCCGACGGCGGCCGACACGTCGACGTACCCGGGCACGGTGGGTCGGGCGTGCTTCGCGTTCTCGGCGTTGGCCTGCATCACGTCGAGCCCGGGCAGTTCGGCCGCCTTCGCCTGGAACTCGGGGCTGTCGGACTCGCTCGAGCGCAAGGGCAGGTTGCCGTACTCGACGTTGAAGCGCAGGTCCTGCTCGGCCGAGGTCAGCCACTCGGTGAACTCGTACGACCAGTACGCCCGGTTCGCGTCCTGGTGGTCGAACAGCGCCCAGACGTCGGGCCCGGAGACCGTCTGGTGGTCGCCGTCGGTGCCCGGGAGCTCGACGACCCCGTACTCGGTGCCGGCGATCTTCAGGTCGTTCAGCTGCCACGGGCCCGAGGTGATCATGCCGATGCGGTCGCTGGCGAACAGCGGTCCGAACTTCGTGTCGGTCTGGTCGAGGTACACGCTCTCGTCCTCGACGGCCATGTCGCGCAGCAAGGTCAACGCCTCCACCCCGGCATCGCCGTCGAAGGCGGCCTCGGTGCCGTCCTCGCTGAGGATCTCGCCCCCGTTCTGCCAGAGGTGCGGCCACAGCTGCCACGTGGTCTCCTCGCTGCCCGACACCGAGTAGCCGTAGCCGTAGGTGTTCGAGGCGGGGTCGGTCAGCTGCTTCGCCGCCGCACGGAAGTCGTCCCAGGTCCAGTCGGCGGTCGGGTACGCGACGCCCGCCTCGTCGAACACCGTCTTGTTGAAGAGGAGGCTGATGTTGTCGACGACGGCGGGGAACCCGATGGTGCGGTCGCCGGTCGGTTGCACCGTGCTGCGGGCGGCCTGGGGGAACTCCTCCCACTTCACGTCGGGCTCGGCGACCTGGTCGGTGATGTCGAGGGTGCGCTTCGACTTCTCGAGCTGGCTCGCCCACGAGCCGAAGGCGTACGAGATGTCGGGGTAGGTGCCCCCGGCGAACGAGGCCGACAGCTTCTGTAGCAGCTCCTCGGTCGACGAGGCCCCGGGCGACAGCTTGAGCGTGACGTTCGGGTGCTCGTCCATGAACTCCTGCGCCAGGTCGTCGAGCAGTTGGCCGGCCGCGTCGTCCTGTCCCGTCCACATGGTGATCTCGACGTCGGCCGACTCGTCGAGGGTCGAGGACCCCGAGGGTGCGCAGCCGGCGAGGAGGCCCGCCGCCGTGGCCACGGCTGCGCCGAGCGCCAGCCCCCGCCGGAGTCGTCCGGCGGTCGCGCCGCGGGCGGGGTGCCTGCGGCCGTCGGCCGTGCTGCGGCCGGTCGTGGTGTGCGAGAAGAAGGACATCGTCGTGCTCCGTTCGGGTGGGGGTGGGGAGAGGGCTCGTCGTCAGCCGAGGATGACCGAGCGGGTCAGGTGTCGGGGCGTGTCGGGGTTCAACCCCCGGCTCTCGGCGAGTGCGACGGCGAGCCGCTGTGCCTCGGCGAGCTGGACGAGGGGGTCGTCGTCGCCGACGACGACCGTCGCGCCCACCGCCTCGATGTCGGCGACCAGCTGCGGCTCGACCGGGCCCATGATCCAGACGAGCGACCTCTCGCCCGCGACCGCGATGGGGCCGTGACGGTAGTCGAGCAGGGGGTACGACTCCGACCAGGCCTGCGCGGCCTCTCGCACCTTGAGGGCCGCCTCTTGTGCGAGGCCGTGGGTCCAGCCGCTGCCGAGATAGACGAAGTGGTCGAAGCGCGTCACGTCGAGACCGAAGGGCACGGACAGGGAGGCGCGACCCTGTTCGACCAGACCGCTCACGTCGTAGCCGTAGACGGCGCGGGCCGCGGCCAGCAGCGTCGTCGGGAACCGGGTCTGCACGACGCTCTGCTCGTCCGCGTAGTCGAGCACCAGGGTGTCCGAGACCAGGGCGTCGACGGGCTTGCCGGAGACCGCCACGATCGCGACCTTGACGGTCTCGGGGTCGGCGGCGGCGAGGGCGTCGAGGATCTCGGTGGTCGTGCCCGACCGGGTGATCGCGACGATGCGGTCGTACCGGCGGCCGGGACGCCATTCACTGGCGTAGGCGGCGTCGGTCTCGCCGAGCCCCGCGCGTTCGCGGAGGTGGGCCAACGACTCGGCGACGAACGCCGAGGTGCCGCAGCCGAGGAAGAGCACGCGCTCGCCGGGCAACCCGAAGAAGGTGCTGGCCGCGGGTGCCTCGGCGATGGCCCGGGCCCAGGTGTCGGGCTGGCTCAGGATCTCGGTGGTGGTGAGGCTCATGGTGTTCCTTTCGAGGTGCCCTACCGGCCGGCGGGGGCGGTGACGGAGGCGGTGGTCGGTGAGATGACGGAGCAGAAGGAGGCGACCGAGGCGGCCAGCGCCTCGCGCCCGGGCCGGCCGTAGCGGCGGGGATCGGTGAGGGCGGCGTCGTCGGCGAGGGCGGCCCGCACGGCCGCCGTCCACGCGATGTTGAGGGCGGTGCCGACGTTGATCTTGCGGATGCCGGCGTCGACCGCCGCGCGGATCATGTCGTCGGGCACGCCCGACGACCCGTGCAGCACGAGCGGCACCGGCACGGCGTCCGCCAGTCGACGCACGAGGTCGAGGTCGATCGAGGCCGACCGGTCGGCCATCGCGTGCGACGATCCGACCGCGACCGCCAGGCCGTCGACGCCGGTGGCCGAGACGAACGACGACGCCTCGGCCGGGTCGGTGCGCACCCCCGGGGCGTGCGCGCCGTCCTTGCCGCCGATCGCACCGAGTTCGGCCTCGACCCAGAGCCCGGCCGCCCGGGCCCGCCGAGCCGCGTCCGCGGTCACGGCGACGTTCTCGTCGTAGGGCAGGGTCGACGCGTCGACCATGACCGAGCCGATGCCGGCGACCGGGCCGAGCGCGATGGTCTCGTCGATCAGGTCGGAGTCCTCGACGTGGTCGAGATGGATGGACACGCCGACCGAGGCCGCCGCCGCGAGCTCACGGCAGGCCGCGACCAGGGGCCGGAGCCCGCCGTGATAGCGCACGGCGTTCTCGCTGAGCTGCAGCAGGACGTCGCCACCGGCGCGCTCGGCGCCCAGGACGATGCCTTCGGCGTGCTCGAGCCCGATGACGTTGAAGCTCGGTACCGCCGTCCCGCGCTCGACGGCCGTCGCGATCAGCTCGGCCGTCGCGACGGCCGTCACAGCGCGCTCGCGGGCAGGAGTTCGCGCAAGGGTTCGGGCAGCAGGTCGCCGTGCGCCTCGACGAGCTCGTCGCAGAGTCGCCAGATCTGCTCGGGGGTCAGGGTCGAGCCGGCGTTCGGATCGACCAGCACCGCCTGGCGCAGGAGGCGCGGGTCACCCGTGCGCATCGCCTCGACGGTCAACTCGGCCACCGACACGTAAGGACGGTTCACCGCGGCGCACGCGACCGGCAGCGCACCCATCGCCACCGGCCGGATGCCGTGCCCGCCCACCAGCGTCGGCACCTCGACCACGGCGCCCTGCGGCAGGTTGTCGATCAGGCCGAGGTTCGGGACGTTCGCATGGATCTCGCGCGGCGTGCCCGTCACGAGCGAGTGGATCACCTGCGGGGCGTACTCGGTGGCGCCCTCCTCGAGCGGCAAGGGGCTGCCGGTGCGCAACGCCTCCTGGGCGCGGTGGTACTCGGAGACGTTGTCGTCGCTGATGCCGAGGTACTCGAGCGGCTGCAGGCGGAACCGCTCGACCTGCTCGGGCGACCGGAGGAACCACGAGAGGTACTCGGAGGAGTGCTCGCTGGTCTCGGTCGGGTAGAAGCCGACGCGACGGAACATCTCGACGCGCACGCGGCGCCGCAGCTCGGGGTCGGCGGCGATCTTCTGCTCGAGCAGGGGGTAGAGATCGCGCCCTTCGTGGGTCCATTCGAGCAACCAGCTCTGGTGGTTGACGCCGGCGGCGCGGTGGACGGTCTGCTCGACCGGGACGCCGACCAGCTCGGCGAGGTCGTGAGCCGTCCAGTAGACGCTGTGGCACAGGCCGAGGGCGGTGATGTCGGGAGCGACGACGGAGGCCCACCAGATGTTCATGGCCATCGGGTTCGTGTAGTTCAGCAGGACGGCGTCGGGGCAGAGCTCGCGCATGTCGGCCGTGAGGGCCGAGAGGAACGGGAACGTGCGCAGCGCGCGGAACACCCCGCCCACGCCCGTGGTGTCGCCGATGGTCTGCAGCAGGCCGTGCCGGGCCGGGATCTCGAGATCGCGACGCGTCGCCTCGACCCCGCCGATCTGCACCATGTCGATGACGAAGTCCGCCCCGGCCAGGGCCTCGCGGCGCTCGAGGTGGGCCGACACCGTGACCGGTCGCCCGAAGCGCTCGGCGAGCTGGTGCGCCGTGCCCTCCGCCACGTCGAGGCGCTGACGGTCGATGTCGTGCAGGGCCACCTCGATCGGGCCGAGGTCGTCGAAGCCGAGCAGGTCGGCGATCAGCTGGCGGGTGAAGACGACGCTGCCGGCACCCATGAACGCGATTCGTGTCATGCGCAAGATCTTGACTGAACATGCGCGAAAGTGCAACCAAGCAATCATTAACGACAAAATACGATCATCCGTGTGGCGCCAAGGACCGACCCCCAAAGACCCGTTTGACGGTCAGGGTCGAGGGGCCGCACGATGACGTCATGCCCGCACTCGACGAACTCCGCGCCACGGCCCACCCGATCCGCCTCCGACTGCTGTCGCTCCTGACCGGCGTCGCGATGAGCGCCGCCGAGGCGGGTCGCGAGCTCGGACTGTCCCAGGCGACGGCGAGCTACCACCTGCGGGTGCTCGAGCGGGCCGGGCTCGTCGAGGTCGTCGAGCTGGTCACGATCCGGGGCGGTGAGGCCAAGCGCTACCGCCACCTGTCGTCGGCCCGTCCCTTCCCGCTCGCGCCCGCTCCCCTCGACGACGACGGCGACGAGGAACGCGCCCGGTACGTCGAGGCCCTGGTCGACGAACTGCGCCGGCGCTCCCCCCGGCGGGTGGCGGGCCCCCAGGTCTCGACCGATGCCGAGCTCTGGGTCGACGCCGAGACCTGGCAGCGCGTCGTCCGCCACGTGGGGCACGCCTCCGCTCTCTTGCACGCCGCCGCCCGGCGACCCCGGACACCGGGCACGAGCCCCGTGTCGATGACGGCCGCGTTGTTCCCGCTGAGGCGACCGTGACCGAGGGCCAGGGAGGCGCCTCCTCGGTTCCCGACGAGACGGACGACCGCCGCGGCCCCCTCGGCCACGCCACGTTCCGCTGGCTGCTCGCGGCTCGGACGACGGGCGTCCTCGGCAACGCCGTCGCACCGATCGCGCTCGCGTTCGCCGTGCTCGACCTGACCGGGTCGGCGGCGGACCTCGGCCTGGTCGTCGCGGCCCGGTCGATCGCCAACGTGGCGGTGCTGCTCGCCGGGGGTGTGATCGCCGACCGACTGAGACGGGACGTCGTGCTGGTGGGGACGTCGCTCGCCGCGGCCGGGACGCAGGGCGTGGTCGCCGCGCTCGTGATCACGGGGTCGGCGACGATCCCGCTGCTGGTCGTCCTGAGCGTGCTGAACGGCGCCGTGGCCGCGGTGAGCCTGCCGACCGCGGCGGCCCTCGTGCCCGAGACGGTCCCGGCCGCTCTGCTGCGACCGGCGAACGCCCTGCTGCGCCTGGGCCTGAACGGGGGCAGCGTCGTCGGGGCGTCCGCCGGGGCGGCGATCGTGGCCGTGGTCGGGCCGGGATGGGGCCTCGCCGTCGACGCGGCCGGATTCGCGCTGGCGGGCGTCCTGTACTCGCGACTACGGCTGCCGGCTCGGCAGGATGCCGAGGCCTCGGCTGGCGTCGCGGGCGTCGGTTCCGGCTCGTCCGTGATCGCCGACCTGCGCGAGGGGTGGAGCGAGTTCACCCGACGCTCGTGGGTGTGGATCGTCGTCGCCCAGTTCGCCGTGCTGAACGCCGCCTTCGTGGGGGCGACCACGGTGCTGGGCCCCGTCGTGGCCGACGACACGTTCGGTCGGGCGGCCTGGGGGCTGGTCGTCGCGGCCCAGACCGTGGGCCTCGGCCTCGGCGCGGTGGTCGCGATGCGGTGGCGCCCCCGACACGGTCTCGCCGTGGGCGTGGGGCTGATGGCCGTGACGGCGGTGCCGGTGGCGACGCTCGGACTGGCACCCGCTGTGCCCGCCCTCGTGGTGGCGTTCCTGCTGGGCGGCGTCGCCCTCGAGATCTTCGCCATCTCGTGGGACCAGTCGCTGCAGGGCAACGTGCCCCGCGCCTCCTTGGCTCGCGTCTACTCGTACGACATGGTCGGCTCGTTCGTCGCCGTACCTCTCGGCGAGATCTTCGCGGGCCCGGCGGCCCAGCAGTTCGGCACGCGACCCACGCTGCTCGCCTGCGCCGCGATCATCGTCGTGGCGACGCTCGCGGCCGTGTCGACGCGGGGCGTCCGCGGGTTGACCACCGAGGAGGCGCGGCGGGCGTTCTAGGTCCAGCGCGAAGAGCTCGGACCTGGAGTCGGAGCCGCCCCCTGCCTTCCCCTCGATCGCCGAACCGCCGGCCATCGAGGGGAAGAACGATGAGGCTCTTCGAGCTACGCGTCGGATTTGTTCGTGTGTCGCCTGTTGCGTGAGCGGAGACCGAGAATGGTCGCGGTGATGGCACCGATGACGACCACCGGGGCTCCTATCCCGACGACGTTCCACCAGAACATGTCCATGATGTGCACCTTTTTGTCACCCCCACAAGATCGAACCATGCGACCCCGACCACCACAGGCACCCGCCGTCACCGAGAAGCCCACGCCGTGCCTCCACCGCGTGCCTGTCGTGACCGTCGTGTGCTTGTCCGCGGCCCTGCTGATCGTGCTCGGCCTGGTCTTCGTGCCGATCCCCAACCCGTACGTCGCCGGGTACCTGCGGTTGGCGGGGGTGCTCGTGGTCGTCCCGCCGCTTCTCGGGCTCGTCGGTGCTATGGCGGCGCTCCTCGATCGCCGGCTCGACCAGCGGGACCGAGCTGCGTGGGCGGTCGGTTCGGCGGTGGCGGGTTTCATCGGCGTCATGGCGTACTTCGTGCTCGGCACCCTGATCTTCGGCCCGTGACTCCGTGACTCCGCGACCCGGCGACCCGACTGCGTCACCGGGCCGTGACCGTCGCGAGCTCGTCCCAGTGGGTGGTCGCGCGGGGCGAGACCATGTCGCGTTTCATCGACCAGCCGCGGCGGTGGCGCAGGCCTGCCACGCCGAGCCCCAGGGTGTCTTCGCCGAACTTGCCGGCGATGCGGTCGATGACGGCTCCGTAGGCGGGCGGTGCCGCGTCGGCCTCGGCGAAGACGTCGAGGCTCGCGTGTTCGTCGCGCGGGGTGAGCTCCATCAGGGTGACGCCGGCCCGCACGTAGCGCTTGCCGGGTTCGAGCTGCGGGCCGAGGGCGGCGATGGCCGAGCGGTAGAGCAGGGCGGCGTCGTCGGTGGGCTCGGGGAACGCGACCGAGACCGAGTGGTTCGTGTGGGCGGCGCTGTCGGAGAACGGCGAGGTCGCGGTGAAGCACCGCATCAGGCGCGTCAGCGAGCCCTGCTTGCGCAAGCGGGCCGCAGCTCGCTGCGTGTAGACCGACAGCACCTCTTCGAGCTCGGTCACGGTCGTGATGGGCACCGCGAACGACCGCGAGTGGTAGATCTGCTCGCGCTCGGGCTGCACCTGCTCGATCGGCAGGCAGTCGACCCCGCGCAGCTCGTGCACCACGCGGGCCTGCACGACGCCGAACCGCGTGCGGATGCGGGCGGCGTCGGCATCGCGCAGGTCGGCCGCCGTGTGGATGCCGAGCGACGCGAGCTTCTTCGCCGTGCGTCGGCCGATGCCCCAGACGTCGCCGACGTCGACGCTCGCCAGGATGGCGGTCTGCTGCTCGGGGGCGTAACTGCCCAGATGGCAGACGCCGGCCAGCGCGGCGTTCTGCTTGGAGCCGCGGTTGGCGAGCTTGGCCAGGGTCTTGGTCGGCGCGATGCCGATGCTGACGGGCAGCCCGATCAGTTTGCGCAGGGCGCGGCGGATCTCGCGGGCCTGGGCGATGGTGTCCTCGAGCGTGCCGGTCAGTTCGATGAACGACTCGTCGATCGAGTACACCTCTTGGTCGCTCGTGTAGCGGCTGAGGATCTCGGCCGACCGAGCCGACATGTCGCCGTAGAGCTCGTAGTTGCTCGACACCGCCACCACGCCCTGCATGGCCGCGATCGGCGCGATGCTGTGCCACGGCGCGGCCATGTCGACGTTGAGCGCCTTGGCCTCTTGCGAGCGGGCGATGACGCAGCCGTCGTTGTTCGACAGCACGACGACCGGCCGGCCCTCGAGCGCCGGGTTGAACACGCGTTCGCACGAGACGTAGAAGTTGTTGGCGTCGACGATGGCGACGCTGCGCTCGGACGCCCCGGACCTAGACACGGTGCAGGCACCTCGTCACGACGCCCCAGATCGTCGCCTCGTCCAGTTCGGACAGGACGATCTCGGGGTAGGCCGGGTTCTCGGGGCTGAGCACCATCCGACCCTGCCGGTACGAGAGGCGCTTGACCGTGAGTTCGGCGTTGACGACCGCGACGACCACGTTCCCGTCGTGCGCGTCGAGCCCCCGGTCGACCACGAGCTCGTCGCCGTCGAAGATGCCGGCACCGGTCATGCTGTCGCCGCTCACCCGCACCAGGAACGTCGCCGTCGGGTCGCGCATCAGGTGCCGGTTGAGGTCGACCGGGCCGTTGTAGTACCCCTGCGCCGGCGAGGGGAACCCGGCGTGGACCGCCTCGGCGGCCTGCTGCGGCAGCAGGTGGTCGGGCCGTTCGTCGCCACCGACGGGACCGATGACGGCGGTCACCGTGCGCCCTCGCGCCCGGCCCGGGGGTCGCCGAGGAGGCGCGCGCCGGTCCGCGCGGACGGCTGTCGGTGGTCTCTCATCACGCCTCCCACCGAGGACGCTACGTCAGGCCACCGACACTGCGCTCCGCCATTCGTTCGCGTGCCGCGCGACCGGCATCGTGGTCCGAGCCGGGGCAGCACCTGGCGGGGCGTGTCGTCAATCGCCCGCGCCTGGCGGGTCGACGTCCACCCGCCCCGAATCGATCGCGGCGGCGACGGGCCCGTCTCGCAGGTGCAGATCTCCGAGCGCCGGTCGCGCCTCGCCCCCATGCCCTGACGGTCGCCCGACCGCCACCCCCACCCCCGCGCGTCCCGCGCTTCCGGCACGACTCCCGTCCCGGCAACTCGGGCCACCCCGATGCTTGACCGCCCACCCCGACGCCTGGTCGGCAAGTCCTGCCCCGTGCTGCGTCGTTCCACGGCGGCCCTGAGCTCCCGGGGCCGTGGATCGGTGCTGCGGCACCGGTCCGGAGTTGAAGACGGGGACCGTGGCGAAGCGCGTCCCGGCCAGAGCCGATCCCATCCGCACCTTCGGCCGCCGCGCCCCACCCCGCCCCGCGCTTCGCGTCGCGGCGCGGCGCGGCGCGGGTGACTCCTGTTTCCTGGTCCACCGACCGGCGCGGGCCCCGGGTTTCCGGGCCCGGTATTTGGCGCTACGACACCAGCCCGGAGTTACCGACACGAGCGCACGGCGCCCATGAGCTCGGGGCCGGGGCAGGAGCCGGAGTCGGAGTCGGAGTCGGAGTCAGCCACGGCACGTTCCCGACGCGACGTGCACCTCGGCCATGCCGAGCACCGAACCTCGATCCACCCGACTACCTGCAGACGCGTGGGGGCCTCGGCAGTGGGAGGTTCAGCCGCCGAGGGCGCCTCGGACGGCGGTCTCGTGGTCGACCAGTCGGCCGACCCGCGCCGGCGACGCCACCTCGTCGAGCCGCGCGACGAGGCGCAGGGCCGCCGCCAGCACGGCCGGATGGTCCTGGGCGTAGGTGCGGACCGTGTCGAAGAGCGAGTCGACGAGCTCGTCCACGGTCGGCCACGAGACGAGGACGACCTCGGCACCCCGGTCGTCCAGCAGAGCCGTGACGCGCTCACCCCGTCGCCAGAGCGGGACGAGCACCCCGGCCGACATGTCGAGGGCGCTCACCGCGGTGTAGGGGTCGTTGCTTCCCGAGGCCAGACCGCGCACGGCGATCTCGACGAGCTGCTGCAAGGCGAACCCGACGTCCTGATGGGGGGTCCGGGCGGGCCCGAGGGTGACCGTCCGGCGGAGCGCCCGAGCCGTGTCGGACCCCGGGGAGGCACTGGTCACGACGAGCGGGTCCCCCACGATCACGTACCGGCCCGGCATCGCGACGACCTCCACCACGAGGCCCTCGTGCACCGCGACGCGACGCAGCCCCTCCCAGGCGATGGTCTGCACGTAACCGTCGGCGTCGGCGCGGACGACGGCCGCCTCCGTCGGAAGGCGGCCGTCCGTCGACGACCGCACCCGCGCCTCCTGGCTGACGTCGTCGGCCGGACTCGTCGGGTAGACGTCGTCGGTCGCGGCCCGCAGGTCGTCGAGCACCCTCGCCTGCAACGAGGTGATCTGCACCGAACCGGCGATGTGGTGGATGAAGAAGACCAGCACCCCCACGTCGAACACGCTCAGCAGGACCGCCACGTGCACCGCGATCACCGGGACGAACGCGCTGGTGTCGTCGACCTCGGTGTGGACGGTGCGCATCACGACGATGCAGTACAGGAACGTCGAGGTGAAGGTCGCCAGCACGAACTGGTTGGCTCGGTCGGCCATGAAGTTGCGCACGAGACGCGGGCCGTAAGTCGACGACGTCGTGGCGAGAACCGAGATCGTGATCGAGAACGACGTCCCGGCCACCGTGAGCATGGACGTCCCGATGCCCGACAGCAGCGACCGCCCCCCGGAGGCGCTGAGGGCACCCAGCAGGGGCAGCCCCTCGGTCACCGTCGTCGGCAGTGCCCGGTCGATCGTCACGAGCACCTCGGCGACCACGAGCGCGGCGAGCCCGAAGACGGCGGGCAGGAACCAGAACGACTCCCGCACGCGGGTCAACGACAGCATGCCGCCGAGCGTAGACGCCGACGGCGACGACCGGAGAGCTCGGCCCCACCGGGGCGACGGCAGCCGTGCCCGACGGTCAGTCGCGCTTGGCGCAGGTGACCTGATCGGCGGACTGGCCCGAGACGCCGTCGGGAAGGGCGGCCGCGGTGGGCGCGGGCCTCGGCACGCCGGCCGTTGGGTCACTCGGGGCCACGTCGCCGGGCCCGCCGGTCGCGTCGCCGCCCCCCTCGGCCGGCGGAGCCGCCGACCCGGTGGGTGCAGCCGCCGAGGCGTCCGGGTCGAGCACGGCCGACCGCCCGAGGCTGTCCGCCGAGAGGGTCAGCGGCACGTTGCGTTGCAAGGCGTCGTTCAGCACCGCCGCCGACGACTCGTCGACCAGCACCCGGTTGCGATCGGCCGGATCGTCCACCGCCGGGTACTGCACGAACACCATGTTCGACAGTCCGACGGTGTTCACGGCCAGGCCGAGCTTCGCGAGAGTCGACGCGTCGGCGAGGCTCTCGCTCAGGGTCATGTTCGCGAAGGCCACCCGCGCGATCGCGAGCACCTTGGTCGGGTCGGTCAGCGTGCCCGCCGACACCGTCTGCCGGGCGAGCGCCGAGAGGAACGTCTGCTGGTTGCTGATGCGACCGAGGTCGCTCGAGTCGCCCACCCCGTAGCGCGACCGGAGGAACGCCCCGGCCTCGGCCCCCGACAACGTCCGGGTGCCGGCGGGCAGGTCGAGAGCGGGCTGCACCTCGGTGTCGCGGATCGGCGTCGCCAGGCACACCTCGACACCGCCGATCGCGTCGGCCATCGACACGACCCCCTCGAAGGTGATCGACCCGGCGTAGTCGATCTGCAGCCCGGTCAGCTGCCCGATGGTCTGCGCCACGCACGACAACCCGTTCTGAGGCCCGCCACGAGCCAGCGCGGTGTTCAACATCGCGCCCGAGGTCGCCGGGCTCGTCGTCCCGTCGTCGTTCGGGCAGGCGGGCATGGGCACGATCAGGTCGCGCGGGAAGCTGACGACCGCCATGTTCGTGTGGTCCTCGGAGATGTGCACGAGAACGGTCGAGTCGTTCTTGCCCGCCCCCGAGCTGGCCTGCTGGTTGGCCACGTCGTCGTACCCGGCCCCCAACCCCTCGCGCGTGTCCGTGCCGATCAACAGCAGGTTCACCTCACCGCCCTGCGCCGTCAGCTGCGGCACAGGTGACGCCGACGATCCCCCCGGGCCCGAGAGCGTGACGGTGGGCGCGGCGCCCTGCAGCACCTGCCAGGTGGCGATCGCCGCGACCGACGTCGTGCTGACGAGCAGGACGGCCAGCGCGGCCGCCGTCACCTTCGCGGCGAACGCCACGGGGTGCCCCCGGCGGAGGCGGCCGTGGCGGGCGATCCCGCCCTCGCGCACCGCGCCTCCTCGTCCCGGCGTGCCGTCCGGGCCGTCCGGGCCGTCGGGTGCTCGCTCCGCGCGTCCGTCGTCGGTCATGAGCGCCCCCTCGGCGAGCGGGGCTCGGGCGGCCCCTGTCGAGGGGAAGCATAGGAGGCGCGGGCCGGGAAACCCCGGTGGTCGCGTCGCCCGCGACCCCGGTCGCCCGGCTCAGCCGACCTCGCCGAGCGTGGCGGGTGCGACGACGGGCAGGACGTCCTCGGTCCAGTCGACCCGCAGCGAGCCGGACCCCGACCAGCCGCGCAGCTCGGCGCCGACCGTGTCGCGGAAGCTCGCCGCCTCGTCCCGGTCGCCGACGACGACGTCCAGCCGCAGCCGTGCCAACTGCTCGGTCACACGGACGGGCAGGCCCCAGGCCTGCAGCACCAGCACCTCGGACGCGGCGCTGAGCGACGGGAACTGCCGCCGCAGCTTCTGCTCGACGACGTGCAGCACGGCCACCTCGTCGGTGGGGCGGATGACTCCGGTCAGCGAGATCATGCCTGATGGTCCGCCCCGGAGGTTACGGCAGTGTGGCCGCCCGCTGTGAAAGCACCCGGGCCTCGTCTCCCCCGCCGCTTCGGCCTGTCCCCCGGCCGGTCCCCGTTGCCGCGGCCGTGTTGGCAGATCGGCCCCGGGTGGGCATGATCATCACATGGCGAAAAAGCTCAAGACGGCCCACCGCGACCTCGTCGAGGCGCTCGACCACCACAGCAAGGTCATGCAAGAGAAACCGCTGTCGAGCAAGCGCGCCGGGCGGGCCACCGCCAAGCTGCGGCTCGCCGTCTCGGCGTACTCGGCGGTCGTGGCCGGCAAGACCGGCCAGCCCGACCCGTTCGTCGACTACGACGCCCTCGACCCGGCCACCGTCGCGTCGCTCGCCGCCGAACGCGACGCCATCGCCCACAAGAAGTCGTCTGACCAGGGCACGCTCGACTGAGCCGTCGGCTCCGACCGCTTCCTCGGGTCGGTGTCGCACCACCGACTGAACATCGCACCGCCCACATCGACGGTTCGACCCTCAGTCGGCGGTGCGATTACGGCTCGTCGACGCGAGCAGGTCAGCTCGGGACGGCCGCGCCCTCGACGAGCGCCCAGCCGCCGCCGGCGGTGCGCCGCACCGCGCCCGCCCGCTCGAAGGCGTCGAGCCAACCACCCATCGGCCACTCGCCCCACCGCTCGGCGAACAACCCGCCGTTGCGGACGACGTCGCCCAGGTGCCGCCACGGGGGCGCCGAGGTGGCGTGGTACTGGTGGTACGCGTGGGCTCCGCCGACCCAGACCAGCGGCACGTCGAGCGAGCGGGCGGTGAAGGCGAAGTCGGTGTCCTCGCCGCCGTAGCCCTCGAACCGTTCGTCGAAACCGCCGAGCCGGGCCCAGGTCGCGGGCGTCACGGCGAACGAGAGCGACCAGAACAGCGGGTAGTCCTCGGCGCCGGCCACGACCGTCGACCCCGCAGGAGGCGCGGGTCGCGCCGCGTGCGGGGCGGTCGCGTCGTCGAGGCCCTCGCCCGTGCCGAGGACGAACCCCTCGGGCAGGTAGGTGACGGGCCCGCCCAGCAGGGCTCCCGGGTGCTCGAGGGCCGCCTGCTCGTAGAACCGGAACAGGTCGGTGCCCGGGACGCAGTCCGCGTCGAGGAACACGAGCAGCGTGGCACCGTGGCCGAGGGCCGCGTCGGCTCCGCGGTTACGTCCGGCGGCGAGGCGCAGACCGTCGGGCCCGGGCGGCACGTGCAGGGTCGTCACACCGGCCAGGGCGGGCACGTCGGGAGCCGGCGTCTCGTCGAGCCAGACGACCACGTGCCCGGCGTCGGGTGCGACCTGCCGGACGAATCGCAGCTGGTTCGCGACGTGCTTCATGCGGACGGCGGACGCGAGGGTCACGACGACGACGGTCACGAGAGCACCCCGGCCGGGTCGTCGCGGACGACGGCGGTGGCGCCTTGGGGGCCGACGGCCTGCGTGCCGCGACCGGCCACCTCGGCGACCACCGCCGCCGCGCGAGCAGCGCCCCCCTCGACCTGCCACGCGGACCAGTCGGGTCGGAGACCTCGTGCCCGCTCGATCAGCGACGGCCACTCGTCGTCGGCGGGCCAGGTCGACGACACGACGGCGAGACCGGCACGGTCGAGGGCCCGGGCGGTCGTGAGCTGCTCGTCGAAGGGTCGGGTCTGCGGCACCACCACCGCCCGTGCGCCGAGGGCGGCCAGGTCGGCGACCGTGTTCTGCCCGGCCCAGGTCACGACGACCTCGGCCGCGGCCATCGCGGCCCCGGGATCGTCCACCCAGCTGTCGAGGCCGAGGGTCGACCAGGTCGTGCCGGGCGTGGCCCGGGCGGCGCGGGCGACCGAGACCCAGAGGTCGTCGTGGTCGGTGCCGCCGGCCCCACCGACGAAGAGCACACTGCCGGGCACGACCACGGGGTCCGGGGTGGACGCCCGGCGTCCGTCCTGCCGTGAGATGCCACCGACCCAGCGCACGGTGTCGGCGACGCGGTCGAGGGCCGACGAGTCGTGCGTCCCGGCGGGCCAGGGCGCGATGACACGCGACGCGGCGTCGTAGGCGAGCCGGTGGGGCTCGTCGGTGCGGTCACCGGGCTGCGACACGACGACGACCTCGACACCGAGCAGTCGTGCGAAGAGGGTCACCTCGACCGACACGTCGACGACCATCGCGGCGAGGGGACGGCCCTCGGCCGCGGCACCGGCGATCGTCGCGGCGATCCGTCCGAGGCGAGCGGTGTGACCGGGGTGCCCGACGGGAGCCCAGTGCAACAGGCCGCCCACGGTCGGTGAGGCATCGGCGGGATGACGGACCACGCCGTCGGCACCGGTGGTCGGGGCGTCGTCACGCTCGAGCTCGACCCAGGTCGTGTCGGCCGGCAGGTCGGCGGGGGCGGCGAGCGAGCTGAACACGACGACGTCGGCGTCGAGGTGCGGCCGGACGGCCGAGAAGCGGGTGCGGTGCCCGGCACCGTGGTGGTGCACGTACCAGCCCACGAGCGGGCGTGCGGACGACGAGCTCACGCCGTCACCACCCGACGTCCCGTGCCGGCCGGGCGGACGGCGGACACGCCGCCGGTGAGGGACGAGGAGGCGCGTTGCCGGCCCCCCACGACGATCGCCTCCGCCGCGGTGACCGCCCCGCGACGGTCCGAGGCCACGACCTCGGCGTAGGACCGCTCGAGCACGGCGGCCCGGGCCCGCAGCGAGAACCGGTCGACCGCGTCCTCCCGCACCGTGCGGCGCGCGTCGGCGTTCGTCCCGACGCGACGGAGCAGGTCCTCCGCCGCCCGGGCCATGCCGTCCAGGTCGCCCGCGGGGACCAGGGCGGCCCCGACCGAACCCGCCACGACCTCGGGGACTCCCCCGACGGCGAACGAGACGACCGGCGTGCCGGTGACCAGCGCCTCCGCGATGACGAGGCCGAAGGGCTCCTCCCACACGGGCGTGACGAGGGCGCAGCCGCTGTGGCCGACGAGCGCGGCGAGCTCGGGCTGGCGCAGTTCGCCGACGTAGTGGGCGGTGACGCCGAGGTGCGGGGCGATCTCGGTCTCGAAGTAGTCGACGTCGCCGATGCGGCCGGCGATGACGAGGCGACGACCGGCGCGACGCGCAACCTCGAGGGCGAGGTGCAGTCCCTTCTCGGGGACGATGCGGCCGGACCAGACGAGGTCCTCGCCTCCTGGTCCGAAGCACCAGCGTTCGGTGTCGACGCCGTTCGGCAGCACGGTGGCCTCGACGCCTTCGGCCGCCCAGGCGGCCGCGGTGTGACCGCTGACGGCGATGAATCGGCTGCGGGGCCCGTCCGACGAACGATGCGCGGCGAGCATGTCGGGCAGGGTCGGCGTGTGCAGGGTGCTGACCATGGGGACGCCGATGTCGTCCGCCCGGGCGAGCGGGACGCCGTGCAGGCTGTGGTTGTCGACGATGTCGTAGTCGTCCGAGTGGTCGGCGACATACCGCAGGGCGCGTTCGAGCGCCGGCAACGCCCGCTCGAGATAGCCGGCGGGGTAGGTCGTGTCGGTGGCCTCGGCCGGGTCGTCGAAGACGACGGCGGGCAGCACGAACTCGGGTGGGCTCTGGTCGAGGTGGTCCGACCCCTCGGTCGCGATCAGCGAGACACGGTGACCGCGTTCGCGCAGGGTGCGCACCTGGTGGTGCACGGACGACTCGAGGCCACCGGCGAACGGCTCGCGGATCGGGTAGCGCAGCGGCGCCACCACGACGATGCGCAGGGGCCGGGAGGCGCGGGTCACGCCGTCACCGCCGCGAGGGCCCGCTCGTACACGGCGAGGTGCGCGGCGGCCACGTCGCTCCGCTGCCGTCGACGCAGGGACCGACGCTGCCGCTGCAGCGTGGCGCGCTGGGGGCTGCCACGCCGCGAGGCCGGCACACGGGCCGGGTCGTCGTGGGCGTCGGCGGTCTCGTCGACCGCGTGCGGGCTGACGAGGGCGATCAGGGCCGCGGCCAGGGACGCGGGGTCGTCGAGGTCGAACGAGGCGGTCGAGCCGGCGTCGGGGTGTTGCGCGGCCGCGTGGCCGACGCGGGGTGCCGCGACCGGAACGGCGAGATCCCAGCACAGCTCGACCCATCCCGAGTGCGT
Organism: Frigoribacterium sp. VKM Ac-2836; assembly: GCF_013248995.1. Classification (GTDB taxonomy): domain Bacteria; phylum Actinomycetota; class Actinomycetes; order Actinomycetales; family Microbacteriaceae; genus Frigoribacterium. The sequence continues at coordinate 121,420 of NZ_JABRPK010000001.1, read as the reverse complement.
GCCGTGGCGGTAGGGCAGAACCGAGACGTCCAGGTCGGCGAGCGACCGCTCGAGGTCGGCGTCCGTCAGTCGAGGGTGCTCGGCCAGGGTCGCCCCCGGGCCGGCGGCACGGACCAGCTCGCGGATGCGCGCCGCCTGCTCGGGGTCGCGCACGCGCTCGTTGAGGTCGACCCGCGCCTCCACGGCGGCACCCGCGGCGCGCAGGGCGTCGACCGCGGCGAGCAGGGTGCGCACGGTCTCGAGGCCGGCGACGTTCGGTCGCAGGTCGCGCAGGTGGACCCCCACGACCACCGTGTCGCCCGGCGTGCCGACGGGCAGCTCGGCGTCGGCGTCGGCGATGGCGGGGTGCGCGATGACGGTCGGGCGTCGACCCCACCGGGTCTCGACCTCGTCGGCCGCCGCGTCGGTCAGGGTGATCAGCTCGTCGGCGGCCGGGATCAGCACGTCGAGGTGCTCGAGGTGGGGCGCCTGGTCGACGAGCTGCGGGTTCGTCAGGTCGTGCACCGTGTAGACGAGCGGGAGGCGCAGATCGCGCAGGGCCTCGACCACGGCCACGAGGTGCTCGGTCGGGTACGACTCGGTGCCGAAGTGCACGTGCACCACGTCGACCTCGTCGACGTGGGCACGCAACCAGGCGGCGTCGAGCACCACCGGGGGCCACCAACGCGTCGGCTCGGCCGGGTCGGGCAGCGGGTCCGCGAGGTGCACGACGCGACCGGCACGGTCGAGCGGGTCGAGCAGCGAACGGACGTACGGGTGGCCGGCGGGCACGGACGCGACGCGGATCGGGTCGACGCGCCGCAGGTCGTCGACGGCGGTGCCGGCGGACGCGGGGGCCGGCGGACTCGGGGCGTCGTGGGTCATCGGAGCCTCCTCGGCGTGATCGGATCGCCCGCCGTGACCGGTCGGGCGCGCGAGGCCTGGACCGGAGGGACGACGAGCACCCGCGACGATGCGGGTGAGATGCGCCGGGGCAGGCGGCGGGAAAGGATGACGCGACCGGGGAAGTCGCTGTTGACTCAACATAGGCCCGCACGCCCCCCTTTGTCCGTTCCGGGTGCGGGCCGGAGGGAAGCATGTCCGAACAGCGAACTGAACCCGACGGTCGAACTCGTCACTACGGCGATTTCTACGGCCTGAGCGAGCCCGAGGGCGACGGCGCGACAGCCCTCGTCGTGGGCAACTGCCAGGCCGAGTCGTTGCGCATCTTCCTCGACGGTGCGGGCCTCACGACCGTCCGGATGCCCCCGGTGCACGAGCTCACGGCCGCCGACCTGCCGCAGCTGGAGCGGTGGCTCGGCCGGACGCGCCTGCTCGTCTCGCAGCCGGTGCGCGACGGCTACCACGACCTGCCGCTCGGCACGGCCCAGCTGGCCGCGATGCTCCCCCGGGAGGCGCAGGTCGTCCGGGTGCCCGTCGTGCGGTTCGCGGGCCTCTACCCCGCACACGTCATCGTCCGCCCGCCGAGCGATGCCTCGCTCGTGCCACCCGTGGTCGAGTACCACGACGTCCGGCTGATCGCCGAGGCCGCAGGACGTCCCCTCGCGGCCGACGCCCTGACGCCCGCCGTCGTGCGGTCGGTCGCCGAGCTCTCGCTGGCCGAGTTGCGCAGGCGAGAGGTCGCCCACGACACCGTCGTCGCCTCCGACCTGTTCGAGGCCGGGACGGCCGGGGACGGGTCGGGCACCCCGCGCTTCGACCAGATGCGCACCCTGAACCACCCCGGCAACCCGGTCTGGACGGCGCTCGCGTCGCGCGTCCGCGAGCGGGCCGGACTGGGCGAGCACGTGGTCGACCCGGGCCGACCGGTGCTGTCGAGCGTGCACGCCCCTCGCGAGCAGGCCGTGGTCGACGCCTGGGGCCTCGACGACGAGTCGACCGACCACTGGGTCGTCGGCGGCGAGCGCGTCGACGTCGACGAGGTCCGTCGTGCGCACCTCGCCTGGTACGCCGAGCACCCGGACGCCGTCACGGCCGCACTCGCCCGGCACGCCGACACGTTCGCCCTGTGGGGTGCCGCGTGAGCCGGGACGCGGTCGACGCCACGGTCGCCGCGGTGACGACCCGCCACGCGGCCCGGTCGGCGGCCGCGGGTGGAGCCGCGGCGACGGCCGCCCTCGCCGAGCTGCCGGTGGTCGTCACGCACCACGACCCCCAGCACGGGGTCGCGACCTACGCGGCCCAGATCTCCGCCACGGTCGAGGCCCGCACCGGGCGCCGCCTCGCCCTCGACGTCGCCGACCTCCTCGACACGCCGGACGACACGGCCCGCTCCGGCGACACCCGCCCGGACCACGGACCCGACGACGTCACCGTGCCCCGGGCCCACCTCCAGTTCACCGACCGGCTCTGGGGCCCCTCGCCGTCCGCCGCGGCCGACGTCGTCGAACACCTGGCCGCCACGACGGCGCTCACGATCACCCTGCACGACCTGCCCCAGCCCTCGGACGGCGAGCGCAACCTCAGGAGGCGCGGCGAGGCCTACGGTCGCGTGGTCGCCGCCGCGCGGGGCGTGGTCGTCAACAGCGAGCACGAGCGCTCCCTCTTGCGCGAGTGGGTCGCCTTCGACGGTCCGGTCGCGGTGATCCCCCTGCCCGTCGACCGGCACCCGCTGCCCGACCGACGCCCCGAGCCGGACGGCGACGTGGCAATCATCGGGTTCTTCTACCCGGGCAAGGGGCACGCCGAGGTCGTGGCGGCCGTGGCCGGACTCGCGGCCGCCCGGCCCGGCACCGACGGCACGCGGCACGGCAGCGGGGCGACACGACCGGACGCGCACGCGACGGGCGTCGTGGCCCTGGGCCGCGCCTCCTCGGGTCACGACGCCGAACTGCAGCAGCTGGTCGACGAGGCCGCCGCGCTCGGCGTGCCGTTCGGCGCGACCGGCTACCTCGACGACGCGACGCTGGTGGACCGGGCCCGACGCGCGTCGGTGCCCGTGGCAGCCCACCAGCACGTGTCGGCGTCCGGGTCGATCGCGACCTGGATCGCGGCCGGCCGACGTCCGCTCGTACCCGACACGCGCTACTCACGCGAGATGGCGACGCTGCGACCCGGCACGCTCACGCTCTACCCCGAGGGCGGACTGGCGGCGGCGATCGCCACGGCCCTGGTCGACCCGGCGTCGACCTGGCTCGAGGACGACGCCCGCACCCTGCCCGGGCTCGACGAGGTCGCCGACGCCTACACGGCGTGGTGGGCCGAGGGGGTGCGCTGGTGAGCCGCGACGCCGGGTCGTCGGCCTCGGTCGGGACCGGCACCGCGCCTCCTGCGGGCGGGCGGTTCGTCGTGGGCAACGTGTGGGACGCCCTCGACGGGGTGTGGCCCGAGCTGCCGCCGCTCGTGTCCGTGGTGGTCGTCCACTACCGGCAGCAGGCCGAGCTCGACCGGACGCTGGCGGCACTCGCCCGGCAGAGCTACCCGGCCGAACGACTCGAGGTGATCGTCGTCGACGACGGCTCGCCCACCGCCCCCTCGGTGCCCGACGGGGTGCGGCTGATCGTGCAGGAGGACCGCGGGTTCCGGCTCTCGGCCGCCCGCAACGTCGGGGTCGCCGCGTCGTCGGGATCGGTGCTCTGCTTCGTCGACGCCGACACGTCGCCCGAACCGGACTACGTGCTGCGCCTGACCCGGTTGCCAGCGCTCGCACCCGAGGCCGTCACGGTCGGACAGCGCAAACACGCGGACTTCGCGGGGGTGCTGAGCGGCGGCGGTGTCGGCGGTGGCGGCGGCGGCGGTGGCGGCGGAGACGGAGACGGCGTCGTGCCGGTGTCCAAGCCGGTCGAGCTGGCCGGGCCGGCCCACGAGCTCGAACAGCCGCGGTGGCTGCAACAGGCGTACGGCTGGTCGGCCGACCTGTTGCATGCCGACGACCGCTCGTACCGCCACCTGATCGGCGCGGTCACCTGCTGCTCACGCTGGTTCTTCGACCAGGTCGGGGGCTTCGACGAGTCGTTCACGAGCTACGGCGGCGAGGACTGGGAGTGGGCTCACCGCGCGTGGCTCGCCGGCGGCGTCTTCGCGCACGTCCCGGAAGCGGTGGCCTGGCACGACGGGCCGGACTGGGCGGGGCGCGGGTCGGGTTCGGACACGGACACGGACGCGGCGAGCTCGGCGACCTCGGCGGCCGGGCGGGCGGCCCGCGAGGACGAGCAGGCCCGGCGCCAGGCCGAGAAGAACGGCGAGACGCTGCGCCTCGCCGACCTGATCGCGGTGCGCGGCTCCCGTGGGTTCGGGGTGCGCAGTCGCACCGTCGACGTGTGCGTCGAGCTGGTCGCCGCCGCCGGGATGCCGACCTCGGCGGGGGCGGCGTTCGTGGCGGTGGACAGCGTGTTGGCGGCCATGCCGGACGCGACGGTCGTGGTGCCGGACGACGTGGCCCCGGTGTTCGAGGCGGACCAGCGGGTGCTGGGCCGATCGTCGGACGCGGCGGCGGCGGCACTCGGCAGCGCCCGGGTCGTCGTGACCCTCGACGGACCCGTGCGCGTGCTGCCCGACGTCGACGCTCACGGGCCGGACGATGCCCGGGCACGGGCGGTGGCCGCAGCCGTCGGGCTCGGGGAGGACGTCGCGCGCGACCTCCGGACGGCGACGGACGCGGTCGGCGTGGGAGCACTCGGCACGATCGAGCTGACGGACCCGTCGGGTCGCGTACTGGCGACCGTCGAGTCGCGTCGCGCCGCCCTGCGCGCCCGGCGCTGGGGAGCGGGCGTCGCGTTCGTCTCGCACCGCGCCTCCGTGGACTGGCTGACGCCCGTCACGGGCGAGCCGAGCGTGGCGGCCTACCTCGGCGGCTGGGGCTGACCCCGGGCCCGCCCGCCCGCGCCCCCGCCAGGCGGACGGGCGGGCGGGCGCTGCGTCTCGATAGGGTGGCGGGGTCGCGGTGGGCGGCACGGATGAGGGGGATCTCATGACCGATCGCAACGACGGAGCGGACCAGCAGGGCGGGGCGGTGCCGCCGTACGGGCAGCAGCCTCCATACGGGCAGCAGCCTCCGTACGGGCAGCCCCCCGCTGGTTACCCGCAGCAGCAGGCCGGGTACGCACAACCCGCGTACGGGCAGCCGCCCTACGGGCAGCCGCAGGGCCCGCCCTCCGGCCCCGGTGGGGCCGTCCCCCTCTGGGCACCGCTGTACGGTGCCGGTCCGGTCGTGGCGGTCAAGCGGTTCTTCCAGAAGTACGCCGATTTCACGGGGCGGGCCAGCCGCAGCGAGTACTGGTGGGTGGTCCTCGCGAACTCGGTCCTCTACCTCGTGTTCGGCGTCGTCGGCCTCCTCGCGGGTCTCCCGGGTAGCACGACGGACTACGACGGCACCCTGGAGCCCGGACCGGGTTTCATCCCCGTCGGTTTCGTCTTCGCGATCCTGCTCTTCGGCACGATCGTGCCGTTCTTGTCCCTCGGCGCCCGCCGACTCCACGACATCGACCTCAGCGGGTGGTTGTTACTGCTGAACATCGTCCCCTACCTCGGCGGATTCGTCATCTTCATCCTGTCGCTGCTCGGAAACAAGCCCGCGGGCGCCCGTTTCGACCGGCCCCGGGCCTGAGGCGGCACCGGCCCGACCCGCTCCGCGGTCTCTCGTCGTCGCGCCTCCTGCTCTCGCGGTCGAGCCCTACGCGGCAGCCGCCGTCGTGCCGTCGTGCCGTCGTGCCGTCGGCAAATCCTGGTTCCTGCTGCGGCTGCATCCGTTCCGCACGATCCTGGAACCTCGGCGCAGCACCAGCCCGGAATTGCCGACGCCGACCCCGACGCCTCGCGGGCCCGGGCACGTGGCCGCCGCCCGACGACAGGCGAGGCGTCCCCGTCACAGCACCGTGTAGCCGGCGGAGAGCGCCGAGCGACCCGTCAGGGCCCCCAGGAGGCGCGGCGCGTCAGCCGACGGAGCATCGGCCACGAGGGCGCCGAGCACGACCAGCGCCCGCCGACTCGCGACCTCGGGCGCCTGTCCGCCGAGCCCGCCCGCCGTCCGGAGGTCGCCCGTGTGGACGACGAGCTCGACGACACGTGTGGGCAGGTACGCCTCGAGCCGCCACTCGCCCACCGGGGTCTCCACCCGGGCGTCCGCGGCCCGTCCGGCCACCATGCCGGTCACCCGTCGCACGAGGGCGTCCACGCTCGCGGGCAGGTCGACGCCGAGGTCTCGTCCCGCCCGCCGTCCCCTGTCCGCGACCTCGTCCGGATCGGCGCGTCCGCCCCGGACCGCCCGGTAGTAGTGGACGGTGCGCGAGTCGGAGTCCGACGACCCCGGCCGCACGTACTGCTCGACCGTGAGCACGGCCCTGGACGTGTGGCCGACGAGGTCCCTGCGGCTCCACTCGCCGAGGGCGGGGTCGTCCCACCGCGCCGGTACCCGGTCGAGCTCGTGCACCGTCTCGGCGAACCATCGGGCCGCCGCCCCGAACGCGACGCGGTCCGTCTCGAAGCTCTCGTCCACGGGGCGAGCCTAGAACCGGCCGCGACCCGCGTTCCGCGACGTTCCCCGGACCGTCACCATGCCCTACCCTCACGATCGTGGGGAAACGTCAGATCTATGTCGAGACCGTGATCGACGCCGACCTCGACCGGGTCTGGGCGGCCACGCAGGACCCGGCACAGCACGTCCGCTGGGACGTCCGCTTCTCGAGCATCACCCCCGGGCCGCCGGACGACGACGGCTCGACCCCGTTCCGCTACGTCCGCCGGACGCCCTTCCACACCGTCGCGGGTACGGGCGTCAGCATCGGCGAGCGCCACGGTCCCGACGGCTCACGCACCTCTGCCCTGCGCTTCGCGACCGACGACGTCCTCTCGCCGATCCGTGCCGGGCGCGGGTACTGGCGCTACCTGCCGACGGCCGACGGCCGGACGCGCTTCGTGACCGGTTACGACTACGAGTCGGGTTGGGGTCCGCTCGACCTGGTCGTCCGCCCACTGCTCGGCTGGGCCACGGCCTTCAGCTTCGATCGTCTGCGGCTCTGGCTCGAGACCGGTCGCGATCCCGAGAGATGGCCCCTCGCGAGCGCCGTCGCGTTCTGGCGTCCGGACCGACCCCGCGCCTCCCGCACCCGTCGTGCGCCCGCGGGCGGCTCACGCACGAGCGACCATCTGAAGGAGGCGCCGGTCACCCTGGCCGCCCTGCCCGACCCCGCGAGGCGGTCACCCCGATGACCTCGATCTTCGAGCAGGCCCTGGGCGACGAGTTCGCCCGCCTGCACCCGATGATGCAGCGCCGCTTCGGCGTCGGCCTGGACTCGGGCGAGGCCTGCGTGGGCCGGGGCGTCATGTCGTCGATCCGGAGGGGCCCGTGGTGGACGGTCCCGTTCCTGCAGATCGGCAGGTTGCGCAACATCCTGGTGCCCGACGTCGGCCGTGACGTGCCCTTCGTCATCGAGAACTACCCGTACCGCGACGGTCTCGGTCGCGAGACCGTCACGTTCGTCCGCTCGTACACGGTGCCGCGCCGCCGCGCCGATCGTCGCCCGGTCCGCTTCGACGCGACCATGGTGCTCGACGAGGGGCGGGTGCTCGACTACCTCGGCACCCACCAGCACCTCGCGGTCGACCTCGACCTCGCGGTCGACGACCGTGGTGGCCTCGTTCTGCGGTCCGGGGCACAGCGTTTCCACGAGGGCCCGGTCTCGTTCCGCTTCCCGCTGCTCTTCAGCGGCCGGGCCGAGCTGCACGAGTGGTGGTCCGAGGACGACCGGTCGTTCCACGTCGACCTCGAGGTGCGCAACCATCGCTTCGGCTTCCTCTTCGGCTACCGCGGCACGTTCACCTGCGAGTGGCTCGCGGCCTCGGACGCCCCTTCACGGCTGAAGCCGAGGCGGACCGAAGCCCGTCTCTAGACGTCAGGAGGCACGGGTCGCGTCGACAGGACGGCCCCGGCCCGTCGGGTGGTCCCGAGCTCACCCCCACCCGACCGCCTGTCGGCAAGTCCTGGCTCCGGGCGCCGGCGCGCCGGTCCCACGCCGATCCCGTCACCCCACCGCAGCAGCAGCCCGGAATTGCCGACACCGGGGTCGGAGTCGAGGCCGGCGGAGAGCACCCGACGGTCGCGGGCGGCTCTGCTCCGAGGGGATGCCGGAGGGGCCGGGAGAACGTCAGAAGGTGGCGAGGGCGCCGACCGTCAACTGCTGCACCTGCGCGTTCGCGCACGCCTCGTAGCTCGCCCCCGACGCGGGCACGAAGATCGACTCGAGCGAGCCGGGCGGGTAGATCCGGAAACCGTCGGTGGCCTGGGGCCGGCACTCGTCCGCGTCGTAGTTGCCCGTCTGGGTGATCCGCACGATGGTCTGTACCTCTCCGCCGGGGGCGAGGGTGTGGGTCTCGTGCGCGGTCGAGCGGTCGAGCACGGCCGAGGCGCCTATCTGGGTGCCGTTCCCGTCGCCCACGAACGAGACGCCCGGCCAGCCCTGCAGCGTGCAGGAGCGCTGACCACTGTTCGTCAGGACGATGGCGACGCCGTAGCTGCCGGCCGCACCCCCGCCTCCGTCGGCGATCCCCGCGGTGAGCTCGCCCACCGTGCAGCGTGAGGACGCGTCCCCGCCGACACCGTCACCCAGGTCCCCGCCGCCACCGGACGCGCCGTCGGGGCCGGGCGTCGCGGTCGCAGTCGACGTGGGCGTCGACGTGGGCGTCGACGTGCCGGTCGACGGTGAGGCCGAGACGGTCACGGTGGGAGCCGCCGTCGTCTCCGTGCCGCCCGACGAGCAGGCCGACAGAACGAGGGCGAGGGAGGCCGCGAGGGTGGCGGCGGGGATCAGGGCACGCGACGAACGGTTCATCCTCTCACCGAAGCACGGACGGCCTTTTCGTGCACACACTGCATCGTCGATCGTGCGACCGGGCTTCCCGGGTCGACAACGAAGGGCCCGACATCCGTGGATGTCGGGCCCTTCGTGGAGCCGGCCGAGGCCGGCAGGACGATCAGCTCTGGCCGAGGTCGTCCTTGGCCTTCTCGGTCTCGAGACGCTCTTCGCCCATGTGCTGGTCCTTGTGGCCCTGCTTCGTGAGCTCTTCGTCGTCCGTGCGCTTGCCGACGGCCTCTTCGGCCTTGCCGGCGGTCTTCTGGACGAAATCTTTTGCCTTGTCGCCAACGGACATGACGTACCTCCTGGTTGTCGGTCGACCGGACTGACCCGGTACTCCCGTGACCGTAGGCCGGGTGCCCACCGGCCGCCGGGGTTCACAGGCTGTTCCAGGTTCGTACCCGACCCGGTACCGGAGCGATCGGTCTCGACCCGGCCCACCCCGTCCCCTAGGATCATCGCCGAGGGGGCACCATGGCACGACACACTCCGGGGGCGGACGACGACGTCACGCCCGGTCACGAACTCTTCGCACCCCGCGTCTCCGACAGCGACACAGACACAGACTCCGCACCCCGGTCCGGCCGTCGCCGTCTCGCGATCGTCGGGGGTGTCGTCGCGGGCGTGGCACTCGTGTCGGTCGTCGTGGGCGCCGTCCTCGTCACGGGCGGCTCGGCCCCGTTCGCGGCCGGTGCCCCGACCGAGTCGGCGCGCCCGACGACGGTCGCCCGCACCGCGACGCCCACCCCGAGCGCGACCCCGTCGCCCACGCCGACGACCACCCCGTCGCCGTCGCCCCGGGCGGCGACCCCTCCACCGCAGGACGCCGCCGTGCCGGCACCGTTCATCACGCCGGTCGCGGCCGGGACGGTGGTCGCCGAGGGCGACGTCGCCTCGCCCAAGGGAAGCGTCCACTTCCACTACCGGGTGGTGGCCGTCGGCGACGACACCTACACGTCCGAACTGACCGGCGCGACGTCGAGCCTGCCCGTCCCGGTCGCGGTCGCGTTCTTCCCGGTCGCGCCCTCGGTCGGCGACGGCACCTCGTACGGGGGCGACGGGAGCGTCCAGCTCGGCGCGTCCACCACGACCCCGGTGGCGGCCTCTGGCACGTTCGGCTCCGTCAGCCAGCCGTCGTATCTCTCGACCCTCGTCGTCTACTCGACCAGCACCTCCTCGGACGTCCCCGTCGAGATCGCGAACGGCAAGGTCCTCGCCGTCGCACCGGTCGGCTGGTCGGTGCCACCGCGGCAGACGAACATCGTCCCGGTCGACTCGGGCGCGGTGGCCTTCGCCACGGGGACCCTCGAAGCGACCACGTCGTCCGGCGCACCCAAGCGGTACACCGTCGCACCCGACGACCTGATCGACGTCGTCGCCCTTCGCTTCGGCATCTCGGTCTCCGCGTTGCTCTTCATGAACCAGGGGCTGCAGGTCATCGACGACGCACAGCACCTCTTCGAGGGCACGACCCTCGTCCTCGACCCCGACAGCGTCTGACCCGAGACGTCCGGCACCCGGCCCGCCTAGGGTCGAGTGGTGCTCCACCACCTCGCCCCCGGCCGGCTCGTCCGCCACGCCGTCTGGTGGGTGCAGGACTACGGCTACGCCGCCGTGTGGCAGGTGCGGGCCGTCACGAGCCCGCGCGACCCCGAGCGCTACCTCGACGGCACCGGGCGGCCCGTGCTCGTGATCCCCGGCGTCTGGGAGACCTGGGCGTTCCTGCGCCCGATGATCGAGCGCCTGCACGCCGAGGGCCACCCCGTGCACGTGCTGGACGACCTGCGCTGGAACAGCCGTCCGGTCGAGGCCACCGCTCGCGACGTCGCGGCGTACCTGCTCGGGCACGGGCTCACCGACGTCGTGATCGTCGCCCACAGCAAAGGCGGCCTGATCGGCAAGTACGTCATGGCGCTGCTCGACGAGACGCGCCGGGTACGGTCCATGGTCGCCGTCTGCTCGCCGTTCTCGGGGTCGCGGTACGCCACGTGGCTGGTGCTGCCCGCCCTGCGGGCCTTCTCGCCGCGCGATGCGACGACGATGTTGCTCGCACGGGACGACTCGGCCAACGCCCGCATCACCTCGGTCTACGGCGAGTTCGACCCACACATCCCCGAGGGCAGCGAACTGCCCGGCGCCGTCAACGTCCGCCTGCACGCGGGCGGTCACTTCCGGGTTCTGGCCCACCCGCGCACGATCGCCACCGTGCTCGCCGCCGCGGCCGAGCCGGCCTGACGAGCGGACTCGACGCCCGGGTCAGGCCGGTGTGAGCAGCTCGTGCTCGAGGACGTCGGCCACGGCCAGGACCTTGTAGCCCTCGCTCTCGAAGAACACCGTCATGCGGTCCGCGTCCGTGCTCATCACGGTGCCCTCGCCCCAGGTCGCGTGGACGACGCGAGCGTCGTTCGCGAACGCAGGAGGCGCGGTGTCGGTGACGTCGCCCGGCTCGCCTTCCCGCGCCTCCTCGGTGTCACCGGCCCGCGCGGCGGCCCGGCACCCGTCGCAGTTGCCGCACCGCTCGGGCGATTGCTCGCCGAAGTAGCCGAGCAAGAAGTGGCGTCGGCAGCCGGGTGCCTCGGCGAAGGTGCGCATCATCTCGATGCGCGACCGCTCGACCCGCTCGCGCGTGACGGCGACCCCTCGGGCCGCCTCGGCCGCACCCTTCGCGTCGAAGCCCGCGACCGGCTCGAACCCGCTCGACGACTCGGACAGGGCACCGCCCTCGAGAAGCAGGTCGACGAGACGGGAGACCGTGCGGGCCCCGAGCGCCAGCTGGTCGGACACCTCCGACCGCCGGACGGGGCGGCCGGCCGCCGAGAGCGCGGTGAAGACGCCGCGCAGATCGGCCCGCCCCGGCAGCCCCGAGGCGAAGAACGACCGCAGCGAGAGGTCCTCTGGCCGGTAGTGCAGGGTCGCGACGGCCGGGTCGCCGTCACGCCCGGCCCGACCGATCTCTTGGTAGTACGCGTCGAGGGAGTCGGGCACGTCGGCGTGCACGACGAACCGCACGTCGGGCTTGTCGATGCCCATGCCGAACGCGCTCGTCGCCACGACCACGTCGACCTCGCCCGCGTGGAACCGCTCGTGCAGCTCGCCCCGCTCGGCCGAGCGCTGGCCGCCGTGGTACCCGACGACGGTGCGGTCGGGGCAACGCTCGGCGATCGCCCGGGCGTAGTGCTCGGTGGCCTTGCGGGTGGCGACGTAGACGATGCCCGGCGTCGTCGACGCGGCCACCTGCTCGACGACGGCCCGGACCTTCTCGTCGTCGTCCTCGTGTCGCACGACCTCGAGCGCGAGGTTGGGCCGGTCGAAGCCGTGGCTCAGCACGAGCGGGTCGTCGAGGCGCAGGCGCTCGACGATCTCGTCGCGCACCGGCCCCGACCCGGTCGCCGTCAACGCCAGCACGGTCGGCCCGCCCAGGCGCTCGACGACCTCGCCGAGGTGCAGGTAGTCGGGACGGAAGTCGTGGCCCCACGACGACACGCAATGCGCCTCGTCGACGACGACGAGGGCGACGCCGGCATCCCGCAGGCGCTCGACGGTCTCGTCCCGGGCGAGCTGTTCGGGGGCGAGGAAGACGTAGGTGACCTCGCCGGCCGCGAGCCGGTCCCAGCCTGTGTCGTTCTCGGCGTCGGTGTGGCCCGAGTTGATGGCGACGGCGGGCGGGGCGTCGGGTCGACCGACGAGGCCGGCGATCTGGTCCGCCTGCAGCGCGATCAGGGGCGAGACGACGACGGTCGGCCCGTCGAGCACGGCGCCGGCCACCTGGTAGATCGCCGACTTGCCGAAGCCGGTCGGCATGATCGCGAGGGTGTCCCGACCGGCGACCACCGCCTCCAGGGCCTCGAGCTGGGCGGGGTGGAGGTCGGTCCAGCCGAACAGGTCCGCGGCGGCGCGCGTGATGTCGTCGCGACGGTCGGCCTGGGCGGTGCGGCTGGGTGCGGTGGGTTTCGTGGTGCTCATGTGGTCCTCGGTTCCGGTGGGGCAGGATTCCACTCCAGACAGGTGCGGGACGACACGCGCAGGTCTGCCAGCCGATGCCCGGCCTGTGCGTACCCCACCCGTCGCGGGCCGGGCATGCTACCCCTCGACTTGCCGGTCGAGTCGACGGCCCCGTCCGGAGGCGCGGCTCCAGGCAGCGCGGACCCCCAGGGCGTAGCGTCCGGCCCATGAGCGACGAGAAGCAGACAGAGCCCGTCATGGACGGCGCCACCGAGGCCACGGACCAGGAGAAGCTGAGCGGCCTGATCGAACAGGTCGAGGCAGATCACGGCGACGAGGGGGCGGCCTCGATGGCCGACCAGCTGCGCGACCGCATGGACGAGACCGCGCAGGCCGACGAGAGCCCGGCCGACGCCGAGGAGTGAGTTGGCGTGCCGAGGGGCTCCACCGCGAGGTGATTTTTACTTCGAGGCCAATTGCGGATGAAATGGCCTGATGGACGCATTCATTATCGATCCGAGATCAGCGGTGAGCGAGACGGAGCCGTCGTCCTATCGGATTGATTTCTGGCGCCGAGACATCGATGTCGAAGGAACCCCGCCGCGGCCTGTGGCCTTCGCGTCCGAGGAATGGCGCCTGACGGGAGTTAAGGACGTGCGGCAAGCATTGGCCTGGGCGACATCGACCAGGCCGGAAGTCCTCTTCACCCTGTACGCAGAGCAGGTTGCTTCGAATGGATCAGTCACCCTGACGCGTCTCGCTGGCCCGGAGGCACCGTGACGCAGACCGCAGGCTCACGGTCACTTCCTCTCAACTCCGTACTACTTCACCAGAACGAACTCAGAACGACCGCTTCTCACAGCCCCGCCAATAAGAGGCGGAGCCACGTGCTGTGAATGCGCGGCCCGGTAGTAGTAGCCCTTGTTGAGCTTGGTTGAACTCCTCTCAAGTGGCACGTACCACGTTTGCCGAGATCCACCGACAGCGACGTTCTGAACGTAACTCGTCTCGGCCACGCTTCTCAGAGACTTCACGTTGTTCGATGAGGTGCGAGCCAGGACCGAGTAGACCCGTACCGGGATCTTGCTGCCCGCTGGGCCGGTGCACGAGACTCGGGTTTTCGAGATCACCGACGCGGCACCCCGCGACCAGTGAGGCCGGTCACTCGTTCCCGTGCACGAGTAGGTCTTCGCGGTGGCCTGTGCGAAGACCCTTCCGGTGCCGTCCTCGTATTTTCCCGGCGTCAACGTATAGGTGGCGTACGAGTCCCCGGAGTCGTGCGAGCTCATGGTTACAAGGGGATTTTCTCGACGTCCTGTGCCGCCGCGGCGGGTGACATGAGCCCCAGTGCCAGAACCACCCCGACCCCGCCCGTGAGGGCCGTTCTCATTGCCTTTTTCATAACTGGTCTCCTACTCATGTGAGACGGCACGTGCCTCTCGTTCCGCCCGCAGAATGCGGAGCAGCGTGAACCACCCTGGTGCAGCGCACAACCCTTGGGCCTCCCTCGGACGACGGATATATCTATTTATATTTCCCGCGAGGCCCCACGAGCCACCCAGAGCCGAGGAGTGAGCCAGCGTGCCGAGGGGCTCCACCGCGAGGTGGAGCCCCTCGGCCTCTCCCGTGATCTAGCGTCGGGGGATGTTCTCCAACGGCTATTCGATCGTCGGCATCCTCTACCCCGTGTTCTTCGTGGTGGTGATCGCCCTCGCCCTCACCCTCGGAGTCCTGCTCGTCCGCACCCTTCTCTGGGTGATCCGGGCCCTGACCGCCTACACGCGTGAACGCGAGCTCCGCATCGACCTCCTGCTCGCGGACGACGGCCCGGCGGGCCCGACGGCTCCTCCGGCTTCGGGAGCCCCCACGGGCCCCCTCGGCTGACGTCCTGCACGGCTTCACCTAACCCCCTTCACGTCGAGCCCCCGGGGCGCTACATTCCTCGTAGGCCCAGACCCCGCCAGCCCTGCCATGCTCAGCCGTCGAGACTCTCGACGGCGTCGACGTGGCCATGGGGGTCCGGCGTCCTGAATCCGCCGGGCCCCCACTCGGCAGCACCCTCCCGTGGGCACACCTCGCCCGACTGCCGAGGCCTGTCGGACCGCCTCAGCGCAGGGAGGCTGCGACGACCTCGCGGACGAGGTCGGCCACGGCCTCGGGCCGCTCGAGTCCGGGCAGGTGCGCGACGCCTGGCAGCACCCGACCCGGCCCCCGTCCGAGACGTCGCGCCGTCTCGGCGTAGAACGGCTCGTCGGCAGGGATGTCGAGTGCACCCCAGGTCACCAGGACCGGGGTCTGCACCTCGTCGAGACGACTCCAGGTGTCCAGCCCCGCTTCGCCGGCCCCGTCCGGGGCGGCGACCTCGAGGATGCGCTCGTTCATGAGGGCGAACAGCTCTCGCGGGGCTCCGGTGACCCGCCCCTCCTCGGAGGTGGGACCGTCCAGCCAGAGGTGGGCGAGCAGGCGGACCTGCTCCGTCACGTCGCCGATGCCCGACGCACCGTCGAGGGCCTCCATCAGTGGAGTCGACGCCGGATCGGGCGTCCAGTCGAACGGCGTGTCCTCGTCGGTCATGCCGCTGACCGCCGCGCCGATCAGCAGCACGCCCGCCAGACGCTCGGGCTCGGTCACGGCGAGGTCGAGCGCGAGCGCGCCGCCCATCGAGTTGCCGACGAGGACCGCCCGGTCGACGCCGAGGTGGTCGAGCACCTCGACGAGGTCGCCGAGATGCGTGGCCGGGCTGTTCTCGGGCGCGGCCGGACTCTCGCCGAAGCCCCGGCGGTCGTAGGCGACGAGGTCGAGCCCGTCGCCCGCGAGTTCGTCGGCGACGGCCGTCCAGCTCCGTCGGTCGGCGACGCCCGCGTGCAGCATGACCACCGTGGGCCCGTCGCCCGGCCACCTCGTGACCGCCAGCGTGGAGCCGTCCGACAGGGTCACGTCCACTCGTCCAGCGCTCATGCGGGCCACCGTAGCGCCGCACGGCGCGGCTGCCTAGACCTCGAGACCCCCCGAGCCCCACGCTCCGAGATCTCTCTCTCGGTTGCGACCACGGCACGACTTCGGCAGACCGCGTGACGTCGACCCGACGGCTCAGTACGTCTAGACGCGCTGCTGCCGAGGCACGACGACCCGCTCGAAGACGACCACTCCGGCCGTGGCGATCGGGATCGCGACGAGGGCGCCCAGGACTCCGCCGAGCGCCCCACCGCCGAACGCCGCCACGATGACGAGAGCCCCCGGTACCGCCACGGCCTTGGACATCACGCGCGGGGTGAGCACGTAGGCCTCGACCTGGGCGTAGACGAGCAGCACGATGCCGACGACGATCGCGGTCACCGGCGAGACGGTGATGGTGGCGGCGATGATGATCGCGTAGGCCACGACGGTGCCGACCACGGGGATCAACGCCCCGAGGAAGGCCAGGGTCGCGAAGAGCACCGGCACCGGTCCGCCGGCGATCGTCAGCACGATGAAGACGAACACCGCGTTGATCGCGGCGAGTGCGACCTGCCCGGCGACGTAGCGGCCGACGGACAGGAAGATCTCGTCCGAGATGCTCATGACGTTCTCGCGATGGCTGCGCGGCACGGCGCGGCTGAGCGAACGCAGCATCTGCGGCAGCGTGATCGCGAAGTAGAGGGTGAGTATCGCGACGACGATCACCGCGGTGATGGCGTTGGTGATCCCCTGCCCCACGGCCAGCAGTCCCCCACCGAGGGCGAGCAACTGGTCGGGGTCGAGCAGGTACGAGGTGATGGCCCCGACGGCGTCGTCGACGTCGACGTCGAATCCGACGGTCTCGACGGCCTGCTGCACCCACGGCTGACGGGACAGTTCTTGCAGGGCGCCGGGCGCGGTCCGCACGACGTGCCCGATCTGCTCGACCAGGGCCGGGACCACGGCGGCGACGATGCCCACGACGACCCCGACGACCAGCACCACGGCGACGATCACCCCGACCCAGCGGGGCGCGCCGGCCCGGGCGAGGCGTCGGACGACCGGCTCGAAGGCGAGCGCCAGGAAGAACGCGAGGCCGATGTAGACGAGGATCGTCGAGAGGGCCATGAGCGCGACGATGATGCCGACACCGAGTCCTCCGCCGAGGGTCGCGATCAGTCCGAACCGGAACGCCTTGGGGCGCTGCATCGGACTGGGCGGCGTGTCCGTCTTCGTGGCCGTACCGGCCGATCGACGGACGAGACGGGCACGGGGTGACGAGGGCATCCGTCCATCCTGGCGTGTCGGGCGCGCCGGGGGCCGAGACCGCCGCGAATGACGGCCCTCGCGTCAGAACGGTGGAGTCTGTTCCGGGGCCGGGCGGCTACTGGTCCTTGCCGTCCGAGACCTCGCTGTCGTCACTCTGCTCGGAGTCGTCGACGAGATCTTCCTTCGACCCGTCGGCCAGGTCCTCGGTGTACTTCTTGTCGTCGTCGGTGATGTCGGTCGAGCCGTCGGGGATGCCGTTGTCGTGGGTCATGCCCGCACGCTACGCCCTACCGCCGGGGTGCGGCGGGGTGGACGTCGGTCGCGGTGAGCCGCCCGTGCCAGACGACGCGGGCGTGCCGACGGCGTCGATCGTGGCACCATCCGCCGCCAGCGTGTCGGAGCCCGGACCGACTAGAGTCGTCCCGATGGCCCCAGGCCTTAGTGGAGGAACTCGTGTACCCGTCTCCACCCCGTGCCTCGTCGAGCGACGCGCGGAAGGCTCGACGTGGCTGAGGCGCGCGTCGTCCGGGCTGCGGCCGCCGCCCTCGCCCGAGCCACCACGGCGGGCAGCGACCTGTGCCTCCCGTTCCGCAAGACCTTCGGCGTGTCCGGCGCGGCGGTCTCCACACTCAGCGGACCTCTCGGCACCGGCCCGGTGTGCTCGAGCGATCCGGTGTCGGCACGCCGCGACGAGATCCAGTTCGACCTCGGCGAGGGCCCGTGCTGGCAGGCCCACAGCACGAACCGCCCGGTGGTCGAACACGATCTCGCCACTGCTCCGCCGACGGCCTGGCCGGCCGCCGCGGCAGCCCTGACCGAGGCCGGTGTCGTGAGCGTCGCCGCTTTCCCCCTCTCGTACGGTCGCCTCGACCTCGGCGCCGTGGACCTCTACTGTGACGAGCGCCGCGAACTCACCGACGACGAGGTCGACCAAGCCCGGACCCTCGCCTGCATCGCCGGGAAGAGCGTCCTCACCCGGGCGCTCGACGCGCTCGAGTCCGGGGACGACAGCCTCTTCCCGACGACCTTCCCCCGCGAGGTGCACCAGGCCTCGGGAATGGTCATGATGCAGCTCGGCGTGGGGGTCGACGAAGCCCTCCTCGTCATCCGCGGCCACGCCTGGTCCAGTGGGCGACCGCTCCGCGAGATCGCGAGCGACATCGTGCTGCGGAGGCTCGACTTCTCGTGACGTCCGGCAACGGTCGTCGGCGACACGGCCTAGGCTGACGCCCGTGACCGACCGCGACAGAGAGACCCAGCTCCTGCAGACCTTCGTCACGCTCGCTGACTCGCTCGTGACCGGCTTCGACACCATCGACGTGTTGCAGATGCTGGTCGAGCGCACCACCTCCCTCTTCGACGCCTCGGACGCCGGAATCATCCTCGTCGGCTCGACCGGCGACCTCGAGGTGATCGCCTCGACCAACGAACGCAGCAAGCTCGTCGGCCTGTTGCAGTTGCGCGCCGGCGAAGGGCCCTGCGTCGAGTCGTACTCCACCGGCACCGTCGTCTCGGTCCCCGACCTCGGCGAGATCGACGACCGCTGGCCGGTCTTCGCCGACCTGGCGCGCGACTCGGGCTACGGCTCGGTGCACGCCATCCCGCTGAGGCTGCGCGACCAGACGTTGGGCTCGCTGAACCTGTTCCGCGACTCGACCGGCACCCTCAACGAGGACGACGCGACGGCCGCCCAAGCGCTGGCCGACGTGGCGACCATCAGCATCCTGCAAGAGCGTGCCCTGCGCGAGGTCGACTCGACCCGCGAACAACTGCAACGAGCCCTCGACGGTCGTGTCGTGATCGAGCAGGCCAAGGGCGTCGTGTCGTACACGCAGTCCGTCGACATGGACGAGGCGTTCCAGCGCATCCGTCGGCACGCGCGGTCGAACCGCCTCCCGTTGGTCGAAGTAGCGGCCGCTGTCGTGGCGCGACGCCTGACCGTCTGACCGCAGCGTTAGGCGCAGGCCTCCGAGGCGCGTACGGTGGGGCCTCGCAGCCCCAGACCCCGGTCGCCCCCCTCTCGCAGCTCGCGGGCGGACTGACGGGAGTCCCCGTGCACCTCGATCCGACGGAACCCATGCCCCGCACTCCGCTCGACGCGACAGCCTCCGACGACTCGACCGGGTGGCCGTCACTCGACACCGAGGACCACCTCCAGGACGACCCGGGGCTCTAGCCGCGGGCCTCGTCGTCAGGCGGCGGTGCGCGATCGGCGCGAGCGGGCCAGCACGAACGGCAGCTGCGTCTCGTCGACCACCGGGACGCCGTAGCGCAGGGCTTTGCGGACCTTGCCCGAGGCGCTGGCGACGTCCGCCGCGACGACCAGCGAGGTCGCGGTCGTCACCGCCGGCCACACCACCAGACCGGCCCGCTCGAGCGTGCGCGACAGGGCCTCCCGTCCTTGACTCAGCGGTCCCGTGAGCGCGACCTGCGCGCCGGGCGCCAACGGGCCGACGTCGGGCCGGGCCAGGGTCGGCGTACGGATCTCGGATGCGACCCCCAGGGTCTCGTCGAGCCCCTCGATGACCTCGAACTCGTCGAGCTCGTCCTCGTCCGCGGGGCGGGGGGCGCGCTCGAGCACCGAAGGCACGAGAGCGGCATCGCGTCGGTGCGGTGCGATGCCGAGCAACTCGGCCACCGCGTCGACCTGCCGCCGCTCGTCGTCCGAGAGCACGTCGTGCGCCCACACGGTCGAGACCAGCGACGAGAAGTAGCGGTCGTGCAGCAGGGCCCGCGCCGACTCGTCCAGGTCGAGTTCCTCGGCGAGGGTCGCGAGGTTGCCGGCCTCGTCCGTCGAGAGGTAGCCGCCGGACAGTGCCTTGTCGAGCATCGCCGCGTACTGGTTCTGCCGACGGTCGAGGTCGAGCTGGGGCAGGAGTTCGGTGGCCCGCTCGAGGAACCGCGGCTCGGCCGGCGCCGGTTCGACGGGCAAGCCGTAGACGTCGCGGTCGAGATCGAGGTCGACGGGGCCCGTCAGGTGCATGCTGCCCGTGGGGCTCGCCGGGGGCACCGCCGCGGGAGCGGTGGGGGCCACGGCACCGGACGCCGAGAGCACCGCGCCCGCCGACGGAGCGGAGGCGAACTCGGGCACGCGGACGACCCGGCGCCGGGATCGCCAGGCCGCGCGACCGGGACCGTGGCCTCCGTCGTCGGCGCCGCCCGCGCCTCCTGCGTACCGGGGGTTCGGCGTCGTCCTCGGGGTCTCGGCCGTCGGCCACTGCTGCAGCGCGGCGTATCGACCCCAGTCCTGCCACCAGGCCGACTGGGCGTCGCCCATGCGCAGGTAGGCGGCCAGCAGGCGAGCCGTCGCGGTCGCGTCCGCCAACGACTCGTGCGCCACCGTGAGGTCGACGTCGATGGCGGCGCAGCAGTCGGCGAGCGTCCGGCCGGCACCGGGCAGGTAGGTGGGCCCGAGTTTCATCGTGCACAGGGCACCGGCCCCGTCGGGTCCGAGCGGCGAGACCAGCCCCAGGCGCGCGAACTCCGCCGCGAGGAACTGCGCCTCGAAGCGGGCGTTGTGCGCGACGACGACTCGGCCGCGCAGGTGGTCGCAGAGATCGTCGACGATGTGCTCGAACCGCGGTGCCCCGCGCACGTCCGCGCTGCGGAGGCCGTGCACGTGGATGGGCCCGAGATCCCGCGAGGGGTCGACGACCGTCTCGAACGACGCCTCGACATCGCCGTGGGCGTCGAGGTGCACGATGCCGACCTCGATGACCCGGTGGTGCCGCCCGGGCCAGAGGCCTGTCGTCTCGACGTCGATGACCGCGTAGCCGCCGTGAACCATGTCATCCCTTTCGTCGCGCCGAGCCTGGCAGGTTGCCCGATGGGCAGCCAGCCCGCAATCGGGTGACACCCGTCGTGGGGCGGTGGGGGGACGCAGACCGAGGAGGCGCGGGCCGGCGCTACCCGTCGGTCGCGTCGTCCGCCACGATGGAGGGCATGACCGTCGCCCCCGCCACCGTCGCCCCTGCCACCGTCGTCGCGGCCACCGTCACCGCCGTCTGCCGCGTGTCCGCTCTGCTGCCCGACTCGGGCACGATCGGTGTGACCGCCATCGACAAGCGCGCCGTGGACGGGCCCGTGCACGTGCGGCCCCTGGGCCTGCGGGCCGACCTGCAAGCCGATCGCAAGCACCACGGCGGCCTCGACCAGGCGGTGTACGTGTACGCCGACGAGGACGCCTCCCACTTCGCCGAGCTGCTCGGCCGTGAGGTGACGCCCGGGCTGTTCGGCGAGAACCTGCGGACGACCGGGGTCGACGTGACGGGCGCCGTGATCGGAGAACGCTGGGCGGTGGGCGAGACCCTCGTGCTCGAGGTCACCAAGCCACGCGTCCCCTGCGGCACGTTCGCCCGGCACCTGGGCGAGACCCGATGGGTCAAGCGGTTCTTCGCCGAAGGCCGCCCGGGCACCTACCTGCGGGTGGTGAAAGCGGGGCCCGTCGAGGCAGGAGACGGGGTCAGCGTGCTGTCGCGGCCGTCGCACGGGGTGACGATCGGCGAGGCCTTCACCGGGCTCGAGCCGGACCGTGCCGAAGCCCTGCTGGCCGCCGTCGACGGGCCCGACCGGCTGAGGCTGACCGACGAGGTGCGGGGCTTCGCCGAGAAGGCCCTGCGCGGGCGCTTCCCCGCCTGAGCGCTCGGGGCCGGGCACCACTAGCCTCGGATTCGACGGGCCGGGACGCGGCCCGCGCCAGAGGAGGCACACCATGTTCGAAGCCGAGAATATCCGCGACTGGATCGGCATGCCGGTCGTCGACCCCGACGGTGACAAGGTCGGCTCGCTCGAGAGCATCTACTTCGACACCGCCGCCGACCAGCCCGCCTTCGCCACCGTGACGGCCGGCCTGCTCGGCCGCTCGCGCCTGGTCTTCGTGCCGTTGCAGGGCGCGGTCGTCGCCCCCAAGCACCTCAAGGTGCAGTTCGCCAAGAAGCTCATCAAGGACGCTCCGTCGATCGAGACCGACGGAGAACTCGAGGCGGCCCGCGAGCCCGCCGTGTTCGAGCACTACGGCCTCGTGTACCAGACCGGCACGGCCGGCGAACGTCGCCTCGGCCGCCGCTGACCTCGACACCTCGTTCGTCGTAGGGCCCCGCCGTACCGGCGGGGCCCTTCGACGTCGCCTCAGCAGAGACGGGAAAAGTTCGCGCCGCACCTCCGGGCGGGCAATTCGCGACCGGCACCGCGCCTCCGGGTGTGCAATTCGCGACATCGAGAGGGCGACACGCCGCTCAATTTCGCCACCGCGCGGCATGTCGCCACCGAGGTGTCGCGAATTGCGCAGGCAGAGCGACGGCGGTGCGCGCTCGGGTGCAGAACGTGCAAAAATCAGGAGGCGCTGGTCGGTGACCAGCGCCTCCTGCGTCCCGCGCCCGCCCCGACGCCGACGTCACGCGCTCCGGCCTCGTGCCGCCCCTGGCTTCCCGCCTCGCCCCACGCCCTCCCCGCCTCGCCTCACGGCCCGTGCCGCCGCCCGAAAGGCCACCCCCATGACCCACGCCTCCGCTCCGACCGGCGCCTCGTCGCCGTCCTCCCCCGGGGCCGGTCCCGGCCAGCCCGCCGGCGTGCCTCGTCATGCCTGGTACGCGCTCGTCGCCTTGCTGCTCGGCATGTTCATCGCCCTGCTCGACACGACGATCGTCAACGTGGCCCTCCCGACGATCCGCACGACGCTCGACGCCTCGGAGTCGACCCTGTCGTGGATCATCTCGGGCTACGCGCTCGCCTTCGGGCTCGCGCTGATCCCCGCCGGCCGGATCGGCGACCGCATCGGCCACAAGTGGGTCTACTTCACGGGCGTGCTGCTCTTCACGCTCGCATCGCTCGCCTGTGGTCTCGCCCAGGACGACACCCAGCTCGTCGTCTTCCGCGTCGTGCAGGGTCTGGCCGGCGGCATCTTCGTCCCCGCCGTCACGGCGTTCATTCAGTTGCTGTTCCCCGGCCGCTCGCGCGGCAAGGCCTTCGCCATCATGGGTGCCGTGATCGGCGTCTCGTCGGCGCTCGGCCCGATCATCGGCGGTCTGATCATCCAGGCGTTCGGTGACGAGAACGGTTGGCGTCTCGTGTTCTACGTCAACCTGCCCTTCGGCGTCATCACCCTGATCGCCGCCGCCGTCCTGCTGCCCAAGCGCGACGAGTCGGTGCCCCGCCCGGACCGCGGGCTCGACTGGATCGGTCTGGTGCTGGTCTCGGGAGCCTTCGTCGCCCTGCTCGTCCCGCTGATCCAGGGGCAGGACGAGGGCTGGCCCCTGTGGACCTACCTGACCATCGCCGCAGGCGTCGTCCTGCTCGCCCTCTTCGGCCTGTGGGAGGTCGCGTACACGAAGCGCGGCAAGACCCCCCTCGTCCCGCCCAAGCTCTTCTCGCACCCGTCGTTCACCGGCGGCGTCGTGCTCGCGCTCGTCTACTTCGCGGCCTTCACCAGCATCTTCTTCACCATCTCGCTGCTCTGGCAGTCGGGCCTCGGCAACAGCGCACTGGCCTCGGGCGCCGTGGCGATCCCGTTCGCGGTCGGCAGCATCATCAGCTCCTCCCAGAGCAACCGGGTCGCCGCCCGGCTCGGGCGAGGCGTGCTGATCCTCGGCACGGCACTCGTCACGATCGGCCTGACCTGGATGTGGCTCGTGCTCGTCACCGTCGACGCCGCCGATCTGACCAACTGGATGCTGCTCGTGCCGCTGCTGCTCGCCGGCCTCGGCAACGGTTTCTTCATCGCTCCGAACGTGCAGTTCATCGTGGCCACCGTCGACCGGCAGGACGCCGGATCGGCCAGCGCCGTCATCTCGGCCATCCAACGCATCGGTTCGGCCGTCGGCATCGCCATCATCGGCAGCGTGCTGTTCGGCACGCTCACCATCTCGGGCCGCACGCCGGCCGACGTCGCCACCGGGTTCACCGACGCGGCGGCCCACGCGATGCTCGTCAGCGCGATCTTCGCCCTGGCCTCGTTCGTGCTGGTGTTCGCCCTGCCGCGTCGCGTCCCGCAGCAGCGCGGCTAGGACCACCCGGGTCGTCACGCGCGACGAGCAGGGCCGGGAAGCGAACCTGGCCCTGCTCGTTCGGGCGGCACCAAGGATACTGAGGCACACTGCAACGATGCCCTCAGCCCTGCCGACCACGGAGCCGACCGCGCGCCCCGTATCGGCCACGCGCCGGGATCGCGTGCTGCCCCTCGACGGACTGCGCACGATGGCCATCGTCCTGGTCGTCCTGTACCACCTGCACGTGCCGGGATTCGGCAGCGGGTTCGTGGGCGTCAACGTCTTCTTCGTGCTGTCGGGCTACCTGATCACTACTCTTCTGCTCCGCGAGCACGCCACGACGGGACGCATCCGCCTCGGTCGGTTCTGGGTGCGACGTCTGCTGCGGCTGTACCCCACATTGCTGGCCGTGGTCGTGGTCGGCGTGGCTCTGTGGTGGCTCGTCGGCGACTACCAAGGCTCGACCCTCGGTCCCATCGGTGCCGCCCTGATCGCCCTGACCTACACGGGCAACCTCGCCCGCGCCTTCTTCGACACGTCCCAGGGCGTCTTCGCCCCGATGTGGAGCCTGTCGATGGAAGAACAGTTCTACCTCGTCTGGCCGCCCGTGCTCGTGCTCCTCCTCGCCGTCGCGGTCAAGCGCCGAGCCCTGGTCGCCGGGCTGTCGGTCGTCATCGTCGCCTCGGCGGTGGCGACGTGGTTCCTCTACGACCGCCCGTCGGGCAGCGCGACCCCCGACATCTACTTCAGCCCCGTCCTCAACGTGGCCCCGTTGCTGATGGGCTGCGCACTCGCGCTTGTCCTCCGGTCCGAGCGGGTGCGGACCGCCCTCGCCGGTCGCTGGGGTGCCCTGTCCACCTGGCTCGGTCTCGGCGGCGTCGTCGGCTCGTTGTTCGTCATCGGGTCGGGTTGGCAGCAGAGCGTGCTCACCTTCGCCGTGATGCTGCCCGCCGTCGGGGTCGCCTCCGTGCTCCTGATCGGCGGCCTGGTCACCGCGTCGTCCCCCGTCGCGTGGGTGTTGTCCCTGGCACCGGTCGCCTGGTTCGGACGGGCGATCTCGTACCCCCTGTACCTCTGGCACGTCGTCTTCATCGCACTCGTCGAACCCTTCGTCCAAGGGGCCCTCGGCATCGTCCTCGTGCTCGCGTTCGCGATCGGCACGTCGGTGCTCTCGCATCACTTCGTCGAGAAACCCGCCCTGAAGCTCAAGGGACGCTTCGAGCCCCGCGAGCCCCGCCGTGCCTCCTCGGCGACCGACGGATCGCGCGGGCGCGAACTCACCAACGCCTGACGGCTGACTACTGACCCCCCAGGTGCCCCGCCGCACCGTCGGTCAGAGCCAGCCGCGTTCTCGCGCCAAGCGGGCGGCGGTGTGCCGCGACGAGCTGCCCGTCTTCTGCATCGCGGACGACAGGTAGTTGCGCACCGTGCCCGAAGCCAGGTGCAAGCGTGCGCTGATCTCGCGTACCGAGAAGCCGTCGGTCGTCAGGCGCAGGGCGTCGAGCTCGCGGTCGGTCAGCGGGCAGTCGTCCATCATGGCCGATGCCGAGATGTCGGCGTCGATGTACCGACGCCCGCCGTGCACCTGCACGATGACCCGCTGCAGTTCGTCGGGGTCGACCGATTTGGGCAGGAACCCCCGGACGCCCGCGGTCAGCGCCCGCTTCAACACCCCCGGGCGACCATGTCGCGTCAACAGCACGACGGCCTGGTCGGGTCGCCGCGCGAGGATGATGGTCGCGGCCTCGATTCCGTCCATGCCGGGCATCTCGAGGTCGAGCAAGACCACGTCGGGCTCGTGCTCGGCGGTCAAGCGGACGGCTTCGAGGCCGTCCGCGGCCTGAGCCACGACCTCGATGTCGTCGGCCAGGTCGAGCAGGGCGGCGATCGACCGCCGCAGCAACGTCTCGTCGTCGGCCAGCAGCACGCGGATCACTCGGCACTCCTCGATCGCGGTGCCCGGGCCTCGGTGCGGAAGACGCCCTCGTGGTGGCTCGTGGTCAGCGTGCCCCCGACCTCGGCGAAGCGATCGGCCAGACGCGCCAGGCCGCTCAGCCCCCGGATCGGCGTGCTCGCCCCGTCGTTCACCACGACGACCGCGTCGTCGGCCAGGTCGATCGTGACGTGCTCGGCCTGGGCGTGCCGCAGCAGATTGGTCGTGGCCTCACGCACCGTGTGACCGAACAGGTCGTCGGCCGGGTGCCCCACCGGTGCCCGACCCGTGACGTCCAGGACGATGCCGGCGGCCCGGATCAGCTCGGTCGAGTTGGCGAGCTCGCCCGCCAGCGTGAGGGTGCGTTCGCCGTAGGCCAGCCGGCGGGTCTCGGCGATCGTCTGCACGATCAGCTGCTCGGCCTCGCGGAGGTGCTGTCGTGCGGCGACCGGGTCACGGTCGAGGGTCTTGTCGGCGAGCTGTAGCTGCAGGCGACTGACGTGCAGCGCCTGGCCCTGGATGTCGTGCAGATCGGCCGAGAACCGGTACCTCTCTCGCATGACGGCGAGCTCGGACTGCGTCTCGCGGGCCGAGTCGATCTCGAGGTAGAGGTCGAAGCCGTACCGGTTCAGGCGGCAGATCGCGTAGAGCGACAGCAGGCCGATCGTGACCGCCAATGACAGACCCACGAGCCGAGCGGGCTCGTCCGCCCCGGTGACGACGACCGGGACGAGGGCGGCGACCACCGCGACGACGGCCCACCGCCAGGAAGCGAAAGGGGGCGTCGTCGTCAGGTAACCCACCGTCAGACCGAAGAAGAACAGCAACAGGGTGGTGTGCCCCCCGAGCGGCACCGCCAGCCACACCCCGTACGACACGACGAGACCCCCGGCGGTCAGCAGGACGGGCGGGCTGCCTTCCCAGAAGAACGAGTGGACCGTGACGAGCACGCCGGCCGCCGCGGAAGCCGCCAGCAGCCACGGGGAGGCGCGCTCGGCCACCAGCGTCGCGAGCAGCACGAGGGTGGTGAAGACGGCGAGCGCCACGAACGACCAGGTGACGTAGCGCCGCATGCGGGCCAGCGGTGGCCGCCGACCGCCCGATCGGGGGCGCACGGTCAGCGGGAGGCGGGGCATGCGTCCACGCTAACGGAGGCGCCGCAGGACCGGACCCTCGCGATGTCATGCCTGTGCATGACCGATGTCACCATCCACAGGTGCCACGTCGGCACTACCCGCGACGCGTCCGACGCGAGATCGTCGAGGTCATGACGAACTCCATCGACACCACGCCCCGACCGGCCGTCACGCCGGGCTCCGCCGAACGCGGCGACGTCGTCATCTCGACGCGCGGCCTCACCTGCTCGTACGGCTCCTTCACCGCCGTGGACGGCGTCGACCTGACCGTCCGTCGCGGTGAGCTCTACGCCCTGTTGGGCACGAACGGTGCGGGCAAGACGACCACGCTCGAGGTGCTCGAGGGGCATCGCACGGCCGAGGCGGGCCGGGTCGAGGTCCTCGGTGGCGATCCGACCGACCGCCGGCGCATCCGGCCCCGGATCGGCACCATGCTGCAGGACTCCGGTCTGGCCCCCGAGCTGACCGTGCGCGAGAGCGTCCTGCTGTCGGGCGCCGTCTCGGGTCGCGACGACGACGTCGACCGCGTGCTCGGCCTGGTCGGCATCGACCACAAGGCGACGGCCCGTGTCGCCCAGCTGTCGGGCGGCGAGCGTCGACGGGTCGACTTCGCGGCGGCCGTCTGGGGCACGCCCGAACTGGTCTTCCTCGACGAACCCACCACCGGGCTCGACCCCGCGGCACGCGACGCCCTGTGGGCCGTCGTCACCGAACTGCGGGAGGCGGGGGTCACGTTCCTCCTGACCACCCACTATCTCGAAGAAGCCGCCGAGAACTCCGACCGCATCGGCCTGATGCACGGAGGGCGCATCCGACGCGAAGGGACCGTCGCCGACCTCACGGCCGGCAGCACGACCTCTATCCGCTTCGTGGCCCCCGGCCCGCTCGACGGCCTGCCGCTGGCCGTCGCCCGGACCGAGAACGACCTCGTCGTGGTCGAGACCGTCGACGCCCAACGCGACCTCGGGCTGTTGCTCGGCTGGGCGGCCGAGGCCGACCGCACGCTGGCCCGGCTCACGGTGCACGAGTCGGGACTCGACGACGTGTTCCGAGAGCTGAGCCGCGCCTCCTGACCGTCCGGTCGCCCAGAACCCGCCCCGCCCCGCTCCGCTCCGCCCCGCTCCGAAAGGACCCCCCATGACCACCGTGACCAGCGCCTCCGCCACCCCGTCGACGGCGTCACGCCGTCGTCCCGGCCCGCTCGCCATCGCCCTCGCCGAGCTGCGCATGCTCGTTCGCAACCGAACCGTCGCGCTCTGCGCCCTGCTCCTGCCCCTGGGATTCGGGGCCGTCACCTACGCTTTCGACTCGTACGGCACAGCCGGCATGCTCGCCGGCGTCCAGATCATCGGCATGGTGGGCCTCGGCGTCTACATCACCGCGACAACCACCCTCGCGGCCCGTCGGCAGTCGCTCTACCTGAAGCGGTTGCGCAGCGGATCGGTCGGCGACGCGGGGATCATCGCCGGCCTCGTGCTGCCCGTCGTGGCGATCAGCGTCGCGCAACTCGCCATCGTGCTCGGCGTCCTGAGCCTGCGCGAACCCCCGGTCCACGCCGGGCTGCTCGTCGCGGCCGTCCTGATCGCCGAGGCCATGTTCGCCGGCTTCGCCCTGGCCACGGCGGGTTTCAGCACCTCGCCGGAGCACGCGCAGTACACGACCATGCCGCTCTACCTGATCACGCTCGGCGTGGCGATCTGGTGGACGATCACGGGTGCCGACGACCTTCTGTGGCTGAAGCGCATCCTGCCGGGCGGTGGGCTGATGGAGCTGATCACCCTTGCCTGGAACGGCGGCGACCTGTCGCTCGTGCCCGTGCTGCTGGCTCCGACGCTGGTCTGGGCCGCCCTCGGTGCCGTCGCCGCCATGAAGTTCTTCCGCTGGGAGCCCCGCCGCTGACCGGACCCGGCAGCGTCGTCACGTGCGGCGTCGTCAGGGTCGGCGGGGTCGGGCGACGGCGGGGACACCGACGGCCACGGAGCCCGCCGGGACGTCCTTCGTCACCACCGCGTTGGCTCCGACGACGCTGCCGCTGCCCACGGTGACGCCGCCGAGCACGGCCGCGCCGGCACCGATCATCACGCCGTCGCCGACGGTGGGGTGCCGGCGGCCGAGCGCGCCTCCTCGTCCCTTGCCGCCGAGGGTCACGCCGTGGAAGATCGTGCAGTCGTCCCCGACCACCGCGGTCTCACCGATGACGACGCCCATGCCGTGGTCGATGAACAGACGGGCCCCGAGGCGCGCCCCGGGGTGGATCTCGACGCCGGTCGCCGACCGGGCGAGCTGCGAGATCACCCGGGCGGCGAACCGGGACCCGAGGAGGCGCGGTGCCGGCCCCGCACGCCAGAGTCGCGAGGTGACGCGATGCGCCCAGACGGCGTGCAGGCCCGAGTAGACCAGGGCCGTCTCGAGGCGTCCTCGAGCGGCCGGGTCCCGCCCCGTGACGGTGTCGAGGTCCTCCCGCAGGCGGGCGACCAGGTGCACGTCAGGCGTCCGCGAGGTCCTGGAAGAGCACCGTCGACAGGTAGCGCTCGCCCGTGTCGCAGACGATCGCCACGATGCGCTTGCCGGCGTTCTCGGGTCGCTTCGCGATCTCGAGCGCGGCGTGGATGATGGCGCCCGACGAGATGCCCGAGAGGATGCCCTCTCGGCTGGCCAGGTCACGGGCCACGCGCAGGGCGTCCTCGAGCTGCACGGGGAACACCTCGTCGATCTGCGAACGGTCGAGCACCTCGGGGACGAAGTTCGCCCCGATGCCCTGGATCTTGTGCGGCCCGGCCTTGCCCTCGCTCAGCAGCGGCGAGTCGGCGGGCTCGACGGCGACGACCTTCACGCCCGGGACCTTCTCATGCAGCACCTGACCGACGCCCGTGATCGTGCCGCCGGTGCCGACGCCCGCGACGAAGAAGTCGATCTCGCCATCGGTGTCGCGCAGGATCTCGGCGGCCGTCGTACGCCGGTGGATCTCGGCGTTGGCCCGGGTCTCGAACTGCTGCGCCCAGATGGCGTTCTCGGTCTCGGCAGCGATCTGCTTCGCGCGCTCGACGGCGCCCTTCATCCCCTCGGGGCCGGGGGTCAGGACGATCTCGGCGCCGTAGGCCTTCATGACGGTGCGTCGTTCGACGCTCATCGTCTCGGGCATCGTCACGATCACCCGGTAGCCCCGGGCCGCCCCGACCAGGGCGAGCGAGATGCCGGTGTTGCCGCTCGAGCCCTCGACGATCGTTCCACCGGGCTTCAGGTCACCGGATGCCTCGGCGGCGTCGACGATGGCGACGCCGAGACGGTCCTTGACGCTGGCGCCCGGGTTGTAGAACTCGAGCTTCGCCAGCACCTCGGCACCGCCTTCGGCGGGCAGTGAGTTGAGCTTCACGAGCGGGGTGTTGCCGAAGGCCGAGGTGATGTCGGCGTGGATTCCGGGCATGCGTGGGTCTCTTCCGTGAACAGGGTCCGTGCGGACGAATCGATGCTCATCTTAGGCAGCCTCCCTGCGCCGTGCCCCTGTGTGTCCCCGTCACCCCGCCACCCAGGAGTGGAAGCGCAGCGGTCATGCCCCCACCCTGTCCGCGCCCACCGCCCTCGAGCGTCGACCAGCGCCTCCCTGTGGACGGGATTCACGTCGTCCCCCCTGTGCACGAGACACGTCCGGTCGGAGGACACCGTGAGATGGTCACAGCACCAGGACTAATCGCGGTGCTGTGACCATTTCGTGGCGTGGCGTGGCGGGGCGGCAGCGCAGGAGGCGCGGCGCGAGGACTAGGCGCCCGTCACCTTCCCGGGGTTGAACACGCGACCCGGGTCGGCCGAGTCGAACAGCCCCTGCATGACGGCCACGCCCTCGGGCGAGACGTCCTGCGCGAGCCACGGCTGGTGCTCCAGCCCGACGCCGTGGTGGTGCGAGACGGTGGCCCCGGTGTCGATGAAGGCCTGCTGGATGGCGTGCTTGACCACGTCGTACTCGGCCTCGGCGTCGTCTCCGTGCTCGAACGCGAAGGTGAAGTAGAGGCACGCCCCCGAGTGGTACGAGTGCGACAGGTGACCCATGATCCAGCCCTGCTTGCCGATCTGGTCGAACGCCTGGTTCGCCGCCGCGTAGACCCGCGACGACACGAGGCGCAGCTTCGACCAGGGCGCGGCGGTCTCGGAGACGTCCGCCGCGCCTCCGTGGTCCATGAAGAAGTCGCGCAGGTAGGGCGTGTCGAACTTCTTCTGGTCGTAGAGCTTGCCCGGTCCTTTGCCGACGCTCATGCCCTTGTTCGCCTTGACGATCTTGGCGACGGCCTTCTGCGTGTGGGCCACGTGCTCGGGGCTGCCCTCGTAGCCGATGAACGACAGGCACATGGCGTCGACGTCCCAGCCCTTGGCCTTCAACAGCAGCGGCAGGGCGTCGGTGACCTTCTGCGAGATGCCCTTGCCCGGCTTCGACGTGGCGAACGAGAACGCCGTCTCGTGCGCGTCGCTGACGCGGGTGACCGAGGGGCTGACGTCGCTCTCGGCGATGGCCTGCATGGCGGCGAGGCCGTCGTGCCACGACGGGAACAGGTAGGCGAGGATCTCGCGCTTCTCGGGCAGGCGGTGCACCTGGGCCGTGACCTCGGTGATGACGCCCAGGCGCCCTTCGCTGCCGATGATCATCTCGCGCAGTGACGGCCCGGTCGAGGCGCTGGGCACGGCGCGGATCGAGAGCACGCCACCGGGGCGGACCACCCGCAAGCCCTTGGTGATGTCGGCGATGTCGCCGTACTTGTCGCTCTGCATGCCCGACGACCGGGTCGCGACCCACCCGCCCATGGTCGAGTGGGTGAAGCTGTCGGGGAAGTGCCCGAGGGTCCAGCCGCGGGCGTTCAACTGCTCTTCGAGGTCGGGGCCTTGGCCACCGGCCTGGATGCGCGCGAGTCCGCCGTCCTCGTCGATGTCGAGCACCTTGTCGAGGCGCCCCATGTCGAGCGAGACCACCGTGCGCTCCTCGGCGGGCAACGGTTCGAGGCTGCCGACGATGTTGCTGCCGCCGCCGAACGGGATCAGCACGAGGTCGCTCGCGACGGCGAGGTCGACGATCCGTTGGATCTCGTCCTCGTCGGCCGGGTAGACGACCACGT
Source organism: Frigoribacterium sp. VKM Ac-2836 (assembly GCF_013248995.1). Lineage (GTDB taxonomy): Bacteria > Actinomycetota > Actinomycetes > Actinomycetales > Microbacteriaceae > Frigoribacterium. Next base: position 89,332 of record NZ_JABRPK010000001.1, on the reverse strand, counting down.
CGGGGACGCGGTCGAGACGCCCCGCGCGGATGCGGATCAGGTCGCGGATGCTCTTGCCGTAGGTGTGGACGACCCGGTCGTGGTCCTCGGTGACGACCTGGCCGTCACCCACGATCTGGACGAGCGAGTCGAGCACCTCGGTGCCGACCCGCGAGGCGGGCACGTCGAGGTCGTCGAACGAGAGGCCGGTGTCGTGACCCTGCGACAGCTCGACGCCCACGATCTTCTTGACGAAGGGGGCGAAGGCGGGCTTGTCGTCGTGGTGGAACGCGACACCCTCGACGCCCCAACCCCACCACTTCATGTGCTTGACGCCGTCGACGGCGGGGCTCTTCTTCTGCTGGACGTCGGTCACGGGCGTTCTCCTTCGAGCGGGTCTGACGGGCCCAGGATGCGGGCGGTGTTGGCGTCCTTCAGACGCAGGATCTCGGTGCGCACGCGCGTCGAGAAGTCGGTGACGGACTCGCCGTCGTGGGGCCGCATCGGGTCGCCGAACGCGACCCCGACGGGCAGTCGACCGGGTCGAGGCCAACTGCGACCCCGGGGCTGGGCGATGTTGGCACCGATCAGGGCGAGCGGGACCACCGGTACGCCGCAGGCCGAGGCGAGGGCGGCGGCACCGGGCTTGAACGCGGCGACCGCGCCGTCCTTCGAACGGGTCCCCTCGGGGAACACCAGCACCGGGTAGCCGCGCTGCAACAGCGATCGCGCACTGACGGTGGGCTGTCCCTGGCGGCCTCGGGCGGCCGCCTTGGCCGCGGCCCGCCGACGGGCCGAACTCTGCGGCGTCGACCCCGCCGACGCACCGGACGAGGAGGCGCGGGCCGCGTCGGCCGCGGACGCCGGCGTCCCCGAGCCCCGCTGCACCGGGAAGGCGTTGAAGAACAGTTCGGTCAGCTGACGACGCCAGGGCACGTCGAAGAAGTAGTCGGCCGCGGCGCCGGTGGCGAGGTAGCGGGCCAGCTTGCGGGGCAGTGCTCCCAGGATGAGCGGGGCGTCCAGGTGGCTCGAGTGGTTCGCGACGACGATGAATCCGCCGGTCAGGCCCTCGACGCGGTCACGGTCGATGACGGTCACGTCGGTGATCGACCAGATCGTCGGTTTCAGGACCATGCGCTGGGCGACGTAGCGCGCCATGGCGTGCCGACGCGAACTGAACCGGTCGCGGACGTCGCTCGCCACGCCGCCGGCGCGCTGGGCCACGTCGCCCGCGCGCTGCGCCACGTCGGCCCTGACGTCGTCCACCCGCTGGGCCACGGCGTCGAGGCGTGCGTGCTCGCGGCGCCCGTCACGATCGTTTCGCACGCTCACTGCCCCCCTGGCTTGCGGCGGCTCGACGAGATCGCCCCCGAGACGGCGCGGACGGCACCCTTCGGGGCATGCCGGACCAATCCCATCAGCACCTTGTACCGAAGCGTGGGCATGGAGATCACCTTGCCTTTGTCGACGTCGCGCAGGCACGCGACGACGAGTTGTTCGGCGCTGAGCCACAGGGCGTTGGGTATCGACGACGACTTTATGCCGGCGCGCTGATGGAACTCGGTCCGCACCCAGCCCGGCAGCAGGGCCGTGACGCCCACGCCGGTGCCCTTCAGCTCGACCGAGAGGCCCTCGCTGTACGAGGTCACCCACGCCTTGATGGCCGAGTAGCTGCCCATGGCCATGAGGCCCGCGGTACTCGACACGTTGACGATCCGGCCGTGCCCGCGCTCGCGCATCGACCGGGCGGCGGCGCCCGAGAGCACGAGGACGGCTCGGCACATGACCTCGAACGCGAGGTCGTGCGCGGCGACGTCGGGGGAGGTCAGCGGGGTGTGCATGCCGAAACCGGCATTGTTCACCAGGAGGTCGACGGGACGGGTCGGATCGGCCAGCCGCTCCGCCACCCGGTCGACGTCGCGACGGTCGCCGAGGTCGGCCGCGACGACCTCGACGTCACGCCCGAGCGCGCGCAGCGCGGTCGCCGTCTCGTCGAGTCGGGTGAGGTCACGAGCGACCAGGACGATGTCCCAGCCGCGCATGGAGAGTTGGCGGGCGAATTCGGCTCCGATGCCGGACGTGCCCCCGGTGACGAGCGCTACAGCCATGCCGCTTACGATACGGTGCTGAGAGCAGACTGCGCGCATCGAGACCCGTTCGAGGCCCTTCTCGCCTCGTCCACTTCTGCCCCGGAGGATCACCTGTCATGACGACCAGAGATTCCCCGCGCACCGACCTCGACTTCGACATCCGCGAGTTCACCAGGACGGCCCAGGGCAACTGGCGTCCCGACCTCGACCTGTCCGGATTCACCGACACGCCCCTCGATCCCGACGCCCTACGCCTCGTCCGCCACCTCGGTCGGCTCGAGAGCGCCACGATGGAGAACCTGCGCAACCTGCTGGTCACGGCCACCCACAAAGACACGAGGGTCACCGCGTTCCTCGTCACCTGGGCGTTCGAGAAATTCTGGTTGGCCGACGCCCTCGACGCCGTCCTCGAGGCCCACGGCGAGCCCCGCAACCGCGACGTGCCCGAGGGCCCGAAGCGCCACGCCGCCTCCGAGGCCGTCGAGCGTCGCGGCCCCATCACGCGTGCCCTCCAGGCCATCACCGTGGGGTCCCCGATCGTCGCCGTCCACACGACGACGGGTGCCGTCGACGAATGGGTGCTCCGAGAGGCATACGACCGGCTCGACGAGCTGGGGGGTCACCCGACGCTGACCACCGTGATCGACCGGGCCCGGGTGGTGAAGGCCCGCCACGAACGCTTCTTCGCGAGCGAGGCCGACTGGCGCCTGCGCGACTCGCGCCGCTCGGTGAAGATGACCCGCGCCTCCTTGCTGACGGCCGTGTGGCCAGTCGGCGCCGTCGAGCGTGCCGACTCCGAACGCACCTTCTTCGACGTCACCGTGTTCGGCGGGGCCGACGGTCACCTGCGCGCCGACCGCGTGGGCGCACTCGTCGCCGACCTGCCGGGCATGGACGCCACCGTCGCGGCCGTCGTGACCAGAAAGCTGACCTCATGAGCTCCGCCCCCGGCCTCGCCCTGCCCGACCGCACGCCCGGCGCCACCCGGGTCGACCTGGGCGACTCGCACGTCCTGCTGACCGGCGGCACGGGCTTCGTCGGCCAGGCCATCCTCGAGCGCCTCCTCGCGTCACACCCCGGCACCACGGTCACCCTGCTGATCCGCCCCAAGGCCGGCACCTCGGCCGAGGGTCGCCTGCGGCATCTGCTGAAGAAGCCCGTGTTCTCGTCCTGGCGCGAAGACATGGGGTCCGACGGTGTCGAGAAGGCCCTCGCCGAGCGACTCCGCGTGATCGAGAGCGGACTCGGCGACCTGCCCGACCTGCCCGGCGACCTCGACGTCGTGATCCACAGTGCGTCGACCGTGTCGTTCGACCCGCCGATCGACCAGGCCTTCGAGACCAACGTCGGCGGGGCGGTCGGGCTGTACGAGGCCCTGCGGAAGACCGGCACCGACCCGCACGTGGTCCACGTCTCGACGGCCTACGTCGGCGGCATCCGCAAGGGCGTGTTCCCCGAGGCGTCCCTGGCCCACTCCGTCGACTGGCGGGTCGAGCGCTCCGCGGCCGCCGACGCCCGTGCCCGGGTCGAGGCCGCCTCCCGCCAGCCCGAGACACTGCGCACCTTCCTCGCGCAGGGTCGTGCGGCGCACGGCAAGACCGGCCCGCAGGCCGTCGCCGCGGCGGCCGAGGAGGCGCGTGTCGCCTGGGTCAAGGCCCGTCTCGTCGACTACGGGCGGACCAGGGCCGAGACACTCGGCTGGACGGACGTCTACACGCTGACCAAGGCGTTCGCCGAGCGCGCCGCCGAAGAGCTCTGGGCCGACGCCGGGCACCGCCTGTCGATCGTCCGACCGGCGATCGTCGAGAGCGCGCACCGGCACCCCTACCCCGGGTGGATCGACGGCTTCAAGGTCGCCGACCCGCTGATCATGTCGTACGCCCGCGGACTGCTGCCCGAGTTCCCCGGGGTGCCCGACAGCGTGCTCGACGTGATCCCGGTCGACTACGTCGTCAACGTCATCCTCGCCGTCGCCGCGAACCCGGTCGAGGCCGGCAGCCCCCAGTACTTCCACGCCAGCTCAGGGGGCAGCAACCCGTTCTCGATCCTGCGCATGTTCGAGAACCTCAAGGCGTTCTTCACGGCGAACCCCTTGCCGCGCGACGAGCACTCGTCGATCGAGGCCCCGCACTGGAAGTTCCCGGGCGTGCGGAAGGTCGAGGGCGCCATCCGCACCGCCAACCGCGTCAACGACGTCCGCGAGGCCGTGCTGACCCGCATGCCGAGCACGCTCCGCACCCGCACGGCCCTGGCCGGGGTGCAGACCCGCCGGGCCGACCTCGAGTCGTTGCAGAGCCTGACCGACCTCTACCGCCACTACGTCCAGTCCGAGATCATCTTCGACGACCGCCGCACCCGCGCCCTGCACGCCGGGCTTCCCGTGGGTTCGCCCGCCGACATCGGCTTCGACGTGACCGACGTCGACTGGGAGGCCTACTTCCAAGAGGTGCACTTCCCGTCCATCACCTCGATGACCCGGGCGTTCTCGGTGCGACCCGCCGCGTCGGCCGTCGTCGCCGACACGCGGGCCCTGCCGCGGCGCGACGACGTCGTGGCCGTGTTCGACCTCGAGGGCACCGTGCTCGACAGCAACATCGTCGAGCAGTATCTCTGGGTGCGGTCGGCCGGGTTCCGCAAGGCCGCCTGGCCCGGCGAGGTCGCCAGCCTGCTCACCTCGCTGCCTCGCTACCTGCGCGCCGAGGGCCGCGACCGCGGCGAGTTCATCCGCACCTTCTCGCGTCGGTACGAGGGGATGCCCGTGGCCCGTCTCTCGGGTGTGGTCCGCTCACGCGGTTACGCCGACACGGTCCTCCGCCACACGCTCCCGGACGCGCTCGCCCGCCTGGCCGAGCACCGCGCCGCCGGGCACCGCACCGTGCTCGTCACGGGGTCGATCGACACCTTGACGACTCCCCTGGCGCACCTGTTCGACGAGGTCGTCGCGAGCACGATGCACCAGCGCGACGGGGTCTACACCGGCTACCTCGCGCAACCTCCCCTGGTCGACGAGGCCCGCGGCGCATGGCTGCGCCAGTACGCCCAGGCGAACGACATCGACCTCTCGGGGTCGTACGGTTATGGTGACTCGTTCGCCGACCTCGCCTGGCTCGAGATGGTCGGCCATCCGAACGCGGTCAACCCCGACAGCAATCTGGCACGCGAAGCGCTCCGAAGAAGATGGAGCATCCGGGATTGGACGCGCAGCGGCACCAGCGGCACCACAGCGAAAGGAGACGGAGGCAGGGCCTGAGCCCGCGCCTCCTGACATCACATGGCCTTCGACATCGACAAGTTCGCGGCGACCTCCGAACGACTGAGCTGGGACGACCTCGACCTCGACCACTTCCGTAAGAACCCCCTGTCGGCCGACTCGCTGCGGACGCTGCGGTACATGGCCGACGTCGAGTACCACACGGTCTGCTACACCCGTGACCTGCTCACGACTCCTTCTCACAAAGAGAACGAGATGACCACCTTCATGACCATGTGGAACCGCGAAGAGTTCTGGCACGGCGAGGCCCTGGCCGCGATCCTCGAGGTGCACGGCATCACGGTCGACTACGACCAGCTGCGGGCGAACCGGCTCAAGCTGGGCTGGCGCGAGCGTCTCGACCCGGTCAAGCAGGGTCTGCTGGGCAAGATCGTCGGTTCGGACTTCGTCGCCGTCCACATGTCGTGGGGCGCGGCCAACGAGTACTCGGCCGTGTCGGCGTACAAGCGCATGGCCGAGCTCGAGCAGGACCCCGTCCTCGCCGAGTTGCTGAAGCGCATCGCCAAGCAAGAGGCCCGCCACGTGGCGTTCTACGTCTCGCAGGCCCGCGAGCGCTTGCTGGCGAGCAAGAAGGCTCAGAAGCTGACGCGCTTCCTGCTGTCGAAGGTCTGGGCGCCGGTGGGCTCCTCGATCATGGAGGTCGACGACGTGAAGTTCGTCTTCGGGCAGCTGATGAGCGGCGAAGAAGGACGCAAGGCCGCGGTCAAGCTCGACCAGAACATCTCGAACCTGCCCGGCATGAGCGGTCTGACGATCTTCCAGAAGGCGCTCGACGGCCTGGGCATCCGGGCGGACTCCCCCACCGGCGGTTCGGTCGCCACCGCGTGAAGACGAGTCACCTGAGACACTTCCTCGTCGCCGCCGAGGTGCTGCACTTCCCGGTCGCGGCCGACAAGCTCGGCATCTCACGCCAGAAGCTCGAGTCGTCGATCGAGGCGCTCGAGCTCGAGTTCGGTGCCAAGTTGTTCGATCGCGACGCCACCCCCTACCGCTTGACCAAGGCCGGCCAGGCGGCCGTCGTCGTCGCCGAGGACGAACTGGCGAGTCCGTCCACCCCGACGCCGCCGCCGCCCCCTCCGGCCGGCGGCAAGGCCAAGGCGTCCAAGGGCAAGGGCCGCACTCCCGCCGTCAAGGGGCAGCCCAAGCCGTTCAAGAAGCGCCAGGGCCGCTAGTCCGGGCCGCGGCGGGCAACCAACCCGCCACCGCACCACGAAGTGGACACCGCACCACGTTTTCTCGTGGTGTGGCGTCCACTTCGTGGTGCGGGGTGCATCGCATCGCGCACTAGTCAGCTCGTGGACTCGACGCCCGCGAACCACTCGGCGTAGCGCGTGTTCCGTGCCATGCGGCGGGTCTCGTCGGGGGCGTCGTCGTCCCACCACACCGGCCCGCGTTCGCCGAGCGAGGTCTTGGCCGCGTCGACCCGGGCCCGGGCGGCTTCGACGGCGGCAGCGTCCTCGGCGGCCCGCGCCGTCTTCTTCGCGCGCCGCGCCTCCATCAGTTCGTGGACCAAGGAGGCGCGGGTCGTCTCGTCGAGACCGGGATCGGTCCGCCGCCACAGGCGTCCGCGAACCACGAGATAGCGGCCGTCGGGCGTGACGAGGGGTTCGGCGCTCATCCGTCGATTCTGCACCGCGGGGGTCACCGCGCGACGACCTGCTTCGCGAGCTCGCGCTGCACGCTGAGGGCGAGCTCGCGCAGCATGACGAGGTCGACGCTCTCGACCGTGCGCGGCTCGGGATCGGCGACGCACAGGGCACCGATGCGGACGCCCTCCGGGCTCTCGACGGGGTACCCCGCATAGAACCGGGCCGGAGCCGCCACGCCGAACCGCTCGTCGGCCCAGGCGTCCTCGACGATGAACGGCTGGCCCCCGGCGACCGTGTGGGCGCAGAACGAGAGCGCGGCCGGCATCTCGCGGTCACCGCCCCCGACGAGCGCCTTGTTCCAGGTCCGGTCCGCCGTGACGAGCGAGAACGCGGCTCCGCTCGCCCCGAGCAGGGTCCGGGCTCGCTCGACGATGTCGTCGAAACGCTCCTCGGGATCGGTGTCGAGCAGGCCGAGCGACCGGATCGCCTCGACCCGGTCCACCTCGGCCTGCGGTGCGTGCCGGCGGGCACGGGCCACCCCTCCACCGGCGGACATCTGGGCGTCGAGCATGGGCGCGAGCATCTCGGCCTGCGCCTCGCCCCAGCGGGCGTACTTGGCGATCAGCCGGTCGCGGTCGTCGTGGCCCGAGAGCGGCGAGGGCGGCATGAGCACGTGCACGCGGGGATGCGTCGAGCAGACGTCGCGGATCACCGCGTTCAGTTCGGCCGCGTGTCGGTCGACGAGACCCCCGCCGGCGATGCGGAACACCGTCACCTCGCTGGGTGACTGGACGCCCGTGACGAGCACGGGGCTGCTCGCCCCTCCGGTCTCGGTCTCGATGTGAACGAGCAGGTCGACGAAGGCGCGTCGCCACCTCGTCACGTCCGTCATCTCGAGGGCGTCGTTGATGCCGGTCACCAGGACGACCGTGTCGTAGCGGGTGAGGTCACGATCTCCGAGCACACGTCTGGCGTCGGCGGTTCGCATGGCCGGGTCGGCCACGACGTCGACGTCGACTCCACGGCCGGTCGCGAGCGAGACCGCGCGAGCGAGATGGCCGGCGAGCCCCAGGTCGTGACTGCGGACGCCCCACCCGACGGCGGGTCCGCTGCCGAACAGCAGGACGCGATCGGGGCTCGTGCCGGGCGCGTGCGTCCGGGCCACGCCCTCGGGCCGGGGCAACCCGAGGCGACGGTCGAACCAGCGGTTGCGCTGACGGATGAACCCGCGCACGACGGGGCTCACGAAACGGTTCATGCCGGGTTCCTCCCACAGCGGTGGCCTGATCGACGAGGGCTCCGCGTGGTGAGGGCCGAGCGTGTCCCCCCATGGTGTCCTCCCGGTCAGGCCCGGGAAAGCCCCAGGTCGGGGGCCGATGGACGGAGTCGTGGATCAGGTGGAGCGCGGCGCGTCGGACCCCGGCGGAGGCTGGGCCAGCAGCCGCGCGATGTCGACGTCGACGAACTCACGGAGGCGCTGCTCGCGTTCGTCGGGATACGCCGGGTCGACCGCCTCGACGGCCGAGACCTTGGTGACGATCACGGCGCCCACGTCGCCCCACGCCCGGTCGACCGCCGAGGCCACGATGCCGTCGACGAAGTCGTCGTCGGACTGCAGATCGTCCAACCTCTCGGCGACGGCCGTGTAGGTCTTCTCACGGAACCAGAGGGTGTCGTCGTCACCCCGGCGGTAGTCGTGTTGGTGCCGGGACCGGCCCTTCGCCTTGAGTGCCTTCGCACGCTCGCCACCGATGCGCTCGTTCTGCTCACGCTGCTCGGCCGCCAGACGCCCGAGGATGGTCCGCACGGCCTCGCGGGTGCGCTCGTGGTCGAAGTGCTCGTCGTCCCGGAGGGCACGGATGACGATCGAGTTGGCGACCGAGACGACGGCGGCGGCACGGGAGATGAGCACGCCCTCGGAGACGGCCCGCTCGAGGGCCACCGGGTCGGGTGTCGCCGGCTCGGAGGGGACCTTGCTCGCCTTGCCGAACTTCATCGCGCCTCTCTCTCGACCGGTCGGACGCCGGGGCTCCTCGGGGACGGTACGTCTCGAAGACGGTGCGCCTCGGGGACGGGCCGCGACGGACCCTGCGTCCCATTAAAGACCCCTGGCCCGGCGCGTCTGCCCACCGAGGTGGACCGACGCGCCGGGCCGGGGGTCGTCCGGTCAGGCCGTCGCGGCGAGGGCCGTCGACGCTTCGCGGACGAAGTCGTCGAGGTCGTCGGGGTCACGCGAGGTGATGAGCGTGAAGCCCTGCTCGACGTCCGTCACGACCGAGCGGTCGACCCAGGTGCCACCGGCGTTGCGGACGTCGGTCTGCAGCGACGCGAAGGACGTCAGCTCCTTGCCCTGGACGAGCCCCGCCTCGATGAGGGCCCACGGTCCGTGGCAGATGGCGGCGATCGGCTTGCCTGCCGCGGCGAAGGCCTTGATCAGGTCGACCGCGTCACCCTCGGTGCGGAGGGTGTCGGCGTTGATGGTGCCGCCGGGCACGAGCAGGAGGTCGTGGTCCGCGGCGTCGACCTCGGCGATCGTGGTGTCGGGGCGGACGGTCTCGCCCGGGTCCTTGTCGCCGACGAGCGTCCCGATCGGCTCGGTGGAGACGCCGGCCACGACGACGGTCGCGCCCTGGTCGCGCAGCTTCGCGACGGGGACGACGAGTTCGTCCTGCTCGACGCCGTAGTTGGTGACGATCGCGAGAACGCGGCGTCCGGTGAGTTCGGTGCTGGCCATGGTGATGCTCCTCTCGGGGCCCGTCGAGGGCCCGGTGTGCTACCCGTCCCGTCTACGCGTCCGGGCTGGGTCGCGGCTGGCCCGCTGTACCCCGCCCGCGCCTCCGTCCTCAGCTGGCCAGGAGGGCCCTGGCCGTCCCCTCGTCGAGGATGAGGTCGGTGACCAGGCCCGCGGCGAGCGCACCCCGGACGCTGGCCACCTTCGCCTCGCCCGCGACGACGCAGACGCGACGCGGCGTGCGCCGGATGGTCGCCAGGTCGGGGCCCGTGGCGCGCTGGTTGAGCTCGATGTCGGCCGACGAGCCGTCCTCGCGGAAGAACACGGTCGCGACGTCACCCACCACGTGGTCGTGGACCAGGCTCTCGTGGTCGCTCTGCTCGAGGTAGCCGCCCGAGTAGACGTGGCTGGGCACGTGCGCCTCGCGCGATCCGACGCCGAAGACGACGAGGTCCATGGCACCCTGCAGCGAGAGGACGCGACGGGTGCTGCGCTCCCGCCACAGCGCCCGCTTCGTGCCGGGGTCGTCGAAGAACGCCGGCACGGGGAACTGCTGGATCAGGGCGCCGTACGCGTGGCCGAAGCGCCGGAGGATCTCGCTGGCGTACTCGATGCCCGTCGTGCGGGTGTTGGCCGCCCCGTTCAACTGCACGAAGACGGTGTTGTGCGTCGTCTTGGGCACCAGGTACCGGCTGACCGCGCTGACGGTCGAGCCCCAGGCGACCCCGACGACCATGTTCGAGTCGACGTACTGGGTGAGCGTTCGTGCAGCCGAGAGCGCGACCCGGTCGAGCCGGTCGACGTCACCCGTCTGGTCGGGCACGGGGACGACGTGGGCGACCACGCCGAACCGCCGGTGCAGCCCCTCGCCCACGGCGGTCGGCTGGTCGAGCGGGGACTTGATCTGGATGTCGACGAGTCCCGTCTCGCGAGCGGACTTGAGGAGGCGCGAGACCGACGAGCGGGACGTCTGCAGCTCATGCGCGATCGCCTCCATCGTGAGGTCCTGCATGTAGTACAGATGCGCGGCGCGCAGGGCTTCCTGCGTGCGTTCCGACTGATCGCCGACGGCCAACGAGACCTCCTTGCACGTTCGTGCAGATCCGTTGCACCGTGTGTGCATCGGGACGACCATGAATCTACCGGCCCGCAGGACGAGTCGGTCACCACCACCAGACATCGCATCTCGAAAGAAGCAGTGACCATGTCGAAGAAGACAGACTCGATCCGTCCCAACGTGCAGCGCATCGTCGACCGCCCGACGGCACAGGTGCTCGTCGTGGGCGGTGGCATCAACGGCATCGCGACCTTCCGCGACCTCGCCCTCCAGGGGGTCGACGTCGTGCTCGTCGAGCGTGCCGACTACGCCTCGGGCGCCTCCGCCGCCTCGTCGCACATGATCCACGGTGGCATCCGCTACCTCGAGAACGGCGAGTTCCGCCTCGTCCGCGAGAGCGTCGAGGAGCGCAACGGTCTGCTCAAGATCGCTCCGCACTACGTCAAGCCCCTGCAGACCACGATGCCGATCTTCTCGACGTTCAGCGGCATCATGAACGCCCCGTTGCGCATGCTCACGCACAAGCAGCGCTCCACGAAAGAGCGCGGCGCGCTGCTGATCAAGGTCGGCATGACGATGTACGACTCGTTCTCCCGCGACGGCGGATCGGTTCCGCGTCACAGGTTCCTCGGGCGCAAGAAGGCACTCGCCGAGATGCCCCACCTCAACAAGGCGCTCAAGTACACGGGCACCTACTACGACGCGTCGGTGCACGAGCCCGAGCGCCTCGCGCTCGACGTGCTGAAGGACGGCCTCGCGGCGGGCGACAACGCTCGCAGCGCCAACTACCTCGAAGCCGTCGGCACCTCCGAGGGCGGGGTGACCCTCCGTGACGTCGTGAGCGGCACCGAGTTCACGGTCACGGCCGACGTGGTCGTCAACGCGTCGGGCCCCTGGACCGACCTCACCAACAAGGCCTTCGGCGCCGAGTCGCAGTACATGGGCGGCACCAAGGGGTCGCACATCGTCGTCGACAGCCCCGAGCTGCTCGAGGCCACGAACGGTCGCGAGATCTTCTTCGAGAACAACGACGGCCGGATCGTCCTGATCTACCCGCTCAAGGGCCGCGTGCTCATCGGCACGACCGATCTCGAGGCGGACATGGCGGAGCCCGCCGTCTGCACGGAAGAAGAGGTGCACTACTTCTTCGACCTGGTCAAGCACGTCTACCCCGACATCGAGCTCAGCCGTGACCACATCGTCTACCGCTACTCGGGCGTCCGCCCGCTGCCGAAGCACGACGACCTCGCCGCCGGCTTCGTGTCGCGTGACTACCGCATCGTCGAGACCGAGGTCGCCGAGCTGCCCGGCACGACCGTCCTCAGCCTCGTCGGCGGCAAGTGGACGACCTTCCGCGCCCTGTCGGCCCACCTCTCGACCGAGGCGACGACCAAGCTGGGCGTGAAGCGGTCCGTCGACACGACCGGCATGGCCATCGGCGGGGGCAAGGGATTCCCGACGACCGAGGGCGCCCGCACCACCTGGGTGGCGGCGCACACGGACGGGCTCGACCGCGACCAGGTCGACCGCCTGCTGACCCGCTACGGCACCCGCGCCTCCGAGGTCATCGAGGTCCTGCTCGACCAGCCGTCGCAGCCTCTCGAGGCCGATCCCACGCTGACCACCGCCGAGATCGCCTACTTCGCCGAGCACGAGGACGCCGTCCACCTCGCCGACGTCGTCTTGCGCCGCACGAACCTCGCGTTCGTCGGCGGCGTCACCATAGAGCTGCTCACCGAGATCGCGGACGTCATGGCCGCCTCGCTCGGCTGGACGACCGAGCAGCGAGACGACGAGATCGAGCGGACCCTGACGACCCTGCGGGACGCGCACGGCGTCGAGGTCGCCTCGCAGCACGTGCCCGTGGCGGCCCCGGTCACCACGAAGTAAGAGAACCGACCCGGATCGACAAGCCCCGCCCCCGTCGAGGAGGCGGGGCTTCGTCGTTCGGTGGTCTCGTATGCGATCGCGGGAATCACACATGTCGCCTTCGGTGCCCAATGGGCAAAATGTGGCGTTTCTCGGATAGAGTTCTGGCCGAGCACTCGACCACGATCATCCAGGAGGCCGCATGCCCGTTCCCGCCACTCCCCCCGCTGCCGAGCGACAGCTGCTGCGCGACACGGTCCGCACCCGCATCCGTGACGCGATCATCGACGGCACGCTCGAGCCCGGCGAACGCCTGCACGACGACGAGCTGATCGCGTGGCTCCAGGTCTCACGCACGCCGATCCGCGAGGCCCTCGGCGACCTGGTCCGCGCCGGCCTCGTCGAGATGGCTCCGAACCGCTACACGAAGGTCGCGATGCCCAACGCCGACGAGGCCGTCGAGGCGGTGCAGACCCTCGGCGTGTTGTTCGGAGGCGCGGCCCGCCTGGCCGTGCCACGCCTGTCGGCCGGTGTCACGCGAGAGATCGTCCGCATGATCGACGTCTGCCTGTCCGACCTCGACCGCGAGGACGGCCCGGCCCTCAACGCCCACGGCATCGCTCTCTTCACGACCTACGTCGACCATTGCGGCAACGCCGCCCTGGTCAAGCTCTGCACCGACGTCACCGACGGCCTCGCCTACAAGCTGCGCGTGCCCGACATCGTCCAGGTGCTGCACTGGGAGTCGATGGCCGCCGCGTTCGTCGCCCTTCGCGAGGCGACCGAAGCCGGCGACCCCCTGGCGGCCGAACTCGCCGCACAGCAGTTGCACGCCCTGCCCGGCCGAGACCCCGTCGCCTGAGGGGACGAGGACGCCGGGCCGGGCCCGGGCCCGTCAGACCGCGGTGACGTCGTCCACTTCGCCGACGAGTTCTTCGATGATGTCCTCCAAGAACAGCACCCCCGTCGTCACGCCCTCGGGCGAGACGGAACGGGCCACGTGCGCACCGACCCGACGCATCGAGGCCAGGGCGTCCTCGAGGTCGGTGTCGCGCCCCACGGCGCCCAGGCGCCTGATGCGCTTCTCGGGCACGGGCGCCTCGAACGCCTCGTCGTCGGTGAGGTCCATGACGTCCTTCAGGTGCAGGTAGCCCGTGGGCTGACCGTCACCGTCGGTGAGCACGTACCGCGAGTACCCCCGAGCCGTCACGGCCCGCTGCACGTCGGCCGGGGTCGACCCCGGCGCGAGGTGCACCATCTCGTCGAGGGGCACCTCGACGTCTCGCACCTTGCGGGTCGTGAACTCGAAGGCCGCCGACAGGGTGCCCGACGAGTCCATGAGCGTCCCTTCGCGCGTCGACTGCTGCACGATCGTCGCGACCTCGTCGAGGGTGTACGAGCTCGTCGCCTCGTCCTTTGGTTGCACCCCGAACACCCTCAGCACGCCGTTGGCGACGGCGTTGAGCGACCAGATGACCGGCTTGAAGACGGTGGCCACGAAGACCAGCGGGGGTGCCAGGATGAGCGCCGCCCGATCGGGCACCGAGAACGAGAGGTTCTTCGGGATCATCTCGCCGACGACGACGTGCAAGAAGGTCACGAGGACGAGCGCCACGACGAAGGCGACCACGCCGATGGCCTCGGCCGAGAGGCTGGTGAGACCGAGCGGGATCTCGAGCAGGTGGTGGATCGCCGGCTCCGAGACGTTCAAGATGACCAACGAGCAGACGGTGATGCCCAACTGGCTGGTGGCCAGCATCAGCGTCGCGTGCTCCATCGCCCAGAGGGTCTTCTTGGCGGCCTTGCTTCCGGCTTCGGCGCGCGGTTCGATCTGCGAACGGCGGGCCGAGATGACGGCGAACTCGGCGCCGACGAAGAAGCCGTTGACGATCAGCAGCACGACGAGCCAGAGGATGCCGGGCAGGTACTCGTTCATCGGGTCACCCCTTCGGTCAGCGAGGCGACCACGCGGTCGTGCTCGGTGGTGGGCGCGACGGCGTCGAGACCGTCGGCCGGTGGGGCGGGCACGAACCGCAGGCGCTCGAGGCGTCCGTTCGCGACGCGTTCGACCCGCAGGCTGCCGCTGCCGCTCTCGAGGGCGACCTCGTCGCCCACCTCGGGCAGGCGGTCGAGCCGGTCGATCACGAACCCGGCCACGGTCTCGTAGTCACCGTCGTCGGGCACGCGGATGCCGGCCCGGTCGGCCAACTCGTCGGGCCGGAGGGCACCGTCGAAGAGGACGGTGCCGGCCTGGCGCACGATGCCCACGCGAGCGCGGTCGTGCTCGTCCTCGAGCTCGCCCACGAGCTCCTCGACGACGTCCTCGAGCGTGACGAGCCCCGCGGTACCACCGAACTCGTCACGGACGACCGCCATCTGCAGCCCACCGTGGCGCAACAGGCCGAGCAGCGAATCGGTGCCCATGCTCTCGGGCACGAAGCGCGCCTCCTGCATCAGCGAGGTCGAGGCGACGGAGGCGCGTTCGGCAAGCGGGACGGCGAACGCGTGCTTCACGTGCACGACGCCGACGATGTCGTCGCTGTCGTCACCGATCACCGGGAACCGGGAGAACCCCGAGGCCAAGGCGGCCTCGACGATGTCGGCGGCCGTGCCGGTGGAGGCGATGGTCGTCATGCGCACGCGCGGCGTCATCACCTCGGAGGCGTCGCGCTGCGAGAAACGCAGGGTGCGCCCCAACAGGGTCGCGTGGTCCTGGTCGAGCTGCCCCTCGAGCGCCGATCGGCGCACGAGCGAGCTCAGCTCTTCGGCCGAGCGGGCACCCGACAGCTCTTCTTTCGGCTCGATGCCCATGGCGCGGATGGCGGCGTTCGCGGTGTTGTTGAAGAGCAGGATGAGGGGTTTGAAGACGGTCGTGAACGCCGCCTGGAACGGCACGACGAACTTCGCGGTGGCCAGCGGCAAAGCGAGGGCGAAGTTCTTCGGCACGAGCTCGCCGACCACCATCGAGAAGAGCGTGGCGAGAACGATGCCCGCGATGCTGCCGACGACCGGCACGACCGCCGCGGGCACGCCGAAGGAACCGAGCGGGCCGCTCAGCATCGAGCTGATGGCGGGCTCGAAGGTGTACCCGGTCAGCAACGTGGTGAGCGTGATGCCGAGCTGCGCACCGGAGAGGTGCGTCGAGGTGATGCGCAACGCCTTGATCGTGGGGCCGAGGCGTTTCTCGCCCCGGTCACGCCGCGCCTCCAGCTCGTTGCGGTCGAGGTTGACCAGCGAGAACTCGGACGCGACGAAGAAGCCGGTGCCGACGGTGAGCACGAGGCCGATGCCGACCATGACCCAGTCATTCATGTCGCCCCTCCCCGTCTGTGACGACCGCGCGAGCGGTCAGGCGTGGGAGAGGCCAGGGCATGTGAGAGGGAGGTTCGTCCATGACCGAGAACAGTAAGCAGGATCGCCGACCGATGCCTGGGAACGTGCAGCCGGTGCACGTGCCGCTGGCGGTGAGCCCGGGAGGCGCGGGTCAGGCCGTCGGGATCGTGGGCGTCGGGATGGTGGGCGTCTGGATCGTGGGCGGCAGGGCGGGCGGCGTGGCCCGCAGGTCGGCCACCCGGTCGGCCGGTTCGGAGCGGGCGAGGAACCCGATGCGCGACTCGCGCACGTGCCAGCCCATCAGCTCGGCGGCCCGTGCCTCGTCACCGGCGTCGATCGCCGCCAGGATGCGGCGGTGGTCCGGCCACAGCCGTTTGCCCCGCGAGAAGGTGTCGAGCGCGTAGAGCCACTCGATCTTGTTCGACAGCTGCCGCAGCAGGGTCGCCAGGGTCGCGCTGCCGCTCAGATGCGCCACGCCGACGTGGAAGCGGTCGTTGAGCTCGACCAGACGGTCGAGGTCGCCGGCCTCGACGGCGGCGTCCCCGTCGTCGAGCAGCTGCCCCAGCATGCGCCGGGTACGCCACCAGTCCTCGGGCGGACGCGGCTCGCCGAAGAGTCCGCGCGCCCGCAGGGCAGCCCGCCGCGCCGTCGAGATCTCGAGGGCCTCGCGCACGGCGAAGAGGTCGTCGGCCTCGTCGACCGGGATCGCCGCGACCCGGCTGCCCACGTTCGGCGTCGACTCGACGAAGCCCTCGGCCTCGAGGGCCCGCAACGCCTCTCGCACCGGGACGCGCGAGACCCCGTGGCGGCGGGCGACCGAGGCCTCGGTGATGCGCGTCCCCGGCACGAGGGTGCCCTCGACGATCTCGCGACGCAGGGCGTCGACGAGGACCACGGGCGACGGGCCCTCACAGGGCGAGGCTGGCACCGGGGATGGCTCCCAACAGTTCGGTCGTGTACTCGGCACGAGGCGACAAGAAGATGTCGTCGACGCTACCGCGCTCGACCACGGCACCCTTGCGCATCACCACCACGTCGTGGGCGATCTGCCGCACGACCGCGAGGTCGTGGGTGATGAACAGGTAGCTCAGGCCGAGCCGGCGCTGCAGGTCGCCGAGCAGGTCGAGGATCTGCTCCTGGACGAGCACGTCGAGGGCCGAGACCGCCTCGTCGCAGATCAACAGCTCGGGCTCGAGCGCGAGCGCCCGGGCGATGGCCACGCGCTGCCGCTGCCCGCCCGACAGCTCGTTCGGCCGGCTCTGTGCGACCGACCGCGGCAGGGCCACCTGGTCGAGCAGCTCGGCGACGCGCTGCCGGCGGGAGGCGCGGTCGCCGACACCGAAGATGCGCAACGGCTCGTCGATCAGCCGCTCGACGCTGTACGAGGGATCGAGCGACCCGTAGGGGTCCTGGAAGACGGGCTGCACCCGGCGACGCAGCGCGCGACGCGACGCACCACGGCTCACCGTGATGCTCTCGCCGTCGATCAGGGCCGACCCGCTCGTGGCCGACTCGAGGCCGAGCACGATGCGGGCGACGGTCGTCTTGCCCGACCCGGACTCACCGACGATCGCCGTGGTGGTGCCGCGCGGCACCTCGAACGAGACGTGGTCGACCGCCCGCACCTGCTCGCCACGGCGACCACGGAGGCGGAACTCCTTGACCAGGTCGGTGACGGTCAGGATCGGGTCGACCCGCGCCTCCTCGGCTCCGACCCCCTCGTCGAGGACGGTCTCGCCGCGACGCAGGGCGGTGGCCGAGGCCAGGGTCGGCGCGGCCGCGACGAGGCGCTTCGTGTACTCGTGCTGCGGGCGACGCAGGATCTGCTCGGGGGTGCCCTGCTCGACGACGCGCCCCTCGAGCATCACGACGATGCGGTCGGTGCGGTCGGCGGCGAGTCCGAGGTCGTGCGTGATGAAGAGCAAGGACGTCCCCCGGCTCTCGACCAGGGTCTGCAGGTGGTTGAGGATCTGCCGTTGCACCGTCACGTCGAGCGCGCTGGTGGGCTCGTCGGCGATCAGCAGCTGCGGCTCGCGCGCCAGGGCGATCGCGATCAGCACGCGCTGACGCATGCCGCCCGAGAACTCGTGCGGGAACTGCCCCGCCCGGCGCTCGGCCTCGGGGATGCCCGCCTCGGTCATCAGGGCGACGACACGACGCTGCACCTCGTCGTGGCCGCGCAGGCCGTGGGCGTGCAACGCGTCGGCGATCTGCGCGCCGACCTTCATCGAGGGGTTCAGGTTGGTCGACGGGTCCTGCGGCACGAGACCGATGCGGGCGCCTCGCACACGGCGCATCGGTACCTCGGTCGCCTGCGCGAGGTCGAGGGTGCCCCCGTCGGGATCGGCGAGCTCGATCGAGCCGCCCGTGATGTGGCCGGCACCGGGCAGCAGTCGCAGGATGGCCGCGACCACCGTCGATTTTCCCGAGCCGGACTGGCCGACGATCGCCACCCGCTCGCCCGGCAGGACGTCGAGGTCGACGCCGTGCACCGCAGGGGTGTCGCCGAACGAGACGCGCAGGTCGCGCACGCTCAGCAGCGGGGAAATGGTGTTCTCAGCGTCCTGCGGCATAGGCCTGGGCTCCTCGGGGGTTGGCGGCGGCGGAGAGCACGCCGGTCTCGGGGTCTCGCGAGACGCTCGACAGTCGGCCCAGGGACCAGTCGCCGGCGCGGGTGACGACGTGGCCGCGGGCGACCAGGGCGTCGATGACCTCGTCGCCGAGGCGGTCCTCGACCACGACGCCTCCGGGCTCCCAGGTGCGCGGCCAGAAGCTGCCGGGGAACGACGTGGTGTGCAGGGCCGGGGCGTCGATCGCCTGCTGCGGCGTGTAGCCGCCGACGATCGTGCGCAGCAGGTAGAGCAACTGCCACTGGTCCTGCTGGTCGCCGCCGGGCGAGCCCAGAGCGACCACGGGCTCGCCGTCCTTCAGCACGAGCGTGGGCGTCAGCGTGGTGCGCGGGCGCGTTCCGGGTTCGAGCGTCGAGGCCGTGCCCTCGTCGAGCCACGACATCTGCAGCCGGCTGCCGAGGCAGAAACCGAGCTCGGGGATGGTCGGTGAGGACTGCAACCAGCCACCCGACGGGGTCGCCGAGACGACGTTGCCCCAGCGGTCGACGACGTCGAGGTGACAGGTGTCGCCCCTCGTCTCGCCGGTCGGCTCGGTGAACGGCTCGGCCAGGCGGTCGGCAGGAGGCGCGGTGCCGGTCGGCGAGGCGTCCTCGGCCGGCGCGACGGGCACCCTCGATGCGGCCGAGGTCGTCGCGGCGCGCGCGGCGGGTGCGGCGACCGTGGGCTCGCCGACGCCGACGGGTGCCTCGCCGAGGGCGGGCGGGAGGTACTCGGTGCGCATCGTGGGCAGGGCGAACGGCTCGCGCCCGGGGACGTCGCCGGGTCGCAGCTCGTGCGCCGCCCGCTCGCCGATCAGTGCCCGGCGCTCCTCGGCGTAGGCCGCGGACAAGAGGGTGTCGAGGGGCACGTCGCCGGGGCCGTACCAGGCCTCGCGGTCGGCCATGGCGAGCTTCTGCGCCTCGACGATCGTGTGGGCCCCGTCGGCGGTCGAGGGGTCGAGCAGCTCGTCCCCGAGCGGCTCGAGCAGGGCCAGCACCTGCAGCAGCGCGGGCCCCTGACCCCAGGCACCGGTCTTGGCGACGGTGTGCCCCCGGAACTCGACGGTGGTCGCCGGTTCGGTCGTGGCGCGGAAGGCGGCCAGGTCGGCGGCCGTGATGACGCCCGCGTGGTCGGTGCCCGACGAATGACGGTGCGGAGTGCGGACGAACGCGTCGATCGCCTGCGCGACGTGCCCGCTGCCCCACTCGACCCGCGCCTCCTCGATCTTCGCCTCGCGGCTCGCGTCCGGCCCGAGGGCCTCCCCGGCCGCGACCAGCTCGTCGAGGACGGCCGCGTAGGCCGGGTTGGTCAGCAGGTCGCCCTCGCGCGGCACCTCGCCGCCGGGCATCCACTGGGCGGCCGAGGTGGGCCAGTGCTCGGTGAAGAGGCCGGCGACCGTCTCGATGGTGGTCGCCACGCGCGCCACGATCGGATGACCGTCGCGGGCGTAGGCGATCGCGTAGGCGAGGACGTCGGCCAACGCCCAGGTGCCGTGCTCGGCCAGCAGCTTGAGCCAGGCGTCGACGGCACCGGGGACGGCGGCGGCGAGGGCCCCCGACCCGGGAACGAGCTCGAGGCCCTCGGCCAGGTAGTGCTCGCGGGTCGCCGCGGCCGGGGCAGGGCCCTGGCCGACGAGCACCGTCGGGGCGTCGGGGGCCTCGGCCGTCGCGTAGATGGCGGTGAGGTCGCCGCCGGGGCCGTTGAGGTGCGGCTCGACGACGTGCAGCACGAAGGCGCCCGCCACGGCCGCGTCGAACGCGTTGCCGCCGCGCTCGAGGACCGACTGGGCCGAGGCCGTCGCCAGCCAGTGCGTCGACGACGTCATGCCGAAGGTGCCGTGCAGGTCGGGGCGGGTGACGAACTCGTCGGGGGTGGTGTAGGTCACGAGGGGGTCACTTCCGGTCGCTGGCGGTGGGGTCGAGGGCGTCGCGCAGGGCGTCGCCGAACAGGTTGAAGCCCAGGCAGATCACGGCGATCGCGAGACCCGGCACGACGGCCGCGAACGGCGCCTTCGCCAGGTACTGCTGCGCGTCGCTGAGCATGATGCCCAGACTGGCCGTCGGCGGCTGGATGCCCAGCCCGAGGAACGACAGCAGGGCCTCGCCGATCACGGCGACCGGCATGATGACCGTGGCCTGCACGATGATCGCCGAGACGCAGTTCGGCAGCACGTGCTGGAAGATCACCCGCAGGCCCGTCGCGTCCATCGTCGTCGCGGCGAGGACGAAGTCGGTCGACTTGATGCGCAGGGTCTCGCCCCGCACCACACGGATCATCGTCGGCACCTGGGCGATGCCGAGGGCGACCACGGCGTTCGTCAGGCTCGGACCGCTGATCGCGGCGAGCGCGACGGCGATGATCAAGAACGGGAACGCCAGCATGACGTCGGTGAGTCGCGAGATGACGCCGTCGAGCCAGCGCCAGTAGCCGGCCAGCAGACCCAGCGGCGTGCCGACCACGACGGCCAGCAGCACCGAGAGCACGCCGACCTGCAGCGAGACGCGGATGCCGTAGACCGTGCGCGAGAGGATGTCGCGGCCGAGGTCGTCGGTGCCGAGCACGTAGCCGACCGTTCCGGGCACCTGGAACGGCAGGTCGAAGTTCACCCGGGTCGGGTCGTACGGGGCGATGAGCGGCGCGGCGAGGCCGGCGACGAGGACGACGAGCAGCATGACGCCGCCCGTGACGCCGAGCTTGTTGCGGACGAGGCCACGCCAGACGCGTCCGCGTCCCGAGCCGAGTCCCGCCCCTGCGGTGGTGGGTGTCTCGATGACGGTCACGATGCGCCTCCTACCCTGATGCGCGGGTTGATGACGGAGTACAGGACGTCCACCGCCAGGTTGATCACGATGTAGCCGACGGTGATGATCAGCACCACGGCCTGGATCACCGGGTAGTCACGGGTGAACACCGAGTCGAGCGTGAGCTTGCCGAAGCCCGGAAGCGCGAAGATGCGCTCGGTGACCACGGCGCCCGAGATGAGGCCGCCGAGCTGCAGGCCGACGATCGTCACGACCACGATCATCGAGTTGCGCAGGCCGTACCGCATCAGCACCCGGCCCCTACCGAGACCCTTGGCCCGTGCCGTGCGCACGTAGTCGGTCTTCATCGTCTCGATCATCGAGGCCCGGGTCTGCCGCATGATGACGGCGGCGAGGCTCGTGCCGAGGATCACGGCGGGCAGGGTCAGGTGGTAGAACGCGCTCGCCGGGTTCTCGGCCACGGGCACGTAGCCCGACGCCGGGAACAGTCCGAGACCGGCCGCCAGCCAGAGGATGGCGAGGATGCCGAGCCAGAAGTTGGGCACCGAGAGGCCGACCAGGGCGGCGGCGTTGGCCATCCACTCGGGCCAGCGACCGCGGTAGCGCTCGGCCACGACACCGAGGGCGACGCCCACGACGACGGCGACGACGATCGCGTAGAGGGCGAGCCACAGCGTGACCGGCAGGGTGGCGCCGATCAACTCGGTGACCGGGGTGCCGGTCCGGGTGGACTCGCCGAGATCGCCACGGACGAAGTTGCCGACGAAGCGGCCGTACTGGACGAGCAGTGAGTCGTCGAGGCCGAGGTCGGCCCGGATGGCTGCGACGCGCTCGGGCGTCGCCTCTTCTCCGGCGAGGGCCAGGGCCGGGTCCCCGGGCAGCTGACGCACGCCCCAGAACACGACGATCGAGGCGATCACCAGCGTGACGGCCGACTGCCAGAGTCGGGTGAGCAGGTAACGGGTCATCGGGTCACTCCCCTTCGACGAACGCGGCGTTGCTGAGACGTACGACGCCGTCGGCGTAGGTGGACACCCCGGCGACCTCGTTCGTCAGCGCGGTCAGGCTCCGGGTTCGATACAGATAGATCAGCGGTTCGTCTTCTTGCACCTGCGTCACGGCCTCGCCGTAGAGCGCGGCGCGCTCGTCGACGTCGACGGTCGCGGCGGCATCGGCCAGCAGCTCGTCGACCCGGGGGTTGCTGTAGCCCGAGTAGTTGTTGCCACCCCCGGTGCGCAAGAAGTTGACCATGTTGCCGTTCGGGTCGACGCGGCCCGACCAGCCGAGCTGTAGCGCGTCGAAGTCACCACGCGACTGCACGTCGAGCAGGGTCGAGTACTCGACCGGCGTGATCGACAGGCGGAACCCGCCCTCGGCGACCTGGGCCTGCAGCGCCTGCACGACGCGGAGCGTGTCCGCGTTGTTGCTGGCCTGCATCTCGATCTCGTAGGGCAGCGTCACGCCGGCCTCCTCGAGGAGGCGCTTCGCCCCCTCGGGGTCGTACGCCGGGCAGGCCTCGCTGGCGGGCGTGACGAAGGGACTGCTGGGCGGGATGGGCGAGCAGGCGGTGTCGTTCCACCCTCCGAAGACACTCTGCACGAGCGAGTCGCGGTCGATCGACATGGCCAGCGCCTGCCGGACGCGCACGTCGCTCGCCAGCGGGGTGTCGAGCTGCACGGGGTCCGTGCCGACGCCGTCCTGGTTGCCGATGTTCACCGTCACGCCCTGGTAACCGAACGAGCCGACCTGCAGCACCGTGAGACCGTCGTCGGCCATCAGCGCGTCGACGTCCATGGTCGACATCGAGTCCGCGACCTGGACGTCACCCGCGCGGACGTTGGCGGCCCGGATGCTGGCGTCGGTGATGATGCGGTACGTGATGGTGTCGAGGTGGACGTCCTCGGCGTCGTAGTAGAGCGGGTCCCGCTCGACCGAGATCGAGGTCTGCGGCACGCGGTCGACGAACTTGTACGGGCCGACGCAGACCGGGGCGTCCCCGAAGTCGTCCCCCTCGGCCTCGAGCGCCGTCGGCGACATGATCATGCCGGCGCGGTCGGCGAGGGCCGCGGTGAGCGGCGCGAAGGGACGCTCGTAGGTCAGGCGCACCGTGTCGGCGCCCCGCGCCTCGACCCCGGTGACCGGACCGAGCTCGCTGGCCCGGGACGAGTCGGGCTTGTCGAGGTGGCGACGCAGCGTCGTGACCACGGCGTCGGCGTCGAGCGGAGTGCCGTCGGCGAACACGGCGTCGGTCCGCACGGGGATGTCGACCGTCAGCCCGCCGTCCGAGAGCGTCGGCAACTCGGTCGCCAGCAACGGCACCAGATCACCGTCGGCGTCGATGTCGTACAGCTTCTGGCAGACCGTCTCCATGACGTACCGCGTGTAGAGCGACGAGGACGTCGTGGGGTCGAGGGCGTCCGGCTCGGCCGAGAGCGCCATGACGAGGTCGCCGCCCTCGACGATCGTCCTGTCGCCGACGGGTGCCGTGGTGACGTCGGTCTTGTCGGGCGGGTTGGTGCCCGCGGGCTGCTGGGGGACGCAGGCCGCGAGCGCGAACGTCGCGGCGGCGGCGAGGGCCGGCAGCACGAGAGCTCGGTGCAGCCGGCGACGGCCGGCGGGTGCACTCGCGGTCGCGGCGCCGGGCGCGGTCGCGGCGCCGGGCGCGGTCGCGGCGCGGGTCGGGCGGGGTGGGCGGGCCATCGGGCCTCCGATGCTCAGGTGGTATCGGTCTGCGCAGCGCAGATTGCATACAATCCCGCCGCACGCCCTAGTTTTGTATACGAATTGTTTCACGCGGGTAAAACGTCGCCCCGACGCACCCGCACCCCGCACCCGCACCAGCACCGAGGTCGCACCACGGACTCGACGTCGCACCACGCATGCCGGTGGTTCCACGCTCACCGCATGGTGCGGAGCGGGAGTCCGACCCGGATGAGCTCCGCCCGGAGCAGTTCCGGTCGCTCGAGTTCGGCCCAGACGGTGCGACCGAAGCCCCTGACCTCCGGCCGGTCACGGATGCGGTCCTCTCGGACCTTCTCGTCCACGACGACCTGCTGCGGCGACCTCCCCCTGAGCCAGCGTGCTTTCGTGTACTTCGAGACACCGTCGAACTCGAGCACGACGCCGAACTCGGGCCACCAGAAGTCGACGATGTCGCGCCCCCGAGCCCAGGGGAACGCTTTCTGCAGAACGGGCCCGGGGGCCCCCAGCTGCCTCAACAGCACACGGCACCAGGACTCGCCGGCCGATTCCGACCCGGCCTCGGCAAAGTCCAGCGCCCGACGGGCTCCGACGCATCCGCGAGCCGTCGACCGAGCGTCGAGACCGGCGAGCAGTTCGCCGCGAGTCGCCGAACCCCTGTGCAAGACCCCGTCGACGGCGACCACGGCATCACGGAACGACGACGTGAGGGCGAGGTCGAGGGCGGTGCGTGCCGCGGACGTCACCCGCAGGTCGTGGGCGACCCGCACCTCGTGGGGGGCGAGCGGCGCCGCGTGACGGACGACACCCGTCGTGGTCTGGGCCGAGCGCCGTCGAGGGTCGATGACGTGCACCCGCTCAGGCCAGTCACCGATCACGGGGACGTCGTGCACCGCGGCCGCCGAACGGTGCGAGACGACGACACCCGGGTCGAGACGGTCGACCACGGCGCGAGCCCGCAGCACGTGCCGTCGCCGGGGAGTCAACTCGGACCAGGCGGACGACTCGACGTACGTCCCGGTGGCGATCGCCCGCACCTCACCTCGCGCGGCACGGCGTCGGAGGCCGGCTGCCTCCCGGCTCTGGTTGCCGATCGAGGACACCCGCACGAGCGGTGGGAGAGGTCGTTCGGTCACTCCGCCACCGTGGCAGAGCCTCGGGCCGCCGCGACGGTTGTCCACAGGATCGCGCGCACCACGAACGGAACGACGCACCGCCCTTCTCGACGGTGCGTCGTTCAGCAGGTGGTGCGGAGGCGCGGGAGGGCTACTCGAGGTTGGCGTGCCGGGGCCAGAGCTCGTCGGCATCGGCACCGGAGCGCTTCCAGAGGGCGTGGAACACGGCGTCGCCGAGCAGCACGACCGTCTGCTCGAACAGCCCGCCGGCGTACTGCGCCGACGCGGCGCCCGAGCGGTCCTGCTTGTCGGCGGCGGGCACGACGAGCACGGCTTCGGCCAGGTCGGCCAGCGGCGAGTCGGCGGCGGTCGTGATCGCGGCCACCCGGGCCCCGGCGTCGACGGCCGTGCGGGCCGCCGCGACGATGCCGGACGTGGTGCCCGACCCGCTCGCGGTGAGCAGCACGTCACCGTCGGCGATGGCGGGCGTCGTGACCTCGCCGACGACGTGCACCTCGAGGCCGAGGTGCATGAGTCGCATCGCGGTCATCCGCAGGGCGAGACCCGAACGGCCGGCTCCGTGGACGAAGACCCGTTCGGCGTCGTCGATCAGGTCGGCGAAGGCGTCGAGCTGACCGGACGTGTCGGACGAGTCGTCCCCTCCGGCGTCGGCGTCGAGCACCGCCGAGACGGCGGCGTCGACCTCGTCCGCCACGAGCTCGAGGGCGGTGGCGACGGAGCCGTGGTCGTCGTCGGGGGCCGTGCTGTCTGCGGTGGTCACGCCCTCCAGCCTGCTCGCCCCGCGCCTCCGGCGTCCAGGTTCGCGCGGAACGCCTCGGACCCGGGGGCCGGCCGGGCCTGAGACCAGAAGGGGGGCCACCGTCGACCCGCATTGGGGGCAGCCCGGCTTCGGACCGCTGCCTAGCCTGGGACGGGGGGACGACACACCGCGAGACACCCGAGGAGCATCACGTGACCAGGACGGTCGACACACCCGCGCACCCGACGCGAAGCTACGAACGATTGCGCCCCGCCATGCGCCTGTTCTACCTGTGGACCCTCTCTCGCTCGCGGCACGTGCCCTCACCTCGCGGCCGGCCGACGTACCGGGCCGACTCCCCCGATCCCGACACCGTGCTGCTGATCGGCACGGGCCCGACCCACGGGTTCGGCGTGACGAGTCACGAGCAGGCGCTCACCGGACAGATCGCGAAAGAGACCTCGAAGAGCACCGGTCGGGCCTGCTCGGTCGACTACATCGGTGACGAGATGATGAACGCCGGCTCGGCCCGCTCGTGGATCGGCGACCACGACCTCAGCCTGTACGACACGGTCGTCGTGATGCTCGGGCTCAACGACGCCGTCATGCTCACCCCGCTCGACGGCTGGCAGCGCGACGTCACGAGGCTCGTCACCGACCTCACGCGCCGCGTCCATCCGACCGCCCGCATCGTGCTGGTCGGCGTGCAGCCCGTGCGCTCGGTGACGCGGTTCGACAACCCCTTCGGGTCGGTCGCCGAACGGCACGCGGCCCGCATGAACGAGATCACCGAGCGGATCGCGTCACAGCACCCGTCCACCTCGTACTTCCGCCTGCCGGCCGGCGAGCTCCAGCCGGGCCGACCGCACGGCTGCGAGACGATGTACCGGCAGTGGGGTGCCGTGGTCGCCGACCGGGTCGCCCCGATCCTCGACGTGGTGCGCCGCGGTGAGACCGTGGAGCACATCGGACGCACCTCGGTGGTTCCGGTGGTGCCCGAGCGCGTCGCCGCGCAGCTCGAGGTGGCGCGACTCGCGGCGTCCGTGGCGGCGCCGGCGCCCACGGGGGCGACGAGCCCGGTGCCCCCGGCGACCGCCCCCGCGGCCGTCGACCCGATCGCGGCCCGACTCGAAGCGGCCCGACTCGAAGCCGCACGGCTCGAGGCCGTCCGGGCCGAAGCCGCACGGCTCGAGGCCGTCCGGGCCGAGGCGGTCCGGCCGCCCGCGCCGGAACCCGCGCCGGCTCCGTCGACC
This sequence comes from Frigoribacterium sp. VKM Ac-2836, assembly GCF_013248995.1. Taxonomy (GTDB): domain Bacteria; phylum Actinomycetota; class Actinomycetes; order Actinomycetales; family Microbacteriaceae; genus Frigoribacterium. The sequence continues at coordinate 62,214 of NZ_JABRPK010000001.1, read as the reverse complement.
GACACCGCGCCTCCTGCCCGTCCGCGCCGGGTGCTGCCCGAGCCCACCTTCGAGTGGTCGGGCGCCGAGACGCTCGTCGAACTCGCGAGCACGGGCGGGTCGGACACCCTGCAGGACCTGGCCCGCCGCGCCGAGAAGGAGTTCGGCGTCGACGTCGCCGTCGTCTCGCTGCTCGACGGCTCGAAGCTCTACTACGCCGTCAACACCGAGCTGCTGCCCGTGTCGATCCCCCGCGAGCTCACGTTCTGCGACGTGACCGTGGCGGCCGACGCCCCCGTGATCGTCGAGGACGCCCGCAAGGACGACCGGTTCAAGGACAACCCCTACCTCGACCTCAACCACGGCTACTTCTACGCCGGGCACCCGATCCACTCGTCCACGGGCGAGGCGATCGGTACGTTCTGCCTGCACAACACGCGTCCCCGCAAGGCCAAGAGCGTCTCGTCCGACAAGCTGGCCGAGTTCGCCCGCCTGGCCGAGATCGAGCTGCAGAGCTACGAGACGGCCGAGGGCGGTCACGACCTGCCGACGATGTACGAGACGCGGGAGGCGGCGGTCGCGGCGGCCGTGTCGGGTCGCGCCCCGGAGGCGGTCGCGCCGGTCCCGGCCCGCGTCGGGCGTCACGCCGCCCCCTGACCACGCCTAGAACCACCTGAGGCGTTAGTCACCAGCTGACCGGAACCGTGCCTCCCGGGGCCTCGCGGTCCACGCGCGAGAACCCCCTCACCGTGGGGCGAGGGGGTTCTCGTGGGGTGCTCGTCGGCGTCCCGCGCTGCGGGTCGCTGGTACGCACCGTCGACGGGCCGGGCGTCAGCCCGTCCGAAGTCGTGCACCGGGCCGAGGCCCGGAGGGATCAGACCTGGTCGTCGTCGACCGGACCCGCCACGAAGGGGTAGCGGTCGGTGACGTAGTCGTGCAGGTCGGGGTGGACGAGGGTGTCGAGCGAGGGAAGCGAAGAGTTCATGGTCGGGCCGTTCAGTCGAGGTCGTCGGTGTCGTCGAGGGCGGTGTCGAAGTACGACACGTGGTCGCCGACCTGATCGGCGAGGATGCGCTGCGCGAAGGTCATCGTGCCTGCCTCAGGCCGACATCGCGTGGGCCGGGGCGGCCGCGAGGAAGTCGGCGTAGGTGGGCTCGTCGACCCGGGCGACGGCCGACACGGCCGCCGAGATCGGGGCGGCGAGGGCGGATGCCGCGACGCGAGCCCGACGACGACGGGGGTAGGTCTCGATGCGGACGGCCGGGACGCGGGGGTCGCGACGGTAGAGACCGGCGTCGACTCGAGCCGTGGTCGGACGAGAGGCCGAGGGCCGCGCCGAGCCGACGGTTCCCCGGACGAGGGAGACGAGCTGCTCGTGACCGAGGCCCTGGAGGGAGGTGCTGCTGATGTTCATGTTCTGCTCATTTCTGATGACCCTGCGCCACCTGAGGAACCTGCGGCACCGCCCGTGAAGTCGGTGCCCGTACCGCCGTGAACCGGTACATGCATCACTGTGGCAGGTGGATAGCTAGATGAACTAGCCAGATCGCCGAAAGTGCGCATTGCGGACATGGTCGGCCACGCCCGTGCACGATCTGCGTTCTTCTTCGTTTTTCTGCTTTTGTCTTGTTTTCTCTGTGGAAGCCACGTACAGTCGGCCCACCGGCACGCGAGGACGCCGATCAGGCGTCGGCAGCACGGGCGCCAGCAGCACAGGTGCCGACAGCACGAGCCGGCAACACCGCGAGACGACGAGGAGGTCGCATGTACGCCACCGAACGACACGAGTCGATCGCCGAAGCCCTGCGCTCGGCCGGTCGGGTGTCGGTCAGCGACCTCGCCCAGCGTCTCGACGTCACGGCCGAGACGGTCCGCCGCGACCTGGACGCCCTCGAGCAGGCGGGCCTGCTGCAGCGCGTGCACGGCGGTGCCGTCACCGCCGGTCGCTCCAGCGTCAGCGAGCTCAGCCTCAGCGAACGCGAGACCCGACACAGCCCCGAGAAGACCTCGGTCGCCCAGGCCGCCGCCCACCTCGTGCCCCCGACCTTCACGGGATCGATCGCCCTCGACGCCGGCACCACCACGGCCGCGGTCGCCGCCGAGCTCGCCCGTTGGACCCCGGCGACGCCCGGCACCGTCCTCACCGTCATCACGAACGCCGTCCCGATCGCGGCCCTGCTGCAGCACAGCCCCCACGTCGATCTGCACCTGCTCGGCGGGCGCGTCCGCGGCCTGACCAGCGCCGCCGTCGGCACGAGCACCGTCGAGCAGATCCAGGCCCTGCGCCCCGACATCGTCTTCGTCGGCGCGAACGGCCTCAGCGCCGGCTTCGGCCTGTCCACCCCCGACGAGTTCGAAGGGGCCGTCAAGTCGGCCTACGTCCGAGCCGGCCGCCGCGTCGTCGCCGTGGTCGACCAGACCAAACACGGCGAGGAGGCGCTGGTCCGGTTCGCACGCCTGGCCGAGATCGACACCGTGGTCACCGACGCGCCCCCCGCCTCCGACCTGGGCGACGCGCTCGAGCTCGCCGACGTCGAGGTGATCGTCGCGTGAGCACCCCGCCGCCCCGCCCCTCGTGGCACGACACCGCACCGCTGCCAGGAGGCACCCGCATGATCCTCACCGTCACCGCGAATCCCTCGCTCGACCGCACGATCGACCTGCCGGGCACCCTGCAGCGAGGTGCGGTGCAGCGCTCGGTCAGCACCACGGACGAGCCCGGCGGCAAGGGGGTCAACGTGTCCCGGGCCCTGGCCGCGTCGGGGGCCGAGACCGTCGCCCTGTTGCCCGGCGCCCTCGACGACCCGGTGCTCGTCGCTCTGCGCGAGCGCGGGGTGCCGACCGTGAACCTGCCGATCGCGCAGCGCCTCCGGGCCAACGTCACGCTGACCGAGCCGGACGGCACCACCACGAAGATCAACGAACTCGGCCCGGACCTCGGCGCCCACGTGGACGAACTCACCGCCCTCGTCGTCGAGCACGCGGCCCTCGCCTCGTGGCTGGTGCTCGCGGGCTCGCTTCCCCCCGGCCTGCCGACGACCTGGCTGGCCGACGTCGTCCGGGCCGTGCGCGCCTCCTGCGGGGACGCCTCGCCGCGCATCGCGGTCGACTCGTCGGGCGAGCCGTTCGCCGCCCTGATCGCGTCGGGCGTCGGCATCGACCTGGTCAAACCCAACGCCGACGAGCTCGCCGAGATCGTCGGCGGCGACCCCGAGGCCTACGAGGCCGACCCGGCCTCGGCGGTCGCCGGGGCCCGCCGCCTGCGCGAGCTCGGGGTCGAGACCGTGCTGCTGACCCTGGGCAGCGCGGGTGCCCTGTTGATCGACGACGAGGGGTCGTGGTTCGCCGCCGCCCCCGTCGTCACCGCCCTGAGCACGGTGGGCGCCGGCGACTCGTCGCTGTCGGGCTACCTGCTCGCCGAGACGACCGGCGCCTCCGCCCCGGCCCGCCTCGCCCAGGCCGTCGCGTCCGGGGCCGCCGCCGCGGCCCTGCCCGGCAGCATCGTCCCCCGCCTCGACCAGACCTTCCCTGACGACATCGACGTCGTCCCGGTGGCCCCCGCGGCCGTCGGGCACCTCTGAGCAGCGTCGCCCAACCCCAAGGAGCAGAACACCATGTCATCCCTCATCAGCACCGACCTCGTCGGTCTCGACGAAGACCTGGGCGGCACGTCGACCGACGTCATCCGGGCCCTGGCCGCCCGCGTGGCCGCCTCGGGCCGTGCCGGCTCGGCCGACTCGCTCGCCGACGACGCCATCACCCGTGAGGCCTCGGTCGGCACCGGCGTCCCCGGCGGCATCGCGATCCCCCACGCCCGGTCGGCCTCGGTCACCGAGCCCACGCTCGCCTTCTCACGCCTCGCACGGACGGTCGGCTTCGGTGCCCCCGACGGCGACGCCGACATCGTCTTCATGATCGCCGTGCCCGAGGGCGCCGACGGAGACCACATGACGGTGCTCTCGACCCTCGCCCGCGCCCTCATCCGCGACGACTTCACGGCCGCCCTCCGCGCAGCGAAGACGCCCGCCGACATCGTGACACTGGTCGACGACGAGGTCAGCGGCGAGGTCGCCGAGACACGTGGCGCCACCGCGACCTCCGCGGCTGCGGCGACCAGCGCCTCCTCGTCCGCCGGCCACGCCCCGGGCGACGGTGCGCGCCGCCCGAAGCTGGTCGGCGTCACGGCCTGCCCCACGGGCATCGCCCACACCTTCATGGCCGCGGACGCCCTCGTCGCCGCCGCGAAGCGCCTGGGCGCCGACCTGCAGATCGAGCCTCAGGGCTCGGGCAAGGTCACCCCGCTCGACCCGGCCGTCATCGCCGAGGCCGACGCCGTCATCTTCGCGGTCGACGTCGACGTGCGCGACCAGGGCCGCTTCGCGGGCAAGCCCGTCGTCCGCGGCCCGGTCAAGCGGGGTGTCGACGCTCCCGACGCCATGGTGAAGGAGGCGCTGGCCGCCGCGAAGGACCCGAACGCCGTGCGCGTGGGCGGCACGGCCGCCGGTGCCGCCGGTACGGCCGCGGGCTCGACCGGCGAGAAGCAGGGCTTCGGTTCGTCACTGAAGCGCTGGCTGCTGACCGGCGTCTCGTACATGATCCCGTTCGTCGCGGGCGGTGGCCTGCTGCTCGCCCTCGGGTTCTTGCTCTCGGGCTACGAGATCGCGGGCAACGCCGCCACCGTGCTCACGGACTACTCGCTGTTCAATCTGCCGCCCGAGGGCCTGATCTACTTCCTCGGTGCCGCCGCGTTCCAGATCGGCAACCTGTCGATGGGCTTCCTGGTCGCCGCCCTGGCCGGTTACATCGCCTACGCCATCGCCGATCGACCGGGCATCGCCCCCGGTTTCGTCGCCGGTGCCGTCGCCGTCTTCATGGGTGCCGGCTTCATCGGCGGTCTCGTCGGTGGTCTGCTCGCCGGCTTCGCCGCCTACTGGATCGGCAAGCCCGACGTACCCCGCTGGTTGCGCGGTCTGATGCCCGTCGTGATCATCCCGCTGCTGGCCTCGATCTTCGCCTCGGGTCTGCTCGTGCTCGTGCTCGGCGGACCGATCGCCGCCCTCACCGTCGCCCTGACCGATTTCCTCAACGGTCTGAGCGGCACCGGCGCGATCGTGCTCGGCGTCATCCTCGGCCTCATGATGTGCATCGACCTCGGCGGTCCGGTCAACAAGGTCGCGTACTCGTTCGCCGTCGCCGGCCTGTCGGCGGGCTCGCTCACCGACAACCCCGCCCCGCTGATGATCATGGCCGCCGTCATGGGTGCCGGCATGGTCCCGCCGCTGGCCATGGCCCTCGCGTCGACCGTGCTGTACCGCAAGGGCTTCTCGCAGGTCGAGCGCTCGAACGGCACGGCGGCCTGGCTGCTGGGCGCGTCGTTCATCTCGGAAGGCGCGATCCCGTTCGCCGCGGCCGACCCGCTGCGCGTGATCCCCGCGAGCATGGTCGGAGGCGCGGTGACCGGAGCCATCTCGATGGCCGCCGGCGTCACGTCGCAGGCCCCCCACGGCGGCTTCTTCGTGTTCTTCGCGATCACCGGGCTCGGCATGTGGGTCGTCGCCATCCTCGCGGGCACCGTGGTGAGCGCTCTCGTTCTCATCCTGCTCAAGAAGTTCGTCCGCCGCGGTGTCGCCGCCGGGACCGAGGCCTCGGCCGAGGCCGGCCAGGCCGGTTCGGTCGTCGGTCAGCGCAGCCCCGTCGCCGCGTAGCCGACCAGACGAGGAGGCGCGCTCCGGGGAGTCCCGGAGCGCGCCTCCTCGTCTGCGGCCGGGCCGCTTCGTCCTCTACCCTGGCGTGAGCAACCGATTGGACCCCACGCCGTGACCGACATGAGCCTGAGGCTCCCCACCACCCACTTCCGTGCCGTGCTCGACCTGGGTCAACGCCCGGCCGCGCAGACGCCGCTGCCGACCGCGCTCGGCAAGCCGAACCTCTACGCCGAGTACGACGACGACGACCTGATCACGGCGCTGTACGTCGGCTACGAGACCGGGCAGGTGCACCTCGAGACCACGCCGTCCGGCGCCGTCGAGCACCACTTCCACCTCGCGAACGGCGACGACAGCGACCTCAGCCCGTTCGGCGTAGCCGACACGCGCGCGCTGGTCGAGTGGTCGACCCGGTTGATCGTCGACCTGCACCGCCGCATGCCCGACCTGCTCGACGAGGTCGACGAGGCCGCCGCCTGGCACGACGCGGGCTTCGACCTCTACGTCTGCGAGGTCGAGGAGCCCCGCAAGCTCGACCTGATCGAGGTCGACATCGAGGGCGAGCTGCTCACCCTGCCGTGGCTCGGTTCGGGTGCCGTCGAGCACGACCACATCGAGGGCGACGACCACCCGATCGCGCTGAGCTGGACGCCGCAGGGCGCGTCCGACGCCGTTCCGATCGCCGAGGCCTGGCTCGACCCGCGGACCGACCAGCCCGTCACCAAGGCCCTGCCCGGCGTCGACTGGGACGCCGTCGGCTGGGGTCGCGACGAGGTGCTGCCCTGGCTCGAGGCCATCTACATGAACCACCACGTGCTGCCCGACGCGGCCGGCACGATCCTCACCGGCGTGCTCGAGCGGCTCGGCGGCATCGACGGGACCGACTAGCGGCTCGGGTTCGGGCCGCGAGGCCGGGGCAGCGCTGCCAGGGCAGCGAGGCCGGGGCCGGGGCCGGGCTGCCAGGATGGCGAGATGAGCGACTCGCCCGCACCGCGCCTCCTGAAACTGCTGGTCCTCGACGTCACCGACGAGCACCGCGACGACCCGGCCTTCGAGCGCGAACTCGACGACCTGTCGACCTCGGTGGTCGCCGCCGCCGAGCAGGTCGGCTTCGTGGTGCGCCGGGTGCCCGCGAACCGGCTCGGTGACGTGCGCGCCGCCCTGACCGAGGCGGACGCGGTGCTCGTCACCGGCGGCGAGGACGTCGACCCGAGCCACTACGGCGGCCCCGTCGACTACCCCGGGCGGGGCCAGACCTTCGCCGAGGCCGACCGCGTGCAGTTCGAGGTGGTGCGCGGGTCCGTGGAGGCGCGGCTGCCGTTGGTCGGCATCTGCCGGGGCATGCAGGTGGTCGACGTCGCGCTCGGCGGCGACCTCGTACAGCACCTCGAGCACCCCGGACACGTGAACCCGGACGACGTCTCGGACAGCATGGTCGACCACCCCGTCCGCCTCGCCGACGACAGCACGCTCGCGTCGATGCTCGGCACGACGTCGCTGGTCGTACGCAGCTCGCACCACCAGGCCGTGGGCCGGCTGGGCGACGGACTGCGGGCCGTGGCCTGGGCCGAGGACGGCACCGTCGAGGCCGTCGAGCACGACTCGGCACCGGTGTGGTGCGTCCAGTGGCACCCCGAGGACCGCAGCGCCACCGGCACGGTGCTGACCGACCTGCTCGTCGCGGCGCGCGACGCCGCCCTCGCGCGGTCAGCCGGCGATCGGTCGCGTCGCACCGCCGGCTGAACGTCGCACCGCGCACATGGGCGGTTCGACGTTCGATTCGTGGTGCGACGCGGGGCGAATATCTAGCGCTGGCGGACGATCAGGGCCGAGGCCGCGGTCACGAGTCGGCGGGGCAGGAAGCGGTGCGCCTGGGCGCCGAGCGCGTTGCCGAGCCCGCTGACCACGACGGCGCGGCGGCGGCGCACGGCCCGGAGCGCCGTCGTGACCACCTGCTCGGGCGTCTGGCGACCGCTGGTCAAGAAGTCGCTGCCCGTGGCCGCGAAGAACCCGGTCTCGGTCGCGCCGGGGCAGAGCGCCGTGACGACGACACCCGACCCACGCACCTCGGCGTGCAGGGCCTCGCTGAACGACAGGACGAACGCCTTCGACGCCGCGTAGACCGCCATCGTCGGGATCGGCTGGAACGCGGCCGTCGAGGCCACGTTCACCACCGTGCCGCGACGGCGCTCGATCATGCCCGGCAGCAGAGCACGCGTCAGCGCGACGACCTGCGAACAGTTGAGGTGCACCTGGGCGAGCTGGGCCTCGGGGGCGGCCTCGGCGAATGCGCCGTGCGAGCCGACACCCGCGTTGTTGACGAGCAGGTCGATGGCCCGGTCGGCGACGGCGGTCAGCACGGTCTCGACGCCCTCGGGAGTCGAGAGGTCGGCGACCACGGCCGTGAACGATCCGGAGGGGCGGGTCGCCACGAGCTCGGCCCTCACCTGCTCGAGGCGGTCGCCGCTGCGTGCCACGATCACCACGTCGTGGTCGGGCGCGAGCCGGCGGGCGAACTCGGCGCCGATGCCGCCGGAGGCCCCGGTGACGAGTGCGGTGGGCAGGGACGCGGTGGGTGCGGGCATGCTGCCCATCCTGCCCCAGCCGGAGCGGGCGACGTCGCACCGCCGAGTGGACGTCGCACCACCGAATGTGGCGGTGTGACGTCCATCCGGCGGTGCGACGCAGGCGCACCCACGGCGGGCGTGAGACGAGCGCGGCGGCGTCAGCCGGCCGGGGCGACGACCACGTCGACGCCGGCGGCCGCGAACTCGGCCAGGGCCTCGGGTGCGGCCGTGGAGTCGGTCACGAGCGTCCACCCGTCGGGCAGGGCCGCCCGGGCGCGGAACGTCGCGCGACCGAGCTTCGACCCGTCGGCCAGCACGTAGACCCGCTCGGACTGCCGGCACATCAGCTCTTTGAGGCGCGTCTGCACGAGGTCGGCCTCGACCACGTGGCCCGAGGCGAGCACGCCGTCGGCGCCGAGGAAGACCCGGTCGAAGGTGAGGCGTTCGAGGGCGGCCTCGGCCAGCGGCCCGACGAATCCCTGGCTGGCCGGGCGGAGCGTGCCGCCGAGGCACTCGAGGTGGATGTCCTCGGAGTCGGCGAGCTGCTGGATGACCGCGATCGAGGTCGTGGCGACGGTCGCGACCAGACCCGAGCGCGCCTCCCGGGCGAGGGCCGCGACGGACGAACCGGCGTCGAACAGCAGCGTCTCGCCGTCTCGGAGCAGCGTCCGGGCGTGCCGGGCGATCTCGGCCTTGGCCACCCCGGCCTCTCGGTTGCGCTGGCGGAAGGTCGGCTCGGCTCCGGGGGCGGCGAGCGGCATGGCTCCGCCGTAGGTTCGTGCGATCTCGCCGCGGCGGGTCAGCTCGGCCAGGTCTCGTCGGATCGTCGACGGGGTCACCTCGAAGCGGCGGCTCAGCTCGTCGACGCTCGCCAGCCCGGTGGTGTGGGCCAGGTCGACGATGTCGCGGCGTCGCTCTCGTGCGGTGGTGCTCATGCGCTCGTGCTCATGCGATGGCCGTCCTGTTCGCTGTGGCGGGCGACGTCACGCCGACGGCGCACCGACCCGGGCGGCGTCGGCCGGGCTGGGCGACATCTCGACGGCCTGGCGCAACGCCTCGATCATGCTACCGACGGCCACGACGCCGGTGCCGGCGATGTCGAACGCGGTGCCGTGGTCGACCGACGTGCGGATCACGGGCAGCCCGACGGTGATGTTGACCCCCGCCTCGATGCCGAGCACCTTGACGGGCCCGTGCCCCTGGTCGTGGTACATCGCCACGATGAGGTCGTAGTCGCCGCGGCCGCCGAGGAAGAACGCGGTGTCGGCCGGCAGCGGCCCGACGGCGCGGATGCCGTCGGCCTGCAGCACCTCGATGGCCGGGGTGATCTTCTCGGCCTCTTCTCCGTAGCCGAAGAGCCCGTTCTCGCCGGCGTGCGGGTTGATCGCGCAGACGCCGATGCGGGGGTCCTCGACGCCCGCGCGACGCAGCGCCTCCCACCCACGGCGCACCGTGCGCTCGACCAGCCCGGGCTCGATCCGGGCGATCGCGTCGATCAACCCGATGTGGGTCGTGACGTGGATCACCTTGATCTTCGGCGTCGAGAGCATCATCGACACCTCGTCGACCCCCATGAAGTGCGCCAGCAGCTCGGTGTGGCCGGGGAACACGTGACCGGCCTCGTGCAGCGCGGCCTTGTTCAACGGTGCGGTGCAGATGCCCTGCACGAGTCCGGCCATGCCGAGCTCGCACGCGATGCGGATGTACTCGTACGCGGCGTGACCGGCCTCGGCCGAGACCGCCCCCCAGGGCAGGTCGGCCGACAGCAGGTGCGGGTCGACGACGTTGATGCGGCCGGGCGTGAAGACGGCGGCGGCGGGTCCGTCGACCTCGACGATCTCGGCCTCGACGCCGAGGGCGGCGGCCCCGAGCCGCAACCGGTGGGCGTCACCGACGACGACCGGTCGGGCGTCGCGGTAGGCGGCCTCGTCGAGCAGTGCGCCGACGGTCACCTCGGGTCCGACGCCGGCTCCGTCGCCCATGGTGACGGCGATGAACGGTCGGGGATCGGGTGTCGTCGTGGTCATGGGATTCTCCGTTTCGTGGGGGCGCCGGACACGGCCGACGCGGCAAGGTCGTGGGGGGCGGCCCCGGTGCGCGTGCGGCGCACCAGGGCGACGAGGTCGGCGAGCACGGTCGGGCCGCCGAAGCTGCCCGGCTTGGTGGCGACGAGCCGGTCGTCGCTCGCGAGGCAGAGGACGGCACCGTGCTCGACCTGCGCGAGTGGTCGCAGGGTGGTCGTGGCGAGGCGGTCGAGCACGGCCCGAGCGGTCTCGCCGCCGGTCAGCACGAGGTCGAGCTCGACGTGGGAGGCGACCCGGGTGACGACCTCGGCGAGGGCCGCCGAGCCGTCGAGCGGGTCGGCCAGGCGCCGGGCGGTCACCGTGAGCACGGCGACGGAGGACCGGGTCAAGGAGGCGCGGGTCGCCTCGACGACGAGGCCCGCGTCGTCCGCCGGGTCGAGCGCGTGCACGTCCGCACCGGTGGCGGCGAGCGCGTCGGCGTGGCCCCGGGCCACCTCGGCGGCCGATCCGACCACGACGAGGACGGGTCGCGCGGGCCCGACTCCGCCACGGGGCCCGACCGCGGCCGACGGGTCCGCCCCGCCCGGGGCGGGCCCGTCGGCGGAGGTGTCGGCGGGCGTCACGGCACCGGCGAGGGCGGCCGCGAGGGCTGCGCTGCCGGCCAGGGCGACCGGGCGGCGTCTCTCGGGCCGGCCGGCGAGACGGAGGACGGCGGCCACGACGGCCGCGAGGTCGTCGTCGGTCTCGGCGTCGACGAAGGCGAGGGCCCCTCCGACGAGCGCGGCGTCCAGACGCTCGGCGAACGCGTCGCGGCTCGAGCGCACGACGTCGAGGCCGACCGACACCGACGGGTGGTCGGTCAGCTCGTCGAGGGTCGTGGGGGCGTCGTGCGGTTCGAGGTGCCAGAAGGGCGTCTCGGCCAGCGGTCGCCCGTCGACCAGGGGCCGCCCGTCGACGACCGTGCGGCCGAGGGCGGGAAGCGCCCCGGCCACGACGAGGTCGTGACCGCGCGCGGTCAACGCCTCGAGCTCGGGGCCGACGTGCCCTCGCCACAGGGAGTCGGTCTTCTTCAGGACGAGGTGGCCGACCGGCAGGGGCAGCGTGTCGATCGCGGCCCGCGCCTCCTCGGCGGTGCCCGCCCGGGTGGCGATGTCGACGACCGTCACCTGCGCGGTCGATCCCGACGGCACGCCGAGCGAGATCACGGTCTCGTGACCGCGCAGCCGGAACTGCTCGGCCGTCTCGGCGGCGCCCGACAGGTCGTCGGCGATGACGGTGATCTGGGTCATGATGCGGCCATCCTGACACGACTGCGCGTTATGCGCTACCGGTCTTGCGCGGAACGCGCAGCGGTGGCACAGTGTCATCCAGCCCGGACGAGGGCGTCGCAGTGCTGCGGGACCGGGCGCCGTCGACCTCGTCGAACCCTTGGATCGAGAGGTCGATGATGACCGTTCCGTTCGCGGACCACGAGATGTCGCGCCGCACCCTGCTCCGCTGGGGCGCCGCGGCCGGCCTCTTCGTGACCGCCACCAGCCTCGCCGGCTGCGCCGGGCCGACCGGACTGCCCGGGCCCGGCACCGTGACCCTCGCTCTCAACCGCTCGCTGGTCAGCCTCGACAACAAGCTCAACCAGTTCGACGCGGCCGTCACCGTGCAGCGGGCGGTGCGCCAGGCGCTCACGCAGATCGGACCCGACATCACGCCCGAGCTCGTGCTCGCCGAGAGCTTCGAGCCGACGAGCGACACGCAATGGACCGTCCGGCTGCGCGAGGGCGTGCGCTACTCGGACGGCACACCCGTCACTGTCGACGACGTCGCCACGGCACTCCGGATGTACGAGCAGGTGCAGGGCTCGTTCGTCGCCAGCTTCTTCCCCGAGTTCCCCACCGCGTCCGCGATCGACGACCGCACCTTCACGCTCGACTCGTCGCAGCCCATCCCCGTGCTCGACGCCCTGATGAGCAACATCCTGATCACCCCGGCGGCGGCGAACAAGCCCGAGGAGCTGCAGGACGGCGTGGGTAGCGGCCCGTTCGTCGTCACCCGCTTCAACCGGGGCGCCGGCACCTACAGCCTGACCCGCAACGAGCAGTACTGGGGCGAGGCCCCGGGCGTCGACCGGGTGGAGGTGCGGTTCCTGCCCGAGGAGTCCAGCCGGGTGATCGCGCTGCGCAGCGGCGAGGTCGACGTCATCGACTCGATCACGCCCGACTCGGCGACCCAGCTGCAGGGCCTGCCCGGCATCGCCCTCGACGAGGCCTCGAGCCTGCGCATCAACCAGATCTTCTACAACTTCCGCAAGCCCGAAGGGCACCCGTTGGCCGACGCCCGGGTGCGCGAGGCGCTCAGCCATGCGATCGACGGCCGTGCCCTCGTGCGTGACGTGCTGACCGACTCGGTCACCCAGGCCGACGGCGTGGTGCCGCCGAGCCTGCTCGGCTACGCCAAGACGGGCGAGTACACCTACGACCCGGACCTCGCCCGTCGCACGCTCGCCGATCTCGGGGCGAGCGACCTGACCTTGCGCATCATCTGGGAGACCGGCGAGTTCGCCGGCGACACCTTCATCATGGAGGCCCTGGTCGAGATGTTCGGCGCGATCGGCGTACGGACCACGCTGCAGCAGTTCGAGCCGGGTGGCGACATCCTGCAGTGGCGGCAGGGCAAGACCGGCGACTGGGACCTGCTCGGCAACGGCTTCTCCGCCCCCACCGGCCTCGCGCTGACGATCTTGCAGGGCATGTACGCGGGCACCGCCGAGAAGGAGCAGACGCGCGACACCTACCAGGGCTACGTGAAGCCCGACGTGACCGAGGCGATCGCCCGGGCATCGACCGAGTCCGACGCGACCCTGCGGCAACAGCGGCTCGCCGAGGCCCAGCAGGCGGCCTGGGACACCTGGCCGTGCGCCTGGGCGTTCGTCCCCAAGTCGGTGCTCGCCCGCCGCGAGCGCGTCGAGCGCCTCGCGCTGGCGTCGTCGAACTCGTATCCGCTCGCGAACGTCCGACTGGGGGCCTGACCCGTGGCGACCTACATCCTCAAGCGTCTCGGCCAGGGCCTGCTCACCGTGTTCCTCACGGTGTCGACGGTGTTCGTGCTGATCCGCCTCGCCCCCGGCGACCCGGCCGTGGCGTACGCCGGGCCGCTCGCGACCTCCGAGCAGCTCGCCGCCGTGCGCGAGCAGTTCGGCCTCGACGACCCGCTGCTGCAGCAGTACGGCGTGTTCTTGCAGCAGCTGTTCACGGGCAACCTGGGCACCTCGTACTCGTTCCAGGCGCCGGCCGTGCAGGTCGTGCTCGAACGCCTGCCGTACACGCTGACCCTGTCGTTCGCCGCGATCCTGCTGGCCGCGGTCGTGTCGATCCCGCTCGGCGTCTGGATGGCCCGCCGCACCGACACCCGCAGCGAGACCGGCGTCAACGTCGTCGCCATCGCGGGTCAATCGATGCCGGACTTCTGGACCGGCATCCTGCTGCTCAGCGCCTTCGCCGTGGTGATCCCGATCTTCCCGGCCTCGGGCTTCGCGACCTGGGGCGGCCTCGTGCTGCCGACCGTGACGATCGCCATCCTGCAGGTGGCCCTCATCTCGCGGCTGGTGCGGCGCGAGATGGCGACGAACTTCTCGGCGCCGTACCTGACCGTGGCGCGCTCGCGGGGCGTCTCGGAGCGGGCGCTCACCTGGCGCTACGCGATGGGCAACTCGGCGATCCCGGTCTTCACCGCCCTCGGCACGCGTTTCGCCGCGATGCTGAACGGCGTGGTCGTGGTCGAGGTCGTGTTCGCCTGGCCCGGCGTCGGGTCGCTGATCGTGCGGGCGCTCGAGACCCGCGACTACCCCCTCATCCAGGCGACCGTGCTGGTCACGTCGCTGCTCGCCGTCGGCGTCCAGCTGCTGATCGACCTCGCCTATCCCCTGCTCGATCCGCGTGTGCGGCTCGGAAAGGCGAGTGCCGCATGACCCGCACCGACACCACCGGACGCGCGTCCGCGCCGGACGCCGCAGGCCCCGTCGACCGCGGCCCCGAGGAGGCGCGACCCTCCGCGGTCACGCCGCGCCTGCTGAAGAGGTCCGAGGCGGCCCGACGCACCTCCGCCGCCCGCGTGAAGCTGTGGGTCGGCGCGATCTGCGCCCTCGTGGTGATCGTCCCCATCGTGCTGGCCCAGGCCCTGCCGTTGCCGGACGCGAACGGGCAGGACCTCGGCAACCGCCTCGCACCTCCGTTCACGGCCGGTCATCTGTTCGGCACCGACCAGCTCGGCCGGGACCTGTTGTCGCGCGTGCTGCACGGCGGGCAGGTCTCGCTCGCGATCGGCGTGCTCGCCGTCATCGTGTCGGGCGCGATCGGCGTCGTGCTGGGCGCGATCGCGGGCTTCTACGGGCGGTGGGCCGACACGCTCATCAGCCGCCTGCTCGAGGCGCAGATGTCACTGCCCCTGCTGATGATGCTGCTGCTCGTGGTCGCGCTGTTCGGTCCGTCGATCCCCGTCATCACCTTCGTCATCGCGATCGCGCAATGGCCAGAGGTGGCCCGTCTGACCCGGTCGCTCGTGCTCGTCGAACGCGAGAAGCCCTACGTCTCGTCGGCCCGCACGCTCGGACTCAACCGCTTCACGATCCTGCTGCGCCACGTCGTGCCCAACGTCATCAAGCAGGCGACGCTCGTCGTGCTTCTGCTGCTCGCCCAGGCCGTGCTGCTCGAGAGCGCCCTGAGCTTCCTCGGGGCCGGTCCGCAGCGGCCCTTCGCCACCTGGGGCCGCATCATCTCGGACGGCCAGGACTACGTCACCACCGCCTGGTGGATGGTCACGATCCCCGGCCTGTTCATCGTGCTGCTCGTCGTCGGGGTGAACCTGCTGGGCGACGCCCTGCGGGACCGTCCGCGGCGGTCGACGGCCTCGCGCCTCCGCCGGTTCGTGGGGCTGCGCCCCGCAGCGGCGGCCACCCGCACGAAGGGAACGACCGCATGAGCCCCGCGACCGCATCCACCGCCGACCCCGACCTGCTGCTCGAGGTGCGCGACCTGCAGATCGAGTTGATGACGACCAACGGCATCGTGCGCGCCGTCGACGGCGTCTCGTTCCACATCGCCCGCGGCGAGACCGTCACGATCATCGGCGAATCGGGGTCGGGCAAGTCGACCACCGCGATGGGCGTGCTCCGACTGCTGCCCGACGACCTGGCCGTCGTCTCGGGACACGTCCGCATCACCGGACTCGACGTGCTCGCCTCCGCCTCGGCGGTGCGGACGGTGCGCGGTCGGGCCGTCGCCCTGATCCCGCAGGACCCGATGACGGCGCTCAGCCCGGTGCGGTCGATCGGCTCGCAGCTCGGTGAGGCGATCCGCATCGCCGGGGCCGCCAGCGGTCGCTCCGCGGTCAGGGCTCGGGCGGTTCGGCTGCTCGAGCAGGTGCACATCCCCGACCCGTCGGCCCAGTTGGCGAAGTTCCCGCACCAGCTGTCGGGCGGCATGCTGCAGCGGGTGCTGATCGCGATCGCCCTGGCCTGCGAACCGCAGCTGATCGTGGCCGACGAGCCCACCAGCGCCCTCGACGTGACGGTGCAGGCCGGCATCCTCGACCTGCTGCTCGAACTGCAGGAACAGCGCGGCATCGGCCTGTTGATGATCACCCACGACCTCGGCGTCGCCCGCTTGGTGTCGGACCGCATCCACGTGATGAAGGCCGGCGTGTTCGTCGAGTCCGGTGACGTGCGGCAGATCGTCGAACACCCCGCCGAGCCCTACACCCAGGGGTTGCTCGCGGCCGTGCCCACCCTGGGCGTCTGGGACGAGACGCCGCCCACCCTCACCGACCGACCGGAGGCCACCCGTGTCTGACACCATCCTCGAGGTCGACGACCTGGTCGTCGACTACGGCAGCGGCTCGACCGCCCATCGCGCGGTCGACCACGTGTCGTTCTCGGTGCGCCGCGGCAGCACCTTCGCCATCGTCGGCGAGTCGGGCTGCGGCAAGTCCACCATCGCCAAGGCCGTCATGCGGCTGCTCCAGCCGACCAGCGGGCGCATCGTGCTCGACGGCACCGACCTCGCGACCCTGTCGGAGGCGCGGCTGCGACCCCTGAGGCATCGGTTCCAGATGGTCTTCCAAGACCCCTACGGCTCGCTCGATCCCCACCTCAGCGCCCGGGACATCGTCGCCGAGCCCCTGCGGCTGAAGGGCGTGCGGTCGGCGCAGGACCGCGCCACCGAGGCGGCCCGCCTGATCGACCGTGTCGGCCTGCCCTCGACGGCCCTCGACCGTCGGCCGCACGAGTTCTCGGGCGGCCAGCGCCAGCGCATCGGCATCGCCCGGGCCCTCGCGTCGAGCCCCGACCTGCTGATCTGCGACGAGGCGACGAGCGCGCTCGACGTGTCGGTGCAGGCCCAGGTGCTCGAGCTGCTGCGCGAGATCCAGGTCGACACCGGCATCACCTACGTCGTCATCTCGCACAACCTCGGCGTCGTGCAGCAGATCAGCGAGAGCGTCCTCGTCATGAAGCAGGGCGCCGTCGTCGAGCAGGGCGCCACGGCGCAGGTGCTCACCTCGCCCGCCGAGGACTACACGCGGCGGCTGCGGCGGGCCGCCCTCGACCCCGCCACCATGACGGGCGTGAAGCCGCGCCACGTCGTCCGCAGCCTCTCGTTGGGAGCCACCGCATGACCCTGACCGACACCACCCCCGCGACGGTCGACGGGACGACCGCCCGCACCGCGCCTCCTCGGCTCGTGCTGGGCACGATGACCTTCGGCGACACCGTCGACGAGGCCACCGCCGGGCGCATGCTCGACATCGCGCGAGACGCCGGCGTCACCTGGATCGACACCGCGAACGCCTACGTCGGCGGGGCGACCGAGTCGATGCTCGGCCGCCTGCTCGCCGGTCGACGCGACGAGGTCGTGCTGGCCTCGAAGGCCGGCATGCCGCACGCCGACGCCGGTGGGCTGCCGCCGCTCTCGGCCGAGGCCCTGCGAGCGAGCGTCGAGGCGAGCCTGCGTCGCCTGGGCACCGACCGGCTCGATCTCTTCTACCTTCACCAGCCCGACCGGCTGACCCCGCTCGACGAGACCCTGTCGACCGTCGCCGCCCTCGTCGCCGAGGGCAAGCTGCTCTCGCTCGGCGTCTCGAACCACGCCGCCTGGCAGATCGGCGACGTCGAACGCGTCGCCGAGGCCGTGGGGGCGCCACGACCCGTGGTCGCGCAGCAGCTCTGCAACCTCGTCGCCCGCCGACTCGACGACGAGTACCTCGAGTTCGCTACCGTCCACGGTCTCGAGACGATGGTCTACAACCCGCTCGGCGGCGGCCTGCTGACCGGACGGCACCGGTTCGACGAGACACCGACCGGCGGTCGCTTCGGCGACTCGGCCCTCGCCGAGATGTACACGAAGCGCTACTGGGACGCCGGCCTGTTCGCCGCGGTCGACCGGCTGTCCGGCATCGCGGCCGAGGCCGGGGTGACGCTCGTCGAGCTCGCCCTGCGCTGGGTGGCGTACCGACCCCAGGTCGGGTCGGTGCTGCTGGGCGGCTCGAGGCCCGAGCAGCTCACCGCCAACGTCGCCGCGATCGCCGACGGGCCGCTGCCCGACGAGGTGCTGACGGCCTGCGACGAGGTCGGCCGCTCGTTGCGGGGGCCGATGCCTCCGTACGCGCGCTGACCCGCGCCTCCTGACCGTCCCGCACACACCGCACACCCCGCACACCCGCACGCACCGCACGAGAGAGAGCACCATGAGCACCGCCAGCGACTTCGCCCGCACGATCCGCCGCCGAGAGAGGGCGGTCGGCTACTGGATCACCCTCGACGCCCCGCCGGCGACCGAGCGCATCGCCCGGCTCGGCTACGACTACGTCTGCCTCGACGCGCAGCACGGCCTGTTCGGCTACCAGGGCATGATGACCGGCCTGCTCGCCATCGACGCGGGACGGACCTCCGCCGGCCTCGTGCGGGTCGAGGCGAACGACATCACGCCCATCGGCAAGGCCCTCGACGCCGGGGCGGCAGGCATCATCGTGCCCCTCGTCGACACGGCCGAGGACGCGGCCGCGGCCGTGCGCAGCGCGAAGTACCCGCCGCACGGCCGACGCTCCTACGGGCCCATGCGGTCGAGCCTGCGCATCGGCCCCGTGCCCGCCGAGGCGAACGACACCACGATCGTGCTCGCCATGATCGAGACGCCCGACGGGCTCGCCAACGTCGAGGCGATCGCCGCGACGCCCGGGCTCGACGGACTCTACGTCGGGCCGAGCGACCTCTGCATCGCGGTCGGTGGCGCCTACCCGGGCGACCCGGCCGTGCAGGTCGAGTTCGACGCGGCCCTCGTGCGCATCGCCGCCGCCGCCGAGGCCGCGGGGATCGCCGCGGGCATCCACACCCCGCACGGCGACGTCGCCCGCCAACGCCTGGCCGCGGGCTACACCTTCGCCACGGTCGCGGGCGACCTCAACCACCTCGAGGCCGCCGCGCGCGACCACCTGCAGCGGGCGCTCGCGACGGACGACCCCGACGCGACCCCGGGAGGCGCGGCGTGAGCGGACAGGACGAGGTGGCACCCGGGGCGGCGGGGCTCCGCCCCGACGAGGCCGGTCGAGCCTGGTCCTACCTGCCGACGGCGACGGTCCAGTCGCACGCGGCGAACCTCGCCGAGCTGCCCGACGGGCGCCTCGCCTGCGTCTGGTTCGGCGGCACGCAGGAGGGCGTCTCGGACATCCACGTCTGGTTCTCGACCCTCGACGGCGGGGTGTGGTCCGAGCCGGTGCGACTCAGCGACGACCCCGCGCGCTCCGAGCAGAACCCCGTGCTCTTCACGGCCCCCTCGGGCGACGTCTGGCTGCTCTACACGGCGCAGCGGGCCGGCAACCAGGACTCCGCCGAGGTGCGACGCCGCGTCTCGACCGACGGCGGGGCGACCTGGGGCGAACCCTCGACCCTCTTCGCGGCCGACGAGGTCGGCGGCGTCTTCGTGCGCCAGCCGCCGATCGTCACCCGCACCGGCGACCTGCTCGTGCCGGTGTTCCGCTGCGTGACGACGCCCGGGCGGGCCTGGGTCGGTGACCTCGACACCAGCTCGGTGATGATCTCCCGGGACGGCGGCTCCACGTGGGGTGAGGTCGCCGTCCCGGGCAGCACGGGAGCCGTGCACATGAACGTGCACGAGCTGCCCGACGGCTCGCTGCTCGCGCTGTTCCGCAGCCGCTGGGCCGATGCCGTGCACGAGTCGCGCTCGACCGACGGGGGTCGCACCTGGTCGGCCCCCGAGCCGACCGAGCTGCCCAACAACAACTCGTCGGTGCAGTGGGTGCCGCTCGCCGACGGGCGCCTCGCGATCGTCTACAACCACCGCCGCGCCGACGCCACGACCGAGCGGCGCCTCGGCCTCTACGACGAGATCGACGAGTCCGGCATCGTCGAGCAGGCCGTGCCGCCCGGCTCGGACGCGAACGGCGACCAGGAGGCGCGGGCCGCGTCGCCGTCGTCGGTGACCGACCCGGCCGGGCCGGGCGAGGGTCGCACGGCGTTCTGGGGCACGCCACGGGCCCCGATGTCGTTGGCCGTGTCGACGGACGGGGGGCACAGCTGGCCGCACCGCCTCGACCTCGAGGACGGCGACGGCTGGTGCCTTTCGAACAACTCGCGCGACGGGGTGAACCGCGAACTGTCGTACCCGAGCATCACGCAGACGAGCGACGGCACGGTGCACGTGGCCTACACGTGGCACCGCCGGGCCATCCGCCACGTGCGCCTGTCGCCGGCCGACCTGCCCGGCGCGGACGTCGCGGGCTGAGCCGTGGTCGACGACGAGACACGGGACGCCCTCGACGCCGGTGCCGGGCGGCACGCCGTGGTGACGGGCTGCAGCTCGGGCATCGGACGCGCCATCACCGAGCACCTGCTGGTCGAGGGCTGGCGGGTGACCGGACTGAGCCGACGAGCGGTCGACCTGGGTGAGGGGTTCACCTGGCTCGGCTGCGATCTCTCGGTGCCCCGAGACGTCGAGGCTGCGGTCGCCGAGGTGAGACCGGTCGACGCGATCGTCCACGCGGCCGGGTTCCAGGTCGCCGCGCCCCTCGGCCGGCTCGACCCCGCCGCACTCGAGGGCATGTTCGCCGTGCACGTCGGGGCCGCGGCGACTCTCGTCGACGCCCTCGTCGACCGGCTCGTCGACGGCGGCCGCATCGTGCTGATCGGCAGCCGCACGGCCGTGGGCGTCGCGGGCAAGAGCCAGTACGCGGCGACGAAGGCGGCGCAGGTCGCGCTGGCCCGCAGCTGGGCGGCCGAACTCGCGCCGCGGGGCGTCACCGCCAACGTCGTGGCGCCGGGACCCACCGACACGCCGATGCTCAGCGACCCGGCCCGCGCCTCCTCGGCTCCGGTCGTGCCGCCGCTCGGTGCGCTCGTGGACCCGGTCGACGTGGCCGCGCTCGTGGCGTTCGTGCTCGGGCCGCACGGCCGCAGCATCACGGGCCAGGCGCTCGTCGTCTGCGGCGGCGCCTCACTCTGAGGGCCACCAGCCAGAACGCACCACCGATGTGGCATCGCACCACCGACATGGGTGGTTCGACGCCACATCGGCGGTTCGATTCCCATCCGACTCCGGTTTTGTTTTGAATCATTCAAAAGAAGGCGTATGGTGGTGGCAACGCCGACGGAGGCCAGGGCCACCGTCGAGCACCTCGGCGCAACCCTCCCCGCCGGTGACCGCCCGCTCGATCCCACGATCGCGGGCCCCGGACCAGCACCACCCGCCCAGCCCCGAGGAGTCACCGTGAACGCCACCGCCACCGCCACCACCACCACCACCCGCACCGCCGTCACCCCGCTCGGTGGCCGCTACGTCAGCACGACCGCGCCCGCGCCCGCGACCGTCGGCACCTACGTCGGCTCGGTCGCCGTCGACGTCGCGCCCGGTTCGTACGTCAGCACGCCCGCTCGCCGCGACCTGTCGATCGGTCGCTACACCGCCGGCGCGCTGCGCCGCCTGTCGGTCGCGACGGCCTCGGTCCGCACCGCCACGGGCTCGATCCACACGGCGACCGGCTCGATCCGCACCGCGTAGTCGACTCCGGCCGGGCGCGCGACCTGAACCCTCGCGCCCGGCCGGCCTGCACCCCCCGAGAAGACACGACGTGCCGCTCACCTTCGCAGGTGAGCGGCACGTCGTGACATCTCGGCGCCAGGTCGGGCCGGGACGGGGGCTAGAGGGTGGCGGCGGCCGGGTCCCAGCCCTCGTCGAGCGGCACCGGCTGCTGCACGGCGGACTCGACGGCCACCGGCGCACCCTGCTCGGCGGCAGCCGAGATCGCCAGCAGGACGTCGAGGACGTGCGAGGCCACGGCTCCGCTGGCCCGTTCGGCGTCGCCGCCTCGGATGGCCCGCGCGAGGTCGAGCACGCCCGACCCTCGGCCGTAGGTCGACCCCGCCGCCGTGAGCGTCTCGGGCTCCTCCTGGCCGAAGCGCCACAGGCTGGAGTCACCCTCGAAGGTGTTGGGGTCGGGCAGCACGAGGGTGCCCTCGGTGCCGCTGATCTCGACGAAACCCATGCGGGGCAGCGCGTTCTGGAACGAGAACGTCGACTGGGCCGACTGCCCGCCGGCGAACTCGATGAGCGCCGCGTGGTGCGTCGGCACCTCGACCGGGAAGGTCTGGCCGGCACGCGGGCCGCTGCCGATGGTGCGCGTGCCGAACGACGTCGACGACACGGCACTGACGCGGCTGGCCGAGCCGAACGCGTGCACCA
Organism: Frigoribacterium sp. VKM Ac-2836; assembly: GCF_013248995.1. Lineage (GTDB taxonomy): Bacteria > Actinomycetota > Actinomycetes > Actinomycetales > Microbacteriaceae > Frigoribacterium. The sequence goes on along the minus strand of NZ_JABRPK010000001.1, from coordinate 40,201 downwards.
GGGTCGTCACGTAGTACGGCCCCATGTCGAAGAGCGGACCGGCCCCGACCGCGAACAGGAAATCGGGGTTGGGGTGCCACGACTCGGGCCCGGGCACGTGGAACATCGTCGTCGCCGTGAGCGGCTGGCCGATGTCACCCCGAGCGATCGCGCGCATGGCCGTCTGGATGCCGGCCCCGAGCACCGTGTCGGGAGCACAGGCGACGCGGACGCCGGCCGCCTCGGCCGCGGCGAGCAGGTCGTGGGCGGACCCGTGGTCGAGGGCGAGGGGCTTCTCGCTCCAGACGTTCTTGCCGGCGGCGACGATCTGACGTCCGACCTCGGCGTGCACCGCCGGGATCGTCAGGTTGACGACGATCTCGATTTGGTCGATCGCGAGCAGCTCGTCGACCGTGCCGTGGCCCGGCACCCCGTAGGTCTCGGCCTGCGCCTTCGCGCGGTCGAGGTCGAGGTCGGCGACGAAGAGAACCTCGAGGTCGGCGAACCGCGTCATGTTCTCGAGGTAGGTGCCGCTGATCACGCCCGCACCGATGACGCCGACGCCGACGCGACCCGTGCGACCCGCGGTCGACCCGAGGTCGGTCACTTGTCGTTCTCCTGCAGCCACGCGAAGGACTCGGCGACGCCGTCGAAGACGTCCTTGGCGTAGTCGTCGAACTCGACGACGCGCAGGGCGTGTGGCGCGGCGGCGAGGATGGCCGCCACGTCGACGTCACCCTGACCGGCCGGGGTCTGGTTCTTGAACGCGGCGGCGAGTGCGTCGGGCACCTCGAGGGCGCTCTCGCTGCTGGGCAGCGCGGTCGCGATGTCGCCCGAGATCTTGCCGTCCTTGACGTGCAGGAACTTCACGCGGTCACCGAGCGAGCGCAGCAGCGCCGGGGTGTCCATGCCACCGACGGTCGACCAGAAGGTGTCGATCTCGAGCACGACGTCGTCGTTCAGGCGCTCGAGGAAGAAGTCGTAGACCGGGCGCCCGTCGACCTTGTTCGCGAACTCCCACTGGTGGTTGTGGTAGCCGAAGGACAGACCCGTGGCCGCGGCGAGCACCTGCAGGTCGTTGACACGGTCCGCGATCCTCGCGGCGTCGTCGGCGGTCTGCCAGCGGTCACTGGGGATGAAGGGATCGATCACGGTGCCGATGCCGAGCTGGGCCGCGGCGGCGAAGGCACGCTCGGGCTCGTCGGAGTCGATCACGGGGGCGTGGCCCGAGGGCGCGGTGACGCCGGAGTCCGCGAAGGCCTTCTCGAACTCGTCGGCGCGCTCGACGAACGAGTAGGGCTCGACCTGGGTGAAGCCGATCTCGGCGATGCGGGCGACGGCGCCCTGCAGGTCGGCCGAGACGGCGTCTCGGACCGTGTAGAGCTGCACGGAGGGTGACGAGGTCATGGGGGTGACTCCTTTGTCGTGGGGGGGCGAGCGGTCTGGGCTCAACTCTGTCACTTATGTCGACGGATGACAAAAGTTCGATCGAAATCGACGCATCGGATCGTCCGGGCGACACGTGACGTGCATCCTGCGAGCACCCGGCAGGCGCCCAGTCGGGCACGGGCGGGTGGGACGGCCTAGCGTCGAACACGCCATGACACCCGCGACCAGCTCCCCCGCCGACACCCCCGTCGGCTCCGGGACGGCTCCTGAGCGCATCGTGCCCACGATCGGCCCCGTCGACGCGCCCGACCTGCACCTCATGACCTACAACGTGCGTCGCCGCATGCCGCAGGTGCTGACCACCCGCCACGCGCTCGCCGACCGCTGGTCGACCCGCCTGCCGGCACTGCGCCTCCTGCTCGGGGCCGAGCGCCCGTCGGTGCTGGGCATCCAGGAGGCGCTGCCCGACCAGTCCGCGCAGCTCGCGGACGCGCTGGGCGAGGACTACGCGTCGGTCGGCACGGGCCGCGACCGCGACCGCGGCGGCGAGCGGATCGAACTGTACGTCGACACGACCCGACTGCGGATCGTCCGGCACGACGCGCTCTGGCTGTCGGCCACCCCCGGCGTGCCCGGGTCGCGCTCGTACGGCAACATGATCCCCCGCACGGCCGTGCACGTCGAGCTCGAGGACCTCGCGGCCGGAGGGCGCCTGCACGTCGTCGTCACGCACTTCGACCACCTCTCGGCCCGCTCGAGGCTGCACTCGGCGGTGCAGCTGCGCACCTACACCGACGCCCTCGACGGCCCGGTCGCCCTGATGGGCGACTTCAACGCCGGCGTCGGCTCCCCCGCGCATCGCGAACTGACCCGTGGTCGGCTGGTCGACAGCCGCGAGATCGCCGACGAACGCCTCGACCCCGGCTGGGGCTCGTTCTCGAACTACGGCCCCCCGCGCACCGGCGGCCGCCGGTTGGACTGGTTGCTCGTCGACGGCGACGCCCACGTCGACCGGGCCGGCGTCGGGGGCATCCGTCCCGGCGGCATCGCCCCCTCCGACCACGATCCCGTGCACGCCGTCGTGCGCTGGGCGTCCGGGCAGGACCACGTGCACGACGAACACCGTCCCCAGGAGCCCTGAGATGTCCACCCTCGCCGAGACCTTCCTCCGTCGCCCGACCGGGGCACTCGAGTACGTCGCCGACGCCGTCCGGGTGGTCGCCGTGCTCAGCGTCGTCGTGGTCGGCGTGGGCTGGGGTGTCGTCGAGATCGCCGTGCTCATGCTGGCGCTGCTCGGTACCCTCGTGCCCCGCATGCTCGGCCTGCGCGCGACGTTCGACCTGATGGTCGGCCTCGCCGCCCTCGGAGCCGCGTGGAGCAGCGTCTTCGAGCTCTACACCCGCGTCGCCGGCTACGACACGGTCGTGCACTTCGTGCTCAACGGCCTGCTGGCCGCCGTGTTCGTCGTGCTCGCCCAGCGCGCGGGATGGGTCGTGTCGCTCGACCGCGGGCAGGACGGACGCGGAGGCGCGGGCCGTTCCGCCCGCGTCGGTTCAGTCCTGCTGACGGTCGCGTTCGGCCTGGCCGCCGGCACCCTGTGGGAGATGGGCGAGTGGGCGGGCCACACCCTGATCGACTCCGCGATCTTCGTGGGCTACGACGACACGATCGGCGACCTGGCCGCCGGCGGCCTCGGATCGCTGCTGGCCGGAGCGGCGCTGCCGTTCCTCGTGGGCGGTGACGTCCGCGGCCGGGCCGCTCGCGCCTCCTCGTCCGGGAGCGAGGTCGACGGTGACGTCGGACGCGGGGTCCACGTCGTCGGCCACGGCCGCTCGCGCGTGCACCACCGGTGACGGCGCCCAGCCGAGTCGGGTGAACAGGCCGGCCGGGTCGGCGCGCAACCAGCGGGACCACGGCAGCCCGTCGGTGCCGTGCACCGCGAACGAATGCAGCGCCCGGTAGGTCCGCAACCAGGGGGCGTTGCCGGGATCGAGAGGTCGTGCCGAGATGCCCGTGACGACGTCACGCCGGTAGGCGATGCGACCCCGGCCGGCCAACTGGCGGTCACCGAGGTGCAGGGCGAGATCCATGTCGTCGTGCAGCAGGGTCTCGTGCCGGTGCACCTCGTCCCGGACGTCGAGCCAGGCGGTGCGACGCATCATCATCGTCGAGCCGAAGAGCGGCCAGTGCGCCAGGGCTGCCCCGATCACGAGGTGGTAGGCGCCGACGTAGAGGGCGGAGAGCAGGCGTTCGGCACCGACGGGCGCATCGTAGAAGCGTGCGTTCGTGCTGACGGCGAGCACGTCGGGGTCGCCCTCGAGGGTGCCGACGAGGTCGGCGACCCAGGTGCGGGGCAGGACGCTGTCGGCGTCGACCCGGCCGATGAGGTCGGCGGGCGTGTGGGTGCCCGCTGCGGCCCCCACCCCGGCGGCGGCGTCGTAGCCCGTGCTCGCGGCGGCGGCGATGCCCACCTCGGCCTCGGTGACGACCCGCGCGCCGTGCCGCAGGGCCACCTCGACGGTGTCGTCCGTGCTGCCGTTGTCGACGACGATCACCTCGTCGGGCAGCTGGGTCTGCCGCCCGAGCGACCGGAGACACGTGTCGAGCAGGGCTCCGTCGTCTCGGACGGGGACGACCACACAGACACGCACCCGCCCATCCAACCCGATCGCGGGCACACCGGTGTGCGTCCGCAGCCCGACTCTCGGTCCATGCGGACCAGAAAAAGGTCCATGTGGACCTATAATCGGTCCATGAATCTCTCGCAGCCGTTGGATGGGCTCTTCCGACGACCCGACGCTCTGATCCTCTCCGCCTTGTCGAGGGCGAACGACGGACTCACCGGCCGCGGCCTCCAGGCACTTACCGGCTCCACCTCGAGGTCGTCATCAGCTGCGTCCCTGGCGAGACTGGCCTCACTGGGTCTCGTGCACCGGACCGACATCGGTTCGTCGTCCTTGTTCGCGGTCAACCGGCAGCACGTCCTGTGGCCGTCGGTGCAGGCGATGCTCGAGGCGCGCACCACCGTCGAAGGCCTCGCCTCGACGATCGTGTCCGACCATCTTCCCGCCGACGCGGCGTCCCTCTCGGTCTACGGCTCGACGGCGAGGCACGAATCGACCAACGAGAGCGACCTCGATCTCGTCCTGGTGGTCGACGACGAGCTCGACCGACGACGCGTCGACGACACGGTCGACGACCTGGTCGACCAGCTCACGGTGTCGACGGGCAATACGACCCACGTCGTCGTCGTGTCTCGCTCGACCCTGACCCGCATGTCGGAAGCGCATGACGCGTTGGTCGGCTCCTGGCGCCGGGAGGCCAGGACGATCTTCGGCGAGCCCCTCCGTGACCTGATCGGACTCGTACCGTGACTCTGCCCCGCGACCGGCCCATGGACCGCCACGAGGTCGACGTGAGAGCACGGCACGCCCGGTCCTACCTCCAGGCGGCCCAGCTCGTCCACGACCTGGGCGACGACGCCGACGTCGATACCGTGACGACCGTCGTGGCGTCACTCGCCGTGCTCTCCGGCATTGCGGCCGCCGACGCGATCTGCGGCCGTTCACTCGGCCGCCGTTCCGCCTCCACGTCCCACGGTGACGCCGTCGCCCTCCTCGCCACGGTGACGGGTGGCAAGCCGTTGTCGAACGACCTCTCCCGACTCGTCACCGCCAAGACGAACGTCCACTACAGCTCGATGCTGATCACCGCGGCCACTGCCGAGGATCTGCTCCGCTACGCCCGACGTCTCGTCGACGGCATGGACCTCTACTCGCTCTGAACCGACGGTGTCGCCTCACCACGGCCGCCCGGCGAGAGCAGACTCGGCGCATGATCCCGACCGCCGCCGACCCGCTCGTCCCGATGCTCGCCAAGGCCGTCGCCCAGGTGCCCGAGCCCGACTCCGTCGAGGGCGGGCTCCTCTACGAACCCAAGTGGGACGGGTTCCGCGGCATCGTCTACGCCGAGCGCGCCGCGGTCGACCCAGCCGCCGACCCCACCGCCCCCGCCCCGCTCACGGTCGAGATCGGCAGCCGTGGCTCGAAGATGCTGACCCGCTACCTCCCCGAACTGGTCGAGGCCCTGACCCACCTGCTGCCGGGGCCGTGCGTGCTCGACGGCGAGATCGTCGTGCGCGCCGGCGAGCCGGGTCACGAGCGGCTCGACTGGGACGCCCTCGGCCAGCGCATCCACCCGGCCGCGTCACGCGTGGCGAAGCTCAGCGTCGAGACTCCCGCGATGTTCGTCGCGTTCGACCTGCTCGCCCTCGGCGACCGGGACCTGCTCGAGACCCCGTTCGCCGACCGCCGCGCCCTGCTGCTCGAGACCCTCGGCCCCGACCGTCGTGCCGACGGCACGGCAGGAGGCGCGGATCACCCCCTGCACGTCAGCCAGGCCACCGACGACGTCGCGGTAGCCCGTCGGTGGCTGACCGAGTTCGAGGGCGCCGGGCTCGACGGGGTCGTGGCCAAGCCGACCCGCGCCTCCTACGCTCCGGGCAAGCGGACGATGCTCAAGGTCAAGCACCACCGCACCGCGGACGTGGTGGTGCTGGGCTACCGCGTGCACAAGAGCGGCTCGGGTGTGGGGTCGCTGCTGCTCGGGCTGTACGACGCCCAGGGCGAGCTGCGCAACGTCGGAGGCGCGTCCGCGTTCTCGGACGCCCGTCGCCTCGAACTCGTCGACGAGCTGGCCCCCTTCGTCGACCGCGACGCCGACGGCGAGGTGCGGCACGCCGAGACCGAGCGCAGCCGCTTCTCGTCGGGCAAAGACGTGTCGTTCGTCCCGCTGCGTCCCGAGCGCGTGGTCGAGGTGCGGTACGACCAGATGGAGGGCTCGCGGTTCCGCCACACGGTGCAGGTCGAACGGTGGCGCGACGACCGCGAGGCGCGCTCGTGCGGCTTCGACCAGCTCGAGGTGCCGGCGGCGTACGACCTGGGCGAGGTGCTCGCCTAGGCGGGCCCGGGGTCAGTCGGCGGCGGGTCTGCGCGCGCGGCTGGGCTGCACGCGCGGTGGCTCGCCCGGCATCTTCGGGAAGTCCGGCGGGAACGGCAGCTCGCCGAGGCCGTCGGCGACGTCGCGCTCCCACCAGCCGAGCAGCACGTCGATGCGTCCGGGCGACTCGTGCATCGACTCCCACGGGTCGCCGTGCGTCTGCAGCCGCTCGGGCACGGTCAGCACCGTGTGCTCGGCGGGATCGATGCCCGGCAGGTCGTCCCAGGTGACCGGCAACGACACGGAGGCGCGGGGCAGCGCCCGAGGAGACCACGCCCCCGCCATGGTGCGGTCGCGGTTGGCCTGGTTGTAGTCGACGAAGAGACGGTCGCCCCGCTCCTCCTTCCACCAGGCGGTGGTGACGCGGTCGGGCGCGCGACGTTCGAGCTCGCGGGCTGCGGCGATGACGGCGTGCCTCACCTCGAGGAACTCGTGGGTCGGCTCGATCGGGGCGAAGACGTGCAGCCCGCGGTTGCCGCTCGTCTTGACGAAGGCGGTGAGACCCGCCTCGTCGAGTACGCCCCGGAGGTCGAGTGCGGCGGTCACGGCGTCGGCGAAGTCCGTGCCGGGCTGCGGGTCGAGGTCGATGCGGAGTTGGTCGGGCTGGTCGGGCTGCTCGGCGCGAGACGCCCACGGGTGGAAGACGAGGGTGTTCATCTGCGCCGCCCAGACGGCGGCGGCGGGCTCGTCGATCACGAGCTGCGGGTGCACGCGGCCGCTCGGGTAGGTGACGTCGACGGCCCGGACGTAGTCCGGTGTGCCCCGCGGCGGGTTCTTCGAGAAGTACTGCTCGCCGTCGACGTCACCGCCGAAGCGTTGCAACGAGATGGGGCGGTCGCCGTTCGCCGCGACGAAGGGCGTGCCGACCTCGGCCAGGTATCGGGCCAGGTCGAGCTTCGTCACGCCGAGGTCGGGCCAGAGCACGCGCGAGGGACTGCTGATGCGGACGTCGCGGTCGCCCACCCGCAGGGTCGTCGCCTCGGATGCCATGCGCGTGACGTTAGTCCTGCCTCGCCACCGCGGGGCGAGACCGAGCCGTGACGGGGCGACGCATCGACGTTCACGGGGCGTTCACCCGGGCGTCGCTTCCGTCCGAGATGGTTCGGTCCACACCCGACGAAACGGAACCCGCATGCGAACGCCCCTGCTCCGCCTCGGCGCCCTGACCCTGGCCGGCTCGATCGCCGCCGCCGGGCTCGTGGCCACGAGCGCCCTGCCCGCCCTCGCGGCCGACGCGGACGTCGTCGTCAACGAGATCGACACGACCGACGACTGGGTCGAGCTGCTCAACACCGGCGCCACCCCGACCGACGTGTCGGGCTTCGTGCTGCGGGACGACAACGACACACGCACCCTGGCGCTGCCCGCGGGCACCGTCCTCGCCGCCGGCGAGCGCCTCGTCGTCGACGTGGCCGACGATGCCGTGTGGGGCGCCGCCGCCTACGGGCTCGGACGCGACGACGCCGCCCGGCTCTACGCCGCCGACGGCACGACCCTGCTCGACTCCTACGCCTGGACGCAGTTCCCGACGACGACCTACGGCCGCTGCGCCGACGGCACCGGCGAGTTCACGACGACGGCGGCAGGAACACGAGGCACCGCCAACGAGTGCGCGACGACGCCGGCGCCGACCGACCCGACGGACCCCGCCCCGACCGACCCGACGATCCCCGCCGTGCCCGCCACGACCGACGTCGTGATCAACGAGGTCGAGTCGAACGGCGACGACACCGACTGGGTCGAGCTGACGAACGTCGGCACCGCACCCGTCGACATCTCGGGCTACACGTTCCGAGACGAGGACGACGTGCGCACGCCGTTCACGCTGCCCTCCGGCTCCGTCGTGCAGCCCGGCGCGTTCTTCGTGATCGACCAGGCCTCGGGCTCGAACCCGGTGGGCTTCGACTTCGGTCTCGGTCAGCCCGACTCGGCCCGCCTGTTCGACACCGCGGGCACGCTCGTCGCCTCGTACGCCTGGACCGTCCACAGCACCGTCAGCTACGGCCGTTGCCCCGACGGCTCGGGCGAGCTGACCACGACGACCGCGAGCACCAAGGGCGCGGCGAACGACTGCTCCTCGCCCGTCCGCATCAACGAGGTCGAGAGCCAGGGAGGCGCCCCCGGCGACTGGGTCGAGCTCACCACCGTGGGCGCCACCTCGGTCGACCTCGGCGGATACGTGCTGACCGACTCCGACCCGTCGCACCGCTACGTGATCCCGGCCGGCACGGTCGTGGCCCCCGGGGGCTTCGTCGTCCTCGACGAGCAGGCCCCGACCACCGCCGGCTTCGACTTCGGGCTGGGCGGTGCCGACTCGGTCCGTCTGCTGCTGCCCGACGGCACGACGGCCGCCGACGGGTCGACCGTCGCCGACGAGTACTCGTGGACCTCGCACGCGGCCACCACCTACGGCCGCGGCCCCGACGGCACGGGCGACTTCGCCGTCACGTCGGCCCCGACCAAGGGCTCGGCCAACACCTTCGCCGGCGTCTTGGTGCCGACGGCCTGGCCCGGCGGACCCGACGAGGTCCCCCTGGACGACGAGGGCACCTTCACCGGCGACCTCAGCGGTCTCGACTACGAGCCCACCGGCACGGCGGCTCCCGGCACCCTCTGGGCGGTGCAGAACGGCGACGGCCTGCTCTATCGGATCGTCTCGGACGGCGCCGGCGGGTGGGCCCCGCAGACGACCGATGGCTGGGCAGCCGGCAAGAAGCTGCTGTACCCGAGCGGGGTCGCGACCGACATCGTCGATGCCGAGGGCGTCACGGTCGCCGACGACTCGTCCACGGGCGGCGTCTACGTGTCGACCGAGCGCAACAACGCCTCGGGCTCGGTCAGCCGCCCCTCGGTGCTGCGCTACGACGCCGCGACCGTGAGCCCGGCCACGACCCTGGTCGCCACCGACGAGTGGAACCTCGCCCAGGACTTCCCCGGACTGGGGGCCAACGCGGGCCTCGAGGGCATCACCTGGGTGTCCGACGTCTGGCTGACCGAGGCGGGGTTCGTCGACGAGGCGACCGGCGCCTCCTACGATCCGGCCACCTACGCCGGCCACGGTGACGGACTCTTCTTCGTCGGCGTCGAGGGCACCGCGAGCGTCTACGCCTACGCCCTGATGGACGACGGTTCTTCCGAGCGCGTCGCCACCATCGCCACGTCGTTCGCCCTGGTCGCCGACCTGCAGTTCGACGCCGACCTCGACGCGCTCTGGGTCGTGTGCGACGAGGCGTGCTCGGGCCGCACGGCGCTGTTCTCGGTCGACGAGTCGGGGGCGTTCGCCGAGGACGTGGTCTACGAGGCACCGGCGAACGCCGACCGCGGGCTCGCCAACGAGGGCTTCGCGATCGCCCCGGCGGCGACGAGCCTCGACGGGTTCCGTCAGACGTTCTACGCCGACGACAACGACACGGACGGGTTCTCGCTGCGGGCCGGGACCTTCCCTGGCGTGGCGGCCGAGCCCGGGACGCCCGGCACTCCGGGTGACCCCGGGACCCCCGGGACGCCCGGCATCCCCGGCACCCCCGGTGGTCCCGGCTCCCCTGCCGCCCCCGGCACGGGCGTGACGCCGATCGGGCAGGGCTCGGACCCCGCAGCGGTCGACGGGCAGCTCGCCTTCACCGGTGCGGACGCCCGGTGGGCAGCGGCTGCGGCCCTGCTGCTCGTGCTCGTCGGAGCAGCCACCGTGATCACCCGCCGCCGCAGGCTCGCCCGCGACTGAGGCACGACGCCCCACGAACCCCGTGTCGAACGATGCACCCACACGCTTCCGGGTTCATCGTTCGACACGGGGTTCGTCGTCGTGCGGCACCCGGGCGACGGCGCGGCGCAGGGCTCCCTTGCATTCGCTGATCCGGTACGTACCGGATCTCACCGCCCACCCCGTCACCCCGGCATCCGCTGATCCGGTACGTACCGGATCTCAACGCCCACCCCGTCACCCCGGCATTCGCTGATCCGGTACGTACCGGATCTCACCGCCCACCCCGTCACCCGGGCATCCGCTGATCCGGTACGTACCGGATCAAGGAAAGAGAGATGCCCTTGCCTTCCGGCGAGGCGGCGACGGCGGGGAAGCGGGGCGAGGGCGGGGCGAGGGCGGGCTGTCGAGCGACGGCTGAGCAGCGACTCGGCGGGCCAGCCGGCCAGGGGGCTGGCGGGGCGGCGCGTCAGCGGGCCGGCGCGGCGAGCACCGGGGTCGCCGTGCCGGTGACCGTGATGCCCCCGGCGACCGGGACATCGACCACGAGGAGGCTCGGCCGCCCGACGTGCCGACCCTGCCTCACCACGACGCGGGCAGGAGGCGCGATCAGGTCGAGCGCGCGGAGGTAGCCGCCCAGCGACGCGGCCGCCGACCCCGTCGCCGGGTCTTCGGTGATGGCGCCGACCGGGAACAGGTTGCGCGCCTCGACCACGGTCGAACAGGACCCGTCGCCCCCTCGGTCGTGGATCACCGTGATCGTGCCGGCCCAGCCCTGCTCGTCCATGAGGGCCCGCACGGCGACCGGATCGAAACGGAAGTCGTCGAAGACCCGCTGGTCGCGGACCGCCACCACGGGGTGCCGGTTGCCCGCGAAGGACTCCCGCAGCGGACGACGCTCGTCGAGGTCGGCGTGGGTGAGGCCGAGCAACGCCAGCAGTCGGTCGGCCACGGCCGGGTCGAGGTCGCGCACGACCGGGTCGACGCTCGTGAAGGACGCCGCGACCAGGCCCGCGGCAGCGTCACCGCCCGCGCGCGAGGTCTCGATCACGACCGGGCCGACCGCCGTCACGAGCGTGAAGGGTCCGACCCCGCGACGCTCGGCCAGGGCGACGGCGGTGGCGATGGTCGCGTGACCACAGAACGGGACCTCGGCCCCGGGCGAGAAGTAGCGCACGGCCACGCGTCGGTCGTCCCCGGCGACGGACGGATCCACCACGAAAGCCGTCTCGGCGTAGCCCACCTCGGCGGCGATGCGCAGCATGTCGGCGGCCGTCAGGGTCGACGCATCGAGGACGACGCCGGCCGGGTTGCCTCCGCCCAGCCCGTCGGCGAAGGCCGTCAGGCGCAGCACCTCGACGGTCGGGGCGGCCGGCGACGAGGGGGCGGCGGGGCTGACGGGAGGCGTGGGTCTGCGATCGGTCACGACGCCACTGTGCCGCACCGCGCCTCCGCGTCGCCAGCTCCGCCTCGGACGACACGACCTCCCTCGAGCCGGACGACGAGGTGCGCGGCGTCGAGCAGCAGCGGATCGTGCGACACCGCGAGCACCCCCGTGCCCCGGGCCGCCTCGTCGAGCAGCGTGGTCCGGATTCGCTGGGCGCTGTCCGCGTCGAGCCCGGTCGTGGGCTCGTCGAGCAGCAGCAGGTCGGCCCCGCGCGCGAGTCCGTGGGCCAGGAGCGCACGCTGCCGCTGGCCGCCCGAGAGCGCGGCGAACGATCGGGGCGCCAGATCGGCGACGTGCAAGCGTTCGAGCGCCTCGTCGACGGCGGCGCGGGCTCGACGGTCGAGGGGGCGCCACCGGCCCACGCGACCCCAGGCGCCGACCGTCACGACGTCGCGCACGGTGACCGGCAGCCCGTCCGGGACGGACGTCCGCTGCGGGACGAAGGCGATCGTCGTGCTCGCCGTGCGCGTGCCCGACGTCGGTTCGCGGACGCCTGCGACCACCTCGAGCAGCGTCGACTTGCCGGCGCCGTTCGGCCCGGCGACCACCGTCAGGGTGCCGCCGGGCACGTCGAGGTCGACGCCGGTCAGGGCCACCCGGTCACCGAACGAGACCCCCACCCCCCGGAGGCGCGCCAGGGACGAGAGAGCAGCAGCAGTCGTCATGCGACCACCCTAGTTGATAAGCGTTCTCATTCTCAGCTACGGTCGTGTCTCGTGCCCTTCCTCTCCACCGCCGTCCTCGAGCCGTTCGCGCTCGACTTCGTCCAGCGCGCCCTCGTCGGCGGCGGTCTCGTCGCGGTCCTCTGCGGCGTGGTCGGCACCTGGGTCGTGGTGCGCGGCATGGCCTTCCTCGGCGAGGCGCTCGCGCACGGCATGCTGCCCGGCGTCGCCCTCGCGACCGTGCTCGGTGCGCCCGTCCTCGTCGGCGGTGCGCTCAGCGCCGTCGTCATGAGCCTGGGCGTCGCGGCGCTGCAACGACGTGGTCGCCTGTCGTACGACACGAGCATCGGCCTGCTGTTCGTCGCGATGCTCGCCCTCGGCGTCGTCGTCATCTCGCACTCGGGCAGCTTCGCCACCGACGCCACGTCCATCCTCTTCGGCGACGTCCTCGCGATCACGGCGGCCGACCTCGGGCTCCTCGCCGGTGCGACGGCCGTCGGCGTGAGCCTCGCCGCCGCCTTCCACCGCCCCCTGGTCGCCCTCGCCCTCGACCCCCGACTGGCTGCCGTGCTGGGGCTCGGCCCGCGATCGGCCCAGGCCGTGCTCGTGGGCCTGGTCACCCTCGCCGTCGTCGCCTCGTACCAGGCCGTCGGGTCGTTGCTCGTCGTCGGGCTGCTGCTCGCGCCGGCCGTCGCGGCGGGCCACTGGACGACCCGGTTGCCCTCGCGGATGGTCCTGTCCTCCGCCTTCGGCGTGCTCGCCGTGGCCGTCGGGTTGCTGGTCTCGTGGCACGCGGCCACCGCCGCGGGGGCCTCGATCGCCGCCACGGCCATCGCGTTCGCCGCCCTCTCGGGGGCCTGCCACGCCCTGGTCGGCCGCCGCCGACCGTCCGAGCCGGAGCCCCCGCGGTCGCCGGCCGTCCTGACCACGACCTCGTGACCGACCCGGATCACCCCGGACCACCCCCACCGAGCCCCACCCGGAAGGACCGCATGCGATCCCCCCTCCTCACGACCTGCCTGCTCGGCACGCTCGCCCTCGGGCTGACCGCCTGCTCGACCGGCACCTCGCCGGGCGGCGGCCCCGCCGCCGAGACGACGGCCGACGAGACCGGCACCCCCGGCGAGGGCCACGGTGACGTCGCCGGCGCCGAAGAACTCGCCGAGCCCCGCCTCGGCCTCACCACCATCGACCCGTCGGGCTCGGTCGCCCACCTCGACCTGCTCGACGAGGGCGTGGTCGAGCTCGGCTCGGTCGGGGCCCCGACGGCCGTGGAGACCGACGGGCGGTACCTGTTCGCCGAGACCCCTCGCGGCCTCGAAGTCGTCGACAGCGGGGTCTGGACCTGGGACCACGTGGACCACTTCCATTACTACCGGGCCGACCCGCGCCTCCTCGGCACCCTCGAGGGCGACGGTGCGGCCACCGTCGCGACCACGAACCTGTCGACCTCGGGCTCGACCGGCGTGCACTTCGCCGGCTCCGGCGACGCGGTGCTGCTCGACACCGAGGCACTGTCACGCGGCGAGATCCACGAACGGTTCCGCTTAGCCGGCGCGCCCGGCGCCGGGATGGTCGTGCCCGTCGGGTCGTACGCCCTGGTCACCGAGGGCAGCGGGGCGACCACGACGCTCGTCGGGTACACGGCCGACGGCGACGAGACCGGCCTGCGCCAGGCCTGCCCCGAGGCCGCCGGCACGATCGCCACCCGCGTCGGAGCCGTCGTCGGCTGCTCGGACGGCGCCCTGCTCGCGACCGTCGACGACGACGAGCTCGTCGTCGAACGCATCCCCTACCCCGAGGGCGTCGCGCTGTCCACCGGCGGCACCGCGCCGCCGGCCACGGCGTTCGACAACCGGGAGGGGCGGCCCACCGTGGCCGCGCTCGCCGGCTCGGCGGGCATCTGGCTGCTCGACACCCGGGCCCGCGCCTGGACGCTGCTGCCGGCGCCGGCCCCCCTGGTCTCGGTGACCGCCGTGGACGACGCCGACCAGCGCCTCCTGGCCCTCGCGCAGGACGGCCGGGTGCTCGTCCTCGACGGCGCCAGCGGCCAGGTCCTCGCCGAGACCGCGCCGCTCGTCGCCGACTCGCTCACCGCGGGTCGCACGCCGACGCTGATCGCCGATCAGCAGCGCGCGTACCTCTCGGCCCCGACCGAGGGGCTGCTGTACGAGATCGACCCCGCCGACGGTGCGCGGATCGCCCGCAGCTTCGAGACGGCGACCGAGCCGGCCTTCGTCGCGGAGACCGGGCGATGAACGCGTCGGCCACGACCCGTCCCCGGGCCCGGCCCGCCGCCGCCCGCTTCGCCGTCCTCGCCGCGGCGACCACGCTGGTCCTGACCGGCTGCGCCCCCGCCGGCGACGACCACCCGGTCGTCTTCGTGTCGACGAACATCCTCGGCGACGTCGTCGACGAGCTCGTGGGCGACCAGGCCGAGGTCGTCACGCTGATGAAGCCGGACGCCGACACGCACTCGTTCGAGATCTCGGCGCAGCAGGCCGCGCGGATGCGGGCGGCCGACCTCGTCGTCGCGAACGGGCTGGGCCTCGAGGAGGGGCTGCAGCAGCACCTCGACGCGGCCGGGGAGGCCGGCGTGCCCTCGTTCGTCGCCGGTGACGCCGTCGACGTGCTCGACTACCGCGAGGGCGACGCCGCGGGCGCCCCCGACCCGCACATCTGGACCGACCCCGGACGCATGCTCGACGTCGTCGACGCCCTCGAGCCGGTGCTCGCCGAGGTCGACGGGGTCGACGCCGCCGTGCTCGGCGCGCGCACCGCGGACTACCGCGCCGAACTCGACCGTCTCGACGCCGAGATGACCGCGGTGTTCGCCGCCGTCCCGACCGAACGTCGTGCCCTCGTGACGAACCACCACGTCTTCGGCTACCTCGCCGACCGGTTCGACTTCGCCGTCGTGGGTGCCGTCATCCCCGGCGGCACGACCCTCGCGGCACCGTCGGCGTCCGACCTCGCCGACCTGGTCGACGCCGTCGAGAGGACGGGCGTCCCGACCGTGTTCGCCGAGTCGTCCTCACCCGACCGGCTCGTCCGGGCCCTGGCGAGCGAGGCGGACGTCCACGTCGACGTCGTCGAGCTGGTCACCGAGTCGCTCACCGCGGCCGACGGCGACGCCCCCGACTACCTGACCATGATGCGCGTGAACACCCAGCGCATCGCCACCGGGCTCTCGCCCTGAGCGCCCGCCCACCAGAAAGAGGAACACCCATGCGCACCCCCCACCTGCGACGAGCGGGCGGCACGCTGCTCGCCCTCGGCGTCGCCGCGACCCTCGTGGCCTGCTCGACCGGCGGTCCCGGCACCGCCTCCGACGCGACGGACGGTGACGAGGCGACCGGCGCCTCCTCGTCCGGTCCCCGCCTCGCGGTCTCGTCCGAGGGCCGCGTCGTCGTGCTCGACGGCGAGACCCTCGAGACCGTCGGCGACTTCACCTCCGAGGAGTTCACGCGCCTCAACCCGGCCGGCGACGGCCGACACGTCATGGTCACCACGAGCGAGGGCTTCCAGGTGCTCGACACCGCGGCCGGCAGCTCGGCCGAGCCCGCCCTCACCGACCTCGTCTTCGGCGCCGACACCGCGGGCCACGTCGTCCGGCACGGCGGCAAGACGGTCCTCTACGCCGACGGCACCAGCGACACCACCGTGTTCGAGTCCGCCGACCTGACCGACGCCGTCGCCGAGGGAGACCTGCCCGCGGTCGAAACCGTGGAGGGCGTCGAGGCGCACCACGGCGTCTCGGTCGTGCTCGAGGACGGCACCTTCCTGACGACGGTCGGCGACTCGGACGGCCGCACGGGCATCGAGGTCCGCGACGCGGACGGCGCGGTCGTCGCCCAGAGCGACCAGTGCCCCGGCGTCCACGGAGAGGGCACCGCGGCCGACGAGGCCGTCGTGTTCGGCTGCGAGGACGGCGCGCTGGTCTACCACGACGGCACCGTCACCAAGCTCGACTCGCCCTCGCAGCCCTACGGCCGCATGGGCAACGCGTGGGTCAGCGAGACCAGCCCGCTCGTCGTCGGAGACCACAAGGACGACCCCGACGCCGAGGGCTACCTGCTGCACGCCCTCACCGTGATCGACACGGCCGCCGAGACGCTCGAGGTGGTCGACCTGCCCGAGGGAGTCGAGTACACCTTCCGCGGGGTGGCCCGCGGCCCGGGCGACCTCGCCTACCTGATCGGCACCGACGGCGCCGTGCACGTGCTCGATGCCGCGACCGGCGAGCTCACGGCCTCGTGGCCCGTCGTCGACGCGTGGGAGGGACCGGCCGAGTGGCAGGACGCCCACCCCGCGATCGTCGTCGCAGGTGACGTCGGTTACGTCACCGAACCCGCCACGGACAGTGTGCATGCCGTCGACCTGACCACGGGCGAGGTGGTGTCCTCGCGCGAGCTCGACGTGACGCCGAACGAGATCGCCGTGGCCACGGGCGACTGACGCGACCACCCCGGGGGACGAGGAGGCGCGGTGCGAGGGCACCGCGCCTCCTGCGTCGCGGGGGCTGCGCACGGCTCCTGCGGCACCGCCGCCGGCCGGGCCGGTGACCCGCCCATTGGGGGCGTCGTGGGCCCCGTCGCCCCGCCCCACCGCGCCGAAGATCGAGAGAGTCCGACGATTTCGTGACGTTTCGCCCTCGGGCATCGTCTCCATCGTGTGCCGCCCTTCACCGCGGCGGTGCAGCAGAACGACGGATCGAGAGGACCACCCCACCATGCCGACTTTCTACGTCAGCGAGCCCGACGGCGAACCGGACCCCTCGGGTGGCATCACCCCGCACCCCGTCGACCTCACGGGCGGCACCGCGTCGACCTACCGACGCGTCCAGGACGGTGGCACCGATCTGCGCGAGGCGACGCGTCGCCTCGAGACGCACTACCGGGGCCGACGCTTCCGGGCCCAGCCGGCCGGCAGCCCCTTCGAGTACTCGTACGTCCTCGCGGGCGACCACCGGCTCGTGCTGCAGACCTCGTCGTTCACCGCTCCGATGCAGGGCGAGATCCCCTTCCCGGGGCAGTACATCGTCGCGTGGAACCGCAACGGCCGCACCACCCTCCACCAGCGAGGGCACACCTTCACGAGCGATGGCTCGACGCCGTTCCTGATGCCGGCCGAAGAGGCCTTCTCGTTCGAGTCGACGCCGCGCAAGAACAGCATGGTTCAGGTCGGCACCGCGTTCCTCGAGCAGACCGCGGCCGAACGCCACGGTGGGCCGTCGCAGCGCATCGTCTTCGACTACACCGTGACGCCGCGGCCCGAGGCCGTCGCCGCCTGGCGGGCCGCCGTCGGCTCGAGCGCCGCGGCCGTCGTCGCCGAGCAGGCCTCCCCGCTCGTCCGGCTCGAGGCCCAGCTCACCCTCGCCCGGGCCATGCTCGACCTCTTCCCGTGGCGGGCCGTCGACGTGCCGGTCGGCCTGCGCACACAAGAGGCCGCGCGCGTGCGGTACGCGGTCGAGTACATCCACGCCCACGCAGCCGAACCCCTCACCCCGGCCGACATCGCCGAAGCGTCGGGCATGCACACCCGCACCCTCCAGACGTCGATGAAGGAGCACCTCGGCACGTCGCCCGCGGCCTACCTGCGCCAGGTGCGGCTGGACCGCGTCCGTGACGAGCTGCTCGAGGCGGCGCCGAACGAGACCCGGGTGTCCGACGTCGCCCGGCGGTGGGGCTTCGGCAACTTCGGTCGGTTCGCCGGGGCCTACGCCGAACGCTTCGACGAGTACCCGCGCGACACGCTCGCCCGCTGAGGGCCGCAGCGACCAGTCAGGTCGTGGCGGGGGGCGACACGGGGGCCAGGGCGGTGACGTCGAGGTGGCCGCTGCCCTCGTAGCTCGCCGTGACGAGGGCCCGCACCACGGACGGGTCGATCGCACGGACGGGTTCGTCGTACCGGAACGCCAGGGGGATGCCCGGGGCGCACCAGAGGCTGATGCGGCCCGAGCCCTCGTCGGGGCTGAGCCGCCAGGTCAGGAGGAAGCCCTCGCCGCCATCATGAGCCATCCTCGGCCTTCGTGCACGACCCGGCGGTGGTCGAGTGGGCAGAAATAGTCCTTCCTGATCGCACGAAGGACGTTTTCTGCCCACTCGATCGTCAGGCGCCGTGGCGGTCGGCGCCCTGCTGGTGGTCGGAGCCCTGCTGCTGGGCGAAGGCCTCGGGGCCCTGTTCGGCGGCGGCGGGATCCATCCAGCCGAACTCGAGGATGTTGCCGTCCGGGTCGGTCAGTTGGCGCTGGTACATGAAGCCGTAGTCGCTGGCCGGACGCGCCTCCGTCCCCCCGGCACCGAGACCGGCCGTGACCGTCGTGTCGACCTGGTCGCGCGAGTCGACCATGACCGCGGTCGCGACCGAGGGCGCGGCGGTCGGGTCACCGATCGGCAGGTCGGTGAAGGTCTGGAAGAACTCGCGCGTGAGGATCATGAACGCGCTGTGGTCCTCTTCGACGATCACGCAGGCGGCGTTCTCGTCGGTGAAGAGCGGATTGATCGAGAAGCCGAGGGCCGTGTAGAACGACTTCGCCCGGTCGAGGTCGGTCACGGGCAGGTTGACGAAGATCATGGACATCGGGTTCTCCTTCGAACGGTGCACGAGTGGTGACGCACAGCGTGGCCCCGCCCCGGCGCTCCGTCAAGGCCTCGAGTCCGCGATGAGGGCCGTGGACTCGAGATCCCGGGCCGGGCCATCGAGACCGGCGAGACGGTAGGTTGTCGAGAAGTCGTCAGCACCGGTGCCCGACCCGTGCACGACCGCCCGAAAGGTCCCGACCCGTGCGCATCGCCGTCTTCATCGCCTCCGTCGCGCTCTCGAGCGTCCTGGTGCTCGGCGCCACCGTCCTGATCGCTTTTGCCGCGCCCCCTCGTGAGGACTGGACCCTCGTGCTCGCGACCGCGAGCCTCGTCGCCCTCGTCTACGGACCGCTGATCCTCGGCTCGTTGACCGCCTCGTGGGACCTCGGCGGCGACGACGCCCGCCGGCGCCTCGGCCGACGCTGGTTCGCCACGGTCGGCTTCGTCGAGGTCGCCGGCGTCCTGGCGATCATCGCGTACGCGGCGGCCAACGGTTCACCCTGGTGGTTGCCGATCGCCTTCACCGGCGGTGGTGTCGTGGCGACCGTCGCCGCTGTGGCCGTGGGCCGGGCCCTGCGTCGGCGGACGACCGCCGCCCGACGGGAAGCCCTGGCGTGGGTGCCCGTGACACGACGCGAGATCGGGCGGAAGGTCGTCGCGGTCGCCGCCGTCTTCGTGTCGTTCCTGGTCGTGGGCCTCGCCGCAGCCGTGATCGTGTTCACGGCCGTCGACGACCTGCAGGGTGCACTCGCGGAAGGCATCGGCCTGGCCGTGGCGCTCGCCCTGTTCGCCGGCGGAGCCGCCTGCATCGTCGTGACCCTGCCCCTCAACCGACTGCTGCGGACGAGCGCCGAGGACGACCCGGTGCTCCTGCGGAAGGTCGGCAAGGTCGTCCTGCGCCGCAAGGAGCTCGACCTCGACCCCCGCGAACTTGCCGTCGCCGCGAGGTACGCGCAAATCGTGAGCATCACGCTGCCCTTCCAACTGACCTATTTCGTCATGCTCTACGCCGGCCTGTCCCTCCAGCAGGTTCGGTTGATCATGGACCGGCAGGACGGTTTCGCCCCGTTCTTGCTGGCCTTCCTCATCGTCGTCCTGTTCGTGTTCTTGCCCCTGACGCTCGTGCGGCTGGCCCGATCGCGCCGTTACGCGCGAGACCACGAGCACGAAGCCGGGCCCGAACGCCGGACCGCTGACGCAGCCCAGCCGGAGGTCCACGCCGACACCGACGCGGACGCTCGGACCTGACGACGCTCAGAAGTCGAGCAGGCGCAGCGTCACGGCGAAGGTGTCGCCGACTCCGACTCCGACGCCCTCGGCGTCGCGCACGGCCCGCTTGACGGGCAGCGCGTAGGCGTTCTCTTCACCGAGAGGGAAGACCGACGTCGCGAACGTCGACGAGCTGACCCGCGCCTCCACCCGGACGGAACCCCAGCCGCGCAGCAGATCGCCGGCCACCATCAGGACGTGGTCCTCGACCTCGGGCGGCAGGCTGACGAACGTGTAAAAGGCCCGCCGGCTCTCCCACCGCCACAGGTCGGCGTCGAACGTGAACTCCATGGCCACCCCCCTTTTTCGCCGCGAGCCGTCCCTCGAACCTAGTGCCGGTGCCCCGGCCCGGCCCCCGGCCCGCTCCACACCGGGAACGGATCGGCGAAGTCGCGCCAGCCCGCCGGATCGCCCAGCAGCTCGTCGTCGGTCAGGAGGCACGTGTCGAGCTCTCGACGGATCGTCGCGACGTCGAGGTCGAGACCGAAGAAGGCGATCTGCTGGCCGCGTGGCGAATCGGGGTGCCACGACGGGCTCGAGGTCGGGTCGAGGCTCAGCATCTGCCCGACGCTCGACCACGAGCCGACGCGGTCGCTGCGGGTCGCGAACTGCGTGAACCCGCGAGAACGCAGCACCGTTCCGACCGCACCGGGGGCGAAGGTGCGCTCGACGACGGCGGCGAGGCGCCCAGGGTGGAACGGGCGCTCGTCCCGGTAGACGGAGGTCGTGATCGCCCCGTCGTGGTCGAGGTCGGGGGTGTGCTCCGAGAGGGCCTGCATCCAGCCGGCCGCGCCACCGAGCTGAGCCGCGCCTCCCGGGCCCTCGAGGGTCTCGCATCGCACGGCGTCGACACTCGACACGCGGCTCTCCGGTGCCAGTCGGGCGAGCAACCGGCGGATCGTCCGCAGGTCGCGCGGGGGCACGGCGGCCGTGTCGACGAGGACGATCACGGTCGCGTACTCGACGAGGTCGACGACGTGCTCAGCGGCGAGGAACCGGTCGTCGACACCACCCAGCACGAGCTCGGCCAGGTCGACCGCGCTGACGACCGAGACGACGTGCTGCAACAGCGAGCGACCATCGGGGCGCCCCAGGGACGAGTCGAGCAGGGAGCCGAGCAGCAGCCCGGTGGCGCGGCTCGGCGTGCCGGCCGCGAGCGTGGCGACGACGTCGACCGGCTGCCCGTCGTGCGCGATGTCGAGCGCGAGCCGGTGCACGGCGTCGGCGACGTCGTGCACGTCCGGCCCCGAGCCCACTCGACGACTGGTCGACCCGGCCAGCCGGTCGGCCACCCGGTCCACCACGGTGGGGCTCTGCCCCGTCACGAGGACGACGCCCCGGTGGCGTGAGGACGAGGAGGCGCGGGTCGATTCGGTCATGCCCCCACGCTAGGTGATAATGATTCTCACTAACAACCGAAACCACCACACCGACACCAGGAGGCACCCATGAAGGTCCGCAACTCGCTCAAGGCACTCAAGGCGATCCCCGGCTCGCAGGTCGTCCGCCGCCGTGGCCGCGTCTACGTCATCAACAAGAAGGACCCGCGGTGGAACACGCGCCAGGGGTGAGGCTCACTCCGCCGTCGGGCGCGCCACCGGCAGCGTGACCTCGATCGTCGTGCCCGCGCTCGACGTCGACGCGACCCCGACGTCGCCACCGTGGCGACGCGCGATCTCGCGGACGAGGGCGAGACCGATGCCGAAGCTCGGGCGTGCCGAGGCCGAGGCCGGGCCCGAGGCCGGGCCCGGTGGCTGGAAGGCCCGGGCGAAACGGTCAAAGACGCGCGCCGGCTCGATCCCGGTGATCCCGGGCCCCTGGTCGGCGACCGCCACCACCACGGTCGCGGCCGCACCCCGGCCGTCGACACGGACGGTCGTCACGACCGTCGATCCCGTCGGAGCATGGCCGAGGGCGTTGTCGACCAGGGCGAGGACCGAGCGTCGCAGGCTCGTCCGCGGCACGGCGACCCGCGCCTCCTCCCCGCCGGCCACGACGTCGAGACGGACCCTCCGCTCGTCGGCGAGCACGGCCATCGACGAGAGGACCTCCGCCACCACGGCGTCGACGCCGACGACCCCGGGGGCGTCACCGTCGTGGCCCTCGCCGCCGGCGGCCTCCAACAGGTCGCCGACGATGTCGATCAGGGCCCGGGAGTCGTCGCGGAGGTACGCGACTTCCGAGGCGACCTGCGCGTCCGCCGACACCGCGCCTCCGGAGATCTTGCGTTCGAGGGCTTGCAGTCGCGCGTCGAGGACGGCCAACGGGGTGCGCAGCTCGTGGCTGGCATCGGCGACGAACTGCCGCTGCAGGCGCAGGGCGTCGCCGAGCGGGCGGACGGCCCGCCGGGCGATGACGACGCTCACGACCCCGGCGAAGACCACGCCGGCGAGTCCGAGCACGACGAGACCGGCCACGACGTCGGTGGCGCTCACGAAGACCTCGCCCCGGCGGGCCGCCGCGACCTGCTCGAGCCGCTCGCTCGGCACCGTCTGGTGCAGCACCCACGCGATCGTCAGCGCGAGGGCGGCCACGACCACGACGGCCGAGACGAGCACGATCTGACGGCCCACCGACCGCGCCGCCGAGTGGAGGGCCGCGGCGTCGGGGTCGGGCCGCCGCGCGATCGGGGGCGTGCTCGGAGCCCGTCGCCAGGCGCGACGGGTCCGCCCGCTCACAGTGCCCCGATCCGGTAGCCGCGCCCGCGCACCGTCAGCACGACGTCGCGGTCGAGCTTGCGTCGCAGGTAGCTGACGTAGGTGTCGACGGTGCCGAGCTGCTCGCCGCGCGGGAACACCGCGGCCAACAACTCGGCCCGGTCGAACGTGTGGTCGGGCCGCTCGGCGAGCGCACCCAGCAGCCCGGCCTCACGGTCGCTCAGCACCACCCGACTCGACCACGGGGTGACCACGATGCGGCTCTCGGGGAAGAACCGGGCGGCGCCGACATCGAGCCAGGGCTCGTGCGAGGCGAACGACCGGGTCAGGGCCCGCAGTCGAGCGAACAGTTCGTCGAACTCGAACGGCTTGACGAGGTAGTCGTCGGCACCCAGGTCGAGCCCCTCGACCCGGTCGGCCGTCGAGCCGAGCGCGGTCAGCATCAGCACGGGCGTGGTCACGTGCTCGCGCCGCAGGGCCGCGACGAGGGCGGTGCCGTCGAGACCGGGCAGGCGTCGGTCGACGACCAGCACGGCGTGGACGCCGGTGCGGGCGACGTCGAGCCCCCGGCGGCCGTCGGCCACGAGGTCGACGCGCCACGCCTCGGCGAGCACGTCGGCGACGATCGGCCCCAGCGCGGGGTCGTCCTCGACCAGCAGGAGGCGCGGGCGCGGATCAGGATCGGTCACCCAGGGCCTCCTTCCGCCGTCGTGTCCCTGCCGATCGTCGCACGGCCGAGAGGGCGAGGGGCAGCACCGACACCGCGACGAGCCCGATGGCGAGCAGATCGATGTGATCGGCGACGAACGGCAGCCCGCCGAGGAGCGAGCCGAGCACGGTCATGCCCACGGCCCAGAGGAACGCCCCGGTAAGGTTCCACACGACGAACCGGCGGTAGGGGTAGCCGCCGGTTCCGGCCGCGAGCGGGACGAAGGTGCGCACCACCGGCACGAAGCGACCGAGGACGAGGGCCGGGCCGCCGTGCCGCGCGAAGAAGACCTCGGCCCGCTCGAGGTGCGCCGTCTTCAGCACCCGGGCGTCGGGCCGGAACCACCGTCGGCCGAACCGGTGCCCCAGGAAGAACCCGACCTGGTCCCCCGCGGCGGCGGCCACGAAGGCGCAGAGAGCGATCGCCACGACGCTCAGGCCGAGGCCCTCGTGCAGCAGCCCCGCCGTCACGAGCAGCGAGTCACCGGGCAAGAACGGGAAGAGCAGCCCGGACTCGATGAAGACCATGAGGGACACACCGCCCAGGGCCCAGGGGCCGAGTGCGGTCAGCAACGTCTGCGGGTCGAAGAGGGTCATGGGTGGTTCCGTTCGGAGTCGGGTGCCGTCGCGGCAAGGGGTGGGATGGTCGTCCGTCGGTCGAAGCGGTCGAGGCGGTCGACGGGGTCGAAGCGGTCGACCAGCCGCCGCCAGGAGGGCAGGACGAGCGCGAGGACCGAGCAGCCGAGCACCGTCGACGCGACCGTGTCGGTGGGGTAGTGCACGCCGATCCAGACGCGGGACGCCGCCACGACGACGACGCCGAGCGCGGCCACGACGGCGACCAGGCGCCACGCACGCCGTCCCCTCACGACGAGCACGATCGCCAGGGCGAGACCGGTCGCCAGGGCGGTGTGGCCGCTGGGGAACGAGAACGAGTGCGGCTCGATCAGAAGGGGGTCGACCAGGAGGCGCGGGTCGGGTCGGTCGCGCCCGACGACCACCTTCATCGTCTCGGCCGCCGCCCACGGCAGCAGGGCGACGCCGAGGACCGTCAGGGCCTCCACGACTCGGCGGGTCGTCACCCAGACGGCGACGGCGAACAGCAGGACGAGCGCCATCCCGAGCTGCGGTCCGAGCAGGCGGTCGATCAGCAGCGCCCCGGCATCGAGCAGAGGCGAGTGCATCCCGCTGATGCTCTGGACGACGGCCAGGTCGGCCGCCGCGACTCCCCCGGCACCCGACGTGATCGCGAGACCGGCCGCGGCGACGGCGACGACGCCGATCCCGCCCGCCGCCGCGATCCCGACGTCGCGGCGGACCGACCGACGAGCGGGACGAGAGGCAGGAGGCGCGGGTCGTCCCCCCGGGGACGTCACCAGGGGTCGTCGGTCGAGTTCGGTCATGGCTCGAGGCTCGTCGCGCCCCTCCCAGAAACCGCCCAGCGGCGGGATCGAGCCGACCCGCGCCTCCTCGATCCGGTGTCTGGGGGGTTTCTGGGACCGGCTTCGCGAGGGTCGTCCGCATGACGACACGAGCCGAACGCACCGAGCCGGCGATCCGCCGACCCGCGTCGCTGCTGAACAAGGTCCCCGAGGTCACGTTGGCCTTCTGGGTGGTCAAGGTGCTGTGCACCACGGTGGGCGAGACGTTCGCCGACTTCTTGAACGACGGCCTCGGTCTCGGCCTGACGGTCACCAGCGTGGTCATGACGGCGCTGCTCGTCGTCGCTCTCGTGCTGCAATTCAGGACGCGACGGTACGTGCCCTGGGTCTACTGGCTCACGGTGGTGCTCATCAGCGTCGTGGGGACACTGCTGACCGACACCCTCACCGACTCGCTCGCGGTGAGTCTGTGGACCTCGACGATCGTCTTCGCCGTCGCACTCGCCGTGGTGTTCGGCGTCTGGTACTCGGTCGAGCGGACGCTGTCGGTGCACGACATCACGACCCGTCGCCGTGAGGGCTTCTACTGGGCGACCATCCTGGTGACCTTCGCCCTCGGCACCGCCGTCGGCGACCTCCTCGGCGAGCAGCTCGCCCTCGGGTACCTGTCGTCGGCGCTCGTCTTCGCGGGAGCGATCGCTCTCGTCGCCCTCGCTCACCGTGTCCTCGGCCTCGGCGCGGTGGTCGCCTTCTGGGCGGCCTACGTGCTCACCCGGCCGTTGGGCGCGTCTCTCGGCGACCTCCTCTCGCAAGCCCGGACCGATGGAGGACTCGGGCTGGGCCCGACCGCGACGAGCCTCGTCTTTCTCGTGGCGATCGCCGGGGTGGTGACGGCGATGACCGTGTCGACTCGTCGCGAGACCTCTCCCGGACGCCACGCCTGAGCCCAACAGCTCACCCCGACCCACCTCACCTCACCTCACCTCACCGACCCAGAAGAAAGACACCATGGACTGGCAACTGAACGGACTCCCCCTCCACCCGCTGATCGTGCACCTCGTCACGGTCGCCTTCCCGACGGCTTCGCTGCTGATCGTGGCCGGCGCCGTGTCGTCACGACTGCGCCGACGGTTGGGACTCATCACGCCGCTCGTCGCCCTCGTCTCGCTCGTCGCGGTGCCCCTCGCGACCTCGTCGGGCGAATCGCTCGAGGAGCGGGTCGGGCACAGCGCCCTGCTCGAGATGCACACACAACTGGGCGACACGCTGTTGCCCTGGGCGATCGCCGTGTTCGTCGTCGCCGTGGGGCAGTGGGCGTGGCAGCACTTCGTGCTGACCCCGGACGCGAAGCGGCCGCATCCCACCCTGAAGAAGGGGACGCGGAGGAGCGTCGGCATCGTGCTCACCGCTGCGGTCGCCGTCGCGGCCGTCGGTGGCATCGTCACGACGGTGCGCATCGGCGACTCGGGCGCGAAGGCGGTCTGGTCCGACTCGAGCGAGGGCTGAGAGAACGGACCCGAGGGGCGATCCGCGCGACCGGCGCCGGGGTCTGGCAGGATCTCGTGATGCCCACCGACCGAACGCCCCGCCGCCCCGACGTCACGACCACCGAGATCGTGGGCGGGCCCGAGGCGGTCCACGTCGAGCTGCGCGACTACGACGAGCGCTGGCCGGTCGCCTTCGCCGAGCACCGCCGCCGCATCGTCGAAGCCCTCGCGCCGTCCGGCCTCGACGTCGTGGTCGAGCACATCGGCTCGACCTCGGTGCCCGGGCTGGCGGCGAAGCCGATCGTCGACGTCGTGGTCGCCGTGCCCGACATCACCGCCGAAGAGGACTATCTCGACTTGCTGCTCGCCGCGGGGTACGAGCTGCGGGTGCGCGAACCCGGGCATCGGCTCGTGCGGACTCCCGAGCGCAGTGTCCACGTGCACGTCTACGAGCAGGGCGCCGAGGCCATCGACGAGTACGTGCTCCTGCGCGACCACCTGCGCACCGACATCGCCGACAGAGAGCTCTACGCCGGCGTCAAGCGCGACCTGCTCGGGCGCCACTGGGACGACATGAACGACTACGCCGACGCCAAGACCGAGGTCATCCAGGCGATCAAGGCGCGAGCCCGTGCAGTCCAGGACGCGGCCCGCGACAGCTGACCCGAGCACTCGCACCCTCAGACGGCCGCCGTCGCCACCATCGACGGCGGTCCGGTCATGCGCACGAGGAGCGATCCGCCCCCGGCCGGATCGCCCGGGGGCGTACCGGTGGTCGTGCGGAGCCTGGGTGCCGGGGCGGGGTCGGGCGCAACATGGACCCATGACCACCACACTCATCACCGGGGCCAACAAGGGCCTCGGACTCGAGACCGCCCGCCGCCTGCTCGAGGCGGGCCACACCGTGTACGCCGGCATGCGCGACCTCGACTCGGGCGACGCCGTCCGGGCCCTCGGCGCCCACGCCGTGCAGCTCGACGTCACCGACCAGACGAGCGTCGACGCAGCGATCCACTCCCTGCCCGAGCTCGACGTCCTGGTCAACAACGCGGGGGTCCTTGGTTCGTCGTTCGGCGTCGACGACCTCACCCCCGAGAGCCTGCAGGAGGTGCTCGACGTCAACGTCGTCGGCCTCGTCCGCGTGACGCAGGCCGCTCTGCCGCTGCTACACCGCTCCCGACGTCCCGTGATCGTCAACGTCGCCTCTGGCGTCGGTTGGCCGCGCTGGTTGAGCACCGAGGGCCACGACGAGTACCCCGTCGCCGCCGTCCCCTACGCGTCATCGAAGGCAGCCGTCATCGCACTGACCGTGCAATACGCCAAGAACCTCCCGACCGTCCGGGTCAACGTCAGCGACCCTGGCTACACCGCGACGGACTTCAACGGGCACGGCGGCCACCAGACCGTAACCGAGGGCACGGACGCCACCGTCGCCCTCGCCCTGCTCGGGTCCGACGGACCCACCGGTGAGTTCCACGACCGTCGGGGCCGCATCGACTACTGAGCGGCGACCTCAGGAGGCGCGGCGCCGGTCCTCGAGACCAGCATCGCGCCTCCTGCGTGTCCGGCAGTCGCTGCCGATCGAACGGCCCCACCCCGGACTACACCTGTTCTTGTGCCGTCACCACTTCTCCTCGCCGCTCTCGCTGGTCTGCTCTCGGGCCTCTCCCTCGTCGTCGGGGCGGCGGTGTCGTGGTTCGTCAAGGTGCCCCGCGAGGCCGTAGCCCTCGTCATGGCGTTCGGTGCCGGCGTCCTGATCTCCGCGCTGTCGTTCGATCTCGTCGACGAGGCTACGACCAGCGGGGGGCTCGCCCCGACCCTCGGCGGTTTCCTTGCGGGCGCCGTCGTGTACGTCGTCCTGGATCAACTGCTCGAGCACGGCGGATTCCGGCACAAGCACCATCGCCGTGGGTCGGCCAGCTCGGGCACAGGCCTCGGGATCGCCCTCGGAGCCTTGCTCGACGGTGTCCCCGAGACGGCCGTCCAGGGCGTCAGCCTGACGGGTGGCGGGTCGCTCAGCATCGCCGTGCTGGTCGCCGTGGTGATCTCGAACTTCCCCGAGGGCATGTCGAGCACGGCCGACCTCAAGTCGTCGGGTCGGTCCGCCCGGTACGTCTTCGGCCTCTGGTCGGGCATCGCCGTGGTGTGCGCCCTGTCCGCCCTCGGCGGGTACGTCCTGCTGGGTGGGGTGCCCGAGGGCGGGCAGTCTTTCGTCATGGCGTTCGCCGCCGGGGCCATCCTCGCGATGATCTGCGACACGATGATCCCTGAGGCCTTCCGCAAGACGCAGACGCTGACGGGACTGGTGACGGTACTCGGCTTCGTCGCGAGCTACGTGGTGCACCAGGTCGCCTGAGCGGGGCGTCACACCCGACCGGGTCATCCGTTCTGCGCTGCATCGCCGACACTCGGCGGGATGCTCGGTACCCTGCAATCGTGAGTCCTGATCTTCCCGCCACCCCGGAGAACCATCCGGAGTCCGTCCGGCGACTCGCGACGACCCTCCGTACCCTCGACGAGGCGCATCGGCGATACCGGCTCCACGCCGCCAAGGCCCTCGGAATGGGTCACACCGAGCTCTCGGCCCTGGTCGCGATCGGCGAGACACCGGGCATGACCCCCGGCACCCTCTCGAACGAGCTGCTGCTCAGTACCGGGGCGACGACTGCCGTCGTCGACCGGCTCGAGAAGTCGGGCCATGTGACCCGCACCCGGCACCCGGGCGATCGCCGCAGTCTGTTCCTGCACCTGACGGCCCAGGGCGAAGACACCACGACCATCCTGCGCGAGGCCTACCAGTACGTCCTCTCGACCACGGGCACCGACGAGACCATCGCCGAAGCCCTCCCCCAACTCGACGGCATCGCTGCGGCCCTCGACGCCGCCGCCCGCGAGGCGGCCTCCTGACGCCCCTGGCCGCGGTCGTCGCGTGCGCCCCTGCCGGCTCCACACGCGCATGTCGAGGTCGAACCACCGACGTGGTGTCGAACCACTGGCTTCGGTGGTTCGACACCACGTCGGTGGTGCGACTCCCCTGCTGCCGGGCATGACATCGGACGTCGCGCCGAGACCTCACGGCGCGATCCTCGCTCGCATCCCTTGACTTTCCGAGTCGGAAACACTTAGTGTTGCCGACATGGAAAGCCATTCGAACGACAACTCGTCCTCGCCCGTCGACCCAGTCGCCGCGCTCCGCGTGGCCACCGACGCCCAGGCCCGCATGGCCTCGCGCGTCCGCTCGCCGTGGTGGCTGCACGTCCTCCGCGGCCTCCTCGTCGCCACCATGGTCGGCGGTCTCGGCTCCGGCGAAGGGGGCTCGGTCTGGATGCTGCTCGGCCTCGTCGGCCTCGTCGCGCTCTCGCGCTGGCGCACCCGCCAGGTCGGCGTCGCCCGCGCCAACCCCGAACGCTGGCGCTTCCTCGCCTTGGGGGCACCGTGGTCGATCATCTCGTTCGTGGCCGTGGTGGCCGCACTGACCTTCGTGGTCGTCGTCCGCGACGCACCCACCTGGCAGGTCATGACGGCGGCAGCCATCGCCGGCGCCCTCATGGCCGCCCTCGGTCCCGTCGCCGACCACGCCGCCCGCACCCGCCTGGGCAGCGACCTCACCCTCGGCGCCGCCCGGTGAGCAGCCCGGCGCCGGTCTTCGACCCGGTCGTCCACGCCCCCCAACGGCTGCAGATCTGCGCGATGCTGGCGCGGGGTGGCGAGGTCGAGTTCGCGGTCCTGCGCGAGGGGCTCGACGTCTCCGACGCCACCCTCAGCAAGCACCTCCGCACCCTGACCGAGGCAGGCTACGTCGACCTCCGTCGCGTGCAGCGACCCAAGGGCCAGGCGCGCACCTGGGTAGCCCTCACGCCGGCCGGCTCGCAGGCCCTTCGTGGGCACTTCGCCTTCTTGCAGAGCATCGCGCCGCTCTGACCCTGCGGTGAGGCCGCTCAGCCGCCGTTCCGCACCTGCCGCACGTACCGGTACACCGTGGGCTCGGACACGTGCAGCGCCTCGGCGACCTGGGCCACCGCTCCTTTGAGCAGGAACACCCCTGCCCGCTCGATCTCGCGCACGGCGGCGATCTTCTCGTCGGGCGTCATCCGATGCGGCTCGACGCCCTGGGCCGCGACGATGCGGGCGACGCCGTCGAGGGCGAGCTCGTCGACGTTCATGCTCAGCCGCTCGGCCGCCATCGGGACCGTCGGCGACACGGGAATCGCCTCGGAGTCCGCACCCGGGGTCGCCCCCTTGACCAACCCCGTCGTCGCGGTGATGGCCGCGAGCAGGTCACGGGCCCGGGTCAGCGGCTCGTCGTCGATGTTCAGGCAGAGCATGCCGACGACGTCACCACCGGCATCGCGGATGAAGAAGGTCGACGAGCGGAACGTGCCACCCGTGCGGGACTCGGCCAGGTAGTTCGCCAGGTAGTCGCGATCGTCGTGCTCGTGGTTCTGCAACACCTTGAGCACGAGGTCCGTCGCCGGCCCCCCGACGCTGCGGCCGCTCACGTGCCCGTTGGTCAGGGCCACGATCGACCGGCTCAGGTCGCTCGTGTCGTGCAGCACGACCTCGGTCCGTGGGCCGAGCAGCTCGGCGAAGAAGTCCATCAGCGGCAGGTACGGCTCGAACTCGGCGCGCAGGACGCGACCGGCGTCGACCACGGTGGCGCTGCTGGCTCTCGTCATGGCTCCAGGTTACCGGCAGGTAACGAAATCGTCGCACTGTGATAATTTCTTCTCACCGTGCCGATCATTCGGCTAACTTGCGATGACCGACGACGCTCACGAAAGGCTCGACCATGACCCGAACCCGCTCCCGCTCCGCCCTCTGGGGCACCGTCGCCACGGGCGCCGTCCTGGCCCTGGGCCTGACCGCCTGCGGTGGCCCGAGCGCCCCGCAGCCCGGCGACGCATCCGGCGACGCGTCGTCGTCCTCCTCGACCATCCCCGACACGAGTGCGCTGCTCGACGCCGTCGAGGTCGACGACGCCCTCGCCGCCCAGGTGCCCGCCGACATCAAGGACAAGGGCACGCTCGCCGTCGGCTCGAACGTCCAGTCGGCCCCGAACAACTTCTACGCGGCCGACGGCTCGACCGTCATCGGCTCGGACCACGACCTCATCACCGCGGTCGGCAAGAAGCTCGGCCTCGACGTCGAGTACCAGAACCAGGACTTCGGTTCGCTCATCACCAGCCTGCAGTCCGGGCGCGTCGACGTGACGATCGCCGCGATGAACGACACGGCCGAGCGCCAGCAGGCGATCGACTTCGTCGACTACCTGACCTCGGGCATCACCCTGATGGTGCAGAAGGGCAACCCCGACGACATCACCGGGCCCGACACGCTCTGCGGCAAGTCGATCGCCGTGGTCACCGGTACCAGCCAGCAGGAGTTCGCCGAGGCCACCAGCACGCAGTGCGAATCCGACGGTGAAGAGGCCCTCGACATCACGGTGACCGACAGCGACAGCCAGAACCAGACCCAGCTGCGCACCGGCCGCATCGACGCCATCGTCAACGACCTGCCCAGCGCGGTCTACATCTCGAAGACCGCCCAGGACGGGGAGGCCTTCGAGGTCGTCCCCGGAGACGTCATCGACGGCGCCCCCTACGGCATAGGCGTCAACAAGGACGACCCCGAACTGCGCGACGCGATCGCGGCGGCCCTCGACTCGCTCATCGACGACGGCACCTACGGCGAGGTCCTCGACGCGTGGGGCATCACCTCGGGCAGCGTCACCGAGGCCACCGTCAACGGCGGCAAGTAGGTGGCGACCGCACGACCGACGGGCACCGACCCGGGCGACGCGACCCGCACCTCCTCGGCTGGACGCGACGGCGGACGAGACGGCGGACACGGCGGCGGCCCCGCAGGCGGACGCGAGCTGCTGCCGCAGGTGCGCCTCAAGCACTGGGGGCGCTGGGTCAGCGCCGTCGTGATCGTCGTGTTGCTCGTCGCGCTCGTCTACGGCGCGTCGCAGGGCGACATCTCGTACCGCGACATCCCGTACTACCTGGTCTCGCCGATCATCCTGCAGGGCCTCGTCGGCACCATCGTGCTCGCCGTGGTCGCGCAGGTCAGCGCCGTCGTCATCGGTGTCGTCATCGCCCTGATGCGCATCTCGAAGAACCCGGTCGCGCAGGCGTTCGCGGCCGGCTACACCTGGCTGTTCCGGGGCCTGCCCGTCTTGCTGCAGATCCTGCTCTGGTACAACCTCGCGCTGATCTTCCCGCGGTTGCAGGTCGGGGTGCCGTTCACCGACGTGGTGTTCGTCGACGTCAGCACGAACGCCGTCATGACGACCTTCGTCGCGGCGTTCCTCGGCCTCGCCCTCAACGAGAGCGCCTACATGGCCGAGATCGTGCGGGCCGGCCTCAAGAGCGTCGACCGCGGTCAGATCGAGGCCGCGCAGTCGATCGGCCAGACCCCGATGCAGCGCATGGCCCGCATCGTGCTGCCGCAGGCGATGCGCATCATCATCCCCCCGACCGGCAACGACTTCATCAACATGCTCAAGGGCACGGCGATGGCGTCGGTCATCGGCTACCTCGAGTTGATCAAGGCCGCGAACAACATCGCGTCGTTCAACCTGCAGGTGATGGAGACCCTGATCGCCGCGGCCATCTGGTACATGGTCATCGTCAGCGTCGCGAGCGTCGGCCAGTACTACCTCGAGCGCAGCTTCGACCGGCAGGACCGCCGCCCCGGCGGCCCACCGAGCGCCCGCGCCCTCCGCCGCAAAGTCGCCGCCGACCTCGGCCGCGCACCCCTCGTGAGGAGCACCCCGTGACCACGACCGACACGACGACCGCCGGAGGCGCGGTGCCCGCCACCGACGCCGCTCCCGTCCTCGAGGCCATCGGCATCGGCAAGTCGTACGGCAGCCACGAGGTGCTGCGCGACGTCTCGATGACCGTGCGCAGCGGCGAGGTGGTCTGCATCATCGGCCCGTCCGGAGCCGGCAAGTCGACCTTCCTCCGCACCCTCAACCGCCTCGAGGAGCCCGATGCCGGC
Organism: Frigoribacterium sp. VKM Ac-2836; assembly: GCF_013248995.1. GTDB lineage: Bacteria > Actinomycetota > Actinomycetes > Actinomycetales > Microbacteriaceae > Frigoribacterium. The sequence goes on along the minus strand of NZ_JABRPK010000001.1, from coordinate 6,934 downwards.
GAGGTCTGGGTCGGCGGTGAGCCGATGGGCTTCGAGCTCCGCGACGGCGTGCTGCACGAGCTCAGCGAGCGCCGGCTGTCGGCACAGCGGGCGCGCACGGCCATGGTGTTCCAGCACTTCAACCTGTTCCCGCACCTGACCGTGCTGGGCAACGTGCTCGAGGGACCCGTCCGGGTCCAGCGCCGGTCGGCGAAGGAGGCGCGGCGCGAGGCCGTCGAGATCCTCGAGCGGGTGGGCCTCGGCGACAAGATCGACGCCTACCCCGGTCAGCTCTCGGGCGGACAACGGCAGCGCGTGGCGATCGCTCGCGCCGTCGCGATGAAGCCGCTCTTCCTGCTCTTCGACGAGCCGACCTCGGCTCTCGACCCCGAGCTGGTGGGCGAGGTGCTCAAGGTGATGGGCGACCTGGCCCGCGACGGCATGACCATGCTCGTCGTGACGCACGAGATCCAGTTCGCCCGCGAGGTCGCCGACCGTGTCGTCTTCATGGCGGACGGCGGCATCGTCGAGCAGGGGCCGGTGGACCAGGTCCTCGGAACACCGCGCGAGGCGCGCACGAAGCAGTTCCTGCAGCGGGTGCTGGCGTGACGTCGGGTCCCCCGACGGGCACCGGCACCGGCACGCGTGCGGGCTCGGCGCTCGACGACTACCTCGCCTCGTTCGGCGAGCCCGTCGGTTACCTCAACTTCGGCAGTTACGGGCCCCCGTCGCGGGACGTCGTCGAGATGATCGGTCGCCTCGCCGGCGCGGCGAGCGCGGGCGTCCCCTCGTCCGGCCTGCACGCCGAGGACGAGCGTGCCCTCGCGGCGGTGTCGCGCCTCACCGGGTTCGACCGTGACGGCGTGGCCCTCACCGGCAGCACGTCTCTCGGGCTGATGCAGATCGCCTTCGGTCTGCCGCGGGGCGAGGTCGTCGTGAGCAGCGCCGAGTTCCCGTCGAACCTCTACGCGTGGTGGCGCTCGGAAGAGGCCGGGCTCACGACCGTGCGTCCGCTGCCCGCCGTCCCGGGGCAGCCGCTCGCTCCCGTCACGCCGGAGCGCGTGGCCGAGGCGGTCGGGCCCGAGACCGTGGCGGTCGCCGTGAGCGCGGTCGACTTCCGCACCGGCACCGTCGCCGACCTCGCCGGGCTGAGGGAGGCCGTGGGTGATCGCCTGCTCGTCGTCGACGGCATCCAGGGCTTCGGCGTCCTCGACGCCGACTGGACGCTGGCCGACGCCCTCGTCGTCGGCGGCCAGAAGTGGTTGCGGGCGGGGTGGGGAACCGGGTTCGTCGCGCTGTCCTCGCGAGCCCTGGCGCGCCTCCGTCCGGTCCTCGGGGGGTGGACGGGCGTCGAGGGCGCCTCGCGCTACGACGGCGTGCCCCACTCCCCGCTGCCGGGGGCGCAGCGACTGTCGGTGACCAACGGGTCGCCCTTCGCGTCGGGGGCTCTGGCCACGGCGCTCGAGCAGCTCGAGTCGGTCGGGGTCGACGTCGTCGCGTCCCGCGTGGCCGACACGGCAGGGGACCTGATCGGCCGGCTCGAGGCCGCCGGGGTGCCCGTGCTCTCGCCCGTCGAGCGAAGCCGACGGGCCGGGCTCGTCGTGGCGGGCGTGCCCACGGGCGAGGCCGCGGCCGTCGGCGCCCGGCTCGAGGACGCCGGCGTCACGGCGACCGTCCACGGCGACGACCGCGTGCGTCTCAGCGTGCACGCCACGACCACACCGGCCGCGATCGACGCGGCCCTGACCGTCCTGGGAGGACGACGATGACCCTCGACACGAGCCCCATCCGCGCCGTGCACACCGACGCGGCCCCGGCCGCGATCGGCCCGTACTCGCAGGCCGTCCGTGTCGGCGACCTCGTCTTCGTGTCGGGCCAGCTGCCGATCGACCCGGCCACGGGCGAGTTCGCCGGACCGGACGTCCGCGACGAGGCGGCCCAGTCGCTGCGCAACGGCGCCGCCGTGCTCGAGGCCGCGGGCTCGGGCGTCGATCTCGTCGTCAAGACGACGGTGCTGCTGGCCGACATCGCCGACTTCGCCGTGGTGAACGAGGCCTACGCCGAGGTGTTCCGAGGCGAGGTGCTCCCGGCCCGCGCCGCCTACCAGGTCGCCGCCCTGCCGAGGGGTGCCCGGGTCGAGATCGAGTTCGTCGCGGCGGTCGCGCCGGGGCACGCCGGGTAGCGTCGCCGCACGCCGCACGGTGAGGCGCGGCAGGCTCAGCGCACGCTGACGAAGATCGGGTTCGCGTACAACCAGGTGTCGGCCCACGGGTCGGCCGGGGCGACCGGGTACGGCTGGGGTGCGCGGGGGTCGACCTCGGCGCCGAGCGGGCCCACACCGTGCACCCGGCCGTCGCTGCCGCGCAGTCGCACGTAGCCGTCCTCGGTCGCGGGCTCGAGCGGCACCACCACGCGGAACGCCGTGGCGGAGCGATCGGAGACGTCGAGCAGCTCGACGACCCGGGTGCCGGGTGCGCGCTGCTCGTCACGGTCGGCCGCGCGTCCGGTCACCCGGCCGCGGATCACGTCGAGGTGGGCGAGCCGCGGCGTCGTGCCCCGCGAGGTGGGCGTCGTCGTCGGCACGACGTCGACCACGAGCTCGAGGGCGGTGCCGCGCGGGACGGTGAGGGTCCCGCCCAAGGTGGCCTGCGCCTCCTGCCCGCCGGCTGCCCGGAGCACGACCGAGAGCCCGGCGACGAGGTGCCCGTGGTCGACCCAGAGCCGGCCGGCGCGGATGGCGTCGAGCAGGGCGGCGGACGTCCGGTCGACGGCCCCGACGTGGGTCCTGCTGAACTCGCCGGGCCAGAAGTCGGCGCCGTTCTGGGGTGTGGCCGTGACGATCGGATCGGGCCGACGACCGGCACGGTCGAAGTTCGCGAGCGTCGCACCGGCCTCCCAGCCGGGCCCGGTCGGGAAGTCGCCCACGCGCGTCGAGTCGGACTCCTTGAGGTGGAGGTCGCTGTTCGAGGTGATCCACCAGCGCCGCCCCTCGCTGAGCAGAGAGTCCCACACGCCGCCGACGACGGCCGTCGTCCAGTCGAAGCCTCCGTGGGTCAGGTAGGCCTCCGCGGGGTAGCCGGGGAACGAGAACTCGCTGGGGGCGTTCTCGTACTCGCCCCGACGCGAGCGGTCGGTGGCGTTCGCCGCGATCGCGCCGGCCTGGGCCCCGGGGGCCCCTTCCATGCCGACGAACACCTCGGGGTCGGCGTCCTGCCAGGCTCGCAGCTCGCCGGGCGAGTCGATGCCGAGGCGGCTCGGGTGGTTCGCCAGGACGATCACGTCGTCGACGACGCCCGCTCTCTTCTGGGCACCGAGCCAGGCGATCGCGTCGGTGGCGTGCACGAGCCACTCGGCGGCGTCGTCGGTGCCGGGGCGCGGCTTCTCCCAGCCGTTGAGCTTGCCGTCGTGGTCCAGCTCGAAGCGGCGCAGCACGCGGGTGGTCGCGGGACCGGGCGCGACGAGCACGGTGGCGTGCTCGGCGCCGGGGATGTACCACTCGAGCCCCTGCAGCACGAGCAGGTCGGGGCGCGCCGCCCGCGCCGTCTCGATCTCGCGGGCGGCGTTGAACACCCCGCCGACGTTGGCGTGGCCCTTGTTGCTGTGCTCGGTGAAGGCGATCGCGTCGACCCCGTGGCGCTGTGCCCGGTCGAGGATCGTCGTCATGGGGTACTTCGCGTCGTGCGAGTACACCGAGTGCACGTGGTGGTCGAAGACCAACCACGAGAGCGCGGCCGGGTCGACGACGACGGGCGCCGACGGGGCGGCGGCGTGGGCGGGGCCCGAACCCCCGAGTCCCTGGGCCGTGACCCCCGCGACGACCGTCGCGGCGACCGAGGCCCCGAGGAACGTCCGTCGAGAGACGACCGACCGCCCCGGCGCACCCCGTTCGGCCCCACCGCGTCCCGGCGCGGCCGGGCTGGAGGCCTCGTCGAGGGGTGCGGGCTGCTCGGGTCGGGGGTCGTGGGGCATGGCATCACTTTCGTCGGCGGGCGCCCCGACCGTAGGCAGCGGGCCTGAACCGCCGGCCAACGGTCGGGGTCGGGCGCGACCCCTGCCGTTCACGACCCGTTCCCCCCGGTGCGCCACAGTCCAGGCCTCGCCGTGCGCTCCCGCCACGGACGCCCACCGCCCCCACCGAAGGTCCCGATGCCCTCCTCCGCCCCCGTCGTCCGCCGCTCCCCTTCGCGCGCCTCCGGACGTGCCCTGCTCGTCGCCGCGGTGTGGGGTGCCGGCACGATCGCCGGACTGGCCGGCCCCGGTGCCGCCCTCGCCGCCCCGACGCCCACCGATCCGGCACCGCTCGTGCTGCGCGACGCCACCGGCTCCGCGGTCACGTCGGGCGACGCCCGCGCCGATCCGTCGTTCGCCTCGGCGCTGCTCGCCGGGGGATGCCCGGCCGACGCGGACGACGCCGCCCGGCTCTCGGTGACGGCAGGAGGCGCGACGGTCGTCACCTCGCCGACCGTCGCGGTGGTCACGGGGCAGCCGGTCGAGGTGCCGATGGCGATCTCGTTCGAGGAGGTCGTCGCGGGTGGCGTCGAAGACGGTGGCGCGACGCTCACGCTCGAGTGCCTCGTCGTCGAGTCCGGCGTCCCGTCGTCCGTCGTCGTGGCGGCCACGTCACCGATCACGTTCACCGCGGGGACGTGGTCGGTGCCCGGCGCCGGGGTCGAGCCGACGCCGCCGACGGACGGGCCGACCGCGGTCCCGACCGAGCCCGGCACGGTGCCCTCCCCCACACCGACCGACGGTGCCGGAACGGGTTCGGACCCGACGCCACGGCCGTCGGGCGCCACACGACCCGCCGCCGACGGGGACCTGGCGTACACGGGCGGGCAGATCGCCGGGATCGGCGCCCTCGCCGCGGGCCTGCTGGCGGGCGGCACTGCCCTCGTGCTCAGGCGGCGCGATCGCGCCTGATGTTCTTCACGTTGAGGTAGATCGTCACGAGTGCACCGGCGAGCGTGAAATACATGGCCGTTCGAGAGCCGTCGAGCACGAGCAGGACCACCGCGGCGACGGCCACCGAGGACGCGGCGACCACCAGGAAGATCGAGACGGATCTGCTGACGCTTCGGCCGCCGTCGGTGTCCATGTCTTCACACTCTCGCGCCCGGCGGCTGAGGTCAAGGCGGCCACCCGGGGGTCGCCCCGCTGCGAGACGGCCGTCCGAGGGTTCCCCGTAAGCTGGGTGCGTTCGGCAGCCGGTGAGGAGAACGTCGTGGGTTCGAGGTGGTCACGTCTTCTTCGTGGTTCACTGACCACCGTCCTCGCGCTCACCGTCGCCGCGTTCTCGCACGTCGCCGGCGGGGGCTCCGCACCGGGTGTCCTCGGCACGGGCCTCGCCCTGGCCTTCGCCCTCCCCCTGGCCGTCGCACTGACGGGCACGAAGCTCTCGGCCGTCCGCCTGTCGCTCGCGGTCACGTTCGCCCAGCTCGCCTTCCACACCCTGTTCTCCCTCGGCGCGAGCACCACGGCCGTGACGGCCACCGGTGGTGGACACCACGGGCGCGACGCACTCGTCCTGACCACGGGTGACGCTGCCGCGATGGCGGGGATGCACGCCGGCCCGTCGATGTGGCTCGCACACGGTGTCGCCGCTGTCGCGACCGTGGTCGGCATCTGGTTCGCGGAGCGGACGGTACGGTCTCTGGCCGACCTCGCCCGCGAAGGCATCTCGGCAGTCGGCCATGCCCTGGGCGTCGTCCTCGTGCTCGTCGCCGAACCCGTGACGCTCCGGACGGTCGTGGCTCCAGCGGCCCGACTCGTCCTCCACGACTCGGGTCTCGCCTGGTCGACGCAGCCCGACCGCGGCCCCCCGACCGTCGCCTGACCTGTCCCTCCGCGACGACACCGCCCGGTGCCGCCTCGTGACGCTCGGCGCCCCCTTCCGATGGGCGCCAGCGTGTCCACACACCCGCCCCTGACCTTCCCTGCCCCACGACGTGGCCGAGGGTCGGCCGGTGCCGGGTGTGACCGTGATCTCGACCCCTGCCCCGACTCGTGCGGCCGTGGTGGGAGGTCCGTTCGGTGCCGCTCGCCGGCACCCGTCAGGACGTGCCCCGTGTTCCCCTCCCTTCTTCCGCTGCGCCCCGTCAACTCGCTCCTCGTCGCGTGCGTGCCCCTCGCCGTGGCCGCGACGCTGGTGGGCCTGCTCGTCACCGGTGCGACGACGCAGACACTGATCGTCGACCCCGGAGACCTCGTCACCTACGGCCTGCCGGTCGCCCGGATCGTGCACGATCTCGCGGCCGCCCTCACCATCGGGCTGCTGGTGGTCGCCGCGTTCGCCCTCCCGGGGCAGAGCCGTGCCCCGGGCGTGCTCGGCTCCACCCAGTTCACCGCCGTCCGGTGGGCCGCGTGGGCTGCCGGCGTCTGGTTCGTCGCGGGCAGCGTCGTCATCGTCCTCACCGCGGCGGGCGTCATCGGGGTGCCCCTGTCGGACCCGATCTTCCGCCGCCAGCTCCTGTTCTTCGCCACCGGCCTCGAGCTGGGTCAGTCCCTGCTCGTGTCGGCCCTGTGCGTGCTGGTCGTGTTCGTCATCACTTACCTGACCCGCAGCGTCTCGTGGACCGGAGCCGCGGCAGCCCTCTCCCTGCTCGCTCTGCTGCCTTTGTCGCTCTCCGGGCACGCGGCGGGCAGCGACGAGCACGCCAACGCGGTGAACAGCCTCGCCATCCACCTCCTCGGCGTCACCGTCTGGGTCGGAGGGCTGACCGCCCTGATCCTTTTGCGGAAGAAGGTCCGTGGTGGCCTGCCCGTCGTCGCCGCCCGGTACTCTGCCCTGGCGGGGTGGTCGTTCGTGGCCGTCGCACTCTCGGGCGTCGTGAACGTCTCGCTCCGCTTCACCGGTATCGGCGACCTCGTCACGACCGAGTACGGGCTGCTCGTGTCGGCGAAGATCCTCATCCTCGTGTTCCTCGGTGTCGCCGGAGCCCTCCACCGACGCCACGTG